>NZ_CP126266.1:0-3630731 GCF_001865055.2 Curtobacterium sp. MCBA15_004 | reverse complement strand
GTCGCGCTCGTCTCCAGGTTCGCTGTCGTGGTCGGCCGTGCTCGGCCGGTGGTGGTCGTGTCCGGTGGTGGGTCTTCGTCGTGCGGGCCGCGGCCCCGGCGGTTCTTGCGTGCTGGTCTGTGCCGGGCCGGCTGAGCCGGTGTGCCCCGCGGGACCCGGTCCGGGCCCGGGCGGCACCGTCGTCGGTCCGGGTACGGGACGTGTCGTCCGGGGTCCAGCGGTGCGGGCCCCGCGAGCGGTGGTCCACAGGGTTGTCCACAGTCCTGTCCACGTCGACCGCGCCGGCGCTCTGGGGGGTACTCCCCCGTGGCTCCGGGGAACGGGCCGATCGATCACACCACTGTAAAGGGTCAGGGGTGGTCGTACCGAACGAAGGTTTTCCCCAATGTGGAGGACGGGGTCACGCCCGGCACCGTGCGTGCGCGTCCGGAGCTGCGTTTGACCTGACCGCCGCCGTCACGTACCGTTATCCAGTTGACTGCGGCCTCTTGGTCGCGCCCATCGCGTCGTCCGGCCACGTCGGACGGCTCTACATACATACGTGACGGCTCGCGCTGAGCCCATCCCTCCAGCGCAGCCGTGTGGAGATCATCATGAGCAAGCGCACCTTCCAGCCGAACAACCGTCGTCGCGCCAAGAAGCACGGCTTCCGCGCCCGCATGCGCACCCGTGCCGGCCGCGCGATCCTCGCCGCACGTCGCGGCAAGGGCCGCACCGAGCTCTCCGCCTGATCGGGCTGGAGCGCCTGATCCGGTCCCGGACCCGGTAGCGATCGTGTTGGCCCGCGCCAACCGCATCGTCAGCGGTTCCGACTACCGGTCCGTCGTGCGTCGTGGTCGCAGGAGCGCCACGGCGCACGTCGTCGTATCCGTGGTCAGGCGTACTCCCGGTGGCGCAGTCGCGGTCGATGCCCCGACCCGCTTCGGGTTCATCGTCGCGAAGACCGTCGGGAACGCGGTCACGCGGAACCTGCTCCGTCGACGGTTCAAGGCGATCGCGCACGAGCTGCTGACCGAGGTGCCGACCGGGCACGACGTGGTCATCAGGGCACTGCCAGCCGCAGCGGGTGCCACATGGCCTACCCTGCTCGAAGACGTCTCGCGCTCCTTCGCGCGCGGGGTGGAGAAGGCAGCAGCATGAACCGCACCCTGTTGACCCGGCTCGGCTGGGTCCTCGCGTTGCTCCCGCGCAACGCGTGCGTCGTCGTGCTCCGCGTGTACCGCGCGGTGGTCTCCCCGCTGTACGGCAACGTCTGCCGCTACCACCCCTCGTGCTCCCGGTACGCGCTCGAGGCCATCCAGCAGTACGGCGTCGTCCGCGGATCGGCGATGGGCGCGTGGCGCATCGCACGGTGCAACCCCTGGGCCGCCGGCGGCATCGACGACGTGCGTGAGCGACGTCGTCCCTACCTCGTCAACCGGTTCGGGTTCGTACTCGCGCCGACCCCGCAGCAGGGATCCCGTCCGGTCGGTGCCCACCGCCCGGTCCTGCTCACCCAGCGCACTCGAAAGGCGTGACCGTCCTCATGGTCTTCATCGGAACGATCCTCTGGCCCCTCAAGTGGGTGGTCTCGGCGATCCTCGTGGCCTTCCACTGGATCTTCGAGAGCATCGGGATGGACCCCTCGGCGGGCATCACGTGGGTGCTGTCGATCATCTTCCTGACCTTCGTGGTCCGGGCGGCGCTCATCCCGATCTTCGTGCGGCAGATCAAGTCGCAGCGCCGGATGCTCGAGGTCGCACCGCAGCTGAAGAAGATCCAGGACAAGTACAAGGGCAAGAAGGACCAGTTCTCGCGTGAGGCCATGAGCCGCGAGACCATGGCGCTCTACAAGGAGACCGGGACGAACCCGCTGAGCTCCTGCCTGCCGCTGCTCATCCAGATGCCGATCTTCTTCTCGCTGTACTCGGTGCTGCACGAGGCGCAGATCAACAAGACGGGCATCGGCCTGCTCACGAACACCCTGGCGCAGGACTTCGGCAACGCCGCCCTGTTCGGCGCCCCCCTGCACGAGACCTTCACGAACGCCTCCGGGTGGGAGGTGCGGGTCATCGCCGGCTTCATGATCGTCGTGATGACCGTCTCGCAGTTCATCACGCAGCTGCAGCTCGTCGCCAGGAACATGTCGCCGGAGACCAAGGCGTCGCCGATGTACCGCCAGCAGAAGATGATGCTGTACATCCTCCCCCTGGTCTTCGTGATCTCGGGCCTGAGCTTCCCGCTCGGCGTCATGTTCTACTGGCTCGCCTCGAACGTCTGGACCATGGCCCAGCAGTTCTTCGTGATCCGCAGCATGCCGACCCCGGGGTCCGAGGCCGCTCTGGCGCGCGAGGCCCGCCTGGCGAAGAAGGCCCAGCGTCGTGGGACCCCGGTCCTCGCCGAGGCCGGCGTCGGCGCAGGTGCCGTCGAGGCCGAGGCCGCCCGTGTGAACACGCAGCGGCAGCAGCCCGTCGGCAAGAACCGTTCCAAGAAGACTGGGAAGAAGTAAGTGACCGAGCAGGACATCGCCGCCGCTGACGTGGCGGACGAGCACGCCGACGCCGAGCAGGCCGCCACCACGGACGAGGACGTCCGCGACGGGGACGTGCGTGACGGGGACGTGCGTGACGGGGACGTCCGTGACGAAGCGGACATCGCGGCGGACTACATCGAGGAGCTCCTCGACATCTGCGACCTCGACGGCGACATCGAGATCGAGGAGCGCGCCGGACGCGTCTACCTGTCGGTCTCCGACGAGGGCGGTGCCCTCCGTGTGCTCGCGAAGCCGGACACCGTGTCGGCGCTCCAGGAGCTGACGCGCATCACCGTGCAGGCCGAGACCGGCGAGTTCAGCCGTCTCATCCTCGACATCGGTGGCTCGCGCGATGCCCGTGCGTCCGAGCTGCAGCGCCTGGTCGACACCGCCGCCGAGCGCATCGAGGCCGGTGCGCCGTCGGCTGCCCTCCCCCCGATGTCGTCCTACGAGCGCAAGCTCGTGCACGACCTCGTGGCCGAGAAGGGCCTGCACTCGGAGTCCGAGGGTGAGGGTCGGGACCGCCACACGGTCGTCACCCGATGACGGACGAGGCACCGGCCCCGGTCCTGGAACAGGAGCCCGCCGCGGCGGTCGACCTGTTCGGCGATCGGATCGAGCTCGCACGCTCCTTCACACACGAGCTCGCGCGTCGGGGCGAGGAGCTGGGCCTCATCGGCCCGCTCGAGCTGCCTCGGCTGTGGACACGACATATCCTCAACTCTGCACTCCTGGCACCCCTCCTGGAGGCGCGTGGCCGAGTTGCCGACGTCGGTTCGGGTGCCGGGTTGCCGGGTCTCGTGCTCGCGATCGCTCGGGCCGACGTGTCCTTCACGCTCATCGAGCCGATGGAACGGCGTTGCGAGTGGCTGACGAGCGAGGCCACACGCCTGGGGCTCGACAACGTCGAGGTCGTCCGTGGCCGGGCTGAGGACGTCGCTGACGAGATCGTCGTCGACCAGGTGACCGCGCGCGCGGTCAGTGCCCTGTCGAAGCTCATCCCGTTGACGGTGCCGCTCGTTCGTTCCGGAGGGCAGCTCATCCTGATGAAGGGCGCCCGGGTCGACGAGGAGATCGAGAAGGCCCGCAAGGTCATCCTCCGAAAGCGGCTCGCCGACGTCGAGGTTCTCGAGCTCGGGGACGGTGTGGTCGAGGAGACCACGCGAGTCTTCCGGGCTACAGTTGACTGACGCTGCAGCTCGGCCGGTTCGACCGGTGATCGCCGGCACGTTCCACGTGAAACATCGAACCGGGGAAGAGGTCTTCGTTGAGTTCATCGACTGACTACGACGCGTCGACACCCCTCGCGCGCGAGATCGCCGATCTCAACCGTCGGCGCCGAGCGATCGCGACGCAGCAGTTCCCGCTGCCGCCGAAGACGCGGATCTTCACGGTGTCGAACCAGAAGGGCGGCGTCGGGAAGACCACGACGACCGTCAACCTCGCGGCGGCGCTCGCGCACGGTGGGGCGCGCGTGCTGGTGATCGACCTCGACCCGCAGGGCAACGCGTCGACGGCGCTCGGAGTGGACCACCAGGCCGAGGTCGCGAGCATCTACGACGTCATCGTCGACGAGGCGCCGATCGCGGACACCGTGCAACGCTCCCCCGAGTCGGACACGCTCTGGTGCGTGCCGGCCACCATCCACCTCGCCGGCGCGGAGATCGAACTCGTCTCCCTCGTGGCCCGCGAGCAGCGACTCCGCACGGCACTGGACCAGTACCTCAGCTCGCTGGACGAGCCGTACCACTACGTCTTCATCGACTGCCCGCCCTCGCTGGGACTCCTGACGATCAACGCGTTCGTCGCGGCGCAGGAAGTGCTCATCCCGATCCAGACCGAGTACTACGCGCTCGAGGGCCTGAGCCAGCTCCTGCGGAACATCGAACTCATCGAGCGGCACCTGAACCCGAACCTGCGGGTCTCGACCATCCTGCTCACCATGTTCGACGGGCGCACGAACCTGTCGAACCAGGTCGCTGCGGACGTCCGAGAGCACTTCGGCGACCAGGTGTTGCAGGCGATGATCCCCCGGTCCGTCCGGGTCAGCGAGGCTCCGAGCTACGGCCAGAGCGTCGTGTCGTACGACGTCAACTCGTCCGGGTCGCTCTCGTACCTCGAGGCGGCCGCCGAGATCGCAGCACGAGGAGCGCAGGACTGATGGCACCCAAGCGAACCGGCCTCGGACGAGGCATCGGCGCACTCATCCCGACCGCGAGTGACCAGCAGGACCGTCCCGTCGACGTGTTCTTCCCCACGGGAGGCACGCCGGCTTCGGCGCCCAGTGCTTCGGGGCAGACCGCAGAGGACCTGCTCGCGGTGCCCGGTGCACGCCTGGCGAACCTCAATCCGCTCGACGTCGTGCCGAACGCGCAGCAGCCGCGCAAGGAGTTCCGCGAGGAGGAGCTCCAGGAGCTCGTGCACTCAATCCGCGAGATCGGACTCCTGCAGCCGATCGTGGTGCGCCCCATCGCGGGTGCGACCGGTACCGAGCCCCAGTACGAGCTCATCATGGGCGAGCGCCGCCTCCGTGCGACGAAGGAACTCGGCCTGACGACCATCCCCGCGATCGTCAAGGACACCCCCGATGACGCGATGCTCCGCGACGCCCTCCTGGAGAACCTGCACCGTGCGCAGTTGAACCCGCTGGAGGAGGCATCGGCTTACCAGCAGCTGCTCGCGGACTTCGGCATCACCCAGGAGGAGCTCGGGCAGCGCATCGGCCGTTCACGTCCGCAGATCACCAACACGATCCGCCTGCTCCGCCTCCCCTCCCCCGTGCAGCGTCGAGTGGCGGCCGGTGTGCTGTCCGCGGGGCACGCTCGCGCGATCCTCGCTGCTCCGGACGCCGAGGCGATGGAGTACCTCGCCGAGAAGATCGTGAACGAGGACCTTTCGGTTCGTGCGGCTGAGGCCATCGCGCAACAGCTCAGCACGAAGACGCCGGCGAAGCCCAAGGCCGAGCCGTCGAAGAAGCAGGCCCACTTCAACGACGTCGCCGAGCGACTCGGCGACCGGCTGAACACGCGGGTGAAGATCGCCGTCGGTGCGCGCAAGAGCTCGGTGACGATCGACTTCGCGAACGGCGACGACCTGAACCGGATCCTCGGCGAGCTCGGCCTGGGCGACGTCACCGGCTGACCCGTCGCGTCGTCGACCTTGCAGGGGCCGATGTTCCACGTGGAACATCGTCGAGTCTCGCTCCGGAAGGCCGGCGTTCCACGTGGAACATTGTCGAGTCGCGCCGGGGCGCTGCGATCCGCGGTTCCACGTGGAGCCTGGTCTGCACGGGCAACGCGGAGTGGGACCGTCTGGGTTCGTTTCGGCGAACGGCAGCGCGACGGAGTCGAACTGACAGTCGGTGGGCAGCGACCCGAAACCGCTGTACGCGCTTCTCCGGGGCGATCGCACCCTCGGGCGGGTCGATGGACCAGGCGACTGCGAGAGGGCCTGTGAGGCCCGGTGGGGAGTGCTCCAGGCCGCGAGACTGGTGCAGCGACCAAGCCCAGGCAGACCTCAGGCGCCGGTATCGGCCGAGGTCGGGCGCGATTGATCGTGATGAGAAGGGGCGGCCTGCGGGGCGCACGCACTGTTCCACGTGGAACCCTCTGGTCCGGCGTCACGCTCCGCCCGGATTGCCGCTCCCTCGGCAGCTTGAGGAGGCCACGTGGCGAACTGGTGCAGCCGGGTTGACGAGCTGCGAACTCGCTGACGCCGGGCGGAGAGCGCGTGGCCGTCTCGCGCCGACCGCAGCACGACGGCGCGGCGCCCGCCCGGCAGCTGCACTCCCTGGACCGAGTGGCGGGGGCGCTCAGGAGCGGAGCGCCCGCAGCTTCCGCAGCCCGACCGCGGCGAACACCGGCTTGACGAAGGTCATCTCCCCGAGGCGGTAGCACTTCGTGCGCACGAGTCGACGGGCGAGGTGCTCGTCCTGGCGGGCGACGTACACGCGGGCCTTCTCGGCGTGGAGCCCGTTCGAGCAGATCGCGATGCCGTCGAAGTCCTCGAGCAGGGTTGGCGTGTTCTCGATGTTCTGCCAGGTCGATCGGCTCGACTCCTCGATGCTGACCGGCCCGTCCCATCCGGACTGTCGGACAGCACTCCGGAGGTGTCGCGCCTCGCTGATCGGTCCGCGGACCGGTCCGCCACTGCAGACGATGGTCGGCGATCCCCCGCGGCGCTCCACGTCGCGCGCGGTCCGGACGGCCATGCGTGCACGCCAGCGGTTCACGAGGTTCGGCTGGTGGCCGGGGTTGCCGAAGCCCAGGACGAGGACGGCGATCCGCGGGCCTGCCGGGTCCGGAGGCGCGGCGAGTGTGGGACGGACGGGCAGGTGCGCTTCCCGGCGGTCGGCGGACCAGTGCACCCACTCCCCCCAGACGAGGACAGCAGCAGTGGCCGCCGTGCTCGCAGCGACGATCGTCGGCACGATGCGGCTGCTCCGGACGGTGCTCACGTCAGCAACCCCCACCGCTGCTCGCACGAACCCCATCGACGTCGATGTTCCACGTGGAACGTCGCCGTTCCGACTCCGCGCTCAGGCGCCGTGGTCGCGGATGGCCTGCTCGGCGAGCTCGGCATAGGTCCACCCGAGGTCGAACCCCGATGCGCTCAGGGCCTGGGGCACGAGCGACGTCTCGGTCAGGCCCGGTAGGACGTTTGCCTCGAGGAACCACGGCGTCCCCGCACCGTCGACGATGAGGTCGACGCGGGAGACGTGCCGGAGGCCGAGCGCCTCATGTGCGGCGACCGCGGCCTCGGCAGCCGCAGACGACGCCGCCTCCGGGAGCCGTGCCGGCGTGTAGAAGGTCGTCAGCCCGGCGTTGTACCGGGCCTCGAAGCCGTAGACACCGTCCTTCGGGACGATCTCCACGGCGGACAGGGCCACGGGACCGTCACCGGTGTCGATGATCCCGACGGCGACCTCGGTGCCGCGGATGAGCTGCTCGATGACCACGTCGTCGCAGTAGGTGTACGCCGTGACCATCGCGCGCGGGAGGTCGTGGACGTCCTCGACGAGCGTGACGCCCTGTGCACTGCCGCCCCGCGCGGGCTTGACGGCCAGGGGAACCGGGTGGTCCGCCCCGATCGCCTCGAGGACACCCACCGCGCCGAGCTCGCGGAACACGTCGTGCGACAGGGTGATCGACCGCGGGGTCCGGACGCCCGCCCGCGCGACCAACGCGGAAGCGGTGGGCTTGTCCCATGCCAGCCGTGCCGACGTCGACCGGGAGCCGACGAACGGGATGTCCAGCGCCTCCAGGATGCCCCGCAGGGCGCCGTCCTCACCGGAGGCGCCGTGCAGCGCCGGCCACACGACGTCCGGGCGGTCGTCGCGGAGCGCCGGGAGCAGCGACGCGTCAGCGTCGCGCAGGTCGACCTGCCAGCCGTAGCCGCTCAGGGAGTCGGCGACACGACGACCGGATCGCAACGAGATGTCCCGCTCGTGCGAGATCCCCCCGGCGACGACGACGACGTGACGACGGGTGAGGTCGGCCATGCTGGATCCTTCTGCTGCGATGTGAGGAAAAGTGCTGATCAGGAGATGTTCGGCGGCGGTGCCGAGACTGAGTCGGACGACGGGACGGCCCGGAACGGACGGGTCGCCGGGCCGAACGTCTCGAGGACGTCCAGCTCGTCGTTGATGACCGTCGCGAGTCGCTTGACGCCGACCCGGATCTGCTCGGGCGTCGGGTAGCAGAACGACAGGCGGATGTTGCTGCCGCCGCGGCCGTCGGCGTAGAAGGCCGTGCCGGGGGTGTAGGCCACGAGCTCCTTCACCGCGCGCGGGAGCATGCCCTTGGAGTCGAGCGAGTCCGGCAGGGACAGCCAGACGAAGAAGCCACCGTTCGGCTTCGTCCACGAGAGGTCGGGCAGGAACTCCCCCAGGGCGGACATCATGGCGTCCCTGCGCTCCGCGTAGAGGCCGCGGAAGGTGTCGACCTGGCCCTTCCAGTCCGCGGCGTCGAGGTAGGCGTTCACGACGTACTGGCCGAACGAGTTCGGGGCGAGCACCGCGGACTCGTTGGCGAGGACGAGCTTCTCGCGGATGGCGTGCGGCGCGAGGGCCCAACCGACGCGGAACCCGGGTGCGAGGGTCTTCGAGAACGAGCCCAGGTAGACCACGCCCTCCTCGTCGATCGAGCGGATGGCCTGCGGTGCCGGCTCGTCGAACCACAGGAGGCCGTACGGGTTGTCCTCGAGCACGAGGATGCCGTTCGAGCGGCAGATGTCCAGGACCTCGATGCGGCGCTCCCGGCTCATCGTGACGCCCGCCGGGTTGTGGAAGTTCGGGATCGTGTAGAGGAACTTGATCCGCTTGCCCTGCGTCCGGAGGTTCGCGATCGCCTCGCGCAGGGCCTCGGGCACCAGACCGAGTTCGTCGGTCGTGACGTGCACCGTCTCGGCCTGGTACGAGCGGAAGACCCCGATCGCGCCGACGTAGGACGGGGACTCGGCGAGCACGACGTCGCCCGGGTCGATGAACAGCCGCGTGACGAGGTCGAGCGCGTGCTGCGACCCCGTGGTGACCACGACGTCCTCGGCGCTCGCACGGATGCCCTCGAGGCTCATCACGTCGACGATGTGCTCGCGGAGGGAGCGCAGGCCCTGCCCCCCGCCGTACTGCAGCGCCATCGCCGCGTCCTCGTTCATGACACGGTCGATCGAGCCCGTGACGAGCTCGCGGGGCAGCGCGGAGACGTACGGCATGCCACCGGCGAGCGAGACCACCTCGGGGCGGGAGGCGACGGCGAACAGGGCTCGGACCTCGGAGGCGCTCAGCCCTGCGGTGCGCTGGGCGTAGGAGTCGTACCAGGGGTCCAGGCTGTTGCCGTTGGTCATCGCGTGCTCCGTTCAGTGGGACATTCCCGCCACACTACGACATCGTCGGCCGGAACCCCGATGGGAGACGGGGGCCGATCCTGAGGTTCTGGCCCCGGGCATCCCAGGGACGGTCCGGGTACGCGGACGGCCCCGCCCTCCCTGAGGAGGACGGGGCCGTCGGTGCTGGACTGCCTACGCCAGGAACTCGGCGAGGTCGGCCTCGAGCGCCGGCTTCGGCTTGGCGCCGATGACGGTCTTGACGACCTCGCCGCCCTTGAAGACCTTCATCGCCGGGATGGAGGTGATCTGGTAGTTCATCGCGGACTGCGGGTTGTCGTCGACGTTGAGCTTGACGATCTCGATCTTGTCGGCGTGCTCCGCGGCGATCTGGTCGAGGATCGGCGAGACGGCGCGACACGGGCCGCACCACTCTGCCCAGAAGTCGACGAGGATCGTCTTGTCCGACTTGAGGACCTCGTCGGAGAAGGTGGCGTCGGTGACGGCCTTGGCGTTGGACATGGTTGTCCTTTCTGTGCAGTCGGTACGTGCTGGAACGGTGTCGCCCCGGGGAGCATTCCCCGTGCGGCTCCCGGTGGTGGCTACAGGGACGTGACGTCGACCATCGCGGGCTCGGTGGGCGTGCGCCCCTCGGCCTGGTCGGTCAGCGCGTCGTCGAGCTCGGCGAGGTACTTCTCGGCGTCGAGCGCCGCGACCGTGCCCGAACCGGCGGCCGTGATCGCCTGGCGGTACGTCGGGTCGATGACGTCACCGGCGGCGAAGACACCCGGCAGGTTGGTCTTCGAGGACCGGCCCTGCACGGCGATGGTGCCCTCGGGGGCGAGGTCGATCTGGCCGTGGATGAGGTGCGTGCGCGGGTCGTTGCCGATCGCGATGAACAGACCGTCGAGTGCGAGCTCGGACTCCTCGCCCGTGACGGTGTCCTTGAGCGTGACGCCCTCGACCGCGGTGTCACCCGTGATGCCGGTGACCTCCTTGTTCCACGCGAACTCGATCTTCGGGTCGTTCATCGCGCGGTCCTGCATGATCTTCGACGCACGCAGCGAGTCCTTGCGGTGGATGACCGTCACCTTGTCGGCGAAGCGGGTGAGGAACGTGGCCTCCTCCATCGCGGAGTCACCGCCGCCGACGACCGCGATGTTCTTCTGGCGGAAGAAGAAGCCGTCGCACGTGGCGCACCACGAGACGCCGTGACCGGACAGGCGCTCCTCGTCGGGCAGACCGAGGTGGCGGTAGGCCGAGCCGGTCGCGTAGATGACCGCGAGGGCCTCGTACGTCTCGCCGGAGCCGACCGTGACCTTCTTGACCTCGCCGGTCAGGTCGACCGAGGTGGCGTCGTCGTACAGGACCTCGGCACCGAACTTCTCGGCCTGTTCCTGCATCTTGATCATGAGGTCGGGGCCCTGGATGCCCTCGGGGAAGCCGGGGAAGTTCTCGACCTCGGTGGTCTTCGTGAGCTCGCCGCCGGTCTCGACGCTGGACGCGACGATGAGGGGCTTGAGCTCCGCGCGCGCGGCGTAGATGCCGGCGGTGAACCCGGCCGGACCGGAACCGATGATGATGAGCTGGCGCATGCCGTGTTGCCCTTCCGTTGCGTACTGACCGGGTCAACACATGGTACCGGCGCGGCATTCCGGCCAGCCCGTGCACGCCGGGATCGGCCCGGAACGAGCGACGGCGCCCGCGGCGCATCGAGCGACGGTGCCCGCGGCGCATCGAGCGACGGTGCCCGCCGCCCCGGCGCTCAGCGCCCGAGCTTCGCCCGGAGGATCGCCACCGCGTTCTGGATCTCCCCGTTCTTCGCGACCACCAGGGCCCCGAAGTACACCGCCGCCATCACGGTGCCGCTCAGCGCGAGGGTGATCAGCGCGCCCGTCACGTCGGCCATCGCGAACCCGTCGGGCGAGAACGCCCCGAAGAAGTTCACGACCAGGAGTCCCACGACGCCGGCGATGAGCGCGGCGATGACGAACTGCACGTGCGACCGGGTCACGATCGCGCCCTCGATGCCCTGCAGCCGTCGGCGGACGACGACGAGCGCGACGATCGTCTGCGTCGACCCGGCGACCGTCGTGCAGACCGCGATGCCGACACCGATCGCCGAGCCGGGCAGCATCGCGACCGACAGCGCCCCGATGACGAACAGGCCGGACTGCACGAGCTGCATGAGGAACGGCGTGCGGTGGTCGTGGAACGCCCAGAACACCCGCTGGATGATGAAGAGCATGCTGAACAGCACGAGTCCGGGCATGTAGGCGACGAGCACGAGGGCCATCGCCTGCGCGTTGGCGAACTCGTTCTCCCAGATGCGGGCGAACGGCAGCGCGAGCACCACGAGCGCGACGCTCGCGAACACCGTGAACAGCCCGACGATGCGCAGCGAGAGCGACAGGTTGCGCCGGACCGCGTCCAGGTCACCGCGCTCCGCGTCGTGGCTCATGCGCGTGAAGTACGCGGTGGCGATCGACACGGCGACGATCGAGTGCGGCAGCATGAACAGCAGCCACGACGTGCTCAGGGTCGCGTTGCCGGCGCCCTGGGCGAGCGATGCGACACGGGACTGCACGATGCCCGCGACCTGGGTGGCGAGGATCATCGCGAACAGCCAGCCCGCTGCGGTCCCGGTCGACTTGAGGCCGACGCCGCGCCAGCGGAAGTCCGGCTTGAAGGACAGCCCGGCCCGACGCCAGAAGAACGGCAGGAACGCGGCCTGCGCGAAGACGCCGAGCGAGGCGCTGCCCGCGAGGACGGCGATCTTCAGCGGCGTCCAGTCCTCGGTCGCCGCGTTGACGCCGCGGCCGCCGAACAGGGCGATGAACACGACGAGCCCGGCGATGGCGATCACGTTGTTGAGCAGCGGCGCCCAGGTGAACGGGCCGAACACCTGCTTGGCGTTGAGCACTTCACCGAGCAGCGAGTACATCGCGTAGAAGAGGATCTGCGGCAGGCACCAGAAGGCGAACGCCACGGCGAGGTCGGTCTGGGCGGGCGTGAAGCCCTTGCCCGCACCCGACGACTGCTGGCTGTAGACCCACACGAGGAACGGTGCGAGCAGGGTCGCGATGACGGTGATCGCAACGAAGACGGTCGCGCCGAGGGTGACGATCTTGTTCACGTACGCCGTGCCGCCGTCGGTGTGCTGCTTCATCGAGCGCACGATCTGCGGGATGAGGACCGCCGAGAGCAGGCCGCCCGCGATGAGCGCGTAGATGTTGTTCGGCAGCTGGTTCGACACGGCGAACGCGTTCGCGGCGTCGGACCCGGTGTTGCCGATGGCGAAGGCGAGCACGAAGGTCTTCGCGAACCCGAGGACCCGCGACAGCATGGTGCCGGCCGCGAGCATCGCGCTGGCCCGGCCGAGGTTGCGCTCGGCAGCGGGTTCGGCGTCGACGGCGGGCTGCTGCTGGGTGCTGATGGTCGGCTCCTGGGGGTCGGTGATCGGTGCGTCGCGGTCGTCGCGACCGCCGTCGCGGCGCTGGTCGCGGTCGTCGCCCCCGTCGTGCTCGTCGCGGCCGTCGCCACCGCCCTGGGCACCGGCCGGGAGGCGCGGCTCGGCCAGCGCGGTCCGGCCCGCCCCCGCCGCGTGGTGCGGTCCAGGGCCGTCCGTGGCCGTGACCACTGCGCCGGCTGCGCCGGCTGCGCCGGCTGCGGCTGCCTGCCGTGCGGCCGCCGAACCCGGCGCCGGCGGCTGCTCGGCGAGGAGCCGGTTCGGGTCGTCCTCGTCCTCGTCGTCGAGCTCGCCGTTGCGGCGCCGGACGCGCTTGCGGATGCTCCGGACGATGCCGAAGCCGAAGACCGCGACGAGACCGATGCCCGCGAGGGCGGTGATCACGGTCTCCCACTGGGCCTGCACGTTGAGCTCGACCGTGGACGGCTGCGAGAGCGTCGTGCCGGTCGGGCTGACCACCGTCATGGTGAGGGTGACCGTGCCGTTCGCCACCGAGCGCACCGGGATCGTCGCGCGGGTCGAGGACTGCGGCTGCACCTGGACCTCGATGTCGTTCCGCACGATCCGCAGCGCCGAGCTCGACGGCTGCACCCGGAGCTTCACGGTGACCGGGTACGCGGAGCTGTTCCGGATCGACACCGGCAGCGAGGTCCGGTCGCCGAGGAGCGTCAGCGAGCTGGAGTTCGGGATGCTCACCGACGAGGTCGTCTTCACCCAGCGGCCGACCTGGCGGTCGACCGCGGTGGCGAGGGCGTCCGGGTCGGCGCGCCAGGCGTTCGAGGCGAGGGCGAGGAGCTCGAGCCGGGCCGGCGCGGTGACGTCGGTCGGGGTGTCGAGGGCCGTGGAGAACGCGGACAGGCTGCGCTCGCCCTCGACCAGGCGACGGAGGCGGTCGAGCCGCGCGTCGTCGTCACCGCCGGCGCTGAGCGTGAGGGAACCGGGCGTCGCGGCGGCCGTCTTCGACAGGTCGGAGGGCGACACCCAGGCGGTGCTCTCGAGGGCGTCGAGCGCCTGACCGAGTCGCTGGCTGTCCGTCGGCCACGTGCGCCCGAGGGTCAGGAGCACCGGGTTCGTCGCGGAGCCGGACCGTGCCGCGGCGGCCAGCGTCGCCGTGAGACCGGCCACGGCGGTGTCCCACGTGGCCTGGTCGTCGGCGTCCGCGGCGGTGCGGAGGAGCGAGGAGGCGGACTGGTCGGCCACGAGGACGTGCTGGTCGCCGATCCGTTCGGATGCGGCGACGGTCGCGTCGGCGCCCGCGGAGGTGTTGCCGCTCGCCACGATCGTGCTCGTGGTGCCGGCGGCGGCGAGGGCGGGCAGGTCCCCGTCGGCCACCGTGCCCTCGACCGGCCAGGAGACGCCGGACATCGACCACGGGAAGTCGAGCAGCGTCTGCGTGGTGGGGAGCGTCGGCGTCTGGTCGCTGCCGTCCGGGCCGTCGGTGGCGTCGGCTCCCGGCTGGGCGTCGGTCGCGGTGTCGCCGTCGGCCGGGGCGGTCGCGTCGGGCCCCGCTCCCGGGTCCGCGGTCGCGGTGTCGCCGGTGGGGACGTCGGTCGGCGTCGGCGTCGCGGTCGCGGCACCGGGGAAGTCCTCGGGCCGGACCTGCTGGTCGAGGGACAGGACGCCGGGGACGCCGTCGGCGCCGGCCTGTCGCAGTCCGGTGACGTCCGCGTCGGCGTAGGACAGCGCGAAGGTCTCGTTGCGCATGCCCTCGAGTCGCTGCAGCCAGGTCCGTGCCGTGGACGGTGCGCTCTCGCCGAGCAGTCGGATCGACGCGATGATCCTGGGGTCGACCGCGAGCGCGACGTTGTGGTCCTGGGCGGCGTCGAGCTGCTGCGACAGGGTGCCGTCGACCGAGGTGGCCGCGGCGAGGTCGTTCGCGCTGATCGTGCCGTCGGTGGTCGCGGGCAGCGTGACCGGCATCGCGACGGAGACCCCGACCGGCGTGCGGTCGAAGTCCGGGTACCAGGTGATCGCGGACCGGGCGACGGCCGAGGTGTCGCCCGCGGAGTACTCGGCGGCGATGCGGCGGGCACCGAACGAGGAGTACCCCGCGAGGCCGACGTTGCCCGGGACGATCCGGACCGTCTGCGACACCGAGCGGTGCGCCGGGACGGCCGGGACGTCCACCGAGCCCATGGGAGCGCCGAAGTAACCGCTCGTGCTGGTGTCCTCGAGCCAGTCGGCGAGCTCGCCGCGGCTGCTCACCTGGCGGTAGATGTCGAGCTCGGCGGTGCCCGCGGGCACCTCGTCGTCGGTGCCGTTCGTGACGGTCACCGTGAGCTCGAGGTCTTGGTCGCGCTGCACGATGCCGCGGTTCCCGGGCGCGACCGAGACGGTCGTCCTGCCGGTGTCGGCGGCGACCGTGTGCGCGGTCCGGGTGGTCGTGGAGGAGCCGGTCGCGGCGTCGGCGCCGTCGGTCACGGCGGGCGTGACGACGAGGCCGATGGCGACGAGGGTCGTCGCTGCGGCGGCGAGGGTGGAGCGGAGCATGTGCATACGGAGGGGCCCGAGGGTCGGTTCCGGCCGTGCACGAGTGTACGAGGGCGCGTGGTGACGATCCCGTGGGCACTCGGACACGTGCAGAACTCCTGCACGCGCATCTGGGAGGATGAGGTCCGTCATGCACTCCGTTGCCCAGGCCGTCGAGCGACTCGACGCACTCGCTGCCACCGAGCCCGTCGCCCTCCTCGCTCGGACCTTCGCCGACGCCGGGTACGAACTGGCACTCGTCGGCGGGCCCGTCCGCGACGCCTTCCTCGGTCGTCCCGTGACCGACCTCGACTTCACGACCGACGCCCGCCCGGACGACGTCCTGCGCATCGTCGAGCCGATCGCGAGCGCCACCTGGGACGTCGGCCGCCAGTTCGGCACGATCGCCGCCCGGGTCCGTGGTGAGCAGGTCGAGATCACGACGTACCGCAGCGACGTGTACGACGGCGAGACCCGCAAGCCCGAGGTCGCGTTCGGCGAGACCATCGAGGACGACCTGCTCCGCCGGGACTTCACCGTCAACGCGATGGCGCTGCGACTCCCCCAGCGCGAGCTCGTCGACGTGCACGGCGGTGTCGAGGACCTGCTCGCGGAGCGCCTGCACACCCCCCAGGCCGCCGAGGTCTCCTTCCGCGACGACCCGCTGCGGATGATGCGCGCCGCCCGCTTCACGTCGCAGCTCGGCTTCACGGTGTCGGACGAGGTCCGCGACGCGATGGCCGACCTCGCCGCCTCGATCGAGATCGTCTCCGCCGAGCGCGTGCGCGACGAGTTCGTCAAGCTCCTCGCCACGGGCGACCCGGTGCCCGGCATCCGCCTGCTCGTGGACACCGGCCTCGCCGAGCGCTTCCTGCCCGAGCTGCCCGCGATGCGCCTGGAGATCGACGAGCACCACCACCACAAGGACGTCTACGAGCACTCGCTCACGGTCCTGACCCAGGCGATCGGGTACGAGGCCGAGCGCCACGCCGGCGAGGCCCCCGACACCGTGCTCCGGCTCGCGGCACTCCTGCACGACATCGGCAAGCCCGCGACCCGCAAGCTCGAGCCCGGCGGGGCGGTGAGCTTCCACCACCACGACCTCGTCGG
This sequence comes from Curtobacterium sp. MCBA15_004, assembly GCF_001865055.2. Classification (NCBI taxonomy): domain Bacteria; kingdom Bacillati; phylum Actinomycetota; class Actinomycetes; order Micrococcales; family Microbacteriaceae; genus Curtobacterium; species Curtobacterium sp. MCBA15_004. The sequence continues at coordinate 3,614,349 of NZ_CP126266.1, read as the reverse complement.
CGCGAAGCTTGCGAAGAAGCGACTCCGCGCGCTGCGGTTCGACAACGACACCATCGCCGCGGTCGCGCGCCTGATCGAGCTGCACCTGCGGTTCTTCGGCTACACCGAGGGCGCGTGGACCGACTCGGCCGTCCGCCGCTACGTCCGCGATGCCGGTCCCCTGCTCGAGCGTCTGCACGAGCTCACCCGTTCCGACGTCACGACCCGGAACCGGCGCAAGGCCGACCGGCTCGGGTTCGCGTACGACGACCTCGAGGCGCGCATCACGGCCCTCGCCGAGCAGGAGGAACTCGAGTCGATCCGACCGGACCTCACCGGTGACGACATCATGCGGATCCTCGACATCCCGCCGGGACGGGCCGTGGGCGAGGCCTACCGGTGGCTGCTCGAGGTCCGGATGGACGAGGGGCCCCTCGATCCCGACGACGCCGAGGCGCGCCTGCGCGCCTGGTGGGCGGCGCGCGACGCGACCGCCTGACGGACGCGACCCGGAGGTCGGGGATTCGACCGCCTGACGGTCGCGGCCGTCTGACGGACGCGACCCGACGGTCGGTGCACCCGACCCCGCGCCGGACGCGAGCCGTTCTGCACAGCCGGTGGCGGGCCTCCAGGCCGTGAGCTAGGCTTGGGGGGTTGTCCGCGCGCACCCGCGCACCCGGACGACACGCATCAACCCTCCTGTTCCGGGAACCGCCCGGAGCCGTTCGAGACCAAAGGAGGTGGGTTCCGCATGCACCAGTACGAACTGATGGCGATCCTCGACCCCGAGATCGATGAGCGCACCGTCGCTCCCAGCCTGGACAAGTTCCTCGCGGTCATCCGCAACGACGGTGGCACCGTCGACAACGTGGACGTCTGGGGCCGTCGTCGCCTGGCCTACGAGATCGCGAAGAAGTCCGAGGGCATCTACGCCGTGGTCAACTTCACGTCCTCGGCCGACTCCGCCAAGGAGCTGGACCGTCAGCTCGGTCTCTCCGAGGCCGTCCTGCGCACCAAGGTCCTCCGCGCCGAAGAGGGCATGGCCCAGGTCGCCGCGCAGAAGCAGCGCGACGAGGCCCGTGCCGCCCGCAAGGCCGCCAACGCGACGGCCACCGCGACCGCGAGCGCCGAGTAGCCCGTGGCCGGCGAAACCGTCATCACGGTGGTGGGCAACCTCACCGCGGACCCGGAGCTGCGCTACACGCAGAACGGGCTCGCCGTGGCGAACTTCACCATCGCGTCGACCCCTCGCACGTTCGACCGTCAGGCGAACGAGTGGAAGGACGGCGACGCGCTGTTCCTCCGTGCGAGTGTGTGGCGCGAGTTCGCCGAGCACGTGGCGGGATCGCTGACGAAGGGCTCGCGCGTCATCGCGCAGGGTCGTCTCCGTCAGCGTTCCTACCAGGACCGTGAGGGCCAGCAGCGCACGAGCATCGAGCTCGAGGTCGACGAGATCGGCCCGTCGCTCCGCTACGCGACCGCACAGATCACCCGCGCTGCGGGTGGCTCTGGTGGCGGCCGTGGCCAGGTCGGTGGCGGCAACGCTTCCGGCGGTGGCCAGGGCGCCGGCGGTGGCAGCTGGAACGGCGGCAACGGCGGCGGTCAGTCCGACGCGCCCTGGTCCCCGCAGGGTGGCCAGCAGGGCGGCAACGCACAGTCGAACGACGTGTGGAGCACGCCCGGTGGCTCGTTCGACGACGAGACCCCGTTCTGATCCTCCTGTCCCCGGACACACAACTTCTTCTTCTCTAAGGAACAACAATGGCTGGAAAGAGCACCGGCGACCGCCGGAAGCCTCGCGGTAAGGGCGGCAAGAACGCCGCTCCCGCGAAGTCCATCAAGGTCGGCGTCATCGACTACAAGGACGTCGCGACCCTTCGCAAGTTCATCTCGGAGCGTGGAAAGATCCGCGCCCGTCGCATCACCGGCGTCTCCGTTCAGGAGCAGCGCCTCATCGCCCGTGCCGTGAAGAACGCCCGTGAGATGGCGCTCCTCCCCTACGCCGGCTCCGGCCGCTGATCGGAGGAGTTCACATGTCGAAGCTCATCCTCACCCACGAGGTCTCCGGCCTCGGTTCCGCCGGTGACGTCGTCGACGTCAAGAACGGCTACGCCCGCAACTACCTCGTCCCCCAGGGCTTCGCTGTCGCGTGGTCCAAGGGCGGCGAGAAGCAGGTCGAGTCGATCCGCGCGGCCCGTGCCGCTCGCGAGCTCGCCACCATCGAAGAGGCACAGGACCTCAAGATGAAGCTCGAGAACGCGACCATCAAGCTGACCGTCAAGGCCGGCAAGGACGGTCGTCTGTTCGGCTCCGTGCGTCCCGCGGACGTCGCTGACGCCGTGCAGGCGCAGGGCGTCGGCTCGCTCGACAAGCGCAAGGTCGAGGTCCCCGCGACCATCAAGACCGTCGGTGACCACGAGGCCACCGTGCGTCTGCGCGAGGACATCACCGCAGTGATCTCGCTGCAGGTCGTCGCCGCCAAGTAGGCACCGCACCACCGTCGCAGGGCGGGTCTCCTCCGGGAGGCCCGCCCTTCGTCGTTCCTGCGGGCTGCGGGCCGCCTGTGGCTGGTCTGGTTGCTGCGGCGCGGCTCCGGCTGGTCTGGTTGCTGCGGACTGTCTCTGGATGGTTTGGTTGCTGCGGACTGTCTCTGGCTGGTCCGGTTGCTGCGGCCTGTCTCTGGCCGGTCTGGTGTCTGCGGTCCGTCTCCGGCTTGTCTGGTTACGGATCCCGCCCGTCCGGGCTTGCTGGGAGCAGGCCGAGAATCGGTCCCCCGATCGGGGCGCTTGTCAAGTCGTTCTCCACACAGGTAGGGCTCGTTTCGGCAACCTTCAACGTGCACTTGAACCCCACTTCTCCACACATGGTGTGGAACTCAAAACCCCAGGTCAGACGGTCGAACGTGTGTTCTGGTGCTCAGTTGTCCACACCGTTGTCCCCAGTTCTCCACACCGAGGCTCGGCGTGTTCCCGAGGTTCTCCACAGAGTTATCCACAGGTCCGTTTGCTGGGGATAACTTCGTACCCGTAGCGTGACGGAGCGACCAGGAGCCGTCGGGGGATGTCGGTCGTCCGAGGCAGGATCGCGGTGCGGGTCAGGGCCCGCGTCGTCAACGACAAAGAGGGAGTCCGTGTGTCGATCGCGCATCTCGATCCGTCCCCGCGGGACATGGCCGACCGCGGAGCCGAACGGACGCCGCCGCACGACATGCTCGCCGAGCAGTCGACGATCGGCGGGATGCTGCTGTCCAAGGACGCCGTCGCCGACGTCATCGAGACCGCCCGTGGCGTGGACTTCTACATCCCCAAGCACGAGGTCATCTTCGACGCGATCCTGTCGCTGTACTCGCACGGCGAGCCGACCGACGTCATCGCCGTCACCGACGAGCTGACCAAGACCGGTCTGCTGTCGCGTGCCGGCGGCGCCGAGTACCTGCACAGCGTCACGAGCATGGTGCCGACCGCCGCGAACGCCGGCTACTACGCCGCGATCGTGGCCGAGAAGGCCGTCCTCCGGCGTCTCGTCGACGCCGGCACCCGCATCGTGCAGATGGGCTACGCGTCGGAGGGTGAGGTCACCGACCTCGTCAACAGCGCACAGGCCGAGGTGTACAACGTCGCCGGCGGCGTGCAGACCGAGGACTACGTCCCGCTGACCGACGCGATCGGTGCGGCCATCGACGAGATCGAGGCGGCCAAGGGGCGCGACGGCCAGATGACCGGCGTGCCGACCGGGTTCAGCGGGCTCGACGGCCTGACGAACGGCTTCCACCCCGGACAGCTCATCATCGTCGCTGCCCGACCGGCGCTCGGCAAGTCGACCCTCGCGCTCGACCTGTGCCGCGCCGCCGCGCTCAAGCACGACCAGACCGCTGCGTTCTTCTCGCTCGAGATGGGTCGCGCCGAGATCGCGATGCGCCTGCTGTCCGCCGAGTCCAGCGTCCCCCTGCAGAACATGCGCAAGGGCACCGTCGACTCCCGCGACTGGACGACGATCGCGCAGACCCGCGGCCGCATCAACGACGCCCCGTTCTTCATCGACGACTCCCCCAACATGACGCTCGTCGAGATCCGCGCCAAGTGCCGGCGACTCAAGCAGCAGCACAACCTCAAGCTCGTCGTCATCGACTACCTGCAGCTGATGACCTCGGGCAAGAAGGTCGAGAGCCGCCAGCAGGAGGTCTCCGAGTTCTCGCGTGCGCTCAAGCTCATGGCGAAGGAACTGCAGGTGCCGGTCATCGCGCTGTCGCAGCTGAACCGTGGCCCCGAGCAGCGTGCCGACAAGAAGCCGATGATCTCGGACCTGCGCGAGTCGGGCTCGATCGAGCAGGACGCCGACATGGTCATCCTGCTGCACCGCGAGTCGGCGTACGAGAAGGACAACCCGCGGCAGGGTGAAGCCGACCTGATCGTGGCGAAGCACCGCAACGGGCCGACGGACACGATCACGGTGGCGTTCCACGGGATGTTCTCGCGGTTCGTGGACATGCCGCAGTAGCGGGCCGTCGGTGTGAAGAGGGAGGCGAAAGTGTCCGGAAGTGCCATGAAGTGTCTGTTTCGTCCCCTGTTTGTCCGTGACGGAGTATCGAGCTCTTCAGTGTGAGCGAGCCGGGCGAGAGTGATTGCGGCGTCTGCGGACGGAGTGAACGAGGGTTGAACTGCGCCAGTATGTGCAGTCAAGGTGACGCCGCTCCCGCTTCCAGGTCACCCGGTACTGCGCGTTCACCTGGAACCCGTCCGGTGCCGCGTGTGGACCTCCGTTGATTGCACTGACCTTCTGCTGCGCGAAGTAGTCGTTGGCGAGCGGTGGTCGCGCTGGAAGACGTAACTCCACCGTTGATGTCCCCGAAGCTGGCCAAGTCTCTCCGAGCACGGGAGATTCGCGGGGGCGTCATCGCCGCCGCCATCAAGACTCACCTAGTCATCAGTCAACTGATGAATCTCGTCCTCGGCGCGCAACTCACTGCAGCGCCGAGCCCTCACCAGCCGAAATCTGCTGAGCTCATCGCGCAGCTGGACCATGTAATCAACGCCCTGCGCCGCCCAGAGCTCTGCCGAACTGCAAGCCTGGTCCCGGCGCGTAAAAGTCAACGTTCTGGCAGGAACAGCCCGGACGGGACTGGGCTGACCCGAATCGCGCCCGTAGGCTCAGCCTGTGATCTCGATGGCACGACGGCACGACGGCGAGGTGAGCTGATGGAGGCGAGACGAATCGAAACCTTCGACGTCGGCCTGGTGAAAGCGGTCTCCGAGGTGCTGGGGCAGACGGACGCACCAGGACTCTCCAACCGGGAGATTGATCAGCTCCTGGCACAGGTCAAGATTAGAAGCCGCCCGGTCGGCAACAAGCGGGACAGCCTGTACGAGGCGCTGCTCTCAGCCCAGACACGCCAGAAGTGCGGCAACCCGGTCAGCGCGTTCATCGCCCGAGCGATGCACCCAAGCCGATACCCGTCCGACATGTATCGCTTCACGCAGCTCCAGGACCAGTTGAATGAGGCTCTGGTGTACTTCGGCTGGTCCGTGACAGCGACAGGCGGATTGAAGCGGGGTGCTGCTGCATCGACGCTGTCCGAGGGGGCCGCCCTCGCTGGCAGCCTGAGCCGTGAACTTACCCGGCGCGGCACCCACGCCGAGGTGCTGCGCTACTGCACCGAGGAACTCATCACCAAGTCGCTGTTCCACGCAACGACGGAAGCTGCGAAGAGCATCCCCAACCGGTTGCGATCGATGACCGGTCTCCTCAGCGACGGCGAGATCCTTTACGGCGGCGTGTTCGGCGCGGGCGGAGGTGTTCGCCCCATGCTGCTTATCAACGAGTACCGCTCCGACTCAGACATCAGCGAGCACAAAGGGTTCAAGAATCTCCTCACCGGCATTCAGGGCCATTTCCGTAACCCGCGCGCGCACTCGAGCCGCATCGACTCCGATGAGAACCTCGCCGACTTCTACGACGCGTTCGCGTTGTTCTCCTACGCGCACCGCCGCCTCGACAGCAGCACCCTCACCACTGCTTCTTGAAGCTCTCGTCTGGCAGCCGATCGGCTCTCGAGACAACGACGGAGGACGTCCGACTGGCCGGCGAGGGCTTTTCGAACGCGTTGTTCTAGGCTGCGGTTCGGCCCTAACGGTCCGCCAGCTCGGCTCGCAGGTTGATGAGACGTTCGAGGCCAGGGCGCTCCGGCAGGCCTGCTGCCTCCCAGCCAGCAATCGGCACGGGTGCATCTTCGTCCTGCAGGCGTGACGGTTGGTAGATGACCCACGGCAGACCGACGTGGCCGACAACGTGCACAACGCGGCCCTTGCCGGTTCCTGCTTCGAGCGCCGCGGCATGGTCGGCACCACCCTCGGCGATCCCGTACTGCTGGTGGATGAAGACGTCCTCGAGGTAGATTTCGGTGCCGATGAGGGTCATCTCGAAGTGCTTCCGGACGGAGACCAGGGACATGCCGTCGCCACGGAGTTGTTCGAGCAACGTGTTGTCGTACTTGCCGCTGAGGGTGATGTTGTAGCCGTCGACGTGCGGCATCGGAACCGCGTAGCCGTTGAGCATCTGGCGGAGGGTTGCCGCCCAGAGCCGGTCTGTGACGGAGGGGACTGCTGCAGGTTTGGTTGACTCCTGACAGGTAGGGGCGTTGGCTCCTGCTGGAAGGATGTGCGCCATGGTGAAGGCGTATCCGGAAGAGTTCCGCCGTGACGTGATCGCGGTTGCCCGGAAGGGTGAGACGTCGGTGCGGCAGGTTGCCAAGGACTTCGGTGTCTCTGAGTCCTGCTTGGCCCGGTGGTTGCGACTCGCTGACCGTGACGACGGCACCAGTGTCGCAGCGGCGCCGTCGGCGAAAGCGGTGGAGCAGGCGGAGCTGCGGGACGCGCAAAAACGGATCCGGCTCCTCGAGCAGGAGAACGAGATCCTCCGTCGGGCGACCGCGTATCTGTCGCAGGCGCATCTCCCAAAATGATGTACCCGCTGGTCCTTGAACTCGCCGCCGACCGGATCCCGGTCGCGGTGGCCTGCCGGGTGTTGGGTTTCTCGAAGCAGGCGTTCTATCGGTGGCGTGCCGACCCGGTTTCTCAGCGGGACTGGGAGGATGCGCACCTGACCAATGCAGCGATCGATGCGCACCGGGATGATCCAACATTCGGGTACCGGTTCATCGCCGACGACCTCGTCGCGGCCGGCCATCGAGCATCGGAACGGCGGGTATGGCGGCTGTGCTCGCAGCAGCGACTGTGGTCCCTGCACGCGAAGAAGCGCGGCCTGAACCGGAAAGCAGGACCGCCGGTGCACGACGACCGGGTCCGGCGTGCGTTCACAGCGCCAGACCTCGACAAGCTTTGGCTGACCGACATCACCGAGCACCCGACGGGCGAGGGCAAGCTCTACCTCTGTGCGATCAAGGACGCCTGCTCGCGCCGGATTGTGGGGTACTCAATCGGCGATCGCATGCGGTCCTCGCTCGCCGTCGCTGCCCTGCAGATGGCAGTGCATCGCCGGAACCCAACCGGGACGGTCGTTCACTCGGATCGAGGTAGTCAGTTCCGGTCGAAGAAGTTTGTCCGCTCGCTGGGTGATGCCGGTCTGCTCGGATCGATGGGCCGAGTCGGTGCATGCGCGGACAACGCGGCGATGGGATCGTTCTTCGCGCTCCTGCAGAAGAACGTCCTGAACCGGAAACGGTGGGCGACCAGGCAAGAGCTCCGGCTCGCGATCATCACCTGGATCGAAGCGACCTACCACCGGAAACGACGCCAACGTGGCCTGGGGAAGTTGACCCCGATCGAGTACGAGACGATCATCAACCCAACGGTCGCACTCGCGGCCTAAACGAACGAGTCAACCGAACCTGCAGCAGTCCCGGACAGCTTCGACTCGCAATGGCAGCATCGCCGTCCCCAATCGACTACTACGCACGCACACGGTTCCCCCTTCGGCAGTTGTTAACCCCAGCCGCATGGAAGCTCGTTTCAGATCGCGCAGGCATGCCTGCTGGCGGCCGGCTCGGATTAGCATGTGCTCGGTGGTACCTCTCGAACCGCGTGACAGGCGTTCGAGAACCCGGGCGAGGTGCACCCACGACTGCCGAATCCGGGGAGACTTACACGATTTTCCGTTTGAGCATGACGGGCGAGCTGCAGCGGGAGCTCGATGCGCACGCGGGCGCAGTTCTCCGCTCCTTCGACCTACGTGGCCCCGTGATCTGGTCGCCTTTTTTGTTTGAGCTGCCGCTGGGCAGCCCAGGGCGAGAACTCAATGACGTCAATCTCGCGCTCCTACATGAACTACTGCGATCTGGAGAACGACAGCAACGAGTTCTTGCCGGCGAGCTTGGAGTCAGTCCTCGGCGCGTGCTCTGGGCCGTCGACGAGCACCCTCCAAGCGCGCAGTGACTATGGAAGAGCTCCTTGCAGTCTGAGCGCCTGAAGTGGACGGCACCCCCGAGACGTTCACGCAAGGTACGCCGGGACGGCGTCGGACGGAAGGTCAAGGGCTGGTCGAGGCGCTCGAGTTGAACACAGACAGTTTCGGTCGCCGGCACCCCAGACAACTTGCAACCCAAGCCCGTGTAAGGCGGGCGGTCCCTCGGACAGTATCGGCGCGCTCTTCGCAGTCGGTAGTCGGGGTCCCAGCGAGACGGTCTCCCCAACGAGGAGACGGTCCCTCCGCACGCAACGGATCATCTGTTCGGCGGGCGACGGTCCGACGATCGGATCGTGTCACGCGCGTCGACCCCTCTCGATCCGCTCCTCGAGTGAGTCGGCGGTTCGTCGCGGTGTCTGCGTGCCCGTGCTCTGCAGTGCGATGGAGAAGCCCGGCGTCTGGCGATCTCCGGGCGGAAGCGGCTACACGCCTGACGTGGTCCGAGCAGTCACCGCTGCAGCCGGAGCCTCGACGTCAGGGAGCGCGCTCCAGAACGTCATCTCCGTCCTCATGACCGGGGAGGGCACGGAAGTTCGACTCGACGGTGGCATCTGCGACGGACTGCTCGTAGCGGCGGTCTCCAGGCAGGGGAACATTCAGGAGGGTGCCGTCATCCGCTCCCTACCGGTCGCGGAGGATGCCGAGGAACTCGTCGGCCATCCCGAGGTGCTGTTCGAGCTTGGCGCGCCGTTCTTCGGTGTCGCGGATGTACTCGTCGAGCTGCCCGCGGAGGCGTGCACGGTCTGCGTCGTCGTCGACAGCTTCGAGGGCGTCGACGACGGCGAGGAGTTCCGCCATCTGTTCGAGGGTGAAGCCGAGGGGCTTCATGCGTCGGATGATGAGCAGTCGGGCGAGGTCGGTGTCGGTGTAGAGCCGGAAGCCGCCCTCGGTCCGACCGGACGGGTGCAGCAGGCCGACCTCGTCGTAGTGGCGGATCGTGCGGTTCGACAATCCGGTGCGGTCGGCGAGCTCGCCGATGTGCATCGTCGTCGGGGCCGCTCGTTCCGTCATCCGCCGCTCCTTACGTGGTCATGCTGGGCTGCGCCGAGCGTAGCGCCGCCGCGTCTGCGGCTCCTGCACCTGAACCCTTGAACCTTTCCGCAACGGTAGGGTTCGGGGGTCCCTGAGTGAAAGCGAGCGTGGCATCACGTCTTCCCCGAACACGTCCGAGATCACCCTGCCCACGACCGATGCCGCCCCGCCAGTGGACCTGACGCCGACGCCGACCGGATCGGGTTCGACGCGTGTGCGTGGCTGTTTGCCGTGGGCCGCGGTGATCGCTGCCGGTGGTGTGCTGTCGGTGATGAGCGCGCCGGGGCAGACGGCGGGTCTGTCGGTGTTCACGGACCCGTTGATCCAGGAACTCGGGATCTCGCGCACCGAGGTGTCGACGAGCTACCTCATCGGCACTCTCCTGGGTGCGTGCGTCCTGCCACTGACGGGTCGGGCGTTGGACCGGTGGGGTGTGCGGCGGATGACGATCGTCATCGGGATCGCGTTCGCGGTGTTCCTCGCCGCGTTGAGCTTCGTCGCCGGGATCGTCGGCCTGACCGCCGGCTTCGTCGGCGTGCGGATGGCCGGGCAGGGCGCACTCTCGCTTGCCGCGACGACGCTCGTCGCCCGCAGCATCACGAATCGACGGGGCCTGGCACTCGGGATCGCGTCCGGGATCGGATCGGGCGGGATCTCGCTCGTGCCGGTGTTCGTGGAGACCTTGATCGCCGGCACCGACATCCACGTCGCGTGGCGGATCGAGGCGATCGTCGTCGCCGCCGTCGTGATCCCGATCGGACTCCTCCTGCCCCGCCGCACCGCCGCCACGGGCCAGAGCGGGACGACCGCGGATGCTGCCGGTGAGGGGCCGGTGTGGACGCTCCGGGAAGCGGCCTCGACGGGCATGTTCTGGACCATCGCCGCGGGGCTCGCAGTGTCGGGGATGCTCAGCACCGCGCTGGCGTTCCACCAGGTCGCCGTCCTCGGAGAGCAGGGCCTCACCCCGGCGGAAGCGGCCACGAACTTCCTGCCCCAGACCGTCACCGGGATCGCCGCAACCCTGATCACCGGTGCCCTGTCGGACCGGATCCCGCCGAAGTACGGCGTCACGATCGCGATGACGACCCTCACCGGTGTGCTCCTGCTGCTGCCGATCGTGCACACCGGGTGGACAGCCGTCCTCTACGGCCTCGTCCTCGGCGCCGCCGGTGGGGCCCTGCGCGGTATCGAGGCCGCCGCGTACGTCCGCTACTACGGGACGGCGAACATCGGAGTCATCCGTGGTGTCGCGACGGGCACGAACCTCGCCTCGACCGCGTTCGGGCCGCTGCTGCTCGCGCTCGGCCACGACGTCGCCGGCGACTACACCACCCCGGTACTGGTCCTCGCGATCCTCCCGGCCGTCGTCGCCGTCATCTCCGTCTTCGCCCGCGCCCCACGACACCCGTCACTGCGGGGCTGACCGGCGCCCATCAGGTCGTGCCCGCGGGAACGAGCGGGTCAGTGGGCGCGGAGTTCGTCGAGGAACTCGTCGACCATGTGCAGCTGCTCGTCGAGACGGTCCCGCCGTGTCTCCGCGTCCCGGATGAACGCGGCGACCCGAGACCGGACCGCGGTCACGTCCGCGTCGGGCTGTGCTTCGTCGAGCACCTTCACCGCGTCGACGAGGATCCCCGCCTCTCCGAGGGAGAAGCCGAGCGGTTTCATCCGCCGCACCATCAGGAGTCGGGCGACGTCGTCCTCCGAGTACAGACGGAACCCACCGTCGGTGCGACCCGAGGGGTGCAGCACCTCAGCGGCGTCGTAGTCACGGATCGTCTTCACGCTCAACCCCGTGCGCTCGGCGACCTCGCCGATGTGCATCAGGTACTCGTTCGACATCGTCACGTCATCACCCTCCACTTGCGCAACAACCCTTCCGTTGCGTTAGAGTCGAACCATACCAACCTTCCCGCAACGGAAGAGTTGCGATGGGCTGGACGCTCTGACGCCGCCGGCCGTGCGCGATGACGCGCCCCACGACAGCTCTCGCGGGCGCAGCGCCCGCACCCCCATCCGAAGGAGACCCGTGACCACCGTCACGAAGTCGGTGCCCGTCCAGGTGCACCACAGCCCCACCGTCCTGTCTGCACTCCGCAGCCCGAAGGTCCTGCTGCGCGAAGTCCTCGCCGGACTCGTCGTCGCCCTCGCCCTCATCCCCGAGGCGATCTCGTTCTCGATCATCGCCGGGGTCGACCCCCGCGTCGGCCTGTTCTCGGCGTTCGTGATGGCCGTCGTCATCTCGTTCGTCGGCGGCCGCGCTGCGATGATCACCGGCGCCACAGGCGCCATCGCCCTCGTCGTCGCTCCGGTGATGAAGGAGCACGGCCTCGACTACCTCATCGCCACCGTCCTGCTCGGTGGCGTCTTCCAGCTCGTCCTCGGTGGACTGGGCGCGGCGAAGCTGATGCGGTTCGTGCCCCGGTCCGTGATGGTCGGCTTCGTCAACGCCCTGGCGATCCTGATCTTCACCGCGCAGCTGCCGAACATCATCGGCGTCACCTGGCTCGTGTGGCCGATCACCATCGTCGGCATCGCGATCATCGTCCTCCTGCCCCGGTTCACCAAGGCCGTCCCCGCACCCCTGGTCGCGATCGTCGTCCTCACCGTCGTGACGATCGCCGCGTCCATCGCCGTCCCGCGCGTCGGTGACGAGGGCAAGCTGCCCGACAGCCTGCCGACCCTGTTCATCCCGAACGTCCCGCTGACCCTCGACACCCTCACGACCATCGCCCCCTACGCCCTCGCGATGGCACTCGTCGGACTCCTCGAGTCGCTGATGACCGCGAAGCTCGTCGACGAGGTCACCGACACCGGGTCCCGGAAGACCCGCGAAGCGCTCGGGCAGGGCATCGCGAACATCGCCTCCGGGTTCCTCGGCGGCATGGGCGGCTGCGCGATGATCGGTCAGACGATGATCAACGTCAAGGCCTCCGGCGCCCGCACCCGCATCTCGACGTTCCTGTCCGGCGTGTTCCTGCTCGTCCTGGTGGTCGGCCTCGGTGATGTCGTCGCGATCATCCCGATGGCCGCCCTGGTCGCCGTCATGGTGATGGTCTCCGTCGGCACCTTCGACTGGCACAGCATCAAGCCGTCCACCCTCAAGCGGATGCCCGTCGGCGAGACCGTCGTGATGGTCCTCACCGTCGTGATCGTCGTCGCCACCGACAACCTCGCGATCGGCGTCATCATCGGCGTGATCGCCGCGATGGTCGTCTTCGCCCGCCGCGTCTCCCACTTCACCAACGTCGAGCGCTCGATCGAGACGCTCAGCACTGGCGAGCAGCACGCGCTCTACACGGTCGAGGGCGAGCTGTTCTTCGCCTCCTCCAACGACCTCACCACCCAGTTCGACTACTCGGGCGACCCGGAGCTCGTCGTCATCGACATGACCAAGTCGCACGTCTGGGACGCCTCCACCGTCGCCGCACTCGACGCGATCGAGACGAAGTACCACCAGCACGGCAAGCGCGTCGAGATCCGCGGCATGAACGAGGCCAGTCAGGCCTTCCACGGCCGCCTCGCCGGCAACCTCGGCGCCGGGCACTGAAGCCCCTCCCACCTCCGCCCGGCCCCACCTCGGGGCATCGAGTGAACGGGCGGAGCACCAGGGCCGGCGTTCCCCTTTCCGCCGGCCCCTCGCGGGCACCGTCATGTCGTCCAGGACGGTGCCCGCACCTCAGAACCCATGAGGAGCCAGCCGTGACCAAAGCACCCACCATCCATGACGTCGCCGCAGCAGCGCACGTGTCGCACCAGACCGTGTCCCGCGTCCTCAACGGTGCCACCAACGTCCGCCCCACCACACGCGCCCGTGTCGAACACGCCATTCACGCTCTCGACTACATCCGCGACGACCACGCCGCAGCGCTCGCGCGTCGACGGCGAACCGTTGATCGCGACTGACCTGCCGTGACTGAGCACGCAGCCGCACCAGGGGACGCCAGACACATGGAGGTACGCCCCCGCTCAAGCGACGAGGACGCGCTCGCGTGGGTGTGTGACGGATTTGACGATCCACCGGAGCAGAACGTGATGGACGACGAGCAGGAGCGCGGTACGTCACCTGCTGCTGCGAGCTCGCACCGCGAGCGTTGCAGCGGGACCTCGCTTCAGGCGAGGGTGAGGAACAGCTTCTCGAGTTCCTCGACGGTGAGTCGTTCGGCGGCCTCGTTCGTGCTGTCAGCAGCATCCGGATCAGACCGGTCGACGATGCATTCGCGCATGGCGGTGGAGATGATTGCGAAGCCGGCGCGGTCGATGGCGCTGCTGACCGCGGCGAGCTGGGTCACGACGTCGCGGCAGTCGCCGCCGCCCTCGACCGCAGCGATGACGGCTGCAAGCTGACCCTGGGCGCGCTTGAGCCGGTTCGCGACCTTCCGGACGGCTGCCGCGTCGTGCAGGGACCGGTCCGTGCTGCTCATGCCGCGTCCACCGGGTGCCCCGCCGCCTGCCACGCGGACGTGCCGCCGGTGACGTCGACCGCGTCGAACCCGGCTGCGTTCAGCGCCTCGGTGGCGCGGGCGCTGCGGCCACCGGACTGGCAGATGACGTGGACCGGCGCACCGGTCGGGATCTCGCGGAGGCGGTCGCCGAGCTGCGCGAGGGGGATGTTCGTGGCGTCGGGCACGTGGCCGGCGCGGTACTCGTCCGGTTCCCGGACGTCGATGATGTGCGCGCCGGGTGTCGCGGCGAGTTGGTCGGCGGTGATCTGCTGCATGGTCTCTCCAGTCTGGTGTGTGGTGGTCATGGGCGTGGCGGGTCAGGCGGCCGCGGCGGCGGCGGTTCCCGCGGTCCAGGTCGCGTAGCCGCCGTCGAGGTTGCGGACGTCGTACCCGAGCTGCGTCAGGAGTCGGGCGGCGGTGTGGCCGCGCTGGCCGACTTGGCAGTGCACGACGACAGGCCCGTCGGGGAGTTCCCCGTGCCGGGTCCGGAGCTCGTCGAGCGGGACGTTCACCGCGCCGGGGATCGCGCCGGCGGCGTGCTCGGCGGGGCTGCGGACGTCGACCAGCACCGCACCGTCGTCCAGTGCGGCGGCGAGTCCGTGCCACTGCACGGTGCGGGTGGCACCGGTGGCGGTGTTCTCCGCGACGTAGCCGAGCATGTTGACCGGGTCCTTCGCGGATCCGTACTGGGGTGCGTACGCCAGCTCGAGCTGGGACAGCGCCGATGCGGTCAGCCCTGCAGCCATCGCCACCGCGATCACGTCGATCCGCTTGTCGACCCCTTCGCCACCGACGATCTGCGCGCCGAGGATCCGATCGGTCGCCGGGTCGACGAGGAGCTTCATCGCCATGGACTCTGCGCCCGGGTAGTAGGTGGCGTGCGACGCGGGGTGCGTGTGCACGACACGGTGGGGTCGTCCCGCCGCGACGAGTCGGCGTTCGCTCCAGCCCACGAGTGCCACCGTCGTCCCGAGCAGGCCCAGGATCGCGGTGCCGAGGGCGGGGACGGCGTCCTCGGGTTCGGTGCCGGCGATGTCGTCCGCGACGGCGCGGCCGTGCCGATTCGCGAGTCCAGCCATCGTCACCAGGGTGGGAGCGCCGTCGAGCTGGTCCCGCTTCTCGACACCGTCGCCGACCGCCCAGACGTGCGGCTGCGAGGTGCGGTGGCGTCTGTCGACCGCGATCCCGCCGGTCGGACCGACGGCGATGCCCGCGGCGTCGGCGAGCGAGCGGTCCGGGCGGACACCACTGGCCTCGACGACGAGCACCGTGTCGATGCTGCTGCCGTCGCTGAGGTGCACGCGCCCCGACTCTGCCCCGGTGATCGTCACCCCGAGCCGTACGTCGACGCCGGCCCGGCGGAGGGTGCGCAGGACCGGTGCGGCCATCTCCGGGTCGAGCGGCGACAGCACCTGTCGGCCGCGGGAGACCAGGGTGACCTGCGCACCACGTGCACGGAGGTTCTCGACGGCTTCGAGCCCGATGAACCCGGCGCCGACGACGACCACCCGGAGTTCAGCCCCCGCCTGGTCGAGGACCGTGAGGACATCATCGACGTCCTCGACACTCCGCAGCGTGTGCGTCGGCACGTGCTCCGCACAAGGCCCCGGAGCGGCCGTGGCGCCGGTTGCGAGCACCAGCTCGTCGTACGTCTCGACCCGGACGCGCCCGGTGTCGAGGTCGCGGACCGTGACCGTCCGTGCGATCGGGTCGATCGCGGTCACCTCGTGGTGCACGTGGACGTCGAGGGCGAACCGGCTCGCCAACGACTGCGGTGTCTGGAGCAGCAGCGACGACCGCTCCGGGATCACCCCACCGACGTGGTACGGCAGGCCGCAGTTCGCGAACGACACGTGCGCGCCGCGCTCGAACACCGTGATCCGCCGTGCCTCGTCGAGGCGGCGAAGCCTCGTCGCAGTGCTCATACCGGCCGCGACACCACCGATGATGATCGTCCTCATGTCAACCAAAATACCCCGGGGGGTATACTCGTGCAAGTGGCCGCGCGTGCGACCGCGCGAACGGCGAACGGAGTGATCATGTGCCGACAGGTGACGTGCAGGACGTGTGGGAAGGCGACGTGGGCTGGGTGCGGACAGCACGTCGACCAGGTGATGCGCGGTGTGCCGCGACGGGACCGTTGCGAGGGCCACGAACGACAGCCGCCCACGGGTGGCTTCATCGCTCGACTCTTCGGACGGTGAAACGATTCCCTCGCGTCAGTGTCGGCGCCGAGGACTGAGGACGGCTCGGGAGCGCTCTCCTTCAGGGTGCGTGCCCGGCCGGTACTCCATCGCCCGCGGTTCGAAGTAGCCATCGAGGCCTGGCCGTGCGTGGGAGCTGGCCGGTGACGGACCCGGGCGATGGTCACGGACGGGAACTGCGAACCCTTCCGCCAGCGAGGCTTGAAGCAGCTCCTGGAGTCGCTGCGTGCTCAGACCGGCAGCAGCCGCGACGTCGTCCTGCTCCAGCGGCTCGCGATACGCCCGATCCATGAGCTCGAGCACGCGAGCGACCTCGTCGCGGACCGAGTCGACGCTGAATGCGATAGGTGACAGGACGCTGTCGTCTCCGTGCTCGTCAGAATCGTTCGGACAGGAGTCCGGCGAGGGCCTCCAGCGCGCCCGGGACGAGCGAGAAGTACGCCCACGTACCCCGCTTCTCCCGGTTGAGGACGCCGGCGTCGACGAGGACCTTCGTGTGGTGCGACACCGTCGGCTGCGAGAGCCCGAGCGGTTCTTGCAGGTCGCAAGCGCACGTCTCGGCGCCGCCGTGCGCGGCGACGATCGAGATGATCCGCAGCCGAGCCGGGTCAGCGATCGCCTTCAACGTCCGAGCCAGCGCATCTGCACCAGCTGCGTCGAGCGGCGCGCTCGCGAGCGGCGCGCAGCACGCGGTGACGTCCTCGATGGGGAGCGGCTCGACAGTGGCCATGCTCCGATCATCGCCGGAACATCGTTGATGATCAATATTGACGAGCGTCAATGTGCCGGTGCATGCTGGCCACACCTTGACCCGAGGAGCGCTCCCGATGACCGATCAGCCCACCGTCTTGTTCGTCTGCGTCCACAACGCTGGCCGCTCGCAGATCGCCGCTGGCTACGCCAAGGCCCTCGGCGGCGACCGCATCCGAGTGCTCTCCGGAGGGTCCGAGCCTGGCGACCAGATCAACCCGACCGCGGTCGCAGCGATGGCCGAAGAAGGCATCGACATCACCGGCAACACCCCGCAACTCCTGCTCACCGAGGACGTCCGCGCGTCGGACGCGGTCATCACGATGGGCTGCGGTGACGCGTGCCCGATCTTCCCCGGGAAGCGGTACGAGGACTGGGACCTCACCGACCCCGCCGGGAAGGGCATCGACGACGTCCGTCCGATCCGCGACGAGATCAAGCGCCGCGTGCAGGCGCTCCTGGCCGAGCTGCTCCCCACCGAAGCATCCGCCTGACCACCGGAAGGACCACCACCATGACCGTCACCTCACCGTCCCACCCCGTGCTGACGCGGACCGGTTGACCGACCTTCCGGTGACGGTCATCGGCGCCGGCCCCGTCGGCCTCGCTGCGACCGCGCACCTGCTCGAGCAGGGCCTCCCCGTCGTCGTCTACGAAGCTGGCGACCAGGTCGGCACGTCGGTCCGCGCGTGGGGGCACACGCGGCTGTTCTCCCCGTGGCGGTACGTCATCGACGACGCCGCCCGCCGGCTCCTCGAACACGCCGGCTGGACCGAGCCCCGCCGATCATCGCTGCCGACCGGGCACGACCTCGTCGCCCAGTACCTCGAACCCCTCGCACAGACGCCCGAGCTGGCCGCGGTGATCCGGTCCGGGGTCCGCGTCGACGCGGTGTCCCGGCAGGGGATGGACCGCACCCGCTCCACCGGCCGCGCGGACACGCCGTTCCTCCTCCGCCTGCACACCGCAGACGGTGTCGAGGACGTCACCGCTCGCGCGGTCGTCGACACGTCGGCACGTACACGTCCCCGAATCCGCTCACCGCTGCAGGGCTCGCACCCGCCGCGGACCTCGGCGATCGGGCCATGCACGCTCTCCCCGACGTGCTCGGCGTTGACCGTGACCGGTTCGCCGGGAAGCGGGTCCTCGTCGTCGGTGCCGGCCACTCGGCCGCGAACACGCTCATCAAGCTCGCCGCCCTGGCGAAGGACGAGCCCGGCACGACGCTGCTGTGGGCGATCCGGAACGCCGGCACCGCCAGGCTCGGGGCCGACGCTGCTGACGGGCTCGCCGCTCGAGGGCAGCTCGGCTCGAACGTGCACGGCCTCGTCGAGTCCGGCCGTATCGAACGGCTCGCGTCGTTCGAGATCGACGACGTCAGCGCTGAGGGTGACCTGGTCACCGTCACGGGCCGTCGCGCGGGTGAGGCGTTCGCGGTGGCGGTCGACGTGATCGTGAACGCGATCGGTTTCCGGCCGAACCTCGACATGCTCCGCGAGATCCGCCTGGGCCTGGACGACATCGTCGAAGCACCGCGGGCGCTCGCGCCGCTGATCGAGACCCGAATCTGCACTCCTGCGGCTCCGTGCCCCCGCACGGTGTCGCGGAGCTGGCGCACCCGGAGCCGAACTTCTTCATCGCCGGGATGAAGTCCTACGGGCGCGCTCCGACGTTCCTGCTCCTCACCGGCTACGAGCAGGTCCGCTCCATCGCGGCGGAACTCGCCGGCGACCACCAGGCAGCCCGCGACGTGCAACTCGTGCTCCCCGAGAACGGCGTCTGCTCCACCAGCGTCGGCGGACCATCCTCCTGCTGCTCATGACCACCTCATCGGCGGCGGGTACAGCGCGACCGATGACATCGTCGGGCTCACCTTCGAAGTCGGACGACAACCGCTCACGCAGCACCCGTGCACGATGAGGGATGGCGAGCCCGGATCAGGGTCCCGCCACGCCCCCGCTCCCCGTCCGGTAGCCGATCGGCTACCGGACGGCCGAGTCTGTCTGTTCCCGAGCGTTGCCGATGCACTCGACCTGGTCGTCCATGGTCGTACCTGTGACAGACGGCGTTTGCGACAACGTGCATTGCAGATCGGCACTTGTCGGGGGGCAACGCGACGACGTGTTGCTGAACCACAGCACCGATGTCGGAGGCTCTCGGGGCCGTGCTGCCCGACCTTGCTCCTGACTCGGCTTCGTGCGGTCACCAGGCGAGCTGCGTGTCGTCCTCGAACACCGCGCCGGTGGGGCCGTCAGCGGGCAGCGTGGCGAGGCGCACGGCGACGGCGGCGCCCTCGTCGGGGGTGCGGGTCCCGCGGAAGGCGTTGAAGTCCGTCGCGACGTGACCGGGGGCAGCGCCGTTGATCTTCAATGCGGTGTCCGCGAACTCGCGCGCGTAGTGCACCGTGATGGCGTTGAGCGCGGTCTTCGAGCTCGAGTACACCATCGAGGGCTGCCCGACCCAGGCGCCCTCCTCGCCGATCGAACCGCGCTTGCTCGTCACGTTCACGATCCGAGGGGCATCGGCCCGGGTGAGAAGCGGGAGGAACGCGGTGATCATGCGGACGACACCGAAGACGTTGACCGCGTAGACGTTCTGGAAGTCCTCGACGGTCTCGTCGGTCGGCTCGGGGAGCTCTGCCATCGGCCGGAACGTCATCGTGTTGACCCCTGCGTTGTTCACCAGGACGTCGAGGTGGCCGAACTCGGTCGCGACCTCGGCTGCGACTGCGTCGATCTCGCCCTGGTCGGTGACGTCGAGCACGACGGGGCGCACGTCGCCGTCGACCGTGTCGGCTGCGGCTCGTCCGACAGCGGCGCTCCGGGCTCCGAGGAGGACCGTGAAGCCCTCCTGTGCGAGGCCACGGACGATCGCGATGCCGATGCCCTTGTTCCCGCCGGTGACGAGGGCGACCCTCTGCGTGCTGTTCTGTGTTGTCATGTCAACAGCTTGCGCTTCTCATGTTGATGCGTCAACACCGCCCTTGGTAGGTTGGGTACATGACCGCCCCGCTGACCGAGCAGGAACAACGCCTCTGGCACGCCTGGAAGGTCGCGGCAGAAACGGTCCGGCAGCGGGTTGCCGAGGACATCAAGGCCGGTTCGGGTCTGTCCGATCAGGAGTTCGGGATCCTGACCCGTCTGGTCGAGCTCGGGAACGGCGAGCTCCGCCAGAACGAGCTCGGTGCGCTGCTCAGGTGGGACCGCACGCGTCTGTCCCACCAACTCACGCGGATGGAGAACCGCGGACACGTCGGTCGCGAGGCGGTCGACGGAGGTGTGCTCGTCCGGGTCACCGACGCCGGAGCGGCGTTGGTCCGCGCGGCGCGGCCGATCCACGCGGAGGCCGTCCGGAAGCACCTCCTGCACCGAGTCCAGGGCGTCGACGACGCCACGCTCCTCCGGACCCTGGAGGCACTCGCGGTCGATCCCGGCACAGGCGGGTGACCGCTGTCGAGTCGCCCGGGCGTCGGTCGGGCGGAGTGCGGCACAGGTGAAGAAGGCGAGAAGGTCCCGCCTCACCGTCCGTTGTCGGCGCGGAAGCGGACGTGGCCGGAGAGGCGGCGCGCGGACCATCACTCCGCCGCACGCAAGAACGACCCCCAGCCGGTCTGGCTGAGGGTCGTTCCAGCGGGGCCGTACCTACTGTCGGCTCGAGCTTCGAGCGAACATGGAGTTCGTTACTCGTTCGTGATGCGGTCAGGAGGCCCAGGAACCACAGCAGCAACTACGGCGTGAGTGCTTCGAATCGGCTTGCACCGTGGCCCCTGCCGACGTAGAGCAACTTCGCGCGGACGCGGGTCGTTCCGGGGGCTCGGCGCTTGACGGCTTCGACGTAGAGCGCGAGTTGCTTCCGGTCCTTCTCCAGCACCCAGTCCGGCGGGTTGGCGTTCCCGACCTTCAGGTCGAGGACGTCGATGACGCCTCTCTGCCGCCACACGACGAGGTCCACGCGAAGGCGAGTCGGCACACCCTCGACGGGGTTGAAGAATCCATCCGCCATGAAGAGCGGCACTTCCGACCAGACGCAGGTCGTCAGCCCTCCGGTGAGGCCGACTTCCCGGATGAATGCAGCGATGCCGTTCGCAGCGTTGATGACGTACCGGTCGAGATCGATGAGAACCTCGCGGCGATCGGCCGTGGACAGGCGTTGCCATTCTGGTTCGAAGGTCGTGACATCTCTCGGGCCTTCGAGGTTGACGAGGCCGAGAGCGGTGTCCTTCTCGAGATCGGAACCTCCATCGAGCAGGTTCTCGAGCGCACGGGCGAGCACAGTCGACGCGACGACCGCTCGCCGTTTCACGAACTCCGGATCTTTCACAGCGCGGAGCTGGTCCCCGACGAGTGGCCTGGTGAACGGCCACAACACGGCTCGGTGAACGAGTTGACCCCGGAGCATGAAGATCGTGTTGTCCCCCATGGAAGGACATCTTGCTCCAGATCGCGCGTCCAGCGACACAACCGCGGACGCCGCGGTCCGTACCCTCGCGGATCTGTCTGCGGCTGTCCAGTCGGAGGGCCGGTGTGTCATCCGTGGGCTCGCGACTCCTCCGCGGGCGGCGCGCTGAAGAGGTTGACGACGTTGCCGTCGGGATCCCGGACCAGCGCGGAGCGGTTACCCCACGGCATCGTGCTCGGTTCGAGGACGACGTCGTCGCCGTCGAGCTCGAGTGCGGCGAAACGGCCGTCGACGTCGGCGACCTCGAACTCGATGAAGACCGATCGGTTGGTCGCCGGGGTGAGCGCACCGCCGAGCATCGCGACGGTCGCGGTGCTCGCGATCGCGAGGGTCGCGCCGGGTCCACTGAACCGGGCGAAGACGGGGGCGGGTCGCTCGGCGCGCTGGCCGGTGACCCGCTCGTAGAACGCGACGAGACCGTCGAGGTCGTCGGTGACGATGCGGATGGACGAGAACGACATGGAAGCTCCTGCGGTGGTGACGTCGGTGGGGTGGAGCACCAGCATCACCGGAGGTCGCGACACCGTCCTGTCGGTGTTCCGTGCAGGACGGCGACCGCCGGTCAGTCCCCGACCGCTGACCGGAGCCGCCCGTACTGGATCGCGAGGTCCTCGGCGCGGAGCGCGCGCACCGGCGGGCGTTCGTCGGTGACCGTGACGGCGAGCATGCGGTCTGCCCGGAACGCCCGCACACCCTGTCGCAGCCGGCACCAGGCGATCAGGTACCACTGCCCGTCCTTCTCGATCGAGCCCAGCGGTTCGACGTCGCGGGTGGACTCCGCTCCGCTGGCGTCCTGGTACCGCAGCCGGACGACGCGGTCGGCACGCAGGGCCTCCGCGAACGCGAGCGGCACGGGCGCGCCCCCGTCGTCGTCGCTCTCGAGGAAGTGCACCCGGGACGCGGAGGCACTGGCGCGTGCGGCGGCGCGCTCGGGCATGACCGCGAGCACCTTCTTCGCGGCGGTCCGGGCGGACTGCCGGAACGGGCTGCGCTGGAGTGCGCCGAGTCCGATGAGCACCGCGAGGGCCTCGTCCGGCGTGAACCCCGCCGGACCCAGCGTCGCCGACGCGTCGATGACGTACCCACCGGTCCGGCCGGGCTCCGCCCAGATCGGCATGCCCGACTGCTGCAACGCGGCGAGGTCCCGTTCAATGGTCCGCACGGACACCTCGAAGCGCTCCGCGAGGCGACGGGCGCTCCGCGGCCGCGGCGACACGGCCCGGAGCTCCTCCACGAGACCGTAGAGACGATCGGTCCGGTTCACCCGTCCATCATCCGGCACCGGGCCACCTCGACGTTCGGCGCCGCTCCCACTGCTTGCACCTGCGCAACGTCACCGGCCGTGGACGGCCGAACCACGAACACCGGACGTCGGTGGTCGAGGCGGCGCTGTCGCCCGCGTCCTGTCGGCGGCATCGCCTAGCGTGCGTGCGTGAAGATCCTCCTGCTCTCCCGGCACACCGGAGCCCTCGCGCCGTTCCTCGCGGAGGTGACCCGTGCCTCCCGGAGCCGTCTGCGGATCGGCTACGTCACCGACGCGCAGTCGGCGTTCCCGGACGCGCCGTTCGTGCTCGCGGAACGTGACGCGGTCCACCGACTCGGTCACGAGGTCGTCGACGTCACGGTCCGGACCTCGACGCCCCTCCGGCTCGGCGAGCAGCTCTCGGCCCTCGACGCGGTCTACGTGGCGAGCGGGAGCACGTTCGCGCTGCTCGAGGCCCTGCGGACGACGGGCAACGACACGGTCCTCGCCGAGCACGTGCGCGCTGGCCTGCCGTACGTCGGGGCGAGCGCTGGTTCGATCATCGCCGGACCGGACGTCACTCCGGCATCCCTCATGGACGACCCGGCCGACGGACTAGGGCTCGCCGACTTCGCCGGACTCGGCCTGATCGACCAGACGGTCATCCCGCACGCCGACGGGCAGCTGCCGCCGTACCCGCCCGAGGTGATCCAGGAGACGGTGGACCGTTACGGCGCCGGGCACCGCTTGGTGCTGCTGCGCGACGACCAGGCGCTGCGGGTCGACGGGGACGACCGGACAGTGGTCGCCTCGCTCCCCGACCGGCCCGCCTCCTCGTAGTCCGTCGTCGGGCCGTCCGCGGGGTGGTCCGGGATCGGCGGCGGCCACGGAGGTGACGACGCAGGAACGACGATCGTCACGGGCCCGCCGACGATCCGGGGCGTTCCTCCAGACAGGAACGATCTCGGCAGTGTCCCTGTCCCCCGCTGCGCGCGAACCGGCCCGTCGCCGAGCCGCGGCGGGCTGATGGTCGCTCCGCTCCGGCACCGGTCACGGAGCCGGGCGGAGCGCCCGGCTCAGCGCAGCTCGAGTCCCGGGTCCACCGCGCGGAACCGGTCGTCCAGGAACCGTCCGTTCACGACGACCGCCGCGGCGTCACGCTCCACGGCCGCGTCGCGCATCCCCTGTGCTGCGGTCTCGAGGGCGTCGAGCTGCCGTCGCAGCGCTCCGAGCGGTGTGGAGCCGTCGGACAGCCGGTGGGTCGCAGCCCAGTCCGCGGGGAGCGCGCAGTAGGAACGGAGCGTGTCCGGCAGGTAGGTCGTGGCGGTGCGCGTGACGACGACCACCGGTTCACCGGTGGCGCCGTCGAGGCGCGCCAGCCCGTCGACGAGCAGCTCCGCGATGCGGCCGACGGTGGCCGCCTCGCCGGCCGGGAGGCGCGTGGCAGCTTCCGCGGTCAGCGCGACCAGACCGCGGTGCACGTCACCGTCCGTGACACGGAACGCGTCGACGGTGCGGATGCCGAGCCTCCCGAGCGCCGCGGCGGCCGCCGCCGTGTCACCCGCCGCGTCGGCGGCGACGGCCGCGACCTCACCGACGAAGCGCTGCAGCCACGCACCGAGCGCCGGCCGCTCCCGTGCGATGGTCACGCCGCCGGAGACCCGGGCTGCCTCGGTGGCGAGTCCCCCACCGTCGCGGCGGACCGTGAGCGTCTCGCTCGCGCCCGCGAGTCGGACGCTGCGGACGGCGCCCGGCCGTCCGGCCAGGCGGTCGGCCAGGGTGCGCGCACGCTCGACGTCGAGCACGCGGTCGACGACCGATGCGGGAAGGGCGGCCGCGGCGGCGTCGGCGAGGCCGTCGAGCAGCTCCTGCGGGTCGGTGCCGGCGTCGAGGCCGACGTGTGCCGAGGGAGCGGTCACCGGTCGTCCGTGAGCGGGAGGACGAGGGTCGGGGTCGCGATGACGTGGTCGGGGCGGAGGGAGCGCACGGCGGTCCCGATCGCGAAGAACTCCGTCGTGTGGCCGCCCCACCGGTGCGGCAGCGACAGGAGCTGCACGCCGACGATGCCCTCGGCGTCCAGCTGCTCGGCCTCGGTCTGCATCCGGCCCATCGCGAGCTCCCGAGCGTCGTAGAGGGCCTCGGTGTACTGGGGGATCTCGGTGTTCATCCCGAAGGTCGTCATCGACGCCATCATGCCGCGGTGGGCGATGTGGTAGACGCAGGTGCCCATCGTGAGCCCGAGCGGCGCGTACCCGGCCTGGATCAGCGTCCAGAAGTCCTGCCCGGACAGGTCCGACGTGAACGGCAGGCCCTTGGTGTTGCGCCACGTGCCCGTGGGCGGTGCGGCGTCGGCGACGACGGCGGTGCCGACGGCGGTGAACTCGGCGAGGTCGTTGCCGTACTCCTTGAACTCGATCTCGAGCCGCACGCCGACGATGCCGTCGGCGCCCAGGCGGTCGGCCTCGGCCTCCATGCGCGTCATCGCGAGTTCACGGGCGTGGTACATCGCCTCGCTGAGCTTGTCGAGCTCCATGTTGCGGCTCCAGCGGGCCGTCTGGATGCCCACGTGGTACACGCTCGACCCGAGCACGAGCCCGACGGGGCGGAAGCCGGCCTGCCGCACGAGCAGGAACTCGTTCACCGACAGGTCCGACGTGAACAGTCGGCCCGCGCCGTCGGCGAGCCGGGCCGTGGCGTCGGCGGGGAGCGGGACGCTGCCGAGGTCGGGGGTGCTCATGGGTCGTGCCTCTCGGGTTCGTGGGTCGGTTCGGGTCGGGTGGCCGGGAACGGGGTCGGTCCGGTCCGGACGACGGCGCGTCAGCGGTGTCGCACCGGGCGTCCGGAGCCGGGGTCGCGCAGCGGGATGACGGTCGTCACGTCCCGGCGGGCGGTGGCGGTCGCGGACCGGCCGCGGAACGCGTGCATCGGTCCCGGAGCGATCCCGGTCCCGACGAACACCGCCTCGGCGTGCAGGTCGACCTCGTCACCGCACGAGGTCTCGAACTCGTGCACGGACGCCGCCGTCACCACCAGGTCGGTCGCCCCGAGGGTGCCGACCCGGCGGGAGAGCTGGAGCCGGGCGTCGGCGCGGGCGGCCTGCAGCAGCTGGGTCAGCCCGTCGACCTCGGTGTTGCCGGTCCACACCGAACGCTGCTGCTTGAGCAGCGCGTCCTCGTGCTTCGTCGACACCGACAGCCCGAGTGCGGTGCCGCGCGGCACGTACCCGGACTGGAGGAGCGCGGCGGTGTGCTCGGCGGAGAACCCGGCCGTCCAGGGGCCGGCGGCGCGTGCGGGTGGGCTGACCGACGGGTCCAGGCTGCGGACCGCGGTGCCGAGGGCGGTGAACTCCCACACCCGGCCGTCGAGCCGCTCCCGACCGATCCGGACGTCGACGACGCCGTCGGCCGCGAGCATCGTCGCCTCGGCCACCATCCGGTCGCGGGCCCCGTGCCAGGCTCGTGAGAACGCCTGCACGTAGGAGCCGAAGCCGACGTTCCGGCCGTTCCTGCCGCCGGTCGTCAGCACGGGCGCGGTCCACGGGGCGTACCCGCCACCGGGTCCGAACCCCGACACGCCCGCGCCGGGGAGCGCCCAGATGCCGCAGCCGCCCCCGGTCCAACCCAGCTGCACGACCACCGAGCCGAACACCTCGCCGACGGGCTGCAGGGCCACGGACCGGACGGCTGCGGCGCCCGCGGCGGAGAGCAGCGAACCGGCGACTCCGCTCTCCCGTTGCCGGGCAGCGCGTGCGTGTGCGGCGGGCGGGAGTCCGTCGGACCACGTCGTCATGACCACCCCCGAGAGATGCGGTGTGCGGACGGGTGCCGCACGTGGCCTCAGCCTGGCACCGGGACGCCGGGGTCAGCGGGTGGCTGTCGGGATCCTCAGCGCTCGACGCGCTCGCGCGCCCCCGCCCGAGCCCGCCGCAACGTGACGCTCGGCGGCTCGCCGAACCGCTCGGCGTACGCCCCGGCGAAGCGCCCGAGGTGGGTGAGGTGCCACCGGCGGGCGGTCTCGGCGACGGTCGTGCCCGCCCCGCCCGCGACGAGCTCCCGCCGCGCCCCCTCGAGCCGTTCGGCCCGCAGACGCTCCATCGGCGACTCCCCGTAGGTGCGACGCATGGCGCTCTGCAGCCCGCGTTCGCTGAGTCCGACGGCGTTCGCGATGTC
Source organism: Curtobacterium sp. MCBA15_004 (assembly GCF_001865055.2). Classification (NCBI taxonomy): domain Bacteria; kingdom Bacillati; phylum Actinomycetota; class Actinomycetes; order Micrococcales; family Microbacteriaceae; genus Curtobacterium; species Curtobacterium sp. MCBA15_004. The sequence continues at coordinate 3,587,651 of NZ_CP126266.1, read as the reverse complement.
GCGGAGCTCGAGCGGCGACCCGGCGTTGTCCCGGATCCAGGCGGCGGCGCGGGCGGCGGCGGTGGAGGGCTCGGGTTCGGCGCCCTCGACGAGGGGGAAGGCGTCGATCACGGCCGCGGCGATCTGCTGGTTCAGGGCTGCACGCTGCGCCTCGTCGAGCCGCCCGTCCATGACCTGGCCGGCGCGCGAGCGGATGATCGCGCGGAGCGGGCCGAGCGCGACCTCGATGTCGGGCTGCTGGTCGAAGAGCAGCGGGCCGCGGACGTACCGCTGCCGTCGGGCGAGCTCGGCGCGGAGCACGCGGTCGGACAGGTGGACCATCGTGAGCTTCCGGATGTCCGCCGTGAACGTGTACGCCACGGATGCCGAGAGCAGGAGCGGGTGCCCCGGCGTGACCTCGAGCACGGTGCCGTCGCGGGTGTCCTCGAGCGAGGCGGTGCCGTCGGCGACCCAGAACACGATGTGGTCGGCGCGGGGTTCCATCCGCCCGCTGCGGGTCCCCTCGACCTCGGCGCCGCGCATCGACACGTCGGCGTCTCCGGCACCGACGTACCGGAAGGTCTCGAGGGCACTGTCGATGCCGCCCCCGGTGCCGTAGATCCGGTCGAGTTCGGCGCCGCGGTCCTCACTGATCGCCTCGACGTGGAAGCGTCGGAAGGAGGGGCTGTCCGCCTCCGGGGACTCCGGTGCCATGACGGCATGATGGCAGGTCGCGCGCGGTTCCGGGAGCGCGGCCGCCACGACACCGCGCCACGGGCGCTCGCGGCGTCCCCGCGGGGCGGACGGGAGGCGCGTGGCGGCGCCGCCACGGGCCTCCCGTCCGTCAGTCGGTCCCCGTCTGCGCGGGGTGCGCCATCGTGTCGGCCGCCTGGTCGTACAGGCCGTCGGCCAGCGCGTTCAGGACCTGGTGGAGCTCGCCGCCGTGCGCGCCGTCCACGGCGCGGAGCATCGCGCCGTAGCGCGCGCGGTAGTCGGCGACCACGGCCTCGCCGCCGGGCAGCAGCCGCAGCAGGGAGCCCCGTCGGTCGCTCGGGTTCGGGGCGCGCTCGAGCAGGTCGGCGGCGCTCATGCGGTCGATCATGTTCGTCACGGCGCCCGAGGTCAGGCCGAGGTAGCCGGCGACCTCGGTCGGGGTGCTGTACCCGGTGTCGCTGATGAGCACGAGGGCGCGGAGCGCGTTCTCGTGGATGCCCGCCCGCGCGCTCAGCTGGCCGACCAGGCTCGTGTTCGCGCGGACGACCGCGGCGAACGCGGCCATCAGGTCGTCGTCGGCAGTGGGTGTCACGGTGCGTCCTGCTTCCGTCGGGCGGGGTACCCGGGCGTCCCCCGCTCTGGGGACAGTATACGAGTTGTCAAGTTGGTCAACGGTTGACTATCTTGATCAGTGAAGCAAGTCGGCCCGAACCCCTTGCTCGTCCACACACCGAGAACACCCACCGAACGACGAGGTACACCGTGTCCAAGCTCCGCACCGCCGCCCTGAAGCGGATCCGTTTCGCCCCCGTGGCCCTGGTCGCGGGCATCTTCGCGGCCGTCCTGCTGTCGCTCTCGCTCACCGGCACCCTCTCCGGGTTCGCGGCCAGCATCACGAACAGCAGCAACACCGCCGCCTCGGGCACGCTCGTCATGCAGGAGCAGAACGCCGGCGCCAACGTCACGTGCCTCAGCACCGACGGCGGCTCGGTCTCCACGAACGCCGCGACCTGCTCGACCATCAACAAGTTCGGTGGCAGCACGACGATGACGCCGGGCAACACCGTCAACACCGCGATCTCGATCAAGAACACCGGTACCGCGAACGCCGCGACCTTCACGCTGACCCCCGGCGCCACCTGCACCCAGTCGGCCAACGGCGCCCAGAACGGCACCGCGACGGACCTCTGCGCCAAGATGAACGTCGTCATCACCTCGGGCTCGACCACCGTCTTCAGCGGCACCCTCGCCAGCTTCAAGGGCGCGGCCGCCACCGCCTTCACGATGCCGCAGGCCCCCGCCGCCGGCGCGTCCGTCCCGTTCAACTTCGCGGTCACGCTGGACTCCTCGGCCGGCAACACCTACCAGGGCCTCGCCGCCTCGGTCCCGATGACCTGGACCTTCACCGCCTGATCCCGTCCGGTCCGGTGACACCGTCCCGGACCGGACGACGGGGCCCACCACCCCACCCAGGACCGGCACCGGCCGTCCGTCCCCCCACGAGACGGCCGGAGCCACCACCGGCAGCGCCCGACCGGCCCCCCTCCGGCCGGGCGCTGCCGCACACAGCACCACGCAGCACGGCAGCACAGCACCACGCAGCACCGTTCCACCGCACGACCGTCCCACCGCAGGCCCACCACCGACCGGAGCACCACATGAGCCAGATCGCAGCGCTCCCGCTGACCGGCACGCTCGACCGGCTGCACCTGCGCGGACGCGTGACCAGCCGCTCCGAGGTCCTCCTCGCCTGGCTCGTCGCAGCCGTCGCCGCCGTCCTGCTCGGCGCCGCGGTCCTGTTCCTCTCCGCCGGTGGTCGCTGGTTCGTCGTCGAGACCCCCTCGATGGGCGAGGCCGCACCGGTCGGCACGCTCGTGCTCGACCTGCCGGTCGACGTCACGACCCTGCACGTCGGCGACGTCGTCTCCTTCGAGACCACCGCCAACCCGGGCGTCGTCTACACGCACCGCATCATCGCGGAGGACGCCGACGGCGGACTCCACACCCGCGGTGACATCAACGGCGCGACCGACCCGTGGACGCTCACCCAGGCCGACGTCATCGGCACCCCGGTCCTGCTCGTGCCGTACATCGGCTGGCTGTTCCGCGCCGCCCCGGTCCTGCTCATCGGCACGCTCATCGTCCTCACCCTGACGAGCGCGTTCACCGACCGCGTCACCCGCAGCTGCCTGCGGATCGCCGGCACCGCCCTGACGAGCGCGTACGCGGCGTTCCTCTTCAAGCCGTTCGTCAACGTGACCACCATCACGAACACCTCCACGCCGCACGGTGTCGAGGCGACCGTGGTGTCCTCCGGCGTGTTCCCCGTGCGCATCGACGCCCACGGCGGCAACACCGTGCACCTCGTCGACGGCGAGGTCGGCCGCGTCGTCATCCACGAGCTCACCCACAACGGGCAGTACCAGCTGACGTCGAACATCGACCTCGACCCGATCGGTTGGGTCGCCCTCGTGCTCGTCTGCCTCGTCCCGCTGGTCGCCTGCCTGGCCGTCGGCCGCGTCGAACCGGTGCGTGCCTCGTGAACCACGGACAGCTCGGCACCGCGCAGCCGGTCCACGGCCGTCGTCGTTCCACCCCGACCCGGTCGGCCGCCAGCCGTCGCCTGCTCGGCGCGGTCCCGTTCCGCCGCCTGCTCGCTGCGGTCCCGTTCCGCCGCCTGCGGGACCCCCGCGTGGTCGCTGTCCTGCTCGTCGCCGCACTCGCCGCGGTCCTGCTCGTGAACCACTTCGCGCCGACCCGCTCGGCGTTCAGCGCCACCGTCACGGACTCCACGAACACCGCCGCCACGGCGCCGTACTTCACGTGCACGGCCGCGGTGGCCGGGGACGCCGCGAACGCGCTGTTCGCGTACGACCTCGACGAGACCTCGGGGACGCGGACCGCGGCGGACTCGTCCGGCAAGGGTGCCGCCGGCACGTACCAGAACGGCATGACCTCGACGACGCCGAACCCGAACGCCTGCCCGCGCGACGCCGGCGGCTCGTACGCGCTGAACGGCTCCACGATGACGCCGAACTTCGTTTCGACCCCGAGGTCGTACGCCAACCCGACCACCTTCAGCGAGGAGGTCTGGTTCCGCACCACCGTGGCGGGCGGCCTGCTCATCGGCTTCGGCAGCAACCAGGTGATGCAGTCGGGGCAGCACGACCGGCAGATCTACGTCAACACGTCCGGCCAGCTCGTGTTCGGCGCCTACAACGGCGCCACCCAGGTGGTCACCTCGCCGAAGGCGGTCACCGACGGCGCGTGGCACCACGTGGTCGCGACGATGTCGCCCACGAACGGGATGCGGCTCTACCTCGACGGGGTCGTGGTCGCGTCGAACACGTCCTACAAGGTCGCCGAGAACTACACGGGCTACTTCCGCATCGGGTACGACACGATCAGCGGGTGGCCCGGGGCGCCCGCCAACTTCGCCTTCACCGGCTCGATGCGGTACGCCGCCGTGTACTCGACGGAGCTCACCGCGCAGCAGGTCGCTGCGCACGCCACCGCCGGGCGCTGACGCGCGCCGGACCGGCGCCCACGCGACGGCGGTGCCGGTCTGCGGTGTGGTCGACGCGTCGCGGACGGGAGGCGCGGTGCGGGCCCGACCCGCGCCTCCCGTCCGGTGGCGGGTCGCGTCCCGGTCCGCGACCCACCCGTCCAGCGCGGCGTGCGTCGCGCCGGTCGCGGCAGGGCGGGCGTCCCGACCTGCGCGGGTACGCTCGGGCCGGTCGCCACCAGCCGGCCCGGCGACCGACCGGGCCACCCCACGAAAGGCCCCCGTGCGTCTCCGAGCCCTCCTCGCCACCGTCGTCGTCGCAGCGCTCGCGCCGGTGGTGCTCCTCGCCGGTCCTGCGTCGGCGCACGACGTCCTCGTGTCGTCGGACCCCGCGGCGGACGCAGCCGTGTCGGGCGACCTCGACGTGGTCACGCTCACGCTGTCCGAGGAGCCGTTGTCCGGCCTGCAGACCGGCATCGTCATCAGCGTGACCGACGCCGCCGGGGCCGAGCACACCTCGGGCGAGGTCCGGGTGTCGGGGACGACCATCGCGAAGCCGGTCGACCTGGCGACGCCCGGGACCTACCGGGTGCAGTGGCGGAGCGTCTCCGTCGACGGGCACCCGATCTCCGGCGAGTACCGCTTCACGTCCACCGGGGCCACCACCCCCTTGCCCACCGGCGCTCCGTCCGCATCCGCGTCCGCCGCGGCACCCGCTGCCGAGCCGACCCCGACCGCAGCGACCTCGACCGCGGTTGCCGCGACCGCCGGGCACCAGCACGGCGGCAGCACCCCGTGGGTCCTCGGTGGGATCGTCGTCGTCGCGCTCGCCGCGGTGCTCGTCACCCGCCTCGTGCAGCGTCGCCGACCCACGGCGGACGGTGCCGGGAGCGCCTCCGCGGACGTCACCGGGACGGACCAGGGGTGAGCACGACCGCCGACGACGCACGGGCCGCGCTCGCCGCGGTGGTCGGCTCCGGGCCGCTCGTCCCCGCGACGCCCGGCACCGAGGACCCCCGCGCCGCCGCCGTCCTCATGCTGTTCGGCGTGCTCGACCGGGTCCCGAGCAGCCGCCCCGCGCGCGCCGACGCGGTGCACCGGGACCTCGACGTGCTCCTGCTCGCGCGTGCGTCGACGCTCCGGTCACACCCCGGCGAGGTCGCGTTCCCGGGCGGTCGCATCGACCCGGGTGACGCGGACGCGCCCGCCGCCGCTCTCCGCGAGGCCCGGGAGGAGACCGGACTCGACCCGACCGGTGTCGAGGTCCTCGGCACCCTGCCCGCCGTCCCGCTCGCCCACTCGAACCACCTGGTGCGCCCGGTGCTCGGCTGGTGGCGGGAGCCGACGCCCGTCCGGGTCGTCGACGAGCGGGAGTCGGCCGCGGTCTTCCGCACGCCGGTCGCCGACCTGCTCGACCCCGCACACCGCGGGGTCACGGTCCTGCGGCGCGGCGGCCAGGAGTGGCGGGGTCCGGCGTTCACGGTCCGCTCCGACCGTGGCGAGCACACGCTGTGGGGCTTCACCGCGATGCTGCTCGACGCGCTGTTCGACCGGCTCGACTGGACCGAGCCGTGGGAGCACGGGCGGGAGCTGCCGCTGCCGGGGACGACGCGCCGCTGATCCCGTCCCACGGCACCCGCGGGAGCGTGCCGCGCCTGCCGGTCGCGGCACGGGCGTCCGCCGCGTCGTAGGGTCGTGCCATGACCGTCGTCGCCCTGGTGTTCGCAGCCCTCGCCGCGCTCCTGCACGTGTACATCTTCGTGCTCGAGTCCGTCCTCTGGACGACCCCCCGCGCCCGCTCCACCTTCGGCACGACCGAGGAGGACGCCGTCGTGACGAAGGGGCTCGCGTTCAACCAGGGCTTCTACAACCTGTTCCTGGCCGTGCTCGTGGTCGTGGGCATCGTCGTGGCCGCCGCCGGCGGGACCGCGGTCGGGACGACGCTCGTCGTCGCCGGGACCGCGAGCATGCTCGCCGCCGCGCTGGTGCTCTTCACGAGCGACGCGACGAAGCGCCGGGCCGCGACCACCCAGGGCGCGCTGCCGCTGCTGTCGCTCGTGGCGCTGGGCATCGCCGGGCTCGTCTGAGTCCGTCCTCGTCCCGAGCTGGCCTGCCCCGGAGGGCTGAGCCGGGCGTCAGGCCCGGGGGAGCAGCTCGGCCAGGAGCGCCTCGACCCGCTGCCGGACCTCGTCCCGCACGCCGCGCACCTGCTCGATCGGGAGCCCGGCCGGATCGGTGAGCGCCCAGTCCTCGTAGCGCTTGCCCGGGAACACGGGGCAGGCGTCGCCGCACCCCATCGTCACCACGACGTCCGCACGCCGGACCGCGTCGACGGTCAGGACCGCGGGCTGCGCGCCGGCGATGTCGATCCCCTGCTCCGCCATCGCCTGCACGGCCACCGGGTTCAGCTGGTCGGCCGGTGCCGATCCTGCCGAGAAGACGTCGACGCGGTCACCCGCCAGGTGGCGCAGCCAGCCCGCGGCCATCTGGGAGCGACCCGCGTTGTGGACGCAGACGAACAGGACGGCGGGGCGCTGGTCGGACACGGCGGGCTCCTGGGGGTGTGGGGGCGTTCGGCGGCAGGTGCGGCTGGCTCCATCCTGCCGGACGGTCGGCGACGCGCCGTCGGCGGACCGGGCTGCCGAACCGGCTGGCCGGACCTGCGCGTCCGCCGACCGGGCGGCCCGGTGCGGTAGCGTCCGCGCATGATCGTCTGGATCAACGGGACGCACGGGGCGGGCAAGACCACCACGGCGCGTCTCCTGCAACCGCTCCTGCCCGACGCCCACGTCCTCGACCCCGAGAAGGTCGGCGAGGTCCTGATGGACGTCCGCCCGCCGCTGCCGGACCACGGGGACTTCCAGCACTGGGACCCGTGGCGTCCGCTCGTCGTCGAGACCGCGCGGCGGCTGCTCGACCTGGTCGGCGGGACCCTCGTGCTCCCCCAGACCGTGCTCGTCGAGGCCTACTGGCGGGAGATCGCCGACGGGTTCGCCGAGCACGGGATCCCGGTGCGGCACGTCGTGCTGCACGCCGACCAGGACACCCTTCGCCGTCGGATCGAGGACGACGCGGTGGTGGGGTACTCGACCTTCCGGGTCAGTCGGCTCGACCCCTACGCCGAGGCCGCCCGCACCTGGCTGCACGACGCGGCCGAGGTCGTCGACACGGTGGGGCGCTCCCCCGAGCAGGTCGCCCGTGCGATCGCCGCCGGGTCCACCGCCGGCTGACACCGCGGGCACCACCACACGCGTCGCGCCGGTGACCCCGGGACCTCGACGTCGTCGCGGGCCCGGACGCGCGACCCGCAGCGCAGACACGGTCGACCGGCGCGGCCGACCACCCAGTGCTGCTCTCCGCGTCGGAGCCGCCCGGTGGTGACCTGGTACGCGTCGGGCACCGTCGCCGAGTGCCGGAGCATGCGCTGCGCGGTGTCGAGCAGCGTCGGCACGTCGACGGTCCCGATCGGCCGGTCGGGGTGCAGACCGCGGACGTACCCGAGCTCGTTCGCCCAGAGGTTGCCGAGCCCGGCGACGAGCCGCTGGTCGAGCAGCACCCGACGGACGGGCGCGTCCGGGTCGGCCGTCACCCGCCGGAGGGCCTCGGCACGGTCGAAGTCGTCGTGCAGCAGGTCCGGTCCGAGGTGTCCGACCACCCGGTGTTCGTCGCGCGTCGGGACGAGGTCGACCACCGGCAGGGCGATGCCCCACACGGTGCGGCCGTCGTCCAGGGCCATCCGCACCCGGGCGTCGCGCGCGACGTGCGTCGGGAGCCGTCGGCCCGGACCGGTGACCGTCCACGAGCCCGTCATCCGCATGTGGGTGTGCAGGGTCGTGCCGTCGTCGAGCCGGGTGAGCAGGTGCTTGCCGTGCGTGGCGTGCCCGGTGATCCGTCGGCCGGCGATGGACGTCCCCGCGCTCGGCCCGCCGCGGAGCTCGCACCGGACCACGAGGGCGCCGTCGGTCGCACGGAGCCGGGCGGCCAGGCGGTGGACGGAGTCACCCTCGGGCATGCTCCGACGCTAGGTCGCGCCACCGACACCCGGCCGCCCGGGGCCCGCGCGGCCCGATGGAGCAGCAGACGTCGGGTAGAGGGCGCGCACCCGACGTCTGCTGCTCCATCCCGCGGAACCGGGGGCCGGGGGCGGTATCCGGGGCCGGGCCCCGGACCCGGGTCAGCCGCGGAGGAAGTCCGCGACCGGGGTCGAGCCGCCGTTGAAGCGGATCGTGCGACCGGCGGTGGAGGGGTCCTCCAGGACGTCGGCGACCACGTGCGCGACGTCACCGCGCGGCACCTGCGACGACGACCCGTCCCAGTCGACCGACCCGGTCGGCTCGTCGTCGGTCAGGGTGCTCGGTGCCACCACGGTCCACTGCAGGTCCGAGTCGCGCAGGACCGCCTCGGCGATCATCTTCGACTGCGCGTACGCGAAGAAGTCGTCGTCCTGGGGGATGCCGTGATCGAGCTCGGAGCCGGACCACGAGACCATCACGTACCGGTCCACGCCCGCGCGCGCGGCACCCTGGATCGAGAGCACGGCGGCGTCCCGGTCGATCGCCCACGTGCGGTCGACGGACCCGCCACCGGCACCGGCCGACCAGAGGACGGCGTCCTGCCCGCGGACCAGGTCCGCGAAGTCGGTGAGGGACTGCTCCTGCACGTCCGCGATCCGGGGCTCGCCACCGTGCGCGCGCACCTCGTCCGACTGGTCGGCGTTCCGGATGACGGAGGTGACGGTGTGCCCGCGGTCGGTGAGGAGGCGCGTGGCGAGGAGTGCGACCTTGCCGTGGCCGCCGAAGACGATGACGTTGCTCATGCTGCGGACGGTACGCGGGACGGCTCGGAGGGCGCGGTGACGGTCGTTCCCACCGCCGGACGGGAGGCGCGGGGCGGCCCGGCACCGCGCCTCCCGCCCGGCGGGTCGCCGCCACCGGGAGGCTCCCCCCGACCGTCAGACGCCGCCGAGTACCGTGCGGAGGCGACACCACGGGACGACACGACGGAGAACCGATGAGCAAGCAGCACGAGCAGCACACCCTGGTCCGCACCCTGGCGCTCGGCGTCCTGAGCGGTGGTCGGAGCAGCACCCCGCTCGCCGTCCTCGCGCTGAACCACGACAACAAGGCACTCACGGGCTCCTGGCAGCAGTGGAAGGCCTTCAGCACCCCGCTCGGCCGCGGCCTGCTCGTCGCGTCGGCGATCGGTGAGCTCATCGGCGACAAGTCCCCGAAGGCACCGAACCGCATCTCGCCGATGGGCCTGGTCGGACGCATCGGAGCCGGTGCGTTCGCCGGTGCCGCGCTCGGCACGACGGGTCGTCGCGACCTCCGGCTCGAGGGTGCGATCCTCGGCGGCGTCGGCGCGGTCGTCGGCAGCTTCGTCGGTTGGGCCGCCCGCAAGGTGCTCAGCGGCACCGGCCTGCCCGACCCGGTCGGCGCCCTCGCCGAGGACGCCGTCGTCATCGCGGCGTCCGTGAAGACCGTCACCGGGGCCTGACCGGCACCACACGTCGGACGGGAGGCGCGGGTCGGCGACGACCCGCGCCTCCCGTCCGTCCCGTGGTGCGCCCACCGCACGGACGTCACCGCACGGCCACCGCCGCGCGGACCGGACCGCGGTCCTGCCAGGGCCTGCCGTGCAAGGGAGCACCCGCCTAGCGTGGTCGCCATGCGCATCGTCGTCATCGGAGCCACCGGCCACATCGGCACGTTCCTCGTCCCCCGTCTCGTCCGCGCCGGCCACGACGTCGTGGCCGTCTCGCGCGGCACGAGCACCCCCTACGCCGACTCCCCGGAGTGGGAGCGCGTCGAGCGCGTCACCGCCGACCGGGAGCAGGAGGACCGCGACGGCACGTTCGGCGGCCGGGTCGCGGCGCTCGCCGCCGACGCGGTCGTCGACCTCGTGTGCTTCACGGTCGAGAGCGCCGAGCAGCTCGTCCGCGCCCTCCGCGGCAGCGCGACGCACCTGGTGCACTGCGGCTCGATCTGGCGCGCGGGCGTCTCGCACGTGCTGCCGATCACCGAGGCGACGATGACTCCGCCCTTCGGGGACTACGGCGTGCAGAAGGACGCGATCGCCCGGATGCTCGCGAAGGAAACCGCCACAGGGGGTGTCGTCACGACCTCGGTCCACCCCGGGCACATCAGCGGTCCGGGCTGGATGCCGATCGGTCCGCTCGGCAACCTCGACCCCGCGGTCGTCACCCGGTTGTCCGGCGGCGAGCCCGTCGAGGTGCCCGGCCTCGGCGCCGAGGCGATGGCGCACGTGCACGCCGACGACGTCGCCCAGCTGTTCCAGCTGGCCGTCGAGCAGCGGGACGCGGCTGCCGGCCGGTCGTTCTTCGCCACGGCTCCGACCGCGCTCACGGTCCGCGGGTACGCGCACCTGGTCGCGTCGTGGTTCGGCCGGGAGGCGCGGCTCGAGTCCGTCACGTGGGACCGGTTCCGCGAGACCACGGCTCCGGAGCACGCGGACGCGAGCTGGGAGCACCTGTCCCGGAGTCAGGTGTTCAGCACCGCCGAGGCCGAGCGGGTGCTCGGCTACGCCCCGGGCTGGACCGCGTCGGAGACGGTGCGCGACGCCCTGCGCTGGCAGGTCGAGCACGGCGGACTCGAGGTCGCCGGGCCGTTCGTCGCCTGACACCGGCGCCGGCGTGCCGTGGCGCGCCCCGTCCCCGTCGCGCGCCACGTCCCCGTGGCGCGCTCCGTCCCCGTCGCGCGCTCCGTCCCCGTCGCGCGCTCCTCGATGGAGCAGACGACGTCGGGTGCGCGGCCGGCACCCGACGTCTGCTGCTCACCGGAGGTCGGTCAGGGGCACCGAGACGATGCGGTCGTCGCCCTCGCGCGGGTCCCCGCGGCCGTCGGTGTTGTTCGTGACGAACCAGAGCGTGTCGTCGGGGCCGGCCAGCACCGTGCGGATGCGACCGAACTCCCCCGCGAAGAACACGGTCGAGGTCCCGGGGTCGGACACCGGAACGGCCCGGACGGACGCGCCCTTGAGGTTCGCGACGTAGACCGTGTCCCCGATCACCGTCAGCCCGCTCGGCGAGGCGTCGTCCGTCGACCACTGCTGCACGGGGTCGACGAAGCCGCGTGCCTCGCCGCCGACGCCCTCGACCTCGGGCCAGCCGTGGTCCTGCCCCGGTTCGATGACGTTGAGCTCGTCCCAGGCGTCCTGCCCGAACTCCGCGGCGAACATCGTGCCGTCCGCCGCCCAGCCCATGCCCTGCACGTTCCGGTGTCCGAGCGACCAGACCGGCGAGCCCGGGAACGGGTTGTCCTCCGGGACCGCGCCGTCCGGGGTCACGCGGAGGATCTTGCCCGCGAGCGACGCCCGGTCCTGTGCGGCCGGCCGGTTCCCCGCGTCCCCGACGCTCACGTAGAGCATGCCGTCCGGGCCGAAGGCGATCCGCCCGCCGTCGTGGAAGGTGTTCCGCGGCAGCCCGTCGAGCACGGTCGTGGCGTCCCCGAGCCGGTACGTCCCGGTGCCGCCGGTCAGGGTGAAGCGCTGGACCCGGTTGCCGTCGTCGGCCGTCGAGTAGACGAACAGGTCGCCGTCGTGCAGCGCGAGACCGAGCAGTCCGCCCTCGCCGCCGTGCCGGACGCCCGGGACCGTGCCGACCTCGCGCGTCGAGCCGTCCGGTCGGAGCTCGAGCACCCGCGCGGAGTCGCGCTCGCTGATGAACCGTCGCCCCGGTCACCGACGGGGACGACCGACCACGGTGCCTCGAGCCCCGTGACGACGTCGGTGGTCGCCGCCGCGGTCGCGGAACCCGTGCGGGCCGGGGCGCCGCCGGACCCGCCGTCGGGATCACCCGTGCCGTCGTCCGAGCACGCGCTCAGGACGAGGGCTGCGGCGGCCGCGAGCCCGAGCGCGGTCCAGCGAGCGGTGTGGGGGCTGCGGGTCGTGCGGGTGGTGTCCACGGTGATCCTCCCGGTTCACCCCCGAGTCCACACGCCGCGGTCGGGAGCGCCCTGGGGATCTCCGGTGCCCGAGCCGTGGACCCGGCGCCGGTCTGGCTCCCGTTCCGGTCAGGCCACGGATCGGTCAAGCGGGTGGGCGGGTCAGGCCGCGGTGCGCTGGATCGCCGCGGCCATCGCCGCCGCGACGCCGCGGTTCGCCTCGGCGGTCGGGTGGATGCCGTCCCGCGAGTCCCCCGGGCGGTACGCACCGTCGGCGGCCCGGAGCCCGGTGAACGGGTCGACGAACGACCACCCGTGCGCCGTGGCGGTCGACCGGAGCGCCGTGGTCAGCGCGAGCTGCCCCGTGCGGCGGTCGGCACCGTAGCGGCTCCACGTCCAGTCCGAGGGCGGACCGGCGACGACGAGCACGCGCGCGGCCCCGACCTTGCGGACGATGCCGTCCACGTCGGCGATCGTCCGGGCCGTCGGGACGGCCTGGTTCACGTCGTTCGTGCCGACCTCGACGACGAGCACGCGGGCGTCGGGCACGGGTGCGATCTCCTGCAGGACCTGGTCGGCGCGGTACCCGCTGTGGGCGTAGCCGCCGACGGCGTGCAGGTGGTCGTCGGTGGCGAGCTGGTGCAGCCACGAGTCGGGGCGGGCCGTGATCGAGTCCCCCGCGTAGGCGAAGGGGACGGCGCCCGCGGCCACCGGGGTGTCGACGGCCCCGCTCACGACCTGGTCGGCCGGCCGCACCAGGTCGGCCTCGCGCTGCTGCACGTGCGCACCGACCGCCGCGACGACGGGGGTGTCCTCGGCGGTGGCGACGTGCGGGGCGGTGGCGAGGACGATGCCGGCCGTGAGGAGGCAGGCGGCGGTGGCGATGCTCGCGACGAGGGCGAGACGGCGGGGGCGGGACACGAGTACAGGTATCCCCCGGATCCGCCCGCGGAACCAGTCCCCAGTGCTGGGGAATGCAACACCGCTCCTGAGGGTCCTCGCCGCCGTTCACAGGTTCGCTCGGTCGCCGGGGGCGACCGCGGACGGACGGGAGGCGCGGTGCCAGCCGGCACCGCGCCTCCCGTCCGTCCCGTGGTCGCGTCGGACGCGACCTACGCGTGCAGCTTCGAGAGCTCCGCGAACTCCTCGTCGGTGAGCTCGATCGTCGCGCCCTGCAGGTTGTCCTCGAGGTGGTCGACGCTCGACGTCCCCGGGATCGGCAGCATGACGGGCGAGCGCTCGAGCAACCAGGCGAGCGCGAGCTGGGCCGGGGTCGCGCCCTTGCGCTGCGCGATCTCGGTCAGGGGCGAGTCCTCGCCGGTCAGCCCGCCGGTCGCGAGCGGGAACCACGGGATGAAGCCGATGCCCTGCTGCTCCGACCAGTCGAGGAGTTCCTCGGCGTCGCGCTTCTGCAGGTTGTACAGGTTCTGCACGGAGACGATCGTCGCGACCTCCTGGGCGGCCTTGACCTCGTCGACCGTGACCTCGGACAGGCCGATGTGCCGGATCTTGCCCTCGTCCTGCAGCTTCTTCAGCTCGCCGACCTGGTCCTCGAGCGGGACCTTCGGGTCGATGCGGTGCAGCTGGAACAGGTCGATGCGCTCGAGGCCGAGGCGGCGAAGGCTCATCTCGGCCTCCTGGCGCAGGTACTCCGGACGGCCGACCGGCGGCCACTCGTTCGGGCCGGTGCGGGTCAGGCCGGCCTTGGTCGCGATGACGACGTCGTCGCCGTACGGGTGCAGGGCCTCGCGCAGCAGGTCCTCGGCGACGTAGGGGCCGTAGGAGTCGGCGGTGTCGAAGAAGTCGACGCCGAGCTCGACGGCACGCTTGAGCACGCGGATCGCCTCGTCGTGGTCCTTCGGCGGCCCCCAGACGCCCGGTCCGGTGAGCTGCATGGTGCCGTAGCCCAGACGGTGGACCTCGAGGTCGCCACCGATCCGGAACGTGCCCGAGGCGGCGGCAGGACGGTTCGTGGTGTCGGTACTGGTCATGCCTCCCGGTCTACGCCGTCGGCGTGACCTGATCCTGAGCCGTCGTCCCCCGTCGTGGGAACGGGGTCTCGCCGCGGGCCAGGCCGCCCACGAGCTTCGCGATCCGGTTCGCCCGGGCGGTGGGGCTCGGGGCGGTCGTGACCCGGTGCAGCACGGCGTACCGGTTCGTGGCGTCCAGCTCGTCGAACAGCGCGGAGGCCGCGGGTTCGGCGTCGAGCGCTGCCCGCAGGTCGTCCGGCACGGTCGCCGTCGCGGCACCGGCGTAGGCGCGCTCCCACCGGCCGTCGGCCTTCGCCCGGTCGACCTCGGCGATGCCCCGCGGGCGCATCCGGCCGGCCTCGGTCAGGGCCGCGACGAGCCCGATGTTCCGCTGCGACCACAGCGACGCCCGGCGCCGCGGGGTGAACCGCTGCCGGAAGGTCGCCGTGTCCCGCCCGCGCTTCTGCCCGTCGATCCAGCCGGAGCACAGCGCCTCGTCGAGCGCCTGGTCGTACGTCAGCGTGGTCGGGGTCGTGGTGCCCTTCTTCGCGAGGACGAGCCAGACGCCGTCGGGCGTCTCCTCGTGCGTGTCGAGCCAGGCGCGCCACGCTGCGGCGTCCGGGAGCACGAGGTCGTCGTCGTCCATGCGGTCATCGTAGGGCGGGCCGGTCTCGTCGTCGCCCGTCCCGCTACCGCGCCGTGTCGCCGCTGCTGATCCGCACGGCGTCGGCCCACTCGTGCACCCACGCCGGCAGGGTCAGGTCGCGGTCCGTCCCCCCGCCGGCCTCGACGAGCTCGGCGGGGCTCACGGTCCCGCCGGTGCGGCGCAGGAAGCGCGCCTGCACGACCGCCCGCGCCACGACCTCCCCACCGCGGACGAAGGTCTGCTCCATGTACACCGCGCGCTCGTCGACCCCGAGGACCCGCGTCAGCAGGCTGAACCGCTGCCCGAGCGTCAACGACCGCTTGTACGTGATCGTCTGCGCCGCCACCACGGCGTACCACCCGCGCGCGGAGGCCTCCTCCCAGAAGCCGGACCGGGCGAGCAGGTCGTACCGGCCGAGGTCGAGCAGGGACAGGTACTTGCCGTTGTTCACGTGCCGCAGCGGGTCGAGGTCGGTCGGCGCGACGCGGAACGACGTGCGGGTCTCGTCCCACAGCGACGGACGGCGTCCGGGGCGGGCGGCGGCGAGCCGGATGCGCAGGGTCAGCAGGAGCAGCCGGAAGTACAGGTTCACGCATCGATCACACCAGGCGAGTCCCGGGTCGGGCGACCGTGTTGGAGGAACCGCACGACCGCTGCGGTGCGGTGTGCAACAGGGGGTGGGCGCGACCTCCAACGGACCGCGCGGGGCGTCCCGCTCCGCGCTGCACGTCCTGTCGTTCGGGACTGGATGGAGACGGCGTCCTCGTCCGAAGGGATGCCCATGAGGTGCGGCACCCCGCCCGAATCCGGCCGCGCCAACGGAAGGTGTACGAAGAAACGGTCCCGGCCGTGAGGGCCGGGACCGTTCGCTCGGTGAAGCGTGATCATCCGTAGACGGATGCGCTGCTCCCGCTGACGCGCAGTCCGAATGCGCCGGAGGCGACGTTGCCGATCGGGCCGATGCCAGCCTTGAAGGTCAGCTCCGCCCATGCCGGGCCCGCCGACGATGCAGTTGCACGACGCAGCTTGGCCGAGCACGAGGCGTCGCCGACCGAGTTGTTGCAGTACGCTCCGCGGACGTCGCGGATCTTGTTGGTCGTGTAGTCGAGGTAGAAGCCGGCATTGCTGACGAAGTCAGAGATCCCGATCTTGCAGTTGGTGTTCCAGCCGCCGGAGGACTTGCACCCCGTCTTCGACGGGTTGAGCCCCAACGTCGTGACACCGCCCGGCCTTCCGGTCGACGCGGGTGCCACGGCATCGGACTCAACCCATCGTTGCGAACCGTCGGCGAACACCTCGACCGACCGGGTGCCTCCCTCGCGGAGGCTCTCGCTCCTCGTGCTGACAGGCGTCGCATCAGTCTGCGAGTCCAGCGGCTGGCCAGCGTTGAGCTTTGCGATGAGGCGATCCTGCACGTCAGCGCTGACGTTCGCACCGTCCATGGTCGCCCTGACGGTCGCCTCCTGTGACGCCGTCAGGAGCTTCGCCTCGGAGGCACTCGCGGGTGCGACGCCCATGAGCACGGAGCCCAGCAGTGCACCCCCGGCTACCGCCGCGCAGACCAGACTCTTGAATTGAGCAATTTGTGGCATGAAACCCCTCCTGAGGAATAATCCGTTTCAGCCATGGACGTGTTATTCGTTCACGTGCGAATCAAGCGAACGACGTCGACGAGCGACAAGCGCTTGCACCCCCCATGAGATGAGCGCCACGACCACGACGAGGACAACGACCGTTACAACGATGTTCAAGTTCCCAAACATGCTGCGAGCGTAGACGAACATCCACGATTTGTCGCGTCCCCTGATGGCATCGATCCCGCCGGTATGGCCCTGGCCATTGCGGAATCGACGCCCCACTATTGCATGAAATCAATGTCCTACCGCCTCCGACCGGCGGTTGACTGTCGAGAGTCGGGTGGCCATGCGAGGCTGTCCGTCGGGCTATAGGTCAGCGCTCATCGCCTTACCGACGCGTCAGGCGGGCGGGCGATCCCTTCTTGGAGAGTCAGGGATTCGCGTCGTGAGGCCGCGATTGGGATCCTGTCCCCCTTTGTGCCGTCTTGCGCTGCGCCGCTTCATCAGTCAACGTGGAGTTCGCGCTGTTACTTCGGGCCGATCGGCGCTGGGAGACCCTGACTCCGTGGTGCGGGCGTGGCATTCTGTGCCTTCTTCCAAAACGGAAGTCAGATGGTATCCGGCTTTGATGTGTGGCACCGATGGAGCGAGCGCGATTTCCGCGATTGTTTTCTTGATCACCTTGCGCGGGTGTTTCTCTGATGACGCAGAGTCACGATGGTGTCCTGATGCTCACCGGTGAAGCGCGGACTCTGAGGCGTCCGGTTGGATGACTGTGGCTGGTCGGGTCGTACGTGACTGGTCCCTCGGGCTCCTGCATTGGGGACGCCCGAGCTCACGAGGCCGTCCCCATGCCGCGGTCCGCCTCGCTCCCCCGGAGCAGGTGGGTCACCTCGTGCACCTCCGCGAAGCGTCCGTCGCTTGCGAGGGTGCCGAACAGGTACACCTCCTGCACGACGGTCGTCCCGTCCGCCTTCTCCACGTGGACCTCGTGCCGGTCCGCGTACGCGGTGCCCCGGACGAACTCGTCGAGCACCCGGACCTCCGCGCGCGTGACGATCCCGCGGAGGTGGGTGATGTGGTCGACGAACTGTGTGCGGTCACTCCAGACGCCGTCGGCCCGCTGTCGGTAGTCGTCGGCGAAGTGTCGTGTGATCGCGTCGTCGACCGAGCTGTCCCGATCGTTGAGCAGCTCCGTCAGTGCCGTGGCGATGTCCGTCGTGTCGATCCTCCTTCTGTGCAACTTGCACAGAGTGACGGTAGCAAGCTCTGTGCGAGTTGCACACGTATGATCGGTGCATGGAACCGGCAGCAACGATCGCGAACGCCCTGGGCGTGGTGCTCACCCGCGGGTTCCGCAGTGGCCTCTACGGCAGCGTGACGCTCGGTGTTGCTCGCGGGCTGACCGAGGCGAACTACCCGGTGCTGAGTGCACTGGCGCGTGCGGGCGAGCCGCGCTCGGCGGCGGCCCTGTCGCCCGACCTCGGGCTCGACCGCTCCGTCGTGAGCCGCCGCGCCGCGGAACTCGTCCGAGCGGACCTCGTCGTGCAGGTCCCCGGCCCGGACGACCGTCGTCAGGCGCTCCTCACGCTCACGCCGAGCGGCACCGACGCCATCGCGGAGGCGCGACGCCGTCTGGAGGCGGTGATCGCCGACCACACGAGCACCTGGACCGAGGCCGATCGGGAGGCGCTGGCGCGACTGCTGTCCCGCTTCACCGCCACGCCGCTCGCCTCGACGGAGTACTCGACCGAGTAGCCGACGCGTCCGCCCGCGGGGAGATCCCGCGCACCGCCCCGCACCGGACCGCACCCGGCATGGGCCGGCAGCTCCCGGCGCCGGACACCGAGCCCGCGCTCAGCCCAGCGGACCGCCCCCGGCGCCCGAGATCCCCGGGTGCGCCGACTTCGCCGCACCCTCGACGACCGCGTGCTGGCTCTCCGCGTCCTGCACCGCCCGCTCCCCGATGCGCGGGTCGACGGGCTCCATGTCCGCCACCGTCCGGCGGCGGCGCATGTTCTGCACCTCGAGCACGACGAGCAACGCGGCGATCGCCACCGCCACCCCGATCACGATCCACACGACGACCACGACGACCTCCCCCTCGCGTTCTGCGGACACTGTCCGTCCTCGCAGCGTAGCCGTACCGGTACCTCCCGGGGAACCCGCGAGCAGGAGTAGACCTGCACCCATGCAGACACGCAAGCTCGCAGACCTCGAGGTCGGCCCCGTCGGCCTCGGCACCATGGGGATGAGCGCCTTCTACACGGGCGCAGGTTCCGACGACGACGAGTCGATCCGCACGATCCACCGCGCGATCGACCTCGGCGTCACGCTCTTCGACACCGCCGAGGCGTACGGCCCCTACACGAACGAGGAACTCCTCCGCCGCGCGCTGGGCGACCGCCGCGACCAGGTCGTCATCGCCACCAAGTTCGGCCTCTACCGCCAAGAGGCCGGCGAGGAGACCCCGACGCAGCAGCGCGGCCTCTCCAGTGCACCGGAGTCCGTGCGCGAGGCGCTCGAGGGCTCCCTCCGCCGGCTCGGCACCGACCACGTCGACCTGTACTACCAGCACCGCGTCGACCCGGCGATCCCGATCGAGGACGTCGTCGGCCAGCTCGCCGGCTTCGTGCAGGAGGGCAAGATCCGGCACATCGGGCTGTCCGAGGCCGGCCCGGAGACGATCCGCCGCGCCCACGCCGTGCACCCGATCACCGCGCTCCAGACCGAGTACTCGCTGTGGACCCGGGAGCTCGAGGGCGACGTCCTCGACACGGTCCGCGAGCTCGGGATCGGTCTCGTGCCGTACTCGCCGCTCGGCCGCGGCTTCCTGACCGGCGCGATCACGAAGCCGTCCGACCTGGACGAGGACGACTTCCGCCGCGCGAACCCGCGCTTCCAGCAGGAGGCGTTCGACCAGAACCTCCGGATCGTCGACGAGGTCAAGGCCGTGGCGGACGAGGTCGGGGCCACCCCGGCGCAGGTCGCGCTCGCCTGGTTGCTCGCGCAGGGCGACGACGTCGTGCCGATCCCGGGCACGAAGCGGGTCGTCCGCCTCGAGGAGAACGTCGGCGCCGCCGACGTCACCCTGTCGCCGGCGCAGCTCGAGCGCCTGTCCTCGCTCCCGGTGCCGACCGGCGACCGGTACCCGGACATGTCGACCATCGGTCGCTGACCAGGCACGCTGCGGTCGCCGACGCGACCACATGACGGACGGGAGGCCCGTGGCGACACCGCCACGGGCCTCCCGTCCGTCGTCCCCACCCGTCGGTCGTGACCGCCCGTCCGTCGCAACCGCACATCGGAACGCTCGTTGCAGGCGGGTGGCGCGTGACGCGGGCGACCCACCGTCGTCACGGCGCGGAAACACCGGCTCCGTAGCGTCCCAGGAGGGATCCAGGACGACACCGAGGGGGCACCCGTGACCGAGACGACCACCACGCGCCGCACACCGGTCGAGGACGGCGTCGACGCCGTCCCGCGACTCGCACGACTGGTGCCCCTCGGGCTGCAGCACGTGCTCGCCATGTACGCCGGCGCGATCGCCGTGCCGCTCATCGTGGGCGGTGCCCTCGGCTTCGACCGGGCCGACCTCGCGTTCCTCATCAGCGCCGACCTGTTCGTCGCCGGGCTCGCCACGATCGTGCAGTCCGTCGGCTTCTGGCGCTTCGGCGTGCGGCTGCCGCTCGTGCAGGGCGTGACCTTCGCCGCGGTCGGCCCGATGATCGCGATCGGGACCGAGCACGGCATCACGGCGGTCTACGGCGCGACGATCGCGTGCGGGGTCTTCATGGTCCTCGTCGCACCGTGGTTCTCGCAGCTGGTCCGGTTGTTCCCACCGATCGTCACCGGGACCGTGATCCTCATCATCGGCCTGTCGCTCATGAGCGTCGCCGCGGGGTGGATCACCGAGCGCGGCAAGGACGGCGCCGCCCGTCCGCTCGACGTCGCGTTCGCGGCCGGGGTGCTGCTCGCGATCGTGCTGGTCGAACGGTTCGCGCCGCGGGGACTCGCCCGGGTCTCGGTGCTGGCCGGGCTGCTGCTCGGGACCGTCGTGGCGCTGTTCGTGCCGGGCATGGTCGACGGCTCGGGCATCGGCGACGCGGCCTGGTTCGCGGTCGTGACGCCGTTCCACTTCGGCCTGCCGACCTTCGACCTCGCGTCGATCGTGTCGATGCTCGTCGTCGGCCTCGTGATCATGACCGAGACCACGGGCGACATGGTGGCCGTGGGCGAGGTCGTCGGTCGCCCGGTGTCGAAGCGCACGCTCGCCGACGGGCTGCGGGCGGACGGCCTCGGCACGGTGGTCGGCGGGGTGTTCAACACGTTCCCGTACACGGCGTTCGCGCAGAACGTCGGGCTCGTCGCGCTGACCGGCGTGCGCTCCCGGTACGTGGCGACCGCGGCGGGCGGGATCCTCGTCGTGCTCGGCCTGGTGCCGAAGGTCGCCGCGGTCGTCGAGGCGATCCCGCACGCGGTCCTCGGCGGGGCCGGGGTGGCGCTGTTCGGCATGGTCGCGGCGAGCGGGATCCGGACGCTGTCGAAGGTGCGGTTCGACAACCGGAACGTCCTCGTCGTGGCGTTGCCGCTCGGGATCGCGCTCCTGCCGACCGTCGCACCGGCGATCTACGGGGCGTTCCCGACGTGGTTCACGCTCGTGTTCGACTCGGGCATCTCGGCGGGGGCCGTCGCCGCGATCCTGCTCAACCTGCTCCTGGGGTCGCGGAGCGTGCGCGAGCGGTACGGCGACGACCCGGCGGTGGGCTCGTACGACGGGGTGCGGTCGACGGCGCCGATCGCACTGCCGCCGCGGTAGGACCCGGCCGCCCGCTCAGACCTCGGCGACGAAGGACGCCGCGCGCAGCTGCAGGTCCTCGATCCGCCGGAGTCGCGCCGCCTCGACGTCGTAGCCCTCGTAGGCGGGCGGCGGCAGCTTCCGGACGTTGTGCGAGCACTGGAAGTCCTGGCAGACGAGCGTGCCGACGGTGTTCCCGTTCCGCCCCGACCTCCCGGACCGCTTGGCGCTCCAGAACACGACGTCGTTCGGCAGTTTCACGTCCTGGCACCACGAGCACTGCGCGCGGGAGCGGGGCGAGGCATCGGCCTGGCGGAACAGCACGCCGACCAGGTCGCCGTCGAGCGTGGGCACGACGACGTAGGCGCGGCGGCCGATCCTCGGGTCCCGCCAGCCGAGGAAGTCGAGGTCGTCCCAGACGATGCGGTCGAGGTCGGTGGGGAGCGTCAGGTCGCTCGTCTCCCGGCGGGAGGCGTTGACGAACGACGCGCGGATGGTCTTCTCGCTGATGGGCAGCACGGTGCGGTCTCTTCCGGATGGGCCCGGGCGCGGGTGTCGCGCCGCACGGGCGGGGTGGTGGTCAGGGTTCGACGACGGCGGCCGTGCCCGTGGGCACAGCCGGGGGCGTCACGCCCTGATGCCGGCGCTCTGCGCGCCGACCACCTCCTGCTGCTGCATGCGTCCCACCCTACGACGGCGTGTCAAGCCGGGCGTGTCGGGCGGGACCGGTCCGCACGGACGAGCACGACCGACCCGTCGTGTGCGGGCTGGCGGCGGAGCACGCCGTGCCGGTCGTCCCACGCCCCGCTCTCGAGCGCCGTGCGCAGGGCGGCCACCGCCCGTCGCGCGGCGAGGTCGTCGACGCGTGACCACGCGGGGTCGGCAGCGCGGACGCCCGGGTCGAGGAGCCGTTCCGGGCGGCCGGTGTACGCCTCCCAGAAGCCGTCGACACAGGTGAACGGGACCGGGAGCCGGGTGGTCTCGACCTCGCCGCCGAGTGCTGCGGCCACCTGGTCGAGCGTCGGCCACCGTCGGGCGTCGGCGGCCACCACCTCGGGCGCGTACTCGGCGAGCCAGTGTCCGGCGACGCGCTCCGGGTCCCGGACGAGCAGGACCACCGGCCCCCGGGTCACCCGTCGCACCTCGGCGAGGCCGCGCGCGGGGTCCGTCCACCCGGCGAGCACGAAGGCGGCGACCGCGGCGTCGAACGCGTCGTCGGCGTACGGCAGCCCGGAGCTCGGGTCGCCGGCGTCCGTGACGGCACGGCCCGAGGGCAGGTACGGCACCTGACCGGCGCCGAGGTCGAGCACGTCCCGGGCGTCGCCGAGGGCACGGGCCACCGCGCGGGCGAAGGTCGGCTCGGTCCGGCGGTAGCGCGCCCGGTCGACGACGACCCGCGGGCCGCCGTCCTCCGGGTGGCCCGGGTGCGGGCCCTGCACCGGTTCCGTCGCGTCCGTCACGCGCCCAGCCTACGAACGCCGGTCGGCGGACGCACGGCTGGCGTGCGGGCCCGTCGGTGCGGACCCGCGCTGCTGCTCCGTGCCCGCCGTCCGGTCAGTCCCCGGCCGCGGCTTCCTGGCGGAGCGCAGCGACCTGCTCGGACCGTTCCGTGGCCGCCCAGGAGCCGAGCAGTGCCAGGGACCGTTCCGACTCGCTGCCCGGCTCGGCCGAGTACGAGAACATCGTCAGGCCCGGGTCCGCGACGAGGTCGAGCGCCTCGAAGTCGAGCTCGAGCTCCCCGACGATCGGGTGTGCGATCCGCTTCTTGCCCCGTCGGTGCACCCGGACGTCGTGCGCGGCCCACCACGTGCGGAACTCCTCGCTGCGCGTCGAGAGTTCCCCCACGAGCGTCACGAGACCGGGTTCGCACGGGTTCGCGACCGCCGCGGCACGGAGCACCGAGACGGCGTCGCGTGCCGTCGTCGCCCAGTCCGGGAAGAACTCGCGGGCCGCCGGGTCGAGGAACGTGAAGCGCGCGGTGTTCACCGGGCGTCCGGGGCCGGCGAACATCGGCGCGTACAGCGCGCGACCGAGGTCGTTCGTGGCGACGACGTCACCGCGTTCGTTCCGCACCCACGCCGGCGCGCCGGTGATCGCGTCGAGCAGCCGCTGCACGCCGGGACGCACGCGGGTCGGCACGTTCCGGTGCATCACCTTGACGCCGGAGTTCGCGAGCCGGGCGAGGTCCCACAGGTGCACCCGCTCGTCCTCGTCGAGCTGCAGGGCCCCCGCGAGGCCCTCGAGCACGCTGTCGGAGACGCCCTTGAGCGATCCCCGTTCGAGCCGCGTGTAGTAGTCCACGCTGACGCCGGCGAGCATGGCGACCTCGTGCCGCCGCAGCCCCGGCACCCGTCGCACCCCGCCGCCGAACGACGGCATGCCGACCTGGTCGGGGGTGAGCCGTGCTCGTCGGGAGGACAGGAAGTCCCGGATCTCGTTGCGCACGTCGATGCCCATGCATCGAGCCTACGTCGCGCTCGCCGTCCCGAGACAGGTACGGGCAGTGCCCGGGACGCCCGCCGTCGCGGTCGCCGTGGGTCCGGACGCGGTCGGGGACGGAAGGGAGGCGCGGTGCGGGCCCGCACCGCGCCTCCCGTCCGTCCCGTCCCGACTACCGGGCCGCGGCCGGCCCCGGGACCGGCTCGCCGTCCGCGTGCGCGGCGGCGTCGCCGGTGCGCGCCGTGACGCGCAGCCGCGCCACGCGGTGCCCGTCCATCCGGGTCACCTCGAGGCGGTGGTCGCCGACCTCGACGACGTCGCCGACGCGCGGCACCCGGTCGAGGTGCACCTGGACGAGTCCGCCGACGGTCTCGTAGTCGCCGTCGGGCAGGACCGGGCCACCGTCCGCGGCGAGGTCCTCGAGCACGACCGCGCCGTCGACCTCGCCCGCGGTCGCCGTGGTGCCGTCGTGCTCGGGGTCCCACTCGTCGCGGATCCGGCCGACGAGGTCCTCGAGCAGGGCCTCGAGCGTCACCATGCCCGCGCTGCCGCCGTACTCGTCGACGACCAGCGCGATCTGGTGCCCGCCGACGCGCATGTCGGTGAGCGCACCGGACAGCGACTTCGTCTCGGGCAGGGCGAGGACGGGGCGGACCAGGGTGGACACGGGCGCGCCGGGGTCGGCCGGGCGGAGCAGGTCGCGCAGGTGGACGAACCCGGCCACGCCGTCGCGGGACCCCTCGGTGACGAGGTACCGCGAGTGGCCGGCGGCGATGGCGTGGTCGGTGGCGTCCGCGATCGTCGACGCGGCGTCGATGGTCGAGACGTCGTACCAGGGGCGCATCGACTCGCGCAGGGTGCGGTCACCGGCGTCGAGGGCGCTCCGGGCGATGCGGCGGCCCTGCGCGTCGATCGCGTCGTGCTCGTCGACCAGGCCGCGGAGCTCCTCGGTGCTCATCGACTCGCTGCGGGCGTGCGGGTCGCCACCGAACAGCCGCACGACGGCGTCGGTGGAGCGGGAGAGCACCCAGATCACCGGGCGCATGGCGGTCGCGAAGCGGTCGAGGGTCGGTGCGACCGCCATCGAGAAGCCCTCGGCGCGCTGCAGGGCGAGGCGCTTGGGCACGAGCTCGCCGAACACGAGCGACAGGTACGCGATCACGAGGGTCATCAGCACGAGGGCGACGGCCTCCGCGGCGCCCCGGTCGAGCCCGGTCCCGGACAGCAGCGGGGCGACGTCCGGGGCGATCGACGAGGCGCCGTACGCGGCCGAGAAGAACCCGGCGACGGTCACGCCGATCTGCACGGCGGACAGGAAGCGGTTCGGGTCGCGACCGAGTGCGGCGACCCGGGCACCGCGGGAGCCCCGGCGTTCGAGCTGCTGGAGCTGCGACTCACGGAGCGAGACGAGGGCGATCTCGGCGGCGGCGAACACCCCGCCGACGAGCACGAAGAGGATGACGAGCCCGAAGGCGATCCAGGTGTCGGTGCCCATCAGCGGGACGCCTCAGCGGATCGACGACGGGCGGGCGGTCTGTGGTGATCGTCCATGGCTGTGATCCTGCACAGGATCGCTGGGCGACGGCCGCACTCCTGCTCGGCAAGTGCTGTGCGTCGCGGGGCGCGCGGCCCGGGCGCGAGCGGCGTCCGGTCGGCCGTGGCGGCTCGGCTCAGGGGGTCGGCGAGCGGACCAGTGCGGGCCTCGGCTCAGGGGGTCAGCGAGCGACCGATGCGGGCCTCGAGCCACGCCTCGGGGTCGATCGGCGTCACGCCGTCCAGGAGCACCTCGAGGTGCAGGTGCGCCCCCGTGGAGACCCCGGACGAGCCGACCTTGCCGATGAACTGCCCGGCCTCGACCCGGTCGCCGACCTTGAGCGGCGAGGACCCGGGGATCATGTGGCCGTAGAGCGTCGCGACCTTGCGGCCGTCGATCACGTGGTCGATGACCACGGCGGTGCCGTACGAGAAGTACGTCCCGGAGACGCGGACCTTGCCCGCGGCGACGGCACCGATCGGCGCGCCCATCCCGGGGTTGAAGTCGAGGCCCTGGTGCAGTGACGAGCACGCGCCGCACGGGGCGGACCGGTACCCGAAGCCCGAGCTCATCCGCACCGGACCGGGGAACGGCGAGCGGACGTCACCGCCGTACGACACCGCGGACCCGGCGGCCCCTGCGGTGCCGTTCCCGGGGTTCACCGTGCCGCCACCGATCGTGAAGCCGTCACGGTCCGAGGCGCTCGCCGCGATCGCCTGCGTGACGGCGTAGTCCTGGGTGCGCACGACGGGCGCGATGGTGGAGGTCGCGAGCGACGTCCCGGCGGCCGCGTGGGCGGGCATCGCCGAGGCGGCGAACATCGCGAGCGCGGCCAGCGCGCTCGTCAGCGTGACGCGGCTGGCGCGGTGCCCGCGGGACGGACGGGAGGCGCGGCGCGCGGCCGGCACGGACGTCGCCCCGGCGGCGCGGCGGCGGACGACCTTCGTGATGCGGGTGTCGACGTGCTCGGTCGCCGCACGGGCGCGGGTGGCGCGACGGCCGGCGCGTGCGGGAGGGGTCGACGGTGCTGCGGTGGTCGCGGCGGTCGACGCGACCGGGGCCTGGACCGCGGGCGCCTGGGTTGCGGGCGCCTGGGCTGCGGGGGCGGGTGCCTTGGCGACGTGAGCCTGGGCTGCTGGGGCCGCGGGGGCGGGTGCCTGGGCCGCGGGAGCCGTCGAGCGGGTCCGGCGTGCGGGCCTCCGGGCTGCGGCGCGCTCGGCCTCGAGGGCAGCGCGACGGGACAGGTGCACGACCGGGGTCCCCGGCTGCTGCTGGTGGTGGTCGTGTGTCGTCGTCATGGCCGTCGACCATTCTGCACGAGTCTGACGCTTTGTACAGGCCTCGTCGTGATCTCACCGTTACCGACCAGCTGGGAGGCTCCTGACCCGGAGTGCCGTCTGCGTGCCGCCTGGGCGTCGGGTCGGTAGTGTCCGAGACCAGCGACCGGAAGGACCTGCACCATGGCCCGAACGCCGCGGGAACGGCACGAACCCGTCGACCTCGCCACCGCCGAGGTCGTCCTCACGGGCACCCAGGACCTGCTGCCCGTGCTCCGCGCGGCGGCCGTGCGCGCCGGTGTGGACGCCGGTCGGATGCGCGTCGTCCACCTCGACGACCTGCCCGACCCGGACGACCGACCGGACGCCGAACTCGCCGTCATCGCCATCCGCCGTCGCGGCGACGGTCCGGCGTTCCACCGTGCGCAGGAGGCCGCCGAGCGCATCGAACCGCTGCTCGCGCCGAACGCCGTCCGGGTCGTGGTCACGGTCTCCGGCGTCACCCGGCTCGCGCCCAAGGTCGAACGGACCCTGACGTCCGAGGTCCTGCACCAGATCGGTGCCGCATCGGCCACGTCCGGCTTCCGACGGCCGTTCCGCGACCTCCGCTCCCGGCTCGGCCTCGCCGGGCTGCGCGCCTCGGGCGTCCGCGTCTTCCGGATCACCCTGTAGCGGTCGGCGCGTCACCGACCGGCGCCCGCTGGCCCCGCCGCCTGCGGCCGGGTATCTTGACGTCGAGACATCCCGAGCCCCGAGTAGCGTGGGGCGGACCGACGGCTGAACAAGGGAGTACCCGCCAGCATGGCCAAGATCATCTACACCCTCACGGACGAAGCACCGTTCCTCGCGACCCACTCGTTCCTGCCCGTCGTCGAGGCCTTCGCCCGCACGGCCGGCGTCGACGTCGAGACGCGCGACATCTCGCTGTCGGGCCGCATCATCGCCCTGTTCCCGGAGCGGCTCAGTGCCGAGCAGCGCCTGGACGACGCCCTCGCCGAGCTCGGGGAGCTCGCGAAGTCCCCCGAGGCGAACATCATCAAGCTGCCGAACATCTCGGCCTCGATCCCGCAGCTCAAGGCCGCGATCGCCGAGCTCCAGGCGCAGGGGTACGACCTGCCCGCCTACCCCGACGAGCCCACCACGGACGAGGAGCGCGACGTCCGCGCCCGCTACGACCGCGTCAAGGGCAGCGCCGTGAACCCGGTGCTCCGCGAGGGCAACTCGGACCGCCGCGCGCCGCTGTCGGTGAAGAACTACGCCCGGAAGCACCCGCACCGCATGGGTGCGTGGAGCGCCGACTCGAAGACGAACGTCGTGACCATGGGCACGGACGACTTCCGGTCGAACGAGCAGTCCTGGATCGCACCCGCCGACGACACCCTGACGATCGAGTTCGTGGGCGCCGACGGCGAGACCACCGTGCTCAAGCAGTCGATCCCGGTCCTCGCGGGCGAGGTCGTCGACGGCACCGTCCTGCACGTCCGTGCGCTCGAGGCGTTCCTCCGGGACCAGATCGCCGCCGCGAAGGAGCAGGGCGTCCTGTTCTCGGTGCACCTCAAGGCCACGATGATGAAGGTCTCCGACCCGATCATCTTCGGCCACGTCATCCGCGCGTTCTTCCCGTCGGTGTTCGAGCGCTTCGGTGCCGACCTCGCCGCCGCCGGACTCAACCCGAACGACGGCCTCGGCTCGGTCCTCGCCGGGCTCGACGCGGTGCCGAACGGTGCCGAGATCAAGCAGGCGTTCGCGGACGGCATCGACGCCGGCCCCGAGCTCGCGATGGTCGACTCCGACAAGGGCACCACGAACCTGCACGTGCCGAGCGACGTCATCGTCGACGCGTCCATGCCCGCCATGATCCGCACCTCCGGCCACATGTGGGGTCCGGACGGCGAGGAGCACGACACCCTCGCGGTCATCCCGGACTCGAGCTACGCCGGCATCTACCAGGCCGTCATCGAGGACTGCCGCGCACACGGAGCCTTCGACCCGGCGACCATGGGCTCGGTGCCCAACGTCGGGCTCATGGCGCTGAAGGCCGAGGAGTACGGCTCGCACGACAAGACCTTCGAGGTCCCGGGCGCCGGTCGCGTCCGCGTCGTCACGAGCGGTGGCGAGACCGTCATCGAGCACGAGGTCGAGCAGGGCGACATCTGGCGCGCCTGCCAGACCAAGGACGTCGCGATCCGCGACTGGGTGAAGCTCGCCGTCTCGCGCGCCCGCGCCACCGGCACGCCCGCGGTGTTCTGGCTCGACGAGACCCGCGCCCACGACGCGAACCTCATCGGCCTCGTCCGCACGTACCTGGGCGAGCACGACACCGACGGCCTGCAGATCGAGGTCATGTCGCCCGAGGACGCCATGCGCTTCTCGCTCGAGCGCATCCGCCGCGGCGAGGACACCATCTCGGTCACGGGCAACGTCCTCCGCGACTACCTCACCGACCTGTTCCCGATCATGGAGCTCGGCACCTCGGCGAAGATGCTCTCGGTCGTCCCGCTCCTCGGCGGTGGCGGGCTGTTCGAGACCGGTGCCGGCGGGTCCGCCCCGAAGCACGTGCAGCAGCTCGTCGAGCAGGACTACCTGCGCTGGGACTCGCTCGGCGAGTTCCTGGCGCTGGCGGTCTCGTTCGAGCACCTCGCGGGCGTCACGGGCAACGCGCGGGCCAAGGTCCTCGCGGACACGCTCGACCGCGCGACCGGCCGGTTCCTCGACGAGGACAAGTCCCCGGGCCGCAAGCTCGGCTCGATCGACAACCGCGGCAGCCACTTCTACCTGGCGAAGTTCTGGGCCGACGAGCTCGCGACGCAGACCGAGGACACCGAGCTCGCAGCGGCGTTCCGGAGCCTGGCCACGCAGCTCGACGAGCAGGAGCAGACGATCGTCGACGAGCTGGTCGCCGTGCAGGGGAAGCCGGTCGACATCGGCGGGTACTACCGTCCGGACAGCGAGAAGACGAACGCGGTCATGCGTCCGTCCGCGACCCTGAACGCGGCGCTCGCGACGCTCTAGGCGCGACCGCCCACACGACGGGAGGCGCGGTGCCGGCCGGCACCGCGCCTCCCGTCCGTCGCTGCTGGGACCGTCAGCTCCTCGACGGGACCGGCGGGCCGACCACGAGCAGGGCGGTGAACACGAGCGCCACCGCGACCACGCCGACGGCGACCGCCAGCCCGGGCCGACGGACCACGACGAAGAGCAGCCGGTCCCACGCGCCCGAGCGCTCGTCGGCCTCGCGGCGCCACGGACCCTCGAGCATCCCGCGGCGCGCGACGGCGACCTCGAACGGCACGGTGGCGTACGGCACGACCGCGCTCGCCCAGCCGAGCACGAGCGCCCCGACCGACCAGCGCTGGTTCACCGCGACGACCGTGGTGACGACGAGGTAGGCGAGGAAGACGAACCCGTGCACCCCGCCGCCGATCCGGACGCCCAAGTCCCCCGCGTGCAGCCCGTACTTCAGCACCATCCCGGCGATCAGCAGCGTCCAGGTCACGAGTTCGGCCACCGCTGCGGCGCGGAACAGGGAGCGAGGGTTCATGCACGACATGGTCGCGGACCGCTCCTGGAGAACAGCCGGAACGCCGAGCGGCGGGCGACACGGCGGTGCCCGCGACGGGACGGCTCCTCCCGACACGGCGCTCGCTCGTATCGATTCGACACTGCCAGCGGGTAGCGTCGACCCCATGTCAGCGCCGACCCCGAACCGCCCACTGGACATCGTCGTCTGGAACGAGAACGTGCACGAGAGCCGCGGCGACGCGACCGTGCTCGGCCACTACCCCGACGCCATCCACACCGTCGTCGCCGATGCCCTGCGCGAGCTGCACCCCGACGCCACGGTCGGCACGGCGACCCTGCAGGACCCGGAGCACGGGCTGACCGAGGAGCGCCTGGCCGGCACCGACGTCCTGTTCTGGTGGGGACACGTGGCGCACGACCAGGTCGCGGACGAGGTCGTCGACCGCGTCGTGCGTGCCGTGCACGCCGGCATGGGCCTGGTCGTCCTGCACTCCGGGCACTACTCGAAACCGTTCACCCGCCTGATGGGCACGACGTGCTCGCTGAAGTGGCGGAACGACGGGGAGCGCGAGCTCGTCTGGACGATCGCCCCGGAGCACCCGATCGCCGCGGGCGTCCCGCACCCGATCGTGATCGACCGGCAGGAGATGTACGGCGAGTACTTCGACATCCCGCGCCCCGACGAGGAGGTCTTCCTGTCCACCTTCGCGGGCGGCGAGGTCTTCCGGTCGGGTGTCGCCTACCGCCGGGGCCTCGGCCGGGTGTTCTACTTCTCGCCCGGCGACCAGGAGTACCCGGTGTACCACCACCCCGACGTCCGACGGGTGCTCGCGAACGCCGCCGCCTGGGCCGCACCGACCTCCGAACGGCGCACGCTCACCGCCGACCCCCACCCGCGGGACTGGTTCCTCGGGGGCGACTCCCGGTAGAACGGTGGGGTGGACACCCCCAACGACGACGGCGCCGCGCGTCGCACCGCGGTCATCGAGGCACTCGACGTGCTCGGTGCCGGTCCCGAGGAGCGGTTCGACCGCATCACCCGGATGACCCACGAGGCGTTCGGCGTCCCGCTGACCTTCCTCAACCTCGTGCACCACGACCTGGTCACGACGCAGTCGACGTTCGGGTGGCAGCAGGGGACGAGCGTGCCCGCGAGCGAGCAGTTCTGCGCGACGACGGTGCTCACCCCGGAGCCGATGGTCATCCCCGACACGACGCTCGACCCGCGCTTCGCGCACACCGCGGCGGTCGCGGAGCACGGCATCCGGTTCTACGCGGGCGCGCCGCTCAGCACGGGCGACGGCATCCGGGTCGGGACGCTGTGCGTGATGGACGCGCAGCCGCGGGTCTTCGCCGACGAGGACGTCGCCCTGCTCCGTGACCTCGCGCGCTGGGCGGAGCGGGAGCTCGGGCACTCGATCGAGCGGGGTCGCGTGCAGCGTGTCCTCGCGGGGCTCGTCCCCGTCGCCGTCGCGGTGCCGGGCGCCGCCGTCGAGGGCCTGGTCCTGCCGCGCGAGCGCGGTGGTGACGTCGTCGACTGGCGCGTCGCCGCGGACGGGTCGGTCCACGCGACGGTCGGCACGGTCGCCGCGGGGCGCGCCTCCGCCCTGCTCGCCGCATCGCTGCGGTCCGCGGTGGTCGCCAGGACGGACGTCGCGTTCGACGACGCGGTCGCCGGTCTGGAGGCGCAGCTCGGCCCCGACCTGACCGCTGCGGACGCCGTCGGGTCGCTCCTGCACCTGCGGCTCGACCCGTCGTCGGGTCACCTCGCGTGGACGGGCGCGGGCCCGGGCACGGCACTGCTGCTCCGCGCGGACGGCGACGGCACGGGCGAGGTGGTCCCGCTGCGCTCGGCCGACCTGCCGATCGGTCTGCAGCCCGCCGGACACCCCCGCACCACGGGAACGACGACCCTGGCGCCGGGCGACCGCGTGGTGCTGGCGACGCCGGGCGCGCTGGCGCTCGGCGGGATCGCCGGCGAGGACGGCTTGGCGGCGCTCGCGGCGGCGCACCCCGACGACCTGCTCGAGCGGCTCCGCACGGTCGCGTCCGACGACACCGCGGACCGGAGCATCGCCGTGGTGGTGCTCACCCGCCGCTGACCCCGCGCGGGCCCGGTCGGGGCTAGCGGACGGTTTCGCGCCGGCGGCGCTCCGGGTGCCCGGTGAGCGCGGCGACGAGGAGCGTCGCGAGCAGGACGAACCCGGCGAGCTCGATCCCGAGTCCGGCGGTCTTCCAGTACGCGCTGCCGACGACCTGCGGCTGCGTGATGGCATCGGGCCACCAGGCGTCGAGGGTCGGCACCGTCCCGGGGAACGGGTCGAGCCCGAGGACGACGAGGCCACCGAGCAGCAGGGCGACCCCGACGGCCGCCATCGCGCCGCGGGACCGGTGCAGCATCCGGACGACGAGCGCCGCGGCCATCCCGGCGAACCCGACGACGGCGAGCAGGAACGCCACCACGACGACCGGCTGCGGGGCGAGGGCCACCCAGTCGAGCACCGCGATCGGCAGCAGCAGCCACCGTCCCGTCAGCGCCCAGGTGCGCGGGCTCCGCCATCCGTCCATGCGGTCACGGTACGACAGGCCGTCGGGGGGTCCCCTGGGGGCCACCCTCGCGCAGGGTGCACCTGGCTACGATCGTCGGCATGGCGCAGGAGGGCAGGGGCCGGCAGCAGCGGGCGGTGGCGACGCGGGCGGCCCTGGTCGAGGCTGCGGCCCACGAGTTCGACGAACGCGGCTACCTCGGCACGTCGGTCGACGGCGTGGCCGAACGCGCCGGGCTGACGAAGGGCGCCGTCTACTTCCACTTCCGGTCGAAGGCCGACATGGCCGCCGCGGTCGTCGCCGCACAGAACGAGGTCTCCCGCCGCTACGCCGCCGCCGTGCGGGAGCGGTGCCTGTCGCCGCTCGAGTCGCTCATGTGGATGTCGCAGGGCGTCGCGACGCAGATGGTGCACGAGGTCGTGGTGAGCGCGGGCATCCGGCTCGCGACCGACGAGCACGCCGCGGCCGTGGTCCGGCGCGACCCGGACGCCGACTGGGTGCAGCACACCGCGTCGGTCGTGCGGCAGGCGATCGACGCGGGCGAGGTCGACCCCGCCTGGGACCCGGTGATGGTCGGCCGCGTGGTCGGTCCGGCGTTCGCCGGGGTGCAGATGACGTCCGACCGGCTGCACGACCGCGCCGACCTGTACGAACGGCTGCGCGAACTGTGGACGGTGCTGCTCGCGGCGATCGTCACGGAGCGGATGCGCCCGGAGATCCCCCGGCTCGTCGCGATCATCGACGCCGACACCGCCACGGACGCCGGGGCGGATCCGGATGCCGGTGACACCGCGTCGGACGACCCGCGCGACCGGGCGGCGGGGAACGGGCCCGCGGTCGTGGCGACGCGGGTCCCCCCAGGGACACCCACGTCGCCTCGCACAGAGGATACCAAGGAGTAGGTTTTCCGCCTCGCCCCCGTTCGCGGGCCTGTGACGGCGCTCAGCCGTGCGGTCCGACTACCCTGACCGGATGCCCACGCCCGCCGCCGAGCACGAGGTCGACGTCGACCTCGTGGCCGCGCTGCTCCGCGACCAGCACCCCGACCTCGCCGACCTGCCGCTGCGCGTCGTCGCGAACGGCTGGGACAACGTGATCGTCCGGGTGGGTGCCGACCTGGCCGTCCGACTCCCCCGCCGGTCCGCCGCGGCCGAGCTCGTCGCGCACGAACAGCGCTGGCTGCCCGGCATCGCCGCCCGCGTGGCCGCGGTCGCACCCGTGCCCGCCCCGGTCCGCACCGGGCGTCCGGCACACGGGTACCCGTGGTCGTGGAGCATCGTGCCGTGGCTGGCCGGTCGACCGGCGGACGCGGAGCCGCAGGGCCGACCGGTCGCCGAGGACCTCGCCGCCTTCCTGACGCGCCTGCACGTGCCCGCTCCGGCGGACGCACCACGAAACCCCTACCGCGCCGTTCCGCTCGCCGAGCGGGACGCGGCGGTGACGACGCGACTGACGACGACGGACGTGCCCCGTGCCGTGGAGGCGGCCGCGCTCTGGCGGACCGCGGTCGACGCGCCCGCGCACACCGGGCCTCCCGTCTGGGTGCACGGCGACCTGCACCCGTCCAACGTGCTCGTCGACGACCGCCCCGACGGAGCGGTCCGCCTGTCGGCGGTCGTCGACTTCGGCGACGTGACCGCGGGGGACCCGGCCGTCGACCTCGCCACCCGGTGGCTCACCCTCGACCGGGAGGCGCGCACCGCCTTCGCGACGCGGGTCGCGGCCGACGACGCGACCTGGACGCGCGCCCGCGGGTGGGCGGTCGCGATCGCCTCGGCGCTCGCGACGAGCGACGAGCCGGGCCACCGGGACGTCGCCGTCCGTGCGCTCGACGCCGTGCTCGACGACTGAGACCGGTCCGCCCACACCCCTGGACGGCCGTCGGTCCCGGGCGTACGCTTCCTCGCACCTGACCGTGCACTGGAGATCGGAGGGGCCTGATGACCCTCGAGTTCCGCGTCCCGCACGACGTCGACACCGACGCCTCCCCCGCCGCAGTCCGCCGCGACACCGCACCGCCCACCCCGGGACCGTCGGGGCTGCGCGGACTCCTCGACCGGTGGGCCGCACACCGCGCCGCCGCCCGCGACCGCCGCCTGGCCGCCCACGTGCAGGAGCTCGGCGAGCTGCAGCGGCTCCTCACCGACGCCCGCGGGGTCGTCGAGCGCGGCTGGGTGCAGCACGCCTGGTTCACCTACCTCGACGAGCACGGTCGGCAGCGCACCGCGTCGAGCGCCGCCGCGACCGAGGCGCAGGGGCGCCCGCTCGTCGGCGCGTGCCTCGTCGGCGCGGTGGTCTCGGCCGCCGGCGGTCCGCAGGCCGTGCACACCCAACCCGTGCAGCGCGCCCTCGACCTGGTGTGGCACGCGCTCGCCGCCGACGAGGGCCGGCCCGTGCTGTGGACGCCGGCGCCCGACGTCCGCACCGCCCGTGTGCGCGACCTGACCCGGTGGAACGACGGACCGGACCGGACGCAGGAGCAGGTCGCCTCCCTCCTGCTCACGGCCGAGCGGGTCGCCGTGCACGAGTCGGCGCGCGTGACCGCCCGCCGGGTGGCAGCATCGGCGACGTGACGAACACCGACCCGGTCCCCGCCGTGACCCCGGCACCGCCCGCCGACGCGATCGTGTCGAGCGGGCTGTCCACGCTGTCCGACGAGGGGTCCTCGCCGACCACGGACGCCGCGATGGTGAAGGACACGCTGCACCGGTACCTGCGCAAGCACCGGGCGGCGCTGCTCGCGAAGCTCGACGGGCTCGCGGAGCGGCAGGCCCGGTGGCCGCTCACCCCGACGGGCACGAACGTCCTCGGGCTCGTCAAGCACGTCGCCGGCGTGCAGGCCGGGTACCTCGGCACGGTCTTCGACCGCCCGCTGCCTGACCCGCCCGCCTGGCTCGAGTCGTGGGACGGCGCCGACATGTACGCCTCGCTCGACGAGTCGACGGCCGACGTCGTCGCGTTCCACCACCGCAGTGCCGCGCACGCCGACGCGACCATCGAGGCGCTCGACCTCGACGCCCGCGGGGTCGTCCCGTGGTGGCCGGAGGGGCACCGCGAGGTGACGCTGCACCGGATCCTCGTGCACATGGCGTACGAGACCGCCCGGCACGCGGGGCACGCGGACATCGTGCGCGAGATGCTCGACGGCCTGGCGGGCGACGGGGACGGCAACCTCGCCGCCAAGAGTCCGGCGGAGTGGGCGGCGTGGCGGGAGCACCTGGTCGACATCGCCGAGCGTGCGGGACTGCCGGACCGCGCCTGATACCCGACCGTCGGTCGGCATCGTTACCGTTCTCCCAGGAAGTGACCGCTCACCATTCGCTGATCAGGAATTTCCCTGTGGTCGAACACGCAGGATCCGCGCGGGACCGTCCGTCGCCGTTGTACAAGCGCGGGGTGCCCGCCGTACGGTCGGTCGGGTTCGAGCCCCGTCCTGTGGGGCGTTCGGCCGACCAGGGAGGAACCCCCACGTGTTCCAGTACGTCGTCGAGCGGTGGGACCAGATCTGGTTCGCGTCGTGGCAGCACTTCTCACTGGTGGTCCAGTGCACGGTGCTCGCCGCGGTCATCGCCGTGGTGCTCGCCACGCTCGTCTACCGCAGTCCGCGGCTGAGCTCCGTCGCCAACGCGGTGTCCGCGATCGGCCTCACCCTGCCGTCGTTCGCGGTGATCGGTCTGCTCATCGTGCCGCTCGGCTTCGGCGTGCTGCCGTCCGTCGTGACGGTCGTGTTCTTCGCCGCGCTGCCCATCCTGCGCAACGCGGTGGTCGGGCTCGCCGAGATCCCGCCGACGGTCGTCGAGTCCGCGCGGGGGATCGGGATGAGCCGCATCCGCACCCTGCTGCAGGTCGAGCTGCCGATGGCGTGGCCGATCATCCTCAGCGGTGTCCGCGTCTCGGCGCAGATGGTGATGGGCATCGCCGCGATCGCCGCGTACGCGCTCGGTCCCGGCCTCGGTGGCTTCATCTTCTCCGGCCTGTCCCGCCTCGGCGGCGCGAACGCCCTGAACGCCGTGGTCGTGGGCGTCGTCGGCGTCGTGCTGCTCGCCCTCGTCCTCGACCTGCTCCTCATCGGCCTCGGCCGTCTGACCACCCCGAGAGGTATCCGTGTCCAGCACTGACTCCGCCACCACCGCCCCCGCCGGTGACGTCACCGGCCGCAGCATCCTGCTCGACGAGGTCACCAAGCGGTACCCCGGGCAGCAGAAGCCCGCGGTCGACGGCATCACGCTCGAGATCCCGGCCGGCAAGGTCGTCATGCTCGTCGGGCCGTCCGGCTGTGGCAAGACGACGACGCTGAAGATGATCAACCGCCTGATCGAGCCCACCGAGGGCCGGATCGTCGTCGGCGACGAGGACGTCACGGGCATCGACGGCGACGAGCTGCGCCGCCGCATGGGCTACGTCATCCAGGCCGGGGGGCTCTTCCCGCACATGACGGTCGCCGCGAACATCGCGATCGTGCCGAAGATGCTCGGCTGGTCGAAGGAGAAGATCGCCGCCCGTGTCGACGAGCTGCTCGACCTCGTCTCGCTCGACCCCGACACCTACCGCGACCGGTTCCCCCGCGAGCTGTCCGGCGGGCAGCAGCAGCGCGTCGGCGTCGCCCGGGCGCTCGCGGCGGACCCGCCCGTCCTGCTCATGGACGAGCCGTTCGGCGCCGTCGACCCGATCACCCGGCAGCGCCTGCAGGACGAGCTCCTGCGCATCCAGGAGGAGCTGCACAAGACGATCGTCATCGTCACGCACGACTTCGACGAGGCCGTGAAGCTCGGCGACTGGATCGTGATCTTCACCGAGGGCGCGCACATCGTGCAGTACGACACCCCGGAGCGCATCCTGGCCGAGCCGGCGAACGAGTTCGTCGAGAACTTCATCGGCTCCGGTGCCGGCCTGAAGCAGCTCACCCTGAACCGGGTGCGCGACGTCGAGCTCGCCCCGGCCGTCACCTGCTCGCCCGGCGAGGAGACCCGGGCCGTCCTGCAGCGCATGGACGAGGCCGGCGGACACCAGCACGCCGTGGTCGTCGACCGGCGGCAGCGGCCGATCGGGTGGCCGACCCGTCGCCAGCTCGAGCGCCTGACCCGCGTGCCCGAGGGCATCGAGCCCGAGCTGCCCGTGGTCGGCGAGGCCGCGACGCTCAACGACGCGCTCGACACCATGCTCGTCTCGAGCGCCGGCGCCGCACTGGTGACCGGTCGCGGCGAGTCCTTCCGCGGCGTCATCACCGTCGAGACCGTGATGGACGCCATCACCCGGTCCCGCGCGGCCGCCGCCTCCGACCAGGCGTACGCCCCGGTCGGCACGAACACGAACCCGATCGAGACGCTGCCGTCGTCGCCCGCCGTCGTCGAGGAGCGGAACGACGAGCAGCAGGCCCGTGACGGCGACGCGTCCCGCGAGGGGGACCGGTGAGCACCGCCGTCGCCGGCCCGGCCACCGGTGAGCGGACGCCCTGGAAGGGGCTCCTCGTGCAGCCGATCGCGATCCTGGTCGTCCTCGCCGGGTTCGTCGTCTGGCTCGCCACCGCCGACCTGTCCGCCACCGAGCGCTCGACCCTGAACCCGAGCGGCATCCTCGACCTGACCGGGCAGCACCTCGTCCTCACCCTGCAGGCCACCGTGCTCGTGCTCGTGATCGGCATCCCGCTCGGGGTCCTGCTCACCCGCGGGCCCCTGCGCCGTGCGAGCACCGCCGTCATCGCGGTCGCGAACTTCGGCCAGGCGGCCCCGGCGGTCGGCCTCATCGTGCTGCTCGCGGCGTGGCTCGGCCTGAACAGCTGGTCGGCGGTCGTCGCCCTCGTGCTGTACGCGATCCTGCCGGTGCTCCGGAACACCATGCTCGGGGTGCAGAGCGTCGACGAGCGCCTCGTCGAGGCCGGCCGGGGCATGGGCATGAGCGCGTTCGCCGTCCTGCTCAAGGTGGAGCTCCCGCTCGCCGTGCCGGTCATGCTCTCCGGCATCCGCACCGCGCTCGTGCTCCTCGTCGGCACCGCGAGCCTGGCGACCTTCGTCGGCGCGGGCGGCCTCGGCCTGCTCATCACCACGGGCGTGAACCTGTTCCTGCCGAAGGTGCTCGTCTCGGGCGCGCTCCTCGTCGCCCTGCTCGCCCTGACCATCGACTGGATCGGCCGCGTGGTCGAGACGGTCGCACGACCGAAGGGACTCCGATGACGGACCACAGCCAGGCGGACCGCAGCCAGGCGGACCGCAGTCGGACGCAGGACAGGACCGGGCGGGCCGACGTGCCGGGCGTGCGCCGCGCCTCCCGGCCGTCCCGCCGCCGTGTGCTCGCCGCAGCCGCCGTGGCGGGCGCGAGCGCCCTCGTGCTGACGGGCTGCGGCCTGCAGCCCGCCGCGTCCTTCGTGCCGGGTGCAGCCCCCGGGTCGATCCACCGGATCGACGACCTGCCGGAGGGTGCGTCCATCACCGTGACGTCGAAGAACTTCACGGAGCAGCTCGTCCTCGGCAAGATCGCCGTGCTCGCCGCCAAGGCCGCGGGCTTCGACGTCACCGACGAGACGAACGTGCCGGGTTCCGTCGCGGTGCGCGAGCTGATGACCTCGCACGACGCCGACGTCACCTGGGAGTACACGGGCACCGCCTGGCTGACCTTCATGGCGCACGAGCAGGGGATCCCGGACAAGACCGAGCAGTGGCAGGCCGTCAAGCAGGAGGACGCGCGCAACGGGCTGACCTGGCTCGAGCCGGCGCCGATGAACAACACGTACGCGTTCGCGGTCCGCGACGAGGCCGTCGCCGAGCTCGGGAACGTGAAGACCCTGTCGGACATCACGAAGCTGCCGGTCGACCAGCGCACGTTCTGCGTCGAGTCGGAGTTCAACTCCCGTGCGGACGGCTTCAAGCCGATGCTCGAGAAGTACGGGCTGGAGCTCGGTGGATCGGGGGAGAACGCCGTGCCGAACGGCAACGTCAGCATCCTCGACACCGGCACGGTCTACACCGCGACCGACCGTGGCAAGTGCAACTTCGGTGAGGTGTTCACGACCGACGGCCGCATCAAGTCGCTCGGGCTGACCGTGCTCCAGGACGACCGGGCGTTCTTCCCGGCGTACAACGTCGCACCCGTGATCGACTCGGCGACGCTGCGCGAGTACCCGCAGCTCCGGGGCGTGTACGACCAGATCTCGCCGAAGCTCACGGATGCCGTGCTGCAGGAGCTGAACCGGCAGGTGGACGTCGAGGGCCGCGAGCCGGCGGACGTCGCGTTCGACTGGATGGTGCGGGAGGGCTTCATCACGAAGCCCTGACCCGCGGGTCGCGTCGCGACGTGGACGGGACGGACGGGAGGCGCGGTGCCGGTGGGTGCCGCGCCTCCCGTCCTGCACGGGGTCGCGTCGGGCGCGGTGCGCGTGTCCCGCCGGTGCGGCGCCGGGTCGCCGGGCGGCGCTCGGCGGGTCCGGCGTCGGGTCGCGGGCGGCGCTCGGCGGGTCCGGCGTCGGGTCGCGGGCGCGCGTCCCGCCCGTCAGGCGGAGGCGAGCCGGGCTGCCGTGTCGCTGATCGTCGTGACGAGCCGCTCGCGCACCTCGGCGGGCTCGGACCCGTCGTGCCGGGCGGCGCTCCGCAGTCCGGTCATGCACATGCCGAGCAGCATCTCGGCCGCCTCGGGCGTCGCCGCCTCCGGGCCCCAGGCCGGGTCGCGCGCGAGGATCGTGCGGACCGCGCCGGTCATCGCCTCGGCCACCGTCGTCATCCGGGTGACCTGCCGCCGGACCAGCTGTGGGAAGCGCACGATCACCTCCTTGCGGTGCTCGCGCTCGCGTTCGTCGCCGAAGGAGTCGCCGAACACCAGGAACGCCAGGTCGACGACGGCCTCGACGACCGGGCGGCCGGAGACCTCGGCGAGGTGCGCGTCGAGGGTCGCGGGGGACAGGTCGAGCTCGGTGTGCCCGAGGACCGCGTCCTCCTTGCTCTCGAAGTAGTTGAAGAACGTCCGCGGCGAGACGTCGGCCCGCGCCGCGATCTGCTCGATCGTGGTGCGGTCGAGGTCCTGCTCGAGGGCCAGGGAGCGCGCGGCGTCGGCGATGCGCCGGCGGGTCTCGCGGCGCTTGCGGTCGCGCAGACCCATCGTCGGTGCGGGGTCGGACATGGGTCGTACTGTAACCGTCCCGCCGGTGACCCCGGGGCACGCCCGCCCGCGCACCCCCGGACGGACCGGGGGTGGTCGCCGGTATCGTCGGAGCATGGCCCTGTTCGGACGACGCAGCAAGCACGACGTGCGCGACCGCCCCGTCAGCCAGGTCGAGCTGAAGCGCGCGGTCGACGAGGGGTTCCTCATCGCCAAGGCCGCGGTCGTCGTGGCCGTCGCGAACCGCGTCATCACGAACTCGCTGCGCGACCAGGGGTACTTCGACCACGCGGTCGTCGCCGAGTCCGTGCGTGAGGAACTGCACCGGCTCGCCGAGGAACAGCGCGGTGACGCCGCCCGGATGCGCGAGATCCGGTCGCGGTCGAGCAAGCAGACCGGGCGCTCCCGGCACCAGCACGACTACCGCCGCGGGGACGACCTCAAGCTCCGCACGCGCGAGGCCACGTACGAGCAGCTCGCCACCATGCTCGACCGCCGCCGCGAGGACCAGGGGTTCGTCGACGGCATCGTCCTGCAGGCCCGGGCACGTGCGTGGGACGACATCGGCACGACGGTCGTGGGACGGCTCGGCTGGGCGCAGCGACCGACGGAGGACTACGAGATCGGCCGCGACGAGCGCCTGCAGCAGATGCTCGACGAGGACTTCGCCGAGCTGCTCGCGGCGCACCCGGTCGGCTCCAAGACGCCCGAGACCGTGGCAGCGGACGCCGACGAGCCGGACGAGGGCGACGGGCCCGAGGACGGCACGGACCCGGCGGACGCGCACGCGGCGCGGCCCTGACCGTGGAACTTGATGTTCCAGTACCGGTCCGGTACCCTGGACAGGTAACGCCCCAGGACCATTCGGCACCGTCGGACTCCTGGGGCAACTGCGTTCCGGGGGGAAGGTGCAGGCGTGGTCGACATCTCCGAGCTCGAGCGACTCCCTGCGGTGGTGAGTGCGCCGCGGCTCGCCCGGTACGAACAGCGCTACCGCGGCAGGACCGATCTCGACAGTGTCCGCCTGCTGGAACGGGAGCGTCGCGCCGTCGACGATGCCCTCGCGACGCTCCGGAGGCGCGGTGTCGCGGATCCGAGCGCGGGCCAGGTCGTCGCGGCGTCGAACTTCGGTCTCGGGGTCGGCCTGACGGACGCGGGTGTGCCACGGCACCCCACGCTGAGCTACGAGACCGCACTCTGGCAGCCCCGCATCGTCCGAGCGTTCCCGAACCTGGGCACCACCCGGCGGAAGCAGCTGCACCGGCAGCTCGACGACCTGCGCCGCTTCCGCAACCGTCTCGCCCACCACGAGCCGGTCTTCGACGCACCGCTCGAACGGATCCGCGTGGACCTCGTCGCGGTCGCCCGGGCGGTCGACCTCGACGCAGCGACGCTGATCGGGTCCGCTCAGCGCATCGACGCCGTGCTCGCGCGGAAGCGGGATGCGATCGAACGGGGCTGCACGGTCATCTGACCGGGCCGCAGGACGAGAGCCCGCGCAGCCGCCGGTCCCTAGGCTCGTACCCATGGTTGATGCGGTGGTCGTCGGAGCCGGACCGAACGGACTCGCGGCGGCGGTGACACTCGCCCGCGCGGGCTTGTCGGTCGAGGTCGTCGAGCGGAACGACACGATCGGCGGGGGAGCGCGCACCGCCGAGCTCACGCTGCCCGGGTTCCACCACGACGTCTGCTCCGCGGTGCACCCGATGGCGCTGCAGTCGGAGTTCTTCCGGCTGTTCCGCCTGGAGGACCGGATCGAGCTCCGCCTGCCCGAGGTGCAGTACGGCCACCCGCTCGACCGCGGCGACGCCGGCATCGCGTACCAGGACGTCGAGCGGACCGCGGCGGAGCTCGGCGTGGACGGCCCGGCCTTCCGGAACCTCATGGCGCCGCTCGCCCGCAGCGCCGACCAGGTGGCGGACTTCGCCACCGACGCCCTGCTGCACGTGCCGCGGCACCCGCTCACCGTGCTGCGCTTCGGCCTGCGCGCGCTCGAGCAGGGCTCCGCGGCCTGGAACGTGCGGTTCCGCGAGCAGGTCGCCCCCGCGATGGTCTCCGGTGTCGCGGCGCACTCGATCCAGCACCTGCCGTCCCTGTCCACCGCCGCCGCGGCCCTGTCGCTCGGCTCGTACGCGCACGCCCGGGGGTGGCCGGTGCCGATCGGCGGCAGCCAGGCGATCGTCGACGCGCTCGCCGCGGACCTCGTCGCGCACGGCGGCACGATCGAGACCGGCCGCGAGGTCCGGTCGCTCGCCGACCTCACCCCCGCCAAGGCGGTCCTCTTCGACACGAGCGTCCCCGGCATGCTCGGGATCGCCGGGAAGCAGATCCCGACGCCGAAGCGCGGTGCCCTCCGCCGTTTCCGGTTCGGCAACGCGGCGGCGAAGGTCGACTTCGCGCTGTCCGACCCGGTGCCGTGGACGAACGAGGCGCTCCGGAAGGCCGGCACCGTGCACATCGGCGGCACGCGCGCCGAGATCGCCGAGGCCGAGCACGCCGTCGCGCACGGTCGGCACGCGGAGCGACCGTACGTGCTCGGGTCGGAGCCGACCGTGGTCGACCGGAGCCGGGCTCCGCGCGGCAAGCACGTCTTCTGGGCGTACGCGCACGTGCCCGCTGGCTCGGACGTCGACCCGACCGAGGCGGTCGTGCGGCAGATCGAGCGCTTCGCGCCGGGCTTCCGCGACACCGTCCTGCAGTCGGCCAGCCGCACCGCGGTGCAGATGGCCGAGTACAACCCGAACTACGAGGGCGGGGACATCGCCGCGGGTGCCGCGAGCTTCTGGCAGCTGGTGAAGCGACCGGTGCTGTCGAGCGACCCGTGGCGGATGGGCGGCGGCATGTACCTGTGCTCCGAGGCGTCCGCCCCGGGGCCCGGCGTGCACGGCATGGCGGGCTGGCACGCCGCGAAGAGCGCCCTGCGCCACACGTTCGGGCTCCCCGACGACGTCGATCTCGCACCGGAGGAATGACCATGGCGAAGAACGTCCGCAACCTGCGCTGCACCCCGGAGGACGTGTTCGACGTGCTCCGCGACGGCTGGCTCTACCCCACGTGGGTGGTCGGTGCGTCGCGGATGCGCGGTGAGGAACGCGGTTGGCCGGCGGTCGGCACGAAGATCCACCACTCGTTCGGCGTCTGGCCGTTCGTGATCGACGACACCACCACGGTGCTCGAGTACGACGAGCCCCGTCGGATGGTCATCCAGGCGCGCGGCTGGCCGGTGGGGGAGGCCCGCGTCGAGATCGAGGTCGCCGAGCACCCCCGCGGTTGCCGGGTGACGATGCGCGAGGACCCCGTCGCGGGTCCCGGCAGGCTCGTCCCCGGGTTCATCGCGCAGCCGGGCATCTGGATCCGGAACCACGAGAGCGTCCGCCGGCTCGGCTGGGTCGCGGCGGGTCGCGCGCAGAGCCGCTGACCGCGGTCGTCCGCGCCGGCGGCCGCGTCGCCACCGGCGCCGGGTCGCCGACACGGCGGACGGGAGGCCCGTGGCGGCGCCGCCACGCGCCTCCCGTCCGTCGCGGACCGGCGTCTACTGCTCCCGGCTGAACGCGCTCGCGCGCGCGACCTGGTCGTCGGTCAGGGCCACGCCCGTGTACCGCTCGAACTGCCGGGCGGCCTGGAGGGCGATGACCTCCGCCCCCGTGACCACGTGCGTGCCGGCGGCCCGTCCGGCGCGCACGAGCGGGGTCTCGGAGGGGAACGCGACGACGTCGAACACCGTGTGCGCGGCGTCGACGCGGTCCTGGGCGAACGCGAGGGTGTCGGCCTGGTCGCCGTCCATGCCGAGCGGCGTGACGTTGACGAGGACGTCCGCGT
This sequence comes from Curtobacterium sp. MCBA15_004, assembly GCF_001865055.2. Lineage (NCBI taxonomy): Bacteria > Bacillati > Actinomycetota > Actinomycetes > Micrococcales > Microbacteriaceae > Curtobacterium > Curtobacterium sp. MCBA15_004. Next base: position 3,543,338 of record NZ_CP126266.1, on the reverse strand, counting down.
CGCCGGCGGCGTCCTCGGTGGCGACCCACCCGTAGCCGTACTGCTCGGCCAGGGCCGGCCCGGTCCGGTCGTTCCGCGCGACGACGGTCAGGTGGCCGAAACCAGCGCCGCGGAACGCCGCCGTGACGGCCTTCGCCATGCCGCCGGAGCCGCGCAGCAGGACCCGGGAGGCCGTGTCCACGCCGTGCGAGGCGAGCAGGGCGGCGACGGCCTCGTAGTCGGTGTTCGACGCGGTGAGCACGCCGTCGTCGTTCACGACCGTGTTGACCGACCGGATCGCCGCGGCGGAGTCCTCCACGACGTCGACGAGGGGGATGATCGCCTCCTTGAAGGGCATCGACACCGAGCAGCCGCGGATGCCGAGGGCCCGCACGCCGGCGACCGCGCCGGGGAGGTCGGTCGTCGTGAACGCCTTGTAGACGGCGTTGATGCCGAGCTCGTCGTACAGGAAGTTGTGGAAGCGGGTGCCGATGTTGCTCGGGCGTGCGGCGAGCGAGATGCTGACCTGCATGTCCTTGTTCAGGATGGGCATGCCGGAGAGTCTCGCACGTCCGGGCGTCCCCCGCTCCCGTGCCGATGGAGCGGTCCACCATCCGCGTCGTCGAGCGTGCACGTCGACCGCTGACCGGCGTCCCGTCCGGACGGGTTAGTGTGACGGGATGCCCGTCTCCGTGTTCGACCTGTTCAGCGTCGGGATCGGCCCGTCGAGCTCCCACACCGTCGGGCCGATGCGTGCCGGTGCGTCGTTCGCCGCACGGGTCGCCGGAGCGCCGGTGGCCGCGGTGGACGTGCACCTGTACGGGTCCCTCGCGTCGACGGGGCACGGGCACGGCACGCTCGGTGCGGTCCTCGCGGGGCTGACGGGGTCCGACCCGGAGACGGTCGACCCGGACGAGATGGCCGCGGCGCTCGCCGAGACCGAGCGGACGGGGCAGCTCCGGCTGGCCGGTGGCACGGTCGTGCCGTTGCGGCAGGCCGACATCGTCCTCCACCCGCTGACCATGCTGCCGCGGCACCCGAACGCGATGCGCCTCGTCGCGCGCGACGCCGCCGGGACCGTGCTGGACGAGGAGACGTACTACTCGATCGGCGGCGGGTTCGTGACGAGCGACGGCGACGCCGCGGCCACCGACGCCGCGCACGACCGCGCGTCCGCCGCAGCAGCGGTGCCGGCGTCCGCGGCACCGGCGTCCTCGGCTGCCGTCGCGGAGGCCGCGATCCCGGTGGACGACGCCGTCCCGTACCCGTTCTCGAGCGGCGCCGAGCTGCTCGCCGCGTGTGCCGCGTCCGGCCTGCCGGTGAGCGGGGTGGCCCTGGCGAACGAGACCGTCACGCGCACCGCCGACGAGGTCCGCGCCGGCCTGCTGCACGTGCACGACGTGATGCGCGAGAGCGTCGAGCGCAGCATCCGGCGCACCGGCACCCTGCCCGGCGGGCTCGAGGTCCGGCGCCGGGCGGCGAACTGGTACGAGCAGCTGCTCCGGGACGACCCGCACCACGACCCGCTGTTCGCGATGGAGTGGGTGAACCTGACGGCGATGGCCGTGAACGAGGAGAACGCCTCGGGCGGCCGGGTCGTCACCGCGCCGACGAACGGTGCCGCCGGGATCATCCCCGCGGTGCTGTCCTACGCCCTGACCTACGCGTCCGAGGTCGCCCCGGACGAGCGGGACGACGCCGTGGTGCGGTTCCTGCTCACCGCCGGTGCCGTCGGGTCGATCTACAAGGAGCGCGCCTCGATCTCCGGGGCCGAGGTCGGCTGCCAGGGCGAGGTCGGCTCCGCGGCGTCGATGGCCGCGGCCGGGCTCGCCGAGGTCCTCGGTGGCACCCCCGAGCAGGTCGAGAACGCCGCCGAGATCGCGATGGAGCACAACCTCGGGCTGACCTGCGACCCGATCGGCGGCCTCGTGCAGATCCCGTGCATCGAGCGGAACGCGATCGCGGCGAACAAGGCGATCAACGCGGCGCGGATGGCCCTGCGCGGCGACGGCGTCCACCACGTGTCGCTCGACCAGGTCGTCGAGACGATGCGGCAGACCGGCGCCGACATGTCGACGAAGTACAAGGAGACCGCGATGGGCGGTCTGGCGGTGAACGTCCCGCTCTGCTGACGAGCGGACGGCGGGTCAGCCCTCCTGCATCTCCAGCGAGCAGGACTCCGGCGCGACGTGGTGCTGACCGTCCTCGGCCCGGACCACCAGGAGCGGTCGGCCGTTGCCGTCGAGGACGTCGACGGCCGTGCCCTCGACGAGCAGCCCGCGGTCGTGGAACCGCACCACGGCGTGCATCGGGACGTCGTCGGTGGTGACCGGACGCCAGCGTGCGGGACGTGTGAGTTCGGTTTCCATCCGCCCATCATGCGGGATGTCCACTTCGCGCACCGAATCGGCGAGGCCCGCTCACCCGTCGCCGCGGACGCTCCCGGACGCCCGCGGGTAGCGTCCGGCCCATGAGCGAGCCCGACCGCGACCACCTCGACGACGGTGTCGACATGACCTTCGACGAGCGACGGCAGGACACCCTGCGGCGCATGTCCGGCTCGGACGCGCACGACGCCGACCCCCGCGTCGAGGTCTCCGAGGGGCAGGGCGGCACCGTGCGGATCGACGTCGCCGACACCGCGGCGGTCCGCCCGGGCGACGCGACCGCGAGCGACCCGCGGACCGACGAGCAGCAGGACACGACGCACCGGCACTGACCCCAGCCAGTCGGTGCCCGCCGGCGCCCGTCGGTCAGAGCGTGTCGAACAGGAGCGCCAGTCGACCGGTGTCGGGCCGCCGCACCCGGATCGCGCGCACGCCGTAGACCTCGGCGACGAGCTCCTCGGTGAGCACGTCCTCAGGGGTGCCGGCAGCGACCGCGCGACCGGCCGCGAGCACCACGACCGCGTCGCAGTGCGCGGCGGCGAGGTTGAGGTCGTGCAGGGCCACCACGGTCGTCACCGGCAGGTCGGCGACCAACCGCAGCAGGTCGAGTTGGTGCCGGACGTCCAGGTGGTTCGTCGGCTCGTCCATGAGCAGCTCGGTCGGCTCCTGCGCGAGCGCCCGGGCGATCTGGGCGCGCTGGCGTTCCCCGCCGGACAGCCGGTGCCACGACGCGTCGGCGCGGTCGGCCAACCCGACCTGACGGAGGGCGGCGTCCACCGCGGTGGCGTCCCGTGCGCGGTCCCCGCCGAGGACCGTCCGGTGCGGGATGCGCCCGAGCTCGACGACGTCGCGGACCGTGAGCGCGGCGTCGGTCTCGGCGTGCTGCGTGACGGTGGCGATGCGCCGGGCGACGTCGCGGCGGGAGCGACCGGTGACCGGTGCACCGTCGAGCTCGACCTGCCCGGCGTCGGGTCGAGCGGCCCCCTGGAGCAGGCGGATGAGCGAGGACTTGCCGGAGCCGTTCGGGCCGAGCAGCCCGACCGTCGTGCCCGGCTCGGGGTGCAGGGAGACGCCGTCGACGACGATGCGGCCGCCGCGGCTCCAGACGACCTCGCGCGCGGTGACGGTCACGAGCGCGACCGCCGGTGCACGAGCAGGGCGACGAAGGCCGGGACGCCCACGAGCGCGGTGCCGACCCCGACCGGCAGCGCGGTCGGCTGGAACGCCACGCGGGACACGGTGTCGACCCAGGTCATGAAGAGCGCGCCGAGCAGGATCGTGACGGGGACCACGCGTCGGTGCCGTTCCCCGACGAGCAGGCGGGCGGCGTGCGGCAGGACGAGCCCGACGAAGCCGATCGCCCCGGCGATGCTGACCAGGACCGCGGTGAGCAGGGCGGTCGCGACGAGCAGCAGCACGCGGGTGCGCTGCACGTGCACGCCGAGCGAGGCCGCGACGTCGTCGCCGAACGCGAACGCGTCGAGGCTGCGCGCCGCGACGAGGGTGACGACGGCGCCCACCGTGACCGTGCCGACCGCGAGCCAGACCTGCGGCCACCGCATGCCCTCGAGCGAGCCGAGCAGCCAGAACATCACGCCCCGGGTGGCGTCGGCGTCCGCGAAGGCGAACACCACGAACGAGGTCACCGCCGAGAACAGGTGCGTCCCGGCGACCCCGGCGAGGACGATGCCCTGCGAGCCGTTCGAGGTGTACCGCGCGAGCAGCAGGACGAGTCCGAACGCGAGCAGCGCCCCGACGAAGGCACCCGACGACAGCCCGAGCGCCCCGCCACCGACCCCGAGGACGCCGATCAGCACCGCACCGGTCGACGCCCCGGACGAGACGCCGAGGACGAACGGGTCCGCGAGCGGGTTCCGGAGCAGTGCCTGCAGGACGACACCGCACAGACCGAGCCCGGCTCCGCTGGCGGCCGCGACGAGTGCCCGGGGCAGTCGCTCCTGCCAGACGATCGCGTCGTCGGTCACGGTGACCGGGATCTGCGCGGACCCGAGGTGGTTGAGCAGCACGTCGCGCACGTTGACGAGCGACACGTCGGCCGGCCCGAGCGTCGCCGCGGCGCCGACGGACAGCGCGACCGCGACGACGCCGACCAGCACCGCGCCCGTCACGACCAGCGAGCGGGCCAGGGGCGACGGCCGCCACCCGACACCGCGTCGGAGCGCCGTGCTCACCGGTCGTCCCCGTGCTCGGCGGACCAGCGCGCGATCTCCTCGAGGCCGTCGACGAACCGGATGGACGGGTTGAGCTCGGCGCCGTGCAGCGCGACGAACCGGTGGTTCCGGACCGCGTCGAGGTCCTTCGTCAGCGGGTCGTGCTCGAGGAAGGCGATCTTGTCGTCGAGCCGGTCGCCGGGGAACCGGTCGCGCTGGAGGTCGCCGAGCACGATCACCTGCGGGTCGGCGGCGACCACCTGCTCCCACCCGACCGCGGGCCAGTCGTCGCGCGACGACCGGAACACGTTGTCGAGTCCGGTCTCGTCGGCCAGGAGCTGCCCCGACCCGAGACCGCCCGCGACGTAGGGCGTCTTCGTGTCGGCGAACCAGAAGAACGCCCGTTGGCCGTCGAGGTCGGTGCGCGCGGTGGCGGCCTCGGCGCGGGCGCGCAGCTCGGCCACCAGGGCGTCGCCGCGGCGCTGCACGTCGAACACCTCGGCGAGGTCGTGGATCTCGCGGTAGAGCTGCGCGGTGGTGAGGGCCTGCGTGCGCTTGCCGCCGCCGTTGATGCTGACGTCGCCCTCGCAGTCGGTCGGGGACAGGTACGAGCCGATGCCGGTCTCGGCGAGGCGCTCACGGCTCGCGACACCGCCCTGCCCGTAGTGGCGGCCGAACGACGCGGTCACGAAGTCGGGCCGTGCGTCGAGCAGCACCTCGTAGGTGGGGGCGTTGTCGGACAGCCGGGGGACCCGCTCGTTCGCGGCGGCCAGGCTCGGCAGGACCGGGTCGGTCCACGAGGCGGTGCCCACCATCCGGTCCGCGAGGCCGAGGGACAGCAGGATCTCGGTGGAGTTCTGGTCGAGCGACACGATGCGCTGCGGGGCGGACTCGACGGTGACCCGCCGACCACAGTCCTCGATCGTGAGCGGGTAGGACGTGGTGCCCTCGCCGGCCGTCGCGGTGCCGGTCGCCTGCGGGACCGCCTCGGAGGCACCGCAGCCGGTGAGCGCGAGGAGCGCGAGGGCGACGACGCCGGCGACGAGTGGTGGGCGGGCAGCGTGGGACCGGAGCACGTGGAGCACGAAGGAGAGGCTAACCTAACCTCGCGCTCGACGACACGTCACCGATCGGCCCCCGCACGCCGGGGACGGTGGCGCACGGCATGATCGTCGGGTGCACCTCGTCCTCCACCGCGTCGACGGCGGCGTCACCGCGACGCCCCTGACCGACGCGGGGGAGTCGGCCGGTGCGCCGACCCGCCTGGACGAGCCGCGCCTCCCGGCCTTCGTGGCGGCCCACGACGGACCGGACGTGCGCTGGGTCTGGGACGACACCGCGCGCTGGTACCCGGCCGTCCTCGCGGCCGGCGGCCGCGTCGGCCGCTGCACCGACCTGCGGCTGACCCGCCGCATCCTGCGGCACGCGCTCGCGACGCGGGGCACGGCGCTCGCCGCGGCCCCCGAGGACACCTGGGACGGACCCGGTCTGGAGGCGCGGGTCACCCGCCCGACGCAGGCCCGGCTGTTCGACGACGCGCTCTTCACCGTCGCGCCCCCCGACGACGACGCCGATCCGGTCGCCGAGCTGCGTGCGCAGCTCGACGCGGTGGCCGCGTCGACGACGCCCGGAGCGCTCCGGCTGCTCACGACGGCGGAGTCCGCGGGCGCCCTCGTCGCCGCCGAGGTGCTGCACGCCGGCCTGCCGTGGCGGCGGGACGTGCACGAGCGGCTGCTCGAGGACGCGCTCGGACCGCGGGTGCCGCCCGGGGTGCGGCCGCGTCGGCTCGAGGAGCTCGCGGTCGAGCTGCGGGAGGCCCTGGGCGACCCCGCGCTCAACCCGGACTCGCCCACCGACGTCCTCCGGGCGCTGCGGGCGGCCGGGCTCGCGGTGACGAGTACGCGCAAGTGGGAGCTGCAGGAGCTCGACCACCCGGTGATCGCCCCGCTGCTCGAGTACAAGCGGCTGTCCCGGCTGCTGACCGCCAACGGGTGGGCGTGGCTCGACGAGTGGGTGCAGGACGGCCGGTTCCACCCGCGGTACGTCGTCGGCGGGGTCGTCACCGGGCGCTGGGCGGCGGACGGTGGCGGAGCGATGCAGCTGCCGCGGACCGTCCGGCCCGCCGTGGTCGCCGACGACGGCTGGGCGTTCGTCGTCGCCGACGCCGCCCAGCTCGAACCGCGCGTCCTCGCCGCGATGGCCGGCGACCGGGCGATGGCGACCGCGGGGGACGGGCACGACCTGTACGACGGCGTCGTCGCCTCGGGGGCCGTCGAGACGCGGCAGCAGGCCAAGGGGGCGATGCTCGGCGCGATGTACGGCGCGACGCAGGGCGACGCGGGACGGCTCGTGCCCCGTCTGGCCCGGGCGTTCCCGGCGGCGCTCGGCCTGGTCGACCGCGCGGCCCGGGCGGGGGAGCGCGGCGAGCCCGTGACGACGCTGCTCGGCCGGACGTCGCCCGTCCCCGACGAGGCCTGGTTCGCCGCGCGCAACCGGGCGTGGTCGGTCGAGGGCACCACGGCGCAGCAGCGGGCCGTCGAGTCGCGGTCGCGGAGCTGGGGCCGGTTCACCCGCAACTTCGTGGTGCAGGGCACGGCGGCGGAGTGGGCGCTCGCGTGGATGGGGTCGCTGCGGGCACGGCTCGCCGCGCGGTTCCCCGGGCCGGTGACGGCCGGGCCGCACCTGGTGTTCTTCGTGCACGACGAGATCGTGGTGCACACGCCGGTCGAGCACGCCGCGTGGGTGGCCGAGCAGGTCCGGGCCGCGGCGGAGGAGGCCGGGCGGCTGCTGTTCCGGGACTTCCCGATCGTGTTCCCGCTGTCGGTGTCGACCGTGCGGGACTACGGCTCGGCCAAGGACTGACGGCCGGTCCGAGCGATCGCGGTTGCGGACGGCGGGTCGTGCCCGTGCGCTCGCGGGTGCGTCGTGCCCGAGCGCTCGCAGGTGCGTGCGTGCAGGGTGGGGCGATGCAGCGAGCGGAGCACGAGGAGCCGGACCGGCCCGTCCGCGCGGTCGCCCGGCAGGCCGAGCAGGCGGAGCGGGCCTCGGTGGACGTCGACCGGCACGTCGGCACGGTCGACCTGACGTCCTGGCGGTCCCGCGCCGGGCACGCCACCGCCGAGGCCTGGGCCGCTGCCGGACGCCGCTACGGCGCGCTCCCGGTGCTCGTGCTGACGCTGCTCGTCGGGATCGGCGTCGCCGTGACCGCGACGTGGGCCGCCTCCGAGGTCTACGACGCCGTCCGCGCATCCGACGACGTCGCCGTGCTCGACCGACCGGTGCTCGACTGGATGCTCACGCTGCGCTCCCCGTTCGCCGACCGCGCGGTCACGTGGTGGACCGACATCGCGGGGACGATCGGGATGCCGATCGTCGCCGTCGGCTTCCTCGTCGGGTTCACCGTGCAGCGCCGCGCCTGGACGCCGTTCGTGCTGCTCGTCGCCGCGAGCGGAGGATCGCTCCTCATGACGATCGCCGGCAAGGACCTCATCGGGCGGGCACGTCCCCCGCTGTCCGACGCCGTGCCGCCGTACGAGCACTCGCCGTCGTTCCCGTCCGGGCACACGCTCAACGCCACCGTGGTGGTCGGCACGATCGTCTACCTGCTCATCCTGCGCCAGTCCCGCACCGTGACCCGGGTGTGGACGATCGTCGTCGGCACCCTGTTCGTGCTGTCCGTCGGCGTCTCGCGGGTGTTCCTCGGGCACCACTGGACCACCGACGTCCTGGCGGCGTGGGCACTCGGCCTCGCCTGGCTGGCCCTCGTGGTGACCGCCCACCGGCTCTACCTGACCGCCCTGCACCGCGGCGCGGACCCGGTCCGCCGCTGAGCGTGGTCAGGCGGCCACGGTAGGTTCCGAGGCATGGCAGATCGGCTCTTCGGCGGCAGGTACCGCGTCACGGGAACCCTCGGACACGGGGGCATGGCATCGGTGTACCGGGCCGTCGACGAGCAGCTCGGACGCGAGGTCGCCGTCAAGGTGTTCCGCATCGGCGCGGTGGACCACGGCGAGCGTGCCCGTGCCGAGGCCGAGATGCACACCCTCGCCGCGCTCCGCAGCCCGGCGCTCGTGACCCTGTACGACGCCGCGCTCGACGACGTCGACGGCGACTCGTACCTGGTGATGGAGCTCGTCCCCGGCAGCGACCTCGACACCCGCCTGCGCGAGGGGCCGCTCGACCCGGGGACGACCGCCCGCGTCGGGTCCCAGGTGGCCGACGGCCTGGCGGCGGTGCACGCGCAGGGCATCGTCCACCGCGACGTGAAGCCTGCGAACGTGCTGCTCGAGAGCGACGGGGAGCACGTCAAGCTCGCCGACTTCGGCATCGCCCTGCTCCGCGACGCCGCCCGGGTCACCGGCACCGGCACCGTGATCGGCACGGCCGCCTACATCTCGCCCGAGCAGGTCACGGGCCGCGAGGTCACCGGCAAGGCCGACGTGTACGCCCTCGGCCTCGTGCTGCTCCAGTGCCTGACCGGGGAGCGGCCCTTCCCCGGTAGTGCGGTGGAGTCGGCGACCGCACGGCTGACCCGCGGGCCGGAGATCGACCAGCACCTGCCGACGGCGTGGCGCACGCTGCTGCACGTGATGACGGCGCAGGACCCCGCCGAGCGGCCCACCGCGGCCGAGGCGGCCCAGCGGCTCCGTGCCCTCGGCCGCGACGACGCCGCTCCGGCGACGCAGCTGCTGCCCGGCGGACCCGGGACCATGACGCGCGCCGCCGCCGGAGCCGCCGGTGCCGCTGCCGGTGCTGCCGGTGCCGCACTCGGATTCGGCGCAGACCCCGCCCACGGCGACGCGGCGACCCAGGCGATGGCGACGCCCGGTGCGCCGGACACCGCGACGCGCGCGTACGACCGCACGGCGGTGCTCGGGCAGAGCGGTGCCGGTCGTCCGGCCGGTGCGGGCTCGGGCGGGCAGGACGACGTCGCCACGACGATCCTCGGGACGCAGGGAGCTCGGGGCGGTGCGGGCGCGGGTGCGGGTGCCGGTGCCGGTGCCGGTGCCGCGGGCGGTGCTGCCGGGGGACGCGGCTCGGGTGCGGGCGGCGCGGGTCGGGACGCGGACGGCTCGGGCCGCCGACGTGGTCTCGTGATCGCGGCCGTCGTGGTCGGGCTCCTCGTGCTCGCGGGCATCGGGATCGCCCTGTTCGCGTCGGGTCGTGACGGCAGCACCCCGGCCCCGACGGAGTCGAGCCAGCCCGCCAGCCCGTCCTCGGAGCCCACGAGCGGCACCGACGACGAGCCGAGCGAGCCCGCCGAGCAGCAGCCGAGCGAGCCCGAGGAGCAGCCCAGCGAGCCGGCGCAGCAGGAACCGAGCGAGCCCGCGCAGCAGGAGCCGAGCCAGCCCGCCGACGACCCGACCGTGGGCCCGCAGCCCGGCGGTCCGGCGTCGAACCCCGTGCAGGCACCGCAGGGCGGCACCGGGACCGGACCCGGCAGCGGCGGACCCGGGGCGACCGGCGGCAAGGGCAAGGACAAGGGCGCGGGTGCCGTGGACACCACGAGCGACAAGCGCGCACGGACGGGCACCGACTCCGGAACCGTCACCGGGACGGACAGCGCCGCGGTGCCCTCGACCGCGCCCGCCATCGGCTGAGACGCTCCGCGACGGCGACCTCCCGGCGTCCACCAAGCGACCACGGGCATGCTCGTCCGCATGTCGTTCGCGAACTCCTTCGACCCGTCCGGTGGCCGCGCGATCCCGGAGGACGAGGTGACGGAGGACGGCCTCGAGCTCGACGCGGACACCGCGGCCGCGCTCGGGATCTCGTTCGACGTCGTCGGCGGCGCCACGGCGGACCCGACCCGGGTGTCCCCGGTGGACGTCGACGTGCCGAGCGCGCCCACCGAGGACTGAGCGGGCGACGCCGGCCACCCCGACCGGCGCCCCACCGAGCGCCTCGGGGAGCTCGGCGGCTCAGGGGACGGTGTGCCCCGCCGCCGTGAAGATCCGGTACCACTCCTCGCGTGACAGCACGACGTCCGACCCGGCCGCGGCGTCCCGGACGCGCTGCGGGTTCGTCGTGCCGAGCACCACCTGGAAGTGCGCAGGGTGCCGGGTGATCCACGCCACCGCGATGCCGGTCGGGGTCACCCCGTGGGCGGCGGCGACCTCGTCGAGCACGTCGTTCAGCTCGGCGTAGTGCTCCCGGTCGCCCAGGAACACCCCGTCGAAGAAGCCCTTCTGGAACGGCGACCAGGCCTGCAGCGTGATCCCGTTCATCCGCGCGTGGTTGAGGACGTCGTTGTCCCGGTCGACGGACTGGTCGAGCCCGCCCATGTTCGCGGCGACGCCCTGCGCGATGACGTTCGCGTGCGTGATGCTCAGCTGCACCTGGTTGAACGCGAGCGGCTGCCGGACGGACCGCTTCAGCAGCTCGACCTGGCCGGGGGTGTGGTTCGAGACGCCGAAGTGGTGCACCTTGCCGGCGGCGTGCAGCTCGTCGAACGCGCGGGCGACCTCTTCCGGCTCGACCAGGGCGTCGGGGCGGTGCAGGAGCAGGACGTCGACGTAGTCCGTGCGCAGGGCCTCGAGCGAGTCGTGCACCGACTCGACGATGTGCTCGTACGAGAAGTCGAAGTACCCCTGCCGGATGCCGACCTTGGTCTGCAGCTGGATCGCCCCGCGCTCGGAGGACGACAGCGTGACGGCCTCGCCGAAGCGGGCCTCGCAGCCGTGCCAGCCGCCGTAGATCGCGGCGTGGTCGAACATCGTGACGCCGGCGTCCCGGGAGGCGGCGTAGAGCGACCGGATCTCCTCGTCGCTCATGTCGGTGATCCGCATGAGCCCGACGACGACGTCGGACGCGGTGAGGTCGGTCTGTGGCAACTCCAGTGTCTTCACGCGCCCGATCCTGCCAGGGGCGCACCGGGCCAGGCAGGCCCTGTCGGTGCCACCGACGTCGCGGGGACACCGGGCGCACCGGCGCGACCAGGGGGCGGACAGGAGGCGCGTGGCGTTCGGGCACCGCGCCTCCCGTCCGACGGGTGGCCAGGGGCGGACGGGAGGCGCGTGGCGGCCGGGCACCGCGCCTCCCGTCCGACGCGTCAGCGGTCCGTCAGCGCGCCCCGACGTGCGCCGGGGCGAGCAGGCCCAGGTACGTCAGGTCGTCCGCGACCTTGCTGATGAGCGCGTGGTCGAGCGGCGGGATCTCCGGCGAGCCGAGCGGCCGGACGTCGCGGACGGCGGCGGCGAAGTCGTCGGCGGGGATCGACGAGCCGGCGTGCGGCGCCTCCGGTGCGGCGAACGCGTGCAGGAGCGGCAGGACCGAGCGTGCACGGTCCTCCTCCGGCAGTGCCGTGAGGGCGTCCCGGAACCGCGTGACCCACTCGGCGTGGTCGGCGACCCGCTCGACCGGGTGCCCGTCCTCGACGAGCCAGTCGACGAAGGTGTCGAGCGAGACGCCGTCGTCGTGCGGGTTCACGACGTTGAACGTCCGGTACCCCTCGGTGACCGCGGCGCCGATCGCGTCGATCGCGGCGGCCGTGAAGTCCGCCGGCAGCCCGTCGTAGTGCGAGCGCTGCCGACCGCCGTCCGGGGCGGGCTGCACGAACGACGCCGGGGCGAGCCCGGTCGCCAGCACGCTCCAGACCAGCCGGGTGAAGACGTCGGGCAGGTTCACCTGGCCGCGCCACCGCGGGTGCGCCAGGACCATGTCCGAGCGGAACACCGCGACCGGCACGCCGTACCGCTCGTGCGCGTCGTGGAGCAGCACCTCGCTCGCCCACTTGCTCGCGCCGTAGCCGTTCGCGTACTCGTCGGCGATCGTCCACGTCGGGATCGTCGTCCGGACGTCGGCGCGTTCGAGCAGCGCCGCGGGGACGTCGGGTGCGACGTCCTCGGTGGCGCTCGGGCGGGCACCGCCGGCGACCGCGACGCTCGACACGAACGTCACGGGCACGCTCCCGGCGGCGATCGCGAGGCGCAGGACCTCGGCGGTGCCGAGGACGTTCGGGCCGAACAGCGCCGTGTAGGGCAGCACGTGGTTCACGAGCGCGGCGACGTGCGCGACGAGGTCCACCCGCGCCGCGAGGTCGTGCCACCGGCCCTCGTCGAGTCCGAGCAGGTGCTCGCTGACGTCGCCGGCGACGACCTCGAGCGCACCGCCGAGCTCCGCGAAGCGCGCGGCGAACGCGGGGTCGGCGGTGAACGCGGCCTCGAGTCGGCGGCGGGCGTCGGCGTCGTCGGCACCGCGGACCAGGCAGACCAGCGTGCCGCCGACGGGGGCGAGCCGCTCCAGCCAGTCGATCGCGGTGAAGCGGCCGAGGTAGCCGTTCGCGCCGGTGAGCAGGACCGTGCGGGGCGTGGTGCCGGCGCCGGTGCCCGCGCTGGTGTCTGGGTCGGTGCTGGTGCTGGTGCGGCCCTGTCCTTCGTTCGTGGCCCGGGTGACCGGTTCGGGCACCGTGCCGAGCAGGCGGTCGAGGCGCAGGTCCTCCGCGCGCAGCACGGTCGGGTCGGCACCGTGCACGCGCGTCACGGTCGGTCGGTCCTCGGCGGCGGTGCGCTCGACGTACGCGGCCACGGCGGCGAGGTCGTTCGTCGGGTCGGTGATGACGCCGACGGGGACCTCGGCCTCGAACACGTCCTCGAGGATCCCCGAGAACGTCAGCGCGGACAGCGAGTCCCCGCCGAGGTCCGAGAAGCGTGCGGCCGCGGCGGTCTCGGTGGACACCTCGGCGCCGAGGAACTCGCGGGCGGCCCGGACCACGGTGTCGACCGTCGGCTCGTCCGCCACGTGTTCCCGGAGCGCGGCGACGAGGGTGCCGCTCTGCTGCTCGGCGACGGCGTCGTACACGGCGGCGAAGCGCTCGCCGTACCGCTCGGTGAAGCGCGGGCGGAGGAGCTTCCGGGCGTCGGAGAGCATGCCGTTCTCGACCGTGAAGGGGTCCGGCTCGACGATCACGCCGCGGGGGACCTCGTACGGGGCGAGACCGTTCTCGCGCGCGGTGCGCTGCAGGGCGGCGAGGACGTCGCGCTCGGTCGCAGCCGGGTCCTCGGGGACGACCACGGCGAGCAGGAACGCGTGCCGGCTGTCGCCGTGCAGGGCGACCTGGCGGACCTCGGGCGTGCCGCCGTACACCGCCTCGAGCGCGGCGACGGCGACGAACTCGCCCTGCGACAGCTTGATGACGTTGTTCCGGCGGTCGAGGTACTCGTAGGTGTCCGGGCCGGTCTGTGCCATGACGTCGCCGGTCCGGTAGAAGCCGTCCTCGTCGAACACCGCGGCGGTGACGTCCGGGCGGCGGAAGTAGCCGGGGATCACGGCCGTGCTCTTCACGAGCAGCTCGCCGCGGGGGTGCGGCCGGTCGGTGACCCGGTAGCCGAGCTCGGGGACGTCGACGAGCTTGTGCTCGGTGACGGGCGGCTGCTGGACGACGCCGTCGCGGAGGATGCTGCCGGCCTCGGTCGAGCCGTACAGGTCGTGCAGGGTCGTGCCGAGGCAGCCCTCGATGTACGCGCGCAGCTCGGGGGTGAGCGGGGCGCTCGCGCAGATCGCCTGACGCACCCGACCGCCGAGGGCACGGACCCGCAGGTCGGCCTGCACGGCGGCGCGGACTGCCGCGGGGTCGGAGTCGGCGCCGGCCGCGGCCGTCCGTCGCTGCTCCTCGCGCTCGCCCTCCTGCCGGATCATCTCGGCCACGCGCGGCACGAGGACCAGCTCGGTCGGGGTGTACACGCGCAGGTCGTCGAACAGGGTCGACAGGTCGGTCGAGGTCGCGAGGGCCACCGTCCCGCCCCGGCCGAGGGTCGCGAGCACGGCGGCGCGGCCGGTCAGGTGGCTCATCGGCAGGTAGGCGTAGCCGACGACATCGGCGGCCGGGGCGGCCTCGGCCGGGGCGGTCGTCGCGTCTGGGGCCGCGGGGTCGGGGCGCAGCGCGTGCCACAGCCGCTCGACCATGGCGCGGGTGTACATCGCGCCCTTCGGTGTGCCGGTGCTGCCCGACGTGTAGAGCAGGAGCGCGAGCGGGTCCTCGCCCGGCGCGGGCTGCCACGGGGTCGGACGGGGGCGCCCGGCACCGCGGCGCACGAGCGCCTCCAGGGTCGCGGGGGCGGCAGTGGCGTCGCTGCCGCCCCCGTCCGCGCTGCCGGCGCTGTGTCCGCTGCCGTCACCGTCCTCGGTGCCGGTGCCGTCGAGCAGCACCGTCCGCACGTCGGCGTCCGTCTCCTCGGTCACCGCCCGGGCCGTCGCCGCGTGCTCCGCCGTGACGCCGAGCCACACGGGCTCGGTCTCGTCGACGATCGCGCGGAGCGCCCCGACGGGTGCGCTCGCCTGCAGCGGCACGCTCACCGCGCCGAGGATCCACGCGGCCAGGTCGAGCGTCAGGAGGTCGGCGGTCGGGGCACCGAGCACCGCGATCCGGTCCCCGGGCGTGACGGTCTCACCGAGGGCCGCCGCCACCGCGCCCGCCCGCTCCCACAGCTCCCGGTAGCTCGTGTCCGTGACGGTCGCGCCGTCCCGGTGCCGCAGGGCGGGTCGGTCGGCGTGCTGTGCGAACACCGCCTCGACCGAGGTGTCCACGAGCCCCTGCTCGTCCCGTCCCTGCACGTCGTGTGCCTGCACTGCCTGCTCCATCGTTCGTCCCTTCGTCCCTTCGTCGTTCCGTCGAGCGCGCCCCTGCGCACCCGTCCCGGCGCTCAGCGAGCGCCGCCCCCGCCCCCGTCCGGTGCGTCCCAGCCCGGCACGCCCCCGTCCGGCACGTCCCCGCCCGGCACGTCCCGGGCCAGTACCGTCCCCGCCAGCACCGTTCCCCGGTCCACCGCCCACCCGCCCGTGGCCGTGAACGCCGGGCCCCGTCGGGCGGTCGCCACGAAGGTGCCGTCCGGACGCAGCACCACGTGTGCACCGTCGATCCCGAACCAGCCGCCGTGGGCCGTCGTCCGTGCCTTCGCGACCGCCTCGGACGCGGCGAACAGCACGCTGTCCGGACTCTCACCACCGGATCGGCGGAGGGCGTCGAGACCGGCCCGGACGGGCGTGCTGTCGAGGTCCGCGATGCGCTCGAGCACCCCCGCGGGCAGCGGTCGGGCGGGGGTCGCGTCGATGCCGATCCCGGCGTGTTCGACGGACCGACCGACGGCGCACGCGCGGAGTCCGGCGCAGTGCGTGATCGCGCCGACGACACCGTCGGGCCACACGGGTGCGCCGCTCCGTGCGACGGGGATGGACGGCGCGTCGATCCCCGTGGCAGCGCAGGCACGGCGGGCGAGCACACGACCGGTCGTGAACTCCGCGCGACGGGCCGGCAGTGCCGTGGCGACCGCCGTGCGCTCGTCGTCGGTCAGCGGACCGTCGAGGTCGTGGGTCGTGGCGACGACGACCACCGAGGCGGGCAGGAGCGCCGCCCAGGGGTCACGTCGTCGAAGTTGCACATTGCAATCAGACGCCGGTTCCCTCGGAGTCCCCCGGACGGGGCACGTCCCGGGGCGGGGTCGGGCACACGCTCAGGAGCGTGGACGGCGACGGAGACGGCGACGGCGGCGGCGGCGACGGAGCGCGGCGACGGTGACGGCGACGGTGCCGGAGCGCGGCGCACCCGACCGGGGCACCACGCGTATCTCAGGCGGGCAGCACCGCGACGACCGCGTGGTGGTCCGCCCACGACACGGTGAGGGTCTGGCCGTCCGGCACCGGCAGCCCGACCACCCGCAGCACGACGAGGTCGCCGTGGTCGGTCCGCACCGTGGTCTCGGTGCCGTCGGTGTGCGCCTCGACCCGGGTCACGGTGGGGGAGTCCGACGCCGAGCCGCTGCCCACCGCCGTCGCCTCCTTGTCGAACGTCCCGGAGCCGTCCGCGCGCTCGAGGTCGGCCTCGTGCCCGCCCGTGACGATCGCCCGCCGCACGACGTCGGCGTAGACCGGGTCGCCCACCGCGTCGTACACCCACCGGCGACCGAGCACCGAGTGGTCCATCTCGGTCACGAGGTACGCGCCGGCACCCTCGAGCGGCGCACCGCGGTACGTCAACGGCGTGTGCAGCAGTCGGCCGTCCGGGGTCCGCACGACGATCACCTCGACGCCGACCTCGCCCGCGGGGTCGTCGAACCGGAAGCGCGTCACGACCTCGACGGACTCCCCGGCGGACAGCCCGCTCCACGGCTGCGCGGGCAGCCAGGCGGCGAGGGCCTCGGCCTTGGTCGGTCGGAGGGTTGCGTGGTGGATGACGGCCATGTCCCGACGCTACCGAGGACCGCTCACGCAGGCGCGACGGCCCGCCGTCCACACGCTGCGTACGCTGTGGGGGTGCGCGACGACCTCCTCCCCGTGCTCGCCTGCCCCGTCTGCGCCGAGCCGCTCGCCCGCGTCGCGGACGGATCGGTCGGGTGCGCGACGGGTCACCGGTACGACGAGGCGAAGCAGGGCCACCTCACGCTCCTCCCCGCGAAGCGCCGCGCGCTCACGGCGGACACCCCCGCGATGGTCGACGCCCGCGTGCGGTTCCTCGGCCGCGGGCACTACGGGCCCGTCGAGCGGGCGCTCGCCGCGGTCGTCGCCGACGCCACCGCCCCGGGCGTCGTGCTCGACGTCGGGTCCGGTCCCGGGACCTACCTCGCCCACGTGCTCGACGCGGTCGCCGACGACGCGGCCGGCCGTGTCGACGCACGGGACCCGGACGGGAGGCGCGACCCGGCCCCGGCAGGGGCCGTCGCGGCCCGCCTCGGGGTCGCGCTGGACCTGTCCGCGGTGGCGATCCGTCGCGCCGCACGGGTGCACGCGCGGGCGGGAGCCGTCGTCGGGGACGTGACCGAGCGCCTCCCGGTCGTCGACGACGCGGCCGCCGTCGTGCTGGACGTGTTCGCGCCGCGCAACCAGCGGGAGTACGCCCGCGTGCTGCACCCGGCGGGCGTCCTGGCGGTGGTGACCCCGCGGCCCGGCCACCTGGCGGAGCTCGCCGAGGCGACGATCGCCGTGGACCCGGAGAAGGAGCGACGGCTGCACGACTCGCTGACGCCGTCGTTCGCGCTGCGGAGCTCGGACGACCTGACGTGGACGATGGAGCTGACCGCCGAGGACGTGCACGACGTCGTGCACATGGGGCCGAGCCACCACCACGTCGACCCGGACCGGGTCTTCGCGCCCACGACCGTCACCGCCGCCGTGACGGTCAGCACCTGGACGCCGGCGGGCTGAGGGCCTCCGCGCCGACGGCTTGCGGGCCTGCACACGCCGGCGGCTTGCGGGCCTCCACGTCGACGGGTTCCGGGCCTCCGCGCCGACGGGTTCCGGGCCTCCGCGCCGACGGAGTAGAAGACGTCGGGTCCGCGCTCGGTACCCGACGTCTTCTGCTCCATCCGTGGCCGAACGTCAGGCCTGCGGTGCCGCGACGTCGAGCTGCCAGACGACGCCGAACCGGTCGCGCAGCTGTCCCGCGAGCGGCGCCCACGGCGTCGGTGCGAGGGGCTGGCGCACCTCGGCGCCGTCGGACAGGGCCTCCCAGTAGCGCGTGACCTCGTCCGCGTCGTCACCGTGCACGAAGACGTAGAAGGCGTTCGTGCCCTGGTCGTAGGGCTGGTCCGGCCAGACGTCGAACGCCATGATCCGGAAACCGGCCTCGGTGGTGACCTGGCCGAACACGAGGCGGTCGGTCCATGCGGGGTCCTGCGATGCGCCCATCTGGCCGTAGGTCGCGGCGGTCACGGTCCCGCCGAAGACCGTCGCGTAGTGGTCCAGGGCCGCGCGGGCCTGGCCGTCGAAGTTGAGGTGTGTGGTCGTCTCGATGCTCATGGCAGGAGTGTGTCGGGCGTTGCGGTCAGATCGTGACCGCAACCCGGACGAGGATGGAGGCATGTCCGGACCGTCCTCGCGCATGCTGTCGCTGCTCTCCCTGCTGCAGGTGCACCGCGACTGGGCCGGCGACGAACTCGCGACCCGGTTGGCCGTCAGCCCGCGCACGCTCCGCCGCGACGTCGACCGGCTCCGGGACCTCGGGTACCGCGTGGAGTCGGTGCGCGGACCCGCGGGCGGCTACCGGCTCGCCGCCGGTTCGGACCTGCCGCCGCTGCTCTTCGACGACGAGCAGGCCGTCGCGATCGCCCTCGCCCTCGCGGTCGCCCCGGCCTCGGGCGCCGACATCGCCGAGGCCGCGACCCGGGCGCTCGCCACCGTGCGCCAGGTGATGCCCGAACGGCTGCGGAACCGGGTCGACCTGGTGGACGCCGTGGCCGCGCCGGGGCGGACCCGCGTCGACCCCGAGGTGCTCGTCGCCGTCGGTGAGACCGTCCGCCGCCACGAGGTCCTGCGCTTCGGCTACGGCGAGCGGGACACCCCGCACCGCGTCGAGCCGCACGCGGTCGTCGCGCGGAACGGCCGCTGGTACCTGCTCGCGTGGGACCCCGAGCACGACGACTGGCGCACCTACCGCGTCGACCGGATCGTGCCGCGGATGCCCACCCGGCTGGCGTTCACCCCGCGACCGGTCCCGGGTGGCGACGTCGCGGCGTTCGTCTCGGCACGGTTCCGGGGCTCGTCGACCGAGGACGTGTGGCCGTGCACCGGGTCGGTACTCGTGACGGCTGGGGACGCCGAGCGGATCGCACCGTTCCTGCCGGAGGACGCGGTCGTCGAGCCCACGGGGGACGATCGCCGGCGGGTGACGCTCGGGTCGTGGTCGTGGGACGGACTCGCGGGGGTGCTCGCCGGGACGACGGTGCCGTTCACGGTCGAGGGGCCGGAGGAGCTGCGGGTCGCGGTGGAGGCGCTCGCGGCGCGGTTGCTCGACGCCGGTCGTGGCTGATCAGACGGCGCGGGTCTGCCGGGGGTTCCAGAGCGGCTCTTGGAGCCATGCCGGATCTGCACCGGTCGAGCCGACGTCGATCCCGTCGATGTCCGGGAAGGACGACAGGAGTGCCGCCGTCCGCACCTGCCAGTCCTCGTCGGAAGGCACGGCATCGAGCAGATGCGCCAGGACTGCCAAGACCTCGTAGACGCCGAAACGCTTCGGTGCCGATCCGGAACCGAGGTGTGCGAGCGCCGGGACCTGCGCCGCGGTCGGGCGCTTGGGAGCGACGACAAGCTTGCGGTTGAACAACCGCGAGTGGTGGGCAGCGACGTTGCGCACGTAGTTGACGGACGCGAGCCAGCTCCGCATCAACTGTTTCGTCGGAACCGAGAACGCCGCGGCGACTTCGGTGGCGAGATCGTTCCGGAGCCCGCCGTACAGCCGCGACACCTGCCCGAGTTCGAGCAACTCGACGACGACCCAGACGGGCATGTGTCCGTCGTACCGATCGCGGAAGTGCGTCACGAACGACTCATCCGAACGGCCCTTCCGGTCCTCGAGCCGGCCCAGCCACCGCTGGTGTTCGCTGCGCCGGTCGGGGTCCGATCCCGAGGCGGTGAAGGCCGCACTGAATGCTGCTGGATCCTCGTGGGCGAACGGCGACAGCCGACCGAGGACGTGCGCGAGCCTGGTGCGGATAGCGACTTCGACCCGTTCCACGGCCTCGAGGACCAGCAAGCGCAGCGCTCGATCGAAGGCGATCAGTTCGCAGGCGTGGTCGAACCGGGCAGTGACGCGGTACTGCTCCTCGACGACGACCGACGCTCGTCCGCGCTCATCGATCACCGTGTGGGACTGCCGGAGCGGGTAGAGGTAGCCGGTGAGCCGGTAGTACCCCACCTCGTGCAGCACGGCCGCCGCGCGTTCGACGTCCGGGATGACGAGTCCTCGGCGGCGAAGGATCCCGATCTGGTCGTCGATCGACAGCCACGGCTTCGTGTAGGGCACCTCGTCTCCCCCCGGGACAAGAAAATCGGCCCGAGCCGTCAGGCGAGCGGGCCGATCGTGATGCTGCAAGGGTACCAGCGTCGCCCCGGCCTCGGCAACGAGGCTGAGCATCCGCGGCTCGCGCCGCGTGGGTCGTTAGGGCGGCGCATGCGTCCGACAGGAGGCCGTCAGGAACCCGTTAGGACCGGCCTGGAGGCGCGGTGCCGGATCCAGCATCGGTTCCGCACCACACGTGGTGCGGTCAGCGTCACCCGACGCGGACCACGCAGCAACCCTGGAGTCCCTCGTGTTCGACGTCTTCGTCGTCGCCGGTGTCCTCGCCGTGTTCGGTGTGGTGGCACTCATCGCCAAGGGGGTGGAGCGACTGTGATCGTCGTCACCATCGCCGCCGCCGTCCTCGGCATCGCCTCGGTCGTCTACCTGGTGTGGGCCCTGGTCCACCCGGAGCGCTTCTGATGGCCGGCTCCGCCGCCGACACCTGGGCCGGCATCGCCCAGGTCGCGACGCTCGTCCTGCTCCTCGTCGTCGCACACCGCCCGGTCGGGGACTGGATGGCGCACGTCTACACGCCGACGAAGCACGCCCGCATCGAGCGCGGCGTGTACCGGGTGATCGGGGTCGACCCCGACGCCGAGCAGTCCTGGCCCGCGTACCTGCGGGGCGTGCTGCTCTTCAGCGTCGTCGGGCTCCTCGTCGTCTACCTGCTGCAGCGCATCCAGGTGGTGCTGCCGGGGAACCTCGGGCTGCCGGACGTCGGGCCGTCGCTCGCGTTCAACACGGCGGCGTCGTTCGTCGCGAATACGAACTGGCAGTCCTACTCGCCCGAGGCCACCGTCGGCTACACCGTGCAGATGGCGGGCCTCGCGGTGCAGAACTTCCTGTCCGCCGCGGTCGGCCTCGCCGTCGCCGTCGCCCTGGTCCGCGGGTTCGCCCGCCGGAAGTCGGGCACGCTCGGCAACGTCTGGGTCGACGTCGTGCGCGGCACGGGTCGCCTGCTCCTGCCCGGCGCGTTCGTGTTCGCGCTCGTGCTCGTCGCCGGGGGCGTCGTGCAGTCCTGGGGCGCCGGGATCGACGTCACCACCCTCGCCGGCGGGACGCAGCACATCCCGGACGGCTTCGTCGCGTCGCAGGAGGCGATCAAGGAGCTCGGCACGAACGGTGGCGGCTACTTCAACGCGAACTCGGCGCACCCGTTCGAGAACCCGCAGGCGTGGACGAACCTCGTCGAGGTCTTCCTCATGCTCGTCATCCCGTTCTCGCTCCCGCGCACCTTCGGGCGGCTCGTCGGCGACGACCGCCAGGGCACCGCGATCCTCGCCGTGATGGGCGCGATCTTCCTCGTGTCGCTCTCGGTTATGTCGATCGCCGAACTCGCCGGCGGCGGCAGCGCCACCCAGGCAGCAGGCGCGGCGATGGAGGGCAAGGAGATGCGGTTCGGCATCCTCGGCACGACCCTCTTCGGCACGACCTCGACCGCGACGTCCACGGGCGCCGTGAACGGCATGTTCGACAGCTTCACGCCGATCGGCGGCATGATGGCGCTCCTCAACATGATGCTCGGCGAGATCAGCCCCGGCGGTGTCGGCTCCGGCCTGTACGGGATGCTCGTGCTCGCGGTCATCACGGTGTTCATCGGCGGGCTCCTCGTCGGTCGCACCCCGGAGTACCTCGGCAAGAAGATCCGCGCCCGCGAGATGACCTTCGCCGCGCTGTACATCCTCGTCACGCCGACCCTGGTGCTGCTCGGCACCGGACTGTCCCTGGTGATCCCGGGCGTCCGCGAGCAGGTCCTCGGCACGAGCCTGTTCAACCCCGGCAACCACGGGCTCTCCGAGCTGCTGTACGCCTTCACCTCGGGCGCGAACAACAACGGTTCGGCGTTCGGTGGGCTCACCGCGAACACCACGTGGATGAACTCCGCGCTCGGCGTCGTGATGCTGCTCGGTCGGTTCATCCCGATCGCGCTCGTCCTGGCGCTCGCCGGGTCGCTCGCCGCCCAGGACAAGGTGCCCGCGACCAGCGGCACGCTGCCCACGCACCGGCCGCTGTTCATCGGCCTGCTCGGTGCGGTCGCCGTGATCGTCACCGCCCTCACCTACTTCCCGGTCCTCGCTCTCGGACCGCTCGCGGAAGCACTCGCCCGATGAACGCCCAGCCGATGTCCGAGGACACTGCAATGACCACCGTGACCGACGCGCCGGAGGCGACCACCGCCTCCCGGCCGACCACCTCGTCCGCCTTCGGGCCCCGCCAACTGGCGGCGGGCCTCCCGGGCGCCCTGCGCAAGCTCGACCCGCGCCTGATGTGGCGCAACCCCGTCATGTTCATCGTCGAGGTCGGTGCCGCGCTCACCACGGTGACCGCCTTCGTCGAGCCGTCCGCGTTCACCACCGCGATCGCGGTGTGGCTCTGGCTGACGGTGGTCTTCGCCAACCTGGCCGAGGCCGTGGCCGAGGGCCGCGGCAAGGCGCAGGCCGACACCCTCCGCAAGACCCGCTCCACCACGAGCGCACGGCGCGTCCGCGGGTACGACGCGGCCGGCGACCCGGCCGCCCTGCGGGCCGAGACCGAGGAGCTGGCCTCCGTCGACCTCGCCAAGGGCGACGTCGTGGTCGTCGTCGCCGGTGAGGTGGTCCCGGGCGACGGCGACGTCATCGACGGCATCGCGAGCGTCGACGAGTCGGCCGTCACCGGCGAGTCCGCGCCCGTCATCCGGGAGTCGGGCGGTGACCGCAGCGCGGTGACCGGCGGCACCCGGGTGCTGTCCGACCGGATCGTGGTGCGCATCACGTCCACGCCCGGCGAGACCTTCATCGACCGGATGATCCGGCTCGTCGAGGGTGCCGCCCGCCAGAAGACGCCGAACGAGATCGCGCTGAACATCCTGCTCGCGTCGCTGTCGATCGTGTTCGTGATCGTCTGCCTCACGATGCAGCCCATCGCGGGCCTCGTCGGCGCCACGGTCAGCGTGCCCGTGCTCATCGCCCTGCTCGTCTGCCTCATCCCGACCACCATCGGCGCGCTGCTCTCCGCGATCGGCATCGCCGGCATGGACCGGCTCGTGCAGCACAACGTCCTGGCGATGTCGGGCCGCGCGGTCGAGGCCGCCGGTGACATCACCACGCTGCTGCTCGACAAGACCGGCACGATCACCTACGGCAACCGCCAGGCGTCCCGCGTCGTCCCGGTGCCCGGCGTGACCGTCACGACGCTCATGGAGGCGGCAGCGCTGTCGAGCGCCGCCGACAGCACCCCCGAGGGACGGTCCATCGTCACGCTCGCGGCAGCAGACGGGGTCGCACCCGGGACGCCCGCCGGCGCGGTCGAGGTGCCGTTCACGGCGCAGACCCGCATGTCCGGCCTCGACCTGGCCGACGGCTCGCAGATCCGCAAGGGCGCCGCGGCCGCCGTGCTCGCCTGGGCCGGGTCCGCGGACGCCGCGGTCGTCGCCTCGGTGGACGCCACCGTCGCCGAGGTCTCCGACCAGGGCGGGACGCCGCTCGTCGTCGGACGGCGCGACGCCTCCGGGACCGTGGCGCTGCTCGGCGTCGTGCACCTGAAGGACGTCGTCAAGGAGGGCATGGCCGCCCGGTTCGCCGAGCTCCGCAGCATGGGCATCCGCACGGTGATGATCACCGGCGACAACCCGCGCACCGCCAAGGCGATCGCCGCCGAGGCCGGGGTGGACGACTACCTCGCCGAGGCCACCCCGGAGGACAAGCTCGCGCTCATCAAGCGGGAGCAGGAGGGCGGCAACCTCGTCGCCATGACCGGCGACGGCACGAACGACGCCCCGGCCCTGGCACAGGCGGACGTCGGCGTGGCGATGAACACCGGCACCACCGCTGCGAAGGAGGCCGGCAACATGGTCGACCTCGACTCCGACCCGACGAAGCTCATCGACGTCGTCCGGATCGGCAAGCAGCTGCTCATCACCCGCGGTGCGCTGACGACCTTCTCGATCGCCAACGACGTCGCGAAGTACTTCGCGATCATCCCGGCCATGTTCCAGGCGGCGTTCCCCGGCCTCGCGGCGCTCAACGTCATGGGACTGCACAGCCCGTCGTCCGCGATCCTGTCCGCCGTCGTCTTCAACGCCCTCGTCATCGTGGCGCTCATCCCGCTCTCCCTGCGGGGCGTGCGCTACCGGGCGGCCTCTGCGTCGTCCGTCCTCGGACGCAACCTGCTCGTCTACGGGCTCGGCGGCGTCATCGTCCCCTTCGTCGGCATCAAGCTGATCGACCTCGTCGTCGGTCTCATCCCGGGGTTCTAGTCCAATGGCATCCGTACGGTCCACCTTCCGCTCCACCGGTGTGGCGATCCGCCTCACCCTCCTGTCCACCGTCGTCCTCGGCGTCGTCTACCCGCTCGCGGTGTGGGGCGTCGGCCAGGCCGCCTTCCACGACCAGGCGAACGGGTCGATGGTCACCGACTCCTCCGGCACGGTCGTCGGCTCGTCCCTCATCGGGCAGTCGTTCGACGGCAAGGGCACCGACCGCTGGTTCCAGTCGCGCCCGAGCGCCGCGGGCGAGGAGGGCTACGACGCGAACGCCTCGTCCGGCTCGAACCTCGGCCCGTCGAACCCCGACCTGCTCAAGGCGGTCGAGGAGCGCCGCGCCGCCGTGGCGAAGGCCGACGGGATCAGCGCCGCTGAGGTGCCTGCCGACGCGGTCACCGCCTCGGGCTCGGGCCTCGACCCGGACATCAGCCCGGAGTACGCGCTCCAGCAGGTGTCCCGGGTGGCCTCGGCCCGCGGGCTGTCCGAGGACGCCGTCCGCACGCTCGTCGACGAGCACACCGAGGCCCGGCAGCTCGGGTTCCTCGGGGAGCCGGTCGTCAACGTGCTCGAGCTGAACCTGGCGCTCGCGGCGACGCGCTGACGCGGGGGCGGGGGCGGGGCGCGGCCGAGGTCGCGGCCGTGGTCGCGCCCCGCGCTGCTGCGGCTCGCACAACCGGAAGCACCTCGCACCACGGAATCCCGTGGCGCGACGTGCTCCCGGTTGTGCAGACGCACGTCGAACCACCCCGCGCCAGCCGCCACCGCCACCCCGGCCCGCGCCGCGCCACCACCCCGCCCCGCGCCACCGCCCCGCGCCAGCCGCCACCGCCACCCCACCACCGACCGAACAGCGAGAGGATGAGCCCGTGAAGCGAGGCAAACTGCGGGTCCTGCTCGGCGCGGCCCCCGGCGTCGGCAAGACGTTCACGATGCTCGAGGAAGGGCACCGCATGCAGGCCGAGGGCCGCGACGTGGTGGTCGCCGTCGTCGAGACCCACGAGCGTGCCGCCACCGCCGCCCTGGTCGACGGGCTCGAGGTCGTCCCCCGCCGGGTCGTCGAGCACCGCGGGGTCGCCCTCGACGACATGGACCTCGACGCGGTGATCGCCCGCGCCCCCGACGTCGCCCTCGTCGACGAACTCGCGCACACGAACGCGCCCGGCAGCCGGAACGAGAAGCGCTGGCAGGACGTCCAGGCGCTCCTCGCCGCGGGCATCAGCGTCATCTCGACGGTGAACATCCAGCACATGCAGTCCCTCGGCGACGTCGTCCGCGAGATCACCGGCACGGTGCAGCGCGAGACCGTCCCCGACGCCGTGGTCCGCGCGGCCGACCAGATCGAGGTCGTCGACCTCGCCCCGGCCTCCCTGCGCGAGCGGCTCTCCGACGGGCTGGTGTACCCGGCCGCCCGGATCGACGCCGCGCTGTCCAACTACTTCCGGCTCGGCAACCTCACCGCCCTGCGCGAGATCGCCCTGCTCTGGCTCGCCGACGAGGTCGACGACGCGCTCAAGGCCTACCGCGCCGAGCACGGCATCGACCACCGCTGGGAGACCCGCGAACGCGTGCTCGTCGCGCTGACCGGCGGCCCCGAGGGCGAGACGCTCCTGCGCCGCGGCGCCCGCATCGCCGCCCGGAGCGCCGGCGGGGAGCTCGCCGCCGTGCACGTCACGACGAACGACGGCCTCCGCGTCCGCCACCCCGGTGCGCTCGGCAAGCAGCGCGCCCTGCTCGAGCAGCTCGGCGGGACGTACCACCAGGTCGTCGGCGACGACGTGCCGTCCACCCTCGTCCGGTTCGCCCGGTCGGTCGACGCGACGCAGATCGTCATCGGGGTCAGCCGTCGCTCGCGTCTGGCCGCCGCCATCACCGGACCGGGCATCGGCAACACGGTCATCCAGGAGTCCGGCGACATCGACGTGCACGTCGTGACGCACGAGCGTGCCGGTGGCGGGTTCGCCCTGCCGAAGCTCGGCGGCAGCCTGTCCCGCGCCCGGATCGCCGCGGCGTTCGTCCTGTCGCTCACCGTGGGGCCGCTGCTCACCTGGCTCCTGTCGCGCACGGACGACCCGGACTCGATCACGGTCGACGTGCTCGCGTACCAGCTGCTCGTGCTCGTCGTGGCCCTGGTGGGCGGGATGTGGCCCGCCGTGTTCGCCGCCGTGCTGTCCGGGCTGAGCCTCGACTTCTTCTTCGTGCAACCCCTCTACCAGGTCACCGTCCAGCAGCCGTGGCACCTCGTGGCCCTCGTGATGTACGTGATCAGCGCCGTGCTCGTCAGCTTCGTGGTCGACCGGTCGGCCCGGCGGAGCCGCGAGGCACGCCGTGCGGCAGCCGAGTCCGGGCTCCTCGTCGGCATCGCCGGCAGCGTCCTCCGTGGCGACGACGCCCTGCAGGCGCTGCTCGACCGCACGCGCGAGGCGTTCGGCTTCACCGGCGTGCGGATCCGGCAGGGCGACGAGGTCCCGGCCACGTCCGGGACGTTCGAGGGCACGCCGGACGCGACCACGAGCCTCCCGTCCGGCGCCGTCCTGGAGTTCGCGGGCGCACCCGACGACCCGACCCAACGACGGCTGCTGCGGGTCGTCGAGCAGCAGCTCGACGCCGCGGTGGAACACCGCCGGCTCACGCGCACCGCGGTCGACGCGGAGCGCATCGCGGCCGCGGACCGCGTCCGCAGCGCCCTCCTGGCGGCCGTCGGCCACGACGTCCGTCGCCCGATCGCGGCGGCCTCGGCCGCCGTGCAGACGCTGAGCGCCTCCGACATCGAGCTCACCGACACCGACCGGGAGGCGCTGCTCACGACCGCCGACGAGAGCCTGCGTCAGCTCGCGGTGCTGTTGGCCGACCTGCTGGACGTCAGCCGCGTGCAGGCCGGGGTGCTCGCCGTGACCCCGCTGCCAACCGCCCTCGAGACGGTCGTCGCCCCCGCTCTCGACGAACTCGAGCTCGGCCCGGACGACGTCGACCTCGACCTGCCGGGCGAGCTGCCGCCGGTCCTGGCTGACCCGGTCCTGCTGCAGCGCGTCGTCGTGAACCTGCTCGCCAACGCCTCGCGCTACGCCCCCGAGGGCACGCGCGTCCGGATCGCGGCGAGCGCCTTCGGCGGCGGCGTCGAACTGCGCGTGGCCGACCACGGGCCGGGCATCCCCGAGGACCGGCGCGACGAGGTGTTCCAGCCGTTCCAGCGGCTCGGCGACACCGACAACGAGACCGGGCTCGGGCTGGGGCTCGCCCTGGCGCGGGGGTTCACCGAGGGGATGGGCGGCACGATCGAGGTGGACGACACCCCCGGCGGCGGACTCACCGTCGTCGTGCGGCTGCCGATCGCGGGGCACGTGGGCGTGGAGGTCCGAGCATGAAGGTCCTGATCGCCGACGACGACGCCCAGCTCGTCCGGGCACTCGCCGTCACCCTCGCCGCCCGCGGGTACGAGGTCGCCACCGCGCGGGACGGCCGCGCCGCGATCGACGCCGTGATCACCGAGCGCCCGGACATCGTCCTGCTCGACCTGGGGATGCCGCGGCTCGACGGCATCGGGGTGCTCGAGGGCATCCGCGCCTGGTCGCAGGTCCCCGTGCTCGTGCTGTCCGGCCGGACCGACTCGTCCGACAAGGTGGACGCGCTCGACGCCGGCGCGGACGACTACGTGACGAAACCGTTCCAGATGGACGAGCTGCTCGCCCGGCTCCGTGCGCTCGGGCGCCGGCAGGCCACGGCAGCGGCGACTGCCGGGGCGACCCCCACCGTGGTGGTCGGCGATCTCGTGGTCGACCTCGTCGCGAAGCAGGTCACCCCGCCGACGGGACCCGCGATCCGCCTCACCCCGACCGAGTGGCGCCTGCTCGAGGTGCTCGTGACCAACCCCGGGCGGCTGATGACCCGCGAGATGCTCCTCACCGAGGTGTGGGGCCCGACGCACGGCAACGACTCCGGGTACCTGCGGCTGTACATGGCGCAGCTGCGGCGGAAGCTCGAGCCGGAGCCGTCGCACCCGCGGTACCTGGTGACCGAGTCGGGGATGGGGTACCGGTTCGACCCGACCGGCGGCTGACCCCGCGCCGCGGGCCCTTCCGCCCGCGGCGTGCCGCTCGCTACCGTGTCGGCATGACCGAGTCACCGTCCGGGGCCGTGTCGGTCCCCCTCGCTGCCCCCGTCCACGCGCAGGCCCTGCGCTACACCCGGCTGTACGACGGCAAGCCCTTCGCCGAGGCCGTGCTGGTCTACCGGGCGAACGGGTCGTACACGATCCTGTCGCCCGGCGAGGACCACCACGGCAGCTACGTCGCCACCACCGACGTCCGCTCGGGCCCGGTCGAGGTCGACTTCATCTCGTGGCCGTCGGCGGACTGGGACGACGACGTCGCCCGGCACACCCTGCGCTTCGACCGGCAGGACGGCAGCTTCCGCCAGGAGCTCCGGCTGCCCGGGACGTCCGAGCCGCTGCACCAGGCGGGGATCTTCCGCGCGGTGGACGTCGCGGACCTCGTCGGCGCGCACGGGTGGGCCGCCGTGCGGGAGCGGTACGCGGCCACGTTCGCCGAGCTGGACGAGGCAGCGACGTCGCCGTGAGCCCCTCGTCGCGAGACCCGGCCGCCGCGGGCGCGGTCAGGGTCCGCCCGCAGGACGTCGACGACCTCCGGGCCTTCCTGACCGCCTGCGACCTGACGGTCGCCGGTCTCGAGGACCCGTCCACCCGCCTCTGGGTGGTCCGCGACACGGCCGGGACGGTCGTCGGGAGCGCGGGCTACGAGACAGGACCGGACGGGAGGCACGTCCTCCTCCGCAGCGTCGCCGTCGGCCCGGCGCTCCGCGGTTCCGGCCGTGGGACGGCGCTCGCCGAGCTCGCGTTGCGCGCGGCAGCGGGGGAGGGCGCCCGGCGCGCGTGGCTCTTCAGCCGACGGTCCGGACCGTTCTGGCAGCGGCTGGGGTTCGTCGCTGCCGACCGTCGAGACCTGGCGGCCGTCCTCGCCGGCACGAGCCAGGTGGAGCTGTTCCGGGCGACCGGGCAGCTGGAGCGTGAGGTCGCCTGGACCAGCCCGCTCCTGCGGGAGTCCGAGTCTGAGCCGGGCGCCTGGACGCATGCGCTGGGCGGCGCCCGCGCGCCCGGGTCCTGACGCTTCGGGGCCCGGCTCGCCCACCTCGGTCCCGCTCCCTTCCGCGGATGGAGCAGACGATGTCGGGTGCGGCCGCCCCACCCGACATCGTCTGCTCCATCGACGCGACCGGACGACGCCGGACGGTACCGTCGAGCCGTGACGATCGCGCTGCGCCGGGTGACGGCGGACGACTGGCAGGAGTGGCGGACGGTCCGGTTGGCGGCGCTCGCCGAGGCGCCCGACGCGTTCGGCTCGACCCTCGCCGACTGGCAGGACGCCCCCGAGGGCCGCTGGCGCACCCGTCTGTCGCTGCCGGACGCGGTGGACCTGCTCGCGGTCGACACCGAGCACGAGCACGAGCACGACCACGCACGCCACGACCACGACCACGTCATCGGCATGGCCACCGGTGTGCCCGACGTCGACGACCCCCGCCGGGCCGAGCTCATCTCGATGTGGGTCGCCCCCGAGGCCCGCGGCAGCGGCGTCGCCCGGCAGCTCATCGACGCCGTCGCCCGCGCGATGGCCGAGCACGGCGCCGAGCACCTCGAGCTCTCCGTGATGCCCGACAACGACCGCGCCCGCCGCAGCTACGAGCGCGCCGGGTTCGCCCCCACCGACACCCTCGGTGACGCGCTGCCCGACGGCCGACACGAGCTCGTGATGTCCCGCGACCTCGCGGCGGAGCGCACCCTGCTCGCGTACGAACGCGGGGCCGACCGGTACGCCGACCGCACCGACGACCACCGTTCGGGCCTCGTCGACGACCTGCTCGCCCTCGTGCCCGCCGGGTCGCACGTCCTCGAGCTCGGCTCCGGTCCCGGTCGCGACGCCGACGCACTCGAGGCCGCCGGACTGCGGGTCGACCGGACCGACGGCGCCGCGGCGTTCGTCGACCGGCTCCGCGCGGCCGGACACGACGCCCGCCTGCTCGACGTCCGGCGCGACGACGTCGGACCGGACGAAGGCGTCCGGCGCGACGACGTCGGACCGGACGAAGGCGTCCGGCGCGACGACGTCGGACCGGACGAAGGCGTCCGGCCCGACGACGCCCGGCCCGACGACGACGCCCGGACCGGCACCGCCGCAGGCTGGGGCGGACCCTACGACGCCGTGTTCGCGAACGCCGTCCTGCTGCACGTGGACCGGGACGCCACCGGCCCCGTCCTCGAACGTGCCCGCCGCGCGGTCCGCCCGGGCGGGGTCCTCGCCGCCACGGTCAAGCGCGGCGACGGTGCCGGCTGGAGCGACCGCAAGCTCGACGACCCGCGCTGGTTCACCTACTGGACCGAGGACGCCCTCGCCGCCGTCGTGTCCGCGGCCGGCTGGCACGGCGTGCACGTCCGCGAGACCACCCGTCCCGGCGCCGACGAGCGCTGGCTGACCGTCACGGCCCACCGGCCGGAGGAGGACTGACCGTGCACCGTGCCCTGCGAGGGACCGCCTGGGTCCTGACCGTCGTCGTCCTGCTCGTGGTGGCGTTCCTCGTGTACGCGCACATCGTGATGCCGGGCACCCGGAGCGCAGCGCTGCAGGTCTGGCGGGACGACCGCGTGGCCGTCCGGGACGCCGGCGACGCCGTGGTGATGACCCCCACCGGCACCGCGGACGGGAAGGGGATCGTGTTCGTCCCCGGCGCGAAGGTCGACCCGTACGCCTACATGGCGACGTTCCGGCAGGTGGTCGCCGCGGGGACGACGGTCGTCATCACGAAGCCGACGCTCAACCTGGCGTTCTTCGACACGCGTCCGCTGTCGACGTTCGAGGCGCACGCACCCCGGGTCACGACGTGGGCCGTCGGCGGGCACTCCCTCGGCGGGGTCCGTGCGTGCCAGCTCGCCCGGGAGGCCGACGGGCTCCTGCTCCTCGGCAGCTACTGCGCGGACGACCTGTCGGACACCGACCTCGACGTGCTGAGCGTCTCCGGGTCACGCGACGGGTTGTCGACCCCGGCGAAGGTCGCCGCTGCGCGCGGGAAGCTGCCGGCGGACGCGCGGACGGTCGAGGTCGTCGGCGCGAACCACGCGGACTTCGGCGCCTACGGCGACCAGCCCGGTGACGGGACGGCGACGATCCCGCGCGCGCAGGCGCGCAGCGAGATCGCCGCGGCGATCGAGGACTGGGTCCGCACCCTCGGCTGACACGTCCGGACGGCTGACGCGACCGGACGACGGACGGGAGGCACGGAGCGGGTCCGCCCCGTGCCTCCCGTCCGCCACGAACGCGGCCGGAGGCGCGTGACCGGCCCGCCATGCGCCTCCCGTCCGCGTCCCTACGCCGCGGTGCGCTCACGGCGGCGCGTGAGGCGCGCCACCACGTACAGGACCACGCCCACGAGCAGCAGCACCGCGGCGTACAGCCAGACCTGCCCGCTCTGCTGCGTGAGCAGCAGGATGCACGAGGCCACGCCGAGCACGGGCACGGCGGTCCAGACCCGGAAGTGGTCGTGCTCGACCTTGTCCTTCCGCAGCACGAGCACCGCGACGTTCGTGCTGATGAACACGAACAGCAGCAGGAGGACGACCGTCTCGGCGAGCGTGCCGACGTCGCCGACGAGCGTGAGCAGCATCGCGACGACGGTGGTCGCGACGATGGCGGTCCACGGGGTCTTCCGGTTCGGCAGGACCTTGCCGAGCAGGCTCGGCAGCAGCCGCTGCTCGGCCATGCCGTAGGTCACGCGGCTCGCCATGATCATCGTGAGCAGGGCGCCGTTCGCGACGGCCACGAGCGCGATCAGGCTGAAGACCCAGTCGGGGATCGGCACGCCCGACGCGGACACGACGGCGAGCAGCGGGCCGCTCGAGTCGGAGAGCTCCGACGCGGGCAGGGCGATCGAGCTGGCGAGGCCGACGAGCACGTAGACGACACCGGCGGTCGCGAGGGCGCCGAACAGGGCCTTCGGGTAGACCTTGCGGGGCTCGCGGACCTCCTCGGCGACGTTCGCCGACGTCTCGAAGCCCACGAACGAGTAGTAGGCGACGATCGCGGCGCTCAGGGTCGCGAGGGCCGGGTTCGCCTCGGCCGGGAAGGCCCCGACG
Organism: Curtobacterium sp. MCBA15_004; assembly: GCF_001865055.2. Lineage (NCBI taxonomy): Bacteria > Bacillati > Actinomycetota > Actinomycetes > Micrococcales > Microbacteriaceae > Curtobacterium > Curtobacterium sp. MCBA15_004. The sequence goes on along the minus strand of NZ_CP126266.1, from coordinate 3,510,655 downwards.
CGCGAGACGTCACCGCCGCCACCGCCGAGCATCACCGCGACGACCACGACGACGATGACGAGGCCGGACACCTCGATGATGGTCATGACGACGTTGCTCTTCAGCGAGTCCGAGATGCCGCGGGCGTTCAGGCACGCGACGAGGGCCAGGAACACGATCGCGGTCGGCACCGGCGGCAGGTCGACGAACGTGCCGAGGTAGTCGCCGGCGAAGGCCAGGGACAGCCCGGCGGCGCTCGTGACCCCGGCGGCGAGCATGCTGAAGCCGACCAGGAACGACACGATCGGCACCTTGTAGGCCCGCTCGGCGAAGACCGCGGCGCCGCCCGCCTTGGGGTACTTCGTCACGAGCTCGGCGTAGGACCCGGCGGTGAGCAGGGCGAGGAGCAGCGCGAGGACGAGCGGTGCCCACAGTGCGCCGCCGACGTCCTTCGCGAGCGTCCCCATCAGGGCGTAGATGCCGGCGCCCAGGACGTCGCCGAGGATGAACAGGTAGAGCAGGGGACCGGTGATCGCCTGCTGGAGCTTCGAGCCGGTCTCGCCCTGGGGGCGTGCGGCGGTGTCGCTGGTCATGGTGGTGCCTTCCGTCCCGGTCAGCGTCACCGAGGGGGCCTCACCGGGCTCCCGGAACGTCCACTGGGCGCAGGCGGTTGTCCGTTCCTCCACAGGCGTCGGACCGGTGAACGCTGTCCACAGGTGCGTGCGGCACCGGAACGGCGGACCCGGCCCGGTCCTAGACTCGCCTGAGCACACGACGACGACGTCAGACCGAGACAGCACGATGCACGCGGAGGATGCCATGACGACGCCGGACCGGCGCACACCAGCGCGACTCGCCGACACACGAGCGCTCCTGTTCGACCTGGACGGCGTCCTCACCCCCACCGCGGACGTGCACATGCGCGCCTGGAGCCGGCTCTTCACGCCGTACCTCGCGGCGCACGGGGTGGCCCCGTACACCGAGCAGGACTACTTCGCCTCGATCGACGGCAAGCCCCGCTACGACGGCGTGCGCACGCTGCTCGCCTCGCGCGGCATCGAGCTGCCCGAGGGCACCCCCGACGACGCACCCGACGCCGACACGGTGTGCGGCCTCGGCAACCGCAAGAACGCCGAGTTCACGGCCGAGCTCACCGAGCACGGCGTCGAGCCCTACCCCGGCTCGTTGCGGTTCCTGACCGCCGCGATCGACGCCGGCATGCACGTCGCGGTCGTGTCGAGCTCCGCGAACGCCACGCAGGTGCTGCGGACCGCGGGGATCCTCGACCGCTTCCCGGTCGTGGTCGACGGCCTCGTCGCACGACAGGACGGCCTCGCGGGCAAGCCAGCGCCGGACACCTACCTCGACGCCGCGGGCCGCTTCGGGCTGACCGCCGCCGAGTGCGTCGTCGTCGAGGACGCCACGAGCGGGGTCGAAGCCGGCCGCAACGGTGCCTTCGGGCTCGTCGTCGGCGTCGACCGCGGTGCCGGTGCCGACGCCCTGCGCGAGCACGGTGCCGACGTCGTCGTCACCGACCTCGCCGAGCTGCTCGACGAGCTGCCGGGCGCGACCACGAGCACGGACCAGCCAGCGGCGCGGTAGCGCGCCGCGCGTCTCGTCCCCGACACCCCCACGACCTCCCTCCCACGGAGCACACACGCATGAACCCCATCACCTCCGACCCCCTGGACCGCGTCCGTTACCCGGTCGACGAGTGGGCGCTCGTCGAGACCGAGTACGCGCCCGACGAGCAGGGCGTCGCCGAGACGAACTTCGCGGTCGGCAACGGCTACCTCGGCCTCCGCGGCAACCTCGACGAAGGCCGGGGCGGCGTGCAGTACGGCACGTACGTCAACGGGTTCCACGAGACCTGGCCGATCCGGCACGCCGAGGACGCCTTCGGCTTCGCCAAGACCGGGCAGACGATCATCAACGCGCCCGACGCCAAGGTGATCCGGCTGTACGTCGACGACGAGCCCCTGGTCCTCGCCGAGGCCGACGTCCTGCGCCACACCCGCCGGCTCGAGTTCCGCGGCGGCTACCTGTACCGCGAGACCGAGTGGTCGACGCCGTCCGGCAAGCGGGTCTGCATCCGGTCGAAGCGCCTGGTGTCCTTCACCGACAGGCACCTCGCCGTCATCGACTACGAGGTCACCGTGCTCGACGGTGACGCATCGCTGCTGCTCTCGAGCCAGATCCTCAACCGCCAGGACGTCCAGGACGAGTACCACGCGGGGATGCGGGCGGCCGCGAACGCGTTCGACCCGCGCAAGGCCGAGACGTTCACGCAGCGCGTGCTCGAACCGAAGCTCAAGCGCAGCACCGGCGGGCGCTCCCTGCTCGGCTACCAGGCCGCGAGCTCGGGCATGACGATCTGCGTCGGTGTCGAGCACCACCTGGAGACCGAGAACAGCTGGGACGAGTCCTCGTCGATCGAGGACGACCTCGCGAAGCACGTGTACCGGGTGCAGGCGCGCCGCGGGGTGCCGACCCGGCTCGTGAAGCACGTGGTGTACCACACGTCCCGCGGGGTGCCGGCCCGCGAGCTCGCCGACCGCTGCGACCGGACGCTCGACCGCGCCCGCACCGAGACGGTCGACGAGACGTTCGCGAAGCAGCGCGCATGGATGGACGACTACTGGACCCGGAGCGACGTCGAGATCCCCGGGCAGCCGGAGATCCAGCAGGCCGTCCGGTGGAACCTCTACATGCTGGCGCAGGCGACCGCCCGGACCGACGGGCACGGCATCGCCGCCAAGGGCGTCACCGGGTCCGGGTACGGCGGTCACTACTTCTGGGACATGGAGATCTACGTCCTGCCGTTCCTGTCGTTCACGGCGCCGATCGTGGCCCGGAACGCGCTGCGGTTCCGCTACAACATGCTCGACGCCGCGCGGTCGCGTGCCCGTGAGCTGAACCAGCGCGGTGCCCTGTTCCCGTGGCGGACGATCAACGGCGAGGAGTCGAGCGCCTACTACGCCGCCGGTACCGCGCAGTACCACATCGATGCGGACATCGCCCACGCCCTCATGCAGTACGTGCGGGCCTCGGGTGACCGGGAGTTCCTCAAGCGCGGCGCGATCGACATCCTCGTCGAGACCGCGCGACTGTGGTCCGACCTGGGGTTCTGGCGGTCGAACGGCGACAAGAAGTTCCACATCGACGGTGTCACCGGACCCGATGAGTACACGACGGTCGTCGACGACAACCTCTACACGAACGTCATGGCGCGGGCGAACCTGTGGTTCGCCGTCAACGCCTGCCACGAGCTCGCGGTCGACGACCCCGAGGAGTACGGCCGCATGGTCCGCCGGACCGGGCTCCAGGAGTCCGAGGTCGTCGAGTGGGAGCACGCCGCCGAGTCGATGGAGATCCCCTTCGACCCGCACCGCGGCATCCACCCGCAGGACGCCCAGTTCCTCGACAAGGAGCTCTGGGACCTCGAGAACACGCCGGAGTCCAAGCGCCCGCTGCTGCTGCACTACCACCCGCTGGTCATCTACCGGTTCCAGGTGCTCAAGCAGGCCGACGTCGTGCTCGCGCTGTTCCTGCAGGGCCACGAGTTCACCGCCGCAGAGAAGCGCCGCGACTTCGACTACTACGACGCCCTGACCACCGGGGACTCGACGCTGTCGGCGGTCGTGCAGTCGATCATGGCGGCCGAGGTCGGGTACCACGACCTCGCGGCGCAGTACTTCCTCACGGCGCTGTACGTCGACCTCGCGGACCTGCACGGCAACACCTCGGACGGGGTGCACATCGCCTCGACCGGCGGCATCTGGGGCGCGCTCGTCAACGGCTTCGGGGGCATGCGCGACCACGGCGGGCGGATGACGTTCAACCCGCGGCTGCCGAAGGACTGGGAGCGTCTGACCTGCCGGCTGACGATCCACGGTTCGCGCATCCGGGTCGACCTCGAAGAGGCCACGATGACGTTCACGGTCGAGACCGGCGACGGCTTCACCGCGTGGGTGCACAACCAACAGTGGGACGTGCTGCCGGGGGAGCCGACCGTCGTGCCGCTGCCGCACCACGGCCCGCGGATGTCCGGGCACGCGCCCACCACGAGCGACATCCAGGGCACGCTGCGCGCGGACGGGTCCGTCATCACGGCGTCGATCCCGACGATCTCGCTGGACCGGATGTTCGACGTCGACGAGACGACGGCCTGACGGCCTGACGGCCTGTCGGCCTGTCGGCCTGACGGCCTGTCGGCCTGTCGGCCTGTCGGCCCTGCCTGGAGGCGCGGTGCGGGTGGTCCCGCACCGCGCCTCCGCTCGTGGTGGCGTCCGGCGGGGGCGGTCGTCGGTCGGCGTCCGCTCGACCTCCACGGGCGTCCAGCTGCCGGCGGGCACCGTGGTCCCTCGTGCCCCCGGGCCGATGGCGACTCCTGCGGCATGCATCGTGCAGCGAGAGGAGACGACCATGGACAAGCGGTTCGAGGGCAAGGTGGCGATCGTCACGGGAGCCGGTTCCGGCATCGGTGAGGCCACGGCACGGGCGTTCGTCGACGAGGGAGCCGTCGTGCTGCTCGTGGACAGCGTCGAGGACAAGGTCCGGGCCGTTGCGGACAGCCTGCCGACCGGGCGCGCGGTGCCGTTGCGCGCCGACGTCGCCGATCCGGCAGCGTGGGAGACGATCGTCGCCGACGCGGTGGACCGGTGGGACCGGGTCGACGTCCTCGTGAACAACGCGGGCACGTTCACCTCGGGGGACATCACCGACATCGCCCCGGAGGAGTGGCGGCGCGTCATCGACACCGACCTGTCGAGCGTCTTCTACGGCACCCGGGCGGCACTGCCGTTCCTCCGCGAGACCAAGGGATCCGTCGTCAACACGTCGTCGGTGTCCGGCATGGGTGCCGACTGGCGGATGAGCCCGTACAACGCTGCGAAGGGCGGGGTCACGAACTTCACGAAGGCGGCGGCACTCGACAACGGCCACTTCGGCGTGCGGGTCAACGCGGTCGCGCCGGGGCTGATCTGGACCGACATGACGCAGCAGCAGGCCGAGGACGAGGAGCTCCAGCACGCCTTCGCCGAGCGGGTGTCCCTCGGCCGTGGCGGTCGCTCCGAGGAGGTCGCCGCCGCGATCCTGTTCCTGGCGAGCGACGCCGCGAGCTACATCACCGGCGCGGTGCTCCCCGTCGACGGTGGGACCACGGCGAGCAACGGGCAGCCCGCCCAGGCCTGACCGAGCGCCCGGGGCTCACAGGAGCTTCCGGAGCGTGTTCGTGTTGCGGGTCGTCGTCGTGCGCTTGAAGCGTGCGGCGGCGGCCCGCTTCGCGAACACGGTGTCGGTGCTCGACCCCTTCGGGCACGACCACCAGACGACGCCGTCGCCGCGGGCCACCCGCTCGACCGACTCGTCGACGGTCAGGTCCTCGAGCAGCGCGTCGAGCGCGGCGTCATCCGAGCCGAACACGACGTAGTCGTGCCGATCGGGACCGGACGGGAAGGGGAACCCGTCGACGATCGCCGCGAGCCGGTCGTGCGGGACGAGCACGATCCACGCGTCGTACCCGAACCGGTCGCGGAGCCCCTGCTCGACGGCCGCCTTGACCGTCCCGGCGTCGCCCGCGCCCACGTCTGCCGTGAAGACGACGTTGCCGGACGCGAGCACGGTCCGGACGTCGGTGTACCCGAGCTCCCGGAACAGCGCCGCGAGCTCGGCGCTCCGGATCGTGATCCCGTTGACGTTCACCCCGCGCAGCAGCGCGACCCACCTGGCCATCTCGGCACCGTAGCGTGCGGGACCGACGCATGGCGCGCCTCCCGTCCGTTCCGCAAGAAGTATTGCGCAATCTTTCTTGTGCACCTAGGCTCGAGCCATGTCCACCCAGCGACTCGACGACGCGGCGCACATGCGTGCGCTCGCCCACCCGACCCGGCTGCGGATCGTCGGTCTCCTGCGTTCCGGGGGGCCGCAGACCGCCGCGATGCTCGGGGAGCAGGTCGACGAGGCGCCCGGGACGATCAGCTACCACTGCGGTCGTCTCGCCGGGGCCGGCTTCATCGAACCGGCCCCGGAGCTCGGCACCGACCGGCGCGAGCGTTGGTGGCGGGCGGTCGCGCAGCACACGTCGTGGAACCTCGCCGACGCGTTCGACGACCCCGAGCGGATGCTCGCGGCCTCCGCCCTCGACCACACGGTCGCCGAGGCGTACGCCGCCGAGTACCGCGCCTTCATCGACGCGGTGCCGGCGCTGGGGCGCGAGTGGGTGGCGGCGTCCACCAGCGGTGACCGGGCGCTGCGGCTGACGGTCGACGAGCTCCGGGACCTCGGCGCGGAGCTGCAGGCAGTGCTCGACCGGTGGGAGGCCGTGAGCGACCAGCACGTGGCCGGCGACGGTGCCGAGCGGGTGACGGCAGTGGTCCAGAGCTACCGGTCGGCCCGGCCGTGAACGCGCACTGGCGGCTGCGGTCGCTCCTCGCGGTGCAGGTCGTCTCGCGCACGGGCAACGTCGCGACGACCATCGCCGTGCCGTTCGTCGTGCTCGCGCGTGGTGGGTCGGCGACCGACGTCGGGATCGCGGCCTTCGCGGCGACGGTCCCGATCGTGCTCGGTGGGGCGTTCGGCGGCGTGCTCGTCGAGCGGTTCGGCTTCGTCCGGTCGAGTGTCGTGTCCGACCTCGTCAGCGCTCTGACCCTCGCCGCGATCCCGGTGCTCGCCTGGACCGTCGGGCTGCCGTCGTGGGGGCTGCTCGTGCTCGTGTTCCTCGGCGGGTTGTTCGACACCCCGGGGGAGTCCGGGCGGCGGGTGCTCCTCCCCGGGCTGGCCGCGGCCGCGGGCATCCCGCTCGAACGGGCCGTCGGGCACTTCGAGGCGTCGGTGCGGTTCTCCGTGCTGCTCGGTGCGCCGGCGGCGGGGCTCCTCGTCGGTGCCGTCGGGCCGCTGCCGGCGCTGGCGGTCACCGCGGTGGTGTTCGCGGCCGCAGCGGTGCTCGCGGTGCTGACGCTCCGCGGAGTGTCGACGACCGCTCCTGGCGCCGCACCGGACGCGGCACCCGTGGAACCGTCGGCCGGGTACTGGCGCGACCTCGCCGCCGGGCTGCGGTTCTGCGTGCGCGACCCGTTGTTCCGCCTCGTCATCGCACTCGTGCTCGTCACGAACCTGCTCGACGCCGCTCGCTCCACGGCGCTGCTGCCGCTCTACGCCGACCGGGTGCTCGACGGGGCGCAGTCCCTCGGCATCGTCAGCGGGACCTTCGGCGGAGCGGCCTTCCTCGGGTCGCTCGCCTTCGGGTACGTCGCACACCGGGTCCCGCGCAGGATCACGTTCGTGGTCTGCTTCGTGCTGGCGGGCGGCCCGTCGCTCGTGGTGCCGGCGCTCGGGCTCGGGCTGCCGTGGGTGCTCGGCGCGTGCGTGGTGTCCGGGTTCGCTGCCGGGGCGCTCAACCCGATCCTCGGGGCCGTCGAGCTCGAGCGGATCCCGGCACCGATGCGGGCCCGCGTGTTCGGCCTGCTGTCGGCCGGGTCGTGGGCGGGCATCCCGCTCGGCGGGCTCTTCGGGGGGATCGCGGCGGACGGCATCGGGGTGACGGCGACGTTCGGCGTGGTGGCGGTCGTCTACACCCTCGTCACGCTGACCCCGCTGCTCGGTGGGTCGTGGCGGGCGATGGAACGCGGACCCGCGGCGTCGCCGGCGGCCCCGTCGCCGCCCGTCCCAGTGCCGTGAGGGGCGCGGCGCTGTCGCGCGCACAACGGGAGGCACGTCGCACCACGGAATCGCGTGGTGCGACGTGCTTCCTCTTGTGCGTGAGCACCCCGCGCCGCGAGCACCCCGCGCCGCGGGTTGCCCGCGGCGCCGCCCGCCCGCCGCACCGACTCCCTCGGAGCACCACGAGCGCCCCTCCGGTAGACGTGGTGCATGACTGACGAGCGACACGACGACGGCCAGGGTCCCGACGACGCACACGTGGTGCCGGAGGGGGTGTCCGAGGCGACCGTCGAGGCCCTCGGCACGCTGTCGGCAGCCGTCGAGGTGCTCGAGCACGCCCGCGGCCTGCTCTACGGGTTCCACCGCCTGACCGGGACGGCGGACCTCAACCTCGGCGACGCCGTCGAGCAGCTCCGGAAGGCCGGGCACACCGAGCTGGCCGAGCGGATCGACACCGAGCTGGTCGGGCGGAACGTGATCGACGGGCGATGGACGTTCCAGATCGTCGAGGACTACGACGACAACTACTACGCCCTCGCCAAGGAGCTCGAGAAGACCGCTCGCGACGAGCTCGTCGGCGGGAAGCGCCACCTGTACGAGGCGAGCATGAAGGAGGACCGGCGCACCGACGGCCGACGCCGCCACGAGGCCAAGCCGGCCGACCTGCGCGACTGAACCCGCGCCTCCAGACCGCCCCGGCGGGAACCGCACCGTCCCACCGGACGCAGAACGGGCGGTCCCCCGCAGCGACACAGCGCTGCGGGGGACCGCCCGTCCGGTAGCCGGCGGGGTCCGAGCCTCAGCCCACCCCGAGCAGCGCCTCGAGCGGCCCCCGCGCGAAGTACAGCAGGAAGCCCGCGGCGACCACGTACAGCAGCCACGAGACCTCGCGGCCGCGGCCGGACAGCAGCTTGATGAGCACCCAGCTGATGAAGCCGGCACCGATGCCGTTCGCGATCGAGTACGTCAGCGGCATCACGACGATCGTCAGGAACGCCGGCAGCGCAGCACCGAAGTCCGTCCACTCGATGTCCTTGACCTGCGCCACCATGAGCGCGCCGACGACGACGAGCCCGGCGGCCGCGACCTCGAGCGGGACGACCTGGGTCAGCGGCGTGAGGAACATCGACGCCAGGAACAGCAGGCCCGTGACGACCGAGGCCATGCCGGTGCGGGCGCCCTCGCCGATGCCCGATGCGGAGTCGATGAACACCGTGTTCGAGGACACCGAGGCACCACCACCGGCGACCGCGCCGACGCCCTCGACGACGAGCGCCGACTTCAGGCGGGGGAAGGTGCCGTCCGGGTGCGCGACGCCGGCGGCCTTCGCCAGGCCGGTCATCGTGCCCATGGCGTCGAAGAAGTTCGTGAAGACGAGCGTGAAGACGAGCATCGACGCGGCGACCGGGCCGATGCGGGTGAAGGCGCCGAAGACGTCCGCGTGGCCGACGAGCGACAGGTCGGGCAGGGCGAACAGCGCGTTCGGCAGGCCTGGGGCGTTGAGGTTCCAGCCGGTCGGCGAGCTCACCGAGGTCGGCACCTGGAAGATCGCCTGCAGGATGATCGCGACGATCGTGGTGCCGACGATGCCGATGAGCAGCGCCCCCTTGACCTTGCGGGCCATGAGCGTGCCGATGACGACCAGGCCGATCAGGAACACGATGGTCGGCAGCGCGGCGACGGAGCCGTCCTCACCGAGCTGGAGCGGCGGCGACGCGTTCTTCGTGGTGCGCACGAAGCCGGAGTCGACGAGTCCGATGAACGCGATGAACAGGCCGATGCCGACGGTGATCGCGGCCTTGAGCTGCGCGGGCACGGCCGTGAAGATCATCGTCCGGATGCCGGTCAACGCCAGGATGACGATCACGACGCCGTTGATGACGACGAGGCCCATCGCCTCGGCCCACGTCACCTGGTGAACGACGCTCACGGCGAGGAACGAGTTGATCCCGAGCCCCGCGGCGATGCCGAACGGCAGGTTCGCGACGAGGCCCATGGCGATCGTCATGACACCGGCGACGAGGCCGGTGGCAGCGGCGACCTGCGCGTTCTGCAGCCAGCCGCCGAGGACGTCCTGCGGCGCCTGGTCCTGGCTGAACCCACCGAGGATGAGCGGGTTGAGGATGACGATGTACGCCATCGTCACGAAGGAGACGAGGCCACCACGGACCTCGCGGGGGATGCTCGACCCGCGCTGCGTGATCGAGAAGTAGCGGTCGAGGCCGGATGCGAAGCGGTTCCGGGGCGGGGTGTCGGTCTGCTGGGCGCTCACCGGGAGAGTTTACAGAACCCTGGGAGCGCGGCGCGTCGCGCTGGTCGGTGGTCACCACGACCGGCCGGGAGGCGCGGCTCGCCTCGACGGGGTACGGCACCTCGGGTGCCGGGTCGCGTTCTGCGGCCAGGCACGGTGTTGGATGAACGGGTGAACGAACGTCTGGACCGCGCGCGCATCGAAGCCGCCGTGCGTGAGCTCCTCCTCGCCGTCGGTGACGACCCCGACCGCCCCGAGCTCGAGCGGACGCCGGCCCGCGTCGCCGACTCCTACGCCGAGTTCTTCGCCGGCATCGGGGTGGACGCCACCGCGATCGCCCGCTCCGGCGCCGTGCACTCCGAGGACGGCGAGCGCGGTCGGCTCGTGGTCGTCCGGGAGGTGCGGTTCCGCTCGATGTGCGAGCACCACCTGCTGCCCTTCATCGGGGTCGCGCACCTGGCGTACGCGCCGGGTGAGCAGCTCATCGGCCTCGGGACGCTGTCCCGGGTGCTCGACACCGTCGCCTCGCGTCCGCAGCTGCAGGAGCGCCTCGGCGAGCAGGTCGCGGCCGCCGTCGCCGAGGGCCTCGACGCCGAGGGGGTGCTCGTCGTGCTCGACGCCCGGCACCAGTGCGTCACGGCGCGTGGCGAACGGCAGTCGGGCTCGTCGACCGTGACCGTCGCGGCGACCGGCAGCCTGGCCGACGCCGCGGGACGTGCCGAGGCGATCGCACTGATCGGTGCCGGAGCCGGCGCCGGGACCGACCACGAGGCGGACGCATGACGCACGAGCAGCCGACCACGGGCCTCCGTCCCGGGTCCACCGCACCCGGCTGGGTGGTGCCCGACCTGCGCGGCCCGGTCCGGACCATCGGCCGGCGCACCTTCGACTTCGACCACCGCGTCGCCGTGATGGCCATCGTGAACCGCACCCCGGACTCGTTCCACGACAAGGGTGCGACCTTCGCGCTCGACCGGGCCGTCGAGGCCGCCGTGCGCGCCGCCGAGCAGGGCGCGGACTGGGTCGACATCGGCGGCGTGAAGTTCGCCCCCGGCCCCGAGCTCTCCGCCGAGGACGAGATCGACCGCGTGCTGCCCGTCGTGTCCCAGCTCGCACAGCAGTCCGACGTCGTGATCTCGGTCGACACCTTCCGCCCCGAGGTCGCCGCCGCGACGATCGCAGCGGGCGCCAGCGTCGTCAACGACACGACCGGCCTGTCCGACCCCCGGATGGCGGCCGTCGTCGCGGACTCCGACGCGACGATCGTCATCACGCACTCGACCGCCCCACCGCGGCAGCAGCTGCCGGAGCCGCCGCGCTACGCCGACATCGGCCGCGAGGTCGTCGACTTCCTGCGCGAGCGGGTCGACCGGGCGCTCGCCGCGGGCATCCCCGAGTCGCGGATCATCGTCGACCCGGGGCACGACCTCAACAAGAACACGGTGCACACGCTCGAGCTGACCCGACGTCTGCCCGAGGTCGTCGCGCTCGGCTACCCGGTGCTCGCGGCGGTGTCGAACAAGGACTTCGTGGGGGAGTCGCTCGGGCGTCCCCGCGGCGAGCGGCTGTCCGGCTCCCTGGCCGCCGCGACCGTGAGCGCGATGCTCGGCGCGCGGATCGTCCGGATGCACGACGTCGTCGAGAGCGTCGACGCCATGCGCATGGTCGGGGCGGTCCTCGGCTGGCGCGAACCCGTGGAAGCGAGGCACAACACGTGAGCGACCTGCCCCCCGCCCTGCCGGCGTCGATCGCCGACCTGTCGGACGACGAGCTGCTCGCCCGCTACACCGCCGACGTGCCGGACGGGCCCTGGCTGCGGGTGAACTTCGTGGCCACGCTCGACGGATCGGCGTCCGCCTCGGGCCGCACGGCCGCGCTCGGCGGCGACGACGACCTGCGCGTGTTCGACCTGCTCCGTCGGGTGGCCGACGTGGTGCTCGTCGCCGCCGGGACCGTGCGCGACGAGGAGTACGGCCCGATGGTGCTGCACGACGCCGACGTCGCGTGGCGCCGGGCCCACGGGATGCCCGACCACCCGGTGTTCGCGATCGTGACGAACTCGGGGTCGGTGGACGCGTCCTCGCGGGTGTTCACCGAGGCGCCCGTGCGGCCGCTCGTGCTGACGTCCGGGACCGGCGCCGCGTCGTCCTCCGGGCGTGCGCTGGCCGACGTGGCGGACGTCGTGGTGTGCGGCGACACGGCCGTCGACGTGGGTGCGCTGCGTGCCGCCCTCGCGGAGCGGGGGCTCGACCGGGTCCACTGCGAGGGCGGGCCGTCGTTCCTCGGGGCGCTCGTCGCGGCGGACGCGGTGGACGAGCTGACGCTGACGATCGACCCGTCGCTCGAGGGCGGCGCGGGACCGCGGATCGCGACCGGCTCGTCACCCGAGCTGCGGCGGATGCGTCCGGCGCACGTGCTGCTCGGCGACGGCGGGGTGCTGCTGACGCGGTGGGTGCGGGCGCGCTAGTCGGCTGCCTGCGTGCCTGCGTGCCTGCGTGCTTGCGTGCTTGCGTGCTTGCGTGCTTGCGTGCTTGCTCGCTTGCTCGCTTGCTCGCCTGCTGGCCTGACCGCCGGACGCGGCGGTTCCGCCGACCGCGGTGTCCACCGGGCTAGGGTCGGTCGTGTGATCGACGTCGTGGTGTCCGGGGTCCTGTTCGACATGGACGGGACGCTCGTCGACTCGACCACCGTGGTCGAGGCGGCATGGACCCGGTTCGGCGAGCAGCACGGCCTCGACCCGGTCGAGATCCTCGGGTTCTCGCACGGCCGCCAGACGATCGACACCGTCCAGCGCTTCCTGCCCGACCTGCCGTCGTCGGAGCAGCGGGCGATCGTCGACACGATGATCGCCGCGGAGATCGACTACACCGAGGGCATCGTCGAGGTCCCCGGGGCCGCAGCGTTCGTGCAGCGCCTGCTCGACGCCGGCGTGCCCGTGGCCCTCGTGACGAGCGCCCCGCGGGAGCTCGCCGTGAAGCGCATGGTCGCGGCCGGGGTCCCCGTGCCGGAGGCCCTCGTGCCGTCCGAGGACGCCGAGCGCAGCAAGCCGCACCCCGAGGGGTACCTCCGCGGGGCCGCCCTGCTCGGGGTGTCCGCCGAGCAGTGCCTGGCGTTCGAGGACGCCCCCGCCGGTGTCGAGGCGGCGCTGGCCTCCGGGGCCACGACCGTCGTCGTCGGCACCCTCACCGCCCCGGTCACCGAGGGACTGCCGCGCATCACGGGGTACGACGGGCTCACCGTCACGCCCGAAGGGGCCGGTTTCCGCGTCCGCGACTGAGCCTCATCGTGCTCGTCGAGACGCCTTCTCCGGGAAGGATTCGCCCGGGCCGTACTTCACCGAAGGGCCTCGTTTCTGCTCGCTCACCCGGACGAGGATCCGTTGGTCGACGAGGTCGCGCAGCACATCGCGAGCCGCGTACACATCCACGTCGAAGAGTCGCTGAACCGTGGCGTTGTTGACCGTTCCGTACTCGCGGACATGGTCCGTGACCTTCCGGGCACGGTCGGTGTCGGAGCGCGCCTGGTACGTGATCGCCGGGCCGAGGGCTGCTATCGAAGAACCTCGGAAGCGATAGGTCGGCTTCCGAGCGTTCTTGGTGCCAGCCGTTGGCTCGAGGAACCCTTCCTCGTCGTTGGCGATCCTCGTCAACAGGTTCTGAGCGGCTTCTTCGGGTCGCTGGACCACCGTCGCCAGCTTGGCGGCAGTGATGGTCTTGTTGGTCGTCAGGTACGAGACGAGAAGAAGAACGTCGGTGTCGTTCTGGTCGCGGTCGGGCAGCTCAGAGACGAACTTCGTGATCCGAGTGTTCGGCGGGCCTCCCGCGAGCTGGACGATCGTCTCAGGCCGCTCGCCCGTCCGGACGCCGACCGTGGGGGCCGACCTCCCGTTCCTGATCATCTCGCGGAACATGCGATCGACGCCCTGGCCCCACCGCTCTGCGAGCCCCAGCGAGCGGAGAGCATCCGCGAGGGCAGGGAACCGGGACTTCGGCGGATGGGTGAGGATGTTCTCGGGTGAGATCCCCGGAACGAGCGTTCCGGGCGACATGATCGTCAGGGCTTCGGGCGAGTGCTCCACTTGGATGGGCTGATGGTCGCGGTGATCCCCGTGCATGACGGCGTTGGTCAGCGCCTCGCGAACCGCAGTCAACGGGTAGTCCTCGATCTGGACCTGTTGGCCGGACCGGAGGTTCACCGGGGTCGTACCGATCCTGGCCTCGAGCAGGGCGACGAGCTCAGCGTAAGCAGTCAGCAACGGGCCGTTCCAACGGCGGCCGAGGTCTGTTTCGCCTCCTGCAGAGATGCGGTGCTGGTACGACAGGACCTCGCGACCGTCTCGGGGGGCACTCAGGAGGATCGCGCCAGCTCGGTTGAGGATGCCGGGGCTGTGGACGAGACCGAGAGCGGCGAGCAGGTCCTCGGTCCCAGATCCGGCCAGTGTGCTCAGTGCTGTGCTGGAGGAACGACGGACGTACGACCGGAGCAGGGACAGAGCATCTCCGTCGATGTCCGCGAGCGGTCGCAAGGAGGAAGCGGCGCTCCAGTCCCCACCACGTCTCTCGTCGTCGAGGCGGCTCACGTCGGCAGTGCTCATCGGCTCGCAGCGGTCCCCGACGCGCTTCGTCGGCATCTTCTGTCGGGAGGAGTAGACCTCGAGTCCCTCTCGAACCTCGATCACCAGCAACGTCACGCCGTGATGGGTCAGCGGCTGCACCGACACGTCGAGGGACGGGCGCGTCACGTCGTAGATCCGTCGACGGAGGTACGTGGGGTCGAGGTCGGTTCCGATGAACGCGGCGGGCCCCTTGACGTCGTCTGCGACTCCCAGGACGATCGTCCCTCCGGTCGCGTTCGCGAAGCATGCCGCAGCATCCGCCATGTCGTGCGCGGTGTCCTGCTTGGACTTCTGTTCGCGTTTGAAGTCGAGGGTCTCGTTCTCGAGCTCGTTCGCCGTGGCCTGCGCGTCGTGGATCTGAGCGAGCAGCGATTCGACGTGGACCATGGAGTTTGAGCATCCTTTGGGTCGATTGAGATTTTCTGAGCAGCCCCAAACTAGCCTCAAACTGGAACAGGCGACAGTGCATCACGGGGTACGACGGGCTCACCGTCACGCCCGAGGGGGCCGGTTTCCGCGTCCGCGGCTGAGCGTCGGCTCCGGACTGCGAACGCGTCCAGGGCGCGCCGACGACCGTGGAGCCCGCGGCCGGGACCACGGCCGCGCGCGTGGCCGGGGCGAGCCCGGCGCGCGGTAGCTGTCGGAACCCCCGGCAGGCGTGTGCGGCCGGGAGCTCGGCCGCGGAAGGAGCGACCATGGCATCCCTCGACGGCAAGAAGATCCTCGTCATCGCGACGAACTACGGCGTGGAGCAGGACGAGATCGTCGTCCCCACCGACCAGCTGCGCGAGCGCGGCGCGGACGTGACCGTCGCGGCGCAGGAGTCCGGCTCGATCGAGACCCTCGTCGGCGACAAGGACCCGGGGAAGTCGGTCTCCGTCGACACCACCATCGGGAGTGTCAGCGGCGCGGGCGACTACGACGCGCTGGTCGTCCCCGGCGGCACGATCAATGCCGACACCATCCGACAGGACGCCGACGCGGTCGCGCTCGTCAAGGCGTTCGCCGAGGCGGGCAAGCCCGTCGCCGCGATCTGCCACGGCCCGTGGACCCTCATCGAGGCCGGCGTCGTCTCGGGGAAGACGATCACCTCGTTCCCGTCGCTGCAGACCGACGTGCGGAACGCCGGCGCCGAGTGGGTGGACCGTGAGGTGCAGGTCGACGGCGGCCTCATCACCTCGCGCAACCCCGACGACCTGCCGGCGTTCGTCGACGCGATCGAGCAGGCCCTCACCGCCTGACCCGGCGCCGCGACCAGGCCCGCACCGCCTGACCCCGCGTCGCTGCCCGTCGCGGCCGGTCGTGCTCACCCGAGCGCGACCGGCCGCGCCGTCCGCAGCACCGCCGGGCCGAGCAGCAGCACGCCGTCCGACCCCGGGTCGCAGCGGACGCCCCCGTGTCCGCGCATCGCCCGGAACGCTCCCGGAGCCACCTCGTGGTCCATCCACGCGCACGGGTTCGCCGCACGGTACCCGCGGAACAGCACCGGGTCCTCGCCGGGGCTCTGCAGCGAGAACGGCTCCCCACGGAGTGCCTCGACGTCGGCGCCGCGGAGGAACACGTTCCGCCGGGTCGCCGCCGGGTCGACCGGGGCGCCGACCGCGCGGGCGACCTCCTCGAGGCCCTCGAGCCCGACGACCGTGACCGACGCGTGCACGTGCGCCCGCGCGGCGAAGTACCGGTCGCCCACGATGCCGAGGCCCGCGCGCAGCACCACCCGGTCCACCAGCTCCGGTCCGTCGGCGGGCAGCGCACCGTCCGCCGGGCGCCCCGCGTACCGGTGCCGGGGCGACACGAGCAGCTGTGCGACCTCGACGTCGGTCGTGCACGGCAGGTCGCCGGGGCCGGCCGCGTCGTCCACGTTCGTCACTCGCCCACGCTAGCCGCGCCTCCCGTCCGTCCCCCGGCGACCGCCCCAGGATGCGCGCCGACGGCCCGCGCCCACCCTCGCTGCCGTGTCCGATTCCCGCCAGAGGACGTCGGTGGCCCGTGTCAGGCTGACCGCATGAGCACCACGACGGACGCCACGCACGCCGAGCGGTACCGTGCCGTCGCCGCGCGCGACGCCCGCTTCGACGGTCAGTTCGTCACGGCCGTGCACTCGACCGGCATCTACTGCCGGCCGAGCTGCCCCGCCCGCACTCCGCGCGAGACCGGCGTCACGTTCTACCGCACGAGCGCCGCCGCGCACCTCGCCGGCTTCCGCGCCTGCAAGCGCTGCCTCCCCGAGGCGACCCCCGGCAGCCCGGAGTGGGACCTGCGCGAGGACGTCGCCGGCCGGGCCATGCGCCTGGTCCTCGACGGCGTCGTCGAACGGGAGGGCGTCCCGGGTCTCGCGGCACGCGTCGGCTACTCCGAACGGCAGCTCGGTCGGATCATGACCGCGGAGCTCGGCGCCGGACCGAAGGCGCTCAGCCGGGCGCACCGGGCGCAGACCGCGCGGACGCTCCTCACCTCGTCGGACCTGCCCGTCGCCGACGTCGCCTTCGCGGCCGGGTTCGCGAGCGTGCGGCAGTTCAACGACACCGTGCGCGAGGTCTTCGCCGTCACGCCGACCGCCCTGCGCGCCGGACGGGTGCTGCAGCGCGCGACGGACGGCTGGCTGCACGTGCACCTGCCCGCGCGTGCGCCGTTCGACGTGCAGGGCCTGCTCGACTGGCACGCGCTGCACGCCCTGCCCGGGTTGGAGCAGATGGATCGCGACGCCGCGGGGCGGGTCACCGCCTACGGACGGCTGGTGGCGCTGCCGGGAGGCCCGGCCCGCTTCTCCGCCTCCGCTGCGGTCCCCGACGGGGCCGGGTCGCGCGCGGGGCGCACCGGGCTCGCCCTCCGCGTGCGGCTCACCACCCTGTCCGACCTCCCGACGCTCGTGGCGCGGGTCCGGTCGCTGTTCGACCTCGACGCCGACCCGCTGGCCGTCGACGCGGTGCTCGCCACCCTCCCGGAGCTGTCCGCGGCCGTCGACCGGGTGCCCGGGATCCGACTGCCCGGGCACGTCGACGCGCACGAGGTGCTGTTCCGCACCCTGATCGGCCAACAGGTGTCGGTGGCGGCGGCCCGCACGGCGCAGACCCGGCTCGTCGCGGCGCTCGGCGCCCCGGTCGCCGACGAGATCCTGCCCGGCGGGCTGCTGTTCCCGGACGCGGCGACGATCGCCGCACGCGGTCGCGAGGTCCTGCGCGGCCCCACGGCCCGCGTGGAGACGATCCTACGGGTCGCTGCGGCGCTCGCGGATGGGTCGCTCGTGGTCGACGCCGGGCAGTCCCTCGACGAGCTGCGGTCCGGGCTCCTCGCGGTGAAGGGCATCGGGCCGTGGACCGCCGACTACGTCGCGCTGCGGGTCCGCCACCACCCGGACGTCTTCCTCCACAGCGACCTCGCGGTGCGGAACGGTGCACAGGAACTCGGTCTGCCCGGTGCGACGCGCGAGCTGTCCCTACGGTCGGAGCAGGTGGCGCCGTGGCGGAGCTACCTGACGATGCACTGCTGGCGACCGATCGTCGACCGCGCGGGTGCCGCCGCCGAGCGGGCCGCGGCGACGGTCGCGGTGCCGACCGGTGCGACCACGACGACCACGACGACCACGACGACGACCCCGCAGGAGGACCCCCGATGAACGACGCGACCATCCAGACGCTGGACACCCCCGACGGCCCCTTCACCGTGCTCGAGGACGCCGACGGGCGCGTCCTCGCCTCCGGGTGGACCGACGACGCCGCGCGCATCGTCGGTCGGCTCGCCGAACGGCACCGTCCCGAGCGCATCACCGACGGCCGGGTCGCCGCTGCCGAGGCGATCGACGCGTTCTACGCGGGCGAGGTCGAGCACGCGATGCAGGTCCCGGTGCGGCAGGCCGGCACCGAGCTGTTCACCGAGGGGTGGCGTCAGCTCCGGGCGATCCCGGCCGGCACCGTCCTGACCTACACCGAGCTCGCGGCGGCGATGGGCCGACCCGATGCGGTGCGCGCCGCGGCCAGCGTCTGCGCGCGGAACGCCCCCGCGCTGTTCGTGCCGTGCCACCGGGTGCTGCGGTCGGACGGCAGCCTCGGCGGGTTCGCGTGGGGGCTCGACGTCAAGCGGTCGCTGCTCGAGCGGGAGTCCGTGGGGGTCACGGCGCTGGTCTGACCGGGGCCGTGCGGGTGCGGACGGTGCGGTCGGTCTCCCCCTGGACGCGGGTGGTGACGGCACAGCGGGGGCCTGTCATGCTTCGGGGACACCCGCACGGTCGTCCCGAAGACCCCCGCAGCAGCACCACCGAACGACCACGAGGACACCATGCACGTCGACCGGCCCCTCGACCGCACGGTCGTCTCCCGGGACGGGACGGTCCTCGCCGTCTCGGAGTCCGGTACCGGGCCGACACTGCTCGTCCTCGGCGGGGCGTGGGACCACCACGGGACCCCGGGCCTCGACGCACTCGTCGACACCCTCCGCCACCGCTACCGGGTCGTCACGGTCGACCGCCGTGGGCGCGGCGCGAGCGGCGACACCCTGCCGTGGTCGATCGAGCGCGAGGTCGAGGACGTCGCGGCGGTCGTCGCCTCGGTCGAGGGGCCGGTCGACGCGCTGGGGATGTGCGTCGGTGCCGGACTCCTCGTCCGTGCCCTCGCCGCCGGTGTCCCGATCCGACGTGCCGTGCTCTGGGAACCGCCGTACCGCGCGACCGTCGACCCGCACGCCGACGACGTCCTGTTCGCCGACGCCCTGGGCGAGCACGTCGCCGCGGGCCGACGGGCGCAGGCGGTCCGCGCGTTCCTCGGCCAGGTGCTCGGCCTGCCGATGGGGCACGTCACCGCGCTGCGGCTGCGGTCCGGTCTGTGGCGGGCGCTCCTGACCGACGCGCACGTGCTCGCCCGGGACGTCCGGGTGCTCGGCGGCCTGGCCGTCCCCGAGCGGGTGGCCTCCTCGATCGGGGTCCCGGTCCTCGTCGCTGCGGGTGACGCGAGCCCCGACTGGATGCGCGCCGCGGCCGCCGCGCTCGCCGAGGCCGTGCCCGGGTCGCGGCACCTCGTCGTCCACGGGCAGGGCCACGTGCCGGACCCGGCGGTGCTCGCCGACCTGGTCGACCGGTTCGCCGGGGTGGGCGCAGCCGGCTGAGCCTGTGGGCGTCGGTCGTACTCGGTCGTCGGCCGTCAGCCGCTGCCCGCGCCCGATCGCCTCTCGACTGCGAGAGGATGGGACCGTGACTGCTCCCCGCCTCGGCCTGCTGCTCGACGTCGACGGCCCCCTCGCCAGCCCCGTGACCCGGACCATCGCCATCGAGTCGATCGTCACGGACCTCGTCGCGCTCGCCGCCGAGGGCGTCCCGATCGTCTTCAACACCGGTCGGAGCGACGCCTTCATCCGGCAGGAGGTCGTCGCACCGCTGCTCGCCGGGGGCCTCGCCGCCGGCGGCCGGGTCCACGCCGTGTGCGAGAAGGGCGCCGTCTGGTGCTCGATCGGTCCGCAGTACGAGGGCGGCACGGGCGAGCTGACCGTCGCCGGGGACCTCGCCCTCCCGCGGGACTTCGCCGACGAGATGCGCGAGCTGGTCCGCGACGAGTACGCCGACCTGGTGTTCTTCGACGAGACGAAGCGCGCGATGGTGTCGATCGAGCAGCGCGTCGAGGTGCCGAACGCGACGTACCTCGCCCGCCAGGCCGAGTTCGACGCGAAGGCGATGGCCGCCCTCGAGCGCCGGGGCCTCGGTGTCCGACGGCTCGACGACGTGCGGCCCGACGCGACCGGTGCCGTGCAGTGGCGCGTGGACCCGACGATCATCTCGACCGACGTGGAGTCCGACCGTTCCGGCAAGGACATGGGCGCCGAGCGCTCCCTCGAGCTGCTGGCCGAGGACGGCGAGCTCCCCGTGACCTGGCGGACGATGGGCGACTCCCGCAGCGACTACGCGATGGCGGACTGGCTGCACGCGAACGGCCACGACGTCGCGCACGTCGACGTCCGTCCCGCCGACGGGGTCCCGGAGACGCCGTACCCGGTGCTCACCGCGCCCGACGGGGTCATCCACGACGAGGCCGGCGCCCGCTTCCTCGCCGAGTGGCGCCGCGGCGCCTGAACCGCACGGCCCGTAGCCCGTAGCCCACAGCCTACAGCCCGCAGGCCGTAGCCCACAGGCCACAGGCCGCGCTCGCGGCCCCGGGCGCGGACCGCAGCCCGCGGCGGTGGACCGCCCCGACGGCGGACCGCAGCCCGCCCGCCGAGCCGCACCGCGCCTCCCGTCCGCTGTCCGCCCCGGTACATCACCGTTTGCGTGACGGCCTGGTACACCAGTACCCTCACGGGGTCCACCGCCAGCCGATGACGGGAACCCCCATGGCATCACCGCTCCGCATCAAGTCGATCGAGGCCTCCCTCGCCGACTCCGAGGAGAAGGGTCGCTCGCTCAAGCGGTCCCTCAAGACGTTCGACATCGCCGCGATGGGCATCGCGGTCGCCGTCGGTGCCGGCATCTTCTCGGTCGGCGCGAACGCCGCCGCGAACTTCGCCGGACCGAGCGTCATCATCTCGTTCCTGCTCGCCGCCGTCACCTGCGGTCTCGCGATCATGTGCTACGCCGAGTTCGCGTCGACGATCCCGGTCGCCGGCTCCGCGTACACCTTCACGTACGCCACGATGGGCGAGCTGCTCGCGTGGATCGTCGGCTGGGACCTCATCCTCGAGACGCTCACCGCCAGCGCCGTGATCGCGAAGTACTGGGGCATCTACCTGAGCACCGCGTTCGGCGTGTTCGGCATCGACGTCCCGGACACCATCCAGCTCGGTCCGATCGGCTTCACCTGGGGCCCGGTCCTGATCGTCGGCGTGTTCACGTTCCTGCTCGCGTTCGGCACGCGGCTGTCGTCGCGGGTGTCCGCGGTGATCACGGTCATCAAGGTCGCGATCGTCGTCTTCGTGATCATCGCCGGCGCGTTCTTCGTCAAGGCGGCGAACTTCGCCCCGTTCGTCCCGCCGGCCGAGCCGACGAAGGGTGCCGAGGGCGGCGTCCTCACGCAGTCGCTCGTGTCCTTCGTGACCGGTGCCGCACCCGCGCAGTACGGCGTGTTCGGGCTGCTCGCCGCGGCGTCGCTCGTCTTCTTCGCGTTCATCGGGTTCGACGTCGTCGCGACGAGCGCCGAGGAGACCGAGAACCCGCAGAAGACCCTGCCGCGCGGCATCTTCATCGGCCTGGGCATCGTCACCCTGCTCTACATCGGCGTGAGCATCGTCATCACCGGCATGGTCTCGTACCAGCGGCTCGCGCAGGAGGACGCCCCCTCGCTCGCCTCGGCCTTCGACATCGTCGGGCTGCCGTGGGCCGCGGGCATCATCGCGATCGGCTCGCTCATCGGCCTGACCACGGTGGTCATGGTGCTGCTCCTCGGGCTGTCGCGCATCGTGTTCTCGATGAGCCGTGACGGTCTGCTCCCGCGCTGGTTCTCGAAGACGAACCCGAAGACGCAGACGCCCGTGCGCGTGCAGGTCGTCGCCGGTGTGATCGTCGCGTTCATCGCCGGGTTCACCGCGGTCGAGCGCCTCGAGGGCATGATCAACATCGGCACGCTGTCGGCCTTCGTGCTCGTGTCGATCGGCATCGTCGTGCTCCGCAAGACCCGGCCGGACGCACCCCGCGCCTTCCGGGTGCCGTGGGTGCCGGTGCTGCCGATCCTCTCGGCGGTGCTGTGCTTCTGGCTCATGCTCAACCTCGAGGTCGAGACGTGGCTGCGCTTCATCGTGTGGCTGGTCATCGGCTTCGCGATCTACTTCGGGTACAGCCGCCGGAACAGCCGGGTGGGCAAGGGCCTGCAGTAGGGGGCGGCCGGGGCGGCCGTCGGTCGCGCTCGCGCACAACGGGGAGCACCTCGCACCACGGATCGCCGTGGCGCGAGGTGCTTTCTGTTGTGCGGCAGCACGTCGCGCCACGTCGCGCCACGGCCCTGCCCAGCCCAGCCCAGCCCTGCCCTGCCCTGCCCAGCCCAGCCCAGCCCAGCCCAGGCCAGGGCCCGGCTACGCCCCGACGGCCAGCAGCGCGCCGAACGACAGCATCACCACGGCGACGAGGCCGTCGAACACGCGCCACGTCAGCGGACGCGCGAACAGCGGCCGGAGGAGTCGCCCGCCGAACCCGAGGGCGCCGAACCACACGCAGCTCGCGGCGACCGCCCCGACGGTCCACCACCAGCGGTCGTCGACGCCCTGCTGGTTCGCGACGGAGCCCAGGAACACGAGCGTGTCCAGGTACACGTGCGGGTTCGCCCACGTGAACACGAGCATGGTCAGGACGGCGGTCCGCATCGTCGGCACGGCCGTGCGCGTGGTCGCCACGGTCCGGCCGGGAGGCGCGACCCGCGTCCGCCCCGACGGTGCGGTCCCGGTGGTGGTCGCCGCCACCCCTGCGCGCGCCACTGCGGTCTGGCCCGCGGCCGGCTCGGCCCGCACCGCGGCCGGCTCGCCCCGCGCCGCGTCGTGCGCGGCCCGGTCGGCCCGCATCGCGTCGGGCGCGGCCAGGTCAGCCCGCTCCGCGTCGTCCGTGGTCGGGAGATCAGGCGTCCCGTCGTCCGCGACGGGGTCGACCCGCATCGCGTCGCCCGAGGGCCGGAGCGCCCGCCGCGCTGCGAGCACCCCGTACGTGAGCAGGAACGCAGCCCCGAGGAACCGCACCACGACGAGCGCGACCGGGAACCGCTCGACCACGACCCCGACGCCCAGGACCCCCGCGACGATGAGCACGGCGTCCGAGAGTGCACACACCGCCACCGCCGCGACCACGACCCGGAGCGGCGTGCTCACCGCGAGCCGGAGCAGGTACGCGTTCTGCACGCCGATCGCCACGATGAGGGCGAGACCGGTGCCGAGGCCGGCGAGCAGGGGCAGGAGGGTGTCCACGCCCTCGACGCTACGAGCGCGCGTGAATGCAGTCCAGCTCACGTTCCTGCAGCACCGTAAGCTGCGCTGCATGCTCCGGCTGCACCGCGACCACCTCGAGACCCTGCTCGCCGCCGTCGACCACGGCACGCTCGACGCCGCGGCGCGTGCCCTGTCGATCACGCCGTCCGCGGTGTCGCAGCGCATCAAGGCGATGGAGCAGCAGCTCGGCCGGGTCCTGCTCCAGCGGACCACGCCGGTCGCGCCGACCGCCGACGGCGAGGTCGTCCTCCGGCACGCGCGGCAGGCCCGACTCCTCGACGACGAGACGGAGCGGGCGCTCGGCGGTGGCGGCACCGACGCCGAGGGGGTCCCGTCGATCCCGCTCGCCGTGAACGCGGACACCCTCGCGACGTGGTTCCTCGACGCGCTCGCCCTGGTCCGGGCCGACACCGAGGTCGTGTTCGACCTGCACCGCGCCGACCAGGACCGGACGGCGGAGCTCCTCCGTGCCGGCACCGTCATGGCGGCGGTCACGGCCGAGGCGGACCCGGTGCAGGGCTGTTCCTCGGTCCCGCTCGGCGTCGACCGGTACCGGGCGGTGGCCTCCCCGGCGTTCGTCGCCCGCTACCTCGGGGGTGCGGACACCGAACGCCGCATGACGGCACGGCTCGACCGGGTGCCGCTCGTCGACTACGACCGCGACGACGACCTGCAGCAGGGGTACCTGCGACGGGTGCTCGGCCACGCGCCGCAGGGTCCGCGGCACTTCGTCCCGACCTCGGCGGACTTCGCGCGTGCGGTCGTGCTCGGCTTCGGCTGGGGGCTGCTGCCCGAGGCCCAGTGCACCGCGGGCCTGCGGGACGGCTCGCTCGTGGAGCTGACTCCCGGACGCCGCGCCGACGTCGCCCTGTGGTGGCAGCGGTGGAACCTGGCGTCGCCGCTGCTCGAGCGCGTGACGGACGCCGTGCGCTCGACGGCCCGCGAGCGCCTGCACCAGCCCGCCTGAGCGGTCGGCCCACCGCCACGCTCGACTGCGGCGCGGGTCCTGTTCCCCGGCCGGGTCGGCGCCGGACCGGCGCGAGCCGTCAGGCGGTCGCCCGCCAGCGCAGCCCGTCGACGAGCAGCCCGACGAGGTGCTGGCTCTGTTCGGTCGTGGGCGCTCCGTGGCACAGGTCTGCGACCGCACGGAGGAGCTGGGTGGCGTCGAGGTCGTTGCGGATGGACCCGGCGGCCGACGCGGCGTCGAGGAGCCCGGTCAGCGCGCCGCCGAGGCGATCGATGAAGTAGGGGTGCAGCCCCTCGAACGCCGGGTCGCCCGACTGCAGCGCGGCGGCGAGCCCCCGCTTCGTCGCGACGAACCCCGTGAACCGACGGAGCCACAGCGCGAGCGCCTCGTCCGGTGCGTGCTCCGCGCTGAGCGTCCCGGCGGCGTCCGCGCAGTCCTCGACGGCCTGCCGGAAGACCGCGACGACCAGGTCGGACCGCAACGGGAAGTGCCGGTAGAGCGTGCCCACCCCGACCCCGGCCCGGTCCGCGATCACCTTCGCCGGGGCGTCGACACCGTGTTCGGCGAAGACCTCGCGAGCGGCGTCGACGAGGGCGTCGAGATTGCGGCGGGCGTCGGCGCGCACGGGTCCTCCGATCTGGGGTTGCGTAAACGGAAAGCCGTTCCGTATGCTTCCGGAAGAGCGTTCCACTTCGGACCACGATAGGACACCGGAGCTCGGGACGCCACGGACAGGAGGCATCCCGTGCAGTACCGCACCCTCGGCAGGACCGGTGTCCAGGTGAGCCCGCTCGCCCTCGGGGCCATGATGCTCGGCACCGACGGCCGGATCGGCAACGGCGACGAACGGGACTCGATCCGCATCGTCCACCGTGCACTCGACGCCGGCATCAACCTCATCGACACCGCCGACCGCTACTCCCAGGGCGGATCCGAGGTCCTCCTCGGCAAGGCGCTCGCCGGCAGACGCGACGACGTGGTCCTCGCCACCAAGTTCAACGGCCCGATGGGCGACGACCCGAACCGTCGTGGCAACTCCCGTCGCTGGATCACCCGCGCGGTCGAGGACTCGCTCCGCCGCCTGCAGACCGACCACATCGACCTGTACCAGGCGCACCGGCCCGACGACACGGTCGACCTCGAGGAGACGCTGTCCGCCCTCACCGACCTCGTGCGGAGCGGCAAGGTCCGGATGATCGGCAGCTCGGACTTCCCGGCGTCGATGCAGGTCGAGGCGCAGTGGACCTCGGAACGTCGCGGCCTCGAGCGCTTCCGCACCGAACAGCCCACCTACTCGATCCTCAACCGCGGCATCGAGCGCGAGGTCCTGCCGGTCGCCCAGCGGTACGGCATGGGCACGCTCGTCTGGAGCCCGCTCGCGGGTGGGATGCTCACGGGCCGGTTCCGTCGTGGACAGGAGACCGACCTCGCTCGCGTCGGCATGTTCCGCCACGACCAGGACGAGCGGCGGATCGACGCGGTCGAGCAGGTCGTCGCACTCTCCGAGGACACCGGCATCCCGATGACCCACCTCGCCCTGGCGTTCGCGATCGCCCACCCGGGGGTGACCAGCGCCCTCATCGGACCGCGGTCGTCGGAACAGCTCGACGACCTGCTCGCCGCGGCCGACGTGGTCCTGTCCGACGAGGTGCTCGACCGCATCGACGCGATCGTCCCGCCCGGCACCGACGTCCGTCGGCTCGACCAGCAGTACGAGCCGCCGGCGCTCCTCCGTCCGGAACTGCGCCGCCGACCCCTCGGGGAGCGTCCCGCCGCCGTCTGACGCCCGGTGCCCGTCCCGACGCGCACCCAGCGCGCCACCTCGTCGGGGACGGCGGCGTCGGCGGGTGCGAGCGGCGACACTCCGCCGCGCGCACCCGCCGACGCTGCCTCCCCCGGCTGCGGTGACCCGGGCGGCGTTCGCTTCCCGGACGGTCTGCGGCACCGCACACCCCCGTGCGCCTACCGTCCGGCCCATGAACCTGCGAGCGAAGACCACCACGGCGCTGCTCGGTGCCGCCACCATCGCGCTGCTGCTCACGGCGTGCGACCCCGGCGGCGCGCAGAACATCGACCCGGTCGGCAAGGTCCCGGGCTCCGAGGAGAAGTCGCAGTCGGCGTCGGACTGCGGGGTCGCCTCCAGCGCCGCGGTCGACGCGATCGGCACGGCGGTCGGCCCGCACGACACCACCGAGTTCGCGAACGTGACGAAGGCCGACGGCGGCTGGTACCTCGGCGCATCCATCGTCCCGTCCGACAGCAAGGACGCGAACGACGACGAGGTCACGGTCTGGGCGACCACCGAGGACCCGACGAAGGACGGGTTCGACGGGGAGCTCTACGCGGTGAACTCCGCGGCGAAGGACGCGACCGCCGACGAGAGCCGCTCGGCCTCCCCGGCGCCCGACTCCTTCAGCGAGGACTCCGACGCGGCGAAGCGCGTCGAGAGCTGCGTCGTCGAGGCCGCCGACCGCTGATCCGACCGTCCGCCCGCGACGAGGCGACCGACCTGCCGACGCGACCCGTTCGCCGGACCGGCACCGCGCCTCCCGGCCGTGCCCGCGCCGTCCCGGGACGCGACCCTCAGGTCTGGCAGCGCGGGCACCAGTAGGTGTCCCGCAGCGTCAGCTCGGAGTCGCCGAGCTCGCCGTGCCGGATCGGCGTCCCGCACCGCAGGCACGGCTTGCCCGCCCGGCCGTACACCCAGAACCGTCGTCCGGGCCGGTCGACGCCGGTCGTCACGCGGGCGTTCCGGTCCCGGTTCGCCAGGATGAGCCGGCTCGCCAACGCGATGACCCGTGCCGGGTCCGGAACCTGGCCGACCGGTCGCGTGGGCAGCACCCCGCGCAGGAAGCAGAGCTCGTTGCGGTAGACGTTGCCGAGCCCGGCGAGCACCCGCTGGTCGAGCAACGCCAGGCCGACGGGCCGCGCGGGGTCGGCCGTGAGGTTCGCGAGCGCGACGTCGGCGTCCCAGTCCGGACCGAGCAGGTCCGGCCCGAGGTGCCCGACGACCTCGGACTCCTGGTCGCGCGGCACGACCTCGAGGACGCCGAGCGTGAAGCCGACGGTCGAGACGTCCTCCGCGTCGAGGACCGCGCGCGCCTGGTGCGCCGGCCGGCGCCAGCGGTCGCCGGGCGCGTAGACGTCCCACCGACCCTCCATCTTCAGGTGCGAGTGCACGGTCAGGTCGCCGATCCGGTGCAGCAGGTGCTTGCCGCGGGGGACCACCTCGTCGACGGTGCGGCCGACGAGGTCGAGCGTCGCGTACGCCGGCACACGGAAGTCGGAGCGCGTCAGCACCTTGCCCGCGAGCGCGGTGTGCAGGCGCCGGGCCGCGCGGAACACGGTGTCACCCTCGGGCACGGAGCACCCCCGGAGTGGTCGGTGTGGGACGGCGGGTGGTCGGGTCGGTCCCGCGGGTCGCGTGCGCGCGGCGCGGCCGGGAGGCGCGGGTCGGGTCGGTCCCGTCGGTCGCGTGCGCAGCGCGCGTCCGCAGGGCGCGGATCGCGTCGATCGCGTCGATCGCTCCCGCGCGGCGCTCCCGCGCGGCGTGCGTCGCCTCAGACACGGAGCCGCAGTCCCTGCGGGGTCGCCGTGAACCCCGCCTCGCGCAGCGCCGACCCGAGGGGGGTCTCGAGCACGAAGTCCCCGTCCACCCGCTCGACCGCGAGCTTCTTCAGCCCGGAGCGCACCACGGCGGCGATCGACGCGGCGGCCGCGGCGAGGTCGGCCGGGTCGTCCGTGAAGGTCAGCACCGACTTCCCGCCGCGCTCGACGTAGACGGCGAGCCGCCCGTCGACGGTCGTGACGAGCGCGCCCGCCTTGCGCCCCGGCCGGTGTCCGCGCCCGCCGGTGGTCCCGCCGGCGGCTGAACCGGTCACCGCGCGCGCAGCCGTGCCGGAGGACGACGTGCTCGGCGAGGTGCCAGCCGCCCCACCACCGGCGACGGCCTGGTCGGCGTCTTCCTGCGGCGCCGGGGCGTCGTCGGAGGGCCACGGCAACGCCGCACCGTACGGGTTCGCGGGGTCGGTCGCGGCGAGGGTGAGCGCACTGCGGTCGTGGTCGCGGTCCGGGCGGGCCTCGTCGTCGAGGTCGCGGGCGTACGTCCGCATCCGGTCGACCGTCGGTCCCGTCGCGAACTGTGCGGCGCCGAGTCCCTCGACGAAGTACCCGCGCCGTGCACGACCGGACTCCTCGAAGCGGCTCAGCACCCGGTAGACGCCTGCGAACCCGCCGCGCACACCCTCGACCTGCACGGCTCCCCGGGTCACGACGCCGTAGCGCTCGAGGAGCTGCTCGGCCGTCGCCGCGGCACGCACGGTGGCGTCGGACTCGGCGAGCGGGAGCAACGACCAGCGGCCGCCGACCGAGGGCGGCCCGGACTGCGACGGCAGCGTCGGGCGGCGGCGACCCCGGTAGGCGCGGGTCCGCGGGGCACTCGTGCTCTTCGCCCGACCGCCGAGCATCGCCCGGAGCGGTGCGAAGGTGTCGTTCGTGATCTGGCCGGCCCAGACGAGGTCCCAGAGGGCCGTGGTCAGGGCCTGGTCGTCGGTGCTGCCGACGGCCTGGCCGAGCTGCCGGAAGAAGTACGCGCCACCGCCCGCGAGCGCACCGAGCACGTCGCGCTGGAGCTCGGTCGTCTCGTCGCCGGCCGGTTCGGCGAGGGTCGTCCCGGCGGTGTCGGCGAGGTGCAGGCGGATCCAGCCGTCGTTGCCGGGCAGGGTGCCGCCGCCGGACCACAGCACCTCGCCCGTGGCCGTGAGCTCGTCGAGCATGCTCGTCGAGTAGTCGGTGACGCGGGACGGCAGCACGAGCGTCTCCCACGCGCTGGCCGGCAGGGCGACCCCGGCGAGCTGGTCGATGACCTGGAGCACGCCGTCGACCCCGCGCAGCCCGCCACGGGTGCCCGGCGTGTGCACGTGCTGCCACGCCGGCAGGAACCGCGCCAGGGTGTCCGGGGAGACCGGTTCGACCTCGTGCCGGAGCGCCGCGAGTGACTTCGTGCGGATGCGTCGGAGGACCTCGGCGTCGCACCACTCGGCGCCCTGGCGGTCGGGACGGAACTCACCCTCGACGACGCGTCGGTCGGCGACCAGGCGGCGCAGGGTGTCCTGCACGACGGCGACCCCGAGCCCGAGTCGGGCGGCGGCGTCGGGCAGCGAGAACGGCCCGTGCGACCGGGCGTACCGGCCGACGAGGTCGCCGAGCGGGTCGGCCACGGGTTCGACGAACGCGGTGGGGACGCCGATCGGCAGCGGGACCCCGATGGCGTCCCGGAGGCGTGACGCGTCCTCGATGACCGACCACCGCGTCGTGCCGGCCTGGCTGAACGAGAGCACGCGGCGGTCGCGCTCCAGGGCCTCGAGGGTCGTCTGCACCGTCGCGACCGCGGCCTGCTGGTCGGCCTCGTCGGCGAGCCAGCTGCGCGCCGTCACCTCGGCGACGTCGAGCGACCCGACCAGGCGGAGCACGTCGACGACACCCTCGGCGTCCCGCGCGCGGCGGTCGGGCGACAGCCGCTGCAGGTCGCGCTCGACCGTGTCGATGACGGTCGGGTCGAGGAGCTCGCGGAGCTCCGCCCGACCGAGCAGCTCGCCGAGCAGCGTCGAGTCGAGCGACAGCGCCGCCGCTCGGCGTTCGGCCAGCGGGGAGTCGCCCTCGTACATGAAGGCCGCGACGTAGCCGAACAGGATCGACCGGGCGAACGGCGACGGCTGCTCGGTCTCGCGCTCGACCAGCCGGATGCTCCGTTCGGCGATCTGGTCGGAGATGCCGAGCAGCGCCGGCACGTCGTACACGTCCTGCAGCACCTCGCGCACGGTCTCGAGCACGATCGGGAACGACGGGTACTTCCGGGCGACGTCGAGCAGCTGCGACGCCCGCTGCCGTTGCTGCCAGAGCGGGGACCGCTGCCCCGGGTTCCGGCGCGGGAGCAGGAGCGCCCGCGCCGCGCACTCGCGGAACCGGGCGGCGAACAGCGCCGAGCCGCCCACCTCGTCGGTCACGAGTGCCTCGAGGTCGTCGCGCTCGAACACGAACAGGTCGGCACCAGGGGGTTCGGCGTCGGTCTCGGGGATGCGCACGACGATGCCGTCGTCGGCCGCCATCGCGTCGCCGTCGATGCCGTGCCGCTCGCGGAGTCGCGCGCCGACCGCCAGGGCCCACGGCGCGTGCACCTGCATGCCGTACGGCGAGTGCAGGATGAGCCGCCAGTCACCGAGCTCGTCGCGGAACCGCTCGACGAGCAGCGTCGTGTCGTTCGGCACGTGCCCGGTCGCCTCGCGCTGGTCGCGCAGGAAGGTCAGCAGGTTCGTCACGGCGCGCTCGTCGAGTCCGCCGGCGGCGACCCTGGCGCGGGCGTCCTCGTCGGAGGCGCCGTCGACCTCGCGCACGAAGGCCCCGGTGGCGCGGCCGAGTTCGGCGGGCCGGCCGATGCCGTCGCCCTTCCAGAACGGCACGCGACCCGGTTGCCCGAACGCGGGGCTGACGATGACGCGGTCGTGCGTGATCTCCTCGATGCGCCAGCTCGTCGCCCCGAGGGCGAACACGTCGCCGACGCGGGACTCGTAGACCATCTCCTCGTCGAGCTCACCGACGCGCGAGGCCTTCTCGCCGACCATGAAGACGCCGAACATGCCACGGTCCGGGATCGTCCCGCCGCTGGTCACCGCGAGCCGCTGTGCGCCGGGGCGACCGGTCAGGGTGCCGTGCACGCGGTCCCACACCAAGCGGGGGCGCAGCTCGGCGAACTCGTCGCTCGGGTACCGCCCGGTGACGAGGTCGAGCGTCGCCTCGAACGCGGAGCGCGGCAGCGAGCTGAACGGGGCACTGCGCCGCACGAGGTCGAACCAGTGCTCGACGTCGACCGTGTCGATCGCCCCCGCCGCGACGGTGTGCTGGGCGAGCACGTCGAGCGGGTTCGTGGGCACCGAGATCGACTCGATCTGCCCGGACACCATCCGCTCGACGGTCACCGCGCTGTTGACGAGGTCGGCGCGGTGCTTCGGGAACAGCACGCCCCGCGAGATCTCGCCCACCTGGTGTCCTGCGCGCCCGACGCGCTGCAGGCCGCTCGCGACCGAGGGTGGCGCCTCGACCTGGACGACCAGGTCGACCTCGCCCATGTCGATGCCGAGTTCGAGCGAGCTCGTCGCGACGACGCAGCGCAGCCGCCCGGACTTCAGGTCGTCCTCGATGATCGCGCGCTGGTCCTTGGACACCGAACCGTGGTGCGCGCGGGCCAGCACGGGGACCGCGGGGTCGGAGCCGCCGCCGTCCGTCTGCCCGGACTGCCCGATCACCTGCGCCGGCGGCCGCTTCGGCTGCGCGACCGGGGCGTGCGCGGACGCACGGCCGGGCGACTGCGTCACCGGGCCCACGGTCCCGGCGGTACCGACAGCCCCGACGGCCGCCGGTTCGCGGTCGTCCCGCGCCGCGAGGACCCGTTCCTCGTGGATCTCGTTGAGCCGGGCGGTCAGGCGTTCGGCCAGGCGCCGCGAGTTCGCGAACACGATGGTCGACCGGTGCTCCTCGACGAGGTCGACCACGCGTTCCTCGACGTGCGGCCAGATCGAGCCGTTGGTCGGCGACTCGGTGGCGTCGGCCCCGACCGGGGGAGCGCCGAGCTCGGTCATGTCGTCGACGGGCACGACGACCCGCAGGTCGAACGTCTTCTGCGCGGGCGGGGCGATGATCGTGACCGGCGCACGGCCGCCGAGGAACCGGGCGACCTCCTCCGCCGGACGCACCGTCGCGGACAGCCCGATGCGCTGCACCGGCTTGTCGAGCAGGTCGTCGAGCCGTTCGAGCGACACGGCGAGGTGCGCCCCGCGCTTCGACGACGCGACCGCGTGCACCTCGTCCACGATGACGGTGTCGACGTTCACCAGGGTCTCCCGCGCCGCCGAGGTCAGCATGAGGTACAGCGACTCGGGCGTCGTGATGAGGATGTCCGGCGGCTGCCGGAGCAGGCGCTGCCGGTCGGACGAGGGGGTGTCGCCGCTGCGGACGCCGACCGTGACCTCGGGCGGCTCCGTCCCGAGCCGGCGGGCGGTCTGCGTGATGCCGACGAGCGGGCTGCGGAGGTTCCGCTCGACGTCGACGCCGAGCGCCTTCAGCGGGGAGACGTAGAGCACGCGCGTGCGCTGCTTGGCCGGGGGCCGGTCGGTGGCACTGATGAGCCGGTCGATCGACCACAGGAACGACGCCAGGGTCTTGCCGGAGCCGGTCGGGGCGACCACCAGGGCGTGCTGCCCGGTGGAGACGGCGTCCCACGCGCCGGCCTGTGCGGCGGTCGGTGCCGCGAACGCGCCGCGGAACCACTCGGCGGTGGCGGGGGAGAAGCGCTCGAGGACGTCCGTCATGGTCCGTCCCATCCTGCCCGCGGCCACCGACAGCGGGCCGAGGAAGCAACTCCTTGACACAACGATAGTTAGCGATCTATCGTGACGCATCGCGATACGACAATGACTGAAGGGGTCCCGATCGGAACCCACGACCACGAAGGAGTCCTCATGCACCCGATGCACGACGACCAGATGAACCACACGCACGGCCGACGCGACGAGCGCGGTTCCGGCCCCCGCGGCCCCCGCTTCGGCGGTGCACGGCAGCACCACGGCCACGGCTTCCCCGGCCGGGACCGCGGTGACCACGACCACGGCGG
Source organism: Curtobacterium sp. MCBA15_004 (assembly GCF_001865055.2). Taxonomy (NCBI): domain Bacteria; kingdom Bacillati; phylum Actinomycetota; class Actinomycetes; order Micrococcales; family Microbacteriaceae; genus Curtobacterium; species Curtobacterium sp. MCBA15_004. The sequence goes on along the minus strand of NZ_CP126266.1, from coordinate 3,477,636 downwards.
ACGCGGCGGCTTCGGCCCCGGCGGACGCGGCCTCCCGGGCTTCGGTCCCGGCTTCCCCGGCTTCGGGCCCGGCGGTGGCCCCGGCCGCGAACGCCGCCGCCGCGGCGACGTCCGCCTGGCGATCCTCGGCCTCCTCGCCGAGGGGCCGCAGAACGGCTACGCCGTGATCAAGACGATCGCCGAGCGCACCGACGGCGCCTGGAAGCCGAGCCCCGGCTCGGTCTACCCGACGCTGCAGCAGCTCGTCGACGAGGACCTCGTCGTCGCCACCGGCGACGGTCGCAAGACGCTCTTCGAGCTCACCGACGCGGGCCGGGCCGAGGCCGAGGCGAAGGCGGACGAGATCGCCGCGGCGTTCGCGTCCGCACCCGGCATTCCCGACACGCAGCGCGAGTTCGTCGAGGCGTTCCGGAAGGTGACGGGCGTGCTGCACGTCTACCGGACGAGCGCGACCGACGAGCAGACGAAGGCGGCGACCGCCAAGGTCGACCAGCTGCGCCGGGACCTGCTCCAGATCCTCGCCGACTAGCGGCGCACGTCGCGACGCGACCGGACGACGGCCGGGAGGCGCGTGGCGGGCCCGCCACGCGCCTCCCGGCCGTCACCGGTCGCCCCCGCGACCCGCGGACGGAGCAGACGACGTCGGGTCGGAGCCACGCACCCGACGTCTCCTGCTCCATCCGCCACGTCCGTCGCCCACCAAGCGACCCCCGCCGACGTCAGGCGGCGTCGACGAACCCGGCCACGTCGGCGAGCTCGGCCGCCGAGACCGCGTGCGGCAGGCCCGGGTACGTCCGGTCCGTCACGTCGGTGTGCGCCGCCGCCCACGCCTGCGTCCGTGCGGTCGCCTCGGCGGGGATCACCGGGTCGGCGTCCCCGTGCCCGAGGAACACCCGCGGGCGGACGGCGGCCACGGCGTCGTCACGGGCGTCCGTCACGGGCACGACGAAGCCGGACAGCGACACCGCGAACACGAACCCCGTCGGACGGGCCCGCAGCAGCTGCAGCGCCATCGATCCCCCCTGTGAGAACCCGAGCAACCCGATGCGCGGGTGGTCGGCGGCGACGCCGTCGATCCAGGCCAGGACCTCCTCGACCGCGGCGTCCACGGGACCCGGCGCTGGGGAGCCCGGTGTGCCGAGCGGGTACCAGGAGAACCCCGGCCCCCAGGACATCGGCGCGCGGAGCGATGCCGTCGTCCAAGCAAGGGGCAGCGCGGGTGCCAGGCCGAGCAGGTCGCGCTCGTTCGACCCCACCCCGTGCAGCATCACGAGCAGCGGCGTCCCCGCACGCTCCTCGGCCGGCCGGGTCCACTGCACGAGGTCTGCATCGATCACGGGGACGACGCTAGCCGTCCCCGGAGGCCGCGCCGTACGCCGAACTCGCCGGGCCGACTGGTAGACACGGTGCATGGCCTCGCTGCGCACCCCCGACCCCGACTCCGGCTGGCTGTCCGACGAGGAGCTCGCGAACATCCGCCGTCGGCTGCCCATCTGCTACGTCGAGGCCCTGCCCGTCCGGCTCGACGGCCTCGGCGTCGTGACCGAGGTCGGGGTGCTCCTGCGCGTCTCGCCGAGCGGGTCGATCGCCCGCACGCTCGTCTCCGGCCGCGTGATGTTCGGCGAGTCGATCCGGACCGCACTGTTCCGGCACCTCGAGAAGGACCTCGGTCCGATGGCCTTCCCGCAGCTCCCGGCGAGCCCGACCCCCTTCACGGTGGCCGAGTACTTCCCGCTGCCCGGCGCCTCGGTGTTCACGGACGAGCGACAGCACGCGATCTCGCTCGCCTACGTCGTCCCGGTCACGGGCACGTGCGAGCCGCGCCAGGACGCACTCGAGCTCACGTGGATGAGCCCGATGGAGGCGGCGTCCGACGCCGTCGCCGAGGAGATGGAGGGCGGCCGCGGCACCCTGCTCCGCGCCGGCCTCGCCTCCGTCGGCGCCCTGCACTGACGCACCAGCCCTGCACTGACGCGCCACGCGCCCGCGCGGGCGCCCCGTGCACGACGAAGCCCCCGGATCCGATCGGATCCGGGGGCTTCGCAGCGCGGTCTGGAGACCGGCTTCAGTGCTTGTCGTTGCGGAGGCTGTCCGCGACGCCGTGCGCCGCGTCCTTGACGTCGTCGACGCCCTGCTTGGCCGACGCCTTGGCCTGGTCGGTCTGACCCTCGGCCTTCAGCTTGTCGTTGCCGGTCAGGTTGCCGAGACCCTCCTTGACCTTGCCGACGAGCTTCTCGCCGGTGTGGTTCTCTTCGCTGCCAGCCATACGGTCTCCTTCCAACGACGGACGGTTCCCCGTCGGCCGCTCGCGCGGCGTCCGGTGCAGGAGAACCTACGCCGCCGGACGACCGGGTTCGCACCCGGTGTCCAGGTTCAGCCGGAGGCCGTCCCCCGACCGCCGGGCCGACCCCGTGGCCGGCGGGGTGCGGGCCCGATCAGTGGCGGTCGGCAGAGCCCGCGGGACGCGTGGCCCGACGCGAGCCGGAGCGGCGACGGGGGCCGCCCGTCTCCGAACCGCTGCTGCGGCCGGCGGCGTACCCACCGTCCGAGGACCACACGGCGCTGGAGCCACCGCGCACGACGTCGCTCGACGCACGACGGCCGGCGGCGCCACCACGACGCTGCCCACCGCCCGTCGCAGCGGCACCCGAGGCCGCACCGCGACCGGCACCGCGGCCACCGGACGTGCCGGCACCCTCGGTCGCCGGACGACCGCCGCGCCCGTTGCCGGACCGGCCGGACGCGACCGACGCACCGGCCGAGGCGGGCTGGGCCGCGCCTCCCGACCGTGCGCCGCGACCACGGCGACGACCGCCGCCGTCACCACCGGCGTCCGCGACGCGCGGCTGGCGCTGGCGCTGCTGCTGCTGGGCGGGCTGCTCCTCGACGTGGCGGATCGGAGCGACCTCGCCGACGAGTGCGGTGACCGCGGGCGAGGTCGCCGTGACCTGCTGCGGCTTGACCGAGATGGCGGCGGCACGCATCATCTGCGCCACGTCGCGGCGCTCGGCCGGCAGCGTGACCGTGACGACGTCGCCCGAGGAACCGGCACGCGCGGTGCGGCCCGAACGGTGCAGGTACGCCTTGTGCTCGGTCGGCGGGTCGACGTGCACGACGAGCTCGACGTGGTCGACGTGCACGCCACGGGCGGCGACGTCGGTGGCGACGAGGACGAGGGCCTCACCGGACGAGAACTTCGCGAGGTTCCGCTCACGCGCGCCCTGCGACAGGTTGCCCTGCAGGTCGACGGCCGGGATGCCCTGGCTCGAGAGCTGCTTCGCCAGGCGCTTCGCGTGGTGCTTCGTGCGCATGAACAGGATGCGGCGGCCGGTGCCCGAGGCGAGCATCCGGACGAGGTCCTTCTTCACGTCGGCGTCGGCGGCCTCGAAGAGGTGGTGCGTCATCGCCTCGACGGGGCTGGTCTCGTCGTCGACCGAGTGCATGACCGGCGAGTGCAGGAACTTCTTGACGAGCTTGTCCACGCCGTTGTCGAGCGTGGCCGAGAACAGCAGGCGCTGCCCCTTCTCGGGCGTCGCCTGCATGATCTTCGTGACGCCGGGCAGGAAGCCCATGTCGGCCATGTGGTCGGCCTCGTCGAGGACGGTGACCTCGATCGCGTCGAGCTTCACGTGGCCCTGCTGCATGAGGTCGGCGAGGCGGCCGGGGCAGGCCACGACGACGTCGACGCCGCGGTTGAACGCCTCGACCTGACGGCCCTGGCCCACGCCGCCGAAGACGGTCGTGGTGTTCAGGCCCATGGCCTTCGCGAGCGGGGCGAGGGTCGCGTCGATCTGCGTCGCGAGCTCACGGGTCGGGGCGAGCACGAGGGCGCGCGGTCGACCGGCACGGCGCTGCTTCGGGTTGGCGGCGAGCCGTGCGACCAGGGGGATCGCGAACGCGATGGTCTTGCCCGAGCCGGTGCGGCCGCGGCCGAGCACGTCCTTGCCGCGCAGCGAGTCGGGGAGCGTGTCCGCCTGGATCGGGAAGGCGGTCTCCTTGCCCTGCTGGGCGAGGACGTCGACGATCGGGGCCGGGACGCCCAGGTCGGAGAAACGGGTGGTGGAGTCGGTCATCATGACCCTTCCAGCCGGCGTGGGCCGGCCGTGGGCGCGCTCGTGTCCGGCGCGCGGGCGGGGATCCTGCGCGGCCGGGGAGGCCGGCGCAGTCGCCGCAGCAGAGAGCCTGGGCACCGATGTGCTGGTGCGTGATCATCGACCGGTGACCGGTCGGGAGTTCGGGGCGTCCGTACGACGCACGAGGCGATCGGCGCCTCGAGTACCCCCAGCATAGCGGTCGTCGGCCCCGCTGGGCAGTGGGCGTTCGCCGAGCGCGTGCGATGATCCTGCTCGTGGCCCCTCGGACGACCCCGCGCACCGCTCTCGTCGCGGTCTCGACGGCGGTGCTCCTCGTGCTCGGCGCCACCGCCTGCGCGGGCGGTGGCGCACCGTCCGCGACCGCGCCCGTCGGCGTGGCGTCGGCCCGGCAGGCCCCGCCGGTCCCGACCGCCGGTGAGCCGTCGTCGAGCAGCGCACGGGTGCGCGCCCTGCCCACCGGCGGCGTGCCGGACTACCAGCTCGGCGGCGCGTACGCCCCCGCCGCGGACGTCACGGTCGTCGAGCGGGACAGCACCGCCCGACCCGCCGCGGGCGTGTACTCGATCTGCTACGTCAACGGCTTCCAGACCCAGCCGGACGAGACCGACGACTGGCTCGACCACCACCCCGACGCGGTGCTCCGCGACGAGGACGGCGAACCGGTGTCCGACCCCGGCTGGCCCGACGAGGTGCTGCTCGACACGAGGACCGCCGCCACGCGCGCCGAGGTCCTCGCCGTCCTGTCGCCCGTGGTCGCCCGGTGCGCCGACCGCGGGTTCGCGGCGGTCGAGTTCGACAACCTCGACTCGTGGACCCGCTCCGACGGGCGGCTGACCCCGGCGGGCAACCTCGCGCTCGCCGCCGACCTGGTGCGGACCGGGCACGCGCACGGCCTCGCGGTCGGGCAGAAGAACACGCCCCAGCTCGGTGCGACGGGACGGCAGCGGACGGGCTTCGACTTCGTGGTCGCCGAGGAGTGCGTGCAGTACGACGAGTGCTCGGCCTACACCGACGTGTACGGCGACCAGGTGGTCGACGTCGAGTACGCGGACACCCTCGGGCGGCCGTGGTCCGAGGTGTGCGCGCTGCCGGACCGGCCCGCGATGACGATCCTGCGGGACCGGGACCTCGTGGTGCCGTCCGACCCGGCGTACGTCGCCGAGCACTGCTGACGCGGTCGCGTCGGTCGGGAGGCGCGGTGCGGGTCCGTCGCGCTGGTGGCGGTCGGTCGTGACCGGCCGGGAGGCGCGGTGCGGGTCCGCCCCGCCGGCTGCGGTCGGACGTGCGGGGCCGGTGGGGAGGCGCGGTGCGCGTCCGCCCCGCTGGCTGCGGTCGGTCCGGTCGGTCCGCGGCAGGCGGTGACGGTCGCCGGCGTGGCCGTCAGGTGGTCAGGCGGGCCAGGCCTCGTGCACGGCGGCGGCGGCCTGGTCGGCGGAGAGTCCGGCCTCGCGGGCGGCGGCGACGAGGGCACGGGCGGCCTCGGTGACCGGGCCCGGAACCTCGACCGGTCGGACGACGCGCGTGCCGGCGCCGCGCGCGGTGTGCACGAGGTCGGCCTCCTCGAGCAGCTGGTAGGCCTTCGCGACGGTGCCGGCGGCGAGCCCGAGCTCCTCCGCCAGGGCGCGGACGCTCGGCAGGCGCTCGCCGTCGACGAGGTACCCCGCCGTGATCTGGGCCGCGATCTGCGACCGCACCTGCTCGAAGGGTGGCACCCGCCCGCCGGCGTCGAGGGCCACGAGTCCGGTCATGCGCTCCATGTGCTGTCCTGCTCGTCGAGGGTCAGAAGTCGTACTGCTCGCCGACCGGGATCGGCACCGCGACCGTGTTGCCGGGCGGCGCGAGCGGGCACGCCCAGGCCGGGTCGTACGCGCACGAGGGGTTGTAGGCGAAGTTGAAGTCGAGCACGAGCTCGCCGTCGTCGCCCCCGAGGTCGGCGCCCTTGATCGTGTCGAGCAGGTACCGTCCGCCGCCGTAGGTGCCCCGGGCCCGGCCCGCGCTGGCGTCCTTCACCGGGACGAACACGCCGCCCGCGTAGCCGCCGTGCGACCACACGTCGAGCGACCCGATGCCGGGCAGCCGGACGACGCCCAGGCGGTCGAAGTGCACCGTGCCGTCGGTCCCGGTCTCGACGTCCATCGCCAGGGGCTCGGCGGTCTCGACCCGGGCGCGGAACCGCCACTCGGGGTCGTAGTCCGGGACGGGCAGCGCCTCGAAGTCGCGGGCGTCCTCGTCGAGCAGCGGGCTCGCGGGGTGTTCGCCGAACATGGCGTCCCGCGTCTCGCGCCACATCGCGTGGGCGGTCTCGGGGTCGGGCGTCGCGCGGACCCGGCGGTACAGGTCGAACGTCATCCGACGCCAGTCCACGGTCGCGAGCGTGCTGTGCACACGGTCCTGGGCCCTCGGCTCCTGCGTCTGGCTCACACGGCGAGCGTACGCCCGGGCGCTCCGCGTGTGCCAGCGACCGGCCGCGATCGTCCCGTCTCGGCACGGCACCCGCCGTGCGGGGTCGACCGCCGGGTCAGGCCCCCGGTCGCCAGGTGGGGGCGAGCTGGCGCATCCGCAGGGCGCGCCACTGCCAGATGACCCACATGCCCGGCCACAGCGCCACCCCGAGGACCGCGGGCCGCATCCGGTAGGTCAGCCGGTCCAGGAGCAGCGTCCGCCCGTCACCGAGGTCGACCGTCGCCATCCGGTGCGCCATCGTCATCCGGCCGAACAGCCCGGAGACGCCACCGCCGTCGTCGCGCTGCACGGGGACGCCGTCGACCTCGTACCGGTCGATGTCGACGTGGGTGTCGCCGCTCGGCACGACGCCGAACGCGTCCGCGGTGATCGGGTGCGGTTCGCCGGGTGTCCACCGCACGGGCAGGCCCTCGGGGGACCGCGACCGGTACACCAGGAACGGCTTCGTCACCGCGACCATCACGGCCGGGGACATCAGGGCGTCGCGCACGGTGTCGACCGGCGCGTCCAGGACGATGCGGAGTCCGACGTGCATGCGCCGGACGCTACCCGCGGACGCTGGGACGTCCGGGCCGGCCCGCCGTCACCTCGCGGTCGGCGGAACGCGCATCAGGCGTGCCGTGCGGCCCGGCGGCGGGAGCCCTCGGCCCGGTCGCGGTTGCGGAGCCGCTCGGTGAGCGACAGCCGGACGGTCGGCCACTCGGCAGCGGTGATCGAGAAGACCACCGTGTCGCGCAGGGTGCCGTCGCGGCCGATCGCGTGGCTGCGGAGCACCCCGTCCTGCTTGGCGCCGAGGGACGCGATCGCCGCGCGGGACTGCTGGTTGTGCCAGTGCGTCCGGAACTCGACCGCGATGCACTGCCAGGTCTCGAACGCGTGCGACAGCAGCAGGAGCTTGGCCTCGGTGTTGATCCCGGTGCGCTGCGCCGCCCGGGCGAGGAACGTGTACCCGATCTCGACGCGGCGGTTCGGGACGTCGATGTTCGCGAAGGTCGTGGCCCCGACGACCCGGCCGGTCGGACGGTTGCGGATCGCGAACGGCACCATGCGGCCGGCCTCGTGCTCCGCGAGCCGGCGCTCGATCTCGCCGTCGACCGCGTCGGGCGCCGGGACCGAGGTGTACCAGGTGCGCCAGAGGTCGCCGTCGGTGACCGCCGCCCGCAGGTCGTCCGCGTGCTCGGGGTCGAGCGGCTCGAGCGTCACGCGGTCGCCGGTCAGGGTGGGGACGGGGGCGAGCTCCATGGTCACCGATCCTACGGTCGGTCGCGCTGACCGATCGACCTCCGGACGCCGCCCGCGGACAGGGCTCCTGAGCGGACGGACAGGCCGTCGCGCTCGGTATCGTGGCCCCGTGGCAGCACGCACCCAGGGGCAGTACCAGGTCCGGTTCGCGTGGGGCGTCGCCGGCGCCGAGCGCGTCGCCGCGGACGCACACCTGGTGGTCTGGGTCGACGTCCTGCCCGAGCGACGTGGCACGTCCGCGGCCGATCGGGACCGCGATGCCCGGGCCGCGGCAGCCCGCGTGCCGGTGGGGCCGGAGGTCGTGCTCGGCCACCTCGGGAACGCGCGTGCGGTCGCGGAACGCGTGACGGGCCTCCAGGCCGAGCGTGGTGACCGGTGCGTCGTCGCGGTCGTCGCCGCGGGCCGGACCACGGGGCCGCACACGGACGCCGCCGAGGCGGCGGGCGAGCCCGCCGACACCTCAGAGGCCCCGGACCCCGCCGTCGAGGACCTGCTCGCGGCCGGTGCGGTCGTGGACGCCCTCGTCGCCGTCGGCATCGACCACACCGCACCCGAGGCGGCCGCCGCCTGCGCCGCGTACACGGGGCTGCGACAGGCGGTGCGGCACCTCGTCAGCGCCGCCGAAGGGGCGTCCGGTCTCGACCGTGAGGACGTGCGGACGGCGCTCGCCGCCGGACCGGACCTCGTCGTCCTCCGCCCCGGTGCGCAGCGGGGCCGGACCGGTGCGCAGCGGGACTGCTCCACCGTGCAGCGGGGCAGTTCCGGTGCGCAGCGGGAACAGGGACCGCGCGCGTAGCGTTCCGGATCGCAGGCGTCGCCCCGACGCCACGAGTGGAGGAACACGTCATGAAGGCAGTCGTCGGCGACACCGTGATCGCGGAGGCCCCGAAGGAGGACCTCGTCCAGATCGAGGGCAACTGGTACTTCCCGCCGTCCAGCGTGAAGCCCGAGTTCTTCACCGAGAGCGACACCCAGTACCACTGCCCGTGGAAGGGCGACACGCAGTACTACACGGTCACGGTCGACGGGCAGGCGCTGCCCGACCGCGCGTGGTCGTACCCGACGCCGATCCCCTCGTCGTTCGACCGGGTCGGCCAGGACTACTCGGGCTACTACGCCTTCTGGAAGGACGTCCGCGTCGTCGACTGACGCCGGCGCCCCACGCGGTCGTGCGTGCGGGCCGGTCCCGCGTGACCGACCGCGCGCCTCGCGCGGTCGTGCTCACCCGGTCAGGGTGAGCACGACCAGCGCGACGTTGAGCGCGACGATCACGGCGGCGATCACCCACGCGACCACCCGGGTGGCGACCGCGTTGGCGTCGTCGCCCATCACGCTCCGGCGCGACGTGTAGGCCACCAGCGGCACGATCGCGAACGCGATCCCGAAGCTCAGCACCACCTGGCTCACCACGAGCAGCATCGTGGCGTCCGCCCCCACCGCGAGCAGCACGAGCGCCGGCACCAGGGTCACGAGCCGCCGGGCGAGCAGCGGCACCCGCACGTGCAGCAGCCCGTGCATGATCTCCGCGCCGGCCATGCAGCCCACCGAGGTCGACGCCAGCCCCGACGCGAGCAGCCCCACGGCGAAGAGCACGCCGACGACGGGGCCGACGTTCGCCTCGATCGCCGCCTGTGCGCCCGGGATCGTGTCCGTGCCCGCGACGCCCGGCAGCGTCGCCGCCGCGAGCACGAGCATGCAGACGTTCACCCCGCCGGCGACGACGAGCGCCAGTGCGACGTCCCACCGGGTCATGTGGAGCACCCGGCGGCGCTCGGGACCGGCGGGGGTGGCACCGTGCCGGTCGCGGGCGAGCGCCGAGTGCAGGTACACGGCGTGCGGCATCACGGTCGCGCCGAGCATCGACGCCGCGAGCAGCACCGACCCGGAGCCCTCGAAGCGCGGCACGAGCCCGGACACGAGTTCGCCGGGGGAGACCTGCGCGAACAGCAGTCCCGCGCAGAACCCGACCGTCAGGACCGCGAGCATGGCCGTGACGACGACCTCGAACGCGCGGGCGCCCCGCCGGTTCTGCAGCACGAGGATCGCCATCGACACCACACCCGTGATCACCCCGCCGGCGACGAGCGGCACGCCGAACAGCAGGTGCAGGGCGAGCGCCCCGCCGATGACCTCGGCCACGTCGGTCGCGGCGGCGACGACCTCGGCCTGGGCCCAGAACAGCAGGCGCGGCGCTCGACGCATCCGCATGCCGAGGAGCTCCGGCAGGGACTTCCCGGTGACGACCCCGAGCTTCGCGGACAGGTACTGCACGACGACGGCGCTGGCGTTGGCGGCGACGAGGACCCAGAGCAGCAGGTAGCCGTACGTCGCCCCCGCGGTGAGGTTGGCGGCGACGTTGCCCGGGTCGACGTAGGCGATGGCGGCGACGAAGGCCGGGCCGAGCAACGTGAGGCTGGCGGCGCGACGGCGCGGAGCGTCACCGGTGGGTGCGCTCGTCAGGGCGGCGGTGTCGGTCACGCGACCAGGATGCCAGAGGATTCGGGAGACCGAATCCAGGGATTCGGCGGGGTACAGAAGGAGCGGACGGAGCGGCCGACGGCCCGCCGCTCAGGCCGCCGCGCGCCGGGCCCGGTGCGCCCGCACCTTCGCCCGGTTCCCGCACCGCTGCATCGAGCACCAACGGCGGGTGCCCCCACGGGACGAGTCGTAGAAGACGAGCCCGCAGTCCTCCGCCGAGCACCGGCTCAGGCGCGTCGGCTGGCCGTCGGCGGCGACGTCGTCGAAACCGACCTCGGTGAACAGGGCCACCGCGTCCCGCGCCACGCTCGACAGCGCCTGCGCCAGGCGGACCCGGTTCGCCCCGGCGCGACGGCGTCCGCCGGGCAGGCTCGGCGGCACGTCGGGCAGTGCCGCGAACAGGTTCACGGTGTCGATGTCGTCGGGTGCCGGTCGGGTCCGTCCGGTCCCGGCGCGGAGCCCGGCGGCGACGGCGGTCCGGGTGGCGGCGTCGTCGGCGGGAGCGGGTGCGGCGGCCACGGCGAGGCGTCCGATCGCGGCACGCAGGGCCCGTGCGTCGAGGAGTTCCCGGGCGCTCGCGCCGACGTCGATCGGTTCGGTGTGGTCGCCGAGCCACTCGTCCAGGTCGGCCGGGGTCACGAGGAGCTCGCCGAGCCGGGAGCGGGGGCGTCGCCCGTCCGGGTCGTCCGCGAAGCCGCCCGTGTGCGCGAAGTCGAGGGCGATCCGGCCGGCGTCGAAGAACCACGACGACCCGCTGTCCGTCCGGATGTGCTGCCCCGTGTGCATCCGCCCAGGCTAACGGCTCACCGGCGCGCCTCCACGCTCGGGATCGATCCTGCGGTATCCGAGCGACGGCGCCAGGTGATCGTGTTCCGCGGGTCGAACCGGCGCGAGCACGCAGCACACGCGAGCGTGCGCGTGGGGGTGCGGTACCGGACGTGCTCGTGCCCCGCGGGGCAGGTGCCGACCCACGGCGCGAGCTCGGAGGCGACGGGGCCGTCGTACAGGCGGGACCCGGTGTACCCGATCCCCGCGGCGGTCCGTCGCCACGTCGGACCGTGGCCGGCACGCGGTCCGGCCAGCGCGTGCGCGACCTCGTGGAGCAGGACCTGCTCGACGTCCTCGTCGGACACCCGGGCGGCGATGTGCCGGCTCACCGTGATGCGGCGTCGGCCGAAGTCGCACTGGCCGGCGCGGGTCTTCGCGTGGTCGAACGCGAAGGTCCAGTCGCCCGGTCCGAGGTGCTCGGCGAGGAGCTGCTCGGCGCGCTCCCGGACCTGGTCGGGCGCGGTCACCGGCGTCCGGCGCCGCCGAGCCCGGGGTCGGTGTCGGGCGCGTCGGGGTCGGGCTCGTCGCGCGGCGCCTGACCCTTCGACGCGGCGCGGGCGGCGATGCGGCCCCACAGCTCGTCGGCCTCGGTCCGTGCGGCGTCCGGGGCCCCGAGCACGCGACGGCGGACGGGCGGGATCTGCTTGACCGGCTCGGCGACGCGCGTGGTGGCCGGTTCGTCGTCCTCGGCCCGGCGTGCGGCGACCTCGCGGGCGGTGCGGGGCCGGTCCTCGGCGGGCTTCGGCTGCGCCGCGGAGGCCCGGAGCGCGGCCTCGACCGCGGTTCGGAGTGCCTCGGTGCGCTCGGACGGGGCGCCGGCCTGGCGGAACGCCTGGTACGCCCGGGACAGGGCCGACCGGGCCTCGTCGAAGCGGGACAGCTCGAACAGCGACCAGCCCTCGAGCTCGGCGGCCGCGCCCTCGAGCTCGGGCCAGTCCTCGGTGCGGGCGGTGTCGCGGGCCATCGCGGCCTCGGCGGCGGCGCGCTCGTACCGGCCGAGGTCGTGCAGCACGTGGGCCCGTCGGATCCGGGAGGCCACCTTGTCGGAGCGTTCGCCCGTGAACATCGTCAGGCGGAAGACCTCCTCGGCCACGACGAGCGACTCGTCCAGGCGGCCGAGCAGGCGCAGGAGTTCGGCGCGTTCGGCGAGGGCGTCGGTGCTGCGGCTCTGCCCGAGGTCGCGGAGGCGCTGCTGCACGGCCTCGGCGTCGACGGCGGGACGCAGGCTGATCGGCGCGAAGGTGCTCCCCGGGCTGACACCGGCGGTCACCGGGGCGGCGTGGCGGGGCTCCCGGGCGCGGTCGTCGCGGTCGGGCTGCTGGCTGTCGTCGGGCGGGAGGGACATCGGGTCGAGCGTAACCGCGGCCCGCCGTGAACGAGCGGTGCCACGCGCACGGGGGGCACGAGGACGCCGCGACGCCCCCGGTGCCCCCGGACGACGACGGCCCGCCCCGCGGCGCGGGACGGGCCGTCGGGCGGGTCGTGGTGTCAGCTGTTGCCGACGACCGCGGACGCGGCGATCGCGATGTACGTGCCGAAGGTGGCGACGGTCGCGACGACGGCGAGGATGATCGCGAACAGGCCCCAGCCGCGCCCGCGCTTCGTGGCGACGGCGATGATGCCCTGCACGAACGCCCAGAGGCCGAGGATCGCGGCGATGCCGACGACGACACCGGCCGACCCGACCGACGACAGCGCGGACGGGTCCTGCATGAGCCGCTGCTGGAGCTCCTGCTGGCTCGGGGCGGTGCCGCCCTGCGCGAGCCCGTCGAGGATGCCGCTGTTCGCGACCGCCGCGCCGATCATGGCGCCGCCGATCACGCCGACGACGAGCGACAGCAGCCCGACCAGGAAGGCGATCACGCCGACGGTCTTCTTCTTGCGCTTCGGCTCCTCGTAGGTGTGCCAGGCCGGTCCGCCGGCCGACGCCGGGGCCGCCGACGCGGCGTACGGCTGGTGCGACCCGTGCTGCTCGCCCCACGTGGGGGAGTCGTGGCGGTCGCCCGCACCCTCCTTCGGCGCGTGCTCGCCGTAGCGGGGCGCCTGCTCGCCGTACTGCGGGGCACGCTCGCCGTACTGCGGTGCGCGCTCGCCGTACCGCGGCTCGTCGTCGCGGTCGCGGGCCTCCGACGCAGCCCACCGCGGGGCGTCCTGCTGGTCGGCGCGCTCGCCGTACCGCGGTGCGTCCTCGGGGCGGTGCTGCGGTGCCTCGCCCCAGCTCGGGGCGCGGCCGTCGCCCGCCCGGTCCTCGTTGCTCCGGTCGTCGTTCGTCATCAGGGGACTCCCTCGCTCGGTCGCGCAGCCGCGCAGTCGTGTCCCCCATCCTGGCAGCCGGGTGGTGGACACGTCCGGCGGGTCGTCAGTGACCGTGCGCCCGGCGGTCTGCCGCGACCACGGACGGACGGGAGGCGCGGCGCACGACCGGCACCGCGCCTCCCGTCCGGCGCCCGGTCACCCGAGTGCGCGCGTCAGCCGCCGAAGACGCTGCGGTTCGGCTCGGGCGAGGCGACGGCGGTCTGGTCGGTCACGACCGGCGCCCCGGCCGTGAACGCGCGCAGCTCGGCACCGTGCACGACCTTGGCGGGCATCGGGTCGGACGAGTACAGCCGGGGCATCTCGGCGACCGGTAGGTCGGTCGGCGACCCGAGCAGCACGATGTTGCCGAAGCGCCGGCCCTTGAGCATGCCGGTGTCGGCGACGGCCGCGACCGAGGGCAGCACCGCCTGCAGGGTCGCCGCCTGGCCCCGGGCGAAGGCCAGACCCGCGCCGTCCGCGACGTTCACCGCCACGACGCCGGTGGGGGACAGGAACGCGGCGACCTCGCGGTAGAACTCGACGCTCGTCACGTGCGCGGGGATCTGCGAGCCGCCGAACACGTCGACGACGGCCAGGTCGACCGTGCCGCGCAGACCGGCGGGCAGCTTGCCGAGGACCTCGCGGGCGTCGCCGTACCGCACCCGGATCGAGGCGCCGCGGGGGAACGGCAGCTCCTCGCGCACGTGGTCGACCAGGTCGCGCTCGAGCTCGACGACCTGCTGGCGGGACCCCGGCCGGGTCACCGCGACGTAGCGGGGGAGCGTGAGGGCACCGGCACCGAGGTGCAGCGCCGTCACCGGGCCGGGCGGCAGCAGGTCGATCGCGTGCCCGATCCGCCGGATGTACTCGAAGGCCAGGTGCGTCGGGTCCTCGAGGTCGACGTGCGACTGCGGCGTCCCGTCGACGACGAGCGTGAAGGACCCGGGGCGGTGCCGGTCCGGTTCGACCGAGGCCCAGCCCGCACCGATCCGGAAGCCGTCGCTCGCATCTGCCATGCCCCCATGGAACACCACCCGCGATCCCCACCCGGACCACCACCCTGGGGTGGTGTGCCCGCGCCCGCCCGCTCGCGAGGCTGGTGGCACCGGTCGGGGACCCCCGCCGGACACCCACCGGAAGGGGACACCGTGTCCGTCCAGCTCCTCGCGAACATCGTCATCGGCCTGGCCCTCGTCGGGTACCTCGCGTACCGACAGGCGACCTGGCGGTCGGTCGACCCGACACGGGTCTGGCGTGCGCCGCTCGTCCTCGGCGCCGTCGGGCTCGTGGTGCTCGCGCAGTCCGCCGCCGCGGTGACGACGCTCGACGTGCTGTTCCTCGGCGTCGAGGCCCTCGTGAGCATCGGCGCCGGCCTGGCCATGGGGGCGATGACCCGGTTCCGCACCGCGGCCCCGGACACCGAGGGCCGGACGCTGCAGGCCCGCACGGGCTGGGCGGGAGCCGGGCTCTGGGTCGTCCTGATCGTCGTCCGCATCGGGCTCGACGTCCTCGGCGGCCACCTCGGCGCGCACCTGCTCACCTCGACCGGTGCGGTCCTGCTCGTCCTCGCGCTCAACCGGGCAGCCCGTGCCCTCGTCGTCGACCAGCGGATCCCGCGCCCCGCCACCGGCATGATGGTCCGGTGACCACCGGCCCGGGACCCGTCGGGACCGATCCCGTGCGGGGTCGGTCCGGCTCCGTGACGAGTCGCGTGCTCGACCTGGTCGGGATCGCGGTCGTCTCGTACTGGTTCGTCCGCACCGGTCTCGCCGACGCCGCTCCCGCGTGGGTGTGGATCGTGGGGACGGTGGCGCTCGCCGCCTGGCTGCTCCGGGTCCTCACGGGCTCCGACCGGGTGCTCGTCGTCGCCACGTGGGGCATGGTCCTGGCGGGAGCCACCGTCGTCGTCCCGACCGGCGCGCTGATGGTGGCCGTGCCGCTCGTCGGCGTCGTGGTCCTCGCGGCGAGACGACCGGTCTGGGCCGGACCGGTCGCCGCGGTCGTCGCCCTCGTCCTCGTCGCCGCCACCGCCGTGGTCGCCGGTGCACCGGTGACGGTCGTGCTCGGCACCGGGGGTGGGCTGCTCCTGGCCGCGGCCGTCGGGTCGGGCCGGCGGCAGGCGCGCATCGCGGAGGAACGGACCCGCCAGGCCGAGGTCGAGCGGCAGCGCGCCGAGCTCCTGGCCGACCGGACGCGAGCCGCCCGCGAGGTGCACGACGTCCTCGCCCACTCCCTCGGCGGCCTGGTGCTGCAGCTCGACGCGGTCGAGGCCCTGCTCGAGGCCGGCCGCGTCGACGAGGCCACCCGACGCGCGGGGGAGGCCCGGACGCTCGCCGCGAGCGGGCTCGCCGAGGCCCGGCGCGCGGTGCACGCCCTCCGCGAGGACGTCCCCGCCCCGCAGACGTCCGGCCCGGCCGCGCCGACCGACCTGCCCGCCCTGGTCGCGGCGCACCGGTCGTTCGGCGGCACCGTCACGACGCACGGGGACGTCGCGCTCACCGCCGTCGACGCGGCCCACCGTGCGGCGGTGGTCGCGGCCGTCCGGGAGGCGCTGAGCAACGCCCGCAGGCACGCGGCGGGCCGCCCCGTGGTGCTGTCCGTCGAGCGGGACGGCGACGCGGTCCGGGTCACGGTCGCGAACCCGCTCGGCCCCGGTGCGGGCACCCCGCACGCAGGCGGCCCGGACCCGGACGGCCCGGGATCCGGCCTCGCGGACTCCGGTGGCCCCGCCCGGACCGGTGACGGGCACGGGGTCGTCGGGATGCGGGAGCGCTTCGCGGAGCTCGGCGACGGCTCCGCGCTGCACGCCGGGGTGCTCGACGGCGCGTTCGTCGTCACCATGCGGGTGCCGGGGGTGACGTCGTGACGATCCGGGTGCTCGTGGTGGACGACCAGGCGATCGTCCGGGACGGCCTGGTGACGGTGCTGTCGCTCGTGCCCGACCTCGAGGTCGTGGGCGAGGCCGCCGACGGGGCCGCCGCGGTGGCCGCCGTGGCCGCGGACCCGCCGGACGTCGTGCTCATGGACCTGCGGATGCCGGGTGTCGACGGGCCCACGGCGACCGCGACGATCACCGCGTCGCACCCGGACGTCGCGGTGATCGTGCTCACGACGTACGCCGACGACGACTCGATCGACGCCGCCCTGCGCGCCGGCGCCCGGGGGTACCTGACGAAGGACGCCGGCCGCGTGGAGCTCGCCGCCGCGGTGCGGGCGGTCGCATCCGGGCAGACGACCCTCGACGCCGGCGTCGGAGCCCGGCTCGTCGCCCGCCTGACCGGGGGCGCGGGCTCGCCGACGGCCGGCCCAGCACCGGACCCCGGACCCGTCCACGACCACGACCAGGGCCGGGTCGACGGTCCCGCGGCGCTGCGGCGGCGGTTCCCCGAGCTCACACCGCGCGAGGCCGAGGTGCTCGACCGGATCGCCGCGGGCCGGACGAACCCCGAGATCGCGCGGGAGCTGTTCCTCACCGTCCCGACCGTCAAGTCCTACGTCAACCAGGTCTTCGCGAAGACCGGCGTCCGGAGCCGCGCGGAGGCCGTCGCCCTCGTCCTGCGCTGAGGCGTGGTGCCTGACCCGCGCTGACCCGCGCCGACCCGCGCCGGCCCGCGCCGGCCCGCGCTGACCTGCGCCGACCCGCGCCGACCTGTGCCGTCGGCGCTCAGCGGACCCGTTCCCCGTCCGACCGGTGCCCAGCAGACGTCGAGGCGGCACACGTAGCATCCCGGGGTCGTCACCCGACCGGTGTCGAGCACCCCGCCCGGCCCCGCGGCCCCACACCGCGCTCCGGCAGTCGCCGTGCCCGCCCGTCCCGTGACCACGACGCCGCCCGACCGGCACCCGTGCTCCCCCCGCGCGGCACGCCCCGGGCAGCCGTCGTCGGTGTGCGCTCGTCGCACGCCGCCCGGCGTGCGACGAGGCACCGACACCACGCGTGCCACCACCGACCCGGCGGTCCCGACGAGCCGACGGACCCGACCCGGCCGTCGGTCCCGCCGACCCCACCGGCGGCACGCTCCCCGGACCGTCCGCAGGAGGACCCGATGACCGACACCCTGAGCGTGCCCACGCTCCGACCCGCCCGCGTGGGCCGACCCACCCGGGCGACCCGCGCCTCCCGGCCGACGCCCGCCGCCGTGCGCACGCACGGCGAGACCGCACCCCGCTGGATGCGCGTCGTCGGCGCGGTCCTGCTCCTCGGCGGCGGAGCGCTGACCGCGGCCGTCCTCGACTGGCCGGGTGAGGCCCCCGAGGTCGCGCTCCTCGTGCCGGGCGTCGTCGCGCTCGTCGCCGGCGCGCTGCTGCTGCTCGCGCGGACCGGGATCGCGGTGACCGACACCGAGGTGGTGCTGCGCTTCCGACCCCTGCCGCCGCGGCACATCGCCCGCCGCAGCATCGCGGCGGTCGCGGTCGTCGAGGCGGACGCCACGACGTTCGGCGGTGTCGGGCTGCGTCTCGGCCGGGGCGTCCGCGCGCTCCTGCTGACGCCGGGCCGGGGGGTGCGCATCACGGACGACCGCGGTCGCGTGACGTTCGTCCGGACCGACGACGCGCAGCGCGTGCGCCGGGCACTGGAGGCCCGACCGGGGGCCTGAGACCAGGCGACAGGCGGGAACACCCGAGCGGTCTGCGGGCTTATACACGCCAGCGCCGAATCCGGTCAAGCCAGGACTGGACAGCGCGCACAGGGGCGACCTATGATGACAGTTCGCGCTCCCTGGCATCCGTGTGTCGTCATATTGCGGTCGAACACGCGCCCTGGTCAGCCCATCCCGTATATGGCGGCGGGATCAGCTCACCGATCATCGCACAGGTCCACTCGTGCGGCCGTGTACCGGCCGGACGTGTCCTGCCTGGTACGGCGGTGGTCACCCGGGGTCGCGCCGAGCGATCAATCCACTCACCTACGTGCTGCTCGTCAGTACCGGCCCGACGGGGCCTACCGGAGGTCACACCCTTGGCTGCTGCGCCCAACGCATCCACCAACCCCAAGAACGGTCGCAACCACTCGCGACTCTCGTTCGCCAAGATCACGGACACCCTCACGGTTCCGGATCTGCTCGCACTCCAGACGGAGAGCTTCGACTGGCTCGTCGGCAACGACGTCTGGAAGGCACGTCTCGCCGAAGGGCAGGAGCAGGGTCGCACCGACCTCGCGCTGCACTCCGGCCTCGAGGAGATCTTCGAGGAGATCTCCCCGATCGAGGACCTCGGCGAGACGATGCAGCTCTCGTTCACGTCCCCGGAGCTCGAGGACCCGAAGTACTCCATCGACGACTGCAAGGAGCGCGGCAAGACCTACGCCGCTCCGCTGTACGTCAACGCCGAGTTCATGAACCACATGACCGGTGAGATCAAGACGCAGACGGTCTTCATGGGCGACTTCCCGCTCATGACCGAGCGCGGCACGTTCATCATCAACGGCACCGAGCGCGTCGTCGTCTCGCAGCTCGTCCGCTCGCCGGGCGTGTACTTCGAGCGCCAGCAGGAGAAGACGTCCGACAAGGACATCTACTCCGCCCGCATCATCCCGTCGCGCGGTGCGTGGCTCGAGTTCGAGATCGACAAGCGCGACCAGGTGGGCGTGCGCATCGACCGCAAGCGCAAGCAGTCGGTCACGGTCTTCCTCAAGGCGCTCGGCATGACGAGCGAAGAGATCATGGAGGAGTTCCAGGGCTTCGCCTCGATCGAGTCGACCCTCGAGAAGGACGCCGTCCTGACGAAGGAAGAGGCACTCAAGGACATCTACCGCAAGCTCCGTCCGGGCGAGCAGGTCGCGGCCGAGGCAGCGCGTGCGCTCCTCGACAACTTCTACTTCAACCCGAAGCGCTACGACCTCGCCAAGGTCGGTCGCTACAAGGTCAACCGCAAGCTCGGCATCGACGCGAAGCTCAGCGACTCGGTCCTGACCGTGCAGGACATCGTCCGCACGATCAAGTACCTCGTCTCGCTGCACGCCGAGAAGACGACCTTCGACGGCGTGCGTGACGGCCAGCCCGTCCAGCTGCGCCTCGACGTGGACGACATCGACCACTTCGGCAACCGTCGCATCCGCGCCGTCGGCGAGCTCATCCAGAACCAGGTCCGCACCGGCCTGTCCCGCATGGAGCGCGTCGTCCGCGAGCGCATGACCACGCAGGACATCGAGGCGATCACGCCGCAGACCCTGATCAACGTGCGACCCGTCGTCGCCGCGATCAAGGAGTTCTTCGGCACCTCGCAGCTGTCGCAGTTCATGGACCAGAACAACCCGCTCGCGGGTCTGACGCACAAGCGTCGCCTGTCGGCCCTCGGCCCGGGCGGTCTGTCCCGTGAGCGTGCCGGCGTCGAGGTCCGTGACGTCCACCCGTCGCACTACGGCCGCATGTGCCCGATCGAGACCCCGGAAGGCCCGAACATCGGCCTGATCGGTTCGCTCGCGTCGTTCGGTCGGATCAACTCCTTCGGCTTCATCGAGACGCCGTACCGCCGCGTCGTGGACGGTCAGGTCACCACGACCATCGACTACCTCACCGCGTCGGAGGAGGACGACTTCGTCGTCGCCCAGGCCAACGCGCCCCTCACCGACTCCTTCCACTTCGCGGACGACAAGGTCCTCGTGCGGAAGAAGGGCGGCGAGGTCGAGCTCGTCGGCAAGGACGAGGTCGACTACATGGACGTCTCGCCGCGCCAGATGGTGTCGGTCGCGACCTCGCTCATCCCGTTCCTCGAGCACGACGACGCGAACCGCGCCCTCATGGGTGCGAACATGCAGCGTCAGGCCGTCCCGCTGCTCCGTTCCGAGTCGCCGCTCGTCGGCACCGGCATGGAGGGCTACACCGCGATCGACGCCGGTGACGTCGTCACCGCCGACAAGGCCGGTGTCGTCTCCGAGGTCTCGGCCGACGCCGTGACCCTGCAGCTCGACGAGGGTGGGACGCAGACCTACTACCTGCGCAAGTTCGACCGCTCCAACCAGGGCACGAGCTACAACCACCGCGTCATCGTCTCCGCCGGTGAGCGCGTGGAGCAGGGCGAGGTCATCGCCGACGGTCCCGCGACCGAGAACGGCGAGCTCGCGCTCGGCAAGAACCTGCTCGTCGCGTTCATGCCGTGGGAGGGCTACAACTACGAGGACGCGATGATCCTGTCGCAGAACCTCGTGAAGGACGACACCCTCTCCTCGATCCACATCGAGGAGTACGAGGTCGACGCCCGCGACACCAAGCTCGGCAAGGAGGAGATCACCCGCGACCTCCCCAACGTCAGCCCGGACCTCCTGGCCGACCTGGACGAGCGCGGCATCATCCGCATCGGTGCCGAGGTGCGCCCCGGCGACATCCTCGTCGGCAAGGTCACGCCGAAGGGCGAGACCGAGCTCTCCGCCGAGGAGCGCCTGCTCCGCGCGATCTTCAACGAGAAGTCGCGCGAGGTGCGCGACACCTCGCTGAAGGTGCCCCACGGTGAAGAGGGCACGATCATCGGCGTCAAGGTGTTCGACTCGCAGGACGGTGACGACGAGCTCGGCTCCGGTGTCAACCAGCGCGTGGTCGTCTACATCGCCCAGAAGCGCAAGATCACCGCGGGTGACAAGCTCGCCGGTCGTCACGGCAACAAGGGCGTCATCTCGACGATCCTGCCGGTCGAGGACATGCCGTTCCTCGCCGACGGCACCCCCGTCGACATCGTGCTCAACCCGCTCGGCGTCCCCGGCCGCATGAACTTCGGCCAGGTCCTCGAGATCCACCTCGGGTGGCTCGCGAAGCAGGGCTGGAACGTCGAGGGCATCCAGGAGTGGGCGTCCGCCCTCCCCGAGGCCGCCCACAGCGCGGCGCCCGGCACGAAGGTCGCCACCCCGGTGTTCGACGGTGCGTACGAGCGCGAGATCGAGGGCCTCCTCGACAGCACGCTCCCGAACCGCGACGGGGAGCGCCTGATCGGCTCCTCCGGCAAGGCGCAGCTCTTCGACGGCCGCTCCGGCGAGCCGTTCCCGGAGCCCGTCTCGGTCGGCTACATGTACATCCTCAAGCTGCACCACCTGGTCGACGACAAGATCCACGCCCGTTCGACCGGTCCGTACTCGATGATCACGCAGCAGCCGCTGGGTGGTAAGGCGCAGTTCGGTGGACAGCGCTTCGGTGAGATGGAGGTGTGGGCGCTCGAGGCGTACGGCGCCGCCTACGCCCTCCAGGAGCTCCTGACGATCAAGTCCGACGACATCCTCGGCCGCGTGAAGGTCTACGAGGCGATCGTCAAGGGCGAGAACATCCAGGAGCCCGGCATCCCGGAGTCGTTCAAGGTCCTCATGAAGGAGATGCAGTCGCTCTGCCTGAACGTCGAGGTCCTCTCGGCCGACGGCCAGGCGGTCAGCCTGCGCGACAACGACGACGAGGTGTTCCGCGCTGCGGAAGAGCTCGGCATCAACATCTCCTCGCGGTTCGAGTCGTCGTCCGTCGACGACATCTGATCCGGCCCGTACCGAACACGTTTCGAACTCAGCAAGAGAGAAGAACATTGCTCGAAGCAACGTCATTTGACGCCATCCGGATCGGCCTCGCGACCGCCGAGGACATCCGTCAGTGGTCGTACGGCGAGGTCAAGAAGCCGGAGACCATCAACTACCGCACCCTCAAGCCCGAGAAGGACGGTCTGTTCGGCGAGCAGATCTTCGGTCCGTCCCGCGACTGGGAGTGCGCCTGCGGCAAGTACAAGCGAGTCCGCTTCAAGGGCATCGTCTGCGAGCGCTGCGGCGTCGAGGTCACCAAGTCCTCGGTCCGTCGTGAGCGCATGGGCCACATCGAGCTCGCCGCGCCCGTCACGCACATCTGGTACTTCAAGGGCGTCCCGTCGCGCCTCGGGTACCTGCTCGACATGGCACCGAAGGACCTCGAGAAGGTCATCTACTTCGCGGCGTACATGATCATCGACATCGACGAGGAGGGCCGTCACGCCGACATGCCCGGCCTCGAGAACGAGATGCGCCTCGAGATCAAGACCCTCGAGGGGCAGCGCGACTCGATCATCGCCGACCGCCTCAAGAAGCTCGAGGACGACCTCGCAGCGCTCGAGGAAGAGGGCGCCAAGGCCGACGTGAAGCGCCGGACCAAGGACACCGCCGAGAAGGAGATGTCCCAGGTCCGCAAGTCCTTCGACGAGGACATCACCCGCCTCGAGCGCGTGTGGGAGGACTTCCGCAACCTCAAGGTCGGCGACCTCAAGCCCGAGGACGCCGTGTTCCACGAGCTCCAGGACCGCTTCGGGATCTACTTCGACGCCTACATGGGCGCCGAGGCGATCAAGCTGCGCCTGGAGGCCTTCGACCTGGCCGCCGAGGCCGAGGCGCTGCGCCTGCAGATCGCCGAGGGCAAGGGCCAGAAGAAGATCCGTGCGATCAAGCGTCTGCGCGTCGTGAGCTCCTTCCTCGCCACCGGCAACTCGCCGGCCGCGATGGTGCTCGGCGTCGTGCCGGTCATCCCGCCGGAGCTGCGCCCGATGGTGCAGCTCGACGGTGGCCGCTTCGCCACGTCGGACCTCAACGACCTCTACCGTCGTGTGATCAACCGCAACAACCGTCTCCGCCGCCTGCTCGACCTCGGGGCCCCCGAGATCATCGTGAACAACGAGAAGCGCATGCTGCAGGAAGCGGTCGACGCGCTGTTCGACAACGGTCGTCGTGGTCGTCCGGTCACGGGTACCGGCAACCGCGCCCTGAAGTCCCTGAGCGACATGCTCAAGGGCAAGCAGGGTCGTTTCCGCCAGAACCTGCTCGGCAAGCGCGTCGACTACTCGGGCCGTTCGGTCATCATCGTCGGCCCGCAGCTCAAGCTCCACCAGTGCGGTCTGCCGAAGCAGATGGCGCTCGAGCTGTTCAAGCCGTTCGTGATCAAGCGCCTCATCGACCTGTCGCACGCGCAGAACATCAAGTCGGCCAAGCGCATGGTCGAGCGTTCGCGTCCGCAGGTGTGGGACGTGCTCGAGGAGATCATCCGCGAGCGCCCCGTGCTGCTGAACCGTGCGCCGACGCTGCACCGTCTGGGCATCCAGGCGTTCGAGCCGCAGCTCGTCGAGGGCAAGGCCATCCAGCTCCACCCGCTCGTGTGTGCTGCGTTCAACGCGGACTTCGACGGCGACCAGATGGCCGTGCACCTGCCGCTGTCGGTCGAGGCCCAGGCCGAGGCCCGCATCCTGATGCTCGCCTCGAACAACATCCTCAAGCCGTCGGACGGCCGTCCGGTGACCCTTCCCGCACAGGACATGATCATCGGTCTGCACCACCTGACGACCGTCCGCGAGGGCGCCGTCGGTGAGGGCCGTTCGTTCTCCTCGGTCGCCGAGGCGATCATGGCGAAGGACCAGCACACGCTGGACCTCAACGCGATGGTGAAGATCCGCATGACGGGTGTCCACTTCGCCGAGGGCGAGGCGCCGGAGGGCTACGAGGTCGGTCAGTCGATCCTCCTCGAGACCACCCTGGGCCGTGCGCTCTTCAACGAGACCCTGCCGGCGGACTACCCGTTCGTGCAGCGCGTCACCGACAAGGGCACGCTCTCCGCGATCGTCAACGACCTCGCCGAGCGCTACTCCAAGACCGAGACGGCCGCCGCGCTGGACCGGATCAAGGACGCGGGCTTCTACTGGGGCACGCGCTCCGGTGTGACCGTCGCGCTCTCCGACGTCGTGACGCCTCCTCGCAAGAAGGAGATCATCGCGGGCTACGAGATCCAGGCCGCCAAGGTCCAGGGCGAGTTCGACAAGGGTCTGATCACCGACGCGGAGCGCCGCGCCGACCTGATCAAGATCTGGACCGAGGCCACGAACGAGATCGCGCAGGAGATGCGCGACAACTTCCCGGTCGACAACACCATCAACCGCATGGTCTCGTCGGGTGCTCGTGGTAACTGGCTGCAGGTGCGCAACATCGCCGGTATGCGTGGTCTGGTGAACAACCCGAAGGGCGAGATCATCGCCCGCCCGATCATCAACTCGTACCGCGAGGGCCTGACCGTGGCGGAGTACTTCATCGCCACGCACGGTGCCCGCAAGGGTCTGGCGGACACGGCTCTCCGTACCGCCGACTCGGGGTACCTGACCCGTCGTCTCGTCGACGTGTCGCAGGACGTCATCATCCGTGAGGACGACTGCGGGACGACGCGTGGCCTCGAGCTGCCGATCGCGACCGTGGGTGCCGACGGCGGGCTCGTCCGCGACCCGCGCGTCGAGAACACCGTCTACTCGCGCACCCTGGCCTCGGAGGCCGTGGACGCGAAGGGCACGGTCGTCGCCGAGGCCGGTTCGGACGTCGGTGACGTCCTGCTGGACACGCTGCTCGAGGCGGGTGTCGAGAGCATCAAGGTGCGCTCGGTCCTGACCTGCGAGTCGGCCGTCGGTGTCTGCGCGCAGTGCTACGGCCGGTCGCTCGCCACGGGCAACCTCGTCGACATCGGCGAGGCGGTCGGCATCATCGCCGCCCAGTCCATCGGTGAGCCCGGTACCCAGCTGACGATGCGTACCTTCCACACGGGTGGTTCGGCCTCGGCCGACGACATCACCCAGGGTCTGCCCCGCGTCACCGAGCTCTTCGAGGCTCGTACCCCCAAGGGCGCGTCCCCGATCGCCGAGGCCCCCGGCCGCGCGACGATCGAGGACACGGACAAGGGCCGTCGCATCATCCTGACGCCGGACAACGGCGACGAGCCGTTCATCTACCCGGTGCTCAAGCGTGCGACCCTCCTCATCGAGGACGGGCAGCACGTCGAGCTCGGCGAGCAGTTCATCGCCGGCACGGTCGACCCGAAGGAGGTCCTCCGGGTCAAGGGTGTGCGCGAGGTGCAGAAGCACCTCGTCAACGGTGTGCAGGACGTGTACGGCTCGCAGGGTGTGCCGATCCACGACAAGCACATCGAGGTCATCGTCCGTCAGATGCTCCGCAAGGTCACCGTCGTCGACCACGCCGACACCGACCTGCTGCCGGGTGAGCTCGTCGACCGGTCGCGCTACAACGCGATCAACCGGGTGGCGCTGCAGGAGGGTCGCAAGACCGCCTCGGCCCGCCAGGAGGTCATGGGCATCACGAAGGCGTCCCTCGCGACCGAGTCGTGGCTGTCCGCCGCGTCCTTCCAGGAGACCACCCGCGTCCTGACGCAGGCGGCCATGGAGGGCAAGCAGGACCACCTCGTCGGCCTCAAGGAGAACGTCATCATCGGCAAGCTCATCCCCGCGGGGACGGGCCTCAGCCGGTACCGGGACGTGGACGTCGCCGCGACCGAGGAAGCCAAGGCGGAGCGGTACCCCAACCGCATCTTCGCCGACGACTCCTCGTTCTCGGACGCCGACCTGAGCTTCGTCGACTTCGACAGCTTCTCGTCGGACGACTTCACGCCGGGCACCTACAACTGAACCGCCCCAGCCGACCGACGTCGCACCGACTGACGTCGCGCTGAACGAGCAGGGCCCCGCCTCCGTCACGGAGGTGGGGCCCTGCTCGTGCGCCGGGGACGCCGCCGGACCGGCGCCCGCCTGTGCGGGCCGCCGCGGTGCCGTGGGGTGACCAGGGGCGGACGGGAGGCGCGGTGCGGGCCGGCACCGCGCCTCCCGTCCGTCGGGTGGTCGCGTCGGACCGCGTCCGGTCGCGAGGCGGCGTCAGACCGCGCGTCCGGACCCGCGGTCGCGTCCGGACCCGCGGCCGGTCTCGTCGACGAGCGAGAACAGGCTGAGCACGTTGCCGTCGGGGTCGCGCACGTCGAACCAGTCGACGGCGCCGTCGACGCACCCGACCGGGCCGACGTCGATGCCGAGCGCGGCGATCCGGTCGTGCTGCGCGCGGACGTCGTCGATCCCGAAGCGCAGGCTGACCGGGTTGTCCTCGGCGTCCGGGTCGACGAAGAGCTGCACCCAGATGCCGCCGACCTCGTACTCGGCGACGCCGTCCTCGGGCTCGAGGTCCGGTTCGAGCCGCTCGAACACCGCGCCGTACCAGAGGCAGGACGCCTCGATGTCGGTGACGGGCAACCCCACGGTCACGCTCGTGATGTCCATGACTCATCATGTCTCCAGCGGGTGGCACGCGTCGAGGGTCTGCCGTCGATCCGGGCTTCCTTCCTCCACAGGCAGTGCGGGGCCAGCGGTCGTCCACAGCAGCGCCGGAGCGGACCCGCGTGCGTGCTCGCGTGCGGCACGCTCTCGGCATGGACGGAGCGCTGCGACCACCCGGACACCGACCGGTACCCCAGCACTGGGGACACCGGACACCCCGCCGCCCCCTCGTTGTGGGACTGCGGGGGCGGGTGCCGCCGACCGTAGCGTGGACGGGCGCCGCGTCGTCGCGGCGCCGACCACACCGACCCGAACTCGACCCGAAGGAGTTCCCGGGGTACATGGCCACGCTCTCCGAGATCCTCATCCTCAACGGCGCCCTGCCGATCGAACACCTCGACGCCATGACCGGCGACGAGGACGTCGACGAACGCTCCATCCAGACCCTCGTCGACCAGGGCGTCGTGAGCGAGGCGCAGTACATCACCGCACGCGCCGCGTCGCAGAACTCGCACACGGTGCCGCTCACCGACTACCCGGTGGACGGCACGGCGGTGTCGATGCTCCCGGCCGCGCTCTGTCGCCGCCACGGGGTGCTCGGCATCGGCTTCGAGGGCGAGGTCCTCGTGCTCGCGATGGTGAACCCGACGAACGTCCTCGCGATCGACGACGCCCGCGCCGCGTCCGGTCGCACCGTGAAGCCCGTGCAGGTCGACGAGCGTGAGCTCCACTCGGCGCTCGACCGCTACCTCCGGGCCGACGACGAGCTGAACGACCTGACGTCCTCCCTCGAGGAGGAAGCCTCCGCCCGTGCGGACGAGCGCGTCGACCTCGCCGCGGGGTCGCTCGACGACGTCCCGATCGTGCGCTTCGTGAACCTGCTCGTGTCGCAGGCGATCCAGGACCACGCCTCGGACATCCACATCGAGCCCGGCGAGCACGAGGTGCGGGTGCGGTACCGCATCGACGGCGTGCTGCACGAGATGGCTCCCGCGCCGAAGACGATCCAGAACGGCGTCATCAGTCGGCTCAAGATCATGAGCGACATCGACATCGCCGAGCGTCGGAAGCCGCAGGACGGCCGGATGTCGGTGCGCCACGGCGGCCGGCAGATCGACCTCCGGGTCGCGACGCTGCCGACCGTGTGGGGCGAGAAGGTCGTCATGCGGATCCTCGACAACACGAACACGTCGATGTCCCTCGGTGACCTCGACCTGCTCGAGCACAACGCCGCGGCGTACGAGCGCTCCTACTCGAAGCCGTACGGCATGATCCTCGTCACCGGCCCCACCGGCTCGGGCAAGTCGACGACGCTGTACACGACCCTGAACGCGGTCGCGCGGCCCGAGATCAACGTCATCACCGTCGAGGACCCGGTCGAGTACCGGATGGCGGGCATCAACCAGGTGCAGGTGAACCCGAAGGCCGGGCTCACGTTCGCCTCGGCCCTGCGGTCGATCCTGCGCTCGGACCCCGACGTCGTGCTCCTCGGTGAGATCCGTGACCACGAGACCGCGCAGATCGCGATCGAGGCGTCGCTCACCGGGCACCTCGTGCTCTCGACGCTGCACACGAACGACGCGCCCTCGGCGATCACCCGACTCACCGAGATGGACATCGAGCCGTTCCTCGTCGGCTCCGCGCTCGACGCGGTCGTGGCGCAGCGCCTCGCGCGCCGGCTCTGCGACCGGTGCAAGGTGCCCGCCGAGGTCCCCACCGCGCAGCTCGTCGCGCTCGGGCTGATCCCCGACGACGGTGCCCCCGTGCCGCCGTTCTCCGCACCCGCCGGTTGCGCGGTCTGCTCGAACACCGGGTACCGCGGTCGCATCGCCCTGCACGAGGTGATGACCGTGACCGAGGAGATCGAACGCCTCGCCGTCGCGCGCGCCTCGAGCGCCGAGATCGGCCGCGTCGCCCGCGAGCAGGGGATGCTCACCCTCCGACAGGACGGCTGGCAGAAGGTCCTGCTGGGCCTGACCAGCGTCGACGAGATCCTGCGCGTCGTCGCGTAGCAGGCAGGGACACCACGACCATGGACGAATCCGTGTACGACATCGAGTCCGGCGACGCCCCCGTCGACGGCTGGCACCCCGGGCGACCCGGCGACGAGGTCGGCGGCAGCCGACGGGCCGCGCGGCTGGCTGCTGCGGCCGCTGCCGCCGTGACGACCGAGGCACCCGCGGTGACCCGGTCGGTGTACGACCTCTCCGCCGACGTGCAGGCCGCGTGGTCCGTACCCGCGGGGGGGCCTCCCCTGGCCAGCCCCGTCGCACAGCCCGACGCCGCGCCCGCGACGCCGCCGGCTGCCGTGCCGGCGTCGACCGCGACCTACGGGTACGGCGAACCGGTCGCGTCCGCCGGCGTGCCGAGCTGGGCCGATCCGGCCGGAGCGGCGACCGCGGGTCCGACCGCGTGGGCCGACACGGCCGGAGCGGCGACCGAGCACCTGCCGGTGGCGCCCGCGGCAGCGACCACGGTCCTCCCGGTCGTCCCGACCGCCCCGGTCGGCGGTGCGCTGCCGGCGCCCGCCGTGAGCACCGGGCACCCTGAGATCGGCTTCACCCGCCACGCACGTGAGGTCGCCGACGGCGACCTCGTCACGGCGCTGGCCCAGGTGGTCTACCAGGACGCCTCGGACCTGCACGTCACCGCCGACGCCCCGCCCACCGTCCGCGTCGACGGATCGCTCCGCCCCGCCGTGCCCGGTGGACCGTGGTCACGCAACAAGGTGATCGCCGCGCTCAAGACCCTGCTCACCCCGGAGCAGACCGGACAGTTCGACCACGAGCAGGAACTCGACTTCGCGTACTCGCTGTCGCCGGAGTACCGCTTCCGCGTGAACTACTACCAGCAGCGCGGCAACTGGGGCGCCGCCTTCCGCATCATCCCGACGCGGATCAAGACGCTCAAGCAGCTCGGCATCCCGGAGCACGTCGGGCGCTTCGCGAAGCTGTCCCGCGGACTCGTCCTGGTGACCGGGCCCACCGGGTCCGGCAAGTCGACGACGCTCGCGGCCCTCATCGACCTCGTCAACGAGACCCGTGCCGACCACATCGTCACCGTCGAGGACCCGATCGAGTTCCTGCACGACCACAAGCGGGCGATCATCAACCAGCGCGAGGTCGGCGCGGACACGCACTCGTTCGCCGCGGCCCTCAAGCACGTGCTCCGCCAGGACCCCGACGTCATCCTGATCGGTGAGCTCCGCGATCTCGAGACCATCTCCGTCGCCCTCACCGCCGCCGAGACCGGCCACCTGGTGTTCGCGACGCTGCACACGCAGAGCGCGCCGGGCACGATCGACCGCGTCATCGACGTGTTCCCGCCGCACCAGCAGGGACAGATCCGCACGCAGCTCGCCGCCACGCTCGAGGGCGTCGTCTGCCAGACCCTCGTGCCGAAGGCGAACGGCTCGGGCCGGGTCGTCGCGACGGAGATCATGAAGACCACCCCGGCGATCGCCAACCTCGTCCGCGAGGGCAAGACCCACCAGATCACCTCGGCCATGCAGGCCGGGCGCGACGCGGGCATGCACACGATGGACCAGGACCTCGCCGAACTCGTCAACGTCGGCACCGTCACGCGCGCCGCGGCGATGGAGAAGGTGCACGACGAGGACGGCTTCGACCGCCTCGTGCAGCGCGTCGAGTCGCCGTCCGAGTCGTCCGCCGCCGCCATCGCCGCGGCGGAGATCGACTTCGGCGACAAGTACTCGGGAGGCCACTGATGTCGCTGGCATTCGACTACCGCGGCCGCGACGGCAGCGGCAAGCTCGTCAAGGGCCGGCTCGACGCCGCCTCCGAGGGTGCGGTCGTCCAACGCCTGCGCGGGATGGGCGTCTCGCCGATCGCGATCACCGAGGCGACCGCCGGCACCGGTCTGCAGACCGAGATCAAGATCCCCGGGTTCGAGCGCGGCGTCGGGCTGAAGGACCTCGCGATCACGTCGCGGCAGGCCTCGACCATGCTGTCCTCGGGGTTGTCGCTCCTCCGGGCGCTGTCGATCCTGGCCGACCAGACCGAGAGCAAGAAGCTCAAGGAGATCCTCGGCAAGGTGCGGGACGACGTCGAGCGCGGTGTCTCGTTCTCCGACGCCGTCGCGAAGTACCCGGTCGACTTCCCGCCGATCATGATCAACATGATCCGGGCGGGGGAGACCGGCGGGTTCCTCGACCAGGCCATGGACTCCATCGCGACGAACTTCGAGAAGGAGCACAAGCTCCGCACCACCATCCGGTCGGCGATGACCTACCCGGTCGTCGTGCTCGTGATGTCGCTCCTCGCGGTGATGATCATGCTGATCTTCATCGTGCCGATCTTCCAGAAGATGTTCGAGGGGCTCGGCGGGCAGCTGCCGTTGCCGACACTCGTGCTCGTCGCGGCCTCGCACGCGATGGTCTTCGTCGGTCCGGTGCTGCTCGTCGGCGCCGTCGTCGGGTGGATCTGGTGGAGGGCGAACAAGCACACCGACCGGGTGCGCGCCGTCGTCGACCCGCTCAAGCTGCGGCTCCCGGTGTTCGGGCAGCTGAACCGCAAGATCGTCATCGCCCGGTTCTCGCGCAACCTGTCGAACATGATCGGTGCCGGTGTGCCGATCCTGCAGGCGTTGCAGATCGCTGGAGAAGTGTCGAACAACTTCGTCGTCGAGAAAGCGCTGCAACGCGTCGCGGAAGCCGTGCGCAAGGGGGATTCCATCAACGTCCCGCTCTCGGCCGAGAAGGTCTTCCCGTCGATGGTGTCGCAGATGGTCGCGGTCGGTGAGGACGCGGGATCCCTGGAGACCATGCTCGAGAAGATATCGGTCTTCTACGACGCCGAGGTCGAGGCGACCACCGAGGCCCTCACCTCGTTGATCGAGCCATTGTTGATCGCATTCCTGGGCGTGATCGTCGGCGGCATGATCATCGCGCTCTACCTGCCGATCTTCCAGATCACCTCACTCGTCAAGTAGTTCGGCAACCTTCCTACATCCCCGTGTTCCCGGGGCTGCGACCCCCGTGCGGGGGCGGCGCGGTCGTGCGTACCCCCGGGACTGGGGTCGGCGGGGAGGCGTACTGGCCCCCGTTCTCGGGATGCTGCCCCAGGAATGACGTCAATACGCTTGCCCAGGCGGCCGGAAAGGCCCCACAGACTTCCTCCCGACATTCACTCCCGAAGAATGGAACAACAATGTACTTCGCTCTCATGGGCAAGCTCGACGCGCGTCGCAAGGGTCTCCTCGAGGACGAGGAGAAGGGCTTCACGCTCATCGAACTCCTGGTCGTCGTGATCATCATCGGCATCCTCGCGGCCATCGCCATCCCGGTGTACCTGAACGTGCAGAACAACGCGAAGGACGCGGCCGCGAAGTCGGACCTGCAGAACGCGAAGACGGCGGTCATCGCGAACTACACACAGACCAACACGTTCCCCGCGAACGCTGCCATCTCCGGCCTCTCCGGATTCAGCGCGGGAGACTACGACACCAAGGGCACCGCGCCCACGATGGTGAAGTCCGACGTCACCGCTGGCACGTTCTGCATCCAGGTGAAGAGCAACGCGGGCAACGTCTTCCACGTCGACCAGGACGGCGGGGCGAAGGACAAGGGCTGCTAGCAAGCGCTCCGAGGGGTGGACCCGGTGCGGGCACCGGGTCCACCCCTTCTTCCTGACCGATGAACGATCCGAGGTGACCTCGTGCTGCGACTGGCCGCACTCCTGCGTGACGCACGCGAGCGCGACGACGGCGTCTCCATCGTCGAGGTCCTCGTCGCCATGACGGTCTTCGCGATGATCGCCGCCGGTGTGGCGATGGGCATCGCGAGCTCGCTCTACCTCACGCACGGCTCCCGCTCCCGGGAGGTCGCGATCGGCCTCGCGCAGGACGGCATCGACCGCGCACGAACGTCGACCAACCTGTTCGGCGTCGTCGACGGCACATCGGTGCAGCGTGTCGCGGGCATCGACTACCGGGTCGTGCAGACCGCACGGTGGGTCGCCTCCTCCGGCACCGCGAACGCCTGCGGCAGCGGGGGCGGCCCGCTCGCCTACAAGCGCGTCGCCATGACCATCAGCTGGAGCGCCGGCGGTCGGGGGTCCGACCAGTCGGTCGCGATGAACAGCATGGTCGCCCCGACCTCGGCGGTCACCGCGGCGGGCCTCGGCACGATCATCGTGTCGGTGTCCCGGGTCGACGGCAGCGGGAACCAGGGGGCCGTGGTGTCGATCGCCCCCGCGGCCACGAACCCCGACGGTGCCGGCCCGGTCACCTCGACGGTGCCGGTCACGGACGCCACGGGCTGCAGCTACGCCCTCAACGTGAAGCCCGGCCGGTACGACGTCTCGGTGACGAAGCCGGGCAACATCGACGACGGAACGTCCTCGGGGTCGCTCGGCGCCCAGACGGCGACGCCCTCGACGACCGTCCGTGTGGGCGCGAACCAGACCGCGGCCGCGAACATGAACTACGACACCGCCCTCACGGTCGCACCGCAGTGGGGCGACCCCAACGCGCCGACCACGGCGTTCACCGCGCCGACCACGATGCCGGTGACGCTGCGGCGCAAGACCGCCGACCAGGGCCCCTTCGCGGTCGGCACGACGACGCAGGTCTTCCCGTTCACCGACGGCTACAAGGCGGTCGCCGGCGTACCGGCGACGTGCGCCAGCACCGACCCGGAGAACTGGACGACCGCGAGCGGCACCGCTGTGGCTCCGCGGAGCCCGGGGCAGCCGGTCGCCGGGACGAACGCGGTGCGGGCGCCGGTGCAGCTCGTCACGATCACCCTCCCGACGAACAGCGTCAACGAGGTCCTCGCCAACTCCGTCGCGCCGGTGCCGAACTCCGGCGACCCCGGGTGCGCGAAGGGCGCCCAGTACCGGTTCACGAAGCTCCCCCTCGGCCAGCCGGTGACGATCGCCCTGCCCTACGGCACGTGGTCGCTGCAGTCCGGCAGGACCGCGGTCAACCTGCTCGGGATCATCACCATCACGACGCCGACCACGGTGACCGGCATCCAGGCAGCACCGGGCGTCGCACCGACGGCCGACCGCGTGCTCCTCGACCCCAGGCGCGCGCCGTGATGCGCGTCCTCCGCCGCCTCGGCCGGGACGACCGCGGCGTCTCGCTCGCCGAGCTCATCGTCGCGATGAGCATCAGCGTCCTCGTCCTCACCATGGCGGGCGCCTTCTTCGTCTCGGTGTCGCGAGCATCGACCACCACGACGAACGTCGACTCCAACACCCGGGTGGCCTCGACCGCGATGCGCGAGATGCAGCGGATGTTCCGGGTGGCCTCGAACAACCCCGTCGC
Source organism: Curtobacterium sp. MCBA15_004 (assembly GCF_001865055.2). Taxonomy (NCBI): domain Bacteria; kingdom Bacillati; phylum Actinomycetota; class Actinomycetes; order Micrococcales; family Microbacteriaceae; genus Curtobacterium; species Curtobacterium sp. MCBA15_004. The sequence goes on along the minus strand of NZ_CP126266.1, from coordinate 3,443,932 downwards.
GAGCGGCGTCGACGCGCAGTACGCGGTGCAGTACGCCACGGCGACGTCGGTCCGGTTCTTCGCCTACATCAACCTCAACTCGGCGGTCGACGTGCAGCCCGTCGAGGTGCAGTTCACCCTCGACCCGGCGAAGGGCACGATCACCGAGACGAAGTGGAACGGCGTGCCCACCGACCGCACGGCCACCTACTACGACTTCCCCCGTGCGGCGACTCCGGTGTTGACGAACGCACCGACGTCCCGACTCGTCCTCGCCGAGTCCGTCGTCCCGTCGACCCTGTTCACGTTCCGCAACGCGGCCGGCACGGCGATGACGGCGGGCCCCGACGGTGCGCTGAGCGCGACGGACCTCGCGGCCGTGCGGTCCGTGAGCATCGACCTCACCGTCGGGGAGCGCGACCAGCAGCGTCCGGCCGCCCGTGACGACGTCTCGCTGACCAGCACCGTCGGCATGCCCAACCTCCAGTTCGGGAGCTGACCGTGCGCCGCATCCTCGCCCTCATCCGCTCGCACGACGACGAGCGCGGCGTCGCCCTCGCCGCCGTCCTCGGGATCGGCATGGTCGTGATGATCCTCGCCGCCACGATGGTCGGCATCGCGACGTCCGGTGCGACGAAGACGACCTCCGACCGCGACTTCGCCAACGCGATGGCCGCGGCGTACGCCGGACTCGCCGACTACCAGAGCCGGGTCAACGCCGACAACACGTACGCGACGAAGTACGGCGATCCGAGCCAGCCCTTCAGCACCGGTGACACGTTCCCGAAGGGCGTCGGCACCGGGGCTGCGCTGAACCCCGCGTTCACGAGCTGGGTGACCGTGCCCGGGTCGACGGGCGCCGCGGGCGAGACGTCGTACCGGTACGCGGTCGACAACAGCATCGCCGGCCCACAGGGCATCGTCCGGGTCCAGGTCACCGGGCGTGCCGGTTCGACCACTCGCACCCTGGTCGCGAACGTGCGGCCGGACGGCTTCTCGAACTACCTGTACTGGACCGACTACGAGTCCGGCGACCCGGCCATCACCGGCGAGGACTGCCGCAACGTCTACCAGAACACGACGTACTCGGTCAGCCCGGGCGGCGGCAAGGACGCCTGCGACCGCATCCAGTTCCAGGACGGTGACACCCTGGACGGACCGATCCGGTCGAACGACGTGATGCTCATCTGCGGCGGTCGGTTCGGGAGCACGGTGCAGTCCTCGGTCGGGTGGAGCACCTACCGGTGCTCCTCGCCGAAGGCCCCCTCGTTCGACTACTACGCCGGCTACCAGCCCGAGGTCGTCAGCTCGTACACGCCGCCGTCGACGATCAGCGCCGGCCGCGACCGGATGTACAGCGACGACCCGGCCGTCAGGGACACCGCGCCGGGGACGGGCTGCCTGTACACCGGACCCACCGATATTACCTTCCTCGGGAACGGCACCATGCGCATCCGCTCCCCGCTGACCCTCGCGACGAACCTGCAGCGCTCCGGCAAGTACGGGTCGGCGCCCGACAAGTGCGGCAGGCTGACGGACCTGCAGGGCTCCGGGGCCGTCGTCAGCACGAAGCTCCTCGCCGACAACCTCGTGTACGTGCAGGACGAGCCGGCATCGTCCGGGACCGGGTCCTCGACGAACCCGAACTTCACCAAGGACCCGAGCAGGTCCCCGTCTGCCTGCATGCGGAGCGTCGCCGTCAAGGACAACGGTCTCGGGTTCCCCCGTCGCGGCAGTGTCCCGGGACTGGGCGGAACGTGGGACGAGGCGAACCCCGAGACCGCGCAGGGGCAGCAGATCCCGTTCAGCACGGCCTACGGATGCACCCACGGAGACCTCTTCGTGTCCGGCAAGGTCGACGCGTCGATCTCGCTCGTCGCCGAGAACTACGTCTACGTGACCGGAGACCTGCAGTACACGGCGGGCCGGGCGGCGTCGACCGTGCTCGGTCTCGTGGGCCAGGAGGCCGTCCTGGTCTGGAACCCCATGGTCGACGCGTACGGCGGGACCTACCCGATGCTCGCCGGGGACCGGACGGTGGCGGCTGCGGTGCTGTCGAACCAGGGCACGTTCACCGTGCAGAACTACGCCATCGGCGGTGGTCGGGGGAAGCTCACCGTGAAGGGGTCGATCGCACAGCGGTTCCGCGGTGCGGTGGGCAAGGGCACGAACGGCTACCTCAAGGCGTACGGCTACGACACGAGCCTCGGCAGCTACACACCACCGTTCTTCCCGCAGCCGGTCGTGACGACCTACAAGGTGACGTCGCAGATCGAGGTCGCGGCGGCGTACGACGCGGCAGGGGTCCCGCGGTGACCCCGGCCGTGTTCGTCGCCCTGCTCGTCGGCGTCGTCGGCCTGGCCGTCGGCTCGTTCCTCAACGTCGTCGTGCACCGTGTCCCAGCGGGCATCTCGGTCGTCGCGCCGCCGAGCGCCTGCCCACGCTGCGGCCACGGCATCCGTCGACGGGACAACGTGCCCGTGGTGTCGTGGCTCCTGCTCCGCGGGCGGTGCCGTGACTGCAGCACCGCGATCCCGAAGCGCTACCCCCTGGTCGAGGCGGCGACGGCGGCACTGTTCGTGCTCGTCGTCCTCCGTGCCGCACCGCCACTCGTGGCCGCGACGGACCCGCGGGCCGCTGCCGCCGCGACCGTCGGCCTCGTCGTGCTCCTCTACCTGATGGCCGTCTCGGTCGCCCTCGCGCTCATCGACCTCGACGTGCACCGGCTGCCGAACGCGATCGTCCTGCCCGCCTACGTGGTCTGCGCGGTGCTCCTGGTCGCCCGCAGCGCGCTCACCGGCGACTGGGCCGCGCTCGTCCGCGGCGGCATCGGGCTCGTCGCGATGGGCGGCGGCTACCTCGCCCTCGCGGTCGCGGTCCCCGGTGGGATGGGCCTGGGCGACGTCAAGCTCGCCGGTGTCCTGGGGCTCGTGCTCGCGTACCTCGGATGGGGACCCCTCGCAGTGGGAGCTTCCGGCGCCTTCCTCCTCGGCGGTACCTTCGCCATCGGCCTGCTGGCGACCGGTCGTGCCCGTCGCGGCACCGGCATCCCGTTCGGCCCCTGGATGCTCGGCGGAGCCTGGCTGGGCGTGTTCCTCGGTCAGCCCGTGCTCGACGCGTACCTGCACATCACCGGCCTGGCGTAGGAAGGACCCAGCACATGGCGAAGACCCTCGTCGGGATCGACATCGGCGGAGACACCATCCGCGCGGTCGAGGTCGCGAACCCGGACAAGCCCGACCCCGTCATCCTGCGCGTGGCCGAGGTCCCGCTCGTCCCGGGCTCGACCAAGCGCGGTGAGGTCCTCGAGCCGAACACCGTCGCCGCCAGCCTCAGGGAGCTGTGGCGGGTCGGACGGTTCCGGTCGAAGGACGTCGTCCTCGGCATGGGCAACCAGCGCGTGCTCTCGCGCGACCTCACCGTCCCGAAGGCCCCGCTCGCGCAGATCCGCGAGTCGCTGCCGTTCCAGGTGCAGGACATGCTCCCGGTCCCGGTCGGTGACGCGATCCTCGACTTCTACCCGGTGTCCGAGTCGACGACGGTGGACGGACCCGTCGTGCACGGTCTCCTCATCGCGGCCGTCAAGGACTCCGTGCTCGCGAACGTCCGCGCGGTCCAGCTCGCCGGTCTCAACCCGGTCGGCGTCGACCTCATCCCGTTCGCGCTCACCCGCGTCTACCTGCCGGCGTCCCGGTACCCCGGTACGCACGCGCTCGCCGAGGTCGGGGCGAACACCACGACGGTCGTGATCGCGACGGACGGGGTCCCGCAGTTCGTCCGGGTGATCCCGTCGGGAGGCGACGACCTGACCGGCGCGCTCGGTGCTGCCCTCGACATCCCCCTCGACCAGGCCGAGCCGGTGAAGCGCTGGATCGGCATGGGCGGCCGCGCCCTGACCGCCGACGACCGACGCGCCGAGGCCACCATCCGCGACCTCAGCACCGAACTGCTGACCAGCTTGAGGAACACCGTGAACTACTTCGTGAGCACCCGGCCGGGGACGACGATGGCGGGCATCGTGCTCGCCGGCGGCGGCGCGCACCTCCCCGGGTTCGCCGGGGCGCTCGGGACGCAGACCGGACTGCCCGTGGCGATCGGCGACGCGTTCTCGGACGCCGCGACGAACCGCTCCGTCCGCAGCGAGGACCTCGCCGAGCGCGGGCACGCCGTCGCCGTCGCGTGGGGACTGGCGCGGGGGAGCGTCGCCGCATGACCAAGCTCCTGGAGCCGCCCCGGAGACGCGGGTCCCGATCCCACGAGGTCCGGCTCGTGGCGGACACCGCGCAGCGGACGAAGCGGCAGGGCCGTGAGGCAGCCGGCACGATCGTCGTCGGTGGCGTCCCCCGTGTCGACCTGCTGCCCACCGAGGTCCACGTCGACCGACGACAGCGGGCCCTGGTCCGTAGGGCGTGGTTCGGCGTCGTCGTCGTGGCGGTGGTGGCCGCCGGAGCGACGGTCGTCGCGTCGGCCGCGGCGATGCAGTCCGAGTCGGAGCTCGAGCAGGCGCGTCAGGAGACCGACTCCCTCCTGCTCCAGCAACGGCAGTACCGCGACGTGCGCGACGTCGAGGGTCAGACCGACCTGCTCCGAGCCGCACAGGGGGTCGGCGGGTCCACCGAGGTCGACTGGCAGGCCACCCTGCAGCGTGTGCAGGACTCCCTGCCGGCCGGCGTCTCCATCACCGGCGTGCAGATCGACTCCGCGACCCCGCTCGAGTCGTACGCGCAGGCGACCACTCCCCTCCAGGGCCAGCGGATCGCGACGCTCACGATCGCCGCGTCGAGCACGACCCTGCCGTCGGTGCCCGCCTGGCTCGACTCGGTGAAGGGCATCCCGGCGTTCGTCGACGCCAACGCCGACTCGGTGACGCTCGACGCGTCGACGAACGTCTACACGGTCGACATGACGATCCACCTCGACGAGCGTGCGTTCGACGGCAAGTACGAGACGAAGGACAAGTCGTGAGCCGCAACCGCCTGATGCTCCTCCTGGCCGCGGTCGCGTCCCTCGCGATCCTGGCGGGCGGGTTCTTCCTCGGGGTGCAGCCGCAGCTCGACCGGGCCGCGGCTGCCGATGCCGAACGCGGGAGCGTCGCGGGCACCAACGCCTCGACACGGACCGAGCTCGACCGTCTGCGGGAGCGGGCCGCCGAGATGCCGCGCATGCAGGCCGAACTCGCCGAGCTGCGTGCGTCGGTGCCCGCCGACGCCCAGGCGTCCGCACTCATCAGCCAGCTCGACGCCACGGCGGACACGAGCGGTGTCCGGGTGTCGTCGCTCACCATCGGTGATGCGCAGGCGTACGTGGCGCCCGCCGCGACGCCGGCGACCGGTTCCGACGGAGGGTCGACGGGCACGGGGACCCCGGGTGCGGCCACGGCGGCACCGACCGCCCAGGCGACCGCCGCCGCGACGCCGGTCGCACCGCGGACCACGACCGACGGCAGCATCACGAGCGCCAACTTCTCGGTGATCCCCGTGACCGTCACCGTCGAGGGCGACTTCGCGCAGGCGCTCGCCTTCGTCCGCGGCGTGCAGTCGAACCCTCGGCTCTTCCTCGTGACGGCGATCTCGTCCGCGGCGGCGGAGTCCGGCGCCGACGACGGAGCGGCGGAGACGCCGACCTGGACCTTCAGCGGGTCGGTCTACGTGCTCGCGGGCGACCCGACGGCGGCCAGGACGGCGGGCTGACGACGGCCCCGGCGGCCGGCTGACGACTGCCCTGGCGGCGCGCTGGCGACCGCCCCGACGGCCGGCCGGCGACCGCCCCGCACTGCTCGCGAACCCCTCCGCCGCCCACCCCGCGAACCGGGGCCACCGCGCCACGCCGGACCCACTTCCGCGACACCCGTCGCTGTGCGTACGATGCTCCCGGCGCCGCGCTCGCGGCTGCCCATCCCCTCTCGGACGGTCGCCCACGGACGGCCGTCCCTCGTCGTGCCCGGAGTCGCGCGTGTTGTACGGAATCGTGGAGTTCCTCGGCTGGTTCGGAGCCGTAACCGTCCTGGCAGGTTACCTGCTCTTCTCCCTCGGGAAGATCCCCAACGGCCCCGTCTACCAGGCGCTGAACCTCGTCGGCGGGGTGTCGGTCGCGGTCAACGTCGCAGCACACCACGCCGTGCCGTCGACGATCGTCAACGGCATCTGGGCCGTCATCGCCGCGGTCGTCCTCGTGCGGATGGCGGCCGCTCGGATCCGCGCGGGCCGGTCGACGAGCACCACGCTCGGTGACGTCGACGGCAGCACCGACCGTGCCGCCACCGGGACCGGCACCGCGCACGTCGAACCCCCGGCGACCACCGCGGTCCTCCCGGTGGTGGGCCCGGCGGTCCGCGACCACGCCCCCGAGCCGGAGGCGACGGCACCCGCCGGAGCGTCGGCGTCCCTCCCGGCCGACGACCATGCGCCGGCCGCGACCGAGCCCGTGGGGGTCGCGACGCCCCTCCCGGCCGGCGACCTGCCGGCGGTGCCGGTGCCCGCCGGGGCCGATTCGCGCCTCCCGTCCGTCACGGACCACGCGCGGTCCGCCACCGGGACGGACGAGGCGACCACGCAGGCTGCGCCGCTCACCGAGTCGGTCCCCGTGATCACGGCGACCATCGCCCTGGCCCTCGTCGCCGTCGCCCGCGGACAGGCCGAGCGCACCGAGCGTGCCGATCGCACCGACCGTGCCGAGCGTGCCGACCGCGCCGAGCGTGCCGACCGCACCGAGCAGGTGGCCCACGCAGGCCGCACCGACCAGGAGCAGGTCCAGCAGTAGGGCCAGCACCACGTCCGGTCCGTCGTGCGCGGCCCACCGCGACCCCGCACACCACCCGGCGGTACGATCGCCGCATGTCCCGCTGGTTGGTCGCGACGATGACGTCCGTGCTCTTCGTGGCGCTCGTCGTCGCGGTGACCGGCTTCGAGGCCCTGCTCGCCGACGTCGAGGCGATCGCCCAACCCGACGCGACGCCGTACCTCGGCCCCGGGATGGTCGTCGCCGGCGCGGTCGTGGTGTTCCTCGCGACGGCGTCCGGCGTCCGCGAGGGCAACCCGGGCGTCAGCGGCCTCGTCGCCGCCGCCGGCACGTACCTCGTCATGCTCGCGGTCGGATCGGTCGGCTACGCGTCCGTCCGCGGCGACGCCACCGAGCTGCTCGTGTTCCCGGCGGGCTCCGCACTGAGCCCGTTCGTCGTCGGTTCGGTCGTCGTCGCGTTGGTGTGCGTCGTCGGCGGGATCGCCGCGGCGCGCCACCAGGACCGCGCGGCGGCCCGGCAGGCGACGCGCGACCACCGTTGACTCCCGCGCGGCGGTCCGGCAGGCGACGCACGACCGCCGCTGACGCCTGCGCGGAACCAGACCGGACCGGCGTCGGTCCCCGGCGGTAGGATCCCGGAGCAGGCAACACGCACGACGGGGGACGCATGACCGAGCAGCAGACGGACGGCTGGGCAGCCGTACCGCACGTCGAGACGATCCGGGGCACGCAGGAAGCCGCGGCGCAGGGGGTCGTGGCGCCGCCGCGACCGCCTCGCAGGAAGCTGCGGCGCGGGGCACTGATCGGCATCATCGCCGGTGGCACCGCCGTCGTGCTGCTCGCCGTCGCGGGCATCGTGACCTACTCGGTCCAGTCGGCCTCGCACTCGCCCGACCGTCCGGTGCGCGCGTTCCTCGACGACCTGACCGCCGGTCGCGTCGACGACGCGCTCGACACGGCGGGCATTAAGCACGGCAAGGACGACGTGCTGCTGACCGATGCCGCGTACGCGAAGGCCTCCTCGAAGATCACGGGGTACCGGATCGCGGCGACCGACACGTCCGGCGACACCGCACAGGTGCGGGCGTACCTGCGACAGGGCGGTCGCGACGTCTCGACCGTCTTCACGCTCGACCGCACGCGAACCGACCTCGGCGTCTTCCCGGTGTGGAAGATGGAGGCCCCGCAGCTCGGCCGCGTCGACGTCTCGGTCCGCGGTCCCGCGAACACGGGGCTGCAGATCGCCGGCAAGAGCGTGACCACCTCCACCGACGGGGCGGTCAGCCTCAAGGCGCTGCCGGGCAAGTACTCCGTCGCCGTCGACGGGGGCAAGTGGTACACGGCGGACAAGACCGAGGCCGTGGTCTCGGGCTTCCGGAGCACGGCCTCGATCCCGGTGTCCATGCGCGTCACGCTGACCGACGCGGGCAAGCAGGCGGCCCAGCAGGCCGTCGACCGCTGGGTGGACGGCTGCATCGCGTCGACCGAGGCCGAGCCGCCCGGGTGCAGCTTCTACGCCTACGGGTCGAACCCGTCGTACACGTACACGAACAAGAAGTGGACGCTCGAGACCCGCCCCGCGGTGTCGGTGGGCGACTGGTTGTCGCGCGGCTTCTTCGTGACCACCACCACGTACGGGCGGGCGAAGTACACCGCCGACTTCACGGGCCCGGACGGCCCGGGAACGGCCTCGGCCGGCCCGATGAACGTCAACGCCACCGGCTACATCACGGGCTTCACCGACGAGGGTGCGACCTTCGAGTCGGCCGTCGGCAACGGCGCGCGCGACTCCGGTTCCTGAGCCCGGACGCGGTCCGTCCACTGGGCCGGCTGCGTGCGGGCGTCGGTCCGGCGCGGGTCGGGTCGTCGCTCCGCCTCGCGTCGCGTCGTCGGTCCGCCTCGCGTCCGGTCGTGGGTCCAGCTCGCGTCCGGCAGGCGGTCCGGATGCGGCCGGGAGGCGTGCCCCGACCCCGTCGCACATCCTCCCCACCGCGACACGCCCGGCTTGATCTCACCCTGTCACGCGGGTAGTCTCATCTGGGTGTGCGCCCTCGGGCGCGCCCGAAATCCCGGTCCTGCGGTGGCTGACGCCACGAGCCGGACGGGATCATCCATCCCCCGCCACCTCCGCCGTCAGGCGGCGATCGGCGTGTGATGAGGAAGCCGGCGGAACGCGCCGGCCAGAGCACGAGCGAAGAACCAGGAGAACAGTTGCCTACCATCCAGCAGCTCGTTCGCAAGGGTCGCACGCCGAAGGTCGTCAAGACCAAGGCGCCGGCACTGAAGGCGAACCCCCAGCAGCGTGGTGTCTGCACCCGCGTCTACACCACCACCCCCAAGAAGCCGAACTCGGCCCTGCGCAAGGTCGCTCGTGTCAAGCTCTCGAACGGCACCGAGGTGACGGCCTACATCCCCGGTGAGGGCCACAACCTGCAGGAGCACTCGATGGTGCTCGTCCGTGGCGGTCGTGTGAAGGACCTCCCCGGCGTGCGCTACAAGATCATCCGTGGCGCCCTGGACACCCAGGCAGTCAAGAACCGTAAGCAGGCTCGCAGCCGCTACGGCGCGAAGAAGGGTTGAGCTAGATGCCTCGCAAGGGTCCCGCCCCGAAGCGTCCCGTCGTCGCCGACCCGGTGTACGGCGCGCCGATCGTCTCGCAGCTCGTGAACAAGATCCTCCTGGACGGCAAGAAGGGCCTCGCCGAGCGCATCGTCTACGACGCGCTCGAGGGTGTCACCGCCAAGAACCAGCAGGATGCCGTCGCGACGCTCAAGAAGGCGCTCGACAACGTCCGTCCGACCCTCGAGGTCCGCAGCCGCCGTGTCGGTGGCTCGACCTACCAGGTCCCGGTCGAGGTCAAGCCGCACCGCGCGAACACCCTCGCGCTCCGCTGGCTGACCTCGTACGCCAAGGCACGTCGCGAGAAGACGATGACCGAGCGTCTCATGAACGAGATCCTCGACGCGTCGAACGGTCTCGGTGCCGCGGTCAAGCGCCGCGAGGACACGCACAAGATGGCCGAGTCTAACAAGGCCTTCGCCCACTACCGCTGGTAGTCCCGGCTGCGGGTGGGTGTCGGTGGTCATGAACCGCCGACGCCCACCCGACCGCCAACCTCTCCTACAACTCTTCCGGAGGAACCTGTGGCACAGGACGTGCTCACCGACCTGAACAAGGTCCGCAACATCGGCATCATGGCGCACATCGATGCCGGCAAGACCACGACGACCGAGCGCATCCTGTTCTACACGGGCATCACGCACAAGATCGGTGAGGTCCACGACGGCGCCGCGACGATGGACTGGATGGCGCAGGAGCAGGAGCGCGGCATCACGATCACGTCGGCCGCGACGACCTGCTTCTGGGACAACAACCAGATCAACATCATCGACACCCCCGGTCACGTGGACTTCACGGTCGAGGTGGAGCGCTCGCTCCGCGTCCTCGACGGTGCCGTCGCCGTCTTCGACGGCAAGGAGGGCGTCGAGCCCCAGTCCGAGACCGTGTGGCGTCAGGCCGACAAGTACGACGTCCCCCGCATCTGCTTCGTCAACAAGATGGACAAGCTCGGCGCGGACTTCTACTTCACCGTCGACACCATCATCAACCGCCTCGGTGCGGAGCCGCTCGTGCTCCAGCTCCCGATCGGTGCCGAGAACGACTTCGTCGGTGTCATCGACCTCATCGAGATGCACGCCAAGGTCTGGCCGGGCGATGCCAAGGGTGACGTCACCATGGGCGCCCAGTACGAGGTCCAGGAGATCCCCGCGGACCTCCAGGCCCGTGCCGAGGAGTACCGCGCGAAGCTCATCGAGCGCGTCGCCGAGACCGACGACGCACTGCTCGAGAAGTACTTCGGTGGCGAGGAGCTCACCAAGGACGAGATCAAGGCCGCGATCCGCAAGCTGACCATCGCGTCCGAGGTCTACCCCGTCCTCTGCGGCTCGGCGTTCAAGAACCGTGGCGTGCAGCCGATGCTCGACGCGGTCATCGACTACCTCCCGTCCCCGCTCGACGTGCCGCCGATGATCGGCCACGACGTCAAGGACGAGGAGAAGGAGATCATCCGCAAGCCCGAGGCGACGGAGCCGTTCTCGGCCCTGGCGTTCAAGGTCGCGGTGCACCCCTTCTTCGGTCGTCTCACGTACGTCCGCGTGTACTCCGGCTCGATCGAGTCCGGTGCCCAGGTCATCAACTCGACCAAGGGCAAGAAGGAGCGCATCGGCAAGATCTTCCAGATGCACTCCAACAAGGAGAACCCGGTCGACAACGTGACCGCTGGCCACATCTACGCGGTCATCGGCCTCAAGGACACCACCACCGGTGACACCCTGTGCGACCCGACCAACCAGGTCGTCCTCGAGTCGATGACGTTCCCGGAGCCGGTCATCGAGGTCGCCATCGAGCCGAACACGAAGGCTGACCAGGAGAAGCTCTCCACGGCCATCCAGAAGCTCGCCGAAGAGGACCCGACGTTCCGCGTCGAGCTCAACGCCGAGACGGGTCAGACGACGATCAAGGGCATGGGCGAGCTCCACCTCGACATCCTCGTCGACCGCATGAAGCGCGAGTTCAAGGTCGAGGCCAGCGTCGGCAAGCCGCAGGTCGCGTACCGCGAGACCCTGACCAAGGTCGTCGAGCGCTACGACTACACGCACAAGAAGCAGACCGGTGGTTCCGGCCAGTTCGCGAAGGTGCAGATCGCCCTCGAGCCGATGGAAGTCACGGCCGAGAAGGTCTACGAGTTCGAGAACGCCGTCACCGGTGGTCGCGTCCCGCGTGAGTACATCCCCTCGGTCGACGCCGGTATCCAGGACGCCATGCAGGTCGGCATCCTGGCCGGGTACCCGACCGTCGGCGTGAAGGCCATCCTCAAGGACGGCGCGGCGCACGACGTCGACTCGTCCGAGATGGCGTTCAAGATCGCCGGTTCCATCGCCTACAAGGAGGCCGCCCGCAAGGCCGGTCCCGCCATCCTCGAGCCGATCATGGCCGTCGAGGTGCGTACTCCGGAGGAGTACATGGGCGACGTCATCGGTGACCTCAACTCCCGTCGTGGCCAGATCGCCTCGATGGAGGACGCCTCGGGCGTCAAGGTGGTCCGCGCGAGCGTTCCGCTGTCCGAGATGTTCGGCTACGTCGGTGACCTCCGGTCGAAGACCTCTGGTCGTGCGGTCTACTCGATGACCTTCGAGACCTACAGCCAGGTCCCGGCCAAGGTCGCCGAGGAGATCATCGCGAAGAACACCGGGGAGTAACGCTCCGGCGTTCACTCCACAGGCGAGGGTGCCCGGCGACGGGCCCCTCGCCACCAAGTACAGTAATGACACACACCCTGCACGCCAACGGTCTCGCGACCGGGGGCATGCTCTCCGAGTCCTGAGGAGGACCCACAGTGGCCAAGGCCAAGTTCGAGCGGACCAAGCCGCACGTCAACATCGGAACCATCGGTCACGTCGACCACGGCAAGACCACGCTCACGGCGGCGATCACCAAGGTTCTGCACGACCAGTACCCGGACCTCAACGAGGCCCGCGACTTCGCACAGATCGACAGCGCTCCCGAGGAGCGCGACCGCGGCATCACGATCAACATCTCGCACGTCGAGTACCAGACCGAGAAGCGCCACTACGCGCACGTCGACGCTCCTGGTCACGCCGACTACGTGAAGAACATGATCACCGGTGCGGCCCAGATGGACGGCGCGATCCTCGTGGTCGCCGCCACCGACGGCCCGATGCCCCAGACGCGTGAGCACGTCCTGCTCGCCCGCCAGGTCGGCGTCCCCTACATCGTCGTCGCGCTGAACAAGTCCGACATGGTCGACGACGAGGAGATCCTGGAGCTCGTCGAGCTCGAGGTCCGTGAGCTCCTCGGCTCGCAGGAGTTCGACGAGGACGCCCCCGTCGTGCAGGTCTCGGCGCTCAAGGCGCTCGAGGGCGACGAGAAGTGGGTCAAGTCGGTCCAGGACCTCATGTCCGCCGTCGACGAGAACGTCCCGGACCCGGTGCGCGCCACCGACCAGCCGTTCCTCATGCCGATCGAGGACGTCTTCACGATCACCGGTCGTGGCACGGTCGTCACCGGCCGTGTCGAGCGTGGCACGCTCGACCTGAACTCCGAGGTCGAGATCGTCGGCATCCGCCCGACGCAGAAGACCACGGTCACGGGCATCGAGATGTTCCGCAAGCTGCTCGACAAGGCCGAGGCTGGTGACAACACCGGTCTGCTCATCCGTGGCCTCAAGCGCGAGGACGTGGAGCGCGGCCAGGTCGTCGTGAAGCCGGGTTCGGTCACGCCGCACACCGAGTTCAAGGCGAACGCGTACATCCTGACCAAGGAAGAGGGCGGGCGTCACAACCCGTTCTATGCGAACTACCGTCCGCAGTTCTACTTCCGCACCACGGACGTCACCGGCGTCATCACGCTGCCCGAGGGCACCGAGATGGTCATGCCCGGTGACACCGTCGCCATGTCGGTCGAGCTGATCCAGCCGATCGCGATGGAGGCCGGCCTCCGTTTCGCCATCCGTGAGGGTGGTCGTACGGTCGGCGCCGGTACGGTCGAGGAGATCGTCAAGTAACTCCCGGTTCTCCGGAAGACACTGCGTCAGCGGGGTCGGGCCTTCGGGTCCGGCCCCGCTTCGTCGTTCCTGCCGTCCTGTCGTCGGCACCGCCGTCCGTGTTCGACCTGGCCGGTCGGAGAACGGAGTCAGGGGGTGGGCGGATCGCTGCCGTGACCCGTCACAGGGCCCGTCGGGTTGGATCGGTCGGGTGACCCGTCTCCGACGCTCGACGACCAACGGCCGTGGCTACCACCGCGTGCGGAGTGGCCGCGGCTTCTCGTTCCGCGACCCCGACGGCGCGACGGTGACCGACCCGGCCGTGCGGCAGCGGCTCGAGGAGCTGGTGATCCCGCCGGCGTGGGACGAGGTCTGGATCTCGCCGTACGAGAACGGCCACATCCTCGCGACGGGTATCGACGGTGCCGGGCGCCGGCAGTACATGTACCACCCGGGCTGGCGCGAGCGGATGGACAAGATCAAGTACGACCGCGCACTCGCCCTCGCGGAGTCGCTGCCGTCGGCGCGACGCATGGTCACGCAGGACCTGCGCCGCCCGGAACCCGACCGACGTCGCGCCCTCGCCGCCGCGTTCCGCATGCTCGACCAGGGCTCCCTCCGTGTGGGTTCCGAGCGGTACGCGACCGAGCACGGCAGTCGCGGGCTGTCGACGCTGCTCTGCGCGCACGCCCACGTCTCCGGCGACGACATCGAGCTGGACTTCCCGGGCAAGAGCGGCCAGGAGTGGTCCTCGACGATCCACGACGCCGACCTCGCGAAGGTGATCGCGGGGATGAAGCGTCGCGGCGCGAACGCCCGCCTGCTCTCGTTCCGCGAGCGCCGCGGGGCAGAGTGGGAGCCGCTCGCCGCCGAGGACATCAACGAGTACGTGAAGGAGCGGGCGGGCGACGAGTTCACGGCGAAGGACTTCCGGACGCTGCACGGCACGGTCGCCGCCGCCGTCGACCTGGCGAAGACCGGTCCGGAGTCGTCCCAGGCGAAGCGGAAGAAAGCCGTGTCCCACGCCGTCAAGGCCGCGAGCGAGGAGCTCGGCAACACCCCGACGGTGTGCCGGCAGAGCTACATCGACCCGCGGCTCCTCGACGCCTACGAGCACGGGGAGACGATCGACCCACAGCGCTTGCACGCCGCAGAGTCCGAGCTCCGCGCTCTGCTCTACCGCCAGTGATGCGCGCGGACGCATCGTCATCACACATCGACGATCCGGTGTTTGACCGCTGATACACCGCGTGTCAGTCTGCTGTGAGCCGGAAAGGCCGGCGATGAAGGAGACACACCATGCGCAAGACCGTTCGATCCCTCACCCTCGCCGCGGCGGCAGCGGCCGTCATCGCCGTCCCGGTGTTGTCCGGGGCCGCCGCGAACGCGGTCGAGGTGGGCTGCCCCGGCGCGGCCGGGGGTCAGCTCGCCGGATGCGCTGGCAGCGTGGGCGGCGGGTCGATCATCTTCCCCGGGGGCAACGCCGACGGGCAGATCGGCTGACGACGATCGCGTGACACCGACGCGGGCGGACGGGTGCATCCGTTCCGCCCGCGTCGCCAGTGCGGCGCGGATGACGTACGGTTGGTCACCGTGCCCGACCACCCCCACACGGGCACGGAAGGACCCTCACCAGTCGTGACCGACGAGTGCATCCACGGTTTCCCCACCGAGCTCTGCGACATCTGCTCCCCCCGCCAGCGCGAGACGCCGGCGGTCCCCACGGCTCCGGCACCGCGCCGGACCCGCATCACCACCGACCTCCGGTCGACCCCGGCGCCGACCCGCGGTGCCGCTGGATCCCTGCGGTCCGCATCCGCACCGGAACTCCCCGAACCCCGGGACTTCGCCGCCCTGCGTGCCCACCACGCCACCCACGTCGACAACCTCGCGGCGATCGTCGCGGAAGGCGCAGTGCTCGCGGCCGACCAGGCCTCACCGGCCGTCGATGTCAGCTCCGCTGCGACCCGCGCCGCACGAGCCGAGGCGACCGCGCCCGACGGCGCCCCGGTGTCAGCACACGTGACCTTCAGTCTGTCGCCCGACGCCACGCGGTGGGACGAGCTGCGCCGCGGTGCCGAGGGGGAGCGGTGGTCCGACGCGGCTCGCCGCACCCGCGCGACCGAGTACGTCGTGCTCGTCGTCCCGATGTCGGCGTTCGGCGCCTCGGTCATCGTGGCCGACCAGGACGCCGAGGCCGAGGACGTGCGGTTCGCCGTGGGCCCCGCGGCCGCGACGAACCTCATCCGCCGGACCGACTTCACCGACCCGGAGATGCACGGCCTCGAGCTGCTCGCGGGGCCCCGCGTGCCGCTGTCCTCCGTCGCAGTGATCGGCGTCCCGAACGACCGCGTGCGCCAGCAGGTGAAGACGCTCCTGGCCGAGCACCGCGTCACCGGGCCGCGCGTCGCGGTCTTCCCGCCGTGGTTCGTGCCCCCGGTGGTCGCCGAGTAGGACCGCCAGGAGCCCGTCACGAGGCCCGCCCGACCGATGTCAGGCGGGCCTCGTGCGTTCGACGTCTGAGGGTGCCGGAGGCGGCTCCTCCGCGGAGCCGCACCGCGCCTCCGGCCCGTCGGCGGACCGAGGCGCAGGCGCGGACCTCGGCGGAGCCGCGCCGCGCCTCCGGGCAGTCGGCGACCGAGGCGCAAGGTGAGGTCCGTGGCGGCGTCGCGCCGCGCCTCCCGGCCGTCGGTGACCGATGGCGGAGGCGGGCTGCTCTGCCCAGGGCTGACGCGCCTGCCGACCATCGGGGGACCCGTCGCGAAGGTGTGTGACGCGCGCGCCCGCCCCTCACTACCGGGCCCTCCACGACGGCGTCCGGCGCGGTCTCCGCGGCGACCGGACACCCTGCCCGGGTACCCGTCCGATCCCCGTGTTCCCGGGGGAGTCGGCCTCCGGAAAAAAGCGACACGCCCGGGTTGCAGGGATGCCACACCCGTGAGAGACTTGTCCGGTTCCGAACTCCGCGGGTGCTCGCGCCCGCAGGATCACTGCTCTGGCAGTGCACAACCCCTCCGTTCAGCGGAGCTGGGTTGGGCCGCAGGCAGCAGAACACGATCGAGTCCCCAACACCACCTCGGGCGCAGCTGTGCCCGGAGTGCGAGGGACGCGACATGCCCACGCTGGACGGCCAAGGTCGCTCCGCGCGGTTGACAGGAGAACAGCGGTCATCCCCCGGGATGCGGCCGGTTGGTTCAGGAAAACAGCCAAGCCCTGCAGGAATGCACGGTGGCGGCGGCGTCAGGCGGCCCGGAAGGGTGCGCGGCGCAGAGAGGACAAAGAGACACATGGCGGGACAGAAGATCCGCATCCGGCTCAAGTCGTACGACCACGAGGTCATCGACACGTCGGCCCGGAAGATCGTCGACACGGTGACCCGTGCCGGTGCGACCGTGGTCGGCCCGGTGCCGCTCCCCACCGAGAAGAACGTGGTCACCGTGATCCGTTCCCCTCACAAGTACAAGGACTCGCGCGAGCACTTCGAGAAGCGCACGCACAAGCGGGTCATCGACATCGTCGACCCGACGCCGAAGGCCGTCGACTCGCTCATGCGACTCGACCTCCCGGCTGACGTCAACATCGAGATCAAGCTGTAAGGGGGCTGACCAATGGCGAACTCAACCAAGACCGTCAAGGGCCTCCTCGGCAAGAAGCTCGGGATGACCCAGGTGTGGGACGAGAACAACAAGTTCATCCCCGTCACCGTGATCGAGGTCGGCCCGAACGTGGTCACCCAGATCCGCAACGTCGAGCGCGACGGCTACGAGGCGATCCAGATCGCCGCCGGCGCCATCGACCCGCGCAAGGTCAACAAGCCGGCCGCTGGCCACTTCGAGGCCGCTGGCGTGACCCCGCGTCGCACCCTCACGGAGATCCGCACCAACGACTCCGCTGAGTACACGCTCGGCCAGGAGCTCACCGTCGACACGTTCGAGGCGGGCCAGAAGGTCGACGTCGTCGGCACCTCCAAGGGCAAGGGCTTCGCCGGTGTCATGAAGCGCCACGGCTTCGCCGGCGTCTCCGCATCGCACGGTGCGCACCGCAACCACCGCAAGCCCGGTTCGATCGGCGCCTCGTCGACCCCGTCGCGTGTCTTCAAGGGCATGCGCATGGCTGGTCGCATGGGCGGCGAGCGCGTGACCGTCCTCAACCTCACGGTGCACGCCGTCGACGCCGAGAAGGGTCTGCTGCTCGTCAAGGGCGCCGTCCCCGGTGCTCGTGGCCGCTCCGTCTTCGTCCGCACCGCCGTGAAGGGTAAGTGATCATGGCCACCGAGACCGCAACCACGATCGACGTCCTCGACGCGACCGGGGCCGTCGCCGGCAGCATCGAGCTGCCCGCTGAGCTCTTCGACGTCGAGACCAACGTCCCGCTGATCCACCAGGTCGTCACCGCGCAGCTCGCCGCCGCGCGTCAGGGCACCCACAAGACCAAGAACCGCGGCGAGGTCCGCGGTGCTGGTCGCAAGCCGTTCAAGCAGAAGGGCACCGGCCGCGCCCGTCAGGGTTCGGTCCGCGCACCGGAGCACACCGGCGGTGGCGTCGTCCACGGACCGACCCCGCGCGACTACTCGCAGCGCACCCCGAAGAAGATGATCGCCGCGGCTCTGCTCGGCTCGCTCTCGGACCGCGCCCGCGGTGGCCGCATCTCCGCGGTGGAGGGCTTCGTCTCGGCCGACGTGCCGTCGACCAAGACCGCCCGCACGCTCATCGAGAAGGTCGCGCCCGTCAAGAACGTGCTCGTCGTGCTCGAGTCGGACGACGAGCTGACGCTCAAGTCGATCCGCAACCTGCCGGGTGTCCACGCGCTCTCGTACGGCCAGCTCAACGCCTACGACGTGCTCAAGTCCGACGCCCTCGTCTTCAGCAAGAGCGCACTCGACGCCTTCATCGCGTCGAAGACCGCGAAGGAGATCTCCGCATGAGCGGCTTCAACAAGGACCCGCGCGACATCATCATCTCGCCGGTCGTCTCGGAGAAGAGCTACGGCCTGATCGACCAGGGCAAGTACACGTTCATCGTGGACCCCCGGTCGAACAAGACCGAGATCAAGCTCGCCATCGAGAAGATCTTCGACGTCAAGGTCGCGAGCATCAACACCCTGAACCGTCCGGGCAAGACCCGCCGCACGAAGTTCGGCATGGGCAAGCGCAAGGACACCAAGCGCGCCATCGTGACGCTCAAGTCCGGTTCGATCGACATCTTCACGGCTGTCGGCTGAGGACCAGAGGGATAAATCATGGCTATTCGTAACTACAAGCCGACCACCCCGGGTCGTCGCGGATCGTCGGTCGCCGACTTCGCCGAGATCACCCGTTCGACGCCGGAGAAGTCGCTGCTTCGTCCGCTGCCGAAGACCGGTGGCCGCAACAGCTCGGGTCGCATCACGACCCGCCACATCGGTGGTGGCCACAAGCGCCAGTACCGCGTGATCGACTTCCGTCGTCACGACAAGGACGGCGTCGACGCCAAGGTCGCGCACATCGAGTACGACCCGAACCGCACGGCGCGCATCGCGCTCCTGCACTACGTGGACGGCACGAAGCGCTACATCATCGCGCCGAACAAGCTCAAGCAGGGCGACGTCATCGAGCAGGGCCCGGGCGCGGACATCAAGCCCGGCAACAACCTGCCGCTGCGCAACATCCCGGTCGGTACCGTGATCCACGCGATCGAGCTCCGCCCCGGTGGCGGCGCGAAGATGGCCCGCTCGGCCGGCGCCTCGGTGCGTCTCGTCGCCAAGGACGGCCCCTACGCGCAGCTCCGTCTGCCGTCGGGCGAGGTCCGCAACGTCGACGCCCGCTGCCGCGCCACGATCGGCGAGGTCGGCAACGCCGAGCAGTCGAACATCAACTGGGGCAAGGCCGGCCGGATGCGCTGGAAGGGCGTCCGCCCGACCGTGCGTGGTGTCGCGATGAACCCGGTCGACCACCCGCACGGTGGTGGCGAGGGCAAGACGTCCGGTGGTCGTCACCCGGTCAGCCCGTGGGGTCAGGCCGAGGGTCGCACGCGCAAGTCGAACAAGCCGAGCGACAAGCTCATCGTCCGTCGCCGTAACGCCGGCAAGAAGCGCAAGTAGGAGTTCAGAAGATGCCACGCAGTCTGAAGAAGGGCCCCTTCGTCGACGAGCACCTGCTCCGCAAGGTCGTCACGCAGAACGAGGCCAACACCAAGAACGTGATCCGCACCTGGTCGCGTCGCTCGATGATCGTGCCGAACATGCTCGGTCACACGATCGCCGTGCACGACGGTCGGAAGCACATCCCGGTGTTCGTCACCGAGTCGATGGTCGGTCACAAGCTCGGCGAGTTCGCGCCGACCCGCACCTTCCGTGGTCACGTGAAGGACGACAAGAAGGGCCGTCGCCGCTGAGGCGGCGACGCAGAGGAGGAACGAAATGGTGGAGTCGATCGCACGTGTGCGACACATCCGCGTCACGCCTCAGAAGGCCCGTCGCGTCATCGAGCTGATCCGCGGCAAGCAGGCCCACGAGGCGCTCGCCATCCTGAAGTTCGCCCCCCAGGGCGCTTCGGAGCCCGTGTACAAGCTGGTCGCCTCGGCGATCGCCAACGCACGGGTCAAGGCTGACTCGACGAACAGCTTCCTCGACGAGCGCGACCTCTACGTGAGCCGCGTCTTCGTCGACGAGGGCACGACCCTGAAGCGGTTCCAGCCGCGCGCCCAGGGCCGCGCCTTCCGCATCAACAAGCGCACCAGCCACATCACGGTCGTCCTCGCGACGCCGGACGAGGTCGAGGCTGCCGCGACGAGCAAGAAGGCGAGCAACTAATGGGCCAGAAGGTCAACCCGTACGGCTTCCGTCTCGGGATCACGACGGACCACGTCTCGCACTGGTTCACCGACAGCACGAAGGCCGGCCAGCGCTACGCCGACTACGTGGCCGAGGACATCAAGGTGCGCGAGTACCTGAAGAAGACCCTCGACCGCGCAGGCGTCGCCCGCATCGAGCTCGAGCGCACCCGTGACCGCGTCCGCGTGGACATCCACACCGCGCGTCCGGGCATCGTCATCGGTCGCCGTGGCGCCGAGGCGGAGCGCGTCCGTGGCGAGCTCGAGAAGCTCACCAAGAAGCAGATCCAGCTCAACATCCTCGAGGTGAAGAACCCCGAGACCGAGGCCCAGCTCGTCGCGCAGGGCATCGCCGAGCAGCTCTCCGCTCGTGTCGCGTTCCGTCGCGCCATGCGCAAGGGCCTGCAGGGTGCACAGCGCGCCGGTGCCAAGGGTGTCCGTATCCAGGTGTCCGGTCGTCTCGGCGGCGCCGAGATGTCGCGCTCGGAGTTCTACCGCGAGGGCCGTGTGCCCCTGCACACGCTCCGCGCGAACATCGACTACGGCTTCTACGAGGCCCGGACCACGTTCGGCCGCATCGGCGTGAAGGTCTGGATCTACAAGGGCGACATCACGAACAAGGAGCTCGCTCGCGAGCAGGCGAACCAGCGTTCGTCGCGCCCCGAGCGTCGTGGCGGCCCGCGTGGCGAGCGCAGCGACCGTGGGGACCGCCGTGGCGGCGACCGCGGCGGCCGCCAGCAGCAGGCCCCGCAGGACGCGCCGGCCGGCGCAGGAGTTGAGGCGTAACCATGCTTATCCCCCGTCGAGTCAAGCACCGCAAGCAGCACCACCCGAAGCGCTCGGGCCAGGCGACCGGTGGCACCAAGGTGTCGTTCGGTGACTACGGCATCCAGGCGCTGACCCCCGCCTACGTGACCAACCGTCAGATCGAGTCCGCTCGTATCGCCATGACGCGTCACATCAAGCGTGGCGGCAAGGTCTGGATCAACATCTACCCGGACCGCCCGCTCACCAAGAAGCCGGCTGAGACCCGCATGGGTTCCGGTAAGGGCTCGCCCGAGTGGTGGGTCGCCAACGTCAAGCCGGGTCGTGTGCTCTTCGAGCTCTCCGGCGTCAGCGAGGACATCGCCCGTGAGGCGCTGACCCGTGCAATCCACAAGCTGCCCCTCAAGGCACGCATCATCAAGCGCGAGGAGGGCGACGCATAATGGCGATCGGTTCCAAGGAGCTCCGTCCGACGGAGCTCGACACGTTCGAGAACGAGCGTCTCGCTGACGAGCTGAAGAAGGCCAAGGAGGAACTCTTCAACCTCCGCTTCCAGTCGGCCACCGGCCAGCTGGAGAGCCACGGTCGTCTCCGTGCCGTCAAGCGCGACATCGCACGCATCTACACCGTCCTCCGCGAGCGCGAGCTCGGCATCCGTGCCACTCCCGCGCCCGTCGAGACCGCCACCAAGGCCAAGAAGACGACGAAGAAGGCTGACAAGCCCGCCGAGTCGACCGAGGCCGCTACCGCCGAGGAGAACTGATGGCGAACGAAGAGCTCAACTCCGCCGCCTCCACCCGCGGCTACCGCAAGACGCGTCGCGGCTACGTGACGAGCGACAAGATGGACAAGACCATCGTGGTCGAGGTCGAGGACCGCGTGAAGCACGCGCTCTACGGCAAGATCATCCGCCGCACGTCCAAGGTGAAGGCCCACGACGAGCTCGGCACCGCCGGTGTCGGCGACCTCGTCGTGATCAGCGAGACCCGTCCCCTCAGCGCCTCGAAGCGCTGGCGCCTGGTCGAGATCCTCGAGAAGGCCAAGTAGGCCCCGGCCTGCTTCGGAATAGGAGACAGCAGTGATTCAGCAGGAATCCCGCCTGAAGGTCGCCGACAACACGGGTGCCAAGGAGATCTTGACCATCCGCGTGCTCGGTGGCTCGGGTCGTCGCTACGCCGGCCTCGGTGACGTCATCGTCGCCACGGTGAAGGACGCCATCCCCGGCGGCAACGTGAAGAAGGGTGACGTCGTCAAGGCGGTCATCGTTCGCACCAAGAAGGAGACCCGTCGTCAGGACGGCTCCTACATCAAGTTCGACGAGAACGCGGCAGTGATCCTCAAGGCCGACGGCGACCCGCGCGGAACGCGCATCTTCGGTCCGGTCGGTCGCGAGCTCCGTGACAAGAAGTTCATGAAGATCATCTCGCTCGCGCCGGAGGTGCTGTAAGCCATGGCGAACATCAAGAAGGGCGACCTCGTCCAGGTCATCACGGGCGCCAAGCAGGAGCGCGGCGGTGACCGGGGCAAGCAGGGCAAGGTCCTCGAGGTCCTCAAGGACAAGAACCGGGTCGTCGTCGAGGGCGTGAACTTCGTCACGAAGCACGTCCGCGTCGGCCAGACGCAGCGCGGTTCGAAGACCGGTGGCATCGAGCAGCACGAGGCTCCGATCCACGTCTCGAACGTCGCGATCGTCGACCCGAAGACCAAGAAGCCGACCCGCGTCGGTTTCCGCATCGAAGAGGTGGAGAAGGACGGCGTCAAGAAGACCGTCCGCGTCCGCTACGCCAAGAAGTCGGGTGAGAAGCTCTGATGACCGACACGACTGCAGCGCCGGCGACCAAGGTCGAACCGCGCCTCAAGCAGAAGTACAAGAACGAGATCAAGGCTGCCCTCACCGAGCAGTTCGGGTACGCGAACGTCATGCAGGTCCCTGGCCTGGTCAAGGTCGTCGTGAACACCGGCGTCGGCGAGGCTGCTCGCGACTCGAAGATCATCGACGGGGCCGTCAAGGACCTCACGGCGATCACGGGTCAGAAGCCGATCGTGACGAAGGCCCGCAAGTCCATCGCGCAGTTCAAGCTGCGCGAGGGTCAGGCCATCGGCGCGCACGTCACCCTCCGTGGTGACCGCGCGTGGGAGTTCGTCGACCGGCTCGTCACCCTCGCACTGCCCCGCATCCGCGACTTCCGCGGTCTCAGCGACAAGCAGTTCGACGGCAACGGCAACTACACGTTCGGTCTCACGGAGCAGTCGATGTTCCACGAGATCGACCAGGACCGCATCGACCGCGTGCGTGGCTTCGACATCACCGTCGTGACCACCGCGAAGACGGACGACGAGGGACGCGCGCTGCTCCGCCAGCTCGGGTTCCCGTTCCGTTCGGCCGAGCAGACGGTCTAAGCTACTTCGGGCGGTGCGGGCCGGAGGATTCACGTCCTCCGGCCCGCACCCTTGAACACACCGATCCCGGGGAACCGCTCCGGGATCACCCCGATCGCTCAGGTCGGCATTCGTGGAACGGGTGTCGAAACCAGGCGAAGAATGGACGACCATCATGACGATGACCGATCCGGTCGCAGACATGCTGACCAGATTGCGGAACGCGAACTCGGCGCACCACGACGCCGTCTCGCTTCCCAGCTCCAAGCTGAAGAAGAACATCGCCGAGATCCTCAAGCGCGAGGGTTACATCAGCGAGTGGAAGATCGAGGACGCCCGCGTCGGGCAGACCCTCACGATCGACCTGAAGTACGGCCCCGAGCGCGAGCGTTCGATCGCCGGCATCAAGCGCGTCTCGAAGCCCGGTCTCCGGGTCTACGCGAAGTCGACGGAGCTCCCCCAGGTCCTCGGTGGCCTCGGCGTGGCGATCCTCTCGACCTCGTCGGGACTGCTCACCGACCGTGAAGCCGAGCAGAAGGGCGTGGGTGGGGAAGTCCTCGCCTACGTGTGGTGATCGACAATGTCTCGTATCGGACGTCTTCCCATCGACATCCCCGCCGGGGTCTCCGTCTCCGTTGACGGTCAGACCGTGGCGGTCAAGGGCCCGAAGGGCGAGCTCGCGCTCGTCGTCGCCGAGCCCATCCAGGCCAAGGTCGAGGAGAACCAGGTCCTCGTCACCCGCCCGGACGACGAGCGTGAGTCCCGTGCCCTGCACGGCCTCACCCGCACCCTGATCGCGAACAACATCGTCGGCGTGACCCAGGGCTACTCCAAGGGCCTCGAGGTCGTCGGCACCGGTTACCGCGTGCAGGCCAAGGGCAGCAACGTCGAGTTCGCGCTCGGCTACTCCCACCCGATCACGGTCGAGCCGCCGGCGGGCATCAGCTTCGCCGTCGAGGGCAACAACAAGCTCACCGTCTCGGGCATCGACAAGCAGGCCGTCGGCGAGGTGGCTGCCAACATCCGCAAGCTGCGCAAGCCCGAGCCCTACAAGGGCAAGGGTGTCCGCTACGCCGGCGAGATCGTGCGCCGCAAGGCCGGAAAGTCAGGTAAGTGATCATGGCTCTCGGTATCCGAGGAAAGAGCAAGTCGGCCGCCAAGGCGCGCCGTCACAACCGTCTCCGCAAGAAGATCACCGGCACCGAGTCGCGTCCGCGCCTCGCTGTCTTCCGGTCGTCGCGCCACGTGTTCGTCCAGGTCATCGACGACGCCCAGGGTCACACCCTGGCCAGCGCGTCGACGATGGAGGCCGACCTCCGGTCGTTCGACGGCGACAAGACGGCCAAGGCCCGTCGCGTCGGCGAGCTCCTCGCCGAGCGTGCGAAGGCTGCCGGCGTCGAGGCCGTGGTCTTCGACCGCGGTGGTAGCAAGTACGCCGGTCGCGTCGCCGCGATCGCCGATGGTGCCCGTGAAGGAGGGCTGAACCTGTGAGCGACATCGCGAACAACAACGAAGCGGCCGAGACCGAGACGCCGGCCGAGGCCGCTGTCGAGACCGAGACCGCTGTCGAGACCGACACCGCTGCTGCGACCGAGACCGCTGCGAAGGCGACGACCGGCAAGGAGGCGGACGCTCCTGCGGTCGCCGAGCGCCCCGTCGAGACCGCTGCGGGCTCCGCGTCCAACAACCGCGACAACGCCGACCAGCGCGGCCGTCGTGGCGGTGGCCGTGACCGTCAGCAGGGTCGTGACCGCAACAACCGCGGTGGCGACAGCCAGTTCCTCGAGCGCGTGGTGACCATCAACCGCGTCTCGAAGGTCGTCAAGGGTGGTCGTCGCTTCAGCTTCACGGCGCTCGTCGTCGTCGGTGACGGCAACGGCCTCGTCGGTGTCGGTTACGGCAAGGCGAAGGAAGTCCCCACCGCGATCTCCAAGGGCGTCGAGGAGGCGAAGAAGAACTTCTTCCGCGTCCCGCGCGTCGGCAACACGATCCCGCACCCCGTCCAGGGTGAGGCCGCTGCCGGTGTCGTCCTGCTGCGTCCGGCTGCTGCCGGTACCGGTGTCATCGCCGGTGGTCCGGTCCGCGCCGTGCTCGAGTGCGCCGGCATCCACGACGTCCTGAGCAAGTCGCTCGGCTCGTCGAACACCATCAACATCGTGCACGCGACCGTCGAGGCGCTGCAGCAGCTCGAGGAGCCCCGCGCCGTCGCCAGCCGTCGTGGCCTCGACGTCGACCGGGTCGTCCCGGCCCGCCTGCTCCGCGCCGAGGCCGCAGCCCTGCGTGCCGCGACCGAGAAGGCAGGTGCGTGATGGCGATGCTGAAGATCACGCAGACGAAGTCCGTTATCAGCGAGAAGCAGTACCAGCGCGACACGCTCCGCAGCCTGGGTCTCAAGCGCATCGGCCGTACGGTCCTGCGTGAGGACAACGCCCAGAACCGCGGGTACGTCGCGACGGTCGCGCACCTCGTGAAGGTCGAGGAGGTCGACGCATGAGCGACGAGAAGAACGAGCGCGTGCAGGTGCTGAAGCTGCACCACCTCCGCCCCGCCGCGGGCGCCAAGAAGGACCGCACCCGCGTGGGTCGCGGTGAGGGCTCGAAGGGCAAGACCGCCGGCCGTGGTACCAAGGGCCAGAAGGCTCGTTACCAGGTCAAGGTCGGCTTCGAGGGTGGGCAGATGCCGCTGCACATGCGCACCCCGAAGCTCCGCGGGTTCAAGAACCCGTTCCGCGTCGAGTACCAGGTCGTGAACCTGGACAAGCTCGCGGAGCTCTACCCGAACGGTGGCGACGTCACCGTCGCGGACCTGGTGGCCAAGGGCGCCGTCCGCAAGAACGAGAAGGTCAAGGTTCTCGGTCAGGGTGACATCAGCGTGAAGCTCACGGTCGCGGTCGACAAGGTCTCGGCGTCCGCCGCCGAGAAGATCGCAGCTGCTGGCGGCTCCGTCTCCCAGTAATCCCCGTCGGCGGCCCGTGCGTTTGCGCACGGGCCGCCGTTACGGTTTCCTTGACAGTGGCCGTCCGTCGGCCGGGTCGGCCCTGCCGATCGACACCGTGCCGACCTCGACCAGGTCGCCGGTCCCAGCAGTTCGGAGTCCTCGTGTTCAGAGCGGTCGCGCGCATCATGCGCACCCCCGATCTTCGCAAGAAGATCGGCTTCACCCTCGCGATCATCGCGCTGTTCCGTCTGGGGTCGTACATCCCCGCACCGTTCGTCGACTACGCCGCCGTGCAGAGCTGTCTCGCCAGCGCGTCGTCCTCCGGCGGCCTCTACGACCTGATCAACCTCTTCTCCGGCGGCGCGCTGCTGAAGCTCTCGGTCTTCGCGCTCGGCATCATGCCGTACATCACGTCGTCGATCATCGTGCAGCTCCTGCGCGTGGTCATCCCGCACTTCGACGCCCTCTACAAGGAGGGGCAGTCGGGTCAGGCGAAGCTGACGCAGTACACGCGCTACCTCACC
Organism: Curtobacterium sp. MCBA15_004; assembly: GCF_001865055.2. Lineage (NCBI taxonomy): Bacteria > Bacillati > Actinomycetota > Actinomycetes > Micrococcales > Microbacteriaceae > Curtobacterium > Curtobacterium sp. MCBA15_004. Next base: position 3,417,239 of record NZ_CP126266.1, on the reverse strand, counting down.
ATCGCGCTGGGCGTGCTGCAGTCCACCACCCTGATCACCGTCGCCCGCTCCGGCGCCCTGTTCGGCACGAACGCCTCGGCTTCCTGCTCGTCGATCATCTCGAACGACAGCTGGTACGCGATCATGCTCATGGTCGTCACGCTGACCGCCGGAACCGGCCTCATCATGTGGATGGGCGAGCTCGTCACCGAGCGCGGCATCGGCAACGGCATGTCCCTGCTCATCTTCACGTCCATCGCAGCGCAGTTCCCGTCCGCGCTCTGGGCGATCGAGCAGTCGCAGTCCTTCGAGCTCTTCCTGTTCGTCATCCTGGTCGGCCTGGTCATCATGATGGCCGTCGTCTTCGTCGAGCAGTCGCAGCGGCGGATCCCCGTGCAGTACGCCAAGCGCATGGTCGGCCGTCGCACGTACGGGGGCAACAACACCTACATCCCGATCAAGGTGAACATGGCCGGCGTCGTGCCCGTCATCTTCGCCTCGTCGCTGCTGTACCTGCCGGCCCTGGTCGCGCAGTTCAACCAGCCCTCGGACGGTTCCGCGCCGGCCGCGTGGGTGACCTGGATCCAGGCGAACCTGACCTCGGGTGACAACTGGTTCTACATGGTCCTGTACTTCCTGCTCATCGTCGGCTTCACGTACTTCTACGTCGCGATCACCTTCAACCCCGAAGAGGTCGCCGACAACATGAAGAAGTACGGCGGCTTCATCCCGGGCATCCGGGCCGGCCGTCCGACGGCGGAGTACCTCGACTACGTCCTGACCCGGGTGACGCTGCCCGGTGCGCTCTACCTCGGTCTCATCGCGCTCATCCCGCTGGCAGCACTGGCGCTGTTCGGCGCGAACCAGAACTTCCCGTTCGGTGGCGCGAGCATCCTCATCATCGTGGGTGTCGGTCTCGAGACCGTGAAGCAGATCGACTCGCAGCTGCAGCAACGTCACTACGAAGGGCTTCTCCGTTGAGCGCACGTCTCATCATCGTCGGACCTCCCGGAGCCGGGAAGGGCACCCAGGCGGGCCGCATCGCCGAGTCGTTCGGGGTCCCCGCGATCTCGACCGGTGACATCTTCCGCAAGAACGTGTCCGAGGGCACCCCGCTCGGGGTCCAGGCGAAGGCGATCATGGACGCCGGGGACTACGTGCCCGACGAACTGACGAACGAGCTCGTGAAGTCCCGTCTCGCCGAGGCCGACGCGGTCGACGGGTTCCTGCTCGACGGGTACCCCCGCACCGTCGGCCAGGTGGCCTACCTCGACGCACTGCTCGCCGAGCAGGGCGCCGGGATCGACGCCGTGGTGCAGCTCGTGGCCGACCAGGACGCGCTCGTCAGCCGTCTGCTCGACCGTGCCGCCAAGCAGGGTCGGAGCGACGACAACGAGGAGACCATCCGTCGTCGCCAGGAGGTCTACACGCAGGAGACCGCACCGATCGTCGCGTCCTACGCCGAGCGTGGACTCGTGGTCGAGGTCGACGGCCTCGGCACCATCGACGAGGTCGGCGACCGCATCCAGGCGGCCCTGGTCTCGCGCGGCCTCACCGCCGGCGTCTGAGCCCGCTCGTGCGACGTCGCAAGCCGTCGATCTACAAGAGCCCTGAGGAACTCCGGGCGATGGTCCGTCCCGGGCTGCTGACCGAGGCAGCCCTCACGGCGGTGCGGCAGGCGATCCGACCCGGTGTCACCACCGGCGAGCTCGACGCGATCGCAGAACGCACCATCCGTGACGGCGGCGGCATCCCGAACTTCCAGCTCGTGCCGGGCTACCGCCACACGCTGTGCGTCTCGGTCAACGACGAGGTCGTGCACGGCATCCCCGGTGACCGTGTCCTGCAGCCCGGCGACATCGTGTCGGTCGACGCCGGCGCGGAGGTCGACGGGTGGAACGGCGACAGTGCGTTCACGACGGTGCTCCCGGGTGGGGACGCACCGCTGACCGCGGCGCGGCAGACGCTGTGCGACACCACGGAGCGTGCGCTGTGGCACGGCGTCGCGGCACTCGCGCACGCCCGCAACCTCAACGAGGTCGGCGCGGTGATCGAGGACGCGATCGACGAGACCGGCGCCTGGGGCATCGTCGAGGACTTCACCGGGCACGGCATCGGCCGTTCGATGCACGAGGATCCGCCCGTCTTCAACTACCGCGTCCGCGGTGCCGGGCCCGCGGTCCGGCCCGGACTCGTGGTCGCCATCGAGCCGATGGTCACCGCCGGCACGATCGACAGCTCGACGGACGACGACGACTGGACCATCCGGACGCTCGACGGCTCGGACGCCGCGCACTGGGAGCACACGGTTGCCGTGCACGCGGACGGCATCTGGGTCACGACGGCCTCCGACGGGGGCGCCTCAGGCCTCGCAGCGCTCGGCGTGACGCCCGTCCCGATCGCCTAGGCAGCGTCGGTCGCTCGGGCCGGGAGGCGCGGGTGGGTTCCGCCGTGTCGGGTCCAGCCCGTCCGTGGGTCGGTTCGGGAGGCACCGCGCGGCTCGGCCGCGACGGTTCCCGTCCGCAGGCATGGCAGCTCGGGAGGCGCGGGGCGGTTCGGTCGTGTCGGTTCCCGTCCGTCGGTCTGCCGGGTCCCTCGGTCCGGCTCCCGTCCGACGGCGGGCCGTCCGGCGGGCTCCGCGCCGACATCCCGCCGGGTGGGCCGCCCCGCGCTCGCGCCCGGGTCAGCGGTCCCGCGGATCGCGACAGCGACCCGCAGGGCTGAGCCAGCGGTCCGGACGCCCGTGACTGCGACCCCACGCCCGGCTCCGGGGCCCCCGGCCCGCAGCCCGCAGCCCCGCGACCGCGTCAGCGGGCCATGGCCGGCAGCCCGCAGCAGCCTCGCGACCGCGTCAGTTGCCGCGCGAGCAGGTCTGCTCGGAGGCGCTCTGCCCGGTGATGCTCGACGGCAGCGGGGTGGCGCTCGGACTCGGGGTCGAACCGGCCGTGGCTTCCCCGGTGCCCGAGGTGCCGGCCCCGGTGTCCGTGCCGCCGCCCGTCCCGGTGCCGGTCCCGCCACCCGTCCCGGAGGCCGGTGCCTGCGCGGGCGCGGAGGCCTGCGCGTCCGGTGACAGCGTCGACGCCCGGCCCGTGCTCGAGTCGGTGAGCGAGGTCTTCACGTCCTGCTGCAGCGCGACGTTGAGGGCGTGCGCGGGCTCCTGCGCGACGAGCACGTGCGACGTGTCCGTCGGGTCGTCGACCACGGGGTACTGCACGAAGAGCATGTTGGACGTGCTCATGCCGCGCAGCGTCGAGGCGAGGCCGACGAGTGTGCGGGTCTGGGCGAGGCCGTCGGACAGGGTCATGTTCGACAGCGCGGCACCCGCGAGCTTGTAGAGGGTCACGGGGTTCGACAGGGTGCCGTCCGAGGCGACCTTGCGGAGCAGGGCGGACAGGAAGACCTGCTGCGAGCTGATCCGGGCGAGGTCGCTGCCGTCGCCGACGCCGTGGCGGCTGCGGAGGAAGGCGAGGGCGTCCTGCCCCTCGAGCGTGTGGTCGCCCGCGGTGAGCTGCAGCCCGGTGTACGAGTCGTGGATCGTCTTCGCGACGCAGACGTCGACGCCGCCGAGGGCGTTCGACATCTCGATGACGCCGTCGAAGGTGATGAGGCCGGCGTACGGGACGGTCAGGCCGGTGAGGTTCTCGACGGTGTCGACGACGCACGACAGGCCGCCGTGCCCGAGCGCCTCGTTGAGCAGCTCCTTGTTCGCGGCCGGGTAGGTGGTGCCGGTCTGGGGGTTGGTGCACGCCGGGATCGGGACCTTGAGGTCGCGCGGGAAGCTGACCGCCGTGAGCTGCTGATGGTCCTGGGAGACGTGCACGAGGATCGTGACGTCGTTGCGCGCGCCCTCGACGTTCTCGTCCGAGTCGAACTGGCCGATGCGGGTGTCGCTGCCGACGAGGAGGATGTTCGCTCCGCCCTTGATCGCCGTGATGTCGGCGACCTTCGCGGTGTTCTGGTCGTCGGTGCTCAGCTGCACGGTGTGCGGCGCGGTCGCGAGCTGGACCGCCGCGATGCCGGCGACGCTGGTGCCGCTGACGAGGACGACCGCGAGCGCGGCGGCGACCACCGTGGCGGCCGTGGTCCACGCCCGACGGCGGGGGAGTCGGCCGTGTCGGGCGATGGGGCGGCGGGGATCGTGCGGCACGGGGTCTCCGATCGGGGGTCCGGTCGCCGACCGGGACCCGGTCGGTGCGTCGGCCAGGCTACGGGCGCACCGCTGCTCCGCGGCCCGGAGCAGCCCGACAACCCACTGTGGAACGCTCAGGAACCCTTGCGGAAGCCCCAGACGAGGGGTCGGACCGGCCCGCACTTGGCAATCGGCCCGCTGTCGCCTAGGATCGACCCTTGGTGTGCCATGCCTTCTGGCGTGGCGCCCGACCCGCAGACCGGCTCGGGGATCACACCGGTAATCCAATCAAGCGACAGTGAGGCTATGGCCAAGAAAGACGGCGTCATCGAGATCGAAGGCTCGGTGCTCGAAGCTCTGCCCAACGCGATGTTCCGCGTTGAGCTGACCAACGGACACAAGGTCCTCGCGCACATCTCCGGGAAGATGCGCCAGCACTACATCCGCATCCTCCCCGAGGACCGCGTGATCGTGGAGCTGAGCCCGTACGACCTGACCCGCGGCCGGATCGTCTACCGCTACAAGTGATCCGCGAGCTGGAAAGGAACGGCCCGGCGAACCCGCCGAGCACGAAGCCAGCGAGCACGAGGAAACAACCATGAAGGTCAACCCCAGCGTCAAGCCCATCTGCGAGCACTGCCGTGTCATCCGCCGCAAGGGCCGCGTCATGGTGATCTGCAAGAGCAACCCGCGTCACAAGCAGCGCCAGGGCTGAGCTCCCAGCAGGACCCACAACTCAACACCGAACACGCAGTACCAGAACCCCGTCGTGACCCAGGTCACCGGCGGGGGGACACCTCGGGGCGGAGGCCCGGGCACCGGTACTGCGCCACACCTCCATCGACAACAGGAGCAGCCAGCACATGGCACGTCTAGCAGGCGTCGACATCCCGCGCGAGAAGCGCGTGGAGATCGCACTCACGTACATCTACGGCGTCGGCCGGACCCGCGCGGTCCAGGCACTCGCCGAGACCGGTATCTCCGGTGACATCCGCGTCAAGGACCTGACCGACGACCAGCTCGTCGCCCTCCGTGACTTCATCGAGGGCAACTTCAAGGTGGAGGGTGACCTCCGCCGTGAGGTCGCCGCCGACATCCGCCGCAAGGTCGAGATCGGTAGCTACGAGGGTCTCCGCCACCGTCGTGGTCTCCCGGTGCGTGGTCAGCGCACCAAGACCAACGCGCGTACCCGCAAGGGACCGAAGCGCACCGTGGCAGGCAAGAAGAAGGCCCGATAGGAGATCATCATGGCTACCCCCAAGACTGCCGCGCGCAAGCCGCGCCGCAAGGAGAAGAAGAACGTCGCCGTGGGCCAGGCCCACATCAAGAGCACGTTCAACAACACCATCGTCAGCATCACCGACCCGTCGGGCGCCGTCCTCAGCTGGGCGTCCTCGGGTGCCGTGGGCTTCAAGGGTTCGCGCAAGTCGACGCCGTTCGCGGCGCAGCTCGCCGCCGAGTCCGCCGCCCGTCAGGCGCAGGAGCACGGTGTCAAGAAGGTCGACGTCTTCGTCAAGGGCCCGGGCTCGGGTCGCGAGACCGCGATCCGCTCCCTCCAGGCCGCTGGCCTCGAGGTCGGCTCGATCAACGACGTCACCCCGCAGGCGCACAACGGCTGCCGCCCGCCGAAGCGCCGCCGCGTCTGACGCGAGGAGCAACCGGCCGCGCCCTGCTCGTCCCCTGACCGGGTCATCCCGGTCCGGGGCGGGCGGGGCCCGCGGCCATTCCTGGTCGTTCGATCGCACACCGCCGGTCCCCGTGGCCGGTCGGTGCGCGTGATCACAACTCAACAGACCCGTCGGGGCCCGGTCGGCCCCGTCGTACCGCCGAGTGTCATATAGCGGACACTCCGCCGAAAGGAATCCCACAGTGCTCATTGCACAGCGCCCCACCCTGACCGAGGAGTCGATCTCCGAGTTCCGCTCGCGCTTCGTCATCGAGCCGCTCGAGCCGGGCTTCGGTTACACCCTCGGCAACTCGCTGCGCCGCACGCTCCTCTCCTCGATCCCCGGCGCGGCTGTCACCAGCATCCGCATCGACGGCGTCCTCCACGAGTTCAGCACCGTCCCCGGTGTCAAGGAAGACGTCACCGAGATCATCCTCAACATCAAGAGCCTCGTCGTCTCCAGCGAGCACGACGAGCCGATCACCGCGTACCTGCGCAAGCAGGGTGCCGGTCAGGTCACCGCAGCGGACATCTCCGCTCCGGCCGGCGTCGAGATCCACAACCCGGACCTCGTCATCGCGACCCTGAACGACACCGCGCGCTTCGAGCTCGAGCTGACGATCGAGCGTGGCCGCGGCTACGTCTCGGCGACCCAGAACCGCTCGGAGTTCAGCGAGGCCGGTCAGATCCCGATCGACTCGATCTACTCGCCGGTCCTCAAGGTCACCTACCGCGTCGAGGCGACGCGTGCCGGTGAGCGCACGGACTTCGACCGCCTGGTCGTCGACGTCGAGTCGAAGCCCGCGATCACGCCGCGCGACGCCATCGCGTCGGCCGGTCGCACGCTGGTCGAGCTGTTCGGTCTCGCCCGCGAGCTGAACACCGCGGCCGAGGGCATCGAGATCGGCCCCGCGCCGGTCGACGCCGTGCTCTCGAACGAGCTGCAGACCCCGATCGAGGACCTCGACCTGTCGGTGCGCAGCTACAACTGCCTGAAGCGGGAGGGCATCAACACGGTGTCCGAGCTCGTCGCCCTGTCGGAGACGCAGCTCATGAACATCCGCAACTTCGGTCAGAAGTCGGTGGACGAGGTCAAGGACAAGCTCACCGAGCTCGGCCTGTCCCTCAAGGACACCGTCCCCGGATTCGACGGCGCCCACTTCTACAGCGGGTACGACGAGGACGAGTCCAGCAACTGACCTCGCGCTGACGCGCACGCGCGCCGCTGACGCAGCGCGCACCACCATCACCACTGGAGAACTGACATGCCGAAGCCCACCAAGGGCCCCCGCCTCGGTGGCGGCCCCGCCCACGAGCGCCTGCTCCTGAGCAACCTCGCCAACGCCCTGTTCACGCACGGCCGCATCACCACCACCGAGACGAAGGCCAAGCGCCTCCGTCCCGTCGCCGAGCGTCTCATCACGTTCGCGAAGCGTGGCGACCTGCACGCGCGCCGTCGCGTCATCGCGCAGCTGCGTGACAAGTCCGTCGTGCACACGCTGTTCACGGAGATCGCGCCCCAGGTCGAGGACCGCCAGGGCGGGTACACCCGCATCACGAAGCTCGGCTTCCGCAAGGGTGACAACGCGCCGCTCGCGTCGATCGAGCTCGTGCTCGAGCCGGTCTCGAGCTCGCCCGCCCCGGTGCAGCGCAAGGCGGCCCCGGCCGCCGCCGCGCCGGTCGAGGAGGCCCCGGTCGACGAGACCGAGACCACCGAGGAGTCGACCCCGGTCGAGGCCGAGACCGAGACCGACGCAGCTGCCGAGGTCGAGGCCGACGCCGCCGCCAAGGCGGACGACGCCAAGTAGGTCCAGCACCAACATCGGAGAAGCCCCCGCGACGTACGTCGCGGGGGCTTCTCCGCGTCGGCGACCGCATGCCGGACGGGAGGCGCGGTGCACCGCCGCCACGCGCCTCCCGTCTGATCGTCCGACGGATGGAGGCGCACAGCACGGCCGCCACGTGCCTCCCGTCCCGCCCCGCTCGCCGTCAACGCTCACAGCGGTCCGCGGCTAGCTTGGCCGCCGACATGGCACGAGCAGAACGCATCACGGGCGCCGGGCGCCGCCTCTGGCAGTGGAGCCGCGACTCGGGCACCCAGCCGCGGCTGCTGCTCGCGGCGAAGGCCGCGCTCGCGGCGACGATCGCGTGGACGCTCGCGAAGCACGCCCCCGGGGTCGCGGCCGACTACCCGTACTACGCACCCCTCGGGGCGATCGTGGCGATGCGGACCACCGTGTTCGCGGGCGTCCGGGCCGGTCTGCAGACGCTCGTCGGGATCACGCTCGGCATCCTCATCGCCGGGTTCACGATGCTCATCGGCGACCCGGGCGTGGTCGCGGTGGCCCTCGCGGTGGGCCTCGGCGTGCTGGTCAGCGGGTTCCGGGTGCTCGGCGAGGGGTACTCGTGGGTCCCGATGGCGGCGCTGTTCGTCCTGCTCGTCGGTGGGGGCAACGCCGAGGGGTACTCGTTCGCGTACGTCGTGCAGATGGGCATCGGGATCGGCATCGGGCTGCTGGTGAACTCGCTGATCGTGCCGCCGCTGCACTTCTGGGACGCCGAGCGGCGCATCGACCAGGTCAACGCGGTGCTCGCGGAGCACCTCGACGACCTCGCGGCCGTGCTCGACCAGGGCGAGCCCGACACCCGCGCGTGGGACCGGCAGCAGGCGCGGCTCGACGCGGCGATCGAGGACGTGCGCGAACGGGTGTCGGTGGCGCAGGAGAGCCGTCGGTGGAACCCCCGTGGGGTGCTCCGCGGGTCGCGGGCGCGCCTGGCGACCGACGGGGCCCGGTTCCGAGCCCTCGAACGGGCCGCCTGGTACACGACGGACCTCACCGAGCTCGTCGCCCGGTCCGGCCCGGTCGCGGACAACATCGGCCGTCCGGACCCGTCGTTCGCGGAGCCGCTCGCCGCAGCCCTGCGCCAGGTCGCGTGCGTGGTGCGCGGGGACTGCCCGGAGGACGCGGGCGACGAGGCACTCGCGACGCTCGAGCGCGCCCTCGACGCCAGCCGGGAGAACCCGTCGAGCGTGGCCGTCACCGCGAGCGCGATCGTCGCCCTGCGCGGGATCCTGGAGTCGGAGAAGCGGGCGACCCAGGACGTCGACACGAAGACGGGGCCGTTCGGCGAGAAGCGCTGACCCCGGACGCGTCGCCGCCCGGGGTCGTCGCACGGCGTCGGTAGGATCGGCGCGTGCCCGTCGCGTCCCGTGTCGCCGTCCTCGGACCGGTGACCGTCGCGGGGCCGGACTGCGGGAGCGTGCCCGTCACGGGTGCCCTCGCCCGGTCGTTCCTCGTCGCGCTCGTGCTCGCCGAGGGCCACGCGGTCGGGACCGACTCGCTGATCGACGCGCTCTGGGGTGACGACCGCCCCCGGGGAGCGCGAGCGGCCCTGCAGACCATGGTGTCCCGCCTGCGACGGAGCACGGCCGAGGGGCTCGTCGTCTCCACCACCACCGGCTACGCGCTCGCACCCGGCCAGGACACCGTCGACCTCGACGCTGCCGAGCGCGCCGTGGACGCGACCGACCTCGAGACCGTCCGGGCCGCGCTCGACCGGTGGACCGGGGCACCGGGCGACGACGTCGAGGGCGAGCTCGGCACGGCGTTGGCGGCCCGCGCGGCTGCGGCTCGGCACGCCCTCCGCCGACGCCTGGGTGTCCTGCTGCTCGAGTCCGGCGACACGACGGCCGCCGCCGCGGTCTGGACCGACGAGTCCGCCGCGGCGCCCTACGACGACGTGGCCGCGGCCGGTGCGATGCGCGCCCTCGCGGCGGACGGTCGTGCGGCCGAGGCGCTCGCGGTGTTCGCGGCGCACCGTGGGCGGCTCGCCGACGCGCTCGGTGCCGACCCGTCCGCGGAGCTCGTCGCCCTGCACGCCGCACTCCTGCGCGGTCCGGCCGCCCCGACCGGCACCGTCCGACGCATCGGGCTGCGTGCGGCGCCGAACGAGCTCGTCGGCCGCGCACACGACGTCGCGACCGTGACCGCCGAGCTCGGTCGGGGGCGACTCGTCACCGTGCTCGGGCCGGGCGGGCTCGGCAAGACCCGGCTCGCGCAGGCGGTCGCCGCCGGCCTGCCGGAGACCACGGCGGTCGTGGTGTGCGAGCTCGCACCGCTCACCGACGCCGACGACCTGCTGCCGGCACTCGCGGCACTCCTCGGGGTCGCCGAGGTGCGGTCGGCGCGGTCCCTCCGCGACGCCGTGGTCACGGACCTGTGGGGCCGCGTCACCCGGGTGCTCGACGAGGCCCCGACCGTGCTCGTGCTGGACAACTGCGAACACCTGCTCGACCGGGTCGCGCCGTTCACCGCCGACCTGCTCGCCGCGGTGCCCGGGCTGCGGGTGCTCGCGACCTCGCGGGCGCCGCTCGCGATCGGCGGCGAGGTCGTGGCACCGCTCGCGCCCCTGCCGGTCGAGGCGGACGGTGCCGCGGTCCGGCTGTTCACCGACCGTGCACGAGCGGCCCGCCCGGGTGCGGTGCTCCCGGTCGACACGGTCCGCCGCATCTGCACCCGGCTCGACGGGTCGCCGCTCGCGATCGAGCTCGCCGCCGCGCGGGTCCGCGGGATGAGCGTCGACGAGGTGGAGCGGCGCCTGGACGACCGGTTCGCCCTGCTCCGCAGCGGGGACCGGAGCGCCCCGGAGCGGCACCGGACGCTGCTCGCGGTGATCGAGTGGAGCTGGCGGCTGCTCGACGCCGGGGCACAGGAACTCCTCACGCGGCTCGCGCTGTTCCCCGACGGCGTCCCCGACGGTGCGGTCGAGGCCGTCGCGGTACCCGACCGTCGGGCCGACGCGTCGGACGACCTCGCGGAGCTCGTCGAGCAGTCCCTCGTGCAGCTCGTCGAGACGGCGGGCGAACCGGTGCGCTACCGACTGCTCGAGACCGTGCGCGAGTTCGGGGCGGACCGCCTCGACGAGCGCGGTACGACCGGGCAGGTGCGGGCGGCGATGACCACGTGGGGCCGGGAGCTGTCGGCCACGTGCAACCTGTTCGCCCTCACCGGGCCCGCGCAGCTCGCGGCGTTCGGCGTGGTGCGCCGGGAGGCCGAGACGCTCGTCACCCTGCTGCGCTGGGCGGTGCGCGACGAGGACGGGCCGACCGTCGCGCACGTCTTCGCCGCACTCGGCGGCTACTGGACCCTGCGCGGCACCCACGGCGAGGTCGTGGCCGTCGCCCAGGACGTGATCGCCGCCCTCCGGTCCGCGCCGGTCGCCCCCGCCGACCGCACCGCGACGGTCGTGTCGCTCGTGCTGTGCGGGGCGTCGGCGGCCTTCACCGACATCCGGACCACCGCCCGCGCCCGCTCGGTGCTGCGGCGGATGCGGCGGGACGGCGGCACCGGGCACCCCGTGGTCGACGCGCAGTGCGACCTGCTGCTCGTGCTCGGCGGGGAACGGGCCGGAGCGGCGCTGCTCGGGCGGATGCGGGCCGACCCGGACCCGGGCGTCGCCTGCTTCGGGGCGATGCTCAGCGCGCCGCTCGCCGAGAACGCCGGCGACCCCGCGGCCGCGCTCCGGTACGCCCAGCGCGCGCGGGACCTCGCCGCGGTCTCCGGCGACGCCTGGACGGCCGGTTCCGTCGCCGTCACCCTGACCCAGCTGCACGCGCAGGGCGGCCGGTACCGCGAGGCACTCGAGACGGCCGCGTCGGCGCAGGAGCTGCTCGAACGGTTCGGCGCCGACGACGACCTGTACGAGATCAGCTGGACGGTCGGCCTGGCCGCGGCGGCGACGGGCGACCTCGTCCGGGCGCGCGCCATCGCCGAGGACCTGCGCCTCCGCCCGGTGACGATGCGCGGCGGTCCGGCCGACGGCACGGTCCAGGTGGGCGTGCTCGCCCGCGCGATCGGTGCCGAGTGCGCCCGGTACGAGCGACGCCCCGAGCGCGCGGCCGCCGAGTACACCGCGGCGTGGGACCTGCTGCGGGACCCGCGCACCCGCGCGGTGCACTGGCGCCTCATGGCGGGCGCAGCGCGGATCGCGGCCGTGGACGAGGCCCTGGGCGCGACCACCGACCAGGTGGAGGGACCCGGCGGAGGCGGGGTGCGCCTCCCGGCCGCCGAGCGCGACGTCGCACGACGCCTGCGCACCGGAGCACTCGTGCAGCTGCGGCTCGGGTCGACCTGGCTGGACCTGCCGGTCGTCGGGACGGCGCTGCTCGGGCTGGCCGTCGCGCTCGTCCGCGACGGCCAGCCCGACGTGGCCGCCCGCTGCTGGGCCCTCGCGACCCGGGTCGGCACGCGCCAGGACTACGCGGTGCTCGCGCACGCGCGGATCCGTCCGCTCCTCGCGGCGGCCGTGGGGGAGCGGGCGCTCGCCGCGGCCGAGGCCGAGGCGGCGGACGCCTCGGCTGCCGACCACGACCCGCTCGCGCACGACTGGGGGCGCGCACGGGTCGTCACCAGGACCCGTGCGCTCCTCGAGGGCGTCCGCATCGCGCCGACGGCCTGAGCACGCGGTGTGCCCAGGCCGTCGGCCGCGGTCGGGACGGACGGGCGGGCTCGAGCGGCCGACGCCGCCCGAGCCCGCCCGGTCCTTCCGGCGCTCAGGCCTTCCGCATGTACGCCCGCACCGTCAGCGGAGCGAACACCGCGACGACCACCGCGGCACCGAGCAGGCTGAGCCACAGGTCGCCGCCGACGGTGCCGTGGTTCACGAGCTCCCGCACCGCCGTGATGAGGTGCGAGACCGGGTTGACCTCGGTGAACCAGCGCAGCCAGGCGGGGAGCGTGTCCGTCGGGACGAACGCGTTCGACAGGAACGTCAGCGGGAACAGCACGAGGTTCGCGATGCCGGAGACGCTCGACGCGGTGCGGGCGATCACGCCGAAGTACGCGAACACCCAGCTGATCGCCCACGCGACCACGATCACCAGCAGCGCCGCGAGCAGGACCGCGCCGAGGCCACCGGCGGGCCGCAGCCCCATCACGATGCCGACCACGAAGGTGATCGTCGTCGCGATGGCGTACCGCACGGTGTCGGCGAGCAGGGCCCCGGCGAGCGGGGCGATCCGCGCGATCGGCAGGGACCGGAAGCGGTCGAACACGCCCTTGTCCATGTCCTCGCGGAGCTGGACGCCGGTGACGACCGACGACGTGATCGCGGTCTGCACGAGGATGCCGGGGATGATCACGGGCAGGTAGCTGCCGACGTCGCCGGAGATCGCGCCGCCGAAGATGTACGTGAACATCACCGTGAAGACGATCGGCATGAGCGTCACGTCGAACAGCTGCTCGGGCGTCCTGCGGATCTTCACGAGCCCGCGGTACGCCATCGTGAACGACTGGCGGACGGTCGCGCCCAGACCGGTCGAGCCGACGCCGGGGCGCGGGGTGACCCGGGGTGCGGTGGTCGTGGTGGGGGTGAGCGTGGTCATGCGAGGCTCCCTTCGAGCGTGCGCTCGGCGGTGTCGTCCGCGGCGGTGTCCGCGGGCGTCGGCGAGCCGGTGATGGTGAGGAACACCTCGTCGAGCGTCGGCTTCTGCACGCTCATCTCGGCGAGGGAGACGCCCGCGTCGCGGAACGACACGAGCAGGTCGGTGACGCGGTCCGGCGCCGTCATCGGGGCGGTCAGTCGCGCTCCCTCGGGGCTGACGACCGCCGGGGTGCCGAGCACGCGCTCCACGAGCGACGCCGCCGTCGCGAGGACGTCCGCGTCGGCGTCCGCCAGACGGAGCTGCAGCGAGGACGTGCCGACCGAGGACTTCAGCTCGTCGGCGGTGCCCTCGGCGACCACGCGGCCGTGGTCGATCACGGCGATGCGGTCGGCGAGCTGGTCGGCCTCGTCGAGGTACTGCGTGGTGAGCAGGACCGTCGAGCCGGTCGCGACGAGCTCCCGGATCGTGTCCCACATCTGTGCGCGGGTCCGCGGGTCGAGACCAGTGGTCGGCTCGTCGAGGAAGATCAGCGGCGGCTGCGCGATGAGGCTCGCGGCCAGGTCGAGCCGACGACGCATGCCCCCGGAGAACGCCTTGAGCGGACGGGACGCGGCCTCGGTCAGGCTGAAGCGCTCGAGCAGCTCGGTCGCCTTGCGCCGCGCGTCGCCGCGGGACAGGCCGAGCAGCCGCGCGAAGATGACGAGGTTCTCGGTCGCGCTGAGGGTCTCGTCGACGCTGGCGTACTGCCCGGTCACGCCGATCAGGGAGCGCACGGTCTGCGGCTCGCGGCGGACGTCGTGCCCGAAGACGCGGGCCTCGCCGCCGTCCGGCTGCAGCAGCGTCGCGAGCATGGAGATGGTGGTCGTCTTGCCGGCGCCGTTCGGCCCGAGCACGCCGTAGACGGTCCCGGCCTCCACACGGAGGTCGACGCCGTCGACGGCACGGTTCGACCCGAAGGTCTTCACGAGGCCGGTCGCCTCGACCGCGAGGGGTGAGCTGGTCATCGCTGGGTCCTTTCGTCGATGTCGGTGTCGATCGTGCCGAGGGGCGCTCACGCGCCACTGACGCGGTCCTGACACGCGCTGACACGGCGCGGCCGTCCGGCGCTGCTCGGGGACGGCCGGGAGGCGCGGCACGGCCCCGGTACGCTCGCTCGTGTGGACGAGACGGCCGGCGACCAGGGCGGTGTGCGGCTCCGTCTGGACGTCGCCTACGACGGAGCGGCGTTCTCGGGCTGGGCCCGGCAGCCCGGGCTGCGGACCGTGCAGGGAGCGCTCGAGTCGGCGCTCGCCACGGTGTTCACCCGCTGGGGGGAACCGCCGCTGCTCACCGTCGCCGGACGCACCGACGCCGGCGTGCACGCCACCGGACAGGTCGCGCACCTCGACCTCACCGCGGAGCAGTGGGGCGCGCTCAGCCGGCCGCGCCGGTCGGCCCCCGACGGCCCGCCGCGGACCAGCCTGGACGGACTCGTCAAGCGGATCAACGGCATCGCAGGGCCGGACGGTGACGTCGTCGTCACGCGGGCCTCGGTCGCGCCGGACGGGTTCGACGCCCGGTTCTCCCCGCTCTGGCGGCGCTACGAGTACCGGGTCGCGGACGCCGACGCCCCCCGCGATCCCCGTCGTCGTGGGCACACGCTCTGGCACCCGGCGCGTCTGGACCCGGCGGCGATGGAGCGCGGTGCGCTGACGCTGTTGGGGCTGCACGACTTCGCGACGTTCTGCAAGCCGCGCGAGGGCGCGACGACCATCCGGACGCTCCAGGAGTTCCGCTGGGACCGCGAGCCGGACGGCGTGCTGGTGGCGCGCCTCCAGGCCGACGCCTTCTGCCACTCCATGGTGCGCGCGATGGTCGGCGCGACCATCGCGGTCGGCCAGGGTCGGTTCGGCCCGGACCGCCTCGAGGAGCTGCGCGTCGCGCAGGAGCGGACCAGCGCCTTCACGATCGCGCCCGCGAAGGGTCTCACCCTCACCGAGGTCGGGTACCCCGACGACGACGCCCTCGCCGCCCGGGCATCGCAGACCCGCGCGCGCCGGTCCGAGCACGAGCCCGCCGGCGGTAGCGTCGGGGGATGACCTCCCGCGAACCCCGGTCCGTCGTCTCCGTCGCCCCCGGGGTGGTCTTCGTCGAGGGGCCGGTGTCGAACTGGGTCGTCCTCGCCGAGGAGGACGGCGTCGCGCTCGTCGACGCCGGCTACCCCGCCGACAGCGAGCTCGTGCTCGACACGATCCGCTGGGCCGGCCACGACGTCGCCGACCTGCGCCGGGTGTACGTCACCCACGGGCACGTCGACCACGTCGGCGGCATCCCGGGGATCCTCGAGCGACACCCGCACGTGCAGGTCCTCGCGCACGCGGACGAGCTCGACAACGTGCGGGGACCCGAGCGGCAGCAGGTGACGCCCGCCGAGATCGGTGGCCGCCTGGCCTCGCCGCGGGTGCTGCGGTGGCTGGTCCGGGCGATCCGGTCCGACGCCCTCCGTCCGACCACCGTCCCGAGCGCCTCGGCCTTCACCGCGGCCACGTTCGCGGGGCGTGCGATCACGCCGTTCCCCGCGGTCGGGCACACCGCCGGGTCGACGGCGTACCTGCTGCCCGCGGCGGGTGCGATCGTCACGGGCGACGCCGTCGTCACCCACCACGACACGCAGCCGGCGTCGTGGCAGCCGCGGCCCCGGATGATCACGCCGTTCTTCACCGCCGACGGGGCGACGGCGCTCGAGTCGGCGCGGGCGCTGCCGATCCCGGAGATCGTGCTGCCCGGGCACGGGCCCGCGGTGCACCGGGTCGGCTCGGAGTGGGTGCCGGTCGCGCACTGACGCCGAGGGCGCCCGGGCGGACCGGACCGGCGTGCCCTGCACGGGGGTGGACCGGATCGTTCACCTGCCGGAAACCTGAACGCCCCCGCAGGTGGCTAGCGTGCTGGAGTCCCCCTCCCCTTCCCGAAGGTCAGCATGCCCAAGACCCTCCGGCGCACCGTGTTGTGCGCCACCGTCGCAGCGACGCTCGTCGCGGCACCGCTCGTGTCCGTCTCGTCCGCGCTGGCGGACCCCGCCGGCACCGGTCTGGTGATCGGCGAGGCGTACCTGAAGGGCGGCAGCGCGAACGCCCCGTACAACGGCAAGTTCGTCGAGATCGCGAACCCCACGGCGTCACCGGTGTCCCTGGCCGGGTGGTCGCTGCAGTACCGCCCCGCGGCCGGCACCGGGAGCTTCACCGCGGGCGCGCTCGAGGGGACCGTGCCCGCCGGTGGGACGTTCCTCGTCGCGATGCCGGGCAACGGTGGTGCGACGCCCGTCGGCGCCGACCTGCCGACGCCCGACGACACCGTCTCGCTGAACGTGTCCGGCACCACGGGGACGCTCGCCCTCTCCGACCGCACCGCACCGCTGACGTTGCCGGCCGGCGCCGTCGCGACCGGCACCCCGGGTGTCGTGGACCTGCTCGGGTACGGCGCGTCCAACACCTTCGAGCGCACGGTGCGCCCGGTCACCGGTACCAACGCGGTGCCGAACGCCCTCACCCGGACGGGGACGACCGACACCGACGACAACGGCGCGGACTTCGTCGAGACGACCACGCCGACGCCGCGGAACAGTGCGGGCCAGACGAGCGGCGGCGGAACGCCGGGTACCGGGACGCCCGGCACCGGCACACCGGACCCCGGTACGCCGACGACACCGGCCGAGCAGGTCACCGTCGCGCAGCTGCAGGGCACCGGGGCGGCGTCGCCGTACGCGGGCAAGCGGGTGACCACCGAGGGCGTCGTCACGGCGGTGTACCCGACCGGCGGGCTGAACGGCTACACGATCCAGACGGCCGGCACGGGCGGCGCGCTCGACCTGACCACGCACACCGCGTCCGACGCCGTGTTCGTGTTCTCGGCCGCGACGGTCGGCAGCGTCGCGATCGGCGACGCCGTCCGGCTGACCGGCGAGGTGTCCGAGTTCAACGGCCTCACCGAGCTCACGGTCGCGTCGACCGCCGACCTGGTGCGGCTCCCCGCGACCGGCGTCGCGCAGCCGGTGCCGGCCACGCTCGCGTTCCCGCGCACCGACGCACAGCGCGAGTCGCTCGAGAGCATGCTCCTCGCACCGCAGGGCAGCTACACGGTCGCCGACACCTTCACGACGAACCAGTACGGCGAGGTCGTGCTCGCCGCGGGGACGAAGCGGCTGGTCCAGCCGACGGAGGTCGCCCGACCGGGCAGCGCCGAGGCCGCCGCGGTCGCAGCGGACAACGCCGCACGGAAGGTGGTGCTCGACGACGGCGCGAGCACGAACTTCCTCAGTGCGGCGAACCAGTCGATCCCGGTGTCCTGGCTCACCCAGGGCCCGGTCACGGTCGGCGCCGCCGCGACCTTCTCGAAGCCGGTCGTCCTCGACTACCGCAACGACACGTGGAAGTTCCAGCCGACGTCGCCGATCACGGGAGCGACCCCGGTGGCGACCCTGCCGGCGTCGTTCTCGAACGTGCGCACCGCGGCGCCCGCGCAGGTCGGAGGCGACCTCGAGCTCGCCGGCTTCAACGTGCTCAACTACTTCCCGACCACGGGCGACCAGCTCACCGGCTGCACGTACTACACGGACCGTGACGGCGACCCCGTGACCGTCCGCGGCGGCTGCGACGCCCGCGGTGCCGCGAACGCCGACGACCTGGCCCGCCAGCAGGTCAAGATCGTCGGGGCGATCAACGGCCTCGGCGCCGACGTCGTCTCGCTCGAGGAGATCGAGAACTCGGCCCGCTTCGGCCGTGACCGCGACGCCGCGGTGGGCACGCTCGTCGCCGCCCTCAACGCCGCCACCGGGCAGGACACCTGGGCGTACGTGAAGTCGCCCGCGAAGCTGCCCGCGAGCGAGGACGTCATCCGCCTCGCACTGATCTACAAGCAGGACCGCGTCGCGCCGGTCGGGGAGTCGACGATCCTCGACGACCCCGCCTTCGTGAACGCCCGCCAGCCCGTCGCCGACGCCTTCCGTCCGGTCGGCGGCACCGCGGACGACGACTTCCTGGTGATCGCGAACCACTTCAAGTCGAAGGGGTCCGGCTCGGGTGCGGACGCCGACACCGGCGACGGACAGGGGGCGTCGAACGCGTCGCGCGTGGCGCAGGCGAAGGCGCTCGCCGAGTTCTCGACCACGGAGCAGGCGAAGTACGGCACCGACCGGGTGTTCATGCTCGGTGACTTCAACGCCTACAGCCAGGAGGACCCGATGGTCGTCCTCCGTGAGGCCGGCTACACCGACCTCGGCCCGGCGCTCGACGCCTCGGAGTGGTCGTACGTCTTCGGCGGCCTGAGCGGGTCGCTCGACCACGTGCTCGCTTCACCCGCGGCACTCGCGGACGTCACCGGCGTGGACATCTGGAACATCAACTCGGTGGAGTCGGTCGGTCTGGAGTACAGCCGCTACGACTACAACGTCACCGACCTGTACCGCGACGACGTCTACCGTGCGAGCGACCACGACCCGATCCTCGTCGGGTTCGACGTGGCCTCCGGCAGCGGGACGCCCGGCGCCGGCGGCACGCCCGGAACCGGAACCGGAACCGGCGGCAACGGCACGGGCACGGGCGCAGGCAGCGGTCCCGGCACCGGACCGTCACCGGTCGCTCCGTCCGCACCGACGCTGACCGACGCGGTCCGCGGCGGCGTGACCGCCCCGGCGACCGTGCGTGCCGGGGAGACGATCACGGTCGGCGTCGGCACCGCCCGCGCCGGCGAGCGGATCGCGGTCTGGCTGTACTCCGACCCGGTGCTCCTCGCGACCGCCACGGTCCGCGCGGACGGCACCGTCCGGGTCACGATCCCGGCCGGCACGACCGCCGGGGCGCACCGCCTCGCCGTGACCGCGGCGGACGGCTCGCTGGTCGGCTGGACGCCGATCCGGGTCGTCGACCCCGCGACGGGCACGCTCGCCTTCACCGGCGCCGAGCTCGGCGGCGGCCTCGCGGCGGCCCTGCTCCTGCTGACCGCAGGGGCCGGGGTGCTCGTCGCACGACGTCGTCGGCAGGTGCGCACCGCCTGATCCGGTGGGTCCCACGGACGGGAGGCGCGGTGCCGGCCGGCACCGCGCCTCCCGTCCGTCGTGGCGAGCGTTCGACAAGGTGGGCCGCGTCGGGTAGGCTCTCACCTTGGTCTGTGCGCCCCGTGCGCCGGACAGTCAGATGAGCCCTCCACCGGGCGGTTCCGCGGACGTCGTCCACGGAACACCCACCGGAGCGGGATTCACGGACTCCTCACCTCGACACGAAAGCAGCACTCCTGTGACTCGTACGTTCTCCCCGAAGCCGGCAGACGTCCAGCACGACTGGATCGTCATCGACGCAGCCGACGTCGTCCTCGGCCGTCTCGCCACCCACGCCGCGGCGCTCCTGCGCGGCAAGCACAAGGCCACCTTCGCCCAGCACATGGACATGGGTGACTTCGTCATCATCGTGAACGCGGACAAGGTCGCCCTCACCGGCTCCAAGCTCGCCAAGAAGGTCTACTACCGTCACTCGGGCTACCCGGGCGGCCTCACGGCGACCTCCTACCCGGAGATGCTCGAGAAGCACCCCACCCGCGCCGTCGAGAAGGCGATCCGCGGCATGCTGCCGAAGAACACGCTCGGCCGTGAGCAGCTCAAGAAGCTCAAGGTCTACGCCGGCCCCGAGCACCCGCACGCCGCGCAGCAGCCCAAGGCGTACACCTTCGACCAGGTCGCACAGTAGTTCCGGCCACGACGACATCAAGGACTGACAACACTCATGGCTCAGATCGCTGACTCCCTCGACCAGACCCCGGAGAGCTTCACCACCGAGAGCGCCCCGGCGTCCTCGGAGGCCGCTCCCCGCCAGATCCTCAACGTCTCGGGCGGTGCCGTCGGGCGCCGCAAGGAGGCCATCGCCCGCGTGCGCCTCGTCCCGGGCTCCGGCACCTTCGTGGTGAACGGCCGCACGCTCGAGGACTACTTCCCGAACAAGCTGCACCAGCAGCTGATCAACGACCCGTTCAAGGTGCTCGAGCTCCTCGGTGCCTACGACGTCGTCGCCCGCATCACGGGTGGTGGCCCCTCGGGTCAGGCCGGTGCGCTCCGCCTCGCCATCGCGCGTGCGCTGAACGAGATCGACCGCGAGAACAACCGCGCCACCCTCAAGAAGGCCGGCTTCCTCACCCGTGACGCCCGCGTCATCGAGCGCAAGAAGGCCGGTCTCAAGAAGGCCCGCAAGGCGTCGCAGTTCTCGAAGCGCTAGTCGCGCGACGGACCCGATCGCAATGCCGCGTCTGTTCGGTACCGACGGTGTTCGTGGACTCGCCAACGGCGAGCTGACGGCCGCGCTGGCTCTGGGTCTCGCCCAGGCCAGCGCGGCCGTGCTCACGCACGGACACCATGCGGACGCCCGTCGGGCGTCCGGTCGACCGCGTCCCCGCGCGGTCCTGGCGCGCGACCCGCGCGTCTCCGGCGAGTTCCTCGGTGCCGCGGTCGCGGCCGGGCTCGCCTCCGCCGGCGTCGACGTGCTCGACGCCGGGGTCATCCCCACCCCCGCTGCCGCGTTCCTCGTCGCGGACATCGACGCCGACTTCGGCGTGATGATCTCCGCGTCGCACAACCCGGCGCCCGACAACGGGATCAAGTTCTTCGCCACGGGCGGCCGCAAGCTCCCGGACGAGGTCGAGGACCGCATCGAAGCGGCCATGCACGACCAGTCCGCTCCGACGCCCACCGGCGCCGACGTCGGCCGGATCACCCGGTTCGCCGACGCCGAGGACCGCTACGTCGTGCACCTGCTCGGCACGCTCCCGCACCGGCTCGACGGCATCCACGTCGTGCTCGACTGCGCGAACGGTGCCGCGGCGGGCGTCTCGCCCGAGGTGTTCGTCAACGCCGGGGCCCGGGTCACCCTGATCGGTGCCGACCCGGACGGCATGAACATCAACGACGGTGTCGGGTCGACGCACATCGACAACCTCGCCGCCGCGGTGCTCGCGGCCGGTGCGGACGTCGGCATCGCGCACGACGGCGACGCCGACCGGTGCCTCGCGGTGGACGCCGCCGGCAACGCGATCGACGGCGACCAGATCATGGCGATCCTCGCGCTGTCGATGCAGGAGCGCGGCATGCTCGTCGACGACACGCTCGTCGCGACCGTGATGTCGAACCTCGGGCTCAAGCGCGCCATGGCGGACGCGGGCATCACGGTGCTCGAGACCGGTGTCGGCGACCGCTACGTGCTCGAGCGGATGACCGAGGGCGGCTACTCGCTCGGTGGCGAGCAGTCCGGTCACATCATCTTCAACGACTACGCGACCACGGGTGACGGCGTCCTCACGGGTCTGCACCTGGTGGCCGAGATGGCGCGCACGGGCAAGACCCTGCAGGAGCTCGCGTCGTGCATGACCGTGTTCCCGCAGGTGCTGCTCAACGTGAAGGGCGTCGACCGGCACGGGCTCGACGACCAGGGCGTGCAGGACGCGGTCACCGCGGCCACCGTTGCGCTCGGGGACGCCGGGCGTGTGCTGCTCCGGCCGTCGGGCACCGAGCCCGTCGTGCGCGTGATGGTCGAGGCGGCGTCGCAGGACGAGGCCCAGCGCGTCGCCGAGGAGCTCGCGGCGGTCGTGCGCGAGCGGCTCACGCTCGATGCGGCGGCGTAGGGCGCGGGCCGGCGCGGCGCTGCCAGGCGGGCTCGTCCGGCCCGGCTGGCTGCCGGCCCGGACGTCCGGGCCGAACTTCGCACAACGGAAAGCAGCTCGCACCACGTGATCACGTGGTGCGAGCTGCTTTCCGTTGTGCGGGAGCACGTCGCGCTGGGCGGCGCCATGCCGCGGACCCGCGCCCCGCGCCGCCCGGCGCCCCGCGCCCCGCTAGATCTTGCGGAGCAGCACCGAGTGCACCTTGTGGTTCGCGCCCTTCTTGAGCACGAGGGTCGCCCGGGAGCGCGTGGGCAGCACGTTCTCGAGCAGGTTCGGCTCGTTGATCGCCCGCCACACCTTCGTCGCGGTGTCGACCGCGTCCTCGCGGGACAACGACGCGAACCGGTGGAAGAAGGAGTCCGGGCTCGCGAACGCCTCCTGCTGCAGGGCCAGGAAGCGGTCGACGTACCAGGACTCGATGTCCTTCGTCTTCGCGTCGACGTAGATCGTGAAGTCGAACAGGTCGGACAGCGCCAGACGACCGTGCACCGGCGGCGCGAGCACGTTGAGCCCCTCGACGATGAGCACGTCGGGCTGCCGCACCACGATCTCGGCGTCCGGGACGATGTCGTAGACCAGGTGCGAGTAGTACGGCGCCCGCACCTCGGTCGCGCCGCTCTTCACCTGGCTGACGAACCGCAGCAGCGCCCGTCGGTCGTAGGACTCCGGGAAGCCCTTGCGGTCCATGATCCCGCGACGCTCGAGCTCGGCGTTCGGGTACAGGAAGCCGTCGGTGGTCACGAGCTCGACGCGCGGGGTGTCCGGCCAGCGCTTCGTCAGCTCACGGAGGAGGCGGGCGACGGTGGACTTGCCGACCGCCACGGACCCGGCGACGCCGATGACGAACGGCGTGCGCCCGGCGCGTTCGCCGAGGAACCGGCTCGTCTCGGCGTGCAGGTCGCGGGCACCGGCGGCGTACAGCGTCAGCAGGCGGGACAGCGGGAGGTAGACCTCCTGCACCTCCTGCATGTCGAGCCGGTCGCCCAGGCCGCGCAGCTGCACGACCTCGGTCTCGGTGAGCGACAGGTGCTCCCTCGGCGCGAGCTGCGACCACTCCGCGCGCGGGATCTCCACGAACGGGGTCGGGTGCGCGACGGTGGCTTCCGTGATCGGCATGGGCACGAGCGTACAGACGGGAGGCGCGGGGCACGTGCGCCGACCGGCTCACGTGCCCCGCGCCTCCCGTCCGGTGCCGCGCGCGCGTCCGCGCGCCATCCGACGGACCGGCGCTGCACGGACCGGTGCTGCACGGACCGGCGCGTGCCGGACCGGTGCTGCCGGCACCGGCGCGTGCCGGACCGGCCCGGTCGGCTCAGGCGGGGAGCGCCGCCTCGATGGCGGCGACGACCTCGGGGGCGTCGGGCTTCGTCGTCGGACGGAAGCGGGTGACGGTGCCGTCGGGGGCGACGAGGAACTTCTCGAAGTTCCACGCGACGCGGCCGGCCTTGCCGGAGGCGTCCGGGGTCTCCTTGAGGGCCTGGTAGAGCGGGTGGGCACCCTTGCCGTTGACCTTGACCTTCTCGGACATCGGGAAGGTCACGCCCCACGTGGTGGAGCAGTACTCCTCGATCGCCTCGGACGAGCCGAGCTCCTGCAGGAACTGGTTGCTCGGGAAGCCGAGCACCGTGAAGCCCCGCGGGCCGTAGGTCTCCTGGAGCGCCTCGAGCTGCTCGTACTGGGGTGCCAGCCCGCAGCGCGAGGCGACGTTCACGACGAGCACCGCCCGGTCGGAGAACTGTCCGAAGGTGGTCTGCTCGCCCTGCAGTGTGGTGATCGCGATGTCGTCGAAGCGGCCCATGGTCCAAACGTTATCCCCGGTACCCGTGCTCCGCAGGGTGGGCGGCCGGACACACCGTAGGATCGTCGGCATGTGTGGAATCGTGGGTTACGTCGGTGACAAGAGCAGCCAGGAGGTCCTCCTCGGTGGGCTGCGGCGGCTCGAGTACCGGGGCTACGACTCGGCGGGCATCGCCGTCGTCGACGGCGGGCACGAGCTCGCCTCGGCGAAGAAGGCCGGCAAGCTCCAGGCCCTGGTCGACGACCTGGCCGAGCACCCGATCGCCGACGGCGGAACGGGCATCGGCCACACCCGCTGGGCGACGCACGGCGGCCCCACCGACGGCAACGCGCACCCGCACCTGGCCGACGGCGGCAAGCTCGCCCTCATCCACAACGGCATCATCGAGAACTTCGCGCCGCTGAAGGACGAACTCCTCGCCGAGGGCGTGACCTTCAGCAGCGAGACCGACACCGAGGTCGCGGCACACCTGGTCGGCCGGGCGTTCCGCGAGACCGGCGACCTGACCACCGCGATGCAGCAGGTCGTGCAGCGACTCGAGGGCGCCTTCACGCTCCTCGTCGTGCACGCCGAGCAGCCGGGCGTCGTCGTCGGTGCCCGCCGCAACTCCCCGCTCGTGGTCGGCCTCGGCGACGGCGAGAACTTCATGGGCTCCGACGTGGCCGCGTTCGTCGCGTACACGCAGCGCGCGCTCGCGATCGGCCAGGACGAGATCGCCACGATCCGGCCCGGTGGGGTCGAGGTCATCGGCTTCGACGGCTCCCCGGCGACGCCCGTCGAGTTCGAGGTCACCTGGGACGCCAGCGCCGCCGACAAGGGCGGCTGGAGCTCGTTCATGGCGAAGGAGATCAGCGAGGAGCCCGAGGCCGTCGCCAAGACCGTGCTCGGCCGCGTCCACGACGGCGCCGTGACCCTCACCGACCTCGACCCGATCGCCGACCGCCTGCAGCAGGTGGACCGCGTCATCGTCATCGCCTGCGGGACCGCGGCCTACGCCGGCATCCTCGGCAAGTACGCGATCGAGCAGTGGGCCCGCATCCCGGTCGAGGTCGAGCTCGCGCACGAGTTCCGGTACCGCAGCCCCGTGCTCGACGGGCGCACGCTCGTGGTCTCGATCAGCCAGTCCGGCGAGACCATGGACACGCTCATGGCCGTCAAGTACGCCCGCGAGCAGGGCGCCCAGGTGCTCTCGATCTGCAACACCCAGGGCGCGACCATCCCGCGCGAGTCCGACGCCGTGATCTACACGCACGCCGGTCCCGAGGTCGCGGTCGCGTCGACCAAGGCCTTCATCGCCCAGGGCGTCGCGCTGTACCTGCTCGGGCTGCACCTCGCGACCCTGCGCGGGACGCTCACCACCGAGGAGATCGCCGAGCAGGTCGCCGAGCTCGAGGGCCTCGCGCCGAAGCTCCAGCAGACCATCGACGACGCGTCCGGGGTCGCCGAGCTGGCGAAGTGGATGGCGGACACCCGCAGCGTGCTGTTCCTCGGTCGCCACGTCGGCTACCCGATCGCGCTCGAGGGTGCGCTCAAGCTCAAGGAGCTCGCGTACATCCACGCCGAGGGCTTCGCTGCGGGCGAGCTCAAGCACGGGCCGATCGCCCTGATCGAGCCCGGCCAGATCGTCTTCGTCATCGTGCCGTCGCCGCGCGACCCGCGCTCGCTGCACCCCAAGGTCGTCTCGAACATCCAGGAGATCCGCGCCCGCGGTGCCCGGGTGATCGCGATCGCCGAGGAAGGCGACGCCGCGGTGCTGCCCTTCGCCGACGAGGTCCTGCGCATCCCGCTCGCGACGCCGCTGTTCGAGCCGCTGCTCGCCGTGGCGCCGCTGCACATGTTCGGCATGGAGCTCGCCGCTGCCAAGGGGCTCGACGTCGACCAGCCGCGGAACCTCGCGAAGTCGGTCACCGTCGAGTAGTCGCGGTGATCATCGGCATCGGGGTCGACGTCGTCGACACGGAGCGGTTCCGGAGCGTGCTCGACCGCACCCCCGCGCTCCGGGCGCGGCTGTTCACCCCGGCCGAACTGCTGCGCGACGGTGAACCCCGGTCGGTGACCTCGCTGGCCGCGCGGTTCGCCGCCAAGGAAGCGCTCATCAAGGCCTTCGGGTCGAGCGCGGGGCTGAGCTGGCAGGAGCTCGAGGTCGTCGCGGACGACCAGCGGAACCCGTCGCTCACCCTGCACGAGGGCGCCCAGCGCGTCGCGGACGACCGGGGCGTCGCATCGGTGCACCTGTCGCTCTCGCACGACGGCGGGATCGCGACGGCGTTCGTCGTCATCGAAGGGAAGGGCGCATGAGCGCGTACACGGGCATCACGGTCTCCCGCGAGGCGCTCATCGCCAACTACGCGACCGTCGCCGACCGGGTCGCACCGGCGGGGGTCATCGCGGTCGTCAAGGCGAACGGCTACGGCCACGGGGCCCTCGACGCCGCGCGGGCCTTCGTCGACGCGGGCGCGGAGTGGCTCGGCGTCGCCGACCTCGACGAGGGCATCGCGCTCCGCCAGGCCGGGGTCGACCGGCACGTGCGGATCCTCGCGTGGTTGCACGCCCCCGACGAGGACTTCCGGCGCGCGGCACAGTACGACGTCACCCCCGCGGTGTCGAGCGTCGAGCAGCTCGCCGCCGCAGCCGACTCCGAGGTCCCCGCCGTGCACCTGTGCGTCGACACCGGGCTGAGCCGGAACGGTGCGGTCGAGTCCGAGTGGGCCGAGCTCTTCGCGGTGGCGGGACGGATCCGGCAGCAGGGCGGGCGGACACGGGTCGAGGGACTCATGTCGCACCTGTCGAACGCGTCACGCGCCGACGACCTCGACCAGGACGCCGCCCTGCGGCGCGCGCTCGACGGACTCGCGGCCAACGGTGTCGTCCCGGACGTGGTGCACCTGGCCGCGAGTGCCGCGGGCATCGCCGTCCCCGAGACCCGGCACGACGCCGCCCGGGTCGGTCTCGCGCTGTACGGCCTGAGCCCCTTCGCCGACCGGACCTCGGCCGACCTCGGCCTGCGCCCCGCCATGCGCGTGACCGCCGCGGTGCTCCGGACGGTCCCGGTGCCGGCGGGCGACGGGGTGAGCTACGGCTACACCTGGCGGGCGGCGACCGACACCCGCCTCGCGGTGATCGGCCTCGGCTACTCGGACGGGTTCGACCGCGACTTCGGCAACCACGTCTCGGTGCGCATCGGTGACCGTCGGTTCCCGGTCGTGGGTCGCGTGGCCATGAACGCCATGCACATCGACATCGGCGACGCGGACGTGCAGGTCGGCGACGAGGTCGTGCTCTGGGGCGACCCGGCTGACGGCGACCCGGCGGTCGAGGAGTGGGCCACCGCGATCGGCACCATCAACTACGAGGTGGTCGCCCGGGTCGGCCGCAGCGTCGAACGGAGGACGACGTGAACGCGCCGCTGCGACGGGCCCGGATCGACCTCGACGCCTACCGCTCGAACCTCGACCTGGTCCGGGGCTGGATGGAGCCGGTCGAGGTGATGGCGATCATGAAGGCCGACGCCTACGGGCACGGCCTCGAACCGATCGCCCTCGCGGCCGTCGACGCCGGTGTCCGGTGGATCGGCGTGCTCACGGTCCCCGACGCGCTGCGCCTGCGCGCGATCGGCGTCGGCGAGGACGTCCACCTGTTCACGTGGCAGCACGACCCCGCACTCGACTTCCGCGACGCGATCGACTCCGCGGTGGACCTCGGCGTCTCGAACGCGGCCGAGCTCCAGCGGGTCGTCGACGCCGTCGACCAGCGTCCGGCCCGGGTCCACCTCGGGGTCGACTCCGGCCTGCACCGCGACGGTGCGACCCCGGACGCCTGGCCCGCGCTCGTCGCGCTCGCCGTCGACGCGCAGCGTGCCGGTCGCATCGAGGTCGTCGCCGCGTACACGCACCTCGCCGAGTCGTCGGACGACGACGACAGCGCGGCCGTCGCGGTCTTCGACGCCGCGGTCGCACAGGCCGAGGACCTCGGGCTCGACGTGCCGTTCGAGCACGTCGCCGCGTCCCTGGCCGGGCTCGAGCGCAAGGAGTTCCGCAAGGACATGGTCCGGATGGGGGCGAACCTGTTCGGCATCCCCGGCGCGGACGGCGTCTCGGCGGCCGACCTCGGGCTCGAGCCGGTGATGACCCTGACGGCCTCGGTCGCGAAGACCAAGCGCGTCCCGGTCGACACCGGCGTCTCCTACGACTACACCTACCGCACCGCGCGGGAGACCACGCTGGCGCTCGTCCCGGTCGGGTACGCCGACGGGGTGCCGCGTCGCGCCCAGGGGCGGGTCGAGGTGACGATCGCCGGCCGCCGGTACCCGGTCGCCGGTCGCGTCGCGATGGACCAGTTCCTCGTCGACGTCGGCGACGACGACGTGCGCGTCGGGGACACCGTCGTGCTCTTCGGCACGGGGGAGCACGACGAGATGACCGTCATCGAGTGGGGCGAGGCGCTCGGCACCATCGGTGAGGAGATCACCTGCCGCATCGGTGCCCGGGTGCCGCGCGAGTACGAGGGTCACGAGGTCGAGGGCCGGGTCGGCTCGTGGCTGCGGGGGGAGCAGCCGTGACCGACGAGCGCGCGGACGACGGCGTGCAGGACGCCGCCGTCGACGGTGCTGCCCGCGTCCTGCTCGACACCACGGTCTCGACGACCGACGAGACGACCGCGCTCGGTGCCCGGCTCGCCGCGGTGCTCCGGGCCGGCGACCTGGTCGTCCTGACCGGACCGCTCGGGGCGGGCAAGACCACCCTCACGCGCGGCCTCGGCGCCGCACTCGGCGCTCGTGGCCAGGTGTCGAGCCCGACGTTCGTGCTCGCCCGGACCCACCCGACGACGGCCGGCCCGGACCTGGTGCACGTGGACGCCTACCGACTGTCCGACCCGCTCGAGCTCGACGACCTCGACCTCGACTGGGACGGCTCGATCGTCGTGGTCGAGTGGGGGCGCGGCTTCGTCGACGGCGTCTCGGACGCGGTGCTCGAAATCGAGATCACCCGGGCCACCGGCGGAGCGGCCCCGGCCGGCCACGACGGACCCGAGGCCGAGGCCACCGACCCGGACGACGTGCCCGACGAGCCGCGTCGCGTGGTCGTCACCGCGACCGGTGCCCGGTGGGCGGACACCACGCTCTGACCGCCGTGCCCCCGGCGCCCGGGGCATGACCCCGGGCGCCGGGGACCGGTGCCGCGTCGGCGCCTAGGGGCGGTAGGCCGACATCGACACCCAGTCGATGGTGAGGTGCCCCGCCTTGCCCCAGTTCCCGGTCTGGAACATGAAGCGGTGCGGCGTCGTCGGCACGTCGCGGGTCACGGTCTGCAGCACCCGACCGTCGACGAGGTACGTGACGCTCTTCCCCGGGATCCACTGGATCGTGTAGGTGTGCCACTGCCGCCACGAGACGCCGGTGCCGGCGCTGACGGCCTGGACCTCGTTGCCCGGGGTCATCGAGTGGTGGTGGGCCCACGGCTCCGCGTCGAAGTCGCCCTCGGGGAAGTCGAGCTCGCCCTCGGACCAGACGTTCGACGTCGGCCACAGGATGAACGCCGCGCCGTTCCCGTCCGCGCCGACCGCCTTCGCCCGCACGCTGAACGAGCCGCCGACGTTCGACCAGGCTCCGCGCTTCGTGCCGAACGTGCCGGCGGCACCGCGCGACCCGCTCAGCGTGACGTCGAGCACGCCGTCGTGCGCGCTCACCTGCGAGCCGGACCAGTACTTCCCGTCGCCCATGCCGTCGGGGTAGGGCTGCCAGGAGTCCTGGTACCGCGCAGCGAACCGGCCGTTCGCCGCCGCCGGGGTGGTGAAGTCCTCGCGGAACGTCTGGACGAACGTGCCGGCGCGCTTCGGCGGCGTGGCCGCCTCCGCGTGGTCGGGCGCCTGGGCGAGGGGAGCGGCGACGAGCGCCGAGGCGAGGAGGGCGGTGGTGAGGACCACCCGGACGGTACGGTTGCGCATGACGGACCCTTCCTGGGTGCGGGCCTTCCGTGGATCACCGCACCCTGCGGGCCGACCCGACGGCCCGCAGGGTGGCTTGTCGGTCGACACGCCGTTCTCGACAGCACCGTGACGTACCCCACTCCGGGGGACGTCCGCTCGTCATCGCCACGAGGACGCCCGCGGTTCAGGGACGGTGCGTGCCTCCGGAGCGCATCTCCTTCAGGAGTTCCACCGTCATCCGCTCCAGCCGCGTACCGAGACCGAGGCCATGAGCGACCACGACTTGAGTCCCGTCGAGCGGTCTGATCGCGCACGCTCGGCTGTGGCGGGTCGCGCCGTTGATCACGTCGGCTCCCGGCGCTCGTTGCCAGCCGGGCGGCGTCCCCGAGGTCAGCAACGCGGTGCTGAGGAACGAGCACAGGTCGTCGAACGTCGACCAGACACCGCCGGCTGCGGCGTACGGTCCCGCACCGACGGACCATGGCGTGAGTGCGCGGCCGCCGCGGTCCCGCGGCAGCACGCGATCCCTCGGCGGAGGGTGGAGTACCGCGGTCTTGACTCCCGCTGGGCGGAGGACTTCGTCGGTGGCCCACGCCCACCAGTCGCCGGTCACCTCGTCGAGGACCTCGCCGAGGACGGCGTACCCGAGGTTGGAGTAGAGGAGGTCGCCTCGGCGGAGCAACGGCGTCACGACCGCCGGGTCGAGGCGGCGTCCGACCACGTCGGCGTACGGGTCGCGCTGGAAGAACGCTCTGATCGGGTGGGCCATGCGAGGCAGGCCCGAACGATGACGGAGAACCTCGTCGACGGAGAAGTGCGCTCCCGTCAGTCGGGGGACCACCCGAACGACCTCGTGGCCGTCCTCGATCAGACCCCGGTCGACAGCGATCCGCACGGCGGTCGCCGTGACCGCCTTCGTGATGCTGCCCCACTCGACCAGGCGCTCGGGAGCGTACGGCTCGACGTGGTCGCGCAGCATCTCCAGATGACCGGTCGCGTCCACCTTGCCGGCGATCCAGGCCCCTGTGTCATTCCTCGAACGACGGAACAGGTTCACGGTGCACCTTCCTGATCGTCCGCGTGACCGCGCGCGTGGCTGTTCGAACCACCAGCCCGGCCCGGCGGGCCATCCGCTCGGCATGTGCATCGACGAAGACGAGGTCGAGGGCGATCATCACGAGTGCGAACGACGTGAGGTTCATGAGCAGCGCTATCCCGGCATGGAACACGACCATCGCGGAGACGGCGATCGGCCGCCCGGCCCGGAACAGTACGAAAGCGGGGAAGAAGACGGACACCAGCACGGTCGCGTAAGCGGCAACGACGAGGGCCCAACCGAAGTGGAAGAGGAGCGGAGTGACCTCCGGCCAGAAGAACTCTGGGACTCGGAGGATGTAGTACAGCGCTGTGCCGTCTTGCCACAGCTGGCCCTGGACCTTGTAGAGACCGGCGAGGAGGTAGACGATGCAGACCTGCGCGGCGATGAGGAGCAGCCCGGTGTTGTGGGCGACGGATGTCCCGATCGTGGGCGCGCCGCGCCTCGGCTTCGATGGCACCGCGATCCGGTCGTAGCACCTGGTGAGCAGGAGGAAGGGGATCACCAGGACGACGAGGTTGTCTCCGCCGTCCATGAGCGTGGGATTCGTCATGTACAACGACCAGATGAAGGCGCCGTGCAATCCGAGCAAGACGCGACCACCGACGCCGACCGTGACCAGGACGGCGAGCGCAAGACCTGTGTGGAAGACGGCCTCGAACCAGGCTGGGGAATCGCTCACCATGTACAGGCTGACTGCGCCGCGTTCGGCGAGGATGGCACGTGTCATGTCCGCGCCGTACAGGCCGTCCGGTCCGAACAAGAAGCGCCGCTCAGCGTATCCCGTGACGTAGAACGCCACGGAGACGAGACCGACCGTGGCCCTGAGGAGACAAACCGCAGTGGGCGAATGCGGTCGGTCACTCAACCAACGGACAATGCGATCGACGATCGCGGTCACTGCAGCACGACCCATCCGGATTCCTCCACGCGCGTGTTCTCCTGGTCGTCCTCCGCAGTCCGTCTGGACCAGCCAGGGAACCGGTGGAACACGTACCGGAACTGGGCCGCCGAGGCCTGCGAACCGTCGGCGCAACCCACCCGGTGTGCGGCGTAGCGGGCCAATGTCTGTTCGGCGTCCCGTTCCGCCTTGCGGGCCACCTCGGTGAGCTCGCGCGGGCGATCGATGTCCTTCTCCGCGAGGCGTTGGCTGACGGGGTCTTGCATGAACCGTTGGACGAGGAGGTTGCTCACGATCCGGCTCTCCCTCGACGGGAAGACCCTTCTCGAGTTGGACCTGACGATCGCCGGGGTCGTGATGTCGGTGAACTCGGTGTTTCCGCGTCGGCAGGCGAGCCGGGCGAGGACTCCTCGCTCCTCGCTGATCGGATCGGGGGCGAAGAGCTGCCAGCTCTGCGAGAACCAGGGTTCGATGCGATGTGCGATGGGCGCGAGCGCGAAACTGATCGGAGTGACCGGGCCCGCGAGGACGAGGGCGAGCAGCGTGTAGCTGCTGACGACCACGGCAGAGGCTGCACAGAGCATCCGTCTCTTCATGATTCCTCCGGCGGGGGTGGCGCTCCGCACACAGAGCGCCACCCCGGGTCAGCGGTCGAAGTAGTCGGCTTCGAGGTCGGCCGTCTCGCCGTTCGGCAACGATGACCGCCCCACGACGCTCGCCCACGAGAGGACCTTCGCCGCGTCGCGTGGGGAAGTTGCCGCCTTGAAACCCGCGTAGAGGGCCTTCGCCACTCCGCCGACGCCACGGGGATCCTGTCCTTCGCCAGTGCCGTTCAGGGTCGGGCTCGTCGCGGCATGCTGCATCGCCGGAGTCGAGGGTCCGGTCTGAGCGGAAGCACCCGCTGTCGGCACGAGGACCGTCGCGGCGATGATCGCGGTGAGTGTCGCTGCGGTGGCAGGCTTCACGTTCTTCATGAGTCTCCTTCCATCGAGGTGTCTGATGTGCAACGTACTGAACATCAGTTCACGGGGCAAGGGGGAAAGATCCCGCGCGTTCCGACGCGCCTACGATGGACGCGTGCTCCTCGCCATCGACACGTCCGCCGGCACCTCGGTCGCCGTCGTCGACCCCGCCTCCGGCCGCGCGGTCGCCGAGCGCAGCACCGACGACTCCCGCCGGCACGCCGAGGTCGTCGGCCCGTTCCTCGCCGAGGTCCTCGCCGAGGCCGGCATCACCGGTGCCGACGTCACCGGCGTGGTCGCCGGCATGGGGCCCGGGCCCTTCACCGGCCTGCGCGTCGGCATCGCCGCCGCGCGCACCTTCGCCGCGGCACGCGGCGTCCCCGTCCTCCCGCTCGTCAGCCACGACGCGGTCGCGGCCGACGAGGAGCAGGACGGGCCGTTCGTCGTCCTGACGGACGCGCGCCGGCGCGAGGTCTACTGGAGCGCCTACGACCGGACCGGCACGCGCGTCGCGGGGCCGGGACTCGCCAGGCCCGCCGACCTGGACGAGGCGATCCGCGCCTCCCGTCCGGATGCGGTGGGCTGGGACCGCGTGACCGTCGCGACCATCCCGGCCTGGAGGCTCGGGGCGCTCGCCGCGGACCGGCTCGCCTCCGGCGCGCCCTTCGCCGACGACAGCCCGCTGTACCTGCGCGACCCCGACGTGACGATGCCGGGGGCCCCGAAGCGGGTGGTCCGGTGAGCGCACCGTCCCTGCCCGACGGGCTGCGGATGCGCCGGGCGGTGCCGCAGGACCTCGACGACGTGATGTGGCTCGAGCGGGTCTCGTTCCCGACGGACGCGTGGTCGGCATCGCAGATGTCCGGTGAGCTGTGGTCCCCGCACGGGTACTACGTCGTCGTGGAGACCACCGACGACGGGGCTCCGTCGATCGTCGGCTACGGCGGCCTGTCCTCGCTCGCGGGGAACCCCGTCGCCGACGTGCAGACCATCGCCGTCGCGGCCGAGCAGCGGGGGAGGGGCGTCGGGAAGGCGCTCTTCACGGAGCTGCTCGACGAGGCACGGCGTCGCGGCGTGCACGAGGTGTTCCTCGAGGTCCGCGCCGACAACCCCGTGGCCCAGGCCATGTACACGGCGGCCGGCTTCGAACGGATCGCCGTGCGCCCCCGCTACTACCAACCCGACGGCGTCGACGCCTGGGTGATGCGCGCGGAACTGCCCGCCGCCGCTCCCACCACGTCGACCGTCGGACCCGTCGGACAGGAGACCCTCGATGAGCGCGGCTGAACCCCTGGTGCTGGGCATCGAGACGAGCTGTGACGAGACCGGCGTGGGGATCGTCCGCGGGACCACGCTGCTCGCCAACGTCATCGCGTCGAGCATGGACGAGCACGCCCGGTACGGCGGTGTCGTGCCCGAGGTCGCCGCCAGGGCGCACCTCGAGGCGATGACGCCCACCCTGCACGAGGCGCTCGACCGCGCGGGCGTGACGCTCGACGAACTCGACGCGGTCGCGGTCACCGCGGGCCCGGGCCTCGCGGGCGCCCTCATGGTCGGCGTCGGAGCGGCGAAGGCCCTCGCGGTCGCGACGGGGAAGCCGCTGTACGGCGTGAACCACCTCGTCGGGCACGTGGGTGCGGACGTCCTGCGCGCCGACGGTTCCGCGATCGAGCTGCCGACGGTGGCGCTCCTCGTGTCCGGCGGGCACACCTCGCTGCTGCTCGTGCGCGACCTGGTCGGCGACGTCGAGCTCCTCGGCGAGACGATCGACGACGCCGCGGGCGAGGCGTTCGACAAGGTCGCGCGGCTCCTCGGCCTGCCGTACCCCGGCGGCCCGCAGATCGACCGTGCGGCGGCCGAGGGCGACCCGACGGCGATCCGGTTCCCCCGCGGGCTGACCCTGCCGAAGGACATGGCCGCGCACCGCTACGACTTCTCGTTCTCGGGGCTCAAGACGGCCGTGGCGCGCTGGGTGGAGAAGTGCCGCGACGAGGGCCGCGAGGTCCCGGTCGCCGACGTCGCCGCGAGCTTCCGCGAGGCCGTGGTCGACGTGCTCCTGACGAAGGCGCTCGCCGCGTGCCGGGACACCGGCGTGGACCGGCTGCTGCTCGGCGGCGGCGTGGTCGCGAACGCGCGGCTCCGGGCCGTGGCCGAGGAACGCTGCGCCGCCGCCGGGGTCGCGCTGCGGATCCCGCCGTTCGACCTGTGCACCGACAACGGCGCGATGATCGCCGCGGTGGGCGCACGCCTGGTCGCCGAGGGGCACGCGCCGAGCGACCTCGGGCTCGCGGCCGACTCGACCCTGCCGGTGACGACCGTCCAGGTCTGACCGGGCCGCCCCTCCAGCACCGGGTGGGACGGTCTGTGGGAGGATCCAGTGAGGCGCCGACCGACCGGGGCGTCGAGAGGGGTGGAACGGTGTCCGATCAGAACCAGTGGCCGAAGCCGGGCGAGCAGCGGGGCTCCGACGACGCACAGCAGGGCGCGCAGTCACACGGTGCGACGACGCCCGGCAGCGCGGACCCGTGGGCGGAGTCCGGCCAGGGATCGTCGGCACAGGGTGCCGGGGGGCAGCAGTCGTCGCACGAGCCGTACGGTGCCCAGCAGCAGCAGCAGCAGTACCCGGGCACCGGTCAGCAGGCCGCCGGCCAGCACCAGGGCCAGCC
This sequence comes from Curtobacterium sp. MCBA15_004, assembly GCF_001865055.2. Taxonomy (NCBI): domain Bacteria; kingdom Bacillati; phylum Actinomycetota; class Actinomycetes; order Micrococcales; family Microbacteriaceae; genus Curtobacterium; species Curtobacterium sp. MCBA15_004. The sequence continues at coordinate 3,382,060 of NZ_CP126266.1, read as the reverse complement.
CGGCCAGCAGCAGAACCCGTACGCCGCGCCCTCGCAGCAGCAGTACCCGGGGGCAGGGCACCAGGCGCCCGGCCAGCAGCAGAACCCGTACGGCGCGCCGCAGGGGCAGAACCCCTACGCCGCGCCGTCGCAGCAGCCGGGCCAGGCGCCCGCGGCGGGCCAGTCCCCGTACGCGTCCCAGAACCCCTCCGGCCAGCAGCCGTCGAACCCGTACGGGCAGCAGCCGTCGAACGCGTACGGGCAGAACCCGTACGCGCAGCAGTCGGCGAACCCGTACGCGGCGCCGTACGCCTCGACGGGCTACCAGCCGTACGCCCAGCGTCCGAAGACGAACACGCTCGCGATCCTGTCGATCGTGTTCGCCTACGCCGGCATCATCATCTGGCCGCTCGTCATCCTGACCAGCCCGGCCGGCGCGATCATGGGGCACATCGCCCTCGGCAAGATCAAGCAGACCGGTGAGGCTGGCCGGGGGCTCGCGCTCGCCGGCATCATCGGTGGCTGGGTCCTCACCGGCCTGTACGTGCTCATCGTGGGGATCGTCATCATCGTCGGGATCACGGCGGGGAACTCCGACCCGTACGGCTACGACTACGACTCGGGCGCCTTCATCGGCTGAGCCGACCACAGCAGCCACGACGAGAGCACACCGCGGGACCCGCGGGGTGCTCTCGTCGTCGGGGGCGCCGCGTCCGCCCGCGCACGGCGCACAGCGCACGGCGAATGGCCCCCGGCGCTGGCGCACGGCCCCCGGCGCACGGCACTGGCGCGCAGCGCGCAGCGCGCAGCCCAGCGCGACCACGCACCCGTCCGGCCCGGCTCGCCCCGGGGGCCGACGGCGCCCCGCGCTCAGGCCGCCACGTCGCCCAGGCGCTCGCACAGGACCGCGGTGTGCCGTCCCTCCAGACGGGTGAGCACGAGCGTGACCGACCGCCGGCCGCGCAGCCGCAACCGCTTCCGGAACTGCGCCGGGTCGACGTCGACCCCGCGCTTCTTCACCTCGACCGTGCCGACGTCGTCGGCGGCGAGCCGCGCGGACAGCTTCTTGACGTCGAGCGGCATCGTGTCGAGGACCCGGAACCCCTGCGCGAAGGGCGTCGACACGGCCCGGTCGGACGTGACGTACGCGATGCCGTCGGACAGCATCCGGCCGTCGATCGAGCGCGCCAGGTCCCCGATGAGCCGTGCGCGGATGACGGCGCCGTCCGGCTCGTACAGGTAGTCGCCGATCGGCCCGACGGGCTCGTCCTCGGCGTCCGCCGCCCCGGTCAGCTCGGCGACGCCGTGCGCGCCGATGACCGTCGCGGCCCGGCGGACGCCCGGGCGCGCGAGGGGGCCGAACCACAGGACGAGCTCGACGACCTCGCGGTCGACCGACACCCACTGCGCCTCGGCGGTGTCCGGCACGAGGTCGCGGTCGATGCCCGGTCCGAGCTTGACGCCCGTCGGGGTGGTCGTCGCGGTCGCGAACACGGTGTCGAGCGAGGGCGACCAGTCGTCCGGGTCGGCCAGGCGCTTCGTGTTCGCGTGACCGGCCGTCCGCCGGGCGGGGTCCATCCAGACACCGTCGACGCGCGCGGTGTCGAACGCCGCGGCGTCGCCGAGCTCGACCCGGGCGTTCGGCCACGGCGCGAGGTTGTGCGTCGCGACGGCCGCGGTGACCTCGTCGCGGTCGACCGCGGTGACGTCGAGGTCGAGCGCCGCCATCGCCATGGCGTCGCCGCCGATCCCGCAGCCGAGGTCGGCCACGCGGGTCAGCCCCGCAGCGGCGAACCGGCCGGCGTGCTGCGCGGCGACCTGCAGCCGGGTCGCCTGCTCGAGGCCGGCCTCGGTGAAGAGCATGCGCGCGGCGAAGTCGCCGAACTTGCCGCGGGCCTTCTGCCGGAGCTTCGCCTGCGTGAGCACCCCGGCGACGAGGGCCGGGTCGTGGCCCTCGGCGCGCAGCCTCGAGACCACCCGGACGATCTCGCCCCCGTCGGAGACGCTCGGGGTACGGTCGAGCAGGGCCATCCCCGCGGGGGTCAGCAGCTGTGCGAGTTCGGCGGCGTCCACCCGACGATCCTCGCAGGTCGCCGGACGGCCCGACACGTGCTGGCACTCGGATTGACCGAGTGCCAGGCAGCCCCTAGAGTTGGCGTTGGCACTCTCCTGTGCGTAGTGCCAACCCGGTTCCCATCTGTACCGAGTCAGTACCGAGAAAGAAGAGGTCACCGTGGCCGTCACCATCAAGCCGCTCGAGGATCGCATCGTCATCCGCCAGGTCGAGGCGGAGCAGACCACCGCTTCCGGTCTGGTCATCCCGGACACCGCGAAGGAGAAGCCCCAGGAGGGCGAGGTCGTCGCCGTCGGACCGGGTCGCATCGACGACAACGGCAACCGCATCCCGCTCGACGTCGCCGTCGGCGACAAGGTCATCTACTCGAAGTACGGCGGCACCGAGGTCAAGTACTCGGGCGAGGACCTGCTGGTCCTCTCGGCTCGCGACGTGCTCGCGGTCATCGAGCGCTGACACCCAGCACCTGACGAACGCCCCGCTCGGCTCCGGCCGGCGGGGCGTTCTCGCGTTCCCGGGGGCGCACGCGGGTCGAGTGCCGGTCGCGGCGCGGGCGCTGGTCGGCCGGGAGGCGCGGTGCCGGTCCGCCGCGTCGCGTCGCGTCCCGGGGCTCGTCGGCCGGGAGGCGCGGTGCCCGTCCGCCGCGTCGGTCCGGCTTCCTAGGATGGTTCCGTGAGTGAACCGACGTCCGCCCGACCGGCCCGCAGCGAGGCGACCGTCGGGGTCGTGCAGGCGATCGTCGCGTACGGGCTCTGGGGGCTCATGCCGCTGCTGTTCGCGGCGATGGCCCCGGCCGGCGCGTTCGAGATCGTCGCCTGGCGGATCGTCTTCGGGCTGCTGTTCTGCGTCGTCGCCATCGCGGTCACCCGCTCGTGGCTGCGCACCCGCTCCCTGCTCGCCCGGCGTCGCGTGATGCTCGTGATGGGGCTCGCCGCGGTGCTCATCCTGGTGAACTGGACGGTGTACGTCGCGGCCACGACGACCGGGCACACGGTCGAGGCCGCGCTCGGCTACTTCATCAACCCGCTCGTCACGATCGCCCTCGGCGTCGTCGTGCTGCGGGAACGCCTGCGTGCGGCGCAGTGGACCGCGGTCGGCATCAGCGTCGTCGCGGTCGTCGTCATCGCGATCGGCTACGGGCACGTGCCCTGGATCTCGCTCGTGCTCGCGTTCTCGTTCGGGCTGTACGGCCTGGTGAAGAAGCGCGTCGGCGGGACGGTGGACGCACTGAGCGGGCTGACCCTCGAGACGGTGTGGCTGCTGCCGATCGCGGTCGGGACGCTCGTGGTGCTCGGGGTGACCGGGCTCGGCGGCGGGCTGACCGTCGCGAGCGAGGGCTGGGGGCACACCGTCGTCACGGTGCTGACCGGCCCGGCGACCGCGGTGCCCCTGCTGCTCTTCGCGTCCTCGGCCCGGCGGGTGAGCCTGTCCACGCTCGGGTTGACGCAGTACCTGGCGCCCGTGATGCAGCTCCTGGTCGGCGTGGTCGTGCAGCACGAGGCGATGCCGCCCGCACGGTGGATCGGCTTCGGGATCGTGTGGGTCGCGCTCGTGGTGCTCACCGTCGACGGCTTCGTGGCCGCTCGGGCAGCGCGGCGCCGGGCGCTCGCACCCGCGGTGGTCGAGCCGGCCTGACGGGGGCGGGGCGCGCCTCCCGGCCGGCCCTGCGGGTCGTCTCCCCGACCGCGACGATGCTCGGTGAACGCGAGACCCGGCCCCGTGCGCGTGACAGCGCTCCCGGCGCACGCGACGACCCCCGCGAACGCGACGGTCCCCCGCGGGAGTTCCGCGGGGGACCGTCGTGCTCGCTGCCGTGCAGTGGTTACTTCGAGACCGAGCCCTGGATGGCGCTCTGGTACACGGGCTTGTTGTCGCCGTCGAACTTGTAGATGCCGATGTAGGCGCTCGACGGGTCGTTCTTCTTGTCGAACGGACCGATGCCGGACGGGCCGGTGTAGTGGATCTGCTGACCGGAGTCGAGCAGCTTCTTGCAGTCCGCGAAGGTCGAGCACTCGGTGCCGCCGTCCGCACCGGACACCTTGGCCATGTTGGCCTGGATGGTGCCGGAGTCGGTGCCCTTGCCCGCGACCGCGGCCAGCGCGGCGAGGGTGGTGGCGTCGTAGGACTCAGCGGCGTACGAGTAGTCGGCGAGCGGCTTGCCGGCGGTCTTCTGGTAGAAGTCCGACAGACGCTGCTTCAGCTCGTCCTTCGGGCTCGCGCCGGGGATGGTGCCCTGCGCGCCCGCCAGCGTGCCCTTGTCGAAGTCCTTCGAGTAGTCGGCCGTGTTGCCGTCCGACATGTAGATCTTCGCCATGTCGGCGTTCTGCGACTTGAGCTCGGGGACGATCGACTTCGTCTCGTCGAAGGCGAGGACCACGATCGCGTCGGGCTTCGTGGCGAGCGCCGCGGTGACCTCGGACGAGAACGTCGTCTGGCCGGGCGGGAACTCCTGGCCCTTGCCCTTGCCGCCGTAGACGACCTGGCCGCCCGAGGACTCGATGGCCTTCTGGACGGTGTCGCGCAGGCCGGTGCCGTACGTGTCGTTGAAGACCAGGAACGCGACCTTGGCGTTGCCGTCACCCGTGATGAGCTGGCCGAGCGCCGAACCCTGCACCGAGTCCGGCGGAGCGGTCCGGAAGTAGTGCGACGAGTAGCCGGACAGCGAGGTCGCGGTGTTCGCCGGGGAGATCTGCACGATGCAGCTGCTCGTCAGCTGGTCGATGACGTTCAGCGTGACGCTGGACGACTCCGCACCGATGACGACCGGGACCTTGGCGTTGACGAGCTTCGTCGCGGCCGAGCTCGACACGGTCATGTCGTTGCTGTCACCCGAGTCGGTCGCCGGGTCGATGCTGACGTCCTTGTCGAGCACGCCGCCGGCGGCGTTGATGTCCTCGACGGCCAGGCCGACCCCGGACTCCGCGGGCGGGTTGAGGTACGAGAGCGTCCCCGTGAGCGGCAGGATCGTGCCGATCTTGAGCGCGTCGGTACCCGGGGTGGCGGGAGCCTTGCAGCTCGCCGCCGGGTCCTTCTTCGCCCCGCCGGCCGAGGCCGAGGACGTGGACTCGGCGCTGCCGCTGGTGGAACACGCGGCGAGGAGGAGCGCTGCCGCTCCCGCCACTGCCAGTGCCGTGGTGGCACGGGTGGTTCTGATCATCCGTGGAGCCCTTTCTCTGCGCGGAGGCCTGACCGCATCGGGTCGAGCGCAGTGTCCTCTGCGTGGGTTGCCGAGAAAACTAGGGCCGATGTGTTTCGCGTGTGTGTCCGAGATCCTCCCCTGGACGTTTCGTTACAGACCCGTGACTCATCTGAGCGGCCGCCCGGGAACCCCTGATGAGGAGTCCGTCCGGACGGTCTCGGGCCCGCCGCTGGCCGGGGAGGACCGGTCCTGTCCGGTGGACGCGGACCTCGACGGCCGTGCCGGAACGTCCCCGGGAACAGCACGTCGGCGGCTCCTCGCAGCGGGGTGGCGCTGCGGGGAACCGCCGACGTGGGGACGAGCGGGAGGGTCGGTCAGCCGCGGTAGTTCGGGGCCTCGACGACCATCTTGATGTCGTGCGGGTGCGACTCCTTGAGCCCCGCGGCCGTGATGCGGACGAACTTGCCGCGGGCCTTGAGCTCGGGCACGGTCCGGCCGCCGACGTAGAACATCGACTGCCGCAGCCCGCCGACGAGCTGGTAGACGGCGTTCGCCACCGAGCCGCGGTAGGGCACCTGGCCCTCGATGCCCTCGGGGATGAGCTTCTCGTCCGAGGGGACGTCGGCCTGGAAGTAGCGGTCCTTCGAGTACGAGGTCTTCTCGCCGCGGGTCTGCAGGGCGCCCAGGGAGCCCATGCCGCGGTACGCCTTGTACTGCTTGCCGCCGACGAACACCAGGTCGCCCGGGGACTCGTCGGTGCCGGCGAGGAGCGAGCCGAGCATCACGGTGTCCGCGCCGGCGACGAGCGCCTTGGCGATGTCACCCGAGTACTGCAGGCCGCCGTCGGCGATGACCGGGACGCCGGCCTCGCGGGCCGCGAGCGACGCCTCGTAGACCGCGGTGACCTGCGGGACGCCGACGCCGGCGACCACGCGGGTCGTGCAGATCGAGCCGGGGCCGACGCCGACCTTGACCGCGTCGACGCCCGCGTCGATGAGCGCCTGGGCGCCCTGACGGGTCGCGACGTTGCCGCCGATCACGTCGATGCCGGCGAACGACGGGTCCGCCTTCAGGCGACGGACCATGTCGAGCACGCCCTCGCTCTCGCCGTTCGCGGTGTCCACCACGAGCACGTCGACACCCGCGTCGCGCAGGGCCTCGGCGCGCTGCCAGGCGTCACCGAAGAAGCCGATCGCGGCACCGACGCGCAGTCGGCCCTCGTCGTCCTTGGTGGAGTCCGGGTACTTCTCGCTCTTGTCGAAGTCCTTGACCGTGATGAGCCCGGTCAGGCGGCCGGACTCGTCGACGAGGGGCAGCTTCTCGATCTTGTGCTGCGCGAAGATCGCGACCGCGTCCTCGGGGTCGATGCCCTCGGACGCCGTGATGAGCGGGGCCTTCGTCATGACGTCGCGGACGAGCGTGGTGCCCATCTCGAACGGGGCGACGAAGCGCATGTCGCGGTTGGTGATGATGCCGACGAGCGTGCCGTCCTCCTCGACGACCGGCAGGCCGGAGACGCGGAACTGCCCGCACACGGCGTCGACCTCGGCGACGGTCGCGTCGGGACGGGTCGTCACGGGGTTCGTGATCATGCCCGACTCGGACCGCTTGACCTTGTCGACGTAGGCCGCCTGGTCCTCGATCGACATGTTGCGGTGCAGGATGCCGATGCCGCCCTGGCGCGCCATGGCGATGGCCATGCGGGCCTCGGTCACGGTGTCCATCGCCGCGGACAGCAGCGGGACGGCGACCGAGATGCGCTTGGTGAGCCGGGACGTGGTGGACGCCTCGCTCGGGATGACGTCGGTGTGCCCGGGGAGGAGCATGACGTCGTCGTACGTGAGTCCGATGAATCCGAACGGATCCGGCTGGTCCATGGGTCCCCTTCGTGGGCGAGGTGAAGTGGTCTGCTGCACCGGCAACGCACCGTCGGGTTCCCGATGGGCAATGGTAACGCGCCCGGGCGAGGCGCCATTCCTGCGCCTGAGCAGATCCACGCTGGGGGACCGCTGGGATGGTGCGTCGTGACCCCTCCCGGAGGGCACTGGACACCTCTCGCGTCGACCGCTGTACCGGCCGGACGGGCGGATTCATGCGGATCGACAGGGGATCGGTCACGAATGCAGCACGATTTGTGCAGGAGACGTGACGGAAACACGGGGGACACAAAAAATCCCTAGGGTCCTCGACTATCCGAACGAGAGGCTCATCCGTGGGTTCCATCACTCCGCCGGGGTCTGCGCTCATGCGCCGATTCCGCCGCGGGGCTCCAGGCCGCAGCCGCCTGGTCCTCGCCGCCGTGCTCTTCCTCGCCTTCCTCGCCACCTTCGCGGTCGACTGGGCACTGTCGCCCGCAGCCGACGCGGTGACGAGCAGTCCGTCCGCCAGCAGCAGCCCGGCCGGCACCAGCCCGGCCGGCGGGACGGCGGCCACCGGGCCCTGCACGGTCAGCCCCACCAACGGCTGCATCCGCGGCACGATCCTGGACTCCGAGCGCAAGCCGGCGAAGGGCATCGACGTCGAGGTCGCCGGACCCGCGTCCTTCGACCAGACCGCGACGACCGACGCCACCGGTCGGTGGTCGGTGAGCGTCACGACCGCCGGGCAGTACACGGTGAGCGTCGACCAGTCCTCGCTGCCGAAGGGCCAGTACCTGACGAACGCCGCGGACGCCGAGCGCAAGGTGAACGCCACGCTGAACGCCAACGTCGGGCAGATCTTCCAGCTCTCCGACCAGAAGGGCGCGACGACCGACACCGACACGTCGAGCGTGACGCCCGCGCGGGCCTGGCAGCAGTTCGCCTCCGGCATCCGCCTCGGGCTCCTCATCGCGCTGGCGTCGGTCGGCCTCTCGCTCATCTACGGCACCACCGGCCTGTCGAGCTTCTCGCACGGCGAGCAGGTCACCCTCGGCGGGCTCCTGGCCTACGTCTTCGCGAACCAGCTCGGGTGGAACATCTGGCTGACCGGCATCGTGGTGACGCTGCTCTGCGCCGCGACCGGGTACCTGCAGGACGCCGCGATCTGGAAGCCCCTGCGGCGCAAGCGGATCAGCCTGACGCAGCTCATGATCGTGACGATCGGTCTGTCGATCGCCGCGCAGTACGCCTTCCAGTACCTGTTCGGCGCCTCGACCGTCCGCATCCAGCAGGGCAACCCCGAGACGGTGACGTTCGCCGGGCTCACCCTGACGGTGCAGTCCTACGTCGCGATGGCGGTCGCGCTCGTCGTGCTCGTCGGCACCGGGCTCTTCCTCGCGAAGACCCGCTTCGGTCGTGCCACGCGCGCGGTGTCGGACAACCCCGCGCTCGCCGCGGCCTCGGGCATCGACGTCGACCGCGTCATCCGCTTCGTGTGGACGCTCGCGGCGGGCCTCGCCGGCCTGTCCGGCGTGATGCTCGGCCTCGTGCTCAACGGCGTGAACTGGCAGACCGGTCTCCAGCTGCTGCTGCTCATGTTCGCGTCCGTCACCCTCGGCGGCCTCGGCACCGCGTACGGCGCCCTGGTCGGCTCGATGATCATCGGCATCATCGTCGAGCTCACGAACCTCGTGCTGCCGGGCGACTTCAAGTACGCCACGGCCCTCGTGATCCTCATCCTCATCCTGCTGTTCCGGCCGCAGGGCATCTTCGGCCGCGCCGAGCGCATCGGCTAAGGGAGCACCGACATGGACTACATCCTGAACCTGCTCAGCTCGCTGACGCAGGAGGCCCTCGCGCCGACCACGGCGGCGTTCGCCCTCGCGGCGATCGGCCTCAACGTGCACTTCGGCCTCACGGGCCTGATCAACATGGGCCAGGCGGCGTTCCTGCTGCTCGGTGCCTACGGGTTCGCGATCTCGATCACGAACGGACTGCCCTTCGTGGTGGCCGTCCTCGTCGCGCTCGCCGTGGCGATCGTCTTCGCGGTGATCCTCGGTGTCCCGACCCTGCGGTTGCGTGGTGACTACCTGGCGATCGTGACGATCTCCGGCGCCGAGATCATCCGCATGGTCGGACGCTCCAGCCTGCTCACCACGACGACCGGTGGCTCGAACGGCATCGCCGGCTCGGCCTACCGCGACCCGTTCAACGCGCTCAGCCCGCTGCCCGACGGCACCACGTCGATCCTCTGGTTCACGTACTCGAACAACGGCGTCAACGGCTGGTGGATCCGCATCGCGGCGTGGGGCCTCGTCGCCCTGTTCACGCTCGTGCTGTTCCTGCTCATGCGCAGCCCGTGGGGCCGCGTGGTGAAGGCCATCCGCGAGGACGAGGACGCCGTGCGCTCCCTCGGCAAGAACGTCTACTCGTACAAGATGCAGGCGCTCGTGTTCGGTGGCGCGCTCGGTGCGCTCGCCGGGGTGATCTACGTCCTGCCGAGCTCGGTGCAGCCGGACGCGATGGGCCGCTCGATGACGTTCTTCATCTGGACGGCGCTCATCCTCGGCGGTGCCGCGACGGTGTTCGGTCCGGTGCTCGGCTCCGTGCTGTTCTTCGTCGTCCGCCTGTTCATCCGCACCCTCGCGGGCGACTTCATCCCGGACTCGATCATGAACGCCCAGCAGGCCGAGCAGTTCTCGTACGTGCTCGTCGGCGTCGCGCTCATGCTCCTCATCGTGTTCCGTCCACAGGGACTCCTCGGCAACAAGAAGGAGCTGACGTTCAGTGTCTGAGACGTACGCCCACAGCAAGACCGACCCGATCCTGACGGTGGACGGGGTCACCCGGCACTTCGGCGGCATGACCGCGGTCGACGTCGACCACCTCGAGGTCCAGCGCGGCTCCATCACCGCCCTGATCGGTCCGAACGGTGCCGGCAAGACCACGTTCTTCAACCTGCTCACCGGGTTCGACAAGCCGACCCCCGGCGCGCGGACCACCTTCGACGGGGCGACCCTGCAGAAGACGAGCGCCACGCACATCGCGAACAAGGGCATGGTCCGCACGTTCCAGCTCACGAAGGCCCTGAGCCGCCTGACCGTGATGCAGAACATGCTCCTCGGCGCGCGGGACCAGCCGGGCGAGAACTTCTTCGCCGCCCTCGTGAAGCCCCTCTGGTCGAAGCGCGAGCAGGAGATCACGGCCAAGGCCGAGGAACTCCTCGCCCGCTTCAAGCTCCTCGAGAAGAAGGACGACTACGCCGGTTCGCTCTCGGGCGGCCAGCGGAAGCTCCTCGAGATGGCCCGGGCGCTCATGTCCGACCCGCGCATGATCATGCTCGACGAGCCGATGGCCGGCGTGAACCCGGCGCTGACCCAGTCGCTGCTCGGGCACATCAAGTCCCTGCGCGACGACGGCATGACGGTGCTCTTCGTCGAGCACGACATGCACATGGTCCGGCACATCTCGGACTGGGTCGTCGTGATGGCCGAGGGCAAGGTCGTCGCCGAGGGGCCGGCCGACACGGTGATGGACGACCAGGCCGTCATCGACGCGTACCTCGGCGCCCACCACGACACCGACCTGGGCGACGACTCGCTCCTCACCGAGGAGACCTACGAGGAGCTCGCCGACGAGGTCGCGGAAGAAGACGCGGCGGCAGGCCACCGCGAGCAGGACGAGCAGGAGGCGACCCGATGACCGACGCACCGAACGCAGCGGACGCGAGCCGCGCCTCCAGTCCGGACGCGACGAACGCGACCGGCGCGACGAGCGCGACCGGCGCGACGAGCGCGACGAGCGCGACGAGCGCGACGAGCGCGACGAACGCGACCGGCACGACCAGCGCGACCGCGACCCTGGACCGCGAACCGGTCCTCAGCGCCAAGAACCTCGTCGCGGGCTACCTGCCGGGCGTGAACATCCTCAACGGCTGCGACCTCGACTGCTACCCGGGCGAGCTCATCGGCATCATCGGCCCGAACGGTGCCGGCAAGTCGACGCTCCTCAAGGCGCTGTTCGGCCTGGTGAACGTCCGCGAGGGCGCCGTCACGCTCCAGGGCGAGGACATCACGAACCTCAAGGCGAACAAGCTCGTGCAGGCCGGCGTCGGCTTCGTCCCGCAGACGAACAACGTCTTCCCCTCGCTGTCCATCGAGGAGAACCTGCAGATGGGCCTGTACCTGCGCCCGAAGAAGTTCGCCGAGCGGCTCGAGGTCATCTACGACCTGTTCCCGGTCCTCGGCCAGCGGCGCAACCAGCGCGCCGGGTCGCTCTCCGGTGGTGAGCGGCAGTCGGTCGCGATGGCGCGTGCGCTGATGATGGACCCGAAGGTGCTGCTCCTCGACGAGCCGAGCGCCGGCCTGTCGCCGGTGCGGCAGGACGAGACCTTCATCCGGACGCGACGCATCAACAAGGCCGGGGTCTCGATCATCATGGTCGAGCAGAACGCCCGGCGTTGTCTGCAGATCTGCGATCGTGGGTACGTGCTCGACCAGGGGAAGAACGCGTACTCGGGCACCGGGCGGGAGCTCGCCGACGACCCGAAGGTCATCGAGCTCTACCTGGGGACGCTCGCCAAGGACGTCGACGGGGCGCGCTAGCACCCGGTCGACCCGCGGGTACCGCTGTGGGGGCGGGATCCGCACCGACGGGGCCGCGCTGGCTGCTGATGCGCCGCGCGGCCCCGTCCTGTACCCGCTCCGAGCCCGGTCGCCGGGCCCGGCTGGTGCGACGGTGGGTCGCCTCCGCCCCGTGGCCGGAAGGTCGGTCTGGAGGCGTGCCCCGCCCCCGCCACGTCGACGCGCGTCGTGCCTCGGACCGGCCGGGAGGCGCGACCCGCCCCCGCCCGTCGGCTAGCGTGACGCGGGTGCGCAGCCCCGGCCCCCTCGTGCTCGACGCCCTGGTGTGGGTGGTGTTCGCGGCGCTCTTCGTCGGGGCGGCCCTGCTCGTCAAGGCCGCGGCCGCGCTCCTGGTCGTCCTCGTGGTGTTCGCGGTGCTGCTCGGCCTCGTGCTCCGGGTGCTGCGTCGGCGCCGCGGTCGGCCGAGCGGTCGTCCCCGGCGCTGACCGGTCCCTGCGAGGCGGCCGTCCTGCACCGTCCACCCGTGCCACCGCGACACCCCGCCCGCTAGGCTTGCCCGGTGACTGAAGTCGAGATCGGTGCTGGCAAGCGCGGCAGTCGGGCGTACGCGTTCGACGACATCGCGGTGGTCCCCTCGCGGCGCACCCGCGACCCGCACGACGTGAGCGTGCAGTGGTCGATCGACGCCTTCACCTTCGCGTCGCCGATCCTCTCCGCGCCGATGGACTCCGTGTCCTCGCCGGCCACGGTGATCCAGATGGGCAAGCTCGGGATCCTCGGCGTGCTCGACCTCGAGGGCCTGTGGACCCGCTACGAGGACCCGACGCCGTACTACGAGGAGATCAAGACCCTCACCGACGGCAACGTCACCAAGCGCATGCAGGAGATCTACTCGGAGCCCGTCAAGGCCGAGCTGATCACCGCACGCCTGGCCGAGATCCGTGCCGCCGGGGTCCCGGTCGCAGGGTCGCTCAGCCCGCAGCGCACGCAGGAGTTCTCGCAGACGGTCGTCGACGCCGGTGTCGACCTGTTCGTCATCCGCGGCACCACGGTCTCGGCGGAGCACGTCTCCCAGAACCAGGAGCCGCTCAACCTCAAGAAGTTCATCTACGAGCTCGACGTCCCGGTGATCGTCGGCGGTGCCTCGACGTACACGTCGGCGCTGCACCTCATGCGCACCGGTGCCGCGGGCGTGCTCGTCGGCTTCGGCGGCGGCGCGGCCTCGACCACGCGTGCCGCGCTCGGCATCCACGCGCCGATGGCGACAGCGGTGGCCGACGTCGCGGGTGCCCGTCGTGACTACCTGGACGAGTCCGGCGGCCGCTACGTGCACGTCATCGCCGACGGCGGTCTCGACACCGCGGGCGACATCGTCAAGGCGATCGCGGTCGGCGCCGACGCGGTCATGCTCGGCACCGCCCTCGCCCGCGCGACCGAGGCTCCGGGTGGCGGCTTCCACTGGGGTGCCGAGGCGCACCACCTCGAGCTGCCCCGCGGCCGCCGCGTCGAGGTCGGGCAGATCGCCCCGCTCGAGAACATCCTCAACGGCCCCACCCCGTCGTGGGACGGCCGGGCCAACCTGGTCGGCGCGCTCCGTCGGTCGATGGCCACGACCGGGTACTCCGACGTCAAGGAGTTCCAGCGAGTAGAAGTGGTCGTGGCGCCGTACCACCAGCAGTGACGCGATCCGTGCTCCCGCACGGGTGAGGTCCCGGCGCCGACCGTGCCGGGGCGGACCCGGTGCGGAACGTGCTCGGGGGCCGGCTCCGGGCGTGGACGCTCGGAGGCGACGATGGCGAAGGCACCCACCAGCACGACCGACACGGCCGCGACCGGCCGCGACGGCAGCGCGAGCGGCACGGCCGCGACCGGCCGCGACGGCAGCACGACCGACAAGGCTGCGACCGGCCGCGACGGCAGCGCGACCGGCCGGTCGAAGGGCGTCGGCTTCGACCCGACGGCCAAGCTCGGCCCCGAGGAGCGCGCCGCGGCGATCGAGGCGCTGAAGACCAAGGAACTCGACGTCCTCGTGGTCGGCGGTGGCATCGTCGGCGGCGGCAGCGCGCTCGACGCCGTCACCCGCGGCCTGAGCGTCGGCATCGTCGAGGCGCGCGACTGGGGCTCGGGCACGTCGAGCCGGTCGTCGAAGCTCGTGCACGGCGGCATCCGCTACCTCGAGCAGCTCAACTTCTCGCTCGTGCGCGAGGCCCTCATCGAACGCGGCCTGCTGCTCCAGCGCATCGCGCCGCACCTCGTGAAGCCGGTCCGCTTCCTCTACCCGCTCACGCACCCGGTCTGGGAGCGGTTCTACATCGGCATCGGCATGGCGATGTACGACGTCTTCAGCTGGTCCGGTGGCCGCCCGCCGGGCGTCCCGCACCACCGGCACCTCAGCCGCAAGCAGGTCCTCAAGAACATGCCGGGCCTGAAGAAGGACGCCTTCGTCGGCGGCATGACCTACTACGACGCGCAGGTCGACGACGCCCGCTACGTCTCGTCGCTCGTCCGCACCGCCGCGTCGTACGGTGCGCTCGCGGCCAGCCGGGTCCGCATCGAGGGCTTCATCAAGGTCGGCGAGCGCGTCGTCGGAGCCCACGCGCACGACATCCAGACCGGCGAGGAGTTCGACATCCGGGCGAAGCAGGTCGTCAACGCGACGGGCGTCTGGACGGACGACACCCAGGCGATGATCGGCACGCGCGGCCAGTTCAAGGTGCGGGCGTCCAAGGGCGTGCACCTCGTCGTCCCGCGCGACCGGTTCCAGTCGAACACCGGGATGATCCTCCGCACGGAGAAGAGCGTGCTCTTCGTCATCCCGTGGGGCCGGCACTGGCTCGTCGGGACCACCGACACCGACTGGGAGCTCGACAAGGCGCACCCGGCGGCGACCGCGGCGGACATCGACTACATCCTCGAGCACGTGAACAAGGTGCTCGCGGTCCCGCTCACCCGCGAGGACGTCGAGGGCGTGTACGCCGGCCTCCGTCCACTGCTCGCGGGGGAGTCGGACCAGACCTCGCAGCTCAGCCGCGAGCACGTCGTCGCGCACACCGTCCCCGGGCTGGTGGTCGTCGCCGGCGGCAAGTGGACGACCTACCGCGTGATGGGCAAGGACGCGATCGACGAGGCCGTCGCCGCGATGGACGGCAGGATCCCGGAGTCGACGACCGAGGACATCCCGCTGCTCGGTGCCGAGGGGTACCCGGCCGCGTGGAACCGCCGCGGCCGCACGGCCCGCGCGGCGGGGCTGCACAAGGTGCGGATCGAGCACCTGCTGAACCGGTACGGCACGCTCGCGACCGAGGTGCTCGCGCTCGTCGACGCGGACCCGTCGCTCGGTGAGCCGCTGCCGCAGGCCGACGACTACATCGGCGCGGAGGTCGTGTACGCGGCCTCGCACGAGGGCGCCCTGCACCTGGAGGACGTCCTCGCCCGCCGCACCCGCATCTCGATCGAGGCCTGGGACCGCGGCGAGTCGGCGGCCCCGGTCGCGGCGAAGCTCATGGCGGACGTTCTCGGCTGGGACCAGGAGACGACCGAGCACGAGGTCGCGAACTACCTCAAGCGGGTCGCCGCCGAGCGGGAGTCGCAGCTGCAGCCCGACGACGAGTCCGCGGACCGCGTGCGGCTCGAGGCACCGGACATCGCGTTCGGGTTCGACGAGGACGACGTGGTCGTCGGCGGCGGCCGGTCGAGCGGTGCCGAGGGCGCGAAGGCCTCGGACGAGCAGGTCATCGGCGAGAAGACGTCCGAGCCGGAGTAGCGGTGCCGGCCCGGTGACGGACGGGAGGCGCGTGGCGGGCCCGCCACGCGCCTCCCGTCCGTCGTCAGCCCGCGGTGCGCGACCGGCGGGCGGTCCGCACCATCGTCGCGGCGAACACCACCGGGATGCCGACGAGCGCGACCGCGCTCACGGTGAAGAGTGCCGTCCCGGACCAGGCGTGCACGCCGCCGGAGACGCCGAAGGCGTCGGCGACGTCCATACCGAGGAAGAAGCCGGACTGGAACACCGCCGCAGCCCCGGCCGCGAGCAGCGCGAGGTGGCAGACCGCGATGACGGGGAGCGGCATGCGCTGTCGCACGCCGAGCACCGCCGTCCCCACCGCGAGGGCGACACCGGTGCCCGCGCTCACCAGGACCCCCGCGATGTCCTGGGTCGTGCTGAGCCCGATCGCGTCGACGCCGGCGTAGATCGCCCGGAGCGACGTCCCCGGTACGGCCGCGAGCGGATCGAGGACCAGTGCGTGCACCGCGAGCAGTGCCGCGTACCCGATCACGAGCACCATCCCACCGACGGCCGTCACACGTGTCCACCCCATGCGGAGACCCTACGGCCGGAATGCCCGGAACGAGCCGGTGGTTATCATCGGGGTACTCACCAAGGGAGCCATCATGGTCGACGTCCATCGCGTCAAACTCCCCGGAGTCGGCGTGCTGCACAGCTTCTACACCGACGACGGTGGCAAGTGCGGTGTCATCACGCACCGGTCGGGGCACTCCGACCTCATCTCGTTCGCCGACGTCTCCGACGGCGCGGACAAGTCCGAGAAGGTCTCGCTCCGCCTGAGCGAGGACGAGGCGCACACGCTCGCCGAGCTCCTCGGCGGCACCCGCATCACCGAGGGCCTCGACAAGCTCGACGAGATCCCCGGACTGTCGATCGACTGGTTCAGCGTCGACTACGACGACGCCATCGCGGGCAAGCCCCTCGGTGACCTGCACGACTCGGGCTTCATCGGCCTCACCGTCGTCGCGGTCGTCCGCGGCGACAGCGCGAACCCCGCGCCCTCGCCCGACTTCGTCGTGTTCCCCGGTGACACCATCGTCGTCGCGGGCGCTCCCGAGAAGGTCGCCAAGGCGTTCTCCTTCTACCGCAGCGGACAGCTGGCGGCGGCCGCCGCCGAGGCGCCGCCCGGGAGCTGACCCGTGCACCTCGGCGGCGAACTGCTCACCATCGGTGTGCTCTTCGTCATCGCCTACGTGCTCGGGCGACTGGGCAAGACCATCGGTCTGCCCGCCATCCCGATCTACATGGTGGTCGGGCTCATCGCGAGCCCGCACACCCCGTGGATCGGGCTCAACGTCGAGTCGCACACGATCGAGCTCATCGCGACCTTCGGTCTGATCCTGCTGCTGTTCAACCTCGGGTTGGAGTTCGACCAGGAGGAGTTCTACGGCAACGCCGGCAAGCTCCTGGTGTCCGGCGGCACGTACGTCGCGATCAACATGGGCATCGGGTTCGCCTTCGGGTTCTCGCTCGGCTGGGGCACCCGTGAAGCCCTGATCATCGCGGGCATGACGGCGACGTCGTCGAGTGCGATCGTCACGAAGCTGCTCATCGAGCTGCGGCGCCTGGCGAACGACGAGACCCCGATGATCCTCGGCGTCACCGTGATCGAGGACGTCTTCATCGCCATCTACCTGGCGATCGTCTCGGTCGTGCTGTCCGGCGACACGAACGTCTGGGGCGTGGTCGGCAAGCTCGGCCTGGCGTTCGGGTTCCTCGTCGTGATGTTCACCCTCGCCCGGTTCGCCGGCAAGTGGGTGTCGAAGATCTTCGCGACCCGCGACGACGAACTGTTCACGGTGCTGTTCTTCGGCCTCGCGGTGATGTTCGGCGGCATCGGCGACCTGCTCGGCGTCACCGACGCGATCGGGGCGTTCGTG
The DNA here is from genome assembly GCF_001865055.2 of Curtobacterium sp. MCBA15_004. Taxonomy (NCBI): domain Bacteria; kingdom Bacillati; phylum Actinomycetota; class Actinomycetes; order Micrococcales; family Microbacteriaceae; genus Curtobacterium; species Curtobacterium sp. MCBA15_004. The sequence continues at coordinate 3,364,759 of NZ_CP126266.1, read as the reverse complement.
ATCGGCCTGCTCTGCGGCGCGACCCGCTACCGGGACCGCATCGAGCAGCTGGCCCTGCCGATGCGCGACGTCTTCGCGGCGTTCTTCTTCGTGAACTTCGGGCTCGGCCTCGACCTGTCGACCTTCGGCGAGGTGCTCTGGCCCGTCCTGGGCGCGATCGGCATGACCGTCGCGCTCAACGCCGTGGCCGGGCAGCTCGTCGCCCGGATGAACGGGTTCAGCGTCCAGCAGGGCATCAACACCGCGGTGATCCTCGTGAACCGCGGCGAGTTCGCGCTCATCCTCGCGACGCTGTCGGCCGCCGCCGGCCTGGAGGCGCGGATCACCGCGTTCGCGGGCCTCTACGTCCTCGTCATGGCCGTCCTCGGGCCGCTGCTCGCGGTGAACTCGGACCGGATCGGCCGCCTCGTGGTGCGGCCGGCGCGCGTCGCGCGGCTGCGCACGCGCCTGCGCTCGCGGCTCGGCCGCGGCGCCGGCGCGGTCCCGGCCGGTCCCGCGCTCGACCAGGCGGCGGACGCCGCGGCCGAGGCCGGGGTCGCCGACCAGGACGCTGCGGCCGCAGCCCGGCGTGCCGAGCGCGACCGGCAGTTCGCGGAGGAGTTCGCCCTCGTGGAGGCGGCGGGCAGGGAAGCGCGCGACAATGAGACCGCCGACCCGGAGACCGTCGAACCCGTGACGTCGCCGGTCGAGGTCCCCGCCGAACGCCGAACGCGTCCGGTCCGCCAGCGCGATCCGGAGTACTGATACAGATGTGGGCCGTAGCCCGACGACCGAGGTGGATCGCGCTGCTCCTGCTGGCGCTCGTGCTCGCGGCGGTGTTCGCCGGACTGGGCAAGTGGCAGCTGGAGCGGAGCATCGCGAACGGCAAGCCCCTGCCCGCCACGACCGAGACGCGCAAGGCGCTCGACGACGTCACCGAGCCCGAGCGGGGCGCCCCGGAACAGCTCGCGGGGCAGCTGGTGACCGTCACGGGCACGTTCGTCGCCGGGGACACGACCCTGCTCACCGGACGCTCCGGCGGCGGCACCTACCAGGCGGTCGGGCACCTGGTCGACGCGGGCAGCGGTGCGAGCCTGCCCGTCGTCATCGGGTGGTCCGACCAGCGTCGCGAGGCCCTCGCCGGCGGGGAGCGGATCGCGCACGGCGACCGCGTCACCGTCGAGGGGCGGTACTACCCCGCCGAGTCGCCCGACCAGGACAAGTACCAGCAGGGCGAGTTCTCCGCCGTCGCCCCCGCCCGGTTCGTGAACACCTGGAAGGCGTTCGACGACCGGATGTACATCGGGTACGTCGTCGCCGACGGCACCACCGCGAAGGCCGCAGGCCTCGGCACCATCGCCGACCGTGCCCCGACGCGCGAGGTCCAGTTCGACTGGCTCAACCTGTTCTACGCGGTCGAGTGGGTCGTCTTCGCCGGGTTCGCCGTCTTCCTCTGGTACCGGTTCGTGAAGGACGCCTTCGAACGTGAACAGGAGGAGGGCCTCGAGGCCGCGGCTGGCTCCGCGTCGTCCGTCGCTCCTGCCGGCGGTCCCGCGGACGACGGGGCCACCGCCGGCTCGGGTGCCGACACGGTCCGACGGTAGGATCGTCGGCATGGCTCTGACCGTCCGCCCCCGCGACGTCCCGAAGATCCCCGGGGCCGTCAAGTGGTACCGCGTCTCGGCGTACATCACGGGCGTGCTGCTGCTCGCCCTGGTCGTCGAGGTGATCATCAAGTACACGCCGCTGCAGCGCGAGATGCAGCTCGGCAACGGGCCGTTCTTCGTCCCGAACGGCACCGCGGGCGAGGCACCCGGCACGTTCAACCTGTCGATCGCGATCCTCATCGCCCACGGCTGGCTGTACGTCCTCTACCTCTTCACGGACTTCCGTCTGTGGAGCATCATGCGCTGGAGGCCGTCCCGCTTCCTGCTCATCGCCCTCGGGGGCATCATCCCCTTCATGTCCTTCGTGGTCGAGCACCGCATGCAGAAGAAGGCCATGGACACCTACCACGAGCTGACCGCTGCCCAGCAGCGCGAGAAGGAGGCCGCTCGGTGAGCGAGACCGACCAGCGTCCAGTCCTCGTCGTCGACTTCGGCGCCCAGTACGCGCAGCTGATCGCACGTCGTGTGCGCGAGGCGAACGTCTACAGCGAGATCGTCCCGCACTCCATCACCGCGGACGAGGTCAAGGCGAAGGACCCGGCGGCCATCGTGCTGTCCGGCGGCCCGTCGTCCGTCTACGAGGAGGGCGCGCCCGCGCTCGACGGCGGCATCCTCGACCTCGGCGTCCCGGTGCTCGGCATCTGCTACGGCTTCCAGGCCATGGCGAAGTCGCTCGGCGGCGAGGTCGCCCAGACCGGTCAGCGCGAGTACGGCGCGACCGACGTCACCGTCACGGGGACCGACAGCGTGCTGCTCGGCGACCAGCCGGCGTCGCAGGTCACGTGGATGTCGCACGGCGACTCCGTGGCCAAGGCGCCCGAGGGCTTCGAGGTCCTCGCGTCGAGCGCGTCGACGCCCGTCGCGGCGTTCGCGTCCGACGAGCGCAAGCTCTACGGCGTGCAGTGGCACCCCGAGGTGAAGCACTCCGCGTTCGGCCAGGCCGTGCTCGAGAACTTCCTGCACCGTGCCGCCGGGCTCCCGGGCGACTGGAACGCGAACAACGTCATCGAGGAGCAGGTCGCCCGCATCCGCGAGCAGGTCGGTTCCGCGCGGGTCATCGCCGGGCTCTCCGGTGGTGTCGACTCCGCCGTCGCCGCGGCGCTCGTGCACGAGGCCGTCGGCGACCAGCTCACCTGCGTCTTCGTCGACCACGGGCTCCTCCGCGCCGACGAGCGCAAGCAGGTGGAGGAGGACTACGTCGCCTCGACCGGTGTCCGCCTGGTCACGGTCGACGCCGAGCAGCAGTTCCTCGACGCCCTCGCCGGGGTCAGCGACCCCGAGCAGAAGCGCAAGATCATCGGGCGCGAGTTCATCCGCACCTTCGAGGCCGCGGCCGAGGCACTCGTCCTCGAGGCGCGCGGCGACGAGGGTTCCGGTGAGGTCAAGTTCCTCGTCCAGGGCACCCTCTACCCCGACGTCGTGGAGTCCGGCGGTGGCTCGGGCACGGCGAACATCAAGTCGCACCACAACGTGGGTGGCCTGCCTGAGGACATGACGTTCGAGCTCGTCGAGCCGCTGCGCACCCTCTTCAAGGACGAGGTCCGCGCGGTCGGTCGCGAGCTCGGGCTGCCCGAGGTCATCGTCGGCCGCCAGCCGTTCCCCGGCCCGGGCCTCGGCATCCGCATCGTCGGCGAGGTCACGCGGGACCGCCTCGAGCTGCTCCGTGCGGCGGACAAGATCGCCCGCGAGGAACTCACCGCGGCCGGCCTCGACCAGGAGATCTGGCAGTGCCCGGTCGTGCTGCTCGCCGACGTCCGCTCGGTGGGCGTGCAGGGCGACGGCCGCACCTACGGCCACCCGATCGTGCTCCGTCCGGTGTCCTCCGAGGACGCCATGACGGCCGACTGGACGCGCCTGCCGTACGACACCCTGGCGAAGATCTCGAACCGCATCACGAACGAGGTGCCCGACGTCAACCGGGTCGTGCTCGACGTCACGTCGAAGCCGCCGGGGACGATCGAGTGGGAGTAGTCGCTCCCTGACGCTCCGAGGGCCCGGCACGCACTGCGTGCCGGGCCCTCGTGCGTGCGCGGGGAGCGGGCGTGCCGTCCGCCCCGGGAACGACGGGGCCCTGGGAACGACGGAGGGCCCCGGCGTGTGCCGGGGCCCTCCGTGTCGAACGGGGTCGACTAGTTGCGCTGGCTGCTCGCGATGATCGCGAGGATGCGCAGGATCTCGAGGTACAGCCACACCAGGGTGACGATGAGGCCGAACGCCGCCGTCCACGCGTAGATGCGGGGAGCGCCGCGCTGCACACCGGTCTTGATCTGGTCGAAGTCGAGGATCAGCGAGTAGGCCGCCATGACCACGACGAAGATGCCGATCAGGACGCCCCATGGGATGCCGAACAGGAAGCTCGGCTCACTCCGTAAACCGAACGAGCCCGCGGTGACGCCAGTGGCTTGCAGGACGATACTGACAATCGAAAAGATCAGGTATCCGACCATCGCGACGAGGAAGAAACGGGTAGCTTTGGGCGTCGCGCGCACCTTGCCGGACGTGAAGAGTAGCAGTGTGACAGCGAAGACCCCAAGAGTGCCAAAAATCGCCTGGGTGACGATACCGTCGGAGACTTCGTTGAAAGTGGCCGAGATGCCACCAACAAATATTCCTTCGAAGAAGGCGTATAGCAGCACGAGTGCCGGCGACGGCTTCTTCTTGAAGGTGTTGACGAGCGCGAGCACGAAGCCGACCAGGGCGCCGACAATCCAGACGACCGGGGGCAGGTTCCACCCGGCGACCGCACCGACGAGGAGCACGCCGAACGCCAGGAGCGTCTTGACGATGGTGTCCTCGTAGGACATGCGGCCGGTGTCGACCTTGTCGGCGGTCGGGCGGTCGTACATGTACTGCAGCTGCTCGGGCGACAGTCCCTGCTGCGGGTACTGACCCTGCTGCGGGTACTGACCCTGCTGCGGGTACTGACCCTGCTGGGGGTACTGCTGCTGCGGGTACTGGTTCGGGGTCTGTCCCCAGCCCGCCTGCTGCTGACCAGCGCCGGCGCCCCAGGCGCCGCGGCCCTGGTCGTTGAAGGCGGGGGACTGGTCGAAACCGGGCTTGAAGGCCATGGTGTCCTCTTCCTTGGAGATTCGAGTCCTCTCAGCCTAGGGTCGCTGCACCGCGGAAGGCTGAGGATTCGCGGCGAGCGGAAGCGGGTCCTGACGGTCCCGACACCTCTGGAGCCTACGGTCGCGGTCTGCGTGCACGCCCCGAGCGGGCCGAGCAGTCGCCCACTGTCTGCGACGTCTCGCAGCAGCGGACCGGCAGCACGTCACCGCCCGGTCACGACGCGGCAGTACGGTACGGCGCATGACCCAGGTGATCGCCCACCGCGGCGCGTCCGGACACCGCCCCGAGCACTCCCGCGCCGCGTACGAGCTCGCGGTCGAGCTCGGCGCCGACGCGATCGAACCGGACCTCGTCCCGACGAAGGACGGCGTGCTCGTGCTGCGCCACGAGAACGAGGTCTCCGGCACGACCGACGTCGCCGAGCGCCCCGAGTTCGCCCACCTGCGGACGACGAAGACGATCGACGGGCAGACGGTGACGGGCTGGTTCACCGAGGACATGACGTGGGGCGAGGTGCGCACCCTCACGGTCCGCGAGCGGCTGCCCGCGCTGCGCCCCGCCTCGGCCGCGCACGACGGCGAGGGGCACGTCCTGCGCCTCGATGACCTGCTCGGCGTCCTCGACGCGGCTCCGCGCCCGGTCGGCCTCGTCGCCGAGGTCAAGCACGCCACGTTCTTCGAGCAGGCCGGGTTCCCGATGGCCGAGCTGCTCGACGACGCGCTCGGTGCTGCCGGGTGGCGGCACGACGAGCGGCTCACGATCGAGTCGTTCGAGAAGCGCGTGCTCCGGCAGCTCGGCTCACGGGACACGGGTGGCCGGCTCGTGTACCTCCAGGAGGCCCGTGGCAGCGCCGCCGACGAGGTCGCGTCCCACGGGTCCGCGGCTCCCACGTGGGCGACCGAGCGCACCGACGAGGCCCTGGCGGGCTTCGCGTCGGAGTTCCACGGGATCAGCGTCGACCTCAAGACGCTGATGGCCGGGACGGACACCGTCGCCGTGGACGACCCGCGACCGGTGCGGAGCGCGATCGTCGACCGGGCCCACGCGGCCGGCCTCGCGGTCTACACGTGGACGCTCCGACCGGAGAACCGGTTCCTCCCGGCTCCGCTGCGGCGCGGGGGCGACGTGGCGGCGCACGGCGACTGGGAGCGCTGGTTCACCTCGGTCGTGCGGACCGGGGTCGACGGCGTCTTCGCGGACCACCCGGACCTCGCGGTGCGGGCGCGGTCGCTCGTCGCGGGGCAGGCCGGCTGACGAGCCGCCCACGGGCCGGACCGATCGACGAGTGCCGTCGCCGCCGCGTCGGCCGCTTCCGCGTCCCGTCGGGCACGTCGGGGTCGCGCCGTTCACGTCGGAGTCGCGCCGGTCACGTCGGCGTCGCGCCGGTAACGTCGGAGTCGTGTCGGGCGCTCGAGGGTCAGGCGACCCCGTCGGGGTGCGGACTCCCGCTCGCCTCGGTGTCGAGCCCGGGATCGGGATCGGGATCGGCGCGGACCGGCGCGGTCGCGCGCCACGTCGCGATCGCGGCGGCTGCCCCGGCTGGGGCCGACACGAGCAGCGGGAAGACGGGTGCCGGCACGCCGCCGGACCACCACGCGCCGAGCAGGGCCGTGCCCAGCGCCGCGAGCGTGCCGGCGAGCAGGGCGTGCGCGACGACGTGCACGCCCCGTCGGAGCGGCCGTCGCGTGAGCAGGCGTCCGAGCCCGTGGGTGAACGGCGCGGCGACGACGGCGCCGCCGAGCCCGACCAGCCCGACACCGATCGCGATGATGAAGAACCACACCACGACGGCGGTCCAGTCGCCCGGGTCCTGGAGCAGGGCGAGCCACGCGCCGGCGAGCACGATCGTGACCGGTGTGGTGACGAAGGACATCCACAGCCAACTGCGTGCCACCAGCCCCACGGTGTCGCCTGCTGTCCACGGTCCCACGGTGTCCCCTGCCGTGCACGTCCCCACGGGGCCGGCCGGCACCACGCCGCCGACCGCGGCCAGCGGGGCGGGCGGGAGCCGCGCCTTCCCCGTCCCGACGTCGAGGTGACCGACGTGCCGGGGGTGGGTCGCGCCTCCTGGCCGGCCGCGACGGTGGGGAGTCGACCTGTCGGGCCGGTGGCGCGCCTCCCGGTCCGGCCACGGGGTGCCGCGGCGACGTGTCGGAGGTGGGCCGTGCCGCCGCGGTCGGAGCGGGCGTGCCGGTGTCGGGGGCCGCGCCTAGACTGGCCCGGCCATGACGATCGTGCTCGACCCCTTCGACCAGTCGCCCGAGCCGGGCGCGGGCAACCGCGCCGGCGGGTACGACGACCCGTTCACCGCGGGTCTGAACCCCCAGCAGAAGGAAGCCGTCGAGTACCGCGGTGAGTCCCTGCTCATCGTGGCGGGCGCGGGCTCCGGCAAGACGAGCGTGCTGACCCGACGGATCGCCCTGCTGCTGGCGAACCGCGAGGCCTGGCCGTCGCAGATCCTGGCGATCACGTTCACGAACAAGGCCGCCGCCGAGATGCGCGAGCGCGTGCACGCCCTGGTCGGCCAGGCGTCCGAGGGCATGTGGATCTCGACGTTCCACTCCGCGTGCGTGCGGATCCTCCGGCGCGAGGCCGAGCGCTTCGGGTTCCCGCAGTCCTTCACGATCTACGACTCCGCCGACTCGCGCGCGTTGCTCAAGCGGATCATCAAGGAGCTCGAGGCCGACTCGCTCGGGCTGACGGTCGGCGCGGCCTCGTCGAAGATCTCGAAGCTCAAGAACGAGCTGCAGGACGTCGACACCTACGCCAGGAACATCAACGCGAACGACCCGCAGGAGGTCATGTTCACGGAGGTGTTCCGCCGCTACACGAACGAGCTGCGGCGGGCGAACGCCTTCGACTTCGACGACCTCATCGGGCAGACGGTGTTCCTGTTCCGGGCGTTCCCCGAGGTCGCCGCGCTGTACCAGCGACGGTTCCGGTTCGTCCTGGTCGACGAGTACCAGGACACCAACCACGCGCAGTACGCCCTGATCCGCGAACTCACCCGTCCGGTGCCCGTGGAGCAGGTCGACAAGCTCGAGGACGCCGGCCAGCACGTCGAACGCATGCGCGAGGCCGACGGGTCGATCGCGCCGGCGTCCCTGACGGTCGTCGGTGACTCCGACCAGTCGATCTACGCCTTCCGCGGCGCGGACATCCGCAACATCGTCGAGTTCGAGCGGGACTTCCCGAACTCGAAGGTCATCCTGCTCGAGCAGAACTACCGGTCGACGCAGACCATCCTCGACGCGGCGAACGCCGTCATCGCGAACAACTTCGACCGGCAGGCGAAGAACCTGTTCACGGACGTCGGGGCCGGCGACAAGATCATCGGCTTCACCGGGTACACCGGCCACGACGAGGCCCAGTTCGTCGCCGACGAGATCCAGCGGCTGCACGAGGACGGCATGTCCTACCGGGACATGGCCGTGTTCTACCGGACGAACTCGCAGACCCGTGCGCTCGAGGAGATCTTCATCCGGGCGGCGATCCCGTACCGGGTGCTCGGCGGCACGAAGTTCTACGAGCGCGCCGAGATCAAGGACGCCATGGCGTACCTGATCACGGTCGCCAACCCGGCCGACCCGCTCGCCCTGCGCCGCATCCTCAACGTGCCGAAGCGCGGCATCGGGGCGGTCACCGAGACCGCGCTGCAGCGGTACGCCGACGAGCACGAGACCTCGATGCGCGAGGCCCTGCGGCACGCCGACGAGCTCGGCTTCGGGCCCAAGGTGCGGACGGCCATCACGTCCTTCGCGGCGCTGCTCGACGACGTCTCGACGCGCGCGGCGACCCAGCCGGTCGTCGACACGCTGACGCAGCTGCTCGACGGCTCGGGGCTGCTCGAGAACCTGCGGAAGTCGCCCGACGCCCAGGACTCCGCCCGGGCCGACAACATCGACGAGCTCGTGGCCGTGACCCGCGAGTTCCAGAAGAACAACCCCGAGGGCACGCTCTCCGACTTCCTCACCGAGGTCTCGCTCGTCGCGGCTGCGGACGAGCTCGACGACTCCTCGGGCACGGTGTCGCTCATGACGCTGCACACCGCGAAGGGCCTGGAGTACGACGCGGTCTTCCTGACCGGTGTCGAGGAAGACCTGCTCCCGCACCGGATGTCCGCGAACGAGCCGGGCGGCCCCGCCGAGGAACGCCGCCTGTTCTACGTCGGGATCACCCGCGCCAAGAAGTCGCTCTTCCTGTCGCTCGCGATGACCCGCGCGCAGTTCGGCGACGTCAACGTGGCGATGCCCTCCCGGTTCCTGCAGGAGATCCCCGAGGGGCTCATCGAGTGGAAGCAGTCGCCGGGCATGGCGAACAGCCGCGGTGGGACGCAGCCGCGCGCGCTCAACGCCCGGCGTGACGGCGGCAGTGCCGGGGGCTTCGGCGGAGCGGGCGGCTCGGGTGGCGGTGGCTACCGGGGCGGTGGTGGCTGGGGCGGCGGGTCGTACGACCGTGCGGCCGCGGCGGCGAAGACCCGCCCGAAGACCGAGTGGGCGAACCGGGTGTCCGGGCAGGTCCGCGACAACGGCGACATGGAGCTCGTGGCCGGCGACCGGATCACGCACGTGGACTTCGGCGAGGGCACGGTCTCCGCGGTGACCGGGCAGGGCGCCAAGCGCATCGCCGAGATCGCGTTCGACGCCGCGGGGCGCAAGAAGCTGCTCATCAAGATCGCACCGATCGAGAAGCTCTAGCGGGCAGTTCCCGCGGCCACGCCGGCTACCGGACCATGCGGACGGCGTCGAGCCCGGCGGGACCGATCGGGACGTGCTTCGTGGCCCCGTCCCGTTCGAACCCGTTGCGGCGGTAGAACGCCTCGGCGCGCGGGTTGCGGTCCGCGACCCAGAGGAACGCGGGCTCGGTGCCGACCGCGGCGTCGAGCAGCGCCTGGCCCGTGCCGGAACCGTGGTGCCCGGCGAGCACGTAGATGCCCTCGAGTTCGCGGTCCCGCACGGGCTCGTCGTCCCGTCCCGCTCCGGCCGAGGCCCACCCGACGACCCTGCCGTCCCGCTCGGCGACCAGGACGGTCAGGTCGGGGTCGGCGACGAGTCCGCGCCACCGGTCCTCGCGGGCGTCGACGTCGAGCGCGGCGAGGAACGCGGCCGGGAGCAGGTGCGCGTACGCCTCCCGCCAGGCCCGGACGTGCACCTCGGCGATGCTGCGGGCGTCCCGCGGCTCGGCTCGGCGGACGGTCGGTGCGGCGTCGTTCCCCATCCGCCGACGCTACTGCGCGGTGTCGGGTGCCCACGAACAACGGGGAGCACGTCGCACCACGCGATCACGTGGTGCGACGTGCTTCCCGTTGTGCGGACCTCGCCGGACGAACCGACGCGTGCGCGGGCGTCTCGCCGGACGAACCGACGCGTGCGCGTGCGCGGGCGCCCCGCGCCCGGCGAACCGGCGCGCGCCCGGCAGCGCGGGCGTCCCGCGCCCGCTACGGCTGCAGCCGCGCCGCGTCCCAGCCCTCGCCCGCGCGGACGTACTGCAACCGCCGGTGCATCCGGTCGCGGCTGCCGTGCCAGAACTCCACGATCTCGGGCTCCAACCGCCACGCGACCCACCCCTCCGGGCGGGGCACCTCGTCGTCGGTGTCGGACAGCAGCACGTTCGCGTCGTCGATGAGGTCCTGCAGCGTCCGCGGCTCGAGCACGTCGGACTGGTCGGCGATCGCGGTGGCGGCGCGGGACTTCGGCGAGCGGTCGGCGAACAGGGCGTCGGACTCCTCGTCGGAGAGCTGCACCGCCCGACCCTCGAACCGGAGCTGCTGCATGGTCTCGCGCCAGTACACCTGGAGCGCCGCGTGCGGGTTCTCGGCGAGCTGCCGTCCCTTCGGGCTGAGGGTCGAGGTGCCGAAGACGAGCCCGCGGTCCTCGAGGCGCTTCACGTCCACGGTGCGGGCGCTCACGCGGCCGTCGGCACCGGCGGTCGCGAGGGTCATCGACATCGGCTCGGACACCTCGCGCTCGGACGCGGCGTCGAGCCACTGCCGGGCGAGGTTGATCGGCGATGCGGGCGGGGCGTCGAACTCGGGCAGGTGCAGGGAGTCGTCACCGGACAGCGAAGCGGACATGGCCCCAGCCAACCGCGCCTAGTCCGTCCACGTCCAGGTCGCCGGGGGACGCCCGCCGCGGGCGCCGGTCGGTGCGGGGGCCGTCGTGCGCACGAGCGCGGGGTTCGTCCGGAGCGCGCGGTTGAGGTTGCCGGCGTCCGGAGGGGCGCCGTGCAGGGCCGCGTGCAGCTGCGCCGCGTCGCTGGTGGTGAAGACCTCGCCGAGCAGGGCGCGGGTCAGCGCGGTGTCCCGCCACAGCCGGGTCCGCACCTGGTCGCGCGCGGCGCGCACGATGGCGTCGTGGTCGAACGGGAGGCCGTGGTCGCCTCCGTCGAGCGGGTGCCAGACGGCCCGTGGGTCGGCCGGGAGGCGCGGGTCGCCCCCGTCGGACGGGTTCCGGTCGGTCGGCGCGACCGTCGGGAGGCGCGGGTCGCTTCCGTCGGTCGCGCTCCGGTCGGCGGGCGCGGTGCCGTGCGCAGCGACCGACCTCGGTCCGCCGGGCCGTGCCCCGTCCGACGCCCCGCCGGGCCCCGGTGCCACGACCGCGAGGAACGCGATGCTCACCGCGGCGTCCCGCGGGTCCCGCTCGGGCCCGTCGAACGCCCCGACCTGGGCGAGGTGCCGGACCGCAGCCGCGTCGATCCCGGTCTTGGTCTGCAGTGCGCGCCGCGCACCGTCGGCGAGGCGTTCCGCAGCGTCCAGGAGCACGCCGGGCAGGGCCTCCCGTCCGGCGTACGGGGCGTTCGCCCGACGCGCGGTGGCGACCCGCAACCCGCCCGCCGTCGTGAACGACACCGGGACGACGTCGATCGCGATGAGGGGCTGGTCGCGGGCCGCCGTGGCGGCGTCGGTCACGCCGCCGCCCGACGGGCCGCGCGGGCCGCGCGCTCGGTGCGGAGCGTCTCGCGGACGTCGGCGAACGACTGGTGGACCTGGAACCGGCCGTCGACCCAGACGGGCTGCAGGAGGCTCGTCGCCTCGTCCTCGGGCGTCGCCTGGTCGGTCTGCCGGATCTCGCCGTCGGCGTCGCGGTGCAGGGCGATGCGGCCCTTCGCGCTCTTCTTGCCGCTGCCGGTCTTCGGGTCCTTCTGGATGTCCACGGGCTCGCCGTCGACGAGGGCCCAGGTGGCCTTCACGGCGCTGCCGAGGTTGTCGCGCGTCATGTACTGGTACGTGTACGACCCGATGCCGAGCACGATGTTGTCGCTCGCGTAGCCCTTGGCGGCGAGGCGCTCGTAGATCCGGCGGGCACGGTCGAGGGTGATGCTGTCGCCGTAGATGACGCCGATGTGCTGGTCGAGGACCTTGAAGCCCTTCGCGTTCACGGTGTGGCCGAACAGCTCGTCGAGGAGCTCGACGACGCCCTTCTCCTCGTGGCTGCGGCCCTCGCGGAACAGCTCGTCCTCGGGGACGCCGTGCACGGTGCCCGTGACGATGTCGACCGGGTCGCCCGAGTCCGGACGGATGACGAGCTTGCCGTCGCGCGCGGTGATGCGGTCCTTGAGCTGCGGGAGCGTCTCGGTGAGCACCTTGAACAGGTCGAAGCCGTCGCTCACCGCCGAGACGATGCCGGTCGGGTAGACGTCGAGGATCTGCTCGAAGGTCTCGAGCTCGCCGTCGGCGCCACGGACGCACATCACGCTGTGCTCGGTGGCGGGGACGCTCGCGGCGACCCAGCCGTTGTCGCCCGGGTAGTAGCGGTCGATGAAGTCGAGCGAGGGCATCGAGTCGGTGCCGAGGAACGAGAGCAGGTGCCCGGCACCGCCCGCGGCCGCCGACTCGATGCTCGACTGCCCGCGGAACGAGAAGTCGTGCGCGGCGAAGTCGATGCTCGCCGGGTCCGCACCGGTGCGCTCGGCCCACTCCTCCATGAGGTCGCGGTACGCGAGGGCCTTCGTCGCGACGGTCGAGGGGTGCCAGATCGAGGCCGACAGTGCGGTCTCGATGTAGTTCGGCAGCCAGAAGAACTCGTCGACGGTGTTCTCGACGGTCAGGGTCGCGACGCCGATCGGGGCGAGGGTGCCCTCGGGGAGCGCGCGGATCTCGAGCGGCAGGTAGCCGAGACGGTGCAGGGCGCGGACGTGGTCGGCGCCGATGTGGTTCGGGCCGAAGTAGCCCTGGAGCGCCTGCTCGAACAGCTCGGCGACGGTGTCCTCGTCGGCGGCGAAGAACGGTGCCCACGCCTCGACCAGGTGGCGCTGGACGAACGCCTGCAGCCCGAACACCACGGCGTGCGTCGACTCGGGCATGTGCGCGTTCGACCGGTTGGTCCAGTTGATGAGGATGCGGGTCGTGCCGGCCGGGTACACCTGGCGGTGCGAGTGCTTGTAGCCGTCCACCGCGAGGAGCGGCGCGATCGGGCTGGGGGCCGTGGTGCGGGGCTCGAGGCCCGTCGTCGTGGTGGTCATCGGATCTCCTTCGTGAGGTACGGGCTGAGCGGGACGGTGCGGAGGCCCGGCACCTCCTGCTGTGCCGGGTAGCTGTCGGTGGTGACGATCTCGGCGAAGTGCTCGGCGAGCTGCGGGGCCCGACCGGAGAACACCCCGTGCGAGACCCAGAGGCCCAGGCGCTCCCGCGGCAGGCCGGTGGCGCCGGCGAGGCCCGCGAACGTGCCCCCGCCGTCGCAGATGTCGTCGACGACCAGGAACCGGCCGTCCGCGGGGAGCGGCTCGCACGTGAAGCCGTCGAGCTTGCCGGTGTCGGGGTTGCGGTGCTTCTCGGCCCGGTACAGGGGCAGGCCGCACGACTCGGCGACCGCGGTGGCCCGCGCGATCGCGCCCTTGTCCGGCGCGATGATGCCCGTGTAGGCGTCCCCCTCGACGTCGAGCACGGCGTCGCGGACGACCTGCTCGCTCGTGACGACCGTGAGGCGCTCGACCAGCCCGACGATCACGGGGGAGTGCGGGTCGAAGGCGATCACCTGGTCGATCCCGAACCCGTTCAGGACGTCCGCGTAGACCTTCGCGCCGAAGGGGAGGCCCCGGTCCTGCCGGGCGCCGGGGAGGTAGGGGACGAGTGCGACCGACCGTGCCCCGCGCTGGCGGACCGCGTCCGCCCACATGCCGAGCAGGACGAGGTCGTCGCCGCTGGTGCCGCGCAGGGTCGCGATCTCGGTGGTCGCCCCCGCGTCGGCGTCGTCCTGGACCTTGACGTGGGCTTCACCGGCGGGGAACCGCATGGTGGAGAACGTCGTGGTCGTCGGTGTGCCCTGGGCGTCCCAGGTGCTGAGTTCGACTGCCATGCCCCGACCGTACCACGGTACTTGTCGGACTGACAAGAACTGGTGTCAGTCGCTCGCGGAGGCCGGGCGGGCGGCGCGGTGCCGGGCGGCGGTCCGGTGCATCGCGCGGATGAGCAGGGGTGCCGGCAGTCGCAGCACCCACCCCGGGACGACCGCGCGGACCCGGCGGAGCCCGGCCACGGTGCGCCGGAAGCGCCGCTCCTCGTGCGCGCCCCACGGGAAGCCGTACGCGGCGCGCAGCGGTGCCGGCAGCATGCCGACCGTCACGATCCGGACGACCGGCATCGCCGCACGCACCCATGCCGGGGCGAAGCGCGGGTGGAGCAGGTCGCGGACGACACCGCGGGCGTCGTCGGTGACGCGGAGGGTCGCGAGGGTGTCGGACCAGTAGCGGTCGAAGTCGGCGACCGAGCCGAACCACCGGTCCGGGGGCACGCGCAGCGACGTCGCGATCGGCGCGTACGCCGCGAGGACGTCCTCGGCACGGGCGGCGTCGACCGGGTCGCCGAACAGGTGGTGGGCGAGCCGGGCCGAGTCGAACAGGGTCGCGGCGACCCACCGCTGCCGCTCGACGTCGTCGGCGCCCGCTACCGGTCCGTGCGCCCGGTCGACGAACGCCGCGGCGAGGGCGGCGTCCGCCTCGGAGCCGACCAGGACCGCGGACACGAACATCAGGGTGTGCGCGAGCCGCTGCTGCGGTCGTCGCGCGAAGTCGGAGTGCCGCCGGACCCCCGCCGCGACCACCGGGTCGGCGATCTGCAGCAGGATGGCGCGGCCGGCCGCGGCCACGGGCGTGCTGTCGGTGAGCCAGCGACGCAGGTCGCGGTCGACGACGTGTGCGTGCGTCGGACGGGAGGCGCGGTGCCGGTGGTGCGCCGCGCCTCCCGTCCGACCGTCGCTCACGTCGTGACCGCTCGTCGGGTCAGAGCGGCTTCGTGCCGAGGTCGCCACCGAGGTCGGGGCGGTCCTCGTCCGCGTCGTGCTCCCACAGGTCGGGCGAGCCCTCGCGCGGTGCGCCGCCGGTGGGGCCGTCGTCCGAGCCGTCGCCGGGCTGCGGCTCGACGGTCTCGCCCGCGACGGCGTCGTTCGTGACGGTCTCGAGGGACTCCTCGGACTCGTCGACCTCGTACGGACCGACGTGCTCGCGGTCGAGGTCGTCGTTCCGGCGCTCCTGCGCGTCGAGGTCGTCCACGGGGCTGATGCCGGGGTCGCTCATGGGTGCTCCTTCTCGTTCCGGGGGACTCCTGTGTACGCCGGACGCCTGACGGGCCGTCCGGGATGCGCAGCCCCGGTCCGGCGTGCGGTCGGAGCCGCACGGCTTCCCGTGCCGTTCACCCGGCGGACACCTGCGGGACACGGGCGCGGGGCACACTCACCGTGCTCGGGGGAGTGGAGCGCGGTCGCCGACGGGTGGTCGAGCGACCGCGCCTTCCTCCGCTGTCCCGGGCAGGCTGCTCGGGAACCCAGGGGCGTCGTCAGACGCGTTCGAGCAGGTGCCGCGAGTCGACGTCCGCGAGGCCGAGGGTCTTGTAGCCCGCCGACTCGAAGAACACCGTGATGCGGTCGTCCTCGGTGCTCATCACCGTGCCGCGGCCCCACTGCCCGTGCTCGACCGGGGCGTCCGGCGGCCACTCGGCGTCGTGCGACCCGTCCGCACCGTGGGCGTCGATACTGGTCGCGCTGCCCGAGGTGCACGTGTCGCAGTTGCCGCAGGGCACGGCGAGCTCGTCGCCGAAGTAGCCGAGCAGGAACTGCCGGCGGCAGCCCGAGGTCTCCGCGTACCGGCGCATCATCGCGATGCGGGACTCCTCCACCTCGGCCCGCTCCTGTGCGTGGCCCTTGGCGAGACGCGCGGCGGCCGCGGCGTCGGTCGGCCCGCCCGCGACGCGCCGCAGTCCGTCCTCGCCGTCCTCGAGGGCACCCGCCTCGACCAGGGCGTTCGCGGACCGACCGGCCGTGCGGGCGGCGAGTCCGGACCGCTCGGCCAGCTCGGACCGGGCGATCGACCCGTCGGCGGGGACCGCGTCGAACACCGCGCGCAGCGATGCCGGCCGCGGGGACCCCGAGGCGAAGAACCGGCGCAGGCCCAGGTCCTCGGCGCGGTAGTGCAGCGTCGTGCTGCCGACGTCGCCGTCCCGACCGGCCCGCCCGACCTCCTGGTAGTACGCGTCCACGGACTCCGGCACGTCGGCGTGCACGACGAACCGGACGTCCGGCTTGTCGATGCCCATGCCGAAGGCGCTCGTCGCGACGACGACGTCGAGCTCGCCGTCGAGGAACTCGTGGTGCACCCGCTCGCGGTCCCGCACGCGGAGTCCGGCGTGGTACGGCTTGGCCCGGCGTCCGCTCTCGACGAGCTCGTCCGCGTACACGAGCGTGTCGGCGCGGGTCGCGACGTAGACGATGCCGGCGCCCTCGAGCTCGGCGACCTGCGCGACGACGGCCTCGCGCTTGTCGGTGTCGGCGGCGTGCCGGACGACCTCGAAGCGCAGGTTCGGCCGGTCGAAGCCGGTGGCGACGACGAGCGGGTCGCGCATCCCGAGCCGCTCGACGATCTCGGCCCGGACCGGGGAGGAGCCCGTGGCGGTCATCGCGAGCACCGGGGGCCGCCCCAGCCGCTCGACCACCTCGCCGAGCACCAGGTAGTCGGGTCGGAAGTCGTGGCCCCAGCTCGAGACGCAGTGCGCCTCGTCGACGGTGACGAGCGCCACGCCGACCTCGCGGAGCCGGTCGACGACCTCGTCCTTCGCGAGCTGCTCGGGGGCGAGGAACACGTAGCGGGCCTCGCCGGAGTCGATCGCGTCCCAGGCCTCGTCGAGCTCGCGGTGCCCGTGCGTGGCGTTGATCGTGACCGCGCGCGGGGCGTCCGGGTGGTCCTCGATGCCGACGACCTGGTCCTCCTGCAGGGCGACCAGCGGCGAGACGACCACGACGGCGCCCTCGAGGCCGAGGGCGGCGACCTGGTAGATCGCGGACTTGCCGGAGCCGGTCGGCATCAGGGCGACGGCGTCGCGCCCGGCGAGCACGGCGTCGACGACGGTCTCCTGCTCGGGGCGGAGTTCCCAGCCGAAGACGTCGGCGGCGCGGGTACGGAGGTGCTTGTCCACCCGTCGACCGTGCTCGTTGCTTGCTGGAGGGCCTCCCCGCGCTGCGCGCTGCGGCCATCGTGGCCGCGCCGGGCACGACGCAGGCCGGCCGTCGGGGGCGGGGCGGGCCTCCCGGCCGGCGGTCCGGACGACGCGGGCCGGCCGTCGGGGGCGGGGCGCGCCTCCCGGCCGACACCCGCGGGACGCGGGCCGTCCACCCGGCGGCGGTATGGTGGGCGCGGCCGTTGTCTCGACATCGAGCGACCCTCGACGTTGAGAGCGCGACCGGACGACCGATGCCGATCGCACGAACCGTGCGGGAAGAAGAACAGCGTGGATCTTTTCGAGTACCAGGCCAGGGACCTCTTCGAGTCCTACGGCGTCCCTGTGCTGCAGGGCATCATCGCCGACACCCCCGAGGAGGCGAAGGCGGCGGCCGAGCAGATCGGCGGTGTCGTCGTCGTCAAGGCGCAGGTGAAGGTCGGCGGCCGCGGCAAGGCGGGCGGCGTCAAGGTCGCCAAGACGCCCGACGAGGCGTACGAGCACGCGCAGGCGATCCTCGGCCTCGACATCAAGGGCCACACCGTGCAGCGCGTGATGGTCGCCCAGGGCGCCGACATCGCCGAGGAGTTCTACTTCTCGGTGCTGCTCGACCGGGCGAACCGCTCCTACCTGTCGCTCGTCAGCGTCGAGGGCGGCATGGAGATCGAGCAGCTCGCGGTCGAGAAGCCCGAGGCGCTCGCCCGTGTCGAGGTGAACCCGCTGACCGGGATCAACGAGGAAGCGGCGATCGACATCGCGCGCCAGGCCGGGTTCCCGGACGAGCTCGTCGACCAGGTGGCCGGCGTCTTCGTGAAGCTCTACGACGTCTTCGCGGGTGAGGACGCCACCCTGGTCGAGGTCAACCCCCTCGTCCGCACCGGTGACGGCCGGATCCTGGCGCTCGACGGCAAGGTCTCGCTCGACGAGAACGCCGACTTCCGCCACGAGGGCCACGCCGAGCTCGAGGACACCGCGAGCGAGGACCCGCTCGAGGCCAAGGCGAAGCAGCACGGCCTCAACTACGTCAAGCTCGACGGCCAGGTCGGCGTGATCGGCAACGGCGCCGGGCTCGTCATGTCGACGCTCGACGTCGTCGCCTACGCCGGTGAGCGCCACGGCGGCGTGAAGCCCGCCAACTTCCTCGACATCGGCGGCGGTGCGTCGGCCGAGGTCATGGCGAACGGCCTCGACGTCATCCTCGGCGACCCGCAGGTGAAGAGCGTGTTCGTGAACGTCTTCGGCGGCATCACCGCCTGCGACGCCGTCGCGAACGGCATCGTCGCCGCGCTCGGCATCCTCGGCGACGCGGCCACCAAGCCGCTCGTCGTCCGCCTGGACGGCAACAACGTGGACGAGGGTCGTCGGATCCTGGCGGAGGCGGCGCACCCGCTCGTCACCGTCGCCGCGACCATGGACGACGCGGCCGAGAAGGCCGCCGAACTCGCCGCTGCAGCGGCCTGAAGGGACTGACCATGTCGATCTTCCTCACCAAGGACTCCAAGGTCATCGTCCAGGGCATCACCGGCGGCGAGGGCACGAAGCACACCGCGCTCATGCTCAAGGCGGGCACGCAGGTGGTCGGTGGCGTCAACGCCCGCAAGGCCGGCACCACCGTGACCCACGGCGACGTCGAGCTGCCCGTGTTCGGCTCGGTGCGCGAGGCCGTCGACACCACCGGTGCCGACGTCTCGATCGTCTTCGTCCCGCCGGCGTTCGCGAAGGACGCCGTGATGGAGGCCATCGACGCCGAGGTCCCCCTCGTCGTCGTCATCACCGAGGGCATCCCCGTGCAGGACTCCGCGGCGTTCTGGGCGCACGCGAAGGCGCTCGGCGGGAAGACCCGCATCATCGGGCCGAACTGCCCCGGCATCATCACCCCGGGGGAGTCGCTCGTCGGCATCACCCCGGCGACGATCACCGGCAAGGGTCCGATCGGTCTCGTGTCGAAGTCGGGCACCCTGACCTACCAGATGATGTACGAGCTGCGTGACCTGGGCTTCTCGACCGCCATCGGCATCGGCGGCGACCCGGTCGTCGGGACGACGCACATCGACGCGCTCGCCGCGTTCGAGGCCGACCCGGAGACCGAGGCCATCGTGATGATCGGCGAGATCGGCGGCGACGCCGAGGAGCGTGCCGCCGACTACATCAAGGCGCACGTCACGAAGCCGGTCGTCGGCTACGTCGCGGGCTTCACGGCCCCCGAGGGCAAGACGATGGGCCACGCGGGCGCGATCGTGTCCGGGTCCGCCGGCACCGCCGAGGCGAAGAAGCAGGCGCTCGAGGCCGCGGGCGTCAAGGTCGGCAAGACGCCGTCCGAGACGGCCGCGCTGCTGCGCGAGGTGGTCGCCGCGCGCTAGCGGCGCACGTCCGACACGGACGGACGGGAGGCGCGGTGCCGGTCGGTACCGCGCCTCCCGTCTGCCTGTGGACGGTCGTGAGTCTCCACCGGTGCCGCGCGGCTCGCCCGCGTCACCACGGGCGGCACGTACCCTGGCCCGGATGAACCGCCTGGGAACCGCACTGCTGGCCGCCGTCGAGGCGATCGTGACGGTCGGCGTGGGCCTCGGGATCGCACTCGTGCCGCTGACCCTGCTCTGGGGCTTCGAGTACGGGCTCCAGGTCGACTGGGACGTCTTCTGGAAGGCCGCGGGCAGCGTCTGGCTCGTCGGGCACGGTGTGGACGTCACGTTCCGGCTCGGTGCGGACGCCGCCGGGGCCGCCGGGGTCGAGGGCGCCGCCGGGGACGTGCACGTCACGCTCGCGGCGCTCGGGTTCGCCGTCGTCACCGCCTGGCTCGGTGGACGCGCCGGACGGCGGTTCGCCGAGACCGACCACCGGACCACCGGCCTGCTCGTCGGGACCGTCGGCGTCGCCCTGCTCGGCACCGGCGTCGCGCTGTCGGCCTCGTCCGCCGCGATCCACCCCGTGGTGTGGCAGTCCGTCGTGCTGCCCGCGCTCTGGTTCGCGGTCCCGGCGCTCGTCACCTCCGAGGTGTGCCGTCGTCGTCGCGCCCTGCCGGCCGACCCGCTGACGCAGCGCGTGCTCGACCTGACCGACCGCATCCCCGGGGTCTGGCGCACCACCGCGGCCTTCGCGCTCCGCGCCGGCACGATCGTGACGGCCGTCGTGGTCGCGGCCGCCGGGGTCGTCGTCGCCCTGCTGCTGCTCACCTCGTTCGCCGACGTGATCGCCCTGTACGAGCGCTCGCACGCGGGTGTCGTCGGCGGCATCGCGATGACCGTCGGCCAGCTCGCGTTCCTGCCCGACCTGGTCGCGTGGGCCACCGCGTGGCTGGTCGGCCCCGGCTTCGCGATCGGCTCCGGGTCGAGCGTCTCGCCCGTCGGCACCGTGCTCGGCCCGATCCCGGGCATCCCCGTGTTCGGCGCCCTGCCGGCGTCCGGGCACACCTTCGGCCTGCTCTGGGTCCTCGTGCCCGTGGTGGCCGGCTTCGTCGTCGGCGGACTCCTGCGTCCCCGGCTCGTGCAGGCGCTCGGCGACCGGGACTCAGCGGTGCAGCGGGCCCTCGCCGGTGTCGCCACGGGCGTCGTCGCGGGCGTGCTCACCGGCGTCCTGACCGGCATCGCGTCGGGGTCGGTCGGCCCGGGGCGACTCGCCCAGGCCGGTCCGGACGGGTTGCTCGTCGGGCTGTTCGCGGCGCTCGAGGTCGGCGTCCCCGCGGTCGTCGCACTCGCGATCGGCAGCGACCTGCTCCGGACGCCCGAGGGCGGCTGGGGGCGGGAGCGCTGGCACGAGGCGTCGGACGGCGCCGATGCCGACGCGGCCGCCGAGGACGCCCGTGCCGGGTCGCTCGTCGCCGCCCTCGACGAGGCCGGGGCCGGTCGCGCCGGCGAGCCGCACCGCTTCGTCGTGCGGGAGGCGCACGACTCGTCCACGCACGTCGACCACCCCGATGCGCCCGTCGACGACCCCGGGGCCGTCGACCCGGTCCTGGCCGGGCAGGTGACCGAGCCCATCACCGACGAGCCCGTCACCGCCCCTCCCGTCGCGGCCGAGCCCGTCCCGCACGAGCCCGTCCCGCACGAGCCCGTGGCAGCGCGCCCCGCGTCGCCGTCCGCGTCCGCCCCCGCGTCGCCGTCCTCGTCCACGCCCGTGGCGGAGCCCGACGACGTCCCGCTGCCGGACTGGGCCCGCACCGACGTCGTCGCCGCCGAGCGCGTCGCCCCGGTCGCTGCCCCGATCGACCGCGCCTCGCACTCGCCGCGCGGAGCCGTGAGCAACCTGCGCGACCGCCTCCGTGGTGCGGCCGACGGGGTCCGATCGCGCGCCGCCGACCTGCGTGGCCTGCGCGACCGCGTGCCCGGAGCGGGCGCACCCGACCGGGCCGCACTCCCCGAGCAGGACGCCGAGCCGCTGCCGCACGCCCCGGGCACCGAGCCCCAGCCCGCGTTCCCGTGGAGCACCGAGGAGTTCGTCGGAGGGCGGGACGACACCGGCGTCGACGTCCCGGACGAGCGGCGTGGGCAGGACGAGCAGCGTGGGCAGGACCGGCAGGACGGGACGGGCGGCCGACGCGACCACGGCGACCCCGCACGTCCGGCGCCGACCGGTGGCCGCTCGAACTGGGACGCGACCGACCAGATCGCCGAGGACGAACTGCCCTGGTGGCGTCGTCCGAAGCGCGACGCGTAGCCGCGCCACGCCGCGTCGTCCTGCGCCGCTAGGCTGGTGTCCGTGCTCGAACTGGTCGTCCTGATCTCCGGTACCGGGTCGAACCTGCGGGCCCTGCTCCAGGCGACCACCGCTGCCGAGTACCCCGCCCGCGTCGTCGCGATCGGGGCCGACCGTGACGCCGAGGGCCTCGGGCTCGGCGAGGAGTTCGGCATCCCGACCTTCACGGTCCCGTTCTCGCGCTACGCCTCGCGCGAGGAGTGGGGCGCCGAGCTCGCCGCCCAGATCCGCCCGTGGTCGCCCGACCTGCTCGTGCTCTCCGGCCTCATGCGCCTGCTGCCCCACGCCGTGGTGTCCGAGTTCGCCCCGGCGATCATCAACACGCACCCCGCGTACCTGCCCGAGTTCCCCGGCGCGCACGGCGTCCGGGACGCCCTCGCCGCCGGGGTCGAGCAGACCGGCGCGAGCGTCATCCAGGTCGACGACGGTGTGGACACCGGCCCGATCCTGGCCCAGGAACGCGTCCCGGTGCTGCCGGGCGACACCGAGTCGACGCTGCACGACCGCATCAAGCCGGTCGAGCGTCGCCTGCTCATCCAGACCGTCCTCGACATCGCCACCGGCACCACCGACCTGAAGGGCCCCCCGAGCGCATGAGCGTGCACGCCGCCGACCCCAGCCTCTACCGCCACCGCGACGTCGTCCCCGTGCGTCGCGCCCTCGTCTCGGTCAGCGACAAGAGCGGCCTGCTCGAGCTCGCCGGTGCCCTGGCCGACGCCGGGGTCGAGCTCGTGTCGACGGGCAGCACCGCGCAGACGATCCGCGACGCCGGGTACGCCGTGACCGACGTGTCGAGCGTGACCGGGTTCCCGGAGTCGCTCGACGGCCGCGTCAAGACCCTGCACCCCGCCGTGCACGCCGGGCTGCTCGCCGACCTGCGGCTGGCGTCGCACGAGCAGCAGCTCGCCGAGCTCGGCATCGCGCCGTTCGAGCTCGTCGTGGTGAACCTCTACCCCTTCGTCGAGACCGTGGCCTCCGGTGCCGACGCCGCGACCGTGGTCGAGAACGTCGACATCGGCGGCCCCGCGATGGTCCGTGCATCGGCGAAGAACCACCCGAACGTCGCGATCGTCGTGTCGCCGTCCTCCTACGCCGAGGTCGTCGAGGCCGTGCGGGCCGGTGGCACGAGCCTCGCGCTCCGGAAGCGCCTCGCCGCGCAGGCGTTCGCGCACACCGCCTCGTACGACGCCGCGGTCGCGTCGTACTTCGCCAGCGACGTCGTCGAGCAGGCCGCGGCCCCGACGACCGCCGGTGACCTCGCGACGCCCGGGTCGTTCGACGCGCACCTGCGGATCGACGCCGACCTGGCCGCGACCCTCCGCTACGGCGAGAACGCGCACCAGGCGGCGGCGCTGTACACGACCGTCGGGGGAGCGGGCATCGCCCAGGCGACGCAGCTGCACGGCAAGGAGATGTCGTACAACAACTACGTCGACGCCGACGCCGCCGTCCGTGCCGCGTACGACTTCGACACCCCCGCGGTCGCGATCGTCAAGCACGCGAACCCGTGCGGCATCGCGACCGCCCCCGCCGACGCGGTCGACCCGATCGCCTCGGCCCACGCCGCCGCCCACGCGTGCGACCCGCTCTCGGCGTTCGGTGGCGTCATCGCGGCGAACCGCCCGGTCACGCTGCAGATGGCCGAGACGGTCGCGGACATCTTCACCGAGGTCGTCATCGCCCCGGCGTTCGACCCCGAGGCGCTCGAGCTCCTGTCCCGGAAGAAGAACATCCGGCTGCTCACCCTGCCGGCCGACTTCGCCCTCGCGACCCGCGAGGTCAAGCAGGTCTCCGGCGGCTTCCTCGTGCAGGACGCCGACCGCTTCACGACCTTCGACCAATCCACGTGGGACCTCGTCGCCGGTGAGCCGGCTGACGACGCCACCCTGGCGGACCTCGCGTTCGCGTGGAAGGCCAGCCGTGCGGTGAAGTCGAACGCGATCCTGCTCGCCGACCGGGGCGCGAGCGTCGGCGTCGGCATGGGCCAGGTGAACCGGGTGGACTCCTGCCACCTGGCCGTCACCCGCGCGGGCGACCGTGCCGCCGGGAGCGTCGCCGCCTCCGACGCGTTCTTCCCGTTCGCCGACGGCTTGCAGGTGCTGCTCGACGCCGGGGTCCGCGCGGTCGCCCAGCCGGGCGGGAGCGTCCGTGACGCCGAGGTGATCGCGGCGGCGCAGGCGGCCGGCGTGACGATGTACTTCACGGGCGAGCGGCACTTCTTCCACTGACGCCGACGTAGGCACCGGCAGCGGCGTCGGTGCCTGTGCCCGGCGACGGCACCGGGCGCCGACAGGTTCTTCCACCGCGTCGATCAACCACGACTTCGTCCGGACCCGTTGCGCGGCACGAGCGACTGTCAATAGTCTGTAAGGCTCCGCGACCGACGCCGACGATCCCCTGGGGATCGGCCGTCCCGTGGACACAACGGTGACGAAGACGACGACTGGAGTGACGATGGACACGACGACCGGCACAGTGGCATCGGCTGCCCGGACGGGGATCGTGTCCCTCGTGGGGAACACCCCGGATACGCGACCCAGGTCCCGCACGGCCCAGCCGCGCTCGACCCCGGCCGTGGCCGCCGTCTAGCCAGACGCCCCCGACGCCCCGCGCGCACGACGACCCCGTCGTCGGGCGCGCACCGCCCGCTCGACGCCCGGGGGACCGACGTCCCCCGGCACGACCGGCCCGTGTGCCGTCACACCACGTGACGGTGCCGGCGCGACCACGCGCCCGGCCGGAGCCCACCACGCAACGCCCACCGTGCCTCCCGGCCGGTCCGACGCCCACCGACGCGACCCGTCGGCGGACCGACGACCCGACCGGGTGGGACGGCAGATGCACGAGGACGCAACCCATGTCCCAGACGCCCGACCAGGCGCGCCCGTCCACCGTCCGACCCCCCACCGACCGACCCTCCACGCTGCGCGCGATCGCGCGCATCATGCCCTACGTGCGCCCGTACCGCGGGCGCCTGATCGGCGGCGTGGCCGCCGCGATGGGCGCCTCGCTCGTCGCGCTCGCCATCCCCTACGTGCTGCAGTGGCTCGTCGACGGCCCGCTGTCGACCGGCGACGCCGGGCAGATCTGGCCGGCCGGCCTGGCCGTGCTCGCGCTCGGCGCCCTCGAGGCGTTCTTCATCGCCTCGCGCCGCCGACTGGTGATGCGGCCCTCGACCCGCATCGAGTCGAACATGCGCAACGCGCTGTACGCGAAGCTGCAGGACCTGCCGGTGTCGTTCCACGACCGCTGGGAGTCCGGGCAGCTGCTGTCCCGCTCGGTGTCCGACCTGTCGCTCATCCGTCGCTGGCTGGCGTTCGGTGTCGTCCTGCTCGTGGTGAACATCGTGACCATCGCGGTCGGCTTCGTCGTGCTGTTCACCTTCGGGTGGCTGCTCGGGGTGATCTTCCTGGTGGCGTGCATCCCGATCTGGGTGACCGCGCTGCTGTTCGAGCGCCGCTACTCGATCGTCGCGCGCCGCAGCCAGGACCAGGTCGGTGACCTCGCGACGAGCGTCGAGCAGTCGGTGCACGGCATCCGCGTGCTCAAGGCGTTCGGTCGCGGCCGCAGCAAGCTCGAGGAGTTCAGCGAGCAGGCCGAGGCGCTCCGCGGCACCGAGATCGAGAAGGCGAAGGCCATCGCCGGCATCTGGCTCTGGCTGCTGCTCGTCCCCGACGTCGCGTTCGCGCTGTGCCTGCTCGCCGGCATCTGGCTCGCGTCCCAGGGCGAGATGACGGTCGGGCAGCTCTTCGCGTTCTTCGCGACCGCGACCGTGCTGCGGTTCCCGATCGAGTCGATCGGGTTCTTCCTGTCGATGACCTTCGACACCCGCACCGCGATCGACCGGTTCTTCGAGGTGATGGACTCCGAGAACACGATCCAGGACCCCGCGGAGCCGAAGACCATCGCGGAACCGCACGGTGCGCTGTCGTTCAACGACGTGCACTTCCGGTACCAGGACGCGACCGACGAGTACCCGGACCTGGTCGACGGCGTCGAGCTGCAGCTGCAGCCCGGCGAGACCATGGCGCTCGTCGGCCTGACCGGCAGCGGCAAGACCACGCTGCTGTCGCTCGTCCCGCGGCTCTACGACGTCACCGGCGGTTCGATCACGATCGACGGTGTCGACGTCCGTGACCTCACCCGCGCCGAGCTCCGTCGGCACGTCGGCGTCGCGTTCGAGGACGCCACGCTCTTCTCGACGAGCGTGCGTGACAACGTGCTGCTCGGGCGTCCGGACCTCAGCGGGGACGAGGCCGAGCGGATCATGCGCGAGGCCCTCGACATCGCGCAGGCGTCCTTCGTCGACGACCTGCCCGAGGGCGTCGACACCCGCGTCGGCGAGGAGGGGCTGTCCCTCTCCGGTGGGCAGCGGCAGCGCCTGGCGCTCGCGCGCGCGATCGCCGCGCGGCCGTCGGTCCTCGTGCTCGACGACCCGCTGTCCGCGCTCGACGTCGACACCGAGGCGCGGGTCGAGGCCGGGCTCCGCCGGGTCCTCGCCGACACCACGTCGCTCATCGTCGCGCACCGCCCGTCCACCGTGACGCTCGCCGACCGGGTGGCGCTCATGGAGGGCGGCCGGATCACCGCCGTCGGCACCCACTCGGAGCTGATGGCCACCAACGAGCACTACCGCTACGTCATCTCCTCGCTCGACGAGGACGACGCACCCGCCCGAGAGGAGGCGATGGCATGACCCAGCAGGACCAGTTCCCGCCCGTCGACACGGCAGCCGGGCCGGGAGGCACGGATCCCGTCGGTGCCGAGGCTGCGGACACGCAGACTGCCGCACCGATCACCGCGTCCGTCACCACCCTCGGCGTGCGCGGCGAGGAGCGGCAGGACTACACGAAGGCGGAGAGCAAGCGCCTGCGGCGCCGCTCGCTCGCCCTGCTCGGCTCGCTGACGGCACCGCTGAAGCTGCGCCTGGTCTGGCTCGGCGTGGTCGTGGTCGTCTCCACCGCCGGCACCGTCGCCGGCCCCGCGCTCATCGCGTGGGGCATCGACAACGCCCTGCCCGCGGTGCTCGACCGCGACGACTGGACGCCGGCGTTCGGCGTCGTCGCGACGTACGTCGTGGTCGCGATCCTCGGCGCCGTGCTCACGGCCTGGTACACCGTGCTCGCGGCCCGGATCAGCCAGGCGATCCTGTTCGACCTGCGGAAGCGCGTGTTCCTGCACACGCAGCGGCTCTCGCTCGAGTTCCACGAGACGTACACGTCCGGCCGGATCATCTCGCGCCAGACGAGCGACCTCGACTCGATCCGCGAGCTGCTCGACTCCGGGCTGAACCAGCTCATCCAGGGCGTGCTGTACATGGTGTTCACGGCGATCGCCCTGGTGCTGCTCGACCCGACGTCCGGACTCGTGCTCGCGGTGTCGCTCGTGCCGCTGTGGTTCCTGGTCCGCTGGTTCCAGACCCGGTCGCAGACGCTGTTCCGCGCCACCCGCACCACGTCGGCGCGGGTGATCGTGCACTTCGTCGAGACGATGACGGGCATCCGGGCGGTGCAGGCGTTCCGCAAGGAGTCCCGCAACCGTGACGAGTACGGCGGGTACGTCGAGCAGTACCGGGTGGCGAACACGAAGGTGTTCAACCTGTTCGGGACGTTCGACCCGGTGCTCGTGCTCATCGGCAACGCGACGCTCGCCGCGGTCGTCATCGTCGGCGGCTTCCGGATCGTCGGCGGTTCGCTCGAGGTCGGCGCGCTGCTCGCGGTCGCGCTGTACGCCAAGCGGTTCTTCGACCCCGCGCAGGAACTCGCGATGTTCTACAACGGGTACCAGTCCGCGTCGGCGGCGATGGAGAAGATCTCGGGCGTCCTCGAGGAACGGCCGAGCGTGCCGGATCCGGTGAAGCCGGTCCGCCTGCCCGACGCCACCGGGAAGATGGACTTCGAGCGGGTCGAGTTCGCGTACAACGCGGGCAAGGTCGTGCTGCCGGAGTTCGACCTCCACATCCCGGCGGGGCAGACCATCGCGCTCGTCGGGTCGACCGGTGCCGGGAAGTCGACGCTCGCCAAGCTGATGGCGCGCTTCTACGACCCGACGACGGGCTCCGTGCAGCTCGACGGCGTCGACCTGCGGGACCTCGACCCGAAGGACATGCGCCGTGCGATCGTCATGGTGACGCAGGAGGCGTACCTGTTCTCGGGCTCGGTGGCGGACAACATCGCGCTCGGCAAGCCCGGGGCGACCCGTGCCGAGATCGAGGCGGCCGCCCGGGCCGTTGGCGCGCACGAGTTCATCACGGCGCTCCCGGACGGGTACGACACCGACGTGAACAAGCGCGGTGGCCGGGTGTCGGCAGGGCAGCGGCAGCTCCTGTCGTTCGCCCGGGCGTTCATCGCCGACCCGAAGGTGCTCATCCTCGACGAGGCGACCGCGTCGCTCGACATCCCGTCCGAGCGGCTCGTGCAGGAGGGCCTCGAGACGCTGCTCGCCGACCGCACCGCGGTGATCATCGCGCACCGGCTGTCGACCGTGGCGATCGCCCACCGGGTGCTCGTGATGGAGTACGGCCGGATCGTCGAGGACGGCACGCCCGACGACCTCATCGCGGGCACCGGGCGGTTCGCCCAGCTGCACGCGGCGTGGCGGGACTCGCTCGTGTGAGCGGCGCCGGGCTGCGCGCACGTGGTTGTCTTGGGGGATGAGCAACGACAGCGTGCAGCCCGGCGGCGTCGCCCTGCGCGACCCCTTCTACGGGGCACCGTTCACCGAGGCCCTGCGCCGCTTCTGGCGGAAGTACACCGTCTTCACCGGGCGGGCCTCGCGCTCCGAGTTCTGGTGGTGGTGGATCACCTGGTTCGCGATCGGCCTCGTGCTGCAGCTCGCACCGCAGGCGTTCACCCCCGACGCGCCGATGCTCGAGAACCCCGTCGGCTCGTACCTGTTCGTGCTGTGGGGGCTCGCGACGCTGGTCGGCTCGCTCGCCCTCGGCGCCCGGCGGCTGCACGACGCGAACCTGTCCGGCTTCTGGCAGTTCCTGCACGTGCTGCCGGTCGTCGGCTCGATCGTGCTGTTCGTGCTCTTCCTGCTGCCCACGAACCCGAAGGGCGTGCGGTTCGACTGACGCCGGAGCGCGGTCGTCGGGCAGGATGGACGTCGACCACACCACGGACCCGGGGGGACCAGATGTTCGGCATCGGCAAGAAGAAGACCACGACGACGCCCGAGGGGGCAGCACCCGGCGTGGCAGCGCCCGACGCGACCGCTGCGGGGGCCACGACCGCGGCGGCGGCCTCGGCCCCGGCGTCGGACCTGGGGCTCGCGAAGGGGCGGATCAGCCTCGAGAAGCGGCAGGTCGTCAGCCTGACGAAGACCCCGACGATCACCGTCACGATCTCGTGGCCGAACGCCACCGACTACGACGTGTTCGCGCTCGTGCAGTACCAGGACGGACACGTCGAGACCGTGGCGCAGTTCGGGACGAAGGACGACCGGAAGTCCTCGCCGCGCACCGCCGACGGCGCCGTCGTGCACCGCGGGGACGAGCGTCGCGGGGCCGGTCGGACGACCATGGCGGACGAGGTGATCGACATCACGCTGAACCCCTCGATCGCGCGGATCGTGCCGGTCGTGTACTCCGCGCAGTCGAACGGCACGGGGTCGTTCCGCCGGTACCAGGTGAGCACGGCCGTCGACAACGGTGCCGGTGACGTCGTCGAGATCGCCGCGCGCGACGCCGACGCGAACGACAAGGTCTACACGTGCGTGCCCGCCGTCATCACGAACGGCGACCACGTCCGGATCGAGAAGCTCGAGGCGTACTCGAAGCCGGGGTCCGAGCGTCGCCCGGTCGTCGAGGCCGACGGCACCGTCCGCATGGACGCCGGGTCGGTGAACGCCTACAAGTGACGCGCCGGGCCGGCGGCCGGACCGAGCCCGGCCAGGGCCGGGCCGGGCCCGACGCGGTCGGCCGTCGCGCGCTGCGCACAACCGGAGGCACGTCGCACCACGGATCGCCGTGGTGCGACGTGCTCTTGGTTGCGCGGGAGCACGTCGCGCCGCGCGGGACGCGGCGACCGTGGCCGGACCGCGCCGGGCCGGCGGCCGGACCGCCGAGGCGGGTCAGGACCGGTCGTCGGCGTCCGTGGTGGGTGACCAGCGCGCACGGGGCATGTCGATCCTCCAGGCCGACCGTCCCTGCACGAGCGGCGTTCCCTCGACGCGGTAGTGCTCGAGCGCGCGGGCCTCGTGCCGCACCGGCGGCAGCCCGCCGGACCGCACCACGCGCCACCACGGCAGGTCGGAACCCTCGTGCGCCATCACCTTGCCGACCGCGCGGGACGCGCGCGAGCCGAGCGCCGCCGCGACGTCGCCGTAGGTCATCACCCGGCCCGCCGGGATGCACCGGACGACCTCGGCGACGGCGGCGCCGAAGTCCTCGGGGTCGGGAGTGCCGGCCGCGTCGTCGGTCAGAGCGTCAGCGAGGCGAAGTGGTCGCCGTACTGGGTCTCGCGGACCACCGAGAAGCCGAGTGCGCGGAAGAAGGCCTCGGGGCCGACCTCACCGCCGGGCTCGTAGACGACCGTCAACCGTTCGAAGCCGCGGCTGCGGGCCTCGTCCGCCAGGCCGTGCACCGCGAAGCGACCGACGCCACGACCCTGTGCCGACGCGGCGACGTTGACGCGCCAGATCGCGCTGCGGAGCTCCTCGGCGGCGTTGTCCTCGTCGAAGGTGCCGATGATCATGCCGACCACCTCGTCACCGTCGAGGACGACACGGGTCCAGGCCGAGCTCGGCTTGACGTCGGACTCGGCGACGCCGTAGGTCGTCGGCTGGACGAACTCCTCCTGCCCCGGCTTGAGCGTCAGGGAGTTGGCCGCGGCTGCCGTGGTCGCGGAGAGTTCTACGAGGCGCAGGTCGGACATGGGGTCAGGGTATCGGTGCACCCGGTCGGGGGCCAGGTCGGTGACGGCACCGTTGCAGCACCGTTGCGGTGTCCGAGTCGTGGTGGCCGGTGATCCGGCGGTGCGGTGTCGTCGCGCCTCGGCCGTCGCTGCTGCGGGTGGTGTCGGCGGCGGCGCCGCTGCGCGCGCGTCGTCCGTCCTGGAGGGGCTGATCCGTCGCGGTAGGGTCGCGGACATGGCGGAGCACCGACGCGGCGCGAACATGCCGTCGATCGGCGGCTTCAACCGCACCGTCGTGCTCGACGCCGTCCGCCGCTCGCCCGACGGACTGAGCCGGGTGGAGCTCGCCGCACGGACGGGCCTCAGCGCGCAGACCGTGTCGAACGTGACCCGCTTCCTCATCGACGCCGGGATGATCGTCGAGTCGGGCACGGTCGTCGCCGGACGCGGCAAGCCCCGGACGATCCTGCGGCTCGAGGCCTCGAGCCGGTTCGCGGTCGGCGTGCACGTCGACCCCGCCGTCGTGACGTACGTGCTCCTCGACCTGGCCGGGTCCGTCGTCGCGGAGTCCACGACCTCGACCCCGTCCGCCGAGGACCCGACCGAGGTCGTGCACACGATCGCCTCGGCGGTCGGACGGCTCGTCGGCGGGGCGGGCGTCGACGTCGATGCCGTGCTCGGGGTCGGCATCGCGAGCCCCGGGCCGATCGACGTCGACGCCGGCGTGGTGCTCGACCCGCCGTTCCTGCCCCGGTGGCGCGACGTGCCGCTGCGCGACGCGATCGCCGAGGCCACGGGCTTCCCGGTGCTGCTCGAGAAGGACGTCACCGCGGCGGTGGTCGGCGAGATGTTCCTGGCGGGGGAGTCCTCGGCGCGGAACTTCGCCTTCGTGTACTTCGGCACCGGCTTCGGCGTGGGGCTCGCGATCGACCACGAGCCCGTCCGCGGGGTGGGGTCGAACGCCGGGGACGCCGGGCACATCATGGTCGAGCAGGGTGCCCTCGCCGGGACGCCCGAGGGGTCCGGCTCCCGCGGGGAGGTCGGGGCGACCGTGGCACCCGGTCGGCTGCTGCGGGTGGGGGCGGCGCGGGGGCTGCGGC
Organism: Curtobacterium sp. MCBA15_004; assembly: GCF_001865055.2. Lineage (NCBI taxonomy): Bacteria > Bacillati > Actinomycetota > Actinomycetes > Micrococcales > Microbacteriaceae > Curtobacterium > Curtobacterium sp. MCBA15_004. The sequence continues at coordinate 3,332,976 of NZ_CP126266.1, read as the reverse complement.
TCGGGGTGGACGGGACGCGCGGTGGTCACGGCGGTGCGGTGGCCGACGGCGGCGGGCTCGGCGGCGGGGCTGGCGAACCCGGTGCCGGTGCCGGTGCCGGTGTGCTCGACGTCGGCGTGCTCGACGTCGGTGTCGAGGACGTCGCCGCGGTACAGCGCTCCTGGGCCGCCCTCGGCGAGGCGATCCGCGCGGGCGACCCGGCGGCGGTGTCGCTCGCGGCCGATGCCGGCACCGTGATGGGCAACGCGGTCGTGCTCATCGTCAACCTGCTCGACGTCGACCGGGTCGTGTTCGGGGGTCCGTTCTGGTCCGACATCGCCCCGGTCGCGCTGCCCGCCGCCCGCGAGGCCGTGATCGGTTCCCGGAACCTCGTCCCGAAGCACCCGATCGCGGTGCAGGACAGTGGTCGGGGTGCGGACGTCGCGGCGGTCGGAGCGGCGTGCCTCGTGCTCGACGCCGCACTGTCCCCGCGGGCGAGCGCGCTGCTCATCCGGCACTGACCCCGCTCGCCGACCGCAGCGCGGTCGCGCGCGAGCGCGGGCTCGGGCGCGCGGGCTCGGTTCGGTTCGGCAGCGCCGAGCGACTTCTCCGACGTCGAACGACAGCGGACGAGTCGCTCGCCAGCGCTCGGCGCCGACCCGCCGGCCCCGTGCGACATCGCGGACGTCGGACGACAGCGGCGGTGTCGCTCGCAACCTCGCAACCCCGCGACCCCGCAACCGCGCAACCGCGCAACCCCGCGACCCCGCGACCCCGCACGACCGAACCCACCCCGCACGACCACCGATCCGACGCCCATCCGTGACCCGCACCCCTTGACACGGATTAAGTCCACACGCTGTACTAATCCTGCGCGCGGGTGACGGAGCCCGCGGACATCCCGTGCAAAGGAGCACCGATGAAACGCCGCACCCGCATCATCGCCGGCCTCGCAGCCGTGGCAGTCGCCGCGGTCGGGCTGGCTGGCTGTTCCAGCTCGGGGTCCGCCTCGAGCGACGCGATCAAGATCGCCTACCAGAAGTACGGCGCCTTCCAGCAGCTCGACGCCCAGATGAAGGAGGTCAAGACCGAGTACGAGAAGGCCAACCCCGGCAAGACGGTCACGCTCGTCCCGATCCAGGCCCAGGGCAACGACTACTACACGAAGCTCGCGCTCATGAACAAGGCGCCCGCGACCGCTCCGGACGTCATGTACGAGGACACCTTCCTCATCAAGTCCGACGCCGAGGCCGGCTACCTGCTGCCCCTCGACGACTACGTGGCGAAGTGGAAGGACTGGGACCAGTTCTACGACAACGCCAAGCAGGCCGGACAGGGTGACGACGGCAAGATCTACGGCGTCTCGATGGGCACCGACACCCGGGCGCTCTGGTACAACAAGGACATCTTCGCCAAGGTCGGCCTGCCCGTCCCGTGGGAGCCCAAGACCTGGGACGACGTGCTCGCCGCCGCGAAGACCATCAAGGAGAAGGACGCGGGCGTCATCCCGTTCAACATCTACTCCGGCAAGGCGCAGGGCGAAGCGTCCACCATGCAGGGCTTCGAGATGCTCCTGTACGGCGCGGAGGGCGACGGCAACACGCTGTACAAGGACAAGAAGTGGGTCGTCGGCTCGAAGCAGTTCCAGGACTCGCTGCAGTTCGTCGAGGACGTGTACCAGGGCGGCCTCGGCCCGACCCCGCAGCAGGCGCTCGACACGAACGTCGGCACGACCATCACGCAGACGTGGCTGCCGCAGGGCAAGCTCGCGATCGACCTCGACGGCTCGTGGCAGTCGGGCTCGTGGCTCGAGTCCGGCACCGCTCCGTGGAAGCAGTGGAACGACGTGATGGGGCAGGCGCCCTTCCCGACGCAGAACGGCCAGGAGCCGGGCTACAACTCGATGTCCGGCGGCTGGACGCTCGCGGTGGGCAAGAACTCGAAGAACCCGAAGGCGGCGTTCGACTTCATCTCCACCTTCCTGAGCAAGGACGGTTCCCTGAAGTACGACACCGAGAACAGCCAGATCGCGGTCCGGAAGGACGTCGCCGAGGACCCGACGTACACGGGTGCGAACCCGACGTTCTCGTTCTTCTCGGGGCTGGTGCAGCACACCAACTTCCGTCCGGCGACGAGCGACTACTCGCAGGTCTCGAACGCGATCCAGGTCGCGATGGAGTCGGTGATGACCGGGCAGCAGACACCCGCCCAGGCCGCGAAGGCCTACGACCGGTCGGTCCAGCAGGTGGTCGGCGAGAAGAACACCGTCGACGCCGGGTAGCGGCGCGACCCGTCGACGGTCTGGAGGCGCGGACCACCGCGTGCACCGCGCCTCCAGTCCGTCGCTCCCCACCTTCGCAACCCCTGGCGCACCCGGAAGGCAACCACCGTGTCAACCACCCCTCTCGCGCCGACGCTGTCGGCGCCCGGTGCGCCGAAGCGCACCGACCCGCCGACGCCGCGTCGGCGGCGCACCCTGCGGCAGGCGAGCCGAGCGGTCCCGATGCTGCCGGCCGTCGTCCTGCTCGTCGTCTTCCTGCTCGGCCCCGTCGTCTCGTCGTTCTCCGGGTCCTTCACCAACTCGGCGCTGACCGGCGCGAGCGCCGCGAACCAGCAGTTCGTCGGCCTGCAGAACTACGTCGAACTGTTCCAGGACCCGGACTTCCCGAAGTCCGTCGTCCTCACGGTCGTGTTCCTGCTCGCCTCGGCGGTCGTCGGCCAGAACGTCCTCGGACTCGGACTGGCGCTCCTCATGCGCAGCGCGAACCGGGTCGTCCGCGCGGTCGTCGGCACGTTCGTCGTCGCGGCGTGGGTGCTGCCGGAGATCGTGGCGTCGTTCGCGGCGTACGCGTTCTTCAACGACACCGGCACGCTCAACACGGTCCTGTCGTCGATCGGGATCACCGGGGCGAACTGGTTGTACACGTACCCGATGGTCGCCGTCGTCGTGGCGAACATCTGGCGCGGCACCGCGTTCTCGATGCTCGTGTACTCCGCCGCCGTGCAGGAGGTCCCCGAGGAGATCACCGAGTCGGCCGAGATGGACGGTGCGGCCGGGTGGCAACGGCTCGTCTACATCACGCTGCCGGTGATCCGGCGGTCCATCTCGACGAACCTCATGCTCACGACGCTGCAGACCCTGTCGGTGTTCACGCTCATCTTCGTGATGACCGGCGGCGGCCCGGGCACGAACTCGTCGACGCTGCCGATCCTGGCGTACCAGGAGGCGTTCAAGTTCTCGCAGCTCGGCTTCGGGACCGCGATCGCGACGATCCTGCTCGTGGTCGGTGCCGTGTTCTCGATCATCTACATCAAGGCCCTGAAGCCGGAGGTCGACTGATGGCCGTCACCATCCCCGACCACCCCGTGTCGAACGTCACGCGCTCGGTCACCGCCCCGGGCTCGCTGCACATGACGTCGCCGCGCGGCCGCACCATGCGCTGGGTGTCGAACGTCGTGCTGCTCGTCATCGCGGTGTGCTTCGCGGTGCCGCTGCTCTGGCTCGTGCTCGCCTCGTTCGACACGCAGGCGTCGCTGTCCGTGAAGCTCCCGACGCAGTTCACGCTCGACAACTTCACGAAGGTGCTCACGCCCGAGCTGTCGTTCATCCCGCTCGGCAACAGCCTGCTGCTCTCCGGCGGCACCGCGGTCGTCACGGTCGTCGTCGCGATCCTCGCCGCGTACCCGCTGTCGCGCTACAAGATGCGCGTCAACAAGCCGTTCCTGTACAGCATCCTGTTCGGCACCGGTCTGCCGGTCACCGCGATGATGGTGCCCGTGTACGCACTGTTCGTGTCGCTCAACCTGATCGACAACGTGTGGGGCTGCATCTTCTTCCTCGCCGCCACGAGCCTGCCGATGGCGATCTGGATGGCGAAGAACTTCATGGACTCGGTGCCGATCTCGCTCGAGGAGGCCGCGTGGACCGACGGCGCCTCGATGTTCACCACGCTGTGGCGGATCGTCATCCCGCTCATGCGCCCGGGCATCGCGGTCGTGTTCATCTTCGTGTTCATCCAGGCGTGGGGGAACTTCTTCGTCCCCTTCGTCCTGCTGCTCTCGCCCGACAAGGTGCCCGCCGCCGTGAGCATCTTCAACTTCTTCGGGCAGAACGGAGCCGTCGCGTACGGGCAGCTCGCCGCGTTCTCGATCGTCTACTCCGTGCCCGTCATCGCCCTCTACGTCCTCGTCTCGCGCGGCCTCGGCGGGGCGAACGCCCTCGCCGGCGGCATCAAGGGCTGACACTCGCCTCCCTGCTGGAAAGGAACCACTCCATGCACCACGACGAACCGCTCGTCGAAGCCCGGATCGCCCGACTCGTCCGCGACCGGATCGACCCCGCCGTCCTGCGGCGGTCGGCCCCGGTCACGATCGACGCGTGGCAGGTCCCCGGTGAACCCGTCCCGTTCGCCGAGGCCGTCGCGGCCGAGTACACGCCGTTCCGGGTCGGCGACGCCTGGGGTGGACGACCGTGGGGGACGACCTGGTTCCGGGTGCGCGGGACGGTGCCCGTCGACTTCGGCACCGACCCCGGCACGACCGCCGAGCTGCGGGTCGACCTCGGGTTCTCGGGGCGCCAGCCCGGGTTCCAGGCGGAGGGCCTCGCCTGGCGTCCGGACGGCACGACCGTGAAGGGCATCGAGCCGCTCAACGACACCGTGCCGCTCGAGGTCGGGGCGGGCGGCACGTTCGAGCTCTACGTCGAGGCGGCCGCGAACCCGGACATCGGCGGCGACCACTTCCAGGGTGCGACGCCGCTCGGGTCGCGGGCCACCGCCGGCACGGAGCCGATCTACCGGCTCCGTGCCCTGGAGCTCGTCGAGCGCGACGACACGGTGTGGGAGTTGCAGCAGGACGTCCGGGTGCTCCGGGGTCTGATGGCCGAGCTGCCGACCGACGGCACCCGCGGGGCCGACCTGCTGCGCGTGCTCGAACGGGTCGCCGACACCCTTGACCCCGACGACGTCGCCGGCACCGCCGCGGCGGCGCGGGAGGTCCTCGCGCCCGCCCTCGCGGTGCCCGCCAGCGCCGCCGCGCACCGGGCGATCGCCGTCGGGCACGCCCACATCGACTCCGCCTGGCTCTGGCCGGTGCGCGAGACGGTGCGGAAGTGCGCGCGCACGTTCTCGAACGTCCTCGACCTGATGGACCGCGACCCCGACTTCACCTTCGCGTGCTCGTCGGCGCAGCAGTACGCCTGGATCCGGGACGGCTACCCGTCGATCTGGGCACGGATCACGCAGCGCGTCGCCGAGGGACGCTGGATCCCGGTCGGCGGCATGTGGGTGGAGTCGGACACGAACCTGCCCGGTGGCGAGGCCCTCGCCCGCCAGTTCGTCGCCGGCAAGCGGTTCTTCCTCGAGGAGTTCGGCGTCGACACCCCCGAGGCGTGGCTGCCCGACTCGTTCGGCTACACCGGCGCCCTGCCCCAGATCGTCCGTGCCGCCGGCTCGAAGTGGTTCGTGACGCAGAAGCCCTCGTGGAACGAGACGAACGTCATCCCGCACACCTCGTTCCACTGGGAGGGCATCGACGGCTCGCGCGTCCTGACCCACCTGCCCCCGGCCGACACGTACAACTCGGACGTCTCGGCGGCCGACCTGCACCGCGGTGAACGGCAGAACAAGGAGCGCGGCGTCGCGAACACCTCGATGCTGCTGTACGGCTTCGGCGACGGCGGTGGTGGCCCCACGCGTGAGATGGTCGCCGCGGCCCGCCGGCAGCACGACCTGGACGGGTCGCCCCGGGTCGACCTCGGGACCCCGGCGCAGGTGTTCGAGGAGCTCGAGCGCGCGCTGCCGACCCCCGCGGTGTGGTCCGGGGAGATGTACCTCGAGTTCCACCGCGGGACCTACACGTCGCAGATCCGCACGAAGCAGGGCAACCGCCGCTCCGAGCACCTGCTCCGCGAGGCCGAGACCTGGGCCGCGACCGCCGCGGTCCGGCACGGCACCGAGTACCCGTACGACGCACTCGAGTCGGTGTGGCACACGGTCCTGCTCCAGCAGTTCCACGACATCCTGCCGGGGTCGTCGATCGCGTGGGTCTACGAGAACGCCGAGGCCGAGTACGCCCGGGTCGCCGCCGTGCTCGAGGAGCTCATCGGCAGCGCGACGAGCGTGCTCGCGACCGGCGGCGGCACCGCCGACGGCGGTCGGGTGGTGCGCTTCAACGCCGCGCCGGTGGCGGCGGACGGGGTGACCGCGCTGGGAGGTGCGCCCGCCGACGCGGCGCGACCCGTGCCTCCCGTCCGACACGGCGACCACCTGGTGTTCGACACCGGCGTCGTCACCGCGACCATCGACGCGGACGGCCACGTCGTCTCCCTCGTCGAGCACCGGTCCGGTCGGGACGCGGTCGCCCCCGGGGCCGTCGCCGCGCAGTACACGGTGTTCCGCGACACCCCGAACCAGTGGGAGGCGTGGGACATCGACCGCGCCTACCAGCGGAACGGGACCGTGCTCGCGGCCGCGTCGGTCACGGTCGAGGGCGACACCGTCGTCGTCGAGCGGCCGTTCGGGTCCTCGTCGATCACCACGCGGTACTCGGCGGTCGTCGGGCAGCCGGAGCTGCTCGTCGAGACCGAGGTCGAGTGGCACGAGCGGCAGAAGCTCCTCAAGCTCGCGTTCCCGCTCGACGTGCGGGCGGCCGCGGCGTCGAGCGAGATCCAGTTCGGGCACATCGACCGGCCGACGCACCAGAACACCTCGTGGGACATGGCCCGATTCGAGACGTCCGCGCACCGCTGGGTGCACGTCGCCGAGCCGGGGTTCGGTGTCGCGGTCGCGAACGACTCGACCTACGGGCACGACATCACCCGCTCGACCCGTCCGGACGGCGGGACCACGACGCTCGTGCGCGAGTCGCTCCTGCGCGCGCCGACCTTCCCGGACCCGCACGCCGACCAGGGGCACCACGTGTTCCGCACGGTGCTGCGCGTCGGCGACTCGGTGCTCGACGCGGCGAACTCCGGCTACCGGCTCAACCTGCCGGTGCGCGCCGTGCCGGGCTCGGCCACGGTCGAGCCGCTCGTGACGGTGTCGTCGCCGCAGGTGTTCGTCGAGGCGGTCAAGCTCGCCGAGGACCGCTCGGGCGACGTCGTCGTGCGGCTGTACGAGGCGACCGGCGGCCGTGCGGCGGACGTGGGCGTGGACCTCGGGTTCGACGTCGCGGCGGTCGAGCGGGTGGACCTGCTCGAGCGGCCGCTGGGGTCGGGGTCGTGGGGCGCCGGGGAACGGGTCGTGTTGACGATGCGGCCGTTCGAGATCGTCACGCTGCGGGTGCGGCGGGGCTGAGGCGGGGTGGTTCCGGGCATACCTGGCTGTTCCGGGCGTACCTGGTCGCATCGACCGACCAGGTACGCCCGATCGTGCTCGGTACGGCGGTCGGTCGCCTCCTCCACAGGGGCGACGGCCTGGAGGCTCGTCCACAGTTCTCGACGTCGGCCTCCGTCCGGCCGTGGCGATCGGGCACCGTCGAGGCATGCAACGACCTCTTCCGATCCTCCGCGCGGGTCCGGCGCGGGAGACCTCCTGCGACGCGACGACCCTGCGACGGCGGACCAGGATCGCCGGGGCCGACCGCCTGGTCCGCGTCGGGCCGAACGCCTTCGTCGAGGGTGCGCTGTGGGACGCCGCCGGGCCCCGGCAGCGGTACGTCACGCGCGTCCACGGACGGCTCGGTCGGCTCGGCACCCGGGCCTCCGCGTCGCACGTGTCAGCGGCAGCGATCCACGGCCTCCCCGTCCTGAAGGGGTGGGACGTCCCCGTGCACGCCACCGTGCCCGAGTCGATGTACCGCCGACGGACCGCCGATCTCGTGCTCCACACCCGGCCGCTCGATGACGACGAACGCGAGCAGGCGCACGGCATCTCGGTCACCTCCGTCCCGCGGACCGTGGTGGACATCGCCTCGGCCGCCGACCTGCGGACCGCCGTGGTCGTCACCGACCGGGTTCTCGCGACCGGGACGACGCGAGCGACGCTCCGAGCGGCGGTCGACCCGCGTGCTCGGAGCCGCCGGACCGTGGAGCGGGTGCTCGAGCTGTCGGACGGCCGCTCGGGTTCGCCGGCGGAGTCGTTCGCGCGGGTGGTCTTCCTCGAACTCGGACTCCCGACACCGGTGCTCCAGCAGGACTTCGTCGTGGACGGTCACCGGTACTCGGTCGACTTCTGGTTCCCGGACCACGGGGTCGTGATCGAGATCGACGGACGGGCGAAGTACTCGCAGGAGCGCTACCGCGACGGCCGTTCCCCGACCGAGGTCTTCGTGGCCGAGAAACGACGGCACGAGCGACTGCTCACCGTCCCGGTCGTCCGAGCGATCGTCCGCCTCGAGTGGCGAGACCTGTTCGACCCGGACCTCCTCGTCCGTCGGTTCCGTGCCGCCGGTCTGCCGTGCCCGGTCCGCCCGGTGCGCAGCGCTCGTCCGAGCCGACCGACGTGGTGAGCCCGAGGCGGTGAAGGGGCACAGCGGGGCCTGGTTACCGTGGCGCCATGGCTGTCAGGGAGATCTGGCTCGTGCGCCACGGGGAGTCGGAGGCGAACGTCGCCGCTGCCCGCGCCGAGGCCGACGGAGCAGACGTGATCGACGCGGGACACCGGGACGCCGACGTCCCGCTGAGCCCGCTGGGTCGGGAGCAGTCGCGGGCGCTCGGCCGTGAGCTCGCGGACCGCGGCGTCGACGACGTGCCGGTGCAGCTCTGGGTGTCGCCGTACCTGCGGGCGCAGCAGACGATCGCCACCGCGCTCGAGGCGGGCGGCATCGACGAGCCCACCCGGCGCGTGGACGAACGGCTCCGGGACCGTGAGCTCGGCGTGCTCGACCTGCTCACCCGACAGGGCGTGCAGCACCGGTACCCGGACGAGGAACGCCGGCGGCAGTGGCTCGGCAAGTACTACCACCGGCCGGCGGGCGGGGAGTCCTGGGCGGACGTGATGCTGCGCCTCCGGTCGCTGCTGCACGACGTCGACCGGCTCGACGGACCGGAGCGGCTGCTCGTCGCGGCGCACGACGCCGTCGTGATGCTCACCGTGGCCGTGTGCCTCGACCTGGACGAACCGGAGCTGATGGCCTTCGCGGCCGAGCACACGGTGGCGAACGCCTCGCTCACGCGACTCCGACGGGACACCGTCGGCGCACCGTGGTCGCTCGAGGAGTTCTCGGCCGTCGGCCACCTCGACGACGACGAGGTCACCGAGCACAGCGGGCGGAAGGACGACACCCGTGTCGCCTGAGCCGATCACCCCGAACGCCCTGCGGCAGTGGCCGCTCCCGGAGCCCGGCGCGGGCAAGTACGGCCGCGGGCAGGTGCTCGTCATCGGGGGAGCGGCGCGGACACCGGGTGCGGCGATGCTCTCGGCGCTCGCCGCACTCCGGGTCGGCGCGGGGCGGCTCACCCTCGCCGTCGCGGCGAGCGTCGCAGCGGAGGTGTCCGTCGCCGTCCCGGAGTCCGGCGTCCAGCCCCTCGACGAGGACGACGCCGGCCACATCGCGGTCGGTGCGATCGACGCGGCCGCGGACGACGCCGGCAGCGCGGACGCGGTCCTGATCGGCCCCGGACTCGACCATCCCGACGGTGCCCGTGACCTCGTGGCACGGATCGCGGACGTCGTCGGACCGGAGACGAAGGTCGTGCTCGACGCCTTCGCGCTCGGCGTCGCGGCGGACGTGGCCGACCGCCTCGAACCCCTGCGCGGACGCCTCGTGATGACCCCGAACAGCGGCGAGGCCGAACGGCTGCTCGGACGGGACTGCGGCGAGGACGACGTCGCCGACGCCCGGGAGATCGCCGAGCGGTTCGGCGCGGTCGTCGCACTGTCGGACGTCGTCGCCGCACCGGACGGCCGGGTCTGGGTGAAGGGCACCGGTGCCGGAGGCCTGGGGACCAGCGGAAGCGGCGACGTCCTCTCCGGTGTCGTCGTCGGGCTGCTCGCACGTGGGGCCGACCCGGCACAGGCGGCGGCGTGGGCGTCCTCCGTGCACGCCGCGGCGGGCGACCGTCTCGCCGTGCAGGTCGGCCCGCTCGGCTACCTGGCGAGCGAACTGCTCGCCGAGATCCCGCGCGTGCTGGTGGAGCTCGGCGGCTGACCGCACCGGACACCCGGCCGGAACGGGCGTACCCGGTCGTCCTGGACCACCAGGGACGCCCGGAACGACCGACCACGCCATCCAGGCGACGCCATCCAGACGCGCCCGACCCCGCTCAGCCCTGCAGAGCCTCCACGGCCTTGTCGATGCGCCGCTGCCGGGTCTCCGGCGCCTTCGCCTGCACCACCGGGTCGACGAGCGCGCGCTGCCGTGAGTTCGACAGCGTCTCGAACGCCGCCCGCACCCCGGCCGCCTCGAACGCGTGCGCCAGGTCCTCCGGCACGTCGACGGTCCGCGGCAGGGTGTCGACCTCGAGCGTGACGTCGACGGTGTCCCCGGCCGCGATGCCCGCAGCGAGGCGGTGCTCGACCGAGAGCGGGACGAGCGACTGCCCGCCCATCACCCCGATCGTGGACCGGTAGGTGTAGCCGCCGTCGATCGTGACGACCACGGCCGGGCGACCCCCGGCGCCGAGCGCCTCGACGACCTCCGGCGGCACGGGCGGTCCGGTGGCCGTCCCCCGTGCCTGCAGAACCGTCGTCGTGAACCGCATCCGTGCCTCCAGACCGCAGAACGCGCCATCGGCGCGGACCAGCGAGCGAGCGAACAGGTGGACCGGGCCACCGGACCAGCGGACCGTCCCGCCGGACAAGCGAGACCGTACAGCCGCACCCGCTGTTCCGCCATCGTTCACCGCCGCGGCAGGACGCGGAAACCGGCCGCGTCCACGATCGTCCCGGACGCGGCTCCGGACGACAAGACCCGGATGCCGGGACCCGGACCACCGGGCCCGGGATGCCGGGACCCGGCCCACCGGCCCCGGAGACCCGGACCCGGCCCCACCGGACCCGGACCGCACCGACCAGCACCGAACCGCAACCAGGACCCCGCCCCGGCCCCCCCCCGATCCGGGCACCCCCGCACCCGAAAGGCGCACCCCGTGCAGCACACCCGTACCCTCGCCGGCATCGCCCTCGCCGCCGCGGCCGTCGTCACCCTCGCCGGTTGCTCTGCGACGAGCAGCGCGGCCACGTCGAGCGACACCGACTGGAAGACCGCCACCAGCGCCCAGGCAGGCGGCGGCATGGACGCCCTCGTGCAGGCCGCGAAGGCCGAGGGCAAGCTCAACGTCATCGCCCTCCCGCCCACCTGGGCGAACTACGGCAAGATCATCGCCGGCTTCGAGAAGAAGTACCCCGGCATCACGATCACCTCGGCGAACCCCAACGGGTCGAGCGCCGACGAGGTCGCCGCGGTGAAGTCGCAGAAGGGCCAGTCCACCGCCCCCGACGTGCTCGACCTCGGCAACGCCGTGATGCAGCAGAACCTCGGGCTGCTCACCGACTACAAGGTGGCGAACTGGTCGGACATCCCGGAGGACCTGAAGGACGCGGACGGCAAGTGGACCCGTGACTACACGGGCTTGATGTCGATCGGCTACGACTCCTCGAAGATCACCAAGGCGCCGAAGGACCTGAACGACCTGCTCGGCAGCGAGTACAAGGGCAAGGTCTCGATCGCGGGCGACCCGACGCAGGCGAACCAGGCCGCGAGCGCCGTGTACCTCGCCGCGCTCGAGAACGGCGGTTCGGCCGACGACATCACGAAGGGCGTCGACTACTTCGGCAAGCTGAAGCAGGCCGGCAACTTCCAGAACGTCCTGCCGACGCAGGCGACGGTGGCCTCGGGCGAGACCCCGGTCGTCGTGCAGTGGTCGTACAACAACCTCGCGTGGGGTCCGGCCGCCGGTGCGAGCGGGAACAAGAACTGGAAGACGGTCATCCCGGAGGGGAAGGCCCTCGGCTCGTACTACTCGCAGGCCATCAACAAGGACGCCCCGCACCCGGCGGCCGCGCGGCTCTGGCAGGAGTACATCGCCAGCCCGGGGGCGCAGAACCTGTACCTGCAGGCCGGCGCCTTCCCGTCGACCCTCGCCGCGATGGAGCAGTCCGGCAAGGTCGACGCCGACGCCCTCAAGGCCGCCGGTGGCATGCCGAAGGACACCGTCGAGCTGACCGACGCGCAGGTCACCGAGGCCGCGAAGGTCCTCGCTGCGAAGTGGTCCACCACGATGGGGTCCTGAGGCGCATGACGACGGCACCAGCGGCGGGGCCACGGACCGCGGGTCCGGCCGCCACGAGCACCGCACCCACGTCCGACCCCGCCGCCGGTGTCGGCCAGCCCGGCACGACCGCCGGGCACGGCGGCCCCGGCACGTCCGGACCGGCCGCGACCGCTCGCCGCGACGCGGGCCCCCGTGTCCGGCGTCGCCCCGGCCTCGCCTGGCTCGGGCTCACCCCCTTCGCCGCGTACGTCCTGCTGTTCCTCGCCGTCCCCGCCGCGATCGCGGTCGGCAGCGGGTTCACCACGGGCGACGGCGCGTTCACCCTCGCCAACCTCGCCGCGTTCTCCGACCCGTCCGTCCTCCGTGCGTTCGGCGGCTCGTTCGGCCTCTCGGCGGTCTCGGCCGTGATCGGTGCCGTCGTCGGGGCCGTCGTCTGCTGGGCGCTCGCCGCGCTCGACCCGGACGGGCTCGTCCGGTCCCTGATCGACGCCGCGGCGAGCGTGCTCGCGCAGTTCGGCGGCGTCATGCTCGCCTTCGCCTTCATCGCGACGATCGGCGCGCAGGGCCTCGTGACGACGTGGCTCGTGTCCACCCTCGGTGTCGACATCAACGCGAACGGCACGTTCCTGTACACGGTCCCCGGGCTCGTCCTGCCCTACGTCTCGTTCCAGGTCCCGCTGATGGTCCTCACGTTCATGCCCGCGCTCGAGGGCGTGAAGACCCAGTGGGGCGAGGCCGCGGCAACCCTCGGCGCCCCGCGCGGGACCTACTGGCGCCGGGTCGCTCTGCCGGTCCTCGCTCCGGCGTTCTGGGGATCGCTCCTGCTGCTGTTCGCGAACGCGTTCTCGTCCTTCGCGACGGCCGCCGCGCTCATCTCGCAGGGCGGCATCGTCCCGCTGACGATCCGCGCGCAGCTCACGAGCGAGACCGTCCTCGGCCTGCAGAACGTCGCCGGGGTGCTCGCGCTCGGCATGGTGGTCGTGATGGCGGTCGTGATGGGTGCCTACGCGCTGCTGCAGCGCCGGGCAGCACGGTGGCAGCGGTGAGTGCCGTCGGCACGCGTCCGACGGGAGGGCCCGGCGGCCCGCGTCGGACGGCAGCCGCCGTCGGCACGCGTCCGACGGGTGGCGCGGTGGGCACCGCCGGCCCGCGTCCGCCGCGCGGCCGGGCGGGCCGGTCTGGAGGCGCGCCCCGCCCCCGCCGCTTCGGCGTCGCCCCGTCACGGGTCACCGCGGCGATCGTGCTGGTCGTCGTCGGCCTCGTGACCGCCGTCCCGTTCGTCGCCCTCGTGCAGTTCACCTTCCGCCAGGGGACCGACGGCGGCCTGACCCTCGACCACTACGCCGCGATCGTCGACCCGGCGAACGCGGCCACCTACCAGCCGGTGTTCGACGGGCTCGGGGCGTCCCTGCTCATCGCCCTCATCACGGTCGGGATCGTGCTGCTCGTGCTGCTGCCCGCGCAGGTCATCACCGCGATGCGGTACCCCCGGCTCCGGCGCGTGCTCGAGTTCGTCTGCCTCGTGCCGATCACCGTGCCGGTCGTCGTGCTCGTCGTCGGGTTCGTCCCCGTGTACCAGGTGGTGGCGCAGGTCCTCGGGTCGGACGCGTGGACGCTCTCGTTCGCCGTCGGGATCGTGGCGCTGCCGTTCGCGTTCCGTCCGATCGCGACCGCGCTGACCGCCGTCGACGTCACGACCCTGTCCGAGGCCGCCCGCACGCTCGGGGCCTCGTGGTGGACCGTGACGTGGCGCATCCTGCTGCCGAACCTCCGCCGCGGGATCACCGCCGCGTGCTTCCTCACCATCACCGTCGTCCTCGGCGAGTACACCCTCGCCTCGTTCCTGTCCCGGACCACGTTCCAGACCGCGCTGCTGCTCGTGCAGTCGACCGACCCGTACGTCGCGGCGGTGTTCTCGCTCGCCGCACTGCTGTTCGGCTTCGTGCTGCTCGTCCTCATCGGCCGCGTCGGGGTGTCCCGCAGGTCCCGCACCAAGGAGTCCGCATGACCGTCACCGCCCCAGCCGCACCGGCGTCCCTCGCCGCCGAGGGTGCGGCCGTCGAGCTCGAGGCCGTCGAGAAGCACTACGGCACGCACCGCGCCCTGGCCGGGCTGTCGCTCCGCATCGAGCCGGGGGAGTTCGTCTCGCTGCTCGGACCGTCGGGCTGCGGCAAGACCACCGCGCTCCGGGCGCTCGCCGGGCTCGAGGCGATCGACGCCGGCGCGATCCGCATCGACGGTGCCGACGTCGCGCACACCCCGGTGGAGCGGCGGGACATCGGCATGGTGTTCCAGCAGTACTCGCTGTTCCCGCACATGACGGTGCGCCAGAACGTGTCGTTCGGGCTCGAGATGCGACGGGTCCCGGCCGTCGAGCGCCGCTCCCGGGTCGTCGACGCGCTCGACATGGTGCACCTCGGGGACTTCGCCGACCGCTACCCGCACCAGCTCTCGGGCGGCCAGCAGCAGCGCGTCGCCCTCGCCCGCGCGCTCGTCACCCGCCCCCGGGTCCTGCTGCTCGACGAGCCGCTGTCGGCGCTCGACGCCAAGGTGCGCGTGTCCCTCCGCGACGAGATCCGACGCATCCAGAGCGACCTCGGCATCACCACCGTGTTCGTCACGCACGACCAGGAGGAGGCGCTCGCCGTCTCCGACCGGATCGCGGTGATGCACGACGGCGGCATCGAGCAGGTCGGGACGCCAGAGGAGCTCTACCGCACCCCGTCGTCGGCGTTCACGGCGGACTTCGTCGGGCAGTCGAACCGGCTCCGGGGCGACCTGCGCGGCGGGGACGTGTTCGTGTACGGCTTCCGGGTGCCCGCGCTCGACGGCTCGGTACCCGACGGTCCGGTGATCGCACACGTCCGGCCCGAGGACGTCGCCTTCGCCGCAGAGGGCGTCACCGGCACGGTCGTGGCCTCGAGCTTCCTCGGCTCGATCCGGCGCACCACGGTCCGGCTCGACGACGACACCGTCGTGACCGTCCAGCACGAGGTCGGTGATCGCCGCACCCCGGGCGACCCGGTCGCGCTGCGCCTGCTCGGCGCCCCGGTCGCGGTCGCGCCGCTCGCGTAGCGCGCACGTGGTCGCGGCGCGTTGCGCTGCGACCCCACGCGCTGGGCGACACCTCGCGGGGCACGCTGCCCGTGGACTGTCGCTGCGGCCGTGACGTCGGCTCCGCGCCGCGGACGGGAGGCGCGTGGCGGCCTGGCACCGTGCCTCCCGTCCGGCGTCTCCTCACCACCGCGACCGACTCGGCGGACCTGCGCTCGCGCTGCATGTGGAACATCAGTCCGGTAGGCTCGCCGCACGGAACCGAGGGGGTGCTGATGGATCGCAGGACCGGGACGTCGGCGGCGGCCGTCGCCGTCCTGCTCGTCGGGTTCGGCGCGGTCGCCGTGCTCACGGGCGTCCAGACGGGCTCGGACGTGCGCTGGGTCGTGATCGCGAGCAGGGTCGGCATCGGTGTGGTGTCCGTGCTCGCCGGCCTCGCGCTCGTACGGCTGCGGGAGCGTGGCCCTCGGCGACGGCGGGACGGGCCCCGGCGACGGGGTCGTCGCTGAGCTGGTGACCCGCCGGGGCCGGGTCAGCGCTCGAAGCGCGCCTCCCGCTCGTCGGCCAGTGCGGCGGCGACGCGGGCCCGCATGTCCGCGGACATCTCGGGGAGCGCGTCGAGCGGTGCCCAGAACGCCTCGGTGTTCTCGCCGTCGGCGGGCGCGGGCGTGCCGGAGACCCAGCGGCACGCGAACACCAGGTCGAGGTACTGCGCGCGGTCCCCGTTCGGGTACGTCATCTCGGGCAGGACCTGCACCCACGCCAGACGTTCGGCGACCGCGACGACGTCGGCCTCCTCGAGGACCTCGCGTTCGGCGGCGACCGCGGGCTCCTCGCCCGGGTCGACGATGCCCGTCACAGGCGTGTACGCGCCCGTGTCAGCGCGACGGACGACGAGCAGCTCGCGGGCGTCGCCCTCGCCGCGGGTCACGACGGCGGTCACACCGGTCAGCCAGAGCAGGTCCGTGCCGATCTTCGCGCGGAGGGACAGGACGAAGTCGGGGGTGGGCATGCCCTCACGCTACCGCCCACCCCTGTCGCGAAGTGGTCATGACCAGTACGCTGGCGGCGTGGAGATCATCATCCTGCCGACGCCGGCCGAGGTCGGGCGTGTGGCCGCAGCGAAGATCGCGTCCGTCGTGACCGAGAAGCCGTCCGCCGTCGTGGGCCTGGCGACGGGGTCGAGTCCGCAGGGCATCTACGCCGACCTGCGACGCCGGGTCGAGGCGGGGGAGGTGTCGTTCGGCGCCGCCCGCGGGTTCGCGCTCGACGAGTACGTCGGCATCCCGCTCGAGCACCCGGAGTCCTACGCCAGCGTCATCGCCCGGGACGTCGTGGAGCCGCTCGGGTTCGACCCCGCACGGGTCCGCGTGCCGGACGGCCGGGCCGCCGACCTGGCGGTCGCGGCCAAGGAGTACGACGCCGCGATCCGTGCCGCTGGTGGGGTCGACGTGCAGATCCTCGGCATCGGGGCGAACGGGCACATCGGGTTCAACGAGCCGACGTCGTCGTTCGCCTCGCGCACCCGCATCAAGACGCTCGCACCCTCGACGCGCGAGGCCAACGCCCGCTTCTTCGACTCGCTCGACCAGGTGCCGACGCACTGCATGACGCAGGGGCTCGGGACGATCCTCGAGGCCCGCGAGCTCGTGCTCGTCGCCCAGGGATCCGCGAAGGCCGACGCCGTCGCCGCCGCGGTCGAGGGGCCGCTGTCGTCGTTCGTCCCCGGGTCGGCGCTGCAGCTGCACGAGCACGCGACCGTCGTCGTCGACGAGGAGGCTGCGGCCGGCCTGCGCCTCGCCGACTACTACCGGTACACGTACGCGAACAAGCCGGAGTGGCAGCGGTTCGAGTGACGGCCCGCTGCGGCGCGGGTGCCGGCCGGGCTGCGGACGTCGTGTGAGGGTGCGGTGCGCGTCGGGTGTCAGCGGGCGGCGGCCAGGCGGGCGAGCCCCTCGCGCAGGGTCTCCTCGGAGCAGCCGAAGTTGAGCCGGGCGTGCCCGACCCCCTGCCGCCCGAAGTCCCGCCCGTTCGTCAGCGCGACCTTCGCCCGCTCGACCAGGAGCAGCGCGGGGTCGTCGCCCCACGGCAGGGCCCGCAGGTCGAGCCAGGCCAGGTACGAGGCCTGCGGCTGTCGGTACCCCGCGCCGGGCAGCAGTGTGCCGAGCTCCTCGGCGAGCACCCGTCGGTTCGCCGCGAGCTCGGCCAGGAGCGACGCCAGCCATGGCTCGCCGTCGCGGAACGCCGCCACGCTCGCGGTGTAGCCGAGGATGCCCGTCCGCTCGACGACCTCGACGGGCAGGCCGTCGAACCAGCCCCGGGCACGGTCGGACGCGCCCACCATGAGCGCGCACTTCGTCCCGGCCAGGTTCCACGCCTTGCTCGCGCTCGTCAGGGCGACCCCGTGCTCGACCGCCTCGGGCCCACAGGTCAGGAAGGGCGTGAACACCGCGTCGGCGTGCGTGAGCGGCGCGTGGATCTCGTCCGACACCACCACGGCGTCCCACTCGGCCGCGAGCTGCGCGAGGGCGACGAGCGACTCCCGGGGGTGCACGAGCCCGAGCGGGTTGTGCGGGTTGCAGAGCAGCACGGTGCGGGCGCCCTCGGAGAAGGCCCGGCGCAGGCCGTCGAGGTCGATCCGCCACCCGGCCGTGGTGTCGAACGGGTCCGGATCGCCCTCGGGGGCGACGAGCGGGACCTCGGTCACGACCCCGCCGGCCTCGAGCACGTAGTCCCAGAACGGCGGGTACACGGGCGGCATCACGACGACCTGGTCACCCGGGGCGATCACCCGGCGCAGCACCTCGACGGCCGCGACGGACACGTCCGTGGTGGTCCGGACGAGGTCGGGGTCGACGTCCCACCCCCACCGGCGAGCGGCGAAGTCGGCGAACACCTCGGGCAGGACCCGGGTGTGCCCGACGTAGCCGGTGTCCCCGTTCGTGACGGCTCGGACGAGGGCCTCGCGGATCGGTTCGGCGGGCACGGAGTCCATCTCGGCGACGAACATCGGCAGCACGTCGGCGGGGTACGCGGTGTACTTCTCGCTCGTGCGGTCGCGGCGGGCATCGAAGGGCGAGACCATGACGCTCATGTGGCCATCCTGGCACCGAGGGGGTCGGGGTGCCGGGCGGGCTCGGCGCGGGCGGGCGCCCCGCGCGGACGGCGTGCTCGGCGCGGACGGGTGCCCACCCAGACGGCGTGCGCAGCGTGGTCCGCGCGGCGCGCGTCGTCAGCCGGTCGGGAGCTCGCGCCCCGCGCCCCACACCCGCCGCACGTCGAGCCCTGGCGACAGCGCCACCAGGTCCGCCGCGTACCCGGGTGCGATCCGCCCGAGCCGGTCCCCGGCCCCGAGCGCGGCAGCGGGGACGGCGGTGAGCGCACCGACGGCGTCGGGCAGCGAGACCCCCGCCGCCGAGACCGCGAGCCGCAGGGCCTGGTCCTGGGTGAGCGTCGACCCCGCGATCGTGTCGGTGCCCGCCACGCGCGCGACCCCGTCGGTCACGGTGACGGCGAGTGACCCGAGCGCGTACGAGCCGTCCGGTGACCCGGCGGCACCCATCGCGTCGGTGATGAGCGCGACCCGTCCCGGCGCCCCGCGGAGCAGGACACGGGCGACGGCGGGGTGCACGTGCACGCCGTCGAGGATGAGTTCGAGCGTCACCCGGTCGTCCTCGAGCGCGGCGGCGATCGGCCCCGGTGCACGGTGGTGCAGCCCCGGCATGGCGTTGCACGCGTGCGTGAGCATCGTGGCGCCGGCGTCGAACGCGGCCCGGGCCTGGTCGTACGAGCAGACGGTGTGCCCGACGGCGACGGTGACCCCGGCGGCGGTGAAGCGGCGGACGGCGTCGAGCGCTCCCGGCAGCTCGGGCGCGATCGTCACCTGGCGGAGGACACCGTCTCCGGCCTCGAGCAGGGTCTCGACGGTGGCCGGTGTCGGGTCGAGCAGGAACGAGGCGTTGTGCGCGCCCTTGTTGTGCGGCGAGAGGAACGGCCCCTCGAGGTGCACGCCGAGGACGAGCGGGTCGGTGGCCGCGACGGCACGGATGCGGTCGAGCGATGCCACCAGGGACGGGATCGGGTTCGCGACGAGGGACAGGACCGACCGGGTCGTGCCGTGCGCTCGGTGCACGGCGAGGGCGGCGTCGAAGGTGTCGTCCTCGTAGGCGGCTCCACCCCCGCCGTGGCCGTGCAGGTCGACGAACCCGGGCGTCAGGACGGCGTCGCCGAGGTCGACGACCTCGACGTCCGCACCCGGACCGCGGCCGGGCGAGACCGGGTCGAGCCCCACCGGGTCGAGCCCCACCGGGTCGAGCCCCACCGTGCCGGGCCCCACCGGGCCGGCCCCGACCGCCTCGATCACGTCACCGGCGAGCAGGACCCAGCCGTCGGCGGTGGACCCGGCCGCGTCGACGACGTGCGCCGCGCGGACCAGCGTGCGCCGCGCCTCCAGGCCGGGGACCACGCCGGGGACGGGACCGGACCCGGGGACCCGGCCGGCGCCGGACGCGTCGCTCACGCCGTCTCCCGACGGAACGCGACCACCCCGGACACCGCCGCCACCAGCACGAACACGAGCCCGACCACCGGCAGCCCGATCGACACCCAGCACGCTGCGGCGGCCACGACCAGCGCGGTCTCGACGATCACCTTGCCGACGACGTCGGTGTCGACCGGCGACCGCGGGGACCGGAAGAAGAACCACACGACGGCGGCGAACAGCGGCGCCCCGACCATGAACAGGTACCCGGGCCAGGGCAGGATCCACGACCAGTAGCCCCAGATCGCGAGCGACAGCAGGCCGAACGCGCACACGACGATGCGCAGGACGCCCCACCCGTCCAGGCGGTGACGGGGCGCTGCCGGGTCGACGGGCGGTGGGACCTCGCCCCAGTCGACGGGGCTCTGCGGTGCGTTCGTCATGCGGTCCTACCTGAAGATGATGGTGCGGGCGCCGTCCAGGAGCACGCGGTCCTCGGCGATCCAGCGGACCGCCTGGGTGAGGGTGCGGGACTCTTCGTCCTGGCCGATGGACACGAGCTCGGACGGGTCCTTCGTGTGGTCGACCCGGACGACGTTCTGCTCGATGATCGGGCCCTCGTCGAGGTCGCTCGTCACGAAGTGCGCCGTCGCGCCGATGAGCTTCACGCCCCGCGCGTGCGCCTGCCGGTAGGGGTTCGCGCCCTTGAAACCCGGCAGGAAGGAGTGGTGGATGTTGACGGCGCGGCCCTCGAGCGCGGCGCAGAGCTCCGGCGACAGGATCTGCATGTACCGCGCCAGGACGACGAGTTCGATGTCGTGCTCGTCCACGGCGTCGAGGATGCGCTGCTCCATCGCCTGCTTCGACGCCGCGTCGGTGACCGGGCGGTGCTCGAACGGCACCGAGTAGAACGCGGCCAGCTCGGACAGGTCCGGGTGGTTGGACAGGACGAGCGGCACCTCGATCGGGAGCTGCCCGCCGCGCTGCCGGTACAGCAGGTCGTTCAGGCAGTGCCCGGCCTTCGACACGAGCACGAGGGTGCGGAGTGGGCGACCGACGACGTCGAGCTGCACGCGGGCGTCGTACCGCTCGACCACGGGGGCGAGGGCCTGCTCGAACGCGGCACGGTCGACGGGCGCCATCACCTGCAGGCGCATGAAGAACGTGTTCGTGTCGGCGCTCGAGAACTGCTGCGACTCGGTGATGTTGCCGTTCGCCGCCACGACGGCTCCGGAGACGGCGTGCACGATCCCGGGCCGGTCGTCGCAGACGAGCGTGAGGGTCCAGTGCGTGGGGGTCGGGTCGGTCACCGGATCAGGGTACCGGGCGCGGTGCGCCCGTCCCCGGCCAGGTGCGTGCCCGTCCCCGTCCCGGGATGGAGCAGACGATGTCGGATCACGGGCCGCCACCCGACGTTTCCTGCTCCATCCGCGCGGCCGGGAGGCGCCGCCCGCTCAGCGCGCGTCGGCCCGGGCGAGCGCACGGTCGGCGAGCGTCAGCACGGACAGCAGCACCGCGACCCCGAGCATCACCCACGCGAGCACGTGCAGGTCCGGCGTGGTCGGGGCCTGGCCGAACACTCCGCCGATGAGCGAGGACGCCGCGATCGCGCCGATGTAGATGCTCGTCCGGGACAGCCCCGCCGCGGTCCCGATGTACTCCGACGGCACGACCCGGTACAGCGCCGCCTGGTTCGACACCGAGGCCAGGGCCTGCGGCACCCCGAACAGCGCCGGCACCACGAGCAGCAGCACGAGCGGCGACCCGGCGTGCAGGAACAGCAGGAGCGCGGCGCCGACGAGCGGGACGAGCGCCGCGACGACGAGGGGTCGGCGCACCGCGGTCCTCCGGGCGACCAGGAACGACACGACGCCGGCGACCACCGCGGCCGGGAGCTGCAGGTACCCGGCGACGTCGCTCGGGTAGCCCGCGACGTCCTGCACCCACTGCGAGAACCCGTACGTCATCGTGTACGCGAGCAGGTACGTCAGGAAGAGCCGGGCGTACGTGCGCGACAGGGCACCGTTCCGGGCGAGCAGGCGCACGTCGACGAAGGGCCGCACGGCGCGGAGTTCCCAGACGACGAGGGCGACGAGCAGCGCCACCGCGACGCCGAGCAGCCACCACCAGCCCTGCCGCAGGTCGAGCAGGAACACGAGCAGCGCCGACACCGTCCCGGTGGTGAGCAGCATGCCGACCGGGTCGAGCGCCGTGCGCACCGGCAGCTCGTCGGGGTCGCGCGGGCGGAGCCGGTCCGAGGGCAACCACAGCGCAGCGACCACGATCCCGAACACCGCGAGCGGCACGTTGACGAGGAAGATCGCGTGCCAGCCGAACGCCGCGACGAGGACCCCGCCGAGGGGTGGCCCCGCGGCGGCGGACACGAGCGAGGTGATCGACAGCGCGCCGAGGACGAGCGGCGGCGTCGGCTTGCCGATCCGGGCCGAGTGCTGCCGCAGCGTGGTGAGCGCCGCCGGGTACGCGGAGGACGTCCCGATCCCGATGAGCACCCGCGCGGTGATCGCGCCGCCGAAGCCCGTCAGCAGCTCGGGCACGACGCCGGCGACACCGACGATGACGAGTCCGGTGAGGAACACCTTCTTCGGCCCGAACCGGTCGGCGAGCTTGCCCATCGTCGGCTGGGCCACCGCGCTCGCCAGGTACAGGGCGGCGACGAGCCAGATCGCCTGCGACGCCCCGATGCCGAGGTCGCGCGAGATCGGGGCGAGGGCGACGGCGACCATCGTGGTGTTGATCGGGTTGAGGAGCGGCCCGACCAGGACGGGGACGAGGAGCTTGGCGCCGAAGCCGCTCCCGGTGGTCGGGACGGCACCGGTGTCGGGACGGTTCGCGGTGGTGGGCGTGGCGGGCTTCTTCCTGGGTCAGGGTTCGGTGAGCGGGGCGAGCAGCGCGACGGCCCGGGCGACCGTGTCGCGGTCGGCGTCGGACAGGGTCGCGAGTCGCTCGGCGAGGACGCCCGTGCGGGTCGACCAGGCCTCCTCGCGGGCGCGTTCCCCGGTCTCGGTGGCGCGGACGAGGGTGCGACGCCCGTCGGCGGGGTCCGGTCGTCGCTCCGCCAGGCCGAGGTCGACGAGTGCCTGGACGGTCGCGCCCATGGACTGCGGTCGGACGCCCTCGGCGCGGGCGAGGTCGGCGACCGTCGCCTCGCCGTACCGCAGCAGTCGGCCGAGTGCGGCGGTCTGCGACGCGGTCACCTCGTCGGCCTTGCCCGTGAGCAGGGTCCGCCGGATGCGGCCGTGCAGGGTCAGCAGGTCGACCGCGAGTGCGACGTGTGGTTCCACACCGGAACGATAATCCTCGACAGCCGGACTTGCAAGGTTGCCTGTCGATCAGGCGACGCCGTCCGCCCCCTCGGCGGTCGCGTTCCCGCTCGTGAACGGCCGGAGCGCAGCCGCGACGGCCGTGCCGCCGTCCGGGAACCACGCGTTGCTCGCCTGCGCGATCGGCCACGCGGCCGCCAGCAGCTCGCGTCCGGCGGGCGTCAGGTGCAGCCGGGAGGCGCGTCCCCGGCCCGGCGCGGCGCCCCGCTCGACCAGTCCCCGCGTCCCGAGCGCGGCCACCAGCGTCGCCGTGCTCTGCGGGCGGATCCCGACGGCCCGGGCGAGGTCGGCCTGGCTGAGGTGGTCGGCGGCGGCGAGCTGGACGAGTGCGCCGAACTCGACGGGGGTCAGGTCGAGGTGCGCGAGGTCCTCGCCGAGGCGGCGGGCGAGTTCGCGGGCGGCGCGGACCACCGTCCACGCGGCGATCGCGTCGATGTCGTCGGGGGTCACCGAGCCGTCACTTGACACGACTCCAGGGTACCGGCGTACGGTCGAGTAACAGGAAACTGATTCTCGGACGGAGGACCGTGCATGACCGACACGATCGCGATCACCGGCGTCACCGGGGACGTCGGCGGGAAGACCCTCGACCTGCTGCACGCGTCCGGGGCGGACGTCCGCGCCGTCGTCCGGCGTCCCGAGCAGGCCGACCGCCTGCGGGAGCGCGGCGTCGACGCGCGCCTCGCCGACCTCGACGACGTCGATGCGCTCACGCGCGCCCTCGACGGCGTCGACCGGTTCTTCCTCGTCACGCCGGTCAGCGAGCGGCAGGCCGAGCAGGGCGAGGCCGGGGTCCGGGCAGCGCAGCGCGCCGGGGTCCCGCGGATCGTGCACCTGTCCGGCGGGGACGCGGCCGAGCACTCGCCGATGCCGTGGGCTGCTGCCGCCTGGCGGACGGACCGGCTCGTGCGCGAGAGCGGGCTCGCCTGGACGATCCTGCACCCCTCGGCGTTCATGACGAACCTCGTGCCCTCGGCCCCGGCGATCCGACGCGGCTGGTACCCGCACACCACCGGGCGGGGTCGGGCGGGCTGGATCGACACCGTCGACATCGCCCGGACCGCGGCCGCAGTGCTGACGAGCGACGACCACGACGGCACCGAACCCGTCCTCACCGGTCCGCGCGCGCTCGACGCCGCGGGCATCGCCGGTGAGCTCTCCGCCGGGCTCGGCCGACGCGTCCGCCCGCTGCACCTGCCGAGCCGGGTGTACCGCGCGGTGGTCCGGGCCGGCGGCGTGCCCGCGTGGCAGGCCGAGGGGCTGCGCCAGCAGTTCGGCCGGGTGCTCCGCCGCGGCCTCGACGGCGTCGACGTGATGAGCGACGACGTGAGCCGGATCACGGGCACCGCGCCCCGGTCCCTCCGGGAGTGGGCGGCGGACCACCGCGGGGAACTGATGGAGTGACCCGGTGCGGCGGAGCCGGGGCGGGCCTCCCGTCCGTCCACCGCGGGGAGCTGACGGGGTGACCGACGGGGCGGGGGTGGGCCGCGCCTCCCGTCCGTCCGTCAGCGCTGGGAGGTGAGCGAGGTGACCAGGTGTTCCTGCACGTACCCGACCCAGTCGTACACGTCACGGAGGCCGACACCGGCGTCACCGGTGTACGACGCCTCCTCGGAGGCGGCGTCCACGATGCCGAGCCGCTCGGCGATCGTCAGCCGCAGGTCGGTCAGGGCGCGCAGCCAGGCCTGCTCGTCCTCGGCGGTCAGGGCGCCGTCGCGGGCACCCGTCAGCCAGGCGTGCACGGTGCCCGCGTTCGTCGTCTTCTGTGCGAGCAGGTCGGAGCGGGTGTACTTCGCGAACTCCGCGCTCGCCTCGGCGTCACCCGGGTAGGCCTCGGGGAACATCCGCGCCGACACCGGGTCGGCGGCCAGGTCGCCCTCGAGCACCTGCTGCAGCTGCTCGACGAGGCTCGCGAGGACGCTGCGCTCGCCGGAGGACATCCCGAGGTGCAGGCCGTCGGCGCGGCGGACGAACGGGATCACGCGTCCGCTCCCGGTGCGCGTTCGACGGTCGCCTGGAGGCCGTAGCCGTGCATCGCCTCGACGTGGCGTTCCATCGCCTCGCGGGCACCCGACGCGACGACCGCCCGGCCGTCCTCGTGCACCTGCCGCATCAGCCGGTCGGCCCGGTCGCGCCCGAACCCGAAGTACGTCTGGAAGACGTAGGTGACGTACGACATGAGGTTCACCGGGTCGTCCCACACCACGGTCGTCCACGGGACGTCGTGGCGGGCGCGCAGGTCGGTGCGCTCGTCGAGGTCGGGGCTCGCCAGGCTCATGCGACGACGAGGCTGCTCGGGTTCATGTGGACAAGGGTGACACGGACCGGGCCGCTCGGTACGATCGGGGGGTCGCGACTGGCGTTGGATGGGTCACCATCGGGGAGCGACACCTGACACGGAGCGCAGCCGTACGCCTGGGCCGCGCCCAACCGTCCACCACGTCGTGCACGCGCGCGACGGAACGACAACGAGGAGTCCCGTGTCCATCACCGACCTGTCGCCCACCGCGACCCAGTCGTCCTTCAACGCCCCCCTCTCCGAGGTCGACCCGGAGATCGCCGCCGTCCTGCAGCAGGAGCTCGGCCGGCAGCGCGACTTCCTCGAGATGATCGCGTCCGAGAACTTCGTGCCGCGCGCGATCCTCGAGTCCCAGGGCTCGGTGCTCACGAACAAGTACGCCGAGGGCTACCCCGGCAAGCGCTACTACGGCGGCTGCGAGTACGTCGACGTCGCCGAGCAGCTCGCCATCGACCGTGCGAAGGCCCTGTTCGGCGCCGCGTACGCGAACGTGCAGCCGCACTCCGGTGCCACCGCGAACGCCGCGGTCCTGCACGCCATCGCCAGCGCCGGGGACACCATCCTCGGCCTCGAGCTCGCACACGGCGGGCACCTGACCCACGGCATGAAGCTCAACTTCTCCGGCCGCATCTACAACGCGGTCTCGTACGGCGTCGACCCCGAGACCTTCGAGGTCGACTACGACGACATCCGCGCCAAGGCGATCGAGCACCAGCCGAAGGTCCTCATCGCGGGCTGGTCGGCGTACCCCCGCCAGCTCGACTTCGCCAAGTTCCGCGAGATCGCCGACGAGGTCGGCGCGAAGCTCTGGGTCGACATGGCGCACTTCGCCGGTCTCGTCGCCGCGGGTCTGCACCCCTCGCCCGTCCCGCACGCACACGTCGTGTCCTCGACCGTGCACAAGACGCTCGCCGGTCCCCGCTCGGGCATCATCCTGTCGAACGACGAGACGCTGTTCAAGAAGCTCAACTCGGCCGTGTTCCCGGGCCAGCAGGGCGGCCCGCTGATGCACGTCATCGCGGCGAAGGCCACCGCGTTCCTCCTCGCCGGCACCCCGGAGTTCAAGGACCGCCAGGAGCGCACCATCCGCGGTGCGCAGGCGCTCGCCGCCCGGCTCACGCAGCCCGACGCCGAGGCCGCCGGCATCGACGTCCTCACCGGCGGCACCGACGTGCACCTGGTGCTCGTCGACCTGCGCGAGTCCGAGGTCGACGGCAAGCAGGCCGAGGACCTCCTGCACGAGGTCGGCATCACCGTGAACCGCAACTCCGTGCCGTTCGACCCGCGCCCGCCGATGGTCACCTCGGGTGTCCGCATCGGCACCTCGGCGCTGGCGACCCGCGGCTTCGGCGACGCCGAGTTCGCCGAGGTGGCGGACGTCATCGCGCTGACGCTCATGCCGAACCCGGACGTCGCAGCGCTCTCGGCCCGGGTGAAGGCCCTGACCGACGCGTTCCCGCTCTACGCGTGAGCGGCGCCGTGGCCGATGGTCGCGTGGAGGGCGCCGTGGCCGACCTGCCGCGCGCGCTGTGGGCGGGGGAGGGCTCTGCCGTCCGCATCGACGGCACCGCCCTCGCCGCCCGCACGCTCGACGACCTGAAGGTCCGCATCGACCGGTTGCACGACCACGGCTTCCGGCCCGGACTCGGCACGATCATGGTCGGGCAGAACCCCGGCTCGGTGTCGTACGTCGCGGGCAAGCACCGTGACTCGGCGCAGATCGGGCTCGACTCGATCCGCATCGACCTGCCCGAGACCGCGAGTGCGGCGGACATCCGCGCGGCGATCCTGCAGATGAACGACGACCCCCGGGTCACCGCGTTCATCGTGCAGCTGCCGCTCCCGCAGGGCATCGACCCCATCCCGATGCTCGAGCTGATGAACCCCGCCAAGGACGCCGACGGCCTGCACCCGACGAACCTCGGCGAGCTCGTCCTCGCGGTCCCCGGTGGTGCGGGCACGATCGACGCCCCGCTGCCGTGCACCCCGCGCGGCATCGTCGCGATGCTCGAGGCGTACGACGTCCCGATCCGCGGTCGGCACGTCACGATCATCGGGCAGGGACTGACCGTCGGCCGGCCGCTCGGCCTGCTGCTCACCCGCCTCGAGGCCACCGCGACCCTGACGCACTCGCTGACCGAGGACGTCGCGGCCGAGTGCCGTCGCGCCGACATCATCGTCGCCGCGGCCGGGGTCGCCGGACTCGTGCAGCCGGACTGGGTCAAGCCCGGTGCGGCCGTGATCGACGTCGGCATCAGCCGGGTCCTCGACGAGGGCACCGGCAAGGCGAAGCTCCGCGGCGACGTCGACCCCGCGGTCGCGTCGGTCGCCGGGTTCCTGTCGCCGACGCCGGGCGGGGTCGGTCCGATGACCCGCGCGATGCTCATGAAGAACGTGGTCGAGGCCGCGGAGCGCCACCTGCACTAGGCGGGCGGGGGCGCTCGGGTGCGCTCGGCGGGGTCGGCGCTCGCCTGCGCTCGCGCTGGTGCTGGCGCCGGCGCTCGGCTGCGGTCGGTGGGGCCTGCGCTCGGGTGCGGTCGGCGAGGCCTGCGCCCGGCGTTGGCGCCGGCGTCGGTCGTCTCCCATGCGGAAGCGACAGATCACGCTCGCCGTTCGCCGTCCTCCTCGCGGAAGCGACAGATCCTGGCGGAACATCCGCCAGGATCTGTCGCTTTCACGATGCCGGTGAGCCGCCAGCCCGCCGTGCGGGAGGCGCGGCTGGGGCCCGCCACGCGCCTCCGGTCGGGTGGACCGCCGGACGGGAGGCGCGGCTGGGGCCCGCCACGCGCCTCCGGTCGGGTGGGCCCGCCGGACGGGAGGCGCGGCTGGGGCCCGCCACGCGCCTCCCGTCCGCCGTCTCGCTGCCGGACGACGTCCGCGCGTCCCGCACAACAGGAAGCAGCTCGCACCACGGAATTCCGTGGTGCGAGCTGCTTCCTGTTGTGCTGAGGCAGTTCGAACCGCAGCGCGCGCTTCGCGCCGCGCGCGCCAAGCGCGCGCCGCGCGCGCCAAGCGCGCCGCGCGCGCCAAGCGCGCCGCGCGCGCCAAGCGCGCCGCGCGCGCCAAGCGCGCACCGCGCGCCAAGCGCGCACCGCGCGCCAAGCGCGCGCGCAGCAGACGTCAGTCGCGCCGCGCGCCCTGCGCCGCGTGCACGGTGAACACGTTCGGCTCGCGGTACCCGGCCGCGGCGAAGGCGGCGGTGACGGCCGCGGAGACGCGGTCACGCGCCTCCCGGTCGACCAGCGCGATCGCGGCACCACCGAAGCCGCCGCCGGTCATGCGCGCGCCGACGGCACCGTGCTCCATCGCGGTCGAGACGGCCAGGTCGAGCTCCGGCACCGAGATCTCGAAGTCGTCGCGCATCGAGGCGTGCGAGGCGACGAGCAGGTCGCCGATCGCGCGCGGTCCCTGCTCGCGCAGCGTGCGGACGGTGTCGAGGACGCGCTGGTCCTCGGTGACGACGTGCCGGACGCGTCGGAAGGTCTCGTCGTCGAGCAGCTCCTGCGCACGCGGGAGGTCGTCGACCGACAGGTCGCGCAGCGCCTCGACGCCCATCGCCGCCGCACCGCGCTCGCACGAGTCGCGCCGGGCCTTGTACCCGCCCGTGGCGTGTGCGTGCTCGACGCGGGTGTCGACCACGAGGACCTCGAGGCCGTTCGCCTCGAGCGCCAGGTCGACCACGGCGGTGTCGAGGGTGCGGCAGTCCAGGAACACGACCGCGTCCTGCTCGCCGAGGAGCGACGCGGACTGGTCCATGATCCCGGTCGGGGCGCCGACGGCGTGGTTCTCGGAGTACTGCCCGACGCGCGCCAGCTGCTTGCGCGAGAGCCCGAGGTCCCACAGGTCGGTGAACGCCAGTGCGACGCCGCACTCGATCGCGGCGCTCGACGAGAGCCCCGCGCCCACCGGCACGTCGGAGTCGATGAACACGTCGAACCCGGTCACGCCGGACAGGTCCGCACCGGCCTGCTCGCGGAGCGCCCAGGCGATGCCGAAGACGTACGCCGACCAGCCGTCCATGCGCGACGGGTCGAGCTCGTCGAGGGACAGCTCGTGCACCGCGTCCGGCTCGAAGGCCGAGGCGACGCGGAGCAGGCGGTCCTCGCGCGGGGCGATCGACGCGACCGTGCGGCGGTCGATCGCGAACGGCAGCACGTAGCCGTCGTTGTAGTCGGTGTGCTCGCCGATGAGGTTGACGCGACCGGGCGCGGAGTACCGGACTGCCGGCTCGTACCCGTAGACCTGCTGGAACGTCATGCGCGCTCGATCCCTCCTCGGATGAACTCGGCGGCCTTCTCGGGCACGAGGTCCCCGATCCAGGCGCCCATGGCGGCTTCGCTGCCGGCCAGGAACTTCAGCTTGTCCGCCGCGCGACGCGGCGACGTGATCTGCAGCATGAGCCGCACGGTGTCCCGGCCGACGTGGACCGGGGCCTGGTGCCAGGCGGCGATGTACGGCGTCGGGGTGTCGTACAGCGCGTCGAGCCCGCGGGTCAGGCGGAGGTGCATCGACGCGAGCTCGTCCTTCTCGGGGTCGGTCAGCCCGGCGAAGTCCGGCACGTGCCGGTGCGGCAGCATGTGGACCTCGATCGGCCAGCGCGCGGCGAACGGCACGAAGGCCGTGAAGTGCTCGCCCTGCAGCACGACGCGCTCCGAGGCCCGCTCGTTCGCCAGGTGCTGCTCGAACAGGTCGGGGCCGAAGCGCTCGATCGACGCGAGCAGACGCTGCGTGCGCGGGGTGACGTACGGGTACGAGTAGATCTGCCCGTGCGGGTGGTGCAGCGTGACGCCGATCGCCTCGCCGCGGTTCTCGAACGGGAACACCTGCTGGATGCCGGGCATCGCCGACAGGGCAGCGGTGCGGTCCGCCCAGGCCTCGACGACGGTGCGCGCGCGCGACTCCGTGATCGACGCGAAGGAGCCCTCGGTCGCGGGCGAGAAGCACACGACCTCGCACCGACCGACGCTCCGGAGCTGTCGGTTCAGGCCGACGTCGGACAGCGACTCGAGCGACTCGGGGGCGTCGTCTGCCTCGAGCAGGGGGCCGAAGGACGGCGACCGGTTCTCGAACACCGCGACGTCGTAGCGGCTCGGGATCTCGGAGGGGTTCGCGGGCGTCTGCGGCGCCAGCGGGTCCTGGTCGGCCGGCGGCAGGAACACCCGGTTCTGCCGGCTCGCCGCGATCGACACCCACTCGCCCGTGAGGACGTCCTGTCGCATCCGCGCGGTCTCGGGTCGGGGGTCGAGGACACGCGCGTCGATGCTGCGCTCGGCGGGCAGCTGCGTGTCGGCGTCGTCGAAGTAGATGAGCTCACGGCCGTCGGCGAGCGTCGTCACGCGCTTGGTGATCACCGGCTCACACTAGCAAGCAACCGAAGCGTTGCGAAAGCCTGCGGAAGTGCGCGAAGCTTACCCGGTGCGCGACGATGACCTCTTCCTCGCCGGATCCCTGCCAGCGCCGCTCCGGCAGGACCGGATCGTGTCGATCGTCGAGGGCGCGCCCGGACTCGTCCGCACGGCGTCGCTCGCCGCCGCCCTGGGCACGAGTGAGGTGACGGTCCGCCAGGACCTCGCCACACTCGACCTGGAGGCGCGGATCCGGCGGGTGCGCGGCGGTGCGGTCCGCCTCGGGGCCGGTCCGGGCGAGCGCCCCCTCGAGGAGACCGCGGTCGAGCACCAGGTCGCGAAGGCCGCGATCGGCCGCGCCGCGGCCGACCTCGTCCGGTCCGGGCAGTGCGTGGTCCTCGATGTCGGGACGACGCCCGCCGCCGTGGCCGAGGCGCTCGTGGCCCGTGCCGACCTGGTCGACGTGACCGTCGTCACGAACTCGCTGACGACGGCGTTGGCGCTCGAACGCGCCGTGCCGCGGTTCACGGTCGTGGTCACGGGCGGGACCCTGCGTCCGCTCCAGCACTCCCTGGTCGCACCGCTGAACAACGCCGTGCTGCCGATGATCGCCGCGGATGTGGCGTTCCTGGGCGGGACGGGGCTCGACGTCGAGCACGGGCTCACCAACGTCAACCTGCCCGAGGCCGAGGCCAAGCGGATGCTCGCCGCGACCGCACGGCGTACGGTCGTGGTGGTCGACGGATCGAAGTTCGACCGGGCACACCTCGGTGTCGTCCGGGCGCTGCGGGACATCGACGTGGTCGTCACCGCGGACGCCCCGGCCGAGGCGGTCGAACGGGTCCGGTCCGCCGGGGTCGAGGTGGTCGTCGCCGACGGGGGAGCGCCACCGGCTGACGAACCGACACCGACACCAGCTCCAAACCGACCCGCAGGGAAGGACGACACCGCATGACCGCAGCAGCACCGACCGGAGGGCAGTACCGCCTCCACCACGCCGGACCGGACGGCGTCGTCGAGGCCGTCGTCACCGAGGTCGCCGCGGGCATCCGCGAACTCCGGGTCGCGGGCTTCGACCTCACGGAGCCGTTCCCGGTGACCTCGCTGCCGCCCGGAGCGGACGGCATCGTGCTCGTGCCCTGGCCGAACCGGGTCGCCGGTGCCGTGTGGGAGCTCGACGGCAAGCGCCAGCAGTTGGACGTCACCGAGCCCAAGTACGGCAACGCATCCCACGGGCTGCTGCGGTTCTCGCCGTACCGCGTGGTGTCGCAGACCGAGTCCGGGATCGAGCAGCAGGCGACCATCCACCCGCAGCACGGGTGGCCGTTCACCCTCGAGACCCGCGTGCACCACGAGCTCGTCGACGACGGGATCCGGGTGACCCACACGATCGTCAACCGCTCGGGGGTGCGGGCCCCGTTCGCGGTCGGAGCGCACCCCTACCTCCGCGCCGGCGACACCCCCGCCGAGGACCTCGTCGTGACCCTCGACGCCGCGACGGCCTTCACGGTCGACGAGCACAAGATCCCGGACGGCACCGTCGACGTCGCGGGGACGCCCTACGACCTCCGCGGCGGGGTGCGCGCGGGGGACGCCGACCTCGACACCGCGTACCGGGACGTCACGCCCGACGCCGAGGGTGTGCGGCGCACGACGTTGCGCGGCCCCGAGGGTGACGGCGTCGAGCTGTGGCAGGACGCGTCGTTCCCGTACGTGCAGGTGTTCACCTCGCGCGAGTTCCCGCGCGGGGAGGGAACCGGGCTCGCCGTGGCCGTCGAGCCGATGACCGCGCCGGCGAACGCGCTGAACTCCGGCGAGGGGCTGCGGTGGCTCGAGCCCGACGAGTCGTGGACCGGTACGTGGGGGATCCGCCGCGTCTGGTCCTGACGGACGGGCCGGTACGACACCGGCGACCACACGACGAAGGCCACCCCGCGGGGTGGCCTTCGTCGTGTGCGGTGTGCAATGCGTGCTGTGGGCCGTGCGTGCCCTGTGCGCGCTGTGGGCACTGTGGTGCCGGGCGCGGGAAGGGTCCGGTTGTCGGACTGCCGTCGGTCGCGCCCTCGTCGTCTGGACCGGGGCTGTGGGCGGCTGCGCGCCGGCTCGGGAACCGCGGTCGGCGGTCAGGCGCGGCGCATGCGGAGCGCCTCGACCGCGAGTGCCTCGGTGCCGTAGCGGCCGACCTCCTGCGCCCAGGCCGGGTCGTCCCCGCGGAGCGCGACGTACTCGGACTGCTGGCGGCAGACGTAGCCGAGGACGGTCGTGGCGGTCGCGACCTCGACGAAGTCGTCGCGGATGTGCCGTGCGGTGACCTGCGCGTTGCGGCGCAGGGTGTCGAGGAGGAGCTGGTTGCTCATGCTGGTGTTCGTCGCTGCGGCGAGCTCGACGATGCGGCGCGCGTCACCGGTGGTGCTGGCTCGCGTGGCGTCGATGTGCTCGGTCACGGTGTACCCCGTTCGTTCTCGTGGTGCTGGTGTCTCGTGATCCCGGTGGTCGGGACCGGAGACGACACTATCGGCGGCAGATCGGCAAACCGCTGAACGGGGACTGGACTGTGCGATGTGCGCACCATGAACATGCTGAACCCGGGTTGTACCCCGAACGGGCCGGGAGTGCTGCTCGCGCGGGCCAGAGATCAGGAGAAGGGGTGGGCCCCGTGGGGCTCGAACCCACGACCCTTGGATGAAAAGGCGGAGCTCGGGAGACTGTGGGGTGGGCCCCGTGGGGCTCGAACCCACGACCCTCGGATGAAAAGGCGGAGCTCGGGAGACTTTGGGGTGGGCCCCGTGGGGCTCGAACCCACGACCCTCGGATTAAAAGTCCGGTGCTCTACCAACTGAGCTAGAGGCCCTCACCCGCAAGGCTAGCGGGTGAGGGCCTCTCGTTCGTGCGGGTGCGGGACGACTCAGCTGCGCCGGCCCGTCAGGGTGCGGAGGAGCCACATGACCACCGCGATGACGAGCAGCACGATGCCGACCCACAGCAGGAACTTCAGGCTCGCGGTGAAGCCACCGACGAACAGCAGGACGACCGCGATCACGGCCAGGATGACGAGCAGGGCGTTCATGGAGCTTCCTCTTGTCGACGTGCGGGAGAGGTTCCTCCCTGCGCGAGTACGGTACGCGGATCCGGCCGGTTGCGTTCTCGGCGAACGGCAGGCGTCGGCGTCACCGGCCGCGCCTACACTGCCCGGGTGCCTCGCGATCACCACCGTCCCGTCCACTTCACCGACCAGGAGTTCGCCGCGCTCCCGGGTGGCGAGGACCCCGCGGTCGTGAACCGGGTGGCGCACGAGACGGCGAACGCGCTGCTGCACCGGGTGCGTCAGGACCCGGACCCGGCCGTGGTCGAGCGGCTCGTCACCTACACGGACGTGCACGGCATCGACGCGATCGCCGAACTGTGGGCGCGCGTCGGGGCGCACACCCTGCCGGGGGCGCTGTGGCGCATCTACCTGGTGCGGACGGTGATCCGGCAGAACCCCGACGAGATCGCGTACTTCTTCCAGCGCGGCGCCGAGCGGATCGGCACGATCGACCAGGCGGTGGCGGGTGCCGAGCAGCCCACGGGTCCGGCGGAGATCCTCACGCTCGCCGACCGCATCCTGCACGGTCTGTACACGGGCGACCTCGCGGTGGCGCTCGATCGTGGTGCGGCGTTCTGTCGGCTGACGGCGGCCGGTGCGACCTCGGTGGCGGACGACGCCGACCTGACCGCGGGGGACCGGGCCGCCGAGCTGACGCAGCGGGCCCTGCGACTCGTCGAGCTCGCGGCGGACCTGACCGAGGCCGCGTCGCTCTGGCGCCGCGACAGCCTGGACTGACCGCCTGCCGCGGGGCGGATCGCCCTGCCGACCGCCCCATGACGTGACCCGGGAGCCCGGAGCACGCCGCGCCTCCAGACCGACGAACCGACGAACCGACGGCGGACGATCGACGCACGACGGCGGAAGACCGACGCAGCGACGGCGGCAGACCGACCCGAGTCGACAGCCGGAACCGACCGACCGGCCCCCGGACATGCGAAGACCGGGCCGCAGAAGCGCCTCTCGGCGCGAGGCCGCTCGAAGCGGCGAATTTTGGAGCCCGGGGCTTGCTGCGGCCCGGCGACACCAACTGTACGAGACACCCGCTGCGCGTGTGCGCGTGTTCACTCTCGGTGGACACGGAGCGCGGTCGGGCGTGCCGCGGACAGGCCCGCCGACCGGCACACGGCCAGGCCCGGCGACAGGCACACGGCCAGGCCCGGCGACAGGCGCACGGTCAGGCCCGCCGACAGGCACACGGTCAGGCCCGCCGACAAGCCGCAGGCAGCCACACCGCCGGGCCCAGCGGCGCCGACCGCAGATCGCCCCAATCCGCCGCAGCCCCCGCACCGAACAACTGGTGTGACGCTCCTCGCGGACGTCGCAGCGGGGGCTCGTGTGACCCGGTCCGGTACCCGCCGGTCAATTCCCTGCGGGTCCTGCGGCCCCCGCCCCTGTACCCACCGAACGCCGCCGCGAGGAACACGACACCTGCACCCGACCTGCGAACCGACTCCGAGGGTCGGCGCCGACCGCAACCGAGAGGGGGGAAACCTGCAATGCTTGCCCTCGTGGAACGCGACACGGAGACCTGGCGCTCGGACGAGCCCGCCCCCGCGTCGCCGGACGACCTGCTCGTCCGCGTCGCCGCCGGAGACCAGGCGGCCTTCGCCGAACTGTACGACGCCCTGTCCGGACGCGTGCTCGGACTCGTCACGCGCCTGCTCCGGGACCGTGCACAGTCGGAAGAGGTCACGCAGGAGGTCTTCCTCGAGGTCTGGCAGCAGGCCACCCGCTTCGACCGGGCTCGCGGCACCGCGGCCAGCTGGGTCCTCACCATGGCGCACCGCCGAGCGGTCGACCGGGTGCGGGCCTCGCAGGCCTCGCACGACCGGGACACCAAGATCGGCATCCGTGACCTCGAGTCCGGGTTCGACCAGGTGTCCGAGTCCGTCGAGATCCGCATCGAGCACGAGCGGGTCAGCCGGGCGCTCGGCAAGCTCACCGAGTTCCAGCGCCAGGCGGTGCAGCTCGCGTACTACGGCGGCTACTCGCACAGCGAGATGGCCGAACGGCTCGGTGTCCCGATCGGCACCGTCAAGACCCGTCTCCGTGACGGGATGATCCGACTCCGAGACGAGATGGGGGTGACGTCATGACCGAACGCCACGACGACCCCGCGCTGCTCACCGGGTCCCACGCGCTGGACGCCCTGTCGGACGACGAGCGCGCACTCCTGGAGCACGCGCTCACCACGGCCCCCGAACTGCAGGCCGAGACCGATTCGCTGCGCGAGACCGCGCTGCAGCTCGCCTACGCGGTCGAGCCGATCGAGCCCCCGGCTGCGCTGAAGGCGTCGCTGATGGCCCAGATCGCGCGGACCCCGCAGGTCCCCGCCCTGGGTGCTGTGGCCTCCGGTGCGCCGGACGCCGCAGCCGGCCTGGAGGCGCGCCCCGCCGCCGCCACGTCGGCCGCGTCCGACGACGCCCCGGCCCGGGACGACGACCTCGCGCCCGTCTCGGAACTCCCGACCGCACGCGACAGCGCCGCGGGCGACACCCGCATCCGTCGCGGTGACGGCTCCGTGGCCGAGGGCCGCGCGACCGCAGCCGCACGTCGTCGCTGGTTCCAGCGCCCCGCGGCTGCCCTGTCGGCAGCGGCAGCGGTCGCGGTCGTCTTCCTCGGCGTCGGGCTCGGCGTCGGCGGGGTCATCGGCCAGGACGAGCAGTCCGGACCGGGCACCACGCAGGCCTCGGGCACGATCGACAGCATCTACGCCGCGCGGGACTTCGGTCGCACGACCGCAGCGGTCCCCGGCGGCGGCACGGCGACGGTCATCTGGTCGCACGAGGTCGGCAAGTCGGCCGTCATCCTCGACGGCGTCCAGTCGGCACCGTCCGGGCACACGTACGAGCTCTGGTACATCGACGCCGAGGGCACGAACGGCAAGGTCAAGCCGGCCGGACTCGTCGACGCGGCTCCCGACGGCGTGCACACCGCGGTCCTCGACGGCACCCTGGCGAAGGGCGCGTCGATCGGCATGACCGTCGAGCCGGCGGGCGGGTCGGACCAGCCGACCACGACGCCGCTCATGGCCGTCCCCACGAACCGGGCCTGACCCGGCTCGTCCTCCTGACCGGGCTCGTCCGACGTCCCCGGAGCGCTCGTGCGCTCCGGGGACGTCGTGCCCGCCCGTCACCGCGCGTGTCGGCCTCCGGGGAACGTTCCGCGCGCGCACCGTCCCGTCGATGGAGCAGTCGACGTCGGGTCCGTCGGCGCCACACGACGTTTCCTGCTCCATCCGCGATCGGTCGATGGAGCAGTCGACGTCGGGTTCGCTGACGTCACCCGACGATTCCTGCTCCATCCGTGGGGGCGGGGGCGGGGGCGGGAACGGGCGAGCGAGCGGACCGGGAGCGGGAGTTGCCGGGCGCAACCGCAGGAGGCCCGGTGCCGTCCGTGGCGGACGTGCACCGGGCCTCCAGGCCGACCGTCAGCAGACGGGCGGACGGCCGATCACCCGAAGCGACCCGAGACGTAGTCCTCGGTGGCCTGCACCGACGGGTTCGAGAAGATCGTCGCGGTGTCGTCGTACTCGATGAGCTTGCCCGGCGCACCCGTGCCCGCGATGTTGAAGAACGCGGTCTTGTCGCTCACACGCGACGCCTGCTGCATGTTGTGCGTCACGATCACGATCGTGAAGTCCTTCTTGAGCTCCTCGATGAGGTCCTCGATGGCGAGGGTCGAGATCGGGTCGAGCGCCGAGCAGGGCTCGTCCATGAGCAGCACGTCCGGCTGCACCGCGATCGCCCGCGCGATGCACAGGCGCTGCTGCTGCCCGCCGGACAGGCCCATGCCGGGCTTGTCGAGGCGGTCCTTGACCTCGTTCCACAGGTTCGCGCCCTGCAGGGAGCGCTCGACGATGTCCTGCGACTCCGACTTCGAGATGCGCTTGTTGTTGAGCTTCACGCCCGCGAGGACGTTGTCCTTGATCGACATCGTCGGGAACGGGTTCGGACGCTGGAACACCATGCCGACCTGGCGACGGACGAGCACCGGGTCGACGCCCGCGCCGTACAGGTCGTCGCCGTCGACCTTCACGGAACCCTCGACGTACGCGCCGGGGATGACCTCGTGCATGCGGTTCAGCGTGCGGAGGAAGGTGGACTTGCCGCAGCCGGAGGGGCCGATGAACGCGGTCACGGTGCGGGGCTCGATCGTCATGTCGACGCCCTCGACCGCCTTGAACTTCGAGTAGTAGACGTTGAGGCCGTCGACCTCGATGCGCTTGGACACGTGATTCCTTCGGGGTGGGTGGTCGTTGCCGGGGTGGTGCTGCTGCTGACGGCGCTGCCCGCCGGTGGCGGGACGCTGCCCGCGGCTATCGCGACAGCTTGGGGGCGAAGAGTCGGGTGATGAAGCGGGCCAGCAGGTTGAGCACCATCACGATGAGGATGAGCAGCAGCGCCGCGGTCCAGGCCCGGTCGACGAACGGCACCGGGTTGGCGCCCTGCTGCGAGTACTGCGTGTACGCGAACACCGGCAGCGTCATCATCGGGTCCTTGAACAGGTCGTAGTTCATGCTCGCGGTGAAGCCTGCCGTGACGAGCAGCGGGGCCGTCTCGCCGATGACCCGGGCGATCGAGAGCATCACGCCCGTGGTGATGCCAGCGAGGGACGTCGGGAGCACGATCTTGAGGATCGTCAGGTACTTCGGGACGCCGAGCGCGTACGAGGCCTCGCGGAGCTCCATCGGGACGATCTTCAGGACCTCCTCGGTGGAACGCACGACGATCGGGATCATCAGGACGCTCAGGGCGACCGAGCCGACCAGGCCGAAGCGGGCACCGGGGCCGAGGAAGAGCGCGAACAGCGAGTAGGCGAACAGACCGGCGACGATCGACGGGATGCCCGTCATGACGTCCACGAAGAACGTGATGCCCTTCGCGAGCGCACCCTTGCCGTACTCGACCAGGTAGATCGAGGTGAGCAGGCCGATCGGCACCGAGATGAGCGCCGCGAACAGGGTGATCTGCAGCGTGCCGATCAGGGCGTGGACGGCGCCGCCGCCCTCGGAGATGACGCCGCGCATCGAGTACGAGAAGAACTGCGCGTCGAAGCGGGCCAGCCCGTCCGCGAGGACCGTCCACAGCAGCGACACCAGCGGGAGCACCGCGATGACGAAGGCCGTGACGACGAGCGAGGTGATGAGGCGGTCGAGCGCCTGGCGTCCGCCCTCGACGATCCGCGAGACGACCACGATGAGCACGTCGAACAGGACCGTGCCGAGGAACAGTGCCGCGACGACGTTGAAGTCCTTGACGGAGCCGCCGGCGTTCAGGAGCGCGAAGACCGCGACCAGGGCGACCCAGGAGCCGACGAGCAGCAGCCACGGCACGGACCGGTGCAGCTTGCCGTTGGCGTAGACGTTGCCGGCGAGGCCGGACTGACGGAGAGCGAGGGACATCGGGGCGTGACCTCTCAGGAGACCCGCTTGCGCACGATGTAGCGCGCCAGCATGTTGATGACCAGGGTGATGACGAAGAGGATCAGGCCGGACGCGACGAGGGCGTTCAGCGCCGTGCCCGAGGCCTCGGCGAACTGCAGCGCGATGTTCGCGGCGATGGTCGACGGGTTGAGCGAGGTGAGCATCTGGAAGGTGACGTTCGTCGACACCGACAGCACGAGCGCGATCGCCATCGTCTCGCCGAGCGCGCGGCCGAGCCCGAGCATGATCGCGGACACGATGCCGGACTTGGCGAACGGCAGGACCGACAGGCGGATCATCTCCCAGCGGGTCGCGCCGAGGGCCAGGGCGGCCTCCTCGTTGAGGCGCGGTGCCTGCAGGAAGATCTCACGCATGACGGCGGTCATGATCGGGATCGCCATCACCGCGAGGACGATCGATGCGGTGAGGATCGTGCGGCCGGTGCCGGAGACCTGGCCGGAGAAGAGCGGGATCCAGCCGAGGTGCTCGTTGAGGAACCCGTAGAACGGCTTCACGAACGGCGCCAGCACCACGATGCCCCAGAGGCCGTAGACGACCGACGGCACCGCTGCCAGCAGGTCGATGACGTAGCCGAGGACCGGGGCCACGCGGCGCGGCGCGTAGTGCGAGATGAAGAGCGCGATGCCGAGCGACAGCGGCACGGCGATCACCAGCGCGATGAGCGCGGACCAGACCGTGCCGAAGACGAGCGGACCGACGTAGTCCCAGAAGTTCGTCGCGTTGTTCGGCAGCTCGCCGACCTTCGCGCTGAAGGCGGGGATGCTCTGCCAGACCAGGAAGGCGGCGACGAGCACGAGCACGAAGAGGATCAGGCCACCCGCGATCACGGACGCCGCGGAGAACACGCGGTCGCCGACGCGGACGACGGGCTTCGGCTTGGTGGGGACGGTGGCCCCTGGCTGGGCCGGTGCGGTCGTCATGGGACTCCTGTCGGAGGGAGGCCGGGCTCCGTGGGGGAGCGGCGGGGGGAGTGCTGCTGCGGGGTGGTGCTCGGTGCGTGGTTCTTGGTTGGTGCGTGGTGTGTGGTGCGTGGTGCGTGGTGCGTGGTGCTTGCTTGGTGCTTGGTGCTTGGTGCTTGGTGCTTGGTGCTTGGTGCTTGGTGCTTGGTGCGTGGTGCGTGGTGCTTGGTGCTTGGTGCTTGGTGCTTGGGGCTTGGTGCTGGCGCTGGCGCTGGCGCTCGCTGCCTGCCGGACGGGCGAGTGCCCGGACGTCGACCAGGTGGGTGGGATCGACGTCCGGGCGCTCAGCGGGCCTTACTTGATGGAGGCGACGGCCTTCGCGGCCTTCTCCGCCAGGTCGGACGAGAGGGCGGCCGACTTGGCCTCCTTCGCGGCCGCGTCCTGCGCGTCCTTCGAGACGACGTAGTCCAGGTAGCCCTTCACGAGCTCACCCTTCGCGGAGTCCTTGTACTCCTGGCAGGCGATCGCG
Source organism: Curtobacterium sp. MCBA15_004 (assembly GCF_001865055.2). Lineage (NCBI taxonomy): Bacteria > Bacillati > Actinomycetota > Actinomycetes > Micrococcales > Microbacteriaceae > Curtobacterium > Curtobacterium sp. MCBA15_004. Next base: position 3,292,362 of record NZ_CP126266.1, on the reverse strand, counting down.
TAGGAGACGAGGACCAGCGGCCACGCACCCTTCGCGGTGTCCTTGCGGTTGATGTCGATCGCGAGGTCGTTGTCCGCACGGCCGGCGACCGTCTTCGAGTCCGCGACGACCTTGGCAGCGCCCTCGGCCGAGATCTCGGTGGCCGTGGAACCGACCATGAGCTTCGCCTTGTCGAGGTCACCCGCGCCCGAGTCGTCGATGTAGGTGATCGCGTTCGAGGCGCTCGCCATGGCCGAGGCCACACCCGAGGTGCCCTTCGCGCTGTCGCCGACCTGGTACGGGAAGGTCTGGCTCGGCTTCTCGGTCCAGACGTCGCTCGCGTTCGCGGAGACGTACTCCGAGAAGTTCTGCGTCGTGCCGGAGTCGTCCGAGCGGTGGACGACCGTGATGGCCGCGTCCGGAAGGTCGGCGCTCTTGTTGAGCGAGGCGATCTCCGGAGCGTTCCACTTCGTGATCTTGCCGGAGAAGATGCCCGCGATCGTCTTTGCGTCGAGGGTGAGCTCCTTGACGCCGTCGACCTTGTAGGCGATGGCGATCGGGGAGATGTAGACCGGGATGTCGATGGCCTTCGAGTCCGCGGCGCACTTCTCGAACGTGCCCGCGAGCTCCTCGTCCTTCAGCGCGGCGTCGGAGCCGGCGAAGTCGGCGGCGCCGGACATGAAGTTCTTGCGGCCCGCGCCGGAGCCGTCGGGCGAGTAGTTCACCGTGGCGCCCGAGGCGACGCTCTGGAAGCCGGCGGCCCAGGTGGCCTCGGCGGTCTGCTGTGCGGAGGAGCCCGAGCCGGTCAGCGTGCCCGAGAGCTTCGAGTAGTCGGTGCCGGAGCTCGACGTGGCGGAGGCGCCAGCGCCCGCGTCCTCGTTCGCCGCGCAGGAGGAGAGCGCGACCGCGCCGGCGATCGCGATCGCCGCGACCGTGCCGATTCGCTTGATGTTCACAGGGGTCCCTTCGGGGATGTCAGTGCAGGTGGGACCGCTGCTGGTCCCGCGGGCCGGTGCTGACCCGGGAGCGACTGTAGGGACGCGAGGTGACGGGGATCACGCGCACTGGTGAACGGGAGGTGAACGAGGGGTTGTCGTGACCGTGGGCGCCGTGCGGCGGCTCCGGACCGGGTGCAGGATCGGGATCGGCGTGCGTCCGGTGGGCGCATGCGGATGCATCGGTCGGGAGGCGCGGTGCGGGTCCGGTGGGCGCGGTCGCGGTCGGGGCGGTGGGGGTCCTCCAGTGCGCGGCACGGGGCCGGCGGTCGCGGTCGCGGTGTGCGCTCGGCCGGGGGAGGACGGCGCAGCTCGGCGGTGCCGCTCGCTCGGGCGCCTGCCGTTGCCGGGAACGTCTCGTCGGGCCGGCTGCGTCAGGCCGGAGCCGTCCGGGCCGGTCGCGTCGGACCGGTTGCGTCGGGCCGGTCGAGTCAGCCCGGTCGCGTCAGTCGCGTGGCGTCGGGCCGGTCGAGTCAGCCCGGTCGCGTCAGTCGCGTGGCGTCGGACCTGTTGCGTCGGGCCGGCTGCGTCAGGCGGGTGGTGTCGGACCGGTTGCGTCGGGCCGGCCGCGCCGGGCCGGTCACGTCAAGCGGGTGGTGTCGGACCGGTCGCGCCGGGCCGGTCGCATCAGGCGGGGACGGTGTTCCGGTGGGTCTCGACCGCCACGAGCTTGTCCCCGGCGATGTGCATCACGGCGAAGTCGCCGACCGAGAGCATCGCCGCCCGCCGCAGGTCGAACCGTCGACTGTCGTCCGCCGTCACCGCCGCGATCCGCGCGATGATGTCCGGCAGCACGGGCCCGTGCGAGCACAGGACGGTCGACTTGCCCTTGTCGAGGCGCTTCCGCACCACGCCCTTGACGTCCGCGGCACCGCGGTCGTGGGCCTCCTGGCTGATGTCGGGCGTGCTCGCGACGCCGACGTGCGTCCGGGCGGACAGCGGCTCGACGGTCGCGAGGCACCGGGCCGCAGTACTGCTGACGATCTTCTTCGGTCCGAACGCGGCGACCGGCGCAGCGGCCGCCTTCGCCTGCGACCGGCCGACGGGCAGGAGCGGGCGCGTCGCGTCCGGCCCGTCCCACTCGGAGCCGGGGATCGTCTTGGCGTGCCGGAGCGCGATGAGGGCGAAGGTCCGGTGCTCCCCGGCGGCGACGCGCTCGGCGAACCGGTCGAGGATCGCGACGTCACGGTCGTAGGTCAATCGTTTCCGGGCCTGGTCGATCGGCACCCACTCGACGGCCGCGACCTCGTCGTTCGGCCGGAAGGTCCCGGCGCGGTCGTACTCCTTGCCGGAGACCCGCGCCGACCAGTAGTGCACCACCTTGTCCCGTCCGCTGGGCAGCACGTACTCGGCCGTGCCGAGCGGTGCGCCGAGGTGCACGCGGTACCCGGTCTCCTCCTCGATCTCGCGGACCGCGGTCGTCGGCACGCTCTCACCGGGGTCGACCTTGCCCTTGGCGAACGAGACGTCCTTGTGGTGGTCGCGGTGCACCAGCAGCACGAGCGGGCCGCCCGCGTGCTCGCGCCACACGACCGCACCCGCCGCGACGACGGGCTTCGCGGTCCCGCCGCTCACCGGGTCGAGCGCTTCCGGGCGGAGATCTTGCGCATGAGGACGTTCTGCACGTCGTCGAGCGGCCGACCGTCGTCGTCCGTCGAGTGCCGCGTCCACTCGCCGTCGGACTCGAGGTGCCACGAGCTCGTGGTCTCCGCCATGGCCAGGTCGAACATCTCCTGCACCTCGGCCACGTGCGCGGGGTCGGAGAGTCGGACGAGGGCCTCGACGCGGCGGTCGAGGTTCCGGTGCATCATGTCGGCGGAACCGATGAACACGGCGGGGTCGCCGTCGTTGTGGAACGCGAACGCCCGGGAGTGCTCGAGGTACCGTCCGACGACGCTCCGGACGCGGATGGTCTCGCTGACGCCCTCGAGGCCGGGCTTGAGCGAGCAGATGCCGCGGACCCACACGTCCACCGGGACCCCGGCCTGGCTCGCGAGGTACAGGGCGTCGATGATCTGCTCGTCGACCATCGAGTTGACCTTGATCCGGATGCCCGAGGGCCGACCGGCCGCCGCGTTCGCCGCCTCGTGCTGGATGCGCTTCACGAGCCCCTTCCGCAGGTGGAGCGGCGCGACGAGGAGACGCTTGAACTTCTTCTCGATCGCGTAGCCCGACAGCTCGTTGAACAGTCGGGTGAGGTCCTTGCCCACGACGTCGTCGGCGGTGAACAGACCCATGTCCTCGTAGATGCGCGAGGTCTTGGGGTTGTAGTTGCCCGTGCCGATGTGGCTGTAGTGCTTGAGCGTGCCGCCCTCCTGCCGGATGACGAGCACCAGCTTGGAGTGCGTCTTCAGCCCGACCAGGCCGTACACGACGTGCACGCCGGCCTTCTCGAGCTTGCGGGCCCACGTGATGTTGTTCTGTTCGTCGAAGCGTGCCTTGATCTCGACCAGCGCGAGCACCTGCTTGCCCGCGGCGGCGGCGTCGATCAGGGCCTCGACGATCGGGCTGTCGCCGGAGGTGCGGTAGAGCGTCTGCTTGATCGCCAGCACGTTCGGGTCGGCAGCGGCCTGCTCGAGGAACGCCTGCACGCTCGTCGCGAAGGACTCGTACGGGTGGTGGACGAGCACGTCGCGGGCGGCGATGGCGCGGAACAGGTCGGGCTTCGTGTTCGGTTCGCCGGGCTGGAACTGCACGGGTGTGGTCGGCACGTGCTTCGGGTAGTGCAGGTCCGGACGCGCGATCTTGGCGATCTCGAACAGGCCGCCGAGGTCGAGCGGCGACGGCAGGCGGAAGACCTCCTGCTCGGTGATGTCGAGCTCACGGACGAGCAGGTCCAGGGTCACCGGGTCCATGTCCTCGGTGATCTCGAGACGGATGGGCGGGCCGAAGCGGCGGCGCAGGAGCTCGCGCTCGAGGGCCTGGATGAGGTTCTCGGCCTCGTCCTCCTCGATCTCGACGTCCTCGTTGCGGGTGACGCGGAACACGTGGTGCTCGAGGACCTCCATGCCCGGGAACAGGTCGTCGAGGTGGTTCGCGATCAGGTCCTCGAGCGGGATGAACCGGAGGCGACCGCTGCCGTCGTCGGGCAGCGTGATGAAGCGGGAGAAGTTCTGCGGCACCTTGAGGCGCGCGAACTCCTGCCGCTGCGACTTCGGGTTGCGCACCCGCACGGCGAGGTTCAGCGACAACCCCGAGATGTACGGGAAGGGGTGTGCTGGGTCGACCGCGAGCGGCATGAGGACCGGGAAGATCCGCTCGTTGAAGTACTCGCGCATGCGCAGCCGGTCGGCCTCGTCGAGGTCGGACCAGTGCTCGACGTGGATGCCGGCGGCGTCGAGGTCGGGCTTGAGGGAGTGGATGAAGGCCGCGGCGTGCCGGTCCTGCAGCTCGTGGGCCTTGGCCGCGATGTCGCGCAGGACGTCGCTCGGGGCGCGGCCGACGTTCGTCGGTACGGCGATCCCGGTGTCGATGCGCCGCTTCAGGCCGGCCACGCGGACCATGAAGAACTCGTCGAGGTTCGAGGCGAAGATCGCGAGGAAGTTGGCGCGCTCGAGCAGCGGCTGCGTCCGGTCCTCGCCGAGTTCGAGGACCCGCTGGTTGAACCGGAGCCAGCTCAGCTCACGATCGAAGTAGCGGTCCGTCGGCAGCGACTCGTGCTCGATCTCGACGACCTCGTCGAAGTCGTCCAGGTCGGGTGCGACGGATTCGCCGTCGAGCTGCGGTTCGGTGTCCATGGCCACATCCTGCCACCCGGCCCCTGCTGCCGGGGGGAGCGGGGTGGACGGTGTGGAAAGCGGGGGTGAACGAGTCTCGTGTGGAGGAGCACCGGGAGGCCCCCGTACCGCCGAGGGAACGTCGGCAAAGCACCTGTCCCCCGAACAGGGGAGGGATCGTCACGAAATACAGTCGGTGACATGGGTCGGCGTTCGTGGGTATGGTGGGCGGCGTCAGAGCCTCCGGGGGGATTCCACTGCGCGGGGGTGCAGCTACGAAAGGAACGAGGTTCACCATGTCACGTGTGCTCTCCACCGAGCAGGCCAAGACCGCCATCCGGCAGATCCAGTCGATCGTCAACGGCGGCTTCACCGACCAGATCTCGCAGCTCGACGCGCAGGGTCGCATCCTGTCGGACTCGAACGTGTGGGACGGCCCGCTCGCGTCGACGTTCCGCGGATCGACCTGGCCGGAGACGAAGGCGGCGCTGGACAAGGCGAAGACGGAGCTCGAGCAGCTCCGCACCCAGCTCGACAAGATCTCGCAGGACATCTTCACCGCGGGTGGCGGCGCCTAGCCAGCCGACTCCACCGCCCGGGCCGTCCGAACCTGGACGGCCCGGGCGTCCGTGGTCGGGGGACGGCCGCGACCAGCACGACCCGTGCGACCAGCACGACCCGTGCGATCAGCACGACCCGTGCGACCAGCACGACCAGCACGACCAGCACGACCAGCACGACCAGTGCGATGCACACTCCGGGGGGAACCGACCATGGCCCAGATCCACGCGAACACGGAGCCGATCCAGTTCGACGACGCGACCGCCGACGCCCTGAAGCGTGCGCTCGACGCGGCCGCCAACGCCGTCAGTGGCCAGGCGGGCTCCCGCCAGACCGCCGTCAACACGGCGTCGCAGGAGTTCCGCGGCCGGTTCTCCGAGCTCTTCACCCAGAACGCCTCGACCGCTGCGGGTGACGGGCGCACCATCGTCGAGACGCTCCGCACCATCGCCGGCTGGGTCGACACGATGAAGGAAGCGGCAGCGGCCGAGCGGGCACGCCGGAAGACCGCGCGGGAGTGGCAAGCCCGCGAGGACGCGCGCAGCGGCATCGAGGAGTGGTGGACCGAGGCGTGGCAGCTCGACCCGATGCCGAAGGCCGGCAACGAGCCCGCACCGACCTTCCCGGCGCCGAACGTGACCGCACGACCGCGGGAGACCCCGGACCCGGGCGCCGGGGGCGGTGGCGGCGGGGGGACCTCGTCGGCGCGTCCGGCGGACCTCCGCTCCTTCGCGACGGCCTGCTCCGGGATGAACCGTGACCTCGACGGGAAGCCCGCTGCGGTCCGGGGTGCGCTGCAGGACTTCGCGGCGCGGTGCTCGTGGGGGCACATCGACGCGGGCAACCTGGTCAGCGCGTTCGAGCAGTGGCTCGCCGCGAACGACCGCGACGTCCAGTGGGCGAACACCGTCGCCGACGCCTTCGCCGCCGCCGGTGGAGAAGGCACCGTGTCCACCGTCGCCGACTCCGCACTGGCGGCGGCGCTGCAGGCTGCCGGCGTCGCCGCGACGCGCTCCGAGCTGCAGTTCGACCCGCCCTCGGCGTACGGCGCGCAGCCGACGACCGGGTTCTCGATGGACCCGGTGAACACCACCACGGGCAACTTCCTCGAGCCCGAGACCGACCTCGACTTCCCGGGGTCCTCGCCGGCCCTGCGGATCACGCGGATGTACAACTCGCTCGACGACCACGTCGGGCTCTTCGGGCCCGGCTGGGCCTCGGTCCTCGAGACCCGCCTCGAGCTGGACGACGACGGTGCCTCCTTCGTCGGGGCAGACGGCCGGCAGGTCCGCTTCCCCCGGGCGGCGGACGGGTGGGAGCGCGGTGTCGGGGAGAACCGGTGGCTCGTGGCCGAGCAGGACCGGCTCGTCGTCCGCGACAACACCGGTGGACGCATCGAGTTCACCCGTTCGGGCGTCTGGCTCGGCGAGCGCGGCGGACCGGGGACCGCGGTGCGTGTCGAACGCGACGAGGACGGATCGGTCCGACGGCTCGTCCACGAGCGCGGTCGCGCGATCGACGTCGAGTACGCGTCGGGGCGCGTCGCCGTGGTGCGGGGCTCGGACGGTCGACGCGTCGAGTACGGGTACGACGACCGCGGACGGCTGGTCTCCGTCGTCGGTGCCGCGGGCGCCCGTCGGTACGGCTGGAACGACGACGACCTCGTCACCACCGTGACGAGCGCGGACGGCGTCGTCGAGGTCGACAACACCTACGACGACCACCGTCGCGTCGTCGAGCAGGTGAGCCCGCACGGCCGGGCCGTCCGCTTCGCCTACCTCCCCGGCCGTGTCACCGTGGTCTCCGACCACGACGGGTCCCGGTCGAACTCCTACCTCGCCGACGCCAAGGGTCGGCTCGTGGGCGTCGTCGACTCGGACGACCACCGGCAGTCGATGAGCTACGACCGGCACGGCAACCTCGTGTCGGTCACCGAACGCGACGGCTCCGTCACGGTCCACGCGTACGACGAGCGCGGACGACGGATCCGCACCGTCACACCCTCCGGCGGGGACGTCACCTACGGTTACGACGACCAGGACCGCACGACGACCGTGGTCGCCGAGTCCGGCGGTGTGGTCAGCTACGAGTACCGCGGCGACGACCGCGACCCGTCGGTCATCACCGATCCCGTCGGCGGGCGCACCGAACTCACGTGGTCGGACGGGCTGCTGACCCGCGTCGTCGACCCGACCGGCGTCGTCCTGTTCCTCGAGCACGACGAGCACGGCGAGCTCGTCGCCACGACGAACGCCGTCGGCGACACCGCGCGCATCGAGCGTGACCCCGCTGGGCGCCCCACCGCGGTGACGAGCCCGTCCGGGGCCCGGACCGAGTACCGGTACGACGGTGCCGGCCTGCTGCGCGAGCGCCGCGACCCGGACGGCGCGACGTGGCGCTTCGAGCACACCGCCGCCGGCCGCGTCTCGGCGGTCACCGACCCGCTGGGCGGGACGACGACCTTCGAGTACGGGCCCGACGGGGAACTCCACGCGACGACCGACCCGCTCGGGCGACGCGTCCTCCGTTCCTTCGACGACCAGGGCAACCTGGCGTCCCTGACCCTGCCGGGTGACGCGGCCTGGACCTTCGCGCACGACGCGTTGTCGCGCCTCCTGGCCGTCTCCGACCCGACGGGCGCGACGTGGCGTCGCGAGTACGACGCGAACGGCAGCATCACCGCGACGATCGACCCGACGGGCGTCCGTCAGGACGTCGCGCGGGACGTCGCGACGGGTGTCGCGACCCTGCGGGACGCGTTCTCGACCACGACCGTCCGGTTCGACGAGTTCGGTCGTCCCGTCGAGTCGACGAGCGCCGAGGCCGGCTCCGAGCTCGTCACCTACGACGCGGCCGGGCGCCCGGTCGAGCTCGTCGACGGCGAGGGCGGTCTGACCCGCATCGAACGCGACCTCGCAGGGCGGGTGACGGCCGTCGTCGCGCCCTCCGGGGCGCGCACCGCCTACGAGTACGACACGTGCGGGCGTCCGTCTGCCGCCGTCGACGCGACCGGGGCGCGCACCATGCTGACCTACGACGTCGACTCGCGGGTCGTGGCGCGCACGTCGCCCACGGGCGACGTCGAGCGGACCACCTACGACGCGGTCGGGCGCGTGGTCGAGCAGACGACGGCCGGTGCGGGAACGAGTCGGTACCGCTGGGACGCGGCCGGGAGGCTCGTCTCGGTCCACGACGCACGCTTCGGTCGACGTCGCTTCCGCCACGACGCAGCCGGGCAGGTCGTCGAGGTCGTCGACGGGCTCGGCGGGGTCACCCGCCACGAGTACGACGAGCGTGGTCGTGTGGTCGCGACCACCGATCCCGCCGGCGGCGTGACACGCCGCGAGTACGATCAGGCCGACCGCCTCGTCGCCGTCACGGATCCGCTCGGGCGGCGCACGGCCGTGCGTCTCGATGCGGCCGGACGCCGCGTCGAGCAGACCGACCCCGACGGTCGGACGACGGCGTGGACGTACGACGGTGCCGGGCGGGAGCACCAGGTCCTCGTCGACGGGCAGGTGCAGACCGAGGTGCGCCGCGACCCCGTCGGCCGGACCGTGGTCGTCACCGACCACACCCGGGGAGCCGGCCTGACGGTCGACCACGAACTTCAGTACGACCGACGCGGACTCCTCGTCCGTCGCAGTCGCGGAGCCGACGCGATCCGCTGGGAGTACGACGCCGACGGGCGCCGCTCCGCACGCATCGACCCGTCCGGGACCAGGACGACCTGGCGCCGCGACGCCGCCGGACGCGCGACCGCCGTCGAGCGGGACCGCCTCGGCGCGGCGACGTTCCGGTACGACGCCTCCGGCCGCATCGTCGAGTCGGTCACGGGCGACCTCGTGCAGTCGTGGTCCTACGAACGCGGCGCGTTGGTCGCGCACACGACGACCTCCTCCGACGGCGTCACGACCACGCGCATCGAGCGGGACGACGACGGCCGCATCACCGCGATCGACGGGCCTCACGGGCGGATCGAGCACCGGTACGACGCCGCCGGTCAGCTCGTCCGGGCCGGTGACTCCGAGTGGGAGTACGACGCCGGTGGCCGACTGGTCCGCGAGCTCGTCGACGGGACGGAGACGCGCTCCACGTACGACCTCGCCGGCGAGGTCGTCGCCACGGAGCAAGGGGGCGTCCGGACCGAGTACCGGTACGACGGCCTCGGTCGACGGGTCCGCCGGACCGACGCCGACGGTTCGACCGTCGAGTACGCCTGGTCCGCCCTCGGCACCCTCGCCGGGATCACGAGCCGGGACGCCTCGTACGCCGAGACCGCGCGGACCGACCTCTGGACGGACGCACTGGGTGAACTGGCCTCGGTCGGTGGTGCCGAGACGTGGTGGGACTCCGCGGCGAGCGTGCCGGGTCTGGTGTGCATCGGGGGCGCGGACGTCCTCGACCTCCCCGGCGGTGTGGTGGCGATCGGCGACGTGTGGACGGCGCCCGGGTGGCGGAGCGCGCGTGCGACCGATCCGTCCGATCCCTGGGCCGTGCTCGAGGCCGTCGGAGGCGCCACGTTGCCGGGCGGTGTCGCCCTCCCCGGCGGTGTCGCGCTGACCGCGAGCGGCGGCGTGTCCGTCGGCGGGCTCGAGTGGCTCGGTGCGCGTGTCTACGACCCGGGGGTGAAGGGCTTCCTGTCGACGGACCCGCTGTCGCCCGTGCTCGGGGCGGCGTGGTCCGCGAACCCGTACTCCTACGCGGGGAACGACCCCGTGCACGCCGTCGACCCGCTGGGGTTGCGGCCGGCGACGGACGCGGACATCCAGGCGTACCGGGATGCGAACCAGGGGGCGTTCGCGGCGGTCGGACAATGGTGGGACGACAACTGGGAGTACGTCGCCGCGGCGGGGGCGGTCGCACTCGGTGTCGGTCTCATGTTCACGGGTGTCGGCGGGCCTGTCGGGGTCGCGCTGATCGGCGCAGCCTCGGGGGCACTGATCGGGGGTGGCGTCTCGATCGGTAGTCAGAAGGCGACGACCGGTCAGGTCGATTGGAAGAAAGTCGGAGTCGACACCTTGATCGGTGGTGTCGGCGGGGCGGTCGGCGGTATCGCGGCGACTGGCCTGGCCAAGCTCGGCCCGATCGTCGGGAGGGCCGCCAGCCCGGTCGTGCAAAGGGCCTCGTCGATCGCCTTCTCGTCGACGGGAAGGGCCGCGGGCGCGTCTGGGATCTCCGGTGCTACGACCAGTTCCATCGAGTACGGCATGGACTCGGATGGTGAACCCAAGACGCTCGGGGGCTACGTCCAGTCAGCGGCCACGGGATTCGGAACCGGTGCGGGCCTGAGCGTGATCGGAAGCAAGGTGACCTCGGCCGTCACAGAAAACCTTCCGATCACGCCGCACTACCCAGAAGGATGGAGCGCCCACGCAGTTGCGCCGAACGTCGCCCGATGGACCACGGTGGTGGGTGAGACGACTGATCGGCTCGTCGGAGGCCTCGGAAGTGTCGGAACTGAGATGCTCGATCCGAACGGTGATCGAGGTGGTGATCTGCTCCAGGACGCCGTCAACGGTGTCCTGGATGGGTCGATCGGACCGACGGCGCCGAAGCACTGACCGCCAAGCATCGAGAAGAAAGCAAGAATCAGTGACCCAGCAGAAGCGCAAGGAACGCTCGATGCGAGCCAAGAAGCTCATCTTCGGCACCTGGCTCCTCGGGGTGCTGGTCGTCATCGCGCTGATCTTCGTTGCACCGATCAGTTTGAAGGCCTACGACGCGTCACACCCACTGACAGTGAAGTGTGTCGTCAGTTCCGCAGTTGCCGGCGACGGTTCGTCGAGGTCCGTGAGGGGGGTCGGCGCGACGTACAACCAAGTGCGGATCGATTCGCCCGACTGTGGCACGGTGTTCATCCGGAGGCAGGTGACTGCCTCAAGCGCTCCGAGGATCGCAGCAGAGTTCCACGCGGGACAGACCTACGAGTTCATCGTCGGAGCCGCCTCCTACCGCTTCAGGGATCAGCTTCGGGCAATCAATCAGTCCGTCGAAGTCCAGCGACCTGACTGAGAGGATCCGACGAGGCGACCCATCGTTGCGGTGCTTCGGAGGCGGGGAACGGGTGAGACCGAGGTTCGGGCCTCCGGTGGTGTGCGCTGACATCGCCCGATCGCGCAGTTCGGGCCTCCGGTGGTGTGCGCTGACATCGCCCGATCGCGCAGTTCGGGCCCTTCGCAGTTCCCAGGAGCGAGCACCCGGCCGGGAGACCGAGGGTGGCGCAAGTGGAGTGCGCCGGAGCTGTTGATGCCGCTCCGGCGACGCTCCGTGAACCCGACTCGCCGCGTGGAGCAAGCCGTTGCTCGGCTCGTCCGGCCGAGACGGGATCCGCGTTGCGGCGGACCGTGCTCTCGAGACCGCGTGCGGCAACCTGCTGTACCAACAGGACGTCACACGGGCGAACATGCAACGCTTCGCCGAGCAAGTTGTGCCTGGCGGGCCGTATCGCTTCGGGGCAGAGAAGAGCGCGTTCGACCTGAGGGGCTTCCTGCGGACCTGAAGGTCGCGCCGGTCGTGAACTCGTTCGCGCCAGCGTGAGAGCGGCGGGGGAGAGGACCTCACCCGGTACGACCCGTCAGTCGGAGCCCGTGCCGGAAGCGCCGCCCTTCGCCAGCCACTCGCGCAGTCTTGCGGCATCCTCTCCGCTGACCGTGTGGATCACGTAGTCGACCTGCGGCGTGGACCGAAACTCGACCGACACGTCACCGGGCACCTCACCGCGAGCCCCTGCGGCGCCCCGCCGACACGAGGAACGCGAGCGGCGTGGTGTCGGACTCGACGCGTTGCGTTCGGCGGTCGAGCAGCGAGATGACCTCCTCCGCGCGGAAGGACGCCGTGCTGCCGGAACACTCGACGCGGAGGACGACCTGCGCGCGGTGGAGCAGACCGAGCTCCTCGATGCTCGCAGCCATCACGAGCGCATCGTCACGCCATTCGTCCGGTGCAGGGAGTACTGGACCGGTCTGCCTCGGTGATCGCCGTCCGAACATGACCGGAGCCTACCGACGGAGGACGCAGCCAGGTGAAGTGAACGGTGCGCTAAATTGCGTTCGTCCCATCGGAGTAATCGGTGTTCGACAGGTGGGATCGAGCTGGGGAAGAATACTCGGGGAGGGATCATCCCGAGGTGCCGTCAACACGAAGGTCGCACGACGATCGTCATCGGGACGGTGGTCGGTTCGAGGAGGGGGGCGGGAACCCTGAGGCACAGAGCCACGGCCCTGACGACGAAGAAGCGCCCCGCCGTCGGGATCTTCCTCGTGTTGCTGGTCATCGTCCTCCCCGCGCTGCTGTTCTTCGTCGTCCCGGTCGCGCTCATCTCGTACGACGATGGTCACCGGATGTCCGTCACCTGTACCGTCCGCAGCGCAGCAACGGGTTCCGAGTCGAGCCGATCCTTCCGCGGCGGTGGAGGGGGCGGTACGCAGGTCGTGGTGGTGACCGAGGAGTGCGGCAAGATCTTGCTGCAGGACGGGATCAACTCGTTCAACGCCGACCGCGTCGCGAAGGCGCTCGAGCAATCGCGCCGGGCTCGGTTCACGGTCGGAGAAGCGACGTACCGACTGCGGGACGTCCTGGCAACAGTCGGGATCTCACCGGCCGCCTACGACCACCGTGTCGAGCCCTGACCGCTCGATCATCCCGCTGCCGGCGGGACCCAGGGCGCCGTCGGGTCCGGGTGATCCGGCCGCTCGATGCGCTCGTCGAGGTACTCCTCGAACGCCGTGAAGCCGCGGGCTAGACCCATCACCGAGAACAACCGGCTGCCGTCGGCCGCACGGCCCTCGAGTCCGCCGTACTGGTTCGCGAGGGGCAGCACCGCGGCGATCTCGGACACCGCGACGCGTCGTTCGGCACGGAACCCCTGCCGGACCAACACGTGGTCGTCCATCCCGAGGATCCGGGTCCGCCGCATCGAACCGGACAGCAGGAGGCCACCGACGCCGCACAGCAGGATCGCCCCGGCGGTGATCGCCGGTCCCGGCCCCGCGTCGGAGCCGGACGCTCCCGAGGCGAGCGCAGTGACCGTCACCACCGTTGCGAGTGCCCCGACGACCGCGAACAGGATCGAGACGACGGCGATGGTCATCCACTGCCATCGACGGAGGCGGACGGTGACGATGGCGCCGGCCTCGCGCGGGAGCTCCAGGCCTCGGTCGGCCCGTCGCTCGTCGCGCCGCTCCGTCGTGACCTTGACCAGCACGACGATCGCGTAGCCGACGACGAGGGCGATGCCCAGTGACAGCACCGTGGTCCACATGCGTCACACCGTACCGAGCGAGCGCGGACTGGCCGGCAACGCGTGTTGCCGACCAGCCCGACGTCCGTGCTCCGCCGACCGTCGGTCCGTTCGGCGATCCCCCCAGAACACATGTGCAGAATAACAGTTCACCGACGCTGGTCAAGCCGGGACCCGGCCGTGGGAGCAGGTGCGCCGTGGCCCGAACGGGGGCCAGGATCCCTGTGGAGAAGCCGGTCGGCGAGGTGCTCCGTCGCTACCATCGGAGGAGCAGTCGATTCTTGAGGGGGACGATCGTGATGCTCAGGCGCGCCGGGGGGACCGGAGCACGAACAGGTGACCGACTGATCGGTGGCGTGGCCATCACCGGCGCGCTCGCGCTGGTGCTCGTGGGCTGCACCGCAGATCAGGACCAGGTCGCGGACCCGTCACGGGTCCTGCAGACCGTCGACACCGTGCTCACGACGAACGGTGCCGTCAGCGCGGTGTCGGACACGACCATCTCGGTGGCCGGCGACCGTTCGTCCTCGAAGACCACGCAGCACGAGGCCGCCGACGCCGCGGCAGACCTCCCGCTCCGCATCACGACGCAGTACACGACCGACAAGCGGTCGGGTACCGACCTCAGCGACCTCGACGGGTACTCGGGTCGCGTCGAGATCGACCTGACGATCGAGAACCTGACCGTCCGGCCGAAGAACATCTCCTACGACGTGGCCGGTTCCGCGCGGACGACGCCGGCCCTGGTCGGCGCGCCGTTCAGCATCGCGGCCTCGACGGTGCTCCCCGGCGTGCGGCCCGACCGGGTCGTCACCCAGGCGGTCGACGGCGGCGCCGCGACGGACGGTGTCGTGAGCACGAACGGCGACGGTGACGCGGTCGTGCAGTGGGGCCGTCTGCTCGCACCGCCGACCTCGGGGGCGAGCAGCACGCTGCACCTCGTCGCCGACGTCGAGGACCTGTCGACGCCGGCGTTCGACGTCGCGGCGCAGCCCGGCCTCACGACGGATCTCTCGACGACGGGCGTGATGAACGGTGCGTTCGGGTCGCAGACCGACTCTGAACTCGCCCTCCAGCGCCGCACCATCGACCTCATCGCCCAGGTGAACGAGGTCCTCGCGCGCGCCGGTGGCACGATCACCGAGGTCCGGTCGAACCTCGAGACGACCTCGCAGACCCTCGGCGTGCGCACCGCGGAGCGTCTCAAGGACAGCAGCTCGTCACTCGCGAGCACCATGCAGTCGCTCTCCGGTCAGCTCACGTCGTTGAACGGCGATCTCGGCTCGACCGTCCAGGCGACGCAGTCCACGGTGCTGCAGCAGCTGCAGCAGACGACGAGCAGCCTCGACGCGCTGCTCGGGGACACGTCGGCCACCGCCCCGACGCCGGTCCTCGAGGGCGCCGTCTGCAAGAGCATGCCGAAGTCCGACGGGGCGCGCGGCAGCGTCTACGCGAACCTGCTCCGCATCTCCTCGCAGCTCGACGGCTACGCCGATGCGAGTGAGCAGTGCAAGCAGCGGGTGAGCGCGCAGCTCGCCGCGTCGGTCGGTCCGGCGTCGCCGGACGCGACGGCGTGCGCCAGCGAGGAGGCCCGTGGCTCGTTGACCTGTGCGCTCTGGGCGTCGTCGGCTGCGGTCAACACCTCGCTCATCGGCCTGGTCTCGAAGGGGCAGGAGCTCGCAGCCGGGCTCGACCCGAACCTGTCGAAGACGGCGATCGCGCAGTCGAAGGCGCTGAACGACCAGCTCGCCGAGATCGCGAGCCGGCTCGAGACCGTCGGAAGCGACGACGGCAGCGTCGACGAGGCACTGACGGAGTTGGACGCCCTGATCACGACGACCGAGCAGTCGGTCCGCCCCGTCCAGGAGGGTCTGGCGAGCATCAACCAACGTGCTCGGACCGCTCGTGGCGTGCTCGGCGATGCTCCGGACGGACCGTTCTTCAACACCTCACTGCAGTCGCAGAACCGGGCTCTCGCCGACCGGGTCTGTGGCCTCGTGACGCTCGGCCGTATCGACCAGGACGACGCGGACGCGCTCCGCGGGTACCTCACCGCCACGCCGTGCCCGGGTGCTGCAGACGGCACCACGCTGCGACCCGGCCTCGGCTTCGCCACGCCCATGGACGAGCGGCTCGCGCAGCAGGCGTCCGCCTGGGACGCACTCATCGCCGAGACCGACCGGCAGTCGACGACCGGTGTCGGTGCGGCCACGAACACCCTGGCCGCGTCCGTCGGTGCGCTCCGTGGGGGCGTGCAGCAGGTCCGCTCGGCGATCGCGGCCGACGACGGGTCGGTCAGTGGGTCGGTCCGCGACCTGCAGGACCGTGTCGGGCAGGCCGCGGCCAGCGGGGCGGTGGTCAACGGGCAGCTCGTCAAGGTCGCCGACCAGCAGTCGAAGCTCCAGGACGCCGTCCGCGCGGCGTTCCAGCAGGCGTCCGACGACTCGAGCAAGCAGGTGCAGGCGCTCATCGACGACCAGGTGCGGAAGGTCAGCGACACCGCCGGCGCCAGCCGCGAGTCGGTCATCCAGGCCTTCGACCAGTCGATCGCCGGACTCCGCACCACCGCGCAGGAGGTCACGAGCGACTCCAAGGGCACGATCGACCAGCAGAAGAGCACGCTCCAGCAGCAGGGCAGCGAACTCGCCGCATCGGTGAGCAGCCAGACTGCGGCGAGCCTGCAGCGCATCGACGCGAGCACGAGCGCCTCGGTCCGTGACGTCGAGGGAGCGAACACGCTCCTCTCCGGCGACCTCAACCGGGTCATGCTCGACCTGGGCGACCGGAAGGTGAACGGCTCCGGGATCCTGGGCGCGATGGCGACCAGCGCCGCGAAGTCCGACTCCGCCGACTACCAGCTGGCGCTCGCCTCGCAGAACGCGGCCGGGTACGCCAACGTCCGCGCCGAGGACGTGGGCGGCATCCTGCTCCAGCAGCAGCAGTTCCGTGCGTCGCTCGACGCCGCCGACGAGCTGCCCGCGTTCCGGTACGACGTCCCGAAGGGTGCGACCTCGACGACCCTGTACGCCTTCCGCATCGGGGGAGCACGATGAGCCGCCACACCGACCGTGCCGACGCCCCCGCGCCGGAGCCCACCGCTGCCGGCAGTGACGCCGTCGACCGAGCCACCATCAGCAGCGACAGCGCCGCCGACCGTGACACCGACACCGACGCCGGACCGGACACGGCGCCCGACTCCGACAGGAAGCGTCGACGCACCGTCGTCATCGCCTCGACGGCCGTCCTCGCTGCCGCTGCGGTGGTCGCGGCGATCGTGGTCGTCCGGGTGAACGCCGATGCGCCGGCCGAGGCCGTGTCCGCGACGGCCCCCGTGCCGATCACCGTCGGACACGTCCCCGACGGTACGAAGATCGGTGTCGTGGTCACCCTCGGTGACGGTGAGGGCTCCGAGTGGGCCGATGCCGCGCAGGGCGCCCTCGTCGCGGAGCGCCGGCTCGCACTCGGCGGCACCGACGTCCAGCTCGTCACGCAGAACGACGGCGGGTCGGTCGACGGCGCCCGGAAGGCAGTCGAGACCCTCGTCCAGCAGGGCGTCGCCGGGATCGTCGTCGCCACGTCCGGCCAGCACGTGAGCGGGGCCCTCGCCGCCGCCTCGACCGCAGGCGTCCCGGTGGTCGCGCCCTACGCCGCCGCCGCAGACGACGCCTGGTCGACGGCGCCGTCGACCGACTCGGTCGCGTCCGCGCTCCAGCGGGCCCTGGGCCGTGCGCAGTCGCCGCTGCTCGTGGACCTCGGCGGTGGCGCCCCTGCCGGCCTGCGGGTCGCGCACCTCGTCGACGCCGTCCGAGACCCCGACACGGCGGCCCTGGCCGCGAGCATCGCCCAGCGCACGGGCGTCGACACGACCAACGGCACGCTCGACGGCGCCGCGGGTGCCCAGGCAGGGGCTGCCGACTCCGATGCCGTCGTGCTCAGCGGACCGGGCGCGCGGCAGGGTGCTCTCGTGGCCGCGCTCCAGGCTGCGAAGGTGACCGTGCCCGTGGTCCTCACCTCCGACGCGACCAGCCCGGCGTTCACCGCCGCGCTGACGCAGGCCGGCGGCAGCCTGAGCGGCGACTTCCGCTCGGTCGGTGTCGAGACCGACGATGCCCGAGCCCTGGCCACCGACGCCGAGGGTCGTGCGATGTCGGCGTACCTCGGCGGCCTCCGGGTGCTCGCGGACGACGCCGGCGCGAAGAACCTCACGGGCGACCGTCCCTTCGCGGCGGTCGCTGCAGCCGCGGACGCCCGGAGCCACGACGCCGTGGTCGCCCTCGTCGCGGCCGTCGGCTCGGCGCGTGCGGTCGAGCCCGCAGCCGTGACCGATGCGCTCGCCCGGCTCGACCTGCGGGCGCGCGACGGTCTGGCCGGTCCGGCGCTCGACTTCGGTTCCCGCGAGGCGTTGCGCACGCCGGCGACGGTCCTCGCGGCGTCGTCGCAGGACCTCGGCCTGCGTCCCGCGTCGAGGTCGGACGACGCGGCGACGGCACCGCTCGTCTGGTTCGCCGACACGTCCCGCCGCTGACCGTCGCCCTGCAGGACCACGACAGGACCCGAGAGAGGACCACCCCGTGCGCGTGCTGATCGAGCTCGACGACCGACGCGAGACCGTCGAGGTCGACGGGTGGGCGCCGACGGCCACGATCGGCCAGCTCGTCACGGCGGTCGTCGGGCACACCCTCACCGGTGACGACGCACTGGCGGTCGACGGGCACCGGACGAGTCCGGACACCCCGCTGGGGGACCTCGTGCTCCTCGAGGGATCTCGGATCGCCCGGACCGTCGAGGAGCGGCCGCGCCCCCTCGACGGCTGGACGGTCACGCTCGCGGGCGGACTCGACGCCGGGCTGGTCCTGCCGGTGCCGCACAACCGTCGCCTCGTGGTCGGACGTTCCCCCCAGGCCGACGTGGTGCTGCCGACCGAGAGCGCTTCGTGGGAGCACTGCACCGTCGAGCTCGAGGACGACGGTGTCCGGATCCGCGACGCTGGCTCGACGAACGGCACGGTCATCGCGTGCGAGCGGATCGACGAGGACGGCGTCCTGCTGACCGGAGCGACGAGCGTCATCGTGGGCGGTGCCGTGCTGCTCGTGCGTCCCGACCTCACGGAGACCACGGTGCCGGCAGCGGGTTCGCTGCCGAACCTCACCCCGGCGGCCACCGCCCCGTTCAACCGGCCGCCCCGGCCCGGTCGCATCACCGACGTCGAGACCGTGACCCCGCCGACGCGACGCGACGTCGCACCGGCCTCCAAGTTCAGCTGGATCACCGTCGCGGCACCCCTCGTGCTCGCCGGCGCGATGGTCCTGCTCCTCGGTGACGCCCGGTTCGCCTTGTTCGCCCTGCTCAGCCCCGTGACGGCGATCGGGATGTGGTTCGAGCAGAAGCACCGACGCGCGAAGAACCTCAAGGAAGAGGAGACCCGCTTCGCCGAGGCGGTCGAGTCGTTCCGCGGCGAGATCACCGCCACGGCCGCGGTGGAGGCGGCCCGGCGGCAGGAACTCGTGCCCGATCCGGCGACCGTGGTGCGCCGTGCGCTCCTCCCGACCACGGCTCTCTGGCAGCGCCGTTCGGCCGACGACGACTTCCTCAGCCTCCACGCCGGGACGGGCGATGCTCCCTGGCGTCCCGAGGTGGACCAGCGAGCCGCGTCCGCCAAGCTCGAGGACGAGGCCAAGGCCGCCATCGGCGACAGCCGACTGACGGCGGCTCCGGTCGTGGCCGACCTGTCCGACGCGGGCGTCGTCGGCATCGTCGGGGACCGCGACGGTGCGCTCGCCCTGGCCAGGAGCCTCCTGGCGCAGGCGGCCGTGCACTGCGGGCCGGCGGACCTGACGGTCGGGGTGTTCTGCGACCGGGGCCGCGAGGAGGACTGGTCCTGGGCCTCCTGGCTCCCGCACACGCGCGTCGCGGGCAGCAGTACGGGCGCCCGGTGGATGTCGGCACAGCGCGACCAGAGCGCGGCTGTGCTCCGGGGCCTGCGCGAACAGCTCGAGGCGCTGCCGACCCCGAACCTGCTCGTCGTCATCGACTCCGAGGTCCTCACCGAGGGGCGCGACGCTCCCGCGCGCAACCTCCTCGGCGAGGGCAGGACGGTCCCGGGCGCCTCGCTCCGCCCCGGTGAGCGCCGCCAGCGGGTCAGCGGGATCGTCATCGCGACGAACGAACAGCAGCTCCCGGCGGCCTGCACCACGATCGTGACGGTCGCCGCGGACGCCGCAGCGACCGTCTACCGGCCGGAGGACCGCACCCGCGTCGAGGACGTCGTGCTGGCCGGCCTCAGCGCCCGCACCGCCGAGCGGACGGCCCGGGCCGTCGCCCACTTCGACGACCCCGAGCTCACCGTGCCCGGGGCATCCCTGCCCGCCCTGGTCCGACTGCCCGAGCTCCTCGGGATGGACGAGGGCCCCACCGTCGCCGGGGTCCGCGCCGCCTGGGACGCCCGGACCGGTACGTCGACGCCCATCGGCTCGTCGGAGTCCGGCGTCCTCGAGATCGACCTGGTCCGGGACGGTCCGCACGGCCTCGTCGGCGGCACGACCGGTTCCGGCAAGAGCGAGTTCCTGCGGTCCCTCGTCGCGGGGCTCGCGGCCCGCAACGACCCGACCCGACTGAACTTCCTGCTCGTCGACTTCAAGGGCGGGGCCGCGTTCGCCGCCTGTGAGCGGCTCCCGCACACCATCGGCACGATCAGCAACCTCGACGAGCAGCTCGCCGACCGCGCGATCCGTGCCCTGGAGGCCGAACTCGAACGGCGGCAGCGCGTCTTCGCGAGCGCCGGTGCGGACATCGACAACCTCGACGCCTACCTGGCGACCCGCCCGACCGAGCCGATGCCCCGGCTGCTGTTCGTGGTCGACGAGTTCGCGATGCTGGCCAAGGAGTTCCCCGACGTCCTGACCTCGCTCGTCGCCATCGCCGCCGTCGGCCGGACCCTGGGCGTGCACATGGTCCTCGCGACGCAGCGTCCGGCGGGCGTCGTCAGCGAGGACATCCTGGCGAACACGAACCTCCGGGTCGCCCTGCGCGTGCAGAGCCGCGAGGACTCGACCAACGTCATCGGTGTGCCGGTCGCGGCGGGCATCGGTCGGCAGCAGACCGGTCGCGCGTTCGTGAAGCTCGGCCAGGACGACATCACGCCGGTGCAGACCGCGCTCGTCACCGGCCGTGCCCGCGACCAGCGTGCGGAGCAGGACGTCACGGTCCGCGCCACCGACGTCTTCGGCGTCCCCGCCCCGGCTCCCGCGCCCGCTGCGAGCGCGTCGGACGACACCGACCTCGACGTCCTCATCGACGCGATCCGGCAGGCGAACGACGCCGCCGGGTACGCGCCGCCGCGGCCGATCTGGCCCGAGGCGCTCGGGGAGCGTGTCGACCTCGACGCACTCCCCGCGGCGAGCGGCATCGTGCCGGTGGCCCTCGCCGACGACCCGGACCACCAGCGGCAGATCGCCGGCGGCTGGGACCTGTCGGAGGGCAACCTCATGCTCATGGGGATCCCGGGCAGCGGGACGAGCACGGCGCTGACCTCGATCGCCCTCCAGGCCGCCCGGACCACCGACCCCGCCGAGCTCGACCTGCTCGTGCTCGACATGGGCGCGGGCGACCTCGCACCGCTCGCCCGGCTCCCGCACACCACCGCGTACGTGGGTTCCGGCCCGGGCGCGGGGGAGCTGCAGGCCCGTTTCCTCCGACACCTGCGCGCCGACCTCGAGCGTCGCCGTGCATCGCCGGGCGGACGACGCGCGCTCGTCCTGATCGACGGGCTCGCCGCGCTCCGCGACGAGTGCCAGGACTTCGAGGGGCAGCAGCTCCTCGACGCGCTGTACCGCGTCTACGCGGAGGGGCCGGCGCTCGGGATCTCGTTCGCGGTCTCGACGACGCGCGCGAAGGCGGTCCCCTCGGCGATGGACGAGGTCACGACGCAGAAGTGGATGTTCCGCCTCGCCGACCCGTACGACTACGCGTCGATCGGCGTGCGCCCGAAGGACGTCCCGCCGCCCGTGCCCGGCCGGTTCATCGACTCGACCACGAAGCTGCAGAGCCACGTTGCCACGCCTGCCGTGCCCCTCGACCGGGCGGTCGCCGACGTCGCCGCAGCCTGGCCGGACGCCGCCGCCAAGGCGAGCGCGGTCGGACGCCTGCCCGACGCCGTGAGCGTGCGCGACCTCGCCACCCCCGCGCAGTTCGGGACCGAACCGTGGCGCATCCCGGTCGGCATCGCGGAGGACGACCTCGGCACCGCCGTCCTCGAGGTCTACGACGGCGAGCACGTCCTGGTCGCCGGACCTGCCCGCTCCGGCAAGTCGACGGTGCTCCTCGCCATGGCGGACCTGGCCCGCTCGGCGGAGGGTGTCCGTCCGGCCGTCTGGGCGATCTGCGATCGACGTTCGCCCCTCGCCGACGCACCCCTCGACCGCGTGGCCGTCGGCGCGGACGAGGTGCCCGCGCTCCTCGCCGGGCTCCGGATCGAGCGCGGCCCCGTCCTGCTCCTCATCGACGACGCGGAACGCTTCGAGGACGGCGACCAGGGGATCGCGTCGCTGCTCACGACGGAGCGGCCGGGCCTCTGCGTCGTCGCGGCCGGGCGTTCGGTCGACCTGCGGACGCTCTACAACCACTGGACGCGGACCGTCCGCAAGGCGCGCTGCGGTCTCCTGCTGCAGCCCGACGTCGACTACGACGGCGAGCTCCTGGGCGTCGCCCTGCCGCGCCGGGCGCCCGTCGCACTGACCGCCGGGCGCGGGTACGCCACGTCGGGCGGCTCGGTGCGGCTCGTGCAGGCGGCGTCCCCGGCCTCCTGAGGCACGTCGCCTCCGTGGAGGACGGACTCCCGTCGTGCCGGGGAGGCGCGGCACCACCCCGTCCGACGGCCTCGGCCGGTCGGGCGAGGCCGGTCGGGCGAGGCCGGTCGGGCGTGCGTGCCGGTGGGCAGGCTCGGCGCGCAACCGCGCGTCCGGTCCGAAGGCGCGCTGCGGCTCCGCCACGCGCCTCCGGTCGGGTGGTCGTCGCGGCCGGGAGGCGCGCTGCGGCCCCGCCACGCGCCTCCGGTCCGGTGGCCGCCGCGGTCGGGAGGTACGCTGCGGCCCCGCCACGCGCCTCCGACCAGTCCGGGGCCCGGCCGAACAGGCGGGCGACCCGGCCCGAGCAGCCCGCCCGCGCCGCCGCCTACGCCTGGTCGCGCGTCGTGATCCCGAACGGCGAGCTCTCGAGGTCGCGGAAGTTCCCCACGGTCGCCCGCACGGTGCACGACGGCGCCACCGACAGTGCGGTGACGACGAGCCCGTCCGACGACACCGCGAGCGCGCCCGAGCACCCGTCGGAGAACCGCACGCCGGACTCCCCACCGGCCACGTCGGTGAGCATCTGCGACGGCGCCCCGCTCGCCGGACTGCGGTACAGCGGGTTGAGGTCGTCCGCGCCGCTCGGCCACACCGGCACGAGCGTCACGGGCAGCGTCGTCTGGCTGACGGTGCGGTCGGGGGTCCGCACCTCGATGCCCTGCAGACGTTGCACCGGGTAGGCCGTGCCGGCGACGGAGCGGTCGGTCACCGCCTCGGTGGTGGCCGCCCCGGCGGTGTCGAGCCACTGCTGCAGCGCCGCCTGGTCGGTGACCCCGCGCAGCGCGACGGTCGCCTCGACGGTGAGCTCCTGGTCGGCGGGCACGACCACGTCGGACACGGTCCACGAGCAACGCGCGTCGACCCCCGTCAGCGAGGGCTGGTTCCGCGCGCCGGAGACCCCCTCGCCGCTCCAGGTCACCGCGGGGCAGTCGGCCCGGTCGTCGACGCCGGGCAGCACCTCGAGCAGGTCGCCCCGCAACGGGACCGACTGCGCGGCGTAGGTGATCGCGACCTGGACGGTGCCGCGCTCGGGGTCGATCGTGGCCTTGCGGGTCGTGGCGAGTCCGGTGGGCAGCGGCCGGTCCTGCTGGTACGCGCTGCCGGCCTGCGCGGTCGCTGCGCCGCCGGGACGGTCGCGCCCGCCGAGGGCACCGGGCAGCCAGACGACGCCACCGACGACGAGGGCCGCGACGAGCACCACGCCGAGGGCACCGAGCCCGACCATCCGGTTCGTCAACCAGTCCGGGCGCTGCCACCGACGACGTTCGGGAGTCTCGGGCTCCCGGACGGCGGGGAGCGGGGGACGCGCGAGCGGCCGGATGACGGTCTCGGAGCCGGCGGTGCCGAGGTCGGGGGCCGGACCGAGGTCCGCGGCGACGGGAGCGACCGCCGCTGCGTCCTGGTCGGGTCGGGCGCCCCGGACGACGGTGGCGGGTCGCTCGACCTCGGCGAAGGAGTCCGGGTCGGTGGCCGGGGCGAGCGCGGGGGCGTCCGACAGGGCTCGTGCGAGGCGACGCAGGGTCGCGGCGGCCTCGGTCGCGGCCGGACGGGCACCGGGGTCCTTCGCGAGCAGCGCGGACAGCGTCGACCACAGCGCGTCGGGGACCTCGAGCCGGGGCGGGTCGCTGGTCACGTGCCGGTACGCGACCGCGAAGTCGGTGCCGGGCCCGGCGAACGGCGTGCGGCCCGCGAGGAGTTCGTAGAGCATGATTCCGGCGCCGTAGACGTCGGCGGCGGGACCGGACCGGCCGTGGCTGATCGACTCGGGCGCCATGTACTGCGGCGTCCCGAGCAGCCCGGTGGTGGTGCGCTCCCGGTCGGCGACCACCGACGCGATGCCGAAGTCCGACACCCGGACGAGTCCGGTCGCTCCGGGAGCCCACCCGTCCGCGAGCAGGACGTTGTCGGGCTTGACGTCACGGTGGGTGACGTCCTGCGCGTGTGCTGCCGCCAGCGCGTCGAGCGTCTCCGCCGCGATGGTCAGGGCGTCGCGCGGGGGCAGGGTGCCGGACGCGGCGAGCAGGTCGCGCGCCGAACCCCCGCCGACCAGGTCCATGACGATCGCGAGCCGGTCGCCCTCGACCACGAGGTCGCGGACGCGCACGATCGAGGGGTGCTGCAGTCCGAGCAGCACGGTGCGCTCCCGGACGAATCGTTCGACGATCGCCGGGTCGGCGGCGAGCTCGGCACGGAGGAGCTTGGCGGCGACGTGCTCGCTGGTCGCGGTGTGCTCGGCGCGCCAGACCTCGCCGGTGGCACCGGTGCCGAGCAGGTCGACCAGGCGGTACGAGGCGCCGAGCGGCTCGCCGCGGCCGTACTGCGCCTGACCGTGCTGCGCCTGGCCGTCTTCAGCCACGGTCCACCCCCGGATGCCTGTGGTCGACCCCTCGCCGACCGCGCCATGTTACCGGCCGGAGGGCGCCCCGTACTGGACGTCGACCGCGTGCTGTGTGAAACCCGACCGCTGGTACAGGGCGAGTGCCGGGACGTTGTCACCCTCGACGTACAGCGCCGCTGCCTCGAGCCCGCGCCCGACCAGTCGTGCGGCACCGGCGCGCATGAGCACGCCGCCGAGTCCGCGTCCCTGCTGGTCCGGGCGGACGGCCACGGCGTAGAACTCGCCGATGCCGTCCTCGACCTTGAGCCAGCACGACCCGACCAGTGCGCCGTCGGCGTCGCGGAGGAGCAGCAGGTCGTCCCCCGAGAACCACGGCTCGGCCTCGCGGGCACGGAGGTCCTCGAGGGTCATCCGGCCCTGCTCGGGGTGGTGCGCGAAGGCGGCGGCGTTCAGCTGCAGCCAGGCGTCCTCGTCCTCGGGCTCCCCGGGGCGGAACGCCGACAGGGAACAACCATCGGGCAGACCGGGGTCGCTCGGCTCGTCGACGATCGGCGCCCGGAGCTGCAGCAGCGTCCGCACTGCGGTCCAGCCGTGTCGCGCCGCCAGGGCCCGCGCGGCGGGGTGGTCACCGTGCGCCCACGCGAGCCGCGGCGCGGAAGCGGTCCCGGTCGCAGCCCCGGACGCGGACGCGGACCCGGACCCGGACCCTGGTGCAGCGGTGTTGCCGACGGCCACGTCGTCAGCGGCCACGTCGTCCGGTGCCGCGCCGTCCGCGGCCCCGCCGCCCAGGGCGAGCGCCTGCGTGACGAGCGCCGTCCCGACGCCGCGGCCACGGGCCTCCCGGGCGACCACGAGTTCGAGCTCACCGTCACGGACCACCGCGACCCCGCGATCGTCGCCGAGCACCGTCGCGCGGCCGGCGCGCACGTCGACCAGGGTCTGGTCGGAGAACGGGGGTGCCTCGCCGGCCGCCGCCGACGCGGCGGCGAGGAGCTCGACGACCGCGAGCACTAGCGGGCCGCCAGCCGGTCGGCCTCGTCGTCGTACACGTTGAAGCGGTAGCCCACGTTGCGCACGGTGCCGATGAGCGACTCGAGGTCACCGAGCTTGGCGCGCAGGCGTCGGACGTGCACGTCGACCGTGCGGGTGCCGCCGAAGTAGTCGTAGCCCCAGACCTCGCTGAGCAGCTGTTCGCGCGTGAAGACCCGGGAGGGGTGGCTCGCGAAGAACCGCAGGAGCTCGAACTCCTTGAACGTCAGGTCGAGCGGCCGTCCGCGCACCTTGGCGGAGTAGCTCGCCTCGTCGATGACGACGCCCGATGCCTGGATCTTCGAGCCGGACGGGTTCTTCGACGCGCGGCCCGTGGTGAGGCGGATGCGCGCGTCGACCTCGGCGGGGCCGGCGGTCTCGAGCACGACGTCGTCGACGTTCCACTCGCTGTTGACCGCGGTCAGCCCGCCCTCGGTGACCACGAGCACGATCGGTGTCGTCGAGCCGCTCGTGGCGAGGATCTTGCACAGCGCCTTGGCGCTCACGAGGTCGGTCCGGGCGTCCACGAACATGAGGTCGCTCTGCGGGGCGTTCACGAGCTGCGCGGCCTCGGCCGGGACGTGACGGATCCGGTGGCTCAGCAGGCCGAGGCTCGGCAGGACGTCGCCGGGCGCGGCCGAGGTGAGTACCAGGAGCTGGGCCACAGGACCTCCAGAGCGTGGGGGAGTCGTGGACACATCCTAGTGATGTGCCGGGCCCCGCCCGCCCGGACCAGCCCGCTCCGGAGCCGGTGCTGCCATGATGGGCGCGTGAGCGAGACGGACCAGCCCCTCGACCAGCGCCGCCTGCGGCTGACGTCGGTGCTGCCGGTGTGGGTGCTCGCGGTCGTCGGCGCCGTGCTCGTGCTGGCGCTCACGCAGAAGGACTCCTTCGCCTGGTTGCTCCTGGTGTTCGTGCTCTGCGTGCTCGTCAGCTTCGTGCTGCAGCTCATCACCGCGACGAAGGACGGGTTGGTCGAGCGGATCAGCATCGCCTCGTCCGGGGCGTTCGTGGTCGTGCTCGTGACGGCGGTCGTCCTGCTGCTGCGCTGAGCACAGCCCCCTCACCACCGCGCGGCACCCGTGGAACCGCGCAGCATCGCCACCCCACCGCCGCGCCACCCCACCGCCGCGCCACCCCACCGCCGCGCCACCCCACCGCCGCGCCACCCCACCGCCGCGCCGCCCCCACCGCCGCGCCGCGCCGCCCCCGCCCTGGCGCCGTCAGGCGTCCCGCGTAGACTCGGCACATGGATTCGCTGCTTGCGCTCGAGCTCTTCTACGTGGGCCTCCTGGGCCTGGCGTCGCTCGCGATCGCGTTCATCTCGGTCGTCGTCGTCGTCAAGCTTTTCAAGGGCCAGCGGTGATCGAACTCCCCGAGGGCCTCGCCCCCGAGCTCGTCCCGCTGTCCTGGCTCGTTGGCGTCTGGGAGGGCACCGGCGTGGTCGAGTACCCCGTCGGTGACGAGGACGAACCGCGCAAGTACGAGTTCGGGCAGCGCATCAGCTTCAGCCACGACGGCCTGCCCTACCTGAACTACTCCTCGACCAGCTGGCTCCTCGACGACGAGCACACGCCGCTGGCCGCCGAGATGGGCTACTGGCGCATCGACCGACCCAGTGAACCGGGCGACCGCGGCCCGGCGATGCTGCTCGGCGACGGCCCGACCCCGTTCACCACGGTCGAGAGCGTCGAGGCGCTGCGGAACACGACCGACGGATTCGACGTCGAGGCCGCGATCATCCACCCCACCGGCGTCAACGAGCTCTACGTGGGCCGCGTCAAGAAGGGTCGCATCGACCTCGCGACCGACGCCGTGATGCGCTCGCCGAACGCCAAGGACTACTCCGCCGCGACGCGCCTGTACGGCCTCGTCGAGGGCAAGCTCTTCTGGGCCTGGGACATCGCCGCGCTCGGGCAGCAGCTCACCTCGCACGCCTCGGGGCAGCTCGCGAAGGTCGACTGATGGGCGTCTTCGCCGACCGCCCCGGCTTCGTCGGCACGGACGCCGGCCCGGCAGCGCACTTCGGCAACCCCGTGGGCGAGCAGCGCGCACTGGCCGCCGGTCGTGCGGTCGTCGAACTCGGCCTCGGCGTCGTCACGGTCACCGGCCCGGACCGCCTGTCCTGGCTCAACTCGATCACCTCGCAGCTCCTGACCGGGCTCACACCCGGCACGTCGACCGAGACGCTCGTGCTCGACGCCTCCGGCCGCGTCGAGCACGCCGCGCGGGTCGTCGACGACGGTGCGACCACCTGGCTCCTCACCGAGGCGGACGACGCCGCACCGCTCGCCGCGTGGCTGACGTCGATGCGCTTCATGCTCCGCGTCGAGGTCGCGGACCGCTCGGGCGACTTCGTCACCCTCGGCGGCTTCGGCACGGCGGTCCCCGCCGACGCGGTCGTCGAGTGGGCCGACCCGTGGTCGTCCGTCACGCCCGGCGGGTGGGGCTACGCCGCCCTGGAGGCCCACCCCGCCTCCGACTGGACCCTCCGTGTCGCCGTGGTCACCCCGGACGCCGCTGCCGAGGTGGCCGCGTCCGACGTGCCCGTCGCGGGGCTCCTCGCGCTCGAGGCCCTGCGGATCGCGGCCTGGCGTCCCGCCCTGTCCGACGTCGACGAGCGGACGATCCCGCACGAGCTCGACTGGCTCCGCTCGGCCGTGCACCTGTCGAAGGGCTGCTACCGGGGCCAGGAGACCGTCGCGAAGGTGCACAACCTCGGTCGTCCGCCGCGGCGCCTCGTGATGCTGCACCTCGACGGGTCGGACGGGGTGCTGCCGGTCCCCGGGACGCCCGTGCTCGACGGTGACAAGGAGGTCGGTCGCCTCAGCGCCGCCGCCCTGCACCACGAGCTCGGACCGGTCGGACTCGCGGTCGTCAAGCGCTCGCTCGACCCGACCGCGACGCTGCGGCTCGTCGTGGACGACGTGGTCGTGACCGCGGCGCAGGAGACCATCGTGCCGACCGACGCGGGCGCCACCGCCGACGTGCCACGGCTGCCCCGGCTCGGAGCCGTCCGCCGCTCGTGAACCCGGCCGGCCGGTGGACCGGGCCCGCCGGTGAACCGGGCCCGCCGGTGAACCGGGTCCGCCGGTGAACCGGGTCCGCCGGGTCAGGCCGGAGCGACCGCCGACCACGGGACGCTGAGCTCCCCGAGCCGCCAGCGGGACACCCCGTGCAGCACCGGCCAGCCGCGGTCGCGCATCCCGTGCACGGTCGCGATCCACCGCTGCCGCGGGCCGTACGTGCCGAGCGGTGCCGCCACCGCCCAGGCCAGGTCGAGGTCCCGGAGGAACGCGTGCACCCGCTCCCCGGGCACGTTCCGGTGGATGAGTGCCTTGGGCAGCCGTTCGGCCACGACCGAGGGGACGTCGAGTCCGGCGAGCCGGAGCGACACCGTGAAGGTGTGCGGCGCGTGCTCGTCGAGCGTCACCCAGGACGCCACCCGGCCGACCTCGTTGCAGGTGCCCTCGACGAGCGCCCCGCCCGGCTGCAGGCGGTCCTGCATGATCCGCCATGAGTCGACCACGGCGGACTCGTCGTACTGCCGCAGCACGTTGAACGCCCGGATCACGGCGGGACGGCGGTTCCCCGGGGTGGGTGTCTCGAAGCCCCCGAGCCGGAAGGTGACACCGTCGCGGGTGCCGGCGTTCGCCAGGGCCACCCGGGCCGGTTCGATCTCGATCCCGGTCACCTCGACGTCGGGACGGACGCGGGCCAGCCGGTCCCGCAGCTCGAGCGTCGTGGTCGGCCGGGCGCCGTACCCGACGTCGGCCACGAGCGGGTCGTCGGTGCGGCGGAGGGCCGGCAGCGACGCGATCCACCGGTCGACCCGGCGGAGTCGGTTGACCCCCGTGGTCCCGCGCGTGACGTTCCCGATGGGCATGGGACCAGGCTACGGGGCCGACCTCGCTCGGTAGACTCGGCGCATGACCTCCACGCTCGTCCTGCTCCGTCACGGCAACAGTGACTGGAACCAGAAGAACCTGTTCACCGGTTGGGTCGACGTCCGGCTCAGCGAGCTGGGCGAGAAGGAGGCGAAGCGCGCCGGCGAGCTCATCGCCGGGTCGGGCATCGTGCCGGACGTCCTGTACACGTCGCTCCTCACCCGTGCGATCCAGACCGCCGACATCGCCCTGCTCGAGGCCGACCTCGCATGGCTGCCGGTCAAGCGCGACTGGCGCCTCAACGAGCGCCACTACGGCGACCTCCAGGGCAAGGACAAGGCGCAGACGCTCGAGCAGTACGGCGAGCAGCAGTTCATGGAGTGGCGTCGCTCGTTCGACGTCCCGCCGCCCCCCATCGCCGACGACGCCGAGTTCTCGCAGGCCGGCGACCGCCGCTACGCCGACCTCGGCGACCAGCTGCCCCGGACCGAGTCGCTCAAGCTCGTGATCGACCGGCTGCTGCCCTACTGGGAGTCCGACATCACGAAGGACCTCGGCGCGGGCAAGACGGTCCTCGTCACGGCGCACGGCAACTCGCTGCGCGCGCTCGTGAAGCACCTCGACGGCATCTCCGACGACGACATCGCGGCCCTGAACATCCCGACGGGCATCCCGCTCGTGTACGAGCTCGACGACGACTTCCGTCCGACGAAGCCCTCGTATTACCTCGACCCCGAGGCCGCTGCCGCCGGTGCCGCCGCGGTCGCCGCGCAGGGCGCCAAGAAGTAGCAGTTCCCTCCACGCCGAAGCGACAGTCCGCCGCGGAACATCCGCGTCGGACTGTCGCTTCCGCGTTGCAGGCAGGCTGCAAGGCGTCGAGTCCGCGCGTTGCAGCGGACCAGCCGGAGCGGCCAGCCGGAGCAGACCGGAGCGGAAGGGCCGGAGCGCCTCAGACGAAGTGCGAGGCGATCTCCTGCACGAGGGCGCCGACGTCGTACGGCCGCGCCGTGTCCACCCGGACGACGGGCACGCCGGGCAGCGCGACCGGGCCCGCGTCGCCGTGCTCGTCCCAGAAGGCCAGCAGGTCGGCGAGGTCGCCGTGCACCTCGTGGCGCACCGGCACGGTGCCCGGGTCGTAGCGGTCCCGCAGCCGTTCCTCGGCGGTCGCGCGGTCGACGTCGCACCACACCTCGACGGCGCGGGGCGACCCGGCGGACGTGAGCCCCGCCTCCAGGCGGTCCCGGTCACGTGACGGGAGCCAGACGGCGTCGAGGACGACCCCGTTCTCGACGGCCCGCGCCATCGACCACATCGTGTCCATCGCGATGCCGCCGAGCGGACGCGAAGCGATCATCGGACCGACGAGGTCGGCGAGGGGTTCCTTGATGCGGTCCTTCGACAGGAAGGGGCACCCGAGCACCTCGGCGAGGGCGGCCCCCACCGTGGTCTTGCCGGAGCCGGGCATCCCGTTGACGACGATCGCGACCTGAGCCATGCCCCGATCCTCCCGTCCCCGCCGCCCCATCGCAAAACGCGACGGGACCCGCCCGGTCGCGGAACGCGACGGACCCCCGCCCGGTCGCGGAACGCGACGGGACCCCGCCCCGTCGCGGAACGCGACGGGCCCCCGGTCAGGCCGGGGACACCGTCACCGACGCCGCACCCGTCCAGTCGCCCGTCGCCAGGTACTCGACCTTCTTGGCGATCGACACCGCGTGGTCGGCGAACCGCTCGTGGTACCGCGAGGCCAGGGTCGCGTCGACCGTGTCGATCGGGTTGCCCTTCCAGGTCTCGCCGAGCACGAAGTCGAAGACGCTCGCGTGCAGCTCGTCGACCTGGTCGTCCTCGTCGCGGATCTCCGCGGACAGGGCGATGTCCTCGGTCGCGAGCAGCCGGGTGAGCTTCTGCGCCATCGCGACGTCGTGCGCGCCCATCTGCTTGAACGTGCCGCGGAGGCCCTTCGGCACGACCTTCTCGGGGAAGCGCTGGCGGGCGAGCTGGGCGATGTGCTCGGCCATGTCGCCCATGCGCTCGAGCGAGGAACTGACGCGCAGTGCGGTGACGACGACACGGAGGTCGCGGGCCACCGGTGCCTGGCGGGCCAGGATGTCGATCGCGATCTCGTCGAGGCTGTTCGCCGCCGCGTCGATCTTCGCGTCGTCGGCGATGACCTCCTCGGCCAGCGCGACGTCGGACTCGCTGAACGCCTGGGTCGCTCGGGTGATGGCGGACTCGACGAGCCCGGCGATCTCGGTCAGACGCTCTTGGACGTCCTGGAGTTCCTGCTGGAAGACTTCGCGCATGGGGGATGTGCCTCTCTGATGCGTACCGGTCGAGTGTCGTCAGGTCAGGTGAACGAACGGTGACGTGCGGCTGAACGCTTCGCTTCCCGGCCCCGGAACCACACGTGTGCGGGGTGGACGGCGTCGGAACGGGGCGTGACGATCCCTACACTGACGGCATGGACAACGCGTGGCTCGTGCCACTGTCGATGCTCCTCGGCGGGGTCTTCGGCGCGGGTGTGGTGGTGCTGGTCATCACCGCCGAGCGCACGGCCCGGGCAGCCGACGTGGCGGAACGCACCCTGCCCGACGGCGTCGCCGCGGTCATCGCCACGATGCACAACCCGGCCGTGGTCGTCGACCCCTCGAACACGGTCGTGGCCGCGTCGCCGCAGGCACTGACGGTCGGACTCGTCGTGCGCCGCAAGCTCGTGCACCGCGAGCTCGCCGACCTGGTCGACCGGGTGCGCCGGAGCGGGGAGATGGCGTCGGAGGACCTCGAGCTCTCCCGCGGACGGGGCAGCGACCAGATCGGCTACCTCAGCTTCCGCGCGGCCCAGCTCGGCAACCGGTACGTGCTCGTCACCGCGGACGACCTGACCGAGAGCCGGCGCATCGACGAGGTCCGACGGGACTTCGTGGCGAACATCTCGCACGAGCTGAAGACCCCGATCGGTGCCATCGGTCTGCTCGCCGAGACCCTCGTGGTCGCGGCCGACGACCCCGAGCACGTGAAGAAGTTCGCCTCGCAGCTCATCACCGAGTCGGAGCGCCTGGGTGCCCTGACGAAGGACATCATCGAGCTCTCCCGCCTGCAGTCCGTCGACACGCTCGAGAACAGCGAGGAGACCGGCATCGACAAGATCGTGCAGGCCGCCGTCGACGCGAACGAGGTCGTCGCCCGCGCCCGCGACATCGAGATCGTCCGGGCGAAGCGCTCGAAGCTCCGCGTGATGGGCGACCCCGTGCTCCTGCAGGTGGCCGTGTCGAACCTCATCGCCAACGCGGTGAAGTACTCGCCGGACCACACCCGCGTCGGCGTCGGCGTCCGCTCGGCGAAGGGGTTCGTCGAGATCGCCGTCACCGACCAGGGCGTCGGCATCCCCGAGGCCGACCTCGACCGCGTGTTCGAGCGGTTCTACCGCGTCGACCCGGCGCGGTCGCGCGCGACCGGGGGCACCGGCCTCGGTCTCGCCATCGTCAAGCACGTCGTCGGCAACCACGGCGGCGACGTGCGCGTGTGGTCGCAGCCCGGCAAGGGCTCGACCTTCACGATCCGCCTGCCCGAGGCGGATCCCGAACTCACCACCGCACTCGAAGAGCAACTGGAAGAGCAGCCATCGTGACCAAGATCCTCATCGTCGACGACGAGCCGGCCCTGAGCGAGCCCCTGGAGTTCCTGCTGCAGCGGGAGGGGTACGAGACGGCCGTCGCGGCCGACGGCATCACCGCGCTGTCGAAGTTCGACGCCGAGAGCCCGGACCTCGTGCTGCTCGACCTCATGCTGCCGGGCCTGAGCGGCACCGAGGTGTGCCGGCAGATCCGGACGCGCTCGAACGTGCCGATCATCATGCTGACCGCGAAGGACTCCGAGGTGGACATCGTCGTCGGGCTCGAACTCGGCGCCGACGACTACGTCACGAAGCCGTACTCGACGCGCGAGCTGCTGGCGCGCCTCCGTGCGGTGCTGCGCCGTCGCACCGAGGACGACCCGGGCGACAGCGGGATCCTGCAGGTCGGTGGCATCCGGATGGACGTCGAGCGGCACACGGTGTCGGTGGACGGCTCCGAGACGCCGATGCCGCTCAAGGAGTTCGAGCTCCTCGAACTGCTCCTCCGCAACGCCGGTCGGGTGCTCACCCGCGGGCAGCTCATCGACCGGGTCTGGGGTTCCGACTACTTCGGCGACACCAAGACGCTCGACGTGCACATCAAGCGGATCCGCTCGAAGATCGAGCGTGTGCCGAGCACGCCCGAGATCCTGGTGACCGTGCGCGGTCTCGGCTACCGCATCGAGGGCTGAGCCCGTCGGGTGACCCGGTCGGCGCACGTCGGTCGGGTGGTCGGGTGGCCACGCACTGGAGGCCCGGTGCCGGTCCGTGGGACCGGCACCGGGCCTCCGGTGCGTGCGTGGGCGCGGGGCGCGACGTGGCGCGCGCCGCCCGCGGTGTCAGTTGCTGCCGCTGTCGCCCTCGGACGAGTCGGTCTGCGAGCCGGACTGCGTGCCCGGGGCGGTCGCGGCGCCGGTGGGCTCGGTGCCCGTCCCGGCCGCGCCCTCGATGCCGGAAGCCGGGGTGCGGGTGCTCGTCGGGGTGGGCGACGGGGCCAGGGTGCGGTACTCCTCGAGCGAGCTGGTGAGGACCGGGACGCTCGCGGAGACGCCCTCGGCGCCGGAGTACGAGAAGTACGTCTTCACGAGCGAGCCCGGACGCGCGTCGGCGCCGTCGAAGACGACCTCCTGCGAGCCCGCGGCCTTCGAGCCCTGGGCCGTGCTGCCCTGCTGCGTGCTCGAGCCCTCGGTCGGGTCGGCCGTCGGGGTGTTCGAGCCGAGGTCGCGACGGCTGCCCGCGGGGATGACGACCGTCTGGGTGTCGCCGCCGAGCTCGATCGAGAGCGTGATGTCCTTCGACTCGTCCGTGTTGACCACCGTGCCGACGAAGCGGGCGTCCTCGCCGCGGTCGGAGATGAAGAGGGCGTTGCGGATGTCGAGCTTGCCGGTCGAGACGTTCACGCCGTCGGTGATCTGCTTGATCTCCTTGGTGTGCGCGGGCGACATGAACTCGCAGCCGGTGGCGCCGAGCGCGATGGTTGCCGCAACGGCGACGGACACGAGTACCCGAGCTCGCAAGAGATTCCTCCGGAAGATCACGATGGTGGACCGGACGGTCCGACGCCCATCCTAGCGATCAGCCGGGAGCGGGTCCGCCCAGGCCCCTCTGCCCGAGGAGCCCTTGTGGTAAACTGGGGGTTCTGGGAACGGAGCCTGATACATGCAATTCGAGGTCGGCGAGACCGTCGTCTACCCCCACCACGGGGCGGCAACCATCTCTGAAGTGAAGACTCGCGTCATCAAGGGCGAGGAGAAGGTCTACCTGAAGCTCCGCGTCACGCAGGGCGACCTGACGATCGAGGTCCCGGCGGACAACGTCGACCTGGTCGGCGTCCGCGACGTGATCGGCAAGGAAGGCCTCGACAAGGTCTTCGAGGTCCTGCGGGCACCGTTCACCGAGGAACCGACCAACTGGTCGCGTCGCTACAAGGCGAACCTCGAGAAGCTCGCTTCCGGTGACGTCATCAAGGTGTCCGAGGTCGTCCGCGACCTGTGGCGCCGTGACCAGGACCGCGGGCTCTCCGCCGGTGAGAAGCGCATGCTGGCCAAGGCCCGGCAGATCCTCATCTCCGAGCTCGCCCTGGCCGAGAAGACCGACGAGGACAAGGCATCGACCGTCCTCGACGAGGTCCTCGCCTCGTAGCGCGGACCGCAGCTGGACGACACCACGACGACCGCCCTGCTCCCCGATCGGGTGAGCAGGGCGGTCGTCGTCGTCGCGGCGGGTTCCGGCACGCGGCTCGGCATCGGTGACGCCAAGGCCTTCGTGCCCGTCGCCGGCGAGCTCATGCTGACCCGGGCGGTCCGCACGGTGTTCACGCTGGCGGAACCGACCGCCGTGGTCGTCGTCGCGCCGGCCGCCCGGCTCGACGAGTGCCGCGCGCTCGTCGCGGCGGTCGCCGGTCCCGCGGTGCACCTGACCGCGGTCGTCCCCGGGGGAGCCGACCGGCACGCGTCGGTGCAGGCGGGCCTCGACGCGCTGCCCGACGGCGTCGAGCTCGTCGGCGTGCACGACGCCGCGCGGTGCCTGACCCCGGCCGCGCAGTTCGACGCCGTGTTCGACGCCGCCCGTGCCACGGGGGACGGTGTCGTGCCGGCCCTGCCCGTGACCGACACCGTGAAGCGCGTCGAGGGCGACCTGGTCGTCGAGACCGTGGACCGGTCGGCGCTCGTGGGGGTGCAGACGCCCCAGGTGTTCCCGCTCGGGGCGCTGCGGTCGGCGTACGCGGTGGCGCAGCGGGCGGAGACGGACGACGCCGGGGTGTTCCGCGCCGCGGGCGGCACGGTGCGCACGGTCCCCGGCGACGCCGACGCGTTCAAGATCACCACCCGCTGGGACCTCGCCCGCGCCGAGGCGGTCGTCGCCTCCCGTGCCGGGAACGTGCCCGCGGTGCGGGTCGGCCTCGGCGTCGACGTGCACGCCTTCGACGCCGCGAGCCCGTGCCGCGTCGGGCTCCTCGACTTCCCCGGTGAGCCGGGCCTGTCCGGGCACAGCGACGGCGACGCGGTCGCGCACGCGGTCTGCGACGCCCTGCTCTCCGCCGGCGGCCTCGGTGACATCGGCGGACGGTTCGGCACGGCCGACCCGCGGTACGCCGGCGCGACCGGGGACGTCTTCGTCCGGGGTGCGGTGGAACTGCTCGCCGGGGCCGGACTCGTGCCGACGGGCGTCACCGTGCAGGTCGTCGGCAACCGGCCGCGGATCGGTGCCCGTCGCGCCGAGATGCAGGACGCCCTCGCGGCGGTCGTCGGCGCACCGGTCGCGGTGTCCGGCACGACGACGGACGGCCTCGGCTTCACCGGACGGGGCGAGGGGCTCGCCGCGATCGCGACGGCCGTGGTCCGCCCCGCCTGAGCACCGCCCCGCCTGAGGCACCGCCCCGCCTGGGCGCCGCCCCGCCTGAGCACCGCCCGGGTGGTCCGTCTTCTCGCGCCCGGCCTGCCCCCGTCACGGGTCCCGGGCGACGTCCTAGGCTTGCCGTGTGACCGTACGCCTCCACGACTCCCGTGCCGCTGCCGTCGTCGACCTCGTCCCGCTGGTCGACGGACAGGTGAGCATGTACGTGTGCGGGCCCACGGTGCAGTCGTCGCCGCACATCGGCCACCTGCGGTCCGCCCTGGTGTACGACATCTGGCGTCGCTGGCTGACCTACCGCGGGTACCGCGTGACGCTGGTCCGGAACGTCACCGACATCGACGACAAGGTCCTCGACCTGTCCGCGGGCACCGACGAGCCGTGGTTCGCGCGGGCGTACCGCGTCGAGCGGGAGTTCACCGCCGCGTACGACGCCCTGGGCATCCTGCCGCCGACGTACGAGCCGCGGGCGACCGCGAGCGTGCCGCAGATGCACGACATCATCACGCGGTTGCTCGAGCGCGGGCACGCCTACGTGGCCGCCGACGACTCCGGCGACGTCTACTTCGACACCGGCAGCTGGCCGTCCTACGGCGACCTGACCCGGCAGCGCCGCGAGGACATGGTGGACGCGGCCGACGCCGACCCGCGCGGCAAGCGGGACCCGCGGGACTTCGCGCTCTGGAAGGGCGCCAAGCCCGGTGAGCCCGCGACCGCCACCTGGGACTCGCCCTGGGGCCCCGGCCGCCCGGGCTGGCACATCGAGTGCTCGGCGATGAGCCGCCGGTACCTCGGGCCGGCGTTCGACGTGCACGGCGGCGGGCTCGACCTCCGGTTCCCGCACCACGAGAACGAGCTCGCGCAGTCGACCGCCGCGGGGGACGCGTTCGCCTCGTACTGGCTGCACAACGGCCTCGTCACGGTCGAGGGCCAGAAGATGTCGAAGTCCCTCGGCAACTCGATCTTCGCCGCCGACTTCCTCGCCGCCGCACGGCCGCAGGTCGTCCGGTACTTCCTCGGCGCCGCGCACTACCGCTCGTCGATCGACCACCACGACGGCTCCCTGGCCGAGGCCGAGGCCGCGTACGACCGCATCGAGGGGTTCCTCGCACGTGCGGCGGAGCGGCTCGAGGGCGTCACGCTGCGGGACGCCCCGGCCGTGCCCGAGGCCTTCGCGGCGGCCATGGACGACGACCTCTCGGTGCCCCAGGCGCTCGCCGTGCTGCACGAGACCGTCCGTGCCGGGAACGCCGCCCTGGACGCGGACGGTGCGGAAGCGCTCGGGACCGCGTACCATCAGGTGGTTGCGATGGTCGAGGTCCTCGGCATCGACCCGCGAGCGGCACACTGGTCGACCGGTGGTCAGGACACCTCGGCCGCCCCGCTCGCCGCACTCGTCGAACGCCTCGTCCAGGAACGCGCCGACGCCCGTGCCGCACGGGACTTCACCACCGCGGACCGCGTGCGCGACGACCTCGCAGCCGCGGGGATCACCATCGAGGACACCGCAGCAGGAACACGCTGGAGCATCGCCTGACAACGGCCGTGCCGGACAGGAGAGAGCAATGAAGAACGTCTCGGGGAGCAGGAAGGGTCGGCCCGGCGCCGTCCGCTCCGGCCGCAAGGGCAACAAGCAGGTCGGCTCCGGCGGCCAGGGCGCGCAGGCGCTCGAGGGTCGCAAGCCCACGCCGAAGGCCGAGGACCGGCCGTACCACCCCGCCGGCAAGCGCAAGGCGGCGAAGGAGCGCTTCGACGCCGCCCGCGGGCGGCACGGTGCGTCGAGCACGCCGCAGCAGCGCACCGGCCGTCCGCCGCAGCGCAAGAGCGACGACTCCGAGCTGGTCACCGGCCGCAACTCGGTGCTCGAGGCCCTGCGCACGAAGACCCCGTCGACGACGCTGTACATCGCGTCGCGCATCGAGGTCGACGACCGCGTGAAGGAGATCCTGGCGCTCGCGAACCACCGCGGTGTGCCGATCATGGAGATCATGCGGCCGGAGCTCGACCGCATCACCGGGCACGACAGCGTCCACCAGGGCGTCGCGCTCAAGGTGCCCGCCTACGAGTACGCCGTCGCCGAGGACGTCGCCGAGCGCGCGTTCGCCCGTGACGAGGTACCGCTCATGGTGGCCCTCGACGGCATCACCGACCCGCGGAACCTCGGTGCGATCATCCGGTCCACCGCGGCGTTCGGCGGCCACGGCGTGATCGTGCCGCAGCGTCGTTCGGTCGGCGTCACCGCGTCGGCGTGGAAGACCTCGGCCGGCGCCGCGGCCCGGCTCCCCGTCGCGATGGCCCCGAACCTGACCCAGACGCTCAAGTCGCTCAAGTCGATGGGGCTGTTCGTCCTCGGGCTCGACGGCGACGGCGACGTGCAGCTCGACGCGCTCGAGCTGGCCGACCGTCCGATCGTGGTCGTCGTCGGCTCGGAGGGCAAGGGCCTGTCGCGCCTCGTCACCGAGACCTGCGACGCGATCGTCTCGATCCCGATCTCGAGCGCGACCGAGTCGCTCAACGCGGGCATCGCGGCGAGCGTCACCCTGTGGGAGGTCGCCCGGCGCCGTCGCGCCGAGTAGCGCCTGCCCGACCACCGGAGGCCCGGTGCCGGTCCGCGAGACCGGCACCGGGCCTCCTGTCCGTTCAGACGGACGCGCGCCAGTCCGCGACGTCCTCGTCGTCCGACCCGTCGTCGACCACCGGGATCGGCAGCGTCATCGACGAGGTCGGCGGGTCGATGAGCAGCCGCTCGTCCCGACGGTGTCGCAGGACGTCGTTGATGTACGCCGTGGTCGCCTCCGGCAGGGAGACCGAGCGTTCCTCCTCCTGCGACATGTACCAGCGGTGCTCGAGCAGCTCGTGGAACACCTCGGCGGGTTCGAGTCGCCCGCGGAGGTCCCGGGGGATCGACCGGACGACGGGCTCGAACACCCGCGACACCCACTCGTGCGCCACCATCTCCTCGTCGAGCTGGTCCCGGCCGTTGCGGGCGCGGTAGGCGTCGAGGTCGTTGAGCAGCCGGCGGGCCTGGTTCTCGCCCGCGTCCAGCCCCGTCAGCCGCAGCAGGCGACGCTGGTGGTGCCCGGCGTCGACCACCTTCGGCTGGATCCGCACCTGCGAGCCGCCCTCGGTGGTGTGGATCGACAGCTCCTCGATGTCGAAGCCGAGCGCGTTGAGCCGCTCGACCCGGTCGTTGATGCGCCAGCGTTCCTTGATGTCGAACTGCTCGGTCCCGGTGAGTTCCTTCCAGAGCGTCCGGTACTGCGCGACGATCCGG
Organism: Curtobacterium sp. MCBA15_004; assembly: GCF_001865055.2. NCBI lineage: Bacteria > Bacillati > Actinomycetota > Actinomycetes > Micrococcales > Microbacteriaceae > Curtobacterium > Curtobacterium sp. MCBA15_004. Next base: position 3,252,531 of record NZ_CP126266.1, on the reverse strand, counting down.
TTCGACACGTCGACGGCGTCGGCGTTCTCGTCGAGGCGGCCCCCTGCTTCGAGGTCGAGCAGCTCGCCCGCGATGTTCACGCGCGCGACCTCGAGGTCGTTCTCGCGCTGCCCGTTCGACAGGCCGCCGGGGTAGAGCTTGCCGGTCTCGGCGTCGACCAGGTACGCGGCGAACGACCCGGCGTCGCGGCGGAACAGCGTGTTCGACAGCGAGACGTCGCCCCAGTAGAAGCCGATCACGTGCAGGCGGACGAGCAGCAGCGCGAGGGCGTCGACGAGTCGGGTGGCCGTCTCGGGGCGCAGCGTCTGCGAGTACAGCGCGCGGTAGGGCAGCGAGAAGCGGAGGTGGCGCGTGACGAGCACGGGGTGCAGCGGCTCGCCGTCCTCGTCGACGCGGTTCGTGATCACCGCGACGGGGTCGACGCACGGGACGTCCATGCGCTGCAGGGTGCGGAGCATCTCGTACTCGGAGCGCGCGACCTCCTCGCCGGTCTCCTTCACCGCGGCGACGTAGCCGCTCAGGTGGACGAAGCGCACCAGGTGCCGCGAGATGCCCTTCGGCAGCGCGACGATGACGTCGTCCGGCCAGTCCTCGAGCGGCCGGTCCCAGGGCAGGTCGAGCAGGCCCGGGTCGACGGTCGCGGCGGTGATGGACAGGGAGTCGGGCACGGTTGGCTCCTGCAGGTGGTGCGGGTGGTGTGACAGACGGGAGGCGCGGTGCCAGTCGGCACCGCGCCTCCCGTCCGGCTCGGACAGCGTCAGGCGCTGACGACGGCCTTGTCGTCGAGGCGCTCGCCCGACTCGGTGTCGAAGGCGTGGACGTGGCCCTGCTTCGGCGAGACGACGATCGTGTCACCGATCGACGGGTGCGCGCGGCCGTCGACGCGGGCGACGATGTCGACGCGCTGGTTGTTCACGTCGGCGTGACCGTAGAGGTAGCCGTCGGCGCCGAGCTCCTCGACCACGTCGACCGTGACGGGCAGGCCGTCACCCGACGGGGACACGATGATGTCCTCGGGGCGGACGCCGACCGTGATCTGCGCGGCGCGGGCGTTCGACAGCGTGTCGCGGTCGAGCGGGTGGTTCAGCGAACCGAAGCGGATGCCGCCCTCGACGACGTCGGCCGGCAGCAGGTTCATCGCCGGCGAGCCGATGAAGCCCGCGACGAAGACGTTGTTCGGCTTCTCGTACAGATCGCGCGGCGAGCCGACCTGCTGCAGGATGCCGTCCTTGAGCACCGCGATGCGGTCGCCCATGGTCAGCGCCTCGGTCTGGTCGTGCGTGACGTAGACCGTGGTGACGCCCAGGCGACGCTGGAGCGACGCGATCTGGGTGCGGGTCTGGACACGGAGCTTGGCGTCGAGGTTCGACAGCGGCTCGTCCATGAGGAACACCTGCGGCTGACGGACGATCGCGCGGCCCATCGCGACGCGCTGACGCTGACCACCGGAGAGCGCCTTCGGCTTGCGGCCGAGGTACTGCTCGAGGTCGAGGAGCTTGGCTGCCTCCTGCACGCGGGTGGCGCGCTCCTCCTTGCCGACGCCGGCGATCTTGAGCGCGAAGCCCATGTTCTCGGCGACGGTCATGTGCGGGTACAGCGCGTAGTTCTGGAAGACCATCGCGATGTCGCGGTCCTTCGGCGGGACGTCGGTGACGTCGCGGTCGCCGATGCGGATCGCGCCGGAGTTGACCTCTTCGAGGCCGGCGAGCATGCGCAGCGAGGTGGACTTGCCGCAGCCCGAGGGGCCGACGAGGACGAGGAACTCGCCGTCCGCGACGTCGAGGTCGAGGGAGTCGACCGCGGGACGGTTGCCTCCGGGGTAGAGACGGGTTGCCTTGTCGTAGGTGACGGACGCCATGAGCGTTCGATCCTTCCTTCACCGGCAGGTACGTGCCGGACGATCCGTTGTGAAGCGGTTGCCCGTGGGGGCCCCGGATGGTCGTCGTCGACCATCGGTGCTCATACAACACGAGTTCTCCCGGCGGCGCCAGTGCTCCGGTGGACCTGGTTGGCTGGTCCCAGGAAGGACCACTACGATCGCTTGGTCCGTCCGCCGTGCGGGGGAAGGCCGTGCGGACGTCAGGATCAACGTGAGGACACCGACGCATGACCAACCGCCCCGAGGGTGACGCACGCGCCGCGCGCAACGAACGACGGGAAGCCGCACGCCAGCGGGCCCAGAAGATCCGGACGCAGCAGAAGCGCCGGCAGCGTGGCACCCGGCTCGGCCTGCAGATCGGCCTGGGCGTGGTGCTCGTCGCCGCCGCCACGATCGTCACGCTCGTCATCGTCGACTCGACGAAGCCCGCCGGTCCCGGACCCGCGAACATGTCGCAGGGCGGCATCACGATCGGGCAGGGGCTCCGCGCGGTCGGTGCCTCCTCGTCGCCGGAGCCGGACGCCAGTGCCTCCGGTGCGACGGCCGGGGCGAGCGCCGTGCGCATCACGATGTACGTCGACTACCTCTGCCCGACGTGCGGTCAGTTCGAGAAGGCCAACGGCGACTACATCGAGAGCCTCGCCGAGTCCGGAGCCGCGACGGTCGACATCCACCCGGTCGCGATCCTCAGCAACCGCTCGCAGGGCACGAAGTACTCGCTCCGCGCCGCGAACGCCGCAGCGTGCGTCGCCGACCGGTCGCCGGACCAGTTCTTCGCCGTGCACCGGGCGCTGTACGCGCAGCAGCCCGAGGAGGGCACGGCCGGCCTGACCGACGCGCAGCTCGAGCGCCTCGTCACCGGCGTCCGCGGGGTGCAGGACAAGGCGGCGGTCCGCGACTGCATCGCCGACCAGACGTACGCCAAGTGGGTCGACGAGCGCACGACCGCGGTGACCGACGGGGACATCCCCGGCTCGTCGCTCTCCGAGTTCCCCGGCACCCCGCTCGTGCTCGTGAACGGCAAGCAGTACGAGCTCACCGCGCCGATCACCAACGACGACTTCCGGTCCTTCGTGGTGTCGGCTGCGGGTGCCACCGAGGGCACCCCGACCCCCACGCCCAGCGCGAGCGCCTCGCCCACCGCGGGCTGACGCGCGTCGCGCGCCGTCGGGTGCGCACCCGACGTGACGGCACGTCGCGACGTGCCCCGCTGACGGACGGGAGGCTCCCCACCGGACCGGTGGGGAGCCTCCCGTCCGTCAGGGGGCACCCGGGTGCCGTGTCCCGCCGTCCGCGGGACCGGTGCGCGTGGCCGCGCGCGTCGGCGCGCGTCGCTGCGAGCGTCCCTAGAGGGACGAGCCCGGCACGCTGAACGTGTCGCAGGACCCCGCGCCCTGCTCGTACCCGCGGGTGAACCAGTCCTGCCGCTGCTCGCTCGTGCCGTGCGTGAACGAGTCCGGGTCGACCCGACCGGTCGCGCGCTCCTGGATGCTGTCGTCGCCCACCGCGCTCGCCGCGGAGAGCGCGTCGGCGATCTCCTGGCGGGTCACCGGCTCGAAGAAGGTGTTCCCGTCGGCGTCCTTCGTGGTCGCCGCCGACCCGACCCAGGCACCGGCGTAGCAGTCCGCCTGCAGCTCGGTGCGCACGCTGCCCGAGGACGCCCCGGATCCGGACCGGTCGGTCGAGGCGAACGTGCCCTGGAGCTGCTGCACGTGGTGGCCCCACTCGTGCGCGACGACGTACATCTGCGCGAGCGGACCGCCCGACGACCCGTAGCGGGACTGCAGGTCGTCGTAGAAGGCGGTGTCGAGGTACACGGCGCGGTCCGGCGGGCAGTAGAACGGGCCGGTCGCCGCGGATGCCTGGCCGCACGAGGTGTCCGTCGAGCCGTCGAAGAGCCAGAACGCGGGGGTGTCGTACGAGAACCCGAGCGTGCGGGCCTCCTGCGTCCAGTAGGCGTCGAGCGACTCGGCCGCGCCCTCCATCCGGCACTCCACGCGCAGGTTGGCGTCCCGCCCGGTCCGGCACTCCTGGGTCGCGTCGACCGTCTCGCCCTGCTGCTGCACCTGGGTCGTCCCGCCGTCGCCGACGATGCCGCTCAGGTCGACGCCGGTGAACTGGGCGATCAGGAACACCACGATCGCGCCGATGCCGACCGCGCCACCGCCGACGGCTACCCCGCGGCCGCGGCGCTTCACCTTCCCGCCGGAGAGCCGGGAGTCCTCGTTGAACGTCATGCTCCGAACGTACGGTGCGGCGGGCGGGGCGTCCGCAGGTGTCGGGGGAACGGTCCGGCGCGCGCAGTGGCCACCCGATCCGGAGCCGTACCGCGCCCACCGAGCCGCCCCGGAGGATGTGCGAGCAGCATGGGCGGCATGGCCGACCTCGACGAGCAGCACCCCCTCTTCCTCCTGGCGATGGACCAGCGGTCCTCGCTGCTGGAGCACACCTACGGCGACGACTCCGGAGAGCCGACCGACGAGGCCGACGCCCAGCGCGTCCGCGCGGGCAAGCAGCTCGTGTACCGCGGCGTGCTCGCGGCGCTCGCCGCCGGTGCCTCGCGTGCCCGCACGGGCGTGCTCGTCGACGAGCGGTACGGCGCGGAGGTCGCCCGGCTCGTCACCGAGGCGGGACTGCGGCTCGCGATGCCGATCGAGCGGTCCGGCGAGGAGTGGTTCCAGCTGGAGTACGGCGACGACTGGGTCGCGCACGTCGACGCGTTCGACCCCGACCTCGTGAAGGTGCTCGTCCGCGACAACCCGGCCTTCGACGCCGAGGAACGCCGCGGTCAGGCCGAGCGGCTCGCCGAGGTGTCCCGCACCCTGCACGACGCCGGACGCACGTTCCTGGTCGAGCTGCTCGTCCCGGGCACCGACGAGCAGCAGGCCGCGACGGACGACTACGACCGCGACGTCCGGCCGGGACTCGTCGTCGCGTCGATCGGGTACCTGCAGGAGCACGGGGTGGAGGCCGACGTCTGGAAGCTCGAGGGTCTCGACCGCACCGAGGACGCCGAGCGCGTCGTCGCAGCCGCCCGCGCCGGCGGTCGCGACCACGTGCAGTGCATCGTGCTCGGCCGCGACGCCCCCGAGGAGCAGGTCGACCACTGGCTCCGGACGGCCGCGCCCGTCGACGGGTTCGTCGGCTTCGCGATCGGTCGGAGCAACTGGCAGGAGGCCCTCGACGAGGTCGTGCAGCAGGGCCTCGACGACGAGGCGGCCGAACGGCAGATCGCCGCGAACTACCGGCACTTCGTCGACATGTGGCTCGAGGCGCGGCCGGACGTCGTGGACGGGCTCGACGCCGGCGGGCGCTGACGCCCTTGCCTGCTGACCCCGATCAGCGCTGACCCCGGCGAGCACGAGCATCGGTCTGCGCGCAGGGGTCGGTGCTGACCCGGTGCTGACCCGGTGCTGCCCCGGTGCGGCTCAGGTGCGGACGAGCGGCTCCACCGCCGCGAGCTCGTCGCCGATGCCCACGTCGACCAACTCGACCCGACCGGCGAGGGTCGCTCCCGGCCCGCGGAGCAGCCCGGCCTTGACCCCGCCGAACGTCACCGTCACGTCGGCGTGCAGCACGTGCTCGTCCGCCACACCGCCGGTGTCCGGGTCGACGCCGCTCGGCAGGTCCACCGCCACCACGAACGGCGCCCGCTGGTCGCGGGCGAGCTCGCGGACGGCGTCGACCACATCGCGCGCGGGCGAGCGCAGGGCCACCGGACCCGACGCCCCGATCCCGAGGATGCCGTCGAGCAGCACGTCGGCCGCCGCAGCGGCCTCGGTCACGACGGCCGCGAGCCGCGGCCCGTCCGGGACCGCTGCGGCGCGGAGCACGTCCGCCGCCCCGGCGTCGGCACGCGACGGACCGGGACCGGCCAGGAGGCGCGCCCCGGCGTCCAGCGCCGCTGCCAGGCCCGCCTCGTGCACGCGTGCGCCGACGCGCACCAGTGCCACGCGCCTCCCGTCCGACGCCAGGCGGGCCGCCGCGAACAGGGCGTCCCCGCCGTTGTCGCCGCTGCCCACCAGCACAAGGACCGACCCCGGACCGTCGACGGGCCGGACCGCCGGGTCGTCGAGCAGGTCGCCGATGATCCGCGCCAACCCGTCCGCCGCGCGCTGCATGAGGGGTTCCCCCGCCTCGAGGTGCGGCCGTTCCGCCGCCCGGACCTGATCGCCGCCGTAACCGTCCATGCCCACCACCCTGCCCCCGGTAGCCTGGTGGCGCCATGTCACTCGTCCCCGAAGCACCCCGTCCCCGTGCCGTGATGTCGCCCGACGGGCTCAAGCTCGCGACCTACGACTTCGGCGACCCGGACGCCCCCGTCGTCGTCGCGGTGCACGGGTTCGCGTCCGGCGCAGTCCTCAACTGGCACGCCTCCGGCTGGACCCGCGACCTCGTCCGCGCCGGACACCGGGTCGTCGCGCTCGACCAGCGCGGCCACGGTGCCTCGTCGAAGCCGCACGACCCCTCCGCGTACTCGATGGACCTGCTCGTCGCGGACGTCACCACGGTCATCGACACCTACCTGCTGTCCGACGTCGTGTTCCTCGGCTACTCGCTCGGCGCCCGCGTCGGCTGGCACACCGCCGAGCGCATCCCGGACCGCATCTCGCGTGCCGTGCTCGGCGGCATCCCGGACGCCGACCCGATGCGCCGCGTGGCCGTCGACCAGGCGAAGGCGTACATCGCCGACGGGACCCCGATCGAGGACCGCGTGACGAACGGGTACCTGCAGATGGCGGGCAGCATCGAGGGCAACGACCTGCAGGCGCTCGTCGCGATGGTCGAGGGGATGCGGGACAGCATCGAGCCGACGCCGCAGAACGCCCCGACGCAGCCGATCCTGATGGCCGCCGGCAGCGAGGACGGGATCAAGGACAGCGCGGTGCGACTGGCGGAGGCGGCGCCGGACGCGTCGTTCTTCGAGATCCCGGGGCGGAACCACTTCAACGCGCCGACGTCGCGGCACTTCCGTGAGGCGGCGATCGCGTTCATCGGGGGCGGGACCACGCAGTGACACCGTTCGGCGCCCCCACGTCGCGGCACTTCCGGGAGGCGGCGATCGGGTTCATCCGGGGCGGGACCACGCAGTGATCGCGTTCATCGAGGGGTGACGCCGGTCCGTCCTGTCCGGACCGCGCTGACAGGTACTCGCGGGTCCTCCTCCGCGCACCGCGCCGGGCGTAGCGTCCGGCGCATGGACTACAGACTCCTCGGCAACAGCGGGACATCGGTGTCGACGCTGACCCTCGGCACCATGACGTTCGGCAGCGAAGCCGACGAACCCACCTCCCACCAGATCCTCGATGCGTTCGTCGCGGCCGGCGGCACCCTCGTCGACACGGCGGACGTGTACTCCGGCAACGAGTCCGAGCGCATCATCGGCCGCTGGCTCGCCGCCCACCCCACCGAGGCGCGCCAGGTCGTCCTCGCGACGAAGGGCCGCTTCCCCCAGGGCGACGGACCGAACGACCTCGGCCTGTCCCGACGGCACCTCCGGGTCGCCCTCGACGCCTCGCTCGAGCGACTCGGCGTCGACCACATCGACCTGTACCAGATGCACGCCTGGGACGCCCTGACGCCGATCGAGGAGACCCTGCGCTTCCTCGACGACGCGGTGTCCGCGGGCAAGATCGGCACCTACGGGTTCTCGAACTACCTCGGCTACCAGGTCACGAAGGCCGTGTACGAGGCGAAGGCGCACGGCTGGGCCCCGCCGGTGACGCTGCAGCCGCAGTACAACCTGCTCGTGCGCGACATCGAGCACGAGGTCGTCCCCGCCTGCCTCGACGCGGGCATCGGCCTGCTGCCCTGGTCCCCGTTGGCCGGCGGGTGGCTCACCGGCAAGTACCAGCGCGACGAGGCACCGACCGGGGCGACCCGCCTCGGCGAGGACCCCGCACGCGGCATGGAGGCGTGGGAGGCCCGGAACGCCGACGAGCGCACCTGGGCCGTGCTCGACGCCGTGTCCGCGGTCGCCGATGCACACGGGGCGTCGCGGTCGCAGGTCGCCCTCGCCTGGCTGCTCGCGCGTCCCGCCGTCACGAGCGTGATCCTCGGCGTGCGGACCCTGTCGCAGCTCGAGGACAACCTCGGCGCGGCCGACCTCGTCCTGACCGACGACGAGTTGCGGACCCTGACCGACGCGAGCGCCCCGCGGGTCGACGACTACCCCTACGGCACCGCGGGCGTCGCGCAGCGTGAGCGGAAGATCACCGGCGGACGCTGAGGCACCGGGCACCGAGCAGCAGGGACCCGGCGCCGGGCGCGGGGCGCCGTGGGCCGCGCGCCCGACGCACCCGGCCGAGCCGGTTCCGGCATGATCGTGCGGGAACCCGCGGAGTCGCCGGAAATCGTGGACACGTCCCCCGGACAGGTGTCATCCTCGGGACACGGCCGGCTGGTTACCGCGTCGAGCGCCCGGAACACACCCTGATCCGTGTTCCACACGCGCCGAGAGGCCCGGACGATCACATCGTCCGGGCCTCTCGTCCGTCCACGGTCCGGGAGCCGGGAGCCGGGAGTCGGGAGACAGCTGCCCTCCCGCGGCGTTGCGGCATCGCCCGTCCGGAGCCGTTCGGCAACATGTCACCGTGCTGCTCTGCTACGTCGACGAATCGTTCAAGGACGACCTGTACGGCTTCGGGGCGGTGGTCGCGAACGCGGCGCAGACACGGGGACTGACACTGGAGCTCAACGACATCGTCGCGTCGCTCCTCGAGTACGGCGTCGCGCCACGCACCGAGATCCACGCCCACCCGGTGTTCCACGGCAAAGGGGTCTGGGATGCCGTTCCACCGCGTGTCCGCGTGAAGGTCTTCACCGACGTGGTCGACGCGGTCCGCGCGTCGGGAGCGACGGTGCTGCTCAGAGGGGTCAGCCCGGACCTGCTCGCGCGACACCAGGACCGGATGCGCTACCCCGATCGACACCCGCCGGAGCAGGTGGCGTTCCTGCACCTCCTGCAGCGTCTCGATCGGATCGCCTCGGCGCGGAGCGAGTACGCCCTCGTGATCGCCGATGAGCGCGCGGACCGGGACCGGCATCGCGAACGCTTCGCGGTGTACCAGGCGTACGGCACGCCGGGCAGCTACATGCACACGCGGCTCGAGCGGATCCTGGACACCGTCCACTTCGCGCCGAGCCACCACTCTCGGATGTTGCAGATCGCCGATCTGCTCGCCTTCGTGTGGGTGCGCTCGCTGACCGTCGCGGAACGGGACGATCGACAGGCTCGGACCATGTCCCGTCTCGTCGACTCGATCCTCGCCTGTTCGCAGGCAGTCGGATCCTGGCCGTGACGGGTGGTGCCGCTGCGTGACGGCCCGCTCCTGACGGCCGCGGATGCACGACAGCCCCGCACGCGGCGGGGCTGAAGGCGGTGCGGGCGGCGACGAGGTCGCGGCCTGCAGGTCCACAGTACAACAGGGCCGGCAGCGGGACTCGAACCCGCAACCCCCGTATTACAAGTACGGTGAAACTTCCCGAATCCGGCTTGCCAGGACTCGGATTGTGGGTGTAGCTTCTCAGATGTGCAAAATCAGCGATGATTGTGCACACACCAATGGCTACACGAATGGCACCACGACATGCAGCACCCACTCAGGAGAAGACCCTCCTGACGAGAGAAGGGCCGGCCCGCGCGCACGGACCAGCCCTGACGCCCCACCAGTGAAGCAAGCACCGGAGGAACACATGCACGCTACGACGTGCCACCGACAGAACAGAAGAGCAGCAGGGGACAACGGAGTCCCCGCCAACGGCAACGACACCAGAAGAACGTAGGGGAGAAGCGATGGCCAACCGGAAGGGCATGGGAGCCCTGTACAAGGACTCCCGCGGCTACTGGACCGGAGCCGTCACGCTCCCCTCACGCGACGGCGTCCGCCGACGCAAGGTCATCCGGGGCAGGGACCGCACCGTCGTCCTGAACCAGCTCGAGGAGCTGAAGCGCGAGCTCCGCGACAACGGCGACATCGACACCCGTGACGTGACCGTGAAGCAGTGGTTCACCTACTGGCTCGACAGCATCGTCACGAACGAGGTGCGTCCGAAGACCGCCGAGCGCTACCGGAACATCACCGAGCACTGGGTCATCCCCATCATCGGGGGCAAGAAGCTCCGCCAGCTCAGCGCCAGCGGTGTCCGCTCCGTCACCGACGCGATGGTCCGCGAAGGGCGCTCGCCGACGACGGCACTCACTGCGCACCGCATCATGTCGGTCGCGCTCGAGTGGGCCGTCCGCGAAGGGCGCATCAGCCGCAACCCCGCCAAGCTCATGGCCGCTCCACGAAAGGCCGTGTCGAACCTCGACGCCCTCAACCTGCAGGAAGCCCTCGACCTCTACGCCCACGTCCGCGACGCGGGCGGCCCCGGCTTCGCGCTCTGGGCAACGACACTCCTCACCGGCGCTCGCCGCGGGGAAGTGCTTGGCCTCGAAGCGGACCGGGTCGCCGGGGACGTCCTCGACATCTCCTGGCAGCTGCAGCGCCTGACCTGGCGGCACGGCTGCAACAAGCCGTGCGGGCGGAAGCGTGGAGCGGACTGCCCAGACCGACGGCTCGAGCTCCCGTCCGACTACGAACACCGGCAGGTCGCCGGCGGGCTGTTCCTCACCCGGCCGAAGTCCCGTAGTGGGTGGCGCACGCCACCGCTCGTGAAGCCGCTCGATGGCATTCTCCGTGCGCACCTCGAGGAGTTCCCGCCCGGCCCCAACGGCTTCGTCTTCACGAACAATGGGAAGCCGATCGACCCGTCTGACCACTCCCGAGCCTGGCGCAAGCTGCTCGTCGAGACGGGCATCGAGAAGAACGTCCGCCTCCACGACCTCCGGCACTCCACCGTCGACCTGCTCACTCTGGCGAACGTGTCCGATGACGTGATCATGCAGATCGTCGGTCACGCGTCCCGGCTGCAGACGAACGACTACCGACGCTGCAACGACGTCGCCCGCATGCGTGTTGGGCTGACGGCCTTCGGCGAGCTATTCACCCAGCCAGACGGTGGGTCAGCAGGAACACTCGAGCGAGGCGCGTAGACACGTCGAGCTCCCGCGCGAGTCGCGCGCAGTCGGGAGTCCACTTCATCAGCTCACGACACTCGTCCAGGTCGATCAGGTTGTTCGCTGCAACCCGGTCGGCCTGGACTTCGTGCTTGGGTCGGTCGTCCTCGTGACCGAGCAGCGCGTGTGCCACGCCGTGCGCGAGGGCCGATCGGTCATGCACCCGCCGCAGCCCTGAGCGCACGACGATCGTGTTCCGTTCCGGTAACCACAGCTCGTGCGCCGTCCGGATCGGTGAGTGCACCACGGCCAGCCCCAGCTGCTCCGCGTGCTCGTACGGGTCGTACATCTTCCCCCAGGTCGGTGGTTAGTCGAACTGCTCGTCGGTGTCCATCTCAGGGTCGATGGTCGCCGCTCGCTTCTTCTCCGCCTCGATCTCGTCGACCGACATGTCCTCGACTCGTCGAAGCGGAGTCACATTCTGACCCTGCACCTCTGACACAAGAGCCTCCATGCCGCCCATCCGACGCACGGCGCGATCTGAGAGCTCCGAGGGAGTGAGCCCTAGGCCGGACGCGATCTGAGCCATCTGGCTGAACGTGAAGTCCTGCGCGCCCGGGAGGAGCCGGTTCAGCGTCCCGTAGGGGACGCCGGAGCGGAGTGCGAGTTCCTTCACCGTGATGCCGAGTGCTGCGCGCTCGGCACGGATCTCGGCCGCGAGGGCTCGGTAGGCCGCTGATTTCGGGTCGTTGTTCTCCACGGCTGAGAGTCTAGAGCTCGGATCAGCAGCGAATAACGCAAATTTGGCAACTTTCATGTTGCGCTACCCGGATCTGGGTAGTAGCTTCTCACTCATGGAAACCAGAGCAGCAGCCGCAGCAACCGGAAGCGTCATCGACGCCCTCGGTCGTTCGGGCAACACGCTCGACACTCTTGCACAGGCCACCGGCATATCCGGCTCGGCCCTGCGTGCACGCCTCGACGAAACGTCGGAGCTCACGTGGGGGGAGCTGGTCATCGCCGGTGGCCTTTCGTGCGTCCACCCCTCCGACTTCGTGAGAGCAGCAGCATGACCGACAACATCGCCGCGGCCGAAGCCGCCGCTCCGGTCCTCCCGCAGGGCCGGCTCCTCTACACCACCCGCACCCTCGCCGAGGCGATCGACCGCTCGACGCAGTACGTCCGCACCGACGTCCGCAACGGACACCTCGTCGGCAAGCGTGAGAACGAGAAGAGCTCCTACTTCTTCACTCCCGAGGAGGCCGAGCGCTACGCCCGTTGGCTGGCCTCGGGCAGACCGGCCGCGTAGCAGCCGACCCCACATCTTCCGAACCGCGCGCCTCACGGAGGGCGCTGTTCGGCGCGCCCGGAAACGGCCCGAGAGGGCACGCCCCCGCCGCACCTGCTCGTTCAAAACTCCACAGCGTGAAGCAACACCGCGAGGCGTACACGGCACCCGTCGCTGGATAACCCGTCGCCTCGCACCCAGCACTACCCCGTCTCCACGGAGCGACGTAAGTGGGTCCCACGCCGGGACCCCAGCGCTGACGAGACAGCCCTGACAGCGGTTCAATCCCGCGGCACCCGTGACTCGGCAGCCACGGCAGGACACGACAGCGACGGAGCTGACCCGAACCTCCGCCGTCGCTGCTCCCTTCATCAGTCCAACGAGTCCAGGAGACGAACGCCATGACCTCGAACTATCCCAAGTCCTACGTCCTCGACCGCATCGGCGCTCGCCGCGTCAGCCTGCAGGCCAAGCAGAAGATCGAGACGGCGACGATCGCTGCTGCCGAGAAGGTCATCACCGACGACTACGCGGAGACGCTGCCGGAGCTGACCAACCGCATCAAGGACCTCCTCGCCTTCGCGAACAAGTCGAAGCTCACCGGCGAGATGCCGAAGGACCAGCAGGTGATCGCTCGCATCCGCGAAGAGGCACAGAAGATCGGCAACCCGCCGTACCGCATGCGCCACAACGAGCGGCCCGCTGACGTGGCGCAGCGTGACCGCACCGCCGCCAAGAGCCGACTCGCGGACATCACTCGCGAGCTCGACGCACTCGAGCACACCGAAGCGTACCTCCGCGGCACTCCGGTGGACGAGTTCTCCCTGACCAGCCTCAAGCGCCTCGGCCTCCTCGAGGCCATCAAGTTCAACCTCGACGACGCGATGAAGGCCGGAAGCAAATGAGCCCCGCAGCCCGCAGACACGACGTCGAGACCAGCCACGACGCGGCCGCAAGCGTCTACGAACCCACCGAGGTCCAGCAGCGAATCCTCGACATCCTCAAGCCGGCCGACTTCTTCGCCCGCTCGAGGGGCATGACCGATCAGGAGATCGTCGCCGAGTACCAGTCACGTGGCGGAGTGATCCCCACCGAGCAGTCGATCCGATCGCGACGAGCCGAGCTCGTGCGCCGCGGAGACGTCGTCTGGACTGGCGAGAAGAAGAAGATGCAGGGCACGCGCCGCGAGGCGCGCCTCTGGAAGGCCGTCCGATGAAGACCGCCCTCACCCTCGTCTACCTGTCCTTCATCGCGGGCCTGTTCGCCTCCATCACCGACCGGTACACGCCCCTCTGGACGGCGCTCGCCGCAGCGGTCGTCGTCCTGCTCGTCGCAGCGCTCCTCCGGGTCCACGCCGTCGTCAACGCGCCGCGGGCCGACGAGTGAGCGACGACAACCAGGCTGCCGCGAACCTCGCACCGCGCGGCTGGCGGAACTGGACCCGCTCCCGCCGCGGGAACGAGCTGCGTCGTGACCTCGCTGCGGTCGACGAGAGCCTCGTCGTGACCGACTGGTGGGAGACGGACGAGCCGGACGACGCATCGTGAGCCGTGCCCGCGGCCGCGAGCGTCGCCGCATCCTGGCGCAGCTCGAGCAGCAGCCCGTCCGCTACGCCGAGGAGCTCTCGCCCGCCCGGCTGCTGCAGACCACCGACGTCGGCCTCGTCGTCGCGTTCCGCACCGCCGGGCACCGCCTCTCACGCGAACCCCAGCACCGCACCATCGGCACGCTCATCGGCGTCCGCCCACCCGACACCAGCTCGCCGAACCGCATGCAGCTCGTCGTCCAGCAGGGCGTCGACCAGGCGACGTTCCTCGTGGACGTCGGCGAGCCGGTCACTATCCGGAGATCACCATGACCAGAGCGATGGGGTCGCACCAGTCGGCCCGCGCCAAGACCACCACCTGGCTCACCCCGCCCGACCTCGTCCACGCACTCGGCCCCTTCGACCTGGACCCTTGCGCAGCACCATCGCCGCGCCCGTGGTCCACCGCCGCGCGGCACATCGAACTTCCCGAAGACGGCCTCACCGCCGAGTGGGCCGGACACGTCTGGCTCAACCCTCCCTACTCGCACGAAGCATGGCGCTGGCTCGCCAAGCTCGCGGACCACGGAGACGGCATCGCCCTCGTCTTCGCCCGCACCGAGACCGCAGGATTCGTCGCCGAGGTCTGGGGCAAAGCCACCGCGCTCCTGTTCCTCCACGGCCGCCTCCACTTCCACCACGCCGACGGCACCCGCGCAGCCGCCAACAGCGGCGCACCATCCGTCCTCGTCGCCTACGGAGAACGCGCCGCCCAGCAACTCGAGCAGACGGCGCTCGCCGGATCGTTCGTGCGGCTACGAGGAGGGGTGCTGTGAGCCGGCGTGGAGGCGGCAGTGCCGCCGTCGGCTTCGGGCTCGAGCTCTACAAGCAGATCCGAGCCGAGTTCGAGGAGCACCGCACCGCAGCCTACGAAGCCGCACTCGAAGCGTGCAGGGGTCACCTCCTCAACGAGCGCGGGCGGAAGGCAGGCATCGACGCCTGGGACCTCTTCATCGGGAACGAAGCCCGAGCCCGCGCCTACGCGTCGGAAGAGCTACTCGAGCACTGGACCAAGCACCCCCGAGTGACCGTCGCCGCGTACGAGCGCCAGGTCCTCGACCGACACCTCTACGAATCAGGAGTAGCCGCATGATCGCCCTCGACCTCTTCGCCGGAACTGGCTGGGGTGTCGCCTGCGAACGTCTCGGGATCGAGGAGCACGGCGTGGAGATCATGCCGGAGGCCCTCGCCACCCGCACGGCCGCAGGCATGCGCACCACGTACACGGATGTCTGGGCCGGCCTCGCCGACACCACCCTCATCCCCGACCACCAGCTGCTCATCGCCTCGCCGCCATGCCAGACGTTCAGCATGGCCGGCAAGGGATCCGGCCGTGCCGCCCTCGACGACGTTCTCCGACTCATCGACACCAGAGCGTGGACACAGAAGGGCACCGCGCTCAGAGACGCGGCGAGCGCGGCGGGTCTCGACGATCGCACCGCGCTCGTCCTGTCGCCGCTGGCGTACGTCGCTCACTGCGGTCCGATGCATGTGGTGCTCGAGCAGGTGCCGACGGTTCTGCCCGTGTGGGAGGCCGTCGCGGTGCAGATGCGGGCGCTCGGCTACTCGGTCGTGACTGGGGTGCTGAACTCGGAGCAGTACGGGGTGCCGCAGACGAGGCGTCGGGCGTTCCTGATCGCTCGGCGTGACGGGGTCGAGGCGCGGTTGCCCGAGCCGACGCACTCGCGGTTCCACGTCAAGGACCCTGCCCGTCAGGATCCAGGGGTTCTCCCGTGGGTGAGCATGGCGGCAGCTCTCGGCTGGGGGATGACCGGTCGTCCGTCGCCGACGATCACCGGCGGCGGGACGGAGACCGGCGGCGCGGAACCGATCGCGAAGCTCAGCCGGTACACGGACCGCGACGACTGGGTGATGAGGTCGAACTACAGCACCAACGGCCGGGCCGGTGCCACCGCCGAGGAACGCGGCCGCACCATCCGCCACCTCGAGCAGCCCGCCGTCACCATCACCAGCAAGGTCCCGCAGTGGGACACCCCAACCTCCCGAGTGCGACTCACGCCATCCGAGGCGGCAGTCCTCCAGTCCTACCCGGCCGACTTCCCGTTCCAGGGCAAACAGGGGCAGCAGTACCTGCAGATCGGCAACGCCGTCCCACCCCTCCTCGGCCAGGCCGTCATCACCGCGGCGCTCGCCGGAGCCGTCCAGGCGACCGAGGAGGTGGCGGCGTGATCTGCACTACCGCACTCCTCGACGGCGGCCCCTCCGACGGCGAGAGAGTCCCCATCACCGGCGCGACCGAACTCCACGCCCCGGAGGTCATCACGACCCACGAGGGGCAAAGGCACCGCTACGTCGCGGCGGTCGGCCCCATCGCGGACCGGTGGCGGCAGACCGGCGTCGCGCTCTACAGCTGGAAGGGCGCGCTGTGATCGGACCCAAGACGGCGAAGCCCAGCGCGGCCGAGGAGAAGCAGGCGTACGCGATCGCCGCCGGTCGCGACGACCTCACTTGCCAGCGCTGTCTCGGCTGGTGTGGTGCGCCGCAGCAGGACCACCGGCAGAACCGGCAGCCCGGGAACACCGTGGCGTCGAACCTGCAGACACTCGGGCTCGTCTGCCACCAGTGGAAGACCGAGCACCCGGCCGACGCGCTTGCGGACGGCTGGGCGGTGCCCCGCTGGGCGGACCCGCGCGAGTGGCCTGCCCGCCGGTGGTTCCGCAACACGAACGGCGTCACCGTCCGCAAGGGCTGGTGCCTGTACACGAACACCGGCGCAGTCCTCGAGATCACGGAGGAGGAAGCCCGACAACGAATGGAAGGAGTGACGTGACATGCCGAAGGACAAGCGCCTGTGGATGACGTTCCCCATCGACTTCTGGCAGCACCCCAAGATCGCGCCGCTGTCGGACCTCGCGTTCCGCACGTTCGTGGAGATGAACGGCTACTCCCGGATGCAGGACCTCGACGGCCGCATCCCAGCGACCATCGCGCGGCGCATGTGGAAGACCAGAGCACTCAGCGAACTCACCAGAAACGATCACTCGAAGCCGTCTGTGAGCTTGGTGGATGACGTGTACGTGATCTGGAACTACGCCGAGCACCAAGAGACCCGAGCTGACCGAGAAGCGCGAGAAGCCCGGAATCGCGCCAATGGCGCGAAGGGCGGACGCCCACCCAAGAACCGAGGAAGAACCGACTCGGTTACCGACTCGGTTTCCGATGGGAACCCAGACGAAACCGAGCACAAACCAGAGTCAGAGTCAGAGTCAGAGATAGACCTGACTGACGTGACTTACCTACCTGAGTCAAGTCACGTAGGTGACCGTGCGAGCCCGAGGACTGACTTGTCCGAAGAGGTCATCAGCGAAGCGAAGCGGGTGGGTCTGAACGACCTGAGCGCTGTCCTCGACCTCCTCGAGCCGATCGTCGGCGAGCTCAACCCACGCCACGGCATCGAGATCGCGCAGATCATCCTCCGCCGCGCCCGCACCCCGGTGCTGCAACCCGTCGCGTACATCGCCCGGGCCTGCGAGAAGCGCGACGAGATCCGACACATCGCCATCGACGTCCTCGACATCCCGGGCGTCGCGTAGGCACACACCACTGACACCCGAGGAACACCATGACCACCACGACCACCGAGAGGTACACGTGCCCGCCGGACCACGGGCACGGCCAGAAGAACACCTGCCGCACGAAGCACGGCTGCCGGTGCGACGACTGCCGGCTCGCTCACCGCGAGTACTCGCGCACCGTCCGCCGGGCGAAGGCGTACGGCCGCTACGAATCGAACCTGATCCCCGCCGTCGGCGCGCAGCGTCGGCTGCAGGCGCTCGTCCGGCAGGGCTGGTCGCAGAAGAGACTCGGCGTGCACCTCGGCTGGGCGCAGCAGCGCGTGAACCAGGTGCTCGCCTGCCAGCGGGTCACGAAGGACGTGCACCAGCAGATCGACCGGCTGTTCCGCGACCTCTGGGACAAGGAACCGCCCCGCACCACGAAGTGGGAGCTCGCCGCGTACCACCGTGCGATCCGGTTCGCCGAGCAGCGCCGATGGCCGCGCCCGCTCGACTGGGACGACATCGACCACGACGCCGGCCCGGCCGCGGTCGAGCGCGCGAACGACGACCTCGACGAGTCCAACGTCGACCTCGCCGTCACCGGCGTCACGGTCCCCCTCACCCCCGCCGAGAAGCGTGCCGCGGTCGCAGCTCTCCACCCCCAGGGCCTCAACGACCAGGAGATCGCCGCCCGCATCGGCTGCTCCGACCGCACCGTGCTCCGCATCCGCAAGCACCAGCTCGGCCTGCCCCACAACGACACCCTCCACAACGCACGCACCGCCGCCTGACCCGCACCCAGCACCCACCAGCGCCGGCCCCGAACGAACGGGGCCGGCGCTTCGCACATCAACCCGCGGCACACGCCGCAGACAGGAGATCAGCATGAGCACCACGTTCCGCAAGAAGCCCGTCGAGATCGAGGCCATGCAGACCGCACTGATCGACCCGCTGGTCGCAGCGAAGGACCGCGAGGAGCAGAACCGGCTCGTCGCCCGGTGGATCTCGAACGAGGGTGGAGAGGTCGTCGACTTCGGTCGGAACTTCATCGAAATCGAGACCCTCGAGGGGGTCATGACCGCGAGCCCCGGCGACTGGGTCATCCGCGGAGTGCAGGGCGAGTTCTACCCGTGCAAGCCCGACATCTTCGCCGAGACGTACGAGGCGGTCGCCTGATGCGCCGCACGCTGATCACGAACCTGCAGTGGTGGCTGTTCCTGGTCCTGAACGCCGTCACCTGGACGATCGTGCCTCACCTGCGTGACTTCGCCTGGTGGGGGCTGATCCTCTTCGGTGCCGGCTACTACACCGCCATCATCGCCATCTTCCGACTGAACTGGGAGAGCAGCTACGAGGCAGCCCGGCGCAGAGCGGACGCACGCCAGAGCCGCTGGTACCGGAAGTTCCTCCGCGACGAGGCCCGCCGCAAGCAGGCAGACCGCGACGCATGGCTTCGGGAGCAGTGACCGTGACCGTCGACACCACCGAGCTCCGTACCCGGGCCCGCAACATCGACGCGCTGGGACTCCCCGGCACGTCCGGAGCGCTCACCGCGGCCGCGGACGAGATCGACGCGCTCCGCGGCGCTCTCGACAGGGTTCCGCACGGCACGCTCTGCGGCTTCATGATGTCGCTGTACCAGGAGCCGTGCAGCTGCCCGAAGGCGATCATGTCCGGCCTGCCGCCAGCACCGCCTTCACCGTCGCTGGACCCGTTGGTCCTGATCCCCGACGCGACGACGGTCACGTACCTCGGCGTCACCCGGCTCGACGTGCATGGCCCCGCTGGCCGTGTCTTCGGTGTCCTCGGCCTGGACGGGGTGCACGTCGAGCAGACGGACGGCGGTCGTTCCCTGGTCGTCGTCTTCGAGCAGAACGGAGCCGACCGTGGCTGAGCCGACCGGCCTTCCGCAGCCGATGAACCTGACGAAGGCGGAACAGGAGTCGTTCCTCGCCGCCATGCAGGACCAGCAGCCGACCGTGCAGGTGCCCGTGTCGCTGATCGAGGCGTTACTTGGCAATGCCGAGCCGAGTCGTCGGATGGCCGCGAGGCGTGAGGTTCGCGCCCTGCTCTCGCAGCCGACCCCGGCTGAGGTGGAGGTCGAGGGATCGTTCTTCGCGGTGGCTGACTTGCCCGCGATCCTCGCTCGGCACATGCGGGCACTCGACGAGGCGAACCGCCGCGAGAAGCAGCACTGGATCGAGCAGCACGAACAGCCGACCCCGGCCGCCGAGCCGATGAGCGGTCTGGACGCGAAGATCGACGCGCTTGGCCTGCGCGACTCGGACGAGCCTGCACGGCCCGACTCGCTGCTGTTCCCGCACGCCAAGGCGGACCGGATGCTGGCCGAGCCGCCCCGGATCGAGGATATGGCACCGGGGACGCTGTTCTGGGCGAAGGACGGGAAGGGTGTCTGGCGGCGGCTGTCAAAGACCAACGCATCCGTCACCTCAGTTGTGGACTTGTCGACGGGACGGCACTTCCCCGCCATCCACATCGACCCGTCCACGATCCGCGACGTGACCCCGCCGGCGGTGACCGAGTGACCGCCCTCTGGCTCACCATCGACGTCGTCGGCTGCCTCATCGCCGCCGCCGCTGTCCGTGTCACCCAGCTCTGCCTCGACGACACCTGGCGAAACCGCTGGCACTAACCACCCACCACCCCACAACCGAACACCACACGGCGAGCGCCACCCCAACCCCGGGGCACGGCGCTCGCCGCGTCTTCACTACCAGGAGGTCACAGACCATGGAGCAGATCACGAAGCGCCTGATGAACTGGGCGAGCATCCTCGAGCCGAACACCCGGGAGCAGGCGGAGCGCCTGTCGCGGATGCCGTTCGTGCACCCGCACGTCGCGCTGATGCCGGACGCGCACCTCGGGAAGGGCGCGACGGTCGGGTCGGTCATCCCGACCGCCGGCGCGATCATCCCCGCCGCGGTCGGCGTCGACATCGGCTGCGGGATGATCGCGGTCCGGACGCAGTGGACCGAGAGCGACTTCCGCGACACCCTCGGTCCGGACGGGCTCAAGGACCTGCGGGAGCGGATCGAGCGCGCCGTGCCGCTGTCGGCGGGCAAGTACAACCAGCGGGTCGAGTACTCCGCCGTCCCGCGCCTGATCGACCTCGAGCTCCTCGCCGACAACGCAGGCTTCGACCCCGCCGCCTACGCGCCGAACTGGCAGCTGCAGCTCGGGACGCTGGGGTCCGGGAACCACTTCATCGAGGTCAGCGTCGACGAGGAGGGCCGGGTCTGGCTGTTCCTTCACTCCGGCAGCCGCGGCATCGGCAACAAGATCGCCCAGCACCACATCAGCGTCGCCCAGCAGCTCGCCGAGCGGTACTTCATCCCCCTCGAGGACCCCGACCTCGCCTACCTCGTCGACGGGACCCCGGAGTTCGACCGGTACATCGCCGAGCTCGGGTGGGCGCAGCAGTTCGCGCTCCTCAACCGGGAGGAGATGATGCACCGCGTCATCGCGCAGGTCGAGCTCGTCACCGGCGTCGCGGTCGTCGAGTCGGAGCGGGTGAACTGCCACCACAACTACACGACGCAGGAGCGGCACTTCGGCAAGACGGTGTGGCTGTCCCGGAAGGGCGCGATCGACGCGTCCGAGGGCACCCTCGGGCTGATCCCCGGGAGCATGGGCGACCTGTCCTACGTCGTCCGCGGCCGCGGCAACCGCCTCGCGCTGAACAGCAGCCCGCACGGTGCCGGCCGGAACTACTCCCGCTCGGCCGCCCGCCGCACCTTCACGCACGAGCAGCTCCGCGAGGCGATGGCCGGCATCGAGTACCGCGACACCGACGCGTTCCTCGACGAGATCCCCGCGGCGTACAAACCGATCGACGTCGTCATGCAGGACGCCGCCGACCTCGTCGACGTTGTGCACACCCTCCACCAGATCGTGAACGTGAAGGGCGACTGATGCCGATCCTGAACTACACCACGACGATCCCGGTCGGAAAGACCATGGGCGAGGTCCAGTACGCCCTCGCGCGGCGAGGCGTGAAGAGCATCTCGACCCTCTTCGACGACGAGGGGCACCCGTCCGGACTCGGCTTCACGATGAAGACCGACTACGGCCTCCGCGACTTCGAGCTCCCGGTCCGCACCGAGGGTGTCCTCCCGGCGATGACGGCCGACAAGTCCGTGCCTCGAGCGAAGTGCACGCCTGAGCAGGCCGCACGAGTCGCCTGGCGCATCGCGAAGGACTGGCTCGAAGCGCAGGCCGCGCTGATCGACGCCGGCCTCGCGTCGCTGGACGAGGTCATGCTGCCCTACATGCTCACCGACAGCGGCCGCACGGTCTACGTCGAGACCCGGCGGGGCCTGCTCGCCCTCGAGTCAGGTGAGCGCTGATGGCGGATCCGATCACCAGCACCGGCGGGATGCCCTTCACCGCTACCCACGAGGTCGACGCGGTCCTGCTCGAGGTCGGCCGAGGCACCACGGTCCGGTTCGAGCCGGCCGCCGCGGCCGCCCTCGGGCAGCAGCTCATCGACGAAGCACAGAACGCGATCCACGCCGAGCGCGTGGGGAGGAGGAAGACGTGAGCACGATCGCGCCGGCGCAGCTGGACGCGCACGCTGCGAAGCAGGCCTGGACGAAGGGAGAGACCGAGCGTTGGACGACCGACGCCCGGGTCCTGCTCCGCGGGGCAGCCGTCCAGCTCGCTGCCCTCGAGGCCGCCCACGCCGAGTACCAGCGCACCAGCGACCTCCACGAGCTGGCCCGGGCGATGAACACGCTGCTGGGCCCGTGATGCTCGAGCCGAACCACCCACCGGGTGAGCACTGCTCCCCGTCCTGCAAGCACAACCCCGACTACTGCCCGAACAACCAACCGACCCCTCCACGGCGAGCCCTCCGACAGCGGAGTGCTCGCCGTGGTCGTTCACCCAGGAGGAACACGAGATGACGGAACCGATGACCATCGACCAGCGGGTAGCGCTGGCCCTCACGACCACCATGCAGGCCGCCGCGGCCGTCTCCCAGACGTTCGCGGCCCTCACCGGCATCGGCGGCGACGCCCCCGAGCTCGCGCGCCTCGCAGAACGGCAGGTGGAGTCCCAGACAGACATCGCCGGCCGCATCCTCGAGCTCTCCGAAGCGCTGGCTGCAGGGACCGTCCGGATCGTCGACGAGGCTGCCCTCGTGCACGAGGTCGCTCGCGCGCTCACCCCGGCGGGCGGGGACTGGGAGCAGCAGATCTCGTCGGCGCAGGGTCTGGTGCTGCGCCTCTGGAAGACGACGGGGGTGCTCCGATGACGGACATCAGCACGCTCGACGTTGAGGGCTTCTCCGCAGTCGATCCGATCGAGAACGAGGACGACTGGGAGGACTGCATCGGCTGGCAGGTTCGTGTCTGGTGGATGGACCGTCGAGACCACGACCAGGATGGGTACCTCTGCGAGATGGCCGGCAGCCCCGAGTGCCTCGCGCTTGGGCATGCCCCGGACGCTGACGACGGCTGGTACGGCGACCCGGACCTACACCCGCTCGGCTGGGACGGCAGCGAGCCGATCTGCCCCGCGACCCGCTACGGCACCGCTTGCACGCAGTGCGAGTCCGACGACTGCGGCGGCTGGACTCCGTTCGACCCGGGGGCTCTCTGGGCGGCTGTGCGTGACCGCGCCGCCGCGAGTATGACCAGCGGCGAGCGCCGCGGGAAGGAACACCCATGACCGACACCATCGCGACACCGCGCCGCACGAAGCGTCGCTACGCCCACGAGCTCTACCCGCTCGCCGAAGCGGGCGAAGTGCGCCCCCTTGCTGTCGAGGTGCCGGCGCTGTACGCCCAGGCGCTGGGGAACGAGGTGTGGGAGACCGGCTGGTTCGACGGCATCCGTGACGACCAGTACCGGCAGGAGGCGGCGGACCGCACCGTCTTCCTCGTCCAGACGCGTCAGATCGCGTTCCTCGCCGACGCACTCGCCCAGGGACTCACGGGCGACGCCGCCTGGGAGTGGGCAGCCGAGTACGCCGAGGAGGAGTCCGGCGAGCTCGTGTGGGAGCGGGCAGAGCGCTACGGCGTCCGCCCGCAGGCGATCAAGCCGTACCCGTGCGGACCCGAACAGACCTCCCATCGGCACTTCGCCGACCAGGAGGACCGCTCCGGCATCGTCACCCGAGCCGAGGGGCCGGAAGACACCTGCATCGTCTGCACTGAGCCCGTGCCCCTGGAAGGAGCCACCCAGTGACCGCCGCGACTCCGGAGATGCTCCGTCGGATCGATGCCGCGATCGACTCCGCAGGCGTATCCCGAGCGGAGGTGTACCTCGAACTGCCCGAGTGCCACAAGAACAAGTGCCAGGCACGGCATCCGGACGGCACCGCAGCACTCGGGCTGATGAAGCGACAGATCTCCGCATCGATCCACTCCGAGCTGCTGTACCGCACGACAACCCGCCCCGACCTCGGCGTCAACGCCGAACCGGACGCGGCTGCGATCACTCTCGCGCACCTGCTCCGCACGTACAACGTCCACGACACCGGCACGTACATCCGAGCCGCCGAGCTCCTCATCGAGGCATACCCGGCTATCGGAGACGCGCTCACCACCCCTGAACCCCCACAGGAGACCCCATGACCCCAACCACCACACAGCCAGAGCGCTCGCCGCAGGTCACCGACGACGTCGAGCTCGATCCGGTCGTCGAGGCCCTCACCGCGGCTCACGCTCGAGCGAAGCTGACGAACGCCGCAGACCAGGTCGCCTACGTGCGAGGGCTCGTCGTGCCGTCCGGTTCGCAGCCGTCGGACGGGCAACCCCGCTCGTCGAGCACCGAAGCATCGTTCCCGCTCCGAGTCGACCCGCTCGAAGCATCCGATCGCGTCTACGCGCACCTGCTCAACTGGGTCCGGTTCTGGTACGCCGAGCTGCTCATCCAGCCGCCTGTCGCCGCGGTCTACGCCTGGGCCACCGACGGCGGCCCGCAGGGCTTCCGGTCCACCGTGACGCCGCTCGGAGCATGGGGTCTCACCTCGACCCTCACGACGTGGCTGCTGCTCCACCACGACAGCATCCGCCGGCACGCCAGGTCGCGGGAGTACTTCGCTCAGATCGACTCGGTGCTGTGGCAGCTGCAGTCCCGGTTCCCGACGAAGGCACCGAAGGCGCGTCCGGTGCTGCCGCGACCCTGCCCGGTGTGCTCGGCTGACACGATGACGATCGAGCGCCGCGGGGTCGACGTCACCGACATCGGGCTCGTGTGCTCCTACTGCGGCTTCGAGGGCGACGCCGTAGCTCTCGTGAAGGACCGGGCGGTTCGTGCCCTGCTCACCGACATCCGCTTCGAGGAAGCACCGCCGGCGGCCGAGTGGTGGACGAAGGCGCAGGCCGTCGACGAGATGAGGCTCACGCCGCGGACTCTCAACCGGTACATCCAGGACGAAGGCCTCGAGACGCACACGAAGGACGGGGTCGTCTGGGTCAAGGCCGACGACGTCCGCGACCTGTGGAGAGCGAAGCAGGTTCGGCGGCTGCGGAGCATGCGACGACCCGTGGGTGCCGAACCGAACCCCGAGGGCTAGAAGCGGCGGGCGGCGCGGCGGGCAACCGCCGCCGCCGTCGCCTCCACCACGCGCCGCGTGACGATCGGGAACTCGGCGACGACGTCCTGCCGCCCCACCAGGCCGAGCAGCACCTGCCGGTACCGGACCCACGACATCGACAGCTCCGAGCGGATGTCGCCCTCCTTGCGGCGGTCGTACCGCGGGTGGCTCTCCTCGAACTCGAGGATCCTGCGCTCGTCGTCCGTCATGCCCGCATCATCGTCTGAACCACCGACACACCGAAGCCGCATGGTTGCTGGTCTGTCCGATCGTCCGTTAGTGTGTCCGTGACATCGCATGCCCGCCAGGAGAACTCCGGCGGGCATCTGTCGTTCCGGGAGAACACGCCAAGAGCGACCCCGGAACCTGAGCGAGGCAGGCAAGCGCCGCCCGCAACAATCAGCTCGACCGTCCACCGCGACGGCTACGAACGCGTCCCATCACGCGCGAGCGAAACGATGGCGGTTCGCCACCGACATCGGGCGTCAGCTTCCCCATGCCCGCCGACACGCACCGCTACCGCATCGGCCGCCGGTACCGCCCTCGCATGGAACGCCGGCCGCCCCGCGACTTCACGACGGCGGCGCGAGCATGGGGACCCACACTTCGCCGCGCACCCCGAGCACGCCAGCTGACCACCCGCTGCAGCCCGGCCGGAACGGCACCAACCTGGGGGCGTCAACGAGGACCAACAGTCAACCTCGAAGGACGTCCATGATGGCCCCGCCTCCGGGACCGAGACGCACCTGCGCCCCCAGCACCACCACCGAGGAGCGTCACCGTGGACGAACCCGACCTCACCGCCCACCGGACCCGCAGCAACCGCCGCCCGGACCGCGCGCCGGACGCGCCACCCGCCCTCGTCGCAGCAGTCGACGAGGTCTACGACGCGCTCGAGGACAGGAGCTGAGATGGACGACGACGCACCTCTCTCCGGCGGCTACATGTCGTGGGACGACGACCGCCGAGCACGCTTCGACGAGGCGCGCGAGCGAGCAGGCAAGGCCATCGCGGACATGTGCCGCATCCACACCGAAGACGGTCACCCCGACGACCCGCCGTACGTGCAGGGATGGGTCGCTGCAGCCGAGTGGACGAACGTGGAGTTCGAGCGCAACAACTCAGGCGGGCGGTTCATCTTCGCGCCGTACGGGCAGATGCTCTCGGTCGGAGCTGGCCTGGCCGACTGGGCCCGCACGCGCCACCTCTGATCGGCAGCCAGCATGAGCATGCGCGTGTGTGCAGTGCACGGCTGCCCCGCCGTCTTCGACGGAGCCACAGGCACCCGGTGCCCCCAGCACCGACGCAGCGCCGACCGGTACCGCGGCACCGCCACCGAGCGCGGCTACACCAGCGCCGGACACCAGCGCTTTCGCCGGGCAGTCCTTGACCGCGACCCCATCTGCATCCGCTGTGGTACCGCGCAGTCCACCGTCGCCGACCACTACCCGCGCTCACGCCGGGAGCTGCAGGCGCTGTCCCTGGACCCAGACGATCCGCAGTACGGCCGCGGCCTCTGCTCCCCATGTCACAACACCGAGACCGCACGGAACCAACCTGGCGGCTGGAACGACCGAGGGTGAGCAGGCAGGTCCGCGACGACGACGGCGACGACGTCGACGGGGTGGGGAGGGGGCCCCGACGACGGGGGGCGTCGGAACCGCCGGAGAGGTGATCAAGAAGTCCGTCAAGTTCAAAACGCCCCGGATACCCCCGGGCTGACCCTCATTCGGGGGTCACCAGCGCCGCGCAATGCGGCAAGAGGTGGTCGCCATGCCCAGCGGAGGAGCCCGCACACGATCCGGTCCCGCACCGGACCCGAACGCACTGCGCCGGGACCGGAAGACCGACGCCGAGTGGGTGTCGCTGCCCGCCGAGGGCTACCAGGGCCCCATCCCCGAGCACCCGCTGCCGGCGAACCCGATCTACGACATCTACTGGGTCGACAAGCAGCGCGTCAAGGAGCTCGACGAGGACGCCACCAACGCGTTCCGTGACCGCGAGGTCGCGCTCTGGGACAAGCTCTGGCGGCGACCGCAAGCAGTCATGTGGGCGCGGCTCGGCCTCGAGTACGAAGTCGCGGCGTACGTCCGCGCCTACCTCGAGTCGAACCTCCCTGACGCGGTGTCCGGCATGAAGACCGCAACGCTGCGGATGGCCGCCGAGCTCGGTCTCTCCCTGCCGGGCATGCACTCGCTCCGCTGGAAGATCGTCGAAGACGACCTCGCCGCCAAGCGCGCCGAGACCCCGACTGCGACGAAGCCGCCGGTGAAGCGACAGAGCGCCCGCGATCGACTCAAGGCGGTTGGCGATGCCTAGACCGATGATGGTCGTCCCCGAGTGGATCGAAGCGCACTGCGTCATCCCGGACCAGGAGAGCCGCGGCGAGCCGTTCATCCTCGGCTCCGAGCAGCTGCAGTTCGTCGCGAACCACTACACGGTCAGCGACGCCGCGAAGGTCGGGCAGAAGAGCACCGCGTTCGTCTACCGCCGGTCGCTGCTGGTCCGCTCGCAGAAGTGGGGCAAGTCCCCCCTGATCGGCGCGTTCGTGTGCGTCGAAGGTGTCGGCCCGGTCCTCTTCGACGGGTGGGCGCTCGGCGGCGAGATCTACGACTGCCGGGACTTCGGCTGCGGCTGCGGCTGGTTCTACGAGTACGAGCCCGGCGAGCCGATGGGCCGCCCGTGGGCGACGCCGCTCATCCAGATCACCGCGACCAGCGAAGACCAGACCGACAACACCTACGACGCCCTCCGGCCCATGATCGAGCTCGGCCCGCTCGCCGAGGTCATCCCGAAGACCGGCGAGGAGTTCATCCGGCTCCCGAACGACGGGCGCATCGACGTCGTCACGAGCAAGGCCACCTCCCGCCTCGGGCAGCGCGTCACGTTCGTCCCGCAGGACGAGACCGGCCTCTGGGTCGCCTCGAACGGTGGCCACAACCTCGCGAAGAAGCAGCGACAGGGCCTGGCCGGCATGGGCGGGCGCGCGATCGAGACGACGAACGCGTGGGACCCCGCCGAAGACTCCGTCGCGCAGCGCACCTTCGCGTCCACCGCGAAGGACCTGAACCGAGACTTCCGCCAGCCGCCCGCGCACCTGAACTTCAACGTCAAGCGCGAGCGACGGAAGATCTTCCAGTTCAACTACGCCGGTGCACCGTGGGTCGACATCGACGCGATCGAAGGCCAGGCCTTCGAGATGCTCGAGAAGGACCCCGCCGACGCGGAGCGCTTCTTCGGCAACCGCATCGTCCCCGGACAGGGCCGCTGGCTCGACTCGGCGAAGTGGGACAAGAAGAGCGAGCAGCGCGACGTGCCCGCCGGCACTCGCGTGTGCCTCGGCTTCGACGGCTCCGACAACGACGACTACACCGGCATCCGCCTCGAGACCCTCGACTACTACCAGTTCACGCCCACCTACGGCGACGCGGAACGCCCCACCCAGTGGCGGCCGCAGGACTGGGGCGGCCGCATCCCCCGCGCGGAGGTGCGCTCCGCCGTCGAGGAGCTCTGCAAGCGCTACGACGTCGTCCGCGCCTACCTCGACCCGAAGATGTGGGAGACCGAGATCGACGAGTGGGGCTCCCTCTTCGGGGAGAAGACCTTCATCAAGTGGCCGACGAACCAGATCGGCCGCATGTGGCCCTCGCTCGAGCGGTTCCGGACCGACGTCTACAACCCCGACTCGGCCTTCCGTCACGACGGCGACCCGGAGCTCGACGACCACACCCGCAACGCCGTCGTCCGCTCCCGCGGCCTCGACGCCGCGACCGGTGAACGCCGCTACATCCTCGGCAAGGCGTCCGAGCACCAGAAGTTCGACTACCTCATGTCCGCCACCCTGGCCCACGAGGCCACCTGCGACGCGATCGCCGCCGGCGCGAACACCACGCCCGACGACGACTACGTCTACTTATAGCCGGTTGGAGGCCGTATGGACGCCGAAGCGGCCCTGTCCCTCACGAACACCATCTACGCCCGCCTCGCGGCCCGTCGCGGCGGGTTCGTGACCCTCGAGGACTACTACGCCGGCAAGCAGCCGCTCTCGTTCGCGACCGAGGAGTGGAAGAAGGCGAACGCGTCCCGCTACGCCGACTTCTCCGACAACTGGTGCGGCCCGGTTGCCGACGCGATGGGCGAGCGGATCCGGCACACCGGCATCAAGCTCGGCGACGACCGCGCCGGCGCACGGAAGCTGTGGTCCGAGTGGGGCCGCAACGAGATGGACATGCAGGCCTCGCAGGGCGTGCTCTCCACCCTCATCACGTCCCGCTCGTACGTGATCGTCTGGGGCGACAAGAACGACAAGCCCGTCATCTCGTGGGAGCACGGCGCGAACGTCGAGATCGAGTACGACTGGTCGAACCTCCGCCGCCCCGTCGCCGCGCTCAAGGCGTGGGTCGACGGCGACTTCGAGTACGCGATCCTCTACACCGACGACAAGCTGTGGAAGTACCGCAAGCCGCGCATCCAGCCGCAGGACTCCCGCCGGTCGCAGGCGCAGCAGGCCAAGCTCGGCCGCGCCGAGCAGGGCACCTGGCAGCAGTGGCAGCCCGCTTCCGACGACACCTGGCCGCTGAACAACCCGCTCGGCGAGGTGCCGGTGGTCGAGATGCCGAACCGGCCCATGCTCGCCGGCGACCCGAAGTCCGAGATCGCCGGCGTGATGGCGATGCAGGACGCGATCAACCTGCTCTGGGCGTACCTGTTCCTCTCCGCCGACTACGCCTCCATGCCCGCCCGGGTCGTCCTGCACCAGGGGCCCCCGATGACGCCGATCCTCGACGCCAACGGCGTGAAGATCGGCGAGAAGCCCGTCGACATGCGCGAGCTTGCCGAGAAGCGGCTGCTGTACCTGTCGGGCAAGGACACCTCGATCGACTCGTGGGAGGCGGCGAAGCTCGACGTCTTCACGGACGTCATCGAGACCGCCGTCGGTCACATCGCCGCGCAGACCCGGACCCCGCCGACGTACCTGGTCACCAAGACCGGCATGTCGAACGTGAACGGTGAGGGCCTCAAGGCCTCGGAGATCGGCCTGGTCAAGAAGACTCTCGAGTTCCAGACGTTCGCCGCGCCCGCGCTTCGCCGCATGTACCGGCTGATCGCCCTGGTCCTCAACGACCAGGGCCTCGCCGATGCCGCGTCCCTGGCGACGATCTCGTGGATGAACCCCGAGATCCGGTCCGAGTCGCAGCTCGCCGACGCCCTGGTCAAGAAGAAGCAGATGGGCTACCCGCTCGAGTACCTCATGGAGCTCGACGGGCTGCCCCCGGAGGAAGTCACCCGCGTCATGGCGATGGTCGAGCAGGAAGCGTTCGACCCGCAGCTCGAGCGCGCGACGAGGGAGCTGAGTGAGCTTGGCGACACCGGCGGCAGCGGAGACGTACTACCGAACGCAACAGCAGATCGCGGCCACGACGGCCTCAGCAGCTAACCGGCTGCTGCGCCGACGCTTCACGGGCGACTTCGACTCGTCGTGGTCGCGGCTCCGGCCGGACCTGCTGTCGCTGATCGCCACCGGCCGCGCCGCGGCCGCGGCGTCCGCGGTGTCGTACATCCCCGCGGTGCTCGACGAGACCGGGCAGCGCGGGGACCCGGTGGGTGTCATCGACACCGCCGGGTTCCTCGCTACCGCACCCGACGGCCGCGACGTGGGCACCCTCTTCGACCAGACCACCATCCGGGCGAAGCAGGCCGTCGCCCGCGGCCTGACCGTCGCGCAGGCGCTCACCGCGGCGCAGTCCTGGGTCACGGGGACCACCCTCACCGTGATGGCCGACACCGGCCGCGGCGTCGTCGCCGCCGACATCGCACAGCGCCCCGCGATTACGGGCTACGTCCGCATGCTCAACCCGCCCTCGTGCGACCGTTGCGTCATCCTCGCCGGCAAGTGGTTCCGGTGGAACCAGGGCTTCCAGCGGCACCCCCGCTGCGACTGCCGGCACATCCCCGCCAGCGAGGACACCGCCGGTGACTACCGCACCGACCCGTACGAGTACTTCCACTCCCTCAGCACCGAGGAGCAGTACCGGATCTTCGGGAAGTCCAACGCCCGAGCGATCACCGAGGGTGCCGACATCTACCGCGTGGTGAACATCAACACCCGCGGCCTCGCGACTGCGAAGTCGGCCCGGAAGTTCGGCACCCCGCACCGGATGACACCCGACGACATCTTCCGCGTCGCCGGCACCCGCACGAACGCGATCAAGCTGCTCGAGCGGGAGGGCTACATCACCGGCCCGCAGGTCCGCGGCGGCAACATCCTCGGCCAGCGCGAGGGCTTCGGGCAGTTCGGCAAGGGCGGCAAGGCACGCGCCGCGTCCGACGCCGTCGTCGCCGCCCGCCAGTCCGGCGTCCGCGACCCGCTGAACCGGTACACGATGACCGCCGCCGAGCGCCGCCTCTACGACGCGAAGGTCCGCTACGACGTCGCCAAGACCGGCGTCTTCCCCCGGTCAATCGGCGCGAACTCCGCCGACAAGTACGTCCGCCCCGAGCAGATCACCGACCGGCAGCTGCAGAGCATCCGCGAGCAGTACGAGGCCGAGGTCAACAAGCTCCGCGCGAACCGCGACCGCACCCCCGAGTCGATCCGCACCCTCGCGCGGCTGCTCGACATCCACATCTGATCTTCCCGCCGCCGGCGGGACGCACAGCCGCGCACGGCGGCCACCACCACCAGGGAGCAACTCCTATGACGGATTCGACCGACACCACCACGGACACCACCACCGACACGACGGCGACGGACACCACCACGACGACCACCACCGAGGTCATCGACGGTGCTGACCAGCTCGGCGACGCGGGCAAGAAGGCCCTCGACAGCATGAAGGGGCAGCGCAACGCCGCCCGTCAGGAGCTGCAGAGCCTCAAGGACCAGCTGGCGACCCTGCAGGCCGAACGCGACAACGCGGGCAAGACCGCGGAGGAGCAGGAGCTGGACAAGGCCCGCAAGGACGGCGAGACGGCAGCCACGAAGCGGTTCAACGAGCTCCTCGTCGGCGCGGAACTCCGCGCCGCAGCGAAGGGCAAGCTCGCCGACCCCTCCGACGCCTCGCTGTACCTCAAGCTGTCCGACTTCCAGGTGTCCGAGGACGGAACGGTCGACGCCGAAGCGCTCGGCGAGGCGATCGACGACCTCCTCACCCGCAAGCCGCATCTCGCGGCTGAACCGCAGTCGCGGTTCCAGGGCGACGCCGGCCAGGGCAACCGCGGCGAGAAGCCCAAGCCCCAGGTCACCGAGACCGAGCTCAAGTCCATGTCCCCCGCCCAGATCAACGAGGCCCGCCGCGACGGCCGCCTCAACAAGGTCCTGGGCGTCTCTTCCTGAAAGGGGTACCCACCATGGGTATCAGCCACTTCATCCCCGAGGTGTGGTCCGCGTCGCTGCTCGAGCAGTGGTCCGACCAGACCATCCTCGCCAACCTGCTCAACCGTCAGTACGAGGGCGAGCTCCGCTCCGGCAACACGGTCCACATCACCGGCATCGTCCCGCCGTCGATCAAGACTACAAGGCCAACAACCGCACCACGTCGGCCGACCCGATCTCGGACACCGGCCTCGACCTCGCCGTCGACCAGGAGAAGAACTTCGACTTCTACGTCGACGACATCGACCGCGCCCAGGCGGCCGGCTCCCTCGAGGCCTACACCGGCGCTGCGGGGACCGCGCTGAACGAGGACACCGAGAAGTTCCTCTTCGCGCTCCTCGTCGCCCAGGGCACCGCCGCGAGCGGCATCACCCGGGTCAACGACCCGGCGACCGCGTTCAACGCCGTCCGCGACCTGCGGAAGGGCCTGAACAAGGCCAAGGCCCCTGCCGGCAACCGCATCCTCGTCGTGAACGCCGAGTTCGAGGCGCTCCTGCTCTCGAACGACTCGAAGCTCACCTCGGTCGACACCAGCGGCGACAACCAGGGTCTGCGCAACGCGACCATCGGTGGTCTCCTCGGGTTCCGCTCGGTCGTGTCGAACTTCGCGCCGGAGCAGAACTACCCGCAGGCGATCGCGTTCCACCAGGACGCCGCCGCGTTCGTCTCCCAGATCCAGGAGACCGAGGGCATGCGGGCCACCGACCGGTTCGCCGACCGCGTCCGCGGTCTGCACGTCTACGGCGGCAAGGTCGTGCGTCCGAAGGGCGTGCAGGTCTACACCGGGACGGCGACCGCCTGATGCGCGTCGTCGGAGACTCCGGAACGGAGTTCGAGCTCGAGGACACCGTCGCGACGAGCATGATCGCCGCCGGCCACCTCGCGCCCGTCGACCCGGACGACGTCGAGGCCACGGCCACCGGCGTCGCCGCGAGCGACGAGGACCGCCTCGGGCTGCTCGAGGACCGCGTCACCGCGCTTGAGGCCCTGATCGCCTTCGAGCTGGTCCCGCCCGGCCCCTCCGAGGGCGAGGGCGAGGGTGACGGCGAGCCCGACCCGGAGGGCGGCACCGAGCCCGCCTCCGGCGAGCAGTCCGGCCCCGTCAAGGAGGGGGAGCCCGAGACGGGCCCCGCCACCGACGAGGCGCAGGACATCCTGCACGACACCAAGCCGCCGGCGAAGCGCACCCGCGCCCGCCAGACGGACACCGACAAGTCCTAGGAGGACAGGTGGACGCGTTCGCATCAGTCGAGGATCTCGGCATCCGGCTCGGCCGCGTCTTCACCGACGAGCAGAAGCCGCAGATCAAGCAGCTGCTCGAGGACGCGTCCACCTACCTCCGGGACGACGTGATCGGCCAGCAGATCTACCCACCCCGCACGACCACGTTCACCGCGTGGCCGGACAACGGGTGGGTGGACCTGCCCCAGCAGCCCGTCACCGCCGTCACCACCGTCACCCGCGGCGGGAAGCCGGTGCCGTACGACTGGCGGCCTGGAATCGTCCGGGTCGACGGTGACGGCCCCGTGGAGATCACCTTCACCTACGGGTACGCCACCGCCCCGGACAGCCTCGCCCGCTGGGCGTGCGTGCTCGTGTCCCAGACCCTCACCACCATCGAGATGAACCTCGGCCTCACCGCCGGCGGCCTGTCCTCGGTCGGGATCGACGACTTCCGTGCGGCGTTCGCCGACGGCGGGGCCTCGACCGGCATGGAGCTCACCGCCGCGAACAAGGACCGGCTCCGCGAGCAGTGGGGCAACACGGTGAACGTCGGAGGGACCCGATGACGCTCACCGCCGGCATCCTCGCGATGGGACGCCGGCAGGCCGAACGGCTGATGACCGACCGCTGCCAGGTCGGCACCGTCACGCGCGGCCCGATCGACCCGGACACCGACGACTACCCGACGGTCTTCGAACCCGTCTACGACGGCCCCTGCCGGTACAAGGCGGGCAACGTCCAGGCGCACGACGCCGAGGTCGCCGGCCAGCTCCTCGTCAGCCAGCTCGCCACCCTCTCGCTCCCGATCGACACCTCTACCGCCGTCCGGGCGGGCATGCAGGTCCGCATCACCAGCTCCGCCACGGACCCGGCACTGCCCGGCACCGTGGCGACCGTGAAGGCCCCGTTCCGCTCGGCGGACGCGACCGCCCGACGATTCCCCGTGGAGGTCACCGATGGCTGACGATGACCTCTTCCGCCTCGCCCGCAATCTCGGGCAGGTGCCCGGCGGCACCGGCCCGAAACTCCGCCAGGCGATCGAGATCACCTCGCGGAAGATCAAGGACCAGATCAAGTCCGACTACGACGGCTCCCGCAACCTGCCGCACGCCGGCGGGTCGATCTCCTACGACATCAAGGGCACCGGCTCGAACCAGTACGGCGGCCAGCTTGAGGCCGAGATCGGTCCGGTCCTCGGCGGGCAGGGCTCCGTCGTCGGCCTCGTCGACGAGGGAACCAGCAAGACGCCCGGGAAGAAGCGCATCCCGAAGGCGCTGGCCGACAACGCCGACGACTTCGAGCTCGGCATCCAGCGCGCGATCGACGACGCACTTGGGGAGGCCGGCCTGTGAGCCTCGCTGACGACGCCGCCCTGCTCGAGCTCCTCCGGAGCGACGTCGAGCTGGCGAAGCCGGACCGGCTCTTCGACAGCATCGCTGAGCGCGCGGACGACAAGCCGATCTCGGCGACCTGGTACGTCGTCGTGCAGCCCGGTGCGGACGTGGACACGGTCCAGCGCCTCGCGGGCCCGCAGGTGCACCGGCAGCCCTCGACCACGTTCCAGTGCGTCGGCTCCACCCCCGAGCAGGCTCGCCGCGCCGCGGAGCGCGTCGATCGCATGCTCCGGCCGCGCGGCTTCGGCGTCGTCCTCACCGTTTCCGACCGGGTCACGACGCCGCTGATGCGGGACTACGTCGGCCCGGTGCAGCGCGACCCCGACTCGAGCCCACCGATGTGGTTCCAGACCCTCGAGTACTCGTTCCACTCCGACCCCGCCTGACCCCCACCAGCCGCGCCGCGGCACTGACACCAAGGAGCCCACATGGGTATCAACACCACGGTCCAGCCGTCCGTCGGCATGGACTCCAACCTGCTCATCCTCTGCTCGCTCGCGAGCAACCTCCCGACGGACCTCACCACCGTCAAGGTCTCGGACCTCGCCAAGGCGACCGCTGTCGACGTCACCTACGCGCTCACGACCGACGGCTTCAAGGAGGGCGTGAAGGAGGACACCGTCACCGACGACCGCCTCGCGCTCGTCGGCGTTCTCGCGCAGCCCGGACGTGTCACCGAAGACCTCACCGTCCGGTACGTCTTCGGCTCCGCGAACGACGTCGCCGACCCGCTGCTCGTCCCCGGCGCGACCGTCGTCTACGCCGTCCGCCGAGCCGTGCCGCACGACCAGGCCCTCGCCGCCGGCGACAAGTTCGACTACTTCCCCGTCAAGTGCGGCCAGAAGCAGAACGACGCCTACAGCGCGAACGCGAAGTTCACCCGCACCCAGGCCATGTACCCGCAGGCGCTCGCCAAGCGGAACGTGCCGCTGCTCGCCGCGTAGCCCACTCCCGGCCGGACGCTTCCCCCATCGGCGTCCGGCCGGGTCACCACCGATGGGGAAGAGATGGGACTCTCATGGCCTTCACCGACAAGCTCGCCGCCGCGAAGAGCGCACCGCGGCCCACCCGCGACGTCACCGTCGCCCTCGACTCCGCCGTCGAAGCGCGCCGCAAGGAGCTCTCCGACGAGCTCGACGCCGCACGCGACAACGACGACCCGCGCCTCGCGGCCGGCAGGGACCCCGCCGAGCTGCAGCAGCAGATCGACGCGCTCGAGGCCGAGTACGCCGCGGCGCTGATCGTCATCCGCTTCACCCGCCTCCCCGGACAGGAGTGGGCCGAGCTCACCCTCCGGAACCCGGCCCGTCCGAACGTCATCGCCGACACGATCGTCGGGGGCTACAACGTCCACGCCGTCACCCGCGCCGCCGCCATCGTCTCGGGCGTGATCGTCGACGGCGACGAGGAGTACTCGCCCACCGAGGCCGAGTGGAACGACCTCTTCGACACGATCTCGGGCTACGAGTTCGGCAACGTCGTCGACACCGTCTACGCGCTGAACCAGTCGGACGCCCAGCAGGCGATCGAGCTCGCGGGAAAAGCATTGGCAGCAATCCACGACTCCGGGCGGATGTCGCTGCCGCAGTAATGCTCGGCATCTCCCCCCGGAGATTCTGGGGTTGGGAGCCCCGCGAGACCCACCGCATCATCCGCACGGGGAACCGCACCGTCGGCCACGAGGTCGAGCGCGAGGCCGAGTGGAACGACGCCGACCGTGCGCTCGTCCTCGCGCTGCAGCGGTACACCGACAGCCTCGGACCGCACGGCTTCCCGATGGAAGACGTCGTGTCGGAGCTCGCCGACCCGACCAACCCGGAGGCCGAGTACGGCTACGTCGCGGGCGTCCCGACCCGGATGCCCGACGGCTCGCTCCGCGACATGCCGGTCATCGACCAGGCCCGCAAGGCGCAGCAGGACGCCGAGGACGCGTACCGCGAGCTCGTCGGCCCGGACGCACCCATGAACGGCGTCTTCTTCCCCGTCAGACGCGTCGCACGGACACCACCGAAGACCTGACGCCACCACCACAACTCAACAGCGCTCGACGGGAGACCCGCCATGGCCGATCGCATCGTCCGCGTAGTCCTGCAGACCCTGTCCTCGAACTACGTGCAGGGCATGCACGACGCCGAGAACGCCACCAACGACACCGCCAACGCCGCGCACCAGCAGGCCGAGGCCATGGAGAAGCTCGGCAAGGTCTTCCTCGGCGTCGGCGCGGCCGCGGCCGGGTTCGTCGTCCTCGCCGTGAAGTCGTTCGCCGACTTCGACGCGCAGATGTCGCAGGTGAAGTCCCTCTCCCACGCGACCGCGTACGAGATGGACCAGCTCCGCAACGCCGCCCTCACCATGGGGCAGGGCATCGGCTTCTCGGCCACCGAGGTCGCGGAGGCTGAGACCGAGCTCGTCAAGGCCGGCGTCAGCGTCAAGGACATCCTCGGCGGTGGCCTCAAGGGTGCGCTCAACCTCGCCGCCGCCGGCCAGCTCGACGTCGCGAAGGCAACCGAGATCGCCGCGATCGCGATGACCCAGTTCGGCCTCAAGGGCTCCGAGGTGCCGCACATCGCCGACCTCCTCGCCGCCGGCGCGGACAAGGCGCTCGGTTCCGTCGAAGACCTCGGCATGGCCCTGAACCAGTCCGGCCTCGTCGCCGCGCAGTTCGGCCTCTCGGTCGACGACACCGTCGGCACCCTGTCCGCCTTCGCGCAGGCAGGTCTCCTCGGCTCCGACGCCGGTACCTCGTTCAAGACGATGCTCACCCAGCTCGCGAACCCCTCCCAGCAGTCCGCCGAGCTCATGCAGAAGCTCGGCATCGTCACGAACGACGCGAACGGCCAGTTCATCGGCATCACGAAGCTCGCCGGCGTCCTGCACGACCAGCTCGGGTCCCTCACCCAGGCGCAGCGGAACCAGGCGCTCGCGCAGATCTTCGGCAACGACGCGATCCGCGCCGCCAACGTCCTGTACCAGAACGGCGCGTCCGGGATCCAGGGGTGGATCACCAGCGTCGACGACACCGGCTTCGCCGCCGTGCAGGCGTCCGGCAAGATGGACAACCTCAACGGCGACGTCAAGAAGCTCGGGTCCGCCTTCGAGGCCGGCCTGATCAAGTCGGGCTCCGCGGCCAACGTGCAGCTCCGCGGCATGGTGCAGGGCCTCTCCGACCTGATCAACGCGTTCGTGAACGCGCCCGGCTGGGTGCAGGCGACCGTCCTCGCCATCGCGGCGCTCACCGCCGGGATCGGCCTCCTTGGCGGCGGCATCCTCACCATCGTCCCGAAGGTCGCCGCCGCTCGAGCGGCCATGGCCGCGATGCAGCTCTCCGCGGGCAACCTAGCGCTCACCATCGGCAAGGGTGGCGCGGTCCTCATCGGGATCGCCGCGATCGTCAGCGGCCTCACGAACCTCGGCAGCCAGACCGACCTGACCGTCGACCAGCTCGCGAGCCTGAACGCCGCCCTCAAGACGAGCTCGCCGGCCGCCATCGACAAGGAGTTCACCGGCGGCGGCGGTGCGTTCGACGCGATCGGCGTGAAGGCCAACGGGCTCAAGGACGCCCTCGCCGC
The DNA here is from genome assembly GCF_001865055.2 of Curtobacterium sp. MCBA15_004. NCBI lineage: Bacteria > Bacillati > Actinomycetota > Actinomycetes > Micrococcales > Microbacteriaceae > Curtobacterium > Curtobacterium sp. MCBA15_004. The sequence goes on along the minus strand of NZ_CP126266.1, from coordinate 3,214,135 downwards.
GCTGAACGGCGGCGCGAACCAGACCAGCATCGGCATGGGGAAGTTCCTCGACGGGGCGACATTCGGTCTCGCTCACGTGTCCGACACCGCGAAGCGATTCGAGGCGTCCTTCCGCGCGATCGGCCAGGGCCTCGCGCAGATGGCGGACTCCGACCTCAAGGGGGCCACGGCCCAGTTCCGTGAGTTCGTGAAGGAAGCTGGCGGCGGGAAGGACGCCGTCGAGCAGCTGCTCGAGCAGATGCCCGACTACAAGGCGAAGCTCATCGACCTCGCCGGCGCGCAGGGGAAGAACCTCTCCGACCAGGAGCTCTACAACCTCGCCCAGGGCAAGGGCGCGCTCGCGACGAAGCTGATGTCCGAAGCAACCGACGAGCAGCAGAAGAAGCTCGCCGAGCTCTCCGGCAAGGCGCAGCAGGGCACGCAGGACATCGGCTCCCTCGCCGACGCGATCCGCAACTTCGGCAAGGGGCAGCTCGACGTCAACGACGCCGAGCGGCAGTTCCAGCAGGCGATCGACGACGCGACTGCCTCCGTGAAGGAGAACACGGGCGCGGTCGACGCGGCGAGGACCAGCTTCGACCTCGGCTCCGAGGCCGGCCGCAACGCGTCCGGAGCGATCGACGGCATCGCCTCCGCCGCGAAGACCTCCGCCGCGGCCCTCTTCGAGCAGTCCGGCTCGCAGGACGTCGCGACCGCCAAGCTCGCCGAGGGGCGTCAGGCTCTGATCAACGCGCTCGGCGCGTACGGCATCACCGGGCAGGCAGCCGAGGACTACGCGAACAAGGTGATGGGCACCCCGCAGCAGTGGGCGACCAACTTCACCAACTCCGCGCCGCAGGCGGGCCAGAAGGTCACCGAGTACCAGGCGAAGCTCAACGCGCTCCCGGCCGACAGGCAGACCCAGGTCAACGCAGCCACCGACGTCGCTCGCCGCGGTGTGCAGTCGGTCCTCGACACCCTGAACGCGATCCCGAACGAGAAGCGGATCACGATCACCACGAACCGGGTGAACGTCGGAGACGGCACGCCCGGCAACGGCCTCGGCGTCATGAAGGCTGCCGGCGGCGCGATCCACGGTCCCGGCACCGGCACGTCGGACTCGATCCCGGCGTGGCTGTCGAACGGCGAGCACGTCCTCACCGCGAGCGACGTGCAGAAGCTCGGCGGCCAGGCGGCGGTCTACGGCCTCCGTGCGGCGATCCAGCGCGGGCAGGCTCCCCGCTACGCCGTCGGCGGGGCCGTCTCGTACGCACCGCAGGTGCAGCGGTTCGCCGCGCCCCCGCAGGCCACGGAGGTGGGGCCCCGCATCGGGACCGTGCAGAACAACATCGTCAGCCCTGACCCCACCGCCGCGGCCATGTCCGTCGTGCGCCGCCTCAACGCACTAGGAGCGTGACCATGCCGATCCTCCCCGACCAGGTGACCGCGAGTCTCAACGGCATCGTGTTCGGAGGGATCGACCAGTACGGCGTCGACTGGTCACTGCAGGCGCTCGACGGGTGGTCGGCGACATCGTCGACCACCCGGGCGACGCAGCGCGCCCGCCGGTCCGGCTCGCTGCTCGGCACCCCATTCGCGACGGGTCGGTCCGTGTCGCTCTCGGGTCGCATCTTCGCCCCTACCGCGGACCTCCTCTCCGACGCGATCGACCGACTCAACGCCGCAGTGACGCTCTCCGACTCGCAGCTGTTCGTCACCGAAGCGAGCCGCACGCGATACGCGTGGCTGCGGCAGTCCGACGACGTCATCACGAAGCACCTGATGCCGACGATCGCGACCTACTCGATCCAGCTGATCGGTGCGGACTGGCGGAAGTTCGGCGCTGATGTCTCCAACCGGACGCGTCTGCCATCCACCACCGGCGGGCTCATCATCAACAGCGCCGGCCCGGCCACGGCGGACTACGCCTCGCCCGATCAGGCGCAGGCCGCAGCCATGAGCGCAGGACTCAGGATCAGCCCGACCTCCGATCCGGCGTACTACGACCTCCAGAACGCAGACGGCACGCCGGCGACCGCGACCTACCTCGCCGTTCCCACTACGGCGACCGGGCTCGTCATCTCGCCCGCCGGTCTCACGATCGACGCCGTCACCGTCACCGGGCAAGTGTCGCTGACCAACCCTGGCAACGACACCGGCCCGCTTCGGCTTCGCATCGACGGGCCCTGCACCGGCCCAGTCGTGACGCACGTCGGTACCGGCGATCGGCTCGTGTTCTCGAGCTCGCTCGTGCTGGCCGCCGGCGAGTGGCTCGACATCGACATGGAGAAGCGACAGGTCTACGCCAACGGCCAGTCCTCGCGTGCCGGCTACATCACCTCTCGCGGGTGGTTCGGCTTCGACCCGGGACCCAACACCTTCGCCTTCACCGCCGCGCAGTACAACGCGGCGTCCCAACTGACCGTCGCCGGCACCCCGGCGTGGAGATAGGAGCGCCTCGTGGCGATCACCATCTGGCCCGCGAACGCGACCAACGGCGTCCCGGCGGTCGCGGGTCGCGGCCTCCGGCAGACGAGCGTCGGCGTTCCCCTCGGCGGTGCGACGGCCGCTCGTCCGCTGGGGCTGTACTCCGGTGTCCGGCCCGGCACCCCGACCTCGACGGTGACCGTCGGGAACAACACGGTCACGGTCGCCCCGCATGCGGGCGCGATCGACGCGCAGACGGCCGCCGAGGCCGGCGGGTACGAGTACTCGTCCGACTCGGCCGTCGCCGTGAAGACCGGCCTCACCCAGGACCAGTCGAACCCGCGGGTCGACCTGGTCTCGGTGCAGGTGTCTGACCCGTCCGAGAGCGACGGTTCCGCGGTGCCGCAGGTGCAGTTCGTCTACACCCAGGGTGCGCCGGCGTCGACTCCGCTCGCCCCCGGCGACAGCGGTTCCTCCGTTGCGGCTCCGGGGCGCTCGTTCCCCATCGCACGCGTCAACGTCCCGAAGTCCGGAGGTGGTAACCCGACCGTGACGTGGGTCGCGCCGTACTGCCTGGCCGCCGGTGGCACCCTCGTTGTGAACCAGCTCGCCGACCTGACCGACGCTCTCGCCGCGTTGTTCCCGCCGCGGCAGCGCGCCGTCGTCCTCGCCACCGAGCAGACCTTCGAGGTGCGCACCGTGTCGGGGACGAAGAAGTGGGTCGCCGGCGCGGGGGAGTCCCGCGCCGCGACCTACACGACCCTCTCCGCAGGCGTCCCGGATGGCGGCCCGTACGGCATCGGAACGATCACCCCAGTCGCAGCGCAGACGGTGAACAACGACTTCGCCACCGTGGCGGGGTCGGCGTTCACGCTCACCAGCGGGACCTACGTCGCTTCCGCGTCGGGCACGCACTCGCCGACGACGACCCCCGGGTCTGGACGTGACTCGTTCATCCAGCTGAACCTCACACTCTCGGGCGCGGGCGGCGTCAACATCGGCCGGAACTCGTTCGGCCCGGGGGAGGACTCCGGCAACACCGCAGCGACGTTCGTGGTGCCCCCCGGCGCGACTGCGACGCTCTCGCCGGTCTACTTCAAGCAGGGCGGCGGCATCCCGAACTTCACCAGCATCATCACGATCACGAAGATCGGCGGCTGATGGCGTACACGTGGGTCGCCTGCGAAGCGCGCACGGGCCTCGTCATCGCGGACCTGCCGGACCTGAGCTGCGGGAAGGTGTCCGCGTCGATCGGCGCGTTCACCACCACCTCCGCGGCACTGCCGTACCCGGGCCCGGACAACGCGTCGCCGGAGAACTGGGAGCGGGCCACCCAGGGCGGCGCGTCCTACCTCGTTCTCCTCGACGACGTCACCGACCAGCCCGTGCAGGGGTACCTCATCGGCAAGCGCGTCGCCGACGAGACGCCGATGCTCTCCCTGCAGAACCTCGTCTCCCTCGAGGCGTACTTCGATCGACGGTTCATCGGCGACAAGACATTCACCCAGACCGGGCAGAACGCGATCGTCGCAGCGATCGTCGCCGCGTACGTCGCCGCCGGCAGCAACGGTGGCATCCCGTTCCGGGTGCTGAACCTCGACGGGGGCCCCGGGGCGCTGCGCGACCGGACCTACACCGACATCAGCGACAAGACGGTCTACTCGGTCCTGACCGAGATCATGGGCGTCATCGGTGGTCCGGAGTGGACGGTGACGTGGGAGTCGAAGTACGTCGGCGGCCAGCGTTTCATCACGCCCGTGCTGCAGGTCGGGGCCCGCATCGGCGTCGACCCGCTCGCTGGGCTCGCCCCTGCCGCCACGTTCGACATGCCGGGGAACCTCACCGAGTTCACCTACTCGGAGGACTGGACCGCCCAGGGCGGCGCGACCGACATCCTCGCCACCTCCACCGCCAGCGCCGACAGCCGACCCCAGTCGACACACGTCGTCGTCGCGGACTCGTCACGGCCCACGCTCGAGTGGCGGTTCACCCCGTCCACGTCGATCACCGACGTCGCGACGTTGCAGCAGCACGCAACCAGTGAGGCGGCGATCATCGGCGGCGGCGTGAACGCGCTGACCCTCACCGCCGACGTCGAGGACGCACCACGGCTCGGCGTCGACTGGTCGATCGGCGACACGATCGGGTGGGACATCACCACCCCCCGGTTCTCGAACGGCTTCCGCGGCACCGCCCGCGCCGTCGGCTGGGAGCTCACCCTCGCCGACGTCGACCTCATCGCGCCGATCATCGCGCAGTAAGGAGCCCGCATGCCGTTCCGGTCCCCGCAGTCCGACGAGCAGAACCTCGGACTCACCCTCACCGCCCCGGTGCGCGCCGCGATCCGCGAGTTCGTCGCCAGCATCGTCCCGACCGTCATCCCGATCGTGCAGGGCTCCGCGGACCGCATCACCGCACTCCTCGGCTCGTACCTGCTCAAGACCGACGCGACGGCGACGTACTCGCCCCTCGGACACAAGCACGCAGCGTCCGACATCACCGCCGGCGGCACCACCGCCAGCGGCTTCACCGTCGGTGGCGACCTCGAAGTCAGCGGTGGCGTCACCGCGACAGGAGCAGTGACCGGCGACGCCGGCACCTTCCCCTCCGCACTCAACTCCACCGGCGTCTACGGCCGACAGCTGACCTCCTCCTACAAGGCCGTCTACATCGACGCCGGCGGGAACTTCGGCTTCTCCCCATCACCCCGAGCCGTGAAGACCAACATCCGCCCCTGGCAGCCCGACACCGACGTGCTCCTCCGCATCGTCCCCTCTCTCTACCAGTACAAGGCCGAGTTCACCGAACGCGACCGCCGAGCAGCACTCCCAGAAGACGACCCCGACCACGACGACGACTACCAAGTCGCCACCATGCTCGGTGTCATCGCCGACGACCTCGACGAACTCGGCCTCGAAGAGTTCATCTTCCGCGACGAAACCGGCGCGCTCGCCGGCGTGCACTACGAGCTGCTCGCCCTCGCGCTGCTGCCCGTCATCCAGGCCCAAGAAGCGCGCCTGTCCACCATCGAGCAGCACCTCGGCCTGCCGGGGAAGGAGCAGCCATGAGCGCCAACGGTCAACTGACCAGCGCCGAGCTCGTCATTGTCCCGAACACCGCGGACATCACCACGATCGGGGTGCAGCGCGTCGCCGTCGCGGTGCTGCCGTACCTCCTCGCCTCGGCGGCGGAGTTCCGGCAGGAGACCGGGCAGCGGCTCGTCCTCGCCGAGGGGTACCGACCGCTCGCGACGCAGATCGACTACTTCAACGCCCGCTACCACGTCGTCTCCTCCGGCGGCGTCTGGTGGAACGGCAAGCGGTGGGCGAAGAACGCCGGGGCCGCGACCGCCGCGGTGCCGGGCACGAGCCCGCACGGGAGCGCGGTCGCGGTCGACCTCTGGTCCGGCATCGACACGTCGTTCACCTCGAGCAACCACGAGGTGTGGGTTCGCGTGTCCGCGAAGTACGGGTGGAAGAACACCGGTACCGGCTTCGGGGAGCCCTGGCACCAGGAGTGGGCCGCCGCCCGCGTCACGAAGCGCGTCACCCTCACCGCGGCGCTCGTGCGCCCGGCCGCCTCGTCCGGGGCGATCACGAACACCATCACCGGCCGCCCGGCGGCCTCGAGCGTCCAGGAGGACGACATGCCCATCATCGAGCTCGTCAAGCAGGACGGGGACACGTCCGGCACGGTGTGGATGGCCCGGGACCGGATGGAGCGCCGTCCCCTGTCGGCGGCGGACTTCGCGGACGTCGCGTACTGGGTCGGGAAGCAGTTCGGCGAGGCTGCCGCACAGGTGCAGGTCGTGCGCAGCCTCACCGCGTTCGGCATCGACGTCTCGGCCCGCCCGGACACGTACGAGCTCGTGAAGGACGCTCACGGTGACGGCACCGTCTACCTCTCGTTCAACCGGGTGCTCCTCGTCCCGCTGACCGCGGAGGGACTCGCGGCGCAGGTGTGGAAGCTCGGCAAGCGCGGCTACGACACCACCGTCTCCCTCACCGACAACCTGGCCGCGTTCGGCGCGGCCCTGCACGCCTAGGAGGCCTGCCATGTTCCAGCGCTACACCACCGCCCTGCTCCCGCTCGGCATCGCGATCCTCGGCGTCCTCGACGCCGCCCGCGCATCCGGAGCCGCCCTGCTCGGCTGGCAGACCATCCTGCAGCTCGTCATCCTCGTCGCGACGACCGGAGCCGCGTTCTGGCTGCCGCTCGTCGACGGTCGGTGGGCGGGCCGATGGAAGACCGGAGCCGCGATCGTCGGCGCGATCGCGTCCGCGCTGATCGCGACGATCCCCGACGGACACTTCACCACGGCGACGCTGATCCTGTTCCTCACCGCCGCGCTCAAGGCGGTCGCGACGGAGGTCGGCGTGCAGATCCGCGTCGACGCCGCGAAGGTAGCCGCGATCACCACAAGCTCGAGCGTCCTGTCGACGGTCACTGTCGTCGACCCGCGCAAGGTGTCCGACGGTGACCCCGCGATCCTCCGCACCGAACCCGCGAACGTGCCCGCCAGCTGAGGTCCTGATCCGTGACGAACTCCCCGGGGGTGGGCCTCATGCACTGGCTCCTCGCATCGACCGTGTCCACCCCCGACACCACCCCCGACGGCTTCTGGAGCTGGGTGTCCGGCACCCTGTCCGTGTCCGACATCATCCAGGGCTCCGGGCTCGCACTGATCGTCGCCCTGTTCGCGACCAGGCGCATCCTCACGATCGCCGATCACCGCGCCCGCATCGAAGACCTGCAGACCTACCACGCCGCCGTCCTCCGCGAGAAGGACGACCGCTACGCCGCGATGACCGCCTCCCGCGACGAGTGGAAGCAGACCGCCGCCGAAGAACGCGACGCCCGCGAGAAGGCGGAAGAGGGCTACCGCGAGTTCGCCGTCGAAGTTGGCGGACTCACCACACACCTGCTGGGATCCATCGACGCAGCTGCGGAGACCACCCCATGAACGAGCAGACCGCCGGGCGGGAAGAGGCCCGCCGCGCCCGCGAGGAAGCACGCTCCGCCTCGAAGCGGATCGACGCCCTCCTCGACTACGTCCGGACCGGCCCCCTCGCCGCGATCCGTGAGAGCCGCCAGCAGAACCACTACACCGACAAGGTGCGCCGCATCGTACGAGGAGAACACTGATGGACGCGGTCCTCAACACCTGGGCCAACCTGCCGGCCTACATCGCCGCGGCGCTCGCGCTGCTGACGTTCGCGATCTACGGGTTCGGCTCGCCGTGGTACCGATCGCTGCTCGGGGTGTCGTTCTTCCTGAACTTCGGCTCCCTGCCCGCGGTCGTGCTCTTCGCATCCCTGCGCCGCATCGTCGCCTCGCTCAACACGAACCCCGCACCGAGCTCCGGCGACGGTCTCGGCTGGCTCGCCCTGACCCTCTACACGGCCATCGCACTCGTCCAGGCTCTCCAGCTCACCGTCCTCCTCATCGAACGCCGCCGAGGTCCGGAAGTCACCGTCCGAATCGGCCGCAAGCGTCGCTGAACCGCCCTCCGAGAAAGGCTCCTGATGGGTACACCCCAGATCCCCCTAGTCGACTCTGAATCTCACCAGCTCCCGCTTGCTGAGCGGCAGCGGATCGCAGCGAACATCGCTGACCCGGAAACGCCCGAGGGCGCAGCCGTTGGTGCCTCTACGGGTCTCCTTGCGGAACGCTCGCTGCTTAGCCACAGCACCGCCTTCCTCGGGGACTCGATCACCATCGGCGCAGTGTCGACCGAAGGTACCGGCATCCAGAACCAGGGCCGCGCCTGGCCGACGCACATGATGCTCGCCTCGCAAGGGCGGATCCGCATCGCACGGAACGCAGGCGTCGGCGGCAACACCACCGCCGGCATGCTGGCCCGGTTCGACACCGACGTCACGCCGTACGCCCCGTCCGTCGTCGTGATCGTCGGGGGCACGAACGACGTCGGTCAGGGTGTCGCGATCGCAACGTGGCAGGCGAACATCAAGGCGCTCGTCGCGAAGGTGCGCGGCATCGGCGCTGTGCCCGTGCTGGGCACGATCTACCCGAACGGGGAGAGCGTTCCGGCGGGCCGCGCGGCAACAGGCGAGGCCTGGAACAACTGGCTCCGCGAGTACTGCAGGGTGAACCGGATCCGCCTGATCCCGTTCGACCGGCTCGCTGACCCCGCGACCGGCGGATGGCCGGCAGCGTGGGTGTCGGGCGACCTCACGCATCCCGTGGCCGGCGGCGCGACAGGCATCATCGGGGCGTTCGCCTGGGCGGCCCTCGCAGACGAGTACGGGGCTCCTGTGGTCGCTCGAGCAGCATTCAACGGAGCCGACCTGCTGCCGAACGGATTCATGACGACGCTCGGATCGGCGTCCTCGGCACCATCACCGTCAGCCGCGGCGACGGCCGGGACCGGGGCGCTCGCCGCGGGGGCATACTCCTACAAGGTCTCCACGGTGTCCGTCTACGGCGAGTCCACACCGTCCGCCGCCGCATCTGCAACGCTCTCGGCGGCAGGTCAAATCGTCCTCACCTGGACGAACGTCGCGAACCGTTGCTACCGCGTGTACCGCAAGGGCCCCGCGGACTCGAACTGGTTCCTCATCAACGAGACCGCGAACAGCGCGACGTCCTTCACCGACGACGGTTCGTTCGTCTCGAGCACCGGCACACCGGAGATCACGAACCGGGCTGTCGCTCCGACCGGGTTCGCGACCGGCACCAATGCGGTACCGGCGAAGGACGCGGGCGTGTTCACTGACCCCGCTGTCCGCGGAAACGCGTACCGTTTCCAGCCCAACTCGGCCGGCGGCTCGAACATCATGTACGTGACGCCGTCACAGCCCGTGACGGCGGGGAGCACCGTGGAATTCACGGCGCTCGTGAGGTCATCGAGCGCGCTGTCGCACGGCATCGAGATCGCCCTGACCGGTTCGGGGATCAACTACAAGGCGAAGCCGCTGGACTCGGTGGTCGCCGCGCAGCCCGACTGGCAGCTCGTGAGCATGCGGTTCGTCGTGCCGACCGGGGTGACCGCCGCGCAGGTGTACACCGTGACGTCGGGACCGATGGACGTCGCGGAGTTCGGGTTCAGGGTAGTGCCCGTCGTCAGTTGACGATGGCGTCGTGCAGTGCACCGCCGAGGGCCTTCGCGCCCTCGGCGGTGGGGTGGATGCCATCGGCGGTGAATCCGTCGCGGTAGGTGTCTCCTTCGCGGAGCGCAGCGGCAGCGTCGACGAACGTCCAACCCGCGCTCTCGGAGAGCTGCTTGAGCTTCGTGTTGTAGGCGGCGGCCGTCGCGGGAGCGGCGTTCCGCGGCGGGATCGAGGACACGATGACGCGGTCAATTCCGGCCTTGTCGACGATGCTGCGGAGGTTCGCCGCGGTCGTGTCGAAAGGCACGCCCTGTCCGCTGTCGTTCGTCCCGGCGAGGATCACGAGAGTGTCTGCCTGGTAGGGCTTCACCGCGGCGTTCATGGCTTCGGTGGTGGCTCCTCCGAGCGCCCAACCGCCGACGAGGCGTGCTCCGTCTCGGTTCGCGTAGTAGGCCCAGGATGCGTCGCCTGCCTGGCCGTTGTCGATGTCGGGGCTGTTCGCTGCGGTGACGCTGTCCCCGACCACCGCGAAGCGCTCGACGGTGGCGGTGGATGAGAACGTTGGGGCGGGGCGGGGTGCTCGACCGGAGGCGGCTTGCGAGGAGCTCACGTGCTGCATGGCGAGCGCGACGAGCGCGGCGGCCATGATGGCGAGCAACACGACGATGATGCCCTTGTACGACCGGCTGAACCAGGCTACGAATCCGTTCCCCATGATCTGCTGATCCTAAGCGACGCTCACGATGCGCCCCGCCCCCTCATCCGAGGGTGGCGGGGCGCTATTCGTCGTTCACGGGGGTCAGAGCTCCCAACGCGACGGCGGCTCGAACTCGGCGCGGACGTCCGCGGCATGCTGCTCCGCGCCTTCGATCGAGTCGAACCACTGCCCGCTGTGCCACCCAGGACCTACGTAGTCGTGCGTCACCTCCCAGATTCCAGGGCCAGCGGGAACGACTCGTACGTACGTGGGTACCTTCATGCCCCCGATGCTGACACGGCGACGGGTCCCGCGCACCGTACTAAATCGGGCTCGCTGCTCGCGGCCGGACAGCGTCGCGCCACACCCACGCGGCGTCAGCGCCCTGCCCGTGGCCCCACTCGACGAGCACCGCGCGCTCCGTGTACGCGAGCACGCGACCCTCGACCTCGAGGAGCCGGTCGGCGAACTGCACCCAGGCCAGCACAGGGTCCGGCTGTGGGAGGTCGACCTCGGGACCGCCGCGCGCTGCCTCGGGCAGCGAGTACGCGTCGACGAGCCGCCACAGGTCGCGCCGCCGGCCGGCCATCAGGCGCGCGGCTTGAGCTTGCGGACGGTGACGGTGTCGCGCGGCACCCAGGCACGCTGCAACCGGCCCTGCCAGGCGATCTCCACGAACACGGCGACGTCAGACCGGGCGACCGCGAACGCCTTCACCTCGGCGAGCGCTCCGATCTCCTCGAAGGTGAGGTCGTGGACGGTGACGGGTTGGGGTGGGTCGACGGTCTCGGGGTCGCCGATGGCGTCGAGGGGGAGGGACTCGGCGGCGTAGATCGGGACGTCCTGGTGTTCGGGTGGGGCCCACCGGTGCTCGCTCACCCGGACACGGTACGTGCGAGCACTGACGAAGCCGACACGCGGGCCGGGCGGCCGGCGCATCGCGGCGAGCGCCGCGGGGGCTCAAGTGCCCCCGATGTAGGGTGGCACGACCGACGGCTACACCTTGGGCTACACAGGAAGCCCTGATCTGGGGCCGGCAGCGGGACTCGAACCCGCAACCCCCGTATTACAAGTACGGTGCGCTACCAATTGCGCCATGCCGGCTGACGCGCCCACTCTACCGGGGCACGTCCGGGGTCACTCCGCAGCCGAGAAGTTCAGCGAGATCGAGTTCATGCAGTAGCGGTCACCGGTCGGGGTGCCGAAGCCGTCCGGGAAGACGTGGCCCAGGTGGCCGCCGCAGTTCGCGCAGCGCACCTCGGTGCGGACCATGCCGAGGGACTTGTCCTCGATGAGCTGCACGGCCTCCGGGCGGACCGACTCGTAGAACGACGGCCAGCCGCAGCCGGAGTCGAACTTCGTGCCGCTCTGGAACAGCTCCGCGCCGCACGCCGCACACGTGTAGACGCCGGCGCGCTCCTCGTCGAGCAGCTCGCCCGTCCACGGACGCTCGGTCCCGGCCTGCCGGAGGACGGCGTACTGGTCCGGGGAGAGCTCCTCGCGCCACTGGGCATCGGACTTGTCGACGTTGTACGCCATGTGTTCCTCCTCGTTCCGGTCGCCGTCGTGGGTCCTGGCGACCACCTCAGTAAACTCGCGACGGTGTCCGAGCATTCCGTACGCCGCGCCCACTGGAGCCGCCTGACGACGGACGAACTGTACGGGATCGTGCGGCTCCGGAACCGGGTCTTCGCGCTCGAGCAGCGGGTCACCGCCGAGGACCTCGACGGGCGTGACCGCGCTGCGGACACCGAGCACTGGTGGTTCGGAGCGGACGCCGGTGCGGAGGGGCACGAGGTGCTCGGCTACCTCCGCCTGGTCCGGCCCGCGGTCGACGAGCAGCACCCGGACGGGTCGGCTCCGCCCGCGTGGGTGATCGGCCGCGTCGCCACGCACCCCGACCACCGCGGTCGGGGCATCGCGGGCAGCCTGGTCGCCGCGGTCCTCGCCGAGCACGGGCACGAGCCGTTCGTGCTGCACGCCCAGGAGTACGTGGCCGGTCTCTACGAGCGGCACGGCTTCCGTCGGTTCGGGACGCCCTACGACGAGGCCGGCATCCGTCACGTCGGGATGCACCGCCCGTGAACGGGACCAGCAGCAGCACCGGCACGAGCAGCAGCACGGGCACCCGCGAGCGGTTCGCCGCGTACGCCGACCGGATCGCCGGCACCTCGCCGTCCTACGCCGCCTGGGCGCGGTCGGTGGACGACGCGCTCGTCGCGCTGCTCGACGCGGTCCCGCCGCAGCAGCGGCAGCCGGAGCTCGTCTTCGCGGTCGCGCGGCGGCTCGGCGCCGCCCCGTCGGACCCCGGTGCGCTGCGCGCGCTCGGACGGGAGGCCCGCCACGCGTTCGTCGCGGCCCTCACCACCGCCACGGTGCAGGCCAACGACCCGCGGCGGCTCGGTCCCGTCGTCCCGGTCCTCCAGGCGCTCGCCGCCGCGTCCGCGCGACCGCTCGGGCTCGTCGACGCGGGGGCCGCGGCGGGCCTGTGCTCGATCCCGGACCGCGTCACGCTCGACCACCGCGTCCTGGACGGTGCGGGGGAGCCGGGCGCACCGGTCCGCGCGCACACCGCCGTCGCCGACCCCGCGGTGCACCTCACCGTGACGGTCTCCGGTGCCGTGCCCGCCCCGCGGTCGACCCCGATCCGCATCGGCGCACGGGTCGCACTCGACCCGAACCCGATCGACCTCGCGGAGCCGCACGCGTTCGACCGGCTCGTCGAGGCCGTCCCGCCCGAGGCGACGGACCGGACCGCCCTGATGCGCGAGGCGGCCCGCGCGGCGCTCGCCGTGCCTCCCGTCCGGGTCCGGGGCACGCTGCCCGGTGACCTGGACCGCGCACTGGACGCCCTGCCGGACGGCTGTGAACCGGTGGTGCTGACCACCGGGACCCTCGTGTACGTCCCGGGCGCGGGTCGGCAGCGGGTGGTCGACCGGCTCCGGGAGCGCGGCGTGCACTGGGTGGCGCTCGAACGCACCGGGATCCTCGACGGGGTGGCGGCGACGCTGCCGCACGACGTCGACCCGGAGGACCCCGACGCCTTCGCGACCCTCTCGCTCGACGGCGTCGCGCTGGGTGTCTCCGACCCGTTCGGCGTCCGCGTGCGGTGGTTCCGCCCACCCGGTGCCTGAACGCAGCCTCCGCGACAGTCCAGGGTGGTGCCAGGGTCGGCGCGCCGGTCACCCCTACGATGTGCGAGACCCGTTGCCCGACCGTGATCGGAAGTGCCGTGACCGCCCTCCCCGCCGACGAGCTCAGCGAGCTCGACAAGCACGTGCTCGCGTTCGAGCACGACCGGGCACGGCACGACCGCACGAAGGAAGCGGAGATCCGGGTCGAGTTCGACATGTCGCCGGCGCGCTACTACCAGGTGCTCAACCGCGTGATCGACCACCCCGCAGCCCTCGCGTACGACCCGCAGCTGGTCGGACGCCTGCAGCGGCTCCGGCACGCGCGCACCCGTGCGCGGGCCACGCGGTCCTTCGTCGCCGCCGCCACGACGCCCGATCCCCGTGAAGAGGAACGATGAGCCAGAGATTCCCGCGAGACCGCTTCGACGAGGTCCACGACGGACCCCGTGTCGGCGCCCACCGCGGCGCCCAGCGACGTGGACGCGGGTGGATCGCCTTCGCGTGGGCGGCGCTCGCGACCGGCGTGCTCGTGCTCCTCGGGGTGCTGGCGCTCGCGCTCGTGAACGGCAGCTACTCCTTCGGCGGCTCGACCTCGTCGCCGGCCCCGGCCGCGTCGTCCTCCGCCCCCGCGAGCTCGGAGGCGTCGCCGTCCGAGTCGCCCTCGGAGTCCGCCTCCCAGGAGCCCGAGGCCGCGGAGCCCGCCGCACAGGGGACGACCAAGGTCGTCGTCCTGAACGGCACGTCGACCGGCGGTCTCGCGGCCCGCGGTGCCACGGCGCTGCGGGGCGCCGGGTGGAAGGTCGCCTCGACGGGTGACGCCGGCACGACCGGTACGGCGTCGACGATCGTCTACTACCAGGAGGAGTCGCAGGCCGCGGTGGCACGCGGCATCGCGAAGACGCTCGGGGTGACCGCGGTGCAGCAGTCCGACGCGTTCCCGAACGCCGGGGTGTCCGTCGTCCTGGGTGCCGACTACCGCGGCTGAGCGGCCTCGACGGCCCGGTTCGTGACCGCCGTGTTTCCGGCGCGTTGCGTTCTGGGTGAATCGAGGCGGAAGAGCGTCACACCTCTTGCCCTGGTGCGTGGCTTCCGCAAGAGTCATCGCCAGACGACGGCTCGTCGTCCGCAACAACGACGACCCGTCGTTCGCACCGGCACCACCAGGGAGCAAGAGATCATGGCCAACGGAACCGTGAAGTGGTTCAACGCCGAGAAGGGCTTCGGCTTCATCACCGTCGATGGAGGGGGCCAGGACGTGTTCGTGCACTACTCGGCGATCGACATGTCGGGCTACAAGGTCCTCGAGGAGGGGCAGGCGGTCACGTTCGACGTCGGCACCGGCTCGAAGGGGCCGCAGGCCGAGTCGGTCCGCCCCGCCTGAACCGGCACCACCACGGAACGCGTCGTCCCTTCGGGGGCGGCGCGTTCCGTCGTGGCGGGGTGGTGGTCCGCGTGCTCGCGCCGGGCCGTCCACCTGCTCACGCCGGGGTCGTCCGCCTGCTCGCGCCGGTGTCGTCCGCGTGCTCGCGACGCAACGTGTCCTGGGAAGTCGGCCCGCGCCTCCCGACTGTGTTGCACTCGACCAACGCGAGTGCCAGAATCGGCGTTGGCACTCGCTCACGCTGAGTGCCAGCACGACCCCCATGCACGACGTCCGGGAGGGACGAGAAACTCACATGGCAAAGATCATTGCTTTCGACGAGGAGGCCCGTCGCGGCCTCGAGCGCGGCCTCAACATCCTGGCCGACGCCGTGAAGGTGACGCTCGGCCCGCGCGGCCGCAACGTCGTCCTCGAGAAGAAGTGGGGCGCCCCCACGATCACGAACGACGGTGTCTCCATCGCCAAGGAGATCGAGCTCGACGACCCGTACGAGAAGATCGGCGCGGAGCTCGTCAAGGAGGTCGCCAAGAAGACCGACGACGTCGCCGGTGACGGAACCACCACCGCGACCGTGCTCGCCCAGGCGCTCGTCCGCGAGGGCCTCCGCAACGTCGCCGCCGGTGCCGACCCCGTGTCGCTCAAGCGCGGCATCGAGAAGGCCGTCGCCGCCGTCTCCGACCAGCTCCTCGCCAACGCGAAGGACATCGAGACCAAGGACCAGATCGCCGCGACCGCGTCGATCTCGGCCGCCGACCCCACCATCGGTGCGCTCATCGCCGAGGCGATCGACAAGGTCGGCAAGGAGGGTGTCGTCACCGTCGAGGAGTCGAACACCTTCGGCACCGAGCTCGAGCTGACCGAGGGCATGCGCTTCGACAAGGGCTACCTGTCGCAGTACTTCGTCACGGACCCGGAGCGCCAGGAAGCCGTCTTCGAGGACCCGTACATCCTCATCGTCAACTCGAAGATCTCCAACATCAAGGACCTGCTCCCGGTCGTCGACAAGGTGATCCAGGCGGGCAAGCAGCTCCTCATCATCGCCGAGGACGTCGACGGCGAAGCGCTCGCGACCCTCGTCGTGAACAAGATCCGTGGCATCTTCAAGTCGGTCGCCGTCAAGGCCCCGGGCTTCGGTGACCGCCGCAAGGCCATGCTGCAGGACATCGCGATCCTGACCGGTGGCCAGGTCATCTCCGAGGAGGTCGGTCTCAAGCTCGAGAACGCGACCCTCGACCTGCTGGGCAAGGCCCGCAAGGTGATCATCACCAAGGACGAGACGACCATCATCGAGGGCGCCGGCGACGACGAGCAGATCGCGGGCCGCGTCCGTCAGATCCGCTCCGAGATCGAGGCGACCGACTCCGACTACGACCGCGAGAAGCTCCAGGAGCGTCTCGCCAAGCTCGCCGGCGGCGTCGCCGTCATCAAGGCGGGTGCGGCGACCGAGGTCGAGCTCAAGGAGCGCAAGCACCGCATCGAGGACGCCGTCCGCAACGCGAAGGCCGCCGTCGAGGAGGGCATCGTCGCCGGTGGTGGCGTCGCCCTCATCCAGGCGTCCGTCGTGCTCGACACCCTCGAGCTCCAGGGCGACGAGGCGACCGGCGCGAACATCGTCCGCGTCGCGATCGACGCACCGCTCAAGCAGATCGCGCTGAACGCCGGTCTCGAGCCGGGCGTCGTCGCCGCCAAGGTCCGCGAGCTCGAGTCGGGCCACGGCCTGAACGCTGCGACCGGCGAGTACGTCGACCTCGTCGCCGCGGGCATCATCGACCCGGCCAAGGTCACGCGCTCGGCGCTGCAGAACGCTGCGTCGATCGCCGGTCTGTTCCTCACGACCGAGGCCGTCGTCGCCGACAAGCCCGAGAAGGCATCGGCCATGCCGGCCGGCGACCCCTCGGGTGGCATGGACTTCTAGTCCGTCCGACAGAAGGGCCCCGCACGCTGCGCGTGCGGGGCCCTTCTGTGTGCGGGGGTCGGGGGCGCGGGGCGGGGCGCGAGCGAGCCGTCTTCGTCACGTTCGACGCTCCGGTGCGACGAGTCGCGCCCGGACCGCGCCGCACGTGCGGCATGTCCCGCTCGCCCAGTGCTCCGGGTTCTTCCCCCACAGGAGGCCCGCGGTGCGCCCTCCTCCACAGTCCCGGCTCGGGATGGTCGGCGTTGTCGGCGCTCCACGGACGATCATCGGCATGCCGAACCCCACCCCGCTCCCCGTTCCCTTCCGCCAGAGTGCGTTCACCGTCGGTGCGGCCCTGCGGGCCGGCATCGGCGCGGAGCGCCTCCGCCGGAAGGACCTCGTCTCGCCGGTCCACGGCGTCCGGGCTCCAGCGGGAGCAGACGTCGGACGTGTCGAAGCGCTCTCGGTCGTGCTGCGCGAGGGACAGCGGTTCAGCCACGTCACGGCCGCACGCATCTGGGGTGCGCCGTTGCCGCACCGGATGGCGTCGGACGAGACGGTACACGTGTCGTCGGACGCCGATGTCGCGATGCGACGGCAGGGGGTGGTCGGACACCGTTCGCCGTCGCGGGCCGTCCGAGCGACCGCGTACGGACCGACCAGCAGCCCGGCTCAGGCCTGGTTCGAGTGTGCGGGCATGCTCTCCGTGGAGGATCTCGTCGTGCTCGGCGACCACATGGTGAGCCGGGAGCGAGGCCTCGCCACCCTCGATGACCTCGCAGCGGCGATCCGCCCCGGGGCGCGTGGCGTGCGGAACGCCCGCGCCGCGCTGGAGCGGATCCGGGTCGGCTCGGAATCGGCCATGGAGAGCCGCCTCCGCCTGGCGGTCGTCGATGCCGGGTTCCCGGAGCCCGAGCTGAACGCCGACGCGCACGACGCCCAGGGACGCTTCCTCGGGCGGGTCGACATGGCGTGGCCCGAGTACCGGATCGCGCTCGAGTACGACGGCGACCACCACCGCGAGCGCGAGACGTTCCGGCACGACCAACGGCGGCGGAACGGGTTCACGGTGAACGGCTGGCTCGTGATCCACGCGACTGCGGTCGATCTTGCTCGCCCGGCGGTCCTGTTCGAGCGGCTGCGGCTGGCGTTCGCCGAACGAGCGGACAGGACACGCCGTGCATGATGCGCCGGCAGCGCACGAGCTGTCGGCCGGGTGCGACGAGCGTGACGGATCCGGCCCGGCGGACGACGGCGCGGTTGGGGCGGGTGCGGGCGCGGGGTGCGTGTCAGGCCGCGGCGGGCGCGGGGGTGGGCGTGTAGTCGCGGGGGATGAGCGGGAGCCAGACGCGGAAGGTCGCGCCGCCGCCCTCGGTGTCGAAGACCTCGACCGAGCCGTTGTGCGCGTGCACGATGCCGGACACGATCGCGAGCCCCAGCCCGGAGCCGCCGGTGTCCCGTGCCCGCGAGGTGTCCGCACGCCAGAACCGCTGGAAGATCTTCTCGCGCAGCTGCGGGGGGATGCCCTCGCCGTGATCGATCACGTCGATGTGCGCCATGCCACGGTCGTCGTCCACGCCGATGCCGATCTCGATCGGGTCGTCGTGCGCGGTGAACCGCATCGCGTTGCCCATCAGGTTCGTGATGACCTGCCGCACCTTGTTCTCCTCGGCGAGGACGATCGGCGGACGGGCCGGGAGCACGACGGTCGGCAGCGGGGACGTGTCGTCGGACGGCACGCCGCCCTCGACCCCCATCGCACGGGTCCGGCGGGCACGCAGTCGCGCGAGGGTCTGCCGCGAGAACGCGATCGGCCCCGTGGTGTTCGCAGAGGACGGGGAGGTCGGCGGCACCTCGCCCGTGTCGGACTGCGGCGCCGGCGGGCGGACGGCCTGCGGCACGCTGACCCCCGTGACCGCGTCCTCGACGAGCACCTGGATCTCGCGGTCGGGGTTCGACGCCATCGTGTCGAGCGCGGAGTCGCGGGCGATCGCGACGAGGTCGACCGGCCCGAGCTCGAGCGGCTTCGACTCGTCGATGCGGGCGAGCTGGAGGAGGTCCTGCACGAGGAGCCCCATGCGCTGGGCCTCCTTCTCGATGCGCTCCATCGCCTGGGCGACGTCCTCCTCCTTGCGCAGTGCACCCATCCGGTAGAGCTCGGCGTACCCGCGGAGCGAGACGAGCGGCGTGCGGAGCTCGTGCGAGGCGTCGCCGACGAACCGTCGCATCTGCGCGATCGTCCGCTCGCGGTCCTCGAAGGCGCTGTCGATGCGTTCGAGCATCGCGTTGAGCGAGCGGTTCAGGCGGCCGACCTCGGTGTTCGGGGTGTCGGCCTCGAGGCGCTGGTTGAAGTCCCCGGCGGCGAACCGCGCGGCGGTGTCCTCGACGTCGCGCAGCGGGTCGAAGGTCGCCGTGACGAGGAGCCGGGTCAGCATGGCGCCGAGCAGGATCACCGAGATGCCGAACCCGAGGAAGATCACGGTGAACCGGGCGATGGTCTGGTCGGTGTCGGCGCTGGACACGGCGACGAGCACGTAGCCCGTCTCGGCGGTGCCGCTCGACTGGTTCTGCAGCGACGCCGGGATGACCTGGGCACGCCACTCGTGGTCGTGCTGGCTGTCGTAGAGCGAGAACCGCTGCGACGACCGGGCCGCCGCCGAGAAGTCGAGCGACCGGATGTCCGGCCGGCTCGATGCACGGGTCTGGCAGATCTGCTCACCCGACGAGTCGTACGCCGCGACGTAGGCGCTCTGCGACAGCACCACGGAGAGCTTGCAGTACTGCTCGCCGTCGCTGATGTTCTGGCCCTCGAGCTGCTCGGTCGTCTGCTTGACGTTGTCGTCGAGCTGCGACATGAGGTAGGTCGACAGCACCGTCATGGTGCCGAGGCCGGCGACGAGCAGCCCGAGCGCGACGAGGAGCACCGTGATCCCGGTGATCTTGGTGCGGAGGGAGATCCCGTCCCACCAACGGCTCATTCGCGTGTGCATGCTGCCCCAACGGTAGACGGCGCTCGCCCGGTGAAACCGGACGAGCGCCGTGAGGACGACGGCGGCCTACGAAGCCTTCGTCGCCTTGAGCATGTAGCCGAACCCGCGCTTGGTCTGGATGATCGGCTCGCTCGAGTACTGGTCGAGCTTGCGGCGGAGGTACGAGATGTAGGACTCGACGATGCCGGCGTCGCCGTTGAAGTCGTACTCCCACACGTGGTCGAGGATCTGCGCCTTCGACAGCACCCGGTTCGGGTTGAGCATGAGGTAGCGCAGGAGCTTGAACTCGGTGGGCGACAGCTCGATCTGCGCGTCGCCGATCGTGACCTCGTGCGTGTCCTGGTCCATCGTGAGCTCGCCGGCGCGGATGATCGCGTCTTCCTCGTCGTTCATGGTGCGACGCAGGATGGCCTTGATGCGCGCGACGATCTCGTCGAGCGAGAACGGCTTCGTGACGTAGTCGTCGCCGCCGACGGTGAGACCGGTGATCTTGTCCTCGGTGTCGTCCTTCGCCGTGAGGAAGAGGATCGGCGAGGTGTATCCGGACGAACGGAGACGCTTGGTGACGCCGAACCCGTTCATGTCGGGCAGCATGACGTCGAGGATGATCAGGTCGGGCTCTTCCTCGAGCACCGCCGAGATCGCCTGGGCACCGTTGCCGACCGCGCGGACGGCGAACCCGGCGAAACGCAACGAGGTCGTGAGGAGGTCGCGGATGTTCGGTTCGTCGTCGACGATCAGGATCTTGGGGCCATCGGTCATGCGCCCATCCTCTGACCGTTCCCTAGAGGTTTCCTGAGAGCGGCACGTACGGCGGCTAGGCGGCAGTCGCGACCTGATCGGCGTCGAGGATCGTGTACGCGTAGCCCTGCTCGGCGAGGAACCGCTGCCGGTTCTGCGCGAAGTCCTGGTCGACCGTGTCCCGCGTCACGAGCGTGTAGAACGACGCGGGCAGGCCGTCCTTGTTCGGGCGGAGGAGTCGGCCGAGACGCTGGGCTTCTTCCTGCCGGGACCCGAACGAACCGGACACCTGGATGGCCACCGTCGCGTCGGGCAGGTCGACCGAGAAGTTCGCGACCTTCGACACGACGAGCACGTCGATCGAGCCTTCGCGGAACGCCTGGAACAACCGCTCCCGCTCGTCGACGGGCGTGGACCCGGTGATCTCGGCGGCGTCGAGCGAGGCCGCGAGGTCGTCGAGCTGGTCGATGTACTGCCCGATCACGAGGATCTGCTCGCCGCGGTGCTTCTCGATGAGCTCCCGCACCACCGGGGTCTTCGCGGGGGTCGTCGCCGCGAGCCGGTACCGCTCGTCGTCGCCCGAGGCCGCGTACTCGAGCCGGTCGCTGTGCGGCAGGTCGATGCGGACCTCGTAGCAGGCGGCGGGGGAGATGTAGCCCTGCGCCTCGATCTCCTTCCACGGGGCGTCGTACCGCTTCGGCCCGATGAGCGAGAAGACGTCGCTCTCGCGTCCGTCCTCGCGCACCAGGGTCGCGGTGAGCCCCAGGCGGCGGCGCGCCTGCAGGTCCGCGGTGAGCTTGAACACGGGGGCGGGGAGCAGGTGGACCTCGTCGTACACGATGAGGCCCCAGTCGAGCGCGTCGAGGAGCGACAGGTGCGTGTACTCACCCTTCCGGCGGGCGGTGAGGATCTGGTACGTCGCGATCGTGACCGGACGGATCTGCTTGACGGTGCCGGAGTACTCGCCGATGTCGTCGGCGGTCAGGGTCGTCCGGCGGAGCAGCTCGTCACGCCACTGCCGGGCCGAGACCGTGTTCGTCACGAGGATGAGCGTGGTGGCCTTGACGGTCGCCATCGCGCCGGCGCCGACGAGGGTCTTGCCGGCGCCACAGGGCAGCACGACGACGCCGGACCCCTGGGCGAAGAAGGTGTCGACCGCCTGCTCCTGGTAGGGCCGGAGGTGCCAGGACGCGGTGTCGAGGTCGATCGGGTGTGGCTGCCCGGGTGTGTAGCCGGCGAGGTCCTCGGCCGGCCAGCCCAGCTTGACGAGCTCCTGCTTGACCTGTCCCCGCGCCCAGGGCTGCAGGGCGATCTCGTTGGGGGATCGCTGGTCGCCGAGCAGGGGCTTGATGCGCTTCGACCGGGTGACCTCGGCGAGCACGGACGGGTCCTTGGCGGTGAGCAGCAGGACGGGCTGGCGCTCGAGTTCCTCGGACGGGGAGTTCGCGATGACCGGGGCGTCGGGGCGTTCCTCGCGCCGGATCACCAGGCGGCCGTAGCGCGAGACGGTGTCGCGGATGTCGACCGTGACGCTCTGCGGCACCGGGAACTTCGCGAACCGCTCGAGCGTGCCGATCATCGACTCGGCGTCGTGCCCGGCGGCCCGTGCGTTCCAGAGCCCGAGGCGGGTGATGCGGTACGTGTGCACGTGCTCGGGTGCGCGTTCGAGCTCGGCGAAGGCCGCGAGTTCGTGCCGTGCGTCCTCGGCGTCGGGGTGTGCGACCTCGAGGAGCACGGTGCGGTCGCTCTGCACGATCAGCGGTCCGTTCATGACGGATCAGCCTAGGCGTCGCGGCTGCGAACGGGTGCGGTGCGCAGCGCTCCGGTGGAGAAGCGGCCCCGACCGTTCGCCTGCGGAGGAACGCCGCCGACCGACCACCCCGCTCAGGCTTCGCTCTCCACGGACACCACGAGCGACAGCGGCAGCGTCCGCTCGACGTCCACGCCGGTGTCCCGTCCGCGCACCCGCCCCGCCGCGACCGACGTCGGCACGATCGAGAACGGGTGTTCCGACCCGTCCGGCATCCGCACCGTCACGCGGACCGGGGTGCGTCCACGCACCGCCAGGTCGATCTGCCGCCCGAGCCACTCCTGCTCCGGCTCCGCCTCGCCGCGGCGGGTGGTCAGACGGAGCCGTTCCACGAGGGCGTGCGCCGCCTGCTCCGGCGTGCGGCCGGCGGCGCGGCGACGGACGGGAGGCGCGACCCGCGTCGCGGGGCGGGCGGCGGCCGTCAGCACGGCAGGGTACCGCTGTTCCTCGAGCGCTGCCTGGACCACGTGCGCCGGGTGGTGCGTGACGAGGGTCGTCAGGTCCGGGCGCTCCCACGTGAGCTGACGGAGTTCGGCGTCGACGCCGATCAGGTCGAGCTGGTCCGGGGTGCCGTGCACGACGGCCCCCGTCCCGGAGGCATCGACGTCGACGACGATGCCGCCGTCGCGTCCGGCGACCTGGTCGACCAGGTAGGCGAGCGGCTGCGGCACCCCGGTGGCGGACAGCCGGTCGAGCGAGGCGAGCAGCGCCTCCTTCGTGTGTCCGGCGCGGAGGGCCCGTCGGACCGAGTCCTCGGAGACCCGGTACCGGGCGGCGAGCCCGGGCGCCTCGAGGTCGGCGACCACGCGCAGTGCGGCGTCGTCGGCCGGTGTCAGCGGACCGGGCGCGATCACGGTGAGGTCGTGCTGGAGGTACACGGTGTCGACGGTCGGCGGGAGGTCGGTGGCGGCGGCCCCGGCGTCACCGGCGACGACGGCGCGCCCGGTCGAGGTGACGGTGCCGTCGACCGCGAGCCCGAGCGCCGACGCCGTCCCCGCTACCTGGAGCAGCGTCGCGTCGAGCCAGCGGGATCCGGCCGGGTAGCGCCAGCGGCCGACGGACACGAGGTCGCGCAGGTCGTCCCCGGCGGTCTCGAGGACGTCGTGCACGGCCGGGTCGAGCGAGGACCACCAGCGTCCGACCAGACCGGTCCAGCGCTCGGGCCAGTCCGTCGTGAGCCAGGTCCGCCCGTCGTCCGTGGTGGTCCAGACGCCCTCGCCGGGGTCGGCGTACCCGACCCGGGCGAGCAGGGCCAGCCGGTCGGACACGACCTCGGCCTCGGCGCCGACGCGCTCGCCGAGGGTCCGCGCGAGCGGGGTGCCGATGCCGCCCTTCACGAGTTCGCGGACGCCTCCCTGGTCGACCGCGCGGACGAGCTCGGCGAGCACGGTCATCGTCGCGAACGCCTGCTCCGCACCGGCCGCTCGGTCCCGCTCGTCGTCCGGCGCAGCGCCCTGCCGCGGGTCCCCGGTCTGCTCGGACGGGCCGTCGGCGTCCGGCGCGTCGCGCAGGGCGCCGAGGTCGGGGTGGGCCGCCAGTCGGGCACCGACCGCGTCGTTGACGCCACCGTCGGGGTCGGCCAGGCCGAGCGCCACCGCCGGGGCGAGCGCGTCCGCGGCACCGGCGCCGTGCACGAGGGCGAGGAGCGTCGCCCGCGGCAGGTGCTCGAGCGCCGCGTCGACCGCGTCGTCGCTGCGGAGCGCCTCGGCGAGGTCGAAGAAGTCGGTCGCGTGCTGCGGACCGGAGTCGGCCAGCACGGCGGCGGGCAGTCGACGGGCGACCACGAGCCGTTCGAGCTCGTCGTCGGGCATCGCGCGCAGTCGTGCGGCGAGGTCTGCGGTGGTCGTCATCGGCCCCGGCTCCGGTCGGCGCCGGTGCTCAGCGTCCCGACCGGTTCTCGCGGGCGCGCTTCGACCAGGTCAGGCCGAGCAGGACGAACACGAGCACCATGCCGATCGGCAGGCCGATGAGCGGGACCGCCATGACGACCGGCCACGGCATCGAGCCCTGCGCGCTCGGGTCGGTCAACCACATGACGATCATCGCTGCGATGCAGAGGAGCGCGGCGATGAAGATCCCCCCGACCATGAACCCGAGCACGCGTTCGGTACGATTGAACGTCACCGGGGGCTGCACGTCATCGCGCGGGTTCCCGGTCGATCGGGTCGGCTTGGCCATCGACCCAGGATATCCGACGCACCACGGCCGTTCCACGACCTCGAGGAGTCCACGCATGCCCACCGGCAAGGTCAAGTTCTACGACGACCAGAAGGGGTTCGGGTTCATCACCGGCGACGACGGTGAGCCCGTGTTCCTGCACGCGTCCTCGCTGCCGGACGGCACCACCTCGGTCAAGGCCGGCACGCGCCTGGAGTACGGCGTCGTGCAGGGCAAGAAGGGGTCACAGGCGCTGTCCGTCCGCATGCTCGAGGAGCAGCCCTCCCTCGCGAAGATGTCCCGTCGGTCCGCCGACGACATGGCCGTCATCGTCGAGGACCTCGTGAAGGAGCTCGACCGCATCAGCGGCGACCTCCGCCACGGGCGCTACCCGAAGAACGGCGAGCGCATCGCCGCGATCCTGCGCCACGTCGCAGACCAGCTGGACGCCTGATGGTCGACGTCACGGAGCTCGCGCGCACGGCGCTGCTCGAGGTCACGTCCGAGGACACCGTCGGACAGCCGGTCGGCACGGTCGACGAGGGCGACGGGGTCGTCTCGGTCCTGTTCTCGAACCGGATGCCCGGCTACCCCGGCTGGCGCTGGACCGTCTCTGTCGCGCACGTCGAGGGCGACGAGCCCACGGTGCTCGAGGTCGAGCTGATGCCGGGTGACGGCTCGCTCGTCGCGCCCGAGTGGGTGCCGTGGTCCGAGCGCATGGCGGAGTACCGCGCGTCCCAGGGCGAGTCCGAGGACGACGAGGACGCCGACGAGGACGACGACGCCGACTCTGATGAGGACGCCGACTACGAGGACCCGGACGACGACGAGGCCGACGACGACGAGTCGGACGACGACGACGAGTTCGGCGACGACGAGGACGACCTCGACGAGTCCGACGACGACGAGCTCGACGGCGTCGACGTCGACCGGGCCGCCGAGGTCGTCGCGCTCGGCCACGTGACCGACGCGGACACGACGGACGACGCGGACGACGACGACACGGAGGCCGCGCCGCGTTCCCGCGGCGCCCGGCGCCGCGCACGGCGCGTCCGTCCGACCGAGCCGGACGACGACCTGGAGCTCGACCGGCTCGACGCCGGCGAGACCGAGCCGGGCCGCCACCGCGGTTGACCCCGACCGGGGCGGGTCGACGACCCGCCCCGGCCGACGGTCCGGACCACGGGACCGCGGGACCGCGACCACGAACACGACCGGACGCGCACCGCGGCCGACACGCGCCGTGACCTGACGCGCACCGCGACCGGTCGCGCACCGCGACCTGACGCGCACCGCGACCGGTCGCGCACCGCGACCTGACGCGCACCGCGACCTGCAGCGCACCACGAACCACGAGCTGGTGCGCACCACGAGACGGACGGGAGGCGCGGTGCCAGCTGGCACCGCGCCTCCCGTCCGTCTCGTGGTCCCGGACCGACCGGACCGCCGCGCGGTCCCGGCCACGTGGCGGGTCGCGCCTCAGCCGCGCAGCGCGTGCACGACGAAGTCGATCGCCTGGACGAGCTTCGCCACGTCGTCGGGGTCGATGGCCGTGAAGGTCGCGACCCGGAGCTGGTTGCGGCCGAGCTTCCGGTACGGCTCCGTGTCGACGATCCCGTTGGCGCGCAGGGTGGCGGCGACGGCCTTCGCGTCGATCGAGTCGTCGAGGTCGATCGTCGCGACGACCTGCGACCGGTGCGACGGCTCGGTGACGAACGGCGTTGCGTAGTCGACCGAGTCCGCCCAGTCGTAGATCGTCGAGGACGAGGTCCGCGTCCGGGTGTCCGCCCACGCGAGGCCGCCGGACTGGTTGATCCAGGACACCTGGTCGTCGAGCATGAGCAGGGTCGCGAGCGCCGGGGTGTTCAGCGTCTGGTCGAGCCGCGAGTTGTCGACGGCGTTCTTCAGCGACAGGAACTCGGGCACGTACCGGTCCGAGGCAGCGATCCGCTCGACGCGTTCGAGCGCCGCCGGCGAGAACAGGGCGAGCCACAGGCCGCCGTCGGAGGCGAAGTTCTTCTGCGGCGCGAAGTAGTAGACGTCGGTCGCGCTGACGTCGAAGGCCGCTCCGCCCGCGGCGCTCGTGGCGTCGACGACGGTCAGGGCGCCGTCGTCGCCGGCCGCGCGGACCACGGGGGCCATGACGCCCGTCGAGGTCTCGTTGTGCGGGTAGGCGTAGACGTCGACGCCCTCGACCGGTTCGAGTGCGGACAGCGAGCCGCCGGGTGCCTCGATGACGTGCGGGGCCTCGAGCCACGGGGCCGAGGTGGACTTGGCGAACTTCGCCCCGAACTCGCCGAAGGACAGGTGCTGGGCACGGCGCTCGACGAGGCCGAACGCCGCAGCGTCCCAGAACGCGGTCGAGCCGCCGTTGCCGAGGACGACCTCGTAGCCGTCCGGCAGCTGGAACAGGTCGGCCAGGCCCCGGCGGACGTCGCCGACGAGGGACTTGACGGGCTGCTGGCGGTGGGACGTCCCGAGGATCGTCGCCCCGCGCGTCACGAGGGACTCGAGCTGTGCGCCACGGATCTTGGACGGCCCGCAGCCGAAGCGGCCGTCGGTGGGGAGGAGTTCGGCGGGGATGACGATGTCGGCCATGGAGCAACCCTAGCGAGCGGTATCCCACCCCAGCCGTCCGGTCGGAGCAGCACGCCCGCTGCGCCCGTGGACGCGCCTTCGCGAGCGTTCCTCGTTGTCACCCCGAACAAGTAGGGTGGGCGCGCTGGGCCCAGACATGAGAGGCGGACCGTGACCGATCTCGTCGACACCACGGAGATGTACCTGCGGACGATCCTCGACCTCGAGGAAGAGGGGATCGTCCCGCTGCGCGCGCGCATCTCCGAGCGCCTGGGACACTCCGGCCCGACGGTCTCGCAGACCGTCGCCCGCATGGAACGCGACGGCCTCGTCGTGGTCTCCGGGGACCGGCACCTCGAGCTCACCACCGAGGGTCGCTCCCGCGCCACCCACGTCATGCGCAAGCACCGTCTCGCCGAACGCCTGCTGTCCGACGTCATCGGCCTCGACTGGGCCTTCGTGCACGACGAGGCCTGCCGGTGGGAGCACGTCATGAGCGAGCAGGTCGAGGTCCGCCTGCTCGAGATGCTCGGCAACCCGACCGAGTCGCCGTACGGCAACCCGATCCCCGGCCTCGCCGAGATCGGCGGACCCGAGGCCGGCGGCTTCCTCGACGGCGTGCAGAACATCGTCGCCGCGACCGAGGGCACCGACGCCGTCGCGACCGGGGTCGTCCGCCGCCTGGGCGAGCCCGTCCAGTTCGAGCCGGAGCTGCTCCACCAGCTGCGCACCGCGGGCGTCATGCCCGGCCGGGTCGCGAGCGTGCAGCGGGCCGGTGCCTACGTGGCCGTGCGGGTCGAGGGCGAGGACGCGGGCATCGAGCTGCCGTCCGAGGTCGCGCAGCACGTGTACATCGAGCGGTCCTGAGCGCCCAGGGCGACCGCCGGGTCTGAGAAACCCCACAAGGTAACGGCACGCACAGGCTCCTGACCAGGGCTTCGTCACCGGACCGTTACCTGAGGGGCGTTTCGTCTCGACACGGTAACGGTGCCCACGTACACTCGACGAGTCCCGGGCCGCCCACGAGGCCCAGGACCCGTGGCAGGACGTCTCGAACCCGTCTCCTGCCTCGATCGGAGACGATGACGAACGGATGGGGTTGCACGCCGGCGGTCACCCGCCACCGGCCGTGATGACGAGACGCCGGAGACACCACCCTTGACGCAGACCGGTTCCGCCGCGGACGGCCAGACCCCCGCGAACCCGACGAACACCGCGAACGCCGCCCCCGTCGCCGCCGCCCCGCTCACCCGACGAGCAGCACGCGAGACCACCGCCCCCGTGCGCAAGGTCACCCCGGTCCGTGACGCCCCGCTCCCCGGTGGCCGACGTGCCGCACAGGCCGCCCGTGCCGCGGAGACCGCGAAGGCGAGTGCCTCGGCCCGCAAGCGCCGGTTCCTCGCACCGGTCGTCCTGACCGTCGCAGCGGGCATGTTCGGCACCGTCGCGGTCGCCCCGGCGTTCGCGTCGACGCAGCAGACCGGGACCGACGCCGCGACCGCGCAGCGCCAGGTCCGCACCGTCGACGCCCAGCAGTTCTCGGTGTCGGACGCGGTCGCCCTCGCCGGCACCGACCGTGACGGCTACGGCGCCACCGCGCAGTCGACCCTCGACCAGCAGGCCGCGCAGAAGGCCGCCGCCGAGGCAGCCCAGCAGGCCGCCGCGACCCAGGCCGCCCGCGCCGCGACGCAGAAGCAGTACCAGTCGTACAGCGGCCCGAGCGCATCGGAGATCGCGAAGACCGCATCGGCCGCGAACACCCCGTTCTCGCTCCCCGCGGTCGTGGCCACCGCGAAGCAGTACATCGGCACGCCCTACGTCTTCGGCGGCGCCGACCCGTCCGGCTTCGACTGCTCGGGCTACGTCATGTACGTCTACGCGCAGTACGGCATCAAGCTGGCGCACTCCGTCCCGCTGCAGGACGCTGCGGGCACGACGATCCCCGAGTCCCAGGCGCAGCCCGGCGACGTCGTCGTGTTCAACGACGGCTCGCACGACGGCTTCTACATGGGCAACGGCATGATCATGGACGCCCCGAAGCCCGGCGGATCGGTCTCGATCCGCCCGATCTGGTCGAACAGCTACCACATCGTCCGCTTCGGCATCTGACGACGGCACCCGCGCTCCGGTCGCCAGACCACGCGCCGCGGTGACGACCGACGTGTCGTTCCCGTGAACACTCCCGGAAACCGGCCCGCACACCCTCGTGCTGGGCCGGTTTCTGACGTAGCCTGACGCTGCACCGGTCCGAAGCCGGCCCGACCACGGGAGACCTCATGTCAGCGATCCGCACGACCCGCACCACGGGTCGGCGCGCGCTCGTGGACATACGGTCGACCGCCCCCTGCGTGCACCATCACGCCCTGTCCTGACGAGAGCACTGCCCATCCGGGTGGTGCTCTTCGCGGTTCCGGGCGTGGTCGCAGACCGCGGTCCCACGTCGGCGTCGCTCGGCCCGACGCACCCGCAGCGCCTGGAAGCCGTCCAGGCACGTCGGAAGGGAACCCATGCGCACTCTCGTCCTCAACGCCGGTTACGAGCCCCTCGCGGTGATCTCGGACCGACGGGCCCTCGTGCTGGTCATGAACCAGAAGGCTGCCATCGTCGCCGCCGACGCCGACCACCCGGTCACGGGGTCGACCGCGACCTTCGACCGTCCGTCCGTGATCATCCTCACGCGGTACGTGCGCATCCCGCACGCGCGGCTCGTGCCGGTGTCACGCCGCGGGGTGCTCCGCCGCGACGCGAACCGGTGCGCGTACTGCGACCGGCACGCCACCACCATCGACCACGTGCAGCCGCGCTCGCGCGGGGGACAGGACTCCTGGGAGAACCTCGTCGCCTGCTGCCTCGCGTGCAACAACACGAAGGGCGACCGCACACCGCAGGAGATGGGCTGGCGACTCCGGTTCCGGCCGAAGGCCCCGCACGGCGCCTCGTGGGTCGTGCGCGGGATCGAGCGGCCGCAGGCCGAGTGGGACGACTTCCTGGTCGCCGCCTGACGGACCGCCGGGTGGGGCTGCTGACGCAGCCGCGGGCGGACGGGAGGCGCGGTGCGGGCCGGCACCGCGCCTCCCGTCCGCCCGTGGTCGCGCCGTGACGGAGGTGCCGCGTAGCGTGCGCCGCATGAGCGAGACGCCGCTGATCGACGACGCCACCATCGCGGACCTGCGTGCGCGCCTCCGGGCGACCCGTTGGCCGGACACGACCGGCGTGGAGGTATGGTCGCTCGGCGTCGACGTCGACGAGCTGCGGGAACTCGTCGCGTACTGGGCCGACGGCTTCGACTTCGACGCGCACCGCGCCGCGCTGGCGGCGCTGCCCTCGCGCCGGGTCGTGGTGGACGGCATCGGCGTGCACGTGCTGCACGCGCGGTCCGGTCGGCCGGACGCGCTCCCGGTGCTCCTCGCGCACGGTTGGCCGGACTCGGGCTGGCGGTACCGGACCGTCCTGCCGATGCTCGTCGAGGCGGGGTTCGACGTCGTCGTGCCGGACATGCCCGGGTACGGTTTCTCGGACGCGCCGCCGCGGGTCCTCGACGCCCGGGAGGTCGCGGGGATGTGGGCGACGCTCATGCGCGACCTCGGGTACGAGCGGTTCGCGGCGTCCGGCGGCGACATCGGCACGCACGTGGTGCGGTACCTCGCGCTCGACCACCCGGACCGTGTCGTCGCGGTGCACCGGATCGACGGCGGGTTGGCGTGGCCCGGGCTCGACGCCTCGGACCTGTCGCCGGCGGAACGGGCGTTCGTCGACGAGACCGCACGGTGGCGGACGGCCGAGGGCGCGTACGCGATGCTGCACCGCACGAAGCCGCAGACCGCCGCCGTCGGGCTCACCGACTCACCCGCCGGGCTCGCAGCATGGATCGTCGAGAAGCTCCGTGCGTGGAGCGACTGCGACGGTGACCTCTGGTCGGTGTACACGCGGGACCAGGTGCTCGCGCTGCTGACCGAGTACTGGGCGACGGCGACGATCGGGTCGTCGATGCGGATGTACCACGCCAACGCCGCGATCCCGCCGGAGCAGCTGGCCCGGCGGGTCGAGGTGCCGTCCGGGTTCTCGGTGTTCCCGGGCGACATCGTCCGGGCACCGCGGGAGTGGCTCGAGCGGACGACGAACCTCGTGTTCCACCACGAGCTCGACCGGGGTGGGCACTTCGCACCGGTGGAGGTGCCCGAGCTGTTCGTGGCCGAGGTGCGGGCGTTCCTGGAGCCGTACCGGGTCTCGTCGCGCCGCTAGAGTGGGGTGCACCAGCCTCTGTAGCTCAATGGAAGAGCAGTTCCGTCCTAAGGAAACGGTTGGGGGTTCGAGTCCCTCCAGGGGCACCACGCGTCGAGCGGGTGCGCGTCCCCGCCGTCGCGGTCGGCCCGGTCGTGCGGGCCGGGCGGCCGACGGCTGGCCATCGGCGGGTTCTCCGGTGGGTTCTCCACAACCGTCGGGCCGGACGGTTGCGCGGGCCGTGCGCCCCGTACGATTGACCCCGTGTCCAAGGTCCTGAGCAGTCTCCCCGTCGGCGAACGAGTCGGCATCGCGTTCTCCGGAGGTCTCGACACCTCCTGCGCGGTCGCCTGGATGCGTGAGAAGGGAGCGGTGCCCTGCACGTACACGGCCGACATCGGCCAGTACGACGAGCCGGACATCGACGCCGTGCCGGGCCGCGCCCACGAGTACGGCGCCGAGATCGCCCGACTGGTCGACGCGAAGAGCGCCCTGGTCGAGGAAGGCCTGGTCGCGCTGCAGACCGGCGCGTTCCACATCCGCTCCGGCGGCAAGACGTACTTCAACACGACGCCGCTCGGTCGCGCGGTGACGGGCACCATGCTCGTCCGCGCGATGAAGGAGGACGGCGTCGACATCTGGGGCGACGGCTCCACCTACAAGGGCAACGACATCGAGCGGTTCTACCGCTACGGCCTGATGGCCAACCCGCGGCTCCGGGTCTACAAGCCGTGGCTCGACTCCGAGTTCGTCGAGGAGCTCGGCGGCCGCAAGGAGATGAGCGAGTGGCTCGTCGCGCGTGGCTTCCCGTACCGCGACTCCACCGAGAAGGCGTACTCGACCGACGCGAACATCTGGGGCGCCACGCACGAGGCGAAGAGCCTCGAGGAGCTGTCGAGCGGGCTCGACATCGTCGAGCCGATCATGGGCGTCGCCGCCTGGCGTGACGACGTCGAGGTCGCGACCGAGGTCGTCAGCGTCCGTTTCGAGGCCGGCCGCCCGGTCGCGATCAACGGCGTCGAGTACGCCGACGCCGTCGCCCTCGTCTACGAGGCGAACGCGATCGGTGGCCGTCATGGGCTCGGCGCGAGCGACCAGATCGAGAACCGCATCATCGAGGCGAAGAGCCGCGGCATCTACGAGGCGCCGGGCATGGCGCTGCTGCACATCGCCTACGAGCGGCTGCTCAACGCGATCCACAACGAGGACACCGTCGCGTCGTACCACAACGAAGGTCGCCGGCTCGGTCGCCTCATGTACGAAGGACGGTGGCTCGACCCGCAGTCGCTCATGCTGCGTGAGTCGCTGCAGCGCTGGGTCGCCTCGGCGGTCACCGGCGAGGTCACGCTGCGCCTGCGCCGTGGCGACGACTACACGATCCTGGACACCACGGGTCCGGCGCTGTCCTACCACCCGGACAAGCTGTCGATGGAGCGCGTCGGCGACGCCGCGTTCGGGCCGGACGACCGGATCGGTCAGCTCACCATGCGGAACCTCGACATCGCGGACTCGCGCTCGCGGCTCGAGCAGTACGCGGCGGCGGGCCTCATCGGCGGTGCGACCGGCGAGCTCGTCGGTGAGCTCGAGGCGGGCGAGGCCGAGGAGATCCTCGGGGGAGCCCCGGTGACCGACGCCGCCGACGCACTCGGGCGTGCGACCGACGCCGTGTCCGAGGGCGCGGCGTTCGACTCCGGGACGGACTGACCGGCTGGCGACGCCGAGCGATCCGCTCGGCCTGACGCGACGAAGGGGAGTCACCGCGACGTGCGGTGGCTCCCCTTCGTCGTGTTCGGGTGCGGGGGGTCGTGTGCGTCAACGTGGGTGTCGTACGACGGCGACAGTGTCGTTCGGCGTCGGTCTGTGCGGCCGGCGTCGGGACGCGAGCGTGGCGGCGGGCCGTGTGCGTCATCGCGGGTGTCGTACGACGGCGGTGGTGTCGTTCGGCGTCGACGGACCGCTGCGCGGACCGCCCCGCGCCGTCCGCGCCGCCCCGCCCCGCGCTACCGCCGCTCGGCCGTCTCCGGGCGCTTCTGCCGCCACATCAGCGCGGGCGTCTCCGGACCGTCCCACACCTGCACGGCACCCCACGCCGCGGCGAGCAGCGGCACCGAGATGATCGCGCCCGTGATGCCGGCGAGCACGGTGCCGGCGGTCAGCCCGATCAGGATGACCAGGCCGTGCAACTTGAGCGTCTTGCCCATGAGCACCGGCTGGAGCAGGTTGCCCTCGAGCTGGTTCACGAGCACGACGATGCCGACGACGATGAGTGCGGCGACGGGGCCGTTCGCGACGAGGGCGACGAGCGCCGCGAGGATGCCGGCCGCGGTGGCACCGACGATCGGGATGAACGCCGTGATGAACACGACGACCGCGAGGGGCAGCGCGAGGGGCACGCCGATGATCGCCAGGCCGACGCCGATGCCGATCGCGTCCACGGCGGCGACGCTCGCGGTCCCGCGGACGTAGCCACCCAGGGTCTGCACGACGCGGTCACCCACGCGGCGGGCGCGCTCGTAGCGGGCGCCGGTGAACGGACGGAGCAGGAACTCCCAGATGCGTGGCCCGTCCTTGAGGAAGAAGAACAGCACGACGATCATCAGCACGAGGCCGGTGAGGAAGTTCGCGGTCGCGGACGCACCGGCGAGGGCACCGGAGCCGAACTGCGAGCTGGTGAGGAAGCCCTGCACGCCGCCGACGACCTGGTCGACCTGCTTGTCGGAGATCGCGAACGGCAGGTGGTCGACGGACTCCTGGAGCTGCTGGAAGCCGCTGATCGCGGACTTCTGCAGGTCGGGCCACTGCGCGATGACCGCGACGACGATGAGCCAGCCGACCAGGCCGAGCACGACGAGCACGCCGAGCAGCACTGCGAGGGTGGCGAGCACCGAGGGGACCTTGTGGCGTCGGAGCCAGGACACCACCGGGTGCATGGCCGACGCGATGATGAGCGCGAGGAGCACGGGGATCGTCACGACGCTCAGGGTGGCGGCGGCGTAGATGATCCCGCTCGCGATGATCAACACCACGATCGCCTGCAGGCAGCGGGTGGCGAGTCGTCCGAAGGCGTCGGTCCAGGGGCGGACGATCGCGCTCGGGGCGGCGTCGGAAGGGGCGTCGCTGGGACGGCCGAACAGGGGCATGTGGCTCCTCGTGGTCGTGCGGGACCCACCACGCTACCGGCGCGGGCGAGCGGAGGGCCGACGGGCGTCGAGCGACGTCCGCGGGACCGGGCCGGGGGTCGTCGGACGACGCCCGCGGGTCCCGGAGCGACGGCAGGACGCCGCCGGCGGGGTCGCCGCAATCCGCATCCACGTGGACGCGATCCGAGATCAGTCTTACGCTGGTCGGACCGGGTTCTCCTTCAGGGTCCCGTCGTCACGATGCCCACGTGTTCCACGTGGTCTGGCACAGCGGGACGGCCCGGTCGGATCCGAGGTGCGCATCACCTCGATGAAGGGCTGGTCACGATGACCGCCACCACGCTCCACTGCTCCGTCCTCGTCGAACTCTTCGACGGCTCCACGCGCTTCCCCACCACCGTCCCCTTCGGTGTCTCGATCCTGGCGATGAACTCGTGACCGCCCGCATGCCGTCCGACTGGCACCGCCACGGACTCCGGTCTCCCGACGAGGTCGCCGAGATCATCGCCGAACGCATCGGCGGCACGTCCGAGGCCCCGGTCCCCGTCGGCGCCGAACACGACGAACCGTCGTACGCCGACTTCCTCGGCGATCAGGTCTGACGCCACCACAGGACGGACGGGAGGCGCGGTGCCGGCTGGCACCGCGCCTCCCGTCCGTCGTGGGGTGCGTTTCCGGGAGGTGACGCCTGCCTGTGGATCCCGGCGCACGTCGGACCCGCGCGCGATACTGGTCGGGTGCGTGAACTCCAAGCCACCATCGCCGCGGACCTCGACGTCCAGCCGACCATCGACCCCGAGCACGAGGTCGCCCGCCGGGTCGGGTTCCTCCGGGACTACCTGACCACGACCGGCGCGCGCGGGTACGTGCTCGCCGTGAGCGGCGGACAGGACTCGACGCTCGCCGGACGCCTCACCCAGCTCGCGGTCGAGTCGCTCCGTGCCGAGGGCCGCGAGGCCGCCTTCGTCACCGTCCGGATGCCCTACCGCGTGCAGGCCGACGAGGACGACGCGCAGCTCGCGCTCCGGTTCATCGGCGCCGACCCCGGCATCGTCGTGAACATCGAGCACGGTGTCGACGGCGTCGTGCAGGACACGTCCGCCTCGGGCGTCGACCTCAGCGACTTCGTGAAGGGCAACGTCAAGGCGCGCATGCGCATGGTCGCCCAGTACGCGGTCGCGGGGCAGCAGGGCCTCCTCGTCGTGGGCACGGACCACGCCGCCGAGGCCGTCACGGGCTTCTTCACGAAGTACGGCGACGGCGGTGTCGACCTCACCCCGCTCACCGGCCTGACCAAGAGCCAGGGCCGACAGCTGCTCGAACACCTCGGTGCGCCGGCGCGCCTGTACGAGAAGGCACCCACCGCCGACCTGCTCGACGACCTGCCCGGGCAGACCGACGAGGCGAACCTCGGGCTCACCTACGTCGAGATCGACGCGTACCTGCAGGGGCACGACGTCCCGGTCGAGGTCGCCGAGGCCATCGAGACGCGCTACCGCGCCACGGAGCACAAGCGCCGCGTGCCGGCGACGCCCTTCGACGAGTGGTGGCGCCCGACGGCCTAGGCCGTCGGGCGGGCCTCGCCCACGGGGGACCGACGGGAGGCGCGGTGCGGGTCCGTCCCGCACCGCGCCTCCCGTCGTCAGTCGCGCCGTGTCCGTGTGGCCGGAGCGGCCGCCGCCCCGGCGGGATCAGGCCCGGCGGTCGCCCTCGTCGTCGCCGCGGCGCTGCTGCTGGCCGCCGGCGTCCTCGCGCTCGCCGCGCTGGCCACGGTCGGCGTCGTGCGCGGCGGCGTCCGCCTCGCTGTCGTGCTGCCCCCGGGTGGACGCGTCGGTGGGGTCGGAGGCATCAGCGGCGTCTGCGAGGTCGGCGAGGTCGGCCGGGGAGAGCGTCCCGCCGGCGTCGCGCTCGGCGGCGAGCCGCTGCTGCCAGAGCACACTGCGAGCTGCACCCTCGAGCACGTCGTCGACGCTGCTGCCCGTCTTCGCCGCGAGGGCGCCGCTCAGGCCGGCCGTCAGGGTCCCGCTCGCCGAGGCCAGGCGCTCGACGACCTCCTCCTGCCGGTCGGTCAGGGGTTCGTCGACCATGCTGTCGACAGTCTCGCGGATGTTCGCCTCGCTGGCGTCGAGTGCGTCGTCGTCCCCGGCGTGCAGGGCCGACGCCTCACCGACGACCACGAGTCCGAGTCGTGCGACGTCGTCCTCAGGACGTGAGCGTTCGTTCTCGTTGGTCATGATCGGGACCGTACGCTCCGGCCGGCCGTGGCACCTGTACGGGTGGGGGACCCTGCTGGCGCGGCGACCGCCGCTCGGCACCGACGACGAACGCCCCGCACCACGAGGACGTGGTGCGGGGCGTTCGGACCGGGGGACGGTACCCAGCCGGGTCGGCGCGTGGGCGTCGACCGAGCAGGTCAGCGGCGGGCGCCGCGGCCCGCGAAGCGGGTGTAGAGGAACAGCACGATGACGGCACCGATGATCGAGCCGATGATGCCGGCGGGCTGGAAGAAGCCCTCCATCGGGTCGTGCTGGAAGATGAGGAAGCCGAGGAAGCCGCCGACGAACGAGCCGACGATGCCCAGGACGATCGTCATGAGGATCGACATGTGCTGCTTGCCGGGGATGATGAGGCGGGCGAGGGCGCCGGCGATGAGGCCGACGATGATGAGGCTGATGATGAGACCGAGCACGGTGTCCTCCTTGGATCAGGACCCTCCACCACGGTCGGGGCCGTCCGTGGTTCGGGTCGATCCCCGATTGAACTCCGTTGTTCCTCAGCACCCGCTCAGCTTGTGCGCAGGTTCAGGATCGCCGACGTGGTCGGCGACCCCGCCGGGCCCTCGGCGCCCGTGGTCGACGGGTCAGACGATGCCAGCGGCCTCGAGCTCCGAGCGGAGTTCGGCGTCCGACGGCTCGACGAAGTGCTTGCCGTTCGGGAGCACCACGACCGGGATGTTCTTGCGTCCGCTGATCGCCTCGGCACGGCCGGCCGCGGACAGGTCCGCCTCGACGTCGACGTACTCGTAGTCGAGCCCCAGCCCGTCGAGCAGCGCCTTCGAGCGCCGGCAGTCGCGGCACCAGTCCGCGCCGAACATCGTCACCTTGTCGAACGTCTCGTCAGTCATGTCCACACAGTACGTCCGGAGGACACCGGACATTCCCACGACGGCCCGCTCCGGGGAGGAGCACGATGGCGCCATGACGACGACGACGGACGCATCCGTCCACCCGCACCACCGGCACGGCTGGTGGTGGAAGACCCTGCTCGCCGGGGCCGTGCTCTGGGCCGTCACGGTGGTCGTCACCGTGCTGACGCTGAACACGAACCTCGTGCCGACGATCATCCTGCTCGGCAGCTTCCTGGTGCCCTTCACGGTCGTGCTCTTCGTGATCGAACGGGTCACGGGCACGGTGAGCACGATGCAGCTCGTCACCGCGTTCTTCGTGGGCGGGGTGCTCGGGGTGCTCGGCGCGTCCCTGCTCGAGGCCGACCTGCGACAGGACGCGTTCGTGTACGTCGTCGTCGGGTTCGTCGAGGAACTCGTGAAGGGTGTGCTGCTCCTCGTGGTCGGGTGGCGGGTGCGTCCCAAGACCGCGCGGCAGGGTGCCCTGCTCGGTGCGACGATCGGCGCCGGGTTCGCGGCGTTCGAGTCGGCGGGGTACGCCTTCAACGCCGCGATCACGCAGCGCGGCATCGACCTCGTCTCCCTGCTGCAGACCGAGGTCGTGCGTGCCGTGCTCTCGCCGGTCGGTCACGTGCTCTGGACGGCGATCCTCGGAGCGGTGCTGTTCGGGGCCGCCCGGGGTGGGGAGCGGCTGCGGTGGTCGTGGTCGATCCCGGTGGCGTACGTCGGGGTCGCCCTGCTGCACGGGCTGTGGGACAGCAACGGGACGCTGTCGACGGTGCTCGCGTTCGTGCTCACCGGCACGCCGTTGTCTGCCGCCGGGACGGGCGCGGTGCCGCCGACGCTCGCCGGGATCGCCACCACGCTGTACGTGGTCGGGCTGCTCGTCGTGACCCTGATCGGCGTCGCGGTCCTGGTCTGGCTGCTCGTCAGCCACCGGCACCGTGACCGTGCGCTGCTCGAACGGGCGCAGGCGGAACGGGCGCAGGCGGCGGTCGGGGGACCGTCGTGGTGGGCTGTGGCGGGCCCAGTGGAGCAGCGAGACTGGGAGGCGGCGCCGCGGCGGGACGATCGCTGACACCGCCCAGGATGGCGAGCCCGGGCGTTGGTGATCGTCATCGCTTCTGTCTGATGACGACTGTCGTGACACCGGCGAGGGCGAGGACGGTCGTGGTGGTCCAGCCGACGACGGCTGGGACGGCAGCGGTTGCCGTGAGCGTTGCCGCTGCGGCGGTGAGCATCAGCAGTGCTACGAGTGCCCCCGGCGCTCCGTTGTCTTCGCGCATCAATCCTCCTCGTCGGATGGTCCCAGCCCCTGACGCCTCCGTCAAACATCACATCGTGAACATCGTTCTTGCTGGCATCTCGCTCCCGGCGGGACCGCCGCGCGACCGGGCCGTACGATGGACCCCGTGCCGCAGCGACCCGACCCCGCCCGGGCGACGTGGGCCTCGGCGGCGGTCCGCCGCTTCGCCGCCGTCACCAACCTGCTAGTCGCCGCCCGCACGTTCCGCACGGTCGGTGGCGACCCCGACGACGTCGCCGCGCTGCACGCCCTGCTGACCGGCCTCGGTGCGCGGGCCGCGGACGGGGACGACCCCGTCGACCAGCTCTGGTGCCTCGGCGACCCGGACGACGCCACCGCGGCCGTCGAGCGCGAGGCCGTCCGTCCCCGCGGCCGGACCCTCGTCGTGGTCGACGCCGGGCGCCACGCCCCGGCCGTCGACGAGGACGCCTTCGGACCCGTCGCACCGGCCCGGCCCGGGGTGCTCGCGGTGCCGACGCTGTCCGACGACGTCTTCCTGGTGTCCGTGGGCCGCGACCCGGAGGTCGACCCCGCCGCGGCCGCCCGGATCCGCTGGGCACGTCGGTCGATGCCGGTCTCGCGTGCGGTCGCCGCCGAGCTCCGCGACGCGGGTCTGCTCCGCGGGACCCGGGTCGGCGTCGCGATGGTGCTCGAGCCGAAGACGGCGGTGCTGAGCCTGCTCCTCCGCGAGGCGGGTGCCGAGGTCGTCGTCTACGCGCACGCCGACGAGACCGACGAGGCCGTCGCCCAGGTCCTCCGCGACGCCGGGCTGCCCGTGCACGCGTC
Source organism: Curtobacterium sp. MCBA15_004 (assembly GCF_001865055.2). NCBI lineage: Bacteria > Bacillati > Actinomycetota > Actinomycetes > Micrococcales > Microbacteriaceae > Curtobacterium > Curtobacterium sp. MCBA15_004. The sequence goes on along the minus strand of NZ_CP126266.1, from coordinate 3,174,701 downwards.
GAGCACCGCGACGCCGGCCGAACAGCGCACGCTCGCCCTCGCGATGCTCGACACCCGACCGCAGGTGCTGCTCGACGACGGTGCGCACGTGGTCCGGCTCGCGCACCAGGACCGGCCGGAGCTGCTGCCGACGATGCTCGGTGCGGCCGAGGAGACCACGAGCGGCCTCCGTCCGCTCCGGGTGATGGCGGCACGCGGCGAACTCGGCATCCCGGTCGTCGCCGTCAACGACGCCCGCACCAAGACGTTCTTCGACAACCGGTACGGCACCGGGCAGTCGACGGTGTTCGCGGCGCTCGACCTGGTCGACGGGCTCGCGTCCGGCACGCACCGGGTGCGGTCGGGAGGCGTGGCGGTCGTCGCCGGGTCCGGTCCCGTGGGCGAGGGGGTCGCCATGGTGCTCCGTGCGCTCGGGTTCCGGGTCACGGTCGCCGAGACGGATCCCGTGCGCGCCCTGCAGGCGCGCTTCGCCGGGTACCGGGTGGCACTGCTCGAGGACGCGGTGCGGGACGCCGACCTGGTCGTGAGCGCGACGGGCGTCACCGACACGATCGACCTCCGGACGCTGCGGGCCTGCGCACCCGGCGCGGTCGTCGCCGTCGCGGGTGGTGTCGAGCAGGAGGTCGCCGTCGCCGACGCGCTCGCGGACGGCGCGGTGCCGCGGACCGAGGCCCGGAAGGTCGAGCGCTTCACGTGGCCCGACGGGCACCACGTGGTCGTGCTCGACCGCGGCGGGTGCGTGAACATCACCGCGGCCGAGGGCAACCCGGTCGAGATCATGGACCTGTCCTTCGCCGTGCAGCTCGGGGCGGTGCGGATGCTCCTGGAGCGCGGCGACGAGCTGGACCGGACGGTCGTGCCGATCGACCCCGCGGTGGACGAGGCGACCGCCCGTGCGGCGCTCGCCGCGTTCGGGAGCCGAGCCGCGCCTCCAGGCCGTCCTGGTGAGCACCCGGCGGACCGCGAGCCGGACGTCCGCACCCACCGGTTCGGGACGCTCGCGTGAGCGGCACGCGCAGCGACGCCCGCACCGGAGACCGGGGCACGGTGGTCGTGCACTCGGCACGCGTCGTCGTGCCGATGACCGCACCGCCGATCGCGGACGGGGCGGTCGCGGTACGCGACGGACGCATCCTGCACGTCGGCGACCGCTCGTGGGTCGTCGACCAGCTCGACGGCACGACGGTCACCGAACGCCGGTGGCGCGGGGCGCTGCTCCCCGGGCTCGTGAACGCGCACACCCACCTGCAGTACACCGGCATGGCCAGTGTCGGACAGCGGCAGTACGCGGGCTTCGAGGACTGGGCCGCCGCGTTCAACGTCGACTACGCGCTCCCGCACGACTGGCGCGCCGAGGCCGTCGCCGGTGCCCGGGCCTCGCTCGTCGCCGGGGTCACGAGCATCGCCGACGTCGTCACGGACATCGAGGCGGCCGACGTGCTCGAGGCGACCGGGCTCGGCGGCATCGCCTACTGGGAGGTCATGGACTGGGAGAACCAGGCGTGGCGGGACCACGGGCGCCACCAGGTCCTCGAGGAGCTCGCGCGCATCCCGACCACCCCCGGTGCCGGGCTCTCCCCGCACGCGCCGTACTCCCTCGACGTCTCCCCGCTGCTCGAGCTGCCCGACATCGTCCGCCAGCGCGGCCTCCGCCTGCACCTGCACCTCGGGGAGGCCGCGTTCGAGGGCGAGCGCGTCGCCCTCGGTCCGGTCCCGGGACTCGAGGGCGTCGACGGCGTCGGACCCGCGGGGGCCGGGCACACCGCCGACTGGCACCTCGCGGACGTGCCGTCGTTCCGGGCGATGCGCGCGCTCGGGTTCGGTGCGAGCGCGACCGCGTTCGTGGACCGGCTCGGGGTGCTCGGGCCGGACTGCCACATCGCGCACGGCGTGTACGTCACCGCCGCCGACCGCGCGCTCCTCCGGGCGCGGGGGACGAGCGTCGCACTGTGCCCGCGGTCGAACGCCGTCATCGGGCTCGACCCGCCGCCGGTCGCCGACTACCTGCGCGAGGGCAGCCCGATCGCCGTCGGTACCGACTCGCTGTCCTCCTCGCCGTCCCTCGACCCGATGGCCGACGTCACCGCGCTGCACCGGATCGCCCGTGCCCAGGGCTACGGCCACCGCGACCTGCACGAGCGGCTGCTCGCGGCGGTGACCCTCGGCGGAGCGCAGGCGATGGGCACCGCGGTGGGCCCGGACCGCGTCGGGCACCTCGCCGTCGGCGCCCGGGCGGACCTCGCGGTGTTCGACGTCGACGCCAGGACGGTGCCGGACGCCCTCGCCGAGCTCGTCGAGGACGGTACCGGCCGTGCCGTGGCGACCGTCGTCCGCGGGGTCGTCCGTGCACGGGACGGCGTCCTGCACCCGGACCCCGCGGGGGCACCACGACCGGCCGGGTCGCCGCGCGCTGCAGGGTCCCCGCCCCCGGCCACGTCCCCGCGCACTGCCGTGTCCCCGCCCACTGCGGGGTCCGCACCCGCGGTCACCGGTGCCCCGCCCGCCGCCGTCACCCCACCCGCCCCCACCCCCGAGGAGTCCCGATGACCGACACCGCACCCCGTCCCGGCCAGGTGGCCCGCCGCACCGTCACCGGCGAGCTGATCGAGTGGCTCGACGTGCCGCAGCGCGCCGCTGCCCTGGGCATGGAGCCGCACCCCGAGGGCGGCTGGTACGTCCGCACGTGGACCTCGCCGTCGACCGTCCCGACGCCCGCCGGTGACCGGCCCGCCGCGACCCTCATCCACTTCCTGCTGCCCCCGGGCGAGGCGTCCGCGTGGCACCGCGTGACGAGCGACGAGATCTGGATGTGGCACGGCCCGGACACCGTCGTGCTCGAGCTCGGCGGGTCGGGCGACCAGCCGGAGCCCGGCGACCGGATCACGCTCGGCCCGGACGCCGGCCGGCACCGACTGCACGACGCGCAGGCGTTCGTGCGCGGTGGCGTGTGGCAGCGCACCCTGCCGAGCGACGGCGAGGTCCTGCTCAGCTGCATGGTGTCGCCGGGCTTCTCGTTCGACGACTTCACGATGGCCGACCCCGCCTGACACCCCGCACGCGTCACGAGCCGTCGTCGGCTTCGCGCTGGTATCCCAGACGCCGGTACACTACGACACGCCCTGCCCCGCACCCCCTCGACGAAGGCCCACCGTGACCCGCACCCGCCGCCTGTCCCTCGCCGTCGCGACCGCCGCGGTCGCTGCCCTCGCGCTCGCCGCCTGCTCCGGCGGGGGCAGCAGCAACGCCGAGGGGACCGTCACCGACGGCAAGCTCACGATCGCGACCGGCGACCCGGCGTACGCGCCCTGGGTCGAGGACAACGAGCCGCAGTCCGGGAAGGGCTTCGAGGCCGCCGTTGCGTACGCCGTGGCGAAGGAGATGGGCTACGCGAAGTCCGACGTGGTGTGGAAGCGCAGCACCTTCGACAGCGCGATCGCCCCGGGGCCGAAGGACTGGGACCTCAACCTGCAGCAGTTCTCGATCGACGCCAAGCGCAAGAAGGCCGTCGACATGTCCACCGCGTACTACACGACCACCCAGGCCGTCGTGACGTCGGGGTCCTCGAAGGCCGCGGACGCGACGACGGTCTCGGCGCTCGCGGACGACACCATCGGCGTCGCGGCCGGCTCGACGAGCATCCAGAGCGTCAAGGACGTCCTCGGCGTCACCCCGCAGGTGTTCAACTCGAACGACGACGCGGTGCTCGCCCTGAAGTCCGGGCAGATCGACGCCATCGTGACCGACCTGCCGACCGCGTTCTCCATGGCAGCCACCCAGGTCGACGACGGCACCGTCTCGGCGCAGTTCCCGCAGGACGGCAAGGGCGACCAGTTCGGCTTCGTGCTGCCGAAGGGTTCCGCGCTGACGAGCAAGGTGGACAAGGCGCTCGCGAGCCTGCAGTCGGACGGCACGCTCGAGCAGCTCGAGACGAAGTGGCTGTCCTCGGCGACGAACACCCCCGTCCTGAAGTAGCCGCCCGATGACCGCACCAGCGGGAGCGGGCACCCCGGCGACGGCCCCCGCACCGAGCCAGATCGAGGTCGAACGACGCCTGTACCGCCGGCAGCGCGGTCGGCGCTCGGTCGTGGTCTCGGCCGTGTCGACGCTCGTCGTCGTGCTCGTCGTCTGGTTCGGCGTCGTGAACACCCCGGGCTGGGCGGCGGTCCAGCAGTCGTTCTTCGACCCGCAGACCGCGATCGACACGTTCCCGCAGGTGCTCCTCGGCCTGTGGCTGAACATCCGGATCCTCGTCGTCGCGAGCATCGGCGTCGCGGTGCTCGGCACCCTGCTCGCGGTGGTCCGTGGCCTGCGCAACCCGGTGTTCTTCCCGCTGCGGATGGCCGCGACCGCCTACACCGACCTGTTCCGCGGGCTGCCGCTCATCATCGTCCTGTACCTGGTCGGGTTCGGCCTGCCCGGGCTCGGCGTCTTCCCGCGCCAGCCGCCCGAGGTCTGGGGCACGATCGCCATCGTCCTGACGTACTCGTCGTACGTCGCCGAGGTGCTCCGCGCCGGCATGGAGGCCGTGCACCCGTCGCAGCGCCTCGCCGCCCGGTCGCTCGGCCTGTCGCACGCGAAGACGCTGCGCCTGGTCGTGCTGCCGCAGGCGGTCCGCAAGGTGACCCCGGCGCTCATGAACGACTTCGTGTCGATGCAGAAGGACGTCGGCCTCGTGTCGATCCTCGGGGCCGTCGACGCCGTCCGCAGCGCGCAGATCGCGCAGGCGGAGTCGTACAACTTCACGCCGTACCTGGTCGCGGGGCTCCTGTTCGTCGTCATCAGCCTGCCGCTCATCCGCGTCACCGACGCGATCGCGCGGCGCCAGCAGCAGCGTGAGCAGACCGGGGGGACCGTGTGACCGACACATCCGAGACCGGCGCGACCCGCGCCTCCCGACCGGGCGACGGCCAGGAGGCCCGTGGTGCGTCCGACGGGTCGGTCCCCGTCCTGGAACTGCGCGGCCTGCGCAAGGCCTTCGGCGAGCACGAGGTCCTGCGCGGGATCGACCTGACGGTGCACCGGCACCAGGTCATCTGCGTCATCGGCGCGTCGGGCTCCGGGAAGTCGACCCTGCTGCGGACGGTGAACCTCATCGAGGGGATCGACGACGGCGAGGTCCTGCTGCAGGGCACCGACATCGCCGACCCGCGCACCGACGTCGACGCGGTCCGCGCGCGCATCGGCGTCGTGTTCCAGCAGTTCAACCTCTTCCCGCACATGCGCGTGCTCGACAACGTGACGCTCGCGTCGCGGCGGGTGCACGGCGTCCCGAAGGCCGAGGCCGAGGCCACCGCGCACCGGCTGCTCGCGCGGATCGGGCTCGCGGACTTCGCCCAGGCCTACCCCGACCGGCTGTCCGGCGGGCAGCAGCAGCGCGTCGCCATCGTGCGGGCCATCGCGACCTCGCCCGAGCTCCTGCTGCTCGACGAGGTCACGAGCGCGCTCGACCCGCAGCTCGTCGGCGAGGTCCTCGACCTGGTGCGCGAACTCGGGGAGCAGGGGTCGACGATCCTGATGACCACGCACGAGATGCACTTCGCGCGGAACGTGGCCGACCGGATCGTGTTCCTGCACCGGGGCGAGGTCGTCGAGCAGGGGACCCCGGCCGACGTGCTGGACCGGCCGCGGCACCCCGCGCTCGTGGAGTTCCTGGCGCGCGTGCACGCCTGAGCCTGGCCGGGCTCGGGCTGCGTCGTTCCGGGGAACGGCCCGCCCGGCCCGCCCGGCCCGCCCGGCCCGCTCGCCCGGCCCGCTCGGCCCGCCCGGCCCGGCCTGCCCGGCCCGCTCGCCCGGCCCGGCCCGCTCGCCCGGCCCGGCTCGCTCAGATCGTGAGCAGCACCTTGCCGACCACCTCGCCGTCGCGGATGCGGCGGTGCGCCTCGGCGGCCTCGGCGAGCGGCACCGTGCTGTCCACCACCGGGCGCACGCTGCCGTCGGCGACGAGCGGCCAGACGTGCTCCCGGACCGCGGCGACGATCGCGGCCTTCTCGTCCGCCGGTCGTGCCCGCAGGGTGGTGGCGCTGATCGTGGCGCGCTTGCGCATCATCGCGCCGAAGTCGAGCTCGCCCGTCGCACCGCTGCCGGCGGCGATCACCGCGACGTGGCCGTTCGGCGCCAGGACCGCGAGGTTCTTCGCCAGGTAGTCCGCACCGACGACGTCGAGGACGACGTCCACGCCGCGACCCTCGGTGAACGCCAGGGTCCGCTCGACGAAGTCCTCACTGCGGTGGTCGACCACGAGGTCGGCGCCGAGCTCCTGCGACGCCCGGACCTTCCGCTCGCCGCCGCTCGTCGCCACGACCCGGACGCCCATGGCCTTCGCCAGCAGGACGGCGTGCGAGCCCATGCCGCCCGTGCCGCCGTGCACGAGCAGGGTCTGCCCGGCGCGGAGCCCGGCGATCATCCCGAGGTTCGACCACACCGTGCACGCGGCCTCGGGCAGGGCGGCCGCCTCGACCAGGTCGACGCCGTCCGGGACGGGGAGGACCTGCGTCGCCGGCACCGCGACGAGTTCGGCGTACCCGCCGCCCGACAGCAGGGCGCAGACCCGGTCGCCAACGGCGAACCCCTCGACGCCGTCCCCGAGCGCGCGGACGGTGCCGGAGACCTCGAGCCCGAGCACGTCCGAGGCCCCGGGCGGCGGCGGGTAGTTCCCGGCGACCTGCTGCAGGTCGGCGTTGTTGACGCCCGCGGCGGCCACCGCGACGAGGACCTCGCCGGGGCCCGCCACCGGGTCGTCGTGCTCGTCGAGTCGGAGTCCGCCGTCGTGTGCCGTGATCGCGTGCATCCCTCGACCGTACGCCGGACCACGGAACGACCTGTGCGTCCGCCATGTACCGTCGGGGACGATCCGCGACCCACCGGGGGGAGCGCGGGCACGAAGCAGGGGGACACAGCATGTCCAGGAAGACCATCGCCATCGCCACCGCAGCACTCTCCGTGGTCCTGCTCGCCGGCTGTTCGGCGGGCGGCCCGTCGAAGGCCGAGCAGTGCCGTGAGTTCTCGAAGACCGTCGAGGACGCCGCATCGGGCGTGCAGTCGTCGGCGGCCGACCTGCAGTCCGACCCGGGCGCAGCGCTCGACCGGCTCAAGGAGCTCGACGACAAGATCGACCAGGGTGTCGACGAGCTCGAGGACGCCGACCTCAAGGAGAAGGGTGACGCGTTCAGCGAGGCCTACGGCGACATGGTGGACGCCATCGAGGACGTCTCCGAGGACCCGGGCTCGGCCGACGTGTCGGCGCTCACCGCCTCGAGCCAGAAGGTGCAGTCGACGGGCAGCGACTTCCAGAAGGCCTGCACGTCCTGACGGCAGGTGTGGTCGCGAGCCGAGCCCGCGACACCGCCGCACCGGAACACCACGACGCCCCGACCCCGCACGAGCGGAGCCGGGGGGTCGCGGTGTGTGCGTCCCGGGGTCAGGCGGACCGCTGCGCCGCGTCGAGCCGGGCGACGTCCTCGTCGCGGAGCTTGATCGTCGCCGCGACGACCGAGTCGAGGATCGACTGCGGCCGCGAGGCCCCGGGGATCGGGACGACCACGTCGCTCTTGTGCAGCTCCCACGCCAGCGCGACGACCTGCGGCGACACGTCCCGCTCCCGCGCGACGATCGCGAACTCCTCGAACGCGGTGCCGAGGTCGCCGGCCTTGGCGATGCCGCCGAGGGGGCTCCACGGCAGGAACGCGATGCCGAGCTCGTCGCAGAGCTGCAGCTCCGCCTCGCTCGAGCGGAACGCCGGCGAGAACTGGTTCTGCACCGAGGCCAGTCGCCCGCCGAGCACCTCGTTCGCGGTCCGGATCTGGTCCGGGTCGGCGTTCGAGATGCCGGCCATCCGGATGACGCCCTCGTCGAGGAGCTCCGCGAGCGCCCCGATCGAGTCGGCGTACGGCACCGCGGGGTCCGGCCGGTGGAACTGGTACAGCCCGACGGCGTCGACGCCCAGGCGCGCGGCCGAGGCCTTCGCCGCCTCCTTCAGGTACTCGGGACGGCCGTCCTGAGCCCACGGCCCGGCCTCGGGTCGCAGGTGTCCGCCCTTCGTCGCGATGAGCACGGCGTCGGTGTCCCCGTGGAACTCGTGCACCGCCTTCGCGATGAGGGTCTCGTTGTGGCCGACCTCGTCCTTGCCCGCCTGGTGGTAGGCGTCGGCCGTGTCGATGAGCGTCACGCCCGCCTCGAGGGCTGCGTGGATGGTGGCGACGGACTGCCGCTCGTCGGGCCGCCCCTCGATGGACATGGGCATGCCGCCCAGACCGATCGCGCTGACCGACACGTCTCCGATGACTCGTTGCTTCATGCCGCCAGCATGCGCCCGGCCGTCCGGTGGACGTCCAGTCTGCGCACGGCCGGGAGGCACGGTGCGGGTCCGCCGCTCGGCTCGCATCCGGCACCGGTCGGGTCGGGAGGCGCGGTGCGGCTCCGCCGGTCGGCTCGCGTCCGGCACCGGTCGGACCGGGAGGCACGGTTCGGGTGCGCAGGCCGGTCTGCGCCCGCCGGGTGCCGGCTGCCGGTGGCACCGGTCGCCGGCTCGGTACCCGTGGGTAGCATCGGCGGCATGGCGTTCCGATGGTGGCGACGACGGCGTGACACCGACACCGCAGGGACCACCCGCGCGGGGTCGGAGCACGGGGCCGACGAGACCCGGTCGGACGACGCTGCCGGCACCGATCCCTCCGCCGCCCCGGTCGCCCCGGCCGCTCCGACAGCCCGGGACACCCTCGACCCGGCGGCGCTCGCCGCGTCCGTCGACGCCCTCGTCCTGCCGGGCTTCACGTCGTTCGACGACGTCGTCGAGCAGGTCGTCGAGGAGCACGAGGACGACACCGACGACCTCGACGCGCTGCGCGACACGGTCGAGCAGGTCGTCCGGGCACGCTGGGCCGCACGCCTGCTCGACCAGCACGGCCGGGCTCCGGGCAGCGGCCAGTACGACCGGCTGCGCGAGGCGTTCGACGTCCTCCGGCAGCAGGGGTTCGTCGCGGCGATGGCGACCGGGGTCGACCAGGCCGACGGGATCGCCGCGTGCGAGGACGCCCGCACCCGCGACGGGACCGCGGAGGACGGGTCCCGCGAGTGGGCGTACGTGTTCTTCCACGAGCAGGACGCCGAGCGGCTGGCGGAGACGCCGACCACGCTGCACCTGTCGTACGGCGCCTTCCGGCACGCACCCGACCTCGAGCCGGACCACGTCGCACTCGCCGAGCAGTCGCTCGACGGTCGTTCGGCGCTGCGGCAGCACAGCCGGGTGAGCGCCGCCGCGGCGGTCGTCGCTGCGCTCGCGGACCACGGGCTCGACGCCACGTGGAGCGGGGACCCCTCCGAACGCATCGCCGTCCGCGTGGACCGGTGGCAGAAACCGCTCCCGGCTGCGCCGTCCGAGTCGTCCGGGCAGGACGGGGCCGTCGGGGACTAGGCGCGCGCCGCGGTCCGTCCACGCGCCACGGCCGACGCCGCTGCGGTCAGCGTCGTGCCCACGGCGGGGCGTGCTCCGGCAGCGGTCCGAACGCGACCGCCCGGGCGTACGCCCACCGGGCCGGTGGCACCCACCGGGCGAGGAGCACGGGCAGGAGCGGTGGTCCGCCCGCCGTCCGCCCGGCGAAGGCACGCTCGAACACCACCCGGTGCAGGAGCCGCTGGGCCGCCTGCACGGCCACGGTCGGCGGGGTCCGGCGCCGCTGGACGGCGCGCAGCACCGGGTCGAGCGCCCGTCCACGCAGCCCCCGACGGAGCGCGGGCACGAGTGCAGTGGCGGTCGCGACCGCGTCCTGCGCCGCCAGGTTGATCCCGACCCCGCCCGCCGGGGACATCGCGTGCGCCGCGTCCCCGATGCAGAGCAGCCCCGGCCGCCACCAGCGCCGCAGCCGGTCGAGCCGCACGTCGAGCACGTGCACGTCGTCCATCGACCGGATCGCGCCCACCCGGTCGGCCAGGTCCGGCCGCAGCCGCGCGACCGTCGCCCGGAACGCCGCCACCCCCGCGGCACGCAGCGCCGGGTCCGACCCCTTCGGCGCGAAGTACGCGACCTGGTGGTGGTCCCGTCGGGGGAAGGCGAGCAGGACGTCACGGCCGTCGAACGCGGGGACCAGTGCGCCGCCGTCGTCGCCGGCACGGCGGGGCAGCCGGAACCACCACGTGTCGAACCCCACGCGGAAGCGCCGCGGCCGGAGCCCGGCGGCGGTCCGCAGCACCGAGTTCCGTCCGTCGCAGGCCACCACGACGTCGGCGCGCAGCTCCTCGGGACCGCCGCCGTGTCGCGGGTGCAGGTGGACGCCCGTGACGACCCCGTCCTCGACGATCGGCCCGCTCGCGGCCGTGCCCATCGAGATCGTGAACGACGGTTCCTCGCGGGCGGCGGTGGTGAGCAGGTCGAGCAGGTCCCACTGCGGCACCATCGCGACGTGGTCGTACGGTGGACGCAGCCGCGAGAACTCCCCGAGCACGACGCGCGAACCGTCCGGGCGGGGCAGCGACAGGTCGTCCAGCCGGGTCTGCGGCAGCGCACGGAAGCGCTCCCCGAGCCCGAGCTCGTCGAGCAGGCGGATCGTCGAGGCGTGCACGGTGTCGCCGCGGAAGTCGCGGAGGAAGTCGTCGTGCGACTCGACCACGCGCACGTCGACACCGCCGCGGGCGAGCAGCAGGCCGAGCACGACGCCGGCGGGACCGCCGCCGACGACGGCCACGGACGTGCGTGACACGGTCACCATGCGCGGCAGGCTACCGCCGGGCGGCGCGTGCGTGTCGGGTCGGTCAGGCGGGCGCCGACGCCGTCGCGTTCCCCGCGGTCCCGGTGCTCCCGGCACCGTCGGCCGCGTCGGCGAACACGACCCCGCCCCACGCGATGCAGGCCACCGCGAGCACGAAGCCGATCGCCGCGATCCACCACGACGAGCGTCGGCGCACCCAGGCCCCGACCGCGAGGACGACCGTGGCGACCCCCACCACGAACGAGCCACCCGCCGCGATCGCCGCACCGCCGAGGTACCCACCGGGCGAGCACCCCGTCGCCGCGTCGCACGAGGTCGTCGCCGAGGCCACCCCGATCACGCCCACGACCACGGTGACGACGGTCATCACCGCGCCGAACACCAGCAGGAGGACGGTCGACACCCGGTCGGCGATCTTCGCGGCCGGGAAGAGCGTCGTGCCACCGCGCTCCCAGGCCGTGCGCCGTGCCTCGGCGTCGCGGTCGTGCTCGGGACGCGGGGCACCGGGAGCGGACTGCGGCGGACCGCCGGGGACGTTCGACCAGGTCATGGGACCGTCCTACCGTGCCTCGACGCCGAAGGCCCGGGCGAGCCGCTGGATCTTCTGCGCCCGGCCGAGCCGCGGCAGGTCCGAGCCGTCGCGGATGACCTGGCCGCGCGCCTCGAAGTCGTCCAGGAAGTCCTGCGCCCAGGCGACGTCGGTCGGCGTCGGTGAGATGACCTCGTTGATGACCGGCAGCTGCTCGGTGTCGAGGCAGAGCTTGCCGGTCAGGCCGAGCGACACCGCGACCTGGGACTGCTCACGCAGGATCGCGTGCGCCGAGCCGACCGTCGGGCCGTCGATCGGGCCGGGCAGGTCGCCCACCCGCGACGCCACGACCAGGCGGGACCGCGGGTACGCCATCGCGAGGGTGTCGGCCGAGGCACCCGTGTCCCGGCGGTAGTCGCCGGAACCGAAGGCCAGACGGAACGCGCCCTGGGCCTTGGCGATCGACGTCGCCTCCTCGATCCCGAGCGCCGACTCGACGAGCGCGATCACCGGGGTGTGGCCGCCGAGGCGGTGCCACGTGTCGGTGACCTGCGCGGGGGACTCGGTCTTCGCGAGCATCACGCCCTGCAGACCCGGGAGACCGCGGAGCTCCTCGACGTCGTCGGCCCAGAAGTCCGTCGTCACGTCGTTGATCCGCACCCAGGCCTCGCCACCGCCGGCGAGCCAGGACGCCACGGTCGCGCGGGCGCCGGGCTTCGCGGCCGGGTCGACCGCGTCCTCGACGTCGAGGATGATCTGGTCGGCACGTGAGCGCTGGGCGCGCTCGAAGCGGTCGGCGGCGGTCCCGGGCACGAGCAGCCACGAGCGGGAGATCTCGGCGGGGACCGATCGACGCCGGTTCGGCGTGGGGGTGGACTCAGCGGTGCGGTCGTCGATGGCCATGCCCCGTTGGTACCACATCGCGCGATGCGGCCGCCGGACCACCCCGGCGCTCCCGCCGGAATCCCCGAAACCCGGGTCGTTGGCCGACGCGCCGGTCGCTTCCGCCTACAGTGTCCGATGTGTGGCGAGCGGACAGGACGAGGGGCGACGAGGGCGGCGTGGACGGCGACGCCCCCGCCCGCGACGGCGCCGCGGCCACCGACGACCGGTCGGGGGACGACCGCGCGACGAGCGGACAGCCGCGCAGCGGCGGACCGGCAGGGGACCGACGGGACCAGCAGGAAGAGACCGCCGTGACGGACGAACCGGACCGCACCCTGCGACCGGAGCTGCAGCTCACGAGTCCGCAGGCCATCAGCCTCGGCGACCCGCGCCTCCAGGCCGGCAACGCCGCCGAACCCGCGTGGGACGCCTGGCGGAAGCAGCTGACCGGGGTCGGCGGCACCAGCCCGCTGATCCACTTCAGCGACCACCCGCGCGCACGCATCGAGCTGTCGACCACGCACCCCGGTGGTCTCGCGCAGTTCATCACCGGCAAGACCACCCTGCTGTCGAGCCTCATCCGCGACGAGGTGGCGCTCCGCGCCGCCCGCGTCGCGGCGGCCCGCGTCGAGGAGAAGGGCACCGAGCTCGCCACCGTGCGCGGCATCGACGCCGTGAAGCTCGGCATCGGCATGGCCGACTGGCAGCACGGCGACGAGCACTTCCGCGGCCCGGTGCTGCTCCGCCCGCTCGCGATCCGGCGCCACGGCCGTGACTTCGAGGTCCGGCTGCTCGGCGAGCCCGTGCTCAACCCCGGCCTCGCCGACGCCCTGCACGAGCAGTACGGCGTCATCCTCGACGCGCAGTCCTTCGTCGCGCTGGCGCAGCAGGACGGCTCGTTCACACCGAACCCGGTGATCGACCGGCTCCGTGGCCTCACGGCGCACATCCCGGGCTTCTCGGTGCACGCACGCCTGGTCGTCTCGACGTTCGCCCAGGTCGCCGACGGCCTCGTCGAGGACACGGGCGACCTGTCCCACCCGGTGCTCGACGCCCTCGCCGGCAACCCGAGCGCGAAGTGGCAGGTCGAGCAGTCGTACCACCCGGTCGAGCAGACCCCGTCCGACGAGCGCAGCCCCGAGACCGACACGCTCCTGCTCGACGCCGACGACGAGCAGGAGAACGTGATCGCGCAGATCACGGCCGGCAACTCGATCGTCGTGAAGACCCTCCCGGGCACCGGCGGCACCCAGACGATCGTCAACGCGCTCGGCGGCCTCGTCGCCGCGAACAAGCGCGTCCTCGTCGTCAGCCCCCGCCGCGCGACCCTGCGCGGGATCGCCGCACGCTTCGCCGAGGTGCAGCTGCCCGGCGTCGCCGTCACGCCCTCGACGCTCCGCCGTGACGTCGTCCGCGCGATCGCCCGCAACGAGAAGGCGTCGCGCCCGAACCTCCGCGAGGTCGACGACGCCCTGGTCCGGCTCCGCAAGGTGCTCAAGGACTACCGCGGCTCGCTGACCCGCGTGCACCCGGAGTTCCGGGTGTCGGTGCTCGACTGCCTGGTCGAGCTGTCCCGCCTGTCGCTGCTGCCGGTGCCGCCGTCGACGACCGCCCGGTTGTCCGCGACCTCGGTGACGAGCATGGTCGAGGGGCGCTCGCGCGTCGCCGAGACGATGGTCAGCGCCGCGAACCTCGGCGAGTTCCGCTACGGCCCCGACGACTCGCCCTGGTACGGCGCGAAGTTCGGCTCGAGCGACGGGGCGCAGCGCGCGCACCGCACCGCGCAGGACCTCGACGCCGAGGGACTGCCGACGCTGCTCCGTCGCGCCCAGGACCTCGTCGCCTCGACGCACATGCGGCAGTTCACGACGATCAACGAGCTCGGCATCTACCTCCGCCTGCTCACCGAGATCCGCGACACCCTCGACCGCTTCCTGCCGGTCGTGTTCGACCGGTCCGTCTCCGAGCTCGTCGCCGCCACCGCCCCGCGCGGCGAGGGCGCCCCGATGTCCTCGACGAACCGCCGCCGGCTCAAGAAGCTCGCCCGCGAGTACGTCCGCCCGGGCGTGCACGTGTCCGACCTGCACGAGGCGCTCACCCGTGTGCAGCAGCAGCGCGTCCTCTGGCAGCGCTACGTCGCCGCCGGCGTGAACCCCGAGGTGCCCACCGGCATCGGCGACGTGCAGGTGCTGTTCTCGAACGTCGTGCAGGACCTCGCGCGCCTGGACGAGCCGCTCGGCCGCACCTCCCGCGAGTCCCAGCTGGCCAACCTGCCGATCGACGAGCTCGTCCCGACCGTCGCGCGCCTGGCCGAGGACTCCGACGTCCTGCACAACCTGCAGGAGCGCACCGAGCTCATGCAGACCCTGCGCGACCTGCAGCTCGAGCCGCTGTTCACCGACCTCGCCAACCGCCACGTGCCGGACACCCAGGTGCCCGCCGAGCTCGAGCTCGCGTGGTGGCAGTCCGCCCTCGAGACGATGCTCGAGTCCGACCGGGCGCTGCTCGGCGGCAACACCGACATGCTCGACCGGGTCGAGGCCGACTTCCGGCTCGTCGACGACGCGCACGCGGCCGGGGTCTCCCAGGGCCTGGCGTGGCAGCTCGCCGAGAACTGGAAGGTCGGGCTCGTCGACTGGCCGGACGAGGCCGCCGCGCTGAAGACGCAGCTCAAGGAGGGCGCGATCACGTCGCGCCTGCTGCAGGACTCCGCGCCGCACCTGTCCCGGTCGATCGCGCCGGTCTGGCTCGCCTCGCCGTACGAGGTCGCCGAGATCGCCGACACGATGCCGTTCGACACCGTGATTCTGGTTGACGCCGGGGCCGTCACGATCGCCGAGACCGTCGGAGCCGTCCGCCGCGCCCGCCAGACCGTCGCGTTCGGCGACCCGGTGACGCAGACGCCGTCGCCGTTCCGGATCGCGGTCGACCCCGACCACCGTGCGCTCCAGGTCGACGAGGGCACCCTCGACGCGCTGCACGCCGACTCCGCGCTCGCGAAGCTCTCCACGCTGCTCCCGACGCTGTCCCTGACCCGGTCGTACCGTGCCGGTGGCGAGGACCTCGCCGAGCTCGTGAACCGCCGCTTCTACGGCGGTCGCATCGAGTCGCTGCCGTGGGCCGGGTCGTTCCTCGGCCACGGCTCGATCGCGATCGACTACGTCAGCGACGGCAAGGCCGTGCCGGACCCCGAGTCCGGAGCGGTCGAGAGCGTCGACGCCGAGGTGGACCGCGTCGTCCGGCTCGTGATGGAGCACGCCCGCACCCGGCCGACCGAGTCGCTCATGGTCATCACGGCTTCCGCGAAGCACGCGGTCCGGGTCGAGCAGGCGGTCCTGACCGCGGCGCAGGGGCACAAGGACCTCACCGAGTTCGTCATCGGCGACCGCGCCGAACCGTTCATCGTCGCGACGCTCGAGCAGTCGGTCGCCCAGAGCCGCGACCGCGTCGTGTTCTCGATCGGTTACGGCCGCACCCCGCACGGGCGGGTCCTGCGCGACTTCGGTGCCCTCGGCAAGCCGGGCGGGGAGCGGCTGCTCGCGGTCGCGATGACCCGGGCCCGCCGCTCGATGGTGATCGTCACGTGCTTCCAGCCGTCCGACATCGAGGCCGAGCGGATGGGCCACGGCACCGTCGCGCTCGCGGAGATCCTCGCCGAGGTCCGGGCACGCACCACCGCCGAGTACGTGCCGGACGACTCCGACCCGCTGCTCGTCGACCTGGCCCGACGCCTCGAGATGCGCGGCATCCCGGTCGCGCTCGGGCACCGCGGCAAGCTCGGGCTCGTCGCGGCGCACGGCGGCGTCTGCGTCACGATCGAGACCGACGCGTCGCTCGTCCGCGGTTCGCTGCGCGAGACGCTGCGCCTGCGGCCCGAGGTGCTCCGGCGTCTCGGCTGGCACTACGTGCGCGTGCACGCGTTCCAGCTGTTCTCCGACCCGGACCGCGTCGCGGACACCGTGGCGTCGGTGCTCGGCGTCGACCGTGGCGCCACGCAGGAGATCTCGATCCCGCCGGTCCCCGCTCGCCGGTGACCGGGACGCACGGCGACGGAGCACCCGGCGACGGGCAGCTCGACGACGGGCAGCTCGGCGACGGGCAGCAGCGCAGCGCGCAGCGGCGGCGCGGGTCGCGTCGCGCGGCGCGGGTCGCGGGCCCGGTGACGCCGGGCACGGACCAGCTGGTGGGCACGTGGACGCGAGCCGACGACGCGACGGAGGCAGCGCCTCCCGTCCCGGGTGCGGCTGGCGGACCGCAGGCCGACGACGCGACGGAGGCAGCGCCTCCCGTCCCGGGTGCGGCTGGCGGACCGCAGGTCGACGGCCGGCCGGGAGGCGCGACCCGGCCCCGCAGACGCGTCACCACCCAGCCGGTGCCGGGCAGCGACCCGGCTCCCGCACCGGAGCCGCCGCGGCACCGCGCGGGGGAGAACGACGACCAGCTCCTCCGCGACGTCCCGCCGCACTGGTGAGCCGGGTAGCCTGGCACGCGATGACGAACACCGTGCGGGAGCGCCCCGACTGGCAGACGTGGCCCAACCTGATCACGGTGGTCCGCTTCCTGCTGATCCCCGTGTTCATCGGGCTCGTGGTCGCCCACCACTCGGGGTGGGCGCTCGTGACGCTCGTCGTCCTCGGGGTGAGCGACTGGGCGGACGGGTTCATCGCCCGCAAGTTCGACCAGGGGTCCAAGCTCGGCAAGGCCCTCGACCCCATCGCCGACCGGCTGGCGATCATCGCGATCGTGCTGTCGCTCGTGCTCGTCGGGCTGCTGCCGTGGCCGAGCGTCGCGATCATCGTCCTCGTCGACGCGGTGCTGGCGCTGCTGTCCGGGCTGTGGTTCCGCGGCGACCCCGACCTCGACGTGACCTGGACGGGCAAGATCCGGTCCGCGCTGCTGTTCGTCGGCCTGCCGCTGCTGCTGTTCTCGTCGACGTCGTTCGCGGCCGACCACGACTGGGTGCGGATCCTCGCCCTCGTGTTCGTGTGGGCCGGGACCGTCGGGCACGTGGTCGCGGGCGTGCAGTACGTCCGGGCGCTGTCCGCGAAGCACCGCCTGGCGTCCCGCACGGCCTGAGGGTCGGGCGGTCCGGCGGTCCGGCGGCCCGGCCGCTCGCGGCGTACCGAGCTGCTGGGGACGGCCCGCGGACCGCTGCTGCCCGTCGCCGTCGCCGTCGCCGCTGCCATCGCTGTCCCGCCGCCGCCGACGCGGGTCGCGACCCGGCGCGACGTGCTCGCGCACAACGGAAAGCCGTTCGCACCACGGATTCCCGTGGTGCGAACGGCTTCCCGTTGTGCGAAGTGCGAGCGCGAGCGGTCGCGCGCGACCCCGACCGCGCGCGACCGCGACCGCGACCGCGCCGCGCGCTACAGCTTCGTCGTGCCGCTGATCCCCGGGCCCTCGGGAGCGGTCGACGGCGCGATGTGCGCACCGCCACCCGTCCCGACCGCGCCGCCGTTCTGCGACCGGAGCAGGTCGCGGATCTCGAGCAGGACCTCGACGTCGGTCGGCGGGACGTCCTGCGGCGTCTGCTCCTGGTCGTTCTTGACCCGCTCGAACGCGGCCTTCCGGAGGTGGTTCACCGGCAGGACGAGCGCGAAGTACACGACCGCCGCGACGATGACGAAGTTGAGCACGGCGCCGATGATCGCGCCGAAGAGCAGCTTCGCGCTGCCGCCCGAGGTCGTCGGGATCGCGACGATGAGCGCCTTGTCGAGGCTCGACGCGTTGAACACCGCACCGATGAGCGGGTTGATCAGGCTCGTGACGATCGCCGTGACGATGGCGGTGAACGCAGCACCGATGACGACCGCGACTGCGAGGTCGATCACGTTGCCGCGGAGCAGGAACTCCTTGAACCCCTTCACGGGACTCTCCTTCCGAAGGTCGGACCGCCGCCGGTCGGCGACGCCTGCGACCCTACCGAGGAGCAGACCGCGAGGTCAGGAGCCCGCGGGAGCGGCGGGCTTCGACGACGTAGACGCCGCCGGCTTCGACGCGCCCGACGACGAGCCGCCCGCCGACGACGAGCCGCCCGACGAGGAGCCGCCGGCCGACGAGCCCGCCGCCGACGACGAACCGGACGACGAACCGCCGGCCGAACCGGACTCCTTCGGCGTCGTGCGCGAGTCGGTGCGGTAGAAGCCACCGCCGTTGAAGGTCACGCCCACCGGCGAGAAGACCTTGCGCAGCTGCCCGCCGCACACCGGGCACTCGGTGAGGGTGGCGTCGGAGAACGACTGCTTGATGTCGAAGGCGTTGTCGCAGGCGGTGCAGCGGTACGAGTAGGTGGGCACCCTAGCTCCGGAAGGTGATGATGCGCGACGGCGTGATGATGCCGTCGACGGGTTCGTCGTGGGCCTCGCGCGGGACCTCGTCGAGGTACTCCGCGTCGAAGATCACAGCATAGACGGGCGGCCGGTTCGCCATGGACCCGAGCGTCTTGTCGTAGTACCCCCGGCCCCAGCCCATCCGGCAGCCGTCGTGGCCGACCGCCGCGGCCGGTGCGAGGATCGCGTCCACGTCGCCGAGCGCGAGCGGGGACAGCACCTCGCCGACCACCTCGGGCATGCCGTGCAGGCCCTCGCGTTCGGTCACGCCGTCGCCGACCGCCCAGTCGAGCAGGCCGTCCTCGCGGGTGACCGGCAGCAGGACCCGGACGCCCTGCTCGTGCGCCCAGGTCAGGAAGGGCCGGACGTCGGGCTCGTCGGGCGCCGACAGGTAGAGGGCGATCGAACGGACCTGGCGTTCCTCGACGAAGCGCTGCAGCGTCGTCGTCAGGGCCGCGCGCTCCGCGTCGCGCTCCGTCGTGGTCCGGGTGCGCCGGCGCTGCCGGAGCTCGGCTCGCAGGGCGCGCTTCTCGTTCCCGAGGTCGGCGGTCATGGCGGTGAGTCTAGCGAGCGCTCCGGTTGCGGCTTCCCGCCGTGCTCCGGGGGATCCCGTGTCCTCCGATGAGACGACATGCCTGATCAGGGCCGGTCCGATAGGTTCCTGGACATGGGCTTCCAGATTTCCAAGGCGGTGATCCCGGCCGCTGGGCTGGGCACGCGCTTCCTCCCCGCCACCAAGGCGATGCCGAAGGAGATGCTGCCGGTCGTCGACAAGCCGGCGATCCAGTACGTGGTCGAGGAGGCCGTCGGTGCCGGTCTCACCGACGTCCTCATGATCACCGGCCGCAACAAGAACGCGCTCGAGAACCACTTCGACCACGTCGCCGAGCTCGAGGAGACCCTCAAGAAGAAGGGCGACCACGAGAAGCTCCAGAAGGTCAACCAGTCGACCGACCTCGCCGACATGCACTACGTCCGCCAGGGCGACCCGCTGGGCCTCGGCCACGCGGTGCTCCGCGCGAAGATGCACGTCGGCCGCGAGCCGTTCGCCGTGCTCCTCGGTGACGACATCATCGACGCGCGTGACCCGCTGCTCCAGCGCATGATCGAGGTCCAGGGCCAGAAGAACGCCACGGTCGTCGCGCTCCTCGAGGTCCCCGCGGCACAGACCCACATGTACGGCATCGCCACGGTCGAGGAGACCGACACCGACGACGTCGTGAAGATCACCGGCCTCGTCGAGAAGCCGCCGCAGGGCGAGGCGCCCTCGAACCTGGCCATCATCGGCCGCTACGTCATCCGTCCCGAGGTCTTCGACGTCCTCGAGAAGCAGGAGCCGGGCAAGGGCGGCGAGATCCAGCTCACCGACGCGCTCATGAAGATGGCGGGCGCCGAGGAATGGACGGGTGGCGTGTACGGCGTCGTCTTCCGTGGACGTCGGTACGACACCGGTGACAAACTCGACTACATCAAGGCGATCGTGCAGCTCGCCTCGGACCGCGATGACCTCGGCCCCGACCTCAAGGCGTGGCTCAAGGAGTTCAACGCGGGCGAATAGCCGACCCCGTCACGAACGGGTCCGGGGACTCCCCGGGCCCGTTCGTGCATCCGCCCGGCCGACCACCGGGCACCGGAGGAACCACAGCGATGACGACGATCCCGACCCTGTCCCACGGGCGGGTCACCATCCGGCCCCTCCGCCTCCGTGACACCCGCGACCTCGACGTCGCGCTCGCGTCGAACCGCTCGTGGCTCCGCACGTGGGAGGCCACGAACCCCTCCGGCCACGTCGCGACCGACGTCCGCGGCAGCATCCGCGCGCTGCAGGCCAACGCCCGCGCCGGCCTCGGGCTGCCGTTCGCGATGGAGCTCGACGGTCGCTTCGTCGGGCAGCTCAACGTCTCCGGAATCAGCTACGGCTCGCTCGCCAGTGCCTCGATCGGCTACTGGGTCGTCGAGGGCGCCGCGGGCCACAACGTCACCCCGATCGCGGTCGCGCTCGCGGTCGACCACTGCTTCCGGGTCGTCGGGATCCACCGGATCGAGATCTGCATCCGTCCGGAGAACGCGCCGAGCCTGCGGGTCGTCGAGAAGCTCGGCTTCCGCTACGAGGGCCTCCGTCGGCGCTACATCCACATCAACGGCGACTGGCGCGACCACTTCTGCTTCGCCCTCGTCGCCGAGGAGGTCCGCGAGGGCGTCCTCGACCGCTGGGTCGCCGGACGCGTCCCGGCCGGGGCCGGCAGCGTGCCGCTCGCCGCACGCGACGAGGCGGCCGTGCCGCTGGACACGCGACCCCGCATCGGCTGACGCTCCGCAGGGCGCGACCCGTCCCGACGTGCCGGTGACGGCCGGGAGGCGCGCCCCACCACCGCCGGTTCGGTCGCGACTCGCGCAACACGCGACCGGCAATCACCCGACGGGGGAACCCGCACCCCTACCGTGTCCCCATGGCAGGTATCGGCTCCTGGGGCGGCGGCATCGTCCTGCTCATCGCGGCCGTGCTCTGGGTCGTCTACCTGATGCCCTCGTGGGCGGCCCGTCGGCAGTACCTCGCCACCGAGCGCAACGCCATCCGACTGCAGCAGACCCTCCGCATCCTCGCGCAGACCGCCGAGCTGCCGGACGAGGTCCGCATCGAGATGAACGCGAAGTCCCTCGCCGAGGCGCAGCGCGTCGCCCGGTCCGAGGAGGCGAAGCGCGCCGCCATCGTCCGGGCGCACGAGGCCGCCCGGCAGCGGGAGATCACCCGCCGCCTGGCCGAGCAGCAGCCCCAGCTCGAGCGGGTGTCGTCCGTCCCCGCGCTGACCGCCCGGCGGATGCGCCGCTCCCGGCTCGGCGCGACCCTGTTCGGTGCCGTGGGGGTCGTCGTGGCGCTCGTCGTGTTCGTCGCCGCACCCGGGCTCTGGCTCCTCGGGGTCGCCGGGCTGCTCGCCGCGGGCGGGTCCGCAGCGGTCCTCGCGCAGCTGCACCAGGTCGCCCATGCGCGGAAGGCGCGGGCCGCAGCCGGCGCTGCGAAGGTGAGCCGCGCCTCCCGTCCGACGTCGACGTGGACGGACCCGGCGCCGCCCCTGTCCACCGAGCAACCCGCCGAGGCCGCGCGCGACCGCAGCTGGACGCCGGCCGGTGTGCCGAAGCCGCTGTACGTCGAGCGGCCCGCGGCACCGGCGCCCTCGCCGGAGTCCTCGGCCGAGCTCGCCGCGCGGCTCCGTGAGCGCGTCGCCGAGGCGAAGGCGGCGGCCGAGGCCGAGGCGGCCGCGATCCGCGCCGCCGAGGCCGACCCGACGCTCGCCCGGGTGTCGCCCATGCGCCCGGACGTCGAGGAGGCCGTCGCTTCGCTCTCCGCGCACGACCAGGGGCGCCTCGCGGAGCGGCTCGGGCTGCGTGCGCCGTCCGGGGAACAGACCGCGACCCCCGCTGCCGCGACCGGTGCCGCCACGGCACCGGAGCCGCCGGCCGCCCCGAGCCGGTGGGCGGGCATGGGCGTGATCGACGAGGACGCGCTGCCGCAGGCCGACCTCGACGCGATCATGCGCCGCCGTCGCGCGGTCTGAGCCGTCCGGACCTCCCTGCCGTCCCGGCCTGCCCGCCGTCCCGCGGCACGCCCGGACGGGCGGTGTGGATTTCGGTTCGCGCGCTCCGTGGTGCTAGTGTGGTCGAGCACTTGGGGCTATGGCGCAGTTGGTAGCGCGTCTCGTTCGCAATGAGAAGGTCAGGGGTTCGAATCCCCTTAGCTCCACCAAGCAGCACGACGAAGGCCACCCCGCGGGGTGGCCTTCGTCGTTGCCGGGTCCGCCGTCCGGGCGGGAGCGGACCCGTGGGTCAGCTCGCGACGCTGTTCGTCAGCACGCCCGCCTGGCTCAGCTCCGCGTGGATGGCGTTCGCCGCTTGCTCGAAGGCGCGGTTGCCCCGGGCGATCCCGATCGCACCGCCCTTGAGCGCCGACTTGCCGGACCCGCGGATGAGCCGGGCGACGGTCGAGCCCTCGGGCGTGACCATCACCTGCACGTCGAGGCGGGTGTGGAACGTGCGGTCGTTCGCCAGGCCGCCGATGAGCAGCGTCAGGCCGAGGCTCCCCCGGGTGGCGAGCAGCGTGCCCTGGTCGCCGTCGGCGACGGAGTAGCCCTCGCGGACGAGTGCGTCGCGGACGCGGGCTCGGGTGGACTCGGGGTCGGCGGCGACGAAGAAGTCGTGGCTCTCGGGCATGGTGTCTGATCCTTCCGGTGGTGAGCGGGTTGCTGCCAGTGATCCTGCCCCACCGTCGCCTACCCTGGACAGGTCATGACTTCCTCGTTCACGCGTCGTTCCCTCTTGTCGCTCGTCGGCGTCGCCGGTGTCGGTCTCGCCGTGGCGGCGTGCTCGCGGGACGGGGGCGATGCGGAGTCGTCCGACGGCCCGTCCGGTGCCGCGTCGACCGCGCCCGGCAGCGGACGGTCCCGGGCCACCGCCTCGGGTGTCCAGCCCGCGCAGGTCCCGCTCGCCGGGGGCGTCCGCGTCACCGTCGCCGGGACCGGCCTGGCAGCGGTGCGCGGGGTCACGGTCGGCGGGGTCCCCGCGCGTGACGTCGAGGCCACCGCGACGAAGGTCACCTTCACGGCCCCGCACCAGGCGATGTACACGGCCGGCGCCGCACCGGTCGCGCTCTTCACCGAGGCGATCGCCCCGGTCCCGTCGGCGAACCGGATGTCCGACGGCAACGGCAGCGCCGCGAACGACGGCCAGTCCGGCTCGGTGCAGGGCGGTGCGAGCGCCACCCCGACGCCGACCGCCGCGGCCGTCCCCGACGCCTCGGCCGCGGTCGCCACGAGCTCGCTGACCTACGCGGCCCTCACCGCCGTCGACCGGCAGCTCGAGTACGCGATGGCCCACTGGGAGGACTACAACCTCGCCGAGTACGGCACCATGAACCCGATCGGCGGCGACTGCGCGAACTACGTCAGCCAGACGCTGATCGCCCGCGGGTGGAAGCAGCGTTCCGACTGGTACAACCGGGCCGGTGGCGCGCAGCACTCGGCCACGTGGACGTACTGCCCGGCGATGGACCCGTGGCTCACCGCGAACGCGGCGACGTTCGGCCTCACCCGGCGGTCGCTCGACGAGCGGAGCAAGGTCAAGGTCGGCGACATCGTGTTCTACGACTGGAACGCCAACCGGTCGCCCGACCACGTGACGATCGTGTCCGAGGTCTTCACCGAGCCGGACGGCACCGTGCGCATCAAGTCGGCGAGCCACAACCAGGACGGCCCGTACCGCGACCTCGACGAGATGATCACCGTGCAGCACCCGGGCGGCACCGCCTGGTTCCACACGTTCGACGCGTAGCCGTCGCCAACGGCGCAGGCGGCGGCGGCCGCCCGGTCGGGTCGGCCGGCGCCGGTGCCGGCCGGCGCCCGTGCCGACCTCCGCACAACCGGGAGCACGTCGCGCCACGCAATCTCGTGGCGCGAGGTGCCTTCTGTTGTGCAGATGCACCTGACACCACGCGCGCGCGGCCGCGCAACGACGCGTTCAGGACCCAGCAGCGCTCAGGGGTACCCGAGGAACCACAGCAGCACGACCGCGACCGCCTGCAGGCACACCCCCGCCACGAGCCACGACACCGCCCGCCGCCGCGTCCCCGTGAACGCATCGGCCGCGAACAGCGGTGCCGTCGGCATCAGGAGCCGCGGCAGGCTCTGCTGCGGCAGGAACACCGCGACGAGGTACAGCGCGTACGCAGCCGTGAACGACACGACCTCGACCCCGAGCGCACGGACGCCCCGGCGGGTCCAGAACCACACCGCCCCCGCGAGCACGACCACCACGAGGACGATCCCGGCCGGTCCGAGCCACGTCCCCGCCATCGTGAACCACGGCGTCAGCGGCGCGAAGTGCTGCCGCCCGACGAACCCGACCCACCACGACAGCTCGGTCTCGAGGTACGCGTCCGGCCGCCCCGTCGCCGCGGACGCCACGAACGGCCACGCGAGCCCGGCCGCCGCGGTCACCAGGCCCGCGACGACGACCGCCACGACGTCGCGGACGGGCAGCGCACGCCGTTCCACCCGCCACCGCACGACCAGGTGCACCGCGAGCGCCACCGCGAGGGCGAGGACCCCCGGCTTCGTGAACGCCGCCACCAGCCCGAGCGGCAGCACGACCCAGTACCGCCGGCGCACGAGGGCGAGCAGCGCACCGAACAGCAGCAGCAGGAACGTGCTCTCGGCGTAGGCGACCTGCAGCAGGAACCCGGTCGGGCCGAACGCGAACAGGGCCGTCGCCCATCGGGCCCGTCGCCCGTCGGCGACCGCGGCGACCAGCCGGTACAGCACGACGCACGCGCCCGCCCCGGCGAGCGTCGCGACGAGCACCCCGGCCACCCAGAACGACCCGCCGACGAGGGGCTCCACCGCCCGCGCGAGCGCGGGGAACACCGGCAGGAACGCCCACGGGTTCGGCAGCACGTGCCCCGCGGCGTCCGTCGGCAGCGTCGTCGGGTAGCCGTGCTCGGCGATCGTCCGGTAGGCCGACGCGTCCCAGGACCCGAGGAACGACCAGAACGTGCCCTCGCGACGGTACGACGCGAACCGCCAGCCGTTCGCGGTCGCGGTGCCCCAGACGGCGAGGAGCAGGACCGTGCTGACCACGCGGGAGGCCAGCCACACGGCCAGGGGCGCGGTCCACCCGCTGTGGCGCGCCTCCAGGACGCTCGTCACCACGCGTCGGACGCGGGTCGGCAGACCCGGCCGGGAGGCTCGGGTCGGCTCCGCCAGGTCGGTCACCGACCGATCCTCCCACCTCCACCGCCCCGGGCGGCCCGTCCTGTCCGGTCGCCGCCCGTGTCCAGGAGGCTCCCCGGAACGGCGCGTTGCATCGGGCACCTCCCTGGAACAACCGAGACACGAGGAGCACACGTGCCCACCATCACCGTCGGCGCCGAGAACGGCCACGACATCGACCTGCACTACGACGACCTCGGCACCGGCGACCCCGTCGTGCTCATCCACGGCTGGCCGCTGTCCGGCCGCTCGTGGGAGGGCCAGGTCCCCGCGCTCGTCGAGGCCGGCCATCGCGTCATCACGTACGACCGTCGCGGCTTCGGCCAGTCCTCGCAGCCGTGGGGCGGCTACGACTACGACACCTTCGCGGCCGACCTCGACACGCTCATCACCGAGCTGGGCCTGTCGGACGTCACCCTGATCGGCTTCTCGATGGGTGGCGGCGAGCTCGCGCGTTACGTGTCGACCTACGGGACGGCGAAGATCAAGAGGCTCGTCTTCGCGAGCGCCGTGCCGCCGTACCTGTGGAAGTCGGACGACAACCCGGACGGTGCGGTCGACCAGGACCTCGCCGACTGGTTCGCGAACGGCATCACGGGCGACCGCCCGGCGTTCCTGCACCAGTTCGTCGACATGTTCTACACGCCGGGGGACTCCGGCGAGCCCCTCGTGTCCGCCGACCAGCGTGCGTACGACCTGGCGATCGCCGAGCTCGCCTCGCCGAAGGGCACGCTCGACTGCACCACGGCGTTCGCGACCACGGACTTCCGTGACGACCTGACGAAGGTCGACGTCCCGACGCTCGTCATCCACGGCGACGCCGACGGCATCGTGCCCTTCGAGGCATCGGGCAAGCGCACCGCCGAGGCGATCCCGGACGCGCAGACGCACCTCATCGCGGGTGGCCCGCACGGGGTGCTCGCGTCGCACCGCGACGAGTGGAACGAGGCGGTGCTCCGCTTCCTCGCGCAGTAGTCCGGCGCGGCACGCCCGCGGGTGCGCGCCGCCCGGGGGTGCGCGCCGCCCGGGGGGTGCGCGCCGCTCCACGCACGGTGGGCGGTCCACCGCAGCAGGACACCGCTGCGAGGGACCGCCCGCCGTGCGTCGCGGGCACCACCGGTCGGAGTGCCGGGCGGGGCCGTCAGGCGCCCGTGACCGCCCGCCGGATCCGCTCGATCGGCACCTTGGGCGTCCGGTCCGCGCGCAGCAGCCCGTTCGTCTCCTGCAGGGTGTCCGTCAGCTGCGTCCAGCACGAGCCGGCCAGGAAGCTGCTCGCCCGCACGCCGTCGTACAGCGCGGTGATCCGGGCGACCCAGTCGTCGCCGTCGACCGCCGAGGTGTAGCCCCAGCCGTCCTCCCGCGGTGCGTCCGGCTGGAAGTCGACGCCGCCGAACTCCGTCAGCATCACGGGCTGGCCGCGGTCGACCGCCCCGCCGACCAGGATCCGTCGGTCCGCCGGTCCCCGACCGCCGAGCAGCGCCGTCCGCGCGGCGTCGTCGGCGTAGGTGGCGGCGAGCCGGGTGCCGTCGCCCTCGTAGTCGTGCACCGTCAGCAGGTCCGAGTCGACGTGCTCCCACCCGTCGTTCGACACCACCGGGCGCGTGGGGTCGAGGGCGCGGGTGACGTCGGCGAGGGCCCGGGCGTACGCCTGCTGCGCCGGGTCGGTCGCGATGTGCTGCACGCCCCAGCTCTCGTTCGCGGGCACCCAGGTGACGATCGACGGGTGCGAGGCGTCCCGCTCGACCGCGTCCATCCACTCGCGCACGAGCCGCTGCACCGCGAGCGGGGAGAACGCGTACGCCCCGGGTGCCTCGCCCCAGACGAGCAGCCCGAGCCGGTCCGCCCAGAACAGGAACCGCGGGTCCTCGATCTTCTGGTGGTTGCGGGCGGCGGTGAACCCGAGCTCCTTGATGAGCTCGACCTCGCGACGCAGCGCCGCCCGCGAGGGGGCTGCCAGGTGCGACTCGGGCCAGTAGCCCTGGTTGAGCACGCTCCGCACGTCGTAGGACCGGCCGTTGAGCAGGAAGGCGCCGCCGTCGATCCCGACCGTGCGGACACCGAAGTACGACGAGACCGCGTCGAGGGGGTCCGCACCGTCGCGGGGGAGCAGCGCGACCGTGGCGTCGACGAGCCGAGGGGTCTCCGGGCTCCACGTCAGCTCGTCCTCGGCCTGCCCGTTCGTCATCCGGGCGAGCGGCACGACGACGTCGACCTCGTGCGCGGTGTCGGGCACCAGGGTCTCGACGACCGCGAGGACCTCGCCCTGCCATCGCGCCTCGACCCGCACCCGCTCGCCGCCCCGGCGCTCGCCGGAGAGCCGCACGGTCAGCCGGACGGTCGCGTGGTCGACGTTCGTCCACCGCAGCGCGCCGATCGCGCACGCCGGCACCGCCTCGAGCCACACGGTCTGCCAGATGCCCGTGGTGCGCCGGTACCAGATGACGTGCGGGTCCTCGTGCCAGTCCTGCTTGCCGCGCGGCTGCGTGGCGTCGTGCGGGTCGTCCTCGGCGCGGACCACGAGCAGGTGCTCGGCGTCCGGGTCGCCGGCCAGGTGCTCGGTGACGTCGAACACGAACGGGGTGTGCCCGCCCTCGTGCTCGCCGACGAACTGCCCGTCGACCCAGACCCGGGCCCGGTGGTCGACGGCGCCGAAGTGCAGCAGGAGGCGGTCGGCACCCTCCGCCCGGAAGCCGGCGGCGTCGAGGTCCGCGCGGGTGAGCGGTCGGGCGTACCAGACGACGGGGTGGAAGCCCGGCTCGTCGATCCCCGACGCGACGGACTCGGGCGGGAACGGCACGGTGATGTCGCGTGCGTCCGGGAAGCCCTGCCGCCACGCGGGGTCGTCCCCGGTGTTGCGGAACGACCACGTGCCGTCGAGGTCGGCCCAGTGCCGGCGGAGCATCTGCGGGCGGGGGTACGTGCCGTCCTGCTCGGACGCGACCGGCAGTCCGGTGGCGCCGTGCGGGGCACCGGACGACGGGCCGCTGACGGACGGGACGCCGGAGGACGGGGCGGCGGGGGACGGTGCGGCGGGGGACGGTGCGGGGGCGGCGACGGTGCCGTCGAGCGAGCTCATGCCTCCATCGTCGCCGTCGTGTACATCGTTGTAAAGAGCCGAGGCGTCCGGGTGACGACCGGCCGGGACGCACCACAGCCCCCGCGCGTAGGTTCGACCGCATGAGCGCCGATGCACCCGTCCAGGTCACCGACCGCACGCTCGAGGGCTGGATCGCCCGGCAGCGCTGGTACGCCGCGAAGGGCGGGACCCCGGCACTCCGCACCGTGGCCGAGACCGACGGCACGCGGCTCGTCCTCGACGACGCCCCGACCGGACCCGTCCTGTACCAGGTACCCGTCAGCGGCACGGTCGACGACGAGCCCGTCGACGGCACCACCGACACCGCGTGGGTGCAGGCCCTGGCGGCCCGGATCGACGCCGACCCCGACAGCCTCCGCCCGATCGGCGAGGTCACGGCCTCCCGCGTCCTGTCCGGCGAGCAGTCGAACACCTCGGTCATCTGCGACACCGCCGACGGCGGGCAGGTCATCGTCAAGGTCTTCCGCGTCCTGCACCACGGCGACAACCCCGACGTGACGACGCAGCTCGCGCTCTCCGCCGCCGGCAGCGACCGCGTCCCGGCGGTGTACGGCGCGCTCCGGGCGACCTGGCCGGACCCCGGTCGGGCCGACGGTACCGCCGAGGGGCACCTCGCCTTCGCGCAGGAGTTCCTGCCCGGTCTCGACGACGCCTGGCGGGTCGCGCTCCGTGACGCCCGCGACGGCACCGCGTGGGAGGAACCCGCCACACGGCTCGGCGAGGCCCTGGCCGAGGTGCACCGCACGCTCGCCGGTGCGCTGCCCACCGAGCCCGCCGACGAGGACCGGCGCGCCACCGCCCTCGCGACCATGCACGCACGGCTCGACTCCGCGGTCCGCGAGGCCCCGACCATCGAGCCGCACGTCGCGGCGATCCGGGCGGTCTACGAGCGGGCCGGCGCCGCACACTGGCCGGACCTGCAGCGCATCCACGGCGACCTGCACCTCGGGCAGGTGCTCGCCGCCCCCGAGCCGCGCGGGTGGGTGTTCCTCGACTTCGAGGGCGAACCGCTCCGCCCGCTCGCCGAGCGCACGCTGCCCGACGTCACGCTGCGCGACGTCGCGGGCATGCTGCGCTCGTTCGACTACGTCGCCGGGGCGCTCGCCCACGACCAGCCGTTCGTCGACGCCGGCGTGTGGTCGCGCCAGGCGCGTGCGGCGTTCCTCGACGGCTACCAGCGGGGGACCGGCGCGGACCTGCGCACCCACCGCGAGCTGCTCGACGCGTTCGAGCTCGACAAGGCCGTGTACGAGGTGGTCTACGAGACGCGGAACCGCCCGGACTGGGCCGGGATCCCGCTCGCGGCGGTGGCGCGGCTCGCGGCGCGCAGCGCCGACTGAGGTCGACGCGCCGGTCGCTGCAACCACGGCGGTCGGCTGGGAAGCCCGCGTCCGGTCCGATCAGCGCTCCGCGGTCCGCACCGCGTGGCGGACGGGAGGTCCGGATCCGGTCCGTCCCGCGTCCTGCGGTCCGCACCACGGACGGACGGGAGGCGCGGTGCCAGCCGGCACCGCGCCTCCCGTCCGTCGTCCGTGGCGGACGCGTCAGTTCACGGGGCCGGTGAACTTCTCGCCGGGACCCTTGCCGGGTGCGTCCGGGATGCTCGACGCCTCGCGGAAGGCGAGCTGGACCGAGCGCAGGCCGTCGCGGAGTGGGCGGGCGTGCTGGTCGCCGATCTCCGTCGCCGCCCCGGTCACGAGCCCGGCGAGGGCGGTGATGAGCTTGCGTGCCTCGTCCAGGTCGGTCTGCGACTCGGGGTCGTCCGCGAGCCCGACCTTGACGGCTGCGGCGCTGAGCAGGTGCACCGCCACGGTGTTGATGAGCTCGACCGCGGGGACCTCCGCGATGTCGCGCGCCTCGGCGGCTCCGGCGTCCTCGTTGGGTGGGGTGTCGGTCACGGTGCTCCTCTGCTAGACTCGCCGACGGCAGACACTGTCCGCGTGCCTCGGAACTCGTTCCGGGGCAGTCGAACGGTGTCGTAGAAGAGGAGTCTCTCCCACCCGCGGCCGTGCACCACAGGCTACCGGGTCCCAACCGCTCCGTCGGGCGTGCAGCACCACCGTGCCGCACCGCGACAGGCCGGACCTCCCGGGTCCGACGTCGGGCGGCTGCCGAACGGGTCCCGATCCGAGCGTCAGATCTCCTCTCTCGTGCCGTCGTCCAGGGCAACAGCCCCGGACGACCACCACCTGATTGAAGGAGCTCCGCATCACCGATCCCCGCACCAACGACCGAATCCGCGTTCCCGAGGTCCGACTCGTCGGCCCCCAGGGTGAGCAGGTCGGCGTTGTCCCGATCGCCATGGCCCTGCGTCTCGCGCAGGAAGCCGAACTGGATCTGGTCGAGGTCGCCCCGAACTCGAAGCCGCCCGTGGCCAAGATCATGGACTACGGCAAGTTCAAGTACGAGGCTGCGCAGAAGGCCAAGGAAGCCCGTCGCAACCAGGTGAACACCGACCTGAAAGAGGTCAGGTTCCGCCTGAAGATCGACGTGCACGACTACGAGACCAAGCGCAAGCGTGCCGAGGGCTTCCTCCTCGGCGGCGACAAGGTGAAGGCGATGATCCTCTTCCGTGGTCGCGAGCAGTCGCGTCCGGAGCAGGGTGTCCGCCTCCTCCAGAAGTTCGCCGAGGAGATCGCCGAGTTCGGCGTCGTCGAGTCGCGTCCGACCCAGGACGGCCGCAACATGACGATGATCATCGCCCCCCTCAAGAACAAGTCCGACGTCAAGGGCGAGCAGAACGCCAAGCGTGCTGCGCAGAAGGCCGAACGTCGCGCCACGGAGCACGCCGCGAAGGGCAAGGAGTCCGACGAGTCGGACACCGAGACCGCGCCGGCAGCCGCTCCCGCCGAATAGGTCCTCCCGGACCGATCCCGCGCAGTCCTCCCGACCGCAACGGCGCGGCCCCCATCCCACCCCACGGAAAGGCACCACCATGCCCAAGCAGAAGACCCACTCCGGGTCGAAGAAGCGCTTCAAGGTCACCGGCAGCGGCAAGATCATGAAGCAGCAGGCCGGTATGCGTCACAACCTCGAGGTCAAGTCTGCCAAGCGCAAGGCACGCCTCAACGAGGACCAGGTCCTGTCGAAGGCCGACGCCAAGAACGTCAAGAAGCTCCTCGGCCACTGAGCCCCCGGATTCGTAAAGGAACACTGCAATGGCACGAGTAAAGAGAGCGGTCAACGCCGCCAAGAAGCGCCGCGTCATCCTCGAGCGCGCCGAGGGCTACCGCGGCCAGCGTTCGCGTCTGTACCGCAAGGCCAAGGAGCAGGTCACCCACTCCCTCGTCTACGCGTACCGCGACCGTCACGCCAAGAAGGGCGAGTTCCGTCGCCTCTGGATCCAGCGCATCAACGCTGCGTCCCGTGCGAACGGCCTGACCTACAACCGCCTCATCCAGGGCCTCGGCCTGGCCGGCGTCGAGGTCGACCGTCGCATCCTCGCGGACCTCGCGGTGAACAACCCCGAGACCTTCGCGGCGCTCGTCGAGACCGCCAAGAACGCCCTGCCGGCCGACACCTCGGCCCCCAAGGCTGCGTAGTCCGACCGACTGCTGCCGACGCCCCCGTCCCCTCCGTGGGACGGGGGCGTCGTCGTGTCCGTGCCGGGGTGTCCCCGTCCCGGAGGGGGCCTGGGCGTCGCGGTGTCCGCGTCGGGGTTCCTAGACTCTCGGTGTGAGCGATCTCCTCGAGAACCCCAAGGCCGGCCGCGTCAAGGCCGTGGCAGCACTGGCGAAGAAGGACGTCCGGGCCGACACCGGGCTGTTCCTGCTCGAGGGCCCGCAGGCCGTCCGCGAGGCGATCGCGTCCCGCCCGGAGCTGCTCCGCGAGCTGTACGTGACGCCGACGGCGGCGGCACGGTACGCCCTCGACGACGCGCCGGTGGACACCTGGTTCGTGACCGAGCAGGTCCTCGACGCGATGGCCGACACGGTCACGCCGCAGGGGGTCGTCGCGGTCTGCCAGCAGTTCCCGACGTCGGTGAAGGACGTCTTCCCGGACCGCGCGGGCGCCGCGGCCGACGACGCCGGTGCCGACCAGGAGGCCCGTGGCGCGTCCGCCGCGTCGGGCGCCCTGCCCGGTCTGGTCGCCATCCTCGAGGAGGTGCGGGACCCGGGGAACGCGGGCACCATCATCCGCGCCGCCGACTCCGCCGGCGCCGACGCGGTCGTGCTCACCGGCCGCAGCGTCGACCCGTACAACCCGAAGGTCGTGCGCTCGACGACGGGCTCGCTGTTCCACGTGCCGGTGTCGGTCGGCGTGACGCTCGCCGACGCGGTCTCCCGTGCGAAGGGCCTCGGCTACACCGTGCTCGCTGCCGACGTCTCGGGGGACGACCTGCCCGACGTGCGCGCCGACGGCATGCTCGACGGCCCGACCGCGTGGGTCTTCGGCAACGAGGCCCGCGGGCTCACCGACGAGGACCTGGCGCTCGTGGACCGCGCGGTGAAGGTGCCGATCTACGGCCGGGCCGAGTCGATGAACCTCGCCACGGCCGCCTCGGTCTGCCTGTACGAGAGCGCGTTCGCGCAGCGGGCGGCTTCCTCCTCCACAGGGGACTGACCGCCGGGGTTCCTCCACCGACCGCTCGGTACAGGACGGCGGTATCCCGGCGGCCGGTAGGATCGGGCCTCGTGTCAGAACCTCTCGAGATCAGCGAAGCGGCCGTCGCCGCCGCCGTGGACGACGCCCTCGCGGCCGTCCGCGCCGCGACGTCCGTGGCCGAGCTGAAGCAGGCCCGGGCCGAGCACACGGGCGAGCAGTCCGTGCTCGCGCGCATGAACGCCGCGATGCGCAGCGTGCCGAAGGAGCAGAAGGCCGCGGCCGGCAAGCTCGTCGGCCAGGCGCGTGGCCAGGTGAACCAGGCGGTCGCCGCGCAGGAGTCCGTCCTGGCGCAGGCCGAGGAACACGCCCGGCTCGAGGCCGAGCGCGTCGACGTCACGGCGCTGCCGAGCCGTCGGGCGCACGGCTCGCGCCACCCGCTCTCGCTGCTCAACGAGACCGTGGCCGACATCTTCGTCGGCATGGGGTGGGAGGTCGCCGAGGGCCCCGAACTCGAGCACGAGTGGTTCAACTTCGACGCGCTGAACTTCGACCAGGACCACCCGGCCCGCGCGATGGCCGACACGGTCTTCGTCGAGCCGGTCGACCGGCACCTGGTGATGCGCACGCACACCTCGCCGGTGCAGATCCGGTCGCTCCTGTCCCGCGAACTCCCGCTGTACGTCATCGCCCCGGGGCGTGTGTACCGCGCCGACGAGCTCGACGCGACGCACCTGCCGG
Organism: Curtobacterium sp. MCBA15_004; assembly: GCF_001865055.2. NCBI lineage: Bacteria > Bacillati > Actinomycetota > Actinomycetes > Micrococcales > Microbacteriaceae > Curtobacterium > Curtobacterium sp. MCBA15_004. The sequence continues at coordinate 3,141,120 of NZ_CP126266.1, read as the reverse complement.
TCTTCACCCAGGTCGAGGGCATCGCGATCGACAAGGGCCTGACCATGGCGCACCTGCGCGGCACGCTCGAGCACTTCGCCCGCCAGGTCTTCGGGGCCGAGGCGCAGATCCGTCTCCGCCCGAACTACTTCCCGTTCACCGAGCCGAGCGCCGAGATGGACGTCTGGCAGCCGAACGCCAAGGGCGGGGCACGCTGGGTCGAGTGGGGTGGCTGCGGCATGGTGAACCCCAACGTGCTGCGCGCCGCCGGGATCGACCCGGACGAGTACCAGGGCTTCGCGTTCGGCATGGGCATCGAGCGGACGCTGCAGTTCCGCAACGGCCTCAACGACATGCGTGACTTCCTCGAGGGCGACATCCGCTTCTCCCAGCAGTTCGGAACGGTGGTCTGATGCGCATCCCGATCAGTTGGCTCGGCGAGAACGTCGACCTGCCCGACGACGTCTCCCTCGAGCACGTCCACGCGGCCCTCGTGTCCGTGGGCTTCGAGGAAGAAGCCGTCCACACGAACGACCTCACGGGGCCGATCGTGGTCGGCCGGGTGCTCGAGCGCGAGCCGGAGCCGCAGAAGAACGGCAAGACGATCAACTGGTGCCAGGTGGACGTCGGCGACGGCGAACGGCGCGGCATCGTCTGCGGCGCGCACAACTTCGACGTGGGCGACCTCGTCGTGGTGACGCTGCCCGGCGCCGTGCTGCCCGGGCCCTTCCCGATCGCGGCCCGCAAGACCTACGGGCACGTGTCCGACGGCATGATCGCCTCGGCCCGCGAGCTCGGGCTCGGCGACGAGCACGACGGCATCCTGCGCTTCGCCGATCTCGGCATGGAGCCCGAGGTGGGCACCGACGCGATCGCGCTGCTCGGCCTCGACGACGCCGCGGTCGAGATCAACGTCACGCCGGACCGCGGCTACGCGATGAGCATCCGCGGCGTCGCCCGCGAGTACGCCCACGCCACCGGTGCGTCCTTCCACGACCCCGCCGAGCGTGCGACGCGCCGTTCCGGCGACGGCTTCCGGGTGACGGTCGACGACCAGGCCCCGATCCGGGGTCGTGTCGGCGCGCACACCTTCGTGACCCGCGTCGTGCGCGGCATCGACCCGAACGCGAAGACACCGGCGTGGATGGTGTCGCGCCTGGCACTCGCCGGCGTACGGTCCATCTCGCTGCCGGTCGACGTGACGAACTACGTGATGTTCGAGCTCGGCCAGCCGCTGCACGGCTACGACCTCGCGAAGGTGCAGGGCGGCCTCGGCGTCCGCCGCGCCACCGCGGGGGAGCAGCTCGTCACCCTCGACGACGTCACGCGCACGCTCGACGCCGAGGACCTCGTCATCACCGACGACCAGGGTCCGGTCGGCCTCGCCGGCGTCATGGGTGGCGCCCGCACCGAGATCTCCGGCACGACGACCGACGTCCTGATCGAGGCCGCGGGCTTCGACCAGGTGTCGATCGCCCGCACCGCCCGGCGGCACAAGCTGCCGAGCGAGGCGTCGAAGCGCTTCGAGCGCGGCGTCGACCCGCTCGTGGCCGAGGCCGCGGCGAACCGTGCCGTCGACCTGCTCGTCGAGCTGGCCGGCGGGACGCCCGACACCCTCGGGTCGACGCTCGTCGACACCACGCCCCGCGCTGCCGTCGTGATGCGCACCGGGCGTCCGGGCGAGCTGATCGGCGTCCCGTACACCGAGGCCGAGGTCGTCGAGACCCTGCGCGCCCTCGGTGCCACGGTCGCGGTCGACGGCGACCAGCTGACGGTCACGCCGCCGACCTGGCGTCCCGACCTCGTCGACGACGTCTCCCTGGTCGAGGAGGTCGCCCGCATCGTCGGGTACGACCGCATCCCGAGCGTGCTGCCCGTGGCCCCGCCCGGCCGTGGTCTGACCGCGCACCAGCGTGCCCGTCGTCGGGTCGCCGCTGCCCTCGCGTCCGCCGGCCTCGTCGAGGTCGTCACGGCGCCGTTCGTGTCGCGGGCGACGCAGGACGCGTACCCGGGCATCGACGGCGACGGCGGCCCGAGCGTGCGGCTCGCGAACGCCCTCGACAGCGAGCAGGACCTGCTCCGTCGGAGCGCCGTCCCCGCGCTCGTCGACGCCGCGCGTCGAAACGTCTCGCGCGGACTCGTGGACGTCGCCCTGTACGAGACCTCCCGCGTCTTCCTGCCCACCCCGGGCCAACAGCTCGGCACGGACGCCGTCCCGGCCGGGGCCGCCCGGCCCGACGCCGACACGCTCGCGGCGCTCGACGCCTCCCTGCCGCCGCAGCCGTTCCACGTCGCGGCCCTGCTCACGGGCAACCGCGTCGTGAAGCAGCCCGGGGTCACGGCCGAGCCGTACGGCATCGCGGACGCGCTCGACGTCGCCCGCACGGTCGCGTGGGCGGTCGGGGTCGAGCTCATGGTCACGCAGACCGCGCACCCGTCGCTCCACCCGGGTCGTGCCGCGTCCCTGCTCGTCGGGGACACGGTCGTCGGTGTCGCCGGCGAACTCCTGCCCGCGCTGACCGAGGCCGCGGTGCTGCCGCGCGTCGTCGCGGTCGTCGAACTCGACCTCGACGCACTCGTCTCGGCGGCGCCCGAGCTCGCGTCGGTCGGGGCCATCGTGTCCTACCCGGCGGCGACGCAGGACCTGTCGCTCGTGGTCGACGTCGACGTCCCGGCCGGTGACGTCCTCGAGACGGTGCGCTCTGGCGCCGGAGAGCTGCTGGAGTATGCTCGGCTCGTGGATGACTACCGGGGCACGGGCGTGGACGAGGGACAGAAGTCCCTGACGTTCGCCCTGCGTTTCCGTGCCACGGACCGCACGCTGACCGCTGCCGAGGCCTCCGAGGCCCGTGACGGCGCCGTCCGACGTGCCGGCGAGCGATTCGGGGCGACCCTGCGCGACTGATCCACCGATCAGCACCGCCCGGGGCCGCCGCCTCCGAATCCTCGACGAGCAGTCCGATCAAAGGTGGAACCGATGTCCGTATCCGTCGCCGTGGCGGGAGCCTCCGGCTACGCGGGTGGTGAGCTCCTCCGTGTGCTCTCCGCCCACCCCGAGTTCGAGGTCAGGACGGTGACCGCGCACTCGAACGCCGGACAGCCCCTGATCGCGACGCAACCGCACCTGCGGTCGCTCGCGCACCTGACGCTCGTCGAGACGACGGCCGAGAACCTCCGCGGCCACGACGTCGTGTTCCTGGCGCTGCCGCACGGGCAGTCCGGGGCGATCACCGCCGAGCTCGACGCCGACACGCTCGTCGTCGACTGCGGCGCCGACCACCGCCTGACCGACCCGGCGGCGTGGGACGCGTTCTACGGCGGCGAGTACCACGGGGCATGGACGTACGGTCTGCCCGAACTGCTCCACGCGGCTCCGGCCCCGGGGTCTGCCGAGGCCTGGCACGACGTCGACGACATCCAGGTCACCGGGCGGCAGCGCACCGAGCTGGCCGCGACCAAGCGCATCGCCGTCCCGGGCTGCAACGTGACCGCGGTGACCCTCGGCATCCAACCGGGGGTCCAGGCAGGCCTCGTCGAGACCGACGACATCGTCGCGGTGCTCAGCGTCGGCCCGAGCGGCGCGGGCAAGAAGCTCGCCACCACCTACCTGGCCGCCGAGATCATGGGGTCGGCCAGCGCATACGCGGTCGGCGGCTCCCACCGGCACGTCCCCGAGATCCAGCAGAACCTCGTCGCCGCCGGCGCCGGGGACGTCACGATCTCGTTCACCCCCGTGCTCGTGCCGATGTCCCGCGGCATCCTCGCGACCACCACCGCGAAGCTCTCACCCGGAGTCAGCGCCCGTGACGTCCGCGTCGCGTGGGAGCTCGCCTACGCCGACGAGCCGTTCGTGCACCTCCTGCCCGAGGGCGAGTTCCCCCGGGTGGCCGACACCATCGGCGCGAACACGGCGCTCGTCGGCATCGCGGTGGACGAGGCCGCCGGCCGCGTCGTCGCGATCACCGCGCTCGACAACCTGGCCAAGGGGACCGCCGGCGCCGCCGTGCAGTCGGCCAACATCGCCCTCGGTCTCCCCGAGACGACGGGCCTGAGCGTGGACGGAGTCGCACCGTGACCGACGTGAGCGGATCGGACCAGGCCGGGGCGGGCCTCCAGACCGGCGCGGGCTCCGGAGGAGCCGCTGGTGGACAGGGTGTGACCGCCGCCGCGGGCTTCCGGGCCGCGGGTGCGACCGCCGGCCTCAAGGCGAGCGGCACCCCCGACGTCGCCCTCGTGGTGAACGACGGACCGCAGTCGGCGGTGGCCGCCGTGTTCACGAGCAACCGGGCGCAGGCACACCCGGTGATCTGGTCGCGCCAGGTCGTCGGCGACGGCGTCGCGCGCGCCGTGTTCCTCAACTCGGGCGGCGCGAACTGCTTCACCGGCCCCTTCGGCTTCCAGACCACGCACCTGACCGCCGAGGCCGTCGCCGACGCCCTCGACGTCGGTGCGGGCGACGTGGTCGTCTGCTCGACCGGGCTCATCGGGCGCGGCGACCAGACCTTCCGCGACGGCGTGCTGCGTGGCGTGGACCTGACCGCCGCAGCGCTCTCGACGGACGGCGGTCCCGACGCGGCCGCGGCGATCATGACGACGGACACGCGGGCCAAGCAGTCGGCGGTGACCGAGGACGGCTGGACCGTCGGCGGGATGGCGAAGGGCGCCGGCATGCTCGCGCCCGGGCTCGCCACCATGCTCGTCGTCATCACCACGGACGCGGTGCAGAGCGCCGACGAGCTCGACCAGGCGCTCCGCGCGGCGACCCGCGTGACCTTCGACCGCGTCGACTCGGACGGCTGCATGTCGACGAACGACACCGTCGTCCTGATGTCCTCCGGCGCCTCGGGCGTGACGCCCGAGGTCGGCGACTTCCAGGAAGCCCTGACCGCCGTCTGCGCCGACCTGGCGCGGCAGCTGCAGCAGGACGCCGAGGGTGCGAGCCACGACATCACGATCGAGGTCACGGGCGCCGTGTCCGAGGACGACGCCGTGACGGTCGGGCGCAGCGTCGCCCGGAACAACCTCTTCAAGGCCGCCGTGTTCGGCAACGACCCGAACTGGGGCCGCGTGCTCGCCGCGATCGGCACGACCGACGCCGCGTTCGACCCGTACGCGGTCGACGTCTCGATGAACGGCGTCCGGGTCTGCCACGCCGGCGCGCCGGACCGGCCCGTCGACGAGGTCGACCTGACGCCGCGGGACTGCCACGTGCTCATCGAGCTCGGCGTCGGCCCGCACGCCGCGACGATCCTGACGAACGACCTGACGCACGACTACGTCCACGAGAACAGCGCGTACTCCAGCTGATGACCACCGGACAGACAAAGGAAGAAGCCCACGAGCTCGCCGCCGTCAAGGCCGCGACGCTCATCGAGTCCCTGCCGTGGCTGAAGCGGTTCTCGGGCAAGACCGTCGTCGTGAAGTTCGGCGGCAACGCCATGGTGAACGACGACCTCAAGCGCGCGTTCGCCGAGGACATGGTCTACCTGCGGTACGCCGGGCTGCACCCGGTCGTCGTGCACGGCGGCGGTCCGCAGATCTCCGCGGCGCTCAAGGAACAGGGCATCGAGTCCGAGTTCCGCGGCGGGTACCGCGTCACGACGACCGAGGCGATCACGGTCGTCCGCGACGTGCTCGCCGGCGAGGTCAACCGCGAGATCGTCGACCTCGTCAACGAACACGGCGACGGCCTGGCCGTCGGGGTCTTCGGTGACGGCGGCTCGCTCTTCACCGGCGAGAAGAAGGGCGTCGTCGTCGACGGCGAGCACTTCGACCTCGGCCACGTCGGGGACATCACGCACGTCGACCCGTCGGGTGTGCTCGCCGCGATCGAGGCCGGGCGCATCCCCGTCGTCTCGAGCATCGCGATCGACGACGCCCACCCCGACCAGGCGCTGAACGTCAACGCCGACGCCGCGGCCGGTGCGCTCGCGATCGCCCTCGGCGCCGCGAAGCTCATGATGCTGACCGACGTGCCGGGGCTGTACCGCAACTGGCCGGACCGCGACTCGATCATCGACCTCATCGCGGTCGACGAACTCCGGGAACTCCTGCCGAGCCTCGAGTCCGGCATGATCCCGAAGATGACCGCGTGCCTCGACGCCGTGGTGGGCGGGGTCGGCGGCGCGACGATCATCGACGGTCGGATCCCGCACTCGATCCTCCTCGAGGTCTTCACGCTGCGCGGTGCCGGCACCGAGGTCATCCCGGACCCGAGCCGCCGCACCGAGAACCAGAACACCCACGCCGAGGTCGGCCGACGCGTCCCCGAGTCCGCCGCGGACCCGGGGCGACACGCAGCACGCACCGACACCGGCGCCCCGGCAGCCGGCACGAGCGCGACCACCACGGACACCGCACAGGAAGGGCACGAGCAGTGAGCACCGAGACGCAGACCGAGACCTGGAACGACCGGTTCGGGGCGTCGCTCATGCGATCCCTGACCCCGCCGAAGATCATGCTCGAGCGTGGCCAGGGCTGCCGCGTCTGGGACGTCGAGGGCAACGAGTACCTCGACTTCCTCGCCGGGATCGCCGTGAACTCCCTCGGGCACGCCCACCCCGCACTCGTCGAGGCCGTCGCCGACCAGGCCGCGAAGCTCGTGCACGTCTCGAACTACTTCGCGACGCCCCCGCAGCTCGAACTCGCCGAGCGGCTGAAGCGCATCACCGGCGCGGGCGAGGCCGGCCGCGTGTACTTCGGCAACTCCGGTGCCGAGGCGAACGAGGCCGCGTTCAAGCTCGCGCGGCTCAACCGCGGGGCGGACGGCCGCAAGACCCGCATCCTCGCGCTGAAGCAGGGCTTCCACGGCCGCACGATGGGAGCGCTCGCCCTCACCGGCAAGCCCGCGCTGCAGCAGGACTTCCTGCCCATGGTCCCCGGGGTCGAGCACATCGACTCGACCGTCGAGGCGCTCGAGGCCGCGATCGACGACACCGTGGCCGCCCTCATCGTCGAACCGATCAAGGGCGAGGCCGGCGTCGTCGACCTGCCCGAGGGCTTCCTGCTCGCCGCGCGTCGGCTGACCGAGGAGCACGGCGCGCTGTTCGTCCTCGACGAGATCCAGACCGGCGTCGGACGTACGGGCAACTGGTTCACGTTCCAGGGCCACGGCTTCACGCCCGACGCGGTGACCATCGCCAAGGGCATCGCCGGCGGCTTCCCGATCGGCGCGCTCGTGACCTTCGGCTGGGCCTCGGAGCTGTTCTCGGCCGGCCAGCACGGGTCGACCTTCGGCGGCAACCCGCTCGGGACCCGCGTGGCGAACGCCGTCCTCGCCGAGATCGAGCGCGCCGACCTCGTGGCCGGCGCGGTCACGAAGGGCGAGCGGATCCGCGCTGGCATCGCGAGCCTCGGATCGCCCCTCGTCGAGGAGGTCCGCGGTACGGGCCTGCTCATCGGCGTCGGTCTCTCCGCGCCGGTCGGCCCCGCGGTGAACGCCGCGGCGCTCGAGCGGGGCCTCATCATCAACGCCGCCAACGAGTCGAGCCTGCGCATCGCGCCGCCGCTCATCGTGTCCGATGCCGAGATCGACGAGTTCGTGACGATCCTCGGCCAGAGCCTCGCGGCAGTCGCCGCCCAGGAGCAGACCGCATGACCCGCCACCTCCTCCGCGACGACGACCTCACGCAGGCCGAGCAGTCCGCGATCCTCGACCTCGCCGAGCAGATGAAGCGCGACCGCTGGGGTGAGAAGCCCCTCGCCGGCCCGCAGTCCGTCGCCGTGATCTTCGACAAGTCCTCCACCCGCACCCGGGTGTCCTTCCACGTCGGCATCTCGGACCTCGGCGGCAGTCCGCTCGTCATCACGACGGCGAACAGCCAGCTCGGCGGCAAGGAGACCCCGTCCGACACGGCCCGGGTGCTCGAGCGCATGGTCTCCGCGATCGTGTGGCGCACGTACGCCCAGTCCGGCCTCGAGGAGATGGCCGCCGACACCCGCGTGCCCGTCGTCAACGCCCTGTCCGACGACTTCCACCCGTGCCAGCTCCTGGCCGACCTGCTGACGATCCGCGAGCACCGCGGCGAGCTGGCCGGGCAGACCGTGGCGTTCGTCGGTGACGGCGCGAGCAACATGGCGCAGTCGTACCTGCTCGCCGGGGCGACCGCGGGCATGCACGTCCGCGTGGCGGCCCCGGCGGCGTTCAGCCCGTCCCCCCAGGTGGTCGCGGACGCCGAACGTCGTGCCGCCGAGACGGGCGGTTCGGTGCTCGTCGTGACCGACCCGGTCGCCGCCGTGGCCGGCGCCGACGTGGTCGTCACCGACACGTGGGTGTCGATGGGCAAGGAGGACGAGAAGCAGTCGCGCCTCGAGACCTTCGCCGGGTACCGCGTCGACGACGCGATGATGGCGCACGCCGTCGACGACGCGGTCTTCATGCACTGCCTGCCGGCCGACCGCGGGTACGAGGTCACCGCCGAGGTCATCGACGGGCCCCGCAGCATCATCTGGGACGAGGCGGAGAACCGTCTGCACGCGCAGAAGGCCCTGCTCGCCTGGCTGCTCGCAGCGAGCGCGACCGGCGCCCCGGCGAGCGCCACCGGCGCGACCGCGACCGCCCCCGCCGCCTGACCCGCACCCGACCGCACCGACACCGCACCCGAGGGAGCACCGTGGCAGACCGCATCGTCGTGGCGGCGTCCGCCGGCGTCGACCCGACCGCCGCCGTGGCGCAGTTCGCCCGGTACGAGGTCGTCGCGCTCGTGGTCGACGTCGGTGGCCGCGGGCGCGAGGTCGCGGCCGTCCGCGAGCGGGCACGGGCGGCCGGCGCGGTCGACGCCCTCGTCGTCGACGCCAAGGCCGAGTTCGCCGAGCAGTACGTCGTCCCGGCGGTCCGCGCGAACGCCAGCTGCGCGCAGCACGCGCTCGTGCCCGGGCTGCGTCGGCCGCTCGTGGCGTCGCACCTCGTGTCCACGGCACGGCGGCTCGGTGCGTCGGCGGTCGCGCACGCGACCTCGACACCGGACGACGTGGCCCTGGTCGCGACGGTCGGTGCACTCGACCCGGACCTCCGCGTCGAGTCCCTCGACGCCGCCCCGGTGGCACCCGGCGAGCAGGACCTCTGGGGTCGCGTCGTGTCCGCGCGAGACCTCGACGACCCCTGGGCGGGACCGGCCGGCGGCGACTGGGCCCGCACCCAGGACCCGGAGCCCGGCGCGGAGCCGGACGAGGTCCTCGTCACCTTCGAGCACGGCGTCCCGGTCGCGCTCGACGGGCAGCGGTTCCCCGTGGTGCGCCTGCTGCAGGAGCTCGACGCCCTCGCCGGACGGCACGGCATCGGCCGGCACGACGTCGTGGCCGACCTCGTCGACGGCCGGAAGGTCCGCCGGGTCACCGAGACCCCGGGGGCGACCGCGCTCGTGACGGCCCACGCCGACCTCGAACGCCTGACCCTCGAGCGCGACCTGCTGCGGACCAAGCAGGTCCTGGACCGCGAGTGGGCCGCGTGCGTCGGTGACGGACGGTGGGCCTCGGGTCTGCGCCGCGCGGCCGACGCGTTCGTCGAGCACACCCAGCAGCACGTCTCCGGAGACGTCCGACTCCGCCTGCACGGCGGGACCGCGGCCGTCACCGGGCGCCGGTCCGACCAGAGCCTGTACGACTACGAGCTCGCGGGTCCGACCGACGGTGGCCCGCCCACGCTGGCTGAGGCCTGGTCCCGACCGGGCCGGACCGCCGCCCGCCGCGACCGCGCGAACTGAGCGACGCCCCCCGCCAGCAACAAGCAGGACGCACGACCAACAGCAGGACGCACGACCACCCGCACGTCCCGCAGCACCACGCACGACCAACCGCACCACGCACGACCGACCGCACCACGCACGACCGACCGCACCACGCACGATCCGCCACCCACGAACGACGCAGGACGACATGAGCGACGCTGACCAGCACACCAAGACCGACGCCACCAACACCGGCGCCCTCTGGGGCGGCCGCTTCGCCGACGGCCCGAGCGCCGAGCTCGCGGCACTCTCGCGGTCCACGCACTTCGACTGGCAGCTCGCGCCGTACGACATCGCCGGGTCGCGTGCCCACGCGCGGGCCCTGCAGCGTGCGGGGTACCTCACCGTCGACGAGCTCGACCGCATGCTCGCCGGGCTCGACCGCCTGGCCGAGGCGCACGCCGACGGCACCCTCCAGCCCGACCCGTCCGACGAGGACGTGCACGGCGCCCTCGAACGGCTGCTCATCGCCGACGTCGGTCCGGCCCTCGGCGGCAAGCTCCGCGCCGGGCGCAGCCGGAACGACCAGATCGCGACCCTCGGCCGGATGCACATGCTCGACCACGCGCGCCGCATCGGCCACATGGTGATCGACCTCGTCGACGCGATCTCGCAGCAGGCCAGCGAGCACCCGACGGCGATCATGCCGGGCCGCACGCACCTGCAGCACGCGCAGCCGGTGCTCCTCGCGCACCACCTCCTCGCGCACGCCTGGCCCCTCGTCCGCGACCTCGAGCGCCTCCGCGACTGGGCGGACCGGGCGAGCGTGAGCCCGTACGGTGCCGGTGCCCTCGCGGGGAGCTCGCTCGGACTCGACCCCGCGGCGATCGCCCACGAGCTCGGCTTCGCCCGGCCGGCGGACAACTCGATCGACGCGACCGCTGCTCGCGACGTGGTCGCCGAGTTCGCCTTCGTGCTCGCGCAGGTCGGGATCGACGTGTCCCGCCTGGCCGAGGAGGTCATCCTCTGGAACACGAAGGAGTTCGGCTTCGTCCGCCTCCACGACGCGTTCTCGACCGGCTCGAGCATCATGCCGCAGAAGAAGAACCCGGACATCGCGGAGCTCGCGCGCGGCAAGTCGGGCCGGCTCATCGGCAACCTGACCGGCCTGCTCGCCACCCTGAAGGGCCTGCCGCTCGCCTACAACCGCGACCTGCAGGAGGACAAGGAGCAGGTCTTCGACTCGGTCGCCCAGCTCGAGGTCCTGCTGCCCGCGTTCACCGGCATGGTCGCGACGCTGACCTTCGACACCGACCGGATGGCGGAGCTCGCCCCCCAGGGCTTCTCGCTCGCGACGGACGTCGCCGAGTGGCTCGTCCGCGAGGGCGTCCCGTTCCGCGACGCGCACGAGGTCTCCGGCGCACTCGTCCGGTACTGCGAGGAGCGCGGCATCGAGCTCGACGCCCCCACCGACGACGAGTACCGCGCCGTGTCGGAGCACCTCACCCCGGCGGTGCGCGGCGTGCTCACGATCGAGGGCAGCGTGTCCTCGCGCGCCGGTGTCGGCGGTACCGCGCCGGACCGCGTCGCCGAGCAGCTCGCGTCGCTCACCGCCCGCGTCCGAACCCTCGCCGCCGGAGCGCCGTTCGCGCGATGACCGCGACGAAAGCGACGAGCGCGACGAGCGCGACGAGCGCGACGAGCGCGGAAGGCGCGGAAGGCCGGGAGGACGCGGCGGACACCACGGCCGGAGGGACCGCGGCGACCGCAGCACTCCGCTCCCTGCTCGAGCTCCCGGCACCGACCTCGGCGCCGGGACTGCTCGGCGCGACCATCGCCGGCAAGGGCGTGACGCTGCGCATCACCGAGGTCGAGGCGTACTGGGGCCCGACCGACCCCGGTTCGCACGGGCACCGGGGCATGACCGAGCGCAACCGCCACCTGTTCGGAGGCCCGGGCACCCTGTACGCCTACCGCTCGTACGGCATCCACACCTGCGTCAACGTGGTGAGCGCCGCCGAGGGCACCTCGTCCGGCTCGCTCCTCCGCGCCGCGGAGGTCGTCGACGGTGGACCCGTCGCCCGGGAACGGCGCGGGGACGGTGTGCCGAGCGCCGCACTCGCACGGGGCCCCGGCAACCTCGGCCAGGCACTCGGCACGGTGCTCGGCACCGACGACGGGACGTCGCTGCTCGACGGGTCCGGCCCGTACGTGCTCACCCTGGCACCCGGCCTGGAGGCGCGGCTCGCCGCCGCCCCGCCGGCTGCGGTGGTCGAGGAGCTCCTGTCCGAGGACGTGCGGCCGGGCGTGCGCCGCATCTCGCGCGGACCGCGCGTCGGCGTCGGCGGCACTGCCGGCGGCGCGTCCTTCCCGTGGCGCTGGTGGCTGACGGGCGACCCGACCGTCTCGTCGTACCGACGGCACAAGGGCGCCGTCGACTGAGGCGAGCCGACGTCCCCCTCCGGACGCCGGAGTCCCCGCCGGAGCAGGTGATCCGCCCGTGGGTGGGTGGGGCGGGCCTCCCGGCCGGCGCCGTCGGCGCGGAGGCGCCGCTACGATCGTGGTGTGTCCAGCGCTACCGATCACGATGTCCTGACACGCCAGCGGAACGACCCCACCTTCGCCTCGGTGTGGGACGAACTGCGCTGGCGCGGTCTGGTGCACGTCTCCACCGACGAGACGGCACTCCAGGAGGCCCTCGACGGCGAGCCGGTCACGTACTACTGCGGCTTCGACCCCACGGCTCCGTCCCTGCACTGCGGCAACCTGCTGCAGTTGCTCACCATGCGGCGACTCCAGCTGGCTGGCCACAAGCCGCTCGCCCTCGTCGGGGGCTCGACCGGTCTCATCGGCGATCCGCGACCCACGGCCGAGCGCACCCTGAACACGCGCGAGACCGTGACCGAGTGGGTCACCCGCCTCCAGGGGCAGGTGTCCCGGTTCCTCAGCCCCGAGGGCGACAACGCGGTCCGTCTGGTGAACAACCTCGACTGGACCGCGCCGCTGTCGGCGATCGACTTCCTGCGGGAGGTCGGCAAGTACTTCCGCGTCAACAGCATGCTCAAGAAGGACGCCGTCGCCGCGCGGATGCAGTCCGACGCCGGGATCAGCTACACCGAGTTCAGCTACCAGATCCTGCAGGGGCTGGACTTCCGCGAGCTCTACCGGCAGTACGGCTGCACCCTGCAGACCGGCGGGTCCGACCAGTGGGGCAACCTGACGAGCGGGACCGAGCTGATCCGGCGGTCCGAGGGGGCGTCGGTACACGCCTTCGGGACCCCGCTCATCACCAACTCCGACGGCACGAAGTTCGGCAAGAGCGAGGGCAACGCGATCTGGCTCGACCCGGAGATGACCTCGCCGTACGCCTTCTACCAGTTCTGGCTCAACACGTCGGACGCCGACGTCGTCGCGCGACTGCGGGAGTTCACCTTCCTGACCCGGGACGAGATCGCGCGCCTGGAGCGGGCCGTCGCGGACGAGCCGTTCCGTCGCGAAGCGCAGCGGACGCTCGCGCTCGACGTGACGACGACCGTCCACGGCGCCGATGCGGCACGGGCGGCGATCGATGCGTCGGCCGCGCTCTTCGGCAACGGCGACCTCGGCGCACTCGACGACCGCACCCTGCGGTCGGCCATCGCCGAGCTCCCGGGCTCGGTCGTGCTGGGCGGTGACGTCGACGTCGCGCGCGCCCTGGTCGAGACCGGGCTCGTGAAGTCGCTGGGGGAGGCCCGGCGGGCGATCGACCAGGGCGGGGTCTCGGTGAACAACGTCCGTGCGACCGATGCGACCGCGACCATCGGTGCGCTCGCGCTGCCGGCCGGTGTCGTGGTGCTCCGCCGTGGCAAGAAGACCCTCGCCGGTGTGACGATCGGCTGACCTGCGGTCCTGCGGTCCTGCGGCCCTGCGGCCCTGCGGCCCTGCGGCCCTGCAGTCCCGAGGTCCTGAGGTCCTGAGGTACTGCGTTCCTGCGGACGCCCGGCTCTCCGACGAGGGGTGCCGGGCGTCGTCGCGTCCGGGGGCGCTCGGGATCGCGGTCCCGGGCCGCCCACGGTGTTGCACAGTGCGACACGCCCGGGATGGGGCCGGTGTTGGCCAGGCCTCCGAACGCTGCGTATAGTTTCCTCTCGTCACCCCAAAGGTGCGGCGGAGCGGCTGGAGCGAGAGCCCAGAGCCTGCCGGCCTCAAGTGGGGGCCATCCTCCACTGGAGTTCAGATCGGGTCTTGCACTCGTTCGCTCCGACGCCTAGGATGACTACTCCACCGGCCCTCTCCTACGGGATGAGCCACAGGACCTCGGTCCGACGCGTTGCCGGTGGCAACCAAGTACACAAGCCCCTCTGGCGGAATCCGGTTCGACCGGGTCGAGCGGTGGGTGCGTCTGGTCCTTGAGAACTCAACAGCGTGCACATTGTCAATGCCAATTTATTGACCTCGTGCCTGGCTGGCCTTTTGGTTGGTCGGGTCGGAGACAATTCCTTTTGGATTGAAGATTGTCCAGTGGACAGTCAACAGTCAGTTTCAACTCGCTGACACTTCGGTGTTGGTTGTAATTTTTTTACGGAGAGTTTGATCCTGGCTCAGGACGAACGCTGGCGGCGTGCTTAACACATGCAAGTCGAACGATGATCAGGAGCTTGCTTCTGTGATTAGTGGCGAACGGGTGAGTAACACGTGAGTAACCTGCCCCTGACTCTGGGATAAGCGTTGGAAACGACGTCTAATACTGGATAGGACTACTGGCCGCATGGTCTGGTAGTGGAAAGATTTTTTGGTTGGGGATGGACTCGCGGCCTATCAGCTTGTTGGTGAGGTAATGGCTCACCAAGGCGACGACGGGTAGCCGGCCTGAGAGGGTGACCGGCCACACTGGGACTGAGACACGGCCCAGACTCCTACGGGAGGCAGCAGTGGGGAATATTGCACAATGGGCGAAAGCCTGATGCAGCAACGCCGCGTGAGGGATGACGGCCTTCGGGTTGTAAACCTCTTTTAGTAGGGAAGAAGCGAAAGTGACGGTACCTGCAGAAAAAGCACCGGCTAACTACGTGCCAGCAGCCGCGGTAATACGTAGGGTGCAAGCGTTGTCCGGAATTATTGGGCGTAAAGAGCTCGTAGGCGGTTTGTCGCGTCTGCTGTGAAATCCCGAGGCTCAACCTCGGGCTTGCAGTGGGTACGGGCAGACTAGAGTGCGGTAGGGGAGATTGGAATTCCTGGTGTAGCGGTGGAATGCGCAGATATCAGGAGGAACACCGATGGCGAAGGCAGATCTCTGGGCCGTAACTGACGCTGAGGAGCGAAAGCATGGGGAGCGAACAGGATTAGATACCCTGGTAGTCCATGCCGTAAACGTTGGGCGCTAGATGTAGGGACCTTTCCACGGTTTCTGTGTCGTAGCTAACGCATTAAGCGCCCCGCCTGGGGAGTACGGCCGCAAGGCTAAAACTCAAAGGAATTGACGGGGGCCCGCACAAGCGGCGGAGCATGCGGATTAATTCGATGCAACGCGAAGAACCTTACCAAGGCTTGACATACACCGGAAACGGCCAGAGATGGTCGCCCCCTTGTGGTCGGTGTACAGGTGGTGCATGGTTGTCGTCAGCTCGTGTCGTGAGATGTTGGGTTAAGTCCCGCAACGAGCGCAACCCTCGTTCTATGTTGCCAGCGCGTTATGGCGGGGACTCATAGGAGACTGCCGGGGTCAACTCGGAGGAAGGTGGGGATGACGTCAAATCATCATGCCCCTTATGTCTTGGGCTTCACGCATGCTACAATGGCCGGTACAAAGGGCTGCGATACCGTAAGGTGGAGCGAATCCCAAAAAGCCGGTCTCAGTTCGGATTGAGGTCTGCAACTCGACCTCATGAAGTCGGAGTCGCTAGTAATCGCAGATCAGCAACGCTGCGGTGAATACGTTCCCGGGCCTTGTACACACCGCCCGTCAAGTCATGAAAGTCGGTAACACCCGAAGCCGGTGGCCTAACCCTTGTGGAAGGAGCCGTCGAAGGTGGGATCGGTGATTAGGACTAAGTCGTAACAAGGTAGCCGTACCGGAAGGTGCGGCTGGATCACCTCCTTTCTAAGGAGCATCTGGCTCGTCTCGTGTCTGCAGATGCAGGTGTGGGGTGGGTCCAGGCGCCCGGTTCGGACCGAACGTGTCCGACGGGTAGCTCATGGGTGGAACATTGACAGTGCAGGTGGGAGTCATGCTCTCGGCGTCAGTACATCGATCGTTCGCGGTTGGTTGGAAGGGGTCGGGGTGTGGTGAGCATCTGGTGCACGTTGTTGGGTCCTGAGGGACCAGGCTTCCCGGCCCGTTGTGGTTGGGGGTTGAGCCGTCTGGTGCTGCCCTGTGTGGGTGGTGCTGGGGACGCGGTCTTCGAGTGGGCCATGTGATGCCGGCGCGGTTGCGTTGGTGGAGGATGGTGCCGATCGTATGTTGAGAACTACACAGTGGACGCGAGCATCTTTAGATTCGCGTCATCGCATGATCGCCGGCTTCGGTTGGTGGTTGTGGTTGGCGTTGGATCGCAATTTTAATCTTTGTGGTCAAGTTTCTAAGAGCAAACGGTGGATGCCTTGGCATCTGGAGCCGAAGAAGGACGTAGAAATCTGCGATAAGCCTCGGGGAGCTGATAATCGAGCTGTGAGCCGAGGATTTCCGAATGGGGAAACCCCGCCAGGCGCTTTTGTGACCTGGTGACTCCCGCCTGAATATATAGGGCGGGTAGAGGGAACGTGGGGAAGTGAAACATCTCAGTACCCACAGGAAGAGAAAACAACATGTGATTCCGTGAGTAGTGGCGAGCGAAAGCGGATGAGGCTAAACCGATCATGTGTGATAGCCGGCGGGCGTTGCATGGTCGGGGTTGGGACACGTCACTCAGTTCTGCCGGACTGGGGCGGTTACAGCGCATCATAGTCGAACCGGTTTGAAAGCCGGGCCGTAGTGGGTGCCAGCCCCGTAGACGAAATGGTGTTATGGCCGGATGTGTATCCCAAGTAGCACGGGGCCCGAGAAATCCCGTGTGAATCTGTCAGGACCACCTGATAAGCCTAAATACTCCCAGATGACCGATAGCGGACAAGTACCGTGAGGGAAAGGTGAAAAGTACCCCGGGAGGGGAGTGAAATAGTACCTGAAACCGTTTGCTTACAAACCGTCGGAGCCTCCTTAGTAGGGGTGACGGCGTGCCTTTTGAAGAATGAGCCTGCGAGTTAGTGATATGTGGCGAGGTTAACCCGTGTGGGGCAGCCGTAGCGAAAGCGAGTCTGAATAGGGCGATTCAGTCGCATGTCCTAGACCCGAAGCGAAGTGATCTATCCATGGCCAGGTTGAAGCGACGGTAAGACGTCGTGGAGGACCGAACCCACTTCAGTTGAAAATGGAGGGGATGAGCTGTGGATAGGGGTGAAAGGCCAATCAAACTTCGTGATAGCTGGTTCTCTCCGAAATGCATTTAGGTGCAGCGTTGCGTGTTTCTCGCCGGAGGTAGAGCTACTGGATGGCCGATGGGCCTCAACAGGTTACTGACGTCAGCCAAACTCCGAATGCCGGTGAGTGAGAGCGCAGCAGTGAGACGGTGGGGGATAAGCTTCATCGTCGAGAGGGAAACAACCCAGACTACCAACTAAGGCCCCTAAGCGTGTGCTAAGTGGGAAAGGATGTGGAGTTGCACAGACAACCAGGAGGTTGGCTTAGAAGCAGCCACCCTTGAAAGAGTGCGTAATAGCTCACTGGTCAAGTGATTCCGCGCCGACAATGTAACGGGGCTCAAGCACACCGCCGAAGTTGTAGATTTCGCACACAGACAAGCCTTCGTGGTTCAGTCGTGCGGAGTGGTAGGAGAGCGTCGTGTGGCGAGTGAAGCGGCGGAGTAATCCAGCCGTGGACGCCACACGAGTGAGAATGCAGGCATGAGTAGCGAAAGACGGGTGAGAAACCCGTCCTCCGAAAGACCAAGGGTTCCAGGGCCAGGTTAATCCGCCCTGGGTAAGTCGGGACCTAAGGCGAGGCCGACAGGCGTAGTCGATGGACAACGGGTTGATATTCCCGTACCGGCGAACAACCGCCCAAGCTAATCCAGTGGTGCTAAGAGTCCTAACCCGGTTCGTCGGATCCCTTCGGGGTGATGGTGTCCGGTCTAACGCTCGACCCCATGCTGGTGCGGCTAGCGTATGAACAGGTGTGACGCAGGAAGGTAGCTGAGCCAGGCGATGGTATCCGTAAGGTGAACCTGGTGTAAGGATGTAGGGCTGACGATAGGCAAATCCGTCGTCTGTACGCCTGAGATCCGACGCGTACCCGTAAGGGGAAATCAGTGATCCTATGCTGCCGAGAAAAGCATCGACGCGAGGTTGCAGCCGCCCGTACCCGAAACCGACTCAGGTGGTCAGGTAGAGAATACCAAGGAGATCGAGATAATCGTGGTTAAGGAACTCGGCAAAATGCCCCCGTAACTTCGGGAGAAGGGGGCCGGACACGTGACCGGACTTGCTCCGTGAGCGTTGAAGGCCGCAGAGACCAGTGGGAAGCGACTGTTTACTAAAAACACAGGTCCGTGCGAAGTCGCAAGACGATGTATACGGACTGACGCCTGCCCGGTGCTGGAAGGTTAAGAGGAAGGGTTAGCCCTCGGGCGAAGCTCTGAATTTAAGCCCCAGTAAACGGCGGTGGTAACTATAACCATCCTAAGGTAGCGAAATTCCTTGTCGGGTAAGTTCCGACCTGCACGAATGGCGTAACGACTTCCCAGCTGTCTCAACCGCGAACTCGGCGAAATTGCACTACGAGTAAAGATGCTCGTTACGCGCAGCAGGACGGAAAGACCCCGTGACCTTTACTACAGTTTGGTATTGGTGTTCGGAGTGGCTTGTGTAGGATAGGTGGGAGACTGTGAAGCGGGCACGCTAGTGTTCGTGGAGTCATTGTTGAAATACCACTCTGGTCACTTTGGATGTCTAACGTAGGACCCTGATCGGGTTCATGGACAGTGCCTGATGGGTAGTTTAACTGGGGCGGTTGCCTCCCAAAGAGTAACGGAGGCGCCCAAAGGTTCCCTCAACCTGGTTGGCAATCAGGTGGCGAGTGTAAGTGCACAAGGGAGCTTGACTGTGAGACTGACAGGTCGAGCAGGGACGAAAGTCGGGACTAGTGATCCGGCAGTGGCTTGTGGAAGCGCTGTCGCTCAACGGATAAAAGGTACCTCGGGGATAACAGGCTGATCTTGCCCAAGAGTCCATATCGACGGCATGGTTTGGCACCTCGATGTCGGCTCGTCGCATCCTGGGGCTGGAGTAGGTCCCAAGGGTTGGGCTGTTCGCCCATTAAAGCGGTACGCGAGCTGGGTTTAGAACGTCGTGAGACAGTTCGGTCCCTATCCGCTGCGCGCGCGTTGGAAATTTGAGAAGATCTATCCCTAGTACGAGAGGACCGGGATGGACGAACCTCTGGTGTGTCAGTTGTTCTGCCAAGGGCACCGCTGATTAGCTACGTTCGGACCGGATAACCGCTGAAAGCATCTAAGCGGGAAGCCGTCTTCGAGATGAGATTTCCATGCACCTTGAGTGTGAGAGGCTCCCAGCAGACTACTGGGTTGATAGGCCGGATGTGGAAGCGGGGACTAACGACCCGTGGAGCTGACCGGTACTAATAAGCCGAAGACTTGACAACACAATTATTTCCCCACCCTTGTGGTGGGGGCTCGCGTCCACTTTGTGGTTCCCGACAGACGATCGGGAATCAAACTGAATACTTCAGCTGAACCAGCATGAAGGAACAGTGTTTGATCCGTTTCGGGTCGACAGTGTTCCGGTGGTCATAGCGAGAGGGAAACGCCCGGTCACATTCCGAACCCGGAAGCTAAGCCTCTCAGCGCCGATGGTACTGCAAGGGGGACCTTGTGGGAGAGTAGGACGCCGCCGGACTCAACTTCACGTACGACCAGGGAACCCCTGACCATTCATGGTCAGGGGTTTTCTGCGTTTCACGGGGCCTCTGGCCGTGACGGTCAGGGGCCTTCTGCGTACACGGGCGACCTCTGGCCAAGACGGCCAGGGGTCTTCTTCGTTTCGAGGGCTTTCATGCGTTGCACCCGCACTCGCACCCGCACCTGCGCTGGCACGGGTGTTGGCAGCTGCACCTGCACCTGCACCTGCGCCTGGCCTTGCGCGCTGGCCGTGTGCGCTTCTGCCTGCTGAGGTGTCGGGCCCGTCGGGGACGTCCCGGTCGGTCCACCTGCCCTGCGCCCGCCCACGCCCCGAGCACTGCAGGGCGCCACCCTTCACGGGGCGCGGCCGGAGTCGGCCGGCGGCTCGTTGATCGGATCTCGATCAGGACCCGCCGCTCGAGAAGCCGGGGAACGACGCCCGATCGCGACATTCCCTCGTCGGGTGCGACGGATCGGGCAGGTACACGTCAGAACCGTCGCGGGCCGGCGCTCGAGGATGGGCGGGCGGGGAAAGGTCGCGGCGTCCGTCGTGGCGGTGTGTGCGTTGCAACCGATGAACGGTTAGCACCCGTCGCTGCGGCGTTCGGACGCTGGAGCCGATCCTCGCGACGGGGCCGGGTTCCAGCTCTGCACCGATGCACCGTGACGAGGGACGCACACCGAGCGTTCACGTCGCCCGTACATCGACTCGGCGGCGTGGAGCGTCGGCCGGTCGAGAAGCTCGGGCCGGCTTCGGCCGCCGGAGGAGTCGGGACCGGCAAGTCGCCCAGCGCAGCTTGTGGCTGCGCTCTCTCGCGGGTGTTCCGGCGATGGGGTCACGACGGGTCAGCTGTGCCGAGGCACGGGCGGTCGTGACGGTGTTCGTCGCCGCGGCAACATCTTCCGCCTGTTCGGCCACAGGTCGAGGCGAGCTGCCTTCGAGCTGATCGCGGTGGTTCCCCTCGAGGCCGCCGGCGCTTGCATACGAGGCCGGCGGGGAGCACCATCGCCGTGAGCCGTGAGCCGTGAGCCGTGAGCCGTGAGCCGTGAGCCGTGAGCCGTGAGCCGTGAGCCGTGAGCCGTGAGCCGTGAGCCGTGAGCCGTGAGCCGTGAGCCGTGAGCCGTGAGCCGTGAGCCGTGAGCCACAGGGGGACCAGAAGGCCATCCGTAGTCGCGCCCGGCATACTCGTAGAACGCGACACGCCCGGGAGTAGGCATGGTTGGCGGTGCGGCTCAGTCCCGCGTAAGGTTGTACCTCGTTGCCGCTGAGGCGGAGAACGGAACGGCCGGGACGGTCGCCAGGTCATGGACTTGGGGATCTTGTTCGCCACGGTTCTTCCCCGGGCAACGAACCAGCTCCTTCGTGAAGCGCCCTGATGGGTGTGGAGTGTTGGGTGCGTCTGGTCCTTGAGAACTCAACAGCGTGCACATTGTCAATGCCAATTTATTGACCCCGTGCCTGGCTGGCCTTTTGGTTGGTTGGGTCGGAGACAATTCCTTTTGGATTGAAGATTGTCCAGTGGACAGTCAACAGTCAGTTTCAACTCGCTGACACTTCGGTGTTGGTTGTAATTTTTTTACGGAGAGTTTGATCCTGGCTCAGGACGAACGCTGGCGGCGTGCTTAACACATGCAAGTCGAACGATGATCAGGAGCTTGCTTCTGTGATTAGTGGCGAACGGGTGAGTAACACGTGAGTAACCTGCCCCTGACTCTGGGATAAGCGTTGGAAACGACGTCTAATACTGGATAGGACTACTGGCCGCATGGTCTGGTAGTGGAAAGATTTTTTGGTTGGGGATGGACTCGCGGCCTATCAGCTTGTTGGTGAGGTAATGGCTCACCAAGGCGACGACGGGTAGCCGGCCTGAGAGGGTGACCGGCCACACTGGGACTGAGACACGGCCCAGACTCCTACGGGAGGCAGCAGTGGGGAATATTGCACAATGGGCGAAAGCCTGATGCAGCAACGCCGCGTGAGGGATGACGGCCTTCGGGTTGTAAACCTCTTTTAGTAGGGAAGAAGCGAAAGTGACGGTACCTGCAGAAAAAGCACCGGCTAACTACGTGCCAGCAGCCGCGGTAATACGTAGGGTGCAAGCGTTGTCCGGAATTATTGGGCGTAAAGAGCTCGTAGGCGGTTTGTCGCGTCTGCTGTGAAATCCCGAGGCTCAACCTCGGGCTTGCAGTGGGTACGGGCAGACTAGAGTGCGGTAGGGGAGATTGGAATTCCTGGTGTAGCGGTGGAATGCGCAGATATCAGGAGGAACACCGATGGCGAAGGCAGATCTCTGGGCCGTAACTGACGCTGAGGAGCGAAAGCATGGGGAGCGAACAGGATTAGATACCCTGGTAGTCCATGCCGTAAACGTTGGGCGCTAGATGTAGGGACCTTTCCACGGTTTCTGTGTCGTAGCTAACGCATTAAGCGCCCCGCCTGGGGAGTACGGCCGCAAGGCTAAAACTCAAAGGAATTGACGGGGGCCCGCACAAGCGGCGGAGCATGCGGATTAATTCGATGCAACGCGAAGAACCTTACCAAGGCTTGACATACACCGGAAACGGCCAGAGATGGTCGCCCCCTTGTGGTCGGTGTACAGGTGGTGCATGGTTGTCGTCAGCTCGTGTCGTGAGATGTTGGGTTAAGTCCCGCAACGAGCGCAACCCTCGTTCTATGTTGCCAGCGCGTTATGGCGGGGACTCATAGGAGACTGCCGGGGTCAACTCGGAGGAAGGTGGGGATGACGTCAAATCATCATGCCCCTTATGTCTTGGGCTTCACGCATGCTACAATGGCCGGTACAAAGGGCTGCGATACCGTAAGGTGGAGCGAATCCCAAAAAGCCGGTCTCAGTTCGGATTGAGGTCTGCAACTCGACCTCATGAAGTCGGAGTCGCTAGTAATCGCAGATCAGCAACGCTGCGGTGAATACGTTCCCGGGCCTTGTACACACCGCCCGTCAAGTCATGAAAGTCGGTAACACCCGAAGCCGGTGGCCTAACCCTTGTGGAAGGAGCCGTCGAAGGTGGGATCGGTGATTAGGACTAAGTCGTAACAAGGTAGCCGTACCGGAAGGTGCGGCTGGATCACCTCCTTTCTAAGGAGCATCTGGCTCGTCTCGTGTCTGCAGATGCAGGTGTGGGGTGGGTCCAGGCGCCTGGTTCGGACCGAACGTGTCCGACGGGTAGCTCATGGGTGGAACATTGACAGTGCAGGTGGGAGTCATGCTCTCGGCGTCAGTACATCGATCGTTCGCGGTTGGTTGGAAGGGGTCGGGGTGTGGTGAGTATCTGGTGCACGTTGTTGGGTCCTGAGGGACCAGGCTTCCCGGCCCGTTGTGGTTGGGGGTTGAGCCGTCTGGTGCTGCCCTGTGTGGGTGGTGCTGGGGACGCGGTTCTTCGAGTGGGCCATGTGATGCCGGCGCGGTTGCGTTGGTGGAGGATGGTGCCGATCGTATGTTGAGAACTACACAGTGGACGCGAGCATCTTTAGATTCGCGTCATCGCATGATCGCCGGCTTCGGTTGGTGGTTGTGGTTGGCGTTGGATCGCAATTTTAATCTTTGTGGTCAAGTTTCTAAGAGCAAACGGTGGATGCCTTGGCATCTGGAGCCGAAGAAGGACGTAGAAATCTGCGATAAGCCTCGGGGAGCTGATAATCGAGCTGTGAGCCGAGGATTTCCGAATGGGGAAACCCCGCCAGGCGCTTTTGTGACCTGGCGACTCCCGCCTGAATATATAGGGCGGGTAGAGGGAACGTGGGGAAGTGAAACATCTCAGTACCCACAGGAAGAGAAAACAACATGTGATTCCGTGAGTAGTGGCGAGCGAAAGCGGATGAGGCTAAACCGATCATGTGTGATAGCCGGCGGGCGTTGCATGGTCGGGGTTGTGGGACACGTCACTCAGTTCTGCCGGACTGGGGCGGTTACAGCGCATCATAGTCGAACCGGTTTGAAAGCCGGGCCGTAGTGGGTGCCAGCCCCGTAGACGAAATGGTGTTATGGCCGGATGTGTATCCCAAGTAGCACGGGGCCCGAGAAATCCCGTGTGAATCTGTCAGGACCACCTGATAAGCCTAAATACTCCCAGATGACCGATAGCGGACAAGTACCGTGAGGGAAAGGTGAAAAGTACCCCGGGAGGGGAGTGAAATAGTACCTGAAACCGTTTGCTTACAAACCGTCGGAGCCTCCTTAGTAGGGGTGACGGCGTGCCTTTTGAAGAATGAGCCTGCGAGTTAGTGATATGTGGCGAGGTTAACCCGTGTGGGGCAGCCGTAGCGAAAGCGAGTCTGAATAGGGCGGTTCAGTCGCATGTCCTAGACCCGAAGCGAAGTGATCTATCCATGGCCAGGTTGAAGCGACGGTAAGACGTCGTGGAGGACCGAACCCACTTCAGTTGAAAATGGAGGGGATGAGCTGTGGATAGGGGTGAAAGGCCAATCAAACTTCGTGATAGCTGGTTCTCTCCGAAATGCATTTAGGTGCAGCGTTGCGTGTTTCTCGCCGGAGGTAGAGCTACTGGATGGCCGATGGGCCTCAACAGGTTACTGACGTCAGCCAAACTCCGAATGCCGGTGAGTGAGAGCGCAGCAGTGAGACGGTGGGGGATAAGCTTCATCGTCGAGAGGGAAACAACCCAGACTACCAACTAAGGCCCCTAAGCGTGTGCTAAGTGGGAAAGGATGTGGAGTTGCACAGACAACCAGGAGGTTGGCTTAGAAGCAGCCACCCTTGAAAGAGTGCGTAATAGCTCACTGGTCAAGTGATTCCGCGCCGACAATGTAACGGGGCTCAAGCACACCGCCGAAGTTGTAGATTTCGCACACAGACAAGCCTTCGTGGTTCAGTCGTGCGGAGTGGTAGGAGAGCGTCGTGTGGCGAGTGAAGCGGCGGAGTAATCCAGCCGTGGACGCCACACGAGTGAGAATGCAGGCATGAGTAGCGAAAGACGGGTGAGAAACCCGTCCTCCGAAAGACCAAGGGTTCCAGGGCCAGGTTAATCCGCCCTGGGTAAGTCGGGACCTAAGGCGAGGCCGACAGGCGTAGTCGATGGACAACGGGTTGATATTCCCGTACCGGCGAACAACCGCCCAAGCTAATCCAGTGGTGCTAAGAGTCCTAACCCGGTTCGTCGGATCCCTTCGGGGTGATGGTGTCCGGTCTAACGCTCGACCCCATGCTGGTGCGGCTAGCGTATGAACAGGTGTGACGCAGGAAGGTAGCTGAGCCAGGCGATGGTATCCGTAAGGTGAACCTGGTGTAAGGATGTAGGGCTGACGATAGGCAAATCCGTCGTCTGTACGCCTGAGATCCGACGCGTACCCGTAAGGGGAAATCAGTGATCCTATGCTGCCGAGAAAAGCATCGACGCGAGGTTGCAGCCGCCCGTACCCGAAACCGACTCAGGTGGTCAGGTAGAGAATACCAAGGAGATCGAGATAATCGTGGTTAAGGAACTCGGCAAAATGCCCCCGTAACTTCGGGAGAGAGGGGGCCGGACACGTGACCGGACTTGCTCCGTGAGCGTTGAAGGCCGCAGAGACCAGTGGGAAGCGACTGTTTACTAAAAACACAGGTCCGTGCGAAGTCGCAAGACGATGTATACGGACTGACGCCTGCCCGGTGCTGGAAGGTTAAGAGGAAGGGTTAGCCCTCGGGCGAAGCTCTGAATTTAAGCCCCAGTAAACGGCGGTGGTAACTATAACCATCCTAAGGTAGCGAAATTCCTTGTCGGGTAAGTTCCGACCTGCACGAATGGCGTAACGACTTCCCAGCTGTCTCAACCGCGAACTCGGCGAAATTGCACTACGAGTAAAGATGCTCGTTACGCGCAGCAGGACGGAAAGACCCCGTGACCTTTACTACAGTTTGGTATTGGTGTTCGGAGTGGCTTGTGTAGGATAGGTGGGAGACTGTGAAGCGGGCACGCTAGTGTTCGTGGAGTCATTGTTGAAATACCACTCTGGTCACTTTGGATGTCTAACGTAGGACCCTGATCGGGTTCATGGACAGTGCCTGATGGGTAGTTTAACTGGGGCGGTTGCCTCCCAAAGAGTAACGGAGGCGCCCAAAGGTTCCCTCAACCTGGTTGGCAATCAGGTGGCGAGTGTAAGTGCACAAGGGAGCTTGACTGTGAGACTGACAGGTCGAGCAGGGACGAAAGTCGGGACTAGTGATCCGGCAGTGGCTTGTGGAAGCGCTGTCGCTCAACGGATAAAAGGTACCTCGGGGATAACAGGCTGATCTTGCCCAAGAGTCCATATCGACGGCATGGTTTGGCACCTCGATGTCGGCTCGTCGCATCCTGGGGCTGGAGTAGGTCCCAAGGGTTGGGCTGTTCGCCCATTAAAGCGGTACGCGAGCTGGGTTTAGAACGTCGTGAGACAGTTCGGTCCCTATCCGCTGCGCGCGTTGGAAATTTGAGAAGATCTATCCCTAGTACGAGAGGACCGGGATGGACGAACCTCTGGTGTGTCAGTTGTTCTGCCAAGGGCACCGCTGATTAGCTACGTTCGGACCGGATAACCGCTGAAAGCATCTAAGCGGGAAGCCGTCTTCGAGATGAGATTTCCATGCACCTTGAGTGTGAGAGGCTCCCAGCAGACTACTGGGTTGATAGGCCGGATGTGGAAGCGGGGACTAACGACCCGTGGAGCTGACCGGTACTAATAAGCCGAAGACTTGACAACACAATTATTTCCCCACCCTTGTGGTGGGGGCTCGCGTCCACTTTGTGGTTCCCGACAGACGATCGGGAATCAAACTGAATACTTCAGCTGAACCAGCATGAAGGAACAGTGTTTGATCCGTTTCGGGTCGACAGTGTTCCGGTGGTCATAGCGAGAGGGAAACGCCCGGTCACATTCCGAACCCGGAAGCTAAGCCTCTCAGCGCCGATGGTACTGCAAGGGGGACCTTGTGGGAGAGTAGGACGCCGCCGGACTCAACGTAAGTGATGTGGCCATCGGCCCTCCATCGAGAACTCGCAGGGGAGACCCTCGTTCTCGTGGAGGCCGGTGGCCACATCCGTTTCTGCGCCGCACTCGACGTGCCGAGCGGTCCGTGATGGACTTGCTTCGGTGCCGACTTCGTGCGGCCTCTACACACAACGACACAGCGGACGATCGCCCGAGGACAGTTTCGGGCACGCGACGAGGAGCAACGGTGGCGAACGACGACGAGCAGCGACGGAACGACGGCGACCGCCAGGGTCGATCCGACCGGGAGCCACGTCGGGACGGCGGTGCACCGCGAAGCGACCGTTGGTCGTCCGGGCCTCGGGACTTCGAACGTCGCGAAGGGCAGCGCGGTGGCCGGGGCGATGATCGCCCGCGCGGGGACACAGGCCCCCAGCGTCGCGACGTCGGCCGCCCCGCTCGTGACGGGGACCGTCCGTTCCGTGACTCTGGCTCCCGACCGGCGTGGCGCGGCGAACGCGATGACGCGGGTCGTCCCCCTCGCGGTGATGGGCCGCGAGGCGATCGTCCGTTCCGTGGTGGTGACGATCGTCGTCCGGCGCGTGATGGTGAGCGTCGTTCCTTCGGCGGTGACCGTGCCGCGCGCGGTGGTGATGACCGTCGTCCGGCGCGTGACGGCGAGCGTCGTCCCTTCGGCGGTGACCGTCCGTTCCGTGGTGGTGACGACCGTCGTCCGCCGCGTGATGGTGACCGTCCGTTCCGTGGTGGTGATGACCGTCGTCCGTCGCGTGATGGTGACCGTCCGTTCCGTGGTGGTGATGACCGTCGTCCGTCGCGTGATGGTGACCGTCCGTTCCGTGGTGGTGATGACCGTCGTCCGGCGCGTGACGGCGAGCGTCGTTCCTTCGGTGGTGACCGTCCGTTCCGTGGCGGTGATGACCGTCGTCCGTCGCGTGATGGTGACCGTCCGTTCCGTGGTGGCGATGACCGTCGCCCGGCGCGGGACGGCGAGCGTCGTTCCTTCGGTGGTGACCGTCCGTTCCGTGGTGGTGACGACCGTCGTCCGCCGCGTGATGGTGACCGTCCGTTCCGTGGTGGCGATGACCGTCGCCCGGCGCGGGACGGCGAGCGTCGTTCCTTCGGTGGTGACCGTCCGTTCCGTGGTGGTGACGACCGTCGTCCGCCGCGTGATGGTGACCGTGCCGCCCGTGGTGGTGACGACCGTCGTCCGGCGCGTGATGGTGACCGTCCGTTCCGCGGTGGCGATGACCGTCGTCCGCCGCGTGACGGTGAGCGTCGTTCCTTCGGCGGCGACCGTCCGAACCGTGGCGGCGACAGCGGTGGCGAGCGTCGGCGCTTCGGCGACGGTGACCGGCACGCCGGTGCACGGTTCGGCGAGGCAGCGCGTGACGACTGGGAGGATCGCGACCCGTACGGCACGCGGTCGATCCGCCCGCGGCACGAGGACCCGGAGATCTCGGACGAGGTCTCGGCCCGCGACCTGGACCCGGCTGCACGCGCCGAGCTGAAGACCCTCAGCAAGGAGAACGCTGACTGGGTCGCGAAGCACCTGGTCATGGCGGCACTCCTCGTCGACGAGGACCCCGAGACCGCGAACCAGCACGCGCTCAGTGCAGCGCGTCGGGCCGGCCGCGTGGCGGTCGTCCGCGAGACCGCGGCCATCACCGCGTACCGCACCGGCGACTTCGCCACGGCGCTCCGCGAGCTCCGCACCTACCGACGGATCTCGGGCAAGAACGACCAGCTGCCGATGATGGTCGACTGCGAGCGCGGGCTGGGACGCCCTGAGCGCGCGCTCGAGCTCGGACGGTCGATCGACCGTGCTGCGCTCGACCCGGCCGTGCAGGTGGAGCTCGCGATCGCGATGTCCGGTGCGCGGCTCGACCTCGGCAACCCCACAGCCGCGCTGGGCGAGCTGGAGATTCCACAGCTCGATCCGACCACGGCCTACACGTGGTCGCCGGCGCTCTACAGTGCTTACGCGGCGACGCTCGAGGAGCTCGGGCGACAGGACGAGGCCGACGAGTGGTGGGCGCGGGTGGACCGCGCTGCCGAGGCCCTCGCCGCCGCAGCGGACGAGAACGCATGGGAGACAGTTGATGTGGTCGAGGAAGAAGTCGAAGGACACGACGAGCCCGTCGCCGACGTCGCAGCCGACTCCGACGTCGTCGAGCACGGTGTCGACGGCCTCGACGACACCGCCCAGCTCGGGGAGCCCGTCGAGCCCGACGACGACATCGACGAGATCGACGACGACAACCCCCGCGACGTCGACGGCTCCGCAGCAGGCTGAGCCGCCGACGGCCGGTGTGGACGTCGTCCTCACCGACCTCGACGGTGTCGTCTACCGCGGTCGGAACGCCATCCCGCACGCGGTCGAGGCGCTCAACCTCGCTGCTCGGTCCGCTCGGGTCGGCTACATCACGAACAACGCCTCGCGTCGACCCGTCGACGTCGCCGAGCACCTCGAGCAGTACGGCCTGGTCGTCGGCCCGGAGGACGTCGTGACCTCGTCCCAGGCAGGCGTCCGTCTGCTCGAGACCCTCGTGCCGGCCGGTTCCACCGTCCTGGTGACCGGCGGGCTCGGGCTGACGAGCATCGTCGAGGAAGCCGGCTTCACGGTCACGGCGAGTGCCGACGACGCACCCGCTGCCGTCATCCAGGGCTTCTCGCCGGACCTCGGGTGGACGCACCTGGCCGAGGCGTCGTTCGCGCTCGCGGACCCGGACGTCCCGTGGGTCGCGACGAACATGGACTGGTCGATCCCGGTGGAACGCGGCATCGCGCCCGGCAACGGCACGCTGGTGTCCGCCGTCCACCAGGCGGTGGGCCGCATGCCGGTGGTGGCGGGGAAGCCCGAGCGCCCGATCTTCGACGCTGCGCTCGCGCGGTTCGGGGGCGAGCGGCCGTTGTTCATCGGTGACCGCCTCGACACCGACATCAAGGGTGCGAACGACGCGGGCATCCCCAGCGTCCTCGTGCTGACGGGCATCGACCAGGCGAAGCAGGTCCTCGCCGCCGACCAGCGCTCGCGTCCGACCTACGTGCTCGAGGACCTCCGCGGGTTGTCCGAGCCGTACCCGGTCACCGTGCGGCGCGAGGACCACGACGGCACGCGCTACGTCACGGTCGGCGATGCCACCGTCGCGATGCACGGGCACGTCGTCCGGGTCCTCGACCGCGGGACGCCCATCAACCTGCTCCGTGCGGGGTCGACCCTGATCTGGGAGTCGGGGTTGGCCATCTACGGCCTCGACGTGGACCCCGTGCTCCACGGCGGCGAGTAGCCTGACCGACGTGTCGAACGACGAGCGTGCGGGTGGTCCCGAGACGAGGCGACCCGCGCACGGACCCGACACCACGGACGCCCCCGACTCCGCAGACGCCCCTGACACCGCAGGGTTCGCCCGCGCTGGGAACGGGACCGATGCGGACGCGACCGCCGACGCACCCGACAGCGTCGCCTCGCGCGCCGCTGCCGCCGAAGCGCTGCCGCTCGACCAGCGCGCGGACGCCTTCGCGGCACTGCACGACGAACTCCGGACGCGCCTCGAGAGCGGGAGCGCCCACCGTGCCTGAGCCTCGCGACCACGCCTCCACCGACGCGGGCACCCGGACGGACGAGGCGTCGCAGCCGGTCCGCCTCGACGCCCTCCTGGCCGCCCGTGGTCTGGCCCGCTCGCGGACCGCGGCAGCCAAGCTCGTGCAGGCCGGCCGGGTCACGGTGGACGGCCGCCCCGTGGTGAAGCCGTCCGCGCCGGTGTCCCCGCAGGTGCCGATCGTCGTCGACACCGAGGACGAGTGGGTCTCGCGGGCAGCGCTGAAGCTCGTGCACGCCCTCGACGCGTTCGAGGTGGACCCCACCGACCGTGTCGTGCTCGACGTCGGCGCGAGCACCGGGGGCTTCACGCAGGTCCTCCTGCACCGCGGCGCCCGACGGGTGGTCGCGCTCGACGTCGGCCACGGGCAGCTCGATCCCTCGTTGGCGATCGACGCCCGTGTCCGGGTCGTCGAGGGGCTGAACGCGCGCACCCTCACCGCCGACGAGTACGCAGCCCTCGACGCCGCGGCCCCGGAGACCAGCCTGGTCGTCGGGGACCTCTCCTTCATCTCGCTGCGCCTGGTGCTGCCGGTCCTCGCCGGGGCGGTACCCGCCGACGACTTCGTCCTCCTGGTGAAGCCCCAGTTCGAGGTCGGTCGTGGCGGTGTGCGCGAGGGCATCGTCCGCGACGCCGCGCTGCGCAACGACGCCCTCATGAACGTCCTCTGGTCGGCGTGGGACGCGGGCCTCGGGACGACCGGTCTCGCCGCGTCACCGATCGTCGGCACGCACGGCAACCACGAGTACCTCGCGCGCTTCCAGCG
Source organism: Curtobacterium sp. MCBA15_004 (assembly GCF_001865055.2). Classification (NCBI taxonomy): domain Bacteria; kingdom Bacillati; phylum Actinomycetota; class Actinomycetes; order Micrococcales; family Microbacteriaceae; genus Curtobacterium; species Curtobacterium sp. MCBA15_004. The sequence continues at coordinate 3,110,239 of NZ_CP126266.1, read as the reverse complement.
TCGTGTCGGTGGCGATCCGACAGAATGGGGGAACCCGACAGCGTGGATCGGTCGGGCGTCCGAACTCACTGAAGGGGCTGCATGAGCGACCGCCACATCCTGCTCGTCTCCCACACGGGGCGTCAGGACTCCATCGATGCTGCGGTCGAGGTCTGCGACCTCCTGCACGACGCCGGGCTCGTCCCGGTGATGCCGTTCGACGAGTACGCCGACGTCCGTCGCGCCGAGGCCTCCGTCGGCCAGGTCGACATCCTCGACGTCGACGTGCAGGCCGACCAGCTCGAGATCGTCGTCGTGCTCGGCGGCGACGGCACGATCCTCCGGGCGGCCGAACTCGTCCGCGGCACCGGCGCACCGATCGTCGGCGTGAACCTCGGGCACGTGGGCTTCCTCGCCGAGAGCGAGCGCGACGGCCTGCACGCCACGGTCGAGCGGGTGCTCGCGGGCGACTACAAGGTCGAGGAGCGCGTGACGCTCCAGGTCGACGTGGTCGTCGGGCACGAGGTCGTGTACTCCTCGTGGGCGCTCAACGAGGCGACGATCGAGAAGGCGTCACGGGAGCGCATGCTCGAGGTCGTCACCGAGGTCGACGGGCGTCCGCTGTCCTCCTTCGGGTGCGACGGCGTCGTCGTGGCGACGCCCACCGGGTCCACCGCGTACTCGTTCTCCGGCGGCGGTCCCATCGTCTGGCCCGATGTCGACGCGCTCCTCATGGTGCCGCTCAGCGCGCACGCCCTGTTCTCCCGTCCGATCGTCGTCGGCCCGGACCGCACCCTCGCGGTCGAGGTGCTGCGCCGGACGAGCGGCGTCGGCGTGCTCTGGTGCGACGGCCGCCGCACCCACGACCTGCCACCGGGCGCACGGGTCGAGGTCCGTCGCTCGACGGACCCGGTCCGCGTCGCACGGCTCAAGGACGCCCCGTTCACCGACCGCCTGGTCGCGAAGTTCCAGCTGCCCGTCGCCGGGTGGCGCGGCCCCGCGGTCGAGGACGACGCATGATCGAGGAGATCGTCATCTCCGACCTGGGCGTCATCGGTGAGACGACGCTCGAGCTCGGCCCGGGCTTCACGGTCGTCACCGGCGAGACCGGTGCGGGCAAGACCATGATCGTCACCGCACTGGGGCTGCTCCTCGGCGCGCGCGCCGACGCCGGCTCGGTGCGCCGTGGTGCGTCGAGCGCCGTCGTCGAGGGCCGCTGGCACGTCCCGGAGCAGGACGCGGTCGCCGCGCGCGTGCAGGACGCCGGCGGGACCGTCGAGGACGGCGAGCTCATCCTCACCCGTACCGTGTCGGCCGAGGGCCGGAGCCGCGCGACGGTGGGCGGCCGCAGCGCCCCGGTCGCGGTGCTCGGCGAACTCGCCGACCAGCTCGTCACGGTGCACGGGCAGTCCGACCAGATCCGCCTGACGTCGGCGTCGGCACAGCGCGCGGCGCTCGACGGCTTCGGCGGTCGGGCGGTGCAACGCGCCCTGGACGCGTACGTCACGGCGTACGACACCTGGCAGGCGCACGCGGGCGAGCTCGAGACCCTGGTCCGTGACCGGGACGACCGCGTCGCCGAGGCCGACCGGATCCGAGCGGCCTCCGACGAGATCGAGGCAGCCGACCCGCAGCCCGGCGAGGACGTCGAACTGACCGAGCGCGCGGAACGGCTCGGCAACCTCGAGGAACTCCGGCTGTCGGCCGGGACCGCGCACGAAGCCCTGTCCAGCGAGTCGCTCGACGACGCTCCGGACGTCATCGGGCTGGTCGAGACGGCGCGGCGTGCGGTCGAGCGCGTGGCCGGCTCGGACCCGGCGCTGCTGCCCGTCCTCGAGCAGCTGACCGAGCTCGGCATCCAGGCATCCGAGGCGTCGGCGAGCCTGTCGAGCTACCTCGGGTCGCTCGAACCGGACGCCGGGCACGACCTCGAGCTCATCAACGAACGGCGGGCACTGCTCGCGAACCTGACCCGGAAGTACGGCGACACGGTCGACGACGTCATCGCCTACGGGCAGCGCGCGAGTGATCGGCTGCTCGAGCTCGACGGGGACGACGACCGCATCACCGCGCTGCAGGAGGCCGTCGCGCAGGACGAGCAGACGCTCGCCACCGCCGCTGCCGCACTGACCGCGGCACGGTCGAAGGCGGCGACCGACCTGGCGAAGCGCGTCACCGCGGAGCTGGGGACGCTCGCGATGGCCGGCGCGACCCTGGTCGTCGAGGTCACCGACGGCGGCGAGTACCGGCGGCACGGACGGGACCAGGTCGCGATCCTGCTGCAGCCGCACTCCGGTACCGACCCGCGCCCGATCGGCAAGGGTGCCTCGGGCGGTGAGCTCTCCCGGGTGATGCTCGCGATCGAGGTCGTGATGGCCGGCAGCACCACCGTGCCGACCTTCGTGTTCGACGAGGTCGACGCGGGCGTCGGTGGTGCCGCCGCGATCGAGATCGGGCGGCGACTCGCGAAGCTCGCGGAGCGGACGCAGGTCATCGTGGTCACGCACCTCGCGCAGGTGGCGGCGTTCGCGAACAACCACCTCAACGTCGTGAAGGACGCCAGTGGGGCGGTCACCTCGTCGAGCGTGCGGCGACTCGAGGGCGAGGACCGGCTGCAGGAGATGGCACGGCTGCTCTCGGGCCTCGGGGACAGCGCGAGCGGCATGGAGCACGCGCGCGAGCTCCTCGACGTCGCCGGTCAGCGCGCGTAGGAACGCGGCCGGTCGGGAGGCGCGGGTCGCCCGTCCGGGGCCGCCGGCGGTCGCGACGTGGTCACCGTCACCGCCACCGCCACCGCCACCGCGCGTCCTCCGGCGCCGCGGGATGCCCGAGCGCAGGCCGCGCCGACGGCCGTCCGGCGCGTCCGGCGCGTCCGGCGCGTCCGGCCGTCCGCATGCTCGGGAGCATGGGCCGCTCCGCCGGAGCGCCCCATGCGCCGTCGGGCACAGCGTGGAACGGAGGTCGCCCCGGCCGCGCCGCGGGATGCCCGAGCGGAGGCCGCGCCGACGGCCGTCCGGCCGCTTCCGGCGCGTCCGGCCGTCCGCGCGGGCGGCGGCGCGACGTGCGTGGCGGCCGTGAGCAGCACCTCCCGGCTGCCGTACCCAGGCTCTGCGCGGGCCGCGGGCCGCGGGCCGCGGGCCGCGGGCCGCGGTGCGTGGCGGACCGGGGTCGCGCCTCCCGGCTGCCGTGCCCGGACCAGCGCGCGGCGCGACGTCCGTGGCGGGCGCGAGCAGCGCCTCCCGGCTGCCGTACCCGGCTCCGCGCGGGCCGCGCGAGGTGCGTGGCGGACCGGGGTCGCGCCTCCCGGCTGCCGTGCCCGGTCCCGCGCGCGGCGCGACGTCCGTGGCGGGCGCGAGCAGCGCCTCCTGGCCGCCGTCCCGGCACCGGGCACCGGCCGCAACGCCCGTGGCGGACCGGGGGTCGCGCCTCCCGCCGGTTCTGACGTACGATGGAACCCCGTGGCGGACACTCTCAGCGGCGGTACCCAGAACGACAGCAACTCGACCCCGAAGGTGACGAAGCAGATCTTCGTGACCGGCGGGGTCGTCTCGTCCCTCGGCAAGGGCCTGACGGCGGCAAGCCTCGGCAACCTGCTCACGGCGCGCGGCCTCAAGGTCGTCATGCAGAAGCTCGACCCGTACCTCAACGTGGACCCGGGCACCATGAACCCGTTCCAGCACGGCGAGGTCTTCGTGACCGACGACGGTGCCGAGACGGACCTCGACATCGGGCACTACGAGCGCTTCCTCGACATCGACCTGGCGCAGTCGGCGAACGTCACGACCGGGCAGGTCTACTCGACGGTGATCGCCAAGGAGCGGCGCGGCGAGTACCTCGGCGACACCGTGCAGGTCATCCCGCACATCACCGACGAGATCAAGCGCCGGATGCGCGAGCAGGCCGAGAACGACCCGCAGCCCGACGTGATCATCACCGAGGTCGGCGGCACGGTCGGCGACATCGAGTCCCAGCCCTTCATCGAGTCCGCGCGGCAGGTGCGCCACGAGCTCGGGCGCAACAACGTGTTCTTCGTGCACGTCTCGCTCGTGCCGTTCATGAGCGCCTCGGGCGAGCAGAAGACCAAGCCGACGCAGCACAGCGTCGCCGCGCTCCGGTCGATCGGCATCCAGCCGGACGCCCTCGTCCTGCGCAGCGACCGCCCGGTGTCGGACGCGAACAAGCGCAAGATCGCCCTCATGTGCGACGTGGACGAGGACGCCGTGGTGAACGCGGTGGACGTGCCCTCGATCTACGACCTCCCGACGCTGCTGCACGACCAGGGCCTCGACCAGGTCATCATCGACGCGCTCAAGCTCGACGCGCACGACGTGGACTGGTCGGCGTGGAAGCCGGTCCTCGACGCCGTGCACGAGCCGAAGAAGGCCGTCACGATCGCCCTCGTCGGCAAGTACATCGACCTGCCCGACGCCTACCTGTCGGTGACCGAGGCCCTGCGCGCCGGTGGTTTCGCGCACAATGCGAAGGTCACGCTGAAGTGGGTCGTGTCGGACGACTGCACGACGCCCGAGGGTGCCGCGAAGCACCTCGGCGACGTGGACGGCATCTGCGTGCCCGGCGGCTTCGGCGTGCGCGGCATCGAGGGCAAGCTCGGTGCGCTCCGCTTCGCGCGTGAGCAGGGCATCCCGACGCTCGGCCTGTGCCTCGGCCTGCAGTGCATGGTCATCGAGTACGCCCGCCACGAGGCCGGTCTGACCGACGCGTCGAGCACCGAGTTCGACCCGGAGACCTCGACACCGGTCATCGCGACGATGGCGGAGCAGGTGGACATCATCGCCGGCGGCGACATGGGCGGCACGATGCGCCTGGGCCTCTACCCGGCGCACTTCACGGACGGCTCACTCGCCGCCGAGCTCTACGGTGCTCCCGAGGCGTCGGAGCGCCACCGTCACCGCTACGAGGTGAACAACCAGTACCGCCAGCAGATCGCGGACGCCGGCCTGGTGTTCTCGGGCACGTCGCCCGACGGCACCCTGGTCGAGTACGTCGAGCTGCCCCGCGACGTGCACCCGTTCTACATCGCCACGCAGGCGCACCCGGAGCTGCGCTCGCGGCCGACGAAGGCGCACCCGCTGTTCGCCGGGCTGGTGGACGCGGCGATCGCCCGCCACGAGGCGTCGAGCCTCTTCGACCCGCAGGAGGAGTCGGCGGAGGTCGTCGCCTGACGCGACCCACGTCCTGACGGGAGGCGCGGTGCCGGCTGGCACCGCGCCTCCCGTCGTCCGTGGGGTGCGTGGGACGCGCGGTGCGCGCACGAGGTGGCCTGGTGACCGGGTGGCCCGCGAGGGGCTGCGTGCCAGGATGGGGCGGTGACTGACGCACCGATCGCCGACGAACCCGCCTCCTACCCGGTCACCGAGTCGACCGTCGTGTACGAGGGCGCGGTGTGGGACGTCCGCCGCGACGTCGTCGACTACGACGGGCACGACATGGTGCGTGAGTACATCGACCACACCGGTGCCGTCGCCGTGTTCGCCGAGGATGACGAGGGCCGCGTCCTCGTCATCCAGCAGTACCGGCACCCGGTCGGCCTGCGCGACTGGGAGCTGCCCGCGGGCCTGCTCGACCACGCGGGCGAGGACCACCTCGAGGCCGCGAAGCGCGAACTCGGCGAGGAGGCCGACGTCGCGGCGGACCACTGGGAGCCCCTCGTGCGGTACAACACCTCGTCGGGCGGCAGCGACGAGTTCATCCAGGTCTACCGGGCGCGGGGGATCCGTGACACCGAGAGCGCCTTCGAGCGCGAGGCCGAGGAAGCCGACATCGTGAAGCGGTGGGTGCCGCGCGAGGAGCTCGTCGCGTCGGTCCTCGCGGGGCGGGTGCACAACTCGGCGCTGATCGTCTCGACCCTCGCGGCTGACGCGATCGAGCGTCGCCGTGCGGACGAGGGCGGGGCCGGCCGGTGACGCAGGGCCTCCGCGCCCTGCTCGACGACGGGGCATGGACGCACGAGCCCGCCGGGGTCGACCCCGAGGGCACCGTCCTGCGGGTCACCGCGGTCGAGGGCAGCGACGCGTGGCGGACGACCTCGTACGGGTTCGTGCACGACTCCGAGCACGCCCTCGTGCGGCCGACGGACGGGCCGTTCTCGGTGGAGGTGTCGTTCGTCCTCGACTTCACGGAGCAGTTCGACCAGGCCGGGGTGTTCCTGCGGGTCGACGACGGGCACTGGATGAAGGCGGGCGTGGAGTTCGCGGACGGGCAGCCGCAGGTGGGTGCCGTCGTCACGCGCGGGGTGTCCGACTGGTCGGTCGCGCCGGTGCCGTCGTGGGCCGGGCGGACGGTCACCGTGCGCGCGAGCCGGGAGGGGGACGCGGTCACCGTCCGGGCCTGGGCGGAGGGCGAGGAGCCCCGGCTCGTCCGGGTCGCGCCGCTCGACCCGGACGCCGCGGTGTCGGCGGGGCTGTTCTGTGCGGCACCGACCAGGAGCGGGCTGACCGTGACGTTCACGGACTGCCGGTTCGGTGGCCCGGACGCGGCGCTGCACTGACGGTCGGGCTCCGTCCCGCGCTCGTCTAGGTTGGTCGGGTGATGTCCCTGGACCGTGCCGTGGAGACCTACCTCCGGCACGTCGCGATCGAGCGGGGCCTGTCGCAGCACACGGTGTCGGCGTACCGGCGTGACCTCGCCGTGTTCGCGGACTGGTTGCAGGGGGCGCCGACGGTCGACTCCGCCGGGGCCGACCGTGCCGGTGGGGCTGCGGCGTCGGCGGACGTCGCCCGGCTCACCCGTGCCGACGTCGCCGGGTTCGTCGGGCACCTGACCACCCGACCGGAGGGCCCGCTCGCGCCGCGGTCCGTCGCCCGGATGCTCAGCTCGGTGCGGTCGTTCACGGCATTCGCCGCTGCCGAGGGGTGGATGCCGCTCGACCCGTCGACGGCGGTCCGACCGCCGAAGGCCGCGGCGCGCCTCCCGAAGGCGATCACGGTGGACGAGGTGGAGCGGCTCCTCGAGGCCGCCGGCTCGACCGACGACGACGACCCGGTCCGCCTGCGGGACCGGGCGCTGCTCGAGCTGCTGTACGCGACGGGTGCCCGGATCTCGGAGGCGGTCGGGCTGTCGGTGGACGACCTGGCGACGCTCGGCGACGTCGAGGGCGGCGACGGTGGCGGCGGTGTCCTCGGCGCGGACGTCGTGGACGACGACGAGCCGCGCGCCACCGACCGCTCCGGCGTCGCCGACGTCGCCGTGGTGAAGGTCACCGGCAAGGGCAACAAGCAGCGCATCGTCCCGCTCGGCAGCTACGCCCGGGCCGCGGTCGACGCGTACCTGGTGCGGGCGCGGCCGGTGTTCGCCGCACGGGGCTCCGGGACGCCGGCGCTGTTCCTCGGCGCACGGGGAGCCCGGCTGTCCCGGCAGAGCGCCTGGCTCGTGATCCAGGCCGCGGCCGAGCGGGCGGATCTGGCCGCACACGTGTCGCCGCACACCTTCCGGCACTCGTTCGCCACGCACCTGCTCGAGGGCGGTGCCGACGTCCGGGTGGTGCAGGAGCTCCTCGGGCACGCGAGCGTCGCGACCACGCAGATCTACACGCTCGTGACGGCGGACGCGCTCCGGGACGTGTACCAGACGGCACACCCGCGGGCGCGGCGGTAGCAAGCGTCCGGCCCGGCCCGCTCCGGCCCGGCACGCTCCGTCCCGCCCGTCGGGACCGGACGACGCCGGGCCGGCTCAGAACAGGTGGTACTGCGCGGACGCCGCCACGGCGCCCGTCCCGACAGCGATGACCACGGCGCTCGCCGCGAGGCTCCGCGCCAGCACGCGCAGGCCGCCGTCGCTCGCGTCCCGCCCGATCCCGAGCACGCCGGCGACCAGCGCGAGGAGGCTCACCAGACCGAGCGGGTTCCACGCGACCGACAGGAGCGCGAGCACGACCGCGGCGGTCGCGGCGATGCCGGCACCCGGCGAGGTGGCACCCGACGCCCAGGACCCCGTGTGCAGCGGCCCGTCCTGCACCGAGAACGACGGTCCGACGGGTGCGGCGACGGTCGGGACCGCCGGCCCCGGACGAGCCGGGGTCATCCGCGTCGCGGCGCCCCAGGCGTGACCGTCCCACCAGCGCAGACGGCTGGCGTCGCGCGGGTCCGGGAACCAGCCTGCGGCCGGCAGTGTCACGGGTGCTCCTCGAGGGTGCGGTGGACGGTGCTGCCCTCGACGCTACGCGCACGGGAGGACCGCTCACAGTCCCAACGCGGGTGTCGGCAGGAAGGGGGACCAGTCCAGTGCGTCGGCCGGGTCCTGCGCGTCGCCTCCGGCCTGCGCTACGGTCGGCTGGTGGTCACCGCCTCCGACACCCTGCCCGACTTCTGGGCCGCCCGCCGTGCCGAGATGCCCGCGCTGCCCGAGGCGGTCCCGGAGGCGTGGGCCTTCGGCGCGACCCCGGAGCAGGCCGACGGACTGCTCGAGCTGGTCCTGCGAGGCATCAAGGACGGGACGGCGTCGTCGATGTGGGACTACGAGGCGACCGGCGAGCCGCTGCCCGAGGTCGGCGAGCTCAGCGTGGTCCTCGATGGCCGTGGCGAACCGCGGGCCGTGATCGAGACGACCGACCTCCGGGTCGTGCCGTTCGACCAGGTCGACGCCGAGCACGCCCGCGCCGAGGGGGAGGGCGACCGCACGCTCGAGCACTGGCGCGCGGTGCACGAGCGCTACTGGCGTGAGCACTCCGAGAACGACCGCGGGTTCGAACCGGACATGCCGGTGCTGTGCGAGCGCTTCCGGCTGCTCTGGCCGATGCCGACCGACCGGACCTAGCGACCGTCGGACGCGGTGTGTGGGCGCTCCTCACACACCGCGTCCGGACCGGTCAGACGTGCACGACGGCCGCGTCGACCTCGTCCATCACGGCCTTCGTCGCCGCGAGCAGTCGGGCGTTGAAGTCGACGCCGAGCTGGTTCGGCACGGTGACGAGCACGGTGTCGGCGGCGCGGACGGCCTCGTCGGCGGCGAGCTCCGCCACGAGCTGCTCGGGCTCGCCGATGTAGGAGCGGCCGAACCGGGCGAGCCCACCGTCGAGGTGTCCGACCTGGTCCTGCCCCTCGACCTGCGCGCGGACGCCGAAGGAGTGCCGCGACTCGTCGTCGGTGATCGGGATGATGCTCCGCGAGACGGAGACCCGGGGCTCGCGGCCCCAACCCATGTCCGCCCAGGTGCTGCGGAAGCGGGCGATCTGCTCGGCCTGGAGCTGGTCGAACGGCACGCCGGTGTCCTCGGTGAGCAGGGTCGAGGACATGAGGTTCATGCCCTGCTCGGCGGTCCACTCCGCGGTGGCACGGGTACCGGCACCCCACCAGATCCGGTCGGGCAGGTCGTCGGACAGCGGCGAGACGGGCAGCGAGCCGACGGAGCCGGTCATCTGCGGATTCGCGTTCGCCATCGGCTCGCCGGCGATCGCCCGGCGGAAGACGTCGGTGTGCGCACGGGCCATGTCGCCGCCGTTCGGGTCGTCCGCGTCGGGGACGTAGCCGAACTGCTGGTACCCGGCGAGGGCGGTCTCGGGTGACCCCCGGCTCACACCGAGCTGCAGCCGGCCGCCCGAGATGAGGTCGGTGGCCGCGGCCTCCTCGGCCATGTACAGCGGGTTCTCGTAGCGCATGTCGATCACGCCCGTGCCGATCTCGATGCGGCTGGTCCGGGCAGCGACCGCGGCGAGGAGCGGGAACGGTGCGGCCTGCTGCGGTGCGAAGTGGTGCACGCGGAAGTACGCCCCGTCGACGCCCGCCTCCTCCGCGGCGACGGCGAGGTCGATCGCCTGCACGAGGGCCTCGCGGCCGCTGCGCACGCGGGAGCCCGGCACGTCGCGCCAGTGTCCGAAGGACAGGAACCCGATCTTGGTCATGCCGATGCGAACGCATGCGACGGTGTGCACATTCCGCCCGCCCGGCAGTCCGCTCGATCCGCTCGACGGTCTTCGCGGTCGGCGGGCGGTTACCGTGGCGGCATGGACGATCCCCGCGCAGCCCTCACCGCCGAGCGGCAGCGGAACGAGCGCCTGCTGGCTGACGTCGAGCGGAGCATGCAGGACGTCAGCGACGCCCGGCTCGACGCGAACAGCGACGACGAGCACGACCCCGAGGGCGCGACCCTCGCGTGGGAGCGTGGCTCGCTCGGCGCGGTGCGGGACGCCGCCCGTGAGCGGGTGCGCCTCGTGGACGCCGCGCTCGCGCGGCTCGACGCCGGCACGTGGGGGCGGTGCGCCGTCGGCGGTGAGCCGATCCCGGAGGCCCGGCTGGCGGCGGTCTCGTGGGCGGCGACCTGCGTCGCGCACGCCTGACGCGCCCCTCCGGCACCCGCCTGCGGCGGTGACCGACGTCGGGGACTGGTGGTGCGCCTCCCGGCCGGGTGGGAGCCGCCACGGGCCGGACGGGAGGCGCGTGGCCCGTCCGCCTGTTCGGTCACCGATGCGACACGGGACGGACGGGAGGCGCGTGGTGCGCCCGCCGGTCCGCTCACCCCGCGTGGACCGGTTGCGCCGCCGTTTCCCAGCCGCGCGTCCTACGGTGCCGCCATGGACGGCGACACCCACGAGCGACCCGATGCGGTCGTGCGTGCCGAGGCCCAGCAGACCGACGACCGACCCCACCGCTTCCGGTGGTTCCGCGACCTCCGGACGTGGATCCACGCGCGGCCCGGGCTGCACCTGTTCTACAAGGTGCTCGTCGGGATCGTCGGCGGCCTCGTCGTGGTGATCGGCCTGATCCTCGTCCCGCTGCCCGGGCCCGGGTGGCTCGTGGTGTTCATCGGTCTGACGATCCTGGCGAGTGAGTTCCACTTCTTCCACCGGATCATCACGTGGCTCCGCGCACAGCTGCACCGCTTCTGGGACTGGGCGAAGCGGCACGGGCCGCAGTGGCTCCGGAACGCCGCCGACCGGGGCAAGGCGGACGTCGACGCCGCACACGCCGACGCGCACCGGAGCACCGGGGTGCGGGCGGGGCAACGGACGAACCCGCGGGCGAACCAGGCGCGCCCCGGGCACTGACCTCGGCTCGCGCTACTCGGCGGTCCGGACGGAGCCGGTCGCCGTGCGCTCGACGGCCTCGGCGGCGCGCTCCTCGACCGCTGCAGAACCGCGCGACGTGCCCTGCAGCACGAGGGCGATCGTCGCCGCGAGGACGATGAACGCGCCGTACCCGGCGAGCACGGGCACGAAGCCGAACGTCGGCTCGAGAAGACCCGCGACGACGGCCGGCACACCGAACGCCAGGTAGCTGACGACGTAGACCGACGACAGCAGTCCGGCGCGGTGCGTGGGGGCGGCGGTCGCGAGCAGCATCCGCAGCGGTGCCTGGAACCCGGCGCCGAAGCCGACCCCCGCGATCGCGCTCCCGACCACGAGTCCGGGCAGCGAGTGCGCGAACACGAACGACACGGTGACCACCGGGCCGACGATGAGCGCGACGAGACCGAGGAACAGGCTCCGACGCGTGTCGAGGCGCTGGATGGCGAGCCCGGTCAGCCCGCCGACCCCGGTGACGACCGCGATGAGGGCCCCGGCCGCGAAGTGGTCGTGGATGCCGAACACCGCGCCGAGCGCCGACGGCACGAGCGACAGGAACAGCCCGCCCAGCGCCCAGCTCGCGACGAGGGCACCGGCGACGCCGCGGAACAGTGCTCGCGACGCCCGGGGCACGGACACGGTCGGGCGGAGGGAGCGGAGCGCGCCCGGGCGGCGGGTGACCCGCTCGGGCACGACGGCCAGGGCGGCGACGAGCAGCAGCAGGAGCGCACCGAAGAGCACGTAGACGAGCTGCTCCGGCGCCGGGCCCCACTCGACCAGGGCGCCGCTCGACACGGCTCCGGTCGCCAGGGCGAAGGGCGGGACCGCACCGTTCAGGACACCGGCGAGCGACGGGAAGCGCTCGAGCGAGTTGTCGATGAGTGCCGCGCCGAGGGCGCCGATGAGGAGTCCGACCGCGACGCCCTGCACGATCCGGTCGACCACGAGGGTCGCGAAGCCGTCGGCGCCGGTGAACAGCACGAGCGACACGACGAGCAGCAGCCCGCCGGCGACGAGCACGGGCTTGCGACCGACGTGGTCCGACAGTCGACCGGCGACGAGCATGGTGACCAGGAGTCCGGCGACGTAGATCGCGAACACGCCCGTGAGCATGAGCGGGGTGAGGTCCCACTCGGCGGCGTAGACGGGGTAGATCGGCGACGGGACCGAGGACGAGGCCATCGCCACGAAGAGCATGGCGGCGAGGATCCAGAACCCCGCGACTCCGCGTGCTGGCTGCATGGGGCACCTTCCTGCCGGGTCGACTGCTGTACGAGCACATTCGTACAGCAGTCCGACTGTACGACGCAACTCGTACTGATCGAGCGGCGGTGCTACCGTCGTGGCATGCCCGCCGCGCCCGTGGACTCCGTCGCCCCAGAACGCCTGCCGCAGCCGACCGCGGCCGAGATGGAGCTGCCCGTCGTGCTCGACGCGCTGAGCGACCCGATCCGGCTCGCGATCCTGCACCGCTACCTGGTGGACGCGGCCGGCGGGGTGCGCAGCTGCGGGTGGGTCGGCGTCGACCGACCGAAGTCCACGCTGACGCACCACTTCCGCGTGCTGCGCGAGGCCGGGCTGCTCGAGCAGCACCAGGAGGGACTCGTGCGGTCGAGCCGCGTGCGGGTCGACGACGTGCAGCAGCGCTTCCCCGGCCTGCTCGACCTCGTCGTCGACTGGACCGTGCCCGCCGCCCTGATGCGGGCGGAGGTCCCGGCGTGACCGCGACCGCGGCCGCAGGCGATGCGCTGCCCGGCACGCACCCCGTCGCGACCCCTGCTGCTCTCCGCGCCGCCGCCCACACCGGCCCGCGCCACGTGCTCCCGACCGTCCGCACTGACCCCGCCGTGGTCACCGCGCTCGCCGCGGACCTCGACGCCGCCGGCTTCACGGTCGACCGGGTCGACGCACTGTGGGGGAGCGAGGCGGCCGCGTCGCTGCACCGCGGCTCGCGGGTCGCCGCGCTCCGGGCCCTCGCGGCACGGGAGCCGTCGGCCCTGGCGACCCTCGCGACGCTGTTCGTGCTCGGCCTGCCCGTCCCGCGGTCCGACGCCGAGCGGGCCTTCCCGACCGCCGGGCTCGACGGCGTGCTCGCCGCCGGGCTGCTGCGGCGCGACGACGACTCCGACGACGCGGGCGCTCCGGACGCCGGGCACGAGCGGGTGCGTCCGACCGTGGACCTGCGGCCCTACGCGTTCGTGGACGACCTCGGTGCCGGCAGCTGGTGGATCGTCTCCGACCTCGGGGAGCTCGCGCTCGGCACGGCCCTCGGCGAGGAGCACGTGCTCGGCATCGGCGGCGCCTCGACGACGCTGTCCGGTCTGCAGGTGCCCGTGCCCGTGCGGCGGGTGCTCGACCTCGGCACCGGGTGCGGGATCCAGGCGCTGCACGCCCGACGGTTCGCCGACGAGGTCGTGGCCACCGACATCTCGCAGCGGGCCCTCGACATCGCCCGGTTCAACGCGGCGCTCAACGGCGTCGACGGCATCGACCTGCGGCTCGGCTCCCTGTTCGAGCCGGTCGCCGGGGAACGCTTCGACCGCATCGTGTCGAACCCGCCGTTCGTGATCACCCCGCGCCGCGACGGTGTCCCGGCCTACGAGTACCGCGACGGCGGCATGGTCGGCGACGCCCTGGTCGAGACGGTGCTGCGCGGCCTGGCGGACCACCTGGAACCCGGTGGGACCGCGCAGCTGCTCGGCAACTGGGAGTACCGCTGGGGCGACGACGGGCTCGAGCGGGTGCGGTCGTGGTTCGCGGACACCGACCTCGACGTGTGGGTCGTGGAACGCGAGCGCGAGGACCCGCCCGCCTACGCCGAGACCTGGATCCGGGACGGTGGCACCAAGCCCGGCACGCCCGAGTCAGACGCCCTGGTCGACGCCTGGCTCGACGACTTCGCGACGCGGCGGGTCACCGGGGTCGGCTTCGGCTACGTCGTGGTGCGGCGACCGACGGGAGGCCCGGCCCGGCTCCGTCGCTTCGAGCGCGTCCCCGAGGCGCTCGGCACCAACCCCGCGGGGCTCGGTGCGACGGTGGCGCGCGTCCTCGACGCGGCCGCGTGGCTCGGTGCGCACGACGACGCGGCACTGGCGTCGGCGCACCTGCGGGTCGCCGGGGACGTCACCGAGGAGCGGCACTACTGGCCCGGCAACGACGACCCGACCGTGATCACCCTGGTGCAGGGCGGCGGGTTCGGTCGGCGCGTGGACGCGGACACGGCGTTCGCCGCGTTCGTCGGGGCCTGCGACGGCGAGCTGTCGGTCGCGGCGATCGTCGCCGCCATCGCGCAGATCACCGGGGTCGACGGCGACGCACTGTCGGCCGACCTGCTGCCGCGGGTGCGGGACCTGGTGCTGGACGGCCTGCTGCTCGCGCCGACGTCCTGAGGCGACCCGCGCCTCCCGTCCGGCCTGGACCGCGTGCTTGCCTGCCGGTTCCCGTCCGCGGAACGCGACCGTCCGTGGGACGCGACCGCCTGCGGGGCGCACCCGCCTGCGGGACGCGACCGGCTGCGTCGCGTTCCGCAGCGGGGGACCGGGTCAGGTCGTGCGGTGGTCGCGCCAGCTGTGCTCGGGTGCGTAGCCGAGGAGCTCGCGAGCCTTCTCGATCGAGAGCAGCGAGCTGACGCCGTCGATGTCGGCGCGACGCTCGATGTCCGGCACGAAGCGCTCGACGAGCTCGATCGTCGGGGTGTCCATGACGGTGTCCGGGCTCGCGATGACGAAGGCCTCGAAGCCGGTGAGGTCGGCCTCGAGCGACTTCCGCACGGCCTGGGCGCCGTCGCGCGAGTCGATGTACGACCACAGGTTGAAGGTCTTCGCCTCGGGGGAGGCGTCCCACGGGAAGGCCGGGTAGTCGGTCTCGTCCATGACGTTCGAGAACCGCAGACCGATCATCTTCAGCTCCGGGTCCCAGCGCGTGAAGTGGCGGGCCATCTCCTCCTCGACGGCCTTGCCGAGCGAGTACGAGGACTGCGGGCGCACCGCGAACTCCTCGTCGACGGGCAGGTACGGCGGGTGGTGCTCGCCCATCGGGATGCCGAGCAGGGTCTCGCTCGACGCCCACACGACGTTCTTGATCCGGGCGACACGGGCCGCGTGGAAGACGTTGATCGACGCCGTGACGTTGTTCGTGATCAACGCCACGTCGGGCACCTGGCCCGGGGCGGGCACGGCCGCGAGGTGCACCACGGCGTCGACGGCGTCGTAGCGGTCGTCGATGCCGGTCAGTGCGCCGAGCACCTGGCCGTAATCGCTCAGGTCGACGCGGACGAACGGCACCCGCTCGGGCTTGTCGGGGGAGGGGACCCGGTCGAGCAGGACCACGTCGTACCCGTGCTCGTCGAGGTCGCGGACGACCGCCCGTCCGAGCTTGCCGCTGCCTCCGGTCACCACAACACGCGTCATCGCGTCACTCCACATCGTCGTCGGTCGGCCGTGGTCGGCCGCGTCCCATCCTGCCGTCCGGCGGGCGGGCGGGACCAGGCACTGGCGGTACCTGTCCGGCGGGCGCGAGGTGGGGCGGTGGTCAGACGGCGGGCGTGACGGCCTGGGCGACCGCGAGCCGGGCGACGAGCTCGACGTGCTCGGCCATGTCCCGCGTCGGGTCGTAGAGCCACTGGATCTGCATGCCGTCGGAGATCGCCAGGAGCACGCTCGCGAGCTGCTCGGGGTCGACGTCGGCACGGAGTCGGCCGTCCTGCTGCATCGCGCGGAAGTCGGCGGCGAAGTCCCCGCGGCTGCGTTCGTAGCGCTCGCGGAAGTACTCGTGCGCGGGGTGCTCCGGGTCGGTGGCCGCCGCGGCGGACAGGTTCACGAACATCTGCACGAGGCCGGGGACCTCGGTGTTGTGCCGGACGATCGCCGCCAGGAACGAGCCGGGGTCGGACGCGGCGGCACCCCAGTCCTGTGCGAGGTCGACCTCGTCGCGGCGGCGGAGCACCTCGACCCAGAGCTCGTCCTTCGAGTCGAAGTAGTGCAGCAGCCCGGCCTGCGTGAGCCCCACGGCGTCGGCGATGTCCTTGATGCTCGTGCGCCGGAACCCCTGCTGGGCGACGAGGTCGAGCGCGACCGTGAGGATCTCCTCGCGCTTCGCGATGCCCTTCGCGTACGAACCCCGTCGTGCCATGGCGCGAGCGTACCGTCCGCTCCCACCCGCAGAAACCGACTTCGGATAGGTTTTCGGTGCTACGCTGGCCCGAGCCGCCGACGATGGCGCGCGGAGGTCCTGCCCCGGCGCCCGTCGAACACCGAAGGGACCGACCATCGTGACCACCGTGGACGAAACGACCCGCGCCTCCCGTCCGTCGCCGCTGACCGAGCGCATCGACGCGCTCCTCGGACAGCTGACGACCGAGGAGAAGGTCCAGCTGCTGACCGGACGCGACTTCTGGACCACCTGGCCGATCGAGAAGATCGGTCTGCGGCGCATCCTCATGTCGGACGGTCCGTCCGGCGTCCGCGGCGAGGTCTGGGACGAGCGCGACCCCTCGCTCAACCTGCCCTCGGCCACCGCGCTGTCGGCGTCCTGGGACCGTGCGATCGCGAAGCGCTACGGTGCCGCGGCCGCCGTGGAGGCCCGGCGCAAGGGTGTCGACGTCGTCCTCGGCCCGACCATCAACCTGCACCGCTCCCCGCTCGGCGGCCGGCACTTCGAGGCGTTCAGTGAGGACCCGCTGCTGACCGGCGACCTCGCCGCGAGCTACGTCGCCGGCGTGCAGGAGAACGGCGTCGCCGCGACCCCGAAGCACTACATCGCGAACGACTACGAGACCGACCGCTTCACCGCGTCGACCGAGGTGTCCGACCGGGCGCTCCGGGAGCTGTACCTGCTCGCGTTCGAGAAGGCCGTGACCGAGGCACACGCCTGGGCCGTGATGTCGTCGTACAACGCGGTCAACGGCGTCACCGCGTCGGAGAACGACCTGCTCGAGACACCGCTCAACGCGGAGTGGGGCTTCGACGGGATCGTCGTGTCCGACTGGACCGGCGTGCGCTCGGTCGAGTCCGCGAAGGCCTCGCAGGACGTCGCGATGCCCGGACCGAACCCGTGGTGGAGCGAGGGCCCGCTGCTCGCCGCCGTGCAGTCCGGCGAGGTGCCCGAGGCCGCGATCGACCGCAAGGTCCGCCGCATCCTCGTGCTCGCCGCCCGCGTCGGTGCCCTCGAGGGCTTCGAGCCGGTCGCCGAGCGTCCGGTGCACGTCGAGGACGGGATCGCCTTCGTGCGCCGTGCCGAGGCCGAGGGCACCGTGCTCGTCCGGAACACCGGCGTGCTGCCGCTCGACCCCGCCGCGGTGTCCCGCATCGCGATCGTCGGACACAACGCCGACCAGGCCCGCACGCAGGGCGGCGGCTCGGCGACCGTCGTGCCGGCGCGGGTCGTGTCGCCGATCGACGGTGTCCGTGCGGCGTTCCCGGGCGCGACGGTCGACTACGCCATCGGTGCGGTCGTGCAGGAGGGGATCGCCGAGTTCCCGCTGTCGACCATCACGAACCCCGGTACCGGCGAGCCCGGCGCCCGCGTCGCGTTCGTCAAGGACGGCGAGGAACTGTACGTCGAGGACCGCCGCGCCACCGCGCTGTTCTGGTTCGGCGGCGACGCCCCGACGCGCGAGGCGGACCGGCTCGACGTCACCACCACGTACACCCCCGAGACGACGGGCACGGTCCGGATCGGCATCGGCGCCGCCGGCCGCTCGCGCCTCTGGATCGACGGCGAGCTCCTGCTCGACGAGACCGTGCCGTACGAGGGCGACCAGCTCGGCGCCGCGTTCCTCAACCCGCCGGCGCGCTCGGTGCCCGTGCAGGTCGAGGCGGGCGAGCCCGTCGCGATCCGGATCGAGCACGACATCGTGCAGGACGAGGCACTCGGCGGGGTGCTCGCGTACCAGTTCGGCACCGAGCCGAGCGACGCCGACCCCGCGGGCCTCGTCGAGGCGGCCGTCGCGACCGCGACCGGCGCGGACGTCGCGATCGTCGTCGTCGGCACGAACAGCAAGGTGGAGTCCGAGGGGTACGACCGTTCGTCGCTCGCGCTCCCCGGACACCAGGACGACCTGGTCCGAGCGGTCGCCTCCGCGAACCCGAACACCGTCGTGGTGGTCAACTCCGGGTCACCGGTCGAGATGCCCTGGCGGGACGACGTCGCCGCGGTGCTCCTCACCTGGTTCGGCGGCCAGGAGTACGGCAACGCCCTGGCCGACGTGCTCACGGGCGCGGCCGAACCCGGCGGTCGCCTGCCCACCACGTGGCCGGCGACGCTCGAGGACGTCCCGGTCGCGAACGTCACCCCGGTCGACGGGAAGGTCGCGTACGACGAGGGCGTGCACGTCGGGTACCGGGCCTGGCTCCGCGCCGGGACCGAGCCCGCGTACCCGTTCGGCCACGGCCTCGGCTACACGACCTGGGCGATCGACGGCATCAGCGCGACGCCGACCGTCCGCGAGGGCGATGCGGTGATCGTCACCGCGACCGTCGCGAACACCGGCGACCGCGCGGGCAAGCACGTCGTGCAGGTCTACGCCTCGCGCGAGGAGTCGGCCGTCGACCGCCCCGTCCGCTGGCTCGTCGGCTTCGCGCCGGTGCGCCTCGACGCCGGTGCGTCGACCGAGGTCTCGATCGAGGTGCCGGCACGGGCGTTCGCGCACTGGGACGGTGCCTGGCGGTACGAGCCCGGCACGTTCTCGCTGCACGTCGCCGAGTCGGTGACCGCGATCGTCGGGACGACGACCCTCGAACTGGAGTAGCCGCTTCCCGCGCGCACGACGACCCCGAGCAGTACCATCGACCAGTGCTCGACGGCTGGTTACCGTCAGCACACGCACCACCACGGGGTCGTCGTGTGCGCGACGCGGTCTCCTGATCCGACCGTCGAAGCCCCCTCGACCCTGGTGCGTCCGGATGCGCCCCTGCCTCGACGCGGGGGCGCATTCCTCTTCCGGGCACGTACATGCAGCCGCATGCTCTGCCGGGACCGTCCGCGCTGCTGCGCCTCGGATCGCTGGGACCGACTGGACGCAACACGCCCGGGCGTCGAAACAGGCGTGAACATCAGTCATCTTGTCCGAGCAGCGATGATGACAAACCACTCAGGCGGTGCGAGAGTGGAGCGACCATCCGGTGTGGATCAGGAACCGGATGGACATCCGGCCGGGTACCGGGACCACCGTGCGTGGGCCCGGCCGGATGCCTGGTCCACCGCGAGCCGTCACCGCAGCTGCGGGATGACCTCCTCGGCCACGATCCGCAGGATCCGCTCGTGCGACGCCGCGTCGCCGTTCGCCGGCAGGGTGACGACGAGCTCGTCGGTCGCCGTCACGGCCGGGTCGGCGGCCAGGGCGTCCACGATCTCGGAGACGCCTCCCGCGACGACCTTGCTGAAGCGGAACGGCGGGCCGGAGAGCGGTCGGCCCTCGTCGTCCATGCCGCTGGCGTACCCGGTGAGGAACTCCTCGTGCACGGCACGGTCATGGTCGTCGAGGAGCGGCACGACGATGCGCCCGACCGCGACCTTCGGCGTGCGGCCCGGGTGTCGTTCGGCGAAGCGGGCACGGTACGCCTCGACCTGGGCCGCCTGCGCGACGGCGAACGGTTCGCCGGTGTCCTCGGTGTTCAGCGTGGAGCAGTGCAGGAGCAGGCCCTTGTCGGCGGTGCGCTCCGCGGTGCCGAGGCTCCCGCCGCCCCACCAGACGCGCTCGAGCAGCCCGGGGCTCTGCGGCTGCAGGGTCAGTTCGGTGTCGGCCGGGATGCTCTCGTAGCCCTTGCCGGAGGTGCCGAGCGGTTCACCGCGCAGGACCTCGAGCAGTCGGGCGGCGCGTGCCTCGGCCTCGTCGCGGAAGCTGCGCTCCGAGGCGCCGAACACCGGGTCGAGGATCGGGCCGTAGCCCGGGATGCCGGTGCTGATGCCGAGCTGCACGCGGCCGCCGCTCAGGAGGTCGACGGTGCTCGCGTCCTCGGCGAGCCGGACCGGGTCCTCGTAGCGCATGCCGAGCACGGCGGTGCCGAAGCCGATCGAGCTGGTGCGCTGGGCCGCGGCGGCGAAGAAGGTCATCGGGCTGGTGAGGAACGGCTCGAAGTGCCGACCGCGCACCCAGCCGGTGCCGTAGCCGAGGGACTCGGCCGTCTCGAAGAGCCGCAGGCCGTCCTCGAGCGCGGCGGCGGCACCCGCAGGGCCGCCGTGGTTCGGGACGAAGGACAGGAAGCCGAGTTCGCGCACGGGTCGAGTCTATGCGCGCGCATCCAAACGTGGCCCGGGTCGGACGGGAGGCGCGTGGCGGGCCCGCACCGCGCCTCCCGTCCGCCCCGTGCCGGACGGGAGGCGCGGGTCGTCGCCGCCACGTGCCTCCCGGCTACCGCGTGCGTGACGGGACGCTCGTGGCGGGCCGGCACCGTGCCTCCCGTCCGTCGGGCGGTCACCGCCCACCTGGGAGGATGGGTGCATGACCGACGTCACCACCGTCCCGCCCCTCGTCGCCGCCCTGCCGGCGGCGGTCGACGGCGTCGTCGACCCCGACGCGGTCTACGAGGCGTTCGCCGACTGGGCGGCGTCCGGCGGCCGACCCCTGTACCCTGCGCAGGACGAGGCCGTCATCGAGCTCGTCTCCGGTGCGAACGTGGTCCTCAGCACGCCCACCGGGACCGGCAAGTCCCTGGTGGCGGCGGGTGCGCACTTCGCGGCGCTCGCCGAGGGCAAGCGGAGCTACTACACCGCGCCGATCAAGGCGCTCGTCTCCGAGAAGTTCTTCCAGCTCGTCGACCTGTTCGGCGCGCAGAACGTCGGCATGGTCACGGGCGACTCGAGCGTCAACGCCGACGCCCCGATCGTGTGCTGCACCGCTGAGATCCTGGCGAACCTCGCGCTGCGGCAGGGACCCGACGCCGAGGTCGACGTCGTCGTGATGGACGAGTTCCACTTCTACGGCGACCCGGACCGCGGGTGGGCGTGGCAGGTGCCGCTGCTCGTGCTCGAGCGCGCGCAGTTCCTGCTCATGTCCGCGACCCTCGGCGACGTGACGACCATCGCCGACGACCTGTCCCGGCGCACCGGTCGGCCGACGGCCCGGGTCACCGGCGTCTCGCGGCCGGTCCCGCTGTCCTACGAGTACGTGATGACGCCCGTGCAGGAGACCGTCGAACGGCTGCTCGAGGAGGGCAAGGCGCCGGTCTACATCGTCCACTTCGCCCAGGCCGCCGCGCTCGAACGGGCGCAGGCGCTCATGTCGGCGCGCGTCGCCTCCCGCGAACGCCGTGACGAGATCGCCGCGGCCATCGCCGGGTTCCGGTTCAGCGCCGGCTTCGGGCAGGTGCTGTCGCGGCTCATCCGCGCCGGCATCGGGGTGCACCACGCCGGGATGCTGCCGAAGTACCGGCGGCTCGTCGAACAGCTCGCCCAGCGTGGTCTACTGCCCGTCATCTGCGGCACCGACACGCTCGGCGTCGGCATCAACGTGCCGATCCGCGCGGTGCTGTTCACCGGGCTGACGAAGTTCGACGGCACCAAGATGCGGCAGCTGTCCGCCCGCGAGTTCCACCAGATCGCCGGCCGTGCCGGTCGCGCCGGGTACGACACCGAGGGCGACGTCGTCGCCGAGGCGCCCGAGCACGACATCGAGAACGCACGGGCCGTCTCGAAGGCCGGGGACGACCCGAAGAAGAAGAACAAGATCAAGCGCAAGAAGGCGCCCGAGGGGTTCGTCTCCTGGGGACAGCCGTCGTTCGAGCGGCTCATCGGTGCCGAACCGGAGCCGATGGTGTCGCGGATGCGGATCACGCACGCGATGGTGCTCTCCGTCGTCGCACGCGGGGGATCCGTGTTCGAGGACGTGCGGTCCCTGGTGTTCGACAACCACGAGCCGCGCTCCCGGCAGCTCGCGATGGCCCGGCGGGCGCTCACGATCGCCCGCACGTTGATCAACGCCCGCGTGATCGAGAAGGTCGACGGCGAGTACCGCCTGACGGTCGACCTCGCGCCGAACTTCGCGCTCAACCAGCCGCTGTCGCCGTTCGCGCTCGCCGCGTTCGAGCTGCTCGACCCCGAGTCGCCGACCTACGCGCTCGACATGGTCTCGATCGTCGAGGCCACGCTGGACGACCCCCGGGCGATCCTCGCGCAGCAGCAGTTCAAGGAACGCGGCGAGGCCGTCGCCCGCATGAAGCAGGAGGGCATCGAGTACGACGAGCGGATGGAGCTGCTCGAGGAGGTCACCTGGCCGAAGCCGCTCGACGAGCTGCTCACCGCGGCGTACGAGTCGTACGCGGCCGAGCAGCCCTGGGTGCTCGACTTCGCGCTCTCGCCCAAGGCCGTCGTCCGCGACATGTACGAGCGGGCCATGACCTTCGGCGACTTCGTGCGGTTCTACCAGCTCACCCGCTCCGAGGGCCTCGTGCTCCGGTACCTGTCCGACGCCTACCGCACGATGCGCCAGACCATCACCGAGGAGCAGCGGACCCAGGAGCTCGACGACCTGATCGAGTGGCTCGGCGAGGTCGTGCGGCAGACGGACTCGTCCCTGGTCGACGAGTGGGAGGCGCTGCTCAACGGTGACCTCCTGCTGGCCGCCGAGGAGTCCGGGGTCGCTCCCCACGCCGAGATCGCGCCGCCGCAGCCCGCGCGTCTGACCGGCAACGTCCGGGCGTTCCGGGTGCTCGTGCGCAACGCCCTGTTCCAGCGGGTGCTGCTCGCCGCGGCCGACGACCCCGCCGGACTCGGCGAGCTCGACGCGACGAGCGGCTTCGACCGTTCCGCGTGGGACGCGGTGCTCGAGTCGTACTACGAGGAGCACGACGCGATCGGCACCGACGCCGACGCGCGCTCGATGCAGTACCTGGTGCTCGACGAGGCGCCGGGGACGGGGCGCGCCGGTGGTACGGGCGGGGGTGCCGCGGGCGGCGGTGCCGGTGCTGCTCCGCGGGTCTGGCGGGCGCGGCAGATCTTCGCCGATCCAGAGGGTGACAAGGACTTCGGGTTCTCGGCGACGATCGACCTCGACGCCTCGGACGAGGCCGGCGAGGCGGTCGTGCGGGTGACCGAGATCGGGCGGTTCGACGGGTGGGCCGAGGTCGACGTCGACTGAGGGGTCGGGCGGGGGTGCGCTGTCGCTGTCGCTGTCGCTGTCGTGTCGGGGCTGGGGCTGTCGCTGTCGTCGTGGGGCGGGCGCTGTCGCGCGGTCGGGCCACCGGGAACGCTCGCCGGTCCGGACGGGTACCTTCGGCGGCAGCCCATCGCCGACCGGCCGGGCCCGACGAGAGGTCATCCCATGCGCATCGGCTCGAGCATCGCCCTGATCGTGATCGGCGCCATCGTCGCGTTCGCGCTCGACTTCCAGGTCGCGGGCGTCGACCTGCGCCTGATCGGCTACATCCTGATGGCCGCCGGCGTCGTGCTGCTCGTCATCAGCCTGGCCGTCGGCTTCGGTGGACGACGGACCACCACGACCACCCGCTCCGGGGTCGACCCCGCGTCGGGGGAGCAGATCACCCGCCAGGACCGCCGCGACGGGGCGTACTGACCCCCGAGCCGGCCTCCTGACCGCGGGTCAGAACAGGGTCGCGGGAGGCGTCGCCTCGGGCAGCGCCGTCGGCTCCTCGACCTCGACGCCGGGCCAGCCCGGACCGTGCGGGACGTCCGTGCCCTGCTGGTAGGCGGTCGCTGCACCCCGGGCGCGGACGTCCGCGGCCTCGTTCATCTCGTGTCCGACGTGCCCGCGCACCCACTCGAAGGTGACCTTGCGGCCCTGCAGCTCGGCGTCGAGCTCCTTGATGATCTCGACGTTCAGCACCGGCTTGCCGTCGGCCTTCCGCCAGCCCTTCCGCTTCCAGCCCGCGAGCCACTCGGTGCAGGCCTTGATGGCGTACTGGCTGTCGCACAGGATGTGCAGCGGCTCGTCGGTGCCCTTCGTGGCGCGGAGGAGCTGGAGCACGGCGGTGAGCTCGCCGATGTTGTTCGTGGCGCGCGGCCAGCCACCGGCTGCCCAGCGGTCGTCGTCGACGTACCAGGCCCAGCCGGCCGGGCCGGGGTTGCCGAGGGCTGAGCCGTCTGCGGCGGCGACGATCGTCACGGTGGGACCTCCAGGGTGGTGCGGTGTGACGTCCGGACGCTCGCGCGGTCCCGGTCCGCCAGACGGGGTGCTCGTCGAGCGTAACGGAACCGTCGTGGCCGACCGTCCCGGCCGCCTGCGGTCGCCGCCCCGAGGGATCAGCGGCCGGACGGCACCAGGTTGAGCCGCGTCGACTCGTAGAGCCAGCCGTCGTGCTGCACGCGCATCGTCGGGTTCAGCCAGGCCAGCTGGGCCGGGGTGATGTCGAAGCGCTTCGCGACCGTCGTCTGGTCGTCGCCGTGCGCGACCTCGTACGAGGTCACGGTCGCGTCCGACGGGCCGTCGAGGTGGCCCCCGTCGGCGTCCAACGCGTAGCCGTACGCGCCGGGGCGAGCGGCGCCGGCGGTGGCGTGCAGGTCCGGGTACGGACTCGGGATCGACCAGGTCAGCGATCCGACCGCCAGGACCTGTCCGACCCAGGGACGGTCGGCCTCGTAGCCCGACTCGGGATCGGTCGACCGGGGCACCAGGACGACGCTGCGGAGCCAGTCCGGGTACGCGCCGGCGGCCGACAGGCTCACCGACGCGGGCGCCTGGTCCTCAGGCGTCCAGGTGGTCGTCGCGACGGCGAGCTGGTCGTAGCCGTCGCTGAACCGGGCGGGCCCGCGGCGGAACTCGATCGACATCGGCTGGGGTTCGGTGGTCCGGTACCCGGAGAGCTGCGCGTCGAACGTGCCGGCGTCGTCCGCCACGATCCGCACGTGTACGGCGGTGTCCCCGGACTTCGACACGGCGTCGGTCTCGGCGACGACGGTGCCCGCGGGCACCGCCTGCTTCGTCGACACCTGCTCGGCGTCTCCGCCCGCGCCGTCCCCGTCGGCGCCGCCGTCCGGACGCGCCGACGCGCTCGGAGCCGCGTGCCCCGTCGGCTTCGGCAGCGGTGCGTCGTCGCCGAACACCGAGCACCCCGTGAGCAGCAGCGCGCTCACCCCCGCGAGCGCGATCGACGCCGTGACCGTCCTGCGTCCCATGTCGGACCCCCTCGTCACGACCGTAGCCGAGCGTGGAGCGGACCACGACGCCCGTGACCGAACCGACACCGGAGGTCGTCGGCCTACTGTGCACGGCATGAGCGACAGCAACCCCGACGCACCGGGCCCCGAGGCCTCCGACGACCACGCACGCGACGACGCCCTGCGCGAGACCGCACACCACGAGGGCGCCGACGGCGTCGGGGAGTCCGAGCAGCGGGCCGCCGACACGTCGTACAGCCCGTCCAGCGAGCGGGAAACCGTCGCCGCGCAGACGCAGCAGCGCGACGACGAGGACCTGCGCCGCGACGGCATCGACCCCTCGCGCATCGTTGCTGCCCCGGGGACCGGCGGCGCCGACGACGCCGGTGATGTCGAGCCCGAGCCGGGTGACCTGCACCTGCCGTGGCAGTCGGAGGACGACCGGCGCCCGTAGCCGGGAACGACGAACGGCGGGCCCGTGCGGGCCCGCCGTTCGCGGTGCGGGTGCGGCATCGATGATGCCGACCCGGTCTGGAGGCGCGGCTCGCCTCCGCCGGTCAGGCCCCCGTGTCGCCCGTGGTCGCCCCGATCGCGCCCGGCACCGTGTAGGGCACCGTGGCGATCACCCGGTCGCCGATCGCGAGGGTCAGGGTGTGGTCGCCCTTCCCGCCCAGGTTCGCGATGGTGCGCTCGGTCGGTGTCGTGGTGATCAGCGCGGCGGCCACCTGCTTGCCGTCGACGAAGACCCGGGCGGAGTAGCCGGAGCCCGCGTCCGGGTCGGACACACGGAGGGTTCCCGCGTGGCTGATCGGGTTGATCGCGGTCAGCTCGGCCGCGACCCGCACGCCGGCGTGCTCGCCGGGTTGCGGAACGCTGCTGGGCACGGTGTACGCGACCGAGGCGATGACCCGGTCGCCGATCGCGAGGGTCAGGGTGTGGTCGCCCTTCGCGCCCAGGTCAGCGATCGTCCGGTCCGTCGGCGTCGCGGAGATGCGGGTGGATGCCACCTGCTTGCCGTCGACGAGGACGCGGGCGGAGTACGAGCCGTACCGCGCGTCCGGGTCGGACACGCGCAGGGTCCCGGCGTGGCTGATCGGGTTGATCGCGGTCAGTTCCGCCGCCACCCGCTTGCCGACGAGGTCGCCACCGCCCTGGCCGGCACCGCTGCCCGGCCCCGCACTGCCTTCGCCTGCACCGGCACCGGCACCGGCACCGGCACCTGCACCTGCACCTGTACCTGCTCCAGCGCCGACGCCTGCGCCATCGCCGACTCCGGTGCCGCTGCCCTGGTCGCCGACGGGCAGCGGGAAGCCCGGATCGGTCGGGCCGGGTGCCGGGATCGCGACCACCGGCGTGGTCGGGACGCCCGTGTCGACTGCCGCGGCGACGTCGAACGACCCGTTCAGGACCGCACCGTCGTCGCCGTGCGCTTCCCAGTGCACGGTCGTCGTGGTCGGCGAGTTCGGGACGGTCCAGGCCACGCGACCGTCAGCGGGGACGGTGCCCTGCGTGCGGCGGGGCGAGTTCGCCTGCTGCAGCAGGTACCACGTCCCCGGCGTCCCGCGGAGGACGACGGTCGTGCCCGCGGCGCCCGGCGTCGTCTCGACGAGCTCGAGCGGCGTGGTCGTCGGGACGGGTGCGGCGTCCGGAACCACCTCGAGGTCGGTCACGACGCGGTGGCCCGACCGCTGCGTCTCCGCGTGCACGTGCACGTGCTCCGTCCATGTGCGGACCGCTGCGACGACGTGACCGGCCGGGTCGACCGTCCCGCGTGCGAGCTCGTAGCCCTGGTCGTCACGGAGGACGTACCGGTCGCCCGGTGCGCCACCGAAGGTCACCGCGGTCGTCCCGGGAGTCGTGCCGGGTGCGGTCCGCTCGACCGAGAGTGGTGAGGGCTCGGCGCCGTCGTCGGGCATGTCCTCGGCGTACGACTCGAGCACGAACGGGCGCGAGGAGCGGGTCTCCCCGTCCGTGGTGATCGAGGCGACCAGGCGGTGGGAGCCCGGACCGACGAAGGCTGGGCAGCCAGCGTGTTCACCGAACACGTAGTCCGGCACGCTGCAGACGACGTCGCCGGTCTCCTCGTCCCGGATCGTCAGCGCACCCTCGTCCGCGTCGACGACGACCGAGGAGTCCCAGCGGTCGGTCTGGAACACGTCCGTCCCGTCCTTCGTGTCCGCTGCCGGGCGGCCGTCCACCGTGACGATGCTCGGGTCGTGGGGGTACTGCAGCTGCGTCGCGCTCGCGAGGTCGCACGTCGCCAGGACGGCGGTGCCGGCGAGGGCGGTGCCGAGCAGCAGGCTGGCCACTCGCGCGCGGCGGCCGGTGGTCGTGTGTGTCACGTGGTTCTCCTTGTCCGCGGCCCACACGGGCCGCCGAGCAAGGATCGCGGACGAGTATTTCGTACTCTGTATTCCTACCGGGTGCGATGAGCGGACAGGCCGAGCCGTTCGAGGCGCCCGGCTCGCTCCCGCTCCCGCCGCCGCTCAGGACACGGTGTCGGGGTGGGACCCCGTGCGCTGCCCGGACTCGAGCGTGGCGATCGCCGCGAGGTCGTCGTCGGTCAGGGCGAAGCCGTCGACGTCGATGTTCGAGCGGATGCGTGCCGGGGTGACCGACTTGGGCAGCACGACGACGCCCTGTTGCACGTTCCACCGCACGAGCACCTGCGCGACGCTCACGCCGTGTGCCTCGGCGATGCGCGCGAGGACCGGTTCGTCGACGAGCCGGCCGCGGCCGAGCGGCGACCACGCCTCGGTGACGATGCCGTGCTCCTCGTGGAAGTCCATCAACTCGCGCTGCGGCAGCCACGGGTGCCGTTCGACCTGGTTGACGACGGGCACCTCGCCCGTCTCGTCGAGCAGTCGCTGCAGGTGCGGCACCTGGAAGTTCGAGACACCGACGCTGCGCGCCAGCCCCTGGTCGCTCAGCTCGACGAGCGTCCGCCACGTCTCGACGTAGCGGTCGTTCGCAGCAGCCGGCCAGTGGATGAGGTACAGGTCGACCGAGTCCAGGCCGAGCCGCTCGAGGCTCGCGTCGAACGCGCGGAGGGTGGCGTCGCGGCCCTGGTGGTCGTTCCAGACCTTGGTGGTCACGAAGACGTCGTCACGGTCGAGGCCGGAGGCGCGCACCGCCCTGCCGACGCCGGCCTCGTTGCCGTACATCTCGGCTGTGTCGACGTGCCGGTAGCCGGCGTCGAGGGCCGTCGCGACGGCCGTCTCGGCCGCCGCGTCGTCGACCTTGTACACGCCGAAGCCCACGGCGGGGATCGTCGCGCCGTCGTGGAGGGGGATGGAGGTGACCATGTGCCCATCTTGCCCAACGCGGCGGGGGTGCGCCGCGCCTCCAGGCCGGGTGTGGAGCAGGTGCGCCGGGCGGTGAGCTGTGGAGGAACCGCGACGGGTCAGGGCGTGGAGCGAGGACGCAGGGTGAGCGTCATCGTGGGTGTCGTTCGACAGTGGAGGTGTCGCTCGTTGCGGGCGCATCGGGTGCCCCGGGCGGAAGCGCCATCGCGGGTGTCGTTCGACAGCGAGGAGGTCGTTCACCCGCGGCGGCTCGGTCGCGCCGCCGCCCGCGCCCCACCGACGGCCTCGGTCAGCTCGGCAGCGTGACCGGCTCGGTGTCGGGCAGCGGGCTCGCGTCGCGTCCGCGCAGGTCGGGGAGCCACCGCCGCATGACGAGCGGCAGGACCACCCCGGCGGCCGCCATCACCGCGCCGACGGTCATGCCGCCGGTGGGGCCGTTCGCGTCGATGAGGAAGCCGGCCACCGCCGACCCGCCCGCGGCGCCGATGAGCTGCCCGGTACCCATCCAGCCGTAGGCCTCGGCGGTGTCGGAGAACTTCACGGTCGCGGACACCGAGCCGAACATGACCGCGAGGGCCGGGGCGATGCCGGCACCGGCGATGACGAGCGCGAGGCACAGCCACCAGAAGTCCGTGCCGCCGACCGCGAGCGCGAGGCCGACGAACACGATGCACATGCGCGCCCACAGGGTGTTGCGCGAGATCGGTCGGTGCCCGAGCGCCAGGCCGCCCGCGAGCGAGCCGACCGCGAAGACCGCGAGGACGATGCCGGCGTTCGGGCTGCCCTCGCCGAAGACGCTGGTGACGCTCGCCTCGACCGCCGAGCACGCCCCGATGAGGAGCAGGCCGGTCAGCGTGGCGACGACGACCGAGGGCCGCTTGAGCACGACGCCGAACGCGCGCTTCGACCGGGGGATCCGGACGCGACCGAGTTCGGGGGAGGCGATGAACCACACACCGCCGACCACCAGGAACACCATCGCCACGACGATCGCCTGCACAGTGCCCACCTGCGTCGCGACGAAGGTCGTGATGACGGGGCCGGCGACCCAGATGAGCTCCTGCGCGCTGGCGTCGAGCGAGAACAGCGGTGTGAGCTGCGACGAGGTCACCATCTTGGGGTAGATGGTGCGCACGGCCGGCTGCACGGGCGGCACCGCCAGGCCACCGAGGAACCCGACGACGACGTACCCGCCGAGCGCCATCGGGACGAACGCGATGACGACCATGCTCGCGAGCGCGACGATGCTCGTCAGCACGAGGACCGGGCGCATGCCCCAGCTGCCCATCCACCGACTGGTCAGCGGACCGGCGATGGCCTGGCCGATGCTCGTCGTCGCGAGCACGAGTCCGGCGGCGCCGTACGAGCCGAAGACGTGCTCGACGTGCAGCAGGTAGGCGAGGGAGAGCATGCCGAACGGGAAGCGCGCGGTGAGCTGCGCAGCGATGACGCGGCCGACTCCGGGGGTCTTCAGCAGGGGTCCGTAGGCGCTCACGGTCCGAGTGTACGGACCGGACGGAATCCGCTGACACCCGTCCGGGGGTGCTGTGGACGAGCCGCTTCGAAGACCCCTTGTGGAGGACTCACCGCGACACGCCGACGCGCCGATTCCACACCTGTGGATCGAGGTCGTCCACCGGTGTGGGGAAGTGTCGGTGGTGCGCCGCAGACTGGCGGAACGACGGGCCTCCCGGGAATCCACAGACTGTGGAGGGCGTTGTGGAGAACTACACGGCTGTAACACTTCCTCTTGTGGTCGGTGCCGTGGCCAGCCACTAGATGTAGTGTGGAGTCACCGCAGCGGCCCCTTCCCGGACACGTCTGCGCAGGTGCCAGTGGCACCCGACACCAGCACCACTCCACAGCACGAACAACCAGCAAGAACCAGGGGAGATCATGGCCGTCACCGTCTACACCAAGCCGTCCTGCGTGCAGTGCACCGCGACGTACCGCGCGCTCGACAACAAGGGCATCCAGTACGAGGTGCTCGACGTCTCCGCCGACGAGGCCGCGCTCGAGCACGTCAAGTCGCTCGGCTACATGCAGGCCCCCGTCGTCGTGACCGACGACGACCACTGGTCGGGCTTCCGTCCCGACAAGATCGCGACGCTCAGCGCCGAACTCGCGTGAGCCGTGCGGGTCCCGTCACGGGACCCGCGGCTCCGCCGGCCTGGAGGCACGCACCGCCTCCGCCAGGCCCCTCCTGATCTGCTGTCCGCACCTCTCGCAAGGAGCGCGCACATGAGTCGCCTCGTCTACTTCTCGAGCGTGTCCGGGTACACCGCACGCTTCATCGAGAAGCTCGGCCGTGACGCGGACCGCATCCCGCTCTACCCGGGCGACCCGTTCCTGCACGCGGACGAGCCGTACGTGCTCGTCCTGCCGACGTACGGCGGCGGCAACGGGCAGGGCGCGGTGCCCAAGCAGGTCATCAAGTTCCTCAACGACGAACACAACCGTTCGCTCATCCGCGGCGTGATCGTCGGGGGCAACACGAACTTCGGCGAGGCCTACGGGCTCGCAGGGGACGTCATCTCGCAGAAGTGCGGCGTCCCCGTCTTGTACCGCTTCGAACTCTTCGGAACGCCTGACGACGTGCAGGCGGTCAACTCAGGATTGGATGCATTTTGGACGCAGCAGTTGCAGACGTCGATCTGACGTCGCCGCAGACGGGGATGGACTACCACTCCCTCAACGCGATGCTCAACCTCTACGACGCGGACGGGAACATCCAGTTCGACAAGGACCGTGAGGCCGCCAAGCAGTTCTTCCTGCAGCACGTCAACCAGAACACCGTCTTCTTCCACAACCTGAAGGAGCGGCTGGACTACCTGGTCGAGAACGAGTACTACGAGCAGGCGACGATCGACCAGTACTCGATGGACTTCATCCAGAAGCTCAACGACCTGGCGTACTCCAAGAAGTTCCGGTTCCAGACGTTCCTCGGTGCGTTCAAGTACTACACGAGCTACACGCTCAAGACGTTCGACGGCAAGCGCTACCTCGAGCGCTTCGAGGACCGCGTCGTCATGACCGCCCTCGGCCTCGCGCAGGGCAACGAGCAGCTCGCGATCGACCTCGTCGAGGAGATCATCGCCGGCCGCTTCCAGCCCGCGACCCCGACGTTCCTCAACACCGCGAAGGCCCAGCGCGGTGAGCTCGTCTCCTGCTTCCTCCTCCGCATCGAGGACAACATGGAGTCGATCTCGCGCGGGATCAACTCGTCGCTGCAGCTCTCGAAGCGCGGCGGCGGCGTGGCCCTGCTGCTCTCGAACATCCGCGAGGCCGGTGCCCCGATCAAGCAGATCGAGAACCAGTCCTCGGGCATCATCCCCGTGATGAAGCTGCTCGAGGACTCCTTCTCGTACGCGAACCAGCTCGGTGCGCGTCAGGGTGCCGGTGCCGTCTACCTGTCGGCCCACCACCCCGACATCATGAAGTTCCTCGACACCAAGCGCGAGAACGCCGACGAGAAGATCCGCATCAAGACGCTGTCGCTCGGCGTCGTCGTGCCGGACATCACGTTCGAGCTCGCGAAGAACAACGAGGACATGTACCTGTTCTCGCCGTACGACGTCGAGAAGGTCTACGGCGTCCCGTTCGGCGACGTCCCGATCTCCGAGAACTACCGCGCGATGGTCGACGACTCGCGCATCAAGAAGACGAAGATCAAGGCGCGTGACTTCTTCACGACCATCGCCGAGATCCAGTTCGAGTCGGGCTACCCGTACATCGTGTTCGAGGACACGGTGAACAAGGCCAACCCGATCAAGGGTCGGATCAACATGTCCAACCTGTGCTCGGAGATCCTGCAGGTCAACACCCCGACGACCTTCAACGAGGACCTCTCGTACAAGGAGATCGGCAAGGACATCTCCTGCAACCTCGGCTCGCTGAACATCGCGCTGACGATGGACTCGCCGGACTTCGGCAAGACCATCGAGACCGCGATCCGCGGCCTGACCTCGGTCTCCCAGATGTCGCACATCACCTCGGTGCGCTCGGTCGAGGACGGCAACGACAAGTCGCACGCCATCGGCCTCGGCCAGATGAACCTGCACGGCTACCTCGCTCGTGAGCGCGTGTACTACGGCTCCGAAGAGGGCATCGACTTCACGAACATCTACTTCTACACGGTGCTGTTCCACGCCCTGCGCGCCTCGAACAACATCGCGATCGAGACCGGCGAGACCTTCGACGGCTTCCGCGACTCGAAGTACGCGTCGGGTGAGTTCTTCGACAAGTACACCGATCAGGCGTGGGCGCCGGCGACCGAGCGCGTCCGCGAGCTCTTCGCGAAGGCGAACGTCACCATCCCGACGCAGGACGACTGGAAGGCGCTGAAGGCGTCCGTCCAGGAGCACGGCATCTACAACCAGAACCTGCAGGCCGTCCCGCCGACCGGTTCGATCTCGTACATCAACCACTCGACGTCGTCGATCCACCCGATCGCGTCGAAGATCGAGATCCGCAAGGAAGGCAAGCTCGGTCGCGTCTACTACCCGGCGCCGTTCATGACGAACGACAACCTGGACTACTACCAGGACGCGTACGAGATCGGTGCCGAGAAGATCATCGACACGTACGCCGCGGCCACGCAGCACGTCGACCAGGGGCTCTCGCTGACGCTGTTCTTCAAGGACACCGCCACCACGCGCGACATCAACAAGGCCCAGATCTACGCATGGCGCAAGGGCATCAAGACGATCTACTACATCCGTCTGCGCCAGCTCGCCCTCGAGGGCACCGAGGTCGAGGGCTGCGTCAGCTGCATGCTGTAGCGGTCGGTCGCTGACGCGACCGCCCACATCCTGGAGGCGCGGTGCCAGCCCGCACCGCGCCTCCAGTCCGACATCAGATCACCATCTCGAATCCGGAAGACGATCCCATGACCCTCACCGACCCGGTCCACGCAACGGGCAAGTCCATCCCGCTGATCAGTGCGGTCAGTGCCATCAACTGGAACCGCATCCAGGACGACAAGGACGTCGAGGTCTGGAACCGGCTGGTCAACAACTTCTGGCTGCCCGAGAAGGTGCCGCTGTCGAACGACGTGCAGTCGTGGAACACGCTGACGCCGGAGGAGCAGCAGCTCACCATGCGGGTCTTCACCGGCCTGACGCTGCTCGACACCATTCAAGGCACCGTCGGCGCGATCAGCCTGATCCCCGACGCGATCACCCCGCACGAAGAGGCCGTCTACACGAACATCGCGTTCATGGAGTCGGTGCACGCGAAGAGCTACTCGTCGATCTTCTCGACGCTCGCCTCGACGCCCGAGATCGACGACGCCTTCCGCTGGTCCACCGAGAACGTGAACCTGCAGAAGAAGGCCCAGATCGTCCTCGACTACTACACCGGTGACGACCCCCTGAAGCGCAAGGTCGCCTCGACGCTGCTCGAGTCGTTCCTGTTCTACTCCGGCTTCTACCTGCCGATGTACTGGTCCTCGCGCGCGAAGCTCACCAACACCGCCGACCTGATCCGCCTGATCATCCGCGACGAGGCCGTGCACGGGTACTACATCGGCTACAAGTTCCAGAAGGGACTCGAAGGCGCTTCCGAGGAGCGCAAGCAGGAGATCAAGGACTACACGTTCAACCTGCTGTTCGAGCTCTACGAGAACGAGGTGCAGTACACGCAGGACCTCTACGACGGTGTCGGGCTGACCGAGGACGTCAAGAAGTTCCTGCACTACAACGCCAACAAGGCGCTGATGAACCTGGGCTACGAGCCGATGTTCCCGAAGGAGACGACCGACGTGAACCCGGCGATCCTGTCGGCCCTGTCGCCGAACGCGGACGAGAACCACGACTTCTTCTCGGGGTCGGGCTCGTCGTACGTCATCGGCAAGGCGGTCGTGACGGAGGACGAGGACTGGGACTTCTGATCCTGGTCTGATCCGCTCTGACTCGTGGGGACGCCCCGCTGGCTCCGGCTGGCGGGGCGTTCGCGCGCTTCGACGCTGATGCCGGGCGGGTCCTCGGAGGCAGGCGCGCCGGTGCTCGTCTACGCTGGGCTGCTCACGAGGGGGACGTGGTGCGATCCGGACGATCTGTGGTCATCGCCAGCATGCTGAGCGCGGTCGCCGTCGTGCTCGCCGGGTGTGCGACGTTTCCCCCAGCTCCCCGAGGGGTGGGGTCTGACTGGCCGAGCACCGCGGTGCCGAGTGCGGTGCGGTGGCCCTCCGACTGGATCGACGGCATCTCCGGCGAGTCCGAGGCCGTGGGCGGTCCGGTCGTCGGGCTCCGCCTCGAGTACGTGGCGGAGCAGTGGGTCTGGCGGATCCGCAGCACCGATCCGGGGAGGACGGACTTCATGGGGGAGTCCGACGCGGAACCGACCAGCGGTGTCGAGGCGCTCGTCGACGCCGCGGACCTCAGCCTCGTGCGGAGACGCGAGGTCACCCTGACCGAGGCTGAGGTAGCGGAGACGGACACCAGCTGTGGCGACGCCGTCCTGGCCTCGGGCGAGGAGTGGCCCGGCCCACGACTGGTCGAGCTGGCGCGTGTCGTCGACGGGCGCGAGCCGACGTGGCGGGTCACGACGTACGACACCGAGGACGGCGACCTCACCCCGCGGACGCTCTGAGTACGCGCTGCACGTGCACGAGACCGTCCGGTTCCGTCCTTGTCATGTGACCGCCGAACGCCGATCGGCTACCGGACGACGTGCAGCGCCCTGAGCTGTCCGACCAGGTCCGCGGCGTCAGCGTGCATCCCCTCGAAGATCCGGTAGAGGGTCTCCGATCGATCGACAGGACCGACGGCCCAGCAGCGCTTGCCGAGGCCGAACGCGATGCCTGCTTCGATGTGTGCAGCAGCCCCGGCCGGCAGCACGAGGACGAAGTGATCGGCCGCGCGGAGCTCCGCCAGGTCTTGTTCGAAGAGCTTCCGCACCCCTGCCGAGTCGAGAGCTGCGTCGTCTGCGCCTCCCGGATTCG
The DNA here is from genome assembly GCF_001865055.2 of Curtobacterium sp. MCBA15_004. Classification (NCBI taxonomy): domain Bacteria; kingdom Bacillati; phylum Actinomycetota; class Actinomycetes; order Micrococcales; family Microbacteriaceae; genus Curtobacterium; species Curtobacterium sp. MCBA15_004. Next base: position 3,074,946 of record NZ_CP126266.1, on the reverse strand, counting down.
CGAGGACGGCGGCCTCTTCGTCGTACTCCGCTCGCACGAAGGAGTACGACGAAGCCCCCGCGCGGTCGAGTGCTTCGACGACGTCGAGCACTGCCGCCCGGTTGCGCCAGCTGCCTGCGATGAAGAACTCGCTCATGGGAAGACGCTAATGCGGCGAGCGTGGTTGCGGTGCTGCTCCTCGGGAACGCGTTCGCCCCGTGGCGGCCGCTCCTCGGCGATCACGACACCGGCGAGATCGCGTGCAGGAAGCTCTCGTTCGCCATCGCGTTCCCCGCGCATCGCGGCCTGGAGCTCCGTGTCACCGGAGGGACGACTCTGGCTCGATGAGTCGATGCGGTACCTGCGCGGTGCACACCCGCGTGCCCGGCGGAAGTTCGCCGTGTTCGAGCTCGTAGTCGCACTCACCGCAGGTCGCGCCCTTCGCATCCCGTTCGGTGGGGTGTTCGGCCCACGGGTGTGGGCACACGTCACAGGCGTGCTGCCGGAGGCGTCTCGACACGGCGCGGAAGTCGAGGATCACCGGCGTCGATCCGTCCCACGGCCGCCATCGCCACCGACGGCGGACCGCGATGAGCGTCGTGCCGACATCGAGCAGCACCTGACTCTGGACGGACGTGGTCACGGCTACCTCGCACGGGATGACGCCTCGGAGCGTCACTGTCGTCGAGGTCACGTCGATGGCTTCGAGGACGAGGTCGCCCGTCCCATGGACGTGATCGACGACGACGTCCACCGCGTCGAGCACGGTCAGCGTGACAGGCAGGAGAACCGTTCCGGCGCTCGTGTCGTGCTCGACGACCGAACCGTGCAGGACGAACCGTCCGTCGACGGCCCGTGCGGCGGTGACGTCGAACGTCGCATCGTCGAGCTCGTCGAGGGAACGCAGTGGCACGATGTGATCCTCGCAGTCCCAGGTCTCGTGGTCTTGCGCATGCGGGTCGAGTGAGCTGTTCGATCGCTGATCGACCGAAGGATGCTCGTGCCCGCGACGGTGCCCGCCCTGCAGTGGGTCGCAGCCCTACGACGCCTGCGACGACCGGCGGACGGCGCGGTGGGCGGCCGGGATGGACAGGAGCGCCCCGCCGACCAGGAGGCCCGCGGCGACGAGCACGGCGGCCGGGGTGCGGAGTGGTTCGACGCTGATGCTGATCGCTGCCCACGTCACGGTGGCGATCGCGGAGATGATCGTCGGTCGCAGTGCTGCACGATGGCCGATCCGCCACGCCTCGTCGCTCGACAGCGTGATCGACGTTCGTACACCAGCGAGCCTGTTCCGCTGCAACGACCCGTTGGCCGCTCTCCAGGTCAGCCACGTGATGAGGGCCGCTCCGCCGACTTCGAGCGTCATCGCGAACACCAACACTCCGAGCATGTCAGCCACGGTAGAGTAAGAGCCGAAGAACGGCAATGTTTCAGGTGCGTACGGGAGGGGTGGCCGCTCGGCTCACGCCGGTGGCGTCGTGCCCGCGCCCTCGGTGTCGTCCGCGCCGGCCGGGCCGGTGCCGGTCTGGTCCAGGTTCTCGTGCGGGTCGCCCATGTCGCCGGTCGCCTTGCCGGCGGGGGAGAGCCCGAAGTGCTTGCGGGCGGCGTTCTCGTCGGCGAGGGACAGGATGTTCCCGGCGCCGGGGGAGGGCGCGTCCTTGATCGCGCGCTTCGTGTACCCGACGTGCAGGTCCGTGCCGTCGAAGCTGGCGTCCTCGACGGGTACGAGCGCCGTGTGACTCCCGAGGAGCCTGGTCGCGACGCTGACGAACGCAGCGCTGCCGTCCTCCGCGGAGGGGAACACCTGCGCGACCTTGCCGACCGATGCGCCGTCGCGGTCCCGGACGGTGGCGTTCTCGACCTCGTGGATCCTGTCCTTGGTGATCATGGACGCAAGTCAACGCCCCGCGCCTGGCGTTCGCGCCTGCGGACGGGACACGCGGGGCGGACGTGAGCCGCGCCTCCAGGCCGGTCGGCAGAGCAACCACCTGCCGGACGTGACGCCGAGGACGGTGCCGGGGCTCGGCGGACGCTAGCGCTGACGAACGAGCCCCGGGATCCGCTCGCGGAACGGGAAGAACCCCCGCGACGCGTACGGCCACGCGCGGCCGTCCCAGCGTCGGCGGACGGTGACGAGCGCGATGCCCTCCGCGGCGAGGCGGGCGCGCAGGAGGTCGAGTCGCTCCCGGACGGGGCCGACGGGCGCGTACGGGACGACAATCGAGTCGAGGTCCTCGGCGGCTGCCCAGTTGAGCACAGCGGACGGCTCGAGCGAGTCGAGCCCCGTCGCGGGACGACCTGCTGCGTCGGTCGTCCGTGACGCCGCGTCCGCTGCCGCGCCGGTGGTGAAGGCCACGACCGCGGGCGACACCTCGGCGGGGGAACGGTGACGGGGGTCGGCGGCGACAGCGGCCGCCCGGATCGACCCGGCGAGGGACGGGTGCTCGGCGAGCAGGCTCTCGGGCTCGAGGTCCTCCTCGTGCAGCAGCAACCCGACGCGTTCGCCCGGCTGGCCCTCGACGTCGTCGGACGCGACCGGGACTGCGGGTGGGAAGGGCTCCTCGTCGAGCGCGCGCGCCTCGGTGGCGAGCCCGGTCGGTGCGAAGCGTCCGTCGGTGTACCGAGCGATGTTCTCGGTGGTCGCCAGGTAGGTCTTCCCCCGGGTCTGGAGACCGGCCACCCACCGCCACGACAGGGTGTTGGAGGCGGCGTCGCCGTCGAGGAGGTGGCGGTGGAAGAAGTCGGCGCCGAGTTGCCACGGCAGCTCGAGGGTGAAGACCCAGATGCTCGCGAACCACATCCGCGTGTGGTTGTGGAGGTACCCGGTCTCGACGAGCTCCGCGGCCCACGCGTCCATCGCGTCGATGCCGGACCGTCCGGAGACCACGTCCTCGTAGCGGGCGGGCAGGTCCCCGGCGAGCAGGTCGGCGACCTCGGCACGGTAGCGGCACCAGACCTCGGGGCGCTGTTCGAGCCATCCCTTCCAGTAGGTGCGCCAGAAGACCTCCTGCACGAACTTCTCCGCGGCGTGCAGGCTGTGCCGTTCGAGCACGGCGTCGACGACCTCCTGCTCGGTGACGAGCCGGTGCCGGATGTACGGCGACAGACCGGAGACGTTGGTCCGCCCGGGACCCGTGTCGAGGTTGCGGTCGCGACGGTAGTCGGCCCCGGCGTGCGGGACGAACGCGTGCAGGGTGTCGAGGCCGGCGGCCCGGGTGGGGGTGGTCACCAGGCCATCCTGCGCTCGGCGCTGGATCGGCAGCCGTGCGTGACGGGGGACGCGGCGGTGACCGCACACGTGCGTCCAGTCGACGCTGCACCTGCTGGGGCCGGTGTCCCGCGTCCCGGAAGGGCGGGAGCACCGCGCGGGACGGGCCCGTCGGTCGTCGAGTAGGGTCGGACACCGGCTTGGGAACCACGCGGGGGGGTGTGACGACTGTGTTCGATGACGGGGCAACCGACGTCCGCGTCGCTGCCGTCGGGGGAACTTCCGGGGGCCTGCGGGCTCACCCCGCCCGTCCGCGACTGCGCGGCGCGATCGTGACCGTGCTCGCGGCCACGGTGCTCGCGACGACCGGATGCGCCTCGGGCGGTGCCGGCGACGTGCCCCGACAGAGCACGCGGGACGCGGCGGGCACGACGCAGGCGCAGGGAGCCGACCGCTCGTTGCGGGACGAGTTCGAGCTGGCTGGCGAGCGGTACGAGCACGGGCAGGCCGTGCTCGCAGCCGCACAACGACAGATCTCGGACGGCACGTGGTACTGGAACGGCGGAGACGTCCGTCCTCTGCGCGCAGGCGGTGATGCGTTCGGCAAGGCGCCGGAGGGCGCGACCAAGGAGAACTCCTACGCGTTCCGAGCCGTGCGGATCATCGAGCCGGAGGGTGCAACCGGCGCGGTGCAGGACCTCGAGCCGATGCAGCGCTACTTCGACGAAGAAGGGTGGCGCTGGAGCAGCGCGAAGGTCGGAACGGATCACGAGGTCCGGGCCGACACCGGCGACGGATGGTGGGTGACCTGGAACGTGCGGCCGAACGGACAGTACTCGCTCGGGGTGTACAGCGAGGCGTTCTGGGCACACGACGCTCCGGGGCTCATCGAGGCGATCGCACTGCGGGACCCCGCCGACTTCCCCGATGCATCCGAACCGGGTGTCTCGGAGCCGTTCCCGAATTGGAGCGATCGTGTCCGGCAGCGCTGATCACCGGACGGGACGCGCTTCGCGGACGCCGACCGGTCGGTGAGGAACTGCCGGTTCGTCGCTCAGGTGCGGTCCCAGTGCGTGGCCCAGAAGGCGTCGATGCGCTCCCTGTCCGTCCACCAGTGCACATCGACCTCGCGGGTGAGCGCGTCGATGAGGCCACCTTCCTGGCCGGGGACCCGATCGTCCGTGAACCACTCGATCTCCTCGGGGCCGTCCCACACCTCCACCTCGTACCAGTCGAAGCCGGCTGCGGTCCAGTGTGGATGAGCCACGACCGTCGAGCCGGCCGCGGGCCCCGAGCCGATCGTCCCGATGATGCCGTTCCGGCCCCAGTCCGCGAGCTTCGGGACTCGGGGATCGATCTCCTCGGGATGCGGTGCGGGGGGCTTTCGGTTCCGCCAGGGTCGCATGGAAGCATGCTGGCACGGACGTGTCGATCTGCTGGAACGTCGTCTCGGCCGACGCGACCTCTGCCGCGAAAGCGACCCGAGCCTCCAGGCGGGACCTGAGCGCCATTCGGCCGCCGCGACGCCGCGCTACCGCCCTGCCGGCACCGCCACGCGAGCGAGCTCGGCCCGCACGATGTCCGCCCCAGCGGACAGCGCGCTCAGCTTGCCGAGCGCCGCGTCCCGCGCCAGCGGCGCCATCCCGCAGTTCGAGCTCGGGATGAGCTTGTCCGCGTCGACGAACTCGAGCGCCCGCCGCAGCACCTCGGCGACCTCGTCCGGGGTCTCGACGGTCTCGGTGGCGACGTCGACCGCGCCGAGCATGACCTTCTTGCCGCGGATCAGCTCGACGAGCTCGAGGGGGACGTGGGAGTGGATGCACTCGAGCGAGACGATGTCGATCGAGGACTGTTGCAGCAGCGGGAAGGACTGCTCGTACTGCCGCCACTCGGCGCCGAGGGTCTCCTTCCACCGGTTGTTCGCCTCGATGCCGTAGCCGTAGCAGATGTGCACGGCGGTCTCGGCGCGCAGACCCTCGGCGGCGCGCTCGAGTGCGGCGACGCCCCAGTCCTGCACCTCGTCGTGGAAGACGGTGAAGGCGGGCTCGTCGAACTGGATGACGTCGACGCCGGCGTCCTGGAGCTCCCGCGCCTCCTGGTTGAGGATCGTGGCGAACTCCCACGCGAGCTTCTCGCGGCTCTTGTAGTGCTGGTCCGACAGAGTGTCGATCATCGTCATCGGGCCGGGGAGCGCCCACTTGATCGGACGGTCGGTCTGGGCGCGGAGGAACTTCGCGTCCTCGACGAACACGGGCGCGGGGCGGCTGACGGCGCCGACGACCGTGGGCACGGCGGCGTCGTAGCGGTCGCGGATCCGGACGGTCTCCTTGCGCTCCTGGTCGATGCCGTCGAGGTGCTCGATGAACGTCGTGACGAAGTGCTGCCGGGTCTGCTCGCCGTCGCTGACGATGTCGAGCCGTGCGCGCTCCTGCTCGTGGACGGCGATGCGCAGGGCGTCCTGCTTGCCCTCGGCCAGGGCGGCGCCGTCGAGCAGCCAGGGCGACCAGAGCTTCTCGGGCTCGGCGAGCCAGGACGGCTTCGGCAGGCTGCCGACGATGGAGGTGGGGAGGAGGGTGCTCATGTCGGTCCAGGTTCTCAGTGGGTCGGGACGGCGGCGTCGGCGGCGATGCGCTCGAGGAACGATCGGTGCGGCTGCACGAGGTGCTCCTCGGTGTAGCGGCCCTGCGTCACGGCGAGGCGGCTCCGCTCCTCGCGGTCGTAGGTCACGTCGGGCCGCGTGAAGTCGGTGTGCTCCAGGGTCGGGCGGTAGGTGCTCGGGGCGACCGTGTTCGCGTTGTAGATCTCCGGGCGGTAGATCTTCTGGAAGGTCTCCATCGTGGCGATCGTGCCGACGAGCTGCAGGTCGGAGTGGTCGTGCAGCAGGTCGCCGCGCGTGTAGAACGCGAGCGGGGCCTTGCCGCCCGGGGGCATGAAGTAGCGGACCTGCATGCCCATCCGGCCGAAGTAGTCGTCGGTCAGGGAGGAGTGCTCGTGCGCGTACTCGGCGCCGAGCACCGGGTGCACGGTGCCGGTCTGCCGGTAGGTCTGGCTCGTGGAGACGCTGATGCAGACGACGGGCTCGGCGTGGAACTCGGCGCGGAAGGCGTCGGACTCCACGAAGCGCTGGAAGAGCTGGCCGTGCAGGTGGCCGAAGTCGTCGGGCAGGCCGACGGTCTTGTCGAGGGTCGGCAGCAGCACGGCGAAGTCGTAGTCGCGCAGGTACGACGAGAAGTTGTTGCCGAGGATGCCCTGGTGGCGCTCGCCGGTCTGCTGGTCGACGATCGTGACGTCGAGCATCTCGAGCAGCGGGAACGCGACGGCGGCACCGTCGTCGACGAAGTGCGCGGTGACCGAGACGATGTCGAGCTCGACGTGGAAGCGGTCGGTGACGTCGCCGTCCGACGACGCCAGGTCGTTCGCGCGGCGGTCGATCATCGCGAGTGCGCTGCGGAGGTTCTGCTGCCGGTGTTCGCCGCGTGCCAGGTTGGCGAAGTTCGTGGTCAGCCGGGAGCTGTCGGCGGGGGAGTAGTCCTCGTCGAAGCGGGTCCGGGTGATGCTGAAGGTGAGGTCGTTCGCCATGCTCGGCATTCCGTACGTCGTGCGCCCGAGGGCACTGGGAAGGTGTCCCTCGATCATGACGGCGGAGCGGAGTCATCAGGTAATACCGAGACGCTATGCGCTGCTATAGCCTCGGCCTATGGCTCGGGTCGCGAACGACATCACCCTGCAGCAGCTGCGGTACTTCATCGAGGTCGCCTCGGAGGGCTCGATCAGCGCGGCCGCCGACCTGCTCTACGTGTCGCAGCCGACGATGTCCGCAGCGATGAAGGACCTCGAGACGCGGATCGGGCGCCCCCTGTTCACCCGGTCGGCCCGGGGCGTGGTGCTCACCGTCGACGGGGTCGAGTTCCTTGGGTACGCCCGGCAGGTCGTCGAACAGGTCTCCCTGCTCGAGCAGCGCTACGTCGGACGGCAGGCCTCGCGGCGGCTGCTCGGGGTCTCCGCGCAGCACTACTCGTTCGCCGTGGAGGCCTTCGTCCGCATGGTCGAGGCGGCGGCCGCGGACGAGTACGAGTTCTCGCTCCGGGAGACCCGCACGTGGGACATCATCGAGGACGTCCGGACCCTGCGGAGCGAGGTCGGGATCCTGTACCGCAACGACTTCAACCGGCAGGTGCTCGGCAAGCTCATGCGGGACGCCGGGGTCGTGTTCACGCCGCTGTTCGTCGCGCAGCCGCACATCTTCGTCGCGCGGCGCAACCCGCTCGCCTCGCAGGAGCGGGCCACGCTCGACGACCTCGCCGACCTGCCCCGCCTGACCTTCGACCAGGGCGCCAACAACTCCTTCTACCTGGCGGAGGAGATCCTGTCGACGATGTCGAGCAAGCGCGAGATCCGCGTCGCGGACCGGGCGACGATCTTCAACCTCATGATCGGCCTCGGCGGGTACACGATCTCGACGGGGCTGATCAGCGACGACCTGGACCCGGAGATCGTCGCGATCCCGCTCGACGTCGACGAGCGCATCGAGATCGGGTGGATCGCGCACGCGTCGGTGCCGCTCACCGTGCAGGCGCAGACGTACCTGGACGAGCTGCGCGCGGTGGTCGTCAGCTACGGGGTGGAGCCGCTGGGCTAGGCCCGGTGGTCCGGCCTGCGTCCGCAGGCCGGGTGGCGACCGGCCTGGCGGCGTGGCCTGCGTCCGTCAGGCGGGTCGCGCGAGTGCGGTGACGGACCGGGAGGCGCGACCTGCGTCGGTCAGGTGGGGCGCGTGGGTGCGGTGACCGGCCTGGAGGCGCGGCTTGCGTCGGTCAGGTGGGTTGCGCGGGTGCGGTGATCGAGCTCGAGGCGCGGCTGCGTCGGTCAGGTAGGTCGCGCCTCCAGGCCGTGGCCCGCTAGCGCCGGACCGGACCGAGCGTCGCGCTCTTCGGTTCGCGTCCGTCGCCGGACGACCGTCCGGTCAGGCGCCGGCCGACCCAGGGGAGGACGTGGACGCGGAGGTGTTCGATCGTGGACGCGCGCGCCGCGAGCGTCGTCGTGTCGTCCCAGTCCGGGACGTCGACGCCGAGCGCCGCGAGGACGTTGGCCGCGACCCGCCGGTGCCCGAGTGTGTTCAGGTGGAGGCGGTCCGGTGCCCACAGCGCGATGTCGTGGAAGACCGGGTCCGACCAGTTGTCCACGACGGTGACGTGCGGTCGGTCCGCCCAGCTGCGGATGTGGTCCGCGTACTCGTCGCCTCGTCGGCGGATGAGCCGTCCGAGGGGGAGGTGCTGGGTCATGTCGGCGACCGTGACGAAGAGGACGTCGGCTCCCGCGGCCACGGCGGCGTCCAGGCCGGCCGCGATCCGTCTCGCGTTCGCGGCGATCGACACCTTCGGGCGGATGATGTCGTTGTTGCCGCCGCTGATGCTGAGCAGGTCCGGCGCGAGGCGCAGTGCTGCCGGGAGCTGTTCGTCGAGGATGGGCGTGAGGAGCTTGCCGCGGACCGCGAGGTTCGCGTAGGTCACCTGCTCGTCGGTGGCTGCTGAGAGCCCTCCGGCGACGAGGTCGGCCCACCCTCGGGGCGAACCGTCGGACCAGTCGTCGCCGACCCCTTCGGCGAAGCTGTCGCCGACCACCGCGAACTTCGTGTGCATCGTCGTCATCCTCCCACCGCCGCCCGAGCGCGTTCCCGGACATGGGCCGCCGTCGCTCGGCGGCCTGATCACCCGGCCCCCGGCGGCCCGGCCACTCGGTCGCGCGTCGCGCGTGCGTGGACGGGCCGCCGGGGCGACCGCTCAGCTCGTCGGGACGACGTCCCAGTGCTCGCGGATCAGGCCGCCGTCGACGCGGAACAGGTCGGCCGCGAGCAACGGGGCGTCCGGTGCCGCGCCGACCGGCTGCGAGAACGTCCACACGATGTCACCGTCCGCGAGTGAGATGACGGACTGCTGCGCGGGGAACTGCGCGCCGCTGCCGAACAGCTGCTTCAGTGCGGCGGTGCCGTTCGGTGCGACGGGGTTGTGCTGCAGGTACGCGGGGTCGAAGTCGCGGTCGAGCACGGACACGTCGTGGTCGCGGAACAGGGTGTCGTAGGCGGACACCGCGAAGGTGCGGTTGCGCTCCTCCTGGCGCTCGGACGGCGCCGGGGCCGGCCGCGCGGGGCGGTACAGGTCGCTGAACATGGTGTTCGTGTTGCCGCTCGCCGGGGTGCCGGTGGCGATCGGCTGGTCGAGGGACCAGTGCTCGACGACCCGGCCGTCGCGCAGTCGGAACAGGTCGACCGCGGCGTCTCCGCGACGCTCGTCACGGACGTCCGGGGCGACCTGCCAGTGCACGGCGACCAGGTCGCCGTCGGCGGCGATGTGCTTCACGACGGCCTGGGCGCCGGGGACGCGGGTGCGGTCGGCGGCGAACTCGGCCAGGACACCGGCGGGCCCGGCAGCAGCCCCGCTCGTGTGCGTGACCGCGTCCGGGGCGACGAGCGCCTGCGCCAGGCGCCGTGCGGCTGGGCTGGTCGGGTCCGCGAAGGTCCGCGTCAGGAGCGCGCGGACGGCGCAGCGGTTGCGGTGTTCGGTCGCGGTGTCGTACCGCGAGGCGGTGGTCCCGCCGTCGGCGACGGTGTTCGTGGCGGCGGTCGCGGTGCCGGCTGCCGCGCTCGCGCTGGCGGTGACGGGGGCGCTGAGTCCGGCGAGCAGGGCGCCGGTGACCAGGGCCGTACCGCTCACGAGGGCGGCGCGGCGGCGGGTGGGGTGCTTCGTCGTGGGCTGCATGGCGACGACGGTAGGTCGGGCGTCCACTGGTCGGAAGGACGCACTTCTCCGTACGGTACTGACATGGACGTCGGAATCGTGGCCCCTGACGGATCGATCGACACCACCGCGGACGAACCGGTCCGGTTCCCCGCGGCGTGTCCGACGCGAGTGGTGCTCAGCCACGTGACGAGCCGCTGGGGCGTCCTCGTCCTGCTCGCGCTGCGGGACGGCCCCGTGCGCTGGGGCGAGCTGCGCCGGACGATCGAGGGCGTCAGCGAGAAGATGCTCGCCTCGACGCTCCGGACCCTCGAGCACGACGGCATCGTGCACCGCGAGGCACAGCCCACGGTGCCGCCGCGGGTGGACTACTCGCTGACGGAGTCCGGGCACGAGCTCGCCGAGCGCCTCGTCCCGCTCATGGAGTGGCTCGTCGAGCACGCGGACGGGATCGTGGACCGGGGGCGGCCCGGCGGGGTGGGGCGGGGCACCGACGGCGCGTGAGCACCGCGCACAGCCCATGCTCCGGCGGCTCGGGCTCGTCGCCGTGGGCGCCGAGCCGAATGCGCGGGGCGTGGGACCGGGCGCCGGCGGTCCTGCAGACGTGACCGGAGGACGGACGGGAGGCGCGGTGCCAGGCGGCACCGCGCCTCCCGTCCGTCCCGGCGACCGTCCCGCGGTCCGCAGGCCGAGAGGTGTCGTCAGGGCGACGCCGCCTCCCGGCCGACCAGCGGGCCGTGACGCCGCTCCGGCGGGTCCCGTTTCCGGGCGGTCGTGCCCGCGGCAGCACCTCAGACGCGCGTCGCCTCGACCACCACGTTGTCGACCGACGGCCGCCCGTCCGGCCGTTGCAGGCACGTCACGACGACGAGGCGCCCCGGGGTGTCCGCCCAGACCGCTGCGTCGGCGGGGAGGTCGCGCTTGGCGACCGTCTCCGACCGCGTCACGCGGTACGTGACGTCGTCGACCGTGACCGTGGCCCCCACGGCGACGCGGGCCCGGCCGTGCGCGACGTCGATCAGGGCGTTGCCCGGACCGACACCCCCGCCGCGCAGCGAGTGCATCGCGACGAAGACGGTGCCGTGGGCCGCCGCCGACGGCTCGACGCCGAGGTTCCGGACCCAGTACGCCGACGTGGACCCCGGCGGTTCGACGACCCCGTCGGCCACGTCCAGCGCACCGAGGGGGACGTCGAGCCCGACCGACGGCACCGTGAACCGGCCGTGCCCCGACGGCGTCGCCGAGGCCGCGGGCTCCGGCGGCGGCCCGTCGAGCCGCACGGGGTCGCCGGCGAGGTCGACGCCCGTCGTCGTCGCGGTCCCGTGCGCGTGCGGGGTCAGGAGCTCGACCCCGGCGACGGCGATCATCGCCACCGCGACGACCGCCGCGAGGGCGGTGAGGCGAGCGCCCCACCGCCCCCGCGGGAACGTGCCGGTCACTCAGTGCCCCGCGCTGCGACGGGAGCGGATGCGGAGCGCACCCGTACCGCCGAGGACGAGGGCGCCGAGGCCACCGAGGGCCAGCCAGGGTGCGTCGTCCCGACCGCCGGTGACCGTGCCGCCGGTCACGACGGACGGGCCGACCGCAGCCGTGGTCGCCGTCCCCGCGACCGATCCGGAGGCCGTCGTCGTCGTCGCCGACACGACCGTCAGCGCGAGCGGGTCGCTGACCGCGGTGCCCGTCGCGTCGGCGAGGAACAGGGTGTGCGCGCCGGGAGCGAGGTCGGCGGGCAGCGTGACCGTGGCGCTGACGGTGCCGTCCTGGGCGGCGGTCACGCGGCCGAGCACCCGCGGGGTCGAGTGCACGACGACCTGGTACGACGCGCCGGGCGTCAGTCCGCTGCTGCCGACCGTGACGGTCGACCCGGGCGTGAGCGCGCCGTGCGCCCCGAGGGCCAGCGTCGGGCGGGCGACGTGCACCCGGTAGGTCGTCGTCGTGGTGCCGTCCTCCGCGGTCACGGTGACGACGGCGGTGTCGCCCTGCACCGCGACCGTCGACCGGGCGGAGGGGTCCGTCGTCGACACGTGGACGTCGGTGTCCGAGAGCGTGGCGACCGGGGCGGTGACCGTCGCACCCGCGGCGGTCGCGGCTGCGTCGAGCGGCACCGTGACACCGTCGACCGTGATCGCCGATGCGGAGGCGTCGTCGGACACGAGGAAGCGGGCGCGCAGGGCGGCTTCCTCGTCGGCGGTCACACCGATCGTCCTGGACAGGTACGAGTCCATCCCGGCGTACTTCGTCGCGACGTCGTGCTCGAAGGTGCCCTGCAGCAGCGCGGGTGTCGCCCACGTGACCCCGAGCTGCGTGTTCGAGAGCAGGTAGTCGTGGAGGATGTCCGCACTGCCGACGCCGAGGACCCGGTCGAGCAGGTCGACCACGGTCCCGGTGCGGTCCATGCCGTGCGAGCAGTGCACGAGCACGGTGCCGCTGGTGTGGGTCGCGAGGATCTGCAGGACCTGCGCGTACGCGGTGATCATCGGGCCGCGGTCGGTCGCGTCCACGTAGCCCTTGTCGACGAGGTCGTGGTACATCGCGGTGTCGTCGCTGTAGTCGCCGTCGGCGCCGAACATCGAGATGTGGACCTCCTGCGCGCCGGGGATCGCCACGTCCGGCTTCGCCGCGACCTGGTCGGGCGTGCGGAGGTCGACGACGAGGTCGACGTGGTACTCGCTCGCGAGCGTCTGCGCACCGGCTGCCGTGACCTTGTCGAGCGACTCCGACCGGATGAGGCGGGAGGCGTCGACCCGCTGGCCGCCGAGTCCGGTGAAGGCACCGAGCTCGCGACCGTTCACCAGCCCCGGGACGTCGGTGATCGGGTGGTCCTGGGCGGTCAGGGCCGGTTGGAGGTCGGAGTCGGCGTGGGCGGCTGACGAGAGCCCGACGGTGCCGAGGACTGCGGCAGCTGCGACGGCGGTGGCGCTCGCGCGGAGGAGCGCGGACGGGCGGACGGGACGGCGGGACACGGTTCTCCTCGGGGGACGGGGCACGGGGGAGTCGCCCGGGAGCACCGGACGGCCCGCGGAGCAGCGTGACGAGGTCGCCCGTCGCGTGGGTGAACGGCCATGGACCGTCGGGTTGCCACCACATGAGGCAGGGCTCAGGTGGGTGGGCCCGCGCCGCCGACCCGGCGCGGCGTTCCGCCGTGCCACCTGACGGACGGGAGGCGCGGTGCGGGCCGGCACCGCGCCTCCCGTCCGTCAGGTGGTGACGCGCCGTCGCTCGGTGGCCGGTGCGGTGCGGAGGACGAGCCCGTGTCGGTGGGTGGTGAGGGTCACCGACCGGACGGTCCCGAAGGGGTCGCCGTCGAGTTGGAGACGCTCCGCGGCGTCGAGGTCGATGTGGAGCGTCCGCGCACGTGTCGTGGGCAGCACACGTGAGGGCGGCAGGAACCGGGACAGGAACCGCCCGGTGCGCGTGCGGGAGGAGAACCGGGCGAGGGTCAGGGTGGTGCCGATCGCGGTCCAGCCGAACCAGCCCGTCGGGCGGAACGCGACGGCGTCGAGGATGCCGTCGTCGGGTGCCGCGCGGGGGAGCAGCAGCACGCCGGCGGTGAGACTGCCGCAGTTGCCGACGATGACCGTGTGCGCCCGCATCGTCCGCGTGGGACCGGAGTCCAGCCGGTAGTGCACGGGGATCTGCCGGTTGCCGATGATCGACCGCGCGATCGGGTCCGAGTACGCCACCCAGCCGAAGCGACGCTTGACCCACGCGTTCGTGTCCGCGGCCATGCTCGCGTCGAGACCGATGCCCGCCATCACGAGGAAGGCGTGCGTGGTCGTGGTGCCCTCGTCGTCCGTCAGTGCGGCGAGCCCGACGTCGATGGGCCGGTCCACCCCGGTGAACGCGGCGGCGACGGCACCCGCGGTGTCGCCCCGGGGGAGGCCGAGGTTGCGCGCGAACAGGTTGCCCGTCCCGCTCGGGACCAGCGTCACGGGGATCCCCGTCCCGCGGAGCTCCTCCGCGACGACCCGCAGGGTGCCGTCCCCGCCGGCGACGAGGACGACGTCCGGCTCGGCGGCGACCGTTGCGCGCGCCGCGGCGCGACCGTCGTCCTCGGCGGCGGTCTCGAACCAGTGGGTCCCGGGAGACCAGTGGTTGCGCCGTGCCTCGGCGTCCACGAGCGCCCGGAGACGTTCCCGGTCGTGCTTCACCGGGTTGACGACGACCGCGGCGACGCGCTGCGGCCTCGACGTGCTCACGGACGCGAGGGTCGGTCGGCCCGCGCGGCCTTGTTCGCGGAACGACGGAGTGCGCCGAAGACGACGGTGGCGACGAACAGGACGATGCCGATGATCGCGAGCCAGAGCAGCCCCTTCAGGGCGAAGCCGACGATGGACAGGATCAGCCAGAGGGCGAGGAGGACGACGACGGTCTTCACGGTGGTTCCTTCAGTGGATGCGGAGTTCGGAGACGAGCGGGCAGGTGAACGGGTCGCGGGCGGCGAGGCCGACACGGTTGAGGTACCGCACGACGATCCCGTAGGACCGCAGCAACGTCGTCTCGGTGTACGGCACGTCCAACGTGTCGCAGTGGTCCCGGACCAGCAGCCGCGCCTGCTTCAACGCGGGCCGCGGCATCGACGGGAACAGGTGGTGCTCGACCTGGTAGTTCAACCCACCCATCAGGAACGACACCCACCAACCCCCACGGATGTTGCGGGACGTGCGGACCTGACGGGAGAAGAAGTCGACCTTCGCGTCGTGCGCGATCGTGGGCATGCCCTTGTGGTTCGGCGCGAACGAGGCACCCATCATCACCCCGAACACCGCGAGCTGGACCCCGAGGAACGCACACGCCATCCCGAACGGCAGGAACCAGAACACCACCGTCAGGTAGATCGCGAACCGCGCCGCCAGCAGCACCCCCTCCAGCACCCGGCCCTTCGTGTCCGGACGACCCCCGGCACCACGCACCACCGACACGACCGCGTGCCGGTGCAGGTTGATGCCCTCGAGGGTCAGCAGCGGGAAGAACAACCACCCCTGGAACCGCAGGAACGTGCGCATCAGCGGACCGCGGGCAGCAGCGGCGTCCTCGGGCAGGAACCGGATCCCGTCGGGCGCGATGTCGGGGTCCTTGCCCACCGTGTTCGGGTTCCCGTGGTGCCGGGTGTGCTTGTTCATCCACCACGAGTACGACAACCCGACCAGGAACGTGCCGATCCACCGGCCGGCGTGGTCGTTCCACTTCTGCGAGTCGAACACCTGCCGGTGCGCGGCCTCGTGCGACAGGAACGCGAACTGCGTGAACACCACACCCAGCGCACCCGCCACGATCAACTGGAACCACGAGTCACCCAACAACGCGAACGCCACCCAGCACGCAGCCGTGGCGACGACCAGCGCCGAGAAGAGCGCCCAGTAGAAGCCTCGACGCCGGCGCAGGAGCCCGGCCTCCTTCACCTGGGCGAGCAGGGCGGAGTAGGTGGACGTACCTCCGGTCCGGGCGCCGCCAGGGGTGGCGCCGGTCGTGCGGTAGTGGCCGGCCATGGTGTCCTCGGCGGTCACGGTGTTCCTTTCGTGCTTCCTGACGGTGTCAGGTCCGGGGGCGTCCCGGCTCGCGGTCGCGGTCGTCGGTTC
The DNA here is from genome assembly GCF_001865055.2 of Curtobacterium sp. MCBA15_004. Lineage (NCBI taxonomy): Bacteria > Bacillati > Actinomycetota > Actinomycetes > Micrococcales > Microbacteriaceae > Curtobacterium > Curtobacterium sp. MCBA15_004. The sequence goes on along the minus strand of NZ_CP126266.1, from coordinate 3,059,446 downwards.
GAGGAGTGGAGAACGGGGCGGTGTCCACCGGACCGGACGGCCCGGTGGTCGTGGTGCTGGTCGACGGTGCCGCGGGTGCACCGGTACGACGCGACGCACCGGTGCGTGTGCCGTCGTGGTGCTGCTCCATGCCTGTGCCTCCCGTTGTGCGACTGGAACGAGGGATCGTTCCGGCAACCGGGGTCAGGGGTGGCTCGTCCATCACGGTAGAACGAGCGGCCGAGGCCGCGCAAGTCCCCGGGCTCCGGCGCGTCGGGGTCGTCGGGGACCCCGTCCGACGACCGGTTACGGTGGTGGCCGGACCAGGAGGAGGCCGCCCGCCGATGATCGAGACCCGCGAGACACGACTCGTCGAGACCTTCGTGACGCTGACCGACAACCTCGTCGCCGACTACGACGTCCTGGACGTCCTGCAGACCCTCGTCGACCGGTCGGTGGAGCTCTTCGACGCCGCCGCAGGGGCGATCCACCTGCTGAACCGGGACGGTGTCCTCGAGGTGGCGGCCTCCACCAGCGAGCGCAGCGAGTTCATCGGGCTCCTCCAGCTGAACGCCGGCGAGGGGCCGTGCATCGCCGCGGTGACCTCCGGTGAACTGGTGACGTCGGAGGACGTCGGGTCGCTGACCGAGCGGTGGCCCCGGTTCGCCGCGGCGTCGAGGGACCACGGGTACCGGAGCGTCCACGCGATCCCGTTGCGGCTCCGTGAGGAGGTCATCGGATCGCTGAACCTGTTCCGCGAGATGGAGGGGGCGCTCAACGGCGCCGACGCCCGGGCAGCGCAGGCGCTCGCGGACGTCGCGACGATCAGCATCCTGCAGCAGCGGACCATGCAGGACGCCGCCGTCACCGCCGAGCAGCTGCAGCACGCGCTGGACGCCAAGGTCCCCGTCGAGCAGGCGAAGGGCTACGTCGCGCGCGCCCTGTCGGTCGACGTGGACACGGCCCGCGAGGTCCTCCGCGGGTACGCCCGACGGACCCAGCGCAAGCTCAGTGCCGTGGCCGTCGAGGTGGCCGACGGGGAACTCACGCTGGACGAGCTGGTCGCGGGTGCGACCGGCGGGTCCGTGCCGGACGACCGCGGCTGAGCGCGGCGCGGCACGGACGCTGCCGGACGGATCCGTCAGTTCCCGTGCTGGCCGCGGCGCGTGCGCGTGCTCGCGCTCCGGATCGCGCTCGCGCTCCGGCGGTGACGGGCGACCAGCGCGAGACCGAGGCCCGCCGCCAGCAACGCTCCGGCGATGCCGAGCGGCACCGTCGGGTCGCTGCCGGTGAAGGCGAGCTCGCCGTTCGGGGTGCCACCGCCCGAGCCTGCGCCGGCGGTCGGGGTCCCACTGGGCGCCGTGGCCGGCGCGGTGGGCGTCGGTGCGGTCGCGGGAGCGGTCGGCGTGGTCGTGGCCGACGGCTGCACGGTGATCGTCACGGTCTGGGTGGCGTCGGGCGCGGTGCCGTTGGAGGCGGTCACGGTGACGGTGGCGGCACCCGGCGTGGTCGGGGTGCCCGAGACGACGCCGGTGGTGCTGTCGATGGTCAGGCCGGCGGGCAGTCCCGTCGCGGTGAACGTCGGGGAGGGCGTGCCCGTCGCGGTGACGGTGTACGAGTACGGGGTCCCGGCGGTCGCGGGGGTCGGAGCGCCGGACGTGATGGTCGGCGCGACCGTCTGCGAGGGCGTGCCCGGCGTCGGGCAGCCGGTGGGGGCCGTGATGGTGTTGGTGTCGAGGGTCACGGCACCGGTCCGGGCCAACAGGCGACCGACGACCGTCGCGCCGGTGGTCGCGGTCACGGACTGCTGCGCGAGCACGGTGCCGCGGAACTGCGCTCCGGTGCCGATGGTCGCGGAGCTGCCGACCTGCCAGAACACGTTGCAGGAGCTCGCGCCGCCGGTGATCGTGATGCGTGTCGCGGAGCCGATCGTGAGGGTCGACGCGGCCTGGAACACCCAGACGGAGTCGGCGCTGCCGGCGAGGGTGAGCGACCCGGTGTCCGCCAGGGAGAGCGCCCCACCCGAGTAGACCCCGGGGGACAACGACAGCCCGTCGAGCTCGGTCAGGCCGGTCTGTGCGGGGGTGAGCGACGCGGCGACGTCGTACGCGGTGGTCGTGTCCCGCTGCGCCTGGGCGGCCGCGGCGTCCGTCTGGTGCACGGTGCCGTTCACGACGCCGTCGGGAGCCGCGCCGAACCCGGTGATCGAGGTGCCGGGCGAGACGCCGAGGTCGCCGTCGACCACGGTCGGACCGGTGTTCGTGACGGCGCTCGCACCGAGGACGCCGTAGGTCGCGGCGGTGCCGAGGTCCACCGGCCCGTCGAGCACCGTCGCAGCGGACGCCGCCGACGTGCTCATCACCGCCAGGGACGCGGCGAGTCCGATGCCGGTGAGGGCGAAGAGGGTGGGGCGGAGGAAACGGGACGTGGCCATGGAAGGCACCTGTCTGGGACGGGGAGGCACTCGGCGAACGTCGACGACGCGCACGTGATCCCCGGTCTCCGAAGTATGCGCGCGGCCGGACAGGAGGACGAGGGTCCCAGCGGGATGCACCGCGCACTGCCAGGAACCACGTCGCGTGGACAGCGAGCGCACCCGCCGCTGTCAGCGGCTCACCGGTCCGGCGACGTGCTCCGGCGACGACCACGGACGACGGCCGCGGACACGAGCACCGCGCCCACCATCGCCGGGTGGGCGCTGACCGCCGCGTACCCGAGGGCGTCCGTCGGGCTCAGCCACTGCGTGGTCCCCGTCGTCCACGACACCCGCTGCACGACCGCGAACACGGTGACCAGGAGCACCACCGCCCCGGCGGTGACACCCACCGTCGGCCAGCGTGTGCCGACGGCCACGGCGGCCGCACCGACGAGGGCGAGTCCGGCGAGCACCAGCGGGTGGGTGGTCGAGTCGCCGCCGAGCGGGGCCGTCGCGATCACCGCGACGACGTACACGGCGACGACGCCGACGACGAGCCCGGTGCCGATCCGCGCTGCGAGCCGGAACCGGTGTCCTGCCCGGAGTCCTCCGGCCGTGATCTCCGACGTCGTCATGGTCTGCCCCCTCCACCGGCGCGTCGTCGTGCCGGGGTACCAGGGTCGCACGTCGGACGGGGCCACGGACAGACCCGCCTGTGTGGTGTCCCCGTGCGGTGTCGTCCCCGGTGGTGCTCGGCCGAGCCGGTGCTACCGGTCCGTCGGGTCCGGCTCGAGGGCTGCGAGGACCGCGGTCCGGAACGCCCCCGGGCCGAGGAGCTCGTGGTCGACGAGGAGGGATCGCATGCCCGCGCGCCGGGCGCCGGCGACGTCCCGCTCGGCGTCGTCGCCGACGAAGAGGCACTCGGACGCGCTGACGCCGAGGTCGCTCGCCAGGGCGGCGAACGCGCGCACGTCGGGCTTCTGGAACCCGGTGCGCCCGGAGACGTGCACCACGTCGAACGCGTCGGGGAGACCCGTCACGGCGAGCTTGTCACGCTGCTGCTCCTCCGTCCCGTTCGTCAGCAGACCGAGGCGGTAGCCGCGCGACCGGAGTTCGTCGAGCAGTCCCCGGCTCCCGGGGAAGGCGCGCCAGGCCGCCCGGTACCGCCGGAGGTAGCCGGCGAACAACTCGTCGAGGCGGTCGTCGTCTCCGTCGCGGCCGTCGAGCGCGTGGCCGAGCGGCGGGAGCACCGCGCGCAGGCGCTCCCGCCGCTGTTCGGCGAAGCCGATCTCCCCCGAGCGCCACCGTTCGAACTGGTCGTCCTCGGCGTCGGACCAGGCGCGGAGCGCCGCCTCGGACGCGGGCAGGCCGAGGCTCGTCAGGAACCCGGACGCACCGGTTCGGGCCGCTCCGCGGTGGTCGAGGAGGGTGCCGTCCAGGTCGAACCCGACCGCTCGGAGGTGCCGCACGTCTGCAGGCTACCGCCGACGTGACGGACTGCTGCGCGCCTCCCGACCGGGGTGGCGGGGAGCGCGGTCGCACGGCCTCCCGCCATCTCCTGCAGGATCCGGTGGACCTGGCGGCTGTAGCCGGACTCGTTGTCGTACCAGACGTACAGGACCACGTGCTCGGAGCCGTCGGCGATCGTCGCGAGCCCGTCGACGACGCCGGCGCGGCGACTGCCGAGGAAGTCGGTCGACACGACCTCGGGGGACTCGACGTAGTCGATCTGCCGCCGGAGCGACGACGTCAGCGACGCGTCACGGAGCAGGCCGTTCAGCTCGTCGCGGCCGACCGCACGGGCGAGCGTCAGGTGCAGGACGGCGAGCGAGACGTTCGGCGTCGGGACCCGGACGGCGTTGCCCGTGAGGCGCCCGCGCAGCTCGGGCAGGGCCTTCTCGGCCGCCCGTGCCGCGCCGGTGGCGGTGATGACCATGTTCAGTCCGGCCGCGCGTCCGCGGCGGTCGGCGGGGTGGTAGTTGTCCACGAGGTTCTGGTCGTTCGTCGCCGAGTGCACGGTCTCGACGTGGCCGTGCACGACGCCGTACGCGTCGGAGACCGCCTTGAGGACGGGGACGATCGCGTTCGTGGTGCAGGACGCGGCGCTGACGACCGGCGCGTCGCCGATCGCGTCGTGGTTGATGCCGTGCACGACGTTCGGCAGGTCGCCCGTGCCCGGGGCGGTGAGCAGGACGCGGCCGGCCCCGGGGGCGAGGAGGTGCTGCTCGAGGCCCTCGGCGTCGCGCCACCGGCCCGTGGTGTCGACGACGATCGCGTCCTCGATGCCGTGTGCGCGGTAGTCGACGGCGCTCGGGGCGTCGGCCGAGATGAACTGGACGAGCGTGCCGTTCGCCGTGATGGTGTCGTGCTCGGTGTCCACCGTGACGGTGCCGGCGAAGGGGCCGTGGATCGAGTCGCGGCGGAGGAGGCTCGCACGCTTGACCAGGTCGTCGGGCCCGCGGCGGCGGACCACGACGGCACGGAGGACGAGGGGGGCGTGCTCGCCCGCGCGCTCGAGGAGGATGCGCGCGAGCATCCGACCGATGCGGCCGAAGCCGTACAGGACGACGTCGCGGGGCGCGGGTCGTGCAGCGTCTCCGGACGAGCCGCGCGCGAGGAACAGCTCGTCCTCGAGGAACTCGCGGAGAGGTGTGCCGAGCGGGTCGGCGCGGTGCCGGGCCGCCAGGTCCGCGAGGTCGACGGACGCGGACGTGACGTCCATGGTGTCGAGCTCGGTGAGGATCGCGAGGCTCTCGCTGACGGGCAGCTCGGTCTCGTCGACGCGGCGGGTGGACCGGTGTGCCTTGACGATCCCGATCGGGGACTCGCCGACGAGGGGCCGGCCGTACACCGAGGGGACGACGTCGTCACGGCGGTACAGCCGGCCGATGAGCGGGACCATCGCCTCGGCCGCGGCGAGCTTGTCGGTCCAGGCGTGCTGCAGGGCGGCACGGTCGGCGGCGGACGGTGCGTGCTCCATCAGGCCACCTGCACAGCGGGTTCGGCGGCGGGCGTCGCCGAGGCCTGCAGGGCGGCGCGACGCTCGTCGAGGACGGCGGTGAACACGGACGGCGTCCGTCCCGCGAACTCCGCGAGGAACTCCTCGGTGCGGTCGCACTCCTCGAGCCAGGAGTCCGGGTCGACGGCGAACAGGGCGTCGAGGTCCGACGGCGGGAGGTCGAGGCCGCGCACGTCGAGGTCGTCGACGTCGGGGAGCAGACCGACCGGGCTCTCGACCGCGGGCACGCTGCCCTCGACCCGGCGGGCGATCCACTCGAGCACGCGGGCGTTCTCGCGGAAGCCCGGCCAGAGGAACGAGCCGTCGTCGCCCTTGCGGAACCAGTTCACCTGGAAGACCGCAGGGGCCCCCGCGCCGAGCTGCGCACCGACGTCGAGCCAGTGCGCCCAGTGGTCGGCCATGTCGTAGCCGCAGAACGGCAGCATCGCGAACGGGTCGCGGCGGAGCTCGCCGACGGTGCCCTCGGCCGCGGCGGTGCGTTCGGACGAGACGGTCGCACCCATGAACACGCCCTCCGCCCAGGTGGGGGCCTGCGCCACGAGCGGCACGTTCGTCGAGCGTCGACCGCCGAACACGACGGCGTCGATCGGGACGCTGTGGTCGAGGTCTGCCGCGCGGGACGGGCAACGGTCGAGCGCCACGGTGAACCGGGCGTTCGGGTGCGCCGCCGGGGTCCCGCTCGCCGGGGTCCAGTCGGCACCCGTCCAGTCGACCAGGTGCGCCGGCGGCTCCGGCGTGAGGCCCTCCCACCACACGTCACCATCGTCGGTCAGGGCGACGTTGGTGAAGATCGTGTCCGCCGCGATCGTCTCGACGGCGACCGGGTTCGTGTCGACGCCGGTCCCCGGCGCGACGCCGAACAGCCCGGCCTCGGGGTTGATCGCGTGCAGCCGCCCGTCCGACCCCGGACGGAGCCAGGCGATGTCGTCACCGATCGTCTCGACCGACCACCCGGGGAGCGCCGGCTGGAGCATCGCGAGGTTCGTCTTGCCGCAGGCGGAGGGGAACGCCGCGGCCAGGTGGAACGCCCGGCCCTCGGGCGAGGTCAGCCGGATGAGCAGCATGTGCTCGGCGAGCCAGCCCTCGTCGCGCCCCATCACCGAGGCGATCCGCAGCGCGAAGCACTTCTTCGCGAGCAGGGCGTTGCCGCCGTAGCCCGAGCCGTACGACCACACCTCGCGGGTCTCGGGGAACTGCACGATGTACTTCGTCTCGTTGCAGGGCCACGCCACGTCCTCGTGCACGGTGCCGTCGTCGTCGCGGAGGGGCATCCCCACGCTGTGCACGGCCGCGACCCACGGCACGCCGGCGCCGATCGCGCGGAGCACCTCCGGACCGAGGCGGGTGGTCTTGCCCATGCTCAGGACGACGTACGCCGAGTCGGTGACCTCGACACCGAGCTGCGAGATCGGACCGCCGACCGGACCCATCGAGAACGGCACGACGTACATCGTCCGACCGCGCATGCTCCCCGCGAAGCGTCCGTCGAGCTCGGCGCGCATCGCCGTCGGATCACGCCAGAGGTTCGTCGGGCCGGCGTCCTCCGGGGTGGCCGAGCAGGTGAACGTCCGACCCTCCACCCGGGCGACGTCGCCCGGTGCCGAGCGGGCGAGGTAGCTGTTCGGTCGGCGCTCCGGGTCCAGCGCGACGAGCTTGCCCTCGTCGACGAGCTGCTGCGTGAGGCGAGCCGTCTCGTCCGGCGAGCCGTCGCACCAGACGACCGCGTCGGGGCAGGTGAGGGACGCGACCCGGGCGACCCACGCCTCCAGGGCGACACGGGGTGAACCGGGGACGGTGGCGGGGGCGGGACTCGCGTGGTTGGGATTGGTGATCATCGGCGATCTCCTCGGGGCGGGCCGGCGCGTCAGCGCCGGGCGGGACGGGCGGAGTGGTGGTGGGCGCGAAGGCGGCGGTCGGCCGACCCCGTCAGTGGGGGCCGGCCGTCGCCGTCAGCGGCGGTCGGCGGACGCTGCGGAGCGCTCGGGCTCGACGATCGTGCGGACGGTCTCGGTCGAGATGCGCTCGCGCTCGACGGGGGCGGGACCACCGTGGTCGTCGGCGGACATCGTCCGCTCGTCGAACGGCGCCGCTCCGGACAGGACCCGCTCGACCTGCTCCTTGTCGATCTGCCGGGTCCACGTGCCGACCAGGACGGTCGCGACCGCGTTGCCGGTGAAGTTCGTCAGGGCGCGGGCCTCGGACATGAACCGGTCGATGCCGACGATGAGCCCGACGCCGTTCACCAGGTCGGGGCGGTGCGCCTGCAGCCCGCCGGCGAGGGTCGCGAGGCCGGCACCGGTGACGCCCGCGGCGCCCTTCGAGGCGATGATCATGAAGACCAGGAGCGAGATCTGCTCCGGGATGTTCAGCGGGGTGCCGAGCGCGTTCGCGATGAACAGCGACGACATCGTCAGGTAGATGGCGGTGCCGTCGAGGTTGAACGAGTAGCCGGTCGGGACGGTGACGCCGACGACGGGCTTCGAGACGCCGAGGTGCTCCATCTTCGCGATGAGCCGGGGCAGGCTGACCTCGCTCGAGGAGGTCGAGACGATGAGCAGGTACTCGCGGCCGAGGTACTTCATGAGCCGGAAGATGTTCACGCCGGTCACGAGGCGGAGCAGCAGGCCGAGGACCCCGACGACGAAGACGATGCACGTGATGTAGAACGCGACCATGAGGGTGCCGAGGGCCACGAGTGCCGCGACGCCGGTGGCGCCGACCACGGCCGCGATCGCGCCGAAGGCTCCGACCGGGGCGGCCCACATCACCATCGCGAGGATGCGGAACACGAGGGCCTGCAGGTGCCGGATGCCGGTGAGGATCGGTGCGCCCTTCTCGCCCATCGCCTGGAGCGCGAAACCGACGAGCAGCGCCACGAAGAGCGTCTGCAGGATGCTGCCGCTCGTCAGCGACGACACGAGCGTGGCGGGGATGATCCCGAGCAGGAAGCCGGACGTCGACGACGCGTCCTCGGTGGAACCGGCCGGCGGGTCGTACTTCGCGGTCGACATGTCGAGGTGGTCGCCCGGGTGGATGAGGTTGCCGACGACCAGGCCGATCGCGAGGGCGAAGGTCGACATCGCGATGAAGTACCCGAGCGCGAGCCCGCCGACCTTGCCGACCGTCGCCGCCTTGGCGATCGAGCCGACACCGAGGACGATCGTGCAGAAGATGACGGGGGCGATCATCATCTTGATGAGGGCGATGAAGCCGTCCCCGATCGGCTTGAGACCGACCGCGAAGGTCGGTGCCGTGAGCCCGACCACGATGCCGGCGGCCACGGCTGCGATGACCGCGATGTAGAGCCAGTGCGAGCGGTCCAGCCCGCGACGCCGCGCAGGGCGTGCGGTGGACGAGTGCGTCGATGCCATGAGACTTCCTTGTCGTCAGGACCGGGGCGTCGTCACCTCGGTCGGCTCGTTCCCCGGTGGGGACGGGCCCACCCTGCCGCGGACCGCACACGGGAGGGGACTTGTGTTCATTGCGTTCACGGATGGTCCCAGGCGGTCGGGTCGTGTCGCAGAATGGGGGTCCCGCGACGAGGCGAGGAGGATCGGACCGTGGCACCGAGACGTTGGAGCATCGCCAGGCGGCTGTTCGCGCTGCAGCTGTTGTTCGTCGTGGTCGGCGTCGCGGTGGGCGGCGCCTGGAGCTGGTCGTCGGCGCGCGCGGACCTCGAGGAGCGTGCCGCCGACCGGAGCACCGCCGTCGCGGTCTCGATCGCGCGGAACCCCTTCGTCGTCGAGCAGGCGTCGACGAGCGATCCTTCCGCACGGCTCGAGCCGTACGCGCTCGACCTGATGCGCCGCACGCAGACGGACTTCATCACGATCATGGCGCCGGACCGCACCCGCTGGACGCACCCGGACCGCGCCGAGATCGGCCGGCCCTTCCGCGGCACGATCACGCCGGCGCTGCGGGGCGAGACCTTCACCGAGACCTTCGCCGGGACGCTCGGCCCCTCGGTGCGCGCGGTCACCCCGATCACCGACCAGGACGGCACGGTCGTCGGGCTCGTCGCCGCGGGCGTCACCGTCGCGAACATCTCCACCGCGCTGGTGCCCCGGCTCGTGTCCGTCGTCGTGCTCGCCCTGGCGATCGTCGCGGTCTCGGCGCTGTTCTCGTGGCTGCTCAGCCGGTACCTCGGCCGGGTCACCGGTGGCCGCGGTCCCGAGGAGCTCGCGCGGGTGTTCGCCTCGTACGAGGGCGTGCTCCACTCGGTGCACGAGGGACTCGTCGTCATCGACCGGTCCGGCGCCGTCGTGCTGCACAACGACCGGGCAGCGGAACTGCTGCACCTGCCCCCGCCCGCCGAACGGCAGGAGCCGATCCCGCTCGCCGAGGTCGACCTGCCGGAGGGCCTGCGGACGCTGCTCGCCTCCGGGGACCGCGCGGTCGACGAGACCCACGAGACGGCCGACCGGGTGCTCGTCGTGAACCAGGAGCTGGCGTTCCCGCGGGGGTCGGCGAAGCCGCTCGGCACGGTGGCGACGATCCGGGACCGGACCGAGGTGCTGCACCTGTCCGGGGAGCTCGCGGCGACGCGGACCCTCACGGACGCGCTGCGGTCGCAGACGCACGAGTTCGCCAACCGGATGCACGCGGTCGTCGCCCTCATGGAGCTCGGTCGTGTCGACGAGGCGATCCGCTTCGCGTCGGACGAGCTCGACCGGCACGCGGACGCCGGGGCGCCCGGGGTCGGTGTCCGCCCGGACGGCGGGGGACCGCTCACCGCGACCGCCCAGGTGCTCGCCGCCGTGCTGAACGGGAAGCGCGCGCAGGCGCACGAGCGCGGCGTCGTGCTCGGGGCCGACACCAGCGGCCTGCGAGGGGCGGTGTCCGCGCCCGCGAGCGACGTGATCACGGTGCTCGGGAACCTCGTCGACAACGCCGTGGACGCCGTGGCCGAACACGCCGGGGGACCGGAAGGACCTCGGGTGCAGGTCACCGTCGCGACGCTCGACGACGGGCACACGCGGATCACGGTCGAGGACAACGGCCCCGGGATCGCCGACGTCGGTGCCGCCTACGAACGGGGGTGGTCGACGAAGCCGTCCGGGCCGGAGGGGCGGGGGATCGGACTCGACCTCGTCCGCTCCACCCTCGCCGCCGTCGGTGGGACGATGACCGTCGACACCGGCCTCACGGGGAGCACCTTCGTGGTCGACCTCGACGCGCGGCAGGTGGTGGCGTGACCGACACGATCCGGGTCCTGATCGTCGAGGACGAACCCCTCACCGCGGAGGCCCACGCCGCGTACGTCGCGCGGGTGGAGGGCTTCACGGTGGTCGCCTCCGCGGCGACCGGACGGGAGATGCTCGCCGCGGTCGCCGCCGAGAAGCCCGACCTCGTCCTGCTCGACTTCAACCTGCCCGACGCCCACGGCCTGCAGCTCGTCCGCGCCCTGCGCACCGCCGGGTCCGCCGTCGACGTCATCGCCGTCACCGCTGCGAACGACGTCCGGGGCGTGCGGAACGCGATCGCGCTCGGCATCGTGCAGTACCTCGTCAAGCCGTTCAGCTTCCGCACATTCGCCGACCGCCTGACCACGTACCGCGAGTACCGCCGCGGGTTCGACGACCGTCGGTCGCTCTCGCAGGCGGACATCGACCAGCGGCTCAGCACGCTCCGCCCGGCGGTGCCGACCGAGCCGGAGAAGGGCATCGCGCGCGAGACGCTCGAGTCGATCGAGGGCGTCCTGATGCGTGCGGACGGCGGGGCTTCGGCGACCGAGGTGGCGCAGGCGACGGGGACCTCGCGCGTGACCGCCCGCCGGTACCTGGAGCACTTCGTCGCCGTCGGGCAGGTCGAGAAGGACGTCCGGCACAGCGGCCAGGGGAGACCGGAGTACGAGTACCGCTGGCTACGGTGACCTGACCCGCGAGTGCGGTCTCGAGCGACGGCCCGGCGAGACGGCATCCGGTCTCGTGGTCATGACGATCCCGGTACGCGAACTCCGCGCATGCTGCACCGGGATCGTCAATGGTGCAGACCGAAGACAGGTCGCTGACGCGACCACGGGCGGACGGGAGGCGCGGTGCGGGTCGGCACCGCGCCTCCCGCCCGGCAGTCGTCCGGTCGGACCGGCGGACGCGCGCCGAGTCGTCCGGGGGCGTGTCCCGGTCACGGGACCGGTGCCGGTGCCCCGCCGTCGACGGCGGAACGCGCACCGTCGCCGTGCAGGTCGGCGTACGCGCGCGCCCGCCGGATGCGGCGCAGCGTCGGCGGCGCCGCCCAGAGCAGGACGGCCGCCATCAGCAACAGGAACACGACGGGGAGCAGCCCGAGTTCGCCGCGCACGGCGTATGAGACGAACTGGCACGTGATCCCGCCGTACAGCAGTCCCGTGAACGCCAGTTGGAACCGCAGCACGAGGGGGAGGAGCCGGGCATACCGGAGTGCGCCGCGCTGGTCCTCCGCGTCGAGGAGGAGTGCCTTCCCGCGGAGGACGACCTGCGCGAAGCGCCGCAGTCGTCCGATGTCCCGACCACCGGTGGCGCGGAGCGCACGGCTGAAGGGCAGGGAGACGAGCACGGCGGCGATGGCCGTCGCCGTGAACGTCAGCTGTCCCGCCAGGAACGCCTCCTGCGCGAGGTCCGGCCCGCGTTCGCGGAGGAGCGTCGCGAGCAGGGTGTGCATCATCGAGGCCACGGCGGCGGCGATGGCGAACGTGACGGCGATCGTGCGGACCTTCCGGCGGACGATCGTCGGGGCGGGTACGACGTCGTCGCCGGGCCGGTCGACCACGGGCTCCGTCCTCCGGAAGCGGTCGCCGAGCGGCCTCGCGACGGCGAGCAGCACCGCAGCGCCGGCGATGAGCACCACGGGGACCCAGGACGGCGCACCGGCCGCCACGCTCGCGAGCACGAGGACCACGGCGGCGACCACGGCGGCGACCACGTCCGCGCCGACGACGCCGACGAACCACCAGCGGAGGTACCGACGTCCCTCGGGCGAGGACCGGTGGTCCCAGTACCCGGCGAACGCCCCGATCAGCATCGGCCCCAGGACGAGGAACGGCGTGGTGATCGACGTCGCGACGCGGAGTCCCTGCGGCGCACCGTCGAGCTGGAGGGCGACGAGCAGCCCGGCCCCGAGCGACCGTGCAGTCAGCACGACCACCGTCAGCAGGTAGGCGAGAAGGCGCATCGTTGCTCCTTCGGGACAGCATTCACCACGATCGTGTTCGCGGACGGGGACCTCGCGCGTGCCCGCCCGCTGACGAGCCGCGGATCGTGTAGTGTCGGACATCAGATTACGGGTCACACGACGGGGGTAGTGTGCATGACGATCGCATTCGATGACGCGGCTGCCGAGGCGCTGGTCGCCGCAGCCGACGGCGCCTCCAGAGATCTCAGGGCTCAGGCGATCGCGAACCGGGTGCGGGTCGAGACCGTCGCGACGGACTTCCGCGGCGGTTATGCGACGCTCTTCACAGCGGGCAGCACGGTCCGGTCGGAGGACACGCAGAAGCTCGCGGGGGTGCTCGCAGACTTTGGGGACGCGGTCGGACAGGCCAGGCGTGAGGCCGACCAAGAGCGTCGTCGACAGCGTGCAGTCCGTGAGTGGACCGCACGAGAGGCGGAGCGTGACCGTCGCCGAGCTTCTGGCGACCCGTTCGCAGCGTCGTCGGCGTTCGTCGACGGACTCGTCGACGTCCGCCCCGACCACACCGCTGTCCGCCCCACCCCGCTGTCCGCGAACTTCTCCCCACGGGCGCGGGTCCGGTCCGGTGCAGCCGGCTCCGGCGGGACGTCGGCAGCCGACCCGGACGCTCTCCGCGTCTTCGCCGGCGCGAGCCGCGCTGCCGACCTCAGCACCGCACAGCACCTCATCCAGGTGAAGAACGCCTGGAGCAGGTTCCGTTCGACGTGCGCGTGGACACCCGTCGAGGGCTCGACGGTGGTCGGGGGTTTCGATGCGCTGCTGGCCGAGAACGCAGCGGAGGCAAGTTGGCTCGAGGGCATCGCCACGGCATTCGAACGTGCGGGCGGTGGATCCCTCCCCGATCTCGCGCTCGATGCCGTCGCCGTCACGTCGTCGTCCCCCGAACTCGCGCGGCTCCTGCGACCGGGCCTCACCCCGGCGGAGGTGGCCGAAGCGTACGCGCAGCTCCCGCAGACGGACGCGTACGTGCGGTCCCTGCCGTTGGCCGCGCAGTACCTGTTCGCGAACCTCGACGGGGTTCCGGCAGCCAAGCGCGACATCGCATCGCGCGCCGTGCTCGCGGCTGCTGTCGAGGAGCCCGAGCGGGTGTACCAGCTCATGGGCTTCGGAGAGCAGCGCGGGCTGTCCGACTTCACGGAACAGGTGCGGGGGCTCCAGGAAGCAGTGCGCAAGGCCGACGTCCGGGCGAGGTACCTCCCGGGCGGCCCCACGATGCAGAAGGCGCAACTCGTGGGGTTCGGTGAGCACGACGGCGCGCTGGTCGCCGCGGTGTCGCTGGGTGACCTGGACACGGCCGCGAACGTGACGGTGAACGTCCCGGGGATGAGCTCGGACGTCGCCGGGATGGGCGGACGAGTGGTTGCTGCCGAAGGGCTCCTGCGAAGAGCGCACGAGACCGACTCCGACCAGACGTACGCTGTCGTGTCCTGGGTCGGCTACCACGCGCCAGTGCCCGGCACGGTCGGTTTGCCCGACCGTTCGGAGTCGGGAGCTGCCGAACTCGCGTCGTTCCTCGACGGAATCCATGACAGCAGGACCGGAGGGCCTCCGGATCGCGTCACGGTCGCCGCCCACTCGTACGGGTCCACGACCGCGGTGCAAGGCCTCGAGCTCACTCGACACCGCGTCGACTCGTTCGTGTCCTACGGCTCGGTGGGCTTCCCGTACGGTACGGAAGTCGAGGACATCAACGCCAGCGCCGTCTACGCCACACAGGCTCAAGCGGATCAACTCGCCACGGTCGGTCAGCGTCTGGGCATCTTGACCAGGGCCGACCCGCGATTGTTCGACGGCGTGCAAGTGTTCTCGTCGGAGGCCGGTCCGGAGACGGAGTCCGTGACCGGCCACGACATGTGGCACGACCCGGAATCCGACGATGTCGGCTACCTCTCGAAGAAGTCCAGGTCGTTGCAGGAGATCGCTGAGATCGTTGCGAAGGGGAAGGTGGGCTCATGAGTGTCCTGAGGACGACCACACGACGCCGAGTCGTGATCGCGGCGCTCGCCGCACTCCTGCTCGCGACGGCGGGGTGCGCGACCAGCACAGGAAGAGGGAACGACGTGGCCGAACAGGGTGCGCGAGACGCCGCCGGGGCGACCCGGCAGCAGGTGGAGCGGATGAGTCTGCACGAGGAGTTCGATCTCGCCGGTGAGCGGTACGAGCGAGGTCAGGCGCTGCTCGCCGACGCACAGGCGCGGATCTCCGACGGGGTGTGGACCTGGAACGGCGGGGACGTTCTCCCGCTTCCCGGCGACGATGCGTTCGGCGACGTGCCCGACGGGGCGACGGCGGAGAACAGTTACTCGTTCCGGACGGTCCGGATCCTCCACCCGGAGGGGGCGACCGGCGCGGCTGCGGACCTCGAACCGATGCGGCGCTGGTTCGACGAGGAGGGGTGGCGTTCGCGGAGCGCCGAGATCGGGCAGAGCACCGAGCTGCGGGCGGACACCGGGGACGGCTGGTGGGTGACGTGGACGGTGCGGAAGAACGGCCAGTACTCGGTCGGCGTCTACAGCGAGACGTTCTGGACCAACGACACCGATGCGCTCGTCGAGGCGATCGCAGTCCGAGACCCGGCGGACTTCCCCGAGGAGTCGGCGCCCGGGGTGTCCGCGCCCTTCCCGAAGTGGAGTGACCCGGTGCGGGAGCCCTGAGGGACCGTGCCTCCACCGCGGTCAGAACGACAAGCCGTCGCCCACCGCGCCGAGCACCACGCCGATCGCCCTGCCGACCGGACGGACGACGAGTCGCCAGGACCAGAGCGCTCGTCGCGGCCACCACGCCGGGGCATCGGCGTTCGCGCGTCGATGCATCTCGGCAGCGCGCTCGCTCCGTGTCCACGGGCGGTCGCGGTGCTTCGGACCCACGTTCACCCCCAGATCATCCGGTCGGACAGCTCCTCGGGGATCTCCTCGTCGAGCGGCAGCTCGAACCGCTCGAAACCTTCGGGCATCGCGCGGTAGCTCGCCCACCGATCGACGAGCTCGGCAGCGGCACGGTCGGCCTCGTCCGCGGAGGCGAAGAACCCGAGGAGCTTGGCGCCGATCACCTCGTCCTCCGCCACCGTGGACCGGTGCACGAGGAGCCAGACGGTCATGCGTCGACCTGGAAGAAGTCGGAGTTCCAGCCGCTGACGATCCCGACCTCGTACCGGTCGACGTGGACCGTGCGACTGCCGCCCGTCTCCCGTCGCCGCTCCGCGGCGTAGGCGTTCGCTGCCGCTGCCGTGGAGAAGGCGCCGAGGACCCGGTCGAGGTCGTCGTCACCGGGGAAGATGGCGTCCTCCTCGGACACCCACCACACGGCCGTGGGCGCTTCGGGATCAGGAGTGCTCTGCACCGTGACACCGTACCGACCGCGATCGCGTCACGTTCCGGATTCTGACGATCTCGGTGCACGGATCCCGAGGATGCTGCACCGGGATCGTCACAACCGCAGAACGATGACGGGTCGCTGACTCGACCATGCGTGAAGCGACCACGAGCGTCGCGACCACGCGCGGACGCGGACCGACGGTGGGTCGCTGTCGCGACCACGGTCGGACGGGAGGCGCGGTGCGGGCCGGCACCGCGCCTCCCGTCCGCCCGTGGTCCGGTCAGACCGCGACACCAGTCGTTCCGGCGCGCGACACCGGACGGTCCCCGGGCGTCGGAACCACGAGGGCTCCTGCTCGTCAGTCGAACATCTCCGCCAGGGCCGCGTACGGGTCGCCCTCGACCCGGTGCGCCGACCGCCCCTCGGGCCAGTGCGTCGTGCCGTCGTCCGGCCAGCACGGTACGACGTGGAAGTGCAGGTGCGGGACGCTCTGCCCGGCGTCCGGGCCCGAGGCCTGCAGCACGACCGTCCCCGTCGCCCCGAGACCCGCACGCATCGCACGGGTGACGCGCTGCACGAGCGCGATCGTCGCCGCGAGCGATGTCGGCCCGGCGGTGCGGAGGTCGACCGTGTGATCCACCGGCACGACGAGCGTGTGCCCCGGGGCCAGTGCGGAGTCGGGCAGGGGCGCGAACGCCACCGCCTCGGGTTCCCGCTCGACCCACACGGCGGGCGACGAGCCCGCGATGATGCCACAGAAGGTGCAGGCGTCCGTCATCCCCGACGCCGTGCCCGTGCGAGCACCGCGACGACGGCCAGGCCCGCTGCGACGGCTCCGCCCCAGATGAGTGCGGTCATGGTTCCCCCTCCGTCCGGCGTCGGTCACCACGTCGGTGTGGTGCGCTCGACGCTCCCGTACCCGGATCGCGTCCGTGACCCGGGGCCCGCGTCCGTTCCCCGGGTCGCGGTCGACTCCGAGTATGGCGTCGGCAGGCCCGATCGGTCCAGCGTCGGTCGGTCGGTCGGTCGGAACGGGAGCGTGCTGCGTGGCCGAGCTGTCCGAGCCCTCATGGTGCACCGGGGTCGTTCGTCATACGATCGTCTTGCGGCACCCGTGGTGCAGCCGTTCGGGTCGGCTCGCACCGCGGGTGCTCACCACCCGTCCGCACGGGGGCACGGCACCGTGCTGGTCGCCGCGGACGGCCGGGAGGCGCGGCTCGCGCCCGTCACGCCGCCCACGTCCGCCCCGCCGACCGTAGGGTGACCGCATGACCGTGCACGTCCGACCCGTCCGCCCCGCCGACGAACGGGCGTGGTCGACGCTCTACGCCGGGTACCGCGCCTTCTACCGACTCCCCGACGACCCCGCGGCCGTGGCGACCACCTGGTCGTGGGTGTCCTCCGGTGCGCACGGCCTGACCGGGCTCGTCGCGGTCGACGCCGACGACCGACCCGTGGCGCTCGCGAACCTCCGCCGGTTCGTCCGACCGTCGACCGCGAGCACCGGGCTGTACCTCGACGACCTGTTCACGGCACCGGACGCGCGGGGCACCGGTGCGGCGACGGCGCTCCTGCACGCGGCTGCGTCCCTCGCGGCCGACGAGGGTGCGACCGTCGTCCGGTGGATCACCGCCACCGACAACGACCGGGCCCGCCGCGTGTACGACACGGTCGCGTCGGCGACGCCGTGGGTCACCTACGACCTGGCGCCGGCACCGCACTGACGGCGCCGGCACCGCACTGACGGCACCGGTCGACGCGGTCGATCGCCGTGGTCAGCCCGCGTCGCCGAGGAAGGCGACGTCCACCCAGGGCAGGAGGTCCCGGTCGACCACCGCGGTGACGACCCGGCCGTCGTCGAACGGGAACGCGGACCCCACCACGAACGGGTCGGTGTCGAGCAGCAGTCCGACGCGCTCCTCGCCGTCGACGACCACGGGGTGCGGTCGGACGGCGTCCACGGTCACGAGCTCGACCCACGGACCTCGGGGCGACGGGCCGTCGAGCCCGTGCGCGCCGCGGTGGTGGTCGTGCAGCACGTGGTCGACGTGGGCACGGAGGAGCTCCCGGGCGTCCTGGTCGCCGGCGGCGCTCCAGTGCGTCGTGACCGCGTCCCACATCGTCGGGAAGCGCATCCGGTCGCGAGCAGCCAGCAGCCACGCGGGAAGGTCGCCCGGGACCGGGCCGTCGAGTGCGGCACGCTCGGCCGCCGACAGGTCGGCCAGGTTCACCGGGTCGTCCCGGTCGTCGGGGTTCCGCCAGAAGCCGTAGTTGCGGGTGACAGCGGCGTCGACGGTCACCGCGTCCGACCCGCTGCCGTGCTGGCTCTCCTGCAGCCCGGTCACGCCGAGGTCCTCGAGGTGGCGCTGCGCGACGAGACCGGCGACGCGGATGCCGAGTGCCGCCACCCGCGCGCGCACGGCGAGCGAGGGGTCCGGCGCGTCCGATCCGACGCGACCCGACACGTGCACGTCAGGCCGCCACGCCGCGTGTGACGACCGTGGCCGTCCGCGGTCCGTCCCGGTGGTCCCTCGACCGCTCCCCGTCGCCGCTGCCCCTGTGCTGCCCCATCCCGTCACGCTAGCGCGCCCGGGCGCGCGCCGACAGGGGCGGTCGCACGCACGCACGCACGCACGCAGGCAGGCAGGCAGGCACACGCGTGCCGCGACACGGCCTGACCGAGTGAACACCGGTCCGACAGGTGACCGGTGGCGGACGGGAGGCGCGGTGCGGGCCCGCACCGCGCCTCCCGTCCGTCCCGTCCTCAGACCGTCGCCGGCACCGCGACCCGCGTCAGCCGGACCGGGACGGCCTTCGACACCGGGGTGTTGCTGCCCTTCGCCGCACTGTCCAGCGGGACGAGCACGTTCGCCTCCGGGAAGTACGCCGCGGCGCAGCCGCGCGCACTCGGGTACGCGACGATCCGGTACCCGCGCAGGACGCGTTCGACGTCGTCGTGCCACACGGTCGCGACGTCGACCGTGTCGCCGTCCTGCAGTCCGAGCTCGGTCAGGTCGTCCGGGTTCACGAACACCACGTGCCGGCCCTTCTTGATGCCGCGGTACCGGTCGTTCAGACTGTAGATCGTCGTGTTGTACTGGTCGTGCGACCGCAGGGTCTGGAGCAGCAGGGTGCCCTCGGGACGCTCGACGTGCTCGAGCTCGTTGACCGTGATCATCGCCTTGCCGGTCTTCGTCGCGAAGGTCCGGGAGTCGCGGGGGCCGTTCGGCAGGACGAAGCCCTCCTTGCTGCCGGCGCGACGGGAGTAGTCCTCGAAGCCGGGGACGACGTGGCTGATGTGCTCGCGGATCACGTCGTAGTCGTCGCGCATGGCCGACCAGTCGATCGGGAGGCGGTCGCCGAGCGTGGCCTTCGCCAGCTCGCAGACGATCGCGACCTCGGACAGCAGGCCGGGGGCGACGGGCGGGACCTGGCCGTGGCTGCCGTGCACGGAGCAGACGGTGTCCTCGACCGAGACGAACTGCGGGCCGGCGGCCTGGACGTCGATCTCGGTGCGGCCCATGGTCGGCAGGATCAGGGCTTCCCGGCCGACGACGGCGTGCGAGCGGTTGAGCTTGGTGGACACCTGCACGGTCATCTCGGTGCCGCGGAACGCCTGCTCGGCGAGCTGGCTGTCCGAGATCGCGGCGACGAGGTTGCCGCCCATGCCCATCCAGAACTTGATGTCGCCGCGTTGCATCCCGTGGATGCCCTTGAGCGCGTCGACGCCGTGCTCGCGGGGCGGCTCGAAGTGGAACTCCTCCGCCAGCGCGTCGAGGAACGTGTCCGGCATCTGCTCCCAGATGCCCATCGTCCGGTCGCCCTGGACGTTGCTGTGCCCGCGGATCGGCGAGGCACCGGCGCCCGGGCGGCCGATGTTCCCGCGGAGGAGCAGGAGGTTGATGATCTCCTTGATCGTGTCGACGGCCTTGACGTGCTGCGTGATGCCCATCGCCCACGTGATGATCGTCCGCTCGGAACGCAGGTACCGTTCGGCGAGCTCGTCGATCTCCTCGATCGCGAGGCCCGTGGCCCGGACGACCTCGTCGTCGTCGACCTGGAGGATGTGCTCCACGAACGCCTCGTACCCGCTCGTGTGCTTCTCGATGAACGCGTGGTCCACGACGGACCCGGGCGTGCGCTGCTCCGCGAGGACCACGCGCTTGGCGATCGCCTGCAGCAGCGCCATGTCGCCGCCGAGCCGGATCTGCAGGAACTGGTCGGCGATCTCGGTGCCGTGGCCGACCACGCCGCGCACGCGCTGCGGGTTCTTGTAGCGGCGCAGGCCGGCCTCGGGCAGCGGGTTCACCGCGACGATCTCGGCCCCGTTGCGCTTGGCGTCCTCGAGCGCGGTGAGCATCCGGGGGTGGTTCGTGCCGGGGTTCTGGCCCATCACGATGATGAGCTCGGTGTGCTCGAAGTCGTCGTACGCGATGGTCGACTTCCCGATGCCGACGGTCTCGGCCATCGCCAGGCTCGTCGACTCGTGGCACATGTTCGAGCAGTCGGGCAGGTTGTTCGTGCCGAAGGCCCGGACGAACAGCTGGTAGACGAAGGCGGCCTCGTTCGAGGTGCGTCCGGACGTGTAGAACGACGCCTGGTCGGGGGAGTCGAGGCCGTTGAGCTTGTCGGCGACGATCCGGAACGCCCGCTCCCAGCTGATCGGCTCGTAGTGGTCCTTCCCCGCGGGCTTCCACACGGGTTCGGTCAGACGGCCCTGCATGCCGAGCCAGTACTCGGTCTTGTCGGCGAGGTCGTCGACGGAGTGCTCGGCCCAGAACGAGCGCGGCACGAGGACCGGGGTGGCCTCCCACACGACCGCCTTGCCGCCGTTCTCGCAGAACTCGGCGGTCTTGCGCTTGTCCGGGTCCGGCCAGGCGCAGCTCATGCAGTCGAAGCCGCCCTTCTGGTTCAGGGACAGCATGAGCTTGGCGGTGCGGGCGAGGCCGAGCTGCTCGATCGCGGGCCCCATCGAGTGCAGGACGCCGGGGACGCCGGCCGCCCAGTCCTTCGGCTCGCCGACCGTCATGTCGGCGTCGGTCACGTCGTCCTTCGGGGGCTGTTCGGTCACGGGGCGCTCACTGTCTGTCGGGGCTGCTGTACCGGTTCGGGGGCGGTGTCGGCCGGCTCGACGATCCGCTCGGCTCGGCTGTAGACGACCATGCTCTGGCCGCGCAGGAAGCCGACGATCGTGATGCCGACCTCCTTCGCCAGGTCGACCGCGAGCGACGACGGTGCCGACACCGCCGCGAGGACCGGGACCCCGGCCATCGACGCCTTCTGTGTCAACTCGAAGCTCGCGCGACCCGAGACCATGAGGACGGTGCCGCCGAGGGGCAGTCGGCCCTCCTTGACGGCCCACCCGACGACCTTGTCGACGGCGTTGTGGCGGCCGACGTCCTCGCGCAGGACGAGCATCTCGCCGGACCGCCCGTCGAACAGTGCGGCGGCGTGCAGACCGCCGGTCTTCTCGAACACGTCCTGGGCCTCGCGGAGCCGGTCGGGGAAGGTCGCGAGGAGCGCCGGGTCGAGCACGAGCGGGTCGTGCAGGACCGCGTGCTGCGAGGTGGTGCGGACCGCGTCGATGCTCGCCTTGCCGCACAGGCCGCAGGAGCTCGTCGTGTAGAACGCCCGCTCCAGGCTGGGATCGGGTGCGGGGACGCCCGGCGCGAGCGTCACGTCGAGCACGTTGTAGGTGTTCAGCCCCTCGTCCGTCGCACCCGCGCAGTACCGTGCCGCGGCGAAGTCGTCACCGCGGGCGATGACCCCCTCGGACACCAGGAACCCGGCCGCGAGGTCGACGTCGTTGCCCGGGGTCCGCATCGTGATCGCGAGCGAGTTCCCACCGACCCGGATCTCGAGCGGCTCCTCGACCGCGAGCAGGTCGTCACGCACCGACCGGGACGTCGCGACGGTGATGCGGGTGACGCGCTTGCGCGCCGTGATCCGGCTCATGGTCCGGGTCTACCACCCGAGCCGGTGACGCTGCCAGTGCGGGTGCGGTTTCCGCGGGCGGAGACCGGCCGGCTGTCGTGGCCGTCGTGCCGCCGCGTCGGCCTCGCGTCCGCGTCGTCCCCCGGCGGCCGGCTCCCCCGGCGGTCCGCTCCGCCGTGCGGTTCGCGTCAGCGGGTCCAGGGCAGCCGGACGGGAGGCACGGCATCGCCCGCCACGCCGCCACCGGGTCCGACGACCAGCAGCCCGTCGGCGTCGGCCAGCCCCCGCAGCATCGCCGACGTCTGGTGGGTGGTCGGGACCGCCCCCTCCGGGGTCGTCCGGTACGCCGTGACCAGCGAGCCGGGGCGGTCGTTCGGCACGTCCACGGCCAGGCGGACGTGCTCGACGGGTTCGGTCGGCCGGCCGAGCACCCCGGCGACGAGGGGGCCGCCGAGCAGCACCAGGCCGACCATCGCCGCCATCGGGTTGCCGGGCAGGCACAGGAAGACGGTCGCACCGCGCCGGGCGAGCAGCATCGGTCGGCCGGGACGCACGTCGACCCGGTCGATCAGCAGCTCGGCGCCGATCCGGGCGAGGGCGCCGCGGACGTGGTCGGTCGACGACCCCGCGGTGCCGCCGGTCGTGACGACGATCCGCTCCTCGGCCGCGTCGAGCACCCGCGCGGTGGCGTCGGCGTCGTCGGACACCCGCTCGGCCGCGACCGGGTCGGCGCCGTACGCACGGAGCACGGTCGGCAACGTGTGGGTGAACACGTCGCGCACCTGTCCGGGTCGTGGGACGCCCGCACCGACGATCTCGTCACCGAGCACCGCGACGCGTGCGGTCGGCGCGGGGACGACGAGCACGTCGTCGACGCCGGACGCCGCCGCGAGGGCCGCTCGTGGCGGGGTCAGGACCGTGCCGGCGGGGAACAGCGTGCTGTGCCGGGCGACCTCCTCGCCCGCGGGCCGGACGTGCCGGCGGTCCGAGGCGGTGTGCCGGACGAGCCGTCCTGCGTTGTCGACCGCGGCGTCCTCCGAGCGCACCACGGCCGTCGTCCCGCGCGGGACGGGAGCTCCCGTGGTGATCGGCCGCGCCTGTCGGTCCCGGAGCGGCTCCGTCGGCACGGTGGCCCCGGCGACGATCGGTGCGCCGAGGTCCCACGGGCCGTCGCCCGCGACCGCCCAGCCGTCCATCGCGGCGCCGTCGTGTCCGGGGACGTCACCCGGGGCGACGAGGTCCCCGACGAGCGTGCGACCGATCGCCGCGGCCAGGTCGAGTCGGAGCGGTGCCGACGACGGGTCGAGCCGGGCCAGGTCGTCAGCGAGCCGGGCGCCCTGCCGGTGCGCCTCGTCGCGCGCTGCCTGCCAGGGGAGGAGGACCGCCGTCACCGGGGGCCGGAGCCGGAGCCGGAGCCGGCGGACCCGGTGCCGTCGTCGGTGCTCGGGCCGGTGCCGGCGTCGCGTGCCAGGGCGAGGCGCGTGGCGGTCGCGGCGGCGGCCGCGACGTCCGCGGGGGAGCCTCCGCGGAGCCCGGCGGCGTAGCCGACCAGGAACGTGGTGAGCGGTGCGGCCGGCCGGGCGACCCCGTGCGCGGCGTCGCGGGCGAGGTCGAGCACGACGTCGCGGTCGAGCGTGAAGTCCTCGGGGAAGCCGAGCGCCGCGACGAGCTCGGCGGTCCATGCGGCGAGGACGTCGTCGGTGGTCATGCGGTCAGTCAAGCAGCCGCGGGGTGTCGGCGACCCGCGCGGCGTCGGCCGGTTCGTCCACGTCCGCACAGAGTCCGGCGGACAGCGCGACCTCGACGAGTCGCAGGGCGGCGGTGAGCCGTCGGACCGCCGCGCCGTCCGGGTCCCCGAGCGCGGCGACGGCGTCGCGCAGGGCCGTCGACCGGTAGAGCGCGAGGAGGGGCTGCCGGCGGCCGTCCTCGTCCACGGCGACGAACCCGTCGACGTCGCGGCCGTCGGTGTCGGACCCGTCGGCGTCGGCCCTGGCCTCCGCAGCGCGCAGCAGTGCGTCGACCGCCCGCTCGGGCTGCACGAGGTCGCAGGCGAGCACGAGCGTCCACGGCGCGGGTTCGGCCACGGCGGTGAGCCCCGCGACGATCCCGGCGACGGGTCCACCGAACGGCGGGTCCTCGCGCGTGACGACGACCCCGTCCGGCGCGGTCCGGCCGTCCCGGAGCCCGACGAGCACGACGGTGCGGGCACGGGCGGCAGCGGCGACGGCGTGGTCCGACAGCGCCAGGCCGTCGGCGACGATCGCGGTCTTGTCGACCCCGCCCATCCGCGACGCCTGGCCGCCCGCGAGCAGGACGGCGTCGTGCTGCACGCCCACGACCTCGACCATGTCTGCACCCTACGTTCACCACCCACCGCCCCGCCTGACGCGGGATCGCCGCTAGCGTGACGGGTGTGACCTCCCGAACCCGACGGCGTGCGACGTGAGCGGCCTGCACGCGGTGCCGACCATCCACGACGTGGCGGCGCTCGCCGGGGTGTCGAAGTCCGTCGTGTCGCGGGCACTCGCGGGGGCGTACGGGGTGGCGCCGGCGACGATCGAACGGGTGAAGCGCGCCGCCGTCGAGCTCGGCTACGTCGCGAACGCCAACGCCCGCGGGATGTCCGCGCACCGCACCCACACGCTCGGGGTGTTCGTCCGCGACGCCGCGACGCCGTTCTACGGGCACCTGCTCACGGCGTTCCAGCTGCAGGCAGCCGCCCGCGGTTACCGGGCCGTCACGGCGACGGGCGCGGGGTCGTTCCCGGTCGCCGAGGAACGCCGCGCGCTCGAGACGCTCGTCTCGCTCCGCGTCGAGGGGCTCATCGTCTGCAGCGGGGCGCTGCCGGTCGAGGACGTCCTGCCCTTCGCCCGTCGCATCCCCACGGTCATCGCCGGACGCCCGGAGCGCGACGCGTCGGTCAGCAGCGTCTACTGCGACGAGCGCGGCGGCGGTCGGGCCCTGGCGGACCAGGTCGCCGACGCCGGGCACGTGCGGGTCGCGGTGCTCACGATCAGCGCCGCGGGGTCCCTCACCCAGTCGGCGCGGACGGACGCCATGGCGCGGCGGCTCCGGACCCGCGGCGTCGACGTCCTGCGGATCCGCGCGGAGGACCACGGCAACGACCCCCGCGCGCTCGACTCCTTCGTCGCGGCGGTGATCTCGGCGGGCGGGGTGTCGGCGATCATGGCGCCGAGCGACCACTACGCCGTCGGGGTCCTCGAGGCGCTGCGCCGCCGGGGACTCTCCGCGCCGGAGGACTTCTCGGTCACGGGCTACGACGGCATCCGCCCGTACGCCACCGAGCTGTTCGGGATCACCTCGTGGCGGCAGCCGCTCGACGTGATCGGCACGATGGCGGTCGACGCGGTCGTGGACCAGATCGACGCGAGCCGGTCGAACGCCGCCCACGTCGCCGTCGACGGCGAGTTCGTCCCGGGCCGGACGCTCGCCCGCGCCTGACCGACCGCCGATCACGGGGCTTCCGTCACCGGTCGTTCACCGCTTCGTCACCACAGGGAGGGCTGCGCTCGGGAACGATCCCGACCACGATGGGGAACGTTCCCGGAACCGCGACGAACAGGATCACCGTGTCGAACCCCGCCGTCCTCGAGCCCACCACCACGACCACCGCCACGACGCCCACGACGACCCCCGTCGTCACCGCCAAGGGTGCCCGCGACGACAGTGACCCCTACCGCTACGGCGTCTACCTGCGCCCCGACCCCCGGACGTGCCGCGCGGTCACGGTCGTCACCGACCAGCTCCGCGCCCAGTACGGCCTGGTGTCCTCCGGCGCGTTCCCGCCGCACGCGACCCTGGTCGGCAGCCAGCCGTTCGGGTCCGCCGAGTCCGCGGTCGTCGACGCCCTGACCGCGCTGCTCGACGGACGCCCGGGGTTCCCGGTGCACAACGCCGGCGTCCGCGAGCAGGGCATCGGATTCGTGTACGACGTCGCCACGAACCCCGACGGCTCCCGCAACACCGCGTTCGACCAGCTCGCGATCGACGTCGACGCGGCGGTCGCCCCGTTCCGGCGGCCGATGAACGCGCCGCTGCCGAACGACCACGACCCGGAGCGCTACCGCCCGCACCTGTCGCTCGCGTCGCACGACCTGTACGTCCGCCCCGACCTGCACGACGAGGTCGGCGAGTTCATCCGCGGCCTCGACGTCCCGGTGCCGTCCGACTTCGCCGGTGACACCGTCGTGCTGTACCGCACCGCGAGCCCCGACTGGACGGGCCGCTGGTGGCAGACGATGACCTGGGAGCACGTCCGCACCTGGAAGCTCCGCACGCCGTGACCGCGACGCTGCGCGACGTCGCACGCCGGACCGGCATGTCCCGCTCGCTGGTCTCGCTCGCCCTGCGGGGCGACGACGGGGTGTCCGCACCACGTCGGGAACTGGCCGTGCGCGCCGCGGACGAGCTGGGCCTCCCGGTCGGCTCGTTGGCGCGCCGTCGCGCGGCGGGCGCACCGCTCGTGCTGGGCGTCCTGCTGACCGAGCGGGCGAACCCGTTCCACACGGAGGTCCTGCGCAGCGCGCAGGCCACCGCGGACACCCTGGGGTTCGCGCTGCGGGTCGCCGACGCGTTCCGTGACGACGACCGCCTGGTCGCCGGCCTGGAGGCGCTGCACGCGTCCGCCGGGTCGGCCGACGGGGTGCTCGGGGTCGCGGTGGTCAGCAGCCGGCTCCCGCCGGCCGCGCTCGCCGCGGTCGCGGCGGACCTGCCGGTCGCGGTCCTCGGGTCGGCGGGCGACGCGCTCGCCGGACGCGGGGTGGACACGGTCCGCTCCGACGAGGAGACTGGGATGCGGGACCTCGTGCTGCACCTCGCGGCGGCGGGCCACGTCCGCACCTGCTTCGTCGGCGAGACCGACCACCCGTCGACCACGCGTCGCGCGCGGGCGTACGCCGTGGCCGTCGGGGTGCTGCCCACGGCGGTGCGGACCGAGGACGTCGAGGCCCTCGTGGTGGACCCGGCGCGGCTCGCGACGCTGCTCGGGGACGGTGTCACGGCGTTCGTCACCGCGAACGACGCGACCGCCGCCCGGCTCGTGACCGCGGCCGCGGGCGTCGGACTCCGACTGCCCGGGATCGCCTCGGTGACCGGGTTCGACGGCACCACGCTCGCGGGACGGCTCGACCTGACGACCGTCGACCAGCCCCGCGCGCGGATGGGTGCCCGCGTGGTGGAGCTCGTCGTCGAGCGGCTGCGCGGTCGGCGGGTCGAGCGGCACGAGGTGCTGCCGACCCGGTTGGAGCAGCGCGGCTCCGTCCACGCGGTCGAGCCCGTCCTCGGCGCCCGCGGCTGACCCGGGGCGGTCGGTGCCCCGCTGACCGGTGGACCGGTGCTCGCCTGCGGTCAGGGGCGTCGGGTGATCGTCGCGGACAGCGCCGCGACCCGGGCGACCAGGTGCTCGTGCCGGTCACCCGCGCCGCCGGCGACGTAGTCCTCGGCGTCGACCGCTCGGTCCGTCGCGACGCCGTGCCGGAAGCCGCGGAACCAGCCGCCGGCGCGCTCGAGCACCAGCGCGCCGGCGGCGACGTCCCAGGGGTGCGTCGCGAACCCCATCGTCACGTCGGACCACCCCGCGGCGACGTGCACCAGGTTGAGCGCCCCGCTCCCGGTGCTGTGGTGGTGGCGGTAGCGCAGGGTCAGGTCGCGGAGCAGGTCGAACGCGGCAGTCTCGCCGAGCAGTTCGAGGTCCTGCTGCACCGGGAAGCTGGTCAGCACGGTGGCCGACGCGGCCGGTGCGGACGCGGACCGCACCGGCCGCCCGTCGAGCCACGCGCCCCCGTCGTCGGCGCTGAAGACGTGGTCGGCGACGGGGTCGTGGACGACGCCGGCGGCGACGGTGCCGTCGACCTCCGCGGCGATCGAGACGCACCAGTACGCCAGGCCCCTGGCGAAGTTCGCGGTGCCGTCGATGGGGTCGACGATCCAGCGGACGCGCGCACCGGCGGGGGCGGGGCCGGTCGTGCCCTCCTCCCCGAGGACCGTGGAACCGGGGACGGCCGCCGTGAGGAACGCGGTCAGGGCGCGCTCAGCAGCGCGGTCGTGCTCGGTCACGACGTCGTGCGCGTCGCGCTTGGTGTCCACGACGACGTCGGAGCGGAAGGCGCGGAGGAGCGCCGGTGCGACGGCGCGCGCGGCGTCCTCGGCGGCGCGGCGGAGTGCGGCGGGTCCGGGGGCCGCGGGGGCGGGGCGGTCGGGCTCGGGGCGGTCGTGCACGGGGTCGTCGGTCATGTGCTCCGGTGTACGACGCGCGGCGCGCTGGACGCGGAACCGCGGGCGACGGGCGACCGTCCCGCGGGTGAACTCCGGCGTCGGGCCCGGGGCTGACGGGACTGATCGGGGCCTGCTGTCGAACACTGCGTGAACGGCGGGCGGCGGGCCGTCGACCTCCCTTGCGACCGCGTGACGGACACCAGCACAGTGGTGCCGTCCCCAGATCGGGAACGTTCCCTGAAACGAGGAGTCCCCACCATGACGGTCTCCGTCCGGCCCGGCTTGGTCGCCGGTCGCCAGCGGTCCGCCCCGGCCACCCGCTCCTGGCACCGGGCCGATCGACGCGTCGGCGTCGTGCTGCTCCTGCCCGCGCTCGTCGTGTTCGCGGTCTTCGTCTTCTGGCCGCTCGGCCGCGTGCTCGTCCTCAGCACGCAGGGCACCGACGTCTTCGGGCAGCCCGCCGGGTCGGTCGGGCTGCAGAACTACGTCCGGACCTTCACCGACCCGGCGTTCGGTCGGACGATGGTCAACACCGCGGTGTTCTGCGCCGGGGTCGTCGCGGCGCGTGTGGTGTTCGGCCTGCTCATCGTGGTGCCGCTCACCGCGAAGCTCCGCGGCACGACGGTCTACCGGGCCCTCCTGACGTCCCCGATGGTCGTGTCGGTGTCCGCCGCGTCCGTCGCCTTCGCCGCGATGCTCGCGCCGGGGACCGGGCTCGTCGACACCGTCGTGCAGCAGCTCGGCGGGACCCCGGTGCCGTGGCTGACGAGCACGCACTGGGCGCTGTTCAGCGTGATCGTCGTCACCGCGTGGGGGTCGCTCGGCTTCACGGTCCTGCTCCTGCTCGGTGCGTTCGGTGCGATCGACCCGGAGGTCGTCGAGGCCGCGCAGCTCGACGGTGCCGGACCCGTCCGGGCGTTCTGGTCGGTGTCGTTGCCGCTCGTCACCCCGACGCTGTTCTTCGTCGTCGTGACCGGGACCGTCGAGGCGCTGACGACGTTCGGGCAGGTCCAGATCCTCACCGGCGGGGGACCGGCGGACTCGTCGAGGACCCTCGTCTACGCGATCTACCAGCAGGCGTTCGGCGCCGCGAGTGCGAACTTCGGGCTCGCCGCGGCGCTCGGCGTCGTGCTCTTCCTGCTCGTCCTCGCGCTGTCGCTCGTGCAGTTCGGCGTGCTCGAGAAGCGGGTGCACTACTGATGGGCCCGCGCACCGCACGTCGGATCCGCAGCACCCTGCTGCACGCCTGGCTCGTCGTCGCCGTCGTTGTCGTCTGCTTCCCGCTGTACTACGTGTTCGAGGGTGCGCTCACCCCGTCGGATTACCTGCACGAGGGGCTCCCCGGCCTCGTGCCGGTCCACCTCGACCTCGGGAACGTCGAACGCGCCCTGCAGGTCGCACCGCTCGGACGGCAGTTCCTCAACAGCGTCGTCGTCACGCTCGCGCAGACGACGCTGCAGGTCGTGATCGGCATCGTCACCGCGTACGCCCTGGTGTTCTGCCGGCTCCGTGGCACCCGGGCGATCTTCCTCGTCCTGCTCGCCAGCATGATGATCCCCGGCGAGACGACCCTCATCGCGAACTACCTGACGGTCGCGTCCTGGCACCTCATCGACACCCTGCTCGTCGTGTTCCTGCCGTTCGTCGCCTCGGCGCTGACGATCTTCCTGTTCCGCCAGGCGTTCCTGTCCTTCCCCGCCGAGCTGCACGAGGCCGCCGTGCTCGACGGCGCCGGACACGTCCGGTTCATCCGCTCGATGCTCCTGCCGGTCACGCGGCCGACGCTCGTGTCGGTGACGCTCGTCAGCGCGACCGCGGCCTGGAACGGCTTCTTCTGGCCGCTGCTCGTGACGAACTCGCCCGAGAACCGGACCGTGCAGGTGGGCATCGCGCAGCTGTCGAACGCCGAGGCCTCGGACGTCGGTGTCGTGCTGGCCGGTGCGGCGATGGTCACGCTCCCCGTGCTCGTGCTGGTCCTCGTGGCGCAGCGCTTCCTCGCCGGTGGGATCACCGCCGGCGCCCTCAAGTAGCACCGTCCCGCAGCACCCCGGACCTCGCCCGTCCCTGTCTCGTCCGTCCCGTCCCGTCCCGTCTCGTCTCGTCTCGTCTCGTCTCGTCTCGTCCCCACAGGAAGGCACACCCATGCCCGCTCGTCGATCCTCCGCGTTCGCGTTCGCGGTCGCAGCCGCCTCCGCCGCGGCGCTGCTCGCCCTGACCGGCTGCTCCGCGTCCGGCTCGGCCACCCCGGCCGCGTCCTCCGGTCCGGTCACCGTCGACTTCTGGCACGCCATGACCGGCCCCGCCGCCACCGAGTTGACCGAGCTCGTCAGCCAGTACAACGCCGCGAACACGCAGGGCGTCACGGTGAGGGCCACGTTCCAGGGCCAGTACGCCGACGTCCAGACGAAGTACACCGCCGCGGTGCAGTCCGGCTCCACCCCGGACCTGCTCATGATGAACGACGTCGCCACGGGCTTCATGGTCGACTCCGGGCAGACCGTGTCGCCGTCGACCTTCGCGGGCGAGACGGCCACGGGCGGGAGCATCGTCCCCGCGGCGAAGGCGTACTACAGCGCCGGGGACGGCCTCGCCGCGATGCCGTTCTCGGTGTCGATGCCCGTGCTCTACCTCGACAAGGCGATCGTCGAGCGCGCGGGACTCGACGTCACGAAGCCGCCGACGACCCTCGACGAGGTCGCGCGGTGGGCCGACCAGATCCACCGCAGCACGGGGCTGTACGGCATGAGCATGAACATGGCGGACTCGTGGATGCTCGAGGAGCTCAGCGCCTCGGGCGGGCAGCAGTTCTGCACCCCGTCGAACGGCCGGAAGGGCAAGGCCGTCACCGGCGTCTCGCTCACCTCGGACACGCAGGTCGCCTTCATGACGACGCTCCAGGGGCTGTACCGGGACGGCGCCGCGCTCAACCCCGGCACCGACTCGGCGGCGCAGAACTCCGCGTTCTCGAGCGGCAAGGTCGGCATGGTCCTGACCTCGTCCGGTGCCTACACGACCCTCGACCCGACCGGCACGAAGTCGGTCGTGGCCACCTTCCCGACCACGTCCGGCGCGAAGGGCGCCGGACCGGTGATCGGCGGCAACGCCCTGTGGATCTCGGGGAAGGGGCACTCGACCGCCGAGCAGCGCGCCGCCCACGACTTCGCCGCCTGGCTCGAGACCCCCGAGGTGCAGGCCGAGTGGGCGAAGGCGACCGGCTACCTCGCCGTGAACACGAAGGCGCAGGACACCACGGTCGGCAAGCAGTCCCTCACCGACCCGAACGTCGCGACGATGTACCGCCAGCTCGCCGACGACCCGACGAGCACCGCGAGTGCGGGCTGCGTCACCGGTGCGTTCCCGACGGTCCGTGCGACCGTGATCGGCGCGTTCGACCGGGTGGTCGAGGGCGCCGACGTGCGGACCACCATGCGGGCCGCCGAGGCGCAGGCGAAGACGCAGATCGCCTCGTACAACCAGGCCGCCGGCAAGTGACCCGCGCCGTCGGGGGCGTCTGCCGCTCCCGACGGCACGGTCCGCGGTCGACCGGTGCGCCCCGAGCACCGTTGACGCGGTCCCCAGGCTCACGACCGGGCAGCCGTCGGGACGTCACGACGCCCGGCGGACCCACCGTTCCTCGTCGAGGCCGGTCCCGGGATCGGTCTCCGGGGCGCCGGACGGCAGGAACCCGTGGCGGGCGTAGAAGCGCTTCGCCCGCTCGTTCACGCTGAACACGAGCAGGTGTGCGTCCTCGCCACCGATCGCGGCGTCGAGCAGGCGGTCGGCCAGCCCGGTCCCATGCACGTCGCGATCGAGGTACAGCGTGCAGAGCTCCAGGGCGGGGAGGTCGTCCGCCCCGGGGTCCGTCGGGGCCGTGCTCACGACACCGGACAGCCGGCCGTCGCGGAGCGCGATCAGCACGCGTCGTCCGCCGCTCCGGATCCGCTCGGCCCACCGTGCTGCGCGGTCGCGGGAGGCGCTCGAGTCCAGGAACGCGTCGGGCACCACCCCGCGGTAGGTCTGCTCCCAGCACGCGGACTGGAACGCCCCGATCGCGTCCGCGTCGGCGACAAGCGCTTCCCTGATGTCCATGCACCGATCCTGGTGCACGGACGCCCGGGTCACCGCGCGCGGCGGTAGGCGCTGCCGTCGCTCGTGTGGACCGAGGACGGGTCGTCGAGCATGCGCAGGGTGTACTCCGCGCAGTCGACGAACGTCCCGATGCTGATCCAGTGGCGCGAGCGCTGCAGGGTCCCCTTCGACGGGCCGTCCGACCCGATGCCCGCGCGGTGCACGCTCCACTGCAGGTCCCGCGCCTCGGTGTCGAGGTACCGCATGACCGCCTCGTTGTCGCGGTGCTGCCCGAGGTAGGCGCGCGCGACGGTGGCGCGCACGATCCGGAGGGGCAGCGCGAGCGGTCGGCCGGGGGCGCCGCTGAGGCCACCCGCCTGGTACACGAACCGGTGCACGCCCTGCCGCCGCATCGCCGGGACGAGCTCGCGGACGAACTCGGTGTTCACGAGGCGGTGCTCCTGCGCCTGCCGGTCGCCGATCATCGCGACGACGGCGTCGACGCCGTCGAGGAGCCCGTCGAGGTCGAGCCGGTCCGTGATCGACCCCTGGACGACCTCGAGTCGGTCGTGCTGCACACGGAGCTTGTCGGGGGTGCGGGCGAGGGCCCGGACCCGGTGGCCGGCGTCGAGGGCGAGCCGGGTGAAGTGCTGGCCGGTCTGTCCGGTCGCACCGAGGACGAGGAGGTTCTGGAAGGAGGTCACGTGCTCAATGTAGGCGCTGTCTAGAATCTGGGCAACGTCTAGTTCGGAGTATCCTCGAGGCGTGACCGACCGGCCCTTCCACCACGGCAACCTCCGCGCCGTCCTGCTCGACGAAGCGGTGGCCGCCCTGCGGGAGTCCGGCGTCGAAGGGCTGTCGCTCCGCGAGCTCGCCCGCCGCGCCGGTGTGAGCCACGGTGCCCCGCGGAGCCACTTCGTCGACCGCCGGGCGCTGCTCGACGCGCTCGCCGTGCTGGGGTTCGAGCGCCTGCACGACCGCGTGCAGCAGGCGATCGCCGGGTCGGACGGCCTGCGTGACCGCTTCCGCCGAGTGGCGCACGCCTACGTCGACTTCGCGGTCGAGGACGCCGCGCTCATGGAGCTCATGTTCGAGGGGAAGGCCGTCGGGGCCGCGGCCGCCGAGGTCCAGGCGGCCGCGGGCACCCTGTTCACCCTGCTCGACAGCGCGATGGGACCGGCGCGCGCCGGCACGCCGGCCGACCAGGACGAGGGCGCCCCGGACGGCGGCGGACACGACGACGGCGACCACGAGGGCGATCCGCGCGACGGCGACCCCCGTGACGACGGCGCCCGCGAGACCTTCAAGATGCTCTTCGCGGCGACCATGCAGGGCATCGCCACGCTCGTCGTGTCGCGACGGATCGGGCGGACCCAGGGCGACGAGCTCGTGGACGCCGCGGCGGAGACGATGCTCGGTTCGGACCTGGCGCGACGCGCCGTCTCCGCCGACTGACGGTCACCGACCCGGTCAGGAGCACCGCTCGAGGGCGAAGGACGCCCCGCCGGCACCGCCCCACTGCTGGCCACGACCGGTGCTCGGCACGGCCGAGGCGGACGCCGGACCCCACCGGTGCAGGACCGTGCACCCGAGGTCGTCGGTGGCCTGCCGCACGGGGTCGGAGGACCGAGCGGTCGAGGACACGACGAACAGCCGCTCCTGCCCGGAGCGCACGAGCGACTCGACCTGCGCCGTGGTGAACACCGGCACCTGTCCGGAGAAGCCGCCGTCGGTCAGGACCTCGGCACCGGTGTCCCCGATGACGTCGGCCGCGATCCGCCACGAGTCGGTGAGGAAGAGCGGGCCGCCGTCCCGTCCGCCACCCGCGCGTCGGGCCTCCGCGACGAGCGCCGCCTCGTCGGCCGGCAACCGGGTGTGCCCGCCGACGACGTCGGGCGCCGAGACGTGGAACGCGTCGGCCGTGCTGGTCCCGCGGGTCGGGGCGCCCGTTCGGCCGAGCGCGAGCGCCCGCTCCGGGACGGCACCGCCGCGGGCGAAGGCGCCCTGCGCGAGGCCGACCGAGGCGTCGCCGCCGCTGCCGTCCCGCGCGGCGTCGAGCGCCTGCAGCGAGAAGCACGCCGGTCCGAGCACGACCGCGGCGGCGAGCAGCCCCGCGGCGAGCCGGCGACCACCCGTGGCACCCCGACCGCCCGTGACGCCCGGACTGCCCGTGGCACCCCGACCGTCCGCGTCGCCACGCAGGCCGCCACCGGCCGTGGCTCCCGCGCGCCGCCACCGCACGACGAGCGCGACGAGCGCCGCGACGGTCACCCCGACGGCGACCGTGCCGAGCAGTGCCGGCTCGGACGCGGCGCGGGCCAGCCACGCCCACCACGCGCCCTGGACCACGAGCAGCCCGACGGGCACGAGCCGCAGCCGGCGGTCCGCCGCGTCGACGAACCCTGCGGCGCCCCACCAGCCGAGCGCGCCGAGCGCCGCGAGCTGCACCCCGGCACCCGCGACGTACGCGGTGTGCGGGAGCCGCAGGACGGACAGCACCACGACCGCGGTCCCGAGCCACACGACCAGCGCGACGAGCGTGGCGGCGGGGAGGCGCGCCTCCCGGCCGGCGGACCGTCGCCACCACCGGACCGCGCCGATGCCGACCCCGGTGAGCGCCGCGGGCCACGACCAGCCGACCTGCGACGCGTAGCGCGGCGAGAAGAGCTGCAGGAGCGAGTGGCCGTCGCCGCGACCGGCGGTCGCGGCGCGCCACGCGTCCGCGACGTGCGTGCCGGCGTGCCCGACGGCCGCGCCCAGCGTGCCGACGGCGCCGGGCCACAGCCCGGGCATGAAGCGGTCGACGCCGTTGTAGCCGAACACCATCGCGAACACGCTGTCGTCGGTCGACCCGTCGAAGTAGGGGTGGTCGCCCGCCGGGAGCAGTGCGAGCGCGACCGGCCAGGCGAGGCTCGCGACGACCGCGGCGCCGACCAGCGCGGCCACGTGTCCCGCGGCACGGCGCCACCGGGGGCCCGGTCCGGCGGTGGCGACCACCGTCGCGAGCACCAGGGCCGGCAGCACCAGCCAGGCCTGCAGCATCTTCGCCTGGAACCCGACGCCGACGAACAGGCCGGCGAGCAGCAGCGGCCACCACGTGCGGGTCAGCGCGGCCCGCTGCCACCACACCAGCGCGACGGCGAGCGCCATCGTGAGCAGGCCGTCCTCCATCGGGTGACCGAACATCGAGACGAAGATCGGGGTCCCCGCGGCGAGTGCGGCGGCGACCAGACCGGCCCGGGCCCCGAGCCAGCGCAGCACGACGAGCGACACGGCGAGGGTCGTGACGGCGCCCTCGAGGACCTGGGGGAGCGCGAGGGAAGCGGTGGACATGCCGAACAGGTGGATGCTGATCGCCTGCGGCACCGCGAACCCGGCGAGCTTGTCGAGGGTGACGGTCGCGTCGGGGTCGAACGAGCCGGACAGGAACGCCGGCAGGGACTCGGACATCGAGCGGGCGGCGGCGGCGTAGAACGCGGAGTCGCCGCCGCGGGCGAGGTTCCAGCTCGTCAGGACGGCGCCGAGCACGACGATCACGGCGAGGGTGGCGCGCTGCCCCCGGGTCTGGTGCCACCAGCGGACGGGGCGGGCGGGGGTGGGGGTCGGGGTCCCCCGGTTCGGGTCGTTCGGGTCCATGCGCTGAAGATCGCGCCGCAGTCGATGAACGAGCCTCGGGAGACCGGGTCCCGGGACTCCGGTTCGTTCAGGAGCGGTACCAGGATGTCGTGGCCGACCTGTCGCGGTCGTGCCGGTCCGACCGGCCGTCGTCGCCGTCGCGGCCGCCACCTGGTGGTTCGTGCTCGTCGCCGTCGTGCTGAGCTTCCTCCCCGCCGCCCGTCCGTGGTTCCCACCGCTCCCGCGACGTCCCCGGGAGCAGCCGCCCCGCACCGTCGGCTGGGACCCGGAGACGGGCGAGCGCATCGTCGGGCGGACAGACGGCACCTCGCCCTCCTGACAGCGCCGCGCACGGTTGCTATGTTCGGCAACGCAACAAATCCGGGACGACGGTGTCCGGGAGGGTGACGGCGGAGGAGCCGCGGACATGCACGGAGCACAGCAGCAGGCGGTCGCGCACCGCACCGGCACGGCGACCCTGACCGTCGTCGACCGCGACGGCGCTCCGGTGCCGGACGTCGACGTGACCGTCGAGCAGACCGGGCACGCGTTCGGGTTCGGCAACATCGGCTTCGACTTCGTCGGACTCGCGAACGACGAGGTCGACGGCGACGAGCGGGACCGGCTGGAACGGCTCGCCGACCTGTACACCGACGTGTTCACGACGGCGACCCTGCCGTTCTACTGGGGCCGCTTCGAACCCGAGCGCGGCGCACCCGACACGGTCCGCCTGCAGGCGACGGCACGCTGGTTCCGGGACCGCGGCGTCGCCCTGAAGGGCCACCCGCTCGTCTGGCACACCGTGCAGCCCGACTGGCTCCTCGGGCTGCCGCTCGATGAGGTCGAACGGCTGCAACGGGAGCGCATCCGCCGTGAGGTCGGGGACTTCGCCGGCCTGGTCGACACGTGGGACGCGATCAACGAGGTCGTCATCATGCCGGTCTTCGCCAACGGCGACAACGCGATCACGCCGCTCGCCCGGGCGAAGGGCCGCATCCCGACGATCCGGATGGCGTTCGAGGAGGCCCGTGCCACGAACCCGCACGCCACCCTGCTGCTCAACGACTTCGACCTGTCGAGCGCGTACGAGTGCCTCATCGAGGGGGTCCTCGAGGCCGGGGTGCAGATCGACGCGATCGGCCTGCAGACCCACATGCACCAGGGCTACCGGGGCGAGGAGGCGATGCTCGCGATGGTCGACCGCTTCGCCCGGTACGGCCTGCCGCTGCACCTGACCGAGACCTCGCTCGTCTCGGGCGACCTCATGCCCGCCGACGTCGTCGACCTCAACGACCACCAGGTCGACTCGTGGCCGTCCACGCCCGAGGGCGAGGCCCGTCAGGCCGACGAGGTCGAACGGCACTACCGCAGCCTGGTCGGGCACCCGGCCGTCGAGGCGGTCACCTACTGGGGCATCACCGACGCGGGCGCCTGGCTCGGTGCGCCGATCGGGCTCGTGCACGCGGACGGGACGCCGAAGCCGTCGTACGAGGCGTTGCGCCGGCTCGTCAAGGACGAGTGGTGGACGGGGCCGACGGTGCTGCGCACCGACGAGCGCGGGCAGGTGCGGGTGCACGGGTTCCGGGGTGGCTACCGCGCGGCCGTGCGCGGCACGGCGACGGACTTCGCGATCGGGCGGCAGGCGACGGAGGTCGCGGTCACGGCGTGACCCGGTGTCGGACGGGAGGCGCGGTGCGGGCCCGCCACGCGCCTCCCGTCCGGCAGCCGGTCACCCGGGCGGCGTCACCGGTCCGGTGGCCGCGGAACCGGCTCACCGCCGCGTGTACCGGTGCTCCGGCCGCCCAGCCGCCCCGTACCGCAGCTGCATCGTCACCGTCCCGTCCGCGGTGAGCTGCGCCAGGTACCGCTGCGCCGTCGCCCGGGACACCCCGATCGCGCCGGCGAC
Source organism: Curtobacterium sp. MCBA15_004 (assembly GCF_001865055.2). NCBI lineage: Bacteria > Bacillati > Actinomycetota > Actinomycetes > Micrococcales > Microbacteriaceae > Curtobacterium > Curtobacterium sp. MCBA15_004. The sequence continues at coordinate 3,021,793 of NZ_CP126266.1, read as the reverse complement.
CTCGGCGGCCGACCGCTCGACCTCGGCGGAGAGATGCTCGAGCACGAGCGCCGCGGTCGCCGCACGGGAGGGGGACGCCCCGCCGCCGTCCCCGGCGTGCAGGATCCGGAACGCCCGCTCGACGGCCTCCTGGTCGAGGGTGGCCCGCTCGTCGAGCACGTTCCGGGAGCGCGCGTACGCCCGGAGCCGCTCGGCGAGCACGCCCGACCCGAACGGCTTGATGAGGTACGCGAGGGCCCCGTGCCGCATCGCCCGGCGCACGGTCCCGGCGTCCGAGGCGGCGCTGAGCACGAAGGCGTCCGTGTCGACCGCCCGGAGCAGGTCGATCCCGCTGCCGTCGGGCAGGTAGACGTCGACGAGCACGAGGTCGACCGGGGTGCTCGCGAGGACCGACCGCGCGGCGGCGATCGTCCCGACCGGGTCGAGCGCCCGGAAGCCCGGGACCTGGTCGACCTGGCGTCGGTGCAGCTCGGCGACGTGGAAGTCGTCGTCCACCACGAGCACGGTCGCGTCGTCGGTCACGGTCGCACCACCCCTTCGAGTCGGGCGCAGAACACCGCGCCGTGGTCGTCCCCGCCCGCCGAGGCGAGCCACACGTCCCCGCCGCGCCGGCGGGCGACCTCCCGCGACAGGGGGAGCCCGATGCCCCACCCGTGCGCCCGGTCCGGGTCGGGACCGCCCTGGTCGCCGGTCGCTGCCGCGTCGACGACGGGGGACCGCCGCGCGAACGGGTCCACCCCGTCGGCGACCCCCTGACCGGAGTCCATCACCGACAGGTGCAGCACCGCGCCGTCGTCGAGCACCTCGACCTCGACCCACGGCGTCGGGTCGTCGCCCTGCAGTGCCGCGGTCACGGCGTTGTCCACGAGGTTGCCGAGCACGCTCGTGCAGTCGCCCGGGTCGGTGACGGTGCCCTGCACGAGCGTCTCGGCGCCGATCCGCAGGAGCACCCCGCGCTCGGCCGCCTCGACGCCCTTCGCGCCGAGGAACGCCTGCAGGTACGGCTCGGTCAGCCGGTCGGCGTGCTGCACCGGGTAGCGCAGCGGCCCGCGCTCCTGCACGTCGGCGAGGTACGAGCGGGCACGGCCGGTCTCGCCGAGGTCGAGCAGTCCGGCGATCGCGTGCAGGCGGTTCGCGAACTCGTGCCGCTGCGCGCGCAGGGCCTCGGTGAGCGAGCCGACCGCGTCGAGCCGCCGGGACAGCGCCTCGACGTCGGTGCGGTCCCGCAGCACGGCGACGCGGCCGAGGTCGACCCCGTCGCGGGTGACCGAGCGGACGTCGACGAGCAGCACGCGGGTGCCGGCGACGACGGTCGTGCTCGACGGGACCGAGGCCCCGGGGTCGAGCGCGGCCGCGAGGCCGACGGGCAGCGCGAGCTCCCGCACCGGCCGACCGACCGGGTCCGCCAGTGCGAGCAGGCGCGCGGCCTCGGGGTTGCAGACGGTCACGGTGCCGTCCGGCCGGGTCGCGAGCACGCCCTCGTCGACCCCGCCGAGCACGGCCTGCTGGTTCTGCACGAGCGTCACGAGCTCCTCCGGCTGCACGCCGAGCGTCAGTCGGACGAGCCGTCGACGCAGCAGCAGCGAGGCGACGAGCCCGAGCAGCACCGCCGCGACGGCGGCGCCGACGACCGGCACGCTGTCCTCGACGAGGGTGTCGTAGACCCGGTCGCGCGTGAAGCCGACGCTCACCTCGCCGACGACCCCGGCGCCCGGCCGGGAGGCGCGGCTCGGGTCCGCCCCGTCGGCCCGGTCCCCGTCGGCGCGGGTCGCGTCCGCTCGGGTCGCGTCCGCTCCGGGCGCGTAGACGGGGACCTTCGCGCGCGCCGACTCCCCGAGGGTGCCGCGCGCCCACGACAGGGTCTCCCGGCCTCGCAGCGCCGCGTCGGGGGAGGTGCTCACCATCTCGCCGATGCGGTCCGGGTCGGGGTGCGCCAGCCGGACGCCCCGGTCGTCGGTCACCACGACGAAGAGCGCACCGGTCCGTCGCTGCGCGGCGAGGGCCGCCTGCTGCACCGGTCCGTCCGCGAGCGCCGTGCGGTCGAGGGCCGTGCCGTCGACGCTGAGCCGGGCCACCGCGGTGCGCACGTCGTCCTGGGCGGCGACGCTCTGCGCGATCGCGAGTGCGGTGCCCTCTGCAGCCCGTTCGAGGCGGGCGACCTCGACGCGGACGAAGACGGCGCTCGTGAGCAGGACGACCGCGACGACCACGACCAGCTGCAGCACCAGCACCTGGGTGGCGAAGCGGAGCCGGGGGCGGCGCCGTGAGCGGTCGTCGGTCACGGACCACAGCGTACGGAGCGCGCGCCGACCCGCGTGCGCAGAACGCGCAGAACGCGGTCAACGCGCGATGGTGGGCCAACGCGCAGAAGCGCGCCGCGCCTCCAGGCCGGGTCGTAGGTTGCCCCAACTGCTCGACACGGACGAAGGAGTCCAGATGCTCGTCATCCTCGGCTACGCGATGATCGCGGCGTTCATGGTGCTCATCATGACGAAGCGCATGTCGCCGATGCTCGCCCTGATCATCGTGCCGACCGTCTTCGGACTGTTCGCCGGGGCCGGGCTGGGCCTCGGCGACATGGTGATGAAGGCGATCGGCACGCTCGCCCCGACCGCGGCGCTGCTCATGTTCGCGATCATGTACTTCGGGCTCATGATCGACGTCGGCCTGTTCGACCCGCTCGTGCGGTTCATCCTCAAGGTCACCGGCAACGACCCGGCGAAGATCGTGCTCGGGACCGCGTTGCTCGCCGGCGCGGTGTCGCTCGACGGCGACGGGTCGACGACCTTCATCGTGGTGACCGCGGCGATGCTGCCGATCTACCTCAAGCTCGGGATGAGCCCGGTCGTGCTGACCTGCGTCGCCGGCCTGACGAACGGCACGCTGAACATCGTGCCGTGGGGCGGGCCGACCGCCCGTGCGGCCGCGGCGTTGAAGATCGAGCCGTCGGAGATCTTCGTGCCGCTCATCCCGTCGCTCGTCGTCGGGCTCGTGCTGTGCTTCGTCTTCGCGTGGACGATGGGGCTCCGTGAGCGCAAGCGGCTCGGGCTGATCGAGTTCACCGAGTCGCTCCGCACCGAGCGCCGTGCCGAACGGACACCCGCGGGTGCCGGGTCCCGCGTGCTCGCGGCCGTCGGTGGCACCGGCGGGGGCATGTTCACGAGCCCCACGGTCGCGCTCGGCCTGCGCGGCGGCAAGGCCGACGGGCGGCGGGCGGACGGCGAGGGCGTCGACGGGATCGACGACGACGCGACCGGCGTCGACCAGGCCGCCGGTGGTGGCTCGTCGCTCGCGGCCACCATGCTCGACCCGGACCGCCCCACGCTCCGCCCGGGGCGCATCTGGGTGAACCTCGCGCTGACCGTCGTGGTGATGGTCGCCCTCGTGACCGGGCTGCTGCCGCTGGCGTACGTGTTCATGGTCGGCACGGCGATCGCCCTGCTCGTGAACTTCCCGCAGCTCAAGCAGCAGACCGCGCAGATCGTGGCGCACGCGCCGAGCATCGTCGGCGTCGTGTCGATGGTGTTCGCCGCCGGGGTGCTCATCGGCGTGCTCGACGGCACCGGGATGGTCGCGGCGATGGCGGACTGGCTGGTCGCGGTGATCCCCGACTCGATGGGGCCGTACCTCGCGGGCATCACCGGGGTGTTGAGCATGCCGCTCACGTTCTTCATGAGCAACGACGCGTTCTACTTCGGGATCCTGCCGGTGCTGTCCGAGAGCGCCGCCGCGTTCGGGATCACGCCCGCCGAGATGGCGCGGGCCTCGGTGGTGGGACAGCCCGTGCACATGCAGAGCCCGCTCGTGCCGGCGATCCTGCTGCTCGTGTCGCTCGCGAACGTCAACCTCGGCGACCACCACCGGAAGGTGCTGTGGCGCGCGGCGGTGGTGTCGGTCGCGATGCTCGTCGTGGCGGTGGTCGTGCGGGTCGTCCCGTTCGGCTGAGCCCGCCGCCGGCACGACGACGCCCCGCACACGCTGGTGTGCGGGGCGTCGTCGTGACGGGGTCAGGCCAGGTCGAGCGTGCGGCCGAACGTCCGGGTGACGGGCGGTCCGGCGAGCACGGCGCCGAGGGCCTCCGGAGCGCCCTCCGGGGTCGCACGCCACGCGACGTAGGCGTCGTGGTCGGCCGCGGTCGTCCAGCGCTCGAGCACGACCGCACGGGTCGGGTCGGCGTCGTCGAAGAGCACCTCGAGCGACTCGTTGCCGGCGAAGCCCGCCGTCTGGGCGAGGGTCTCGCGGACCGCGGCGTCGATCGCGTCCTGGCCGACGTCGTCGCGGAACCGGACCTCGAGGAAGACCGTCTGGGTCACGGGTGCACCTTTCGTCAGTGGCGGCCGCGCGTCGGCCACCCGTCGAGCCAACCGCGGCCTCCCTCGTGGTGTTCCGAGGTGGCCGGACGGAACCCTTCCGCTGCAAGGTTTTCGGTGCTACGGTCACTCCACCTAGTAGCACTAGGTATTCGAGAGGCCCCAGGCCCCCGATGGCTCGAGGAGGAGTCATGTCGACACCGACGTCGAAGGAAGAACCGCAGACCGGTCTCGCCGGTACCGCGAACCCGCCGGTCACCGCAGCCGCCGGGGCGACGAGCTCCGACCCCGCAGCGGCATCGCGAGCGTTCTCGGTCGAGGGCCTCACGCAGTCCGTCAGCACGGTCCGCGTCGGCCCGAAGTACCTCTGGGCGCTCAGCCTCGCCCAGTTCGGTCTGTTCGCCGCGCTGCTCACCCCGGTCTTCGTGAGCATGTCGATCAAGGCGACGGTGCTCAACCCGGACAGCCCCGAGACGATCGTCGGCTCGGTCCTGCCGTTCGGTGCCCTCGGCGCCCTGCTCGCGAACCCGCTCGCCGGCGCACTCTCCGACCGCACCCGCACCCGCTGGGGTCGTCGCCGGCCCTGGATGGTCATCGGCGTCGTCGTCTTCGTCGCCGCGCTCGCGTGGCTGGCGTTCTCGCCGGACGTGCTGCAGCTCACCCTCGCGTGGGTCCTCGCCCAGGTCTCCGCGAACGCGGTCCTCGCCACCCTGACCGCGAGCTTCGCCGACAACGTGCCCGAGTTCCAGCGCGGCAAGGCGTCGAGCGTCATCGCCCTCGCGCAGAACATCGCGATCCTGGCCGGGCTCTACCTCGCCGTGTACCTGGTCGGCAACCTGCCGGTGCTCTTCATCGCACCGGGCGTCCTGGCCGTCGTCGTGATCCTGGTCTACTGCGTCGTGGCCCGCGACGAGCTCCCGACGACCACCAAGCCCTTCAGCTGGCTGACCCTCGTCGCGTCGTTCTGGACGAACCCGATCAAGCACCCGGACTTCGGGCTCGCCTGGTGGGGGCGCTTCCTGATCACCTTCGGCACGTTCATGTTCACGACCTACCGCCTGCTCTACATCAAGGACCAGATCGGCATCGAGGACGTGGCCCAGGCCACCGCGACGGTCGCGTTCGGCGTCCTGCTCTACACGGTCGCCCTGCTCGTCAGCGCCGCGGTCTCCGGATGGGTGTCCGACCGCATCCGCCGCCGCAAGGTCTTCGTCTGGGGATCGACCGCCCTCACCGCGGTCGGCCTCGTGATCCTGGCGCACGTCGACTCGGTCGGCGGGTTCTACTTCGCCGAGGTCGTGCTCGGCTTCGCCTTCGGCATCTACGCCGCGATCGACACCGCGCTCGTGGTCGACGTGCTGCCCGACCCGGAGCGCCCCGGCAAGGACCTCGGCGTGATCAACATCGCGAACGCGCTGCCGCAGTCGCTCGCCCCGGCCGTCGGCCTGTTCCTGCTCGGCACCGGCGGCGGGCAGAACTACACGCTCATGCTCTGGGGTGCGGGCGTCGCGGTGCTCCTCGGGGCACTCGTGATCCTGCCCATCAAGAAGGTCCGGTGACCGCGCGCCGCTCGGCGTGAGCGGCGGACGGACGGGAGGCACGGTGCGGGACGGCACCGTGCCTCCCGTCCGTCGTGCGGTGCGGCCGGGAGGCGCGTGGCGGGCCGGGTACGGCGCCTCCGGTCCGGCGCGCGGTGCGGCCGGGAGGCGCGTGGCGGGCCGGGTACGGCGCCTCCCGTACGTCAGGAGGTGCGGGACGGACGCAGGACGCTCGCGTAGACGTCGACCAGCTCGTCGACGCGCTGCTCGACGCGGCCGCGCGCCGCGACGAGCGCGCGGCTCGCGGCCGTGAGCGCCGCCGGGTCGTCGTGCAGGTGCCGGATCGTCGCGACGATCCCCGCGGCGTCCGGCGTCGGCGTCGTGAAGCCGCCGCCGTCGGGCACGACCTCGGCGAGGTCGGGGTCGCAGTGCACGACCGGCAGGCCGGTCGCGACGGCCTCGAGCATCACCATCGGCTGGTTGTCGAAGCCGGACGAGCTCGACACGAGCACGTGCGCCCGCCGCATCATCTCGAGGACCCGCGGGTGCGGCGTCGAGCCGTGCAGCGTCACCGGTCCACCCGCCGCCGCCCGGGCCACCGCCGCGCGCGAGACCCCGTCGCCGAGCACGTCGACGACGGTCCCCGGCGGGAACGAGCGCGCTGCCGCGACGAGGACCTCCGGGCGCTTCTCCGGCGACAGCCGGCCCACCCAGAGCACGCGGAGGGGCTCGTCGGGCTGCCTGGTCCGCTCGCGGGCGGGACCGAGGGCGTCGAGCACCGCGGGCTCGATGCCGTTCGTCAGGACCGACACCGGCGTGCGGACGCCCCGGTCGACGAGCTTGTCGGCGAAGTGCCGCGAGGGGACGAGCACGTGGTCGCTCGCCCGGGACTGCGCGAGCATGACCCGCCACATCCGCCGGGCGGTCCGCGTGCGGGTGTACGGGGTGTCCGCGCCGACCCGGATGCCGCGGTGGTCGACCTGGGCGGCGTGCAACCGGGCGAGGAGCACGGTCGTGAGCGCGGGCAGCGGGAGCACGTTCCGGGTGTAGACGTCGATCCGACCGTGCATGGTGTGGACGACGGGGAGCCCGAGGTCCTGCGCGGCGCGGATCCCGCCGAGCGCGGCGAACATCTCCGAGTGGGTGTGCACGACCTCGACGCCCCGGGCGGCGAAGGCGCGACGGAGCACGGCCCGGACGCGCCGGGGGGACCAGGCGAAGGGGTAGCCGTCGGGGCGGAAGGCGCGGGCGACGGGGAGGCCGACGACGGTGGGGCCCGGCGCGGTGGCGGGGTCGTGCGCGGCCGCGGGGCTGCCGTCGGCGGCTGTGTCGTGCCCGGCCGCGGAGTCGTGCCCGGCTGGGTCGTGCGCGGCGGGGTCGTGCCGGGCGGGGTCGTGCCAGGGGCCCGCCGGGTCGTCCGGGCAGAACACCGTGACCTCGTGGCCCGCGGTGGTCAGTGCCTCGGCCAGGGAGCGCACGGCGGTCTGCACCCCGCCGAGCGTCGGCAGGTAGTAGTCGGTGACGAGGGCGATCCGCACGCCCCGAGCCTAGGGGGAGCCCGGTCCGCCACCCGGGCGTGGACGGGGGTACGCCTAGGATCGGTCGACATGGGGGAGCGGGCACTGGTGACCGGTGCGAGCGGGTTCGTCGGCGGGCACGTCGTTCGGACGCTGCGCGAGCACGGGTACCGGGTGACCGCGTCCGGGCGTCGTGCCGAGGCGCTGCCCGCCGGTGCCGTGCACGTCGGGGACCTCGACGACCTCGCGCACGCCGACGTCCCCGCCGACGTCGTGGTGCACTGCGCCGCACTGTCCTCACCGTGGGGCCAGTGGGCGGAGTTCGAGCACGCGAACGTCACCGGGACGCGGAAGGTACTCGAGTACGCGCGGCGCGTGGGGGCCCGGCGGCTCGTGCACGTCTCCTCGCCCGGGATCTACGCCGCACCCCGCGACCGGCTCGACATCCGCGAGGACCAGGTCGACCCGAGCCGGCCGATGAACCACTACATCCGCTCGAAGGCCCAGGCCGAGTCGCTCCTGCGTGCCGCGGCGGCGGACCCGCGGAACCCCGAGGTCGTCGTGCTCCGGCCGCGCGGGGTCGTCGGGGCGGGCGACACCGGCCTGGTGCCACGGTTGCTCCGGGTGCACGCGCGCGTCGGCGTGCCGGTGCTCGACGGCGGGCGGGGCCTGGTCGACCTGACGGCGGTCGAGAACGTCGCACACGCGGTCCGGCTCGCGGCCGAGGTCCCCGGTGCCGCCGGGCTCGCGTTCAACGTGACGAACGACGACCCGAGGCCGTTCGTCGAGCTGCTCGACCAGCTGCTCACCGGACTCGGGCTCCCGCTGCGGCACCGACACCTGCCCGCGCGCCTGGTGTACGGCGTCGCCGGGGTGCTCGAGGCCGTGTGCGCGGTGCTGCCCGGCCACCCCGAGCCGCCCGTCACGCGGTACACCGTCTCGACGATCACCCACTCGCAGACGCTCGACGTCTCCCGTGCCCGGCGGGTGCTCGGGTACGAGCCGCTGGTGTCCCTCGACGACGCGCTCGCGAGCTACGCGTCGGTGCTGCGTGGTTGAGCACGACGCGGCGCCGGCCGGCGGAGTCGGCGCGGGCGACGGGGGCGGCGCGGGCGGGATCGGCACGCTGCACGCCTTCGCCTGTGGGCACACGACGCACGACGTCCACCAGCTGCTCCGCGGTGCCCCGCGGGAGCGCCGGGTGTTCCCCGCCGGGGTGTTCCTGTGGAGCGGCGGCGGGCGACGGGTCCTGTTCGACACCGGGTACGCGCCGCTGCCCTGGGCGACCGGCGTCGCGGGTCGGCTGTACCGTCGCCTGCTGCCCCCGGTGGTCCCGCCCGGTGCGACCCTGGCCGACGTCGTCGACACCGCGGCCGTGACCCACGTCGTGCTGTCCCACCTGCACCCCGACCACGTCGGCGGGCTCGCGGCCGTCCCGCACGCCCGGGTCCTGGTGAGCGAGGGCGTCCGGCGGCGGATCGCGCACCCGCGCCTGCGGGACGGGGTGCTGCGCGGCCTGCTGCCGGCGGACCTGACCGACCGTCTCGACGTCGTACCGGACGCCGCGTTCCGCCCCGGACCCGCCGGCCTCGCGGTCGCGGACCCGTTCGGCGACGGCGTGTACCGGCTCGTCCGCCTGCCCGGCCACGCCGACGGCCAGCTCGGCGCCCTCGTCGCCGACCGGGTGCTGCTCGCCGGGGACGCCGCGTGGTCGCGCGACCTGCTCGGGCGAGAGAGGGCACTCCGCGCCCTGCCCCGCGCGGTCGCGCACGACGCCGACGCCCAGCGCGACACCGCCCGGCGACTGCTCGACCTGGAGCGCGCGGGTACCAGACTGCTGTTCAGCCACGACGAGCACCCGGCGGGGGTCGACCTGCTCGTCGCGCACGACCGAGGGGGACCATGAAGCACTGCAGGATCACCGGGTGGGGCACGTCCCTGCCGGAGCGCGCCGTCACGTTCGGCAGCGGGGTGCGGACCGTGACGCGGTACCGGATCGCCGACGACGTGTCGCACCTCGACATGCTCGCCGAGGCCGCGTCCCGGGCGATCGTGTCGGCCGGGATCGACGCCGACGACCTCGACCTCGTCATCGCGGCCTGTGCCGCCGGGGTGCAGCCGATCCCGTGCACGGCCGCACTCGTCATGGAGCGCGTCGCGCCGGGTGCCCGTGCCGCAGCGCTCGACGTCGGGTCGACGTGCACGAGCTTCATCACGGCGCTCGACGTGGCCTCCCGCTACCTGGAGGACGGCGACCACGAGCGCGTGCTCGTCGTGTCCGGTGACGTCGGTTCCCGGTTCCTCGACCCGGCGCAGCGCGAGTCGGCCGAGCTGTTCTCGGACGCCGGGGCCGCGGTCGTGCTCACCCGGGGCGACGGCGGGCAGGGCGTCCTGTCCGCGCTGCAGCAGACCTGGCCCGCGCACGCGCACGACACCGAGCTGCGTGGCGGCCTGTCCCGCTTCCCGGCGCAGGCGTACGCCGCCGGGGACCCGGCCGACTACCTGTTCGACATGGACGGGCGGCGTGCCCTGATGGGGATGCTCGGCGTGCTGCCGGGGTTCTTCGAGCGGTTCTTCGCACGGAGCGGGCTGACACTCGACGACGTCGACCTCGTCGTGCCGCACCAGGCCAGCGGGGCGCTCGGCATCGCGATGCGCCGGATCGGCATCCCGCCGGGCAAGTACGTCGACGCGGTCGCCGAGTACGGGAACATGGTGTCGTCGTCGGTGCCGTACACGCTCGCCCGGTGCCTGGACGACGGGCGGCTCGGGCCTGGCGACACCGTCCTGCTCTGCGGCACCGCGGCGGGCCTCACCGCGAACGCGCTGGCACTGCGGCTCTGACGCGCCGGCGCACTTCGGCTCCGACCTGCGCCGGCGTCGGCACCGTGGTCGTGAGCGACGACGCACGCTGCCCGCACGCACGCACGCACGACGACGCCCCCGCCGCGATCGCGACGGGGGCGTCCGATGACCCCTGATCCCCAGGTCACCGCTCGAGGTCGGGGCCGTCCAGCACCGGACGGCCCCGACGAGGTCAGCGCGCGGTGCGACCGGCGCGGGGCAGGAGCAGGCCGAGCACGATCATCGCGACGGCGAGCACGGCGTGCAGCACGTTGTCGGCGCTGTTCAGCGGCACGAAGTTCGCGCCGCCCATCATGCCGGCGGTGAAGAGGCCGTAGACGAAGAGCACGAGGTAGACGATCCCGCCGACGAGCAGGTAGAGCCGTGCGCCCGTCGCGGTGCGGGCCGCGAGGAGCCCGACGACGCCGAACAGCAGGTGCACGATGTTGTGGAGCACCGACACCTGGAACAGGCCCAGGAGGAGTGCCATCGAGCCGTGGCCCGCCATCGACATCGAGCCCATGTCCATCGTGAGGCCCGGGATGAAGCCGGCGATGCCGACGATGAGGAAGACGACTCCGAAGACGAGGGCGCCCTTCTGCGTCAGCGTCGAGCCGTAGCCGGTGGTGCGCGTTGCTGCGTTGCTGGTCATGGTCGGTCCTTCCGAGTGCGGTGACGTGGTCCCGGCGCTGCGCTGAGGCAGCGCCGTCGTCGTGCAGGTTGTTCGGAGCACTCCCCGGGTCGGTTTGGGGTGGATCTCCAGCGGTCCTCCATGTGCGTCCTGGCGTCCTGGTCCGTCGCGGTGACGACGGATCACGGCACGGTGTCCTCCCGGGGGATGACGCCGGGGGTCCACCCTCCGGGGGACGCGCCGACCCCGGGCACGGCAATAGCGTCGAGACCGTGATCGAGATCGAGCATCTTTCCAAGCGGTACGGCTCCAAGCTCGCCGTCGACGACGTCTCGTTCGTCGTGCGGCCGGGCAGCGTGACCGGCTTCCTCGGGCCGAACGGCGCGGGCAAGTCGACCACCATGCGCATGATCATGGGACTCGACCGGCCCACGTCGGGGCGGGCGACGGTGAACGGGCAGCCGTACACGTCGTTCCGCGACCCGCTCCGGCAGGTCGGGGCCCTGCTCGAGGCGAAGGCGGTGCACTCCGGGCGGAGCGCCTACAACCACCTGCTCGGGCTCGCGGCGACGCACGGCATCCCGAAGGCCCGCGTGCACGAGGTGATCGAGCTCACCGGCCTCGAGTCGGTCGCCAAGAAGCGCGTCGGCGGGTTCTCGCTCGGCATGGGGCAGCGCCTCGGCATCGCGGCGGCGCTCATCGGCGACCCGAAGACCCTCATCCTCGACGAGCCCGTCAACGGCCTCGACCCGGACGGTGTCGTGTGGGTGCGACAGCTCGCCCGCCGACTCGCCGCCGACGGCCGGACGGTGTTCCTGTCCAGCCACCTCATGAGCGAGATGGCGCAGACCGCCGACCGCGTCGTCGTGCTCGGCCGCGGGCGGGTCCTCGCCGACGCCCCGATCGACGAGTTCGTCTCCGGTGGCTCCGGGGGCGGTGGCAAGCGGACGCTCGTCCGGACGCCGCACCCCGACCAGCTGTTCACCGCGCTCGGCTCGGCGGCCTCGTCGATCACCCCGCGCGAGGACGGCGCGTTCGAGGTCGTCGGCCCCGACGCGCAGCAGATCGGCACCCTCGCCGCGCAGACCGGCGCGGTGCTCCACGAACTCACCCCGATGGGTGCGAGCCTCGAGGAGGCGTACATGGCCCTCACCAAGGACGACGTCGAGTACCGGGCGGAGGCCACCCGATGACCGCCACCGCGCTCGACTCCCGCGCCCGCATCGGCCTCGGGTTCCCCCGACTGGTCCGCAGCGAATGGATCAAGTTCCGCAGCGTCCGCTCCACGCTCTGGTGCTTCGCGATCCTGGTCGTGCTCACCGTGGGGATGGCCGCCCTGCTCGGCGCGCTCGTCGACCCCGAGCCCGGGAAGGTCCTCCAGGACGCGGCGAACCGGCAGGTCGTGAACATCGCCACGCTCAGCGTCGGCTTCACCGTGCTCGTCGTCGCGGTGCTCGGCGTCCTCATCATCACCGGCGAGTACACGACCGGGCAGATCCGGTCGACGTTCACGGCGGACCCCGGTCGTCTCGGTGCCCTGGGCGCCAAGGCCGTGGTGCTCGCCGTCGCCACCTTCCTGGTCAGCGCGGTGTCGACGTGGATCGGCGTCGCGATCGCGGTGCCGCTCCAGGCAGCGAAGGGCGTCGAGGCCGACCTCGCCGACCCGTCGGTGTTCCTGCCGATCCTCGGGGCCTCGGTCGACGTCACGATGATCGCGCTGCTGGCGTTCGCCGTCGGGCTGCTCGTCCGCTCGAGCGCCGGTGGCATCGCGATCACGCTCGGGCTCCTGCTCGTGGTCCCGATCATCCTGCAGCTCATGGGCAACCTGCTCGGCGCACAGTGGCTGCTCGACACCGCGGCGTTCCTGCCCGACGCGGCCGGCATGCGGCTCTACACCTACTCGGTGCCGCAGGTCGACGACGCGTCCGGGACGATCGTGCTGAGCGGTTGGGCCGCCTTCGGCGTCCTCGCCGCGTGGGTCGCGGCGGTCGCCGCGTTCGCGGTCACGGCCGCGAAGACGCGCGACGTCTAGGACGGACGCGACCCGCGGCCCGGTGCGGTGACCGCAGGACGCAACGGGAGGCGCGGTGCCAGCTGGTACCGCGCCTCCCGTTGCGTCCGTGCCCCCCGCCGGACGCGACGGATGCGACGGCCAACGCGACGCGCGCGTCAGCCGCGGTGGCCGAAGAGCGCCTGCAGGAGCCGCTGCACCGGGCCCGTCCGCTGCTGCGGCACGACCTGCACGCTGCGCGTGGGCATCCGGAACGCCAGGTCGTGCAGCATGTTCCGCTTCGACCCGTCCCAGTTCGCGAACAGGTACGAGCCGCCGATGAAGGACATGCTCCGCACCGGGGTGCGCTTCCACGAGTCGGCAGCGACGTAGTACCCGGCGTGCCCGGCGTGGATGTGGTCGATGACGGTGTCGACGTCGACGACGCCGGTCGTGGTCACGACGGCGGTGATGCCCGTACGGTCACGGGCGACGTACTCGATGAGGTGTTCGGTCACGGCATGCTCTTGGTCGGTCGGTCTGCTCGACCCGGCGCCACTGGGTGGGTGACGGCGGGGGATGTCACGGGACCGCCGTTGCTCCCGACCAGGATGGTACGCCCCGGTGTGCCCGTGGTGTCCTGCTCAGCCGGGCAGCGCGGCCCGTGGACCGGAACGTCCGCCGCACCCGAGGAGCAGTGTGGGGACATGCGTCACTCCAGCCTCACCAGCACCACTCGTCCGGCCCGGACCGTCGGCGGGGTCCTGCTCGCGGCGGCGGCCGTGGCCACGCTCGCCGGGTGCTCCGGCGGGCCCGCGGCGACGCCGACCGCCACGACGACCCGGACCGTCACCGCGAGCCCCGCGCCGAGTACACCCGCCGCCGCACCGGCCGCGACGTCGAGCGCGACGCCGTCCTGCGGACCGTCCGACGGGGCCACGGCCGCCGCCCGGGCGATCGCCGAGCTGCCCCTGCCGGCCGGCCTCGAGTCGGCGCGGTGGGACCCCGCGACCGCCGACACCGCGCAGTACGACGGCTGCGCGGCGCTGTCCGCGGTGACGGTCACGGTCGCCGACGCCACCGGGAGCTCGCCCGTCGCGATCCTGCTGTTCCACGACGGCACGTACCTCGGCACCGCCACGAAGCTGCAGTACCCGTTCGACCCGACCGTGACCCGCACCTCCGACGCGGCCCTGCGCGTCGAGTACCGGTACGCCGGCCCGCAGGACAGCAACGCCGACCCGACCGGCCGGGCCACCGCGACCTACACGTGGGACGACGCCGCCGGCCGCGTCCGGATGACGGGCGAGGTGCCGCCGACGCCGTAGCACCTGGACCACGTCTCAGGCGGCCGCTCCCCGGCGGGCGGCGCAGCGGTGGGAAGCTGGTCCGCATGCCCCTGTCCCGCCCGGCCGTCGCCGCCGCCCTGCCCGGGATCACCCTCGCGCTCGTGATCGGGATCGTCGCGAGCCTGGTCGGCCGTGCCGTGCCCGTCGTGGGCGGTCCGGTGCCCGCGGTCGTGCTCGGCGCCCTGGTCGGGTGGCTCGTCCGCCGTCGTGCCCACGAGGACGGGCGCGACGGTGCGACAGCCCGTGCCGCGGGCGACCTGGGCATCCTGCAGCCCGGCGTGAAGTTCGCCTCGAGCCGTGTCCTGCAGGCCGCCGTCGTGCTGCTCGGCGCGCAGCTGTCGATCGGCGAGGTCCTGCGCATCGGCGGAGAGACCCTGCCCGTGATGCTGACGACGCTCGTCGTCTGCCTCGTCGCCGCGTGGGGGATCGGCCGGCTGCTCCGGGTGTCGGGCGCGCTCCGCACGCTGATCGGCGTCGGCACCGGGATCTGCGGGGCCTCGGCGATCGCGGCCGTCACCCCCGTGATCGGTGCGGCGAGCGCCGAGGTCGCCTACGCGATGTCGACGATCTTCCTCTGCAACATCGCCGCGGTGTTCGTCTTCCCGGTCGTCGGCCACGCGCTCGGGCTCTCCCAGCACGCGTTCGGCGTCTTCGCGGGGACCGCCGTGAACGACACCTCGTCGGTCGTCGCCACCGCCACGGTGTACGGCCGCCAGGCGACCGACACCGCGGTCGTCGTCAAGCTGGTGCGGACGCTCGTGATCATCCCGATCGTCGTCGGGCTCGCCGGACTGGAGGCCCGCCGCACCGCCCGCACGCAGCCCACGCCCGACACGGGGGAGCGTCGCGCCGGGGGCGTCCGCGTGCTCCGGCTGGTGCCGTGGTTCCTGGTCGGCTTCCTCGTGGTCGTGCTGCTGCGGACCGTCGGGGTCCTGCCGGCCGAGGCGGCGCCGGGGTTCGCGGCCGTGGCGACGTTCCTGGTGACGGTGGCGCTCGCCGCGATCGGGCTCTCGACGGACTTCGGCGCGCTGCGACGGGCCGGGTTCCGCCCGATGCTGCTCGGGGTCGTGCTCTGGGTCCTCGTCGCGGGCACGAGCCTGGGCGTGCAGGCCGCACTCGGCCAGCTCTGACCCGGGCGCGGCGGCGGCGCGGGCGCCGCGCGCCCGGCGCCCCGCCCCTGCGGATGGAGCAGGAACCGTCGGGTGGCGGGCCCTGACCCGACGTCGTCTGCTCCATCGAGGGCGGCGGTACGCGCCCACACGGCGGACGGGAGGCGCGGTGCCCGCCCGCACCGCGCCTCCCGTCCGTCCCGTCCCCCCCCCCGCCCCTGCGGATGGAGCAGGAACCGTCGGGTGGCGGGCCCGGACCCGACGTCGTCTGCTCCATCGAGGGCGGCGGGACGCGACCACACGGCGGACGGGAGGCGCGGTGCCCGCCCGCACCGCGCCTCCCGTCCGTCCCGTGGCGGCGTCAGCCGCGCAGCGCCTCCGCGAGCTTCACGCGACCCCCGGTGCGGAGCAGCGCGTTCTCGTAGATGCGCGCGCCGACGAGCACGACCACGACCACCGACACGGCGACGATCAGCAGCGACAGGATCGGCTCCCACCACTGGGCGGTCCCGAGGAAGATCCGCATCGGCATCCCGATCGGCGCGCTGAACGGGACGTACGACATGATCCCGACGATCGTGGGGTTGTCCGCCGCCGACACGATGAGGATGTACGGGATCATCACGAGCATCATCACCGGCATCGTGACGCTGCCGACGTCCTCCTGGCGCGAGACGAGCACGGCGGACGCGGCGAACATCGCGGCGATGAGCACGAAGCCGATCGCGAAGAAGCCGACGAACCACAGCACGCTCGGGCCGAGCATCGAGAACATGTTGTCCTGCCCGGTGACCGCGAGCGTGATCGCCGCCGCGACGGCCACCGCGACGATCTGCGCGAACGCCATCAGGCTGTTCCCGAGCACCTTGCCCGCGAGCAGTGCCCGGGCCGGGATCGCGGCCATCAGGATCTCGACGACGCGGGTCGACTTCTCCTCGACGACGCTCTGCGCGATCGACGAGCCGAACGTGACCGCCGAGGCGAAGAACACGACACCGAACATGATCCCGATGAGCGACACCAGACCCGCGGGCAGCGCACCGGGGTCGAGCAGGTCGACGCGCGGGGTCGTGCTCAGCGCGCTCACGACGTCGGTCGGCACGTCGTCGAGCCCGACCACGCGGTAGCCGAGGGTGTCGTCGGACGGCACCACCGCGGCGTCGACGTCACCCGAGCGGACGAGCCGTTCGGCCTGCGCGACGCTCGACGTCTGCGTGACGTCGAGGCCACGCGTCGACGTCAGGCTCACGCCGTCGACGACCGCGACCGGTGTGGTGTCGTCCGCGGTGGCCTTGCCGACGATGCCGGCGACGACGATCGACGCGACGACGGCGAGGATCAGGATCGCGGCGGAGACGATGAACGCCTTGCTGCGGAGACGGGCCTGGATCTCCCGCGCGGTGACGAGCTGCACCGCGTTGACGAACGTGCCCTGGCGGGACGTGCCCTCGCGGGACGTGGCCTGGCGTGCCGTGGTCATCGCACGACCTCCCGGAAGACCTCGCTGAGCCGCGGCACCCGGGGCGCGAACGACCCGACGGTGCCGTGCTGGACCGCACGCTGCAGGACGGCCTGGGCGGTGGCGTCGTCGGCCTCGAACACGGCGTAGCCGCCGTCGAACTCGCGGACGACGACCCCGGGCTCGGCGCGGAGCCAGGCGAGGTCGCCCTCGACCAGGAGCTCCCACGCCGCGGGGCCCGCCGCGCGACGGAGCTCCTCCTGCGGACCGGCCGCACGGATCGTGCCGGCGGCGATCACGACGACGTCGTCGCAGAGGCGCTCGACCACGTCGAGCTGGTGGCTGGAGAACAGCACGGGCACGCCGGTCGCCGCCGTCTCGCGCAGGACGCCGAGCACGGTGTCGACGGCCATCGGGTCGAGGCCGGAGAACGGCTCGTCGAGCACGAGGACCTCGGGCTGGTGGGCGAGCGCCGCGGCGACCTGCACGCGCTGCTGGTTGCCGAGGGACAGCTTCTCGACGGCATCGTCGGCGTGCTGCTCGAGGTCGAGGCGTTCCAGCAGCGCCGCGGTCCGCTGCCCCGCGGTCCGCTTGTCGACGCCGTGCAGCCGGGCGAGGTAGGTGATCTGCTCGGCCACCGGCATCTTCGGGTAGAGCCCGCGCTCCTCCGGCATGTAGCCGAAGCGGCGACGGTCGGCCGGACCGACGGTCGCGCCGTCGATCGACACCGTCCCGGCGTCCGCCTGCAGGACGCCGAGCAGGATCCGCATGGTCGTGGTCTTGCCGGCGCCGTTGCCGCCGACGAACCCCGTCAGGCGGCCGCTGCCGACCGTGAAGCCCACGTCGTCGAGCACCCGGCGGTCGCCGAAGTGCTTCGTGACGCCTTCGATGGTGAGCATCGTCGTCCCCTTCCGTCGGCGGTCCTCGCCGACACGTCGACCGTATTGGCCGGGAGGCGCGGGTCGCCTCCCACGTGAGGGGGGACTCCGGTACGGGGCGGCTCCACCGCACGGGGGAGCGGTGGGTGGGCCGGTGCTGTCCGGTCCGTCAGGGGCGGGCGGCGACGCCGTGCTCGAACGCCCAGACGACCGCCTGGATGCGGTCGCGCAGGCACAGCTTCTGCAGCACGTTCGACACGTGGGTCTTCACGGTGGCCTCGCCCACGTACAGGGCCGCGGCGATCTCGGCGTTGCTGTAGCCCTTGGCGAGCAGGCGGAGCACCTCGGACTCGCGCTCGGTCAGGCCCGCGGCGGCGATGGCGGCGGTGCCTGGGTCGGTCCTGCTCGCGGTGTCGGCGGTGGTGTCGACACGTTCGTCGGTGCCGGTGCCGGTGCCGGTGCCGGTGCCGCCCGTCGTGCCGGTCGGACGGGCGGTGGTCGCGCGGCTGATCACCCGCCGGGTCACGTCCGGCGCGAGCAGGGCGTCGCCGGCCGCGACCGTGCGGACCGCGTCGATCAGCCGTTCGGGGGAGGCGTTCTTCAGCAGGAACCCGCTCGCCCCGGCCTCGAGCGCCTGGAACAGGGCGTCGTCGTCGTCGAACGTCGTGAGCACCAGCACGGCGGGCGGGTCCGGGAGCGCCGCGATCCGTCGGGCGGCCTCGAGGCCGTCGACCCCCGGCATCTGCACGTCGAGGCAGACGACGTCCGGCCGGAGCGCCACCACGGCGTCCACCGCTGCGGCACCGTCGGGCGCCTCGCCGACGACCCGGAAGCCGGGCTCGGACTCGAGGATGACGCGGAAGCCGGCCCGGACCAGGTCCTGGTCGTCCGCGAGCACGATCGTCAGGTCGTCGGCAGCCATGCCCGCACCAGGTACCCTCCCCGGGCGCGCGGCCCGATCTCGATGCGTCCGCCGACCGCCGCGACCCGCTCGCGCATCCCCACGTGGCCGAGGCCGCTGCCGTCCGTCCGCCGGACCGCGCGCTCGCCGTGGCCGTCGTCGGCGACCTCGACCTCGATGCCGTCGTCGAGGTACCGCAGCCGGACGTCCGCCCGTGCGGTCGGACCGGCGTGCTTGAGGACGTTCGTCACCGCCTCCTGGGCGATGCGGAACGCGACCGCGCCGACGGTCGGCGGGACCGGGCGCTCGTCGCCGACGACCACGTACTCGACCGGGTGCCCGGCCGTCCGCACGGCGTCGACGAGTTCCGGCACCCGACCGAGGCCAGCGGTGCTCGGGGCGGTCGTGGCGGCGCGGTCCCCGCCCGACGGCTCGTCGTCGGAGCGGAGCGTGCCGAGCATCCGACGGAGTTCCTCGACCGCCGTGCGCGCGCTGTCCTCGACCACGCCGAGCGACGTCGCGGCCTGCCCCGGGTCGCGGTCGATCACGCGGCGGGCCGCACCGGCCTGCACGCCCATGAGCGACACGTGGTGGGCGACGACGTCGTGCAGCTCCCGCGCGATGCGCACCCGCTCGAGCGTGACGGCCTGGGCAGCGGTGCGCTCCCGTTCGGCCGCGAGCTCCGCGGTGCGTTCGGCGAGGTCGTGCTTCGCGACGGCGGACGCCCAGGCCCGGTTGCCCGCGTACCAGGCGCCGCCGAAGTACAGGACGTTGATGAGGATGTTCACGAGCGAGTACGCGACGTAGGGCGCGATGAGGGCGCCGTCGTCCTTCGGCAGCGCGCTCGGCATCGACCAGCCGAACGAGAGCGACAGGAACACCCAGACGAACATCCCGACGATCACGACCCACCGCACCGCCTCGGCGCGGACGCGGTCGGAGCACCACGCGCCGACCGTGTAGAGCGCGATGAACAGCGTGAAGTTGATGAGCAGGACCTCGGGCACGTGCAGGAGCTGCGTGGCGGCGAACGCGAGCGCAGCCACCACCGCGACCGTCATCGGCCACCGGCGGCGGAAGGCGAGCGGGACCGCGTTCGCCAGGACCATGAGCGCCGACACCCACCACGCCGCCTGGTCGTCCTCGTACAGGCCCGACGCGCCGTACAGGGTCGTCGTGACGGCGAGCCCCACCGTGAGCACGAGCGCGAGCAGGAGGTCCTGCCGCTGTTCACGGCGCCCGATCGGCAGCCGCGCCCACTCCGTCGTCGTCCGCCCCATGTGCTCCACGGTAGCGGTACCCGGCGGCGCCGCCGGAGCCTTCCTCACCAGTCCCGTCCCGGCCCTCCGGTCCCGACCACCTGCAGCACGCCCATCGCGACGACGGAGCCGAGCACGGCGGCGGTCGTCGCCCACCCGGTCGCGCGGAGGGGGCGACGGGACCCGAGTGCGCCCACGGCCCGGACGGCTGCGGCGACCGCAGCGACCGCGAGCGAAGCCAGCCCGCTCCACAGGACGAGGTCGTCGAGGGGCGCACCGGCCCACGTCGCGACCGCCGCCACGAACGCGAAGACGAGGCACCCCGCCACGACGACCACCAGGGCCTCGGCGACGTCGGCGCAGCGCTCCTCGAACGCGGACGTCGGCCGACGTGCCTCTGCCGAGCGCCGGCGCGGGTGCACGGACATCCGTGCGCGGTGCTCCTCGACCTCGGGCAGCAGGTCCACGACGCTCGGCGGGAGCGGTTCGCGGAGCGGCAGGGCGAGGAAACGCGCCAGGTCGCCCGGTCGCACGCCCGACGATGCGAGCAGGCGCGCAGCGCGGTCCCGCTCGACGTCGGTCACGCTCTCGGGCAGGGTCAGTCCCCACCGCCCCGCCTGGTCGGGGTGGCCGAGTGCGCGGTAGCGCTCTACCAGTGCGCGGCGCGCGTGCGCGTCCGTCGGGTCGGCGCGGACGCGCTCCCGCAACAGGGCGAGGGCAGCCCGATGATCGCCGTCGGCCCACAGCCGGTCGACGTCGTCCTGGCGGTCCGGCGCGTGCACGTGCCCATCATCGGGCCTCGTGCCCTCGCGTGGCGACCGGTCGGCGCAGGGCCGTGCGCCCGGCCACCACGGGGACCAGTGCGGCGGCGAGCACGACGGCGGCGGCGGCGACGAAGGTGCCGGCCGTCCCGAGCGTGCCGAGCACCGTGCCCGCGACCGCCGCACCGAGTGCCTGTCCGGCGACGAGGAGGACGAACAGCGCGGACGTGCCGACCGGGGCCCGGGTCCGGTCGACCTCCGTCGTCCACGCGATGAGCGCGCCGGTCGCCGCGGTGTAGCCCCAGCCGAACACCGCGCACGCCGCGAGCGACACCGGCACCACCGCGGGCGCGAGGCCGAGGACGAGCACCGCGGCGCCTGCGACGGCGGCCGTCAGCGCCCACTGCCGGCGCGCCGGCGGTGGGCTCGTCCACCGAGCGGTCACCGCGACCAGGGCACCGCCGGCGCCGAGTGCGACCCACGCGCCGACCGACAGCGCGCTCCCGACGCCGGCCTCGACCAGTGCCGTCCGCCCGTACGTCCACACCACGGCTGATCCCGCCCCGAAGGCCAGGGCGACGGCCATCGGCAGTGCGTGTGCGACGAGCCACCACCGGTCCGGTCCGGCGGGACCTGTCGAGGGTCCTCGGCCCGCCGTGTCCCGGGCAGACCCGGCAGCGCTGACGAGGACCCCGCCCACCACGAGCGTCAGGATCCCCGCGGTGGTCCACGCCGTGCGCCAGTCGGGCAGCAGGACGAGGGCGAGGACACCCGCGGCGACGAGCCCGGGGCCGGTGCCCGAGTTGACCACCGCCTGCGCGCGGGGGAGCGCGGCGTGCTCGACCCGGTCGCCGACGAGCCGCACCAGGGCGGGCGACGCGATGCCGGCCCCTGCCGAGGCCACCACCGCGGCGGTCCCGAACACGAGGGTCGACGTGCTCGCCGCCATGACGAGTGCTCCGACCCCCGCGATCAGGGCGGCGACAGCGGCGAGAGCCCGGGCCGCCCGCCCGGCGAGGACGGACCCGGCCACCGCGCCGACGCAGTAGAGCACTGATCCGCCCGCCGAGACGGCCCCGGCGACGTCCGCACCGAAGCCGAGGTCGCGCTGCACGTCCGGGAGGAACAGGCCGTACGCCAGCCGCACGAGACCGTACGTCGCGGCGATGAGCCCGAGCCCGCTCCCGATCAGGACCCTGTCCGAGAACAAAAACGATCGTTTCACTTCTGGGATCGTAGGCTGGCGGCATGGCGATGCGTCCAGCGACCGAGCAGCGCGTGCTCGACGCCGCCGAGGAGCTCTTCTTCACACGGGGCATCGCGGCGACCCCGGTGGATGCGGTGCTCGAGCGCGCCGGGGTGTCCTCGGCGACGCTCTACCGCGGGTACCCCAGCAAGGAGGCCCTCGTCGCGGCCGCCCTCGACCGCCGCCACGACGACTGGACGGCGACGTGGGACCGCGCCGTCGCCCGGGCGTCCGACGACCGCGGCCGGTTGCTCGCCGTGTTCGACGCGCTCGACGACCACCGCGCGACCCCGACCGGTTCACGGTGGTGCGCGTTCCTCGGGACCGCCGCCGAGTACGTCGACGCCCCCGCCGACGTCCGGGCCGTGCTCGACCGGGAGACCGACACGCTGCGCCGCCGGCTGACCGAGACCGCCCGCCCGCTCGTCGGTGCCGCAGCCCCGGCGCTCGCCGAGCAGCTGTTGCTCGTCGTGTCGGGATCGCTGGCGATGCGGCTGCGGGATGCGGCAGGCGCGACGGCGACCGCGCGCGCGGTCGCCGTCGCGCTCCTGCCCTGACCGCGCAGGCCCACGGTACGGACGGGAGGCGCGGTGCCGGTGACGCGCGCGCGTCACCTGCACCGCGCCTCCCGTCCGTCACCTCGCACGCGACACGAGGGGCGACCGGTTCAACCCGCCGGGACGGTGGTCACGCTGACGGCGGCGAGCTGCGTGCCGCGCTCCTGCATCGCCGGCAGGCGCTCCCGTTGGGCTGGCGGGCGATGCGCGCTCAGGTCTTCGGCGGGCTGATGATCGGGTCGCTCCACTTCGGGAACGGCGGGTACTCGCCGGGGAGGGACTCCTCGGGGTACTCCCCGTCATTGCGGCCGCCGACGGCCTCGGTCAGCGCGTGGCCGTCGTTGGTCCAGTACTGACCGCTGTACACGGTGAGGCCGTAGTCCCCATCGGGCTGCACCTCGTACTCGACGTGCCAACCGGTGCCCGTGTCAGCCAGGACCTCGTGGTAGCGACCTCGTGTCCGCTCGCGGTAGGACCAGTCGCGCTGCCCGAAGAAGTCGATCATGGGCTGCAGATCGCGCGGGTCTCCGGTCGCTCCAGCAGGCGACCACAGCCGATCGCTCCGGAGGAAGTAACTGTTGCGGGGACCGGCTCCACGGAGCGGAACGATTCCGTCTCCGCCGATGTTGGGAACCCGGTCGCCGCCGATCCACGACCACTCGCCGACGTGTACCGCTCGCTGCGCTTCCGCGAGGACCACCTGCATCTGCGCGTAGCGCTCGGCGTACCGGTCGAACTCCTGCTGCGTCGACATCTCCGCCACGTCGTCCTCTGTCAGACCTGCGGCATCGACTGGCATGTGGCCTCCTGGGCTGGTGCACGCGGTGAGGAGCCAAGCGCAGCAGGCGGCTGCTACGAGGGCACGAAGCGATCGCATGATCTTCATCCTGGTACTCCGGTAGCGACGATCTTCGAGATGGTGTCCTGAGCCGTCGAGCCAGGTGTCGGGTCTGGGCCAGCGCTTCGGCTGCGGTCGTGGAGCCGTACGAGTGGCCGAGGACCGTGAACCGACGCGGTGCGCCCCCTCGGCTGTCGTGGATGCCGTCGAGGAACGACGCCAGCTCGGCCCCACCCGCGGCGGCCCGCCCCTGCGCCGGGACCTCGGGGAAGGCGGGTGCGCGGTAGCCGAACCAGGACACGACCGCGTACGAATCCGTCTTCCGTGCCCTCGCGGCAGACCGGAGGAGCCCAGAAGCGGCTTGCGCCTTCTCCAGCGTGCTGCCGAGCGTCGTCGTCGCTCCGGGGACGTTCACCGTGACGTTCGCGGCGGTGTCGAGGTCGCCCAGCACGACCGCGGCGACGGGAGCGCCGTTCGCGACGCCGAAGCCGACGAGCTGCGCCACCGTCGCGGTCGGCGCCGGCAGGTCGGCTGCGATCCGGTCCGCTCGCTGGAGCCCCTGCGCGAGCGCGCGGACCTGTGTGGTGAACTCCTCGAGGCTCACCGCTCCGTACGTGTACGCCAGTCCGAAGAGCCGGTACATCCGCTCGGGGTCTCGGAGCGCCGCGGCGAGCACCCGCCGCGAGGCCACGTCACGAGCGACGGCGGGCAACCCGTCGAGGTTCGCCACCTGCACCTGGGTCCGCAGCGGGAGTACTGCGATGTCCTCGGCGGTGAGCCCGAGGTCCGTCCAGGCCGCCGCGACCTCCGCCGGGGTCAGGGACGGCTCCAGCAGCCGCCGTGCCGCAGGGGAGAGGGTCGACACTCCGGCGATGTCGAGCGCGACGTCGGAGACCGATCGTCCTCCGGCGGCTTCGAACGCGTCGGCGATCCGCGCCGCCCACCGGGCGTCCTCGGCGTTCTCGTCGAGGTACGCACCGAAACCGCCCGGCAGCGGCGGTGCCTCGACGGGGACCCACCCACACCGGTCACGGAAGCCCGCCCACGCGTTCCGGACGCGGACGAGGTCCTGTTCCGTCACGCCGTCCTGCGCCTGGGCCGTGGCGGTGAACCGGCGCAACCGTTCCGGATCGGCACTGCTGCGCCCGGTCGCCTGCGCGCCGGTCCGTCGTCGGTGCCGAGCACGGAAGGTCGCGGTGACGGGCGTCGGTCTGATCGGGGCCGCGGTCGGTTCCGGGTCGAAGGCTGCTGCGCTCGCATCGAGCAGGGGCTCCCACGCGGCAGCGATGCCGACCAGGGTGTGCTCGCGGTCAGCTGCCTGCTTCCGCCAGGCCGCGAGCTCCGACCGTCGGTGGCGCTCCTGCGAGGCCTGGTGCCGGGCGATCCGCACCTGGTCGGCGAGGTCGTCGAGGGCGTGCGCGAGACGCACCCGGTCCTCGTACTCGACGGTCCTGGCGGTCTCGAAGAGTCGCACGTACCCGCCGTCGAAGTCCCGCAGCGCTGCCTCTGCAGCGCTCCGTCGCGGCCACGCGCTCCCGCGCAGCGCCAGCGCGGCCTGCGCAGCGCACGCCGCGAGCCGCGCAGCTGCGGCGTCGTCGAACCCGAACCCCACGTCCCACCCCCATCACCAGCCCGGC
Organism: Curtobacterium sp. MCBA15_004; assembly: GCF_001865055.2. NCBI lineage: Bacteria > Bacillati > Actinomycetota > Actinomycetes > Micrococcales > Microbacteriaceae > Curtobacterium > Curtobacterium sp. MCBA15_004. Next base: position 2,996,969 of record NZ_CP126266.1, on the reverse strand, counting down.
AATGTGTAGAACGTAGCATTTCAAACGAACTGACAAGGAACGTGTGGAATACGGCCCCTCCGGGACGGGAGGCGCGGATGCAGCCGGCCCCGCGCCTCCCGTCCGCCGTGGAGTCGGCCGCATGTCGGGAGGCGCGCCCAGCGGGAAGCATGCCGCACCACGGAACGACGTGGTTCGACGTGCTTCCCGTTGTGCAGGAGCACGCGGCACCGGCAGCCGCCGGCGCACGGCGCGGCACGGCTACGCCGGCCGCCGGCCGCCGGCCGCCGGCCGCCGGCCGCCGGCCGCCGGCCACCGGCCAGCGCGCAGCGACCAGCGGCCAGCCCAGCGCGCGCAGCGCGCCCAGCGCGACCGCGCCTCAGGCCCGCCCGCGGTTGCGCCGCCGGATCTCCTTCGGCGCCCGTCCCGCCGTGAACGACCGCGCCGGGTCGACGAGGAACCCCTGCCGCAGGGCCTGCCGACCGACGAGCATCCGGAAGCCCATCTGGTCGCGGTTGCTCAGCGTGACCTCGGCGTCGACCGTGATCCCGGCCAGCGTGATCGGCGTCAGCACGACGATGCGCTCCTGGGTGTGGCCCGTCGAGCTCCGCACGACCCGACGGTCGTGCACGTCGCACTCGTGGGTGACGGCGTCGGCGTCGGTGTCCTGCCAGGGGTGCACCGAGAATCGCACGCGGTCGCCGGGGAGCTCCTCGAGGTCGAACGCGTGCAGTGCCGAGCTCCGTGCGCCGGTGTCGAGCTTGACCTTGATCCAGGGCAGCTCGAGACCGGGCAGGGCAGCCCACTCGCGCCAGCCTGCGATCATCGGGTTCCGGGCCATGGGGCCATCCTGTCGCATGCTTTGATGGAGCGTCGCCGTCGACGTCCTCGAACCCCCGTGGAGCACCCCGATGAAACTCGCCATCCTGTCGCGCGCCCCGCACGCGTACTCGACGCAGCGCCTGCGTGCCGCCGCGATCGACCGCGGGCACGACGTCAAGGTGTTGAACACGCTGCGGTTCGCGATCGACCTGACCGCCGACGAGCCCGACCTGCTCTACCGCGGCAAGCTGCTCAGCGACTACGACGCCGTGCTGCCCCGGATCGGGAACTCGATCACGTACTACGGCACCGCGGTCGTGCGGCAGTTCGAGCAGATGGACGTCTACACGCCGAACACCGCGACGGGGATCACGAACTCGCGCGACAAGCTCCGCGCGAACCAGATCCTGTCCCGGCACCACATCGGCATGCCGGCGACGACGTTCGTGAACAGCCGCGCCGACGTCCGCGGGGCGATCGACCGGGTCGGCGGTGCGCCCGTCGTCATCAAGCTGCTCGAGGGCACGCAGGGCATCGGCGTGATCCTGGCACCGGAGGCGAAGGTCGCCGAGTCGATCGTCGAGACGCTGCACTCGACGAAGCAGAACGTCCTCATCCAGGCGTTCGTCTCGGAGAGCCGGGGGCGGGACATCCGCGCGCTCGTGGTCGGCGACCGGGTCGTCGCGGCGATGCGCCGGAGTGCGAGCGGCGACGAGTTCCGGTCGAACGTGCACCGCGGCGGCACGGTCGAGAAGGTCACGCTGACGCCCGAGTACGAGGAGGCGGCGGTCCGCTCGGCGCAGATCATGGGTCTCCGGGTCGCGGGCGTCGACATGCTCGAGGGCAACGACGGCCCGCTCGTGATGGAGGTCAACTCGTCGCCCGGGCTCGAGGGCATCGAGCGTGCGACGGGCCTCGACGTCGCCGGCGCGATCATCGACTTCATCGGCAACCAGGTCGCCTTCCCGGAGATCGACGTGCGCCAGCGCCTCAGCGTGTCGACCGGGTACGGTGTCGCCGAGCTCCTCGTGCACACGAACGCCGACCTGGTCGGCCGGACGATCAAGGAGTCGGGGCTCTGGGACCGCGACATCACGGTGCTCACCCTGCACCGCGGCGCGAACGTGATCCCGAACCCCCGGAGCGGCGTGACCCTGCAGGCGAGCGACCGGCTGCTCTGCTTCGGCAAGCTCGAGGAGATGCGCTCGATGATCCCGGACCGCCGGCGCCGTCGGAGCAAGGTCCGGAAGCTCCCGAAGGACGCATGACGCCGTCTCCCACCCGGAACGGACCCCACACCCAGCCACGATGCGGAAAGATGACCCGGTGACGATACTCGCTGACCGCCCCGTCGAACCCACCCCGAACGACGACGTGGAGCGCCCGGGCAACGCCACCGCGAAGCACCAGAACGTGTCCCTGCTCTCGGTCGCGACGACCACGGCCGAGCGGGTCACGACCTCGGCCGACATCGAGGCGAAGCTGCGCGGGGTCCTCCGGCGCCTGCGCCTGCCGATGGGCCTGCTGGAGCGCGTCGCGGGCGTCACCGAGCGCCGCAACTGGGGCGAGGGCCAGACCTTCCAGGACGCCGCGATCGACGCCGGCCGCCGCGCCATGGCCGAGGCGGGCATCCGCCCCGAGGACGTCGGGCTGCTCATCAACACGTCGGTGACCCGCCCGCACCTCGAGCCGAGCGTCGCCGTCCGGCTGCACCACGGGCTCGGCCTGCCGTCGTCCGCGATCAACTTCGACATCGCGAACGCATGCCTCGGCTTCGTCAACGCGATGAGCGTCGCCGCGAGCATGATCGACTCCGGCCAGATCAAGTACGCGCTCGTGGTCGACGGCGAGGACGCCGACCAGGTGCAGCTCAACACGATCGACCGCCTCAACCAGGGCGGCCGGAACCGCAAGGACTTCATGAGCGAGTTCGCGAGCCTGACCCTCGGGTCCGGTGCCGCGGCCGCCGTGCTCGGCCCGTCCGACGTGCACCCCGAGGGCCACCGCATCATCGGCGGTGTCACCCGTGCCGCGACGCAGTGGTACGACCTGTGCGTCGGCAGCGTCGACGGCATGTTCACCGACGCGAAGATGCTGCTCAAGGGCGGCATGGAGCTCGTCGTCGCCGCCTGGACCGAGGCCCGCGCGCACTTCGACTGGGCGGACATGGACCGCTACGTGCTGCACCAGGTCTCGGACGTGCACACGAACGCCTTCGTCGAGGCGATCGGCATCCCGCGTGCCAAGGTGCCGACGACGTACCAGCGCTACGGCAACGTCGGTCCGGCGTCGATCCCGATCACCCTCGCGGACGAGGTCGCCCGCGGCGGCATCACCCGCGGTGACCGCGTGTTCCTCGGCGGCGTGGGCTCCGGCATCAACACGGCGATGATGGAACTGCGCTGGTGAGGTCCGACCTCCCGCGCGTCGCCGCCTCCACGGCTCCGGCGACGCTCCCGCCGCCCCTGCCCGGACTCGACCCGGCCTGGTCGCGGTTGGTCACCGTCCCGGGTGGCACGGACCGGACGGGAGGCACGGATCACCCGGACCGCACGTGGCACCTCCTCGACACGGCCGGCTCCCTCGACGCGCTCGGCGTGACCCCGGTGGGCACGCTGCTGTGCGTGCACGGCAACCCGACGTGGTCGTACCTGTGGCGGTCCGTCGCGGAACAGACGCTCGCGGTCGCCCGCGCCGGCGGCCCGGCCTGGCGCGTCGTCGCGGTCGACCAGCTGGACATGGGGTTCTCGGAGCGCACCGGCGTGCAGCACCGCCTCGCCGACCGCGTGCGCGACCTCGGCGCCCTGACCGACGTGCTCGGGCTGACCGGTCCGGTCGTCACGGTCGGGCACGACTGGGGCGGTGTCGTCTCCCTCGGCTGGGCGGTCGACCACCCCGGGCTGCTCGCGGGGGTCGTCACGTGCAACACCGCCGTGCACCAGCCCGAGGACGCCCCGATCCCCGCACCGCTCCGGCTCGCGCTGCGGCCGCAGGTGCTCGGGCGCGGGACGGTCCTGACGCCGGCGTTCCTCGAGACGACGCTCGCGATCGCCCACCCCCGGCTCGACCGACCCGTCGCCGACGCCTACCGTGCGCCGTACCGCGGGGCCGCGCGTCGCGGGGGGATCGGCGGCTTCGTCGCGGACATCCCGGTCGACGCCGCGCACCCGAGCGCCGCCGAGCTCGACCGCATCGCGACCGGTGTCGCCGCCCTGCGGGTGCCCGCGCTCCTGGTGTGGGGGCCGCGCGACCCGGTGTTCCTGGAGCGCTACCTCGACGACCTCACGGCACGGCTGCCGCACGCCGACGTGCACCGCTTCGAGGGCGCCGGGCACCTGCTGCCCGACGACGCCGACGTGGCGGGCACGCTCACCGACTGGCTGGGCGACCACCTGCCGGACGGCCGCGCACCCGCCGGGGGCGAGCCGCGCCTCCCGACCGACGTCCCGGACCACACGGCCGACGCGAGCCGCCCGCTCTGGGCCGCACTCGAGGACCAGCGCGACGCCGACGGCCCCGCGCTCGTCGAGATGGCCGCCCCCGGCGGCCCCCGCACCGTGTCCTGGCGGCTGCTCGCGCGCCGTGTCGACGAGGTCGCGGTCGGGCTCGCCGACCTCGGTGTCCGCCACGGCGACCGCGTCTCGCTCCTCGTCACGCCGGGTGCCGACCTGACCGCGGTCCTGTACGCGTGCGTCCGGATCGGTGCCGTCGTCGTGGTCGCGGACGCGGGACTCGGGCTGCGCGGTCTCACGCGTGCCGTCCGCGGCGCGCGCCCGGACTGGATCGTCGGCGCGCTGCCCGGGCTGGCGGCGGCGCGCGCGCTCGGCTGGCCGGGGCGGCGGATCGCGACCGTCGCGCTGCCCCGACCCGCGCGTCGGGCGCTGCGGGTGGAGCACTCCCTCGCGGAGGTCGCACGCCGCGGTGCCCGGCTGCTCGCGTCCGGGCGGACCCTGCCGGCCGCACCGTCGCCGGAGGACCCCGCCGCCGTGCTCTTCACCTCCGGGTCGACCGGTCCCGCGAAGGGCGTCGTGTACACGCACCGGCAGCTCGCGGCCGTCCGCGACGTGCTCGCGGCGCAGTACGACGTCGGCGTCGGGACCGGACTCGTCGCGGGCTTCGCGCCGTTCGCGCTGCTCGGGCCGGCGCTCGGTGCACGGTCGGTCGCGCCGGACATGGACGTGACCGCGCCCCGCACCCTGACCGCGCGGGCCGTGGCCGATGCCGTGCGTGCGGTCGACGCCACCGTGGTGTTCCTCTCGCCGGCCGCCCTGGCGAACGTGGTCGCGACCGCGGGGGACCTGACCGCGACCGACCGGGAGGCCCTCGCCGGGGTCCGGCTGTTCCTGTCGGCCGGCGCGCCGGTCCCCGAGGCGCTCCTCGCGGCGGCGACCGAGCTCATGCCGAACGCGAGCGCGCACACCCCCTACGGCATGACCGAGGGACTCCTCATGACCGACGTCGACCTGGACGGCGTGCGCGCCGCGGGCGACACCTCCGGGTCCGGCATCTGCGTCGGCGTCCCGGCAGCCGGGGTCCGGGTGCGCATCGCGCCGCTCGACGACCTCGGCGTCCCGAGCGGTACCCCCACGGACGCCGCGGGCGTCACGGGGGAGATCGTCGTCGCGGCGCCGCACGTCCGCGACCACTACGACCGGCTCTGGCGGACGAACCGGGCCTCGCGGCAGGGCGTCGACGACCCGCGCGGGCACCGCACCGGTGACGTCGGGCACCTCGACGCCGACGGCCGCCTCTGGGTCGAGGGCCGTCTGCAGCACGTCGTGACCACCGCCCGTGGCGTCGTCACCCCGGTCGGCCCGGAGCAGCGGATCGAGGCCGTCGACGGCGTCGGCCGCGTCGGTGTCGCGGGCGTCGGCCCCACGGGGACGCAGCAGGTCGTCGCCGTGGTCGAGACCGTACCGCCCGTCCGTCGTCCGGGCCTCGCGACGGCGTCCCTCGCGACCGCGGTCCGGGCCGCCGCCGGGGTCCCGCTCGCCGCGGTGCTCGTCGTGCCCGTGCTGCCGACCGACATCCGGCACAACTCCAAGGTCGACCGTGCGCGCCTGTCCCGCTGGGCCACGTCGGTCCTCGGCGGTGCCCGGATGGTCCGACCGTGAGCGCAGCACGTCCCACCGGTCCGGACGGGGGCACGGACCGTCCCACCGGTCCGGACGGGGGCACGGACCGTCCCACCGGTCCGGCCGAGGACACGGACCGTCCCACGGTGCTGGTGACCGGCGCGAGCGGCTTCCTCGGTCGGGCGACCGCTGCGGCCGTGCGCGACGCCGGGTACGCCGTCCGCACGTTCCAGCGCCGGGCGTCCGGCGTCGACGGGGTGACCGACGTGCGGGGGAGCACGACCGACGCCGAAGCCGTGCGCCGTGCGGTCGCGGGTGTCGACGCGGTCGTGCACCTCGCCGCCAAGGTCTCGCTCGCGGGCGACCCGGCCGACTTCGCCCGGGTCAACGTCGACGGGACGCGGCTGCTGCTCGACGCCGCGCGCGCCGCCGGGGCCGGGCGGTTCGTGTTCGTCTCGTCACCCTCGGTCGCGCACACCGGATCGTCCCTCGTCGGCGTCGGCGCGGGACCCGCCGAGCCCGACGCCGCCCGCGGCGACTACGCCCGGACGAAGGCCGCCGCCGAACTGCTCGCACTCGGTGCCGACGCCCCCGGGTTCGCGGTCGTCGCGGTGCGCCCGCACCTGGTCTGGGGGCCGGGCGACACACAGCTCGTCGGACGGATCGTCGACCGGGCCCGGTCGGGGCGGCTGCCGCTGCTCGACTCCGGCGCGGCGCTCATCGACACGCTCTACGTCGACAACGCGGCCTCGGCGATGGTCGCGGCCCTCGAGCACGCGGCCGACGACCGGGTGCACGGCACCGCGTACGTCGTGACGAACGGCGAGCCGCGTCCGGTCGGGGAGCTCCTCGGCGGGATCTGCCGGGCGTCCGGGGTGCCGGCACCCCGCGTGCACGTCCCGGCGGCGCTCGCCCGGGCGGCCGGTTCGCTCGTCGAGGCCGTGTGGCGGGTGCGCCCGGGCGAGGACGAACCGCCGATGACGCGGTTCCTCGCCGAGCAGCTGTCCACGGCGCACTGGTTCGACCAGCGGCGGACCCGCCGGGACCTGCGGTGGGAGCCGACCGTGTCGATCGACGAGGGGCTCGCCCGCCTGGCGACGCACGCGCACGCCGGCTGAGGAGCGGGGCGGGCAGTCCCGTCCCGTCCGGATCGTCCTCACGCACACGGCGACACCCCACGCGCGTCGACGCACGTGGGGTGTCGCTGCGGACGGGGGACGGCCGCTCCCGGCCCGCCGCGGCGGACCGGTGGGAGCCGCGGCGGGCCCGTGTTCGGGTCACGAGCCCGCCGCGGCGGTCAGGGGGTCAGCCGGTGAAGCGCTGCCAGAGCTCCGCGACGATCGGCCAGACGTCCCCGGCACGGTCGGCCGACGAGATCGCCACCGTGACGACCGGGTAGGCGGTCACGGCCAGGCTGACCAGCACCGTGAGCGCCACCACGAGCACCGTGGTGACGGTGTGCCGACGGGTGAGGGCCAGCAGGAGCAGCGCCAGGACGACCACGGCGCCGACCAGGGTGACGGCCGTGACCCGCAGGAACGGGAACGGCACCAGGCCGGCCGTCGTCGCCGTCACGCCGCCGAGGAAGCCCACGAGCGGCAGGTAGGCGCCGAGGGCGATCGCGAGCACCAGGACGATGCCGATGCCCGACGCGATCCAGACCCCGCGGGGCCGGGGGCGGCGGAGCGAGGAGCCCCGCCGCCCTGCCCACGCGGAGGTCACGGGCGGTCCGCGTCGCCGCCGTCGTGGCGGTGCGACCCGGCCCCGTCACGGACCACGTCCGCGGCGTCCTCGATGCGGTCCGCGGCGTCGTCGAGCGCGTCGGCGACCCGGTCCTCGGCGGCGGCGTGGTCGCCGTGCGCCTCGGCACGGTGCGCGCCACCGCGGTCGGACGGTGCGTCGGACACGGCGTCGGCGGCTGCGTCGGCTGCGTCGGACGCAGCGGCACCGGCGTCGGCGGCGGCGTCCGTCGCGGCGGATGCGGCGCTCGATGCACGCTCGCGCACCTCGTCCGAGGCGTCAGCGACGGCGTCCTTCGCGGCACCGACGGCGTCCTTCGCCGCGGCACCGGCCTCGGCGGAGGCGTCCGCAGCACGGTCGGCGGCGTCGGACGCGGTCTCGCGGGCGCGGTCGGCCGCGTCGGACGCGGTCTCCCGTGCACGGTCGGCGGCGTCGGAGAGGGCCCCACGCGCGTCGTCCGCGGCTTCGCGGGTGCGGTCGGCCGCGTCGGACGCGGCGTCACGAGCACGGTCGGTGACGTCACCGGCGGCGTCCTTCGCTCGCTCGGCTGCCTCACGGGTGGTGGCGGCCGCGTCCTGTGCGACCTCCTTCGCCCGTTCGGCGACGTCCGCTGCGCCCTCGCGGACGGTCTCCGCGGCACCGGCGACGGCGTCCTTCGTGCGGTCGACGGCGTCGCCGACGGCCTCCCTGGCCTTGTCGACCGGGGTGGGCTCGTCGTCGAAGGGACCGTGCACGTCGAGCACGCGGACGTCGACGGTGGTCGGCTGGCCGGACCCGAGCTGGGACACGGCAGCGGTCACCTGGCGGCGGACCTCGGCGGCGACGTCCTGCACGGGCTGCGGGTAGGTGACGACGAGCGACACGGTGACGTCGAGCGTCCCGTCGACCTCGTCGACCTGCACCCCGGGCGCCCCGGCGGAGCGTCCGAGCTGGGAACGGACGCGGTCGGCGGCTCGGGCGACGAGGCCGCCCAGGTGGTGGACGCCCGGCACGCCGAGCGCCGTCTCCGCCGCGGTGCGGGCGGCGACCACCAGTGGCCCGGCGTCCTCGGGGAGCGGGGTGGTCAGCTCGGACGGCAGGTCGACCTCGGTGATCTGCGTCCGGGCGTTCGGATCGTGCTGCATGGCTTCCTCCTCGAACAGGACGGCCGTCGCTCCCGTCAGGGGAGCGACGGCCGTGGGTCCACTAGTGCTTGAAGACGTCCTTGACGTCCTCGCCGGTCTGCTTGGCGCTCGCGGCGGCCTGGTCCTTCTTGCCCTCGGCGACCTTCGAGTCGTCGTGGGTCGCGTTGCCAAGGGCTTCCTTCGCCTTGCCCGCGAGGTCCTGCGCTGCGTTCTTGATCTTGTCGTCGAGTCCCATGGGTTCTTCCTCTCCGTTGTCCGGGCTCGCGCCCGGTGTGGGTGACGGACTGGAGGCGCGGATCGCCTCCGCCGGTGCGTCCGGCTGGACGCGGGTGGAGCTGGTGGAGCTGGTGGTGCGGTCTGGTCGTCCGGGTCCGGCTAGTGGACGCGGGCGGGTTTGGCGAGGGTGGTGCGGGTGCCGCCGGTGAGGTGGACCAGGACCGGGAGCTGGCGGCCCAGGGTCTGGTCGAGGGTGTCGACGGCGTGCTCGACCGCGGTCAGGACACCGACCGCGTCCCCACCACGACGGACGTGGACCTTGATCCGCGCGGCCCGCTGCTTCCGGACCAGGTACGTGTCGACCTTCGCCGCGACCACGTCGTGGACGTCGGCGAGTTCGTGGTCGACCACGTCCCGCACGAGCGCGACGTTCACGGTGACCTGGTCATCGCCCGTGCGTTCCCGGGCCGCGACCGAGGTGCCGCCACCACCACGGGTGAACACCACGACCAACGCCAGGATGATCACGACCGCGCAGACGGCGGCGATGATCCACAACGCCTGCGACGGCACGTCGACTGTCGACGGCAACGTGACGTACGGCTCCACGGCGTCGCGGACGGGGGTGAGGACCCCGGCGCCGATGACGACGCCGACGATGATCGCGACCAGGCCGAGCAGGAACAGCAGGATCCGGTTCAGGGTGCGGTTCGTGGTCGTCACGACAGGGTTCCCTTCTGTTCCACGTGCACCCTCACGCGGGTGCCGTGCTTGCCGCCGAGCCGGCCGAGGCGTTCCTGGACGGCGTCGCGGACGGCTGCCTGGTCGACGGGGATGCCGGACAGGGGCACCACGCGCACCTCGGTGTGGTGGCCGCGGGCGGTGGCGGAGGTGTTCGACTCGGGCAGGTGCGCGGCGGATGCTGCGGCGTTGGCTGCGGTCGAGGCGAGGATGCGGGTGTCGATCACGACGGCACCGCGGTCGTGGTCGATCGCGGAGCGCGACATCCGGCCGGGCTTGAGGGCGAGGACGACCAGGACGATCCCGGCGATCACGAGGACCGCGGCGATGACCTCGGCGATGGTCGTGAACGCCGCGTCGGGCTTCAGGGCGGTGTCGACCACGGTCTGCGGGTCGGCGAGCAGGGGTGCCTGACCGATCGCCTTCAGGACCGATTCAGTGCCGATCCACGCCGCGACGAGCGCGGTCACGACCAGGGCCACGGACACGGCGGTGGACCGGGACCGGTGCACGCTCCGGCGACGCAGGCGCCGCTCGATGCTGCTGGTGCTCATGGTTCCTCCTACCGGACCCGGCCCTCGTGCTCACGCACGATGCCGGTCAACTCGATGTGGGCGCTGCCCACGTGGCGACCCGTGAGGTCGCGCACACGGGACTTGATGCCGTCCGCGGCGGAACTGGCCGCCTGGACGATGTCGTGCTGCTCCCGGATCGGGCCGGTCACCTCGAGCGCCAGCGCGCCGTGGTGGTCACCGAGCCCGACCCGGAGCCGCTTCGCGGGGACCCCGAGCCGTTCGGCCGAGACTGCCCGGGCGAGGGCCGTCAGGGCCTTGGCGGTGATCTCGACCCGGCCCGGGACGGCGCTCACCGGGAGGCTTCCCGGGCCGGCGCTCACCGGGAGCTCCGGCGTCCGGTCAGCACGTCGGTCAGGGCACCGCGGTCGATCTTGCCGGTCGACAGGGCCGCCACGAGGGCGCCGATCAGGCCGAACACGATGACCAGGACGAAGCCCCAGAACCCGAACTGCAGTGCCACGACGGCGAGGATCGCGCCGACCAGGGCGCCGACCAGTGTGTTACTCAACGCGCGACTCCTTCTTGTCCTCGTTGTCGTCGTCGTCGCCCGGGATGTAGACGTCCTGGACGGTCACGTTGACCTCGGCGACCTCCATGCCCACGATCTGGGTCAGTGCGCGGGCGACGGCCGAACGGACGCCGTCGGCGACCTGCTGCAGCGAGACCGGGTACTCGGCGACGATCACGACGTCGGCAGCGACCTGCTTCTCGCCGACCTCGACCTTGACGCCCTGGCCGTAGTCGCGCTGGCCGATCTTGTCGCGCAGCGCGCCGATGGCACGGGCGGCGCCGTTGCCGAGGGAGTGCACGCCGTTGACCTCGCGGGCGGCGATGCCGGCGACCTTCGACACGACGGTGTCGTCGATCGTCGTCTTGCCCGAGGTCGAGCCCGAGGCGTGCGAGCCGGTGCCACGAGCGGTGGTGGCGGAGGTGGGGGTGGTGATGGTGTCAGCCATGGGGTGTGCTCCTTCCGATGTGCCCGCGAGGCTCGTGCCCAGCGGATGCTGTTCACGGATGAGACGGGCTGTCACCGACGTTCGTCACGCCACCGTCATCGGTCGCAGCGGGTTTCCAGGAAAGGCCCCAGAACGGCGGTTCTCCGTGTACCCCGGGGGAGGAGGGTCAGGCCCGGCCGCCGATTCCGGCCTCGGGGTTGCGTCGTGCACGTTCGCGCATCGCCCGCAGGTACGCCATCGGTGACTGGCCGCACTCCTCCTGGAACAGCTGCTGCAGACGACGGGGCCGCACACCCGCGGCGTCCGCGATCTGCTCGACGGTGAGGTCGGCGTCGGCGTGCTGCTCGATGTGCGCGACCGCGCGGCGGACCCGCCACGAGGACCGGCCGGACTCGGGCCGTGCGGCACGGGACGACCGGAGCGTGGCGGCCGGGTCCTCGCCGAACCGCTCCCGGTAGGCCGCGGCGAACCGGCCCGGGTTCGTGAAGCCCCAGCGGCGCGCGACCGGGGTCACACCGTCCTCGGTGCCCCCGTGCAGGAGTTCGCGCCGCACCCCGTCGAGGCGGTGGTCGCGCAGGAAGCGGTTCGGTGTGGTCCCGAGGGTACGGGCGAACACGTCCTGGAGGCCGCGCTGGCTGAGGCCGCACGCCGCGGCGATCTCCGGCACCGCGGGGCGGTCGGCGGCGTGCGTCTCGATGTACCGGATCGCGTCCCGCAGCCGGTTCGCCACTGGGACGTCGACTCCGCGGTTGCGGATCGGGAAGGTGTCGAGGACGACGGTCGCGAGCCGCCGGTTGAGCGCCGTCCGCATCGGACCGACCACGCGGTCGTCGAGCAGCGCGGGCGCGAGGTCGTGCACGAGCCGCCGGAGGGGTTCGTGCTGTGCCACGCTCGCGTCCTGCTGGTCGAAGAGCAGCGGGCCGCTCGGCAGCCGGTAGCCGAGCTCGTCGCCCACCGTGCGCAGGAACGGGTCGGACAGGTGCAGTCCGTTGTAGACGGTGTCGGTCGACTCGAAGCGGTAGGCCTCGGACGCCGACGCGATGTACGGGCTGCCCGGTTCGACGTCGCGCGTCCGGTCGGCGAAGTGCATCGTGAGCCGGCCCTTCGTGAGCCAGAACACCACGTGGTCGTTGCGTGCGCCGATCACGCCGCCGCGCCGTCCGCCCTCGGCCCGCATCGTCCGCAGCGTGACGTCGTCGTCGCCGACGATCGTGTACTCGTACCGGGTGCCGACGGTCACGAACGTGTCGGTCCCGAGGTCGCGGCCGTTGTACTCGGCGGAGAAGATCCGTGAGTAGTCGGTGCCGTCGCCGTCGGTGAACCGCAGGCGGCGGAATCCGTTGGTCGACGTGGTGGTGCTCACCCGCGCATCATGGCAGGCCTGTCCGGGATGCGCGTCGGTCCGCGTACATCGCGGGCTGCGGCCCGGCGCGCACCAGGTGCGCACGCGCGGTCCGTGGGCGGCGGGGCGGACCGGAGCCGCGCCTCCCGGCCGGTGTCCCGACCACGCCGGACCGCGAGCCGACCGCCGAGACCCGTGCGCCGGACCCGGTGCGCCGGGAATACCCCAGGGGGGTACCGTGTCGTACACGGTGACGGAGGGCAGCATGCACGACCACACGCACGTCGGGTACATCGACGACAAGGACGACCTGCTCAAGCGGCTGCGCCGTGCCGAGGGGCAGGTGCGCGGCATCGCGCGCATGGTGGAGGACGAGACGTACTGCATCGACGTCCTCACCCAGATCTCGGCGGCGAACCGTGCGCTCGAACGCGTCGCACTGTCGCTGCTCGAGGACCACCTGCGGCACTGCGTCGCCCAGGCCGTCGCCGAGGGCGGCGAGGCCGCCGACGCGAAGGTGCGCGAGGCGAGCGACGCGATCGCGCGGCTCGTCCGCTCCTGACCCACTGTTCGGACCGACCGGAAGGAACCCAGATGACCATCGAGACCCTCGCCGTCACCGGCATGACCTGCGAGCACTGCGTGGCGAGCGTCACCGAGGAGGTGTCCGAGCTCGACGGCGTCACCGACGTCGCGGTCGAACTCGTCCCCGGCGGCTCGTCGACCGTGACCGTGACCTCCGACCACCCGCTCGACCCCGCGTCCGTGCGCGCCGCCGTCGCCGAGGCGGGCTACGAGGTCGTGGCACGGTGAGCGACGGGGTCGTCGAGCTCGACATCACCGGCATGACCTGCGCCTCGTGCGCGAACCGGATCGAGCGGAAGCTCGGGAAGCTCCCCGGGGTCACCGCGACGGTGAACTACGCCACGGAACAGGCGCAGGTCGAGGTCGCCGGCCCGGACGCGGCGGACACCGCCGCACTCATCGTTGCGGTCGAGGCAGCCGGGTACGGCGCGACCGTGCACGCCGCCGCCCCACCGGAGGCGCCGGAGACCGACGACCCGACCGCGCCCCTGCGGCAACGACTCGTCGTGTCCGCGGTGCTCGCGGTGCCCGTCGTGCTGCTGTCGATGGTGCCCGTGCTGCAGTTCCCGGACTGGCAGTGGGCGGCACTCGCACTCGCGGCCCCCGTCGCGGTCTGGGGTGCCCTGCCCTTCCACCGTGCGGCGTGGACGAACGCCCGACACGGTGCGGCGACCATGGACACCCTGGTGAGCGTCGGCGTCCTCGCCGCCTTCGGGTGGTCGCTGTCCGCGCTGTTCCTCGGCGACGCCGGACGACCCGGGATGCACATGGTGTTCTCGTGGTTCGCCGCCGACCCCGAGGCGAGCGACCTGTACCTCGAGGTCGCCTCGGCCGTCACGGTGTTCATCCTCGCCGGACGGTACATGGAGGCCCGGGCGAAGCAGCGGTCCGGCGAGGCGCTGCGTGCCCTGCTCGAGCTCGGTGCGAAGGACGCCTCGGTGCTGCGGGACGGCCCCGGCGGCCCGGCCGAGCACCGCGTCCCGGCCGCCTCGCTCGTGGTCGGCGACGTCGTGGTCGTCCGGCCGGGGGAGCGCATCCCGAGCGACGGCGTCGTACAGGACGGGTCGTCGGCGGTCGACCTCGGCATGCTCACGGGCGAGTCCGTACCGGTCGAGGTGCGCCCCGGCGACCGGGTGACCGGCGCGACCGTGAACGTCGGCGGACGGCTCGTGGTCGAGGTCACCGCGGTCGGCGCTGACACCGAGCTCGCGCGCATGGGCAGGCTCGTCGAGGAGGCGCAGACCGGCAAGGCCGCCGTCCAGCGCCTGGCCGACCGGGTCTCGGCCGTGTTCGTGCCGGTCGTCATCGGGCTCGCCGTCGTCGCGTTCGTCGGGTGGCTCGTCGCAGGCGGCTCGCTCACCGCGGCCTTCACCGCCGCGGTCGCGACGCTCATCATCGCCTGCCCGTGCGCGCTCGGCCTGGCGACGCCCACCGCGCTGCTCGTCGGGACCGGGCGGGGATCGCAGCTCGGCATCCTGATCGGGGGACCGCAGGCGCTCGAGCGGACCCGGACGGTCGACACGATCGTGCTCGACAAGACCGGGACCGTGACGACGGGTGCGACGGAGGTCCGGGACGTGGTCGTGGCGACGGGCGGAGCTGGTGCCGACTCCGCCGCCGACTCCGCCGCCGCCGCCGACGTCCTCGCCCTGGCGGCGTCCGCCGAGGACGGGTCCGAGCACCCGGTCGGCCGGGCCGTCGTCGCGGCAGCGCGGGCGCGCGGGCTCGACGTCCCCACCGCCACGGACTTCCGCGCCGAACCGGGGGCCGGCGTGCAGGCGCTCGTCGACGGCGAGGTCGTGCTCGTCGGCACGGCGTCCTGGCTGACCGACGCCTGGGCGGTCACGCTCCCCGAGGACCTCCGTACCGCGGTGGCCGCGGCCGAGGCGTCGGGCGGAACCGCCGTCGTGGTCGCCCGCAGCGGCGCCGCGCTCGGCGTCGTGGTCGTCGGCGACACCGTGAAGCCCGACGCCGCCGACGCCGTCCGACGCTTCGTCGCCCTGGGCCTCCGCCCCGTCCTGCTCACGGGCGACAACGAGGGAGCGGCCCGTGCGGTCGCCGAGCAGACCGGCATCGACGAGGTCCACGCCCGGGCGACCCCGGCGTCGAAGCTCGAGACCGTCCGTCGCCTGCAGGCCGAGGGGCGGACCGTGGCGATGGTCGGCGACGGTGTGAACGATGCGGCGGCACTGGCGGCGGCCGACCTCGGCATCGCGATGGGCGCCGGCACCGACGTGGCGATCGCGGCGAGTGACATCACGGTCGTGAGCGGACGGCTGACCGTCGTCGCGGACGCCGTGCGGCTGTCGCGGGCGACCCTGCGGACGATCCGGGGCAACCTGTTCTGGGCGTTCGCGTACAACGTCGCGGCGATCCCGCTCGCGATGGCGGGGCTGCTCAACCCCGTGCTGGCGGGGGCGGCGATGGCGTTCTCGTCGGTCTTCGTCGTGACGAACAGCCTGCGGTTGCGTCGGTTCCGGCCGCAGGCCTGAGGGCGCTGTGCGCGACCGCACCCCCGCGGCACTACGCTCGGAGGTGGTCCGCGACGCAGTGCTGCGGTGACCCGCGGGCTCGACTGATCGAACGCGATCCCAGGAGGACCGAAGTGACCGAATCTGCTCCCGTCGACCCCACGTCGACCGACGGATGGAAGAAGCTCGCCGGCATCGCCGACGGCTTCACCCCCGACCTGCGCGGTTGGTTCGACAGCGACCCCGGTCGTGCCGAGCAGTACACGTTCCAGGCCGCCGACCTGACCGTCGACCTGTCCAAGGGGCTCGTGACCCCGGAGATCCTCGACGCGCTGCTCGAGGTCGCGAAGGACACGAAGGTCGCCGAGCGCTTCCAGGCGATGCTCGCCGGTGACCACATCAACGTGACCGAGGACCGCGCCGTCCTGCACACCGCGCTCCGCCGCCCGAAGGGCGCCACCCCGGCGCTCGTCGTGGACGGCCAGGACGTCGACGCCGACGTGCACGCCACGCTCGACAAGGTGTACGCCTTCGCCGAGCAGGTGCGCTCCGGTGCGTGGACCGGCGTGACCGGCAAGCGCATCGAGACCGTCGTCAACATCGGCATCGGCGGCTCGGACCTCGGCCCGGTCATGGTCTACGAGGCCCTGAAGCCGTACGTGCAGCCCGGGCTCGAGGCGCGCTTCGTCTCGAACATCGACCCCGCCGACATCTACGAGAAGACCGCGGACCTCGACCCCGAGACCACGCTGTTCATCGTCGCGTCGAAGACCTTCGGCACCCTCGAGACCCTGACGAACGCCCGCCTGGCGCGCCAGTGGCTGTGGGAGCGGCTCGGCCTGACCGACGCCTCGGACGACGACAAGTCGAACGCCGTCGCGAAGCACTTCGTCGCCGTGTCGACCGCGCTCGACAAGGTCGCCGCGTTCGGCATCGACCCCGAGAACGCCTTCGGCTTCTGGGACTGGGTGGGCGGCCGCTACTCGGTCGACTCGGCCATCGGCACGAGCGTCGTCATCGCGATCGGCAAGGAGAACTGGGAGCAGTTCCTCGCCGGCTTCCACGCCATCGACGAGCACGTCCGCACGACGCCGCTCGAGCAGAACGTCCCGGTCCTGATGGGCCTGCTCAACGTCTGGTACACGAACTTCCTCGGTGCGCAGAGCCACGCGGTCCTGCCGTACACGCAGTACCTGCACCGCTTCGCCGCGTACCTGCAGCAGCTCACCATGGAGTCGAACGGCAAGCGCGTGCGCTGGGACGGCACCCCCGTCACGACCGACACCGGTGAGGTCTTCTGGGGCGAGCCCGGCACGAACGGCCAGCACGCGTTCTACCAGCTCATCCACCAGGGCACGCGCCTGGTCCCGGCCGACTTCATCACGGTCGCGAAGCCGGCCCGTCCGCTGAAGGACGAGTCCGGCGACGGCAAGGCCGTGCAGCCGGGCCAGGACGTGCACGCGCTGTTCCTCGCGAACTTCTTCGCGCAGACGAAGGCGCTCGCGTTCGGCAAGACCGCCGACGAGGTCCGCGCCGAGGGCACCACCGACGAGGGCATCGTCGCCGCGCGCACCTTCACCGGCAACAAGCCGTCCACGTCGATCCTCGCGCCGGAGCTCACCCCGAGCGTCCTCGGCCAGCTCATCGCGCTCTACGAGCACATCGTGTTCACCGAGGGCACCATCTGGGGCATCGACTCGTTCGACCAGTGGGGCGTGGAGCTCGGCAAGCAGCTCGCGCTGCAGATCGCCCCGGCGGTCGACGGCGACCAGTCCGCGCTCGACGCGCAGGACTCGTCGACGAAGGCGCTCATCGCCAAGTACCTGGAGCTGCGCGGCTAGACCGCGTCACCCCGGGACGGACGGGAGGCGCGGTGCCGGCTGGCACCGCGCCTCCCGTCCGTCTGCCGGTCACCCAGGTGCGGAAGCCGCCGTCGCGACCCGGCCGCGCGACCCGGCCGCGCGACCCGGCCGCGCGCTTGGACCCCGCGGCCTGGACCCCGGGCCTCAGCGCCCGAGCGGGTCGAGGTTGAGCGTCGTGCCCTCGTACAGGTACTGGTCCTGCCCGAACACCTGGACGCCCTCGTTGAGCCAGACCAGGTCGGTCACCGTGATGCCGAAGCGCGCCGCGACGTCCCCGATGAGGTCGCCCGACGCCACCGTGTAGGACCGCGGGGCACCGCTCGCCGTGGTCGCGGTGACCGGGCCGGAAGCGTTCGCGCGTGCGCCGCCGTCGACCGGGTGCACGTTCGTCTGGCGTGCCGGGACCGACCAGCGCAGCGATGCGACGGCCAGGACCTTGCCGGCTGCGATCTCGACCGGGACGTCCTGCCCGGCGGCGGCCGCCGAGGACACCACGAGCGTGCCGAGGCCGGACGGGTCGACGCCGGAACCGTCGAGCGGCACCGCGACGGACTGCGGGCCGCTGGTGGGACCGCCGAGGACGTGCGTGCCGACACCGGGGTAGGTCAGGCCGTCGCCGACCTGTCTGGCCCGCTCGAAGAAGCCGACCGCGACCGGGACCGGCAGCGTCGACGTGAAGCCGGAGAACTGCGCCGTGAAGGTGTCGTCGCCGTCCGCGACGACCCGGACGTGGAAGTGAATGCTGCCCTTGGGCGATGCCACATCGGTCTCGGTGAGCACCGTGCCGGCCGGGATCGGGGTCAGCACGGGCGCGGGGGCCGCCGCCTCGGACGGTTCCGGCGTGGGCGTGCGGGGCGACGCGGAAGCGGACAGCAGGTCCTCGTCGGACTCGGCGTCCGGCGTCGGGTCTGCGGTCGGGGAGGCCGACGCGGTGCTGCTGCGGGACGTCGGTGCCGGGATCGCACCGTCCGACCCACGGAGCAGCGAGCAGCCGGACAGCGTCACGGCTGCCAGCACGACCAGGCCGACGACGGCGGTGCGGTTGTTCATGTTCCCCCTCGGGTCGAGCGTAACCGGCCCGCAGCGCCCCGGCGACGCCCTGTGGACGGACAGGGCCGCGGCGACGCCCCGGGGAGGAACGGGGCCGTGCGCCGGATCCGCCGCCGGTGCCGGGGTGTCGGTCCGAGCGGCTAGCGTCGAGGCATGGACCGTCACGAGATCCTCGCCGCAGCAGCCGCAGCGCACGCCGCCCGCATCGCCGAGGGCGGCGGCGACGACACCGCGGCACGACAGCGGGCCGACGCCGTCGCGTCGCGGGAGCCCGGGGCCGAGGACGCAGCCGCCGACGCAGCGCGTGCCGTCGACCGACGCCGTGCGGGCGAGGTCGAGCGGGCCGCCACCCGCACCGAGGGCGCGCTGTCCGACTGGCACCGCATGGGCACCCGGCGCGGGGTCTCACCCGACGAGCAGCTCCGCAGCGCCTGGGCCGTCGCCGGTGTGCCCGACCAGGGCGATGCCCGCGCACTCGCGAACGTGCTCCTGTCGACCGCGGGCCACGCCGGTCGCGTCGCCGATGCCGCCCGCCGGAACCCCGCGCTGTCCGGAGCCGCGAGCGCCGCGGCACGACGGACGGTCCGCCGCTACACCGACCACGGGGCCGGGATGGCCTCGCTGGGCGACGTCCTCGGCGACGGGCCCGCCGAGGACTGACCGGCGCGCGCCGACCCCACGGGCCGGACCCCGGAACGGGCGGGGCCCCGACACGGAGCGGACCGTCGGCACCTCGCGCCCCGCGGACACGGCGCCGACCCCGGCACGGAGCAGCCCCCGACACGGAGCAGACTGGGACCGATGACCAGCACCGAAGCGACCGGGCGACCCACCGGCACCGTCCCCCTGCCCCCGATGGGCTCCGGACCGCACCGTCGCCGACTCGGCGTGGTGGCCCTCGTCGCGACCCTCGGCGGCCTGCTGTTCGGCTACGACACCGGCGTGGTCAACGGTGCACTCCTGCCGATGAGCCAGGAACTCGGGCTGACCCCCACCACGGAGGGCGTCGTGACGAGCTCGCTGCTCTTCGGCGCGGTCGTCGGCGCGGCCCTCGGCGGACGGGTCGCGGACGGCTGGGGACGACGCCCGACGATCACGCTGCTCGCGGTCGTGTTCTTCGTCGGCACCGTGGTGTGCGTCGCGGCACCGGCCCTCGGCGTCATGGTCGTCGGCCGCGTGCTGCTCGGCCTGGCGGTCGGCGGCGCGTCGACGGTCGTGCCGGTGTTCCTCGCCGAGGTCGCCCCGTACGAGTTCCGCGGGTCCCTGTCCGGGCGCAACGAACTGATGATCGTGATCGGCCAGCTCGCCGCCTTCGTCGTCAACGCCGTGATCGGCACGCTGTGGGGCGAGGGCGACGGGGTCTGGCGCGTCATGCTCGCGGTCTGCGCCCTGCCCGCCGTCGCCCTGTTCGTCGGCATGCTGCGCGTGCCGGAGTCGCCGCGCTGGCTCGCCGCGCGGGGCCGCACCGACGAGGCGTACACGGTCCTCGCCGCGGTCCGGTCGCCCGAGCGTGCCGCCGCCGAGCTCGACGAGATCGTGCGCGCCGCCGCGACGACCGGCCCCTCGGCGGCGCGGGGCTGGCACGCCCTGCTCGGCGACCGACGACTCGTGCGGATCGTCCTGGTCGGCGCGGGGATCGGTGTCGCCCAGCAGCTCACCGGGATCAACTCGATCATGTACTACGGCCAGGCCGTCCTGGTGGAGTCCGGCTTCACCCGGTCGACCGCGCTCGTCGTGAACGTCGTGCCCGGCGTGATCGCGGTCCTCGGCGGGCTGGTCGCGCTGCGGAACATGGAGCGCATCGACCGGCGGACGACCCTGATCGTCGGCTACGCGCTGACGACGGTCTGCCACCTGCTCATCGGCACCGCGTCGCTCGTGCTCGCGCCCGGGGACCCGGCACGGCCGTGGGTGATCCTGGCGCTCGTCGTCGCGTTCGTCGGGTCGATGCAGACGTTCCTCAACGTCGCGACGTGGGTGGTGCTGTCCGAGGTCTTCCCCGGCCGCATCCGCGCGCTCGGCATGGGGATCGCGGTCGCGTGCCTCTGGACGGCGAACGCGTGCATCGGGCTGGTCTTCCCCTCGGTCGTCGCTGCGACCGGCATCACGGGCACCTTCTTCGGCTTCGCCGCCGTCGGGCTGCTCGCGCTGGTCTTCATCTGGCGTGCCGTGCCGGAGACCCGCGGTCGCTCCCTCGAGCAGGTCGGCACCGTACCCCCGGCGAGCGCCCACGCGGCGGACGGGTCGACCGGCGCGGGACGCTGACGTGGACGGCCTCACCGTGACGGCCCTGCCGCCGCTGCTCACGGCGGTCTGCATTGGCCTGCTCGTCCTGGCGGTCGCGTGCGCGCTCGTCGTGACCGTGGACGTCGTCCGGCACCCGCCGCACATGCGCGTCATGGCGTTCGTGTGGCCGCTCACCATGCTGTTCGGCAGCGTGGTGTGGCTCGTGTTCTACCTGCGTCGGGGTCGGGCGACCGTCGACGGGCACGGTCGGCTCGCGGGGACGGCGATCGACACGAGCCACTGCGGGGCGGGCTGTGCGCTCGGCGACCTGGTCGGTGAGTTCGGTCTCGTCGCGTTCCCCGGTCTCGGTGCGCTCGTCGGGCTCGGCACGCTGTACCGGGACGCGGTCTTCGCCGGGTGGATCCTCGACTTCGTCGTCGCCTTCGTGGTCGGGATCGCGTTCCAGTACTGGTCGATCGCCCCGATGCGCGGGCTCGGGCTGCGGGACGGGTTGGTCGCCGCGCTCAAGGCCGACACCCTCAGCATCACCGCGTGGCAGGTCGGCATGTACGGGCTGATGGCGCTGTGGCAGTTCGTGGTGTTCCCGGCGGCGTTCGGCGGCCGGGTCGGGGTGCTGGCGCCCGAGTTCTGGGTCGCGATGCAGCTCGCGATGGTCGCCGGCTTCGTGTGCTCGTACCCGGTGAACGCACTCCTGGTGCGGCGGGGGCTCAAGGAGGCGATGTGACCGCCTGGGAGGATGGACCCATGTCGGAACACGCTGATCAGGGGATCGACGAGGTCCTCGCCGCTTCCCGCGGCCTCCTCGGTGTCGTCGCCCGGTCCCTGGCGCCCGCGCTCGAGGACGTCAGCGTGCCGCAGTTCCGGCTCATCGTGCTCGTCGCGACCCTCGGGCCGACACGCGCTGGTGAACTGGCCGAGCGGCTGGCGGTCGGTCCCTCGACCCTGACCCGGAACGTCGACCGGCTCGTCACGGGCGGTTGGGTGGAGCGACGCCCGAGCGCCGACAGCCGCCGCGAGGTGCGCATCGCCGCCACCGAGCGGGGGCATGCCCTCGTGGACGAGGTCTCCGCACGGCGCCGCACCGAACTCGAGGCGATCGTCGCCGGGATGCCCGAGCAGGACCGGGAGGTCGCCGTGGCGGGGATGGCGGCGTTCCGTCGGGCGATGGGGGAGCCGACACCGGAGGAGGTCTCGGCCTTCGGCGGGTGATCCACGGTCCTCGGGTGACCAAGAGTTGTATGCGTACAATGGTTGTGTGCATGCAATCGTTCGGAAGACCGTCCCTGCCCGCATCCCGGCCGTCCACGCACACGTCCGGCTCGCCGGCACGCGGTTCGGCTCCGCGGCGCTCCGCCTCGCCCTCCCGGCGCTCGTCGTCGGCGCCGGCGCGGGACTCGCGGCCGTGGTCTTCCGCTGGCTGATCGAGCACGCGACGCTCCTGTTCAGCGGCCACGTCGACTACTCGGCGACCACCGGTCAACCGGCCAACCCGTGGGTCCCGGGGCTCGGCGCGGGCTTCGTCGTCCTCGCCCCCGCGGTCGGGGGTCTGCTCTACGGGCCGCTCATCCAGCGTTTCGCCCGGGAGGCCCGCGGGCACGGCGTCCCCGAGGTGATGTTCGCGATCGCCCGGAGCGGTGGTCGCATCCGCGGTGGGGTCGCCGTCGTGAAGGCCCTCGCGAGCGCGATCTGCATCGGGTCCGGCGGCTCCGTCGGACGCGAGGGCCCGATCATCCAGATCGGCGCGGCGCTCGGGTCGACGATCGGACGGTGGATGCGGATGCCCGAGGGGCGGTTGCGCACCCTCGTGGCGTGCGGTGCTGCAGGTGGCATCTCCGCGACGTTCAACGCCCCGGTCGCCGGGGTGTTCTTCGCGCTCGAGCTCCTGCTCCGCGACTTCACCCCCACGTCGTTCGGCGCGGTCGCCGTCGCGAGCGTCACCGCGGCGCTGATCGGTCGCGCGGCGTTCGGGGACACGGCGTTCCTGCACCTGCCGACGATCGGGGCCGTGACGCCGCCGGAGTACCTGCTCTTCGCCGTCCTCGGCCTGTTCGCGGGTGCGGTCGGCATCGGCTTCACCCGTGTGCTCTACCTGGTGGAGGACGCCTGCGACGTGCTCTGGCGGGCGACGAGGGGACCGGAGTGGCTCCGGCCCGTGGTCGGCGGGCTGCTGCTCGGCGCGCTGCTCCTGGTGTTGCCGCAGATGTACGGGGTGGGGTACCCGGTGCTCGAGGACGGGGTCGCCGGTCGGTACGCGCTCGGCTTCCTCGCGGTGCTCGTCGTCGGCAAGGTGCTCGCGACCTCGCTCACGCTCGGCATCGGGGGGTCCGGCGGGGTGTTCGCTCCCTCGCTCTTCGTCGGTGCGATGACCGGCGCCGCGTTCGGCGAGGTCGTCGCGTCCGTGGTGCCCGGGATGCACGGCCAGGTCGGTGCCTTCGCGGTCGTCGGCATGGGCGCGGTGTTCGCCGGTTCGACGCGGGCGCCGATCACGGCCGGGATCATGCTGTTCGAGCTCACCGGCGACTACGCGCTCGTCCTCCCGCTGTTCGTGGCGATCGTCATCGCGACCGCCGTGTCCAGGGCGCTCTCGCGGGACACGATCTACACCCTCAAGCTCAGCCGTCGCGGGGTCGACCTGACCGACTCGGCACCCCTGCCGACCGACGCTGCCGGGACCGGCCCGTCGGCGGGGGACGCGGTCCGGCCCGTCGGTCCGGTCACGACACCGTCGACGTCCGCCGCCGAGGCGCTCGACCTGCTCGGGTCGACGGGCCTCGGGGCGCTGGCCGTCGTCGACGAGGACGGGCGGCTCGCCGGCGTGGTGACGGCACGGTCGGTGGGGGACGCGCTGCTCGCCGACGAGGGGTTCGGGCGCCGTGTCGTCGGGGACGTCCTGGCCGACGTGACCGCCGTCCCCGCGGATGCGCGCCTGGCCGACGTCGTCGAGCGGGTGGTCGACGCCGACGGCGCGACCGGGGTGCCGGTCGTGGACGCCGACGGTCGGCCGGTCGGGTGGTTGGGTGTCACGGACGCGCTGCGGGCACTGGCGCCGGCCCCGTGACGGACGGGAGGCCCGTGGCGGTGTCGCCACGGGCCTCCCGTCCGTCTGCTGGTGCGTCCGCGGACGCAGGTCGCGCTACGGGCGCAGGAGCACCTTGCCGACGCGGCCGGCGGTGTCGCTGGCACGCGCCGCGTCGCGGGCGTCCTCGAAGACGAAGGTCTCGGAGACGGGGAGCGTCAGCGAGCCGTCGAGCACGCGGCTGATGAGCTCGCCGAAGAGCTGGCCCTTCAGCTCGCCCGGCATCGTCTTGCTGACGACCGCGCCCCAGAAGCCCTTGACCGTGAGCTGGCCGAAGATGACCTTGCCCGACGGGATCTCGAGCGTGGGGGACGCCATCGCGCCGAACACGACGAGCGTAGCGTCCTCGCCCAGCACCGAGGCGATGTCACCGGCGGCCTTGCCGCCGACGGACTCGACGCCCGCGACGATCGGGGCGCCGCCGGTGATGGCCGCGACCTGGTCCTTCCAGTCGTCCGCGTCGGTGGCGACGATCCGGTCGATGCCCTGGGCGCGGAGCTCCTCGACGCCCTCGGCCCGACGGACGAGGCCGACGACGTTGATGCCGCGGGCCTTGCCGAGCTGCGCGACCATGCGGCCGACCGCACCGTTCGCGGCGTTCTGGATGATCCAGTCACCCTCGTGCAGGTCGAGCGAGTGCAGCAGGCTGATCGCGCTGAACGGCATCGAGACGAGCTGTGCGGCGGACTCGTCGTCCATCGCGTCGGGCACCGGGACGAGCCCCGCGGCGTCGGCGACGTAGTACTCGGCCCAGACGCCGAAGGTGCCGCCGGCGACGCGCTGGCCGACCTGCAGGCGGTCGACGCCGTCACCGAGGGCCTCGACGACGCCGAGCGCCTCGGTGCCGCTCGCGGCGGGCAGCTCGGGCTTGAAGCCGTACGTGCCGCGGATGGTCCACAGGTCGTGGTTGTGGATCGGGGAGAGGACCGTGCGGACGAGCACCTGGCCGGGGCCGGGCGTCGGGACGGGGCGCTGCTCGACGGTCAGGACGTCGGCGGGCTCGCCGAACTCCGGGTGCACGACGGCGCGCATGGTGGTGGGGGTGCTCACGGGTCAGTCCTCCGAGACGGTGATCGTGACGTCGATGTTGCCGCGCGTCGCGTTCGAGTAGGGGCACACCTGGTGCGCGGCGTCGGCGAGGGCCTGGGCCTGGTCGTGGTCCATGCCCGGGATGACGACCTCGAGCATGACGGCGAGCTGGTAGCCGCCCTGGCCGTTCGGGCCGATCTGGACGCGGCCGCCGACGGAGGAGTCGGTGATCTTGACCTTCTGCGCGCGGGCGACACCCTGCAGCGCGGAGTGGAAGCAGGCGCTGTAGCCGGCCGCGAAGAGCTGCTCGGGGTTCGCGCCGTTGCCGGAGCCGCCCATCTCCTTCGGGATGGCGAGGTCGAAGTCGACCGTGCCGTCGCTCGTGGTGACGTGGCCGTTGCGGCCTTCGCCGGTGGCGAGGGCCTCGGCGGTGTAGAGGACGTCCATGTGGGTCCTTCCTTCCTTCGTGGGGTCAGTCGGCCGCGACCGCGGGGTCCGCGGCGGCGGCGTGCATGGTGGCCGTGAGGCGCTGCAGCGTGCTGATGAGCTCGAGTGCGGCGTCCTCGTCGGACAGGCCCATCCCGGCGGCGATGCGGGCCGGGACGTGGGCGAGCTCGGGGCGGATCGAGCGGCCGCGCTCGCCGAGGGTCACGGTGACGACGCGCTCGTCGGTGCTGCGGCGTTCGCGGCGGACGAGGTCGGCCTGCTCCATGCGGCGGAGCAGGGGCGAGAGCGTCCCGGAGTCGAGCTGCAGGTGGTCGCCGAGTCTGGAGACCGTCTGGTCGCCCTCGATCCACAGCGTCACGAGCACGAGGTACTGCGGGTACGTGAGGCCCCAGGGCTCGAGCATCGAGCGGTACGCCTGGGTGGTGGCCCGGGACGCCGCGTAGAGCGAGAAGCACACCATCTCGTCCGTCACGGCCATGGAAAGAGCATTGCACGCAACCGAGTTGTGCACAACCGAGTTCAGGGGACGTGGAGGAAGTCCGGCCGGTCGGCACCATCGGCCCGGCCCCGCACGACCGGTGTCCGCGCAGCCGGTTAGGCTGACGTGACCCACGATGACCCACCACGACGCCGACACCACCGCGACCCCGGGAGCAGGACACGTCCTCCGCACCGGGACCGCGTCGTCCCACGGCAAGACCATCCTGGTCGGCGAGCACGCCGTCGTGTACGGCGTCCCGGCCCTCGTGCTGCCCGTCCTCGACGTCCGCGTCACGGCGACCGCGACGCCCGTCGACGCCGAGCGGGGCAGCACCCTCGAGTCGGTCGTGCACACCGGGCCGCTCGACACCGCCCCCGCGGCGGTCCTGCCGACCGTGACCGCGGTCACCGCGACGCTCCGGCACCTCGGCGTCCCCGGCCAGCACCTGCACGTCCGGGTCGACAGCGCCGTCCCCACGGCCCGCGGCATGGGGTCGAGCGCCGCCGTCGCCGCCGCCGTGACCGCCGCGGTGGCCGACGTGTTCGGCCGCACCCTCGACCCCGAGGAGCACCACGAGCTCGTGCAGGAGTGCGAGCGGGTCGCGCACGGCCGCCCCTCCGGGCTCGACGCCCGCGGGGTCGTCGCCGACGTCCCGGTGTGGTTCGAGGACGGCGTCGTGCACCCGGTGCCGCTCGGCGCCGCGTTCACCTTCGTCGTCGCCGACACCGGCGTCCCCGGCCACACCCGTGAGGCCGTGGCCGCCGTGCGCGAGCGGCACGACGCCGACCCCGCCGCGGTCGACGAGGTCGTCGCGGCGATCGGGGCCCTCGCGCGACGCGCACGGGGGACACTCGTGGATGGCGATGCACAGGCCCTCGGTGCCACGATGGACGCCGCGCACGGACTGCTCACCGCCCTCGACGTGTCGAGCGGCGACCTGGACCGGCTCGTCGACGCCGCACGGCGTGCGGACGCCCTCGGCGCGAAGCTCACCGGAGGTGGGCGCGGCGGATGCGTCCTCGCGCTCGCCGCGGACCGGGAGCACGCGGACCGCATCGCGGCCGCACTCCGCCAGGCCGGCGCCACGGAGACCTGGACCACCACGATCGGAGCCCGCGCTTGATGACCGCCACCGCCGTCGCGCACCCCAACATCGCGCTCGTGAAGTACTGGGGCAAGGCGGACGCACAGCTCGCCCTGCCCGCGACCGGCAGCGTGTCGATGGGCCTCGACGTGTTCCCGACCACCACCACGGTGACGCTCGACGGCACGGCGGAGCACGACACCCTCGTGCTCAACGGCGGCGCAGCCCCGGACGGTGCGCTGCTCCGCGTGCAGCAGTTCCTCGACCTCGTGCGCGACCTCGCCGGCAGTGACCAGCGCGCGACCGTCGTCTCCGAGAACACCGTGCCGACCGGTGCCGGCCTGGCGTCGAGCGCCTCGGGCTTCGCGGCCCTGGCCACGGCCGCCGCCGCCGCGTACGGCCTCGACCTGTCCGAGCGGGACCTCTCCCGCCTGGCCCGGCGCGGCTCCGGCTCGGCCACCCGGTCGATCCCCGGCGGGGTGGCCGTCTGGCACGCCGGGGACGACCAGGGCTCGTTCGCCGAGCGGGTCCCCGCGCCGCCGATGGCGATGGTCGTCGTGACGATCTCGGCCGGCGAGAAGGCGATCGGCTCCCGCGAGGCCATGCGGCGCACGATCGCCACCTCGCCGTTCTACCCGGCGTGGGTGACGTCGACCACCGGGACCGTGGACGAGATGCTCGCGGCCTGCGCCGCGGGCGACTTCCCGCGCATCGGCGAGCTCACCGAGAGCAACGCGCTCCGCATGCACGCCACGATCGAGGGTGCGTTCCCCCCGATCCGCTACCTGAACGCCCGCAGCGTCGCGGTCTTCGACGCGGTCGCCGAGCTCCGTGCCTCGGGGCTGCAGGCGTACGCCACGGCGGACGCCGGGCCGAACGTCGTGGTCCTCACCACCCCGGAGGACCGGGGCGCCGTCGCGGCCGCGCTGCAGGGCCTGGGAGACGTCATCGAGTCGGGCACCGGACCAGGCGCGCACCTCGTCGGCTCCGAAGGAGCGGGGACACCCGGAGCGGGTGCCGTCCGACCGGAGGAGACCGCCGAGTGATCGAGTTCCGCGCCCACGGCAAGCTGTTCGTCGCGGGTGAGTACGCCGTCGTCGAGCCCGGGCAGCCGTCCGTGCTCATCGCCCTCGACCGTGCGATCACCGCGCGCGTGCAGGAGGGCCACGGCGCCGGCAGCGTGCACTCGGAGGAGTACGGCCACCTGCCGCTCACCTGGACGCGCGACGACGACGGGCTCGCCCTCGACCGCGAGCACCACCCGTACGACTACGTCATGGCGACGATCGACCTCGTCGAGAAGCTCCGTGCCGAGCGCGGCATCGCCCCGCGGTTCCACGACCTCCGCATCGAGAGCCAGCTCGACGACGCCAGCGGCCGCAAGTTCGGCCTCGGTTCCTCGGCCGCCGTCACGGTCGCCACGGTCGGCGCGCTCGACCGCTTCTACCGGATCGGCCTGACGCAGCGCCAGCGGTTCCAGGTCGCCCTCCTCGCGACGATCCGGGTGAACCCGCAGGCCTCCGGCGGCGACCTCGCGGCGAGCACCTTCGGCGGGTGGCTCCGCTACAGCGCGCCCGACCGCGAACGGCTGGCCGGGATGCTCGGGGACCGCTCCGTCTCCGACGTCCTCGGTGACGCCGAGGCGTGGACCGGGTTCGACGTGCAGCGCCTGCCCGCGCCGGCGGACCTCGAGCTCCTGGTCGGCTGGACGGGTTCGCCCGCGTCGACGACGAAGCTCGTCGACGTCGTCCGTCGGCACCGCAACGGCGGGTACCAGGCGTTCCTCGACGAGAGCCGGACCTGCGTCGACGACCTGACCACGGGCCTCCAGACCGGCGACGCGGCGACGACGCTCGACGCGCTGCGGCGCGCCCGTCGACTGCTGCAGCGCCTCGGCGCGTCCGTCGGCTCGCAGATCGAGACCGAGCGGCTCACGACCCTGTGCGACGTGGTCGAGGCGGCCGGCGGGGCGGCGAAGCCGTCCGGCGCCGGCGGCGGCGACTGCGGCATCGCACTCGTCCCGGCGGACACCGACCTCGCCGAGATCCACCGCGCCTGGGAGGCGCACGACATCAGACACCTCAGCGTCGCGGTGCAGGCACCCGAAGGGAGCGTCGAATGACCGACCTGCTGACCCCGATCCCGACCAAGTGGGTTGGACCGATCCGCATCAGCGGCAACGCCGTCGAGGGCGAGCACGAGGTGCCGCTCGCGACGTACGAGTCGCCGCTGTGGCCCTCCGTCGGCCGCGGCGCCCGTGTCTCGCGCATGGTCGAGGGCGGGATCGTCGCGACCGTCGTCGACGAGCGCATGACGCGCTCGGTCGTCGTGAAGGCCGACAGCGCCGCCGCCGCGCACATCGCCGCGGGCCGCATCCTCGCGCGCCAGGACGAACTCGCGCAGCTCGTCGCCGGGCAGAGCCGGTTCGCGAAGCTCATCGAGGTGCACCCCGAGATCGTCGGCGACCTGCTGTTCCTGCGCTTCGCGTTCACCACGGGCGACGCGTCCGGGCACAACATGGTGACGCAGGCGGCGGACACGCTCCTGCCCGCGATCCTCGCGTGGGAGCCGGGTCTGCGGTACGTGAGCGTCTCGGGCAACTTCTGCACCGACAAGAAGGCCACCGCGGTGAACGGCATCCGCGGCCGCGGGCGCAACACCATCGCCGAGATCCTCATCCCGGGCGAGATCGTCGAGAAGCGGCTACGGTCCTCCGCCGCCCGCATCGCCGAGCTCAACGTCGCGAAGAACCTCGTCGGCTCGACCATCGCCGGGGCCCTGCGCTCCGCGAACGCGCACTACGCGAACATGCTCCTCGGCTTCTACCTGGCCACCGGGCAGGACGCCGCGAACATCGTCGAGGGCTCGCAGGGCATCACCTTCGCCGAGGCCCGCGGCGACGACCTGTACTTCTCGACCGCGCTGCCGCACCTGATCGTCGGCACGGTCGGCAACGGCAAGGGCGGCGACCTGCCGGTCGTCGAGGACGCACTCGTGCGCCTCGGCTGCCGCGAGGAGCGCGAGCCCGGCGCCAACGCCCGTCGTCTGGCCGCCATGTGCGCCGCGACGGTGCTCTGCGGTGAGCTGTCCCTGCTCGCCGCCCAGACGAACCCCGGGGAGCTGATGGCCGCGCACGTCGCGATGGAACGCCGTGGCTCCCGACCTGCAGGAGGTGCAGCATGACCACGCAGCAGTCGCTGTCCGTCGGCGTCCACGACATCGCGATCGCCACGGGCCACCACGTGCTCGAGCTCGACGACCTGGCGGAGCGCCTCGGCGTCGACCCGGCCAAGTACCACGTCGGCATCGGCCAGGACGCCTTCAGCGTGCCCGCCCCGGACGAGGACATCGTCACGATGGGCGCCGCCGCCGCGAAGGAGGTCATCGACCGCCACGGCGTCGAGGGCATCCGCACCGTGCTGTTCGCGACCGAGTCCGGCGTCGACCAGTCGAAGGCGGCCGGTGTGTTCGTGCACGGCCTGCTCGGGCTGCCGAAGGGCGTCCGCGTCGTCGAGCTGAAGCAGGCCTGCTACGGCGGGACCGCCGCGGTGCAGCTCGCGCTCGGCATCGTCGCGCGCGCACCGCACGAGCGCGTGCTCGTGATCGCCGCCGACGTCGCGCGCTACGACGTCGACACCGCCGCGGAGCCGACGCAGGGTGCCGGCGCCGCCGCGATCCTGGTGTCGGCCGACCCCGACCTCATCGAGATCGAACCGGCCGCCGGGGTCTTCACCGCGGACGTCGACGACTTCTGGCGGCCGAACGACCGCTCCACCGCGCTCGTCGACGGCCGCCTGTCGGTCAGCGCCTACGTGGACGCCTTCATCGGCGCGTGGGACGACCTCGCCGCGCAGGGCGGTCCGGCCTTCGGCGACATCGCCCGGTTCGTGCACCACCAGCCGTTCACGAAGATGGCGATCAAGGCGCACCGGAAGCTCACGCAGCACGTCGGTGAGCCCTTCGACGAGTCCGAGCTCGCGATCGGCTTCACGTACAACAAGCAGACCGGCAACACGTACACGGCGTCGATCTGGATCGGGCTCGCGGCGCTGCTCGACCTGGACGACGACCTCGCCGGGCAGCGGATCGCGATGTTCAGCTACGGCTCGGGCAGCGTCGGCGAGCTGATGACCGGCATCGTGCGGCCCGACCACCAGCAGCACCGCCGTGCCGGCCGGGTGCAGGAGGTGCTCGGGTCCCGCGTGCGGCTGACCGTCGACGAGTACCGCGCCCTGCACGCCGCGGGTGCGGCGACGAGCGAGGACGTCGAGCGTCCGCGCGTGACCGCCGGACCGTTCCGCTTCGCGGGCGTCCGCGGTGGCGCGCGCCACTACGAGGCGGTCGCGCAGGACTGAGTGCGGCAGGTCGCGGTGGACGCGACCTGACGACGGACGGGAGGCGCGGTGCTGGACGGCACCGCGCCTCCCGTCCGTCGTCCGGTCGCCGCGACCGGCGTCCGCCCGGTCCGCCCCACCGCGCCGCTAGGCTGTCCGCGGGACGAGGGGGAGTCGATGGCCGAGCGGGACGTGACGGCGGTGGTCGCCGACCTCGTGCGCACGCTGCCGCGGGCCCCGCGACTCGACGACGTGGTCGCCGCGGTCGCCCGCACCGTCGGCCGCCCGACGCGGGTCGTCGACGTCGACGGGCCGTCGTGGGGGAGCCTGACCGCCCTGGTGTCGCAGGCGCCGCACGAGAACCTCGTCCTCGTGCCGGCCGCCGTCCCGCCGCTGTACCGGATGCACTGCGTGCTGCACGAACTCGGCCACCTCGTGCACGGCGACGCCGGAGCGCCGACCCCGACCGCGGTCGCCGCCCTCGCCAGCGGGACGAACGTGTGCCAGCGGGACGTCGACAGGACCCCAGCGCCGCACGCCGGCCACGCCGGTGCCGGGCTCGCGCGGGTCTCCGGGGACGACGAGCACTTCGCCGAGCGGTTCGCCTACGAGGTCGCGACCGTGCTGCTCGGTGCGGGTGCGGGCGCGTCCGACGAGCGGGCCTACGGCTGATGGGTGCCCTGCACGCCGCGACCTTCTGGTGCGCGGCCCTGATCTTCGTGGCGCGGACGCCGTCCGTCCGGCGGAACCCCCGCGGCCGTGCGGCCTGGGCGGCGACGGGCGTCGGTGCCCTCGGGTTGTTGACCCTCGGCAGCGTGGTGCCGCAGACCGTGCTCGACGGGTGGCTCGGCGGGACGAACGTCGTCAACCTGGTGCAGAACGTGTGCGCGACCACCGCGTTCTGGCTCATGCTCCGCGCCGCGACGGGCGACCTGCCGCGACGACCGCTCCTCGCGCACCCGCTCGCGCTCCTGGCGATGGTCGCCGCGTTCGCGATCCCCTTCGCCTGCATCACCGACCGCGGCACCACCGCGTTCCACTTCATCGTGCTCGGCATCGACCAGACCGCGATGTGGCTGTACGCCTCGGTGTACATGGCCTGCGTGGCGGCGATCACCGTGACGACGCTCGTGCGCGGGATGCCGACCGGCCGAGGCGCGCTCGGGGTCTTCCGGGTCGGGCTCGTCCTCGTCACCGCGGCGAGCGTCGAGGAGGTCGTGTCGCTGACGGCCGACCACTTCGGCCTGTTCCCGGCCGGGGTCCGCGACGTGCTGCGGTTCGCCTTCGACCCGCCGTTCTACCTCGGGATCGTGCTCGTCGTGGTCGGCATGGCCTCGTTCACGGTGCGCCGGTGGGTGCGCGACCTGCGGCTCGGCCGGCACCACCGGCGGCTCGCCCGCGTCGTGCGGCACCACGGGCTGCGGCCGGTCGAACGCCGCGCGGACCTGCGGGTGCGGACGTACGACCTCGTCATCGCGATCCGCGACGCAGAGGTGCAGGGACGGTCGATCGACCCGGGCGAGCTCGCCCACGTGCGGTCCGCGGAGCGGGTGCTCGCACGGAACATCGGAGGATGACGGCATGACGGTCGTGGTGTGGGTGCTCGTCGCCCTGGTGGTGCTCGTGGTGGTCGGCGCCCTGCTGGGCCTGCGGGCCGTGGTCGGCAAGATCGTGCTGCCCGGGCGGGACCGCTGGACGCCCGTGCTCTCGGCGGACGCCGACTCGGTGCAGCTGCCGCTGACGCCCGACACGCTCCGGCCCGGCGAGTACGGCCTGTGGCACGACGGCGACGGGCACACCACCGTCGGACCCGTGCTCGAGGTCGACGAGACCGCGGGCACCGTGCGCCGCGCCGTGGTCCGGACGACGGGTGCGGTGTCCGACCGGATCCGGTGGAGCGGGCACGTGCACCCGGACCCGGCGGCGATGGCGGTCGACTGGTCCGAGGTCGCGATCCCGACGCCGCTCGGCGACGCCCCCGCGTGGGTGGTCCGCCCGGCCCGTCCGGACGACGACGCCGCGTCGACCTGGGCCGTGCACGTGCACGGCATCCGGACCACCCGCGTCACCGCGCTCCGGACCGTCCCGGCCGCGCTCGAGGCCGGGTGGACCTCGATCGTCCCCTCGTTCCGCGGCGACGGCGAGGCCCCGTGGGAGGGGCGGGCGTCCCACCTCGGTGCCCGGGAGTGGGTCGACGTCGAGGCCGCGCTCGACCACGCGGTCGCGAACGGTGCACGGCGCATCGTCCTGGTCGGCTGGTCGATGGGCGCGACCGTCACGCACGAGCTGCTCCTGCGCTCGGCACACCGCGACCTGGTGGTCGGCGTGCTGCTCGTCGCGCCGGCGCTCGACTGGGAGGCCGCCGTCCGCTTCCAGGCCGCCCGCACCCCCGTGCCCGGTGCCGTCGTGTCCGCCGCCCTCGCCGCGATGCGCACGCCCGGGCTGCACCGCGTCGTGGGACTGCGGCGGCCGGTGGACGTCCGCGCGCTGTCGTGGCTGCGGGTGCCGCCGCCGCTGCCGCCGACCCTGCTCGTGCACTCCGACGGCGACCGCACCGTGCCGTTCACGGTGAGCCAGGACTTCGCCGCCGCGCACCCCGACCGGGTGACCCTGGCGGTGAGCGGGTCGGCCGAGCACGCGTGGGAGCGGAACCTCGACGCGGCGTGGTTCGACGCGCAGGTCGGCGGGTGGATCGCCGCGCTGCCGGGGCTGCCGACCCGCTGAGCGCAGCGCGCCGCATCGGGGGCGGCCCCGGGGGTGCCCTGGGTCCGAGCCGTCGCGCCCCGGGGCAGGGTGGCGCCGCAGGGGTGATGGCCCCGCTCAGTACACGTCGCGCACGTACCGCTTCGCGCGGCGCAGGTCGGCCAGGTACGCGAGCGCGTCGTCCACGCCGCGCCCCCGACCGGCGGCGATCACGTCGAGCAGCGCCTGCTCGACGTCCTTCGCCATCCGCGAGGCGTCGCCGCACACGTACACGGACGCACCGTCCTCCAGCCAGCGGTACAGCTCCGCCGCCTGCTCCCGCATGCGCGTCTGCACGTAGACCTTCTCGGCCTGGTCGCGCGAGAACGCCAGGTCGAGGCGGTCGAGCACGCCGCGCTCCTGCAGGTCGGTGAGCTCGTCCTCGTACACGAAGTCGGTCGCGCGGTGCTGGTCGCCGAAGAACAGCCAGTTCGCACCCCGCGCCCCGGATGCGGCACGCTCGTGCAGGAACCCGCGGAACGGCGCGATACCGGTGCCCGGACCGATCATCACCATCGGGGCGTCGCCGTCGGCGGGCACCCCGAACGCGGCGTTCGGCTGCAGGTACACGCCGACCTCGCCGTCCGCCCGCACACGGTCCGCCAGGTACGTCGAGGCGACGCCGTGGTGGGTGCGGTGGGCGTCGCCGTACCGCACGCTCGCGATGGTCAGGTGGACCCGGCCCGGGTGGGCGAGCGGGCTCGACGAGATCGAGTACTGGCGCGCCTGCAGTCCGCGCAGGTTCGGCAGGAGTTCCTCGAGCGTCGGCGCCGCGGGACCCGCGTCCCGGAGCAGGTCGAGGACGTCGCGGCCCCACAGCCACCGGTCCAGCTCCTGCTTGTCGCCGTGCGCCACGACCGCGGCGAGCTCGGACGCCGGCGCGCGCTGCACGAGGTCGGCGACCAGGTCCTTCGACGGGGTCCTGACCTCGCGGTCGACGCGCAGGACCTCGGCGAGCGGGCGGCCGTCGACGTCCGCGGAGCCGTCGGCGCCGAGGTGGTCGAGCAGTTCGTCGACGAGCGCCGGGTCGTTGTGCGGGACGACGGCCAGGGCGTCACCGGCCGCGTACTCGATGCCCGAGTCGCCGAGGTCGAACTCGAGGTGGCGGATCTCCTTGGCGCTGCCCGGTGCGCTGAGCAGGCGGTTCACGACGAGCGGCGCACGGTACGGGGTGCGCTTGGTCCACTGCGCACCCGGCCGGGAGGCGCGGCTCGCCCCCGCCCCGCCGGCTGCGGTCGCGGTCGTGGTCGCGCCGACCCCGGTGGTCGCGCCGGCAGCGGCGCCGGTGGCTCCCGCCTGGGCGGCGACGCGGTCGAGGACGGCAGCCGTCCAGAGCTCGGCCGGGTCCTCGAAGTCGACGTCGCAGTCGACCCGGTCGTGGATCCGTGTCGCGCCGAGCTGCTCGAGGCGGGTGTCGAGGAGCTTGCCGGCCTGGCAGAACTCGTCGTAGCTCGTGTCGCCGAGCCCGAGCACGGCGTACTGCAGCCCCTCGAGCCGGGGCACGGTGCTCGCCTGCAGCGCCTCCCAGAACAGACCGGCGTTGTCGGGCATCTCGCCCTCGCCGTACGTCGAGGTGACGACGAGCACGTGGGACATGTCGGCGAGCTGCTCGGGCGAGACGTCGTCGAGCGCGGTGGCCCGGCCGCCGAGCCCGCGGGCGACGGCACCGGCGACGAGCTGGTCGGCGAGCAGCTCGGCGTTGCCGGTCTGCGTGCCGAAGAGCACGTCCACCGTGGTCGTCGGTGCGGGCGCGGTCGACCGGCGCCCCGCGGCCGCGACCCCCGCGATGAAGCCCGCGAGCCAGGACTCCTGGGCGGCCGAGAACGGGGCGTCGACCGGGATCAGGGACCCGGTCGGGGGGAGCGTGCTCACGCGCCCACCTCCACCGGTGCCTGCGGTGCCCGGCGCGCGATGTCGTCGAGGGCCGCGGTCGCGAGCAGCTCGTCGAACCGGGCCGCGCGGACCCGTCCGGCGTTCTTGGCGTTCTGGTGCATGATCCACCCCGTGGTCCCGGGCGCGTCCGAGCTGCGGTTGTTCCGCTGCGTCAGCGCGCGCTTGGCGTCGTCGAGCCGCTTCACGGCGATGAGCGTGGCGAGCTCGTCGTCGGCGAACGACTCGAAGGTCGCGCGCAGGTACTTGACCACGCGCTGCTTCACCTGGAAGTCCTCGGTCAGGACGAGGTTCCGGACGGCCTCGGTGACCCGCGGGTCGGCCGGGGCGGCGCCGGGCACCCGCTCCTGCGCCACGTCCTGGGCGACCGCGAGCACCGTGTACGACGACAGCAGCGAGAACGTGTCACCGCCCTGGTCGCCGAGCGCGGGGGCGCGGCCGTCGAGCACCGTGCGCCGGTCGCGGTAGTCGGTCTTGAACGCACGGAGCTTGTCCGTCGCGACCGAGGTCGCGAGTTCGTCGAGGAGCTCCGTGCGGGTCGCCGCCGCGAGGATCTCGTCCGCGTCCTGGCTGAGCAGGAGCGCCCGGGGCATGCCGACGTACACGTGCGTGCGGGTGGTGTCCCAGTCGGCCAGGAGCTGCTCGGCGCGTGCCGAACCGGTGGCCTCGAGGTGCCACTCGAGCAGCAGCCGGGCGGCCGCCTCGTGGAACGCCCCGCGTGCGGTCTCGGTCACGGGGAACACCAGGAGCGAGTCGGTGCTCGCCCGCTCGGTCACCCGGCCGGTCGGGTCGTACTGGTACAGGAACCCGCCGGACATGCCGTTGCCCAGGCCCTTGCCGAAGCCGCCGAGGTTGAACACCGCGCCACCGGTCATGTACTCGCAACCGAAGTCGCCGAGGCCCTCGACGACCGCGGTCGCGCCGGAGTTGCGGACGGCGAACCGGTCGCCGGCCTCGCCCTCGACGAACGTGCGGCCACCGGTCGCGCCGAACAGCGCGAAGTTGCCGACGAGGACGTTGCCGCCCCGCTCGGCGCTGCCGCCGCCGGGCGCACGCACGACGATGCGGCCGCCGGACTGGCTCTTGCCGACGCCGTCGTTCGCGGTGCCGGTGTGCTCGAGGGTCGTGCCGTCGTTCGTGAAGACGCCGTACGACTGCCCGGCCGAGCCGGAGGTGCGCACCGTGAGGGCGCCGTCGACGAGCCGGCGGCGACCACGGTCGTCCGTCGTGACCGCGGGGTGCGCCGACAGGTCGACGCCCCGCAGCTCGTGGTTCAGGACGCGCTCGAGGTCGATGCCGAGCTGGCCGCCGACGGACTTGTCCGCGTTGCCGAGCAGGACGCCGTCGATCGTCAGCGCGGCCTCGTGCCCCTCGACGAACGCGGCGCGGACCTGCTCGATGAGGGCGTCGTCGGTGCGGTAGTCCTTCTCGAGGTACTCCGGGTCGGTGACGACCTTCTCGGGCACCCGGGCGAGCAGGCCGCGGACGTCGAGCCGCCCGACGCTCGCCGGGTGGTCGAGGAGCTGGAGCAGGTCGGTGCGCCCCCGGGCCTCGCGGAGCGACCGCAGGCCGAGGCGGGCCAGGATCTGCCGGACGTCGTGCGCGATGTTCAGCAGGTACTGCGCGAGCGCGCGCGGGTCGCCCTCGAACGCCTCCGGGTTCGTGGTCAGGCCCGCCGGGCACTTCACGTTGCAGTTCTTCGCCATCACGCAGCCGAGCATCATGAGCGCCGTCGTGCCGAACTCGAACGAGTCCCCGCCGAGCAGGGCGCTCGTGACGACGTCGGAGCCGGTCTGGTGGGCGCCCGAGCAGCGGAGCGTGACCTTCTGCCGCAGGCCGTTCGCGACGAGGGCCTGGTGCACCTCGGCCACGCCGATCTCGGCGGAGCGCCCCGCGTACTTCAGGCTCGTGACGGCCGCGGCACCCGTGCCGCCGGTGTTGCCCGCGACGTTGATGACGTCGGCGCCGGCCTTCGCGACGCCGACCGCGATCGTGCCGATGCCCTCGGAGGACACGAGCTTCACGACGACGCGCACGCGGGCGGCCTTGCAGTCGTGGATGAGCTGCGCGAGGTCCTCGATCGAGTACGTGTCGTGGTGCGGCGGCGGCGAGATCAGCTCGACGCCCGGGGTGCCACCGCGCGCCGCGGCGATGTCGACCGTGACCTTCGGCGCGGGCAGCTGGCCGCCCTCGCCGGGCTTCGCACCCTGGCCGATCTTGATCTCGAGCTCCTCGAGCATCGGGTCGGCGAGGTACCCGGCCCAGATGCCGAAGCGCCCGGAGGCGAACTGCTTGATCCGGGAGCCGCGGATGGTGCCGTAGCGGGTGTGGTGCTCGCCGCCCTCGCCGGAGTTCGACATGCCGCCGACCATGTTCGTGCCGTGCGCGACCGCCTCGTGCGCCGCGGCGACGAGGGCACCGTGGCTCATCGCGCCGGACGCCAGCGTGCGGGTGACCTCGTGGGCGGGCTGGACCTCGTCGAGGTCGACGCTCGCGGGGGCGCTCTGCAGCAGGGCGAGCAGGGCGGCCGCGCCGCCCGTGGCGCGTAGCGTCACGTGCTCGTCGTCGACCGTGTCGACGGCGACCTGGCCGGGGTGCAGCAGCGCGAGCCCGTCCGCGAGGGCCGTGTGGCGCAGGGCACCCGTGGGTCCCGTCGAGGTGAGCTCCAGGCGGAAGCGGGCCGCGCCTCCCGGCAGACCGTCGGACGACGCCGGACGCGAGCCGGACAGCCCGCGCACCGTGATGCTCGCGTTGCCGCTCGTCGAGAAGCGGCCGAGTTCGCGTGCGAAGTCCTCGGCGGTGTCGATGCCGGTGACGTCGGCGGGCAGCGCGAGCACGTCGCGGAGCGCGGCCGGGCGACGCGAGCGCTCGTCGTGCGTGGTCTGCAGGAACGACACGTAGCCCGGGGTGATCCGGTGCGCGTCGACCTCGGCGTCGCTCAGCCGGTCGTACCCGGTGTGGCGGTACGCGCTGTCGGTGGTGCCGAAGGCGTCGTCGAGCTGCCCGAGGGTGAGCAGGCGCAGCGCCTCGGAGTCGCCCGCGCGCTCGAACGCCGGGCGTTCCTCGGTCATGCCGCCGAAGCCGCGGACGCTCGCGACGCCGAACGAGTGGCCCGCGCCGTCCGAGCGCTCCTTGAACAGCCCGAGGAGCGGGACCTGGGCCGCCGATGCGACCGATCGTGCGCGCTCGTGCCAGTCCGTCGCGGCCTGGGCGATGCGCGCGAAGCCGACGCCGCCGACCGGTGCCTGCATGTACGGGAACACCCGCGCGAACAGGTCGTCGCCGGTGTCGAGGTAGTTCGGCTCGAAGAACGCGCCGCCGATGTAGCTCTCGGCGGTGCACAGCCCGACGCGGCCCATGGTCTTCGCGAGGGCCTTCTCGGCGGCCTTCCGGAACCGCTGCAGCGCCAGGTCGGTCGCGGTGACCTCGCCGGCGGGGGCGGCCTCGGCGGGGTACTGCTCCTCCGCACGCAGTCGTGCCGACAGGCTGTACACGGCCGAGGCGCCGAAGCCGAGCGCGGTCGCGACGTGGTGCGACGACGGCAGCTGCCCGGACTCGGCGACGATCGACAGCCGCAGGCGCAGGCCGGTCTCGATGAGCCGCTGGTTGACCGCGGCGACGGCCAGGATCACGGGGAGCGGGGCGTGGGTCGACGACACCGCGCGGTCGGTCAGGACGGCGATGCCGCCCGAGGTGCGGGCGAACGCCTCGACGGCGTCGCACAGCGCGTCGACCGCCGAGCGGACGGCCGCGGCGTTGGCCTGCTCGTCGCCGAGCACGGGGACGTAGAGCATGTCGAAGCGTTCGAGCGGGACGACGGTCTGGTCACGCAGGCGGACCATGTCGAGGTGGCCGAGCACGGGGGACTGCACGACGATCTGGCGGGTGGGGGCGGTGCCGGTGCCGTCGGTGACCGGGGAGCCCGCGCTGGCGTGCGCGTCGAGCTTGGCGCCGAGGGCGACCCGCATCGACATGCCGTCGGCCTCGCGGATCGAGTCGAGCGGCGGGTTCGTCACCTGGGCGAAGCGCTGCGAGAAGTACTTCGCCATGCCGCCCTCGGTGTCGCTCAGCGCGTTGATCGCGGTGCCGTAGCCCATCGCCGAGATGCGCTCCGATCCGGTCGCGAGCATCGGGTCGAGCATGAACCGGAAGCTCTCCTGGTTCAGCGAGTACGCCACGTAGCGGCCCGCGAGCGACAGGTCGCCGTCGTAGCCGAGCGTGCTCGCGCCGCGGTCGTAGTCGGGCGCGGGCAGCGCGTCGAGGTCGACCCGGGCGGCGTCCAGCAGCGCGCCGTACGGCTTCCGGGCGGCGAGCAGCTCGAGGGCCTCGTCGGTGCGCAGGACCGCGCCGGTGCGGTGGTCCACGACGAGCATCCCGCCGGCCTCGATGCGGCCGCGGTGCACGACGGTGTCGGCGTCGAACGACACCTGGCCGCTCTCCGACGCCACGATGAGGTACTCGTCCGTCTGCACCGTGCGCAGCGGGCGGAGCCCCAGCCGGTCGAGGCGGGCGCCGACGACGTCGCCGTCGCTGAAGATCACGGCGGCCGGGCCGTCGTTCTTCTCCTCGTACAGTGAGTGGTACTCGAGCATGTCCCGCACCGCCGGGCTCAGCGTGCGGTCGTTCTCCCACGCCGGCGGCATCAGGGTCACGACGGCCTCGACGATGTCCAGGCCGTCCTCGAACACCCGGCTCTGCAGGGTCTGGTCGAGCCGGCTCGAGTCGGACTGGCCGGGCGGACGCACGATGCTGCGCGTGCGGGCCCGGGCCGAGGCCTCGTCGGACAGGCGGTTCTTGCGGTCGGTGTTCAGCTCGCCGTTGTGCGCCATCAGCCGGAAGGGCTGGGCCATCGTCGGGTGCGGCTCGGTGTTCGTCGAGAAGCGCGTGTGGAAGTACAGCGTCCGGACCGAGTGCCGCGGGTCGCGCAGGTCGGTGAAGTACCCGATCACCTCGCCCGAGTTCAGGCGCCCCTTGAGCACCTGCGTGCGTGCGCTGAGCGACAGCGGGTACAGGGCGGCGTGCGGGGCGCGTGCCTCGGTGGCCCGGGCGTAGGACACCGCCTCGATCGCGAGCAGCGCTCGGTTCGCGGCCGCGTCGACGTCGGCGCGGGCCCAGTCCTCCGGGGCGCGGAACACCCACTGCACGATCGGCAGCTGGTACCGCTCGGCCTCGGGACGGGCGACGGAGTGGT
Organism: Curtobacterium sp. MCBA15_004; assembly: GCF_001865055.2. Lineage (NCBI taxonomy): Bacteria > Bacillati > Actinomycetota > Actinomycetes > Micrococcales > Microbacteriaceae > Curtobacterium > Curtobacterium sp. MCBA15_004. The sequence continues at coordinate 2,955,910 of NZ_CP126266.1, read as the reverse complement.
CGACCGGGACGTCGCGCACGACGAGCAGCTCGAAGCCCTGGCGGTCGAGCTCCGCGGTCACGAGCCGTTCGGCGTCGGCACGCTCGTCGGGGTCGCTCGGCACGAAGCAGTTCGCGACGCCGAAGTGCCCGGCGCGCAGGGCCTGCCCGGTGATCGCGCTGAAGAACTCGACGGACAGGTCGATGCTGACACCCGCGCCGTCGCCCACGCCCTCGGCGGACTTGCCGCCGCGGTGCGGGATCGAGCAGAGCGCCTCGTCGCCCTTCACCAGGACGTCGTGGCTCGGGGTGCCGTCGAGACGGGTGATGAAGCCGACGCCGCAGTCGCTCGACTCGCGAGCAGGGTCGTACAGGCCGAAGGGGGAGGGGTTCACGAGCGGATCCAGTGCAACGAGTGCCGGCAGCGGTCGGCCAGGCTGCATCGGTGGAGCGCTCGCCGTGGGCAGACCGTCTGGTGGCGGCCGGGCCCGGTGGGGTGGGGTGAGCCGATGCTACGGGTTGGTATACCGCGCACGCAACAGACCGACCGGACGGGAGGCGCGGGTCGGCTCCGGCGGGCGCGCTGCGGTGCACCGCGGCTCGGCCCCGGCGGGCGCGTCGCGGTGCGCCGCGGTCGCCGGTCGACGCCCGGTGCCCGGCCCGAGCGGGCCCCACGCCGGGCCGGGCACCGAGCCGTGGGGGAGCTGCTGACGATCCCGGTGCCCGTTCCCCGGGGATCGTGCACCGGTTGCGTCAGCGGGGGAGCGGGACCGGCGGTCCGACCTCGGGCCTCGCCGGCCGCCGGACGTGCGCGGGGTCCGGACGGCGGGCCGGAGCCGACCGGCGACCGGGTCAGGCGGAGTCCGGACGGCGGGCCGGAACCGGCCTGCGACCGGGTCAGGCGTAGCGGCGGGCGGCGCGCAGGGCGTCGTCGGCGTAGGAGCCGCCGAACAGGAACACGTGCAGCAGCAGCGGCGCCAGTTGGTGCAGCTCGACCCGTTCCTGCCAGCCGTCGGCCAACCGCGACTCGGCGTCGTAGCCGGCCAGGACCGTCTCGAGACGCGGCAGCCCGAACAGCGCCAGCAGGGCCAGGTCGGTCTCGGCGTGGCCGCCGTGCGGGGTCGCGTCGATGAGCACCGCGCCGGTCGGCTCGCTCCGGTCGGTGGGCCAGAGCACGTTGCCCGCCCAGAGGTCGCCGTGCAGGCGGGCCGGTCCGTCGCCGACGAGCGCGGGCTGCGGGGAGCCGAGCGTCCCGTCCGCGACCCGGTCGGCGACCCGGTCGAACACCGCCGCCTCGGCACCGTCGAACCCACCACGGTCGACGATGCGGCGGACGAAGTCACGGATGCGGTACTCGGCGAAGAACTCGCCCCAGCTCGCGGGCACCTCGGCGGCGGGGACGAACGGTGTCCGGGACCGCCCGACGCGCATCCCGCGTCCGGACGGGAAGCCCGGTGCGGGGGCACCCCAGTGCGTCGCACCCGCGGCGTGGGTGTGCGCCAGGGACCGGCCGAAGCGTTCCGCCTGGCCGCGGTCGGGGACGCCGTCGGTGATGCGCTCGAGGTGCAGGACCGTCGGCTCCGGGTGGGCGAGCACACGGGCGATCCGGGTGCCGCCGGCGTCCTCGGCCTCGGCGAGCCACTCGAGTCCGAGGGCCTCGGCGGTGGCCTCGTCCGGGTCGGTGAAGGTCTTCACGTGCGTCGCGGGCATCGCCCCATCCTGCCGGTCGCGCCTGCCCGGCGGCTCGGTACCGCCCCCGGGTCGTCGCGCCCGACTCGTGCCGGTTCGTCAGCTCGGCTCGTCGCCCCGGCTCGTCAGCGCTGGGCGGCGTGCACGATGAGCGCCAACTGCACCCGGTTGTCGACCCCGAACTTGTCGTAGACGTGCCCGATGTGGGTCTTCACGGTGGCGAGTCCGACGAACAAGTCCGCGGCGATCTCGGCGTTCGAGGCTCCGTTCGCGACGGCGACCGCGACCTCGCGCTCCCGGTCGGTCAGCGTCGCCATCAGCCGGCGCTCCTCGCTCGCGTCCGGCAGAGCGCCTCCCGCGGCGCGGCCGTCCCCGGGTCTACCGGACTCGTCGGCGGGGCCGCTCCCGGGACCGGTCGCGTTCCCGGTGCCCGCGGCGAAGGCGATCACCCGGTCGAGCACCGACGGCGACAGCGTCGACCGGCCGGCGGCGACCGCGTGGATCGCGGCGACGAGCTCCTGCGGCGGGGTGTCCTTCAGCAGGAACCCGCGCGCACCGCGCTGCAGGGCGCCGAGGACCATGTCGTCGCCCTGGAAGGTGGTGAGCACGAGGACGGCGAGCTCCGGCCGCTTCCGGAGCTCCCGCTCGGTCGCCGCGAGCCCGTCGCAGCGCGGCATCCGGATGTCCATGAGCACGACGTCCGGCTCGACCGCGTCGATGACCTGCTCGGCCTCGACGCCGTCGCCGGCCTCGCCCACGACGTCGACACCGTCGTCGCCGCTGAGCAGCAGCCGGAGCCCGGCGCGCACGAGGTGGTCGTCGTCGACGAGCACCACGCGGACCGGCGCGGTCACGCCGTCCACGGGAGCACCGCCTCGACCGTGTGGACGCCGGCGGCGTCGACGTCGGCGCGGAACGAGCCGCCCACGAGCCGCGCCCGCTCGGCGAGGCCGCGCAGCCCGTGCCCGCCGCCGTCGGTGTCGTGCCCGCGGTCCCCGGGCAGCGTCGGGTTGGTCACCGTGACCCGGAGCGCCGGGGTCGGCAGCACCGCGATCGACACCGTGACCGGCTGGCCCGGGGCGTGCCGGCGGGCGTTCGTCAGGGCCTCCTGGACGATCCGGTACGCGTGCCGGCCGACGGTCTCCCCGGCGGCGCAGGCACCCTCGGCGACCGTGCAGGTCACGGTCGCACCGGCTGCGCGGGCCTCGTCGACGAGGGCCGGCACGTCGCAGAGCGTCGGTTGCGGAGGCGCGGTGCCGGTCGGGTCGTCGGTGTCGCGACCGGCGGGGTCGCGCAGGACCCCCAGCACGTCACGCAGGTCGGTCAGGGCCGCGTGCGCCTCGGCCCGGACGATCCCCGCGGCCTCGACGGTGTCGTCCGGCGACAGCGACCGGCCGCGGAACTCGAGCGCGCCGGCGTGCAGGGCCACGAGCGAGAGCCGGTGGCCGAGCACGTCGTGCATCTCGCGGGCGATGTGCGCGCGTTCCTGCTCGCGCGCACGGTCCTCGCGCACGGCCTGTTCGCGTTCGAGCAGGGCGGCCCGCTCCCGGAGGGACTGGACGAGCGCTCGGCGCTGCCCGATCGCCACGCCCACGACGACCACGAGTGCGAGGAAGACGACCGACACCAGCGTGGTCTGCCACAGCGGCACGTCACCGCCCGGGAAGACGAGCTGCTCGCCGACGAGCCCGGTGACGAGCATCGCCGCGCTGCCCACCGCGATCTCGACCCCACGGCGCCGGGTGGCGAGGGAGACGAGCGCGAGCACGGCGGTGCCCGCGGCGAACGTCGACACGGTGCTGAGGCCGATCACCGCCAGGGTGACGAACAGCGGCGCGCGGTGGCGGAAGCAGTACACGACGAGTGCGACGACCCCGGCCGTGACGTCCCCGAGGAGCCCGATGCCGAGCCGTGCCTCCGACCACGACGACGTGTCGAGCTCGGGCCAGATCAGGCCGAACGCGGTGAAGCCGGCCACGAGGGCGACGAGCACCCGCCAGGTCTGCGCCCACACCCGTCGTCCGAGGGGCGCGGGTGGCGGGAGCACGGTCGCGGTCATGCCCCCGAGCCTAGGAAGGACCGGGCGGTCGCCGGATCGGCCGAAGGTCGGAGATGTCCGGGCGTCGGCACCGGTGCCGCCGGCGACGTCACACGGCGTCGACGAGGGCCCGCGCCAGCGGGTGCCACGCCCGCGTCGAGGGCCCGCTCAGCACCAGCGTCCGCTCGTACCGCGGCGCGACCGGCAGCATCACGAGGTCCTCGGGCAGCATCACCCGCCCGAGTGACGGGACGATCGAGACCCCCTCGCCGCGCTGGATCATCCCGAACATCGTGCTCATCTCCCGCACCCGGTGCGCCCACCGGAAGGGCTGCCCCGCGAGCTCGTGCATCCGTTCGATCTGGTGCTCGCACCCGCCGCCGCCCGCGACGAGCCCGTCCTCGTGCAGGTCGTCGAGGGTCATCGCCGCGGTGTCCGCGAGCGGGTGGTCCCGCCGGACGACCGCGGCCATCTCGTCCCGCGCGACGACGACCCCGCCTTCGGGCACCGGCGTCGGGTCGACGAGCACGGCCGCGTCGACGGTGCCGCCCTCCAACCACTCCGCCATCTCGTCGTCGTCGCCCTCGTACACCTGGACGTCGACGTCCGGCAGCGTCACCGACCACAGCTCGCGGAGGCGGGGGAGCAGGCCCTGGCACACCGTCGGCACCGCGGCGAGGCGCACGGTGCCGCGCGCCGTGGCGGGCCGCACCACCGCCTCCAGGCCGTCGACCGAGGTGAGCACCTGGCGGGCGTGTGCGAGCAGCCGCTCGCCGAGCGCGGTCGGGACCGCGGCGCCGCCGCGGCGCACGACGGGGCCGCCGACCTCGCGTTCGAACCCGGCCACGGCGTGTGAGACGGCCGACTGCCCGACGCCGAGCGCGGTGGCGGCGCTCGTGAACGAGCCGGCGTCGACGGTCGCGACGAAGGCGCGGACCTGCGGGATCGAGACGGGCATGTGTCCTCCTCATGAGGGTATGCGGCGCATGCGTTCGACACATGCGCCGACGGTGCTCGATGCTAGCCCTCGTGAACGCCCTCCTCTACGTGCTCGTGGCCCTGACCTGGGGCTCCAGCTTCTTCTTCGCCAAGATCGGGCTCGAGGGCCTCGCCCCGCAGCAGGTCGCCACCGTGCGCACGGTGCTCGGCGCGGTGACGCTGGTCGGCATCCTGCTCGTCACCCGTCGCCGCTGGCCGCGCGACCGCCGCGTGTGGGGGCACCTGTTCGTCGTCGCGGTGTTCCTCAACGCGGTGCCGTCCTCGCTCATGGCGTGGGCGGAGCAGACCGTGCCGTCCGGGCTCGCGAGCATCTACAACGCGACGACCCCGATCATGACGCTGCTCGCGCTCGCGGTGCTCGTGCCGACCGAACGCCTGTCCCGCCGACAGGTCCTCGGCATCGTGACCGGGATCGTCGGGGTGCTCGTCCTGGTCGGGCCGTGGGACCTCGTCGGGGACCCGCGCGTGCTCGCGACGGTCCCCGGGCAGCTGGCCCTGCTCGGCATGACGGCGTCGTACGGCGTCGGTCTCGCCTGGCTCCGCCGCTTCGGCGTCGGCAGCGGGCAGGACCCGACGACCGTCGCGACCGTGCAGCTCAGCCTGGCGGCGCTGCTCATGCTGGTGGTCGCGCCCGTGGTCGCGACCGGTCCGGTGCGGCTGGACTGGAGGATCGTGGCCGCGATGGTCGCGCTCGGTGCCGTGGGCACGGGGCTGGCCTACGCGTGGAACACGCGCCTGGTCGGCGCGTGGGGTGCGGGCCGCGCGTCGACCGTGACGTACCTGACGCCGGTGGTCGGGGTGGCACTCGGTGTGCTCGTGCTCGGTGAGCCGCTGCGGTGGAACGAGCCGGTGGGCGGGGTCGTCGTCCTCGCCGGGATCGCGCTCGCGTCGGGGTTGCTGCGCGGGCGGCGGGTCGCTGCCGGGGCTACGGCTGCCGGGGTCGCACGGGCGGGGACGCCGACGGCAACGCCACCCGGACGCTGAGCCCGCCGCCGTCCCGGGCGTCCACGGTCAGCGCGCCGCCGTGCGCCGCGACGATCGCCGCCACGATGGCGAGTCCGAGTCCCGCGCCGGTGTCCTCGTCCCGGCGTCGGGACGCGGCACGCTGGAACGGTTCGGTCAGCGTCGGCAGGACCGCGCGCGGGACCCGCGGGCCGGTGTTCTCGACGAGCAGCACCACGGTGCCGGCACCGCCGTCCGCCGACGACCCACCCGTCCGGATCCGCACCCACCCGCCCGGTCCGACGTTGTGCACGACGGCGTTCTGCACGAGGTTCGTCACGAGCTGCAGGAGCAGCGCGGGCGACCCCGTCGTCCACGCCGCGTCGGTGTGGACGTGCGCGGCGGTGTCGGTGTCGCGGTCGTCGTCTGCGTCTGCGTCTGAGTCTTCGTCTGCGTCCAGGGCGACGCCGCGCGCCTCGGCCAGGGGCAGCAGGGTCTCGACGGCGTCCTCGACGAGGAGCGACAGGTCGACGGGCTCCGGGTCGGGCACGCGTCGACCGGCGCGGGCCAGCACCAGGAGCGACTCGGTCAGGTCGATCGCCCGCTCGTTCACCACGCGGAGCCGGTCGAGCACCGCCGCGGGGTCGTTGCCCGGCTCGCGGACGGCGACCTCGAGCAGGGCCCGCGTCGTGGCGAGCGGCGTCCGGAGCTCGTGCGAGGCGTTCGCGGCGAAGCGCTGCTGCTCGGCGACGTCGGCGGCCAGGCGCGCGACCATGCCGTCGAAGGCGTCGGCGAGCTCGCGGAACTCGTCGCGGCGCCCCGGCAGGTCGACGCGGTGGTCGAGCGCGCCGGAGGACACCGCCCGCGAGGCCTCGGTCAACCGCCGCAGCGGGTCGAGCACCCGGCCGGCGAGCAGCCAGCCGCCGACGACACCGAGCACGACGAGCACGAGGAACGCCCAGACTGCCGGCGGGACGAAGGCGCGGACCAGGTCGGTCCGGTCCGGCACGTGCCCGCCGGTGGTCGTGAGGTTGCCGACCGGCACGTAGCGGAGCAGGAAGAGCCACACCACGGTCAGCAGCAGGGCGGCCGTGACGACGACGACGCCCGCGTAGCTCAGCGCGAGGCGGAGGCGGACGCTCGGCCCGGGGCGACGGTCCGTCACCGCGGGGGACCGTCCGCAGCACGACCCGCGTCGACGCCCGCAGCCCGGTCGACCGCCGTGTCCGCGGCCGTGGGCACGTCCATCCGGTAGCCGACGCCGGGCACGGTCACGATCGCCCAGGGCTCCCCGAGCCGCTTGCGGAGCGCCGAGACGGTGATGCGCACGGCGTTCGTGAACGGGTCGGCGTGCTCGTCCCAGGCTCGTTCGAGCAGCTGCTCGGCGCTGACCACGCCGCCCCCGGCCTGCACCAGGACCTCGAGGACGGCGAACTGCTTGCGGGTCAGCGCGACGTGGTGACCGCCCCGGAAGACCTCGCGGCGGAACGGATCGAGCCGGACCCCGGCGACCTCGAGCACGGGCGGCCGACGCTCCGGACGACGCCGGTCGAGCGCGCGGATCCGCAGCACGAGCTCCCGCAGCTCGAACGGCTTCGTCAGGTAGTCGTCGGCACCCGCGGCGAACCCGGACGCCTTGTCGTCGAGCCGGTCCGCGGCGGTGAGCATGAGGATCGGCGTGCCGGACCCGGTCGCGACGACGTGCTCGGCCACCTCGTCGCCGGACGGCCCCGGGACGTCCCGGTCGAGCACGGCGACGTCGTAGCGGTTCACCGCGAGGAGCTCGAGCGCGGCGTCCCCGTCGGCCGCGACGTCCGCGGCGATCGCCTCGAGCCGCAGGCCGTCCCGCACCGCCCCGGCCAGCAGGGGTTCGTCCTCGAGGATCAGTACACGCACGACCCCGATGCTAGGCGGCGGGACGTGTCGTGAGCGTATGTGGAAACGCGTACGCTCCGGCGACGTCCGGCCCGTTGCACTGGTCGACATGCTCCACTCCCTGCACACCCCGGTCCCCGTCCGTCACCGACCGCGTCGGGCCCGCGCGCTGCCCCTGGTCGTCGTCCTCGTGCTGGTCCTGGCTGCCGCGGTGGTGGCGGGAGCGCTCGCCGTCGCCGCCCCGGGCGGACCGTCCTGGCCGGGAGCCGCCTCCGTCGGCGCCGGTGCCGCCGGCACGGAGGGCGCGACCGGACCCGCGGGCGGTGAGGTGCCCTCCGGCGCCTCGGTGTTCGACGACGACCTGCCCGCCGTGACGAAGCTCGACCCGGACCTGCTCGAGGCCGTCCGCCGTGCCGCCCGCGACGCCGAGGGGGACGGCGTCCGCTTCGTGGTGAACAGCGGCTGGCGGTCCGCCGCGCTGCAGGAACGCCTGCTCGACGACGCGGTGGCCGAGTACGGCTCCCGCGACGAGGCCGCGCGCTGGGTCTCGACCCCGCAGACATCGCTGCACGTCCGGGGTGAGGCGATCGACATCGGCGACTGGGACGCCGCCGAGTGGTTGCAGGACCACGGCGCCGGGTACGGGCTCTGCCAGGTCTACGACAACGAGGCGTGGCACTTCGAGCTCCGGCCCGAGGCGCCCGAGGCCGGCTGCCCCCGCCTCTACGCGGACCCGACGGCCGACCCGCGGATGCAGCGGTGACCGCGCCGGTCTCCGAACTGCTCGTCCACGACGACGCGGTGCGGGCGAACACAGCCCACTTCGCCGCCCTGACGGGCGGACGCCTGATGGCCGTGCTCAAGGCCGACGGCTTCGGGCACGGCGCGGTCGCGCGGTCCGTCCTGGAGGCGGGGGCCGGCTCCGTCGGCGTGACGAGCGTCGACGAGGCACTCGCGGTCCGCGCCGGGGGCGTCCGCGCGCCCGTGCTCAGCTGGCTCAACCCGCCGGACGCCGACTTCGCGTCGGCACTCCGTGCCGACGTCGGGCTCGCCGTCGCCGACCCGGCGACGCTCGTCGCCGTGGGGCGAGCCGCCCGCCGGACCGGACGTCGCGCCGCCGTCCACCTGCACGTCGACGTCGGGATGGGACGGGAGGGCTGTCCGCCGTCGGCGTGGGACGCGCTGTGCGCGCTCGCTCGGGAGCTGCAGGGGACGGGGGCGCTGCGGGTCGTCGGGGTGATGGGGCACATGTCCTCGGCCGACCGACCCGGGGACGGGCGGGACACCCGCGAGGTGCTGCTCTTCCGGAACGCCGTCCGGAGCGCCCGTCGACGGGGGCTCGGCCCGCTCGTGCGCCACCTCGCGGCGACCGCGGCGACGATCACCGGAGCCGCCGACGGGTTCGACCTGCACCGGGTCGGCGCGGGACTGTTCGGGATCGACCCCTCGGGCACGACGACCGCCCTGCGCGACACGCTCACCCTGACGACGACCGTGGTGTCCGCGCGGGCCCTGCCGACCGGGACCCGGATCGGGTACGGCGGCGACCACGTGACCGACCGGCCCACGAACACCGCGCTGCTGCCGCTCGGGTACGCCGACGGGCTGCCCCGCGCCGCCTCGGGCCGCGCGGTGGTGTGGGTCCGGGGACGGCGACGCCCGCTCGTCGGCCGCTTCTCGATGGACAGCGTCGTCGTCGACACGGGCGACGACCTGCTGCTGCCCGGCGAGCGCGTCACGGTGTTCGGGCCCCGGGCGAGCGGCGCGGGTGCCGGTACCGGTGCCGTCGGCCGGGACGCCGTGCCGACCGTGGCGGAGTGGGCGGCCTGGGCCGACACGATCCCGCACGAGGTCGTCACCCGGGTCGGCACGCGCGTCGCCCGGGTGCACCGCACCACCACCCGCGCCGACGCCGACTCCGCGGCACACCCCCGCGGAGACGACGCTGCCCCCGTGCCGTCCGAGCACTCGCCGTCCGGGCGCCCGCCGTCCGTCCGCTCCCCGATCCACCACCAGGAGGGCCACCGTGCCTGACCACTCCCACCTCCGCGTCGCCGTCATCGGCGGCGGCGCGAACGACGAACACGACGTCTCCCTGGCGTCGGCGGCCGCCGCCGAGCGGGCACTCCGCGCCGGCGGCACCGCGACCGTCGCGCTCACGGTCGGGCGCGACGGTTCCTGGCACGCGGCGGACGGGACGCCCCTGTCCGCCGCCGCCGCGGTCGCCGCGATCACCACCTGCGACGCCGCCTTCCCGCTCCTGCACGGCGACCACGGCGAGGACGGCGCGGTCGCCGGGCTGCTCGACATGATCGGCGTGCCGGTCGTCGGTTCGCCGGTCCGGGCGGGGGCGCTCGCCGCGGACAAGTGGGTGACGAAGCTCGTGGCCGAGGCGCTGGGCATCGCGACCGCGCCGGGTGTGCTCGTGCGCCGGACGGCCGACGACCGCGAGGTCGACGTCGCCGTGCGGGCGCTGCCCGGATCGCCGTGGGTCGTGAAGCCCACCTCGGCCGGGTCGAGCAACGGCGTCACGGTCGTGCGGCGGTCCGCCGGGGTCGCCGCAGCCGTCCGGCACGCACGGACGGCGGGCGACGCGGTGCTCGTCGAGTCGTTCGTCTCCGGCCGCGAGGTCGACGTCGCCCTGTTCCGGGACGCGACCGGGACGCTCCGCACCGGGGCGCCGCTCGAGGTCGTGGTCGCCGCGGACCACGTGTTCGACCGGGAGCAGAAGTACGACGGGACGGCCGACTTCCGCGTCCCCGCGCGCCTGTCGACCGCCGAGCAGGCGGCGGTGACGGGGGCGGCCGTGGCGCTGTACGACGCGCTCGGGTGCGCCGGGGTCGCCCGGTTCGACTTCTTCGTGACCGACGACGGGGTCGTGCTCAACGAGGTGAACACCACGCCGGGCTTCACCGAACGGTCGCAGGTGCCGCTCGTGTTCGCCGCCGTCGGTCTCGACCAGGTCGCCCTCGTCGACGCGCTCCTGCGCGCGGCCACCGCACGGTGATCCCGGCGGCGTACTGTCCGAGACGTCGTCGACGATGACGACGTCCCGGTGGGGACACCGGGTGGCCGCCGAGGATCGAGGAGGATCACATGGCGAGCAACCACGCAGTCGCGTACAAGGGGCCGGGGAAGGTCGAGGTCATCGAGACCGACTACCCGACGTTCGAACTCAAGGACGGACCCGGGGTCAACCCCGCGAACGTCGGACGCAAGGTGAACCACGGTGCGATCCTGCGCACGGTGGCGACGAACATCTGCGGCAGCGACCAGCACATGGTCCGCGGCCGGACGACCGCCCCGAGCGACCTCGTCCTCGGGCACGAGATCACCGGCGAGGTGGTCGAGGTCGGGTCCGACGTCGAGTTCATCAAGGTCGGCGACATCGTCTCCGTGCCGTTCAACATCGCCTGCGGGCGCTGCCGGAACTGCAAGGAGCGCAAGACCGGCATCTGCCTCAACGTCAACCCGGACCGCCCGGGCAGTGCCTACGGCTACGTCGACATGGGCGGGTGGGTCGGCGGGCAGGCCGAGTACGTCCTCGTGCCCTACGCCGACTGGAACCTGCTGAAGTTCCCGGACCGCGACCAGGCGCTCGAGAAGGTCCTCGACCTCGCGATGTTGTCCGACATCTTCCCGACCGGGTTCCACGGCGCCGTCACCGCGGGCGTCGAGGTCGGCTCGACGGTCTACGTCGCCGGTGCCGGACCGGTCGGACTCGCCGCCGCGACCGGTGCGCTGCTGCTCGGCGCGAGCGTCGTGATCGTGGGGGACATGAACGCCGACCGGCTCGCCCAGGCGAGGACGTTCGGCTGCGAGACCGTCGACCTGACGAAGGGCGACCCCGCGGACCAGATCGACCAGATCCTCGGCGAACCGCTCGTCGACTGCGGCATCGACGCCGTCGGCTTCGAGGCGAAGGGCCACGGCTCGGGCTCCGGCCAGGAGGCACCCGCGACCGTCCTCAACTCGCTCATGGACGTCACGGCCGCTGGTGGTGCCCTCGGCATCCCCGGGCTCTACGTCACCGGTGACCCGGGCGGCGTCGACGAGGCCGCGAAGAAGGGCGCCCTGTCGCTCAGCCTCGGCACCGGCTGGGCGAAGTCGCTGTCCTTCACGACGGGGCAGTGCCCGGTCATGAAGTACAACCGGCAGCTCATGATGGCGATCCTGCACGACCGCACGAGCATCGCGAAGAACGTCAACGCGAAGGCGATCGGCCTCGACGAGGCCCCGCGCGGCTACGAGGAGTTCGACAAGGGCGCGGCGACGAAGTACGTGCTGAACCCGAACGGCCTCATCCCCGCGGCCTGACCCCGCGAGGACGGTCCCGGCATGCGCCCTCTCGACACCCGGCGGGGCGCGTGCCGGCGGACCCGGTCAGCCGCCCCGCTCTACGCTGGGCGCGGTGAGCCGACCCGCCCCCCTGACCACCGCGAGGCTGCTCGTCGCGTCCTCGCACCCCGGCCCGACCGTCACCGTGACCGTCCTGGCCGCGGTGGTCGCCGCGGCCGTGGGGCACCCGCTGTGGCTCGTCGTCCTCGTCGCGCTCGCCGTCGTCGCCGGGCAGCTGTCGATCGGCCTCGCGAACGACTGGATCGACGCCGACCGCGACCGCGCGGTGGGTCGGAGCGACAAGCCGGTGGCCCGCGGTCTCGTCCCCGTCGCGACCGTCCGCACGACGGCGTTCGCCACGGCGGCCGTCGCGGTCGTCCTCAGCGCGTTCCTCGGCCCGGTCGCCGCCGTCGCCCACGTCGTGCTCGTCGCCTCGGGGTGGGCGTACGACGCCGGCCTCAAGCGGACGCCGTGGTCCGTCGTGCCGTTCGTGGTCGCGTTCGGGCTCCTGCCGGTGGTCGCGGTCGCCGCGGGCGGTGGTGCGTGGCCGGCGTGGTGGGCGGTCGCGACGGGTGCGGTGTTCGGCGTCGCGATCCACTGCACGAACGTCCTGCCCGACCTGCTCGACGACGCGGCGACCGGGGTGCGCGGCTTCCCGCACCGGCTCGGGCTCCGCGGTGCTGGGACCCTCGCGTTCGGTGCGCTCGTGGTCGCGGCCGGGCTCGTGCTCGGCGGACAGCTCCTCGGGGACGCACCGGCGCGCGGTGTCGGTGCCGCGCTCGCGGTCGTCGGCGCCGTGGTGGTCGTCGTCCTGGCCGCAGTGGGCGTCCGACTCGTGTTCGCCGGACGTCCGACCCGTGCGCTGTTCCGGCTGGTCATCGCGTCCTCGCTCGTCCTGGTGGTCGAGCTCGGCGTCGCGGGCGCCCGGCTCGTCGCCTGACCGGGGAGCCCTGCCCGGCCCCGCACGGAGCGATCGGCTCCCGACCCGCACGACCGGCGACGGCGACAGCGACGGCGACGAGTCGCGCCCGTCCCGAGCGGGCCGTCCGGCCGCGCGCGGACGCGACCCGTCAGGCCCACCGCATCGCGTAGACCGAGGCCAGCAGCCCGCCGGTCGGGAGCCGCAGGGCGGACCGGAGCAGCGCCTCCCGGCCGACGAGCGCGAGCCCCCGGGCCGGCCGACCCACCGCCATGTTCGCCTCCGCCTGCCGCGCCGCGCGCGCGGCCGCGGCCTGCCGCGTCGCCGCGTACCGGGGCCACGGCCCGGAGCTCCCGGAGCGCACCGCCCCGGCCAGGACCGGCGCGAGCGCCGCGGCGTCCAGCCACCCGAGGTTCATGCCCTGCCCGCCGATCGGGCTGATCTCGTGGGCGGCGTCGCCGACGAGCACGACGCGGCCGACGCCGACGCGGTCCGCCGTCCGTCGCCGCACCCGGAAGCCGCTCGTCATCGAGCTGGTCGCGGAGTCCGGCGCGACGCCGGTGCGGTCGCGCACGAGGGCGGCCAGCCGGGAGGCCCGTCCCGCCTCCGCCGCGTCGCCGTCCGGGGCGCGCGTGGTCGCCTCCTCGTCGTGGTGGGGCACCAGGGCGACGTAGCGTCGGCGCCCGCCGGGCAGCGGGAACGACTCGAGGACGCCAGCCGGGCCGACGTCGACGACCGCGGTGTCGGCGGGGGTACCGCCCGGGTCGGCGAAGTCGCCCATGACGTACCGGTCGCCGTAGTCGCGGCCGTGGGTCCCGACGCCGAGCAGGTCGCGCACCGCGCTCCTGGCCCCGTCGGCGCCGACCACGAAGCGTGCCCGGACGGAGACCGGGGCGCCGTCCGGTCCCGTACCGTGCACGTCGACGTGGTCCCGGTGGCTGTGCAGCGCGGTCGCGGCGGTGCCGGTGCGGAGGGCGCCCGGCGCGAGGGCCGCGAGCCGGTCGCGCAGGATCGTCTCGGTCCGGTGCTGGTCGAGCGCGGCGACGTAGGGGTGCGTCCCGGACACGTGGTCGAACGACAGGGTGCCGAGCGTGCGTCCGCGGCTCGTGGCGATCCCGCGGCGGACGAGGGCGGCCTCGGCGACGACCGGTGCGGCGACCCCGAGGCGCGCGAACAGGTCGAGCGACGGCGGGTGGATGCCGATCGCCCGGGACCCGGACGGCGGAGCGTCCCGGCGTTCCCAGACCCGGACGTCGAGGCCCTCGGCGGCGAGCAGTGCGCCGACGGACAGGCCGACGGGGCCGCCGCCCACGACGAGGACGTCGGTCTGCTCCGTGGTCACGGCCCGAGCCTACGGACGGGCGGGTGTCCGGGGCGTCAGCCGCCGATGACTGTGCCGACCCGCGGCCGCGTCAGGTGATGGCTGGGTCGGCCTGCGGCTGCGGCTGCGGCTGCGTCAGCTGGTGGCGCTGGCGCGTCCGGCGCGGTCGGCGGCCACGGCCCGGCGTGCCTCGCGGACGCGCTTCCGGGCCTTCTCGACGGGCACCTCGACCGCGTACGCGGCACCGACGGCCACGAGCAGCGCGACGCCGACGAGCCACACGGTGCCCCACGGACCGATCGCGAACGGGTCGAGCAGGGCGATCACGAGCGGGTGCCACAGGTACGCCGAGTACGACACCCGCCGACCGAACCACGACACCGGCGTCCACGCCAGGGCGGACGACAGCGGCGACCGGACCGAGACGAGCCCGCCGATGAGCACCGCCGACACCAGGCCGGTCAGCGGCAGCACGACGCCGAAGGTCGACGCGTGCTGGGTCCAGTCGTCGCCGATCGAGGCCGTCACGACGGCGAGCAGGACGATCCCGCCCCAGGTCGCGACGTGCCCGGCGACACCGGACGCCCACGTCCGGACCCGTTCGTCGTCGAGCAGGAGCGCGAGCAGGCAGCCGGTGGCGAGCGGCACGACGCCGAGCACGGGGGAGAAGTACACGTCGGGCGTCGCGTTGCCGCTCGGCGTGCGGTAGAGCAGACCCGCGGCGACGGACCCGCCGACCACGACGGCACCGAGGCCCGCGAGCAGCCAGCGCCGGCGTGCCCGGAGCGCGAACAGCAGCACGAGCACCGGCGGCCACACGAGGTAGAACTGCTCCTCCATCGACAGGCTCCAGGTGTGCGCGAACACGCCCTGCGTGGTGTCCCAGAACGAGCGGAACAGGTTGCCCGTGTAGGTCAGGGCGATGAACGCCGCCTCACCGGGGCCGAACGACGCACCCTTGTAGTCGCCGACCCAGTTCCACAGGAGCAGGCCGACCACGACCAGGGCGAGCAGCGCCGGGTAGAGCCGCAGCAGGCGCTTCCACCAGAACGACCCGAGCCGGATGCGGCCCGTCTTCCGGTGCTCGCCGAGCAGCAGGGTCGTGATGAGGAACCCGGACAGGACGAAGAAGACCGTCACGCCGGTGAACCCGCCGTCGAACCGCGGCACGTGCAGGTGGTACAGGATCACCATCAGGATGGCGACCGTGCGCAGCCCGTCGAGCGCCGGGGCCCGGCGCGTGAGGGGTGGCGGCGGTGCGGTCCGGGCAGCGCCGAGCGCCGTCCCGACCGGTGTGCGGCCGGTGGTGCTCGTGCGCTCGGGCGCGATCGCGTTCGTCGTCACGGTCCCTCCCTGCGGGATCGGTCTTCCGGGTGACGACCAGACTGCTCCGCCGAGGTAAGAGCGCGCTCAACGACCGGGGTGCACGAGTGCGGTGAACGCCGCGAGGCGCTCCTGCACGACGGCGCGGAAGTCCCGCGTCTCCCCGTCGGCGATCCACTGCGCGAACGCCGTCTCCGCGGCGATCGTGGCGGTCGGTTCGGTGATCCCGTGCGCCCGCAGTGCGTCGGCCAGGTGGACCTTCAGGTTCGCGAGCTCGGCGAGCTCGCGAGCCCGCGGCGGCGTCAGCCCCGCGTCACCACGTGACGGACGGGAGGCGCGGGTCGACCCCGACCCGCGCCTCCCGTCCGCGCCGCGTGCGGCGCTACTCGGCCTTCTGCATCTGCCACGGCTCCGGCTCGCGGTCGCCGTTCGGGCGCACCGGCCGGACGTCGCCGACGATCGGGATCGAGCGCTTCCGCATGAACCACATGTAGCGGACGAAGAAGTGTGACAGCGTCGACAGCCGGTTGCCGTTGCCGAGCAGCGACGCGATGTGCACCGCGACCCACGCGATCCACGCGACCGGCCCGACCATCGTGACGCCGCCGCGCAGCTGCGCGACCGCGGCGTTCGTGCCGATCGTCGCCATCGTGCCCTTGTCGAAGTACTTGAGGTGCTCGGTCGGCTTGCCCTGCATGAGCCGGACGATCTGCCGTGCCGCGTGCTTGCCGCCCTGCAGGGCCGGCTGGGCGAGCTGGGCGAGCGCGTCGTCCTGCGCCGCGATGTCGCCGGCCGAGAAGATCCGCTCGACGCCCTTGACGCTGAGGTCGTCGTTCACCTGGATGCGACCGCCGTGCGTCTGCGGCAGACCCCAGCCCGAGACCTCCTTGTGCGCGGCGACGCCCGTGGCCCAGATCACCTGCGAGGCGGGGATGAACTCGCCGGCCGCCGTCACCACGCCGTCGGGCTTGACCTCGGCGACGCCGGTGTTCAGCCGCAGCTCGACGCCGCGCTTGCGGAGGATCTTCGCCGCGTACCGACGCAGGCGCGGCGCGAACGGCTTGAGGAGTTCGCCGCTGCGGTGCACGAGCGTGATCGAGATGTTGCCGCGCTCGATCTCGGGGTAGGCCCCGACGAGCGCCTGGTCACGCAACTCCGCGAGGGCGCCTGCCATCTCGACGCCCGTGGCCCCGCCGCCGACGATCACCACGCGGATCTCGTCGGGACCCTGCTTCGCCGCGGCCTGCTCGAGACGGGTGAACAGCTCGTCGCGGATCCGGAGCGCCTGCGAGCGGGAGTACATCGAGTACGCGTACTCGTAGGCGCCGGGCGTGCCGAAGTAGCTCGTGTTGACGCCGTTGGCCAGGATCAGCCAGTCGTAGTGCAGGTGCTCGCCGTCGGACATCTCGGCGACGCGGTTCTCGTGGTCGATGCCGGTGAGCAGCCCGTGCCGGAAGTCGGCGTTCGCCTGCTTCGCGCGGAGGCTGCGGAGGAAGTACGTCACGTCGCCGGCGTTCAGCCCACCGGTCGCCACCTGGTACATGAGCGGCTGGAACATGTTGTAGACGTGCCGGTCGACCAGGGTCACCCGGACGTCGGCGTCGGCGAGCTCGCGCATGGCCGCGACGCCGGCGAAGCCACCGCCGACGATGACGACGTGCGGGCGGGTGTCCTCGGACATGGTGAACTCCAGTGTGGTGCGGTCGACGGCCACCCAGAAGGGTACGCCGCTTCCGCACCCTGTCCGTCCACCGGCCCGTCCCGGTGCCGATGGAGCGCTCCGCGCCGGGTCGGTCTGGAGGCGCGCCCCGCCTCCGTCAGTCGGCGAACGGCGCGTACGTGACCAGCACGTTCCCCTTGCTGGTCACCTCGCTGCGCACCAGGCGCAGGCGCGTGGGCGGGTCGGTCGGCTCGAAGAGCCGTCGGCCCGCGCCGGCGACGGCCGGGTGGACCATGAGCTGCAGTTCGTCGAGCAGGCCCGCGAAGAGCAGGTGCCGCACGAGCGTGACGCTGCCGGTCACCGCGACGTCGCCGCCGTCGCCGGCCTTGAGGTCGCGGACGAAGTCGTCGACGTCGCCGCGGATCAGGTGTGCGTTCTGCCACGTGAGGTCGCTGTCGAGCGTGGTCGAGGCGACGTGCTTCTCGATCGGGTTGATCCACTGTCCGAACGGGTCGTCGTCGTGGGACGGCCACCACTCCGACCACTCGAGGTAGCTCTGCCGGCCGAGCAGGACCGTCTCGGTGCGCTCCATCCACGCGCCCATGGCGGTGCCGAGCTCGGCGTCGAACGAGTCGTACTGGAACGTGTACGGGTCCTGCACCACGCCGTCCACCGACGTGAAGAGGCCCGAGGTCACCTTGCGCATGTTGCGGAGCATAGGACCGGCGGCCCCGCACGTCGAGGGTGCCCCCGCGATCCTGACGGCGACGCGTCGGCCCCCGGGTACGGTCGGGCCGTGCGTGCGCGGGTCCAGACGGTCGAGGTCGACGGGCTCCCCGTGCGCCTCCGGACGCTCGCCCCGGCCGGACGGCTCCGCGACGTGCTGGCCCCGACGGTCGTCCTCGTGCACGGCATCGGCATGTCGCACCGGTCCTTCGCCCGGACACAGCGGGCGCTCGCGCGGACGCACCGCACCGTCGCGGTCGACCTGCCCGGGTTCGGGGGACTGCCGCCCGCGGGTCGGCGGCTGCAGATCGAGGAGCTCGCCGACCTCGTCGTGGCCGCGGTCCGCACCGCGGGGGCGGGCGACCTCGTCGTGGTCGGGCAGTCGATGGGCACGCAGGTCGCCGTCGAGGCAGCTCGGCGACACCCGGGTGTCGTCACGGCCGTGGTCCTCGTCGGGCCCGTCGTGGACCGCGCTCGACGGACCCTGCCGCACCAGGCGGTCGACCTCGCCCGGGACACCCTCGCCGAGACCCCGCGCCTGAACGCCGTCGTGACGACCGACTACCTCCGCAGCATCCGGCAGTACGTCCGGCAGCTCGGCCCGATGCTGCGTCACCGGCTCGAGGACGCCCTGCCCACCGTGACGCAGCCCGTGCTCGTCGTCCGCGGCGATCGTGACCCGATCGCCCGGCGGGACTGGGCGACGTCGCTCGCGGCCCTGGCGCCCCGCGGCGCGTTCGTCGAGCTGCCCGGCGGGCACCACGTGCAGGAGCGGCAGCCGCAGGCCCTCGCCCGGCTCGTCGACGAGCTGCGCCGCGTGCAGACCCTCGAGGACCCCGGGCTCGCCGGTTCAGCTGGTCGCGCCGATCCTGCCGGTCCTGCCGGTCCTGCCGGACGAGCGGAACCGGCGCCGGAGGGCGACGACCGCGGACCGGCGTCGGAGGGCGACGACCGCGGAGCGGGGGCCGCACCGTGAGCGACGCGACCGCCCCCGCGACCGGACCGGCGCGCACGACCGGCACCGAGCCTCCCGTCCGGGTGTCGCTCGTACGACGCGCGTGGTGGGCCGCACTCGACTGGTGGTACGCGGCCCGGTGGCAGCTCCGGAGCCTCGGGCCGACGACCGCCGACGACTACCGCAGCGGCGACGGCCAGCCGGTCGTCGTCGTGCCCGGTGTCTACGAGACCTGGCACTTCATGCGCCCGCTGATGGACGCCCTGCACGACGCCGGCCACCCCGTGCACGTGCTGCCGGTGCTCCGGCACAACCTGCGGCCCGTCCCCGAGTCGGCGCGCGAGGTGCTCGCGTACTGCGCCGAGCAGGACCTGCACGGGGTCCTCGTCGTCGCGCACAGCAAGGGCGGGCTGATCGGCAAGTACGCGATGACGATGCCCGAGGGGAACCGGATCGACCGCATGGTCGCCGTGTCGACGCCGTTCGGTGGTTCAGCGTACGCGCGGCTCGCACCCGTGGCGCACCTGCGGGCCTTCCGCGCGACGGACCCGGTGCTCGCGGCGCTCGGGAGGGACCTCGCGGTGAACGCCCGGATCACCTCGGTGTACGGGGTGTTCGACACGCTCATCCCGGGCGGCAGTGCGCTCGCCGGGGCCGCGAACGTGCGGGTGCCGGTCGGTGGCCACTTCCGGATCCTGGGCGCGCGGCAGACGCGGGAGGCGGTGCTGGCTGCGGCGGCGGGGTCGGGCGCTGCGCGGCCGGCCCTCGGGTCGGGGGCCGGCGAGCCGGGGGCCGGGCTGGGACCCGGGCCGGAGGCCGGCGGGCCGGCCTGACCGGCGGGCCGGAGGGGCGTCAGCAGCGCGCTGCTGGCGCGTCGCACAACGGGAGGCACGTCGCACCACGTGTTTCCGTGGCGCGACGTGCCTCCCGTTGTTCAGAAGCACGTCGAACCACTGCCGAGAGCCTCGTGGCGCCGTCCGCGGCCGCCGCGGCGACTGCCGTTGCGTCGCGCCGCCCTGGCGGCGCTCCGCGCGCGCCGTCTGGCCGGCGCACAACCGGAAGCAGGTCGCGCCACGGTTTCCCGTGGTGCGACCTGCTTCCCGTTGTGCGGGAGCACGTCGAACCGCGCCGTGCCCGCCGCCTGCCGTGCCGCGCCGCGGCCGCGCCGCGCCGCGGCCGCGGCCGCGCCGCTCAGCGCGCTCGCACGCTCGCGCGCTCGACGATCCGGTGCGGCACCACGACGGTCTCCGGCGGCGCCGACGGGTCCGCGATGCGCCGGGACAGCAGGTCGAGCGCCGCGGTCGCGAAGGCCCGGCGGTCGAAGGACACCGTCGTCAGTGCGGGGATCGCGTACGCCGCCGGGTCGACGTCGTCGAACCCGACCACGCTCACCTGCTCCGGTACCCGGACGCCCCGCGCCGCGAGGACGTGCAGCACGCCGAACGCGATCGAGTCCGTGAAGGCGAACACCGCGTCGGGCAGCGGGTGGGCGTCGAGCCACGCGGCGAAGGCCTCGGCGGCGGCGCTCGTCGTCCACGCCGGCAGCGGTACCCGAAGAGCCGGGTCGGCGGGGACCCCCACGGCGTCGAGCGCTGCCCGGTACCCGCGCTCCCGGAGTTCGCTCGTCGCGGTCGGAGCACCCTCCCGGGCCGCCCCGACGACCGCGATCCGCCGGTGGCCGCGGGCGAGCAGGTGGGCGGTGACCTCCTCGGCCGCCCGACGACTGTCCACGTGGACCTGGTCGACGTGCTCGGGTTCGACCTCGCCGATGACGACCGTCGGCGGCAGCCCCTCGGTCGTGGCGAGGACGCTCGCGCTGAGCGACACCGGGTTGAGGACGAGCCCGTCGACCAGGTGCGCCCGGGCCCGCGACACGAGCTCCCGCTCCCGGTCGGGGTCGTTGCCGGTCTGGTCGAGCTGCACGGTCCACCCGCGGTCCCGCGCGAGTTCGACGAACCACTGGGCGAGCTCGGCGGAGTACGCGTTCCCCAGCTCGGGCAGCGTCAGCGCGATCGCCCCCGAGCGGCCGTTCCGCAGCCCCCGGGCGGACAGGTTCGGCACGTAGTCGAGCTCCGCGAGCGCCCGTTCGACCCGCTCGCGGGTGTCCGGGCGCACCGGGACGACGCCGTTGATCACGTTGGACACGGTCTTGGCGGAGACCCCGGCGAGGGCCGCAACGTCCCGCACGGTGGCGCGCACCGGTCGAGCGTAGCGCGACGGTCCGCGCCCGAGGGCCGTCGCCCGAGGGCCGTCGCCCGACGGGCCGGCGCCCCGCTGTCGAACGCGGTGTGGGCGGAGTTCGCTGCGATCGCGGACGAGCAGCAGGATCGGGATCCGGTCCGCCTGCCTCGCTACGACCCCAACCGGTTCTGACCGTCCGACTCGGTGACCGCACCCCCCGCAACATCAAGTTCCGCGCAGATTACGGTTTCGGTGGACGCCGCCGACGCGGTCACAAGAACTGTTCCTGAAAGTGTCGCATTCAGCCAGAGTGTGCAAGTTGCCGCAACTCGCGGTGCTCATCTCATTACTGCGACGCGAATCATCGACGGGACGGCAACTTCCACCACTGTCTACCCGCTGACGTTCGGAACCTGGACTGAATCTGCCCTGGTTGGTGCCCCGACTGAAGGTGAAGTTACCCATCTCAATCCCTACTTGTCGGTCACGCTCGCGGGTGCCGATCAGTTCCCTCGGGATAGCACGTATCGATACTATCTAAGCGACTCGGCCTCGACGCAGGTACTCTGGGACAGCGGGCAAATCACAAAGCCATTTGCACAAGTTTCAATGCCGCTCACGAATGGAGTGACATATTCGTGGCACGCTGAGATCACGGGGAGCGTTGATCCCTCCGGCACGCAGTCCACAGTCGTTACCCCTGTCTTCTCATTCACTGCCTCTGATCACGCTGCGGGAGCAGAGCAAGCTGCGACTACTTCCTCAGATGGGACGTGGACGGCAAGCGATGCCAATCAGGCTGGTGCTTTCGCTCAGGATCCATCTCAATCCAGCTTCGGCGTATCAAGGAGATATGCAGATGTGCCCTATTGCAGTTCGCGTGATAACACGTCGAAGACAGTTCGCATCTACGAGCGAAAGGCCTTCCCGGGGGTAGTCGGTCGAGGCGGAGTCGGCACGCTCATCTGCGGAACCCCAGGTGGCATGGGGATGCGGCACATCTGGGCAGGGCACGGTGATGATTGGATTGGTATCGTAAATAAGTATCCGATGGGAATTAGTGCCGAAAGCTTCATGGATCAATCGATCAACACCACGCTGCGCGCGCCGTCGAGCGTTGTGTATAATCGGGCCAATGATACGTATACCTATTACGGCTTGGTTCAGATCAAGCAAAAAGGCAAGGTTGTACGTACATACACGGTCAAGGTAGGCCACTCTGCAGGGAGCTGGAGGATCATCACGGCCTTCCCTAGTTGACCGAGAGAGCACCCTGGCGAACAGCGCCAGGGTGCTCGTAGGAGCGTTAACCGAGAGAACACCCTGGCGAACAGCGCCAGGGTGTTCTTAAAAGCCCAATCGACTTCTTGACTCCCATAGTTGAAGGTCAATTGTGTCGCCATAGGGGAGCTCGCGTCGAATAATCTCCAACAGCCGCTCTCCTTGTCTCCTATGGAATGCGGCCGCCGCAGACGAGGGCCATCCGTATTCCCTGGAATACGAGTCGTTGAAGTGTTGCGTCCAGGCCAGGATCTCTTGGCGGACGGCAGGGGGTAGCGGGGGTATATGGGCCTTGCATTGCCCTTCGTCGTCCCAGAGTGGCCATTCGACACCGTAGTCGTTCATGAGGCGGTAGTGCACGGTCAGATCGTTCCATGAAACGACTTGCTCTGCACGTCCGTGCCGCGACTGGGCGCCGGCGTCGCAGCCGTGGGCATGCGACTTCTTGCGGGCCTCAGTGGAACCGCCGACGGGAGCTTTGTGGCTGTCCAGGGTGACGTCTCTGTTCCGGGCCTGCGTGCCCTTCCTGAAGGATTCAAGACTCGCGTGCGCTTCGAGGACTCAGGGCGCCGTCCGCGAGGGGTCCGGGGGGGGGTGACTGCAGTTCGACGACGACCAGTTACTGATATTAGCCATACTATCGGCGCTTTCGCTGAAGCCGTAGTTGGTGCTCAGTCAGGTTCCGCGGAGAGCTTCAGCGACGTTGACCTGATCCCGGTGCTGCGCGCTGATGCGATCGAGAGCAGCGACGAACGCGTCGACGTTGTCATCACGACCACTCCACTGCGCAGCGGCGCTGCTGATGTCCGTGAGGAACTGAGCTGCGGCGTGCCACTGCGGTGCCACGACGACGTCGAACACGAGGCGCTGCATCTCCTGCAACGCGTCGCGGCTCCGCGGCGTCCCAACGAGCAGGACCTTGTCGACTGCGCCGCGGAGCCCTTCGTAGCGTGGCCCCTGTACTGACTCATGCAGGTCGTCGACGTCCAAGGCGACGAGTGGGTCGATCCGCAAGCCCTGTCCCTCGAAGTGGCCGTTCAAGGTGCCCTGTCCCCAGCCGGCTTCAATCGGCCGCGCCGCCCATGCGTTGATGCGCTGCACCTGCACCTGCACCTGCACCTGCACCTGCACTGGCACGTGCTTCTGCTCTCGGTCGAGCATGTTGATCCGGTGGTCACCCTCCAACAGATGCGACGCCATCGGGTCGGCGTCGACGTGCGCGCACAGCGGTACGTCGCAGGTGTGGAGCAGCATCACCGACGACGGCAACGCCCGCCCCGTCACGATCTGGTGCGCGTAGCGGGACGGACGCGCTGTACGCTGCCGACCTGCGCCGGGCCGAATCCAGAACCGGCCGTAACCGTCGTCACTAATCGCGCCGGTCCAGATCCGGCAGTCATCCGGCAGCGGTCCACGAATCAGGTGCGACCAGAACCGTTCCTGCTCGTTTAGCGCGGCACCGGTCATCTAACGCCCACCACCCGACTAGATCGACGCCCGCATGGCACCGGACCGCACCGCCGCTACGTGTGCGGGCATCGGGGTGGCGCTGGGCATCATGCCGCGACCACTGCGGTGGGAAGCGCCTCGGTGCAGAGCGGGCAGCTTGACTCTGGTCCGTCTACGCGCGTCACGGTGCCTTGCTGCTCCTCCTGGTTAGCGAAGTGCTCGTGGTAGTCGGGCTCAGCCCCACATGGGTACGGCTTGATCACCCAGGGCCGCACACTGTAGCGCTCGGCGTGGTTCCATACCGGCTCTCCGGTCCCGTCCTGGGTGTGTGCATCCGCCCATCTCCAGGCAGCGTCACCGGTCGTGCCCTAAGCGAGCGCGTCTGCAAGGAACGCGATTCTTCGTGCGTCGAGGAGTTGCAGGAGGCGATCGGACCTGCGGCGGACGGCGTCTTCGTCGCCGTCGCGCCAGCTCGTGCCGAGGACCTCTGTACCCAGAGCGCGGGCGTACAGGCGCGGTACCTCGACGGCGAGGGGACGGACTTCCCGTCCGTCGCCGGCGGGGTGGAGCTCGTGCGCGTAGCGGCGTTTGGTGCGCCGCACCACGTTGTCGGTCATTGGTCTCTCCTTGGTTGCGGCTCCTCGTAGAGCTCCGATGCCTGCGATGTCAATTGGCGGATGGGTCGCTGCTCACCGGCCACCGGGATCGCCTCTACGGCAATGTGGTCGGCACCTAACGCCCACCACCCCGCTCATCGCGGTGTTGACCACCGGGACGCCCACTGGAACCGGCTTCCGGCGCCGCGGTGTTCTTCTACGCCGAGGGACGCGAGCCCCATCAGTCCGCGAGGCAGAGAGAACCCGAGCAGCAAGCCGAACACGATCAGCTTCCAGAGCCAGACGACCGGAACGAGGTAGAGCGGGAAGAGCCAGATGCGTGGCGCGGAACGCATCGCCCGACGGTCAGGCCCGGACGGAGCGGTGCACCCGCGTGACGTACTCGACGGGGATCGTCGACCGACCGGCGGTCTCCGGGTCGTCGTCGAGCACCCGGCGGACGGCGTCGAGGAGCGCGGCCCGCTCGTCCGCCGGGAGCACGATGACCGCACTCCGCGAGGCGATCGCGTCGAGGAACCCGTCACGGTCCTGGTCGAGCGTCCAGCGGACCTCGTGGTGCTCCACCGGCCCGAACGGTGGCCCGACGACCGGCGCGCCCTGCGCGCTCCGACGCGTCTCGGGCTGCGGCACGAGCCGCCCGATCCGCTCCGCCCACCCCCGGTCATCGACGCGTGCGTTCCAGACGAGCCCGAGGACGCCGCCCGGCCGCAGCACCCGGGCCACCTCGGCCGCACCCGGGTCCGGGTCGACCCAGTGCCACGACTGCGCGAAGGTCACGACGTCGGCCTCGCCGTCGTCGAGCGGGATCGCCTCGCCGGTTCCGTCGAGCGCGCGCACGCCGGGCAGCTCCGCGACCAGCCGCGCGCGCATCGCCGGGTCGGGTTCCACCGCCACGACGTGGTCGGCCCGGCCGAGCAGCGTGCGCGTGAACTTGCCGGTGCCCGCACCCACGTCGACGACGGTGTCGGTCCCGTCCGGCACGAGCGCGGCCGCCACGGCGGCGGGGTAGCCGGGCCGGCCGCGCTCGTAGGCGTCGACGGCGGATCCGAAGGAGCGGGCGAAGCGGTCGAGGGTCACGGTTCCAGCGTGGTCCGTCGCGGCCAGGCTGTCGATGCGAGACGCCTCAGGCCGTCCCGGACCCGCCCGGCAGCGCGGCTCGCGGTGGTGGACCGGGGGACGGACGGGAGGCCCGTGGCGGCGCCGCCACGGGCCTCCCGTCCGGTGGGTGGTCGCGTCCGCCTCAGGCCGGGTGGCGGGCGGTCCACGCGCGGAACGGGGCCGTCGGGTCGTCGACCGATCCCTGCTCGGTGGGCAGGTTCCGGTCCGCCACGGGCTTGGCGTACTCGTCGTAGAACGTCGCGAGGGTCATCAGGCGGTTGCCGTCCTCGTAGTGCTCGCCCTCCTGCTCGCGGGTGGCGGCGAAGACGACGCGGTCGGGCTGGGCGTAGTAGAGCGCACCGAGGCACATCGGGCACGGGAGACCGCGAGGGCGGTGAGGTCGTCGTCGTTCATGCCGGCCACGGTGCTCCGTCCGGGTGCCCGTGGGCCGTGCGGTCGGGGCACGCGGGGCGGTGGGCTGGCGGGTCCGGTCAGGCGAGCCACGTGGGGTCGGCGAACAGTTCCTCGAGCTCGGCGACGAACCGCGACGCGTGGAAGCCGTCCACCGCCGCGTGGTTCACCCGCAGCGCGAGGGGCATGAGGGTGCGGCCTCCGACCTCGCGGTACCGGCCGAGGGTGACGACCGGGAGCAGGTGGTCCTCGGCGCCGGTCAGGTGCAGCGCGAACCCCGTGAACGACGTGCGGGGGAGGGTCGACACGTCGAAGCGGTTCGTCGCGCGGTCCTCCTGCGGGAACAGCCGGTGGTCGTCCCGGTACGTCGCGGTCGTCGCGACCACGGCGTCGTGGAAGCGCCGGTGGTCGGCGTCGTACGGCACGCCGAGCACCGAGAACGTCTCGGTGTCCGGGTGGAACACCGTGAAGGTCGGGTCGACCGAGTCCCACACGGCGGGCTGCCCGTCCTCGGTCAGCGCCATGCGGAACTCGTCGTGCCGGTTCACGACCGTCGCGATCGCCCAGATCTGCGACGGGTACGTCTTCACGCCCGCCGCACGCACCGCCGCGACGAACGCCGTCACGTCGACGTCGACCGTCAGCTCCCACGCGCAGGGTTCCCGTCGGTAGTGCGCGAAGTGCTCGCGACGGGGCCAGCGGTCGAGGTCGATCGGACGGAGTTCGCTCATGTCGTCATCCTCGTACCCCGACCTGCCGACGGTCCTGCACGCGGCGGCGGTTCACTGGTGCGTGACCCAGACGCCGTTCTCGCCCGCGCTGGCGACGTTCTTCCGCGGCCTCGCCGCGCACAACGAGAAGTCGTGGTTCGAGGAGCACCGCGAGGACTGGGAGCGGCACGTCCGGGACCCGATGGAGGCCCTGCTGCACGAGGCCGAGCGACGGTACGGGCCCGGTCGGGTGCTGCGGCAGCACCGCGACCTGCGCTTCACGCCGGACAAGCGGCCCTACCGGGAGGACACCGGGCTCACCGCCGGCGGGATGTACCTGAGCGCCGGTGCCGATGGTCTGCAGGTCGGCGGCGGGCTCTACGAACCGTCGCGCGCACAGCTTCGGGCGGCGCGGGAGACCATCGACGGGCACCCGCAGGCCGCTGCCGCGCTGCGCCGGGAACTCGACGACCTGGTCGCCGCGGGGTACGAGCTCGCCGGGCCGCCGCTCAAGACCGCCCCGCGCGGGTACGACGCCGACCACCCGCGGATCGACCTGCTCCGGATGCAGCACTACGCCGCGCTCGTGCACCTGCCGCTCGACAGCAGCACGGAGGACATCGTGGCGGCGTGGGACCGGGTGCAGCCCCTCGTGCGGTGGACGGTGAAGTGGGCGCGGGCGGACGACCCCGAGGCCGCGGACGACCCGGCGCCGCCGGTGCCGGGGGCACGGTCCATCGACGAACGGGCGTAGCGCGCAGCACGCCCGGCAGGTCGCCCGGGTCGTCGGGAGCCTCGCAGTCCGTGCGCCCGATCGCCGGGAGCCTCGCAGTCCGTGCGCCCGATCGCCGGGCGCCTGCCAGGATGGGCGGCGCGAGGGGGACGCATGAGCATCGACGACCAGGGGCCGCAACCGGCCTGGAACCGGACCGACGACGGCGCCGAGGCCGGCACGGGGGCCGTCGGCCGGACGAACGCGGTCGTCGTCGCGGTCGTCCTGCCGATCCTGCTCCTCGTGAGTTGGTGGATCCAGCTCGCGGTCCTGCTGCAGAGCTCGTTCGCGCCCGAGGACGAGCGACCCGGACCCGGCGGGGTGCTGACCGGTTACGTGATCGGCGCGCTGCTCGCCGTCGGCGTCCCGGTGGCGGTCGTCGTCGCCTACTCCGTGAAGCGCCGTCGGCAGCCCCGCACGTCGCTCGCCGGGGTGATCTCGGCGATCGTCGTGCTCGTCGTCGCGGTCCCGTTCAACGTGCTCGGGATCACCGCACAGGCCGGGCGGGTCGCGGAGGACGCCCGGGTCCGCGCGCAGCCCGCCACCGCCGCCGAGCGGCACTTCTCGGACGGCGGGGACGACCCCGAGGCAGCGCTCAACCGCATCGGCGACCGCACCGTGGAACTCCTCGGGTCCCGGCGAGCCGACGCCTTCCGGTCCGACGGCTCCCCGAAGGGCGGGGCGTACTCCGAACCGTGCCTGCTCGACAACCGGCACGAGGGGCTGCAGTGGGAGTACTGGTTCACCGCCGCCGAGCTCGTGGACGCTTCGGGCGCGGACCTGCTGCCCGAGGGGGCCGAGACCGTTCCCGGCGGCACCACGGACATGTCGGCGGTCGTCGCGGCGTGGCAGGCCGAGGGGATCCGTGCGGAGCGCAGCGACGTCGGGCCCGAGGAACAGTACGAGCCGCGGGCGGACTGGCTCTCGCCCTCGTCGTACGCGCGTCCGGGGCCGACGGTGACCCTCAGGACGATCTGCCTCGAGCGCTGAGCGGAGCCCGCCTCCGCAGCCGGAGTCTCCGTCGCCGCCGGGGGAGGGTTCCCTACGGTGGGACCATGCCGACGCTCGAACGATCCAACGCCCTCGTCGCCACCGGGTTCCTCGCGATCCCCGTCGCCCAGGCCCTGGTCGCGCTGCCGAGCGCACTCCTCTCGCGCATCCAGGCGGCGCCGATCGACCCGGAGCTGGCCGACACCGCGGCGTTCTCGGAGGCCTACGGGTACCCGCTCGAGGCCGGCGCGAACTGCATCGTGGTCGCGGGCAAGCGCGGCGACGAGGTCCGGTACGCGGCGTGCGTGGTGCTCGCCTCGACGAAGCTCGACGTCAACCGTGTCGTGAAGCAGCTCCTCGACGTGCGCAAGGCGAGCTTCGCGCCGATGGACCGTGCGGTCGAGCTCACCGGCATGGAGTACGGCGGCATCACGCCGATCGGCCTGCCCGCCGACTGGCCCGTGTACGTCGACGCCCGCGTGCTCCGGGCGCCCGAGGTCGTCGTCGGTGCGGGACTGCGCGGTGCGAAGGTGTTCCTGCCGGGCGAGGTCCTCGCGGCGCTGCCGAACGTGACCGTGGTCGAGGGCCTGGCCACCGAGCAGACCGTCTGACCGATGGCGGCTCGGTCCGCCGTTCCGCTCGTCCCGCCGTCCCGCTGAGTCGCTGAGTCGCTGAGTCGCTGAGTCGCTGAGCCGTTCAGTCCTCCGGCCGGACGAGGCAGAACGGGTGCCCGGCGGGGTCGAGGTACACCCGGAACGTCGGCGTCGCCGAGCCGGTCGCCGTCGCACCGATGGCGAGCACCGCCGACTCGCCCGCATCGAGGTCGTCGACCTTCACGTCGAGGTGCGACTGCTGCGGCACGTCCTGTCCCGGCCACTCCGGCGCACGGTAGTCGTCGACGCGCTGGAAGGCGAGGATCGGCCGGTGGTCCGTGAAGGGCAGCGCGACCTCCGTCCATCCCTCGTCGAACCCGACGATCTCGCCGCCGAGCAGCTCGGCGGAGAAGCGGGCCAGCGCGCGCGGGTCGGGGCAGTCCAGGACGACGACGTCGAGTGAGCCGATCATGGCGCACACGCTAGCCCGTTCACCGCGCGGCGGTCAGTGCCTTCGTGATGCGCTGCAGCGACACCGTCTCGGCCGTCCCGAGCTCCTGGGCGAACAGGCTGAGGCGGAACTCTTCGAGCATCCACCGCGCGTGCACGAGCTCCGGGTGCGCGCCGACCGCGGGCGGGAAGGTCCCACCCGCATCGGTGTAGCGGTCGGTCGCGACGGTGACCTCGCGCATCCACGTGGCGTCGCGCCCCGGGTTCTGCAGGAGCTTCTGCACCCGTGCGTCGACGCCCTGCAGGTACACGCGGATCCGCCGCAGTCGGTCGAGCCCGGCGACGGCGACGAAGCCCGGGAAGACGAGGCGCTCCATCTGCTGCCGCATGTCGGTCAGGGCCGGCAGCAGGGACATCGAGTTGGCCTGCTTGAGGGACTTCTCGGCGGCGCGGTGTGCCGTGAGGACCGCGGCGACCTCGGACACCGCCGTGAACATCGTGTCGACGACGGTCGAGGACACGCGGTCGCGGACAGCCTCGAAGTCGACCCTCGCGAAGACGAGCCCGTCCGGGTGTGCCGCGCGGATCCCGGCGTCGACGACCGCGGCGAGCACGTCGTCGAACAGGGCCGCGGTGGACGGGTAGGGGCTCGCCGCGAGCGCGAGCTTCTCCTGGGACGTCAGGTGCGACTGGACGTACGACACCGGGGACGGCACCGCGTGCATGACGAGGCGACGGACACCGCCGGGCATGCGGACCGCGCGGTCGCCCGGCGTCGCGAGCAGCTGCACGCCGACCGTCGCCTTCGGTCCCTCGCCCTCCTCGACGAGGGACGGGTACGCACGGATGACGCCGCCGGCCTGCTTCGTGTCGAGCACCTGCGGCAGGTCGCGGGACGGCCACGCGGTGAGGCCGGACGCCTCCACCTGTTGGCCGGAGGCGGCCCCGGCGACACGAGCCGCGCCTCCCGACCGTGCCGCGCCCTTCGCGGTGGCGGCGGCGACGCTCTGCTGGGTCCGGTCCTTGAGCTTGGTCTGCAGGGCCGACAGGTCCTTGCCGGACTCGACCCGGCGGCCGCGTTCGTCGACGACCGCCCACGTGGGCAGGAGGTGCGCGGGCACGCGCGACAGGTCGAAGTCGGACTCCGACACGGTCACGTAGGTCATGCGTTGGATGGCCTTGGCGAGGGTCGCGCGGAACGACTCGGTGGGCTCGGTGGGGGCGTCGTCGGGCAGTTCGGCGACGATCTTCTCGGCCCAGTCGGCCGCGGGGACGACGTTCTTGCGGATCTGTTTCGGCAGGGACTTGATGAGCGCCGTGACGAGCTCGCGCCGGAGCCCGCGGACCTGCCAGTCGAAGCCCTCCTCGCGCATCCGGGGGAGCAGCGCGAGCGGGACCTGCACGCTGACGCCGTCGTCCTGCGCGCCGGGCTCGAAGCGGTAGCGGACCGCGAGGCGCTGGTCGCCGCTGCGCCACTGCGTCGGGTACTCCTGCTCGTCCTGTGCGGCGTCGGCGGCGTCCTCGTCGAGGAGGTCCGACCGGCGCATCGTGAGCAGGTCGGGCTGGTCGCGACGCGCGGTGCGCCACCATCCCTCGAAGTCGCGCGTGGTCGCGACGTCGGCCGGGATGCGGGCGTCGTAGAACTCGTACACGCGCTCGTCGTCGAACAGGATGTCCCGGCGGCGGGTGCGTTCCTCGAGCTGCTCGAGTTCCTTGCGGAGTCGACGGTTGTCGCGGTCGAACGCCTGCTGGCCGTCCCACTCGCCCTCCACCAACGCGTGCCGGATGAAGAGCTCGCGAGAGTGTTCCGGGTCGATGCGCTTGTACTGCACGCGGCGGCGCTGCACGATCGGGACGCCGAACAGCGTCACCCGCTCGTAGGCGACGGCCGCGCCCTGCTTCTTCTCCCAGTGTGGTTCGCCGTGGGTGCGCTTGAGGAGGTCACCGGCGAGCGGCTCCACCCACGCGGGGTCGATGCGCGCGACGGTCCGGGCGAACAACCGGCTCGTCTCGACGAGTTCGGCGGCCATCACGGCGTCCGGCTGCTTCTTTGCGAGGACGCTGCCCGGGAAGACCACGAACCGGGTGTTCCGCGAGCCGAGGTAGTCGCGCTTCTCGCGGTCGCGGAGGCCGATCTGGCTGAGCAGTCCGGCGAGCAGGGAGCGGTGCACGGCGTCGCCGTCCTCGGAGCGGGACTGGGCGATCCGGACGTCGACCTGCTTGGCGGCGCGGGAGAGCTGCCGGTACAGGTCCTGCCACTCGCGGATGCGCAGGTAGTTGAGGAACTCGGCCTTGCACAGGCGACGGAACGCGCTCGACGACAGCTCGTCCTGCTTGTCCTCGATGTGGTTCCAGAGGTTGAGGAGCGTCAGGAAGTCACTCGTCGGGTCGGCGAAGCGGGCGTGCAACTGGTCGGCGTGCGCACGCTTCTCGAGGGGGCGTTCCCGGGGGTCCTGGATGCTCAGGGCACTGACGATCGCGATGACCTCGCGCCCGACGCCCTGTCGCCCGGCCTCGAGCACCATCCGCCCGAGCCGAGGGTCGATCGGCAGGCGGGTCAGCTGCCGTCCGGGCTTCGTGATCCGACCGTCGGCGTCCACCGCCCGCAACTCCCGGAGCAGGTCGAGGCCGTCCTTCACACCGCGGGAGTCCGGCGGCTGCAGGAACGGGAACGACTCGATGTCGCCGAAGCCGAGCGAGATCATCTGCAGGATCACGGCCGCGAGGTTCGTGCGCAGGATCTCGGGGTCGGTGAACTCCGGGCGGCGTTCGAAGTCGTCCTCGGCGTACAGCCGGATCGCGATGCCCGCGCTCGTGCGACCTGCACGCCCGGACCGCTGGTTCGCGCTCGCCTGGCTGATCGCCTCGATCGGGAGCCGCTGGACCTTGGCCCGCGGCGAGTACCGCGAGATGCGGGCGGTGCCGGTGTCCACGACGTACTTGATGCCCGGCACGGTCAGGGAGGTCTCGGCGACGTTCGTCGCGAGGACCACCCGGCGGCGGATCCCCGGCGTGCTGCGGCGTTCGAAGACCCGGTGCTGGTCCGCGGCGGAGAGGCGGCCGTAGAGGGGGAGGACCTCGGTGCCCGGGTACCGCTTGCCCTCGATGGCGTCCTGCGCGTCGCGGATCTCGTTCTCGCCCGAGAGGAACACGAGCACGTCGCCCGGGTCCTCGCGCGCCAGCTCGTCGAGCGCGTCGGTGATGCCCTGCAGCACGTCGCGGTCGTCGGCCGCGTTGCCGCTGTCGCCGGTGCGGGAGTCGGTGTCGTCGTCGGCGTCCTCCGGGTCGTCGCCGACGAGCGGCCGGTAGCGGATCTCGACCGGGTAGGTGCGGCCCGAGACCTCGATGATCGGCGCACCGCCGAAGTGCTGCGAGAACGACTCCGGGTCGATCGTCGCACTCGTGATGATGACCTTGAGGTCGGGACGACGGGGGAGCAGCCGCTTGAGGTACCCGAGCAGGAAGTCGATCGTGAGCGACCGCTCGTGCGCCTCGTCGATGATGATCGTGTCGTACCGGGTGAGGTCGCGGTCGAAGTGGATCTCGTTGAGCAGGATGCCGTCGGTCATCAGCTTGATCCGCGTGTTCGCCGAGACCTTGTCGGTGAAGCGCACCTGGTAGCCGACGAGGTCGCCGAGCTCGCCGCCGAGTTCCTCGGAGACGCGCTCGGCGATCGTGCGCGCCGCGATGCGTCGGGGCTGCGTGTGCCCGATGTGCTCACGACCGAGCTCGAGGCAGATCTTCGGCAGCTGCGTGGTCTTGCCCGAACCGGTCGCGCCCGCGACGATGACGACCTGGTGGTCGCGGATCGCGGCGGCGATGTCGTCCCGCCGCTGCGAGACGGGCAGTTCCGGCGGGTACGTGATGACGGGCGTGGCAGACATGAGCCTTCCAGGATAGCGGTTCGGGAGGGGCAGCCGTGCTGCCCCGGGACTGCACGTCGGAGCAGGAGCGGCTCGTCAGCCCACGAGCTGCGCGTGTAGGTCCTCGGCCCGACGCGCGGGGAGGGCACACACGCGGTCGTGACAGACGTAGCCCGCGGGGTCGAGCGCGCCGCGTCCCGCGAAGAGTTCGAACCCGGCCTCGGCCCACTGGTCGGCCTGGTCCGGTGTGACGCGGGCGACGACCGTCCCGGGCCGTCTCGCGTCGCGCCTGACGGCGCGCATCGGGTCGACCGGGTCGGAGGCCACGACGACGACCTCACGCGACGGACGGCCCAGCGCGAGGGCGACCCCGAGCGCGTCCGCGTGGCCGAGCGGTCGTTCGGTCCCGGTGCTGGCGCGGTCCGCGACGAGCCGTGCGGCGGCGTCGCGGTACGCGTCGTCGCCCGTCAGCGCGGCCAGGGTCACCGCGGCAGACGCCAGCGCCACGGTCCCGGACCGCATCGCCGTCTGCGGCTGCTCGCCCGTCGCCGTGCCGGCACCGGCCAGGACCGGGTCGACGGTGAAGCGACCGGCGAGGCCGTCGTCGACGATCGTGCGGGCCTGTTCGGCGAGGGTGACGTCACCGGTCACGAGGGCGAGCTCGAGGAGCCCCTCGGCGAAGAGTCCGACGTCCTCGACGGTCGGGGCGGCGGAGGACGCACCACGCGGCGTGCTGGACCGCACCACCACGTGCCCGTCGCGGACGTGGGCGGCGAGCACCGCATCGGCCGCTCCCCGCGCGAGGGCGAGCATCTCGTCGTCACCGTGCCGCGACCCGGCGATCGCGAGGCCGCGGATCGCCAGCCCGTTCCACCCGGTCAACACCTGGTCGTCGAGCGGCGGCGGGTCGAACCGTCCCCGCTGGTCGAGCGGGAGGCGGTACCACTCGCCCTCGACCCGCCGACCGTCCATCGTCGACTCGCTGTCCTGCGCGGCGACGAACGCCCCGTCGTCCCTGCGGAGGGTGTCCCGCAGGAAGTCGGCGATGCCGCGGGCCTGCTCCGCGTCGGCGACGGCGAGCAGTCCGGCGTTGTCGTAGAGCATGCGTTCGTAGTGCGGCACGCTCCAGTCGCGCTTCGTCGCGTACCGGAAGACCCCGCCGTCGGCGTCGGTGAGCTCCGTCGACCGGATCGCGTGCAGGCTCCGTTCCAGCAGGGCACGGGCGGCGTCGTCGCCGTCGGCCGCGACGTCGGCGAGGAACTCGAGCAGGGGCGTGCTCGGGAACTTCGGCGCGCCACCGAAGCCGCCGTACGTGGTGTCCTCGGACGCGGCCAGTTGCGTGGTCACCGCCCGGATCGCGTCGACGGTCGGGAGGCGCGGCTCGTCGCCGCCGTCGGCCCCACCCCCACGGGCGGTCGCCTCCGCCTCGGCTCCCTGCCGGATCGCCGCCGCGATCGCGGTCGCGTTCGCGTCGACCTCGTGCCGACGCTCCCGCCACGCGTCGAGGACGGCCGCGAGGACCTGCCGGAACGAGCCCACCTGCCCGACCGGGACCGGCGGGTAGTAGGTCCCCGCGAAGAACACCTGCGCGTCGCCCGTCGTGAACGCGGTGAGCGGCCAGCCGAGCTGCTGCGTGAAGGCGCTCGCCGAGGCCATGAGGCTCGCGTCGACGTCGGGCCGTTCCTCGCGGTCGACCTTCACCGCGACGAAGTCCCGTCGCAGGAGCTCGGCCACCTCGGGGTCGGAGAAGCTCTCGCGCGCCATGACGTGGCACCAGTGGCAGGTGGCGTACCCGACCGAGACGAGCACCGGTACGTCGCGGGCGCGGGCCTCGGCGAAGGCGTCGGGCCCCCACTCCCGCCAGTCGACGGGGTTGTCCGCGTGCTGCCGCAGGTACGGGCTGACCGCACTGCCGAGTCGATTGTCGCTCATGCCGTCCAGCGTGCCCCGCCGACGCTGGACACGGGGGAGCGGAGCGGGACCGGTGGACAGGTCGACGCCGTCCACAGGCACCGCGGGGGAACCGGACCGCCAGCCGCGTCGGCGACACCGCGAGCGACGGCACCGCGAGCGGCTGCGGCCCGCGCAGCGCGGGCGCCCCAGCCGCACCGGGCCGCTCCGACCCGCCTCAGGCGGGCAACCACCCCGTGACGGCCGCGAGCCGACGCGCGACGTCCGACGGCGACAGTCCAGCGGTGTCCACCCGGGTGACCGTGTCCGCGACGGCCGAGTCGAGCCTCCCGGCCGTCGCCGCGCTGTGCGCGAGCTGCGCCGACGGGGCGGAGCCGCCCGCCCGTCGGCCCAGCCGCTCCGCGGTCGTGTCGTCGTCCGCGCGGAGGAGCACGACGTGCACGACCGGGTCGTCGCCCATCGCCGCGGCCAACCGGTCGTGCTCGAGCACCGCGGCCGTGTTCGTGAACACCAGCCGGTGGTGCCCCAGCTCCCGGTACGCGCGCCACAGCACCGCGAGGTTCCGCTCCGCCAGGTGCGCCTCGGGGTGCACGAGGTGCGGGGCCGGGTAGGCGAGGTCGAGCACGTCGCCCTCGATCACCGCGTGGTGGACGTCCGCGGCGGACAACAGGTCGTGCAGGGCCGCTGCTGCCGTCGACTTGCCGACGCCGGAACGTCCGCCGACGAACAGGACCTCCGACCGCGGCACGACTCAGCCGCGCCCGAGCGACAGCAGGACCAGCGCGGCGTCCTCGGGCCCGTAGTCGAACATGCGGTCCCAGAACGGGTCCGCCGCCCACGGCACGTCGCCGCCGGCGGGCACCGCGTGCGCGGTCTCGAGCAGCCAGTCCACGGTCGGGCGCACCGCTTCGGCGTACCGCGGCGGCTGCCACCCGAGCGTTCGGGCGGCGGTGGTGTCGAGCACGGACGGCGACGGCACGCTCCAGGGGGTGACGCCCACGAAGCCGGGGGCGTCCTGGTCGAGCAGGACCTCGTCGAACCGGTGGTCCACCAGGCCGGCGAGCGTGCGGACGATCTCGAGCACGCTCGGTGCGTCCTCGTCGGCCACGTTGAGGATGCGGCGGTCGGGTGCGTCCGCGACGAGCCGGACGAGCGACGCGATGCCGCTCGCGGCGGTCGTGTGGTCGACACCGCGGCCCGCGTCGGCGAGCAGGATCCGCTCCCGACCGTCGAGCGCGCGGCGCACGACGAACCACTCCCGGGGCCGGCCGGTGCCCGGGCCGTGCACCTTCGACGGGCGCAGCACCGTGACGGGGGCGCCGTGGTCGAGCAGGACCTGCTCCGCTGCGACCTTCGCGGCCGCGTAGCCGTCACGGCTGGTCGGGTCGCCGTCGCCCGCGGTCACGGTCGGTTGCAGCTCGGTGACCGCGCCGCCGAACACCGGCTTGTCGAGGGAGTTCGCGTGCCGACCCTGCTCGTCGACGTAGACCGCCTTGGACGACACGAACACCGTCGAGCCGACGTCGTCGAGGTACGGGCGCAGCTGCAGGGCGTCGTCGCGCGTGACGCCGACGGTGTCCACCAGCAGGTCGGCCCCGGGACGGAGCAGGTCGCGCAGCACCGCGGTGTCGCGACGGTCGCCCGCGGTGAAGGAGGCGCCGGCCGCCGTCAGGGCGTCCGCGGCGGGCCCGCCCCGGCGGGCGAGGACGTCCACCTGCCAGTCGTCACCCCCGCGTCCGGACGCGTCGAGGAGGTCGCGGACCACGGCGGAGCCGATGCCGCCGGTGCCGCCGAGGACGACGGCTCGCCTGGTGCTCATGGCGTCAACGCTAGCCCCGAGCAGGCGCGGGCCGGGACGGGGAGGCACGTGGCTGGTCCGGCGCGCCGCCCACGGCGTGCACGAGGGACGGACGGGATGCGCGCGGCCGGGTCCGCGCGCTCGTCACGGTGTGCAGATGGCTCGGACGCGGAGGCGCGTGGCCGGGACGGCGCGCTCGTCCGGCCCGGAGGGCACCCGGTCCGGACCCGGCACGGACCGGACGTGCTCGTCCGGCCCGGCGGGCACCCGGCCCGGACCGGGCGCTGGCCGGACTCAGGACGCGAGCCGCTCCGGCTCCCGCTGCCACCAGTCCACGAGCGACCCGTCGTACACCGTCACGTGCTCGTGCCCGAGGACGGTCAGGACCAGGGCGTCGACGCACGCCGCGCTCCCGACCCCGCAGTAGGTGACGATCTCGTCGGCCTCGAGGACCGGCCGGAACGCCTCGGCAAGCGCGGGGCGCCGCAGCAGCGTGTTCGACACCGGGTCGACCAGGTCGTCGGTGGTGATCACCGTGCTGCCCGGGACGACGTCCGGGTGGTCGTCGCCGAGCAGTGACCGCGGAGCCGCGAGGACGATCGCGGCGGGCTCGTCGCCGCGGACGGCGCGCAGGACCCGGTCGTGGTCGGCCCAGACGGCGCGTTCCTCACCCGCGAGGAACGGCTCCGACGGCACGGCCACCGCGGCGCGCAGGGCACCGACGCGGACCGGGCGGCCCTCGTCGCGCCACTTCGTGAAGCCGCCGTCGAGCACGGCCACCTGCTCGAAGCCGAACGCGCGGAAGATCCACCACAGCCGTGCGGCCCACTCGCCGACGCTGTCGTCGTAGACGACGACGCACGAGGTGTTCGTCACGCCGAGCGCCCGGGCCGCGGCCTCGAACCGCTCGGCACCGGGACGGGTGAACGGGACGGGTGCGTCCGGGGCGGAGAAGGCGTCGACGAGGTCGGCGTAGCGGGCACCGGGCACGTGGCCCTGCTGCTCGTACGCGTCGCGGGCGTCCTGCCAGCTCATCGCCAGTCCGGTCCCCGTCGTGTGCACCGACGCGTCGAGCACGACGAGGTCGTCGGCACCGAGGTGGTCGGCGAGCCACTGCGTGGACACGAGCGGCGAGGTCAGGACGGGGGACATGGCGCTCACGATATCCGCGGCCCCCGACGCATCCCAGCAGGATCGACACAGTGCGCAACCGCGCCGTCCGGAGCGCACGGAATCCGAACTTCCGTGCAGCAGGACGGCCCGGGTCGCGCAGAGGTTCTGCGCGGCCCGGGCCGTGGAGCGGCCCCCGCGTCGAGCGGTCGCCAGGTGCGCCACTCGGGGGACACCGCTGGTGCGCCCGCTGCGGGGATGCCGCTGGTGCGCCCGCTGCGGGGATGCCGCTAGTGCGCTGCCGCGGGGATGCTGCCCGTGGCGGTCGACGCCGCGTGCTCGAGCTTCGCGAGCCGCACCGACTGCCGGTTGATGAGCAGCCCGCCGGCGAGGGCGACGAGCACGAGCACGCCCGCCGAGATCGCGAACGCGGCGTGGTACCCGTCGAGCACCGCCTGCGCCTGCTGCAGCTTGCTCGGGGCGCCCTGCAGCCCGGACAGGCTGTTCGAGACGACGTCGGCGAAGATCGTCGACAGCAGCGCCGTCCCGATCGAGCCGCCGACCTGCTGCGCGGTGTTGACGGTCGCCGAGGCCACACCGGCGTCGGCGCGGGCCACCCCGGTGGTCGCGGTGTTCATCGCGGACGAGAAGATCGTGCCCATGCCGAGACCGATGACGATCAGCGCCGGCAGGACGGTGCCCGCGTAGGTGCTGTCCAGGTCGGTGCGGAGCAGGAGCAGCAGGCCCGTCGCCGCCACGAGGCCACCGGCGAACACCAGCACCTTGGGGCCGACGCGGGGCAGGAGCCGCCCACCGATCTGCGTCGAGGAGAGCATGATCGACGCCGGCATCGGCAGGAACGCCAGGCCCGTCTGGAGCGAGGTGAAGCCCAGGGTCTGCTCGAGGTAGTAGGTCAGGAACAGGAAGATCCCGAACATGCCGATCGCCACGAGGCCGATGGCGAGGAACGAGCCGCCGCGGTCGCGGTCGAGCACGACCCGGAGCGGCAGGAGCGGGTGTGCGACGCGGGTCTCGATGAACACGAACGCGGCGACGAGTACGACGCCCGCGGCGAGCATGACGATCGTGACGGGAGCGTCCCAGCCGTTCGACTCGGCGTTCGAGAACCCGTAGACGATCCCGACCAGGCCGGCCGTGATCGTGAGCACCCCGGCGACGTCGATGCGCGGGCGGTCCACCTTGGGCGGACGGGCCATGAACACGAGCGCACCGATCACGCCGAGGACGGCGAACACGACGTTCACGTAGAGGCACCAGCGCCACGAGGCGTACTCGGTGAGGACACCGCCGAGCAGCAGGCCGATGGCGGCACCGGACCCGGCGATCGACCCGAAGATGCCGAACGCACGACCGCGTTCCTTCGGGTCACGGAAGGTCGTCGTGAGCATGCCGAGGGCCGACGGTGCGAGCAGGGCACCGAACACGCCCTGCAGTGCGCGGGCCGCGACGAGCAGCCCGAACGAGTCGGCGAGGCCGCCGAGCACGGACGCGACCGCGAAGCCGACCAGGCCGATGATGAAGGTGTTCTTGCGCCCGAACAGGTCGCCGAGGCGGCCGCCGAGCAGCAGGAGCGACCCGAACGCGAGCGAGTAGGCGGTGACGATCCACTGCCGCTGGTCGGTCGCGAAGCCGAGGTCGGCCTGCGCCGAGGGCAGTGCGATGTTCACGATGGTGGCGTCGAGGACGACCATGAGCTGGGCGAGGGCGATCACCGCGAGGGCGATCCACCGGTGCTGCGGCTGGCCGTCAGCGGAGCCGGCGCTCCGGGAAGGTGCGGGGGCCGACCCGG
This sequence comes from Curtobacterium sp. MCBA15_004, assembly GCF_001865055.2. Taxonomy (NCBI): domain Bacteria; kingdom Bacillati; phylum Actinomycetota; class Actinomycetes; order Micrococcales; family Microbacteriaceae; genus Curtobacterium; species Curtobacterium sp. MCBA15_004. The sequence continues at coordinate 2,916,103 of NZ_CP126266.1, read as the reverse complement.
TCGGGGTCGGCGCGGTCTGTTCTGCCGTCACGGCAGCCTCCTTCGAGAAGGTGGAGGGGGAGGTGGTCTGGTGGACCGGGAAACGGATGCGCGGCATCCGCTTCGGAACACTGTAGACCAAAACGGAGCGACCGCATCCACTTGTTCCCAGAAAGTTCCGTTACGTTCATGGCCATGAGCACCACCGACCACGCGCACGACGTCGAGCGCCCCCTGCGCGCCGACGCCGCACGCAACCGCGAGCTCATCCTGCAGACCGCGCGTCGGTGCTTCGCGGAGCGCGGGATCTCGGTCACCCTGAACGACATCGCGCACGAGGCCGGCGTCGGCGTCGGCACCGTCTACCGGCGCTTCGCCGACAAGGACTCCCTGATCGAGGCACTGCTCGCCGCCAAGTTCGAGGCCCTCAACGAGGCCGCTGCCCGGGCCGCCGCCGAGTCCGACCCGCGTGAGGCCCTCCGCGTGTACCTGATGGGCGTCTTCGCCTTCCGGGCCCGGGACCGCGCGCTCGCCGACGCGATCGTCCGCGCGGGCAAGGGGCGCCCGTCGATCGCCCGCGAGCGCGACCGGCTCGAGGACCAGGTCGACCGCATCATCCGCCGCGCGAAGGACGCCGGGGTGGTGCGCGCCGGGTTCGACTACCGCGACCTGCCGATGCTCACGACCATGCTCGGTGCCGTGGCGGACGCCACCCGCGACGCCGACCCCGAGGCGTGGCAGCGCTACGCGCAGGTCCTCGTCGACGGGGTCATGCCGCCGAGCACGCCGGACGACATGGTCGGGACGCCGCTCGACCGGGGCGCGCTCGAGCGCGCGATGCAGCCGACCGTCTGACGGACGTGCGGCGCGCGCCCGTCACGTGACCGGCGACCGGCCGGGAGGCGCGGGGCAGGCCCGCCCCGCGCCTCCCGGCCGTCCCCTGGTCGCGACGCGACCGGGCGCCGACCGGCGTCCGCCGGTCGCGACGCAGTGCTCCGACCGGCGAACACGGTCGCGACGCGACGCGCGCTACAACCAGCTCGGCACCCAGTAGTGCGAGCGGATGAAGTCCCACGGCACCTGCATCCCGGTCCACATCGGGTACCAGTACGCCGACGCCAGGACGACGACCACCAGGTACACCCCGATCCAGACCAGTGCCCGCGTGCGGCGCGGCCGCGGGTCGTCCCGCGACCCGGCCACCAGCCCGATCGCCGCCGCGAGCGCCATCACCATGAAGGGCTCGAAGGCCACCGTGTAGAACTGGAACACCGTGCGGTCGGTGTACAGCAGCCAGGGCAGGTAGCCGCCCGCGACGCCGATCAGGACGAAGCCGTACTCCCAGCGGCGGCGCAGCACGAAGAGCACCAGGAGCGCCACGGTCGCGATCACCGCCGCGTACCAGACGAACGGGTTCGCGATCCCGGTGATGGCCTCGCCGCAGCGGGTGGACGCGCAGCCGTCCTGCCCGGCGTCCGTCCCGACGTAGTACATCGACGTGGGCCGCTGCATGACGAGCCAGAGCAGCGGGTTCGCCTGGTACGAGTGCGGCGTGTGCAACCCGATGTTGAAGCCGTAGATCTCGGACTGGTAGTGCCACCAGTTCTGGAACGAGTCCGGGACCCACGCCAGCACGCCCGTCCAGCGCTGTCCGCCGGAGCCGATCCAGTCACGGTCCCAGCCCGCCCGCGACAGGAACCACCCGGTCCACGACGCCAGGTAGGTGACGGCGGCGACCGGCACCGTGAGCAGGAACGTCACGGGCGCCTGCTGCAGGAAGGCGCTCGACGACCAGAACGCGATGCCGGCCCGGCGGCGCATCATCATCTCGACCAGCACCGAGTACAGCGCGAAGAACGCCAGGAAGTACAGGCCCGACCACTTCGTCGCCGAGGCGAGCCCGAGCGCGATCCCGGTCGCCAGGAGCCACGGCCGCCACACGAGCACCGGGCCCCAGAGCAGTTCGCGTCCTGCCTCCCGACGCCGGGCGACCCAGGCGTCCAGCCGTCGCTGGGCCCACCGGCGGTCGAGCAGCAGCGCTCCCGCACCGAGCACCACGAAGAACGTGACGATGCCGTCGAGCAGGGTGACGCGACTGAGCACGATGGCCTGCCCGTCGACCGCGAGCAGGAAACCGGCCAGGGTGCCGATCGCGGTGGACCGGAAGAGCGAGCGGGCGATGAGCGCGGTCAGCAGGACCGTGGCGGTGCCGAGCACGGCGACCGTGATGCGCCAGCCGAAGGAGCTGTCCGCCCCGAACAGCAGCATGCCCAGGCCGATCAGGTACTTGCCGAGCGGCGGGTGCGCGACGAACTCGGCCGCCTTCGTGAACAGGTCGGTCTCGCCGGCGGCGAAGCGCTGGTCGGTCGTCGTGGCGCCCTCGCCGCTCGGGTTCGCCGGCCAGGTGCCCTCGTACCCGAGGTGCACGATCGACCAGCCGTCCTTGACGTAGTACGTCTCGTCGAACACGAGCGAGTGCGGGTGACCGAGCCCGACGAGGCGCAGGACCGCCGCGAGGAGCGTGACCGCGAGCGGCCCGGTCCACCGCCAGACCGCGACCCGGCGCGAGGTCGACAGGACCCGGCCCCACCAGTCGTCGATGCGGGAGCCGACCGGCCCGGCGGGCGTGGTCGTCGGGTCGTCGGTCAGCTCCGTGGTCATCGCAGTGCATCCTACGGATCGACCCCACGACGGACCTGCCACCACAATGGGGAGGTGATCGTCCTCGCAGCAACGCCCATCGGGAACCTCGGCGACGCGTCGCGCCGACTCGTCGAGACCCTGTCGAACGCGACCGTCGTGGCGGCGGAGGACACCAGGACCGCCGTGCACCTCATGCGCGCGCTCGGCATCGAGAACCGGCCGCGGCTCATCGCCCTGCACGAGCACAACGAGCGCGCCCGCGCCGCGGAGGTCGTCGAACTCGCGCGCGACGAGGACGTGGTCGTGCTCACCGACGCGGGCATGCCGGCGATCAGCGACCCCGGGTTCCCGCTCGTCGAGGCCGCCGCTGCCGCCGGGGTGACGGTCACCGCGCTGCCGGGGCCGTCGGCCGTGCTGATGGCGCTCGCGGTGTCCGGACTGCCGACCGACCGCTTCACCTTCGAGGGGTTCCCGACGCGCAAGGCGGGGGAGCGGCGTCGCGCGTTCGAGGCGCTCGCCGGGGAGCAGCGGACCATGGTGTTCTTCGAGTCGCCGCACCGGCTCGCCGACACGCTGACCGACATGGCGGCCGGGTTCGGGGCCACGCGCCGGGCGGTCGTCTGCCGCGAGCTCACGAAGCTCTACGAGGAGGTCCGGCGCGACTCGCTCGAGGCGCTCGCGGCGTGGGCCGCCGACGGCGTGCGGGGCGAGATCTGCATCGTCGTCGCGGGCGCCTCGGGCTCGGTCGACGAGGTCTCGCTCGAGGACGGCGTCCGGCTCGTCCTGGAACGCGTCGCCGCGGGCACGCGCATGAAGGAGGCGTCGGCCGCGGTCGCGGACGCGACCGGGCTCTCGAAGCGCGACCTGTACGAGGGCGCGCTCGCCGCGCGCTAGTCGCGACCACGGCCGGTCTGGAGGCACGGTGCGGGCCCGCCCCGCGCCTCCCGTCCGCCGGTCCACAGGCGGCGCGCGGGGCGCGACGTGTTCTCCACAGGTGGTGCGCGGGGCGCGTCACGCGGCATGCGGCCGCCCGTAGGATGGTCCGCATGTCCGCCGGGTCCTCGTTCAGCATCACCACGCCGATCTTCTACGTGAACGACGTGCCCCACATCGGGCACGCCTACACCGAGGTCGCCGCGGACGTCCTCGCACGCTGGCACCGGCAGCGGGGCGACGACGCCTGGCTGCTGACCGGCACCGACGAGCACGGGCAGAAGATCCTGCGCACCGCCTCGGCGAACGACGTCACGCCGCAGGAGTGGGCGGACCGGCTCGTGAACGACGCGTGGAAGCCGCTGCTCGACACCGTCGACGTGGCGAACGACGACTTCATCCGCACGACCGACGAGCGCCACGAGCGCGGCGTCACCGCGTTCCTGCAGAAGCTGTACGACGACGGCTACATCTACGCCGGCGAGTTCGAGGGCTTCTACTGCGTGGGCTGCGAGGAGTACAAGCAGCCGAGCGACCTCGTCCCCGGCACCGGCGCGTACGAGGGCCAGCAGGTCTGCGCCATCCACTCGATCCCGGTCGAGGTCCTGGCCGAGCGCAACTACTTCTTCCGGATGAGCGACTTCGAGCAGCGCCTGCTCGACCTGTACGAGTCGAACCCGCTGTTCATCCAGCCCGAGAGCGTCCGCAACGAGATCACCGCGTTCGTGAAGCAGGGCCTGCGCGACCTGTCGATCTCGCGGTCGAGCTTCGACTGGGGCATCCCGATCCCGTGGGACCGGGACCACGTGCTGTACGTGTGGTTCGACGCGCTGCTGAACTACGTCACCGCCCTCGGGTACGGCTCCGACGACGACGAGGCGTTCCGGCGTCTGTGGCCGAGCGTGCACATCGTCGGCAAGGACATCGCGCGGTTCCACGCCGTCATCTGGCCGGCGATGCTCATGGCGGCGGGGCTGCCCGTGCCCGAGCGGGTCTTCGGCCACGGCTGGCTGCTCGTCGGCGGCGAGAAGATGTCGAAGTCGAAGCTCACCGGCATCGCCCCGTCCGAGATCACCGACACGTTCGGGTCCGACGCGTTCCGCTACTACTTCCTCCGCGCGATCACCTTCGGGCAGGACGGCAACTTCAGCTGGGAGGACATCTCCGCCCGGTACGCGGCCGACCTCGCGAACGGGTTCGGCAACCTGGCCTCGCGGCTCGTCGCGATGCTGCAGAAGTACTTCGACGGTGCGGTCCCCGAACGCGGCGAGCTGACCGACTCCGACCGTGCGATCGACGCCCTCGCGGTGTCCGTCACCGAGCGCGCCGACCAGGCGATCCAGGCGTTCGCGCCGCAGGACGCCATCGCCGCCGTCTGGGAGCTCGTCGACGCCCTGAACGGGTACATCACCGAGCAGGAGCCGTGGGCACTGGCCAAGGACGAGTCGGCGCGCGAGCGGCTCGGCACCGTGCTGACCACCGCGCTGCGCGGCCTCGGCACCGTGAACGTCCTCGTGTCGCCCGTCATGCCGAAGGCCACCGAGAAGCTCTGGGCCGCGATCGGTGCCGGTGGGTCCGTGGCGGAGCAGCGGGTCGACCGTGCCTGGGAGTGGCAGGGTGCCGAGACCGTCGTGCCGCTCGAGAGCGGACTGTTCCCGCGGATCGAGCAGCCGGCGACCGAGCAGGGCGCGGCGTGACCGACGCGGCGGACGCCTCGCACGTCCGGGCCCGTGGCGACGGCTCGTCGGGCGGGTCGAAGCGCGACCTGAGCTACCCGCCGCTGCCGCAGGCGCTCGTCGTCCCGGTCTACGACAACCACACGCACATGGAGATCGCCGACGGCGTCGGTGACGGCGGTGACGGTCCGCTCGACTACCGCGAGCACCTCGACCGTGCGTCGAGCGTCGGGGTCCGCGGTGTCGTGCAGGTCGGGACCGACCTGGCGACCTCGGAGTGGTCCGCGCAGATCGCCGCCCGCGAGCCCCGTGTGCTCGCCGCGGTCGCGCTGCACCCGAACGAGGCACCCGTCCTCGACGAACAGGGGCTGCTCGCCGAGCACCTGGCCGGCATCGAGCGGCTCGCGGCGCTGCCCCGGGTGCGCGCGATCGGCGAGACCGGACTCGACTTCTTCCGGACGGGCGAGGACGGCCGTGCCGCCCAGGTGCGCTCGTTCGAGGAGCACATCCGGATCGCCAAGGAGCACGACCTCGCGCTGACGATCCACGACCGCGACGCGCACGACGCCGTGGTCGAGGTCCTCGACCGTGTCGGCGCCCCCGAGAAGACCGTGTTCCACTGCTTCTCGGGCGGGCCTGACCTGGCTCGCCTGTGCGCCGAGCGCGGCTGGTACATGTCGTTCGCCGGCACCGTGACGTTCAAGAACGCCGAGCTGCTCCGCGACGCCCTGCGGGTCGCGCCGCGGCACCTCGTGATGATCGAGACCGACGCGCCGTTCCTCACGCCCACGCCGTACCGCGGCCGGCCGAACGCGCCGTACCTGATCCCGCACACGCTGCGGTCGATGGCCGAGACGCTCGGTACCGACGCCTCGATGCTCGCCGCGCAGATCGCGTCGAACACCGAGCTCGTGTACGGCGCGTGGGACGCCGAACCCGTCACGGTGGACGAGTAGCCGTGGGCGCCCTGCTCGGCCCCGCGGAGATCCGCGACCTGGCCGCCAAGCTCGACGTCACGCCCACCAAGAAGCTCGGGCAGAACTTCGTCCACGACGCCAACACCGTGCGCCGCATCGTCGCCGCGGGTCGGGTCACGGCCGATGCCCGCGTGCTGGAGATCGGCCCGGGGCTCGGGTCGTTGACGCTCGGGCTCACCGAGACCGGCGCTCCCGTCACCGCCGTCGAGATCGACGGTCGCCTCGCCGCGCAACTGCCGGACACCGTCGCTGCCATGCAGCCCGACGCACGCCTGCGGGTCGTGCACCAGGACGCGCTGACCGTCACGGTCGACGACGTGCCCGAGGCACCCACGCACGTGGTGGCGAACCTGCCGTACAACGTGTCCGTGCCGGTGCTCCTGCACCTGCTCGCGACCTTCCCGTCGATCGAGCGGATCCTCGTGATGGTCCAGGCCGAGGTCGGGTACCGGATCGCCGCGGGACCGGGCAGCAAGGTCTACGGGGCGCCGAGCGTCAAGGCCGCCTGGTACGGCTCCTGGTCCACCGCCGGCCAGATCAGCCGCCAGGTGTTCTGGCCGGTGCCGAACGTCGACAGCGTGCTCGTCGGGTTCGACCGGCACGACCAGCCGGGCGACGAGACGCTGCGCGCGCAGGTGTTCGCCCTGGTCGACGGAGCGTTCCAGCAGCGCCGGAAGATGCTGCGGCAGAGCCTGTCCGGTGTGCTCGGCAGCAGTGCCCGGGCGTCCGAGCTGCTCACCGCCGCCGGCATCGACTCCACGGCTCGGGGTGAGGCGCTCGCGCCGGAGGACTTCGTCCGACTCGGTCGGACGGTGCTCGCCGCGTCCTGACCGGCCCGCACGACCCGGTCCGGCCGCGGGGCGCTCTCCGCGTCCTGACCGGCCCGCACGACCCGGTCGGGCGGTGCTCGCCGCGTCCTGACCGGCCCGTGCGCCCCGGTCCGGCCGCGGGGCGCTCTCCGCGCGGCGCGGTGCGCTCCTGCGCTCGCGGAGCCCCCGGTACCCGCGCCCCCGGCGCCGTGGTCCCGGCGCCGTGGTCCCGCCGTGGCGCGACGTGCTCCCGCACAACGAGAAGCACGTCGCACCACGGAAACCCGTGGTGCGACGTGCTTCCTCTTGTGCGAAGGCTCGGAGGCCCGGCGTCCCGTTGGCACGGAGACCTGGAGTCACGAATACAACATGTTCGTGGTTCAGGAACGACGCTGGGTACGGTCGCTCCACCTCATCGAAAGGAGCACCCATGACGACGACCGACCCTGCCCTGGCCGCGTCCCGCCGCACAAGGCCGACCAGTACGCGGGTCTTCTCGCGCGAGGAGATCGACGCCATCACGGCGCGGACGCCCGCGCCCGTCGGCACGCCAGAGGAGCGCCGGGCCCGCCTGCACCGAGCGCTCAACACCTTCGCGTCGGACAGGGAGTTCACGCCGACCTCTCGGCTCCTCCGCCGAGGATGATCACGGATGCCGTCGTTCGACGACCCGGGCGCGCGTGGCGTGCTCGCGTTCGAGCAGTACGTCGACGTGCCGCGCAGGGTCGTCCTCGACTCCTGGTTCCTCCGACGGGCGATCGACACGACCGTCTGCGGGCACAGTGCGCCGGCGGCGTTCCTGCAGCGGTTGGACCTCATGGCGACCGATTGCTTCTACAACGGCCTCTCCGAGCTGGAGATGATCGAGTCCGCCTACTCGATGGGACGACGCGGGTTGCTCGTCGAGTGGGAGACGGTCAAGTCGACGACACGCGTGCACTGGGTGGGGGTGGACGAGGTCGCTGACGACGTCGAGGCGCTGGTGGACCGGTACGGTCTGACGGCGAGCGGTGCGATCCAGGTCGCCACGACAGTCGCGGTCGACGCAGACGCGCTCGTCAGCGTCGATCCGGGCCTGGGTGTCGTCGACGCCGGGACGCTGCCCCTGCTCGTGGACGCCGACAACGTCGACGCCGCACGACGTCATCGCGGACGGTCGAGCTGAACCGTGCTCACCGGGATGCGGGGTCACCGGCGTCCGTGCTCGTCGAGCTGTGCTCCCACGCCGCCGTGGCGCGACGTGCTCCCGAACTACGAGAAGCACGTCGCACCACGGAATTCCTTGGTGCGAGGTGCTTTCCCTTGTGCGAAGGCGCGCCCGCCCGTCGCCCGTCGCCCGTCGCCCGTCGCCCAGCGCGGCGCCCGCCCGTCGCCCGTCGCCCAGCGCGGCGCCCGACGCGCGCCCGCGGCCTCAGTGCCCGCGGCCGGCCATCGCCTCGAGGATCTGCCGGTGCGTCCCGTCACGCTCGGCCCACCGCAGCGGCTGCACGTTCTCGACCAGGACCTCGTCGGCCCCCGAGGCCAGCAGCGTCATGACCTCGTCCGCGAAGACGTCGAGCGGCATCCCGCCGAAGTCCTGCCCGCCCATCAGGTCGGTCTCGACGGCGGGCGGCGCGAGCTCGACGACCGCGACGTCCGATCCGACGAGCTGCTGCCGGAGCGCCTGCGTGTAGGAGTGCACCGCGGCCTTGGTCGCGCTGTAGGTGGGGGTGGCGGTCAGCGGCACGAACGCCAGGCCGGAGGAGACCGTGACGACGGTCGCGGTCGGTCGGGTGAGCAGGTGCGGCAGGAACGCGTCGATGAGGCGGATGGTGCCGAGCAGGTTCGTCTCGATCGTCGCGACGGCGTCGTCGATGTGCCCGGGGTCGCGCAGGTCCTCGTTGCGCATGATGCCCGACATGGTCACGAGGGTGTCGAGGTCGGGGTGGCGTCCGAGCACGGCGGACGCGGCCTCGCGGACGGACGCGGCGTCGGCGACGTCGACCGCCACGGTGTCGAAGCCGTGCTCGGCGGCCAGGGCGTCGAGCCGGTCCTGCCGACGGCCGCCGATGACGACGGTGCTGCCGGCGGCCTGCAGGCGCTGGGCGAGGGCGAGCCCGATGCCGGAGGTGGCGCCGGGGATGAAGACGGTGCTGTTCGTGGTGTCCATGCGCTCCAGCGTGCTCCGCCGCACGGGCGGCCACCAGGGCGCGCGCATCGGGGGACCGGCGATCCCTGGCTCGACCGTGGCCCAGGCGGCACGATGGGCACATGGACCGTCCCGCCCTCGCCGACTTCCTCCGACGCCGCCGCGAGACGCTCCGCCCGGACGACGTCGGACTCGGCACCGGGCCCCGTCGGCGCACGCCCGGCCTCCGCCGTGAGGAGGTCGCCGCACTCGCCGGCATGAGCGTCGACTACTACACCCGGCTCGAGCAGCAGCGCGGCCCCCAGCCCTCCGAGCAGATGGTCGCGGCGATCGCCCGGGCGCTCCGGTGCAGCCTCGACGAACGGGACCACCTGTTCCACCTCGCCGGTCACACCGCCCCGGTCCGGATGCACCGTAGCGACCACGTCGACCCGGCGATCCTGCGGGTGCTCGACCGCCTCGAGGACACCCCGGCGATCGTCGTCAGCCTGCTCGGCGAGACGCTCGTCGAGAACCGGTTGGCGACCGCCCTCCTCGGCACCTCGGTCGGCCTGCCCGGCAACGAGCGCTACCAGGCGTGGCGCTGGTTCGTGACGGGGACGGAGCTCGCGAAGTACGCCCCCGAGCAGCACGACCGGCTCGGGCGCGTCGTGGTGGCGTCGCTGCGCGCAGCGGTCGGCCTCGCGGGTCCGGGCGACCGCCGCGCCACCGAACTGATCGCGGACCTGCTCGACCGGAGCCCCGCCTTCCGCGAGCTCTGGGAGCGGCACGAGGTCGCGACCCGGTGGTCGGACAACAAGACGATCGTGCAGCCGGAGCTCGGGCGCATCACCGTCGACTGCCAGGTCCTGCACACCGACGACCAGGCACAGGCCCTGCTCCTGTTCACCGCGCCCCCGGGCAGCGAGGACGCTCAGAAGCTCGAACTCCTCGGCGTCCTCGGCACCCAGCAGTTCGGCTCCGAACCGGCGCGGTAGGACTGCAGCACGTCGCCGAGCGTCGTGGGGAGCCGGTGATATGATGGAGGAGCAGGACGCTGCAGAGCCTCCCGCACCCAGCCAACGCCCCGCCATCGGCGGGGCGTTGTGTCGTTCGGGATCAGGATCATCCCGGTCTCACGGTGCCCAGACGTAGTCCACGATCGTGATCCGTTCGAGGATCGCCACGATCTTCGCGACTGCTGCGGCCGCCCGCTCGTCCTTCTCGACAACTGTTCGTGAGCGGTTCATGAAGTAGGTCGCCAGGTCTGCTCCCTGCAGCATGCGACTCTCGTGCGAGGGGCCGAAGTAGATCGTGTCCGCGATCCGGGTGAGCGGCTTCTTCGTGTAGCCGGGAACGCTCTCGACCTTGAAACTCCGGAGGCTCCGGCGAGCGCCCGCCGCCGAGTGGTGTTCGTCTGCGAGCACGAGACCGAGACCGTCGCTGCGGTCCAGCGAGCCCAGCCGCTCGTGCACGCACTCGAGCAGCTGGGCGAGAGTGAGGAGGTGCGGAGGGAATGCGCGTGAGCCGTAGCGGCGGCGGTGGGCCTGCAGGTCGATGCCGCGGAGGACGTACGAGGCCGAGGACCGCGCCAGGACCTTCGCAGCCAGGGTGCACGCCTTGACCCGCCACCCGACGGGGACTCCCTTCCACGGACCCTCGCCGTGGAACATCTCCACTCCGTGGAACTCCCCATCCGGCTCGAAGCCTCCGACATGTGCGGCCACCAGTCGGCCGATGTCGTCGAACCCCCGCTCGATGGACCTGATCGCGTCGGCGTCGGCGACGAGCGCGCCGAAGAAGTAGAAGTCGTCATCCCTCGCTGATTCGTCGATGAAGATGAGGCGCACCACGCAACCGTACTGATGTTCCAGAACATCACCGGCCGAAGCAACGGCGCGTCACACTCCTGGCACCGCCCGACCACCCGTGCCTAGGGTGGGGCGGTGAGCACTCCGCGCGTGTACGTCATCCACGAGAACCCCGAGTGGTTCCCGCCGCTCGCCGCCGCCTTCGCAGCCGAGGGCGTCCCGGTCCAGGAGGTCCTGCTGACCGAGGGCCGGATCGACCTCGGCGCCGATCCGGAGCCGGGCGTGTACTGGAGCCGGATGTCGGCGAGCAGCCACACCCGCGGTCACGAGCACAGCAAGGAGTACACCCGCGCGGTCCTCGGCTGGCTCGAGCGGGCCGGTCGCACGGTCGTCGGCGGCAGCCACGTCCTCGAGCTCGAGGTCTCCAAGGTCGCCCAGCACGGACTCCTGCGGGCCGCCGGCTTCGACGTGCCGCGCACCACGGCCGTGTTCGGCACCGAGCAGCTCTCGGCGGCCGCTCGGGACTTCACCGGCGGGCAGGACGTCCCGTTCATCACGAAGCACAACCAGGGCGGCAAGGGCCTCGGGGTCCGCCGCTTCGACTCGCTCGCCGAGTTCGACGCGTACGTCGGCAGCCCCGAGTTCGAGGCGCCCGTCGACGGCATCACCCTGCTGCAGGAGTACCTCACCGCGCGCGAGCCGTTCATCACGCGTGCCGAGTTCGTCGGCGGCGAGTTCGTCTACGCCGTCCGTGTCGACACGAGCGCCGGCAGCTTCGAGCTCTGCCCGGCCGACGCCTGCGCCGTACCGTCCGGAGCGGACACCCCCCAGGTCATCGCCGGAGCCGTCTGCGACGTGCCCGGCACCGGGACCGAGACCGGGACGCCCGGCGCACCCCCGGCCTTCAGCCTCCGGGACGAGGTCACCGCCGAGCACCCGCTCGTGCAGCGCCTGCGCACGTTCCTCGCCGAGCAGGGCATCGCGATCGCCGGTGTCGAGTTCATGGAGACCACCGACGGCCGCACCGTCGTGTACGACATCAACACGAACACGAACTACAACCCCGCCGTCGAGGCGGTCGCGCCGGTCTCCGGCCCGCGCGCGATCGCGCGCTTCACCGGCGCGCTCCTCGAGCGCGAGTACGCGGCCGCGACCCCCGCCTGAGGCGGCACCACCCACCGGACGGGAGGCGCGGCGCGGCCCTGCACCGCGCCTCCCGTCCGTCCCACCACCGGCCGGGAGGCGCGGGTCGGGCCCGCCCCGCGCCTCCCGGCCGTCACTCCCCACCAGCAAGGAACCACTCGTGCGATTCGGATACTGGACCCCGCTCTTCGGCGGCTGGCTGCGCAACGTCGAGGACGAGGCGATGCCCGTCACGTTCGACTACGTGAAGCGGCTCGCGCAGCGCGCCGAGCGCATCGGCTTCGACCTGACGCTCGTGCCGGAGCTCAACCTCAACGACATCAAGGGGACGGCGGCGCCGAGCCTCGAGGCGTGGGCCCTCGCGGCGGCGCTCGCGGCGACGACCGAGCGCCTGGAGATCATGGCGGCGATGCGCCCCGGCTACCACCTGCCGGCCGTGACGGCGAAGCAGGCGGCCACGATCGACGAGATCTCGTGCGGGCGGTTCACGTTCAACGTGGTGAGCGCCTGGTGGGCCGAGGAGGCACGGCAGTACGGCGGCATCTTCTCGGAGCACGACGACCGGTACGCGCGCACCGAGGAGTTCGTCGCGATCCTCAAGGGACTGTGGGCGGAGACGCCGTTCTCGTTCTCGGGGGAGTACTACGACGTGCAGAACGCGCACCTCGAGCCGAAGCCCCGCGTCACGCCGCGCATCTACGCGGGCGGCGAGAGCGAGGCGGGCAAGGGCGCGATCACCCGCTTCGCCGACGCGTACCTGACGCACGGCGGCACGGTCGACGACCTCCGGACGAAGATCGCCGAGATGCGACGTCGGCGCGAGGAGGCCGGGGCCGCGCCGTTCGAGGCGTTCGGCATGGCCGCGTACGTCATCGTGCGCGAGACCGAGGCGGAGGCGCAGGCCGAGCTCGCGCGGATCACCGACGTGCAGCACGGGAAGGCGTACGAGTCGTACCAGGACTTCATCTCGAAGTCGCAGCTCGAGCACGTGCCCTCGCTCGAGGACTACTCGGTGTCGAACCGTGGCCTGCGTCCCGGGTTCGTCGGGACGCCGCAGCAGGTGGCCGACCGGATCCGCGCGTTCGAGGACGCCGGGGTCGACACGCTCCTGCTGCAGTTCTCGCCGCAGGCCGAGGAGATGGAGCGCTTCGGCGAGCAGGTCATCCCGTTGGTGCGGCCGACCGTCTGAGTCGCGGGCGTGCGCGGTCCGGCGGCGCAGCGTGCGACGGCGGTCCGTCGTCGGGAGGATAGGTTGGTGCCATGACCACGCCGGCCGCTCCGACCCGCGTACGGGTACGCGCCCCCGGCAAGATCAACGTGTACCTGTCCGTCGGGGCGCTGCAGGACGACGGGTACCACGACGTCGCCACCGCGTACCAGGCGGTCTCGCTGTACGAGGACGTCACCGCCGAGCACGCCGATGACTTCTCGGTGCGGTTCACCGGCCCGATCGACACGAGCGGGGTGCCGACCGACGAGTCGAACCTCGCGATCCGGGCGGCCCGCATGGTCGCCGACGCGTCCGGACACCGCGGCGGGGTGCGGCTGACGATCGACAAGCAGGTCCCGGTCGCCGGGGGCATGGGCGGCGGGTCGGCCGACGCGGCTGCGACCCTGCTCGCCGTCGACACGCTCTGGGGCACCGCGCTCGGGCGCGACCAGCTGCTCGGTCTCGCGGCCCGGCTCGGCGCCGACGTGCCCTTCGCCTTCGCGGGCGGGACCGCGGTCGGCACCGGCCGCGGCGACGAGCTGAGCCCGGCGCTCGCCAAGGGGGAGTTCCACTGGGTGCTCGCGCTCAGCGACTCCGGGCTGTCCACGCCGGCGGTCTACCGCGCGCTGGACGCCCACCGCGAGCGGTACCGGGCGGACATCGCGCCCGCGCCGACGACCCCGGTGGTCGAGGCCCACGTGCTGCAGGCGCTGCGGGCGGGCGACCCGGGCCTCCTCGCGGACTGCCTGCACAACGACCTGCAGGCCCCCGCGATGCGGCTGCAGCCGGCCCTGGCGGCGACGCTCGAGGTCGGCGAGAAGGCCGGCGCGCTCGCGGGCATCGTGTCCGGGAGCGGGCCGACGGTGGCGTTCCTGGTCGCCGACCGGGACACCGCGCTCGAGGTGCAGGTCGAACTGAGCGCCGCCGGGTTCGTGGCGCTGCGGGCGACCGGGCCGGTGCACGGCGCGCGCGTCGTCCACCAGTGACGACGGCGCCCGGGCACTGACGGCGGGGGTCAGCCCTTGACGTACTCCGTCAGCACGACGCGGCCGGTCTTCCAGTGCTGCTCAGCGTGGAAGCCGTGCTCCGCCAGGACCGCGGCGGTCTCCGGCTCGATGTTCCGCGCCTTCGGGGTCCCGCCGACGAACCACACGGTGTCGATCTCGCCGAGTCGCTCGGGGATCGTCGTGGCGAGGTCGCCGTTCTGGTTCCACAGCACCCCGGTCTCGGCGCCGATCTTGCGCGCGCCGAGGTCGGTCATGCCGGTGAACGCCCACGGGTAGGAGATCCGGATGATGTCGGCCGTGGTGCCGGGGTGGCCGTAGACGCTGCCGAACACGACGCCCTCGTTCGCACCCGCACGCCCGGCACGCTCCGCGGAGACGATCGAGGCGGCGTTCGCCCAGGTCGAGTCCTGCTTGGCGCGGGGCATCTTGACGGCGCTCGCGGTCGGGATGCTCAGCACGAGGCACACGGCCAGCGCGGCGCCGAGCAGTGCCTTGGGCCGCACGAGCGTGATGGCGAGGGCGATGAGGAGCGCGACGAACGGCAGGCTCAGCGACGCGTACTTCGGCGTGTACAGGTGCTTGCCGAACGCGGTCGCCAGGAGCAGCACCGCGGTGGGCAGCACCACGAGGGGGAGGGCGACCCGGACGGCCTGGGCACGCAGGAGCGCGCGCACCGAGGGCGAGCGGCGGTGCATCTGGACCGCCGCGGCGACGACACCGACGACCATCAGGGCCCACGCGACGGCCGCGTACAGGTCCGAGCCACCGAACCAGGCGGTCGCGAAGACCTGCGGGATCGTCCGCTCGCTGATCGGGCCGATCCACCCGACCTGCTTCGACTGCGCGGTGATCTCGAGCACGAGCGGCGAGACGGCCACGGCGGCGATGCCCGCGGCCACCGCCCAGCGCACCACGACGTCGCGGGTGACGAGCGGTGCCGGGCCACGGCCGGAGCGGCGCTCGGCGAGCATGGTCCAGCCCAGCGCGACGGCGTGCGCGACGACGGCGAGGGCGAGGTACGCGTTGAAGGTGACCGCGACGAGCGCCACGGCGCCGTAGGCGATCCACCAGCGCAGGCTCCGACCGGTGCGGGTCCGTCGGACGGCGGTGAGGCCGACGAGGGTCAGGCAGACGGCGAGCGTCGTGACGGTGGCGTAGGGGCGACCCTCGGAGCCGGCCCACTGGACGCGGGGGAGGGCGATGAAGACCAGGCCGGCCGTGATGCCGAGCCGTCTACCGCCCAGACGACGGCCGAGTGCGACGACCAGCCCCGCCGCGACCCCGATCGCCAGGGCGCTCGGGAAGCGGAGGGTGAACGGGGTGTACCCGACGAGCCAGAACCAGGCGTGGATCATCGCGTAGTACAGACCGTGCACCGCGTCGACGGAGTGCAGTTCGGCCCAGAGCTGCGGCCAGCTGCGCTGCGCGCTCGTGACGGTCGCGGCCTCGTCGTACCAGAGCGAGGGCACCCAGGCGAAGGCCGCGGCGACGAGGACGCCGAACGCCCCGATCGTCAGCTCGGGGGTGCGGACGAGGGCGAGTCCGACGGCCGCCGAACCGGTGCGCAGGCGCGACCGGACCGGCGCGACGCCCGCGGACGCGGGGACGCGGATGCTACCGGTCTGTGGTGTGCTCACGCTCAGGACGCTAGCGGGGTCGGCTGGACGGCTGCCCGGTACCGGACCGGTCTGCGTGAGAGTTCGCCATGCCGTAGGGTCGCGTCCACCATGACGACACTCCGCATCCGCGACGCCGCACGGTACCTCGGCGTCAGCGACGACACCGTCCGCCGCCTGGTGGAGTCCGGCGCACTGCCCCGTGCCGAGGACGCCGCGGGGCGCACGGTCGTCGCGGGCAGCGACCTCGCCGCGTACGTGCGGGGGCGGGACGCCGGGTTGGACGACCCGTCGGGCGTCCGCAGCTCCGCCCGGAACCGGTTCGTGGGGATCGTGACGGACCTGGTCGTGGACGGTCTGGTCGCGCAGGTCGAGCTGCAGGCCGGGTCGAACCGCGTCGTGTCCCTGATGACCGCCGAGGCGGTGCGCGACCTCGGGCTCGAGGTCGGGTCGGTCGCCGTGGCCTCGGTCAAGGCGACGATGGTGACCGTCGAGGTCCCGGGCGACACGGAGGTCGGTCGGTGACCACCGACGGCGCCGACGCCCTCGCGGCCCGGGACGCGCGGCGTGCGGTGACGTCCCGCACGGCGGTGCTCCCCGGCGCGGGCCCGTCCGCGCTCGACGCCCTCGCCGCAGCGCGGGTCCTGGTCGTCGGTGCCGGCGGCCTCGGCTCGCCCGTGCTCACCCTGCTCGCCGGCGCCGGCCTCGGGCGGATCACGATCGTCGACCACGACGTCGTCGACGCGTCGAACCTGGCGCGGCAGACCCTGTTCTCGCTGGCGGACGTGGACCGCCCGAAGGCCGAGGTCGCCGCCGCACGGGTCCGCGGGGTCGACCCGGTCGTCGAGGTCGTCCCGCTCGCCGAGCACTTCCGCCCCGAGCACGTGACCGGGCACGACGTCGTGGTCGACGCGGCCGACAGCGTCGAGGTCACCCGGGCGGTGTCCGACGCCTGCGCCCGTGCGGGGGTCCCGTTCGTGTGGGGCACGGTCCTCGGCTACGACGGCCAGGTCTCGGTCTTCCACGACGCCGCACCGGAGCCGGTCGACTTCCACGACCTGCACCCCGACGCACTGCCCGACGAGGGGTCCTGCGCGCGGGACGGCGTGCTGCCCGCGCTCTGCGGTGCCGTGGGTTCCGTGATGGCGGCGCAGGTGACGGCCCTGGTCGCGGGACTCGGTGAACCGCTGCTCGGCCGCGTGCTCACGGTGGACGCCCGACGCTGGCGGTGGACCGAGAGCCCGCTGCGGCGCGGACCGGGGTCGCGGCGCCCGGAGGCGTCGGCGCTGCCGGAGCCGGCACGGGTGTCGCCGGCCGGACTGGCCGCGTGGCTGGACGACCCGGCGCGGCGGGTGGTGCTCGTCGACGTCCGCACCGAGGAGGAGCTGGCGACCGGGATCGTCCCCGGCTCCGTGCGACCGACCGACCTCGACCCGGCCGCCGGGACCGCTGCGGGGGACCCGACGCTCGTGGTCGTGTGCGCCAGCGGCGGTCGGGCCACCGCGTGGGCCCGGGCGGCGGCGGACGTGGGACGGGACGCTGTGGTCCTCGACGGCGGCATCACGGCCTGGCGGCACGAGGGACGTCCGACCACCGACCGGTCCGCGTCCGACTGAACGAGCGGCGGGTGGTCGGCACCCCCGGCGACCGCGCGCCCGTGGAGCACCACGACGACCGCGCGACCGTGGAGCACCACGACGACCGCTCGCCCATGGAACACCACGACGACCGCACCTGCGGCTAGGATCGCCCCGTGAAGCCGCTCCTGCGTGTCGCCGTCCTCGTCGCCGTGGCGTCGCTCGCCGTCGCCGGCTGCTCGACCCAGGCCGCGACGACCGGCGGCAGCGCACGGACCGCGGACCCCGCCGGCCCCACTCCGTCCACCGGCCCCACGGGCACGATCACCGTGCTCGCCGCCGCCTCGCTGCAGCGCACCTTCACGACCCTCGGCGAGCGGTACGAGCAGGCGCACCCCGGCACCACGGTGCAGTTCTCGTTCGCCGGGTCGAGCGACCTCGTCACGCAGGTCCGCAACGGCGCGCCCGCCGACGTCGTCGCGACCGCCGACGAGGCCACGTTCCGGAAGCTGTCGGCGGGGGACCTCGCCGACGGCTGGCCGCAGGACTTCGCCACGAACACGCTCGAGATCGCCGTCGCCCCCGGCAACCCGCTCCGCATCCACGACCTCCGCGACCTGACCGCCCGGGACGTCCAGCTCGTCACGTGCGCCGCCCCGGTGCCCTGCGGTGCCGCGACGGCCGCGGTCGAGCGGGCCTCCGGGGTCGACCTGCACCCGGTCAGCGAGGAGCAATCCGTGACCGACGTCCTCGGCAAGATCGAGTCCGGGCAGGCCGACGCCGGGCTCGTCTACGTGACCGACGTCCGCGGTGCCGCGGGCAGGGTCGACGGCGTGCGGTTCGCCGCGGCGGCGAAGGTCGTCAACACGTACCCGATCGCGGTGCTCGACGACGCGGCCGACCCGGCCCTCGCGGCGTCCTTCGCCGCGTACGTCCGTTCCGACGCCGGCCGCCGGGTCCTCACCGACGCCGGCTTCGGCACCCCGGCCCGGTGACGGCGCAGGACGGCGGCCCGACGACGGGCCGGGACCAGCGCCAGCGCCGCCGCCGCACCACCCGCCCCCGCCTGCCCGTCCCGTGGTGGCTCCCCGTCCCCGCGGCCCTCGGCGGCCTGTTCGTCGTCGTCCCCGTCCTCGCGATGGTCGGCCGCGTCGACTGGGGTTCGTTCGTCGCACTCGTCACCTCGCCCGCGTCCACCACGGCGCTCGGGCTGTCCCTCGGCACCGCCGCCGCGACCACGGGCATCGCGTTCGTGCTCGGCTACCCCTTGGCCGTCCTGTTCTCCCGCTCGACGGCCCGGTGGGTCGGGGTCCTCCGCGCCCTCGTGCTCCTGCCGCTCGTGCTCCCGCCGGTGGTCGGCGGCCTCGCCCTCCTCGCGGCGTTCGGGCGGCTCGGCCTGCTCGGCGCGTTCCTCGACGAGCACGGACTCCGCATCGCGTTCACCACGACGGCCGTCGTGATGGCGCAGGTGTTCGTGTCGATGCCCTTCCTCGTGTCGAGCGTCGAGGGTGCCCTGCGCGTCGGTGGCGACCGGTACGAGCGGGTCGCGGCGACGCTCGGCGCCGGACCGACCCGCACGTTCCTCACCGTGACGACCCCGCGCGTCCTGCCGGGCATCGTCTCCGGCCTGGTGCTGTGCGGCGCGAGGGCACTCGGTGAGTTCGGCGCCACGCTCACCTTCGCGGGCAGCCTGCAGGGCGTGACGCGGACCCTCCCGCTCGAGGTCTACCTGCAGCGCGAGGTCGACCCGGACACCGCGGTCGCGCTCGCCCTGGTGCTCGTGGTCGTCGCGGTCGTCGTCATCGGGGTCACGTCGCTGCGCACCCGGGCGGTGGTCGCGTGACCTCGCCGGCAGCGGGACTCCACGCCCGCGTCGTCGACCCGTCCCGCGGCGTCGACGTCACCGTCACGGTCGGCCCCGACGAGTGCGTCGCGCTCGTCGGTCCGAACGGCGCCGGCAAGTCCACGGTCGTCGAGACCGTCGCCGGGCTCCTCCGCGGCACGGACAGCACGGTCCACCTCGACGGTCGCGACCTCGCCCGGCTCCCCGCGCACCGCCGCCGCACCGGCCTCGTCGCGCAGCGGGCCGACCTCTTCCCGCACTTGTCCGTCACCGACAACGTCGCCTTCGGTCCGCGCGCTGCCGGGGCGGGCGGACGGGAGGCGCGGCACCGGGCCGCCACGGCCCTCGCGCTGGTCGGCGTGGCCGGGCTGGGCGCCCGGGCGCCGGCGACGCTCTCCGGCGGGCAGGCCCAGCGCGTCGCGATCGCCCGGGCCCTCGCCACCGACCCCGCGGTCCTGCTCCTCGACGAGCCGACCTCGGCGCTCGACCTCGACGCCCGCGCGGCCGTCCGCGAGGCCCTCGCCACCGCACGGACCGGCCGGCCGACGCTCCTCGTCACGCACGACCCGCTCGAGGCCGTCGCGCTCGCCGACCGCGTCGTGGTGCTGCAGGACGGCCGCGTCGTCGAGCAGGGGCCGGTCGAGGCGGTGCTCCGGCACCCGCGGACGCCGTTCGCGGCGTCCTTCTCCGGGCTCGCGCTCGTCCGCGGGACCGCCACCGCGGCGGGGATCGCACTCGACGGCGGGGGCGAGCTGGCGTCGTCGACCCGCACCGTGCCTCCCGGCCGACCCGTCGTGGCCGCGCTGCACCCGACGGCCGTCCGCGTGGGCCGGGACGGCACCGGGCCGGGACGCACCGTGACCGCGCTCGAGCCGCGGGACGGCCTCGTGCGCGTGCGCACCGCCGACCTCGTGGCGGACGTGACGGTCGCGACGGCTGCCGCACTCGGCCTGGCTCCGGGCGTCACCGTCCGGATGACGGTCGCACCGGACGAGGTCGCGGTGTACGAACCGGCGGGCTGAGCGCTACCCGCCCGCGAAGGGCGGCATCACGTCGACCGTGCCGACGCCGACGAGGGACGTCGAGCGGTCGCGCGTGGTGACCCCGTCGACCAGGTAGGAGCAGCGCTCCTGCAGGGCCGTCCAACGCTCGGCGTCGGCGGCGGGGACGGCGCGCAGGGCGTCGTCGAGCGTCGGCGCGGACGTCGTGGTCTCGTCGGTCCCGACGGCGGCGCGTGCCGCCGCGAAGAAGCGCAGGGTGGTCACGGTCATCCTCCGATCGCGCTCATGCCGCGTGCCGGGTGCACGATGCCGTCCACGTCGTCGCCGTGGTCGCGGGGCTTGGCCCACATCGCGCGGCGCCAGGTGTCGGTCAGGACGGCGTCGTCGGCACCCGCGCGGAGCGGTCCGAGCAGGTCGACCTCGTCGTCCGAGAACAGGCACGAGCGCACGTGGCCCTCGGCGGTCAGGCGGGTGCGGGTGCAGTCGCCGCAGAACGACTCGGTGATGCTCGCGATGATCCCGACTGTCCCGAGCAGGGCGCCGTCCCGGGTGTGCACGCGGTACCGCTCGGCGGGGGCGCCGTCGCGCGGGGCCTCGTCCGGGGTGAGCACGTACCGCTCGCCGAGGACCGCGCGGATCTCGGTCGCGGTGATCATCGTCGCGCCGTCCCAGGCGTGCCCGGGGTCGAGCGGCATCTGCTCGATGAACCGCAGTTCGTGGCCGCGCTCGAGGCACCACGCGAGCAGGTCGGTCGCCAGGTGGTCGTTGACGCCGCGGAGCAGGACCGCGTTCACCTTCACGCCGAGCCCGGCGGCGGCCGCGGCGGCGATGCCCTCGAGCACGCGGTCGAGGAACGGGCGGCGCGTGACCTCGGCGAAGACGTCGGGGTCGACGGTGTCGAGGGAGACGTTGACGCGGCGGAGTCCGGCGTCCGCCAGGGCCTGCGCCCGGTTCGCCAGGCCGATGGCGTTCGTCGTGAGCGAGAGCTCGACGCCGTGGGCGGAGCACCGCCGGACGATGTCGGCCAGGTCGGCGCGGAGGAGCGGTTCGCCGCCCGTGAACCGCACCTTGCGGACGCCGAGGTCGCGCGCCGCGAGCCCGACCAGGCGGTCGATCTCGTCGGCGGTCATCAGGGCGTCGGAGGGGATGACGGGCAGTCCCTCGGCCGGCATGCAGTACGTGCAGCGGAGGTTGCAGCGCTCGGTGAGCGAGACGCGCAGGTCGACGGCGCGGCGGCCGAACCGGTCGACCAGCGACGGGTCGTCGGCGGGGCGCGGTGTCAGCCCGGCGGTGGTGGCGCGCGCGCGGCGCAGCAGCGAGGCCGCGGGCACGGCGGTCGCCGTGGGCCGGTCGCCCGTCGCGGGCAGGATCCTCGCCGTCACCGGGCCGATGCTACCTGCCGACGCCGGTGCTGCGGGGCACGGCCGACGGTCGGTGGCCACCGACGTCGTCCCGCCAGCTCCGCGGGTCGAGCCGTCGGCCCCACCGGCGCCAGGTGTCGCGGTCGGTGCGGAGGAGCGTGACGACCAGGATCACGAGGACCGCTGCGCCGAGCCACCAGCGGAAGGCGTCGACCGAGGGCCACACCCCGCGGAGGGCGATCGCCAGGCCGAGGGACAGCCACTCCCACCGGCCGGAGAGCACCACGAACGGGATGAGCAGCAGCGCGTACCAGGGGTAGCGGGGCGTCACCGCGAGGAACGTGACGCCGATCATCAGGACCTCGGCGGACCACGGGCGCGCCGGGTCGGCGAGGCGCCACGACACCACGGCGGCGAGCAGCACGGCGAGCCCGACCAGGACCGTCGCCCCGTCGCCGGGCACGAGCAGCGACACGAGGGCGAACCGGGAGCCGTCCTCGTAGCCCTCCTCCGAGAGGTACCCGGGCAGGTAGCCGAGCACCTTCACCCCGGTCGTCAGGACGTACGGCACGTAGAGCAGGCCGAACACGGCGATGCCGACCGGGACCGCCCACCAGTGCCGCCGGCGGGAGAGCAGCGGCGGGTACACGATCGCGGGGATGAGCTTCGTCGCGGTCGCGGCTCCGAGGGTGATCCCGCCCCAGATCGGTCGGCCGAAGGCGACGAGCACGACGCCGGCCGTCGCGAGCGCGGCCCCGACCACGTCGACGTGCGAGTTCGTGACGGCCTCGGACGCGACGAGCGGCGACCACGCCCAGAGCGCGGCCCACCAGGTCGGCCGCCCGATGCGACGCAGCACCGCGACGAGCCCGACCGAGACCCCGAGCGACACGAGCAGCCCGGCCACCTGGAACGGCAGGTACTGCGCGGTCGCGGGGACGAACGCCCGAACCCCGGCGAACCAGAGCTGGGCCATGGGCGGGTAGATCGTCACGACGTCCGGCCGGTTGATCGCGACGCAGTGGCCGTCGGCACCGTCGCCGAGGCCGCGCATCCGCGGTTCGAGTGGTTTGCACGTGCCGTCGACCTTGTCCGGGAACAGCCAGTCGGGCCGCAGTCCGGCGAGCGCCCCGGACTGCGGCGTGTGCGCGTAGGGGGAGATCCCGGCGTGCTGCACGATCCCGTCCCAGGCGTACCGGGCAGAGTCGGTACTGGTGTTCGGGGGTCCCACGAGCGCCGCGACCCCGACGACGACCGCGCCGCCGAGGACGATCCGGGTCGCCCACGCACGGGGGACGGACCGGAGCGCGAGGGCCGCACCTGCGAAGACGGTCCAAGCGATGAGCGTCCAGCCTACGAATGGTGCACGATGACCGGCACGGAGGAACCCCAGATGCGTGACGCCGTAGGCGATGACACCGGCGAGCACCAGCACGCCGACGACGGCCAGGACGGTCGGCAGGAGTCGGGCGGCGCGCTGTCGGTGGCTCATGGTGCCCCGAGGGTATCCGTGCTGCGACGGCTCCTGCTGGACGCCCGTGCCGCGATGGCCTCGCCGAACCGGAACGCCCGCTCGGCGGTGGTGTGGGGCCGACTGCTCGGCGTCGCGTTCCTCGTCTGCTTCGTCACCGGCGTCTACAGCCACCTGCTCCAGGACCCGCTGCCGGGCATGCGCTTCCCGACCCGACCGGTGCAGCTCTACCAGTTCACGCAGGGCCTGCACATCACCGCGGGCATCGCGATCATCCCGCTCCTGCTCGCGAAGCTGAACGCCGTGATGCCGGCGCTGGCCCAGGTCCCGCCGGTCCGGGGCGTGCTGCACCTGCTCGAACGGCTGTCGATCGCGGTGCTCGTCGCGTCGGCGCTCGTGCAGGTCGCGACCGGCCTGGTGAACACGTACCAGTGGTACCCGTGGCCGTTCCCGTTCCGCCAGGTGCACAACGCGCTGGCCTACGTCATCATCGGCTCGATCGTGCTGCACGTGGGTGTGCAGCTCCGGATCATCGCGCGGTACTGGCGGGCGCGCGACTCGTACGACGCCGAGGGCCGCTTCGTGGTGGACCCGTCGGTGGGCAGCGAGCTGCTGCCGCCGACCGGCCTGGAGGCGCACCCCACCGCCGGCGCGTCCGCTGCGGCCGTGCCGGCGGCCGGGCCCTACCCCCGTGGTCTGACCGGACGCGTGCTGCGGTGGGTGGACGGGCCGGCTGCGCCGGCCAGCGGCGCCCAGGAGGCCGCGCCGGACGCTGCGCCGACCGGTGACGGCCCGTCGGCCGACGCGACGGACGCGGGGCGGGCCTCCCGTCCGTCCACCGAGGCGACCACCGGTCGTCGTGAGCTGGTCGCCCGACGCGGGTTCGTGGCGGGCGTGACGGCCGCGACCGTCGGGGTCGTCGCCCTGACCGCCGGGCAGTCGAACCGGCTGCTCGAACCGCTCAACGTCTTCGGCGCGCGGCAGCGGCACGTCGGCCCGAACGCGCTCCCGGTGAACCGCACGGCACGCGCCGCCGGGGTGCTCGCGACCGCGACGGCGGCCGACTGGACCCTGACGGTCGTCGGACCGGACGTCACCCGGTCGTTCTCGCGGGCGGAGCTCGTCGCGCTCGGCACCGACACCGCCGAGCTGCCGATCTCGTGCGTCGAGGGCTGGAGCCAGACG
The DNA here is from genome assembly GCF_001865055.2 of Curtobacterium sp. MCBA15_004. NCBI lineage: Bacteria > Bacillati > Actinomycetota > Actinomycetes > Micrococcales > Microbacteriaceae > Curtobacterium > Curtobacterium sp. MCBA15_004. The sequence goes on along the minus strand of NZ_CP126266.1, from coordinate 2,891,754 downwards.
GCGAGCTGGCGGGGCGTGCGGATGCGGGACCTGCTCGCGGCCGTCCAGGCCGACCCGGCGTCGTCGCTGCGGATCACGAGCCTCGAACGGAGCGGTGGGTACCGCGTCACCGAGATGGGGCCCGAGTACGCCGCCGATCCGACGACCCTCGTGGCGCTCGAGGTGAACGGCGCGACGCTCGACCTCGACCACGGGTTCCCGGCCCGGGTCATCGCACCCGGCAGACCCGGCGTGCTGCAGACGAAGTGGATCGGGAAGATCGAGGTGATCCGATGAGGGCCGCACGCATCGTGCTCGTCGTGCTCGGCGTGCTGGTGATCGCGTTCGGGGCGACCGTCCTCGTGACGACGGTCCGACCGAACCGCATCTGGGGGCTGGCGACGTGGTTGCTCGGCGCGGTGGTGCTCCACGACGTCGTGCTGTCGCCGTTCGTCGTCGGCGTCGGGCTGCTGCTCCGCCGGGCGGGACGGTCGCTCCGCGCCTGGGTGCTCGTCGTCGTGCAGTCGGCGGTCGTGCTCGGCAGCGTGCTCGCCCTCGTCGTGGTGCCCGAGATCGCCGCGAAGGCGCACGGGCAGAAGAACACCACGGTGCTGCCGTTCGACTACACGACGCGGCTGCTCGTCGTCGAGGGCGTGCTGCTCGCGGTCGTCGTCGTCGCGCTCGTGGTCGGGGTCGTCCGCGCGCGCCGGACGCCACCACTGGTTGCATCGACAACCAATCAGTAGGGTGGGTGGATGACCGACGAGACACCGTGGCTGACGCGTGCGCAGCTCCGCGCCTGGATGAAGCTCGTCGCGGTCATGGAGCTGCTGCCGGCGGCGCTCGACCAGCAGCTGCAGCGGGACGCCGACCTGACCCACTTCGACTACATGGTGGTCGCGATGCTGTCCGAGACCGAGTCGCGCACGCTCCGGATGTCGGCGCTCGCCTCGGCCACGAACGCGTCCCTGCCGCGGCTGTCGCACGTGGTGTCGCGGCTCGAGAAGCGCGGCCTGGTGCGGCGCTGCCCCTCGGTCGACGACCGGCGGGCCACCGATGTCCGGCTCACCGACGCCGGGTACGACGCGATCGTCGCCGCGGCCCCGGACCACGTCCGCACGGCACGGCGGTTCGTCGTCGACGCCCTGACCGACGAGCAGGTCGGGCAGCTCGACGACATCACGCGGGCGTTGCTCGAGCGCCTCGACCCCGAGGGGCGGTTCGCGGCGCTGACGTACCCGCGGGGTGACGACGAGGTGCTGTGCGAGCAGCGGCTGACCGGTGCCGGGGAGGCGGCGCCCGGTGCGGAGGCGGGGGCGGAGCCCGGCGCGGGGGCGGCGGTCCCCGGCAGTGCAGCGGCCGCGCTGCCGGAGGTCGACGGCGTGCGCTTCCGTGCCGTGACCGCGGACGACGAGCAGCTGCTGCGCCGTGCCACGCTCGCCGCGATGAACTGGCAGGCCGCGACCTTCACGGACGCCGACCTGGACCGGCCGGAGTTCGCGCACTACTGGCAGGGCTTCGACCCCGCGCGGGACCACGGCGTCGTCGCGGTCGACGACGACGGGCCGGTCGGGGTGGTCTGGGCGCGCTTCCTGCCCGAGGACGACCCCGGGTACGGGTTCGTGGCGGCAGACGTGCCCGAGCTCACCATCGCGGTCGAGCCGCGGGGGCGGGGGCGGGGGATCGGTGGTGCGCTCCTGGCCCGGCTGCTCGACGCCGGACGCGCGGCCGGGTGGCCCGGCGTCAGCCTGAGCGTCGAGGACGGCAACACCGGGGCGCGGATGCTCTACGAGCGGGTCGGGTTCCGGACCGTCGGGCGGAACGGCGACTCGGACACGCTGCTCGTCCGGTCCTGAGGGGCAGGGGCCGGCCGGGCGGGGCCGACGGGGCGTGCCGGACGCGGCCGGGGTCCGACCTGGCGGGGCTGACGGAGCCGGCCGGACGCGGCCGGGGCGGGCCGGTGGTGCTGGTACACCAGTAGGCTCGCCGCATGACCGAGCGCGCCGAGCCGACCGACACGTACTCCTACCTCGGACCCGCCGGCACGTTCACCGAGGCGGCGCTCAAGCTCGTCGAGGCCGCCGCGGGCAAGCCCTGGCGCAGCGTCAACAACGTCGGCGAGGCGCTCGACGACGTCGTCACCGGCCGCTCGGTCGGCGCGGTGATCGCGATCGAGAACAGCGTCGACGGCGGGGTGAGCGCCACGCAGGACGCCCTCGCGCGGATCCCCGGCGTGCGGATCGTGGGGGAGTACCTCGTCCCCGTCGACTTCGTGCTCGTCGCCCGGCACGGCACGACACTCGCCGACGTCCGGACCGTGAACGCGCACCCGGTGGCGTACGCGCAGACCCACAAGTGGCTCGAGGCGAACGTGCGGGGGCACGGGCACATCCCGGCGTCGTCGAACGTGGCCGCCGCGACGGCACTGCTCGACGAGCACCCGGTCGCCGACGCCGCCGTCGCCCCGCCGGGGATCACCGACCACCACGACCTCGCCGTGCTCGCGACGTCGATCGGCGACAACGCGAGCGCGGTCACCCGGTTCGTCCTGGTGTCGCGCACGCTCGCGATCCCACCGCGCACGGGCGCCGACAAGACGAGCATCATCGTCGAGCTGCCCGCCGACCACCCCGGTGCCCTGGTGGACATGCTCGAGCAGTTCGCCACGCGGGGGATCAACATGGGCCTGCTGTCCTCGCGGCCGATCGGCGACGAGCTCGGGCGGTACCGGTTCGTCGTCGACCTGGACGGGCACGTGCACGACGAGCGGGTGGCGGACGCGCTGCTCGGCCTGCGCCGGTTCAGCCCGCGCGTGACGTTCCTCGGGTCGTACCCGCGGGCCGACGGCTTCCGCCCCGAGGTGTCGGCGCGCTACTCCGACGAGGCGTTCGTCGAGGCGCGGGACTGGCTCCGCGCGATCGTCTCGGGCGAGCCCGAGCCCGACCCCGACGCGGCCTGAGTCGCGCAGCGCGTCGCCGGTGCCCGCGCGCTGGTTCGACGCGCTCACGAACAACGGAAGGCACGCCGCGCCACGGTTTCCCGTGGTTCGACGTGCCTTCCGTTGTGCGGAGCGCGCCCGGCCCGGCGCGACCCCGTCCGGCCCGAGCGGCCCCGCCCGGCCCCCGTCAGCTGTGGTCGTGCTCGACGCGGCGGGTGTTCCGCGTCTGGTCCTGGGGACCTGCGACCCGCACCGTGAGGCCGCCGGCGTCGATCCTCGCCCGGAACGCGACGACCTCGCCGACCGGGTCGCCGTCGATCTCGAACTCGTCGGGCCGCTCCAGGCGTGCCACGAAGTCCTTGCCGCGGATGTAGCGCAGGGGGCGTTCCTCGCGGGCCGCGGTCGCGATCCGCTTGCCGACCTGGGTCTGCCCGATCTTCGAGCGGCGGAAGGAGCGCAGGATCGCGTTCTCCCAGAACACCCGGGCCCCGATGCGGACCCAGCCGAAGAAGCCCCGGGGCCGCATGACGACGACGTCGAACACGCCGTCGTCGATCTCGGCGTCGGGCAGCAGCGTCGCGCCGGCCTGGAGCATGCCGCAGTTCCCGACGATCAGGGAGTGCGCGCGGACCGACTGGTTGCCGTCCCCGTCGAGCCGGTACCGGAACTCGAACGCGTCGGCGTCCCGCACCGAGCGGAACAGCGAGTCGACGTAGGCGAGCCAGCCGACCTTCTTCTTGAGCTCCGGCTTGGTGTTCGCGAGCATGCGGGCGTCGAGCCCGAGGCCGGCCATCACGACGAAGCCGTACTGCTCGCGCTCGCCCCCGGGCCGCTCGATCTCGAGCTCGCCGAAGTCGATGGCGCGGTCCTCGCCGCGGAAGATCGTCCGGATGCTCGCGCCGATGTCGTCGATCGGCGCGGGGATGTTCCGGGCGAGCAGGTTCCCGGTGCCGCTCGGGAGGAGGGCGAGCACGGCACCGGAGCCGTGCACGACCTCGGCCACGGCGCGGACGGTGCCGTCCCCACCGGCGGCGGCGACCACGTCGGCACCGGCCTCGAGGGCGGCCTTCGCCATGCCGCCGCCCGGGTCCTCCTCGCTGGTCTCGAACCACAGGGTCTCGGCCCAGCCGGCCTCCTGCTCGTGCTTCGCGACGGTGCGCTTCAGGGTCTCCAGGTGCACCTTGACCGGGTTGTAGACGACCGCGGCGGTCTTCTGCTCGGTCGGGAGGGCGTCCTGGCCCGCGGGCGCGGTCTCCGATGGTGTCGACATGCCCTCGACGTTACCGATCGGGCCCTGCGAGCGGACGGCCGCCCGCGCAGACCGGCACCGCCCGGCCGCCCGCCGCCCCGCCGCTCCGCCCGTGTCAGCGCCGGTCGTGCAGCGTGATCGTGTAGCCGTCCGGGTCGGCGAAGGCGAACGTGCGCCCGAACGGTCCGTCGAACGGCTCGGTGACGATCGTGTGCCCGTCGGCGACCAGTGCGTCGTGCACGGCCTGCACGTCGGTCGCGTGGAACCACAGCGCGACGCCGAGGGCCGGCTGTCCGGCGGTCAGGTCGGTCCCGGGCACGAGGTCGCGCAGGGCGAACGCGATCGGCTCGGTCTGGAACACGACGGCGTGCGGCGGTCCGGCGGGGGACCGGACGAGTCCGAGGTACTGCTCGTAGAACGCCTGCGAGGCGTCGAGGTCGCGGACCTGCAGCGAGGTGAAGTCGATCCCGGTGGCGGGCATGGTGTGCTCCTTCTTCTGTGTCAGATGACTGACACGCACAACCTATGTCAGACTCCTGACATGCGTCAAGACGACCACGCCGCACCCACCCGGACCGACACCGTTGCCGACACCGGTCCCGACGCCGCTCCAGGCGCCGACCGCATCGAGCTCGACACCTCCGTCGGCTACGTCCTCAAGCAGGCGGCCAGCGCCCTCCGTGCCGCGATGGAGGACGCCCTCCGCCCCCTCGGCATGACCGTCACGCACTACTCGTGCCTGGAACTCCTGGCCCAGCGCCCCGGCCTGTCGAACTCCGAGCTCGCGCGCGGCACGTTCGTCACCCGCCAGTCCATGAACACGCTCCTGCAGCAGCTCGAGCGCGACGGCGTCGTCACGCGCTCCGCACCCACCGCGGGCAGGGTCCAGCCGACGACGCTGACCGCCGCCGGGCACCGGCAGCGCGAGCAGGCGAGTGCCGCCGTCCGCGGCGTCGAGCTGCGGATGACGCGCGACCTCGACGACGCGGGCCGCGCAGCGGCCTTCCGCCTGCTCCGCGGGATGGTCGCCGCCCTGCGCGACCAGCCGCCGACGGACGCGACCGACTGACGGACGGGAGGCGCGGTGCACGCCCGCACCGCGCCTCCCGTCCGTCACCCGGTCCCGCCGAGGGGCCGTGACCTGCGCTGGGTAGGATGACCCGGTGATCGATCTCCAGCTCCTGCGCGACCACCCGGACGTCATCAAGGCCTCGCAGGAGGCGCGTGGCGCCTCCGTCTCCGTCGTCGACGACGCGGTCGCCGCGGACGCCGCCCGACGCAGCGCGATCACCGCGTTCGAGGCGCTCCGCGCCGAGCAGAACGCGTTCGGCAAGACCGTCGCCAAGGCCCCGAAGGACGAGAAGGCCGCGCTCGTGCAGCAGGCGCAGGCGCTCGCCGCGAAGGTGAAGGAGGCGCAGGCCGAGGTCACCGCGGCCGAGGAGTCGTTCGACCGCGTCGTCCGGTCCATCCCGAACGTCGTGCTGCCGGACGTGCCGAAGGGCGGCGAGGACGACTTCGTCACGCTCCGCACCGTCGGCACGAAGCCGTCGTTCACGTTCGAGCCGAAGGACCACGCCGACCTCGGCGAGCACCTCGGCATCATCGACATCCCGCGCGGCGTGAAGGTCTCCGGCTCGCGGTTCTACTTCCTCCGCGGCCTCGGTGCCCGGCTCGAGATCGCGCTCATGAACCTCGGACTCGACCGCGCCGTCGAGCACGGCTTCGAGCCGCTCATCACCCCGACGCTCGTCCGCCCCGAGACCATGGCGGGCACCGGGTTCCTCGGCGAGCACGCGGCCGAGGTCTACCGGCTCGAGGCCGACGACCTGTACCTGACCGGCACGAGCGAGGTCGCCCTCGCCGGCTTCCACGCCGACGAGATCCTGTCGTTCCCGGAGTCGGGCGACCCGATCCGCTACGCCGGCTGGTCGACCTGCTACCGCCGCGAGGCCGGCTCGGCGGGCAAGGACAACCGCGGCATCCTCCGCGTGCACCAGTTCAACAAGCTCGAGATGTTCTCGTACGTCCTCCCCGAGCAGGCCGAGGCGGAGCACCAGCGTCTCGTCGCCATGCAGGAGTCGATGATGCAGGACCTCGGGCTGCACTACCGCGTCATCGACGTCGCCGGGGGGGACCTCGGCACGAGCGCCGCGCGCAAGTACGACATCGAGGCGTGGGTCCCGACGCAGGGCACCTTCCGCGAGCTGACCTCGACCTCGAACTGCACGACGTTCCAGGCCCGTCGTCTCGATACCCGCTACCGCACCGAGAGCGGCAAGACCGCCCCGGTGGCGACGCTGAACGGCACGCTCGCGACCACGCGCTGGATCGTCGCGATCCTCGAGACGCACCAGCAGGAGGACGGCTCGGTCGTCGTGCCCGAGGTGCTGCGGCCGTACCTGGGCGGCGTCGAGGTCATCGAACCCCGATGAGTGCGCAGGGACGGTTCGTCGACGGGTCGGCGCAGGGTGGCGGGGCTGCCGCTGCGGGCGGTGCTGACGCTGCTGGTGGCGCGGTTGCCGCGGGCGCGGCTCCTGGCGGCGTGGTTGGCGCGGTTGCGGGTGCAGGCGCGGGTCTCGCTGCTCCGGCGCGGACGAAGCGCTGGCTCGTGGCGCTCGACGTCGACGGCACCACGATGCGCGAGGACGGGGTCATCACCGAGCCCGTCGCCGCCGCGGTCCGTGCCGCCGAGGCCGCCGGGCACGAGGTCATGCTGAGCACCGGGCGCAGCGAGGGCATGACGATCCCGCTGCTCGACCGGATCGGCATCCGCCCGAAGTACGTCGTGTGCGCGAACGGGGCGCTGATCCTGGGGCGACGCGAGGACGGCTCGTACGAGCGCGTGCACGTCGAGCGGTTCGACCCGACCGAGGTGCTGCAGACCATCCACGGGGCACTCGTCGACGCGGCGTTCGGCGTCGAGGACGAGACCGGGCACTTCCTGCTCTCCGGCAACTTCCCCGACGACACCATGACGGTCTCCGGCGAGCACGTGCCGTTCGAGCAGCTGCTCGGCGTCGAGGCCACCCGGGTCGTCGTCATCTCGCCCGGGCACGACACCGAGGACTTCCTGCAGGTCGTCGAGCGGATGGGCCTGCACAAGGTCTCGTACTCGGTCGGCTGGACCTCGTGGCTCGACATCGCTCCCGAGGGCGTGACGAAGGCCACGGCCATGGAACGGGTCCGCGAGTGGCTCGACATCCCGCGCTCCCGCGTCATGGCGGCGGGCGACGGGCGGAACGACATCGACATGCTGCGGTGGGCCTCGACCTCGGGTCGTGGCGTCGTGATGGGGCAGGCGCCGTCCGACGTCGTCGACGCCGGGAACGAGCTCACGGGCGGGGTCGCTGACGACGGGCTGGCCGCGGCGCTCGACGCGCTGCCACGCTGACGGTCGATGCGCTGCTGCGCTGATCGTCGACAGGGCTGCCGCGCCCGCGGTCGACGCGGCCGGTAGACTGCTCGGGACGCGATCACGTCTCGCCACGTGGTCGCGTCGCTGGAGGGTTGTCCGAGCGGCCGATGGAGCCTGTCTTGAAAACAGGTGGGCAGTGATGTCTCGTGGGTTCGAATCCCACACCCTCCGCAACCGTCCTCAGGGGCGCGCAGCTTGCTGTGATCACGGGAGGGGCAGATCGCTCATGAGTTCGTCGTACGACTTCCGCCTGATCGATGCAGATCTCCCGCAGGGAGAAATCGACGTAGACGACGTCCTGCAGATCCTCGGCAAGCTGCAGGAAGTGGCAGTCCGCGTCGGGAGGGTCGCTGCCGACGCGGCGCATCGCGGTCGCCCATCCGCGCAGGTCGAGCGGCTGTCGAAACTCCGGCTGACTGGTCTGTCCGCGGGGAGCACGGTGATCCAGGTCACGCGAGCGTCCGAGCACTCGAAGCTCGACTTCGACCTCGCTGAGGAGCAGGACTTCGATCGACGCTTCGACGCCCTCCTCTCGGGAATTCTCGTGAACGAACGCCCGCAGGACGCCAACGAGAGCACCGCAGCTTCGGTGGCAGACCTGATCGCCGCCTTCCGGCGAGCCGCCCCGCGCCTCGAAGTCCGCGTTGATGGCAGGTCTCGGGGAGAGGCGTCCACCGAGTCGCTGCGCGCCGACGTCTGGCGGCCAGGGCTGCGAGAGACGGAGGATGTCGTCATCGAAGGTTGGCTCGAGAAGGTCGACATCCGCTCGGGTGGCTTCCGGGTTCGCGATGCCGTCGGGATCGCATACCCGCTTCCGAAGGTCCGGTCCGCTGCGGAGACGTCCGCGCTCATCGGTCGCCGCGTTCAGGTGGAGGGGACAGCAGAACGGAACGAGCGCGGAGAGGTCGTTGCCATCCGCTCAGCGGTCGTGCGTCCCGCGCCTGACCACCTCAAGGGTGCGGCGCTCGCACGGGCGATACCGGTGGAAGAGATCCTCAGCCCCGAGGCGTCACTCGGAACGGCGGAAGCACTGGCCTTGACCAGGGAAGAGCAGGACAGCTTCCTCGACGCGATGGGCCTCTGATGTCCGGGCCGGTCGTCATCGACACCGACGTCTACAGTCACGTCATCGTTTCTCCTGAGGCGGCCGCAGCCCGAGGTGTGCCGGTTGACGACTGGCGACGTGCACTCGCGGGGAGGCCGGTGTTGCTGTCGTTCCAGACCCGGGCCGAACTCATCAGTGGCTTTCGCGCCGCTCGATGGGGTGAACGGCGTTTCGGTGAAGCGTTGCGTTCCCTGGAGGCTTACCCGACCATCGGCGTCGATACCGAAGTGCTGTCATCGTTCGTCGACCTGACGATCGCTTGTCGGGCCTCGGGTCATGCGCTCCATGCAAAGGTGCACACTGCCGACCGTTGGGTTGCTGCGTGCGCGATCGCGAAGAAACTTCCGCTCCTTGCCGCTGATCGGATCTACGCGTCCGCACCCGGTCTCGATCTCCTGCCATTGTGAGACGCGATGATGATCCTGACCGCGTTTCATCCCTCGGATCCGCGCGACGGGATGTGAGCACCCGCCTCCGCCTGGTCGAGTCCGGCGACGCCGCCGAACTCGCGGCCGTGGTGCGCGCGAGCGCCGACCACCTGCGGCCGTTCGAGCCGAGCCGGACGCCCGAGTACTACACCGAGGCGGGACAGCGTCGCACGATCGGGCTGCTGCTCGCGGCGGCGCAGACCGGGAGCTCGGTGCCGTTCGTCATCACGGACGACGACGGCGAGCTGCTCGGGCGCATCACGCTGAGCGGGGTCACCCGAGGGGCGCTGCAGTCCTGCGCGCTCGGGTACTGGGTCCGCGCGGACCGCACCCGGCAGGGACACGCGACGCGGGCGGTCGGGCTCGCGGTGGACCACGCGTTCGGGAAGCTCGGGCTGCACCGGGTGCAGGCCGAGACCCTGCCCGAGAACACCGCGTCGCAGCGGGCGCTCGAGCGCAACGGGTTCGTCCGGTACGGGCTCGCGCCGCAGTACATCCACATCGACGGGGCGTGGCGCGACCACGTCATGTTCCAGCTGCTCGCGCCGTCGGCCTGACGCCGGCCGGCAGCGGCCCCGGGGGTCGGCCCCGCCGTCCGCACAACGGGAAGCACGTCGCGCCGTGGAACGACGTGGTGCGAGGTGCTTCCGGTTGTGCGCGAGCACGTCGCACCAGCACACGGCGGACGGAGACACGACGCGCGGCCGATCGGCGCGGCGGACGGAGACGCCGGCACGCCGGCCGACCGGTCAGGCGCGGGCGCCGAGGGCGGCGAGCTCCGCGCGGGTGCGGGCACCGTGCTTCCGGAGCAGGTTCGCCACGTGGTACTTGACCGTGTTCGGGCTGATGCCGAGGCCCTCGGCGATCTCGCGGTTGCCCACGCCGGTGACGACGAGCCGCAGCACGTCGCGCTCGCGGTCGGTCAGGTCGGCGTCCTCGGGCACGTCGACGGCACCGGGCGCGGGGTCGAGGGGGAGCGCGATGTCGAGCGTGGACCCCCACCCGGGCGTCGAGTCGACGTGCAGGGTCCCGTCGAGGGCGACGACCCGCTCGGCGATCGGCCGGACCGCGTCGTCGTGGGCGTCGAGCGTGCCGGCGCCGTCGTCGCGGAGCTGCACGAGCAGGTTCCGGCCGTCGCAGTCCCACTGGATCCGGACCCGCCGCGCGACGCCGTCGTCGACGAGGGCGAGCACGGCCGTCCGGACGATCGCGCGGGCCCCGTGCGCGACGTCCCCGGGGAGTGCCCGACCGGTCGCGGGCGGCTCGACGAACTGCACGTCGAGGTCGCCGAAGCGGACGAGCGGGCGCAGGTCGGCCCGGAGCCGTGAGAACGCCCCCGTGACCGGTTCGAGCAGCGTGCTGCGCTGCCGGTCCGTCACCGTGCGGAGTTCGACGAGCGCGGCCGAGGCGATCTCGACGGCCTCGGTCCGGGCTGCCGTGTCCGACAGGCGCGGGGAGCGGAGCACGGCGAGGACGGACTCGAGGGTCAGCGCGTGTCGGTCGGCCTGCTCGGCCACGGTGCGGGCGTGCTCCGAGGCGGCGAGCCGACTGGCGGGGGTCCGGGTGGTGTCGGTCACGGGGACCGAACCTACCCGCCCCACCCCGTGACGCGGCCCCCTCCCACCCGATCGGACGGGACGGCAGCCCGGCCGGGCGGCGGCGGACCCAGGCGCACCGGAGCAGCATCGTTGCCATGCACAACAGCAGCACGGCCGACCACGGCAGCACGGGCGACGGCGCCGGCACCGCCGACCACGGGAACGCGGGCGACGACGCCACGACGGCCGACGCCCTGGAGCTCATCGCCGACGAGCTCCAGGACCTGGCGGACGCCGTCCTCGACGCCGACCAGGCCCCGTCCGAGCGCGCCCTCGAGCTGCTCGCCGACGCCGAGCGCGTGTTCGTGCACGGCGCGGGCCGGTCGGGGCTCGCGCTCCGGATGACCGCGATGCGCCTCATGCACCTCGGGCTCGAGGTGCACGTCGTCGGCGAGGTCACGACCCCCGCGATCGAGCGGGGCGACGTGCTCCTCGTCGCGAGCGGCTCCGGGACGACGAGCGGCATCGTGCAGGCCGCGCGCACCGCGGTCGACGTCGGCGCGCGGGTCCTCGCGGTGAGCACGACCGACGACTCCCCGCTCGCGGCCCTCGCGGACACGACGCTCGCGCTGCCCGCGGCGACGAAGACCGACCGCTCCGGCACGGCCTCGGCGCAGTACGCGGGGAGCCTCTTCGAGCAGGGTGTCGTGCTCCTCGGGGACGCCCTGTTCCACGCGCTCTGGCAGCGCAGCGGTCACGACGCCGACGACCTGTGGCCGCGGCACGCCAACCTCGAGTGACCGCCCCGCGGCACGCCGCCCGAGCGTGGCCGCCCCGGGGCACGCTGCGCGAGCGTGACCGCCCCGCGGCACGCCGCGCGAGCGTGACCGCCCCGCGGCACGCCGCCCGAGCGTGACCACCCGTTCCGACACCCCCACAAACCACCACCGGAAGGACACCACCATGCAGCTCCAGTTCGCCATGGACACCCTCACCACCGAGCACGCCCTCGAGCTCGCCGGCAAGGCCGCCCCGTACGTCGACGTCATCGAGCTCGGCACCCCGCTCATCAAGAGCGCCGGCCTCTCCGCGATCACCGCGGTCAAGCAGGCGCACCCGGACAAGGTCGTCTTCGCCGACCTCAAGACGATGGACGCCGGCGAGCTCGAGGCCGGCATCGCGTTCGACGCCGGTGCCGACCTCGTCACCGTCCTCGGCGTCGCCGGGGACAGCACCATCGCCGGCGCCGTCAAGGCCGCGAAGGAGCACGGCAAGGGCATCGTCGTCGACCTGATCGGCGTCGAGGACAAGGCCGCCCGCGCCAAGGAGGTCGTCGCACTCGGCGCCGAGTTCGTCGAGATGCACGCCGGGCTCGACGAGCAGGCCGAGGAGGGCTTCACCTTCGAGACGCTGCTCCGCGACGGCGAGGCCTCGGGCGTGCCGTTCTCGGTCGCCGGCGGCATCAAGCCCGAGACGGTCGGCGCCGTCCAGGCGTCCGGCGCCCGCATCGCGGTCGCCGGCAGCGCGATCTACAGCGCCGACGACGTCGCGGCCGCCGCGAAGGCGCTCCGCGACGCGATCACGGAGTCGGCCTCGGCCTGATCCGCACCAACCTGACGGACGGGAGGCGCGGTGCCGGCTGGCACCGCGCCTCCCGTCCGTCACACGGTCACCCCGGTGCGCGACCGGAACGAGGCGACCAGCGCCTCCCGTCCGTCAGCCGGTCGCGCCGGTGCGCGACCGGAACGAGGCGACCAGCGCCTCCCGTCCGTCAGTCGGTCGCGCCGGTACGCGACCGGAACGCGGTGACCAGCGCGTCGACCAGCAGGAACCCGAGCAGGGTGACGCCCACCGTCGGCAGCAGCAGCGCGAGCCCGATCGCGACGACCACGACGGCCACCGCACCCCACCAGGGCGCGCGGGCGAGCGCACCCTCGGCCGGTGCGCGGCCGACCCGGCCGCCCGGGACACGGCGCTGCCACCACATCACGTACCCGAGGACGACCATCGCGGCGATCCCGAGCGCGGCCAGGAGCAGGACGATCTGGTTCGGCAGCCCGAACAGTGCACCCATGTGTGTGTTGACGCCGAGCTTCGCGGCCTTGGCCATCAGCGGGTAGTCGTCCCACGAGACCCGTGACACCGCGGTCATCGTGCCCGGGTCGACCGCGACGGCGTTCATCGCGACCGGCCAGCTGAGCTTGATCTCCTCGACGGTCCACGCCTGGTCGGTGGTCGCGGCCGGTCGGATGCGCACCTCGTCGGCACGCACGCCGGACGCGCGGGCGACGGCGAGGACCTCGTCGAACTGCTCGGGCGTGACCGTGGCGGGGGAGCCGGCGGCGGTCGTCCCGCCGCCGTGGTGCTCGGCGTGCTCGCCGGCCGACATCGACATCGCCGCCGCGCTACCGAGTGTGGTGTCGACCGTGGGCGCCTGCCAGCTCAGCGCCGAGCGGAGCGCCGTCACGTTGTCCCCGGCGAAGTGCGACCACGTGATGCCCGTCGCCGACAGGAAGAGCGTGCCGAGGAGCACCCAGGCGCCCGTGGCGGCGTGCCACGAGAACGTGCGGCGGTACCCGCGGGCGCGGTTGTCGGGCACCACGAGGTCCCGCTTGCGGCGTGCGCGACGGATCCGGAAGGCCTTGAGCGCGATCCCGGCCAGCGACACGATCCCCAGCCAGGACGCGGCCGTCTCGCTGTAGAGCCGTCCAGCGTCGCCGAGGAACAGGCTGCGGTGGAACGTGCTCACCCAGGTGCGGAACGGCAGTGACCCGGACGTGCCGTACACGGGCAGGTCGCCGCGGACCTCGACGTCGCCCGGGTCGACGAACACGGCGCGGGTCTGCGACTCGAGCAGCCCCGCCTCGCTGAACTGCACGCGGGTGGTCGCGCCGGGCCCGGGGGCGGGACGGACCTCGACGACGGTGTCGTCCGGGTGGTGGGCGGCCACGTACCGCTCGGCGGCGGCGACCTGGTCGGCGAGCGGCCGTGCGGACGCGGTCGACGACGCCGTGAGCTCGTGCTGGTACAGGACCGGTTCGATCGACGGGGCCAGCGCGTAGACGGCTCCGGAGAGCGCGGCGACGAGGATGAAGGGGCCGACGAAGAGTCCGGCGAGGAAGTGCAGGCGGAGCAGGAGCTGGGCGTACCAGCCCCGTGACGGCGGCGGAGCGGTGCTGGGCATCGGGGCGCGGGGTCCTGTCGGGCGGAGGGCGCGACACCGTGCCGCGCGACCATGATTCTACGAGATGTAGAAGCACGATGCGAACCGGACCCGAGCGGCGCGCCCATCCGGTCTCCGCACTCGGGTGCGGTGTGCGGACGACCGCGTTGACCGGTGTCCGCGGGTGGACGGAGACTGGCGCCGATGACATCGCTCTCCTCCCACGTGTACATGTCCGTCGCGGTCGACGACCTGACGGACGACGCCCTCGTCGCCATGCTCCGTGAAGCCCGACTGCGCAACGAGGCGCTCGGGGTCTCCGGGCTCCTGCTGGCCAAGGGCGGGCGGTTCATGCAGGTGCTCGAGGGGCCGACGTGGAGCGTCGCCGACCGGTTCGCCGCGATCGAGCGCGACCCCCGGCACCACGGCGTCAAGTCGCTGTCCCGCGAGACGATCGACGCCCGCCGCTTCGACGGCTGGTCGATGGCGTTCGGCAACCCCTCGGACGTCGAGGTCCGCGACGAGCCCGGCTTCAGCACGTTCCTGACCGAGCGCTCCGGGCTGCCCGCGGGGCTCGCCGGAAGCCCGGCCGACTGGCTGCTCCGGTGGTTCCGCGGGCGCGAGCTGCTCGACCTGCCCGAGGAGCGCGTCTCCCTCGCGCGGCACGCCGCGTAGCCCGACCGCAGGGCGTCGCACGCCCGGCCCGGGTGGCGACCACCCCCTGACTGGAGGCGCGGGGCTGGCAGGCACCGCACCCGGCGTCCGTGAGACTGGACCCGTGGACCGACGCGAGCAGATCCTGGTGGCCGCGGCCGAGGAGATGGACCATGTCGGCTACGCCGCCACGACCATCGCCGCCGTCGCGCGCCGCGCCGGCGTGCCGCAGGGGACGCTCCACTTCCACTTCCGGACGAAGCTCGCGCTCGCCCTCGCGGTGATCGACGAGCAGAACGCCCGGACCTTCGCGTCGGTCGAGCACGCCGACGCGTCGCCGACCGCGGCGCTCGTGCGGGCGTCGAAGGGCATCGCCGACCAGCTCCGGACCGACCCGATCGTCCGGGCCGGCATCCGGCTCTCGCTCGAACGCGGGGAGTTCGCCGGGGCGACGTCGTCGTTCTACGAGCAGTGGATCGGCGGGATCGTCGACGTCTTCCGCCTCGCGCTCGCGAGCGGGGAGCTGCGGACCGACCTGACCGCCGAGGAGCTGGGCGGGTCCGTCGTGCCGTACTTCACGGGGGTGCAGCTCGTGGCCGAGGTGCGGAGCGGCCGGGCCGACCTGGACCCGGCGGTCGCCGTGATGTGGCGCGTCGTCCTGGCTGCCACCGCGGCTCCCGCGCACCGGGCACGGTTGCTCGCGGTGGTCGAGGAGACCTTCGACAGGGCCGGGGTCAGCGGTCGGTGACGGGTCCCTCGCGGACGGGTCGGGTCAGCGGTCGGTGAGCTCGCGGTCCCGGAACCACTTGAGCAGCCAGGCGGCGCTCGTCCGGTCGAACTCGCGCGTGAAGTCCATCGTGCCGGACAGGAACGGGCTGAAGCCCTCCTCGCCGTGCAGGTCGGCGTCGTCGAGCGAGCGGTAGGCCATCGACCACCCGTCGAACCGGCGGCGCTCGATGTCCTCGCGGACGAGCGACTTCACCTCGCCGTGCCGCGGGTCGCGGGAGATCGCGGCGAAGCGGTCGTCGACGCTCCACGCCGGCCCCTCGAGCAGCTGCATGAACCGGCCGCCCTTCGCCACGAGCAGGCCCGAGACGCCGAGGGCCTCGTTGCGCAGCCGTGACCCGTGCAGGAGCTCGGCCAGGGCGTCGTCGTCGAAGGGCACCGCCGAGCGGCTCATGTAGACGATCGAGACGAGCACCGGACCATGATGGTGCATCGCCCCGGGAGTGCCGGACACTGTCCGCGAGCCGCACGGCACGAGCCCGCCCCGGCGGCGCCCGGGCACGCGGTGGCCGCCTAGGATCGAGCGCATGGCGACCGTCCTCCTCCTCCGGCACGGGCGCACCACGGCGAACGCGACCGGTGTGCTCGCCGGCCGGACCGCCGGGGTGTCCCTCGACCGCGTCGGCCGCGAGGAGGCCGACCGTGCCGCGGCCCGCATCGCGCCGATCCCGCTCGCCGCCCTCGTCACGAGTCCGCTCGAACGCTGCCGCCAGACGGCCCGCGCGGTCCTCGCCCAGCAGCAGGGCGACCCCGAGGTGCGGGTCGAGCGCGCGATCACCGAGGCGGACTACGGGCAGTGGCAGGGCCGGAAGCTCGCCGACCTGGCGAAGGAGCCGCTCTGGCGGACCGTGCAGGCGAACCCGAGCGCGGTCGTGTTCCCCGGCGGCGAGTCCATGCAGACCATGCAGTCCCGCGCGGTCGCGGCGATCCGCCGCATCGACGCCGAGGTCGAGGCGGTGCACGGCCCGACCGCGGTCTGGGTCGCGGTGAGCCACGGCGACATCGTGAAGTCCGTGCTCGCCGACGCGCTCGGGATGCACCTCGACCTGTTCCAGCGGATCGCGGTCGGACCGGCCTCGGTGTCCGTCGTGCGCTACGGCGAGCACCGGCCCGAGGTGGTCGCGACGAACACCGACTCGGGTGACCTCGCCTGGCTCGCCGCGGCCCCGGCGCCGTCGGGCGACGCCGCGGTCGGCGGGGGAGCGGGCCACGGGGAGCCGGACTCCGCGCGACCCTGAACACGTGCACGCGGGCGCTCCTACAATCGGGGCATGCCCACCATCGTGCACGGCTTCGACTGGCCGGAACGTCTCGTCGTCGGGACGGTCGGCCGCCCGGGTGAGCGCGCCTTCTACCTGCAGGCCCGGGACGGCAAGCGGGTGACGAGCGTCGCCCTCGAGAAGGAACAGTCCGCGGTCCTGGCCGACAAGGTCGCCGAGCTGCTCGACGAGGTCGCCACCGTGGAGGACAACCGCTTCAGCGTGCCGCCGTCCGCGCCGACCGAGCTCCGGGACGCCGGACCGCTCGACCAGCCGGTCGAGCCCGAGTTCCGCGCCGGGGCCCTGAGCCTCGGCTTCGACCCGGCGACCGCGCAGGTCGTCATCGAGGCGTACCCGATCGACGACGAGCTCGAGATCGTCACCGAGACCGACGAGGACGGCGACGAGGTCGAGTCCGTGGTCGAGATCCCCGAGCCGGCCGAGGTCTTCCAGGTCAAGATCCCCGTCGGCAGCGCCCGCGCCTTCGTCGAGCGGACGCGCGAGGTGGTCGCCGCCGGACGACAGCCCGGCGACGCATGAGCGACGGGTCGCCCGCGCCCGACGGGGCCCTGACGATCCGCGCCCGGATCCGCGAGGCGTCGAACGCCACCTTCCTCGCCGAGCTGGACGGCGAGTCCGTCGTCTACAAGCCGGTGCAGGGCGAGAAGCCGCTCTGGGACTTCCCGGACGGCACGCTCGCCGGCCGCGAGGTCGCCGCGTTCCTCGTCTCCGAGGCGTTCGGCTGGGGCGTCGTCCCACCGACCTGGCTCGGCGACGGCCCCTTCGGCCCCGGCATGGTGCAGCGCTGGCAGGACGTCGACCCCGACCAGGACGCGGTCGACCTCGTCCCGACCGAGGAGGCCGACGCCGAGGGGTCGCCCTGGCTGCCCGTCCTCGAGGCGATCGACGAGCACGACCGGCCGGTGACCCTCGTGCACGAGGACACCGCGGCCCTGCGCCGGATGGCCGTGTTCGACGTCGTCGTGAACAACGCGGACCGCAAGGGCGGGCACGTCCTCGCGATGCCCGACGGCCACCGGTACGGCGTCGACCACGGGCTCGCCTTCCACGTCGAGCACAAGCTCCGCAGCGTGCTGTGGGGCTGGATCGGCGAACCGCTCGACGCCGACGAGCTCGAGGGACTCGACCGGGTGTCCGAGGCGCTCCGCGGGGACCTCGGCACCGCGCTCGAGGAGCACCTCACGCCGGCCGAGATCGACAACACCCGGGCCCGCTGCGCCGCGCTCCGCGCGGTCGGGGTGTTCCCGCCGCCGCCGGGGCACGGCCCGGCCGTGCCCTGGCCCCTGTTCTGACCCGCCGCCGCCCCGTCGGTCCCGCCGGGTCGCGCGCGAGGTGCGTGGCGACGGACGGGAGGCGCGGTGTCGACCGGCACCGGGCCTCCCGTCCGTGGGGTGGTCGCGTCTAGGTCCCCCACTCGTCGCGGGGGAACCCGCTGGTCCCGCCGTGGCGGGACCCGAGGTACGAGCCGACGACGGCGACCCCGAGGTCGTCGTTCTCCGGTGCCACCACGGTGCCGTCGACCCGGCGTGCCATCGCGTCGACGAACCGCGCGAGCCCGGGGTCGTCGCCGAGGCGGAAGAACGTCGTCTGTGCCCCGAGCCGTCCGGCGTTCTCGAGCTCCCGGACCGACAGGGCGATCGTCACCGGGTCGGGCGGGTAGCCGAACCACACCTGGCCGTCCGGCTCGAGGTGCGACGTGGGCTCGCCGTCCGTCACGATGAGCAGCACCGGCTGGGCGGCGGGGTGCTTGCGGAAGTGCCGGTTCGCCAGGAGCAGGGCGTGGTGCAGGTTCGTGCCCTTGTCCCACTGGGCGTCGAGGCCGACGAGCTGCTCGACGTCCATCACCTCGGCTTCGCGACCGAACGCGATGAGCTGCAGGTCGTCGCCGCGGAACCGGGTGCTCACGAGCGTGTGCAGCGCGAGGGCGGTGCGCTTCATCGGGACCCAGCGGTCCTCCATCGCCATCGAGAACGAGGTGTCGACGAGGAGCGCCACGCACGCCTGCGTCCGGGCCTCGGTCTCCTGGACCTCGACGTCGTCGATCGTCAGTCGGACGCCGGGGCCGCTCCGGCCGTCGGCGGCGGTGCGGACGAGCGCGTTCGTGATCGAGCGGGGGAGGTCCCACGTCTCGGTGTCGCCGAACGCCCACGGACGGGTGGCGCCGGACGGCTCACCGGACGCCCCCGAACGGCGGAGGTCACGCGCGCCCTGCCGGCCGGACATGCGCTCGGCGACGTCCTTGAGCAGGCTCTTGCCGAGCTGTCGCATGGCCTTCGGTGTGAGGCGGAGCTGCCCGTCGGTGCCGCGCTTCACCGCGCCCGAGTTCCGCAGGGCCTGTTCGAGGGCCTGCAGGGTCTTCGCGTCGACGGCCGCCTCGTCGCCGAGCTGCCGCTGCAGCGCGTCGAGGTCGAGGTCCGCCAGGTCCGAGCCGGGGCCGGACTGCGCGAGCTGGTCAGCGAGGGCGTCGAGGTCGGCGATGTCCTGGAACACCCCGGTCCCGTCGCCGAGCCCGAGGCCCTGCTCGCCGTCCATGCGCTCCGAGCCGCCCCAGTCCTCGCCGGGACGGAGCGAGCGGAGGGTGTCGTCGAGCTGGCCCAGCTCGCGCATCAGGTCCGGCGAGCCGAAGGCCTGCTGCGCAAGGGCGTCGAGCTCGTCACGCTGCTCCTGCGTCATCGAGTTGCGCATCCGCTGCGCGGCCGCGGCCCGGGCGGCCAGGTCGTCGAGCAGTTCCTCGACGTTCGCCGGGTCCGACGGGAAGTGCTGCCCGTGCCGGGCCATGAACGCGTCGAACTGCTCCTGGGTGTCGGTCCCGTCGCGGTGGTCGGCGAGCAGCTGGTTGAGGTCCCGCATCATCGCGGCAACGGCGGCGCGGTCCTCGTCGGTCGCACCCTCGAGGGCCTGCTTCATGCCGGCGAAGCGCTGGTCGAGCACCTCCCGGCCGAGCAGGTCCTTGATCGCCTCGTACCGCTGCCGGGCCTGCGGGCTCTTCCAGTCGTAGCCGCTGAGTTCCTGCACGGCGGCCGCGGGCGAGGGTGACAGGCTGTCGAGCTGCACCTCGGCGAGGGCACGGTCGGCGTCGTCGATGTCGACGTTGCGCGCGAGCTCGCCCCGTTCGGCGAGGACGGCCTCGTCGAGGAGCCGCTGCACCTGCTGCAGCGTGCCGTCGAGGTTGTTCCGGCTCGTCAGCTCCCGGCGCCGCTCGGCGACCCGGCGCATGAGGTCGTCGAGGCCGCGCTGGGTCGCGCCGCCGCGGCGGAGGAACTCCCGGATCGCCCGCTCGGGCGAGGTGCCGCCCATGACGTCCTCGCCGATGGCGTCGAGCGCCTCGGACAGGTCGACCGGGGGCGCGAGCGGGTCGGGCCCGCCCTCGTACGGGCCGTACCGGGCGTCGCGGCTGAGGCGCCGGTTCTGCCTAGCCATAGACGGCCTCGCCGCCGCCCGACTCCTTGCTGATCCGGCGGGCCAGGAAGAGTCCTTCGAGTGCGAGTTCGATCGCGCCGGCACGCTCGCCGTCGTCGGTCGCACCGAGGCGCTCGCACACCTGGTCGTACAGGTCGGACTCGCCGATCGACGGCAGCCCCTCGAGGAACGCCCGCGCGCTGACCTGCTCGCCGGTGGTCACCATGGTGCCGCCGTCGAGGGCCTCGATGAGCACGTCGAAGTCGAGCCCCCGGAAGCGGGAGCGGACCGTCTCGGCCGTCGCGGTCCGGAGCAGGTGCTCGAGGACCTCGTCCGCGCGGTCCTCCTCGCCGTTCTCGAACTCGATCTTGCCGCCGAGCACGTCGACCGCCGTCTCGAGGTCGATCGGCCGGGCCACGGCGTGCTCCTCGCCCTGCCGTGCGGCACGGTGCACGGCCGCCGCGGCGATCGTCTCGGCACCGGCGATCGCGAACCGGGCGCTGACACCGCTGCGCTGGTCGACCGCGCTGGACTGCCGGAGCGCACGGGTGAACCGCGCGAGGATCTCGACCAGCGCGTCCGGCACGTCGGCGGTGAGCTGGGCCTCCTGGCGGATGACGGCGACCTCGTCGGCGAGCTCGATCGGGTAGTGCGTGCGGATCTCGGCGCCGAAGCGGTCCTTGAGCGGCGTGATGATCCGGCCGCGGTTCGTGTAGTCCTCGGGGTTCGCGCTCGCGACGACGAGCACGTCGAGCGGGAGGCGCAGCACGTAGCCGCGGACCTGCACGTCGCGCTCCTCCATCACGTTGAGCATCGCGACCTGGATGCGCTCGGCGAGGTCGGGCAGCTCGTTGATCGCGACGATGCCGCGGTGGCCGCGGGGGATCAGCCCGAAGTGGATCGTCTCCGGGTCGCCGAGGCTGCGGCCCTCGGCGACCTTCATCGGGTCGACGTCGCCGATGAGGTCCGCGACGCTCGTGTCCGGCGTCGCGAGCTTCTCGACGTAGCGCTCGTCACGGTGGCGCCACGCGACGGGCAACGCGTCGCCGAGCTCGGCAGCGCGGCGGATGCTCTCGGTCGTGATCGGGTCGAACGGGTGCTCGCCGAGCTCGGAGCCGTCGATGACCGGCGTCCACTCGTCGAGCAGGCCCTGCAGCGAGCGGAGCAGGCGGGTCTTGCCCTGCCCGCGTTCACCGAGCAGCACGAGGTCGTGCCCGGCGATGAGCGCACGCTCGAGCTGGGGGACGACCGTGGTCTGGAAGCCGTGCAGGCCGGGCCAGGGGTCGCGGCCCTCGCGGAGAGCCTGGAGGAGGTTGTCGCGGATCTCGGCGCGGACCGACTTCTGGACGTGTCCAGCAGCGCGGAGCTCGCCGACCGTGCTCATGGTTGGTCGGGTCACGCTTCCGACGGTACGCCCGCGCACCGACACGGCGGACGGGAGGCGCGTGGCGGGCCCGCCACGCGCCTCCCGTCCGCTTTCACTGCACTTCCCTGAACCTGTGAGGCCGTAAAGCTGCGACTGATCTGGCAACCCGCCTTGAGAACCCGGAGTACGTTCCGCCCTCGTGAGCAGTGCGACGAACGGGGCGATCACGAGCCTGGTCCCCGCCAGGATGGACAGACTGCCGTGGACGCGGTTCCACTGGAGCGTGGTGGTGGGGCTGGGGGTGTCGTGGGTCCTCGACGGCCTCGAGATCCAGATCGTCTCCAACGCAGGGTTCCAGGCGGACCTGCACCTGTCGACGCAGCAGGTGACGCTGCTCGGCACGATCTACCTGGTCGGCCAGGTGGTCGGGGCGCTCGTGTTCGGGCGCATGTCCGACCGGCTCGGGCGCCGGAAGCTCTTCATCCTCACGCTCGCGATCTACCTGATCGGTTCCGGCATCGCCGGGCTCGCGCAGGACTTCTGGTTCCTCGCGGCCTTCCGGTTCGTCGCCGGGCTCGGCATCGGCGGTGAGTACGCGGCGATCAACTCGGCGATCGACGAGCTCATCCCGTCGAAGTACCGCGGCCACGTCGACATCGCGATCAACGGCACCTACTGGGGTGGCGCGGCGCTCGGCGCCTTCGCGAACATCTACCTGCTCGACACCGCGAACTTCTCGGAGGACATCGGCTGGCGCATCGGGTTCTTCCTCGGGCCGGTGCTCGGCATCGCGATCATCTTCCTGCGACGCCACATCCCGGAGAGTCCGCGGTGGCTGATGACCCACGGCCGCGAGGACGAGGCCGAGCGGACGGTCTCCGAGATCGAGGACTCGGTCGAGCGCTCGACCGGGCAGCGGCTGCCCGAGGTGGACCGGTCGAAGGCCCTGACGGTGACGCCGCTCGACAAGGTCGGCTTCCTCACGATCGCGCGCGTGCTGCTCAAGCAGTACCCGACGCGCACGCTCGTGGGCGCGACGATGATGATCACGCAGGCGTTCCTCTACAACGCGATCTTCTTCACGTACGCACTCGTGCTCACGAACTTCTTCGGGCTGAAGACCGCGGAGACGTCGATCTACTTCTTCCCGTTCGCCATCGGCAACCTGCTCGGCCCGATCATCCTCGGTCGCTTCTTCGACACCTGGGGTCGCCGGCAGATGATCTTCCTGACGTACCTGGTGTCCGGGCTCGTGCTCGCGACATCGGCGTTCCTGTTCCGCGCCGACGCGATCAGTGCCACGGTCCAGGTCGTGTTCTGGTGCGTGTCGTTCTTCTTCGCCTCGGCCGGGGCGTCGAGCGCGTACCTGACGGTGAGCGAGATCTTCCCGCTCGAGCTGCGGTCGCAGGCCATCTCGTACTTCTTCGCCCTCGCGCAGATCTTCGGTGCCGTGGCACCCGCGATCTACGGCGCCTTCATCGGGGACGGGTCGTCGCGTGAACCGCTCTTCTGGGGGTACCTGCTCGGCTCGGCGGTGATGATCGCCGGCGGGGTGGTCGCGCTCGTGTTCGGCGTGGACGCGGCGCGCAAGGGCCTGGAGGACATCACCCAACCGCTGTCGGTCCTGACGGAGTCGAGCAAGAAGTAGCATTTCGTACTCAGAATGTTCTGCGACGAGGGTCCCGTGCTGGGACCCTCGTCGCATGTCCTTCCTCCACAGGCCGACCGCAACCGTCCCGGTCCACGGGTCACCCGATGCCGCACGCACTGGTGGTCGTCGTGCTTGAGCCTGGGTGGATGGACCACGCACCGACAGCAGCCTCCGGGGGGAACGGCGACCCCACCGGCATCCAGCGCGGGCTGCTCCGGGACGCCGTCTTCCTGAAGCTGCTCGAGAACGTGCTGCGCGGGGTGTACCGGAAGGGGCAGCGGCTCCGGCTCGACGACATCGCCCGGGACATGGGGGTGTCGCGGACGCCGGTGCGCGAAGCCCTCGTGCCGCTCGAGTCGCTCCGGCTCGTCAGCGTGCAGCGGTACGTCGGGGTCGTCGTGGCGCCGTGGACGGTCGCGCAGATGGTCGAGCGGCTCCGGCTCGCCCGTGCCGTGCTCGGTGACCCGCCCGTCGGCGGTCCCGCGGAGCCCGGTGCGTTCGACGCGTGGCTGCTCCGCGACTGCCGGTCCGAGGCCGGGGCGCTCGTCGAGCTCGGCACGTGGTGCCTGCGGCGGCGCGGGTCGATGGTGAGCGCCGACTGGCTGTTCGCGCAGCGGCCCGTGCTCGACACGTTCTTCACCGACGACGTCGCGGCGGCGAACGGGATCGATGCCGTGGTCGGGCGACGGGTCCGGGCCGAACGGGTCGAGCGTGCGGTCTCGGCTGCCGAGCGGGACGACCTCGACGGGTGTGCCGCGGCGCTGGTGGAGCTCGCGTCGGACCTCATCGCGTTGCCGGGGCGGTTCCGTTCGGTGGCGTGAGGAGGGCGGCGGTGTGCGCGAGGACTGCGGCGACGGGGGCGCGCTTCTCGGCTGTGTGCAGCCGGCCGAGCGGGAGCGCGGGAGGTTGTCCGGCGTGCTGCTCGCGCGTGCTGCGCCCGCCGTGAGGAGCGCCCCGAGCTCGTGCGGAGCACCCAGAGCGGGGGCGCGGACCGGGTCCGCGCCCCCTGGCCGTCCCCGTCCCGGCGCCGCGATCGGGTGCGCGGGGCTCGGGTCGCGTGGGAACGACGTCCGGTGCTGTGTCGCGACTGCGGGGGAACCCCGGAATGTGATGGTCGCGGCTCGATGAGACTACGGACCGGGGTACGTCTCGACAACCCCCTCGTGTCCCCACTTGAGGGGACCGGCGGGATCGAGGGGTGCGGCGGTGCGTCCGGCGGTTGTGGTGCGGCGGTCTCTCGGCCGTGTCACCGGGTCGAGAGGACGCCCGTCCTCCTGTATGGTGGGGTGAGCGTTCGCGAGAGCGCACGGAGACGTCGCATAGTCCGGCCGAGTGCACCACCCTGCTAAGGTGGAGTCCCCTTTGAGGGGACCGAGGGTTCAAATCCCTCCGTCTCCGCACATGACGAAACCCCCGCCTCGGCGGGGGTTTCGTCGTTCCAGGTGTCAGTGCGCGCGCCCTATGTGCGCGCTCCGTGCGCAAGCTTCGAACGTTTCGTGCCCGTGTTCACTTTTAGGCGTAGTTCAACTATTTTGAACATGTGGACCCATTGAACGCCGAAACGCACGGCATCGTGCGAGAAGTGGAAGAACGCCTCAGAGTCATGGGGCTGGACATCTCTGCGTCGGGTCAGATCGATGGGGTCCAGAACCTCGGGATCTGGGATGCCGAGTTGCAGCGACGGGATACCTCGTGGCGGCGCCCGGTGCTCGCCGCGATCGTGCCGTCGATGACGCTGAGTTCCTACGATCAGATCCCCTGGCCTGCGGGGGATGGACGGCCGCGGCTGCTCATCGGTCCGAGGGTCACCACTCAGAGCGCAGACCGCTTCCGTGCGCTCGGTGTGAACTTCGTCGACACCGTCGGGAACGCCTTCATCCGGGACGAGGCGCTCCTCATCGATGTACGGCGTCCCGGAGGTGCAGCCGTGTCAACCGCTTCCGCGCCTGGAGACGTCAACCTCTTCAGTATCAAGCGCTCGCAGGTGCTGTTCGCGCTCCTCACATGGCCGGGTCTGGTGGACGCTCCACTCCGCCGCATAGCCGAGGCTTCCGGTGTCTCGATCGGCTTGGCGAAGGAGGTCGTCGATCACCTGTCGCAGCGTTCGGGAGATGTGCGCGACCTATGGCCGGGCGGCCGGTCGCGCGACCGCTTCGTCGATCAATGGGTGGCGGCTTTCCCCAGCGGGCTTGGAGCGTCTCGACGGACGCGCCGCTTCGTCGCGCGGACACTGGACGTCGGGCCTGCCGACGGCGTCCAGATCGCGGTCAGTGGCGAGCGTGGAGCGCCGTGGATCCGTAGCCCTGAGACTCTCTCTGTCTGGGTCCGTCCGTGGGACCCGATGGTCGCCGTCCGGAATCGTTGGCGGAGCATCGGCGAGCCGAACGTCTTCGTGCGTGAGATGTTCTGGCGAGCGCCGTCCGCGGGCGATGCATCGATCACGCTCGCGCCGCCGTTGCTCGTGTTCGCGGAACTGATGGCGATGAACGACAGCCGTGCGCGAGAAGCCGCCGAGGAGGTCCGCTCTCGAACCGGGCTCGTCGATGCCTGAGGGGGATCGGTTGGCGGTCGTGGACGCCGTCGTGACGGAGCTCGTCGAGGGAGCTGGCGTCGTGTCCGAGAAGCTGATGGTGATCGGAGCGGAAGCCCGAGACCACCTGCACCACGACGTCTTCGTGTCCGATCTCCCGGTGAGAGGAACACAGGACGTCGACGTCGACGTCGCCCTCGCGATCGATTCGTGGACCGACTACGAGAGGGCGACCTCGGGCTACTCTCCGACGGGGGCCAACGGGGTGCGCTACCTGGTTGCCGAAATCCCCGTCGACTTCATGCCGTTCGGCGATGCTGTCGAGGAACCGGACGGCGTTGTCGTGCCCGCATCTCGTCGGGAGGAGATGAGCGTGTTCGGTTTTCAGGATGTCTTCGCCGACGCCGCGGAACTCGTGCTCCCGAGTGGGTACCGGGTGCGCGTTCCATCGGCCCCGGGCTACGTGGCTCTGAAGCTCAGAGCTTGGGTCGACCGGTCATCGTACGACGACAAGGACGCGCGAGACCTGGCGCTCGCAGTTGAGTGGTACTGCTCGTCCCCAGAGATGGTCAACGAGCTGTGGGACGAGGTCGAGGACGCCGTGTTCCTCGAGTACGAGTCCGATACCGACCTGGTCGCGGCCAGGCTGCTCGGACGGAGAGCCGCCGCCGTGCTCAGCCCACCTCGAGCTCGCGAACTCGTCGACCTTCTCAACCGCACGCCCCTCCTGCCGACGCAGTTCCTCGCGACGTCCACCGACAGGCGGCCGCTCCGAGAACGGCAGGCCCGGGCTGATGCGCTCGTGCGCGGTTTCGTCGAGACCGCTGTCGGGGGATGATCGACGACCGACAGCGCCCTCGTTGACGTGGCTGGGTGGTCGAACCGCACGGGGACCGGACGCCACGCCTGAACGACGGTCTCGAGCTGCACCGCCCCCGTGTGCCACTCACCAGACCCGGGTCTCCCGAGGTCGGCACAGCGAGGCTGCTCAGCGGCCGACCGATGGCGCTCGGCATGCAGCCGCAGGTGGATCGACGGGCCGGTCGAAGTGGCCGCATCTTGCGGCCCGCCGGCCGACCGGCGGACGCGACCGGCGCCTCCCGGCCGATGGTCCGACCACCGCCGGCCGACCGGCGGGCGCGACCCGCGCCTCCCGGCCGTCCCGCGACGACCGTCGCGTTCCCGGACACCTGCCTGGCGGCGTACCGGTGGCTGTCACCGCCCCGATGTAGCATCACCGGACCTGTCCCGAGACGAGGAGGCCCGCGTGCCGGACCCGACCGACCCCGCCTTCCCGATCGAGCACGTCCGCGCAGTGGGCGACGACATCGTCGAGTCGGTCTCCACCGTGGTCGACGGCAAGGTCGAGGCGATCCGCACCGCGCTGACGGTGATGCTCGCCGAGGGGCACCTGCTCGTCGAGGACGTGCCGGGCGTCGGCAAGACCGTCCTGGCCAAGGCGCTCGGCGCATCGGTCGGCGGGACCGTGAACCGCATCCAGTTCACCTCGGACATGCTGCCGTCCGACGTGACGGGCGTGAACGTCTTCGACCAGTCGTCGGGCACCTTCCGGTTCTCGCCGGGGCCCGTGTTCGCGAACGTCGTCATCGGCGACGAGATCAACCGCACGAGCCCGAAGACCCAGTCGGCACTGCTCGAGGCGATGGCCGAGGCGCAGGTCACGGTCGACGGCGTGACGCGACCGCTCGACTCACCGTTCATGATCGTGGCGACGCAGAACCCGATCGACATGGAGGGCACCTACCCGCTGCCCGAGGCGCAGCGCGACCGCTTCATGGCCCGGATCACGATGGGCTACCCGAGTGCCGACGCGGAGCGCCACATGCTCGCGAGCCGCGGGACCCGCGACCCGTTGACCTCGCTCCGGCCGATCGTCGACGTCGCGACCCTGCGTGCCGTCGTGCACGCGGTCCGCGGTGTCCACGTCGCCCCCGACGTCGAGGCGTACATCGTCGCGATCGTCCGGGCCACGCGGACCCATCCCGACCTGCTGCTCGGCGCGAGCCCCCGGGCGACGCTGCACCTCGCCCAGGCCGCCCGCGCGCACGCCGCCCTGCTCGGACGGCCGTTCGTCACCCCGGACGACGTCGCGCACCTCGCGCCGGTGATCCTCGCGCACCGACTCGTGCCGGTCGCCCGCGGCCTCGGCGGGAGCGGCGACGACACCGCCCGCGACATCGTGGTGCGCGTCGTGTCGGAGACCGCCGTGCCGTTCACGGCGGCGCCGGTCCGCTCCTGATGTCCCGCCCCGACGGGCCGTCCGCGGTCGCCCTGCGCTCCGGGGCCGTGCGGTCGTGGGGGACGCGGTACGGCCGGCGCGGGCTGGCGCTGCTGCGGCGGACGCCGTTCCCACGGCCGACCGCCCGCGGGTGGACCGTCCTCGGGTCGGGCGTCGCGCTCGTCGGCGGCGGCCTCGTCTCGAGCACGAGCGTCGCGGTGTCCGCGGGGCTGCTCCTGCTCGTCCTGCTCGTGCTCGGCGTCGTGATGGCGCTCGTCGTCGCCGCACCGCTGCGCGCGACCCGGACCACCGCGCGGGGCATGGTCCAGGTCGGCGAGGTGCACCGCGAGCGGATCACGCTGCGCGGGACCTC
Organism: Curtobacterium sp. MCBA15_004; assembly: GCF_001865055.2. NCBI lineage: Bacteria > Bacillati > Actinomycetota > Actinomycetes > Micrococcales > Microbacteriaceae > Curtobacterium > Curtobacterium sp. MCBA15_004. The sequence goes on along the minus strand of NZ_CP126266.1, from coordinate 2,863,661 downwards.
GCTGCCGATCGGCCCCCGCTCCACGCTCCTCGTCCGGGAGCAGCTCGACGACGCGTTCGCGAGCGTGTCCGACGCCGAGGTCCTCGCGCTCGTCGGACCGAACGTGCCGCCGGCCGTGCTCGACGTCGAGGCGCTCGCGGTGCACCGCGGCCGTGCGGTCGTCGGCCCCGTGACGATCCGCGTCGAGGACCCGTTCGGCCTGCTCCGCATCGACCGTCCCGTGGTCGCCGCCGAGGAGGTCGTGGTCGTCCCCGCGTCGACCCCGCTCGGCGCGATCGACACGGGTGCCCTCGCGGGTGCGGTGTCCGCCGACGAGGGGCGCGTCGGTCAGGGCGGCTCCGCCGACGACAGCGAGCTCCGGCCCTACCGGCAGGGTGACCCGATCCGCCGCGTGCACTGGGCACAGAGCGCGCGCCGCGGCGAACTGCACGTGCGGCAGACCAGCCAGGCGCAGCCGCCCGAGGCCGTCATCGCCCTCGACGTGCGGCGGGAGTCGTACCAGAGCCTCGGTCGCGACGACCTCGCTGAGCTCTCCGACCTCGGCGGCGACGCGGCCTTCGAGCACGCGGTCGTGGTGGCGGCGAGCGTCGCGCGGGCGCTGAGCGCACGGACGTCGCGGGTCGTGCTCGTCAGCGACGCCCCGGACGGCCGCTCGCGCCACGCGGGCGACGCGGGTGGCCTCACCGACGTGCTCGTGGGGCTCGCCGACGTGCGGGTGCGGTCCGACGCGCGCGACGTCGCCGAGGTGCTGCCCGACGTCCGCGGGCGGGACGTGCACGGGATGACCGCCGTCGTCACCGGGCGGATCACCGCCGAGCAGGCGGCCGAGCTCGTCTCGCAGACCAGCGGGTCGAGCCGGGGCATCCTCGCGACGATCGTGCCGCCCGAGCCGGCGGTGCGGGGGATCCTCGACCGCGGTGGGTGGCGCACCCTGGTCGTGCCGGTCACCGGTGCCCGTGCACCCGGGAGCCTCCGGTGAGCGGGGAGCGAACCACAGGCGGGGGACGTCCGGGGCGCGGGCCGTCCGTCGCTGACCGGGACGGTGTCGGCGGCCGCGGTCCCGGGACCGGGTCCGGACCCGGCGGCCCTCGTCGCGACCGTGCCGTCGACCGACCCGACGCACCGAGCGCCTGGCTCGTCGCGCTGGCGCCGGTCCCCGTGCTCGTCGCCGCCCTCGCGATGCGTCCGCTCGTGCAGGGGATCGGGTGGTGGCTCTCCGGTGTGGTGTTCGCCGCCGTGCTCGTCGCAGCGCTGCTCACCGTTCGCCGTCGCGCCCCCGGCGTCCGCTTCGTCGTGCTCGTCGCGGTCCTCGTCGCCGGGTCCTGCGCCGCCGCGGTCCTGAACGACGTGCACCCGCTCGGGTGGCTCGACCGGCAGGGGGCACTCGGCGAGGCCATGGCGGCCATCCGGCTCAACCCCGCGCCGCTGCCGCAGACCGACGCGATCCGACTCGTCGTGACGATCGCGATCGGGTGGGTCGCGGGCGTCGCGCTCTTCCTCGCGGCCATCGCACCGACCGTCGCGCTCGCCGCGGTCCCGGCGCTCGTCGTGCTCATCGTGCCCGGCGTGATCACCGGGCAGCCCGCACCGGCGGTCCTCGTGGTCCTGGTCGGGATCGCCTTCCTCGCGTTGCTGTGGCTGTCGGTACGACCGGTGCAGCGAGCGTTCCCCGCTGCGGTGGTCGGCGCCCTCGGCCTGGTGGTCGCGGTCGGCCTCCCCGCCGTGGTGCCGCTCAACGCGGGCTGGTTGTCGGGCGTCACCGGGTCGCTCCAGTCGCCGATCCAACCCGGACGTCCCGGGACGCTGCTCGAACTCGGGCAGGACCTGCGCCAGCCGAATGAACTCGAGGTGCTGCGCTACCGCTCCGCCGACGGCCGCCCGGAGTACCTCAAGCTCGCCGACCTCGACGAGTTCGGCACGGGCGACTGGATCCCGACGGTGACCGACGCGAGCACCTCGTCCACGGCCGACCGGCAGCGGTACGCCCTCGGGGTCAACCCGCGGCTGGCGAACCGCGGCGACGTGACGATCCGCATCACCGGACTGTCGAGCAACTACCTGCCCGTGCCCGCCGGTGCCATGTCGCTCACGTCGCAGTCGACGAACCTCGACCTGGCGCAGTGGCGGTGGATGGGGGACTCGAACACCGTCCGGTCGACCGGACCGACGACGCAGCGCGGGTCGACGTACGAGGTCTACGGTGCGTCGACGTCGTCCGGCGAGTACCTCGACACGATCGCCGAGTCCGGCCTGCTCGGTCGCGCCGACGGCCGGGGCTTCGAGACCCCGAGCCGCGCCCAGCTGAAGACCGACCTGGCCCTGCCGAAGGACCTGCCGGAGGACATCCGCTCCGCGGCACAGCGCGTCGCCGGCAGCGGGTCGAACGACTACGAGGAGGCCCGGGCGCTCGAGCAGTGGTTCCGCAGCGACCTGTTCACCTACTCGGAGACCGCCCCGGTCGAGCAGGGCTACGACGGCGACAGCATGGACGTGATCGACACGTTCCTCAAGGTCCGCGAGGGCTACTGCGTCCACTTCGCCTCGTCGATGGCGGTCATGGCCCGCACGCTCGGCATCCCGTCGCGCATCGCGGTCGGGTACCGGGCGAGTGGCGAGCGCACCGAGGACGGCGAGTACACGGTGTCGAACCGGCAGCTGCACTCGTGGCCCGAGCTCTACATCCGCGGCGCCGGGTGGGTCTCCTTCGAGCCGACCCCCGACTCGGACGCCGCCGCGCAGCCGTCCACCGGTTCCTCGGCCACGCCCGCACCGGCCGACCCGGAGACGCCGTTGCCCGCGCCCGGCCAGACCGCCCCGGCGGAGGCCACCCCGACCCCGACCGCCTCGGCCTCGGCGGCCCCGGATGCGACGGCGTCCGGCACCGGTGGCGGAGGCTCCGGTCCGGCAGGACTCGTGGTCGGGCTCGTCCTCGCGCTCCTCGTGCTCGCCGCTCCCGCCGTGGTCCGGGTCACACGGCGACGGCGACGGCTCGCAGCGATCCGAGCCGGTCGCGCTCCGGCTGCGCACGCGTGGCGCGAGGTCCTCGACGACGTCGCCGACCACGGCTTCGCGCCCGGCTTCGCGCCGCCCGGCGACGCCGCCGCGGCCGCCCGCACCGCACGCGCGGTCCTCGGCCGGTTGGCGCCGAGCATGCCGGTCACGGTGCTGCCGCACCTCCGTGCCGTCGTCGACGCGGTCGACACGGAGCGGTTCGCGCCAGACGGGGCAGCTGCGGTGGACGTCGGTGCGGTGCACCGGGCCGTCCTGGAGGCGCGGATCGCCCTGGACGCGTCGGTCTCCCGTGGGCGCCTGGCCCGGGCACGGCTGCTCCCGCCGAGTCTGCTGCCGTCGTCGGCGTGGTCGCACGAGGGGCGGCGGAGCCGCCGCACCGCGTAGCGGCGGCGCCCGCCCGCCGCTGCCGACGCCGATCGGCGCCGCGCACAACCGGAAGCACGTCGCGCCACGGAATCTCGTGGCGCGAGGTGCTTTCCGTTGTTCGCCGCGTAGCGGCGGGAGAGCTCCGCTGTCGGCGCCCCGCGCGCGGCGCGCCGCGCGCACAAGCGGAAGCACGTCGCGCCACGGAATCTCGTGGTGCGAGGTGCTTTCCGTTGTTCGCCGCGTAGCGGCGGCGGCGCTCCGCTGTCGGCGCGCCGCGCGCCGCCTGCGCGGGCGACGCGCGCACAGGCGAAAGCAGGTCGCGCCACGGAATCTCGTGGTGCGAGGTGCTTTCCGTTGTTCGCCGCGCAGCGGCGGCGGCGCTCCGCTGTCGGCGCGCCGCGCGCCCCCGCGCGCCGCCTGCGCGCGCGACGCGCGCACAACCGGAAGCAGGTCGCGCCACGGAATCTCGTGGTGCGAGGTGCTTTCCGTTGTTCGCCGCGCAGCGGCGGCGCGGCGGCGCGGCGCCGCGCGCCCCGCGGCGCCAGCCGCCGCCGCCGACGTCGTCAGCGCGGCCGGATGACCGCCTCGACCACGGCGGCGATGACGTCGCCCGGGTCGACCCCGGGCAGCGCGGGCTCGTCGAACACGATCCCGACGTTGGCGGCGACGAGCAGGACGGCGAGGTCCTCCCGCGGCATCCCGGCATCGACCTCGGGGTGCGCGTCGAACCACAGGTCCACGAGGCCGAGCACCCCGTCCTGCAGCTCGCGCCGCTGCCGGACGAACTCGGGCGTGAACTCGGGGTGCTGCACGGCGTAGCCCCGGAACTCGGCGAGCAGCGCGAACTGGGCGCGCTGGTCGTGCCGGCCGAACGCGGCGCGGACGACATCGCCGAGGCGTGCCGCCGTGACGTCGACCTGGACGACCTCCTGCAACGACGCGAGCACGCGGTTCGTCTGGCGCTGCATGACCGCCGCCACGAGGTCCTGCTTCGACGCGAAGTTCGAGTAGACCGCGCCCTTGCTGAACCCCGCGCGCGCGGCGACGTCGTCGAGCCGGGCCCCGGCCAGGCCGGACTCGGCGAAGACCTCGGCGGCGGCCACGAGCAGGCGCTCCCGCACCTCGGCGCGCGGGGTCCGCGGGGTGGATGTGGCGTCGTCGCGCATCTGATCCTGGTTCGTGATCGTCGTGGCGGTGCGGGGCAGAGCTGGTCGGGTGCGATCCCCGCGCTCGGTGGTGGCGTGCGCGGTCCGTCGGGGACCGTCGCGCCGCGCGCTGATCCCGCGCGGCACCGACCTGGTCCCCGACCTGACGTCCGTGTGGCGGACCGGCACGTTCGGGTCGTGTCGGTGCGTCAGCGGGCGGCGGTCACCGGGTCGATACCCGGCGGTACCGATGCTACTGCCGGGGTGGCAGCGGAGACAGGTTCAGCTGCCGGAGTGCGTTTCCTGGTCGGTCGGACCGCCCTCGGCGCCACGACCCCGACCGGCCGCGTCGCCCCGACCGGCCGCGTCGCCCCGACCGCCCGCGTCGCCCCGACCGCCCGCGTCGCCCCGCGCGCCCGAGTCGCCCTGACCGCCCCAGGACCCACCTCCGTCGACCGTCGCCACCGTCCCGGTACCGTCCCCGCCCCGCTCGCTGTGGACGCTCCCCGCCCCTGCACGCCGACCCGGCCGCCGCAGCAGCCGGATCGCGTCCGGCCGCAGCCGCCGACCCCGTTGCAGCAGCGACCCGAGCGTGGACTTCGGCTGCCAGTCGCGGCCGTTCGGCAGCCCCCAGCCCCGGCGGACCGCGCCGTAGCGCAGCCCCAGGGACAGCACGATCGCGGCGATGATCCCGATCGTGGGGGAGCCGAGGTGCGACGCGACGACCATCACGGCCGACGCGGCGACGGCGACGGTCGCGTACAGCGCGTTCCCGCCGAACACCGCCGGCACACGGCGGAGGAGCATGTCGCGCATCGCTCCGCCGCCGACCGCGGTGATCGTCCCCATGATGATCGCGGCCGGCCACTCGAGCCCGGCGTCGAAGGTGCGCTGCACGCCGACGACCGCCCAGAAGCCGATGACCGCGGCGTCGAGCACGGTGAACAGGCGGTCCCACGTGAGCTCGGAGAAGGACACGAGGAACGCGATGAGCGCGCCGACGATCGCGACCGGCACGTACAGCGGGTCGACGAGCGCGACCGGGGGACCGTTCTGCAGCAGGGTGTCGCGGAGCATGCCGCCGCCGAGGCCGGAGACGAAGCCGACGACGAGGAACCCGAACAGGTCGAAGTCCATGGTGCGGGCGAGCGATCCACCGAGCAGCGCGGACGCGAACACGCCCGCGAGGTCGAGGACGTTCGTCACCGACGCCAGGCCCTCGGGGGTGAGCAGGTTCATGAGAACAATCAAACCCCACGGGCCGCAGGTGGCGGATCGCGGTTCAGTTAGGTTAGCCTCACCTACGCCATGATCGCCACACTCGTCATCGGCCTCCGCGAAGGCCTCGAAGCGACGCTCATCGTCGGCATCATCGCCGCGTTCCTGCGTCGCAACCGCGCGCCGCTCGCCCCGATGTGGGCCGGGGTCGGCCTCGCCGTCGCGCTGAGCATCGCCGTGGGCTTCGGCCTCCAGGCCGTCGAGCAGGCGCTGCCCCAGGCCCAGCAGGAGGGCATGGAGACCGTGATCGGCGTCGTCGCCGTGGTCTTCGTCACCGGCATGATCGTGTGGATGCGGACGCACGCCCGCACCCTGTCGCAGGACCTCGAGGCGAGCGCGACCGCCGCCCTCGGCCGCGGCACCGCCTGGGCACTCGCCGGCATGGCGTTCCTGGCCGTCCTCAAGGAGGGCTTCGAGACCTCGGTGTTCCTGCTCGCCACGTTCCAGGCGTCCGCGGACACCGGCACGGCGGCCCTCGGCGCCGTCATCGGCATCGCCGTCGCGGTCCTGGTCGGCTACGGCATCTACACGGGCGGCGTCCGGCTCGACCTCCGCCGGTTCTTCACCGGCACGGGCGTCTTCCTCGTCTTCGTCGCGGGCGGCCTCGTGCTCACCGCGATCCGGCACGCGCACGAGGCCGGGTGGATCGTGATCGGCCAGCAGCGCACGGTCGACCTCGGGTGGCTCGCGCCGAACGGTTCGCTCCGCGGCGCCCTCGTCACGGGCGTGCTCGGCATCCCCGCGGACCCGCGGGTGATCGAGGTGCTCGGCTGGGTCCTCTACGTCGTCCCGGTCCTCGCGATCTCGCTGTGGCCGCGGGCATGGCGCCCCGCGCCCGCTCGCGTCCCGCGGCTCCGAGCGGTCCTCGCCGCCGCCTTCGCCGCGGCCGCCGTCGTGCTCGCGGTCGCCGTCCCGTCCGGGACCGGACCCGACGTGCCGCGCACGGTCGCCGTCACCGGCGACGCCACGTCGGTCACGGCGTCCGTCGACGGTGCGGCGGCGGTCCTCCGCGTGGCCGGGAGCGGCCGGGAGGCGCGGCTCACCCTGCCCGCGTCGGCCCACCGCCGCGTCGCCCGCGCGGGCACCACCGCGGACCAGTGGCAAGTGACCGAGGACGTCCCGTCCGCGGACCGGCCGACCAGCCTGACGCTCGACCAGCTCGTCGGACTGTTCGGGCGGGTCCCGGTCGGCGTCTCGCCGTCGACGAACCCCGGCCCGTTCGCCGCCACCTGGACCGTCCGCGCCAGCACGACCCTCACGACCGTCGCGGGGGGCGTCCTGGACGCGACCCGCTCGGAACGCGACGTGCTCACGCTGCGCGGTGGGGGCCTCCCGGCCGCTCGGACGACCACGCTGGAACGCGACGTGTGGGCCGTCCCCGGCGCCACGGCGGACCGCACGGCCGCGGCCGTCGCCGCCGCACAGACCCGCGCTGCCGAGCTCCGGCTCTGGAACGCCTGGCTGCCGATCGCCCTGCTCGTCGCCGCTGCAGCCCAGGCCGCGCTCGCGGTGCGCGACCGACGCCGCCTCCCCGCCCCCACGACCACCACCCCCGGAACCGACCCGTCGCGCGGACCACCCGCCGACGTCCCTGCAAGGAGCCTCGACCATGCCGTTCGGTAGGACCGTCCGACCCCTGATCGCCCTCGGTGCCCTCGGCACCGTCACCGCCCTCGCGCTCACCGGCTGCGCCGCGAGCACCCCCGCCGACGACGCCACCGGCGGCACCGGGAAGGTCTCGCGCGTCACCATCACCCTGACGAACGACGGTTCCGACGCCTGCGCCGTGTCGACCACGAAGGTCCCCGCGGGCCCCGTCACGTTCCGGGTCGAGAACCAGAGCTCGACCGCGATCACCGAGGTCGAGCTGCTGCAGGACCAGCGGATCCTCGGCGAGAAGGAGAACCTCGCGCCCGGTCTGGCCCCGGTGACCTTCACCGCGACGCTCACGGGTGGGAAGTACCAGGTGTACTGCCCCGGGGCGACCGAGGAGCTCACCGACTTCACCGTCACCGGCAAGGCCGCCGCGACCGCGGGGAGCAGTGCCGCGGCCCTGCTCGCCGACGGTGCGAAGGGCTACGCGACGTACGTCGACGGCCAGGTCACCGACATGGTGACCGCCGTCCAGCAGCTCCAGGCCGACGTCGACAAGGGCGACCTCGAGGCGGCGAAGCGGGACTACGCGGCTGCCCGGCCGTTCTACGAGCACGTCGAGAGCGACGTCGACGGCTTCGTGAAGAAGGGGCACAGCGCGACCGACAACGCCGGCAACCTCGACTACCTCGTGGACATGCGTGCGTCGAACCTCGACGACGCCGTGGGCTGGAGCGGCTTCCACGCCGTCGAGAAGGACCTGTTCCAGGCCGGTGCGATCACCGCGTCGACGAAGCAGACCGCGGCGGACCTGACCGAGAACGTGCAGCTCCTCGCGAAGCTCGTGCCGACGCTGCAGTACAAGCCCGAGGACCTGGCGAACGGCGCGGCCGGGCTCCTCGAGGAGGTCCAGTCGAACAAGGTCACCGGCGAGGAGGAGGCGTACAGCCACATCGACCTCGTCGACCTCGCCGCGAACGTCGAGGGCGCCCGGCAGGCCTTCGCGTACCTCAAGCCCGGCCTGACGAAGGTCGACCCGGCGCTCACGAAGCAGATCGCTGCGCAGTTCGACGCGACGAACACGATGATGGACGGCTTCCGCGACGGCAACGCCCTCGGCGGCTTCACGACGTGGGACGACGCCGCGAAGGCGAAGGACGCCAACCGCATCTCGCAGCAGGTGCAGGCGCTCCAGGACCCGCTCTCCCGCCTGGCCGAGAAGGTCGCGACCGCGTGACCGCACCGCACGTCTCCCGCCGAGGGCTCTTCGGTGCCGGCCTCGCCGCCGCGGGTGCCGGGGTCGGGGCGGCCGCCGGGATCGCCGGTTCCGCGGCCGCGACCGGGGTGGACCCGTTCCGTGCCGCGGGGAACGCCGACGAGTCGATCGACCTGTCGCAGCAGGTGCCGTTCTACGCGACCGCCGCGCGGCAGCCGCAGGGCGGCATCCGGACGACCCCGCAGCGGCACTGCGTCTTCATGGTGTTCGACCTGACCGCGTCGACCGCGACCGAGCTGCAGGTCCTGCTCGCCCGGTGGTCCGCGGCGATCGCGCAGCTGCAGGCCGGTCGGACGATCGGCAGCGTCGAGCCCGCGCACGGGAACGGCGTCGGCGCGGACACGGGCGAGGCGCTCGACCTCGGGCCCGCGTCGCTCACGGTCACGGTGGGGCTCGGTCCCGGCGTGTTCGACGAGCGCTTCGGCCTCGCGTCCAAGCGGCCCGCGCACCTGGCGGCGATCCCGACCCTGCCGAGCGACGCGCTCGAGGACGGCCTGACCGGCGGCGACCTGTCCCTGCAGGCCTGCGCCGACGACCCGCAGGTGGCGTACCACGCGGTGCGCGACCTGGCGCGCATGGCCCGCGGCACCGCGACCGTGCGGTGGACGGTCATCGGCTTCGGCCGCGCCTCGGCCGGGCCCACGCAGTCGACCCCGCGCAACCTGATGGGCTTCAAGGACGGCACCCGCAACGTCACCACCGACGAGGAGTACGACCGCTTCGTGTGGCTCGACGACGACGCCGGGTGGATGGCGGGCGGGAGCTACCAGGTCGTGCGGAAGATCCGGATGAACCTGGAGACGTGGGACGCCGACGTGGTGAGCGACCAGCAGCGCGTGTTCGGCCGGACCAAGGTCGAGGGGGCGCCGCTGTCCGGCGGGAGCGAGCACACGACGCCGGACTTCCACGCCGCCGCACACGGCGCCGGGTCGGACGGCGGGACCGCGATCGACCCGCGGTCCCACGTCGCGCTCGCTGCGCACGAGAACAACGGCGGCGTGAAGATCCTCCGCCGCGGCTACAACTACACGGACGGACTGAACCAGTACGGCCAGCTCGACGCCGGGCTGCTGTTCGCGGCCTACATGAACGACCCCGAGCACTTCACGCGGCTGCAGCGGAAGCTCGGCGCGTCCGACCGGTTGAACGAGTACGTGTCGCACATCGGCTCCGGGGTGTTCGCCGTCCCGCCGGCACCGCGGAAGGGGTCGTACGTGGGGGAGCAGCTGTTCCGCTGACGCTGGCCGCGGCGCTCCCCGCCCCCGACGTATCCTGACTCCCTGGTCCCCGCCACGGGGGACGACCCGCGCCCCCGGACCACCCGGGTCGGTGGCGGCCGGAAGGGGACACCATGAGCATGGAAGGCGCGGCCTGGAGCTCGCTCTACAAGATCTCCACCGCGAGGGACGGGAAGCACGGCTTCTCGCGGGAGTCCGTCCGGCGCATCATGACGTTCGCGGTGCCGTACCGGGCGAAGCTCGTGGTGTTCATCGCCCTGTCCGTCGTCGGGGCGTTCCTCGCGGTCGCGACGCCCGTGCTCGCCGGTCAGGTGGTCGACGTCATCGCCGCTCGTGGGGCGGTCGGCACGATCGTCTGGCTCGCGGTCGTGATCGCCCTGGTCGCGGTGGCCGACGCCGCCGCATCGCTCCTCACCCGCTGGTACTCGGCGCGGATCGGTGAGGGCGTCATCCTGGACCTCCGCACCGCCGTGTTCGACCACGTGCAGAAGATGCCGATCGCGTTCTTCACCCGAACGCGGACCGGTGCCCTCGTCAGCCGGCTCAACAACGACGTGATCGGCGCGCAGCAGGCGTTCAGCGGCACCCTGTCCGGCGTCGTGACGAACCTCGTGGCGCTGGTCCTCACCCTGGGCGTCATGCTCAGCACGTCGTGGCTCGTGACCGTGCTCGCCGTGGTGATGCTGCCGGTGTTCCTGGTGCCGGCCCGTCGGATGGGCAGCCGGCTCGCCGCGCTCCGACGGGAGGCCGCCGACCACAACTCCGCGATGAGCACGCAGATGACCGAGCGGTTCTCGGCGCCCGGCGCCACCCTCGTGAAGCTGTTCGGCCGTCCGGACGACGAGTCCGCGGAGTTCCGGGTCCGGGCCGCCCGCGTCCGCGACATCGGGGTCCGCACCGCGATGCTGCAGTTCGTCTTCGTCACCGCGCTCATGCTCGTCTCCGCGCTCGCGCTGGCGCTCGTGTACGGGCTCGGCGGGGCCCTCGCGCTCGGTGGGCAGCTGAACACCGGCGACGTGGTCACCCTCGCGCTCCTGCTCACCCGCCTGTACGCGCCGCTGACCAGCCTGGCGAACGCGCGCGTCGAGATCATGAGCGCGGTGGTGAGCTTCGAGCGCGTCTTCGAGGTGCTCGACCTCGAACCGCTCATCCAGGAGCGACCCGACGCCGTCGTGGTGCCGGACGGCCCGGTGTCGGTGGAGTTCGACGACGTCCGGTTCGCCTACCCGTCCGCCGACAAGGTGTCCCTCGCCTCGCTCGAGGAGGTCTCCACACTCGACACCCGGGGCGGCGACGAGGTCCTGCACGGGGTGTCGTTCCGCATCGAGCCGGGGCAGACCGTCGCACTCGTCGGGTCGTCCGGCGCCGGCAAGTCCACGATCGCCCAGCTGCTCGCGCGCCTGTACGACGTCGACAGCGGTGCGGTGCGTCTCGCCGGGACCGACGTCCGTGACGTCACCTTCGCCTCGATGCGGCACACGATGGGCATGGTGACCCAGGACGGACACCTGTTCCACGAGACCATCGGCTCGAACCTCCGGCTCGCCCGGCCCGAGGCGACCGACGACGAGGTGTGGGACGCCGTGCGCCGTGCGCGGCTCGAGACGCTCGTCCGGTCGCTGCCCGATCAGCTCGACACCATGGTCGGGGAGCGGGGCTACCGGCTGTCCGGCGGTGAGCGGCAGCGGATGACGATCGCCCGGCTCCTGCTGGCGCAGCCGCGGGTCGTCATCCTCGACGAGGCCACCGCCGCGCTCGACTCGACGTCCGAGGCCGCGGTGCAGGCGGCCCTGAGCGAGGCGCTCGACGGGCGGACGGCGATGGTGATCGCGCACCGGCTGTCGACGATCCGCAGTGCGGACCAGATCCTCGTGGTCGAGGACGGCTCGATCGTGGAACGGGGCACACACGAGGAACTCCTGGCACGTCGCGGCCGGTACGAGGAGCTGCACCGGACGCAGTTCGCGGTGCAGGCGCCGGACGTGGTCGCTGCGGGCACTGCCGGGGTGCCGGTCGACGCGGGGACGCCGACCACGCACTAGGCGCCGGGACCCGCCGCCGGGTGGGGTGAGTGGGTGCCCTCCGTCGTTTCCCTGGAGACGGAGGGCACCCGCGTCACGGAGTCCGACGAACGGAACCACCGTCCGGCCCTGGGAGGCGACCCGGCGCGACGCGTCGCGGTGCGACACGCCGAGCGTACCCCCGTCGTGGAACCGTCAGCAGTCCCGGTGCGATCCGCGGACGATCGGTGGGACGAGCCCGTCGTCCGACGGCCCCCCACACGGCGGACGGGCCGCCCCACCTGGGTGGGACGGCCCGTCCGCGATCGAGCCGGGAGGCGCGGTGTCAGTCCGCCTCGACGGTCGCCTCGTGCTGCAGGCGGCGACGACGCACCAGGACCATGGCGGTCGCCCCGGTCAGGAGCAGCAGGCCCGCGGCCACGCCGGCCGGCACCAGTTCGGCACCGGTCCACGCGAGGGACCCGGAACCGGTCCGTGGCACGGTGCCGCCGGCGGTGCCGGTGGTCCCGCCGCCGACGGTCCCGCCGGCGGTGCCGCCGCCGACCGTGCCGCCGGTGCCCGGGGCGGTCGTGCCGCCGCCACCCGGCGTGCCCGGGTCGACGACGGCCGCGACGGGGACGGTCACGGCGAGCGTGATCGTCTGGCCGTTCGGCAGGGTGACGACCAGCGGCTGGTCCGTCGTGGCGGTGGGAGCCACCGCTGCCCGGCTGACCGCACGCGCGGCGAGCGGCTGCTCGGTGCCCGGCTGGGCGGTCGCCCCGGGGACGGTGAACGTCAGGGTCGCGCGGCCCTGCTCATCCGTGGTGTCGACCACCGTGGTGTCGATCGGGGCAGACGCGAGTGTCGTTCCTCCGGCGCCCACCGAGACGGTGCCGCCCTGGTCGGCCGCGCTGCTGAAGGTCAGCGACGACAGGTCGATCCGCACCGGGTCGCCAGGGCGCAGTCCACCCTCGGGGACCCCGGAGACCCGGACGCCGACGGCGCGCTGGTCCTGTCGGACCGCGACCTTCGGGTTCGCAGTGAAGTACTCGACCTGTGCCTCGAGGTCGACCTTGCCGCTGTCCTGCTTCACGGCGGCCTCCTTGAACGCGCCGAAGTTGTCCCCGCCGGTCGCGAGGAACGAGTTGACGGTCACCTTGTAGGTCGTCCCGGCGACGATCGGCGTGCCGTTCAGCGTCATCGAGGTGATGCGCGACCCGGCGGCCGCGAGCGGGTCGTACGTGTAGGAGAAGCCCTCGGAGGTGCCGAGCTTGAGGAACGGGCGGCTCGAGGTCGACGGCTGCCACTGCTGCTCGAGCGCACGGCGGATCTGGTCGCCCGTCAGGTCGAGCACGACGAGCGTGTTCGCGAAGGACTGGACCGCGGCGGCCTGCTTGTAGGTGACGGCACCGGCGGTCATGTCCGCGCGCAGGCCACCGGGGTTCATGAACGCGATCTGCGAGCCCTGGCGCTGGGTCTGGGAACGCTGCACCTCGGCGACGAAGTTGCCGAGCGTCGACTCGCCGCCGCGGTTCTCGGAGCCGTTGGTCTGCACGGCGCGCTTCATGTCGCGGTCCACCGAGCCGAGGACCACGGCACCCAGCCGATCGGCCTCCTTCACCGCGGTGTCGACGGTGGCCGCCACGCTCGCGTCCGGGGCGAAGGTCCCCGCGTCGACGAGACGGATGTTCTCCGCCTTGGTCGGTCGGACGCTCCCGTCGGCAGCGACGGTGAGCTGCACGTGGCCGAGGTTGAAGCCGTACGAACCGGTCTGGATCACCGGACGCGTGCTGCCGTCGGCGAGTGTCACCTGGTGCACGTAGGTCTGGTGCGTGTGCGCCGACAGGATCGCCGAGACGTCCGGCGTCACTCCCCGGACGGCGCGGGCGAAGTCCGAACCGCCGGACAGGTCTGCGACGTTCGGCGACTCGGCCCCGTCGTGCACGAGGAGGACCAGGACGTCGGCCTCGTCGTTCGACTCGTCGCCGTCGGTGAGCTGCGCGGCGACCTTGTTCACCTCGGTGGTGATGTCGCCCATGCGCAAGCCCGCGATGCCGGCCGGGCTGACGAGGCCCTGCCCGACGAGGTCGACGGTCGCGCCGATGAACCCGACCCGCTTGCCGCTGATCTCCTGGATCGCGTAGGGGTCGAACGCCGGCTTCCCGGTCGCCGCGTCGAGGATGTTCGCCGAGACGTAGTCCCACTTCGCGTTGCGGGCGCCGTCCGGGCCGATGACCCGGTCGCGCAGGTCGGTCTGACCGCGGTCGAGCTCGTGGTTGCCGATCGCGCTGACGGACAGGTCCATCTGGTTGAGGACGTCGATCGTCGGCTGGTCCTGCTGGATGAAGGACTCGAACGTCGAACCACCGATGTTGTCGCCGGAGCTGACGAACGCCGACCGCGACGGGTCGGCGCCGCGGAACCGGTCCAGTGCGCCGGCGAGGACGGCCGCGCCGGCTGCGTCGCCGTCCCGCGGCGTCGGCTTGCCGGACGTCACCGAGATGGACTGGGCGATCCGACCGTGGAAGTCGTTCACGTTGTAGAGGTCGATCGTCACGTCACCGTCGGCGGCGAGGGCGGCGGACGGGGCTGACAGGGCTACGAGGACACCGGCGGTCGCGAGGGTCGCGGTACCGACCAGGCGTCGACGGCGTGGGGAGGTGTGGGTGTTCATCGGCGACGAACCTACGAAATCCCTCAGCAACACGCCAGGGGATGCCGCATCACGTCACGCGGAGTTCACACGGCACCGCCCTGGCCCGCCTCCGGGGGCCAGGGCGGTGTGCGGGGTCAGTCGCGACCGAGGGCACCCTTGACGCGCTCGGCGGCCTCGGCGGCCATCGCCTTCGCCGAGTCCTTCACCACGCTGAGCTCCTGCGGGTCGCCCTTGAGCAGGCTCTTCGCGGTGTTGATCGCGTACTCGGCGGTGATGTGCGGCGGGAGCGGCGGGACGTTGCGGCTGACGTAGGCGTCGATGAGCGTCACGCCGGGGTTCGCGAACGCACGCTCGACGGCGGCGTCGACCTCGTCGTCGCTCCGGATCGCGATGCCCGTGAAGCCGAGCAGCTCGGCGTACCCGGCGTAGTCCATCGACTCGACGTCCTGCGAGCCGGACCACATCGGGTTGCCGTCCTCGGTCCGCATCTCCCACGACACCTGCCCGAGGTCGTCGTTGTGCACGACGACGATGACGAGCTGCTGGTTCGGCCACTGCGCCATGTACTTCTTCACGGTGATGAGCTCGTTCATGCCGAGCATCTGGAACGCGCCGTCGCCGATCGTGCAGACGGCCGGTGCGTCCGGGAAGGCGAACTTGGCGGTCACGGCGTACGGCATCGCCGCGAGCATCGTCGCCAGGCGGCCGGACATGTCGCCGTGCATGCCGCGGCGGAGCCGGATGTGGTGGCCGTACCAGTCGGCGGTCGTGCCGGCGTCGCACGTCACGGTGACGCCCTCGGGCAGCCGTTCGTTCACGGCGCGGATCACCCGTCGGGGGTTCACCCCGTCGCTGTAGTGCACCTCGGCCTGGCGGTCCATCTCGGCTTCCCACTCGCGCATCTCGCCGGCGAGCTTGTCCTGCCACGCGGTGTCGGGGTCGCCGTGCAGCAGGGGGAGCACCGCCTCGAGCGTCGACCCGACGTCACCCCACAGGTTGAGCTCGGTCGGGTAGCGCAGGCCCATCATCTCCGGCCGGATGTCGACCTGGACGCCGCGCGCCTGACCGCTCTCGGGCAGGTACTCGCCGTACGGGTAGTTCGTCCCGAGGAGCACGATCGTGTCGCACTCCTTGATCTGCGTCAGGCTCGGACGCGAGCCGAGGAGCCCGACCTGCTGCGTGTGGTACGGCACGTCGGACGGCACGACGTCCTTGCCGCGCAGCGCCGTGATGATGCCGGCGCCGGTCTTCTCGGCCGCGGCGAGCACGAGGTCGGTGGCACCCCGGGCACCGGCCCCGACGAGGAAGGTGATGCGCTCGCCGGCGTTGAGGATCTCGGCGAACCGCGCGATCTCGTCCTGCGGCGGGGTGATCCGCGTCGACGGCGCGACGTCGCTCGACCGGGACACCCAGTGCTCGGCGGCGGGTGCCTCGTACGCCATCGCCTGCACGTCGTGGGGGAGGACCACGACGGCCGGCTGCTTGCGGAGCATCGCGGTGCGGAAGGCGGTGTCGACGACGACCCCGACGGCGTCCGGCGTGGCGACCGTCTCGACGTAGCAGGCGACGTCGGCGAACACGCGCTCGAGGTTCGACTCCTGCTGCGTGAACGACCCCATCGACGCCAGGCCCTGCTGCCCGACGATCGCGACGACCGGCTGGTTGTCCATCTGGGCGTCGTACAGGCCGTTGAGCAGGTGGAACGCTCCGGGGCTCGACGTCGCGACGCACACGCCGACCTCGCCGGTGAACTTCGCGTGCGCGGTCGCCATGAGCGCGGCGATCTCCTCGTGGGTCGGTCGGACGTACTCGAGCGCGCGCTCGCTGCCGTCCGCCTTGCCGAGGGCACCGTCGAACGCGCCGATGCCGTCCCCGGGGTACCCGAACACGCGGGACACGCCCCACGCCTTGATGCGGTCGATGACGAAGTCGCTCACGGTCTGGCCCATGCCCCCACCGTGCTCGCCGGTTCCTGTACGCGTTCAGCTCCCCGGTGCCCGCGGGAGGCCCGCGCGCGCCCGCGGAAGGCCCGCGGGCCCCCGCGGAAGGCCCGCGGCGCGCCCCGCGGAAGGCCCACGTCGCGTCACGCCGGTGTCCCGGGTCCTACCGGATCTGCCGCCAGGCACCCTCGGCGGCGCTGCCGACCACCGCGTCGATGACCTGCGCCGCCCGGGCCCCGTCCGCGAACGTCGGCAGTCCCTCCGGCCAGGCCGAACGGTCGCCCTCGGCGCGGACCGCGGCGTAGGTGTCGGCGACGAACGCCGCGAACGCGTCGAGGTACCCCTGCGGGTGCCCCGCCGGCACGACCGCCAGACGCCGCTGGTCCGGGAAGCCCAGGGCCGGGTCGCGGACGACGATCTGCGCGCCGCGTTCGTTGCCGAACCACGCGGACTCCGGCTGCTCCTGGTCGAACGCGGCCGACCCGAGGGTGCCGTCGACCTCGAACCAGAGCCGGTTCTTCCGCCCGGCGGCGACCTGCGAGACGACGACGTTGCCGATCCGGCCGGTGGCGGTGCGGAAGGTCGCGACCGCGGTGTCCTCGGTCGTCACCTCGGCGCGCTGCGAGGCGTCGGCGACCGGGTCCGGGTCGGGGGAACCGGAGAACGACGGCCCCGAGGCCGCCGGTCGGGTCGGGTAGACGACGTCGGTCGCGGCCGAGACGGACGCGAAGGGCTCGCCCGTGACGAACTCGACCAGGTCGCACCAGTGCGACCCGATGTCCGCGAACGCCCGGGACAGTCCGCCCGCACCGGCGTCCACTCGCCAGCTCGAGGCGTCCTCGTCGAGCATCCAGTCCTGCAGGTAGTGCCCGTGCACCGCGAGCAGCCGACCGAGCTCGCCCGCGGCGATGCGTGCGCGGATCTCCCGGACGATCGGGTGGTACCGGTACACGAACGGCACCGTGGCGACGACCCCGGCCTCGTCGGCGGCGGTGACGAGCTCGGCGGCCTGCGTGGCGTCGATCGCGAGCGGCTTCTCGCACACGACGTTGATGCCCGCACGGATGACCGCGAGCGCCTGCGGGTGGTGCTGGTCGTTGGGCGTGCAGACGTGCACGACGTCGGGACGGTCGGCGATGACGTCGTCGAGCGAGGCGTACCCGCGCGGCACGTCGAGCTGCTCCGCGACCTGGTCGGACCGCGACGGCGTCCGACCGAGGACGCCGGTGACCTCGGCGCCGGCCGCACGCGCGGCGCGGGCGTGGACCCCCGCGATCATCCCGGTGCCGACCACCGCGACGCGGATGCGTCGCCCTCCGTACCCACTGCTCATGGTGCTCCTCCGCGACGGACTCGACCCACCGTACCGACGCAGCCCGGCCACGCGCCGGAACGCGTGAGTACGTTCTGGGGCATGTCGAGCCTCCAGACCAGCCTGCTCATCCTCGGAGCCAGCGGCGACCTGTCCAAGCGCCTGCTGTTGCCGGGCCTCGCCACCCTGCTGGAGGTGAAGGAGGACTGGGACGTCCAGCTCGTCGGGGCCGGTGTCGAGGACCTCTCCGACGCCGACTGGAAGGCGCAGGTGCGGACCTCCTTCGAGAACGCGCAGGCGTCGAAGAACGAGGAGGACGAGGGCGCCCACGACGGCGGGGAGCGGCTGAGCGCGCGCCTCCGGGCGGTCGTCGACGCGTCGACCTACCGCAAGGCCGACGTCACCGACGCCGACGACCTGGAGGCGCTGCTCGCCGCGTGCCACCACGACCCCGCGATCTACTTCGCGCTCCCGCCCGCGGTCACCGAGAAGAGCTGCGCCGTGCTCAAGGACCTCGACCTGCCCGCCGGCACCCGGCTCGCGCTCGAGAAGCCCTTCGGCACCGACGCCCGCAGCGCCGAACAGCTCAACGACCTGCTGCACTCGTTCCTGCCGGAGGAGCGCATCCACCGCGTCGACCACTTCCTCGGCCGGTCGACCGTGCTGAACCTGCTCGGGCTGCGGTTCGCGAACCGCATCATCGAGCCGCTGCTGTCGTCGCAGCACGTCGCCCGCGTCGACATCGTGTACGACGAGACCCTCGGGCTCGAGGGCCGCGCGCGGTACTACGACAAGGCCGGCGCGCTCGTGGACATGATCCAGAGCCACCTGCTGCAGGTGATGGCCGTCGTCGCGATGGAGGCCCCCGCGTCCATCGACGCCGACGACCTCCGCACCCAGAAGGAGCTCGTGCTGCGGGCCGTGCGGCCGTGGGGCGGCGACGTGGTCGCGGCGGGCAAGCGCGCCCGGTACACGGCGGGCACGATCGGCGACCGGTCGCTCCCGGCCTACGTCGACGAGGACGGTGTCGACCCCTCGCTCGGCACCGAGACCCTCGCGCAGCTCACCGTCGAGGTGGCGAACTGGCGCTGGGCCGGCGTGCCGTTCACCCTGCGGTCGGGCAAGGCGCTCGCGAAGCAGCGCCGCGAGATCGTCGTGACGTTCAAGGACTCCCCGCACGTGCCGAACGGGCTGACCGGGCCCGAGCGGCCGGACAAGCTGCGCATCTGGATCGCCCCGGACGAGATGCAGCTCGAGCTCAACGTGAACGGCCCCGGCGACCCGTACACGATCGACCACACCTCGCTGTCGACGACGTTCAACCCGGGGCGGTTGAGCGCCTACGGCGAGGTCCTGGCCGGGGTGCTCGAGGGCGACGCGACCCTGTCGGTGCGCGGGGACAGCGCGGTGCAGGGGTGGAAGGTCGTCGAGCCGTTCCTGCAGGCGTGGCGCTCCGGCGAGACGCCGCTCGACGACTACGCGGCCGGGTCCGAGGGGCCGGAGGGCTGGGACAACGTCGACTGCTGACGCGGTCGGGCGGGAGGCGCGTGGCGGGCTGGTGACGCGCCTCCCGTCGTGCGCGCGGTCGGACGGGAGGCGCGGTGCGGGCCCGCACCGCGCCTCCCGTCCCGTTCCTGGTCGCGCGGCGTAACGTCGCGCACCGTGAAGACCACCGACGACGTCCTGTCCACCGTCCCCGCTCCCGCCGGCTCCGACGTCCGCGTCGAGCCCGTCCGTCACGACCACGACGGCACCGCGCTCCTCAGTGTCCTGGCGAAGGACCACGCCGTGTCCGGGCCGCGTCCCGGCGTCCTCGTCGTGCACGACTGGCACGGCGTCAACGAGCACGTCGAGGCCCGCGTCACGATGCTCGCCCGGCTCGGCTACGTCGCGTTCGGCGCCGACGTCTACGGCGAGGGCGTCCGTCCCGGCGACGACACCGCGTCCGAGGTCGCCGGCTCGTTCTACCAGGACCTGCCGCTGTTCCGCGCCCGGCTCACGGCGGGGCTCGACCGGCTGCGCGAGGACCCCGACGTCGACCACTCCCGCATCGTCGTGATGGGGTACTGCTTCGGCGGCTCCGGGGCCCTCGAGCTCGCCCGGACCGGTGCCGACCTGGTCGGTGCGGTGTCGTTCCACGGCGGCCTCATCGCGCACGACCCGTCGGACGCGTCGGCGATCCGCGCGAAGCTGCTCGTGCTGACCGGCGGTTCGGACCCGGTCGTCCCGGACAGCGCGGTCACCGCGTGGCAGGACGAGATGCGCGGCGCCCCCGAGGTCGACTGGCAGGTCGTCACCTACGCGGGCGCGATGCACGCGTTCGCCGTGCCGGGCACCGACGCCCCGGACCACGGTGCGCAGTACCAGGAGCGCGCGGACCGTCGGTCGTGGCGGGCGCTGCAGGTGTTCCTCGCCGAGGTCTTCGACGAGGAGCCGACCGTCGCCTGACCCGCGCGACACGCCGAGGGGCTGCCCCGGAGGAGCTCGATTCGCGTCCGCGCCGGACCTGTTGTAGAGTCTTCCACGGCCGCAAGGCCAGTTCGGCTGGAAAGCCGGATGCGCTCGTAGCTCAATGGATAGAGCATCTGACTACGGATCAGAAGGTTGGGGGTTCGAGTCCCTTCGAGCGCACATCACTGAAGGTCCCGTCGCACTGCGGCGGGGCCTTCGTCGTTCCCGGGCGCTCCCAACCCCGCCCCGCCCCGCGGATGGAGCAGGAAACGTCGGGTGGCGGACCTCGACCCGACGTTTCCTGCTCCATCCGCGGACGGCGGGGCGCCCGGCGGGGCGCTCGGCGGGGCAGGCGGGTGCCGGCGGGTGCCGGCGGCCGCCGACGGCGGCTGTGCACAGTGCACCGATTCACGTTCCCGTAACGACGGAGTGCACGTGCCGCCGGTCGCCGGGCGCTCACTACGGTTGCTCCAACCCGGCCGCCCCGGCCGGCACCCCTTCCCCCAGGAGCACCCGATGGCCAGTGCAGCGTCAGCACCACCAGCCCCGTCCGTCGTCGTCGACGACCACTCCCTGTCCCGCGTCCCGATGTCCGCCCGCTACGGGTGGTTCCAGGTGGCGGTGCAGCGCTTCGGGCAGATCTCCGCCCTGTCCCAGTTCCTGCTCGGTGCGACGCTCGGCTTCGGGATGGGCTTCTGGGAGGCGTTCTGGGCGATCACGCTCGGAGCCGTGATCCTCGAGGTCGTGTCCGTGTTCGTGGGCGTGATCGGCATGCGCGAGGGGCTGAACACCTCGGTCATCGCGCGGTGGACCGGGTTCGGCAAGGCCGGGTCGGCGCTCGTCGGGCTCGCGATCGGGCTGAGCCTGATCGGCTGGTTCGGCATCCAGTCCGGCGTCTCGGCAGCTGGCCTCGTCGCGATCCTGCCGGTCCTGCCCGCGTGGGCGTGGTCGCTCGTGTTCGGGCTGCTCGTCACCGCCATCGTGCTGCGCGGCTTCCACTCGATGCAGTGGCTCGCGAACGTCACCGTGCCGCTGTTCCTGGTGCTGGTCGGGTGGGCGGTCGTCGTCGAGCTGAGCAAGCACTCGCTCGCCGAGCTCGCCGCGAAGGCCCCGGCCGGTCCCGAGCTGAGCTTCGTCGCCGGCACCACGCTCGTCGCGGGCGGCTTCATCGTCGGCGCCGTCATCACGCCCGACATGACGCGCTTCAACCGCTCGGTCGGCGACGTCGTCAAGCAGACCGCGCTCGGTGTCACCCTCGGCGAGTACGTCATCGGCCTCGCTGGCGTCCTGCTCGCCCACGCCGTCGGCTCCTCGGACATCACCCGCGTGATCACGTCGAGCGTCGGCTGGGTCGGCATCCTCGTGATCCTGCTCGGCACCTTCAAGATCAACGACTGGAACATCTACAGCTCGAGCCTCGGCGTCACGAACTTCATCGACGTCGTGTTCGGCAAGAAGGTGAACCGCGGTGTCGTCACGCTCGTGCTCGGTGTCGTCGGGTCGCTGCTCGCGGCCGTCGGGTTCCTCGACGCGTTCACGCCGTTCCTCATCGTGCTCGGCGTCGTCTTCCCGCCGATCGCGGGCATCATGATCGCCGAGTACTTCGTCGTGAAGCGGTGGCGCCCCGAGCTGAGCGCGAGCGAGGGCCTGCCGCCGACGAGTCCGACGTGGGTACCGGCCACCCTGGTCATCTGGGCGGTCGCCGCCGTGGTCGGGTACTTCGTCGCCGTCGGCATCCCGTCGATCAACTCGGTGGTCATCGCCTTCGTGCTGTACGTGGTCGCGGGCAAGGCCGGCTTGGTCCGTGGCCTCGGCGTCAGCCGCACCGAGGCCGCCCCGGTCGCGGCTGCCGTCCCCGCCCCGGCGACCCGGCGACGGTGTCGCCCGCCCCGCTCCGGCACCGTCGCCCCCGGACCGGCGGTCGGCGTCCCCCCA
Organism: Curtobacterium sp. MCBA15_004; assembly: GCF_001865055.2. Lineage (NCBI taxonomy): Bacteria > Bacillati > Actinomycetota > Actinomycetes > Micrococcales > Microbacteriaceae > Curtobacterium > Curtobacterium sp. MCBA15_004. Next base: position 2,841,459 of record NZ_CP126266.1, on the reverse strand, counting down.
CGTCGACCGCCACCTCCGCCCGACGGCAGCCCGGCGTCCACCAGCGGCCCGCACGGCTCCGCACCACCCCGCTCCACCCCGAAGGGAACCCCATGCGCATCGGCATCGACGTCGGCGGCACGAACACGGACGCCGTCCTCATGGACGGCAGCACGGTCGCCGCGGCCGTGAAGCGGTCCACCAGCCAGGACGTCACGTCCGGGATCGTCGCCGCACTGGCCGGGCTCCGCGAGCAGCGGGCGTTCGGGTCCGAGGACATCGACGGCGTGATGATCGGCACGACGCACTTCATCAACGCCCTGATCGAGGCCCGCGGGCTCGCGCCGACCGCCGCCGTGCGCCTCGGGCTCCCGGCGACGGCCTCGCTGCCCCCGTTCACCGACTGGCCCGAGCACCTGGTCACCGCGGTGCAGGGACGGGCGTTCCTGGCGCACGGCGGCCACGAGTTCGACGGCCGGGTGATCTCGGAGCTCGACCCGGACGAGCTGAAGCGCCACGCTGCGGCGATCGGCGCCGTCGGCATCCGGTCGGTCGCGATCTCGTCGGTGTTCTCGCCGATCAACGACACGTTCGAGCAGCGCGCGCAGGAGATCCTGGCCGCGGAGCTCGGACCGGACGTCGCGTTCTCGCTGTCGAGCGAGATCGGCCGCATCGGGCTGCTCGAACGCGAGAACGCCACGATCATCAACGCCGCCCTGCGCGAGCTGGCCGACCGGATCGTCGACGGGCTGTCCGCCTCCGTCGCGTCGAGCGGCATCGACGCGCCCCTGTTCCTCAGCCAGAACGACGGCACCCTCATGGACGTCGAGTACGCCCGCCGGTACCCGGTCGCGACGTTCGCCTCCGGTCCGACGAACTCGATGCGCGGCGCCGCGGTGCTGTCCGGGTTCGACACCTGCGCGGTCGTCGACGTCGGCGGCACGACGAGCGACGTCGGCGTCCTGACCGGCGGGTTCCCGCGCGAGGCCACCGGCGAGGTCGCGGTCGCGGGCATCCGCACGAACTTCCGGATGCCCGACGTGCTGTCGATCGGCATCGGCGGCGGCTCCCGGATCCGCGAGGACGGCGCGCTCGTCGGCCCGGACTCGGTCGGCTACCGACTCACCGAGGACGGCCTCGTCTTCGGCGGCACGACGCTCACCGCCACCGACGTCGCCGTCCGCGGTGGCCGCGGCACGATCGGCGACCCGGACCGGGTCGCCGAGGTGCCCGCCGAGGTGGCCGAGCGCGCCCTCGCGGTGATCGCCGAGCGCGTGGCCGACGTCGTCGAGCGCATGCGGACCTCGTCGGCACCGCTGCCGGTGGTCGCGGTCGGGGGTGGCTCGGTGCTGCTGCCGGACACGCTGCCCGGGCTCGGCACCGTGCACCGCCCGGAGCACTACGCCGTCGCGAACGCCATCGGCGCGGCGATCGCGCAGGTCTCCGGCGAGGTCGACAAGGTCTACGCGATCATCGACGGCGGCCGTGCCACGGTGGTCGAGGAGGCGCGGCAGGAGGCGATCGACCGGGCCGTCGCCGCCGGGGCCGACCCGGCGACCGTCGCGATCGTCGACTTCGACGAGGTCCCGATCCCGTACCTGCCCGGCAACGCGACCCGCATCCGCGCGAAGGCCGTCGGCGACCTCGCACTCGGGGCCCTGGTCCGGTGAGCACGATCGCAGCGGGACCCGCGCCGACCCACGGCGCGGCACCGGCACACACCGACGATCAGGCACACACCGACGCGTCGACGCACGCCGGCGGCACGTCGGCACGCGTCGCCACGACAGCCCCCACCGTCCGCCCCCTCACGGTCGTCGACGGCGACTGCGCCGACCTCGCGCGCGGTGCCGCCGTGCTCGGCACCGGTGGCGGCGGCGACCCGTACATCGGCCGGCTCCTCGCCGAGGCCGCCGTCCGCGAGCACGGCCCGGTCACCGTCGTGCAGGTCGAGGACCTGCCGGACGACGCCGTGGTGCTCAACGTCGCGATGATCGGCGCACCGACCGTGATGGTCGAGAAGCTCCCCTCCGGCGCGCAGTTCGCCGAGGCGGTCCGCAGCCTCGCCGCCCACCTCGGCGTGACGCCCACGCACGTGGCCTGCATCGAGGTCGGCGGGGTCAACTCGACCAGCCCGATCGTCGCCGCCGCCGAGCTCGGCCTGCCCCTGGTCGACGGCGACGCGATGGGACGCGCGTTCCCGGAGGTGCAGATGGTCCTGCCGACGCTCGCCGGCGTCAGCGCCACCCCGATGGCGCTCGCCGACGAGAAGGGCAACACCGCCGTGTTCAGCACGGTCGACAACCGGTGGGCGGAACGGCTCGCCCGGACCGCGACCGTCGAGATGGGCTGCTCCGCGATCACCGCGAACTACGCGATGACCGGCGCGCAGGTCAAGGAGTCGTACGTGCGCGGCAGCCTGTCGCTGTGCGTCCGCCTCGGCGAGGCCCTGGTCGCGGCGCGCGCCGCCAACGCGGACCCGGTCGCGGCGGTCGCCGCGACCCTCGGCGGCAGCGTCGTCTTCAGCGGGAAGGTCGCCGACGTGGAACGGAAGACCGTCACCGGGTTCGCGCGCGGGACCGCCCGCGTCACGGGTTCCGGCGACGACACCGGACGGGAGGCGGTGCTCCGGTTCCAGAACGAGCACCTGCTGGTCGAGGTGGCCGGCTCGGTGCGCACCACGGCTCCCGACCTCATCGTCACCCTGGACGCCGAGACCGGCGAACCGATCACCACCGAGGGCCTCCGGTTCGGCGCGCGCGTCCGGATCGTCACGGCCCCCGCCGACCCGCGGTGGCACAGCCCGGCCGGCCTCGCGCTCGCCGGCCCGCGGTACTTCGGCTACGACACCCCGGCGGTCCGCCACGACGGCACCGTCAGCGAAGGAGAACAGCCGTGAGCTGGACCATCGACGTCGACGACCTGCCCGACCTCGCCCGCGGTGCCGCACTGCTCGGCACCGGCGGCGGCGGCGACCCGACCATCGGGATGCTCCTCGTCAAGGCCGCCATCGAGCAGCACGGTCCGGTGACGATCCTCGACCCGTCCGAGCTCGACGACGACGCGTTCGTCATCCCCACCGCGCAGATGGGCGCCCCGACGGTCGTGCTCGAACGGATCCCGGCCGGACCCGAGCCGCTCGGTGCCCTCCGCCGGCTCGAGCAGCACCTGGGCCGCACCGCGACGGCCACCATGCCGATCGAGTGCGGCGGCATCAACTCGATGATCCCGCTGCTCGTCGGCGCCACCGGTGGTCTGCCGGTCGTCGACGCCGACGGCATGGGCCGGGCGTTCCCGGAGCTGCAGATGGAGACGTTCTCGGTCTACGGTGTGCCCGGGTCGCCGCTCGCGATCAGCGACGAGAACGGCCACGGCGTCGTCATCGACACCGGGCACGACAACCGGCAGATGGAGTGGCTCGCCCGCGGTGTCACGATCCGCCTCGGCGGCGTCGCGTACATCGCCGAGTACGCCATGACCGGACGCCAGGTCCGGGAGACCGCGGTCCCGCGCACGCTCTCGCTCGCGCTGTCCGTCGGCCGCGCCGTCCGACTCGCCCGCGAGCAGCACCGCGACCCCGTCGAGGGACTCGCCGAGGCGTTCGGGCAGACGATCTACACGCACCTGCGCGAGCTGTTCGACGGCAAGGTCGTCGACGTCGAGCGTCGCACGGTGGACGGCTTCGCGAAGGGCCGCGCCGTCGTGCAGGACGCCGACGGGTCCACGCTCGAGATCGCCTTCCAGAACGAGAACCTCGTCGCCCGACGGGACGGCCGACTCGTCGCGGTGGTGCCCGACCTGATCTGCGTCCTCGACGCCGAGACCGCGGAGCCGATCACCACCGAGCGCCTGCGGTACGGGCAGCGCGTCCGCGTGGTCGGGGTCTCGACGCCCGACCTGATGCGCACGCCCGAGGCGCTCGCGGTGTTCGGTCCGTCCTGCTTCGGCCTCGAGGACGCCTTCGTTCCGGTGGAGGAGCTGCACGGCCAGCTGGCTCCGGCCGGGTGAGCGGCACCGCCGCGTCCGGACCCGGGCGACCAGGGGTGAGCGGCACCGCCGCGTCCGCACCCGGGCGACCACGGGGTGAGAGCATGGGGTGTGCACCAGGGTGACCCGCGTGACGGAGCCGTGACGGGCCTCCAGGCCGGCGACGCCGTCGACCTCGGCCGCGGCACCGCGCTGCTCGGCTGCGGGGGCGGCGGACAGGTCGACCACATGGTGCACGCGCTCCGCGTCGCGCTCGGCGCGGACACGGTCCCCGTCGTCCCGCTCGACGGGCCCGCACACTCGGTGATCGCAGTCGGACTCGTCGGGTCGACGACCGTGCTCGAGGAGAAGACGCCGAGCGGCCGCGAGCTGCCGGACGCGCTCGCCGCCGTCGAACGCTGGACCGGTCGCCGTGCGGACGCCGTCGTCGCCGCGCAGATCGGCGGGGTCACCGGACCCGCCGCCGCCCTGACCGCGCACGCCGCCGGGCTCCCGCTCGTCGATGCCGACCTGGTCGGACGCGCGACGCCGCGCATCGACCAGCTGTCGCTCTTCGTCGACCCGCTGCCCACGGTCACCGCGGCCGCCGTGACGTCCAGCGGGCTCCGCATCGTCGTCGACGCGCCGGACCCGCGCGACCTCGAGACGGTGTGGCGCGAGGCGGTGTCCCACAGCGGCGGGTGGGCCGCGTTCGCGATCGGCCCCGTCGACGCCGACCTGCTCGCCGGGCGGGCCGTGGACGGCAGCGTGACCCGTGCCGTCCGGACCGGACGAGCCGCGGGCCGGGCGCGGGACGTGGAGCACCTCGCCGCGGTGTCGGGCGGCCGGCTCGTCGCACGCGGACGCGTCCTCGACGTGCAGCGCGGCGGCGACGCGGTCTCGTTCGTGCACGGCTCGATGGCGATCCGCGACGCCGGCACCGGAGCGGTGGTGCGGGTCGAGGCCGGCAGCGAGTGGGTGCACTGCCTGGTCGACGGCGAACCGGTGGCGAGCACACCGAGCTGCATCGTCGTGGTCGACGCCCGGTCCCTCCGCCCGGTGTCGACCGACCGTGCCCGGGTGGGTGACGAGCTCGCCGTGGTCGTGCTGCCGGGCGCCCCGTGGTGGTGGGCGGAACCGCACCGCACCGACCGGGTCGCACCCCGCGCCTTCGGCATCGACGCCGATCCCGTGCCGGAGCCCGGGCAGCGGCCCGCGCGAGGGGGCGCCCGGTGATCCCGGTCGCCGAGTTCCTCCCGCTGCTGCCGTCCGGCACGGCGCTGCTCGTCGGCCCGGCGTCCGGCGCGGTGGCCGCCGTCCGTGGTGTGGTCGGCCCGCCCGAGCAGGTCGGTCGCACGCTCACCCCGGCCGACGACGCGGTCGTGCTCCTCACCCCCGTGACCCGGTTCGACGCCCGCTTCGACGTGCTGCTCCGTCGCGCGGCCACCGCCGGGGTGACCGCGCTCGTCGTCGCGGTCACCGACAGCGCGCCCGCGCCCGGACCGGGGACCGCGGCGCTCGCCGACCGGCTCGGCGTCGGCGTCGTGGTGACGCCCGACCCGTGGGCGACCTCGGTCCGGATGCACGAGTTGATCGGGTCGGGCGAGGCCCCGGCCGCCCGGGCCGCGGTTGCCGTGGCGCGCGTCGGCCTCGACGCCGGCCCCGACCTCGAGGAGCTGTTCGGCCGCCTCGAGGCGGAGCTCGGCCACGCCGTCCGCTTCCTCGACGCCTCCGGCCGACCACTGCGCGGCGCCGGGGTGGCCCCGGCGACGGCTGCCCTGCTCGCCCGGACGGTGGGCACGAGCGAGCCGGTGTGGGCGACCGCCGACCCGGACGGCGCGGAGCTCGGCGAGACCGTCGTGGCGGTCCCCGTCCCGACCGGCATCGGCCCGCGTGCCTGGCTGGCCGTCGGGCTCGACGCCCCGCTGGCCGCCGAGCGCACCACGCTCGCGACCGCCCTCCGGGTGGCGGCGGTCGCCGCGGGACACCGCCTCGTGCTCACGCGGCTCGACGACGAGCGCGACGCCCGGTACCGGATGGCGATGCTCGACGACCTCCGCGCGGCCGACGGCGCACCCGCACCGCCCCTCGTGCAGCGGACGATCGCCGCCGGGTGGCAGCTCGACGCCTGGCACGTCGGGGTCCGGCTCGTCGCGCGGCAGCCGGTCGACGCGGTGGCCCTCCGGCGCGAGGTCGAGGTCGCGTTCGCGGCGACGGGCCTCGACGTCACGGTGGTCGAGCAGGCCGACGGCTGGGCGCTCTGGCGGTCCTCGACCGAGGAGCCCGACCGGGCCGGGGTCGCCGCGGTCGCCACCGCGGTCCGCACCGCACAGCGGGCACTGCGGGGCGCCGTCGACACGAACGCGGGCGTCGGCAGTGTGCACGCCGGCGCCGGCGGCCTGGTCCGGACGCTCGGCGAGGCCGGGGACGCCGTCCGCCTGGCCGCCGCGCGCCCCGAGTCGGGGTACTTCGTGCACGTCGACCGGCTCGGGCTGGCGCAGCTGCTGCTCGCGTGGACGCAGACCGACACGTTCCTGCCGGCCGCCGAGCAGCTGCTCGCACCGCTCGAACGCGGTGGGGGAGCGCTCCGGGCGACGCTCGCCGCCTACCTCGACGCCGAGTCCTCGGTCGCCGAGACCGCCGCGGTGCTCGGCGTGCACCGGAACACCGTGGCCGACCGGGTCGCGCGGGTCGAGCGGCTGCTCGGCGTGGACCTCGGCGACCCGGAGACGCGTCTGGCGCTGCACCTGGCCACGCGCGCGCTCGGCGGGGCCTGACCCGCGGGCCGCCCGGGGGCCCGCCCCGCGGATGGAGCAGGAAACGTCGGGTGGCCGGGCGCGACCCGACGGTTCCTGCTCCATCCGCGGAGGGCGCGGGTGTCGGCGCCGGGAGCGGGACCGCAGACGGACGGGAGGCGCGGTGCCAGCCGGCACCGCGCCTCCCGTCCGTGGGGTGGTCGCGTCGACTACGCGGCGCGCTCCTGCAGCTCGGCCAGCGTCGGGTAGTCCGTGTAGCCCTCGGCCGTGGCGCCGTAGAAGAGCTCGGGGCGCGGCTCGTTGAGCTCCGCGTCCTGCTCCCAGCGCTCGGCGAGGTCCGGGTTGGCGATCGCCGCGCGGCCCACGGCGACGGCGTCCGCGAGGTCCTGGTCGAGCAGCGTGATCGCCTCGTCGCGGGACGTCATCGACGAGAAGCCCGAGTTCGCGATGAACGGGGCACCGGCGGTCCGGCGGACGTGCTGGACGAGGTCGCTGCCCGGCTCGGCGTGCAGGACGTCCACGAACGCGAGGCCGAGCGGGGCGAGGCCCTCGGCGACGGCCGTGTAGGTGGCGCGCACGTCGTCGGCGTCCTCCTCGAGGACACCCTGGATGTTGTGCTCCGGGGACAGGCGGATGCCGACGCGCTCGGCGCCGACGGCCTCGGCGACGGCCGTGGTGACCTCGACCGCGAAGCGTGCGCGGTTCTCGGGCGACCCGCCGTACACGTCGGTGCGGGTGTTCGACACGGGGGAGAGGAACTCGTGCACGAGGTACCCGTTCGCACCGTGCACCTCGACGCCGTCGAGGCCGGCGGCGATCGCGTTGCGGGCGGCGCGGGCGAACTGCTGCACGGCCTCGCGGACCTCGTCGGTGGTCAGCTCGTGCGGGACGGGCATGTCGGCCTTGCTGCCGTCGGCGAGGTGGGTCTGGCCGGGCGCGGCGACCGCGGACGGGCCGACGATGCGCGGGGTGCCGGAGATGTCGGTGTGCGAGACGCGGCCACCGTGCATGAGCTGCATGACGATGGTGCCGCCCCGCTCGTGCACGGCGTCGGCGACGCGGCGCCAGCCGGCGACCTGCTCGTCGGTCTCGATGCCGGGCTGGCCGGGGTACGAGCGACCCTCCTGCACGGGCCAGGTGCCCTCGGTGATGATCATGCCGAGGCCGGCGCGCTGCGCGTAGTGCTCGACGAGGAGGTCGTTCGGGACGCCCTGGGCTCCGGCGCGGGTCCGGGTGAGCGGGGCCATCACGATGCGGTTGTTCAGGTGGAGTGCGCCGAGGTCGGCGGGTTCGAAGAGCTTCACGGAACCGTTGAACCACGTGTTGCCCCGAGCAATTCCGCGTCCGGCGGACACGTTCGGCGGATGCTCAGCGGACGGGGCACACCAGGGTGCTCGACCGGACCTGGCCCTCGGGGCGGATCACGGTGTGCTGCGAGAGCGGCTGGTGGCAGATCGGGCAGGGCCGGTCGACCGTGCGGTCGTCGACGCCCTCGTCGCGCCCGGCGCCGATCTGCGAGGGGCCCATCTTCTCGATGAGCGTGCGGTTCCAGCGGTCGTACCAGCTGCCGAAGCGACCCACGGTCCGTCCTTTCGTTCGTACACCAATCATTGTGGCACGAAGTGTTCCGCGCGTCGAGGGCCCCGCACTGGCGGCCGACCCCTCAGTCGAGCGCGTCGACCCGCCCGAGCAGCTCGGCGAGGTCGTCCTTCAGGCGTTCGAGGCGTGCGAGCGGCCACCCGAGCCGGTCGGCGACGGCGAGCGGCACGTCCCGGGCGCGGGCGCGGAGCGCGCGGCCCGCGGTGGTCAGGGACACCTCGAGCTGCCGTTCGTCGGCGGTGCTGCGGGCACGGCGGACGTAGCCGGAGGCCTCGAGGCGCTTGAGCAGCGGGCTGAGGGTCGCCGAGTCGAGGCGGAGCTCGCGGGCGATCTCGCGCACGGACCGGGGGTCGTGCTCCCAGAGCGCGAGCATGACGAGGTACTGCGGGTGCGTCAGGCCGAGCGGGTCGAGCAGGTCGCGGTACAGGCCGATCACGCTCCGGCTCGTCGCGGCCAGGGCGAAGCAGAGCTGCCGGTCGAGGGCGAGGGGGTCGACGTCGGTCGCGGTCATGTCGTCAGGGTACTTCGTGGGCGAACGATCCGTCGAGGGGAGACGGGTCGCGTGGCTGGCGCACGCACGGGAGGCCCGGTGCCGGTCTCGTGGACCGGCACCGGGCCTCCAGGGTGGTCGCGTCGGGACGCGAGCGAGGGTCGCGACCGGCTCGTCGCATCGGGACGCGACCGGCCGTGCCTAGGCGCGGTGCGTCGGGGTGTGCCCCTCGTGCGGGCCCGCGTCGGGTGCCACGTCCGCGGCGTGCGACCCGTGGTGGCCCTCCGCGTGCGTCCCGCCGCCGTCCGGAGCGACCGGTGCGGCGTGTGCACCGTGGCGCGGGCCGTGCTGGTCGTCCGTGCCGTGCTGGGCGCCGCTGCCGTCGCCCGGGTGCGACCGCTCGAGCTTCGCGCCCTCGACGTCGACGTCCGGCAGGATCCGGTCGAGCCACTTCGGGATCCACCAGGCGCTCTTCCCGAGCAGGTGCATGACCGCGGGGATGAGCAGCATCCGGACCACGAAGGCGTCGATGAGGACACCGAACGCGAGCCCGAAGCCGATCGGCTTGATGGTCGAGGAGTCCGAGAAGATGAAGCCCGCGAACACCGAGATCATGATGATCGCGGCCGCCGTGACCACCGCGCGTCCGGCGTGCAGACCGCGCTGGACCGCCACCTTCGCCGAGGCGCCGTGGGCGTACGCCTCGCGCATGCCCGACACCAGGAACAGCTGGTAGTCCATCGCCAGACCGAACAGGATGCCGATCTCGATGATGGGCAGGAAGCTCAGGATCGGCGCGGGGTCGTGCACCCCGAACACCGAGCCGAGCCAGCCGAACTGGTAGATCGCGGTCAGACCACCGAACGACGCGAGCACCGACAGGATGAAGCCGGCCGTCGCGGTGATCGGGACGAGGAACGACCGGAACACCAGGATGAGGATGAGCAGCGACAGGCCGACCACCACCACGAGGTAGAGCGGCAGCACGTTCGCGAGCTTCTCGGACACGTCGATGTTCGCCGACGCGTTGCCCGCGACGCCGAGCGTAACCCGGCCGTCGTCGGTCCGGACGGTCTGCTGGCGGAGGTCCCTCACGAGGTCCTCGGTCGAGACGCTGTCGGGGCCGCCGGACGGCTTCACCTGGAAGGCGATGATGTCGCGGGCCTTCGAGGCGCCGATCGGCAGGACCGCCTCGACGTCGTCGTTCTTCGCGAGCGCCTGGCCGATCGTGACCTCGGTCGCGGTGACGTCGTCCTTGCTGATCGCCTTCGGCAGGTCGGCGACGACGAGCAGCGGACCGTTCTGGCCGGCGCCGAACTCGTCGTCGAGCGCCTTGTAGGCCTTGTACTGGCTGGACTCGACCGACTCGGACGCACCGGTCGGCAGGCCGAGGCGCATCTGCGTCGCGGGCAGCGCGATCGTGCCGAGCACGGCGACGCCGGCGACGAGCGTGACGACCGCGCGCCAGGTCGACATCGGCTTGTTCGGCACCCGGATCGCACCCGTGCTGCCGATCTGGTCGCGCTCCTTCCGCCGGAGGATCCGCATGCCGATGAGCGACAACAGCGCCGGGGTGAAGGACGTGGCGATGAGGATCGCGAACAGGACCGCGACCGCGCCGACCGTGCCCATCAGACCGAGGAACGGGATGCCCGTGATGTTCAGCGCGAGCAGGGCGACGATGACGGTCGTGCCGGCGAACACCACGGCGTTGCCGGAGGTGCCGTTCGCCAGGCCGATGGACTCGTGCACGCCCATGCCGGTCTTCAGCTGCGTGCGGTGCCGGTTGAGGATGAAGAGCGAGTAGTCGATGCCGACCGCCAGGCCCAGCATCACCCCCAGGACCGGCGTGACCGAGATGAACTCGACCAGGCTCGAGAACGACAGCGAGGCGAGGGTCGCGACGCCGACGCCGAGCACCGCGGAGACGAGCGGGATCGCCGCGCCGATCACGGTGCGGAGCATGAGCAGGAGCACGAGCGCCGCGATGACGACGCCGATGATCTCGCCCGGACCGAGGATCGACGGCACGCCCTGCGCGATGTCGTTCGAGACGTACACCGCGACGCCGTCGATCTTCGCGTCGTCGGCACGGTCGGAGATCGCCTGCTTGGTCGCCTGGGGGACCTCGTAGGTCGACGTCGTGAACTGCACGGTGCCGATCGCGGCCGAGTCGTTCGACGACACGAACCGGATGCCCTTCGACAGGTCGAGCAGGTCGGACCCCTGCTCGAGCTGCTGCTCGCTGGCGTCGAGCTTCTGCTCGGCGGCCTGGATCTGCTGCTCACCCGAGGTGATCTGCTGCTGCTGCGCGTCGATCTGGGCCTGCGCCTGCTCGAGCTGCGCCTGGGCCGCTGCGCCCGCCGCACTGCCGGCCGCCGCGGCGGCACCGGCGGACTGCGCCTGTGCCTTCTGCTGGTCGAGCTGCTGCTGCGCCTGCTGCAGCTGCTGCTTGCCCGCGTCGAGCTGCGCCGTCTGCTGCGTGATCTGCGCTCGGCCGTCGGTGATCTGCTGCCGGCCGTCGGTGATCTTCTGGCGCTGCTCGTCGAGCTGCTGCTGGACCGTGAACCCGTCGCGCACCCCCTTGACGCCGTCGAGGTCCTCGAGTCCCTTCAGGAAGGACCCGACGTCCGCCTTCTGCTCGTCCGTGAAGGCCTTGCCGTCGGTCGTCTCGAACACGAGCGTGCCGTTGCCGCCGTTCGCCGACGGGAACTTGTCGGCGAGCTGGTCCTGGACCTGGCTCGTCTTGGTGTTCGGGATCGTGATCGACGACGAGATCGTGCCGGCGAACAGGCTGTAGGTGAGTCCCGCGATGCCCATGAGGACGATCCAGGTGATGATCACCAGCCAGTGGCGTCGTGCGGCGAACCGTCCGAGACGGTAGAGGAGACCGGCCATGCGGTTGCCCCGTTCCTTTCGTGTCAGGTGCTGTGGAGGTGCGGGGTGCGCCGGTGGACCCCGGGGGGAGGTGTCAGTCGACGGCCATGTAGCCGGAGCGGACGCTGTGCACGAGTCTGCTCAGCAGTGCGTCCCAGGCGCCCAGGCTGTGGGGTGTCAGGTCGGGGCCGTCGGTCGTGAGCCAGTGGTCGGCGATCACGACGATGCCGCTCATCAGGGAGTCGACCAGGAGGGCCGTGTCGAGGGGGTCGGCGCCGGGGTGCCGCCGGGCGACCTCGTCGCGCAGCCGGTCGGTGACCCGCGAGAACGCCGTCTGCGTGAGCACCGCGGCCTTCGGGTCCTCCTTCCCGGGCTCGCCGATGATCCGGTACATGCCGGAGATCGCCGGTGCCAGGTCGGCCCCGCGCGCCGCGGACTCGAGCTCGTCGAACATCGACGCCCGGCTCCCGTCGCCGACCGGGGTCCGCGCCATGTCGGCGAGGAAGCGGTCGATGATCACGGAGAGTTCCTCCTCGCACACGGCGAGCAGGACCTCGTCGAGCGAGGCGAAGTGGTTGAACACCGTCCGGCGGGCGACGTCGGCCCGCTCGGCGAGGTCGTCGACGCTGAACCCACGGCCTCCGCGTGCGTCGATCAGGTCGCGCGCGGCCTGCACGATCGCGGCGCGGTGCTTCGCCTTGAGGGCAGCGCGGCGGTCGGTCGAGGTGGTCACGAGTGGAGACACTAGGTGCATCGATGCACTCGGTGCAACGAATGGGAGCACTCCCTCAGGTTCGTCCCCCGGGACTCCCAGCCGTGAACCGCTGTGCAGCACGGACGTTCCGGGTGGCAGACTGATCCGTGTCCGCCGCAGCCGGTGGACCACCGCCGCGTACGAAGGAGTACCGATGCCCGTCCGCCTGTCGCCCGACACCCTCGACCAGGTCGCCGCCCTCGGCCTGCCCGTCCCGACGTACGACCGCGACGACGTCGTGCCCGGGATCGTGCACTTCGGCGTCGGCGGCTTCCACCGGGCGCACCAGGCGATGGTCGTCGACCGGCTGCTGGAGCAGGGCGAGGCCCGCGAGTACGGCATCTGCGGAGTCGGCGTGCTCGACCAGGACCGCCGGATGGCCGATGTCATGCGGGAGCAGGGCGGGCTGTACACGCTGGTCCTGCAGCACCCGGACGGGTCCCGCGAGGCACGCGTGGTCGGCAGCATCGTCGAGTACCTGCTCGCGGTGGACGACCCCGAGGCGGTGCTCGAACGGATGGCTGCACCCACCACGCGCATCGTCAGCCTGACGGTGACCGAGGGCGGGTACAACACCGACCGCGTCACCGGAGCGTTCGTCGCCGATGACCCAGGCGTCGTCGCAGACCTCGCCGGGGACACCCCGCCGCGCACCGTCTTCGGCCTCGTCACCGAGGCGCTGCGTCGTCGCCGTGACCGCGGGATCGAGCCCTTCACGGTGATGTCCTGCGACAACGTGCAGGGCAACGGACACGTCGCCCGCGCGGTGTTCACCGCGTTCGCCCGGCTGCAGGACCCGGCGTTCGGCGACTGGGTGGACGAGCACGTCGCCTTCCCGAACTCGATGGTCGACCGGATCACCCCGGGCACGACCGACGCCGACCGTGCCGTGGTGCGCGACGAGCTCGGCATCGACGACGCGTGGCCGGTCGTCGCCGAGCCGTTCTTCCAGTGGGTGCTCGAGGACGACCACCCCGCCGGTCGCCCGCCCTTCGAGCAGGCAGACGTGCAGGTCGTCGACGACGTCGAGCCGTACGAGCTCATGAAGCTCCGGCTGCTCAACGCCAGCCACCAGGCCCTGTGCTACTTCGGGTACCTGTCCGGGTACCGCTCCGCGCACGAGGCGACACAGGACCCGGCGATCGCGACGTTCCTCCGCCGGTACATGGCCGAGGAGGGCGCGCCGACGCTCCGCCCGGTCCCCGGCATCGACCTCGACGCCTACGAGGCGACGCTCCTCGACCGGTTCCGCAACCCCGAGGTGCGGGACACCCTGGCCCGCCTGTGCGCCGAGTCGAGCGACCGCATCCCGACGTGGCTGCTCCCGGTCGTCCGCGAGAACCTGGCGGCCGGCAGGCCCGTGACGCTGTCCGCCGCCGTGGTCGCGTCGTGGGCCAGGTACGCCGAGGGCACCGACGAGTCCGGCGAGCCGATCACGGTCGTCGACCGGCTGGCCGAGGACCTGCAGCGCACGGCGGCGACCCAGCGGGAGCACCGCACGGCCTTCATCGAGAACCGGGCGGTGTTCGGCGACCTCGTGGACGACGAGCGCTTCGTCGCCGCGTACCTGGACGCCCTGGACGGGCTGCTCACCGACGGCGCGCACGCGACGGTGCGCCGACTGGCCGGTGCCGGGGCCGGGGCCGGGGCCGGTGCCGGGGCCGGGCCAGGGGACTGAGGGCGACCGCGGCTGCGGTCGCTCACCGCAGGCGGCTCGTCCGCCAGGTGCGGGCGCGGCGGGCGGGCCGTCCGTCCGGCGCGGACGGTTCGCGCCGGGTCCGCCCCGCAGTGGTCGCGGGACGGCCGGGAGGCGGGGCCCACCCCCGTCCCCAGGCGTGCGTCCGACGGTCCCCGCGTCCAGGTCGGTCCCGACCCGGTCCGGCATGCTCGGCCCGTGCAGACGACGACGGCGCGGCCGACCCGCGCGCCGAGGACGGCGCGGCCGACCCGCGCGCCGAGGACGGCGCGGCCGACCCGCGCGACGAGGACGGCGCGGCCGGGTCGCCCGGCGCGCGCGACCCTGCTCGCGGTGTCCGCCGTGGCGGGGCTGCTGGCGCTCGCCGGGTGCAGCCCCGGCGGCCCTACGGCCGCACCCCGGTCGTCCGTGGCGCCGAGCGCGTCGACCACGGGCGCGCCCTCCTCGACGCCCGCTCCGGTGCCCACGGCCGACGCCGCCACCCGGCAGGCCTTCGCCGCGCTCGAGGCCCGCTCGGGTGCCCGGGTCGGTGTGGTCGCGCTCGACACCGGCGACGGGCACGCGATCGGGTACCACGCCGACGAGCGGTTCGCCTTCGCCTCGACGAACAAGGTGTTCATCGCCGCGGCCGTCCTCGACGCCGCGACCGGGTCGGACCTCGACGAGGTCGTGCACTACGACCGGGGCGACCTGCTGTCGTACGCCCCGGTGACGCGCCCCGCGGTGGACACCGGGCTGACCGTGCGGCAGCTCGTCGACGCCGCGGTCCGGTCCTCCGACAACACCGCGGCCAACCTGCTCGTCGAACGCCTCGGCGGCGTGGAGGCGGTGTCGCGCTGGCTCCGCAGCACCGGGGACGACGTGACGGACGTGTCCCGCACCGAGCCCGACCTCAACACCGCCGTGCCGGGCGACCGGCGGGACACCACGACCCCGGCGCAGTCCGCCACCGACCTGCGCGCGGTGCTGCTCGGGGACGTCCTCGACGCCGACGACCGGGCGCTGCTGCTCGGCTCGATGCGCGGGACGACGACCGGTGACGGCACGATCCGGGCCGGGGTCGACCCCGCGTGGACGGTGGCGGACAAGACCGGGACGGCGTCGTACGGCGTCCGGAACGACGTCGCGGTCGTCACGCCGCCCGGGCGGGACCCGATCGTGCTCGTCGTGATGACGTCACACCCGGCGCCGGACGCCGAGCCGTCCGACGCGCTCGTCGCCGAGGCCACCCGGACGGCGGTCGAGCGGCTCGGGGCCACGACCGGCGGCTGACCGGGACAGCGACCGGACTGGTCAGCAGCCGGACCGGCCGGCAGCTGCTCCGGCCCACAGCCGGACCCGTCAGCGGGGGAGCGAGGCCGACCAGCGGGCGACCGCGTCGTACGCCTGCTCGCGGACGGCAGGCTCGGACAGCACGACGTCGTGCAGGGCGCCGTGCAGACGACGGACGGTCACCTCGGCCCCGAGCGACAGTGCCCGTCGGGCGACCACGTCCACGTTGATCGCGACGTCCGCCCGGGCCATGCCGTCGTCCCAGCGTGGCTGGAGCATGCTCCGGTCGCTCAGCAGCACGAGCGTCGGGACGCCGATGCCGAGTCCCCGCTCGACCTGCTCCTGCCCGGCGAACACGGCGGCGAGCCAGTTCGGGTGGAGCGGGAAGCCGCGGTCCGGGCGCCACTGCTGGTCGTACGTCCACGAGCCCTCGCCCGCGGCCGAGACGGTGCGGGTGTAGAAGCCGGGGTCGACCGCCGGCAGCGGCGCGAGCGGGTTCCGCCGGGCGCCGAGCCTGATCACCGGTGCCACGAGGGCCCGGCCGACCGCGCTCGCCTGGAACTCGAGCCACGGACTGTTCAGGACCAGCCCGTCGACGAGCTCCGGGTGCCGGGCGACCCAGAGCGACAGTGTCAGCCCGCCGGTCGAGTGGCCCATCGGCACGAGCCGCCGTCGGGGTCCACCGCGGTGTTCGGCGGCGATCGCGTCGAGCGCGGCCCCGATGTCCTCGTCGTACACCGCGAGGTCGTCGACGTTGCCGGGGGTCTGGTGCGGACGCAGGCTCCGCCCGTACTTGCGCAGGTCGAGCGCGTGGAAGCGTGCCCCGAGCCGTTCGATGCGTTCGGCGAGTTCGACCTGGAAGAAGTAGTCCGACCATCCGTGCACGTAGAGCACGTCGACGCCGTGCAGCGGCCCGCGGGCGTGCAGGAGCAGGTCGTTCGGGGACCGTCGACGCCGGACGAGGGTGGCGACCACGGGTCCCTCGGCGTCCTCGCCGAGCGGCAGCTCGAGCTGCTCGAAGGGCGGGCCGAGGACGTCCTCGCGCCAGCGCCCCGTCTCCATGCCCCGAGGCTAGCCTCCGCCGCCGGTCCGGACCGGGCACGAGCGGGTCACGGACGCATCACGCGGACACCGCGGTCGGTAACGATCCGTGCCGACCCGGGCCTTTCCCAGCCCGCACCCCGTGTCCACCCCGGGAACGCGGGGTGATCGTCCGAGGAGCGCTGCGAGGGTCACCACGGACTCGACCGAGGGGGAGACACATGACGATGCGACGGGTGACCGGGGCCGCGGCCGGCTTCGTGGGCGGCAGCGTGCTGGCCGGACTGCTGGTGGGAGTCGGCGTGACGCCGGTGCTCGCGGTCGCCGGGATCGGGACGACGAGCGCGATCGACGTCTTCGACTCGATGCCCGAGTACATCGAGATCGGTGACCTGCCGACCCGCAACGAGGTCTGGGCGTACCGCGGCGGACAGCCCGTGCACCTGGCCGACGTGTGGGACCAGAACCGGCAGGAGGTCGGGCTCGACCGGATCAGCGACACCGTCGAGCACGCCGCGATCGACGGCGAGGACAAGCGGTTCCGCGAGACCGGCGGCGTCGACGCCACGAGCCTGGTCCGGTCGCTCGTCAGCGTGGTGGCCTCGGGCGGCGAGGGCGGCTCCGGCGGGTCGACGCTGACGATGCAGCTCGTCCGGAACATCAAGATCCAGGCGGCCAGCGAACTGCCGACCCAGGAGGAGCGCGACGCCGCGACGAAGGAGGCGACGAAGCGGTCGCTCGACCGCAAGCTCGGCGAGGTCAAGCTCGCGATCGGTCTGGCGAAGCGGCACACGAAGGACGAGATCCTGGCCGCGTACCTCAACATTGCCTACTTCGGCGACCAGACGTACGGCGTGCAGTCCGCGTCGCAGCACTACTACGGCAAGGACGCCGCCGACCTCAGCCCGGCCGAGGCGGCGTCGCTCGTCGCGATCGTGCAGTGGCCGGAGGAACGCGACCTGTCGACCCCGGAGCACCACGCGGCGAACCAGGCCCGCCGCGACGTCATCCTGCGGTCGATGCACCAGCAGGGACACCTCGACGACGCCGGGCTGCAGGCCGCGCTCGCCTCGACGCCGGCCGACTACGTCCGGCTCACCCCGTCGCGGCAGGGCTGCGAGTCCGCGGTCCGCGGGGCCGAGTACCTCTGCGCGTACGCGGTCGAGGTCGCGAAGGCGCTGCCGCAGCTCGGCGCGGACGACGCCGCCCGGGCGGACGCCTGGCGGAAGGGCGGACTGCGCGTGCAGACGACGCTCGACCTCGACCTCAACGACCGGCACAAGGAGCTGCTGGACCGGTACGACGGCGCCGCTCGCGCGCAGTTCGCCCTCGGCGCCACGTTCGACACCGTCGAGGCCGGTACCGGGCGCGTGCTCACGATGGCGCAGAACACCGACTACGACCGTTCCTCGACGGCCCCGCCGACGGCGACTTCGCTGAACTTCGCGACCGACGAGGCGAACGGCGGCTCGACGGGCTTCCAGGTCGGGTCGACGTACAAGATGTTCACGCTGCTCGCCTGGCTGGCCGACGGCCGGAGCCCCGACGCGGTCGTCGACGGCACCCGGCAGGCCCGGTCCTCGTGGACGCAGTGCGGCAAGCGCGTCACCACGAAGGCCTGGAACCCGAAGAACGACTCGGCGGGCCAGACCGGGCCGTACTCGGTGCGTTCGGCCACGGCCCAGTCGGTCAACGCGGCCTACGCCGACATGGCGTCGAAGCTCGACCTGTGCGACATCCGCGACGTGGCGACCCGGCTCGGCGTGCACCCCGCGACCGGCGGCGAACTGCCGGCGAACCCGGCCGCGGTGCTCGGGACGACGAGCATCGCACCGCTCACCGTGGCCGCGGCGTACGCCGGCATCGCGAACGGCGGCGTGTACTGCGCCCCGGTCGTCGTCGACCAGGTGACCGGCCGCGACGGGAAGGCCCTCGGCGGACAGCCGCGCGCCTGCTCCCGAGCGGTGTCCGCGTCGACGGCGGCGACGGCGTTCGACGTGATGCGCGGCGCCTTCCGGGGCGGGACCGCGGACGGCGGGCAGACGCCGGACGGTACGACGCTGTTCGGGAAGACCGGCACGACCGACGCCGCCGACCAGATCTGGCTCGTCGGCGGCAGTGAGCGCGCCGTCACGGCCTACTGGCAGGGGAACACCGACGGCGGCAAGGCGAACCTCCGGCGGTACGCGAACGGACAGGGCGGGAACTACGCCGGTGCGCGAGCGGCCGTCTGGCGGCAGGCGCAGACCGCGGTGAACGCCGCCCTGCCCGTCCGCTGACGCCCGGGGCCCTCGCCCCTCGTCGATGGAGCAGACGATGACGGGTCGCACGGCGCGACCCGACGTCGTCTGCTCCATCGGGGCGGTGGTGGCGACCCCGCGGACGACGGGAGGCGCGGTGCCAGCCGGCACCGCGCCTCCCGTCCGGCTCCGCCCGGGCTACGAGACCTTCTTGCTCTCCGTGAGCCAGCCCGCGAGCTTCGTCATGTAGTCGGCCTGCGACGCGTAGTCGAGGGCCGGGAACGTCCAGCTGTGCACCTGGCCGGCCCTGAGCGCCGGGTTGTCGGCGAACGTCGGCTGCTTCTCGAGGTCCGCCACCTGGTACCCCTGCTGGGAGAGCAGCAGGACGTCGCCGG
Organism: Curtobacterium sp. MCBA15_004; assembly: GCF_001865055.2. Classification (NCBI taxonomy): domain Bacteria; kingdom Bacillati; phylum Actinomycetota; class Actinomycetes; order Micrococcales; family Microbacteriaceae; genus Curtobacterium; species Curtobacterium sp. MCBA15_004. The sequence continues at coordinate 2,822,394 of NZ_CP126266.1, read as the reverse complement.
TGATCTGACCGGCGTTCTCCCACGAGTAGATGCCCCAGTAGAAGCCCTTCGGCTTCGGGTCGACGAAGTCGACACCGAACGACGAGTACATCTGCAGCGTCGGCTCGTCGGACGGGCGGGTGACGTAGGCGCCGTCGCCGTCGGCGTACATCGAGACGACGGACACGTCGCTCGCCTTCGCGGCCTTCTCGAGCTCGTCCTCCGCGGCGTCGAAGCGCTTCTCGGCGGCCTCGACCTTCGACTCGGGCGCACCGAGCGACTCGGCGAGGTCGGCGATCTCCTCGATGACGTCCTCGCCCTTGCCGCCCCACTCGACCGTCGCGACGGGAGCGATGGCCTCGACCTGCTGCTGCTGCTCCTTGTCCTTGAAGCCGTACGCGGGCTGCGTCTTGTCCAGCGTGCCCTTCTCGTCGGTCGGGTACACCGAGGTGACGACGAGGTCGGGCTTCAGGGCCGCGAGCTCCTCGAGGTCGATGTCGCCGTAGGCGTCGCCGAGCTGCGTGATGCCCTTCGTGTCGAGCCCCGCGAAGCGCTTGTCCTTCGCCATCGTGAGCTGCCCGAACGTGCCGACCGGGCGCACGCCGTACTCGATGAACGAGATCGCGATGTCGTTCAGGACGACCACGCGCTTCGGGGTGTGGTCGGTCTTCACGGTGGCGCCGGTGGCGTCCCGGTACGACCACGGACCGCTCGCTGCGGAACCCTTCGCCGCACCCCCGGAGGAGTCGGCACCGTCCGATGCGGAGCAGCCGGAGAGCAGGAGGGCCGAGACGGCCACGGAGGTCACGAGGGCGGCGCGCACGGAGCCGCGGCGGAGGATCTTCACGTTAGGGGAGCCTAACCTAACTCTGTGGGTTCCGCCAGGTGCGGGGCTGCCCGGGGCCGCACGCGCGCCGCGCGCTGCCGCACGCGCTGCCGCACTCGTGCGAGCGCCGGCGCTGCCGCGCGCGTCCCACCCCTGCTCAGTGGTGCTCGTCGGCCTCGGGCACGATCATCGGCGCCCCGGTGACCGGGTCCGGCACCACCCGGGCGTGCAGCCCGAACGCCCGCTCGAGCACCGCGGGCGTGAGGACCTCCTGCGGCGTCCCGTCCGCGACCGCCCCGCCGTCGTGCAGCACCACGAGCCGGTCCGAGTAGCGCGCGGCGAGCGTCAGGTCGTGCAGCACCATGACGACCGTCGAGCCCTGCTCCCGGTTCAGCCGCCGCACGAGCCGCAGGACGTCGAGCTGGTGCGCGAGGTCGAGGTAGGTCGTCGGCTCGTCGAGCAGGAGGGTCTCGGCCTGCTGCGCGACGACCAGGGCGATCCACGCGCGCTGCCGCTGTCCACCGGACAGGCTCGCGACGTCGCGGTGCGCGACCTCGGTGAGCCCGGTGGCGGCGATCGCCCGCTCGGCGACGTCGGCGTCCTCCGCGGTCCACGGTCGCGCCCAGGCCTGGTGCGGGTTGCGGCCGCGCATGACGAGGTCGAGCACGCTCGTGCCGGCCGGCGCGACGGGGGACTGCGGCAGGATCGCGAGCCGACGTGCGACGGAGCGGGTCGGTTCCCGACGGATCGGGGTGCCGTCGAGCATGACCTCGCCGGACTGCGGCTTCAGCACGCGCCCGAAGGCCTTGAGCAGCGTCGACTTCCCGCAGCCGTTCGCACCGAGGAACGTCGTGACGGTCCCGCGCTCGATCCGCAGGTCCAGGTCGCGCAGGACCGGCTCGCGGTCGTAGCCGACGGACAGGCCGCGTGCCTCGAGCACGGGGACCCCGCCGGGAGGCGCGGTGCGGGTCGGTGCGTCGGCGTGCGTCGACGGGGTGGTCGCGTCGGCGCCGGGGGCGGCCGGGTGGCCCCGTCCGTCGGCTCCGGTCGCCGTGGACGGGTCGGTCGCGCTGCGTGCGGTCATCGGGACATCTCCTTGCGGTGCCGGACGAGGAGCCAGATCAGGTAGGGGGCGCCGACGACGGTCGTGACGATGCCGACGGGCACCTGCCAGGGGAACGCGGAGCGGGCGAGCAGGTCGGCCCCGAGCACGAGGACGGCACCGAGGGCCCCGGCGAGCAGCAGCGGCGGGCGGTTCGTGCCCGCGAGGCGCAGCGCGACCTGGGGCACGACGAACGCCACGAACCCGATCGGCCCGGCGGCGGCGACCGCGGCGGCGGTGAGCACGACGGCGAGCACGATGACGAGCAGCCGGTGCCGCTGCACCCCGAGCCCGACGCCGGTGGCGACCTCGTCCCCGAGCTGACCGGTGCCGAGGGCCGCACTCGTGGCGAGGGCGAGCGGCACCGCGACGGCGGCGACCACGAGCAGCGGCCACACCGCCGACCACGAGGTGCTCGACAGGCTGCCGACGAGCCACTGCGAGGCCGCGGTCGCGATCGTGATCTTCGCGCGGACGAGCAGGTAGCTCGTGACCGCGTCGAGCGTCGCGCTCACACCGATGCCGACGAGGACGAGCCGGTAGCTCTGCACCCCGCCGCGCCACCCGAAGCCGTACACGGCCGCGGCGGCGACGAGCGCACCGATCGTCGCCGCGACCGGGATGCCGCCGCCGAGGACGATCGAGGACACCGAGTACGACCCGCCGCCGAGCACGATCGCGGCGACCGCGCCGACGCTCGCGCCCGCGGTGACGCCGATGATGTCCGGGGTGCCGAGCGGGTTGCGCGTGACGGTCTGCGTCAGGGCTCCGGCGACGCCGAGCACGAGGCCGACGAGGGCGCCGGTGAGCACGCGGGGCAGGCGCAGGGTCGTGACGATGAAGCCCTCGGGGCCGTCCTCGGCGCCGAGCAGCGCGCGGACGACGGTGGCGGGGGCGATCCAGGTGCTGCCGATCGCGACGCCGAGGACCACGAGGACGAGGGCCGCCACGAGCGCACCGACCGTGTACCAGAGCACCCGGGGGCGCCAGGCGAGCCCGACCGGACCGACGCGCACGCCGCGGCGGCCGGGGACGACCTCGGGGCTGCGGGTCGTGGCGTTCACAGCGACACCAGCGATCGACGGCGGGCGACGGCGACGAAGACCGGTCCGCCGATGACGGCGAGGACGATGCCGACCTCGACCTCGGAGAACCCGCCGACCAGCCGCCCGACCACGTCGGCGACGAGCACGAGGGCCGCGCCGACGAGGGCGCTCACCGGCAGGGTCCAGCGGTGCCCGGTGCCGACCAGCGCGCGGGCGACGTGCGGGACGGTGAGGCCGACGAAGCCGATCGGCCCGGCGGCGGCGGTCGACCCCGCGGCGAGGAGCGTGATGCCGCCGAGGCCGACGAGCCGCGCGACGAGCACGTTCTCGCCGAGGCCCCTGGCCAGCTCCGCACCGAGCCCGAGGGCGTCGAGCGACCGGACGTTCGCCACCGCGAGGGCGAGTCCGACGAGGAGGAACGGGGCGGCGGCGGCCAGGACGTCGAGCTGCCGGGCCGCGAGCGAGCCGACCACCCACAGGCGGTACGCGTCGAGCGACTGCTGGTCGGTGAGCACGATGAAGGACGTCACGGCGCCGAGCAGCGCCGACACCGCGGCGCCGGCCAGTGCGAGTGGAACGGGGCTCGCGGTGCCGCTGCCGGCGATCGTGACCGAGAAGACGACGACGCTCGCGACGACCGCACCCGCGAGGGCGAACCACACGGTCGCGCCCGTGCTCGTCACCCCGAAGACGTAGACCCCGAGCACGACCGCCAGGCCGGCACCGGACGAGACGCCGAACAGCCCGGGGTCGGCGAGCGGGTTGCGGGTGTGCCCCTGCATGAGCAGACCGGCGATCCCGAGTGCGGCTCCCACCGCGGCCCCGATCAGGGTGCGGGGGATGCGTGACCCCCAGACGACGGCCTCGGTCGTGCTCGACCCGGTGCGGGTCAGCCCCGCGAGGACCTGGTCGACCCCGAGCCGGTTGCTGCCGAAGAGCAGGCTCGCGACGGCGGCCAGCAGCAGGACGACGACCAGGGCCGCGACGACCGCGACCCGGCGTCGGACCGCGGCACGGTGCACCCCGAGGGCCGCGACGCCGGTGCCGCCGACCCGCGCTGCGCCGGGAGCCGCCGCGCCGGGCGTCCGGGGGCCCGGAGCCGCCGCCGGGGACGCCGGACGGCGGTCCGCCGGGGTCGGCGTCGTCAGGGGATCGGGGGCTGGCACGCGGACCAGCTTAGGGTAGCCTTGCCTCATGGCGAAGACCCCGCGGCTCCTCCCCGAGAACCCCGCCCTGTTCCGGGCCCGCGTCGTCCGGAGCGTCCGCCACACCCCGTCGATCCAGCGCGTGACCGTCACCGGAGCCGACCTGCACGCCTTCCCGTTCCTCGGCTTCGACCACTGGTTCCGCCTGTTCGTGCCCCGCCCCGACCAGGACGGCTTCCGCATGCCGGACCTCGACGGGCGCCGCTGGTGGCCGTCGTTCCTCGCGATCCCCGAGGCCGTCCGACCGCACTGCGCGAACTACACGGTCGCGGCCTTCCGCCCCGACGCGGCCGAGCTCGACGTCGACTTCGTGGTGCACTGCGACCGTGACGGCGAGCCCGAGGGCCGCGCCGCGATCTGGGCCAGCGCCGCCCGACCCGGCGACGAGCTCGCGCTCCTCGACCAGGGCTGCATCTTCGACTGCCCGCCCGACACGAGCGAGGTCGTCATCGCCGCCGAGGAGACCGGCCTGCCCGGCGTCGTCGGCATCGCCGCGTCGCTGCCGCGCGACACGGTCGGCCGCATCATCCAGGAGGTCCCGACCGCCGGCGACGTGCGCGAGCTCGACGCGCCGGCCGGCGTCGTCGTGACCTGGATCGTCCGCGACGAGACCGAGCACGACGTCCCGGGGCACGCGGCGCTCGCCGAACTCCAGCGGCACGTCCCCTCCGACGACCGCGGGTACGCCTTCGTCGTGGGGGAGTCCCGCCTGGCCACCGAGGGGCGTCGGCACCTGCACCGGGCCGGGCTGCCCAAGGACCGCATCACGTTCTCGGGGTTCTGGAAGCACGACGCCCGGCAGGTCGTCCCCGCCTGAGCTCCGGTCGACCGCGTCCCGCGACGAGTACGGTCGCGGCATGAGCAGCCGACTGAGCGAACTGGTGCTGAACTGTCACGACCCCGAGGAGCTGTCGCGCTTCTGGTGCGCCGTGCTGGGCTACGTCGAACTCGGCAAGGACGAGGACGGCATCGAGATCGGGCCCGAGTCCGGGTTCGGGGGAGCGGCCCCGACGATCATCCTGTCGAAGGTCGAGCACGCGAAGGCGCAGCCCCTCCGCCTGCACATCGACGTCTCGCCCGTCGACCGCGACCAGGACGCCGAGCTGGAACGCCTGCTCGGCCTCGGTGCGCGGCCGGCCGACATCGGGCAGACCGGCGAGGAGTCGTGGCACGTCCTGCAGGACCCCGAGGGCAACGAGTTCTGCCTGCTGCGCAGGCGCCTCGACCCGCTCTGAGACCCGCGCCGCCGGCGCGACCGCACGTCGTGGACGCGACCGGACGACGGACGGGAGGCGCGGTGCCAGCCGGCACCGCGCCTCCCGTCCGTCCCGGGGTCGCGTCAGCCCTTGAGGCCGGACCCCGTCACGCCCTCGACGATCTGCCGCTGGAAGATCAGGTAGAGGATGATGAGCGGCAGCGCCGCCAGGATCGCCCCGGCCTGGATGTCCGCGTAGCGCTGACCGAAGCTGCCCTGGACCGTGGCGAGCCCGACCGGGATCGTCATGAGGTCCGGGTTCGACAGCACGAACAGCGGCAGCAGCAGGTTGTTCCACACCCCGACGAACGTCAGGATCGCCACGGCGGCGATGACCGGACGCGACAGCGGCAGGATGACCGACCAGTAGATCTTCCACATGCCCGCACCGTCGATGCGCGCGGCCTCCTCGAGCTCCTTCGGGATGCCGTCGAAGAACTGCTTGAAGATGAACACCGCGATCACGGCGGGTACCTGCGGGAAGATCACCGACCAGTAGGTGTTCAGCAGGTTGACCGCGTTGAGCTCCTGGAAGATCGGGATGATCAGGACCTGCGTCGGGATCATGATGCCCAGGATGATGAGCAGGAACGCGACGTTGCGGCCGCGGAACGCCAGGCGGGACAGCGCGAACGCCGCCATCGAGGCGAACAGCACCGTCAGCGCCGTGGTGAACAAGCTCGTGATCCCGCTGGCGAGGTACCAGTTCCAGATGTCCCCGGCCTGGAACAGCGACGCGTAGGAGTGCAGCGTCGGGTTCCAGTTCGACAGGATCGAGTTCGCGCCCAGTGCGGCGACGCCGTTGTCGGACAGCGAGGTCTTCAGCGCGAACAGGCTCGGGATGAGCCAGATGATCGCGAAGACGGTCAGGATGATGCCCGACGCGATCGTGAAGCCGCGTCCGCTGACGCCGATCTTCGCGGCGCTCGTCGGGGCGGCCGACGAGACGCCGGACCGGTACTTCGGGCGGCCGGTCGTGATGCTCTCGGTGGCGGTCATGTCAGGCACCGATCTCTCGCTTGGCGGCAGCGCGCTCGACGAGCTGCCGGATGACCGCGATCGCGACGATCACGATGAACAGGAGCACCGAGGCGGCCGATGCCGCACCGAGGCGGTTGTCGGTGAAGCCGACGCCCGTGATGAGCTGCAGCGAGACCTGGGTCGAGATGCCCGGGCCGCCGTTCGTCATCAGGTAGACCTGGTCGAAGATCTTCAGGCTCGCGATGATCTGGAGCAGGATCACCAGGGTCGTCGTGCGGCCGAGCAGCGGCAGCGTGATCGACTTGATCTGCTGCCAGTTCGAGGCGCCGTCGACGGCCGCGGCCTCGTACAGCTCACGGGGGATCTCCTGCAGGCCGGCCAGGTACAGCACGAAGTTGAACCCGAGCGTCCACCAGATCGTGGCGATCGCGACGCCGATCATCGCGGTGTTCGGGCTGGACAGCATCCCGGAGCCCGGGGTCATCCCGATCGCGGTCTGCAGGCTCGCCCACAGGCCGGTCGACGGCGTGAAGATGAACACCCAGATGAGCGAGATCGTCGCCGACGGCAGGATGAACGGCAGGAAGAACGCCAGGCGGAAGAACCACTGGCCGCGGTTCATCCGGTTCGTCAGCACGGCGAACACGAACGCCAGGATGACGAGCGGCGGCGTCGTGTACAGCGTGAACTGCAGGGTGTGCCAGAGCGACGACCAGAAGTCGGCGCGTCCGAGCATCTCGGCGTAGTTCGCGAACCCGGCGAAGCTGCCGAGCCCGGTGCGGACGGTCGAGGTGTTGAAGAAGCTGGTGACGATCATCCAGACCGTCGGCCCCAGCAGGAAGGCCAGGTAGAAGAGTCCGAACGGGGCGAGGAACAGCCAGCCGGAGCGGCCCTGCCCGCGGTTCGTCGAGTTGACGCGGGAGCGGGTCCGGCCGGTGATCGACGCGGCGTCGGCGGGACGGGTGAGAACGGGTGCAGCGGTCACGTCATCGTGCCTCTCGTGCGGGGGCCACAGGGATCGAGGGGGTCGCGGGCCGCATCACAGCGGGCTCGGGGTGTCGAGGTAGGTCTGGAGTTGCCCCTTGATGGCACTGAGCGCGCTGGCCGGGGTGGAGCTGCCCTGCTGCACGAGGGCGAGCTGGGCGCCGACGATGCCTTCGAACGTGGAGCCGGACCCGCCGTACCAGGCGGGGTCGTCGAACACGGCGGTCTCGGCGGCCGACGCGTAGTTCGACTGCGGCTTGAGGTCCTTGTAGGCGGTGCTGTCGAACGTCGGCATGTAGGCGGGGACGTGCCCGCCCTCGGCCCAGGTGAGGCTCTGCTCGAGCATCTGCTTGATGAAGAGCAGGTGCGCCTTGCGCTGCTCGGGCGTGCGGTCCTTCTTCGGCAGGATGAACGTGTGCGAGTCGGCCTGGGTGGCCGGCTTGTCGAACAGCTGCGGGATCGGCACCATGCCGAACTTCAGCCCCTTGATGGACTGGGCGGTGCTGATCTCCCACTCGCCCTGCATGAAGAACCCGGCCTTGCCGTCGAACATCAGCGACTGCGCCGTGGCGTAGTCGAGCGCCTTGTTCATCCAGCCGTTCTGCACCCACTTCTGGGTCATCTCGGTGACCTTGGTGTAGGCGTCCTCGTTGACGGTGAGCTTCGCGCCGCCGTCGCTGATGAACGGCGTCGCGCCCTCGATCTGGTTGTACATCGTCCAGAAGAACCGCCACGGGGTCGCGGTCTCGGGCACCACGTTCGCGACGTTGAGCGCGGTGCCGCCGGTGACCTTCGCGACCGCGGCGAGCGCGGCCTCGAAGGCCTCGAGCCCGTTCAGGTCCTTGAGCTCGCCGTCCGCGCCGATCAGGCCCGCCTTCTGGCACACGTCAACGTTGTAGAACAGCACGAAGGGGTGCGTGTCGAGCGGGACGCAGATGTTCTTGCCGTCGGTCTTCTGGGCCGACCACGCCTTCTGGTTGAAGTCGCTCGCGCTGAGGCCGACGCTCGCGAGGTCCTCGGACGTGATGGCGTCGAGCAGCCCGCCGTCCCAGAGCGGCTTCGCCCGGGTGAGGTGCGCGATCGCGACGTCCGGCGGCTTGTTCCCGACGGTGGCCAGTGTCACCTTCGAGTAGTACGGGTTGCCCCAGGCGAACGTCGTGGCCTGCAGCGAGGACGAACCGCCGTGCTGCTTCGCGTAGCCGGCCTCCATCGCCTGCATGCGGAGACCGTCACCGCCGCCGAACAGGTTCCAGAAGACGAGCGTCTCCGGGTTGAGCGGGGCGCCGGCGATCCCCGCGGCGAGGGGACTGGCGCAGGCGGCGAGGGGGAGCACCGCTGCTCCCGCTGCGGCACCGGCGAGGAGGCTGCGCCGTGTGAAGGCGCCGCCGCGTGGGGGCGGGGTGGGTACAACGGATCGGATCGGCATGGCATCACTCCATCGGGACGGGCCGAGCGGAGCAGGGTCGGTGCTCCGTGAGCGCTCACACTAGTGCTGGGTCGGACGTCGCGCCAGCCTTTTCGTGAACGTCACGACGACCGTGCGCGTCCCCTTCCGTGTCCGGCCCCGAGCCGCTAGCGTCGTCCGTGTCGTGAGCGCTCACGCAGGCCGACGGACGCCGATCGGACCTCCCCACGCGTGACCCGCTCCCGCCACGTGCAGCACCAGCCCCCAGCAGATCGAAGGAGATCCATGCCTCGCACTCACCTCGTCCTCGACAGCGCGTTCACCGTGGGGCCGGTGCGCCGTCGGCTGTTCGGCGGGTTCGTCGAGCACCTCGGTCGTCACGTCTACGACGGCATCCACGAGCCCGCGCACGAGACCGCCGACGAGCACGGCTTCCGGAAGGACGTCGTCGAGCTCGTCAAGGAGCTCGGCGTCTCGGCCATCCGCTACCCGGGCGGCAACTTCGTGTCGGGCTACAAGTGGGAGGACGGCGTCGGCCCGGTCGAGCAGCGCCCCCGTCGCCTCGACCTCGCGTGGCACTCCACCGAGACGAACGAGGTCGGCCTGCACGAGTTCCAGCACTGGCTCGACCAGGTCGGTTCCGAGCTCATGCTCGCCGTGAACCTCGGCACGCGCGGGACGCAGGAGGCCATCGAGCTCCTCGAGTACGCGAACATCGACGCCGGTACCGCGCTGAGCGAGTACCGCCGCTCGAACGGCCGTCATGAGCCCTTCGCCATCAAGATGTGGTGCCTCGGCAACGAGATGGACGGCCCGTGGCAGCTCGGCCACAAGAACGCCGAGGACTACGGCAAGCTCGCCGCGATGACCGCGAAGGCCATGCGGCAGATCCAGCCCGACCTCGAGCTCGTCGCGTGCGGGTCCTCCGGGGCGTCGATGCCGACGTTCGGCGAGTGGGAGCGCACGGTCCTCGAGCACACCTACGACGACGTCGACTACATCTCGGCGCACGCCTACTACGAGGAGGACGACGACATGTCCTCGTTCCTGGCCTCGGGCGTGAACATGGACCACTTCATCGACACGGTCACGACCGCCGCCGACCACGTCAAGGCGCACAAGAAGTCCGACAAGCGGATCGACATCTCGTTCGACGAGTGGAACGTCTGGTCGATCAAGCGCTGGGAGGCGCAGCAGAAGACCTTCGAACTGCAGGACTGGCCGGTCGCCCCGCGCCTCCTCGAGGACGTCTACACGGTCGCCGACGCGGTCGTCGTCGGTGGGCTGCTCATCTCGCTGCTCCGCCACGCCGACCGCGTCGCGTCGGCGAGCCTCGCGCAGCTCGTCAACGTGATCGGCCCGATCATGACCGAGCCCGGTGGTCCGGCCTGGCGCCAGACGACGTTCTTCCCGTTCTCGCTGACCTCGCGTCTGGCGAACGGCACGTCGCTGCAGGTCAAGGCCTCCGGTGACACCGTCGACGGCGGCAAGTACGGCGAGGTCCCCGTCGTCGACTCGGCCGCGACGGTCGAGGACGGCACGGCCGCGGTGTTCCTCGTGAACCGCAGCCAGACCGAGTCCACCACGGTCACGATCGACCTCGCCGGCATCGGCGTCGAGGGTGACGTGCACGCCGAGGGCGTGTGGGACGACGACGTGCACGCGGTCAACGACCTCGGGAACCGCGAGCGGGTCGCACTGCGCACGAACGAGACGGTCCGTCGCGAGGGCGACACCGTCACGATCGAGCTGCCGCCGGTCTCCTGGACCGCGGTGTCGATCGGCTGACCCCACCGTGCCCGGTCCGCCCGGGCACGGTGCACAGGTGCCTCGGCGAGCGCCACGGTGAGCGTCGAGTGAGCACGGAGGGCGTCGGTCCGCGCGAGCGGGCCGGCGCCCTTCCGCTGTGCGCGCAGGCCGATCGCGGTCTGAGCGTCCGCTGGGCGCAGTCCGGACTTGACCCGGGCGTCCGCCGGAGGCATCCTCGCAACGGCAGCGTCGCAGTGGAGGATCAGGTCCCGGCGGCGCGGCGGGTGCCGGGGTCCGTGTTCGGGTCACGCCCGGTGCTCGGTGGCCGCGGTCCGTCGCACGGACCGCGGCCACCCGTCCCGGCCCTCCCGGCCCTCCCGGCCCTCCCGGTCCGGTCGTCCCGGTCGTCCGGCCCGCTCGGTCCGGACGCCCGCCGCTCCGACGTCCCCGCCGTGCGCGACCCCGACGTCACCGCGCCGCGCGGGCCCGCTCCCGGATCGCCGTGACGACCTCGGTCTTCGCGTCGGCGTACGCGTTCGTGTCGTCCCACGTGCGCTCCACGAGCGCGCGCTTCACCGCCTCGTACCGCTGCCGGTCGTCGGGGTCGCGGCGCAGCTGGTCGCGCAGGAGCAGGTAGTCCTCGATCGCCGTCGCGCCGCGGTCGTAGACGTGCACGTGGGTGTCGCGGGTCGGCGTCCGGACGAGCCGGTGGCCCGGTTCGCGGACGCGCAGCTCGTACCCGGCGTCGAGCAGGGGGCGCAGCCAGGCGTCCTCGTCGGTGACGTCCGGGACCGCGACGACGATGTCGACGATCGGCTTGGCGGCCAGCCCGGGGACCGCCGTCGACCCGATGTGCTCGACCTGGACCGGCAGGTCCGCGAGCGCCGCGGTGATCCGGTCGCGGTGCTCCCGGTAGCGGTCGGCCCACGCCGGGTCGTGCTCGTGCATGCCGACCGTGAGCGGCTCGGGTCCGCCGACGATGTCGACCGTGTCGACGTCCGGTGCGTGGCGCGCGCCGGTGCGGATCCACCAGCGCTGGAGCCGGTGGTCGTCGGGGCCGGGGACCTCGTCCTGCAGGCGGCCGCCGGCGCGCTGGATCGTGCGGCGGGATGCGGGGTTCGCGGCGTCGCAGGTGACCAGGAGCTCGGGCATGCCGCGCTCGGCGGCCAGCACGACGACCCGGGCGAGTGCCTCGGCGGCCAGGCCCCGACCGCGGGCGGAGGGACGGACGCCGTAGCCGACGTGGCCACCGGTCTCGCGGAGGAAGTCGTTCAGTTCGTGCCGGAGGGCGATGCTGCCGAGGTACTCGTCGCCCTCGACGAGCCAGCGGTACGTGCACGTCACGTGGTTCGGGCTCGCGGGCGTGGTCTCCTCGTCGAGGAGCTGCCCGACCCACTCGTCGAAGCCCGCGCGGTCGGTCAGGGCGTCGGCGTCGCGGATGCCGGCACCGTCCTGGTGGGCGCCGTCCCACTCGTCGAGGGCGCGGCGGAACGACGGGAAGTACCGGGTGGCGGGGGCGACGAGTTCCATCCGACGAGCCTAGGGGACGGGTGGCGCCGACCGCCCCCGCGGCGGTGCCGATCGGCCCCGCGCCGTTGCCGGCTTGCCCCGCGCCGGCGCCGCTCAGCCCTGCGGCGGTGCCGCTCAGCCCCGCGGCCGAGCCGCTCGCCCCGCGGCGGCACCGCTCAGCCCTGCGGCGGTGCCGTGCTCGCGCGTTCGACCAGCCGGACCGGCACCAGGTCGGTCTCGCCCCGCACCGGGACGCCGTCGATCTGGTCGAGCAGGTTCGCGACCGCGCGCCGCCCGACCTCGTCGAAGGACTGGTGCACGGTGGTGAGCGGCGGCCAGAACGAGTCGGCCTCGGGGGAGTCGTCGAACCCCACGACGCTCAACGACGACGGGACGGCGCGACCCCGTTCGTGCGCCGCACGCAGGACCCCGAGCGCGGTCTGGTCGTTCGCGGCGAACACCGCGGTCACCTCGGGTCGGTCGGCGATCTCGAGGCCCGCCCGGTAGCCGTGCTCGGTCGTCCAGCCGCCGTGGAACACCGGCGGGACCGGACGGCCGGCACGTTCGAGCGTGTCCTGCCACGCGGCGAGCCGGCGGGCGGCGGAGTACGACGAGGTCGGCCCGGCGACGTGCCAGACGGTCTCGTGCCCGAGGTCGAGCAGGTGCTGCGTGGCCTGCCGGGCGCCGTCGGCCTGGTCGGTGTCGATCGAGGGGTGGTCGGTGGTGCCGGTGGAGTCGACGACGACCATCGGCACGCCGTCGGGCAGCACGACCTCGGCAGTGTCGATGATGTGCGACTCGATGATGATCACGACGCCGTCGACGGCCTGTTCGTGCAGGCGCGAGAAGGCCGAGCGGACGCCCTCCTCGGTGCGCGACGCCATCGGCAGCAGCGTGATGGTGAAGTCCGCCGCGACGGCCGCCTCGGCGATCGCCTCGAGCGTGCGCATGTTGCCGAAGGACGCGAGCGAGAACATGATCACGCCGATGGTGCGGAAGCGTCCGGAGCGCAGGGCCCGGGCGGCGCGGTTCGGCCGGTAGCCGAGTTCGTCCATCGCCCGCTGCACGCGGTCGCGGGTGTCCGGGCTGACGTTGTCGAAGCCCCGCGCGACGCGGGACACGGTCTGCATCGACACACCGGCGGCCTCGGCCACGGCGGCCATCGACGGCGCACGGCGGCCAGCCGTCAGGTCGGTCGACACGGGCGCTCCTCGGGGCTGGTGGGGCGGGGCAGTGACGGGTGCGGACGGGGTTCCGTGCCGACCCGCGACGGCGCAGGACTCCCGAACGGTAGCGCATGTTGACGTTGCCATGCTACGGTTCCGACGTTCGATGTTGACGTCAACATCGACGTCCCCCGACCACGGACCGAGCAGCACCGGACCCGGTCGGCACACGAACGCACCAGACGAGGGAGTCACATGAGCACGCTCGCAGCGCGTCCGGCCGAGGCGGCCTCCGCCCCGCGGCCGACCGCTCGCCGCCCCAAGCCCCGGGGGCGGTTCACCGGCTGGCTCTTCGTCGGCCCCTTCGTCGTGGTCCTCGTGGCCATGCTCATCGTCCCGATCGGCTACGCGCTCTGGCTCAGTCTGTTCCGCGACCAGCTCATCGGCGGCAACCAGTTCGTCTGGTTCGCCAACTACGTGCAGCTGTTCCAGGACGCCAAGTTCTGGTCCGGCCTCGGCCGCGTCGCGCTGTTCCTCGTCGTGCAGGTCCCGATCATGCTCGGCCTCGCGCTCGTCGCCGCCCTCGCGCTCGACAGTGCCCGCCTGTGGGGGACCGGCTTCTTCCGCATCGCGGTGTTCCTGCCCTACGCGGTCCCCGGTGTCGTCGCGGCGCTCATCTGGGGCTTCATCTACGGCAACCAGTTCGGTCTGACCGGTGCCGCCAACCAGGCCATGGGCATCGACCTGCTGCAGCCGTTCAGCCCGGACTGGGTGCTCACCTCGATCGGCAACGTCGTGACGTGGGAGTTCCTGGGCTACAACATGCTCATCTTCTACGCCGCGCTCCGCACGGTGCCGGGTGAGCTGTACGAGGCCGCCGAGCTCGACGGTGCCGGCCCGATGCGCACGGTGTTCTCGATCAAGATCCCCGCGCTCCGCGGCCCGATGGTGATCGCGACGATCTTCTCGATCATCGGCAGCTTCCAGCTCTTCAACGAGCCGAACCTGCTGAAGACCCTGGCCCCGAACGTCATCGGCAGCGCCTTCACCCCGAACATGTACGCCTACTCGCTGTCCTTCAGCGGCCAGCAGTTCAACTACTCCGCCACGGTCGCCATCGTCATGGGCGTCATCACCGCCGTGATCGCCTACGTCGTCCAGGTCCGCGGAACCCGCCAGGAGAACCGATGAGCACCCTGCAGCACCCCGCCGGCCCGGCGACCGTCACCGAGGCGACCACGACGCAGCGCGACCCGCGCACCGTGACGAGCCGCGCCTCCCGGAAGGCCCGCAAGCCCGTCGACGGACGCAAGGTGAAGCGCTCCGGCCTGCTGACCGCGGTCATGGTGGTCTTCGTCGTCTACTCGTTCGCGCCGCTGTTCTACCTGCTCGTGAACAGCACGAAGACGCAGTCGTCGCTCCTGTCGACCTTCGGCCTGTGGTTCGGCGGCGACTTCACCCTCTGGCAGAACATCGTCGACACGCTGACCTACGACGACGGCATCTTCGTCCAGTGGCTCGGCAACACGCTGCTGTACGTCGTCGTCGGCGCCGGCGGTGCGACCCTGCTCGCGACGGTCGCCGGGTACGGCATGGCGAAGTTCCAGTTCCCCGGCCGCCGCGCGGTGTTCGCGGTCGTCCTCGGCGCGATCGCGGTGCCCGGTACCGCCCTCGCCGTCCCGACCTTCCTGCTGTTCTCGCAGTTCGGCCTGACGAACACCCCGTGGGCGATCATCCTGCCGTCGCTGATCAGCCCGTTCGGCATGTACCTGATCTGGACCTACGCGATCGACGCGATCCCGACCGAGCTCATCGAGGCCGCCCGCATGGACGGCGCCGGCGAGTTCCGGATCTTCTTCACCATCGCGCTCAAGCTCCTCGCCCCGGGCGTCGTGACGGTCCTGCTGTTCGCGGTCGTCGCGACCTGGAACAACTACTTCCTGCCGCTCATCATGCTGAGCGACCCGAAGTGGTACCCGCTGACCGTCGGCCTGAACCAGTGGAACGCGCAGGCCACCGGCTCCGGCGCGCAGCCGATCTACAACCTCGTCGTCACCGGATCGCTCCTCACGATCATCCCGATCGTGGTCGCGTTCCTCTTCCTGCAGCGCTTCTGGCAGTCCGGCCTCGCGGCCGGGTCCGTCAAGGCCTGATCCCGCCACCCGGCTGCCGGTCCACCTCGGACCGTCGGCCGGGAGGCACGGTGCCGGTCCGCCCCGGACCGCACCGCAGCACCACCGCACGACCCGGCGCCGGCCGGCGTCCGCACCGCCCGCGGTGCGGCCGGTCCGGCACCGGCGCACCACCTGCACCACGGAACATCCCCGATCACGAAGAAGTGGAAGGCACCATGCACAAGCGCATCCGGCGCGGGTTCAGCGCCCTCGCCATCGGCGTCACCGCCGCCATCGCCCTCGCGGCCTGCGCCTCCGGTGGCTCGTCCGCCGGCGGCTCGTCCGGCGACATCGACAAGGCACTCAAGGACGGCGGCACGCTGACGTACTGGTCCTGGACCCCCTCGGCCAAGGACCAGGTCGCCGCGTTCGAGAAGCAGTACCCCAAGGTGAAGGTCAAGATCGTCAACGCCGGCACCGGTGCCGACCAGTACACGAAGCTGCAGAACACGATCAAGGCCGGCTCGGGCGCCCCCGACGTCGCGCAGGTCGAGTACTACGCCCTGCCGCAGTTCGCGCTGTCGGACTCGCTCGTCGACCTCAAGTCGTACGGCTTCGACAAGCTCGAGAGCAAGTTCTCGAAGGGCACCTGGAGCAACGTCGCGATGGACGGCAAGGTCTACGGCCTGCCGCAGGACTCCGGCCCCATGGCGCTGTTCTACAACGAGAAGGTCTTCGACCAGTACGGCATCGCCGTGCCGAAGACGTGGGACGAGTACGTCGCCGCGGCGAAGAAGCTGCACGAGGCCGACCCGTCGAAGTACATCGCGGCGGACTCCGGCGACGCCGGCTTCACCACGAGCATGATCGCCCAGGCCGGCGGCACCCCCTTCACCACGAAGGGCGACCAGGTCACGATCAACCTCGAGGACGCCGGCACCAAGAAGTGGACCAAGACCTGGGACCAGCTCGTCGAGCAGGGGCTCCTGTCGAAGACCACCGGCTGGACCGACGACTGGTACAAGCAGCTCGGCAACGGCCAGATCGCCACGATGATCACCGGCGCCTGGATGCCCGGCAACCTGATGGCCAGCGTCCCCGAGTCGAAGGGTGACTGGCGCGTCGCCCCGATGCCGACGTACGACGGCGGCCAGGCACAGACCGCGAGCAACGGCGGCAGCGCCGAGGCGGTCATGAAGCAGTCGAAGAACCCGGCCCTCGCCGCGGGCTTCCTGAAGTGGCTCAACTCGTCCAAGGAGTCGACGAAGGTCTTCATGGAGTCCGGCGGCTTCCCGTCGACCACCGCCGACCTCGACTCCAGCGCGTTCCTGCAGGAGAAGCCGGAGTACTTCGGCGGCCAGGAGATCAACAAGGTGCTCGTCGACGCGTCGAAGACCTCGGCCACCGACTTCACCTACCTGCCCTACCAGGTGTACGCGAACAGCGTCTACGCGGACACCGTCGGCCAGTCGTACGAGAACGGCACCTCGCTCGAGAGCGGGCTCGAGGCCTGGCAGAAGGCCCTCGTGAAGTACGGCAACGACCAGGGCTTCACGGTCACCAGCAAGTAAGACGTCCCACCACCACCTCGGGGCCGTGCGGATCTTCCGCACGGCCCCGATCCCTGAGAGGGTCACACCATGCGCTTCGCCATCGGCGACACCGACTTCCTGCTCGACGGCGAGCCGCACCGGGTGCTCTCCGGCGCGATCCACTACTTCCGCGTCCACCCCGACCTGTGGCAGGACCGGATCCGCAAGGCCCGGCTCATGGGCCTCAACACGATCGAGACCTACGTCGCGTGGAACGCCCACGCGCCGCGTCCCGGTGAGTTCGACCTGACCGGCGGACTCGACCTCGGGCGGTTCCTCGACCTCGTCGCCGCCGAGGGCATGCACGCCATCGTCCGCCCCGGCCCGTACATCTGCGCCGAGTGGTCGAACGGCGGCCTGCCGTACTGGCTCTTCGCGGACGGCACCGTGGGTGTGCGCCGCGACGAGCCCGGCTTCCTGGCCGCCGTGCGGCAGTACCTGGAGCAGCTCGCCCCCGTGCTCGTCCCGCGGCAGGTCGACCAGGGCGGGCCGATCGTGCTCGTGCAGGTCGAGAACGAGTACGGCGCGTACGGCTCCGACCCCGTGTACCTGACGAAGCTCGAGCAGATGCACCGCGACGTCGGGCTGACCGTGCCGTTCACGAGCGTCGACCAGCCGATGGGCACCATGCTCGAGGACGGGTCGCTGCCGTCGCTGCACAAGACCGGGTCCTTCGGCTCGCGGTCCACCGAGCGGCTCGCCCGCCTGCGCCAGGCCCAGCCCACCGGTCCGCTCATGTGCTCGGAGTTCTGGGACGGCTGGTTCGACAGCTGGGGCGAGCACCACCACACCACGCCCGCGTCCGCGAGCGCCGAAGACCTCGACGTCCTGCTGGCCGCCGGCGGCTCCGTGAACATCTACATGTTCCACGGGGGCACGAACTTCGGCTTCACGAACGGCGCGAACGACAAGGGCGTCTACCGGCCGATCGCGACGTCGTACGACTACGACGCACCGCTCGACGAAGCCGGTCGCCCCACCGACAAGTTCCACGCGTTCCGCGCGGTGATCGAGCGCTACGCGCCCGTCCCGCCGCTGCCCGCCTCGATGCAGCCGGGCGGGTCCGGTCACCTGGACGAGGACGCGCCCGCCGCGCTGGCATCCGGAGCAGCTGGCTCCGCGCCGGGTGCGTCGGCACCGGTCGCGTCGGCACCGGGTGCGTCGGCACCGGTCGCGTCGGCACCGGGTGCGTCCGGCACCGGCCGGGAGGCGCGCCCCGCGCCCGCCGCGGACGTCGCCGTCCGCCTCGACCGGGTCGCGTCGCTGCGCTCCCTGCTACCCGCGCTCACCGACTGGTCGACGCACGACGAGCCGCCGACCTTCGACGCGCTCGGGGCGGCCAGCGGCTTCGTGCTGTACCGCGCCGAGGTCGACCTGCCGGACGGCGGCGTCCTCACCGTCGGCACCGAGGTCCGCGACCGTGCGGTCGTCTCCGTCGACGGCGTCGTGGTCGGCGTGCTCGAACGCGAGCACCACGACCGGGCCGTCGCGCTCCCGCCGGTCACCGGCACGCTCGAGCTCCTCGTCGAGGACCAGGGGCGGGTCGACTACGGCCCCCGCATCGGCGAGCCGAAGGGCCTGGTCGGCGGGGTCGCCGTCGACGGGGTCCCGGTCGCCCGGTGGACCGCGTCACCGCTCGCCCTCGACCCGATCGCCCCCGCCGCGCTGTCGCTGCTCGCCGAGGCGGTCCCGACGGACGGCGACGTGCTCGCCGGGCCGGTGTTCGCCGCAGGGTCGTTCGAGCTCGCGGAGCCGGGGGACCGGTACCTGTCGCTCGACGGCTTCCGGAAGGGCGTCGCCTGGGTCAACGGGTTCTGCCTCGGCCGGTACTGGTCGCGCGGGCCGCAGCGGACCCTCGCCGTGCCGGGTCCGGTGCTGCGGGCCGGCCGCAACGAGGTCGTCGTGTTCGAGGTGCACGCGTCGGCCGCACGCCGGGTGTGCCTGCTCACCGAGCCCGACCTCGGCCACACCGAGGCGTAGCGCGAGCGTAGGCCGACGCCCGGGGGCAACCAAGCGCTGTACTCCGGGTGTAGCTGCCTGCGCGGTTCGCGTGATCGGCACAGCCCGAAGGGTTCAGCCGGACCTGCTCTCCCATCGAGGCCAATCTCACAACACCTTCGCCGGCGTCCAACGTCCTCTCCTCTCGGACCGAGACGGGGCTTGCCGGCAGAACCACGGGGAACGACTCGACGTGTACGAGCGTCTCGGAGGACCTGTTAGACCACTGTTCTGGCGGTGTGCACCAGGCAGCTTTTGACGGTCGTCCAGGCTCGACACATCCTCCGATTCCGCGTCGATCCCGACCGCGGCTCGAGTCGCTCGACGTCAACCGAAGGGAACCCTGAGTTCTGCGTCTCGAATCGACTCCATGGCGCCGTTCGACTCGACCGAGCCGGGCGGAAGCACTCAGACCGGCCAGGTCGTGGAGAACGAAGGATGACGTCCGCCGATGGACGCCACACGGCTGCCGCCACCTCCCCTCGACAAACGCGCTGTCCGTGGGCAGCCACGACCACGAACCGAGATGTGGCATGTGACGTACTACGATAGTAGGGTGAGACTGCCGCTACAGCGTGGCGCGAGTGGAGAAGGGGGGTGATTCGCCGTGGAAACGAAGAACGCTCTTGAAGCGCTGATCGAGGAGATCGAGTCGATCGACATCGCACAGCTTCCCGAGGACAACTTGATGAGCTGGTGAATTCACGGCTCGCTCCCCTCCACGACACGGGGAGCGAGCCGCCCTACCACTGGGGAGAACAGTGACCGTGTACATGGCCGCCGGAGGGCCGGGCGATCTCATCGTCGCTGCCGCCCTTTCTGAGGTGAGTCCGATCGACAGTTTTGTCACGTTCGCTTGGCGTCGTGACGCTCTGTCTGCCGGCTACAGCCCATGGTCGGCACTGCATGGGGTAGACCGAGCGGCTCATGGCCGGGTCGACCCTGAGACGTTCACCATCGACGGCAGGTGGGATCAGGTGCGCACTCTGGCCCAGAACCTACCCGGGAGCTTGCACCTGCTCGATGTCGACGACTTGTCCTGGTCCGCCGGCGTGTTGAACGCGTTGGTCTCGAAGGACGTCCACGAGCGCGTGGTTCTGGTCGATGCGGGGGGAGACATACTGGGCGAGGCTTCTCATGAGGGCTTGACGAGTCCCTTGCTCGAAGCACTTGCAATTCGTCTCGTGATCGACGCCGACCAGATCCGGGCCGCTGATGTGATCGTGGCCGGCCCGGGGGTCGACAACGAGCTGACTCAGGTAGAGATCACCGTCCGCCTGTCCGAGATGCCGCACGAAGACTGCCGTATCGATGCGGGGGCACCGAAGCTCCTGGACGTGTTCGACGCCGTCGACTCCGAAGCGAGCAGGCTTTGGCTCAGCGCCCTTTCGGGTCGCCGCGGCCGAGTGTGGTGCGATGGGCGAGGGCGGCCAGTGCACCTCAACTTTTTCGCCGCCCGAGCTGTTCGTCTACCGCTGACAGCGTTGACCCGAAATCCTGGGCTCGCGGTGCGCCCCGCCGCCAGGGGGATTCGGGATGCCAATGTCGATCTCGTCGACAGCGGGTACGTCGATGAGATGCGTGCAAACGCATCTCGCCTTTCCGTCCTACCGATCCAGGCCCGGCGAGAAGCGGTCGACGATTGCCGTGTAGGTGATTTCGTCACCAACCGGTTCCAGCAACGTTACGGGAGGCAGTTGTTGACGGTGCGAAGTGTTGGCGACGGTCTTCTGTCGAGGATCGAGGCGATCGGCAGTGATCGTGCAGTCTGAGGCGATGGAAGTGCGGCTGACCTTCGATGAGCTGGAGGGTGTTGCATCTCGAGCAAGACGCGACTCCAAGCCCCCGTACGTCCGAGTCCGGCTTCCAGGCGGCGCTCTCGCCGTTGCAACGGCGCCCCCGCCGAACTGGCAGTCGCGCTTCGAACTGCGAGGGCGTGCTTCTCGGGCCGAGCGAGGGTACTTGCTTGCCGGCCACGGCGACGGCTTGCATCTCCTGCTCGGCGATTCGTGTCTGTGTGGCGCGCGCGTCTCGGTGGGCACGGACAGCGCGGCTGACGGCTGCAGAGCAGGCGGGGCGTGCCGAAAATCGCGAGCGGTGCGCTGCGTGAAGTTTGCGGCGAACATGCGAGGCGACGTGTGTTTCCTCCTTTCTTGCAACAGCGCAAACCTCGCAGCCCAGCTCGGCTCGCCGGGCCTGAGTCTCGCGTGGACGCTCCTTGAAGCTGGCTTCTCGAAGGTGGTTGCTTCGACGAGGCAGGTGATCGTCAACCGAAGGCAGATCGCTGTCATCGAGGACAGCTGGATGGCCGGTGACTCGGTCGAGAAGATCGTCCAGAACTTGAACGATCTACCGGAGGTGGATGGCGCGTACGTCCTCCTGGTGCCCGCTGGGGGGGACGAGGCCGAAGAACACCCGGACGCCTCGTCGAACCTGCCACGGTCCTTCCCGACGAGAGCGCCGTCTCAGGTGAAGCGATTACGGGCCATCGAAGAAGTCATCCTGGCCGCCGTTGCGCACGTGGGCGCCAACAGCGCGCTTGGCCGACGACTTGCGGAGCAGGGGAGGTTGATATCCGGGCTCGCGACACTGGAGACGAGAGCATACTTCTCCGCAGCGACGCCGCAGGCCGACCTGCGCGATCGCATTCATCGCGCGATCAGGACTGGCTGGGAGCACTGCGTCGAAGAGGGCCTACTCGGGTCAGGATCGGGTCACGGAGACGTTCTCCAGAAAGCGATGATCGGTAGAGCGCGGCTCGCACCGAGCAGCTCGACACATTCCGGACGATTCTGCGCCATGTGTTCGGGGACGGTCTGGCAAACGACGAGCGGTGTGGCGCAGCGCTGGTTGATCTCTTGGTGCAGCGGTTGCGGCGTCAAGCGGGCTTCCGCCCAGGGCGATGGTCCCGCGACCTTCTTGGATGTGGACAGACCTGTACTGGCTGGTGGACGTCACTTGGTGCGCCTACCGATGTCCGACGAGACGACATCGGGGACTGTCTTCGTACAAGTTCGCGACAAGTCGAGGAGAGTTCCGGTCGTCGAACAGAGCGAACGTTTCGAAGAGCGGCCGAGTGATGTGTTGTTCGCAGTGCCCGGCGACGCAGGGCCTGACATCGGCTCGGTGCGAGTGGTCATCTTCGGTACCGATCGCCTGGCGTACTTGCGCGAGGTGTTCGAGATAGAAAGAAGTGTGGATGAGTGAAGCGAGATCGTTCCTTGATCTGCCACGCGTCGAGCGAAGAGAGGCTCTACGATTCGGGGTGCCGAACCAGGGCAGGTTGCGTGCGGAAGTGCGGGAGGCTCTCGACTGGAAGGGATGGGGCTCCGACAGTAGGAGTCTCACTTTCCGTGCAGACGGAATCCTGGTCGTCCTCGCCAGATCCACGGACCTTCCGAGGTTAGTAGCGAGCGGCGCCCTGGATGCGTGCGTCTCCGCGCACGACTACGTCGTCGAGTCGGGGACAGCGTCGCAGTTGCGCATGGTGAAGGACCTCGGCATCCAGCGCACGAAGTTGTGCGTTGTGCGGCGTGACGACGATGAAGAGCTCGAGGATGTCACCCGATCTCTCACCGTCGTCAGCCAGTACCCGAACATCGCCAGCGACTGGATCCGACGTCACCCCCTGCGCCGTCGTATGACGCTCGTTCCGATCGACGGAGCGGCCGAGGTGTTCGTCAGTCTGGGTATGGCCGACCTAGCAATCGATGCAGTCATGACCGGCCTGAGCCTCGAGGCGAACGGTATGCGGATCGCTGAGTGCTTGTTCGAGAGTTCGGGACGGATCTACCGGTCCCGGCGGATTGCGAAAGATGCCCGGGCACTGCAGTTGCTCACCGGTGTGACGGCGCGTATGGATTCGGCGCTCCGGTGAGGGCCATCATCCTGGCGGGCGGTCTCGGCACCCGGGTCTCGTCGCCCGGTCCGAAGGCGCTCGTCCAGGTCGCAGGAAGAGCGTTGCTCGAGTGGGTGCTTGAGGAGACTGAAGGATTGGAAACCACGATCCTGGTCCGTGACGATGCGCTGACTGCCTTCGAGCACGAGCCTTGGCTCCGCGGAGTGCGTATCTCCGTAGCGAAGGCAGATACGCCCGCTCGATCGATCGCGCGTGAAGTTTCGGTCGGCGAGATCGTCGTGGTGCTGCATACAGACGAATTGTGTCTGGGCTCGGCAGGAGCGAGATGCTACTCAGCGATCGCGGAACGGTTCAACTTGCCGGTGGTCGGCTCCTCGGCGGCTCGCCTCACAGAGACAATTCGACTGGGGTTGAGTCGGTCGGCTGAAGTCGTCCTGGAAGACGACGAGCGCTTCCCGCCGGGGGAGTTCGACCCCCTCATGATGGACATCGGGGCTGGGGAAGCGAAGTGGGCGCGGAGGAGCGACGCGCCCCAGGGAGTGCAGGCGCGGTACATCGGGCGCTACGCCTTCAGGACATCGGAGGCGCTCCTCGCCAACCTCAGCGTCGGACGGAGTGTTCTCGGGGCGATCTTGGCTTCCTCCGCCCGCTTCGTCGCTGCTGACCTGCCGAAGACCTATCAGGACTGCGGCACCGACGCCCTGTTGCGGCTCGCCGACGAGCAGATCGGGGTTGCCAGCACGTGAATCAGTTCGCACTGCTGCGCCGCAACAGGGCGTTCTCGCGGTTCTGGTTGAGTCAGGTGACGGGGCTGATGGGTGCGTCGCTCATGACCGTGGTCGCGAGTCTCGCGGTGCTGGAGCACGGCGGCGACGCCTCGAGCGTCGCGGAGATACTCGCTGCTCGCGCGATCGGTCTCTTCCTTGGTTATCTCGTGCTCGGGGGATTGAGTGTGCATCTCGAGCCACGGAACCTCATGATCTGGGCCGACTTACTGCGGGTTCTGACCACTCTTCTCGTGGCTGTTGGGATATCGACGGGCTGCTTCCCGGTCGCGGTCGCGGCCGTTCTGGTCACTGGCTTGGCCGAGGCAGTGTTCTCCCCGTCTGCACGGGCGCTCCTGATTGCGATCGTCGCGAGCGACGATCTCGCTTCAGCGAACAGCCTGTCCTCTCTTGCACGGAGCTCCACCATGATCGCGGGACCCGCACTCGCAGCTCTCCTCCTGCTCATCGTGGCACCCGTGTGGGGGATTCTCCTGAACTGCGCGGCTTTCGGGATGAGCGCACTATTCCTCGGCCGGCTGCTGTACGTCGGCGGGACGGACAAGCGGCCAGCCTTGACTCCACGAACCTATGCGCGAAGCCTTCGCGAGGGTGCGGCTGCTCTGTTGTGCACCAGCTGGCTGTGGCGGTACGCGACGGCCGGGGCTCTGCAGACGGTTCTGGCGGTCGGGGCATGGACGGTGCTCGGGCCAGTACTCGTGCGAGACGCGTGGGGAGCGAGTGCGTTCGGGGCGGTGCTCGGTGCCTTCGCGATCGGCGGCCTGATCGGTGCCTTGTCCGCACCGGTTCTGGCGCGGGGACGGGCAGCGGTCCGCGCAAGCCTGTTCGTAGCCCTCTTCGGGGTCGCTTTGTTGGGTGTAGCTCAAGAGCGCCTCGCGATCTGTCTCCTGGGGTGCTGCATCGGCGGGGCGAGTCTCGAGCTGGGAAAAGTGCTCTTCGACACGGTGCTGCAGACAAACATTCCTGCAGAGTTGCTCGGTCGGACCAGCGCTCTGCTGATGCTCCCCTCGACATTCCTCCTCCCGCTTTCGTACCTCGTCGTAGGTGGGCTGTCCGAGCGCATCGGTCCGGCACCGGTGATCAGAGCAGCGGCTGTGTCCGCAGCGATGTGCATGGTTGTCTTCGCGATGCAAAGAACCACGAGATTGATGGAGGTCAAGGATGAAAGCGCAAGTGCTCCCAGCTGAGGAGATCGACGCCGGTGACGGGATCTCCCTCACGCCTCTCCGTGCCGAGGACGCCGATGATTGTTTCCTGGCCTGTCAGGACGAGACGGTGAATCGCTGGATTCCGTTGCCTTCGCCGTACACGCGGGCTATCGCTCGTAGCTGGTGCGAAGGGGGTGCTGAGGCCTATCGGCTCAGCGGTTCCGGGGTTCAGTTCGCGATTCGCTTGTACGGGTCCTTCGTCGGTTGTATGTCGCTGAAGAACCCGAATTGGAGGGAAGGCATCGTAGAGGTCAGCTACTGGTTGGCTGAGAACGAGCGGGGGAAGGGCATCACCGGCCGTGCGGTCGCGGCCTTGTCGAACTACGCGTTCTCGGTCGGCTTCGATCGGGTCGAGCTGCGTGTGGCGCAGGGTAACTCGGCGTCAGCCCGTGTAGCTCAGAAAGCAGGTTTCCGAGAAGAGGGTCTGCTGCGCTCTGCGGGAGTCCTTCGTTCTGGCCGCACGGACATGCGGCTCTTCTCATTGCTCATGACCGATGTGTTCAAGTGAGGAGAGGCGGATGTTCGACATCGAGATCGAGTTGACATCGGATCTCTCCTCTGTCCGGACACGCGTGTTCCACAGAGGGCGCTTGGTCAGGAGCTACGAGCGAGGCGCCCCACGGTCTCTGCTGACAGACGCTGTTCGCTACGTCTCGTCCGGACTTGCGTTGAGACTGGAGGTCATCTTCGAGGAGACGCGGATCGTCTGGGCTCCCGGTGCGTATCAAATCACGCTCGACGCCTTCCGGCTGGTGCGAGCGGCGCGCGCACGCCTCGCTGGAGGGTCGACGCGGACTCTGATCGACGTCGGTTGCGGCTCGGGCGTGGTCGGACTGAACCTCATCGCCGCGCTCGATGGGCTGGAGGCCATCACGCTGCTCGACCTCAGCGAGAGCGCACTTCGGCTTGCTGAGCAAAATTTCGACGGGATCGATCAAGTGGTTCATGGTGCGTTCGTGCTTTCCGACTACAGAAGCCTCGAGCGGGGGCAGGAATTCGACGTGGCAGTGAGCAACCCTCCTTACTTCCCCAGCGGTTCTGTGATCCCAAGGGTCGGGCAAGTCACCATGAGCGATGAATTCGGACTCTACGGATCGCTTGTCGATGCGGTCGGTGTGCACGCAGAAAAAGTGATCATGACTCGCTCCGAGGCTTTCGCTTCGGAGATCGACGCGATCATCGAAACACGATCCGATCTGGTCGTCTCCCGTCTTGCCAGTTGGAGAGCACCGTTACCAGCTCACCTCATCGCGCCGCAGTTCCTGGGGCGGTTCGACGATCTTCCGAGTTCGGCTCACGAGGTTGAACACGAGGTCTCCGTGCTCGAGCTGTGCCTCAAGTCGTGAGAGCGGAACCGTGCTTGCAGGATGTGCCAGATCCGCGACTGACCTGACGAAGTCACCTCAGCAGGGCCGCTGCGGTGATGGACCTGAGCGTCGAGACCCCGCTCCAGTTGAAGCGGGCGGATCGCCGCAGTCACGATCGGTGCGAGTCGGGAACGTCGAGAGTGTCGAGCGCGTCGAGCTCCTCGAGTGCCCGCCGGGCGTCGGCGACCCGGTCGGCCTCGGGGCGCGTCCACCACTCCGGACCGCGTTCGCCGAGCCCGTGCTTCGCCAGGCCGTTCCGGTGCCGGGCCGCAGCGAGCGCGGCGTCGTCGCCCGCACGCTTCGCCTGCCGGACCCCGCCCCGCCCGCGGCCGAGGTGGGACCGGAGCGCCGCGGCGAGGTCCTCGGGGAGCGCGGGGTCGGTGCGGCGCCAGCGACGGCCGTCGACGACGAAGAAGTGGTCGTCGGGTTCGCTCGCGGGCACGACCCGAGTCTGCCAGGCGGTGTCGGCGGTGCCCGGTAGACAGGAGCCGATGACGGAACCACGCGTGCGCCCGATGCTCGACGTCCGACGCATCTACGCCGAGGACGCGGCGCTCGCACTGCCCCGGGGGCAGGAGGTGGTCGGGCGCTGGCCGGACGCCGCGATCGTCCCGGTCGCCTCGCACTGGCAGATCCCCGAGGTGCACGGCGACGAGCGCAACGTGCAGCGGTGGGTCCGGATCAAGACCGAGGCGCTCGTGCTCGGCGTGAAGAAGTCGCTCGTCACCCGGCCGAACGGCCGCTCGGCGGACTTCATCGCCCCGTCCACGGCGAACGGCTGCGCGATGGCGTGCGCCTACTGCTACGTGCCCCGGCGCAAGGGGTACTCGAACCCCGTGACGGTGTTCGCGAACATCGAGCAGATCACGGCGCACCTCGCGCGGAACATCGCGAAGCAGGGGCCGAAGACCGAGCCGAACCAGTGCGACCCCGAGGCGTGGGTGTACGACATCGGCGAGAACAGCGACTGTTCGGTCGACGCGGTGCTCAGCGACAACGTCCGCGACCTGTGCGACCTGTTCCGGATGAGCCCGACCGCCAAGGCCTCCTTCGCCACGAAGTACGTCAACCGCGACCTGCTCGACTGGGACCCCCTCGGCCGCACGCGCGTCCGGTTCTCGCTCATGCCGCACGAGACGGCCAAGGTCACCGACATCCGCACCTCGCCGATCGCCGAACGGATCGCGGCGGTGAACGACTTCGTCGAGGCCGGGTACGAGGTCCACCTCAACTTCTCGCCCGTCGTCCTCACCCCCACGTGGGAAGCCGACTGGACCGAGCTGCTCCGGCAGGTCGACGACGTCCTGTCCCCGGCGGCCAAGGCGCAGCTCGCGGCCGAGGTGATCTTCCTCACCCACAACGAGCCGCTGCACGAGGTCAACCTCGGCTGGCACCCGAAGGCCGAGGACCTGCTGTGGCGCCCGGACCTGCAGGAGCGCAAGGTGTCCCAGAACGGCGCCGTGAACGTCCGGTACCGGTCGGGCATGAAGGGACAGCTCGTCGAGCGGTTCCGCGAGCTGGTCGCCGAGCACCTGCCGAGCTGCCGCATCCGCTACGCGTTCTGAGACGACGGACGCCCGCACCGACGAACGGTGCGGGCGTCAGGGTCGAGCGAGGGTCACTTGCCCTCGAACGCGTCCTTGGCCTTCTCCTTGTCGAGGCGAGCCTCGCCCATGACCTGGTCCTTCTGGCCCTGGTGGGTCAGTTCGGCGTCGTCGGTGTGCTTGCCGACGGTCTCCTCGACCTTGCCGACGACCTTCTGCGTGACGTCCTTGGCCTTGTCTGCGAGCGACATGGTGCTTCCTTCCTGCGGGGATCCGCCGAGGGACCCCGGCGCCTGTGCACCAGACACAACCACGGGCCGCCCGCCCGCTCGCGGCCCAGCCGGAGGTTCGTGTACCCCGTCCACGAGAACGGGGTACGACGACCGGCGGTGCAGGCGCGGGCCGACCGCTGGGTCGGCCGACCGCCAGGCAGTGGCCCGCGGGCTACGGGACCAGTCGGTCCGCCCGGTACCGGTCGAACAGTTCCGCGAACGCGCGGTCCGTGCGGCGGTACCCGGTGAACCCGGCCTCGCGGCTCTTGCCCATGTCGGTGACGACCTCCATCTCGCGCCCGAGGTCGGCGTCGGTGTGCCACCACGAGGCCAGGCGTGTGACGTCCGACTCCACCAGGCCGTGCCGCTCGGCGATCGCGGGCCACGCGGACACGTGCGGCGCCATCTGCTCCTCGAGCGGTCGCGACCGGTCCGCGAAGCCGACGACCCGCGCCGGGTCCACCCCGAGGTGCGCGGCCAGCCGGGGCCACATCCACCGCCAGCGGAAGACGTCGCCGTCGACGACGTTGAACGCCTCGTCCGCGCCCTCGGGGCTCGTCGCCGCCCAGACCATGTGCTCGGCGAGGAGTCCGGCGTCGGTCATGTCGGTGAGCCCGTTCCACTGGGCCGCGCTGCCGGGGAACACGAAGTCGAGGTCGAGCTCCTTGACGAGCGTCGCCTGCACCGCGAGCGTGAGGCCCATGTTCATGGCGTTGCCGACCGCGTGGCCGATCACGGTGTGCGAACGGTGCACCGACCACGTGAAGCCCTGGCGCGCGGCGGCCGCGAACAGCTCGTCCTCCTGCGCGTAGTAGAAGTTCGGGGTGTCGAGCCGCGGTTCCTCCTCGTGGAAGGGCGTGTCCGGGACGACCCCGGCGGCGTACGCCTCGAACGGGCCGAGGTAGTGCTTCAGCCCGGTGACCAGGGCGACGTGGGCGAGGGGTGCGTGTGCGAGCGCCGCGAGGAGGTCACGGACCATGCCGCCGTTGACGCGGATGTTCTCGGCCTCGGTGTCCTGGCGCTGCCACGCGGTGAAGAACACGTGGGTCGGCCGCTCGTCGGCGAGTGCCGCGGCGAGCGAGTCCGGGTCGCGGAGGTCGGCGGCGACGGTCCGGACGCCGTCCCGGGTGAGCGGCCTGCGGGACAGCGCCGTCACCCGCCAGCCGAGGTCGAGCAGGTGGTCGACGAGCGCCGAGCCGGTGATGCCGCTGGCCCCCACGACGAGCGCTTCGGGCCGGTCGGAGGTCTGGTCGGTGGTGGTGCGCGTGGTCGAGGTCATCCCCGACTGCAACGCCCGCGGGTGACGGGTGTTCCCTACCGGGGACGCCGGATCCGGATCGGTCCCTTCGCGGTCGACGGGTCGACGACGCTGCCGTGCTGCGTGATCTCGACCTCGCCGCGGGCGACCATGCGCCGGGCGGCCCGTCGTGCCGGTTCCATCAGGGGCCGCCAGTCGTCGGGATCGAGGGACCGTGCGACCTCGGACGGGCAGATGCTGGCCGTCCGGGCGCGCGCCGCGAGGAGCTCGTCGATGCGTTGTTCGAGCGCCCGGTCGGTGGCGTCGACGCCGTGCTTCCGGCAGGCCGCCGAGCACCACTTCGTGTCCGGCCCCGCCGAGGACGGCATCCGTCGCCCGCACGCGGCGCAGGTGCGCTCGCCGTGGGCCTGCTCGACCGCCTCGGCGTCGGCGGCCGTCCTGATCGCTCGTCCCATGGGTCCATCCTCGTCCCGCTGTCCACCCGGGCGCACAGCCCAGGTACGGGTGGCAGCATCGTCCCGGTGACCGACGACACCGAGCGCACCGACACCGACCGTCCCGACACCGACCGTCACGACGACGCCCCCGGCCGCCCCGCACCCCGGCCGGAGCCCGCCTGGGTCGAGCACGCGATGTGGTGGCACGTCTACCCGCTCGGCGCGGTCGACGCCGCGGTGCGCCCCGACACCCCCGTCGACGAGCGGCCCGTCGAGCACCGACTCGACCGGCTGACGGGCTGGTTGGACCACGTGGTCGACCTCGGGCTGAACGGCCTGCTGCTCGGCCCCGTCTCGGCGAGCAGCACCCACGGCTACGACACCGTCGACCACTTCCGCGTCGACCCCCGGCTCGGCGACGAGTCGGACCTCACCGCACTCGTCGCGGCGGCGCACGAGCGTGGGGTCCGGGTGCTGCTCGACGGCGTGTTCAACCACGTCGGGCGGGAGCACCCCGCGTTCCGCGCCCTCGAGGAGCAGGGGCCGGACGCCCCGACCGTCGACCTGTTCGCCGTCGACCGGTCGGGCTGGAGCGCGGGCGAACCCGTGCCCGTCGCCGACTTCGAGGGGCACGACATCCTCGTCGCCCTCGACCACGACAGCCGGGCGACCGAGGACCTCGTCGTCGAGGTGATGACGTACTGGCTCGACCGCGGGGTCGACGGGTGGCGGCTCGACGCGGCCTACGCGGTGCCGCCGGCGTTCTGGGCCCGGGTGCTGCCGCGCGTGCGCGAACGCTTCCCGGACGCCTGGTGCAGCGGCGAGGTCATCCACGGCGACGCCGCGGCGATCGTGACCGCGTCGACGATGGACTCGGTCACGCAGTACGAGCTGTGGCAGGGGATCTGGCACGGCATCGCCGACCGGAACTGCTTCGAGCTCGCGCACGCTGTGGAGCGGCACGACGCCCTGCTCGGCACGTTCGTCCCCACCACGTTCGTCGGCAACCACGACGTGACGCGCATCGCGAGCGCGGTGGGGGAGCGGTTCGCCGCGCACGCCGCCGCGGTGCTGTTCACGGTGGCCGGCACGCCCGTGGTCTACGCGGGCGACGAGTACGGCTGGACCGCCGTGAAGGAGGAGCGCGAGGGCGGGGACGACGCGGTGCGTCCGGCGCTGCCCGCGGTGCCGCCGGAGCCCACCGACCTGACCCGCACGTACCAGGCGCTCGTCGCACTCCGGCGGCGGATGCCGTGGCTGCACCGGGCGCACACCGACGTCGTGCACCTGACGAACACCGCGGTCGTGCTCCGGACCGCGACCGCGGACGCCGCCGTGGTGACCGCCCTGAACCTGGCGGACGAGCCGGTCGAGGTGCCCGCGGCCGACGCGACGCGGGTCGAGGCGGGCGGTGGCGACCTGCGGGACGGGACCCTGCGCCTCCCGGCCGCGGGGTGGGCGGTCCTGACGTCCTGACGCCCCCGCAACGCAGCGATGGAGCAGGAGACGTCGGGTGCCTGACAGCGACCCGACGTCTCCTGCTCCATCCGGGGGAGGGGAGACCCCTACTTGCGCGCGGACGCGGCCCGACGCTTGTTGAACACGTCGAACGCGACGGCGGCGAGCAGCACCAGGCCCTTGATGAGCGACTGGTACTCGGTACCGACACCGAGGATCGACATGCCGTTGTTCAGGATGCCGATGATGAGACCACCGATGATCGCGCCCGGCACCGTGCCGATGCCGCCGGTGACGGCTGCGCCACCGATGAACACGGCCGCGATGGCGTCGAGCTCGAAGCCGTTGCCGGCACCCGGGGCGGCGAGGTTGAGCTGGCCGGTGAAGACCACGCCCGCCAGGGCCGCGATGACGCCCATGTTCACGAAGAGCAGGAACGTGACGCGCTTGGTCTTCACGCCGGACAGCTGCGCCGCGAGGGCGTTGCCACCGATCGCGTACACGTGGCGACCGAAGACCGCGCTGCGCATGACGACCGAGTAGACGACCACGAGCAGGCCGAGCACGACGAGCACGATCGGGGTGCCGTTGTAGCTGGCGAGCAGGAGCGACACGTAGACGACGAGCACGACGCCGAACGCGAGCTTGACGAGGAACCACACGAGCGGCTCGCTCTCGAGCTGGTACTTGCGGCGGGTGGCGCGACCGCGCAGCGAGACGACGACCATGATCGCGGCGGCCGCGAAGCCGAGGATCATCGTCAGCGGCTCGTAGCCCGAGGTGCCGAACGACGGCAGGAAGCCGGAGCCGAGCGAGCGGAAGCCGTCCGGGAAGGGTGAGATCTGCTGGTTCTGCAGGACGATCTGCGCCGCACCGCGGAAGGCGAGCATGCCCGCCAGCGTCACGATGAACGCCGGGATGCCGAAGTAGGCGATCCAGAAGCCCTGCCAGGCGCCCACGAGGCCACCGAGCACGAGGCACAGGACGACCGCGATCGGCCACGGGATGCCCCACTGCGTGATCATCACGCCGGCCATGGCGCCCGTGAAGGCGACGACCGAGCCGACCGACAGGTCGATGTGGCCCGCGATGATGACCATCACCATGCCGATGGCGAGGATGAGGATGTAGCTGTTCTGGACGATCAGGTTCGAGACGTTGATCGGCGCGAGGGTGATCCCGCCGGTCGTCGCCTGGAAGAAGATCACGATGACGATCAGCGCGATGAACAGGCCGATCTGTCGGAGCTGCCCGGTGAGGTAGCCGGCGGCGGACTTGAGCGCGTTCATTTGACGGTGGTCTCCCGTTCCTGGGTCATGTACTGCATGAGGACCTCGGGCGTGGCCTCGGAGCGGGGCACGTCAGCGGTGATCGTGCCCTCGGAGAGCGTGTAGATGCGGTCGCAGATGCCGAGGAGTTCCGGCAGCTCCGAGGAGATGACGATGATGCCCTTCCCCTGGTCCGCGAGCTGGTTGATGATCGTGTAGATCTCGTACTTCGCGCCGACGTCGATGCCGCGCGTCGGCTCGTCGAGGATGAGCACGTCGGGGTCGGCGTACATCCACTTCGACAGGACGACCTTCTGCTGGTTGCCGCCGGAGAGCTTCCCGGTCACCGCGTTCACCGACGGCGCCTTGATGTTCATGCTCTTCAGGAACTGGCCGGCGACGGTCGTCTCCTTCGAGCCGTTCACGAAGCCCCACTGCGCGAGCTTCCCGAGCGCCGAGCCGGAGACGTTCCGCTTGATGTCGTCGATGAGGTTCAGGCCGTAGCGCTTGCGGTCCTCGGTCGCGTAGGCGATGCCGTTGTCGATCGCCCGGGTCACGGTGTTCGTCTTGATCGGCACGCCGCGCTTGTAGACGGTGCCCGAGATGCCGGCGCCGTACGAGTGGCCGAAGACGCTCATCGCGAGCTCGGTGCGGCCGGCGCCCATGAGCCCGGCGATGCCGACGATCTCGCCCGCGCGGACCGTGAGGTTGGCCTGGTGGATGATCTCGCGCGAGGCGTCGAGCGGGTGGTGGACGGTCCAGTCCTCGATGCGCAGGAGTTCCTCGCCGATCTTCGGCTCGTGCTCCGGGTACCGGTTGGACAGGTCGCGACCGACCATGCCGCGGATGATGCGGTCCTCGGAGACCTCGCCGGCGTGCATGTCGAGGGTCTCGATGGTCTGGCCGTCGCGGATGATCGTGACCTTGTCGGCGATCGCCTTGATCTCGTTGAGCTTGTGGCTGATGATGATCGCCGTCATGCCCTCGGCCTGCAGCGTGCGGATCAGCTCGAGCAGGTGCTCGGAGTCGTCGTCGTTCAGCGCGGCGGTGGGCTCGTCGAGGATGAGGAGCTTCACCTCCTTGGACAGCGCCTTCGCGATCTCGACGAGCTGCTGCTTGCCGACGCCGATGTCCACGATCTTCGTGACCGGGTTGTCCTTGAGCCCGACGCGCTTGAGCAGCGCCGCGGCCTCGAGGTTCGTCTTGTTCCAGTCGATGAGCCCGCCGGTGGCGCGCTCGTTGCCGAGGAAGATGTTCTCGGCGATCGAGAGGAAGGGACTGAGCGCGAGCTCCTGGTGGATGATCACCACGCCCGCGGCCTCGGAGTCGTTGATGGAGCCGAACTTCACCGGCTGACCGTCGAGCAGGATCTCACCGTCGAAGGAGCCGTGCGGGTAGACGCCCGACAGGACCTTCATCAGCGTGGACTTGCCCGCGCCGTTCTCGCCGCAGATCGCGTGGACCTGACCGCGCTCGACCTCGATGCTGACGCCCTGCAGGGCCTTGACCCCGGGGAAGGTCTTGGTGATGTCCCGCATCTCGAGGATGGTGTCCGCCATGTGGACGCCTTTCCGTCGTGCGCGCGTGCGCGCGCTGGTGGAGACGGACAGGAGGCGCGGTGCGCGCTGGCACCGCGCCTCCTGTCCGTCAGATGGGGCAGGACCTACTTGAGGTCGGCCTCGGTGTAGTACCCCGAGTCGACGAGGACTTCCTTGTAGTTGTCCTTCGTGACGACCGTGGGCTGGAACAGGTAGGTCGGGACGACCTTGACCTTGTTGTCGTAGCTCTTGGTGTCGTTGACCTCGGGCTTCTTGCCGGCGAGCAGGTCCTCGGCCATCGTCGCGGACTGCTTCGCGAGCTTGCGCGTGTCCTTGTAGATGGTGGAGTACTGCTGGCCCGCGATGATCGACTTGACCGAGGCGGCCTCGGCGTCCTGACCGGTGATCACCGGGAGGGGACGGTCACCCGAGCCGTAGCCGGCGCCCTGCAGGGCCGAGATGATGCCGATCGACATGCCGTCGTAGGGCGACAGGACACCGTCGAGCTTGGTGCCGCCGGAGTACGACTTCGCGACGAGGTTCTGCATGCGGGCCTTGGCGGTCGCCGGGTCCCACTGCTGCGTGGCGGCCTGCGTGAAGCCGTCCTGGCCGGAGCCGATCTTCAGCGTGCCGTCCTCGAGGTACGGCTTGAGGGTCTTCATCGCGCCGTTGAAGAAGAACGTGGCGTTGTTGTCGTCGGGCGAGCCGGCGAACACCTCGATGTTGAACGGACCCTTCTCGTCCGTCTTCTTGCCGTCCTTGTCGAGCAGCCCGAGGCCGGTCAGCAGCGAGTTGGCCTGGTCGACGCCGACCTTCTCGTTGTCGAACGACACGTAGTAGTCGACGTTCTTGTTGCCGGTGAGCAGGCGGTCGTACGAGATCACCTTGATGCCGGCCTTGGCGGCGGCGTCGAGCTGGTCGGACAGGGCGCCACCGTCGATCGACGCGATGATCAGGACCTTCGCGCCCTTGGTGATCATGTTGCTGACCTGCTGGGCCTGCTGCTGGACCTTGTTGTCGCCGTACTCGAGGTCGACCTTGTAGCCGGCCTTCTCGAGGTCGCTCTTGACGGCGTCGCCGTCCTTGATCCACCGCTCGGAGACCTTGGTGGGCATGGCCACGCCGACGAGCGCGCCCTTGTTGTCGCCGCTGCCGGCGCCGCTGTCGGTCGCACCACGGCCACCGGCCGAGCATGCTGCCAGGGAGAACGCGATGCCGAGGGCCGCGACCCCCGCGATGATCCTGCGCTTCATCATCGAAGTACCTCTGTTCCTCTCGCGTCGACGTCGACGCGCTCAGGTGCTGGGGCTGCTGTGCCCCGCTGGGATGTGCTCGTGTGAGCGCTCACATGATGGGGTGTTCCGTGCCGGGGTGTCAACTCCCCCGTCGCGGTGACGGGATGTTCCGGCGGGGCGTGCGGCTTCGCGCAGCGGGCACCGGGGCCCGCTCGCCACCGCTCGGAGGGGTTGCGGAGCCGGACGACCCGGGCGGTACGCTCAGCCACGTGACGACCACGACCGCGCTCGGGAGCGCCGGCGGCAGACGCCGCAAGGCCCCCACGATCTTCGACGTCGCCGAGCGCGCGGGCGTCTCCCACCAGACGGTGTCCCGGGTGATCAACGGCGACCCGACGGTCCGCGAGCAGTTCCGCTCGCAGGTCACCGACGCCGTGACGGCGCTCGGCTACCGGCCCCGCGCCGCCGCCCGGGCCCTCGCCGGCGGACGGAGCCGGGCGCTCGGCATCATCACCGCGGGCGACGCGCTGTACGGGCCGTCGAGCACCTCGATCGGGTTCGAACGCGCCGCACGGTCCGCCGGCTACCACGTGCTGCTGTCCACGCTGCCCGACGCCCCTCGGCCCGCCGACCTGTCCGGCGCGCTCACCACGCTGCTCGCCCAGGACGTCGCCGCGATCGTGCTCGTCGCGGCCGACAACCGCGTGCTCGCGGCCCTCGAGTCGCTGACGATCCCGGTGACCGTCCCGGTCGTGGTCGCGAACGCCGTGCAGCGCGACGCGGTCCGCACCCCGGTGGCGCCGAGCGTCGCCGCGGTCGCGATCGACCAGGCCGCCGGCACGACCCTCGTCATGGAGCACCTGTTCGGCCGCGGGCACCGGCACGTCGTCCACGTCGCCGGTCCCGCCGTGTCGCAGGAGTCCGAGGTCCGCCGCGACACCTACGTGCGGATCATGCGCGAGGCCGGCCTGACCCCCGTCGTGCTCGACGGCGACTGGACCCCCGCGAGCGGGTTCGCGGCCGCACGCCAGATCGACACCGCGGTCGTCGACGCGGTGTTCGCCGGGAACGACCAGATGGCGCTCGGGGTCCTGCACGCCTTCGCCGACGACGGCCTCCGGGTGCCCGACGACGTGGCGGTGGTCGGGTTCGACGACGTCCCCGAGGCCGCGCACTTCACCCCGCCGCTCACCACCGTGCGGCAGGACTTCATGGCGATGGGGCAGCGGGTGCTCGAGTCCGTGCGCGCCCTGGTCGAGGGCGAGCCGCGCGACGAGACGCTGCTGCTGCCCGAGCTGGTGGTGCGGCGCAGCGCCTAGCCGCGCTGGTCGTCGCCGAGGGCCCCGCGCGACACCTGCCGCCCGCACGGCGAGTCGCACGTTGCGCGAGTGAGCGCTCACGTGCCAGGATGTGAGCGCTCACGGAGGACGACGAGGTCTCAGGAGGACACATGAGCGACGACCGCCGACGACAGGTCGAGGACGGGCGGACGACGCTCGGCATCGAGCTCGGGTCGACCCGCATCAAGGCGTGCCTGGTGGACGAGGACCTCGTCCCGATCGCCGCCGGGTCCCACGAGTGGGAGAACGAGTACGTCGACGGACGGTGGACCTACTCGCTCCTCGCCGTCGAGACCGGGCTCCGTGCGGCCTACGCCGACCTGGTCGCCGACGTCGAACGGCAGTACGGCGTCCGACCGACGAGCTTCCGCGCCGCGGGCGTCTCCGCGATGATGCACGGCTACCTGCCGTTCGACCAGGACGGCGAGCTGCTCGTGCCGTTCCGCACGTGGCGGAACACCTCGACCGGCCCCGCGGCCGAACGGCTGAGCGCCGCGCTCGACTTCAACGTGCCGCAGCGCTGGTCGATCGCGCACCTCGTGCAGGCCGTCCTCGACGACGAGCCGCACGTGGCGCAGGTCGCCGGCATCACGACCCTCGCGGGCTACGTGCACCGACGTCTGACCGGGCAGGACGTCCTCGGCGTCGGCGACGCGAGCGGCGTCTTCCCGATCGACAGCGCGCCCGTCGACAGCGGCCCGGGGGAGCCTGGTCGCCGTGACTGGGACCACGACATGCTGGCGACCACGCAGGAGCTGCTCGGCGAGGCGGTCCCGGACCTCCGCGCCCTGCTGCCCGAGGTGCTCGTCGCGGGCGAGGACGCCGGCGCGCTCACCCCCGAGGGCGCCGCGTGGCTCGACCCGACCGGGACCCTGCAGCCCGGCGTGGCCTTCTGCCCGCCGGAGGGCGACGCCGGCACGGGCATGGTCGCGACGAACGCCGTCGCACCCCGCACCGGCAACGTCAGCGTCGGCACGAGCATCTTCGCGATGGTCGTCCTCGAGCGTCCCCTCGGCACGCCGCACGAGGAACTCGACGTGGTCACCACCCCGTCCGGCGACGCCGTCGCGATGGTGCACTGCAACAACGGCGCGAGCGAGATCGCCGCGTGGGCACGGGTGTTCGGCCGCTTCGCCCAGGCGACGAGCGAGCGCACGGGCGGCGCGGCCGTCGCGATCGACGACGTCTACGCGACGCTGCTCGCCGAGGCGGCCGACGCCGAGCCGGACGCGGGCGGGCTGCTCTCCTTCAACTACCTGGCCGGCGAACCCGTCACGGGTGTCGAGGACGGGCGCCCCCTGCTCCTCCGCACCCCCGGCGCCCGGTTCACGCTCGGCAACCTCGTCCGCTCCGAGGTGCACGGCGCGTTCGCCACCCTCGCGATCGGCATGGAGGTCCTGCACGGCGAGGACGTCGCGGTCGACCGGATGACCGCGCACGGCGGGCTCTTCCGGACCCCGGGCGCACCGCAGCGCCTGCTCGCGGCGGCCCTGCGCGTCCCCGTCGCCCTCGAGGAGACCGCGGGCGAGGGCGGTGCGTGGGGGATCGCCGTGCTCGCGGCGTACCTCGAGCACACCGACCGCACGCTCGCCGACTTCCTGGCCGACACCGTGTTCGGCGGCGACGCCGTGCACGTGGCCGAACCCGACCCGACCGACGTCGCGGGCTTCCGGACCTACCTCGACCGCTACCGCGCGGCCCTGCCCGTGCAGGCCGTGGCGGCCGCGACCACCCGCACCGACGCACCGGCCGACCAGGCCGAGCCGACCGACGAGGCCGAGCCGCGCCTCCAGACCGAGCAGGAGCCAGCCGCATGACGGACCCGACCCCGACCGCCCCGACCGCGCCGAGCGCGCCGACCGAGGAGACGAAGGCGGCCGTCGCCCGCGCGCGCGAGCGCGTGGCCCGCCTGCACGGCGAGCTCGTCCGCTACGGCCTGGTCATCTGGACCGGCGGCAACGTGTCCGAGCGCGTGCGCGGCACCGACCTGTTCGTGATCAAGCCGAGCGGGGTGTCGAGCGACGACCTCACCCCGGAGAACCAGGTCGTCTGCACCCTCGACGGCGTGCCGGCAGAAGGGTGGGGCAACGCGCACGGCCCGTCCTCCGACACCGCCGCGCACGCCTTCGTCTACCGGAACATGCCCGAGGTGGGCGGGGTCGTGCACACGCACTCGACCTACGCGACGGCGTGGGCGGCCCGCGCCGAGGAGATCCCCTGCGTGATCACCGCGATGGCGGACGAGTTCGGCGGCCCGATCCCGGTCGGACCGTTCGCGATCATCGGCGACGACTCGATCGGCCGCGGCATCGTCGACACCCTCGCCGGCCACCGCTCCCGCGCGGTGCTCATGCAGAACCACGGCGTGTTCACGATCGGCAAGGACGCGAAGGACGCCGTCAAGGCCGCGGTCATGTGCGAGGACGTCGCCCGCACCGTGCACATCGCGAAGCAGGGCGGCGAGCTCGTCCCGATCGCGCCGGAGAACGTCGATCGACTCTTCGATCGCTACCAGAACGTCTACGGACAGAACCCCGAAGGAGCCATGCGATGACGCAGGTGAACCCCCAGGCCACCCTGGACAGCTACGAGGTCTGGTTCCTCACCGGGTCGCAGGGCCTGTACGGCGAGGAGACCCTCCGCCAGGTCGAGGAGCAGAGCCGGGCCGTGCACGCCGAGCTCGCCAGAGCGCTGCCGGTGAAGCTCGTGTGGAAGCCCGTCCTCAAGGACGCCGACGGCATCCGCCGCGCCCTCATCGAGGCCAGCAGCGACGACAAGGTCATCGGCGTCACCACGTGGATGCACACGTTCAGCCCGGCGAAGATGTGGATCGGCGGCCTGCAGGCCCTCACGAAGCCGCTCCTGCACCTGCACACGCAGGCGAACGTCGCGCTCCCGTGGGGCGACATCGACTTCGACTTCATGAACCTCAACCAGGCCGCGCACGGCGACCGCGAGTTCGGGTACGCCCTGGCGCGCCTCGGCGTCCGCCACGCGACCGCGGTCGGTCACGTGTCCGACCCGCGCGTGCAGCAGCGCGTGTCCGACTGGACCCGTGCCGCGGCCGGTGCCGCCGCCGTCCGGTCCCTCAAGCTCACGCGCTTCGGCGACAACATGCGGTACGTCGCCGTCACCGAGGGCGACAAGACCGAGGCCGAGATCGAGCTCGGCGTGCAGGTGAACACCTGGGCCGTGAACGAGCTCGCTGCCGCCGTCGCGGACGCGGAGGCGGACACCGCGGCGGTGGACGCCCTCGTCGCGTCGTACGAGCGCGACTACGACGTGGTCCCGGCGCTGCGGAACGGCGGCGACCGCCACGACGCGCTCCGCGACGGTGCCGCGATCGAACTCGGCCTCCGCGCCCTGCTCGAGCAGAACGACAGCGCCGCGTTCACCACGAACTTCGAGGACCTCGGCACGCTCAAGCAGCTGCCCGGCCTCGCGGTGCAGCGGCTGATGGCGGACGGCTACGGCTTCGGCGCCGAGGGCGACTGGAAGACCGCCGTCCTGGTCCGCGCGATGAACGTCGCCGGCGCCGGGCTCCCCGGTGGCGCGTCGCTCATGGAGGACTACACGTACGACCTCACCCCGGGTGCGGAGAAGATCCTCGGCGCCCACATGCTGGAGGTCTCGCCGACGCTCACCACCGCGACGCCGACGCTCGAGGTCCACCCGCTCGGCATCGGCGGCAAGGACGACCCGGTCCGCCTGGTCTTCACCGCCGACGCGGGCGAGGCCGTGGTCGTCGCGCTGTCCGACACCCGCGACGGCTTCCGCCTCACCGCGAACGTCGTCGACGTGGTGCCCCCGACCGAGGCGCTGCCGAAGCTCCCGGTCGGCCGTGCCGTGTGGGAGCCGCGCCCGTCCTTCCCGGTCGCCGCGGAGGCCTGGCTCACCGCCGGGGCCGCGCACCACACCGTGATGACGACGGCCGTGGGCCTGCAGGTGGTCGAGGACCTCGCGACGATGGTCGGCACCGAGTTCCTGGTCATCGACGAGCACACCACCGCCCGCGCGTTCACGGACGAGCTCCGCCTGCAGCAGGCGTGGCACCGGCTCGACCGCGGGTTCTAGGACCGTGACCGTGGCCGCGACGACGCGCACCAACTGGGCCGGGAACGTCACGTACCGTGCCTCCGCGCTGGCCCGCCCCACCTCGGTGGCGGACCTGCAGCAGCTCGTCGCGGCCACACCGCGCCTGACGGCGCTCGGCTCGACGCACTCGTTCAACGAGATCGCCGACACCGACGCCGTCCAGGTCACGCTCGCCGGGCTGCCGCCCGTGCTCGACGTCGACGCCGAGCGTCGGGTGGTGCGGGTCGCCGCCGGCATGACGCACGCGCAGGTGGCCGCCGGCCTGGAGGCCCGTGGCTGGGCCCTCGCGAACCTCGCGTCCCTGCCGCACATCTCGGTGGCCGGTGCGGTCGCGACCGGGACGCACGGCTCGGGCGTCCGCAACCCCTCGCTCGCGCAGGCGGTGGTCGGACTCGAGGTCGTCCGCGCGGACGGCTCGCTCGCGGTCGTCGACGCGTCCTCGCCGGACGGTGCGCTCGACGCGCACCGGGTGGCGCTCGGCGCGCTCGGCGTCGTGTCCGCGGTCGAGCTCGCGATCGAGCCGACGTTCCGGGTCGCGACGACCGTGCACCTCGACCTGCCGTGGGACGCGGTGCTCGGACACTTCGAGGCGGTGGTGTCCGACGCCTACTCGGTCTCGCTGTTCACGGCGTTCGACGACCGCGGCGCCCGCCAGGTCTGGACGAAGCACCGCGTCGACGAGCCCGCGCCGTCGGTCGACCTCGTCGCGCTCGGTGCCCGACGCGCGACCGGGCCCGTGCACCCCGGAGAGAACGACACCGCCGGCGTCACCGAGCAGGGCGGCGTCCCCGGGCCGTGGTCCGAACGGCTGCCGCACTTCCGGTCGACCTTCACGCCGTCCACCGGCGCGGAGATCCAGGCGGAGTACCTCGTCCCGGCGGCGTCCGCCGTCGCCGCGCTCGAGACGCTCCGCCCGCTGCACGACGTGTTCGCGCCGATCCTCATCGCCGCCGAGGTCCGGACGATCGCCGCGGACACCGCGTGGCTCGCGCCCTCGACCGG
This sequence comes from Curtobacterium sp. MCBA15_004, assembly GCF_001865055.2. Classification (NCBI taxonomy): domain Bacteria; kingdom Bacillati; phylum Actinomycetota; class Actinomycetes; order Micrococcales; family Microbacteriaceae; genus Curtobacterium; species Curtobacterium sp. MCBA15_004. The sequence continues at coordinate 2,780,817 of NZ_CP126266.1, read as the reverse complement.
TCGGCAGTCGGTGGGCCTGCACTTCACCTTCCGTCGGGACCCCGCGGCCGTCGCGGCGGCGGTCGAGCGGATCGAGGAGGTCCTCGCGCCGTTCGACCCGCGGCCGCACTGGGGCAAGGTCTCCGCAGCGGGTGTCGAGCGCCTGCACGAGGCGTACCCGCGGCTCGACGACTTCGCAGCCCTCGCGCGGGACCTCGACCCGACCGGGCGGTTCCGCAACGCGTTCCTGGCGCGGCTGCTGGCCTGACGGCGGGGGTGCCCCTCGCCGCCGGCTGCGACGAGGGGCACCCGCTTCCCTAGCCCTTGCGGAGCAGGTCGACCAGGAGCCGGACGGAGTTCACGAGCAAGCTCGCGACCCCCAGCCACAACGCCTGACGCCTGGTCCGGTCGTCGTCGTCTCGCGACATCGATGACCTCCCGGTGTCGTCGCCGGCGGACACGAGGAGCTTCCGGTCAGGGATGCGGTGCCGAGCGGGCTCGGCTACCATCGATCCGAGCGACGAGCTCGGGGATGGTGATGCATCCCTGGCTTTCCACTCGGAAGGCGAACTGAGGCCCGGATCTGTTCCAGCAGGTCCGGGCCTCGCTCGTCCGCCTGGCTGCGGTCCGGCGGTCCCGCAGCCGCGGAGAGACTACCGGAGTGTCCGGTGATGTACCACGTGCGGGTCTCCACGCGGGAACTGTCGGGTGCCGACGCCTGCCTCAGGAGATGCGCAGGCGTTCGACGGCTGGGGCACGGCTGCGATGCTGAGTGCTCACATGTGTGATCACAAAGGTTGGGTCATGGCGAACCTCAACCGGATCCTCGGCATGGCCTCGAAGGTCATCGACAAGCAGATGCAGAAGCAGCGCGGGCAAAGGAGCCCGGACTCCGCGACCCCGCAGTCGTCGGGTGGGACCGATTGGCGCAACATCGTCCGGACCGCGGCGGACAAACTGACCGGGGACGACCGGCAGCGGGAGCAGGCGCCCCAGCAGCAGTCGTACGGACAGTCGCAGCAGCACGGCCAGCAGTCGTACGGACAGTCGCAGCAGCACGGTCAGCGACCGCAGCAGCGCGGGCACGTCGACCCGGACGCGGTCGCCCTCGCGAAGTACGACTACCTGCTCCGCACGGCGCCCCCGGAGCGTCTCGAGCAGGTCCACCACGACGCCTTCGCCCGGCTCACGCCCGCGCAGCGCCAGCAGGTCCGTGACCGCCTCAACTCCGAGCTGCCGCCACACGAGCACCTGCGCGACGACTCCGCCGGCGGCATGGCCCGTGCGGCGACCCGCGCCGAGGTCGCGCGGCCCGGACTCCTCCGGCGTGCCCTCGGCGGCCGGGGTGGCTCCTTCGCGGGCGGCGCGGCGGTCGGTGCCGGTGCGATGGCGGTCGGCGGCCTCGCGGTCGCCGTCGCCGGGGGAGCGGTCCTCAGTGCCGCTGCCGGGCCGGTCCTCGCGGGTGCCGCGGACCTCGGCGTCGACTTCGAGGGCGTCGCCGCCGGTGGCGGGGAGTTCCTCGGCGGACTCGGTGAGCAGGCCGGCGGGCTGGGTGAGCAGGTCGCGGGCTTCGGCGAGCAGGCCGGTGGGCTGGGCGAGCAGGCGTCGAACCTCGGCAGTGACTTCCTCGGTGGGTTGTTCGACCGCTAGGGGTGTGCGCGCGCGGCGGGAGCCACCGTGGTGGTGCCCCGCGGTCCGAGCAGCAGCGGTCCGGCGATGCCGGTCAGGACGAGCCCGAGGCCGATCAGCTGACGCGTCCCGAGGGCTTCGCCACCGACCATCACGCCGAGCAGCACGCCGGCGACCGGGTTGAGCAACCCGACCAGTCCGATCACGTCCCCGCGGAGGTGGTCGAGTGCCGTGAACCACGTCAGGTACGCGACGGCGGTCGCGGCGAGCGTGAGCCACACGGTGGCCGCGAGCGCCGCCGGCCCGAGGTGGGGCGGCGGACCGTCGACGAGGAACGCGGCCGGCAGCAGGACGATGCCCCCGACGACGAGCTGCCACGCGGTGGACGGGAGGACACCGACCTCCGGGTTCCACTTCTTGCCGAGGACGAAGCCGAGCGAGGACGCCCCCATCGCCGCGACCGACGTCACGACACCGGTGCCGTCGACGTGCCCGGCCCCGCCGAGGAGGAGCAGCGCGACGCCGCCGATGCCCACGGTGGCCCCGGCCAGGCGCCACCCGGACGGACGCTCGCCGAGGACGGCCCAGGCCAGGAGCGCGAGGGTGATCGGTGCGGTCGCCATGACGGTCGACGCGATGCTCGAGGGCAGCAGCTGCGCCGCCTGGTACACGAGCACGAAGAACCCGCCGACGTTCAGCACGCCGAGCACCACGGCCTTCCACCACCACGAGCCGTGCGGGACCCGCCGGACGATCGCGAGCAGGAGGAGTCCCGCCGGGAGCGCGCGGAGGGTCCCGCCCCAGAGGGCACCGGGTGGGAGGAACGTCCTCGTGACGAAGTAGGAGCTGCCCCACAGGACGGGTGCCAGCGCCGCGACGAGGATCCACCGCTTGTTGTCTTCCATGGAAGACAACATAGCTTCCCGGGAAGTTAAAGTGGTGCTCGTGGACGGAGACGACGAACGCCAGGACCGGGTCGCGCGCATCCAGGAGGAGTGGCGCCGCGAGCGCCCCGACGTCGACGTCGCGCCGCAGGGGGTCGTCGGACGCCTGCACCGGTTGGCGGCGCGGCTCACCGAGGAGATCACCGCCGTGTACGCCGAGCACGGCCTCAGCGAAGGGGAGTTCGACGTCCTGGCGGCGCTGCGTCGGGCCGGGGCACCCTACGAGCGGAGCGCCGGCGACCTCGCCGTCTCCACGATGGTGACCAGCGGTGGGATGACGAAACGGCTCGACCGGCTCGAACGTTCCGGGCTCGTGGTGCGGCGTGTGAGCGACGCCGACGGTCGGGGCCGGGCGGTGCGCCTCACAGCGGCCGGGCTGCAGCTGATCGACGCGGCCCTCACGGCGCACATGGCGAACGAGCGGCGACTGCTCGACCTGGTCCCCGCGCGTGATCAGCGGCTGCTCGAGGACGTGCTGCGCTCGTGGCTGGGCCGGCTCGACCCCGGGGACTGAGGGGCGGCGGTCACTCCCGCCGGAGGAGCGCGTCGCCGACCGTGCTGCGGTAGTACAGGACCGCCCTGCCGTACCGCGTGCGGTTGAGCAGCCCGCCGCGCTCCATCACGCGCAGGTGCTGGTTCACCGCCGACGTCGACACCCCGAAGCGCATCGCCAGGTCGGTCGACGACGACGGCTCGCCCAGGGCCTCGAGCAGCGCCGCCCGGGTCCGGCCGAGCAGGTCCCGCACGGCTCCGGCGTCGGGGTGGGACGCGGTCGACCACATGGCGCCCTGCCCGCGGGCCGGGTACATCACCGTCGGGGGCAGGTCGTCGTCGATCGGCGTCGACGCCCGGACGACGAACACGGACGGCACGAGCGTGAGCCCCTCGCCCTGCACGGGCCGGTCCCGGGCGATCGGACTGCTCAGGCGGACGTCCACGTGCCGGCCGTCGAACCGCACGCTCTCGGACAGTCCGGCGAGCACCGCGCCGACCCCCTCGTGCGCAGCGACCCGGCCGCGGTGGGTGACGTCCGCCTGCAGCACGCGGCGCATCCGCGGCCAGTACGGCGCGAAGCACAGCTCCCACGTCGTCGCGAGGGCCTGTTGGAGCCGTTCGACCACGCGGTCGTGGCGTCCGGTGAACACCGCGGGGACCGTGCCGTGCACGCGCTCGAGGTCCCCGCGGAGCCGCTCCGGCCGGATCCGACCGAGGGCACGGAGCTCGTCGTCGAACGACGTCAGCGGTGAGTCGGGCCGCGGGTTCACGAAGTCCGCCACCCACCGGCGGTCGTCGACGAGCCCGGACAGGACCTCGCGGTCGAGCAACGGCAGGACCCCCGCGACGCGATCGGTCCACGGGCGCTGCAACGGGTACCGCTCCGGCTCCCGGAACGCGCGGAGTCCGAGCCCGAGTTCGGACAGCGGCGAGATCCCGAACCGGACGGCCGACACGTCCGACGGTTCGAGGCGGTAGCGGATCATGAAGCCCGAACCTACATCCGTTCGCACGGCACCCCCGTCCCTGCCAGAACTGTGGGATGAGCACCGCCGAGCAGCAGGTCCCGATCCGCGAACTCGTCCGCCGGGACACCACGCTCCGACGCCTGCTCACCGTCACGCTCGTCGACACCCTGGGCCGCGGCGCCTTCTTCACGCTGACGTCCCTCTACCTCATCACGATCGTCGGCATCCCCCCGGTCGCGGTCGGCCTCGGGCTCACGGTGGCCGGTGCGGTCGGCGTCGCGTCCTCGCTGGTGTTCGGGCACCTGGCCGACCGGTACAGCGCCCGTCGCATGCTCGTCTGGCTGCACGTCGTCCAGGGCACGGCGCTGGTCGCCTACGTGCTCGTGCACGACCTCCCGACGCTGATCCTCACCGCCTCGGTCGTCACGCTCGCGCAGCAGGGCGGCGGCTCGGTCCGCAGTGCCGCGGTCGGCCGGGCCTTCCCGGGACCGGACCGCGTCCGGGTGCGCGCGACCATGCGCACCGTGACGAACGTCGGCATCGGGGTCGGCACGGCGCTCGCGGCGATCCCCCTCGCGATCGGGACGGGCGAGGCGTACCGCGTGACGATGGTCGTGTCGGGGCTGCTCTTCGTCTCGTCGGCGTTCCTCGTCGCCGGACTCCGGGCGGCACGCGTCGACCCCGCCCCCGCCGAGCGCACCGACACCGGCACGATCCTCCGTCGGGAGCCCGCGGGCCGCAGCCCCTACCGTGACGTGCGGTTCCTCGCGGTGTCGGCCCTGACGGGCGTGTTCGGCATGCAGTTCGGACTGTTCGAGGTCGCGGTGCCGCTCTGGGTCGTCCAGCACACGGTCGCACCGGACGTGCTCGTGTCGCCGCTCCTGCTCGTGAACACCGTGGCCGTGGTCCTGCTCCAGGTGCGGATGAGCCGCGGTACCGACACCGTGGCGGGCGCGGCGCGGGTGATGCGGCACGCCGGCTGGGTGATGGCGGTCGCGTGCGGGCTGTGGGCGGCGGCCGGGTGGGTGCGCGGGGACGACTGGGTGCCGGTCGCGGTCGCGGCGGCCGTGTTGGTCGTGGCGGCGGTCGCGCACTCGCTCGCCGAGATCACCTCGAGCGCAGCCGGGTGGGCGCTGAGCTTCGAGCTCGCACCGGCCGACCGGATCGGTGCCTACCAGGGCGTGTACGGCACCGGCTACGCCGTGGCGGCGATGCTCGCGCCGACCGTCGTCACGGTCACGGCGATCGACATGGGGACGGTCGGGTGGGCGATCCTGGCGGTGGTGTTCCTCGGCGCGGCGCTCGCCGTGGCCGCCGTCGCCACACGGGCCGCCCGCGCGCTCCCGACCACCTGAGCCGCGGCGCGCCCCCGCGCCCGACCGGACCACCCGCGCGCCGCGACCGGCCCAGCGGCGCCGCACCGCGCCTCCCGGACCCACCGGGGAATACCCGGCACGCACCCGCGTTGCACCTCGGGTCCGACACTGTTGCGTCCTGCAATGTTGCGCCCCGTGTCGTCCGGACCCCGCGGGGTTCGGACGCCCGCGCGGCACGGTGTCAGGATGGACGCCGCCCGGCCACCCGAACCGACGGCGCCAGCCGCCCAGCCGCGGCAGCCACCCCCACGACCCCCCCCCACGAGGAGCAGCACGCCATGCACCGCCCCAAGCGCTTGACGATCACCGCGGCCGTCGCCGCAGCCGCAGCCCTGGTGCTGACGGGCTGCACGGGCGGCAGCGCCTCGGACGACGCGTCCGCCGGCACGAGCAAGGGCGGGACGCTCAACATCCTCACGCCCCAGACCGCGCTGCACTTCGACCCGGCGACGAGCCAGAGCCTCGGGATCACGTCGATGGGTCTCGTCGCACGGCGGCTCACCACGTGGGACGTCGAGCCCGGCAAGACCGCGAAGGTCGTGCCGGACCTCGCCACCACGACGGGCGAGTCGAGCGACGGTGGCAAGACCTGGACGTACACGCTCAAGGACGGCCTGAAGTTCCAGGACGGCACACCGATCACCACCAAGGACGTCAAGTGGGGGATCGAGCGCTCGTTCGCCCCGAACCTGACCGGTGGCCTGAGCTACCACAAGTCGCTGCTCGTCGGCGGTAGCGAGTACCAGGGGCCGTTCGAGGGGAAGACCCTCGACAGCATCGAGACCCCGGACGACAAGACCATCGTCTTCAAGCTGGACAGCGCGTACGGCGACTGGCCGTGGCTCGCCTCGATGCCGGCGTTCGCCCCCGTCCCCGAGGGCCAGGGCACGGACACCGGTGCGTACGACGCCAAGCCCGTGTCCTCCGGCCCGTACCAGGTCCAGTCGAACACGCAGGGCTCGCAGGTCACGCTCGTCCGCAACAAGGAGTGGAGCGCGAAGACCGACAGCATCCGCACCGCGGGCCCGTCGAAGATCGTGTTCAAGGAGTCGCAGGACGCCTCGACCACCACCCAGAGCCTGATCGCCGACAACGGTGACGCCAAGGACTCGTTCGGCGCGATCTACCTCGGCGCCGCCGAACTCAACCAGGTCCGCGCGAACCCCTCCGCGCAGGACCGCCTCGCGACGAGCAAGGCCGGCCCGATCACCTACATGGCGATCAACACGCAGCGCGGCCAGCTCCAGGACCTCAAGGTGCGCCAGGCGCTGCAGTACGCCGTGGACCGCAAGTCGTTCCGCATCGCCGCCGGTGGTGCACTGGCCGGCGAGTACGCCTCGACGCTCATCACGCCCGGCATCGCGGGCCGCAAGGACTACGACCTCTACAAGACGAGCCCCACCGGTGACGTCGACAAGGCGAAGGCGCTCCTCAAGGAGGCCGGTGCCACCGACCTGAACCTCACGCTCGTCACCCAGAACGACCCGACGTACCTCGCACAGGCGCAGGCGCTCCAGGCCGGCCTGAAGCGCGTCGGGATCCAGGTCACGCTGAAGCCGCTCGACTACGACTCCTTCACGCAGGCGACCACGAACGGCACCGACTTCGACCTGTCGCTGTCGAGCTGGCAGCCGGACTTCCCGAGCGCGAACGCCAACCTGCAGCCGCTGTACGACTCCTCGCAGATCGGCGGGGGCGGCTACAACGTCTCGAAGTACAGCAACCCCGAGGTCGACGCCCTCATCGCGAAGGCCACCGGCACGATCGACCAGTCCGACGCCCAGCAGCTCTGGGCCGAGGCCGACCGGAAGATCATGGCCGACGCACCCGTCGTCCCGCTGATCTACGCGAAGCAGTCCTTCCTGGCCGGCTCGAACGTCGAGAACTTCCGGATCGCGGACTTCCCGGCGTACCCGAACTACCTCAAGGTCTCGCTCGCGAAGTGAGTGCGCCGCTGCTCGAGGTCGAGGGGCTCCGCGTCGCGTTCGGCGACGCGGAGCCCGTCGTCCGTGACGTCTCCTTCGCCCTGACACCCGGCCGGGTGCTCGCGCTCGTCGGCGAGTCCGGGTCGGGCAAGTCCGTGAGCGCGATGAGCGTGCTCGGTCTGCTCCCACCCGAGGCTCGGGTCAGCGGCAGCGTCCGGTTCCGCGGCGACGAGCTCGTGGGCGCCTCGGCGGACCGGCTCCGGGCGGTCCGCGGCGCCGGCATCGGCGTGGTGTTCCAGGAGCCGATGAACTCGTTCACGCCGGTCCTGTCGATCGGCACGCAGATCGCCGAGGCCGTCCGCGCGCACCCGACCGACCTCGACCGCGCCGGGGTCTCGGCCCGCGTCGACGAGCTCCTGCGGTCCGCCGGGCTCGACGACCCGCAGCGGATCCGGAAGGCCTACCCGCACGAGCTCTCGGGTGGCCAGCTGCAGCGCGCGATGATCGCGATGGCGCTCGCGGGAGACCCGGTGGCGCTCATCGCGGACGAGCCGACGACGGCGCTCGACGTCACCGTGCAGGCCGGGATCCTCGACCTGCTCCGTCGGCTCGGCGTCGAACGCTCGCTCGCCGTCCTGCTCATCACGCACGACATGGGCGTGGTCGCGGACGTCGCCGACGAGGTGCTCGTGATGCGTCGCGGCGACCCCGTCGAGACCGGCTCGGTCGTCGACGTCTTCGCCCGCCCCGCCGCCGCGTACACGCGGCAGCTGCTCGACGCGGTGCCGGTCCTCGAGACGGGCAGCGGCCGGGAGGCGCGTGCCGCGTCCGCCACGTCGGTCACGCGACCCGGGACGGACGCCGACCGGGAGGCCCGTGACGGGTCCGCCCCGTCGGTCACGCGACCCGGGACGGACGTGGGCGACGCGACGGAGGCGAGCCGCGCCTCCCGTCCGGTCGTCGCGCGCCTGCGCGACGTCGCCGTGCGCTACGCGCGCCGTGGTGAGCCGACCGTCAGCGGCATCGACCTCGACCTGCAGGCCGGGCGGACGCTCGGGCTCGTGGGGGAGTCCGGTTCCGGCAAGTCGACCATCGGGCGCGCGCTCGCCGGGCTCGTCCCCGTCGTGCACGGCAGCGTCGAGGTGGACGGCAGCGACCTCCGCACCGCCCGCGGCAGGCGGCTGCGCGAGCTCCGCAGCCGCGTCGGCATCGTCTTCCAGGACCCGGCGTCGTCGCTCAACCCGCGGCAGACGATCGGGTGGAGCATCGCCGAGCCGCTCCTGGTGCACACGGCGGCGTCACCCGCCGACCGGGCTGCGCGCGTGGCCGAGCTCCTCGCCGCGGTCCAGCTCGACCCGACGTGGGCCGAGCGGTTCCCGCACCAGCTCTCGGGCGGGCAGCGCCAGCGCGTGGCCGTGGCCCGGGCGCTCGCCCTCCGCCCCGCGCTCGTGATCGCCGACGAGCCCACGAGCGCCCTCGACGTCACCGTGCAGGCGGCCGTGCTCGACCTGCTCGCCGACCTGCAGGACGAGTTCGGCTTCGGCATGCTGCTCGTCAGCCACGACCTCGCCGTCGTCCGGCAGCTCGCGGACGAGGTCGTCGTGCTGCACGGCGGCCGGATCGTCGAGCGGGGCACCACCGAGCGGGTCCTCGACGACCCGGAGCAGGACTACACGCGCATGCTGCTCGCCGCGGCGCCGGTCGCCGACCCGGCACGGCAGGCCGAGCGCCGGGCCGCCTGGCGTGCGTGGGAAGGAGTGGCACCGTGACCGCGAACGTCGTCGACAGCCCGGTCCCCGTGGCCGGCGGACGGACGACCGGCTTCCGTGCCGTCGTGCGTCGCGTCGCCCGGGACCGGTGGGCGGTCGTGGCCGCCGTGGTGATCGCGCTGTTCGTGGTCGTCGCCCTCGCCGCGCCGCTCATCGCCGCGGTGAGCGGGCAGGACCCGTACCGGTACCACGTCGACGCGCTGAACGACTTCGGTGCTCCGCGCGGTGCCGCGGGCGGTGTGAGCGGCACGCACTGGTTCGGCGTCGAGCCGCTGACCGGCCGCGACCTGTTCGCGATCGTCACCTACGGCGCCCGGACCTCGCTCGGGATCGGGATCGCCGCGACCGCGATGTCGATCGTGATCGGCGTGCTCGTCGGCGTCACGACCGGGTTCCTGGGCGGCTGGTACGACCGGGTGCTGTCCCGGGTCGTCGACGTCATCTTCGGCTTCCCGTCGTTGGTGTTCATGATCGCGCTGACCGCGGTCGTGCCGACGTCGTTCCCGAAGCCGCTGCTCGTCGTGCTCGTGATCGGGTTCTTCGGCTGGCCGGCCGTCGCCCGGGTCGTGCGCGGGCAGACGCTGTCCCTCGTCACCCGGAACTACGTCGTCGCCTCGACCGCGATGGGTGCCGGCCGCTGGCACGTCATCCGGACGCAGCTGCTGCCGAACCTCTCCGCCACGATCACCGTCTACGCCACGATCTCGATCCCGTCGATGATCGGCGCCGAGGCCGCGCTGTCGTTCCTCGCCGTCGGGGTCACGCCGCCGACGCCCTCGTGGGGTCGGAGCATCGGCGACGCGATCGGCTGGGTGCAGACCGACCCGATGTACCTCGTCTTCCCCGGAGCCGCCCTGTTCCTCATCACCCTGGCCTTCAACGTGCTGGGTGACGCCCTGCGCGACGCCCTCGACCCGCGCGGAGGTGCCCGGTGAACGCCCTCCGCTTCCTGGCCGTCCGCGTGCTCGGCGCGGTCGTCGTGCTGCTCGTCGTCGCGGCCGTCACGTACGCGCTGTTCATGCTCCTGCCGACCAACCCGGCGCAGGCCATCTGCGACAAGCCGTGCACGCCCGAGCGCCTGGCCGACGTGCAGTCGTTCCTCGGGACCGACAAGCCCTGGATCGCCCAGTTCGGCGCGTACCTGGCGGGCATCTTCGCCGGGCGCACGTTCGGCTCCGGTGCCTCGACGATCAGCTGCGCGGCGCCCTGCTTCGGGTACTCGTTCCAGCTGCACGACTCGGTCACGAACCTCATCACGTCGCGCCTGCCCGTCACCGCGTCGATCGCGGTCGGCGCCGCCGTGCTCTGGCTCGTGGTCGGGGTCGCCGGCGGGACCGTGTCGGCCCTGCGCCGCGGGTCGCTCGCGGACCGCGCCGTGATGACCGTCGCGGTCGCGGGGGTGTCCTCGCCCGCGTACCTGATCGGACTGCTCGCGATCCTGCTCTTCGGGTTCACCCTCGGGTGGCTGCCGACCAGCGGGTACGTGCCGTTCGCCGAGGACCCGGTCGGCTGGTTCGTGCACCTGGTGCTGCCGTGGTGCGTCCTCGCGTTCATCAGCGCCGCGATCTACGCCCGGCTCACCCGCGGCGAGATGCTCGAGTCGATGTCGCAGGACTTCGTGCGGACCGCCCGGGCCAAGGGCCTGCGCGAACGCCAGGTCGTCGTGCGGCACGGGCTCCGGACGGCGATCCTGCCCGTGGTCACGCTGTTCGGGCTCGACCTCGGTTCGCTGCTCGGCGGGGCGGTCATCACCGAGAAGGTGTTCTCGATGCAGGGCCTCGGCGCGCTGCTCATCGACGCGGTGCGGTCCCTGGACCTGCAGGTGGTCGTCGGGTTCACGGTGTTCTCGGCGCTGCTCATCGTCACGGCGAACCTGGTCGTCGACGTCGTCTACGCGTTCGTCGACCCCCGCGTGCGGCGCCGGGCCTGAGCGCCCCCACACGCTCGGGCACCGGATCCCGGGCGCGCCGCTGAGACTCCCCACACCTCTGACGGGGCGAGCCCGCCTGGACGCTGGGGCCGTCCCCCGCGTGTCCTCCGAACGCCGGACTTGTCGCGCTCCGTGGACAGGTCGAGCATTCGGCCGTGATCAACTCTCAAGGGGATCCCGCAGTGGTGCCGACGACGGCACGCTCGCGGGCGAAGAAGACGCTCATCGGGATCGCGGCCGCCGCGATCGCCATCGCCGGGACGGTCGGCCTCGCCGCTCCGGCCGTGGCGAGCCAGCCCGGACACGACACGGGCGGCGGTCCCTCGGCCGCGGCGAACTCGGCCATCGCCTACGCCGAGAGCATGTGGAGCAGGACCGACGGGGGGACGGCCAACACCGAGTACGTGCTCGGGGGCAACGGGCCGACGGAGTGGGACTGCTCCGGGCTGGTCTGGAAGTCGTACCTCCAGGCGGGCATCGACCTGTCGAACGGGGCATCGCGCCCCGTCGTCGGTGACGAGTTCAACGCGCTGAAGGGGAACCTCGTGTCCCGGGCGAACGCCGAGCCCGGGGACGTCCTGTTCTGGACGTCGACCGGCACGACCTCCGGGAACTTCCTGCACGACGGGATCTACCTCGGCAACGGGTACATGGTCGCGGCGGCCGCTCCGGGCGAGGGCGTCAAGGAGCAGACGCTGTGGTCGGAGCCCGGTGAGCAGCTCCTCGACGTCGTCGGGCGCCCGACCGGGTCGCTGTCCGGCTCCGGTTCCGGTGCGGGCACCGTCCACACCACCTCGTACGTCACGGCCGAGCAGGTGAACACCGGCAAGCTCTGGAGCATCACCGCGAGCAAGGCGGCCACCGCCTACCCGGTCGGCGTCGCCGCGGGTACCAGCCCGGCGGTCGCCACCCTGGGCGGCGGCAAGTACGTGTCGGCGTTCCAGGCCGCCGGCGGTGCCCTGTGGACGATCACGTCCGACGGTGCCGCGACCTCGTTCCCGGTCGGCATGAAGGCCGGGACGAGCCCGTCGATCATCCCGACCTCGGGTGGCGGGTACGTCATCGCGGTGCAGACGAACACGGGCGCGCTCTGGACGATCACGAACACCAAGGCGGCCACGGCCTTCCCGGTCGGCATGGCCGCCGGCACCAGCCCGTCGATCGCCGCGACCCCGGGCGGCGGGTACGTCGTCGCTGTGCAGACGAACTCGGGCGACCTCTGGAGCATCACCGACACGAAGGCCGCGACGGACTTCACCGTCGGCATGCAGGCCGGCACGAGCCCGTCGGTGACGACCACCGCGAACGGCGGCTACGTCATCGCAGCGCAGACGAACACCGGTGCGCTCTGGAGCGTGACGAACACGAAGGCCGCGACGGCGTTCCCGGTCGGCATGAAGGCGGGCACGAGTCCGTCGGTCCTGGCACTCCCGTCGGGCGGCTACGTGATCGCGGCGCAGACGAACACCGGCAAGCTGTGGACGATCACCGACGGCAAGGCGGCGACGGCGTTCGACATCGGCATGGCGGCGGGGACCAGCCCGGCGATCGCCGAGGTCGGCAGTGGCTACGTGGTGGCGGTCCAGACGAACACGAACGACCTCTGGACGGTCACGAACGACGATGCGGCCACGGCCTTCGACGTCGGGATGCAGGCCGGCACGAGCCCGGCGATCCTGGCGCAGTGAGGACCGGGAGGTCGGGGCGTGCCCCGACCTCCCTCGCCTCCGTCCCCCGCTCGGTGCGACGTGGGCGGTCCCTCGCAGCGATTCCTCGCTGCTGGGGACCGCCCACGTCGCGTTCGGCGGCACGAACCGTTTCGGGCGCGGGCGTGGACCCGGCCGGGCCCGGCGCGGGGGACGCCCGCCGACCGGGGGCGTCCCCTAGAAGTACGTGATGCCGTGCGGCGTGCGCACCGGGGTCAGCATCGCCGCGAAGCGCGTCACCGCCGCCGGGTCCGTGGCCCGCACGAGCCCGGCCGCCGCGAGCGTCCGCGGCGAGACCGAGCCGATGAGGACCGCGCCGAGCTCCGCGACGTCCATCTGCAGGTCGGCGTCGTCGCGCGGCTCGTCCGCCGTGCGGGTCACCGTGCCGCGGCCGTCCACGACGTCGAGCCGGTACGTGCCCGCCGCGAAGCCCATCGCGTCGGACACGGCGAGGGTCAGCGAGCCGTCGACCGCGAACGGCCGCGCGGACAGCACCGCCGCGACGTCGAGCACGCGGAGCCAGACGTGGTCCTCCTCGTGGTCGACGTCGTACGCGCGGTTGTCGCCGATGGCCGCGACGATCGGGTCGTCCAGGCGCGAGCGGCTGTACCGCACCACGTCGTTCAGGTCGATCGAGAGCAGGAACTCCCAGAGCGACAGGTACGCCTCGTCGGTCGCGTAGACCAGGTCGACGACCTCGAGCACGGTGTCCTGGTCGCGGCCCGAGCCCTCCTTGACGCGCCAGGTCACGTAGCCGTCGACCTCGTCCGAGTCGTCGGGGCGGTGCACGGCGCCGCGGACGTCCTTCGCGGGGGAGCCGTCGCCGTTCCGGAGCCCGAGGACGATCGGCCAGGTGCCGGCGTTCCGCACCATCGACCCCGGGGTGCGGGCGTCGAACCGGTCGAACACGGCGCGGGCGGTGCCCTCGTCCAGCCACTCCGGCGTGACGACCGACACCCGGCCGCTCGTCGGTGCGAGCAACGGGAGCGCCCGTGCGCGACGGACACGCACCGCGCGCTCGCGGATCGCGCAGCCGAAGCCGAAGCGCCGGTAGATGGTGCCCTCGGAGGCGGTCAGCGACGCGACCGCGTACCCCTCGGCGACGCCGCGCTCGAGGGCGTGCGTCATCATCCGGCGGAGGATCCCGCGCCGACGTTCGGTCGGTCGGACGGTCACGGCGGAGATCGCCTGGGTGTCGATGGTCGCGCCGTCGCCCCAGCTCAGGGCCTTGCGGAACCAGGTGAACGTGCCAGCGGGCCACGTCGCGTCCACCGAGCCGGGCAGGGGCTCGCGGACGTACACCCCGAGGAAGGTCTCGTCGTCGGCGACCATGTTCGCCACCATCCGCGCGGCGCCCTCAGCGTCCGGGTGCGGCTCGTGGAAGCCGAGCCCGACGGCGTGCATCCACGCGTCGGTCACGGCGTCCGGTGCCCCCTGCTCGTCCGTACCGGGCGCGAACTCGCGCAGCTCGTAGCGGTCGTCGAATGCATCGTTGCTCACGTTCCCGACCCTACCGGGGCGGCTCGCGCGGCCGCCTCCCTCCGCGGACGGAGCAGGAACCGTCGGGTGGACGGGCGCGAGCCGACGTCGTCTGCTCCATCCGCGGGGCGCGACCCGGCGCCGGACGGGAGGCGCGGGGCGGGCCCGCCACGGGCCTCCCGGCCGGTGCCGACCACCCTGGGACCGACGCCGTCAGGGCGTCCCGCGCCGCGCCTCCTGTGCGACCACCTCGTCCAGGTCGGCGAGCTTCCGCATCTGCTGCAGGGGCCGCATCATCCGGGGGTTGTCCCGCAGGGCGGGCTCGGTGCGCGCGAGGAACGCCCAGTAGCCGGCCGTGAAGGGGCAGGCGTCCTCGCCGACCCGCTTCGTCGGGTCGTACCGGCACCCGCCGCAGTGGTCCGACATCCGGTCGATGTAGCGCCCGCCGGACGCGTACGGCTTCGTCGCGACCATGCCGCCGTCGGCGTGCTGCGACATCCCGATGATGTTCGCGGGCATCACCCAGTCGGTGCCGTCGACGAACACGTCGGTGAACCACTCGGTCAGGTGCACGGGGTCGTAGCCGCGCTGCAGGGCGAAGTTGCCGAGCACCATGAGCCGCTGGATGTGGTGCAGCCACCCGTGGTCGTGCAGCCCCTCCATCGCCGTGCTCAGGCAGACCGCGTCGACCTCGGAGGCGTCGAGCTCCCGCCACCACCGGGGCAGGCGCGCGGTGGCGTCGAGGGCGTTCTCGGTCGCGCCGTAGTCGTCGCCGAACCACCAGTAGAGGTGCCACACGTAGTCCCGCCAACCGGCGACCTGGCGGACGAAGCCCTCGACGCTCGCGAGCGGGGCGTCGTGGTCGCGGTACGCGGCGAGTGCGGCCTCGACGACCTCGAACGGGTCGAGCACGCCGAGGTTCATCGGCACGCTGAGGAGCGAGTGCGCCATCGTCCAGTCGTTCGTGAGCGTGGCGTCCTCGAACGGACCGAAGTCGCCGAGCCGCACCTGCACGAAGTCGTCGAGGGCGGCGCGGGCCTCGTCGGCCGTGACCGCGAAGCGCCGGGTGTCGTCCTTGCCGACGAAGCGCACGAGTCCGTCGCGCTCCCACCGGTCGAGGTCGTGCCGCACCTCGTCGTCGACCTCGTCCTCGGTCGGCCACCACGGGTCGGGCAGGCCGAGGGTCGTCGCACCCTTCGGCGGCGGCTGGCGGTTCTGCTCGTCGAGGCTGAACTTCCCGCCGAGCGGCGCGTCCGACTGCATGAGCCAGCCCTCGCGGCGGCGGACCCGCTCGTAGTGGGTCTCCATCCGGAAGCGCCCGGTGCCCTGCGCAGCCCACTCGGCGAACTCGGCCTCGTCCGTGATGAAGCCCCGGCTCGGCAGGACCTCGGTGCCCCGGCCCCAGTGCCGGACCTGCGCGCGGAGCGTCCGGGACGGCGGGTCGACCACGTCCAGGTCGTCCCGGCCGACCAGGGCCTCCTCGAGGGTCTCGACCTGCACGTGCTCGGCGCGGTCGCCGAGCTCGCGGACCCGGTGGCGCAGGGCGCTCAGCCACAGGTGGGCCTTCGCGCGGTGCATCGGTCGGGCGGCGAAGAACTCCCGGGCCTCGACCACGAGGGCGGGGCCGCCGTCGTCGAACAGCGGCCCGTACTGCCCGGGGAGGACCAGGCGGGTCCGTGGGGTGTCGGTCACCCTGCGGACGCTACCGACGGCGCGTGCCGGTGGGCTGACGGTGCGTGTGCCCCGACGGTCACGCACGGTCGGGGCGCACGCGCGGGCGGGGCCGCCGCGGCTCCCACCCGCGTCGGCCCCGCCCCCGGTCGCCCCGGATCGGGTCAGTTGTAGGACGCCACCCGGTTCGGCGCGGTGTTGCCCGCCGGCGTCGGGACGGCACCACCGACCCCGTTGACGACGCTGGAGATCGTGCCGACGTCACCGAGGGACACCGTGACCAGGCCGTGTGCCCGCACCCCGGCCGTCTGCGGGACCTCGAACGCCCGGTCGGCGTGCACCGCGGGGTTGGTGTTGAAGAAGCAGTAGACGCCACCGCCCCAGATCTCGTGCTTCGTGACGGTCGACGCGACCTTGTACGCCGCGTACCCGGCTCCGGTCGGGCTCTGCCACGAGGCGTTGTCCGGCACGTCGTACGGCATCTCGTTCTGGAAGAAGATCGTCCTCCCGTTGTTGCCGTTCCAGAGCACCTCGTACTGCTGGTAGTGCTCGACGAAGAGGCCGGTCGCGAGGACGTCGTTGCCGTTCACCTCGACGCCGGTCGCGCCGGTGTTGACCGTCCAGCCCGTGGCCGCTCCGCCGTGGTCGGCGCGCCAGGCCCAGATGTGGTCGACGAGGGTGTCGTCGGCGTTGACCTGCAGCGTCGTCGTCGCCTTGCCCTGGATGCTCGAGCCGACACGGAAGAAGACGTCCTGGATGCTCTGCGGGTCGGCCGCGTGGTCGACGTGCGAACCGCTCGTGCCGAGTCGGACCAACTGCGCGCTGTTCTGCGGTCCCGCGTCCACCACGAGGTTCGACACGTTCACGCCGGCGACGTCGTTCGAGGTCAGGACCGCGTTGCCGGCCGTCGGCACGAGCGTGGGGAACCCGATGCCCGTCACGACGGTGTCCGCACGCGTGACGTTCAGCGCGGCGTCCAGTCGGTAGGTGCCCGGCGTGAAGAACAGGTTCAGGCCCTGGGCCAGCGCGCTGTTGATCGTGGCCGCGGAGTCACCCGGGTGCGCGACGTAGAAGTTCCGCATCGGGAGGTCGGTGCCGCCGGTGTTCGGCCAGGTGACGCCGGACGAGTCCTGCCGCAGCGACGGGACGAACACGTGGTACTTGTTCGACGAGTCGACCCACAGGTACGGCTTCTCGCGGGTCGTCGGCGTGGTGGCCAGGGTCGTGTAGCTCTTCGAGAAGTCGTTCACCGGTGCGCCCTGCACGCCCGAGAACGTCATGTTCCAGTTGCCGCCCTGCCACGAGCCGAGCGTGGAGTTGCGCGTGTACCACTGCTGCTGCGACCCCGAGGTGACGGTGCCGTCGACCTTCGTGTCCGCGATGTAGCCGCCGGACGAGTAGCCCTGGCCGCCGTCCTGGTTCGACGGGCCCATCGTCAGGTTGCCCTTGACGTGCACGCGGCGCATCGGCGCGGCCTGGGACACGGCCCAGCGGTCGGTGCCGCCCTCGGGCACGATCGCCAGGTTCTCGACCGAGCGCCAGAAGTTCTGCGTGGCGTTCTTCTCGTCGCCGGCGTTCCAGCCCGAGTCGACGTTGACCGCGCCGCTGATCGTGACGTCGTCGGGGTTCTTCCCGAGACCCGCGACCGACGTGTAGAAGCCGAGGTTCGCCCAGACCCGGCCGTAGCTGCCCGGCTTGAACAGGAAGGCGTACCGCTGCGACCCGAACTGCGCGGTGGTGCTGCGGAGCTGCGAGCTGAACGCGGCGTCGACGTCGGCCTGGATGGTCGAGGTCGGTGTCGAGGGGCTGTAGACCTTGACGTTGCTCCCGAAGTCCGGGGTGTCGCTCGTCGTGACCGCGGCCTGTGCCTGCAGGGCCGGTGCGAGGGCACCGACCAGCCCGACCGCCGTGATGGTCGCGAGGAGCTTGCTCATCCGTCGTTGCATGATGCTCGATCCGTCGTGGACGGCCCCGTTGCCGCCCGGGACCGACGGTAGACCCGGGCGTCGTCGACGACAGTCGGTGCGTCGGCGGACAACCGCGTACCCCGGCGGGCAGGCGGTCGTCCGTCAGGCGGCCCCGGCGAGGGTCGCCGCCAGGGCCAGCACGGCGCGGTCGGACCCCGCGGCCCCGACCAGGCACACGCCGACCGGCGCCCCGTCGACCCGGAGCAGGGGCGCGCTCACGGCGGGCAGGCCGCCGATCCCGGCGACGGCCGTCATCCGCAGGGTCGCCCGGCGCGTGGCCAGGACGTCGGGTCCGGTCGCGGTCCGCAGCGGGGCCGGCCCGGGCACGGTCGGGAGGCACAGCACACCCGGTCCCACCGCCTCGCGCACGCGGTCGCGCAGCTCCGGCAACCGGGCGCGGGCCGCTGCTTCCTCGTCGGCGGTCACGGCGGCGGCCGCGGCGAAGCGTTCGGCGACGTCCGTGCCGAGCGCGCCGGGGTGCTCCGTGACCCACCGGCCGTGGTTCCGCCACGCCTCGGCGGCCTGCACGATGCGCAGGGTCTCGGCGAGGTCGTCGAGGTCCGGGAGCGCGACGGGACGCAGCGGCCGGCGGGTGCCGTCGGCCCAGGCGGCGAAGGCCCGTGCGGTCGCGGGGTCGGCGGCGTCGAGCAGGGCGTCCGACACGAGCAGCGACCCGTCGTCGACGGCGGTGTCCGACGCGGGCGCGGAGACCTCCAGGGCGTCGGCGAGGACCCCCGCGGACCGCGCCACCCAGCCGACCGTGTCGAACGACTGCGCGAGGGGCAGCAGGCCGTCGCGGGACACCGCGCCGTGCGTCGTCCGGATGCCCCAGAGCCCCTGGTACGAGGACGGCACGCGCAGGCTGCCGGCCGTGTCGGTGCCGAGCCCGAGGTCGGCCTGCCCGAGGGCGACGGCCGACGCCGACCCCGAGGTGGAGCCGCCGCCGATGCGGGCCGGGTCGGCGCCGTTCGGCGGTGACCCGAAGTGCGCGTTGCGCCCGGCGAGCGCGTACGCGAACTCGTCGGTCCTGGCGATGCCGGCGATGTCGGCCCCCGCGTCGAGCAGGGCGCGGACCGCCGGGGCGTGCTCGGCGCAGGTCGGGGCCGACCGCTCCCGGGTCGGGTTGCCGGCGCCGACCACGTGCCCCGCGACCGCGAACAGGTCCTTCACCGCGACGCGCACCCCGGTGAGCGGACGGGGTGCGGCGCCGCCACGGTCCCCGCTGCCGTCGGCGCCGCCGTCGGCCCGGTCGCGGTCGGCCGAGGCACCGCGGACGAGGGGATCGCCGACGACCCGCCAGACCGACCGGTCGAGGGCCCTCGGTCGGCCGGTGACGTGCGCGGCGCTGATCCGCCAGCGACCCGTGGTCCGCCGCCAGACCTGTGTCTGGAGTCCGTTCCCGCCGCCGTCGAACGCCGAGACGCCGACGACGAGCACGACGTCCTCGGCGAGGGGGCGCACCTCGACCGACGTGATCGTGCGGGGCGCGACACCGCCGCGGGCGGACCGGAAGGCGCTGATCGCGTCGTGCCCGCGGAGCAGTCCGGCGTCGTCGCCGCGCAGGGTGTCCGGGCCGGGCTCGAACAGGTCGTCGAGCACGGCGGTGTCGTCCCGGGCGAGGGCGGCCTCGTACGCCGTCCAGGCCCGTTCGAGTCCGTCCGGCCACGCAGTCGCGTCGACGACCACCGGTCCGACCGCGTCGGCGGCCACCGGTCCGCCTGCCCGGGCCGTCACCGGTCGAGCCCGGCGAAGTCGGCCTTGCGGATCATCGCGTGCGAGCCGCACACCAGGTCGACCACCTGCGAGATCCGGAAGTCGGTCGCGGCGCTGAGGTACGCGTACGCCAGGTGCTCGTCGACGCCCCAGCGCGCCCGGAGCAGCGCGATCGCGGCCCGGACGCAGCGCCGCACGGCCTCGTCGAGGTCGTGGTCGAGTCCCGTGGGCACGAGGTGCTCGGTCGTCTCGGCGAGGGGACCGACGAGCTCGCCGAACCGCCGCAGCGCCTCGGCCCGCGGGACCAGGTCGAGCCGGAGCACCAGCCGGAGCGAGGCCTCCAGCGCCGTCAGCGCGACCTCGCCGTCGCCCTGCGCGAAGTGCGGGTCGCCGACGTACACGCCCGCGCCCGGCACGAGGACCGGCAGGTGCAGGGCCGCCCCGGCGGTGAGCAGGGCGATGTCGAGGTTGCCGCCGTGCGGCCCGGGCGGCACCGAGTGCGCCCGCTCGTCGCTGTCCGGGGTGACCCCGACGATGCCGGGGAAGGGCCGCAGCGGGAAGGTGACGACGCGCGGTCCGCCCTCGACGGCGGGGAGCCTGCCGACGTCCACACCGTCACGCTGCACGACGTCGGCGAACACCGACACGGTCTCCTCGGCGCGCGGCAGCTCGCCGGGCAGGGCACCGTGCCCGTGCCGGTTCGACACGACGCCGTACGGCACGCGCGGGTCCGCCGCGAGCACGGTCACCGACACGACGTCGCCCGGCTCGGCGCCGTCGACCGCGATCGGCCGCGACACCACGTGCGGACCGTCGTCGGGGCCGCGTCGCAGCTCCCGCGCGACCGCCACGGCGTCGTCGAGCACGTCGGCGCGGGCCACCCCGTGCCGCCCGAAGAACGCCACGGGGTCGGAGCCCTGGTCCTCGAGGACGCCCTCGTGGCTCAGGGTGTCCACCGTGACGACGGCCCCGGGCCGCACGGTCAGCGCCGGGGTGTCGGTCCGGGCGGGCAGACGGCCCCAGAGGACGTCGGACGGGCTCGAGCCGAGGTGCAGGTCGGTCGTGGTCGGTGACGGGGTCACGGTGCTCCGATCGTGGTGCGGTGGTGCGGTGGTGCGGTGGTGCGGTGGTGCGGTGGTGCGGTGGTGCGGTGGTGCGGCGCGCTCGCGACGGCCGCGCTCAGGCCGGCGGTGCCGGGTCGAACCGGGCGATCTCGTGCAGCGACGCGACCGCCTCGGCCAGGGAGTGCTCCCACAGCGCGGCGCCGTACGAGGCGGAGGCGCGGCTCGCGTCCCCGACCACGCCGGCCGGTCCGAAGTCGTCCGACAGCCACCCGAACGACACCGGGCCGCCGTTGAACGCGATCTTCTCGAAGTCGGCGAGGTGGTCGGGGACCCACCGCTCGGCGAGGGTGGTGTCGACGAGGTCCGGCCGCAGGTGCAGGATCATCGACGTCTCCGCAGCGCCGCCGTGGATGCCGAGGCCGCGCTCGTCGGCGTCCTCGCCGTCCGGCCCGGGCACCCGGGCGAGGGCCGGCATGAGGAAGGTCTTCAGGCCGTACCGCTTCCGGATCTCGCGCAGGGCGACCTGCAGGAGCGCCACGTTGCCGCCGTGGCCGTTCGCGAACACGAGCGTGCCGGCGCCGGTGAGGGCGACCGCGCGGCCGATCTGCACGACCGTCTCGAACATCGTCGACGCGTCGAGCCACACGGTGCCGGGCGCCCAGCTGTGCTCGTCGGACTTCGTGAACGCCAGGGTCGGCAGCTGCCAGACGTCGAGGCCCTCCGCCGCGGCCTGTTCGACCGCCGCACCGCCGATGTGGTCGGCGAGGAGGAAGTCGGTGAGCAGCGGCAGGTGCGGTCCGTGGTGCTCGACGGCGCCGGTGGGCTGCACGACGATCGTGTCCGCCGTGAACCCCGCGGCGACCGCGGGACCGGACAGCTCGGCGAGCCTGCGCGTGCCGCTCACTTGCCGAACCCCGGGACGACCGGCTGTGCGGAGGCGGTCGAGCCCCCGCTGACCACGAGCGACGGGTCGATCACGTGGCCCGGGTTGAGCAGCCCCTCGGGGTCGGTGCGCTGCTTGAGCGCCACGAGCTCCTCGACGCCGTGGTCGACGTAGTACTGGTGCGGGCTGTGCACCCGGACGCCCAGCTCGCGGAGCACCGGGTAGCCCGCGTAGACGTCCTCCGCCCCGGTGTACGGCGCCGTGAGCATGCCGATCGGACCGACGTGGGCCGCCTCGATGTGGAGCATGCCGCCCGGGTACACCGCCTCGACCTCGGCGATCCGGTCGATCAGCGCCTCACCGCCGACCTCGACGTGGAAGTACTCGGTGTCGGGGGTGTTCCGCTTGAGCCACCAGATCGGGTGGTTGTACGACAGCATCGACACCTTGGTGGTCTGCTGCAGGCCTTCGCGGACGTCCTCGACGGTCCCGCCGGCGAGCTCGATGAGCTCTCTGGCCTGGTCGAGCACGGCGTCGTCGATGATCGCGCGCAGGCTCGCACGGTCGTCCGGGATCGCGGCGTCCGACGGCAGGGCCGCCGCGACCTCGGGCCGGTCGGCGCTGACGAGCCGCGGCACCGGGTCGAGTCCGCGGAGCGTCCGCACGGCGACGAGCGCGTGCTCGAACGTCGGGAACGCCGCGTACACGGCACGCCACTCCTGCAGCGGCTCGAGCCGGACGGTGGCCCGTGCGATGACCCCGGCCGTGCCGTACGTGTGCACGAAGGGCTGCGCCTCGTCGCCCTCGACGTGCAACAGCTCGTCCGAACCCGGGAGCGCGACGTCGAGCGCGGTGACGAAGCCCTGCCAGTTCGAGCCGTGCGCGATCGACCCCGTACCGCCGGAGCCGCCGGACAGGAACCCGCCGATCGTGGACTGCGCGGTCGAGGGGTACATCCAGAGCTGCTGCCCGGTGGCCGCCGCGGCCTGCTCGAGCGCGACCATGGACGCGCCGGCCTCGGCCGTGACCCAGCCGTCGCCGACCTCGACGACGGCGCGGGCCCGCGAGGTGTCGAGCACGAGCCCGCCGTGCAGCGGGATGCCCTGTCCGTAGTTGCCGGTGCCCTTGCCGCGGGTGGTGACGGGGACGCCGTGCCGGACGGCCGCCCGCAGGGTGGCGGCGACGTCGTCGGCCGACGCCGGGTACGCGACCAGGTCGGCCAGGCCGAGGGGCAGCTGGGCGCTGAGGATCGGGCTCATGGTCGCCTCGTCGACGGAGGCGCGGGTGCGGGTGCGTTCGTCGGCGCTCACGCCGCGCTCGCCGAGGAGCGCGACGAGGTCGGCGTGGAGCGCCGCCAGGGCGGCGGGGGAGACGGTGGTGGAGGCGGGGGTGACGGTGGTCATGCTCACTCCTGTGGGGTGGGTGGTGCGGGGACGGCGGACGGGAGGCGCGGGGCGGGCGTGCTCCGCGCCTCCCGTCCGGCAGTCGGTCGGCTCCGTGCGGTCGGCTCGGCCGACCCGCGTCAGTTGCCGAGCCCGATCGTCTTGTCGAGGAACGCGTTCGTGTACAGGTCGGACGGCTTCAGGTCGCTCTTCACGTCACCGGTGCCGGCGAAGACGGGGGTCGCCTTCGCGATGAAGTCCTGCATGCGCTGCTCGTCCATCGAGCCGATGTAGCCGTCGGTGTCCTTCGCGAGCCCGAGCTTCACCATCTGGCTCGCCGCGAACGCGCCGACCTTCGCGTCGTACGTCCAGCCGTTGTTGTACTGCTGCACGAGCTTCGTGATGAGGTCGTTCGTGGCCTGCGGGGCCTTCAGGTAGTCGACGTCCGCCTGCTGCATGACGGGCACGAGGGCCTTGAGGCACGGCGTCAGCTTCGCCAGGTCGCCGGTCCGGACGCTCATCGCCTCGGGGTAGGGGTTCCAGCCGGTGCTCGAGACGAGCGCGTAGTCGACCTTCTTGCCCCAGGCCGCGACCTGGTTCTGGTAGATGTACGGCTCGGCGGTCGCGAAGCCCTGCTGGGCGTCCTTGCCGCCCGCGGAGACGAACTTCGCCGGGGTGCCGTCGTAGCTGCCGTCGAGGACGCTCTTCGGCAGGACGCCGGACTGCTCGAGGTAGGTCATGTACGCGGCACCGTTGAAGTAGCGGACGACGCCGCCGTCCTTCTCGAGCACCTTGCCGAGGCTCGCGATGCTGTCGACCTTCGGGTACGTCGCCGGGTCCCACATGATCGACATCGGGGACTGGTCGTTCTCGGCGAAGACGGCCGTGGTGGGCAGGTTGCCGGAGAACTGCACCTGCTCGTCCGTCGACATGTAGCCGAGGGTGATCGACTTGTCCTGGTACATCTGCGAGGCGACCTTGGTGTAGCCGATCGCCGGGCCGCCGGCGCGGATCTCGAGCTGCACGCCCGTCGACTTCCCGTTGGCGTACAGGTCGCCCGTCACGGTCTTGCCGGAGGCGTCGATCGTCGGGTTCGGTCCGAGCATCTCGTACAGGTGCCCGTGCTCGCCCTCGGGGTTCCAGTCGGTCTGCACGACGATCTTCGCGGGGCAGGCGGAGGACAGGTCGACGGCGGGGCCGGTGGCGGCCTTCGCGCTGGCGGTGCTCGTGCTGCTGCCGGACGAGCCGGCGGCGCACCCGGTGAGGGCGATGGCGGTCGCGGCGAGGGCGGCGGTCGCGACGCCGAGTCGGGTGGTGGTGCGCATGGAGGCTCCGTTCGTGGTGCGGGTCTCGTGGTGCTGGGGGGTCGGGTGGGGAGGTGGGGCAGGGGTGGGGCAGGTGCTCCGCGGGCGGAGCGGGGGACCGTGGGTCGGTCAGCTGAAGTCGTGCCACCGACCGACCGCGAGGCGGCCGACCAGTCCGAACACGAGGAAGACGGCGACGCCGTAGAGCGAGGCGATGATGATGGTCGCGTAGAGCTCCGGGCCCATCAGCCGCGAGGCGGTGACCTGGATGAGGACGCCGAGGCCGGGGTTGCCGCGCTGGAAGAACTGGTCGCCGACGATCGCGCCGATGACGCTCAGACCGGCGGAGGTGCGCAGACCGACGAAGATCGACGGCAGGGCGGCCGGGACCTGCAGCTTCACGAGCTGGGCGAACCGGCCGGCCTGCTGCAGGCGGAACAGCTCGCGCTGCGCCCGGTCGGCGGACTGCAGGCCGAACAGCGTGTTCGACACCATCGGGAACAGGGCGATCATCACGGTGACGATGACCCGGCTGGCGAACTCGTAGCCGAACAGGGCGCCGATGAGCGGGACGAGCGCCAGGATCGGCACGCACTGCAGCACCACGGCGTACGGGTAGAGCGAGCGCTCGAGCCACTTCGCCTGCGCCATCGCCATCGCCCAGGCGACGCCGATCACGATCGCGACGCCGAGCCCGACGAGCGACACCACGGTGGTGCGGCCGAGGGCGGACCACAGGTCGGAGCCGAACGTCGACGGCGACCCGTCCGGCATCGTCGGCGCGACGATCGCCTTCGCCACGAGGTTCGGGTACGGCACCAGGAACGCCAGTCCCCGGACGTGGTCGTAGTAGGCCGCAGCCGCGTACCAGATGCCGACGAGCACGGCGAGGACGACGAGCGGCGGCCACCACGTGGCGGTGCGACGCGGGCGAGCGGCCCCTCGCCGGGCTGCCGCGCGGACGGCGCGGGCCTCGGAGACCTCCTGCAGGGTGACCATCAGCGGTGTCCTTCCCGGAGCGCGTGCGAGACCTCGCCGACCAGTTCGGCGAACTCGGGGGTGAAGCGGATGTCGGGGTCGCGGGGCATCGGGAACGGGACGTCGAACCGGCCGACGATGCTGCCGGGACGACCGGACATCACGATGACCTCGGTGGACAGGTAGACCGCCTCGGAGACCGAGTGGGTGATGAACAGGCCGGCGAACCGCTGCTCCACGAACAGCCGGAGGAGTTCGTCGTTGAGGCGCTCGCGGGTGATCTCGTCGAGGGCGCCGAACGGTTCGTCGAACAGGAACAGCTCCGGGTCGAGCGTGAGCGACCGGGCGAGCGAGACGCGCATCCGCATGCCGCCCGACAGCTGCTTCGGCAGGTTCGACTCGAAGCCGTTCAGTCCGACGAGGTCGATGGCCCGGGCGGCCTTCGCGGCCCGCTCGGCCCTCGGCACGTGTCCGAGCTCGGCGAGCAGCTCGACGTTGCCCTGCACCGAGCGCCACGGCAGGAGCGTGGCGTCCTGGAACACGTACCCGATCCGGTCGGTCGCCACGCCGGCCGTGCCGTGGGACGCCGACTCGAGGCCGGAGGCGATGCGGAGCAGGGTCGACTTGCCGCAGCCGGAGGGGCCGACGACGGACACGAACTGGCCGCGGTCGACGGTCAGGTCGACGCCCTGCAGCGCGACCGTGCCGTTCGGGAAGGTCATCTCGACGTCGCGGAAGTCGAGCAGGGTGTCCGTCGCGGTGACGGGCGGTGGGGCGGTGGTGGTCACGGTCACCTCGGGTTCTCGGTGGGGCGCGGGGGCGGGGTCGGGTCGGGTGGGTGCGCGGCGCGGTGCCGTGCGCGGTCAGGCCGGCACGGGTGCCGCGGCTGCCGGTGTCGGTGCGGACGCGGGTGCGGCCGCGGACGCGGGAGCGGCGATCGTGGTGTGCACCTCGGTGCGGGCGACGAGTCGCCCACGGGACAGGACGATGCGGTCCGCCGGCGCGTTCGCGACGGCGTCGGTGACGCTGGTCGCGGCGACCGCCAGCAGGTCGGCTCGCCGTCCGGGGACGGGACCGGCGGCCGGGAGGCCCATCACGCTCCGGGCGGTGTCGCTCACCATCGCGTACGCCTGGTCCGGCGTCACGTGGCCCGCGGTCACGAGGAGGGACGCCGTCTCGAGCGCGTCGCTGCGGCCCACCGGGTTGAACGGGTCGCGGACGTTGTCGGCGCCGGCGGCCACGCGGACCCCGGCCGCGGTGAGGGCCTGGATCGCGGTCAGTCCGCGGGGCGTGGACACCGGGTGCTGCCAGCCCTGCAGGTAGAGGTTCGTGATCGGCAGCGTCACGATCCCTAGGTCGGCGGCGGCGACGTCGGTGACGACCTCGGCCAGACGCTCGGGGCCCAGGGTGCCGAGCCGCACGCAGTGGCCGGCGGTCCAGGTCCTGCCGTCGCGCTCGCCCGTGCCGGCGTGGGCACCCCGGCGTGCGCTGACCGCGCGGGCGAAGTGGTCGAGCGTGAGCGGGCCGTCGAGGTTCTCGTCGGTGTGCAGGTCGACCCCGACGCCGTGCCGGTCGGCCAGCGCGAGCAGCCGGTCCACGTCGGCGAGCGGGTCCGCCGCCAGGTGCGGCGCGCCGCCGACCAGGTCGACGCCGCAGGCCAGGACGGCCTCGACGTGGTGGTCGGGCGCGAGCGGTCCGGCCAGGGCGACGAGCTCGATGTCCACGAGCCCGGCGAGCTCGTCGCGGACCCGGACGAGCGCCCGTGCACCGCGCACGGCGGACTCGGTGGACGCGGGGGCGTCGTCGGCCGTGCGGCGACCGCTCAGGACGTCGACGTGGCTGCGGACGGCGGTGGTCCCGGCGGCGAGCAGGGCCAGGGCGGCGGTGCGCGCCCGGTCGGCGATCTCGTCCACGGTCATGGTCGTGGCGTGCGCCGACCACGAGGCGATCGCGGCACCGAGGTCCCCGAGCGGCGGCCGGATCACGTCGGCACTGAGGGCCTTGTCGAGGTGCGCGTGCGGCTCGGCGGGAGCGGTGAGGAGCAGCCGTCCGCCGAGGTCGAGCGTGTCCTCGGCGAGGGCGTGGAGGCTGCCCGCCGGGGCGACGGCCACGACCGTGTCGCCTGCGATCGCGACGTCGACGCGGTGTCCGTCGGCCAGCAGGGCGTCCCGCAGCAGGGCGACCGGTCGTGGTGCTGTCGAGCCCATGGCGCCTCCCGGGGAAGTGTGAGAATGTTGATCGCATCAACATCTCCGATGCTAGGGCGGCTCTGTTTCCCTCACGTTTCGCGGCGGTTGCCGTGTGTGACAGCCGTCCCGGACCGGAACGAACCGGAACGACAGGAGCACGCGTGAGCCCGGGGACCCGCACCAGCACGACCGCCGACGGGGCGAGCACCGACACCACCGCCGACGGGGCGGGCACCGACTCCCGTCCCGACGCCGACCGGGTCGTCGACGCGCAGACCCGTCGGATCGGCGAGCAGATCCGCGCCCGGCGCCGGGCCGCGGGCCTGACCCTCGTGCAGGTCGCCGCCGCCACCGGCTTGTCGCACCCCTTCCTCAGCCAGGTCGAACGCGGGCACTCCCGGGCGAGCATGGTCTCGCTCGAGAAGATCGCGGCGGCGCTCGGCACGACCCAGGTCGCACTGCTCGCCGCCGGTGCCCCGGAGCACGGCGGCCACGACGGCGGTGCGCCCGAGGTGCTGCGGGCCGGGGAGGGTGCTCGCGGACCCTCCTCCGACGGCGAGGCGCGGCTCCTCGTGCACGCCGGACCGCACGCCTTCGAGCCGCTCGAGTGGACCGGCGAGCACACCGACCTCGGCGAGTACTTCGAGCACGGCGAGGACGAGTTCCTCACCGTGCTCTCCGGCCACGTGCTGCTCGACCTGCGCGGCCAGGAGCCGATCCGCCTCGGGCCAGGTGACTCCGTCTACCACCGGGGCGGCACCGCACACCGCTGGTGCAGCGCCGACGGCGGACGCTTCCACATGCTCGTGGTCAAGGAGACCCCGCGGGTCGGGGGTGTCGCGTGACCGCCGTCCCCGAGCGCCTGCGGCTGCGCGTCGCCGCACGCCGCGAGGTCGCGACCGACGTCGTCGCGCTCGACCTCGCGGCCACGGGGGACACCCCGCTGCCCGACTGGGAGCCCGGGGCGCACCTCGACCTCGAGGTCACGCCGGGCACCGAGCGGCAGTACTCGCTCGTCGGGACCACCCGCGCGGGGCACTGGCGGATCGCGGTCCTCCGGGAACCCGACGGCCGCGGCGGATCGGCGGCCGTGCACGACGCGCTCGCGGTCGGGACCGAGGTGCTCGTCGGTGGGCCGCGCAACCACTTCGGGTTCGACCCCGGCCGCCCCGCCGTGTTCGTCGCCGGGGGCATCGGCATCACGCCGCTCGCCGCGATGATCGACGCCGCCGAGCGTTCCGGGACGCCGTGGGAGCTCCACTACGCGGGCCGCACCCGCGACCGGATGGCCTTCGTCGACGACCTCGTCGCCGCGCACCCCGACCGGGTCACCGTGGCCGCGGCGGACGAGGGCGTCCGGCTCGACGTCCCCGCGCTCCTCGCCGAGCCGCGGGACGCCGTCGTGTACTGCTGCGGCCCGCGGGCACTGATGGACGCCGTCGAGGCCGCGGCCGCGCACTGGCCGGCCGGCAGCGTCCGGGTCGAGCGCTTCGAACCGGCGGACGCCGTCGACGCCCCGGGCGAGCCGTTCGAGGTCGAGCTGACCGTGACCGGCGTCACCGTGACGGTCCCGGCCGACCGCACCCTGCTCGAGGTCGCCGAGGAGGCCGGCGCGTTCGTCCTGTCCTCGTGCCGCGAGGGCACGTGCGGCACCTGCGAGACCCCGGTGCTCGAGGGCGCGGTGGAGCACCGCGACACCGTGCTCAGCCCGGAGGAGCAGGCCGACGACCGCACCATGATGGTCTGCGTCTCCCGTGCCCGGCGCGGGTGCCCGCGCCTCGTCCTGGAGCTGTGACCGGCCGCTGAGCCGGGTCGGGACGAACGGGAGGCGCGGCGCACGACGGGTGCCGCGCCTCCCGTCCGTCCCGTGGTGCGACCGTCGGGCGGTCGCCGCCGCTACGGACGCTCGGTGTCGTCGAGCGGGCCGCCGGTGAGCGCCGACAGGCGCTCGAGCCCCGCCTCGGCGACCAGCTGCCGGGCGAGCGGTCGGGCACGGGCCACGGCCTCGCGCACGTCGACCTTCGTGACGTCGTGGTCGGCCAGGCTCAGCTCGCCGTCGACCCAGACGTCGCGGACCTCGCGGCTGCCGGCGACGAAGACGACCGCCTGGTAGGGGTCGTGCACGTTCGCCAGGGCCGGGGAGTCGCCGTCGAAGACCACGACGTCCGCGCGCTTGCCGGGCTCGAGCGACCCGATCTCGGTGTCCATGCGGAGCGCACGGGCGCCGCCGATGGTGCCCATCTCGAACGCCTCGCGGGCGCTCATCGCCGTCGCCTGCAGGTCCCGGACCCGAGCGAGCAGCGCGGCGGTCTTCATCGCCTGCAGGAAGTCCTGCGAGTCGTTCGAGGCCGGGCCGTCGACCCCGATGCCGACCGGGACGCCGAGGGCGCGGAGCTCCGCGACCGGGGCGATGCCGCTCGCCAGGATGCCGTTCGCGACCGGGTTGTGGGCGACACCGACGCCGTTCGTGGCGTAGCGCTCCCGGTCCTCGCGGTCCACCCAGACGCTGTGCGCCGCGATCACGGGCACCTGGAACATGCCCGTCGCCTCGGCGTGCCCGATCGCCGTCCGGCCGGTGCGCTGCCGGGCCGCCGTGACCTCCTCGCGCACCTCGTGGAAGTGCACGTGCACGCCGTGGCCGCCCGCGACCGCGTAGTCGACGTGCTCCTGCCAGGTGTCGTCGGTGTAGCGGCCGATCGACGAGACCCCGACCCGGAAGGTGCTGTAGCGGCTGGCGTCCGCCGCCTCGCGCAGCGCCTCGAACTCCTCGAGGATCGGGGTCGCGCCGAAGTCCCGGTCGACGTCCCCGGAACCGAACGACACGACGCCGCGCAGGCCGAGGTCCTCGAGCGCCTGCACGACACCGGGGGTTGCGGGCTCGTCGGGCACCGGGTCCGCGCAGAACATGTCGTTCGCCGTCGTGACACCGCTCCGGAGCAGCTGGATGCCCTGCAGCACCGTGCCGGCGTACGCCTTCTCGCGGGTCATCACCGGGTTGACGCGGCTGATCAGCGCCGTCAACCACTCCCACAGCGTGTACTGCGAGCCGATGCCCGTGACGAGGCCCTCGCTGAAGTGCCCGTGCGTGTTGACGAAGCCCGGGGTGACGACGTCGTACGCGCCCCCGCGGACCGGTGCGTAAGGGTGGGCGGCGGACAGCTCGGCGAAGGTGCCCACGGCGGCGATGCGGTCCCCGTCGAGCAGGACGGCGCCGTCGCGGATCGCAGCGGGGGTGGGGGAGTCGTCGGGCGCTGCGGTGAGCACCCAGCCGGCACGGATCAGGGTCGTCGTCATGCCTGGACCGTAGGGTCCGCGTGTTTCGCGGGCGTCACCACGGGGTTTCCCGGAGGGTGTCGGCGGGGTGGTCGGAACGGCGGAGCCGTCCCGGGGCCGGGCGCGGCCGGGCGGTGCCGTGCGCCGGCGTCTCCGCTCGCGCGCCCGGCGGTGCCGTGCGCCGGCGTCTCCGCTCGCGCGCCGGGCGGTGCCGTGCGCCGGCGTCTCCGCTCGCGCGCCGGGCGGGGCCGTGCGCCGGCGTCTCCGCTCGCGCGCCCGGCGGTGCCGGGCGCCGGCGTTCCTGCCCGCGCGCCCGGCGGTGTCGGTCAGGGGGTCGGGCTCCCCGTGGCCAGGTCGCCGTAGTCGCCGTCGGCGCACTGCGACTCGCCGTCGATGCTGTAGCCGCCCGCGGAGGACGCGAGGAAGTCGATGCTGCTGACCGGACCGCCGCGCCCGGTCAGCCCGAGGTCAGGGTCGTCGCCACCGCTGCGGTACCGCTTCGTCGTGATCCCCATGCTCTGCCAGAGGGACTCGACCTTGCGGAGGTCCTCCTTCGGGTCGTCGGACCCCGGCCGTTGCTTCACGTACACCCACGTGACGCCGCCCGGGTCGTCGGCGTCGCCGGAGCCGTCCGATCCCGGGCAGAGCCCGAGCCTCGGCCCGCTGAGGACCTCCCAGTCGCCGTCGACGAGGCTCGCGGTCCGGTCGACGACGTCGACGACGGATCGCTTCGCCTCGTCCGGCGAGACGGTGGGCTGCTGGGTCTGGTCGGGCTCCATGGGTTCTCCTCCTGCGCATCCGGTCAACAGGGCCATCGTCAGGACCGTGACCACCGCCCTGGCGAGGTGGTGCGGTCGGACACTCAGTCGGGCGGCATTCCGCACGGGGACCGGTCGGATCATGATCGACTCACCAGGCTTCCTCTTCTTCCGTGGGTCGGCTCACACGGTCTCCCTGTCCGGTGGAGGTCCGTGCGACGTTCTTGAGCGACTCGGTGCCCTTGTCCAGGTACCCCCGGTCGTCCTTCGTGTGGACGCCGTGGTCGAGCACCGGGTTGCCCGATCCGCCGTCGTCGACCTCGAACACGGTGGCGCCGAAGTCCGCGTCGGTCGGGTCCTTCCGGCGGCTGCCTTCCCGACCGAGCCAGGCCCACTGGTCGCCCCGCGGGCCGTCGTCGTCCCACGGGTACGCCTTGCGCGCCTGGCCGGCGTACACGTGGTCGGCGCTCAGGTCGCCGGCGTCTCGCACGCTCCCCGGGATACCGGCGGAGCCGATCGTCGTCAGGGTGTCCACGTGCACGTCCTCGCGGTCGAGGGCGATCGCGGCGGTCGTCGACCCGTACGAGTGGGCGACGACGTTGGTGTGCGGCACGTCCCCCGCCCGGACCGCGTCGAGACCGTGGATGCTGTCGACGAGGTGCGGTGCGCCCTCGGTGGCCGAGCGGTTGCCGAGCACCCCGAGGTCACGGTTCTCGGCGTCCGGGACCGGCGGTGGTGCGTACCCGATCCACGCGAGCACGGCGTTGTCGGTCCGACCCGTGGTCCGGGCCTGCTGCTCGGCGAGGTTCTGGGAGGCGTTCGCCCAACCGACCGTGTCCGCCGAGGTCGTCCCCATCCCGGGTACCGTCCACGTGACGTTCGCAGCGGTGTCGAGGTCACCGATCGAGACCGCCGCGAGCGGGGGCACGTCGGCGGACAGCGTCGTGAGTGACCGCGGCCAGTCGTCCACCGCCCCGCGGAGTGCCTTGTCGATGTTCTGCAGTGCGGCCAGTTCGACCGGATCGTCGCCGGTGCGGGCCGCCGCCAGGCGCTCGCGCAGTACGACGCGGTTGGCGGTGTCCCGGGCCCAGTACGGCACGCCCTCGAGGTTCCCGAGTGCGGCGAGGGCGGTGACCGGCAACGACTCCAGGTCGGAGCGGCGCTCCGGGGAGAAGCCGAAGGCGTTCCAGAGTGCGTTCACCTCGGTCGGGGTCAGCCCGTCGGCCGTGAGGCGCTGCACGGCAGCCGGGACGTCGTCCGACACGGCGACGTCGAGCGTGGCGTTCGACAGCGAGCCGGCGCTCCCTGCTCGCTCGAAGGCCGCGGCCACGCGCTCCGTCCACGCGGCGTCCCCGTCGTTCTCGCGCAGGTACGCCTCCGCACCGGACAGGAGTGTCGTGCTGCCGATCCGGGCCCAGCCGCACGACCCCACGAAGGCGTGCCACGCTCGACGGACGTCGCCGACGGCGGTCGACGCCGCTCGGTCGGAGGCCCTGGTGGTCTGTGCGAACCGTCGGAGGTTCTCCGGGACGGCCGAGCTGCGTCCGCCGCTCGTCCCCGTCCCGGTGCGCTCGCGCTGACGCGCCGTGAAGGAGACCGAGACCTCCGGCGGCATCACCGGTGTCGTCGACGGCCGCGGGTCCGGGAACGTGCTCGGCGGGATGCCGAGCGCGCGGAGCGGATCGGCGGCCGCAGCGTCCTGACGGTGCTGCTCACGCTGGTTCCACGACGCGAGGTCCGCCAGCCGTTCGCGCTCGCGGACGGCCGCGGCCGCGACGGCGCTGACCTGGTCGGACAACGACGCGAGCTGTCGTGCGAGGCGGGCACGGTCCGCCGCCTCGACCTGCACGGCTTCGAGGAAGCGCTGGGAGTAGGCACCCTCGAAGTTCCAGAGCGCGTCCTCCGCCGCGGCCGCCCTCGTCCCGCCCTGACCGCGGAGCCGATCGTCGCCGGCGTCAGCCGCTGCGATCAACCGCTTCGCGGCGCCGTCGTCGAACTCGATGTCGCTCATGTCCCCCCCGGATCGTTCCCCAGGCCGAGCGTACACACGGGCGAGCCGATCTGCCGGTATTCCACATCCAGGACCACCGATGGAGCGCGGAGTGCGATCCGCCGGGTGCTCCCGCGCCGGAGACCGGCACGGCCGGTTCCTCCGGCACGGCCGGTTCCTCCGTCACGCCGCGGAAACAGACGACTGCTACAACCGACGCATGCTGACCGTCACCGGTGCCCGCCGCGTCCTCGTCGACCCCCGCACCGAACGGGAGGGCGACGTGGTCCTCGACGACGGCAGCGGCCTCGCGACGACCCTCGACGCCTCGGGCTGCGTCGTCACCGCCGGCCTCGTGAACGCCCACCACCACCTG
The DNA here is from genome assembly GCF_001865055.2 of Curtobacterium sp. MCBA15_004. NCBI lineage: Bacteria > Bacillati > Actinomycetota > Actinomycetes > Micrococcales > Microbacteriaceae > Curtobacterium > Curtobacterium sp. MCBA15_004. Next base: position 2,747,069 of record NZ_CP126266.1, on the reverse strand, counting down.
CTGCAGACCGCCTTCCGCACCCTGCCCGGGACCCGCGGCGTGCCGATGGCGGACTGGCTCCCGACGATGGCCGGCGCGTACGGCCGGGTGGGGCACGATCCCGAGCTGTACGGACTGGCCGCGTCCGCCGGGGCCGCGGAGGGCCTCCTGTCCGGCGTCACGACGATCGCCGACCACCACCTGAACTGGCCCGCGGACGCGACCACCGACGACACCGTGGCGCTCGCCGCGGCGACGGTCGACGCCGTCCGCGGACTCGGCGGGCGTCTCGTGTTCGTGCGGGGCTCGGCGCGCGACGACCCGGCGCGCGCTGCTGCGTCGGCGGACGCGATCGCCGCGCGGTTGCTGCACGAGGAGGCGGTCGGCGGGGTCGACCCGGACGGCGGCCTGCAGGTGGCCGTGGGCCCGGCCGGCGTGCACTCCGACGGTGAGGCGACCTTCCGGGCGCTCGGCGAGGTCGCCGCCCGGCACGGACTCCGACGGCGGACCCAGGCGAACGAGCAGGTCGACACCGCGATCGCGCTCGAGCGGTACGGGCGGCGGCCGATCGACCTGCTCGAGGAGTGGGGCTGGCTCGCACCCGACGTCACGATCGCGCACCTGTGCGACGTGACCGCCGACGAGGTCGCACGGCTGGCCGCGGCCGGGGTGTCCGCGACGCACGCACCGGGGTGCGACGTGCCCATGGGGTGGGGGATCGCCCCGGTCGCGGCGCTCGCGGCGGCCGGGGTCCCGGTCGGCCTCGGGACGAGCGGCGGCGGCAGCAACGACGCGGGGCACCTGCTCGCGGACGCACGGCTGGCGATGCAGGTGTCGGCGCTCGTCGGGCCGCAGCTCCCCGCGCGGCAGGTGCTCGGCATGACCACCGAGGGGTCCGCGGCAGGGCTCGGGCGGCCGGAGCTCGGGCACCTCGCCGACGGGACGGCGGGGGACCTGTGCGTGTGGGACGTCTCCGGGGTGGCGGACGCGGGGGTCGCCGACCCGGTTGCGGGCCTGCTCTGGGCGTCCCCGGGGCGGCGCCCGCGGCACGTCGTCGTCGGCGGGCGGGTGGTCGTCCGCGACCACCGGCTCGTCACGGGGGACGAGCGCGAGATCGCGGCGCGGCTGTCGGAACGGCTGGCCCGCACGCCCGTGTGAGGGCGCTCCCCGCGGGTTCCTCCCCGGGACGGGCGCTGTGGGAGGTGGGAACGGGCGTCCCTGGTCGGACGGGACGACCGGGGACGCCCGGGACGACCGGGTACGACCGGGTGCGCCCGGGTGCGCCCCGTCAGCCCGCGACGACCGCGTGCCGGTGGATCGGCCCCGCCCCGCCCGCGAGCGCACCGCCCGGGGCTCCCCGGCGCACGGCGACCACCTCCGCCATGACCGCGAGCGCCGTCTCGGCCGGGGTCTCCGCCCCGATGTCGAGCCCGATCGGTGACCGCAGCCGCTCGAGGTCCGGCGTCCCGAGCGCGACCAGCTCCGCAAGCCGCCGCTCGTGCGTCGCCCGCGAGCCCATCGCCCCGACGTAGCCGGCGCCGCGGCGGAGCGCGAGGTCGACCACCCCGGCGTCGAACCGGTCGTCGTGCGACAGCACCACGACGGCGGTCGTCCCGTCGATCGGCAGTCCCGCGAGCACGCGCGTCGGCCACCCCACGATCCGCTCGTCCGCCGCCGGGAAGCGCTCGTCGGTCAGGAACACCGACCGTGGGTCGACGACGGTCACCGCGTAGCCGAGCACCGCCGCCGCGTTCGTCACGGCGACGGCGGTCTCGACCGCGCCGACCACGACGCACCGGGGACGCGCGTCGGCCCGCTCGACGAAGACCCGGCCCCGGCACCTGTCCGGCGCGCTGACGACCGCACCCAGCGAGTCGGGTTCGAGGGAGAGCGCGAGCGACGTCGGCTCGCCCGAGGCCGCCCGCCGCAGGGCGTCGACCGCGGGATCGCCGGGGTCCACGCGGCGGACCAGGACCTCGACCCGGCCGCCGCAGCGGAGCGCCGGCGCCCAGACCGCGTCGGGCCCGACGGCGTCCGGGTCCTCCGCGTCCGGGTCGGCGTCGAAGCCGAACCGCTCGAGCACCGGCACGCCGTCGTCGAGCACCTGCCCGGCCGTGACGAACAGGGACCCCTCGACGCAGCCGCCGGAGATCGTCCCGACGACCCGGCCGCCCGGCAGGACCGCCATCGACGTGCCGACCCCGCTGGGCGCGCTGCCGGACATCGCGACGGCCGTCGCGACGACGACGGGGTCGCCGTGGTCGAGGACGGCCAGGAGGCGCGGTGCCAGTTCGAACATCACGCGCCTCCGGCGTCGGGCGCGTCCGGCGACGCCCGCTGCGCGAGACGCCAGACCCGGTCCCGCGTCATCGGCAGGCGGTACGGCCGGACGCCGAGGGCGTCACGGACGGCGTTCGCGACCGCCGGGGCGACGGGGTTGTAGGGGGCCTCGCTCATCGACTTCGCGCCGAGCGGCCCGAGCGGGTCGTGCGTCGCCGCGAAGAGCACCTCGGTGCGGGGCACGTCGGAGATCTTCGGGACGCGGTACGACCGGAACGCGTCGGTCGTGACCCGGCCCTCGTCGTCGAGCACGACCTCCTCGTACAGGGTCGAGCCGATCGCCTGCGCCGCGCCGCCCTCGACCTGCCCGCGGAGCTGTTCCGGGTTGAGGACCGTCCCGGCGTCGACCGCCTGCACACTGTGCAGGACGCGGACCTCGCCGGTGGGGCGGTGCACCGCGACCCGGGCGCCGTGCACCGTGAAGGCCAGGGACCGCGGGGTGCCGTCGTGGCTGCCGTGCGCGACGAGGGGCCCCTCGGCCAGGAGCTCGGCGTGCCCGACCACCTGGTCGCCCACCCGCACGCCGTCCGGGAGCACGGCGACCGCCGGGCCGAGCGGGCCGACCGCGGCGCGGGGCGTCCGGGCTGCCACGATCGTCAGCGCGCGTGCCGTCATCTGCTCGTGCAGGTCCAGCGCGGCCGCGTACAGCGCCTTGCCCGCGACGACGACGCCGGCCGACCCGAACGCACCGGTGTCGTACCGGGCGGCGTCGGTGTCGGACTGGTGCACGTCGACCCGGTCCGGGGTGGTGCCGAGGGCGGTGGCGACGAGCTGCGTGTGCACGGTCGTCGTGCCGTTGCCGAACTCGGCCGTGCCGACTCCGATCCGGTAGCGGCCGTCCGCGGTCGCCTCGACCGAGGCGTGGGCGTGGTGGCCCCGCGGCGGCATCGTGGCGATCGCGGCGAGGGCGACCCCGGTGCCGAACGCCCAGTCGCCGGTGCCTGCCGGTGCCGTGCCGTCCACTGCCGCGCGGTCGAGCGGCGGCCCGTCCATCGCGGGGACCTCGGGCAGGGGTGCGCGGAGGGCGTCCTCGACCAGGTCGAGGCACTGGTCGAGGCCGTAGCTGCCCTCCCACCGCAGGTCGTCCTCCTCGTCCGGGTCGGTGACGACGAGCGGGTCGCCGGGCACGACCACGTTGCGCCGCCGGAGCTCGAACGGGTCGAGGTCGAGCTCGCGGGCCAGCTCGTCCATCGCCGACTCGATCGCGAACACCACCTGGCCGAGGCCGTACCCGCGGAACGCCCCCGACGGCAGGTTGTTCGTGTAGACCGACTCCGCGTCGACCCGCTTCACCGGGCAGCGGTACACGGCGACGGACTCGCTCACCGAGTGGAACATGACGCCGACGCCGTGGTTGCCGTACGCGCCGGTGTCCATCACCTGGTCCACGTGCATCGCGGTCAGGCGGCCGGAGCGGTCCGCGCCGAGCCGGACCCGCACGCGCATCGGGTGCCGGGTCGGTGCGATCGTGAACTCGTCCCGGCGGCTGAACTCGTACTGCACCGTGCGGCCGGTGCAGAGCACCGCGAGCGTGACGAGGTCCTCGGTGAGCATCTCCTGCTTGCCGCCGAACCCGCCGCCCACCCGCTTCGCGACCACGCGCACCCGTGCCGGGTCGAGACCGAAGACGTGCGCGATCTCGTCCCGCACCAGGAACGGGACCTGCGTGGCGGTCCGCAGCACGAGCCTCCCGTCCCGGTCCAGCGACCCGCGGGTCGCGTGCGTCTCGAGCGCGGCGTGCGAGACGCGACCCGTCGACCACGTGCCGTCGACCGTCGCCGCGGACGCGGCGAGGGCGGCCTCGAGGTCCCCGGTCCCGCCGTGCCGGGCGGCCACGACGTTCCGGTCCGGCTCGGCGATGCGGTGCTCGGCGGTGGTCTTGTCGGCGTGCAGCAGCGGTGCCCCGGGGCGCCGGGCGGCGTCGACGTCGTGCACGCTCGGCAGGACCTCGTACGCGACGCGCAGCAGGGCGCACGCCTGCTCGGCGGTCCGGACGCTGTCGGCGACGACCGCCGCGACCCGCTGCCCGCGGAACCGCAGCACCGTGTCGAACACCCGGGTGTCGTCGGGGTCGTCGAGCCGGGACTCGTGCCGCCCGGTGGAGAACAGCACGCCCGGGTCGTCCCGGTGGGTGAGCACGGCGTGCACGCCGGGCAGGGCCTCGGCGGCGCTCGTGTCGATCGCGGTGATGCGGGCGTGCGGGTGCGGGCTGCCGAGGACCGCGAGGTGCAGGAGCGCCTCGGTGCGTCGGACGTCGAGCGTGTACTCCTCGGTACCCGTCACGATGCGCATCGCCGCGGGGGCCGCGACCGACGTCCCGACGGCGTCCCCGGCGCTGGCGCACGCGGTGTTCCGGACCCCGTCGAGGGCGTCCTCGATCGCGCGGTACCCCGTGCAGCGGCAGATGTTGCCCTTGAGCGCACGGTGGCGGTCGGCGAGCTGGTCGTCGTCGAGCGCCGCGGCCGTGACGACGTACCCGGCCGTGCAGAAGCCGCACTGGAACCCGGGGGCCTCGGCGAAGGCGCGCTGCACGGGGTGCGGGTGCTCCGCCGTGCCGAGGCCCGCCGCCGTCGTCACCGTGGCGTCCGCGAGCCGGTGGGCCGGGGTGATGCAGGCGTGCACGGGGACGCCGTCGAGGAGCACCGTGCAGGCGCCGCAGTCACCCGCGTCGCAGCCCTTCTTCACCGCGGTGACACCGTGTTCGCGCAGGAGCGTGCGGAGGACCTGCCCGGGCTGCGGGGCCACGTCGAGCGTGTGCCCGTCGACCGTCAGCTGCACGACGCCACCCCCTCGGTGCCGCCGGGAGCGGAGGCCCGGGTGTCCGCCGCCGCCTCGTCCCGGAGCTCCTGTGCGGCACGGGTGGCGACGGCGCGGCGCCAGTCCGGCGAACCGTGCGGGTCGTCGTACCAGTCGTCGTGGCCACCGACCGCGGCGTCGACCGCGGCGCTGCTCGGCACGTGGTCCCAACGGAGCACGAGCGGCCGTGGGGTCGCCGCGGTCACGACGAGGACGAACCCGTCCGCCGTCCACCGCGCCGTGACGAGCGCCCCGGAGCGCCCGTGCGGGCTGAGCGCGACCCGTCGGTACCCGGTGCGGGCGACGAGGGCCGCGACCGGCACGTCGAACGCGCGGATCACCTCCTGCGGGGCGAGCGCGACGGTGCGCACACCCGTGACCAGGTCGGCGACGGGGGTGCGTCGCTCCCCGCCGTCGGCCGTCCACACCACGGCGACGGCGTCCAGGGTGGCGAGCAGCGCCGTGATCGCCCCCGCCGGCAGGGCGACCGCGACGTTGCCCCCGACGGTCGCGGCGTTCCAGACCTTGAACGACGCGAGCAGGGCGTTCGCGCACCGGTCGACGAGCGGCCACGCGGTCCAGGCCGGGTCCGGCTCGGCGCGGAGCAGGGACGCGATCGTGCAGGTCGCCGCGATCGTCAGGGTGTGCCCGGACCGTTCGAGGTCGGGCCACCCGAGGGCGGTGAGGTCCACCAGGCCGGTCAGCCCGGGTTGCTCCTCGGAGAAGAGCCAGGTGCCACCGGCGAGCGGGCGGTCACCGGCGGTCAGCCGGAGGTCGGAGCGGTGCGTGGGGGTCCGCACGGCGCGGACGGAGACGAGGTCCAAGGGGTGGTCCGATCGCGAGGGGTCGACGAGGGGCGGGAGCGGGGTCCCGGCCGTCGTCCGTGCGCGATCATCCCGCGGGACCAGGCGGTCGTGGGCACGGCGGTGGTGGTGTTCGCTCGCACGGTCGCCTCCTCGGTGCCGGTCGTGTCGTGGGGTGGGTCCGCCGCGCGGTGTGTCCGCCACGCGGTGTGTCGTCACCGTACGGAACGGGTGTTTCAGCGGTGTGACGGGCCCGCGACGAACGGCGACCGGGCCGGGCGACGAGTGGTGACCTGCCGGAGACCTCCCCGAAACACGGCGGTGCGACGCTTCGGGACATGGAGATCACCGAGTTCGACGCCCTCGACGACGCAGCCGCACGTGCGGTCGTCGCGGCGTGGGCGCCGGTCCCGCGCTGGGTCGGTGCCGTCGTCGCCGGCCGACCGTACGGTGCCGTGTCGGCGCTCGCCGAGGCCGCCGACGCCGCCGCCCGGACCTGGACCGACGACGAGGTCGCCGCGGCCCTCGCCGACCACCCCCGCATCGGCGAGCGCCCGACCGGGACGGACGCCGCAGCCCGGGCCGCCCGCACCGAGCAGGCTGCCTCGGCGGACCGGGACGACGCCACGACCGCGGCGCTCCGGACCGGCAACGCGGCGTACGAGGAACGCTTCGGCCGGGTGTTCCTCGTCCGTGCCGCCGGCCGGACGGCGCCCGAGGTCCTCGCCGAGCTCGACCGGCGGCTCGGGAACGACGACGTCACCGAACGCGCGGAGGTCGCCGACGCCCTCCGGGACATCGCCCTGCTCCGACTCGGGAGGACCGTCGCGTGAGCCACCTCAGCACCCACGTGCTCGACACCACGCACGGCCGTCCCGCCGCGGGCATCGCCGTGACCCTCCGCGACGCCGGGCACGTCGTCGTCGCGGCGGACACCACCGACGCCGACGGCCGGGTCGCCGACCTCGGGCCGGACCGCCTGGCACCGGGGGAGTGGACGCTGTCGTTCGCCACCGGCGCCTACTGGTCGGCCCTCGGCACGGCGGCGTTCCACCCGCGCGTCGACGTCGTCGTCACCGTCCGCGAGGACCCGGCGGACGGGCACCTGCACGTCCCGCTGCTCCTCAGCCCGTTCGCCTACTCCACCTACCGAGGGAGCTGACCCCCATGACCGACACCACCACCAGCACCGTGCCGACCGCCACCGCCCCGGCGGACCCCGACGCGGTGCCGGCCGGCCCCGACGCCGCGTCCGCCGCCGCCACCACGGCGACGACGGTGCACCTCGGCGCCAACCAGTACGGCAAGGCCGAGGTCCGGCTCGTCCGGGTCACCCGCGACACCCCGCGGCACACCATCGAGGACCTGACGGTCACGACCCAGCTCCGCGGCGAGGCCCTCGCCGACTCGTACACCGACGGCGACAACGCGAAGGTCGTCGCCACGGACAGCCAGAAGAACACCGTGTACGCCTTCGCCCGCGAGCACGGCGTGCACAGCCCGGAGGAGTTCCTGCTCCGCCTCGGCCGCCACTTCACCACGGCGTTCGACTGGTACGACGGCGCGACGCTCTCCGCCGAGCAGCACGCCTGGGAACGCATCGTCGTGGACGGTGCCGAGCACGACCACGCGTTCGTCCGCGCCGGTCGGGGGACCCGGACGGCCGTCGTCCAGGTCGACGGCGAGGACGTTCACGTCCTGGCCGGTGTGACGGACCTGACGGTGCTCAAGTCGACCGGCAGCGAGTTCCACGGGTTCCCGCGCGACGGCTACACGACCCTGGCGGAGACCGACGACCGGATCCTCGCGACCTCGGTGACCGCGCGGTGGCGGTACACGCCCGAGGCCGTCGCCGCCGGGATCGACTACGACGCCCGGTACGCGGGCGTGCTCGACGAGATGCTCGCGGTGTTCGCCGACCTGCACTCCCTCGCCCTGCAGCAGACGCTGTTCGCGATGGGCCGCGCCGCGATCGAGGCCTTCCCGGAGATCGCCGAGGTGCGGTTCGCGATGCCGAACAAGCACCACTTCCTCGTCGACCTGGCCCCGTTCGGGCTCGAGAACCCGGGTGAGGTGTTCTTCGCGGCAGACCGCCCCTACGGCCTCATCGCCGGGACGGTCGTCCGCGACGGCGTGGCCGAGGCACCGGCCGCCTGGGCGACGGTCCCCGGCTTCGTGTGAGCCCGGACGCGGACGGCTGACCCCGTGACCGGCGGGCACGTGGCGGGGCTCCTCCTCGCCGCGGGTGCCGGGTCCCGGATGGGGACCCCGAAGGCGCTCGTCCGCTCGGCGGACGGCAGGCCCTGGGTCGAGCGCGCGGTGACGACGCTCGTCGACGGCGGGTGCGACGAGGTGGTCGTCGTGCTCGGCTGCGCCGCCCACGAGGCACGGGTCCTGGTCCCGCGGTGGGCCGTCGTCCGCACCGTGGTCGCGCCGGACTGGAAGACGGGGGTGAGCGCGTCGCTCGCGACCGGCCTCGACGTGCTCTCCGCCGCCCCGGCGTCGCGCGGTGCGGCGACGGCCCTGGTCTCCCTCGTCGACCTCCCGGACCTGCCCCCAGCCGCGGTGGACCGCGTGGTCGGCGACGCCGGAGGTCGTCCCGACGCCGTGCGCCGCGCGGCCTTCGGTGGCCGACCCGGTCACCCGGTGCTCCTCGGTCGCGCGCACTGGTCCGGTCTGCTCGCGGCGCTCCGCGCGTCCGCGGGGTCGGCCGCCGTGGCGGACCGCGGGGCCGGGCCGTACCTGGCCGCCGTCGGAGCCGAGCCGGTCGACTGCGGTGACCTCTGGGACGGACGCGACCACGACCTCCCGTCCTGACCGTCCCGACCCGGCCGGGAGGCGCGGTGCCGGTCCGTCGGACCGCTCGCCGTCCCGTCGGCCGGGGCCGGGAGGCGCGGTGCAGGTCCGTCGGACCGCTCGCCGTCCCGTCGGCCGGGGCCGGGAGGCCCGGTGTCGGTCCGTCGGACCGGTCGCTGTGCCGTCGGCGCGGCCCGGGAGGCGCGGTGCCGGCCGGTCAGGCCGGCAGCCGCCGCGACGGGTCGCCGTCGGTCGCGCGTCGTCGGCCACGCCGCCGTCCGGACCGACGTCGCCGGACCTCCGTCACCACACCCGTGACGACCTGCACCAGGCCGTACGCGATCAGGACCACGGCCGCCGTGGGCAGGAGCCAGCCGCGCTCGCGGTTCACGGCCTGGCTCGCCCACCCCACGCCGGGCACGCTGTACCAGACGACGCCCCGCACCTGCGCGCCGAGGACGGGCGGGTCCGCCTCGGCGTTGGCGTCGCCGCGGACCGTGAACGTCCGGCTGCCGTCCGACGCCGTCGTGACCGCCACCACCCGGTGACTGGTCACGGCGGGGTCGCCCGACACGGGCTGGTAGGTGACGACGTCACCCACCCGGACGTCCGCGAGCGGGGTCGGCCGCACCACGAGCAGCGTTCCCGGCGGCAGGGTCGGCTCCATCGACCGGGTCAGGACCGTGAGCGGGACGGACCCCGTCACCCTCGGCACGACGACCATCGCGACGGCGAGCGCCGCGGTGACCAGGAGGATGCCGACGGACAGTCCGGTCCCGACGGCACGGAGCACCGCCCGCCATCCGGTCCGACGCGGGGACCGACCTCCGGTCGCGCGGCGGATCGGTGGTCGACCGTCCGCCGTCCGGATCCGGAGCGACGTCACGACCCGCACCGGATCCGCGGCCCGTCGTCCCGCTGGAACAACGTGACGGTCCCGCTCGCCACGACGGTGTCGGTCGGCTGTCGGGCGGAGTCGAGGACCCGGACCACCACCGTCTGCGTGCCGCTCGTCGCGACCGGACGCACCTGCTCCGGCGCGATCGTGGTGAAGCCGGAGTAGCCCTGCGCGACGGCGCCCACCACGGTGCCCTGGACGAACGCGCCGTACCAGGTGTCCATCGGGCGGTCGGCAGTGGGCCACGTGACCGTCACGTAGTTGTCGTTGTCGCTCGTGCACCCCATCGCCGGGACCGCCGCCGCCGTCGTCAGGGTGAAGGTGCCCCGGGCCGGTGCGGACCGCCAGGACCCCGTGGTCGTGGTGAGCGTGAGGACGACGTCCGCCCGGCTCGACGCGGGGGCGTCCGGTCGTGGGGTGCTCCGGGTGCACCACACGGCGCTCGACCGGGCGCCGAGCGACGACGACATGCTCGGCAGCGCCGCCCAGGTCCCCGACACCGACCCGGCACCGACGGCGGCGGCGTCCGTGCAGGCCGCCGCCGAGGACACCGGCCACGCGACGACGTCGACGGCCGCGGCGAGGGCGGCCGTCGTCCCGGACGCGGTCGACACGGTGGTGGCGGTGGTGCCCGCGAGGGTGCCGGCGTTCGTCAGCGTCACCGGCCGGGTGGTCGGGGTGGAGCCGGACGACGCGACGCTCATCGCGTCGGTGCCGCTGATGCCGGCGACGAGCGTGCCGACCGTGGTCCGCGAGCTCGTCGCACCGCTCGCGGTCCAGAGCGCCCAGGCGGCGGACGGACCCACGACGACGAGGACCACGCCGAGGACCACCGCGACGACGGTGCGGAGCCGGGCGGTCACGGGGCGACCTGCGTGCCGGTGACGGTCAGCGTGAAGTCGGTGACGGCCCCGGTCACGCTCTGCGGGGCGTCACCCGCCAGGGCGACCTCGACGCAGGCCGTGCTGCTCGCGCCCGGGGACACCGTGAGGAGACCGCTCCCGGTGTCGAATGTGCCGAGGGCACCGCTCGTGCCGCGGAGCCCCGCCCGACACGCACGGGACGACGTGACCGGTGCCAGGGTCACCCGTTGCGCACCGAGCACGACGGCGGCGGTGGTGCCGGCCGACGAGACCCGCGACGCGGTCGTCGCGACCCGGATCGCGAGCGGGACGGTGCCGGTGTTGCGGACCGCGAAGGACCCGACGGTGCTCGATCCCGGGCCGAGCACCGTCGCACCCGTCGCCGACAGCTGCGAGACGGTGAGGGTCGCGGTGCCGGACCGCACGGTCGCACCCGCCGTACCGGCCGAGTCGGTGAGCAGGGCGTACGTCCCGCCGGTCCCGGCCAGCGCCGCGGCGACCCCGGCCACGAGGACCAGGGTCGCGCCCACCGGTCTCCCGTGCCGGGGGCGTGCGCGGTGTCGACCGGTCACGGTCAGACGGTGACGGGTCGCTGCTTCAGGGTGAAGGCGAGCCCGCCGACGTCGAGCGTGCCGCCCTGGCCCGTCGTCGCCGACTCGGGCAGCGCGATCGTGAAGACCACCTGCACGGTCGCCGTGCCGCTCGTCGGCCGGACCTCGAACGTGCCCGGGGAGGTCTCCGAGATCGACGTGCTCGACGACGTCACCGACAGGGTCTTCGTCGTCGCGGCGAGCAGATCGGCGTCCCCGGTGATGCTCTGCGGCGCGTACGTCAGGTCGGCGACGAGGTCGTTCCCGGTCGCGTCGATCGCGAGCGTCTGCGTGAACCGGTAGGTGTTGCCCGGGACCATGAGGACCTGCGCGGGGTCGATCGACGCCGACCGCCCCTTCGTGACGTCGGTCCAGGCGCCGGCGTCGGCGGTGCGCAACGAGAGGGTCCCGGAACTGATCCGCGCGGCCGCCGTCGAGGCGTCCGCGTTCCAGAGGGCGAAGGTGCCGGCACCGCCCAGGAGGAGGGCGACGCCGACCGCGCCGGCGATGGTGCCGGTGACGAGCTTGTGCATGTTCGATCCGTTTCCGCGCAGCGTGCAGCGCTCCAGCCCGCGCACGGGTGTCGGGTCGGGTGCGCGGGGACTCGTGCCTTCCGTCGCGCTGTGGGAGGCGGGACGCGGCTGGCCGGTGCCAGGCCGTCCGACGGGGCTCCGGAGCGCAGGGACGCTCGGGCGTGTCGGGACGTGCCAGGGCCGAACGTACCGGTCTGTCCCCGGTTCGTCCGGAAGAACATGCACATGCATCCACCCCAGAACGGGGGACAGTCGTTGTCGGTGACATGGCCGACAGCGGTGTACCCCGGCAGCAGGGCGGTGTGGGACGCCGTCGCCGGAGCGCATCGTGGCGTGGTGCACCGCCCGCCTGGTCGAGTCGGCACTCTGGTCGGTGTCCCGGGGTGCGCACGACGACGGCGCGGACGCGGTGTCCCGTGCAGCGCTGACGGTGCGGCTCGTCGACCCAGCGGGCGACCGTCAGTCGGTGCCCGCGGTGTCCACCAGGGTCTTGCGGTACCAGCGGTCGGAGTGCGGGTCGTCGCTGAACGCAGCCACCTGCTCGTAGCCCGCACGCTCGTACATCGCGCACGCCTCGACGAGCTCGGCCCGGGTGTCCAGTCGGATCGTCGTGGTCCCACGGTCCCGGCAGACCCGTTCGACGGCGGCCACGAGCGCGCGACCCGTGCCGTGCCCGCGGTGTCCCGGCAGGGTGAAGACCTTCGTCAGCTCGGCGACGTCGCCGAGGAACCGCGCTCCGGCGCAGCCCACGGCCCGGTCGTCGTCGACCGCCACGAGCAGCACACCGGAGTCGCCGTGGAGGTCGGCCGCTGGTTCCTCGACGAGTGCACGGTCGACCTCGTCCACCGTGGCCGGGCGCCCGTACCACCGCGACGCGACGTCCTCGAGGTAGGCGCGCACGATCGCCACCGCGAGCGGCGACGCCGGGTCGACCGCGCGGATCCGGGGTCCGTCGTGCACGGTCACCGTCGGGGGAGCCCCGCCACGAACGCGGCGACGACCGCCCGGGCGTCCACGGGGGCGACGTCGGCGACCCGGTAGAGCAGCAGTGCGTCGACGAGTCCCACGAGGTCGACGGCTCGTCGGTCGACGTCCGCCGCGCCGACGGCCACCAGGAGGGTGCGCGCGACCGCGACCAGTGCCTCCCGGGCGGGGTCGTCGCCGGTCAGCGTGGTGCGGAGGTCGTCGTCCCGCAGGTCCACGAGCAGGGCGAGCCGTGCTGCCTGGGCGTCGGCGCGAGCCGCCAGGCGGTCGAGGAACCCGAGGGCGATCGCCACGACCGCGTCGTCGTCGGGGACCGGCGGGAGTACCAGGTCGGAGAGGTCGACGGCGAGCTGGTCGGTGATCCGGTCGACGACCAGCGCGGTGAGGTCGCGACGGGTGGAGGCGTAGTACGAGGTCGACCCCGGTGGCACCGCGGCCTCCTGGTCGACGGCACGGTGGGTCAGTGCGCGACTGCCGCCGCGGGCGGCGAGCCGGATGCCGGCGTCCGCGAGCTCCTCACGGCGTCCCATGCGCGTCCCTCCTCGTCGGTCTCATCGTAGGGTCCTCTACACGTGTAGTGTCCTCTACGGATGTAGTGGACATCCGACCGGAGTGCGACGAGGGGAACGCGATGCGCGCAGTGGTGATCGGCGGGGGCAGGTCCGGACGAGCGATCGAGCGGGCGATCGCCGCCCGGGGCTGGGAGGTCGTGCGGTGCTCCCGGTCGACCGGGTTCGACGTGCTGCGGGACGACGTCGCCGCGCTCCTCGACGGTGCGGACGCGGTGGTCGAGGCGGCCGGGCGTGCCACCACGAGCAGGCGGGTCGCGACGGACTTCTCCACCCGCTCGACCCGCGCGGTCGGTACTGCCGCGGCCCGGACCGGTGCGCACCACGTGCTCCTCTCGATCCACGGGTGCGAGCGACCGGCCGTCCAGGGGTACGGGTACTTCGCGGGGAAGGCGGCGCAGGAGGCGGCTGCCGCCCGCACCGGCTCCCGCCTGACGGTCGTGCGGTCGACGCAGTGGTTCGAGTTCGCCGCACAGAACGCCGGGCGGCTGCGCGTGGGGCCGGTCGCGCTCGTGCCGGGCATGACGATCGCGCCGGTCGCCCTCGACGCGGTGGCGGGCGTGCTGGCCGACGTCGTCACGGGTGTCCGCGCGGATCCCCGGGTCGACGTCGCCGGGCCGGACGTCACCACGCTCTGGGCCCTGACGCGCGCGGTGCGACCGGCTGGGGTGCTGCCGGTGCCGTTCCGGATCCCCGGGTCGCTCGGTGCCGCCTTCCGCGGCGGCGCGCTGCTCCCCGACGAGACCGCCGAGGTGGTCGGGCCGTCCGTCGCCGAGTGGATCGCCGTGCCCGGCCGGGTCGGGAACCGGGCCTGACACCGAGCCGACCCCGCGCTGGGCGACGGGTGGAGGAGGCGGCTCAGTCGGTCGCGCCCCGCGGCGGCTCGACGAGCAGCCCGACGCGGTCCCGCAGGTAGGCCTCGAGCGGCACCGTCCCGGCCGCCGGGGACCACCGCACGACGGGCTCGTCGTCGACGACCGCGAGCACGCCGTCACCGTCGACGAGGGACCGGTCGAGGGGGATCGGCACCGCCCCGTGGTTGACCGTGTCGCCCTCGGGGAAGTGCCCCTTCGCGGCGGCGGCCCGGTAGGCGCGGCGCACCTCCGCCGAGACCGACACGAACTGCGACCGCCCCGGGTCGGTGACGCGGGTGATGCGCCCCGTGGCCCAGACCCGGCCGGCGGTCTCGTCGGTCGAGCCGAGCAGCAGCGCGCCGACGCGCCACACCCGACCGAGCGACCGGATCGTCGGCTCGCGGCGGATGCCGAGCACGGCGCGCGGCTCGACGTACTCGCCCAGGGCCTCGTCCTGGACGGCCGCGGCGCGCAGGCGGACGGCCGCCTCGTCGAGCAGGTCCCGCGCCCGTTGCACCCCGTCCGTCACGTCGCCCGAGCCTAGACCGGGACGCCCACGCGGGGCCGGGCAGCGGTGGTCCGTGGTGCCCGCGCCGGGTCCGGACCGGGTCGTCACACGGGGTCGCGGCAGCCCGGAATGCGCGGTGACCCCCTACCGTTGGCCTGTCCGGAGACGAGGAGGGCCCGTGGGCATCGTGCGGTGGCTGTTCGACGCGCAGCTCGTGATCGGCGACCAGACCGTGCTGTGGCGCGAGGTGATCGGCAACCTGTTCGGGCTGGCGAGCGCCCTCGGCGGCATGCGGCGCCGGGTCTGGGCGTGGCCGGTCGGCATCCTCGGCAACGCCCTGCTCTTCACGGTCTTCATGGGGGCGCTGTTCGACACCCCGAACCCGGTGAACCTGCTCGGCCAGGCCGGGCGCCAGGTGACGTTCATCGTCGTGAGCGTCTACGGCTGGTACCGGTGGACGCACCGCGCGGACGAGGCGACGACCGTCGTCGAGCCGCGGTGGGCCTCCTGGCAGACCCGCGGCCTGCTGGTCCTCGCGCTGGTGGGCGGCACCGCGGTCCTGACCCCCGTGTTCCGCGCCCTCGGCTCGTACGAGCCGGTGTGGAGCGACGCGTGGATCTTCGTCGGCTCGCTGCTCGCCACCTACGGGATGGCGAAGGGGTGGGTCGAGTTCTGGCTGGTCTGGGTGGCCGTCGACCTGGTCGGGGTGCCGCTGCTGTTCTCGGCGGGGTACTACGCGTCCGGGCTGATGTACGTCTTCTACGGCGCGTTCACCCTGACCGGCTTCTTCGTGTGGATGCGGCAGCGCGTCCGCCCGTCGGCCGCACCCGTGACGCTCGGCTGACGAGGCGGCGGGCGAGCCCGGCCGGCCGGCCCGGCCCGGCACACCGGCCTCGCCGGGCCGACCTGGCGACTGGCCCCCGCTCGGGGTCGCGACAGCCGGCGCCCGGATGCGGTGGACTGTCCCCATGGACGACCTGCAGGCGACGCCCGTCGACGACGGCGTCCTCGCCGACCGCGTCGTCCGGAGCGCGATCCGCGCCTACCGGCTGTACCCGTTCGACCAGGTCGACACCGCGGCGGTCGCCGACACGTGCGGGGTGACCGTCGAGGACGTCCGACGCGTCTTCCCGAGCTGGGACGCCCTGCTCCTGGTGACGTACGACCGTTGGGTGCAGCTGCGCGGCACCGGTCGGTCGCAGCCGGCCGCGTGCACCGTCGACCACGTGCGGCGCTCGCTCGCCGAGGACGTGGCCGACCCGGGGCTCGTGCGGCTGCTGGCCGGCGTCGTCAACCTGGCGTCGTCGGAGTGCGACTTCGGCGAGCTGTTCCGCGCCCGCTTCGACGAGTACGTCGGCGAGGTCGCGCACGGCCTCGAGTTCGACGTCGTCCGCGGGATCGAGCAGCTCGGCATCCCGGCGCACCAGGCGGCGACGCAGCTCATCGCGGTCTACCAGGGGCTCCAGGTGCAGATGCTCGTGCGGCCCTACCTCGACGTGCTCGTCGAGTTCGACCGGATGATCCGCACCGTCCGCGCCGGGTGGCGCGAGCAGGAGCCGGCACCCTGGGACCTCGACGCGGCCCCCGTCCTGGGCTGAACCCGTCCTGGGCTGATCGGCGACCGGGGCCGCCGCCTGGCACCCGGCGCCCGACTCCCGGCGCCCGAGCACCGGCGCCCGACCACCCGGACGCTCACCGGTGGGGACCCGCCTACCGGCCCCGCCGCCCCGGCCGCATCGCGAGCACCTGCCGCAGCGTCACCTTCGACCCGTACTGCGCGACCGAGTGCCGGAACAGGTGCTCGGCGGCCCACAGCAGCACGGCCGCCACGACGAACACCTCGACGACGGCCCCGACCGACTCGGCGACCGACAGCGTCCCGACCGCGTTCCGCACCATCGCGGTGATCGGCGTGAACGTCGGGAACCACGTGAAGAACGCCGCCACCGGGGACGTCGGGGTGGTCGCCACGAAGAACGCGGCGTAGAGCGGCACGACGAGCGCGAAGATCGCCGCGGACTGCAGCGTCGAGGCGTCCTTGATCGAGGGGACCGCGGCACCGACGGCGACGAAGAGCCCGGACGCGAGCAGCACTCCACCGACGAGCAGCAGCGCGCCCACCACCATCCGCCACGGGTCGACCGTGAGCCCGCCGAGCCGCGGCGCGACGAGGGGGAGCGCGACGAGGGCGACGACGAGCCCGGGGACCACGACGACCCCGACCTGCACCAGGCCGACGAGGAGCATCGCCACGACCTTGCCGCGGATGAGCTGTCCGGCCGTCACGGTGGTCAGGACCATCTCGGAGATCCGGTTCTCCTTCTCCTCGACCACCACCGTCACCATGCGGGTGGCGAGCAGGACGACGAGTCCGAAGAACGCCACGACGTAGAGGAACGGCGGCACGATCGACAGCCACCCGGGGGCCTCCCGGCCGTCCGACCAGGTCGTGAGCTCGGTGTCCGGCGGCGAGCGGAGGAGCGAGACGGCCTCGGGGTCGTCGACCGATGCGGCCACGCTCCGTTCGAGCACCTTCTCGGCGAGGGTCGCGTACCCGCCGTTCTCGAACAGGCCGCGATCGGCTCCCTGCAGGCGGATCGGCGACGACGAGGGCGTGCGGGGGTACTCGACGAACAGGTCCAGCGTCCCGGCGCGCACGGCGGCGCGGTCGGCGGCCGGGTCCTCGGAGGGGGAGCCGCCCCACTCCGCGGCCACCGACGCCGACACGAGCCCGGAGTGGTCGACGTAGTGGAACGGGGTCCGCGCGGCCGCTGCGCTCGACGACGCCGAGTCCGTCCCGGCCGCCTGTCCCACCCCGACGAGCAGTGACACGACCACGACGACGAGCGGCAGGGCCAGCGTGCCGATCCAGAACGCGGGCTTCCGCACGGCACGCACGAACTCGAAGCGGACCACCGTGCGGAGCACACCGGCGCGGCCGCCGCCCCGGCCGCTTCCCGGCGACCCGCGCATCCCGTCAGCCGCGCCCGAGTTCACGGCCCGGCGTCCTGCCCGGCTCACGCCGCCGCCTCCGCCTCGGTGCCGGCCCCGTGCCCGTACACCTGCACGAAGACCTCGTCGAGGGGGACCCGCCGCATCGCGAAGCCCGTCACGTGCGCACCCGCGGCGACGAGCGCGGCGAGCACGTCGGAGCCGTCGGGTGCGGCTGCGGCGGTCGGTGCGAGGTGCGCGACGTGGCCCTCGTGCCGGACCAGCCGGTACAGCGGGGACGGCGGGACGGGCCCGTCGAGCGCGACCTCGGCGACCGCGCCGCCGAAGGCGTCCTGCACGTCCGGCACGGATCCGTACGCGGCGGCCCGACCGTCCTTGAGGAGGAGGATCCGGTCGCACAACCGCTCGACCTCGTCCATGTGGTGGGTCACCAGCACGACGGTCGCGCCGTCCGCCTTCCGCTCGTCGACCAGGTCGAGGAGGAGCCGGCGGTTCACCGGGTCGAGGCCCTTCGTCGGTTCGTCGAGCACGAGGAGCCGCGGGCGGTCCATGATCGTGATGCCGAGCTGCACCTTCTGCTGCTGACCGCCGGAGAGCCGGTCGACGCGGACCTTCGCCCGGTCGCCGAGGCCGACGCGCTCGAGGAACCCGGTGCTCCACGCGGTCGCCTCGGCCCGCCCGAGCCCGCGCAGGACGCCGAAGTACGTCATCACGTCGAGCACCGACTCCTTCCGGTACAGGCCGCGCTCCTCGGGCAGGTACCCGACGCCGCCGGTCGCCGGTCGGAAGGGCTGGCCGTCGATCGTCAGCGTCCCGCTCGTGGGCGTGGTGATGCCGAGCAACGCCCGGATCGTCGTGGTCTTGCCGGAGCCGTTGCTGCCGAGCAGCCCGAAGGTCTCGCCCGGCGCGACCGCGAAGGTCAGGCCGTCCACCACCGTCCGGTCCCCGAACCGCACGACCAGGTCCCGCACGTCGATGGCAGCGCCGCTCATGCCGCGAGCCTAGCCGGGCGCCACCGACGCGCCACGGCATGGAAACCACTTGCCAAGATGGAAAGTACATGCCAGGGTGGAGACCGGAGAGGGGAACCACATGACCGAGATCCAGCCCGCCGAGGCCCGAGCGCTCCTGGCGCAGGCCGACCGCATCGCCCGCCGCGCGCACGACGGGGTCCGGTGGCCCTACGTCGCCTTCATCGTCGCGCTCGGCGCCGCGACCTCACTCGGGACCTTCGCGATGGGCCTCAGCGAGGGCCGCGCGTTCGCCGCCGCCTACGTCGGCACCATCGCGGTGGTGCTCGCGCTCGTCCTCTGGTTCACCGCCGCGATCCGCGGGCGCTCCGCCTTCGCCCGGGGGCGTCGCTGGACCGGGTACATCGCGGCGTGGACCGTCACCTACGGCGCGTCCATCGCGGTCGTCGCGTGGGTGCACGGCTCGGTGCTGTGGTCCGCGGTGACCTCGGGCGCGGTGCTCGTCGTCACGCTCGCCTGCGCTGCGCGGGAGTCCCGGTCGTGACCGTCACGTCGGGCACGCACCCGCGGCACCGGCTCGACGACCTGCTGCAGAACCCGGTCCGGTTCTCGGTCGTCGCGGCGCTCGACCGCGCCGGCACGCTCGGCTTCCGCGAGGTCCGCGACGCCGTGGAGGTCACCGACTCGGCGCTGAGCAAGCAGGTCAGCGCGCTCGAGGCCGCCGGGTACGTGACCGTCGGCAAGGCCTTCGTCGGCAAGACCCCGCGGACGTCGCTCACCCTGTCGCGGGCGGGCCGTGCCGCCTGGCGGTCGCACCTGGCGGCGCTCCGCGAGATCGCGGACCCGTCGGCCTGAGCGGGCGGGTCCGTCCGGCCGGTCGAGGTGACCCAGGACGGGCGGGTCCGCCCGGTCCGTCGACGCGACCACTGGACGGACGGGAGGCGCGGTGCCTGCCCGCACCGCGCCTCCCGTCCGCCTCCCGGTCCCGTCAGGAACGCAACCAGGCGGTCCCCACCCCCGACAGTGCGCCGTCTGCCACCGGCGCGGAGGCGAGCAGCAGCTCGCCGGCGGGGAGTGCGTACGGCTCGTCGCCGAACACCGTCACGCTCGTCCACCCGTTCGGGCGGCGGAACGCGAGCACGTCGTCGCGGCCGGTCTCGATCCACTCGAGGTGCTCCTCGGTCTGGAGTTGGCCGCGCAGGCCCAGGGCCTTCCGGTACAGGTTCAGCGTCGACTCCGGGTCGGCGTCCTCGGCCTCGACCGACGAGTCGGCGAACCACGCCGGCTGCGGCAGGTGCGCGCCGCCCGCGCCGAAGCCGAACGACGGCCCCGAGCGGGTCCACGGGATCGGGACGCGGCAGCCGTCACGCCCGACGTCGACGCCCGGGTTCCGGAAGAACGCCGGGTCCTGTCGCTCGGCGTCGGGGATGTCGCCCACCTCGTGCAGGCCGAGCTCCTCGCCCTGGTACAGGTAGGCGGAGCCGGGGAGCGCGAGTTCGAGCAGCGTCGCAGCCTGGGCCCGCCGGAGCCCGAGCGCACGGTCGAGTGCGTCCTGCGAGCCGCCGGCCAGCAGCCACGCGGCGCCCTGCTTCTGCTCGTCGCCGTCCCGGGCGGGGAGCGCGTAGCGGGTGGCGTGCCGGACGACGTCGTGGTTCGAGAACACCCACGTCGTCGACGAGCCGGACTGCTCGGCGAGGCCGAGGTTGAACTCGATGACGCTCCGGAACTGCCCGGCGTCGAAGTCGGCCTCGAGCAGGTCGAAGTTGAACGCCTGCCCGAGCCCCTCGGCGCTGGCGTACCGCGCACGGCGGTCGGCGGCGACCCAGGCCTCGGCGACCGCGGTGCGAGCGGGGGTGTACTCGTCGAAGACCTGGCGCCACTCGGCGTAGACCTCGTGCACGTCGTCACGGTCCCACAGGATGTGCGAGCCGTCCTTCGGCGCCGCGGTCACCTCGGCCCAGGTCGGCAGCGGACCGTCGGGCAGGTCCTTCGTCAGGCCGTGGGCGACGTCGATCCGGAAGCCGTCGACCCCGCGGTCCGACCAGAAGCGCAGGGTGTGCAGGAAGTCGTCGCGGACCTCCCGGTTCGCCCAGTTCAGGTCCGGCTGCTCCGAGGCGAAGTTGTGCAGGTACCACTGGCCGTCGCCGACCGCGGTCCACGCCGGGCCGCCGAAGATCGACACCCAGTCGGCGGGTGGCTGCTCGCCGGACGCGCCGGTGCCGTCGCGGAAGACGTACCGGTCCCGGGCCGGGCTGCCCTTCGGCGACGCGAGGGCCTCGCGGAACCAGGCGTGCCGGTCGCTCGTGTGGTTCGGGACGATGTCGACGATGACGCGGATGCCGGCGGCGTGCAGCGCCCCGACCATCTCGTCGAAGTCGTCGAGCGTGCCGAGCCGCGGGTCGACGTCGCGGTAGTCGTCGACGTCGTAACCGCCGTCGGCGAGGGCGGACGGGTAGAACGGGCTGAGCCAGACGGCCTCGATCCCGAGCGACGCCAGGTAGGGCACCCGGCTGGTCACGCCCCGCAGGTCGCCGATGCCGTCGCCGTCCGCGTCGGCGAAGGAGCGGGGGTAGACCTGGTAGACGCTCGCCTGGCGCCACCAGGTCTCGTCGGTGGTGGCCGCAGCGGGCTGGGCGAGGGTGTCGGTCACGATGGTCCTTCCGTGGTTCGTGGTCGTCGGTGCGGGGTTCGTGGTGGTGCTCGTCACTTGATGGCGCCCTGGGTCACGCCGGCCATCACCCAGCGCTGCGTCACGAGGTAGACGATGATCGCCGGCGCCATCGCCATCAGGTACGACGCGAACGAGACGTTGTAGTTGTTGCTGAACTGCGTCTGGAACATCTGCTGGAGCACCGGCAGGGTCTGCAGTGCCGGGTCCGAGGTGATCAGCGACGGCATCACGAAGTCGTTCCACGACGCCAGGAACGCGAAGATGCCGACCGTGGCGCTCATCGGCGCGAGCAGCGGGAACACGAGCCGCCAGAACACCTGCCCGGTGCTCGCCCCGTCGATGCGTGCACTCTCCTCCAGCTCCGCCGGGATCGAGCGCAGGAAGGCGGTGAAGAGCAGCACGCTGAAGGACAGCTGGAACATGACGTGCAGGATCGCGACGCCGGAGGGGTTGTCGAGGCCGGCGAGCCCGGTCAGCTTCACCTGGGACAGCGCGAGCACCGGGAACGGCAGGAACATCGCGGCGAGCAGGTAGAAGAACGACCAGCGGAAGAGCCGGCGGTCCCAGTTCCGGGCGATCGCGTACGCCGTGAACGACGCGAGCAGGATCGTGCCCGCCACGGTGATCGCGGCGACGAGGACCGAGACGCCGAACGCCCGCGGGAAGTCGGTGAGCTCCCACGCCTGCACGAAGCCGTCGACGCTGAACGGTGCCGGTAGCGAGAACGCGTTGCCGTCGACCGCCTGGGCGGTGGTCTTGAACGCCATCGCCACCGTGACGTACAGCGGCACGAGCACGGACAGCGTGCAGACGACGAGCAGGATCGTGACGGGCCAGTTGGACCGTCCGCCGCGACGACCGGCGGCGCGGCCGCCGGCGTTCCGGTCGGCGTCGACGGAGCGGATCGAACCGGTCGCGGTGGTCCCCGGTCGGAGGGGTGCCTGGAGGGACATCAGAGCGCTGCCTTCCCGCGGGTGGCCCGCAGCTGGATCACGGCGATGACGACGGCGATCACGAAGAAGACCGTCGCGTTCGCCATCTGGTAGGCGTAGTCCCCGCCGCTGAAGCCCTTGAAGATCGACATCGCGACGCTCGTGGTCGAGGTGCCGGGACCACCGTCGGTCAGGCCGACGATGATGTCGTACGAGTTGAGGAAGTTCTTGAACCCGATGACGAGGTTGATGAGGATGTAGCCCGCGGTCAGCGGTGCCGTGATCGACACCAGCTGCCGCCACGCGCTCGCGCCGTCGAGCGCGGCGGCCTCGTACACCTCGCCGGGGATCGACAGGACGCCCGCGATGTAGATGAGGAGCGTCGACGGGATCGCCTGCCACGCGGTCACGACGACGACCGCGACCCACGCGAGGTCCGGGTTCGCGAGGATGCTCTGCTCGAGCGGTGCGAAGCCCAGCGTGGTCGCCAGTGCCGGCAGCGAGTTCGCGAACAGGAACGAGAACACGTACGCGATGACGATGCCCGAGATCACCATCGGCAGCACGAACACCGCCCGCAACGCGATCTTCCCGCGCACCCGCGAGGTCAGGGCGATGGCGAGCAGGAACGCGATCGCGTTCACGACGAGCACGGTGACGAGCGAGAACCCGATCGTGAACAGGTACGCCTGCAGGATCGCCGGGTCGGAGAACAGCGCGACGTAGTTCGTCAACCCGGTGAACCGGAACTCGCCGAACCCGACCGAGTCGGTGAAGCTCAGCACGATGCCCATCACCGCGGGGAGCGTGATGGCGAGCGTGAAGAGCACCAGGGTGGGGACGAGGAAGAGCAGGAAGAGCGGGTCGACCCGCTGCTTCCGGCCGGCGCCGGCCCGCCCGGACTGGAGGCGCGGTGCGTTCCCGCCCCGTCGGCGGCGGCCCGCCGTCGTGACGGCTTCGGTGGTCGTGGTTGCCAAGGTCGTCTCCTTACGCGGCCGTGCGGAGCGCGAGACGCGCCCAGTCGCCGTCGAGGGTGCGGAGTTGCGGAGCGGGGGCACCGCCGAAGGCGATGGACTGCAGGTAGTTCGCCACCGGGATCTCGGCGGGGATGAGCTGCGAGGCGCCGAGCGAGAACCGTGCGGCGTCGTAGGACGCCTGCATGCCCTGCAGGGCCGGGTTCGCCGCGGGCGGGGAGTCCTTGCGGACACCGAACCCGTTGTTGTCGGCGTTGTACCGGTCGTTGACCGCGGGGCTCATCAGGAACGACAGGAACTCGCGCGCGGCCTCCTGCTTGCGCGACGCCTCCGGGATCCAGAGCCCCAGGTCGACGTTCACCCGCACCGTGTTGTCGGCGGGGTCGTCGGTCGCGGGGAACGGGAACGTGCCGAGGTCGATGTCCTTGTTCGACTTCGCGATCTCGCCGAGCGCCCACGGCCCCTGCAGGTACATCGCGGCCTTCCCCTGCGCGAACGCGAGGTTGCCGTCGCCGTACCCGCGGCTCGCGGCGCCCTCCTGGTGCCACTGCAGCAGGTCGACCATGCGGTCCACCGGTGCGGCGAAGTCCTTCTCGAACGACACACTCGAACCCCGGCCGACCGAGGTGCCCTCGCGGTCGAGCGCGGCGAAGGTCTCCTGCAGGTCGAGCATGCCGCCGACCGAGTAGTCGAACATGCCCTGCGCGATCGTCCAGTTGTCCTTGTACGTGCCGTACATCGGCGTGATGCCGGCCCGGACGAGCCGTTCGCACACGTCGCGGAACGCACTCCAGGTGGTCGGTACCTCGAGGCCCTGGTCGGCGAAGATCCGCTTGTTGTAGATCACCGACGCGGCGGTCACCGAGTAGGGCAGGACGCTCGTGCGGCCCGGGTACGTGGCGGTCTGCTGCATGAGCGGCCACAGGTCCGGGTTGATCGTGTCCTTCTCGGGCAGGCCGGACAGGTCCGTCAGGGCGCCGTGCTCGACGAACGAGACCATCGCGTAGTTGTAGTTCAGGCACCCGAGGTCCGGCGGTCGGTTCCGGACGAAGTTCGCCGACATGTTCAAGGTCGAGTCGCGCACGACCCGGATCCTCGACTGGCTGTCGTGGAACGTCGCGATGACGTCGTCGAAGTAGCCGATGACCTCGGGCTTCGACACGTAGAAGGTGATCGTCTCGGGGCGGCTGCTCGAGGACCCGAGCGGGGCGCACCCGGCGAGCGCGAGGCCCGCCCCGATGCCGCCGGCCCCGAGCAGGAACCCGCGGCGGCTGACCGCTGCGGCGCTCCTGGTGGTGGCGTCTGCTTGCACGTCGTCTCCGTCCGTCCGGATCGGCGTCACTGCCGTCCCGGGTGTCGCGTCCGGCGTCGGTGCCGGCTCACGGGAGTAAATCTACCCAGAAAATCTAATCGCGCAAGCAACTGTTCCGACGGTAGGGTCGGCGCATGCCACCACGTCGTGCGACCGTCCGCGCCACCAGCGCCGAGACGGTCCTGGCGTACGCGTTCGACGCCGAGGCGTTCACCGCGACCGAGGCGATCGACGCCACCGGCCTGACCCGCTCGACCGTGCTCGGGGCGTGCGCCGAGCTGGTCCGGCTCGGGTGGCTGCGCGACCTCGACGACGCCCGGGCCGCCGGTGAGTACCAGAAGGGGCGTCCGGCCCGTCGGTACGCGCTCGACCCCGACGCCGGTGTCGTCGTCGGCGTCGACGCCGGGCAGCACCGCGTCGCCGCCCTCGTCGCGGACCTGCGCGGCACCGTCCTCGCGCGGGCCGAGGGAGCGCTCGGCGACACGGGCCTCGACGTCCCGGTGCGCCTCGGCGTCACGGCCGACACGATCGCGACGGCGCTCGCCGGTGCCGGGGTCGATCCGGAGCGGGTGCTCGTCACGGTGGTCGGCGTCCCGGCGCCCGTCGACGCCACGGGTGCCTCACCGGCCGACGGCGGCTTCTGGGACGCGATGAACCCCGGGTTCCGCGGCGTGGTCGGGCACGGACGTGTCGTCGTCGAGAACGACGCGAACGCCGCCGCGCTCGCCGAGCGGCCGTCCTCCGGCGACGCCTCCTTCGCGGCGCTGCTGTCGGGGGAGCGCTTCGGCGCCGGGCTCGTGGTCGACGGGTCGTTGCTGCGCGGCGCACGCGGCGGTGCCGGCGAGCTCCGTGTGCTCGACCTGGTGGACGGCGTGGGGTCGTCGAACGGCATCGGCCGGACCGCCCGCGACCTCGTCCGCGCAGCACGCGACGCCGGACGGATCGGCCCCGGGTCCCTGCTCGACGCCGGGGTCTCCGCCGACGGCGAGACCGGGCCGGGCGCCGCGGAGGTGTTCGCCGCCGCCGCGCTCGGCGATCCGGTAGCGCTCGAGGTCGTCGACCGGCTCGGGGACCGCCTGGCCCGGGTGTGCGTCCTGCTCGCCAGCCTGCTCGACATCGACCGCGTGGTCGTGGCCGGCGCGATCGCCGAGGCTGCCTCGGGCGTGATCGACCGTGCGCGGGCGCACCTGGCCGCGTGGGCGTACGACCCGACGCCGGAGGTCGTGGCCTCCCGGCTCGGCGGCGACGTCGTCGTGCTCGGGGCGCTCGCGTCGGCGCTCGACACCGTGCGCGCCGACCCGCTGGGGTTCCCGCTGCCGGCACGGACCGGCGCCGCGGTCTGAGCGCGGCCACGCCGCGACGTACGGCTCGCTGCTGTCCGGCGACACCCTCGCTGTCGAACGACAGCGGGGGTGTCGTTCCGCGACCGCGACCGCGACCGCGACCGCGCCCGCGACCGCCGGGGCCGTGTCGCGACGGACGGGAGGCGCGGTGCCGGCCGGCACCGCGCCTCCCGTCCGTCAGGTGGTGCGGACGACGCGCGTCACTCGCTCGTGGCGACCCAGTCGACGAGCAGGTTGCCGGACGCGCCCCAGTTGCCGGTCTGGAACATGAAGCGGTGCGCGGTCGTGGGGACGTCGTGCGTGATCGTCTCGAGCACGCGGCCGTCGACGCTGTACGTGACGGAGTGCCCCGGGTCCCACTGGACCGTGTAGGTGTGCCAGTCGCGCCACGAGACGCCGCTGTCGACCTGGGTGCGCTCGGCCTCGCGACCGGGCGTCATAGCGTGCTGGAACGCCTGCGGGCGCTCCTCGAAGTTGCCCTCCGGGAAGTCGATCTCGCCGTCGGACCAGACGTTCGAGCTCGGCCACAGCATGAAGGCCGCGCCGTTCCCGTCGCCGCCGGTCGCCTTCGCGCGCACCGAGAAGGTGCCGCCGACGTGGCCCCAGGCGCCCGCGAGGGAGCCGAACGTGCCCGCGGTGCCGGCACCACCGAGCGGGACGTCGAGGACGCCGTCGTGCACCGAGACGGTCCTGCTCGGCTCGTAGATGCCGGACGTGCCGTCCGGGTAGGGCTGCCACGCCTGCGGGTACGTCGACGCGACTCGGCCGACCGCTGCCTGCGTGTCGAAGTCCTCGACGAAGGACAGTGCGGGCGGGCGGGTGTCGTCCGCGAGGGCCGCGGTCACGGGGGTCGTGTCCGGGGCGGTCTCTGCCTGCTCCGTGGGGGCCTCGGTGGGCTCCGTGGTCGGCTGCTCGTCGCCCGACCGGTCGTCGGGAGCGGGCGTCGTGTCCTCCGGCTGCTCCGTCGGTGTCGGCGTCGGGGAGGCCGCCGGAGGGAGGTGGTGTTCGCGCCACCACCCGCACCAGGAGTTCGCGGAGGCGGCGGTGGGGACGACGATCAGCACGCAGCTGAGCGCTGCGGCGGCGACCGTGACGCGCCGGCGGTTCACCGGGCGCTCCGATCGGTGGTGGGCGGGACGGGCGTTGCGCACGTGAGGGTGCGCGGGCACGGGACGGGGATGGCGGGCTCCTCGGGACGGGGCTCGGGCACGGAGGTGGACCGCACCGGAGTCCCGGGGGAGTCGGTGACGCGTCCACGAGCATTGTGCCCCAGCTGTGCCCCGTTCGGGGGGTACCGACGGATTCCGGCCTGCGGGCCACGCGGGCAGCCGCTCGACCGCCGCGGCGTCGGCTCCCTGCTCGTCCCGTCAGCGGGGCAGGGCCGCGAGCACCTCGGCCGCACGTTCGACGTCGTCGGCGCTGACGTCCAGGTGCGTGACGAGCCGGACGCTGCGCGGCCCGAGCTGCATCACCCGGACGCCCCGCTCCGCCGCGGCCGTGACGAAGGCGGCCGGGTCGGCGACCTCGGCGAACACGATGTTCGTGTCCACCGTCGCCGGGTCGACGTCGAGCGCCGCGGCGAGGACCCGGGCGTTCCGGTGGTCCTCCGCGAGCCGGTCGACGTGGTGGCCGAGCGCGTACCGACCGGCGGCGGCGAGGAAGCCCGTCTGCCGCATGCCCCCGCCGAAGCGCTTCCGCCAGGTCCGTGCGGCGGCGACGTGCTCGCGCGTGCCGAGCAGCACCGAGCCGACCGGGGCACCGAGCCCCTTCGACAGGCAGACGGACACGGTGTCGAACCCGGCGGCGAGCTCGTGCAGCGGGGTGCCGGTCGCGACGTGGGCGTTCCAGAGCCGGGCGCCGTCGAGGTGCAGGGCGATCCCGTGCTCCCGGGCGAAGGCCTGCACCGCGCGGATCTCGTCCTGCGGCTGCACCGTGCCGCCGCCGAAGTTGTGGGTGTTCTCGACCGCGATCGCCGTGGTGGAGACCGAGTACGCGCCGGCGTTCGGTTCGGCCAGCTCGCGCACGGTCTCGGCGACGAGGCGCCCGCGGTCCGAGGGCCAGGTGCGCGTGGTGATGCCCGAGAACACCGCGGCCGCACCGAGCTCGGCACGGACGACGTGTGCGCGGACGTCGGCCAGCAGCTCCTCGCCCGGGGCGACGTGCAGGCGGAGCCCGAGCTGGTTCGCCATCGAGCCGGTCGGGGTGAACAGCCCGGCCTCGTACCCGAGCAGCGCGGCGACCTCGCGTTCGAGGGCGTTCGTCTCCGGGTCCTCGCCGAACACGTCGTCGCCGACCTCGGCCTCGGCCATCGCCCGGCGCATCGCGGGGGTCGGGCGGGTGACGGTGTCGGAGCGCAGGTCGATCGGGGCGTCGGTCACGCGGCAACGGTAGCGCGGTGGGCCGCCGCGCGCCCCGGCGTCCGCGTCCGTCGGCGCCACCCGCGGCGGGGCCGCCGCACGCACCCCCGCGTCCGCGTCCGCCGGCGCCACCCGCGGTCCACCCGCCGTGCAGCCCCCGGACCACCGACGTCGCTAGCGTGTGCGCATGCAGCCGCCCGCACCGGGGACCCTCCGTGTCCTCCACCTGTCCGACACCCACCTGACCGGCGACGGCGCCCTGCACCAGGGGACCGTCGACACCACCGCGGCCCTCGACGCGGTCCTCGCCCACGTCGACCCGGTCCCCGGCGTCGGGCTCGTCGTCGTGTCCGGCGACGTCTCCGAGGACGGCAGTCCGGAGTCGTACCGCACCGTGCGCGAACGGGTCGGGTCCTGGGCCGAGCGGCACGGCGCCGCGTTCGTCGCCGTGCCGGGCAACCACGACCTGCGCGAGGGCTTCCGGCAGGTCCTCGCCGACGGGCACGTCCTGGGGGAGGGCGGGCGTCCGCTCGCGCACACGATGCAGTACACGCCGTCGAGCGTCCCCGTCTCGGGGCAGTCCCTCGTCGCGGGCTTCCGGATCGTCACCGTCGACACGAGCGTCCCGGGCGCGGGCTACGGCGAGGTGAGCGACACCGCCCTCGAGCACCTGCGCGCGGCGCTGACCGGCGACCCGGTCGAGCACGGCAGCATCGTGGTCCTGCACCACCCGCCGGTGCCCGCGCCGACCGCGCTGCACGAGGCGCTCCGCCTGCAGAACCCCGAGGACCTCGCCGAGGTGCTCGACGGATCCGACGTGCGGCTCGTCCTCGGCGGGCACCTGCACCACCACTCCGCCGGGTCCCTCGCGGGCGTGCCCGTGCTGGTCGCGCCGGGCGTCGCGAACGACTCGGACGTCGTCGGCCCGTACGACGAGGAGTCCGCCTGGGTCTCCTCCGGTGCGCTCGTCGTCGACGTCGCCACCGACGGGTCGGTCTGGTCGACGCCCGTCCGCGTGCCCCGGTCGGAGGGCGACCGCCGCGCGTTCCGGTTGGACGCGGCGACCGCGGCGCGCGTCGCGGAGGCGGCCGGCAAGCGCTGACCGGTCGCGTCACCGACGCGGTGCGGGGCGGACGGGAGGCGCGGGGCGGGCCCGCACCGCGCCTCCCGTCCGCCCGTCCCGCGTCCGTGCGCGTCGGTCCGCCTGTCCCGTGCCCACGCGCATCGGTCCGCCGGTCCGCCTGCCCGGCGACCGGACCGTCGGCCGGTCCGGCTGTGGCTCCCGCGCGTCGCGGGGGACCCGCGGAGTACCCCGCGCTCACGGACACCGTCCCGTCTGCGCGAGTACACCGGTGGCATGCAGACGGAAGGAGTCCTTCATGCGCATCGGTAGTGCAGTGCAGTACGACCGGTACGGCGGGTTCGACGTGGTCGAGCTCGTCCCGCAGGAACGTCCCGAACCCGGCCCCGGCGACGTCGTCGTCGAGGTGGTCGCCGCCGGACTCAACCACGTGGAGCGCTTCCTCCGCGAAGGGAAGCTCCGCGACCACGTCGACCTCGCGTTCCCCGCCCACCAGGGCGTCGACTTCGCCGGCATCGTCCGCGCACGCGGCTCCGAGGTCCGCGACCTCAAGGTCGGCGACGAGGTCATGGGCCACGCGCCCGACGGCGGCGCGCACGCGACCTGGGTGCGCGCACCCCGCGGCGCGGTCATCAAGAAGCCCGAACACGTCGGCTGGGAGGTCGCGGGTGGCCTGTACCTGGCCGGCTGCACCGCGGCGTCGATCGTCCGCGCCCTGCGCCTCGGACCGGACGACACCGTCGTCATCAGCGCCGCGGCGGGCGGGGTCGGGCACATCCAGTGCCAGCTCGCGCACGACGCCGGCGCGACCGTGATCGCGCTCGGCAGCCCCCGCAACCACGACTACCTGCGGCAGATCGGCACCCTCCCGGTGGCCTACGGAGACGGCGAGGAGGACCGCATCCGCGAGATCGCCGGCGGTCGCCCGATCACGGCGTTCATCGACAACCACGGCGACGACGCGGCGAAGGGCCTCGCGGCACGACTCGGCGTCGGCGAGGACCGCTTCGTGTCGTCCGAGGAACGGCGCGACGTCGAGATCCGGTTCCTCCGCGCGCCTGCCGAGGACGAAGAGGCGCGCGAGCTGCTCACCATGCTCGCGAAGGCCGTGCAGGACCGGCGGGTGCAGGTCCTCATCTCGGGCTTCTACCCGTTCGAGTACATCGTCGACGCGTACGAGGACCTCGCCGAGATGCGGTCCCGCGGCAAGGTCGTGATCGGCATGCAGACCGTCGAGACCGGCGCGCGCCTGGACTGGTACCGCTCCGAGAAGGCCCGGGATCTGCGCGACCGGTACGCCGACCAGCGCGGGGCCGACACGGAGACGATGGCGGGCGGGACGGCCAGCCCCGCTTCCTGAGCCCTGCCGCTCGTGACACGGGCCCGACGTCCTGGTGGACGTCGGGCCCGTTCGTCGTCGGCGCGGGTCGCGCGCGTCGGTTCGGCGCGGATCGCGCCCGTCGGGTCGGCGCGGGTCGCGCGCGTCAGTTCGGCGCGGGTCGGCCGCGTCTCGCGTCAGCTCAGGACGTCCTTCGTCGCGAAGCGGCCGTACGCGAGCGCGCCGAAGACCGCGACGTACCCGAGCTGGAGCAGCGCGTTCGACCCGAACGAGTCGAACGCGATCGGGTCGCGCAGCAGGTCGCCGAACCCGAGCCACAGGTGCGAGAACAGGAACGGGTGCAGCCAGTCGAGTTGCGGCAGCTGGTCGAGCACCTGGGAGACCCCGGCGAGCACCACGGTGGTCGCCATCGCCCCGACCGGCACCGTCGTCAGCGTCGACGCGAACAGGCCGATCGCCGCGAGCCCGAGCATCGACAGCGTCACGTAGAGCGCGAGGAGCACCGCCCGCCCGGCGTACGACCACCCGTCGACCTGGGTCCCGGACAGCAGGGTCACCGGGCCGATCGGGAACAGCAGCGCCCCGACGAGGGCTCCGACGAGCACCACGAGCAGGGTCGCGGCGAGGCAGAACGCCACCGCACCGACGTACTTGACGAGGATGAACCGCAGTCGCCCGGTCGGCGCGACGAGCAGGTACCGGATCGTGCCGTGCGACGCCTCGCCCGCGACCGTGTCGCCCGAGACGACCCCGACCGTGAGGGGCAGGAACAGCGGGATCGACACCGTCAGTGCCGTGAACGCCACGAAGAGTCCGTTGTTCGTGATGTCCCCGAGGAAGGCCGGGCCGCCGTCGTCGCCGTCGGTGGTCAGGCGGACCGCGATCGCGATGAGGACCGGGACGAGGGCGAGCGCCCCGAGCATCGCCCAGGTGCGGTGCCGACGGAAGACCAGGGCGAGCTCGGAGCCGAGCAGGGCGAACGTGCGACCCCGCCGGCCGGTGGGGGCGGCGGGCTGCGGCGTGGTGGCGGTGGCGGTCGCGTCCGCGCGGTGGGCCGTGGCCTCGGCGGCCGTGTCGGGCTGCGGTGCGGTGGTCTCAGGCTGCGACATCGAACCCCTCCCCGGTGAGCGCGACGAACAGGTCCTCGAGCGTGCCGCCGCCGACCGTGATCCCGCGGACCCGGACGTCGGCGTGCACGAGCGCCGCGGTCACGGCCTCGGGTTCCGTCTCGGCGGGCAGGTCCGCGACGAGCGTGTCGGCGCCGGCGTCCCGTCGGGGCGTCAGGCCCAGGCCGATCAGGACCGTGCCCGCGTGCCCCACGTCGGGCGTCCGGACCGTGATCGTCCGGCCACCCTGCGCGCGGAGGTCGTCGAGCGCGCCCTGCGCGACCAGGCGCCCGGTGCGCATCACCGCGGCGTGGGTGCAGACCTGCTCGATCTCGGCGAGGAGGTGGCTCGACACGAACACGGTCGTCCCGTCGTCGGCGAGGGACCGGATGAGGTTCCGGACCTCGCGGGTGCCCTGAGGGTCGAGGCCGTTCGTCGGTTCGTCGAGCACGAGCAGGTCCCGGGGTGCGAGCAGCGCGTTCGCGAGCCCCAGGCGCTGCTTCATGCCGAGCGAGTACGCGTGCGCCTTCTTGTCGGCCGCGTGCGTCAGGCCGACCCGGTCGAGGGCGGCGTCGACCCGGGTCTTCCGGGACCGCGGGTCGGACGTGGGATCGGCGGCGTCGAAGCGGTGCAGGTTGGCCCGACCGCTCAGGTACGGGTAGGAGGCCGGCCCCTCGACGAGCGCCCCGACCCGGGGGAGCACGGTGTGGCGCGCGGCGGGCATCGGCTGGCCGAGCAGGTCGATGCGGCCGCTCGTCGCCGACGAGAGTCCGAGGAGCATCCGGATCGTGGTGGTCTTGCCGGAGCCGTTCGGACCGAGGAACCCGAAGACCGACCCGCGCGGCACGGCGAGGTCGATCCCGTCGACGGCGCGCTGGCGGCGGAAGACCTTGGCGAGCGCCTCCGTCCGGATCGCGAGGTCGGCGGTCGCGGTCACTTCGCCGCGGCGACCAGGGTCGACACCGGTACGGCACCCGCGAACACGCGGCCGTCGTCGGTCAGGTAGACGGAGACGAGCTTCGTCTGCACCGCACGTCCGCCGTCGACCGGCTTCGTCAGCTGGTCGAGCAGGCCGGAGGCGTCGGCGTCGCCCTGCAGCGCCGGGCGGTCGACGGAACCCGCGGGCAGCTCGACGACGGTGTCCCAGCCCGAACCCGTGACGGTGGGCGTGCCGCGGTCGGCTGCCGTGCCGTCGCCGTGTGCCGCGTGGCCGCGGTGGTCGGCGTCGGACAGGTCCTTCGTCGTCACCTCCGCGCCGCTCGGCGGGGTGAAGTCGAACAGGCGGGCGGCCGGCGCGCCGTAGTCGAGGCTCGTGAACCCGACCTGGAACGCCGGGTCGGCACTGCCCGCGGCGAGGACCGTCGCGCGGAGCGGCAGGCCGGTCTGCTGGTCCACCGCGAGCCGGACGGAGCCAACCAGGGTGTCGTCCGACTTCGGCGTCAGCGTGACCTGCCACGCGTCGTGGCCCGCCACCCGGACGGCCGTGGGCTTCGACACGGTCGTGCTCGGCGTGATCGCGTCGATCGCGCGCCGGGCGACGTCGGCCGGGGTCGTGGTGCCGGCGGCGGGCGCGTCCCCGTGGGCGGGGAGCGTGACGTGCACGGCCGTGCGCTGCTTCGAGTCCCACGTCCAGACGTCGTCGCCGTTGCGGACGACGTCCTGCTCGGCGAGCTGCTGGGTGAGCTGCACGCGCTGCTTGTCGGGTCCGTCGACGTAGACGCGCGCGGTGTGCGGTGCGGTGAGGAGCCCGAGCACGTCGGACGCGTCGCCCTGCACGGAGGACCCGCCGGCACCCGAGGGGAGCTCGGGCAGCCCGAGGTCGCTCGTCTGCGAGAGCCGGCCCGAGTACTGTGCGTCGCGGGACTGCGCCACGCTCGCGATCACGTCCGCGGCGCTCGGGTCCTTCCCCGCGACGGGGTCGGCGGCGGCGTTCGCGATCACGGGGGCGGCGACGGCCCCCGCGACGACGAGCGGCGCGAGGACGGCGGGCAGCCAGGCTGACTTCTGCATCGGTGTTCCCCTCGGTGGAGCGTTGCGTCCCGGGTACCGTACGTCCGGCAACCGACAGCCGGCTGGGACCCACGGCCCGGTACCCGGGACGCGACGGGCTGCCTCAGTCCCGGGGGCCGCCGCCGGTCTCGAGGGCGTCCGCGCCGACCGGGGCGGAGCCGTCGTACCCGCAGATCGCGGCGACCTTGTCGGCACTCGCGCTGCCCGGGTCGAAGACGTAGCCGAGCCACTCCCGCACCATGCGTCGCGCGACCTCGAGCCCGACGACCCGCTGCCCGAGGCACAGCACCTGGGCGTCGTTGCTGAGCACCGACCGCTCCACGCTGAAGCTGTCGTGCGCGGTCACCGCACGGATGCCCGGGACCTTGTTCGCGCTGATCGCCACCCCGAGCCCGGTGCCGCACACCAGGACCGCCCGGTCGGCCTCGCCCGTGGCGACCATCCGTGCCGCGTCCACGGCGACGTGCGGGTACGCCGTGTGCCCCTCGGCGTCGACCCCGACGTCCACCACCGACGCCACCCGCGGGTCGGCCTCGAGGTCCCGCCTGATGACCTCCTTGTAGTCGAACCCGGCGTCGTCCGAGCCCACCACCAACCGGTACGTCACGCGACCACTCCTTCCTTCGGTGCGCGTGCGGCGAGGACCTCGCCGACGCGGGTGAGGACCATCCCCATCGAGGTGGCGCCCGCGTCGGGCGTCCCCTTGCTCTTCTCGGCGAGCGGTCGCGCCCGTCCGACCCGCGGCGTGAGGTCGGCGGTCGCCGCCGCCTGCTCCACCGCGGTCCGGGCGGCGACCTGCCACGCCTCGGGCAGCGCCGCGCCCTGCTCGACCGCTGCGCGCAGTTCGTCGACGAACGGCAGCAGCGCGTCGAGCAGCGTCTTGTCGCCGCGCGACGCGCGGCCGAGCTGCACGATCGAGTCGGCGAAGGCCTGGGCGGCGTCGACGACGTCGGCGGGCGCGACCGTCTCGCGGTCGTCACCGAGCGCCCGCCCGAAGGCCTCGAGCGCCGCACCCCACAGGACACCGGACGTGCCGCCCGCCGACGCGGCCCACGCGTCACCGGCACGTCCGAGGACGAAGGCGACCCCCGCCTCCCGGCCGGTCTGCTCGACCGCCCTGCGGGCCGCACCGATCCCCTTCACCATGCCGCGTCCGTGGTCGCCGTCCCCGGCGACCGCGTCGATCCGCCCGAGGGTCTCCTCCTGCTCACGCAGCAGCTCGTCCATCGCCGCGACGGCGGCGCGCGCCGCGTCGGCGGCCCGACGGGAGGCGTCGGTCGCCTCCGGCACGACCGTCGCCT
Source organism: Curtobacterium sp. MCBA15_004 (assembly GCF_001865055.2). Classification (NCBI taxonomy): domain Bacteria; kingdom Bacillati; phylum Actinomycetota; class Actinomycetes; order Micrococcales; family Microbacteriaceae; genus Curtobacterium; species Curtobacterium sp. MCBA15_004. Next base: position 2,712,207 of record NZ_CP126266.1, on the reverse strand, counting down.
CCGCCTCGGCCTCCTGCACCGCGGTGGCCGGCACGAGCGCGGCGACCGGCGCCCGCAGCTTGCGGTAGGCCGGGGTGTACGCGTCGGCACGCCAGAGCCGTTCGAGGTCGTCGTCGAGCCACTGCAGGGTCAGGGAGCAGCCGCCCATGTCGAGGCTCGTCACGAGTTCGCCGACCTCGGGCTCGACGACCTCGAGTCCGGCCGCGGTGAGCAGCGGCAGCACCCGGCCCCAGAGCAGGAACAGTTCCTCGTACTTCGTGTCGCCCAGGCCGTTCAGGACGGGCGCGACCCGCGTGCCGGCGCCGTCGGGGCGGGCGGCGAGGACCCGCTCGACGAGCAGCTGTGCGAGGTCGGTCGCGGGCAGGACGGGCACGTCGCGGATGCCGGGCTCGCCGTGGATGCCGAGGCCGAGGCCGAGGTGGCCGTCCGGGACGCTGAAGAGCGGGCCGGTCGCCCCGGGCATGGTGCAGCCCGAGAAGGCGACGCCGATCGTGCGGGTGGCCGCGTTCGCCGCGTTCCCCAGTCGCTCGACGGTGTCCAGGTCGGCGCCGTCCGCGGCCGCCGCGCCCATCGCCTTGAAGACCGAGAAGTCGCCGGCGATGCCGCGACGCTGCGCGACCTCGTCGGAGCTCGCGACGTCGTCCGTCACGACGACGATGCGGGTGTCCACGCCCTCGGCGCGCAGCCGCTCGGCGGCGAGCCCGAAGTTCATCGTGTCGCCGGCGTAGTTGCCGAACGACAGGACCACGCCGCGGCCCTGGTCGGCGGCCTTGGCGACCGAGTAGACCTGCGCCGCGGACGGCGAGGTGAAGACGTTGCCGACGACCGCGCCGGTGGCGAACCCGGGGCCGACGAGCCCGCAGAAGGCGGGGTAGTGGCCGGAGCCACCGCCGACCACGACCGCCACCTGCGGCGGGGCACCCTCGGTCGGCAGGGCGACGGCGCCCCCGTGCACGCCGCGGACGCGGTCACCGTGGAGTGCCAGCCAGCCGGCCAGCTGGTCCTCGGCGAACTCCTCCGGGTCGTCGTGGATCGTGGTCATCTCGTTCGTTCCTTCGTGTGTGTCGGCCGACCCGTGGTGGGTCGGGTGGTGCCGGGCGACGGCGGGACGGCCGCCGTCGCCCGGGGTCGGGGCGTCGGTGCTGCGGGGCGGTGCCGGCGGTACCGTTCGGTGCCTTCGGTGCCTTCGGTGCCTTCGGTGCCTTCGGTGCCTTCGGTGCCTTCGGTGCCTCCGGCGCCTCCGGCGGCACCGGCTGGCGGTGCCGCGGGGTCAGTGCTGCCGGTGCGGTGTCGCCCGGCGCTGCGGGACGTCGAGGAAGTGGATCATCACGAACGCGCAGGCGTAGAGCCCGACGAAGGTCCACGTCACGGCCTCGCCACTGCCGCCGAGGGCGAACACCGCCGCGACGACGCCCGTCCCGAGGAACGCGGCACCGCCCGCCGCGGTCGTGTACATCGCCATCGCCGCACCCTTGTGCTCGGGGGCGAGCGCCGGCATGATCGCGCCCATCGGCACGAACCCGGCGAGCAGGCAACCGAACACGCAGCCCGCGACGACCGAGAGCACGTAGCCCCAGTCCGAGCCGGCGGGCACGAGCTGCGGGACGTACCACCAGGCGACGAGGCCCGTGGCGGAGCCGACGATGCCGAACCACTTGACGGTGCGCTGCCAGCCGATCCGGTCCCCGACCCAGCCGAACAGGGCGTTGACGAGGATGTTCGTGGCGTAGACGCAGACGGTCATGAGCAGCCAGCGGCCCTGGCCCCACCCGCGCTGGTCCGCGATGACGGCGGGCAGGACGACGAACATGCCGAACTCCGGCGCCGTGTTGATCAGCCGGACCAGGAAGCCCATGAGCACCTTCGGCCGCGTCGCGGTGAGCCGGATGCCGCTCGTCAGCACGCGCCACGCGCTCTCGCCCGCCGGGGCGATCCGGGAGAACCCGTTCGGCAGGCGGACGCCGAACAGCATGATCAGGAAGCCCGCGACGACGAGCGCGATCGACGCGACCATGGCACCGGTCTCACCGGTCGTCCCGCCGCCGAACACGGGGATGGCGCCGATCGCGAAGAGCGACCCGAGCGTCGGCAGGCCGCCCGTGAACGCGACGTAGAACCAGCCGACCGCCGAGCCGTTGCGCTCGACCGGCGTCGTGATGTTCACCCACACGAGGAAGGCGAACGCGAACAGCGGGTAGCCGAAGCCGCGGATCGCGTACGCCACGGCGGCGAACGGGACGCTGCCGAGACCGAGCGCGACGAGGAAGAGCACCTCGAACACGACCCAGACGGCGAACCCGAGGATCATCACGCGTCGCGGCCCGACGAGGTCGGACAGGGCGCCCGAGACGTAGCTGCCGATCAGTGCGGCGAGGCTGTAGAACGTGACGATGGTCGCGACCGTGGCCTCGGGGCTGCCGAGGACGGCGACCATGTGCGGCGTGATGAAGTTGGACTCGACGCCGTTGCCGGTCATGAAGACCAGCACGGCGACGAACCCGAGGGCGAGCGGACGGGGGATCCCCATCCGGTCGAGTCGGCCCTCGGTGCGGGCCGGGGCGGCGGTGGGCGCGGTGGTCGGGCGGGCGGTCGTCGTCGACATGCCTCGGACTCCTCGTGCGCTCAGGCCCGCGCGGCGGCGGCCGCGGGGACGGACTCGGCGGTGGACGACGCGGCCGACGACGCGGCCGACCCGGACGCCGCCGCGGTCGTGGGCGCGCTGAGGGACGGGACGATCGAGACCTTGACGCTCGCGCCGGCCGAGTCGCCGACCAGGTCGAGCGCCTGCTGGAAGTCCTCGAGCGGGAACTGGTGCGTGCAGATCTCGTCCATCGGCAGCGTCCCGGACTCGAGCAGCTTGATCGCCGCGGGCCAGGTGTGCGGTCCGAGGTGGGCGCCGCGCACGTCGAGCTCCTTGTCGTCGGAGATGATCGACCAGTCGACCGAGACGGCGTCCTTGAAGACCGAGTACTCGACGAACGTGCCGAGCTTCCGCAGGAGGTCCAGGCCCTGGGGGACCGCGGACGGGTGCCCGGTGGCCTCGATGTACACGTCGGCGCCGTAGCCGTCGGTGAGCTCCTTCACGCGGGCCACCGCGTCCTCCCGGGCGATGTTGATCGTGACGTCGGCACCGACCTTGCGGGCCAGGTCGAGCTTCGCGTCGACGACGTCGAGGGCGACCACCCGCAGCGGGTTCTTCTGGCGGGCGCCCGCGATGGCGGAGAGACCGATCGGGCCCGCGCCGGCGATCACCACGGTGTCGCCGAACCGGATCTCGCCGCGCTCGACGGCGTGGAAGGCGCAGGAGAGCGGCTCGGCGAAGGCGGCGACCTGGCCGGGCAGCGCACGCGAGACGGGGTGGGTCAGGGCCCGCGTCGGGACGAGCACGTACTCGGCCATCGCGCCGTCGAAGCCCTTGAAGCCGAACATGTCGTGCACGGCGCACATCCAGTAGGAGCCCTCGAGGCAGTACCGGCACTCCCAGCACGGCACGATCTGCTCGCATGCGATCCGGTCGCCGAGCGCCAGGCCGCGCTTCGCCAGGGCCGCGTCGTCGGCGGCGACGACGGTCCCGACGAACTCGTGCCCGGGGACGCGGTCGGTCTCGGCCCACGCGGCGCGGTGCTCGTCGCCCCAGAACTTCGCGGCGCCGTGCCAGCACTTCAGGTCGCTCGCGCAGATGCCCACGGCGTCGGTGCGGAGGAGCAGTTCGCCCGGACCGGGCGTCGGCACCGGGCGCTCCTCGAGGCGGTAGTCGCCGGGTCCGTGCACCACCACGGCGCGCATCGCCGTCGGGATCGTGGCGGTGACGGTGTCCGCGTGGGCGGTCGTCGTGGTCGGTGTCGCTGGGGTACCGGTCGTCGTCGTCGACATGCGCTGTTCCTCCGTTGGTCAGCCGGGCTGGGCCCGTTCCGATGGTTCGGCGACGACTGTACACCCGACGGAACCGTTGTCCAGCACACAATTTCTGCTACGGTTCTGCCCACCACCGACGCAAGGGAGCGACCAGCATGACCACCGACCTCGACGCCGCACTCCGCCCCGGGCCCGACTCCGTCGACCTGACGAACGACCTCTCCGGACGCACCGCTGTCGTGACCGGTGGGGCCTCCGGGATCGGTCTCGCGATCGCCCGGGCCGCCGCCGCGCGGGGAGCCCGGGTCGCGATCGTCGACGTGCACGAGGACGGTGCACGCCGGGCCGCCGACGCACTGTCCGGTGCCGGGGAGAGCGCGCACCTCGGGGTCGGGTGCGACGTCACCGACGACGCCTCGGTGGCCGCCGCGGTCGACACGGTCGTCGCCGCCACGGGCCGGGTCGACGTGCTCGTGAACTGCGCCGGCATCGTCGCGCTCGACGCCGCCGAGGACCTCTCGGCCGCCGCGTGGAGCCGGACGCTCGACGTCAACCTGACCGGGACGTTCCGGGTCGCGCAGGCCGTCGGCCGGCACATGCTCGCCGCCGGGTACGGCCGCATCGTGAACATCGCGTCGCAGGCGGCGCACGTCGGTCTCGACCGGCACGCGGCCTACTGTGCGTCGAAGGCCGGCGTGCTCGGGCTGACGAAGGTGCTCGCGCTCGAGTGGGGCGGGCGCGGCGTCACGGTGAACACGGTGTCCCCGACCGTCGTGCTCACCGACCTGGGCCGCGCGGCCTGGGCGAACGAGGCCGGCCTGCGGCACCAGGACGAGATCCCGACCGGCCGCTTCGCCACCCCGGACGAGGTCGCCGCGGCCGTGCTGTTCCTGGCGAGCGAGGCGGCGGGCATGGTGAACGGCGCGGACCTCCGCGTCGACGGCGGGTTCACGATCCGCTGAGCGACGGCCGGACTAGCATCGCGGTGTCCGATCGATCGAAGGGTCCCGCAGCATGTCCTCCGAGAGCACGACCGGAGCGGAGGGCACCCGGCCCCGCTTCCCGCTCGACACCGTGTACCAGGCCGCGCGGATGTACTACCTCGAGGACGCCACCCAGGTCGAGATCGCCTCGCGCCTCGGGGTCTCCCGCCCCACGGTCAGCCGGCTCGTCGCCGAGGCCCGCCGCGCCGGACTCGTCCGCATCGAGGTCGTCGACCCGTTCCAGGACGAGACCGTCGCGCTCGCCGAACGCCTGACGGTCGTGCTCGGGCTGCGGGCCGTGCACCTCGCGGCCGTGACGCACGGGGCGACGCTCGGCGCCGACCTCGCGGCGCCCATCGCCGCCGCGGTCGACGGCATGGGGCTCGTCCCGGGCGACGCGGTCCTGATGAGCTCGGGGCGGACCGTGTACGACGTCGCGCACGCCGGGATGCCGCCCCTCGCTGGTGTGCAGCTCGTCCCGACCGTGGGCGGCCAGGCCGACCCGATGCCCTGGTTCCAGACGAACGAGATCACCCGCACCGCTGCCGAGCACTCGGGCGCGATCCCGGCCTTCCTGTTCGCGCAGGCGCTCCCGAGCGAGGCGATGCGGGCCTCCCTCGACGAGGACCCGGCGTTCCAGCACGTCGTGGGCCTCTGGAGCCGGGCGAAGGGCGCGATCCTCGGCATCGGCGCGCCGACCCCGACGCGGGACGCCCTCGCCCGGGGCATCCCGGTCGAGGACGCCGTGTTCGACCAGGCCGCCGGCGACGTCTGCCTGAACTTCTACGCCGCCGACGGCTCGGCGATCGAGTTCCCGGGGAGCGAGCGCATGGTCCGTACCTCGCGGGAGATCCTGGCCGGTGTGCCGCACGCCGTCGGGGTCGCGGTCGGCACGGCCAAGGTGCCGAGCATCATCGGGGCGGTGCGTGCCGGTCTCGTCAACGAACTCGTCACCGACGCGGTCACCGCGCGCGCCCTGCTCGACACGCTCGCCTGACGCGCGGGCCCGCCCGGACCGGCCGGTCGGCTCGACACACGGTCCCGGTCGGGGCCGGCCACACGCCCTGCTCGACACGCGGACCCGGTCGGGACCGGCCACACGCCCTGGTCGACACGCGCAGCACCCGGACCGGTCACTCCGGCTGCTGCGCGTCCACGGCCGGCCAGGCCGGGAACGGGTCCGCCCACGAGCGCCACAGCGCCGGGCCGGCGAGCAGTTCGGCCGGGGTCAGCAGCGCGGTGTCGAGCGCGCGCTCGATGCCGTGCACGTCGAGCCGTTCGCCGACGAACCAGATCGCCTGCCCGATCGGGGCGTCCGCGTCCCACGACGGGTTCGCGGTCGGGTCGAGGGCGAGCATCGCCCCGAAGCTCGACCACGACCCGACGTGGTCCGGTCGGGACGCCAGACGGAAGAACCCCCGCGACCGCAGCACCCGTCCGTTCACCCCGGCGGCGAGGTCCTCGGCGATGACCGTCGCGAGTCGTCCGGGGTGGAAGGGCAGCGGTTCCCGGTAGCGGAGCGTCACCAGGTCGTCGCACGGCGCACGCCCGCTGTCGGTCCGCCCGGCGTCGGTCGACAGCGCGCGCATCCACCCGGCGCCGGAGGCCAGCAGCCGCGCCGCTCCGCCGTTCGATGCGGGGAGGTCGGCGGCCGACCGGACGGTGTGCCGGGCGACGATCGCCGCGTGCGGTGCGAGGCGGTGCAGGAGTGCGACGAGTGCCCGTCGGCGCCGACCCGAGAGCGGCTCCATGCGGTCCAGCACGACGACCGTGGCGTACTCGACCACCGTGGTGACCCGGTCGGCGGCGACGAAGGCGTCGTCGACGTCGGACCACAGCAGGTGCGCGACCTCGTCGGCCCGCAGGACCGCGACGACGTGCCGCAGCACGCGGTCGTCACCGGTCTCGGAGCGGGCGGCGTTCGCCAGGAGCATGCCGACCGCGCGGACGTCGGTTCCTGGGCTCGTGCTGACGACGAGCCCGTGGTCGGCGTCGGGCCCGCACACCCGGTCGAGCTGGTCGGCGCGGGCGGCGATCGCGCGCGCCGCGGCGAACGCGGTGCCCGACACGTGCATGCGGTGTCCGAGGGCGATCCGGGACGCGACCTGGTCGGCGTCGACGTCGTGCAGCGCGGAGACGAGGGTGATGGCGGCGGGACGCATGTCCGGTACCCTACATGACAACCGTTCTCAACAAGAGGGCATCGACCAGGAGGAACCCGTGAAGGTCCGCAACTCGCTCAAGGCACTCAAGCAGGTCCCCGGCTCGCAGGTCGTCCGTCGCCGCGGACGCGTGTACGTCATCAACAAGCGTGATCCCCGGTGGAAGGCGCGGCAGGGCTGACGTCACCGGCGGTCCGTAGGGTGGCCGCATGCGACTCCTGCTCATCCGCCACGGCCAGACCCCCGCGAACGTGCACGGCATCCTCGACGCCGAGGTCCCCGGCCCCGGCCTGACCGAGCTCGGGCAGCGGCAGGCCGCCGCGCTGCCGGTGGCGCTGGCCGACCGGGGCATCGAGCGCCTGTTCGTCTCGTCGATGGTGCGGACGCAGCACACGGCCGCGCCGCTCGCCGCCGCGCTCGGGATCGAGCCGGTCGTGCTCGACGGCCTCCGCGAGATCGAGGCCGGCGACACGCAGGGCAAGTCGGACCGGGTGTCGGTCCAGATGTACATCTCGACCGTGCACGGCTGGTCGGCCGGCGACCGCGCGAGCCGCATGCCCGGTGCGGAGAGCGGCGAGGAGTTCTTCGCCCGCTACGACGACGCGATCGCCCGGGTCGAGGCGTCCGGGGCGGCCGTCGCGGCGGTGGTCAGCCACGGCGCGGCCATCCGGACCTGGGCGTGCGCGGTCGCGCAGAACACCCCCGACGACTTCGGCACGAAGCGGCACCTCGAGAACACCGGGATCGTGGAGCTCGAGGGGTCGACCGCCGACGGGTGGCGCCTGGTGGACTGGGAGGGCGAGCCGGTCGGCGGCGAGGACCTCGTCGACCGGACCGCGCAGGACCCGACGGGCGAGCGCTTCTAGCGATCGCACGACCGCGCGGGCTGCGCGACCGCGCGGGCTGCGCGACCGCGTGGACGGCGCGCCCGCCTGGACGGCGCGACCGCGCCCGCCCGCCGGACGCAACCGGACGACGGACGGGAGGCGCGGTGCCAGCCGGCACCGCGCCTCCCGTCCGTCGTGTGGACGCGACCCGACTACGCGGGCTGCGCCGTCGTGTGCAGCGGCACGATCACGCCGTGCGACTCGCGCAGCACGTCGAGCGTGCGCTGGACCTCGTCCGCGCGCTCCTCGGTCGTCCAACCGAGCGACCCGGCGAGCACGTCCGCCAGCTCGTCGAGCAGGTCGATCGTGACCCCGCCGACGAACGCGAGGTTCGTGCGACGCAGCACGACGTCCACCAGGTGGACGGCCTGCTCGTGCTCGGCGAAGTACGCCACCTCGGCGCGGGTGAGCGACGGCTCGGACTCGAGCGGCTCGACCGGGCCGTCGACCAGGACGTCCACGACCTCGGCGGCACGGGTGCCGTAGCGCTCGAGCAGCCCCTCGACGAGCTGCGGGTCGAGCCCGTCGCGGTGCGAGGTGATCCACAGGTCGCGCTGCGCGTCCGTGGTCGGGAAGTCCTTCCCGCCACCGATCGGCATGCCGGTGGTGTCGACCGTGCGGGCGACGCCGAGCTTCGTGGTGGCCTCGGTCGACAGGTGCGCGGCGAGGGCGCGGAACGTGGTCCACTTGCCGCCGACGAGCGACAGCACGGTGCTGTCCGGCAGGCCGGCGATCGGGGTGTCGACGATCCGGTAGTCGCGGGACACGAAGCCGGGGGCGGTGTCCTCGTGGCGGGGGAGCGGCCGGATGCCCGAGTAGCTGTAGACGATGTGGTCGCGCGTGACCTCGATCTGCGGGAACACGTGCTTGACCAGGCCGAAGAAGTAGTCGATCTCCTCCTCGGTCGTGGTGACCGGCTTCGACGGGTCGGCGTCGATGTCGGTCGTGCCGATGAGCACCCGGCCCTTGAGCGGGTAGATGAGCACGATGCGTCCGTCGTCGTTCTCGAAGAACAGCTCGCGGCCCTTGGTGGCCTCGAGGAGCTCGTCGTTGTGCACGACGATGTGGGAGCCCTTGGTGCCGCCCATGAACTTCGTCTCGCCGCCGAACGCCTGGTTCGTGAGGTCGGTCCACGGCCCGGAGGCGTTGATGACGACGTCGGCGTGGAACGCGAACTCCTCGCCGGTCTCGCGGTCGCGCAGCAGGACGCCGCCGTCGCGGGTGCCAGCGGCCTCGACGTAGTTCGTCGCTCGCGCGGTGCTCGCCGAGCCGGTCCCGGTGCCGGCGGCGAGGCCGTCCTTGAGCACGTCGAGCGCCAGGCGCTCCGGCTCGTGGACGGACGCGTCGTAGTAGGTGCCCGTGTACTTCAGGTCCTTGTTGAGCGCCGGCATGTCCTCGAGCGCAGCCTTCTTGGTGCGGAAGACGTGCTTCGGGACCGAGCCGCCGTCGCGCGAGAAGGAGTCGTAGATCGTCATGCCGATCTTGATGAGCATCGCGCCGCGCTCCTTGGTGGAGCGCTGCTTGTGCGTGAGCATGCGCAGCGGGGCGTTCATGATGCCGGAGAACGTCGAGAAGATCGGCATCGTCGTCTGGAGCGGCTTGACGTAGTGCGGGGCGATGCGGATGAGGCCGTTGCGCTCCTGCACGCTCTCGCGCACCAGGCGGAACTCGCCGTTCTCGAGGTAGCGGATGCCGCCGTGGATCATGTGGCTCGACGCGGCCGAGGCGCCGCCGGCGTAGTCGCCGCGCTCGACGAGCACGACGTCGACGCCCTGCAGGGCGAGGTCGCGGAAGGTGGCGATGCCGTTGATGCCGCCACCGACGACGAGGACCTGTGCGGTCGGTCGCTCGGTGAGCGCCGTCACGGTGTTCCGGGGCTGCGTCTTCTTCGACATTGGTGCGTCGCTTCCTTGGGTCGGTTCCGTGGGTCGACTTCGATGGTGCGCCTGCTCGGGAGGGCGGGCAACACGCGTGCACGAACGTGCAGGACAGGTGTCGTCCGGCCCGGCAGGTGGCCGGGAGAGCGGTCTGGAGGCGCGACAGGGGTTGCAGAGGCCGTGCACGTCCGTGCATGCTCGGTTCCCATGAGCGACGCTGCGCAGCCGATGCGGACCCAGCAGGCGCTGCGCGCCGCACACCTCTACTACCTGCAGGACCTGACGATGGACGCCATCGCCGACGAGCTCGCGACCTCGCGATCGTCGGTGTCGCGTCTGCTGAAGTACGCCAGGGACACCGGGCTCGTCGACATCCAGATCCGGTCGCCCCTCGACCAGGCCGCGGCGCTGAGCCGGAACATCCGGGCGCGGTACGGGGTGCACGCGCACGTCGTCCCGGTGCCCGACCACACGAGCGACGTCGACCGGCTGGAGCGGGTGGCCCTGTCCGCCGCGCGGATCCTCACGCAGTACGTCGAGTCGAACATGGTCGTCGGCATCTCGTGGGGGTCGACCGTGAGCGCGGTGAGCCGGTACCTCGTGCCGAAGACCACGCACGGGTCGACCGTCGTGCAGATCAACGGCGCCGCGAACACCCGCACGACCGGCATCGTCTACGCCTCCGAGATCCTGCGGCGGTTCGGCGAGGCGTACGGCGCGTTCGTGCAGCAGTTCCCCGTCCCGGCGTTCTTCGACGACCCGGCCACCAAGGAGGCGCTGTTCCGCGAACGCTCGATCCGACGGGTCCTCGACCTGCACGAGCGGATGGACCTCGTCGTGTTCGGCGTCGGTGCCCCGCAGGCCCCGGTGCCGTCGCACGTGTACTCGGGCGGGTACCTCGACCCCGAGGACCGCGACGAGCTCGCCGAGGCCGGCGTGGTCGGGGACGTCTCGACGGTGTTCTACCGGGCCGACGGCTCGTGGAAGGACATCGGGGTGAACGCCCGCGCGGGCGCTCCCGACCTCGACACGATCAAGCGCGCCCCGCGCCGGGTCTGCGTCGTCGCTGGCCGGTCGAAGGCGGCCTCGTTGAAGGGGGCGCTGGCGGCCGGACTGGTGACCGACCTGATCCTGGACGAGAGCGTCGGGCAGGCGATCCTGCAGCCGTGACCGGCGTGACCCGGCGGGTCCGGGCACCCCACCTGCGTCAGGGTCTGACCGACTTTGTCGGTGGCTCCTCCTAGGCTCCGGTGCATGGTGCCTTCCCGCGAGACCCGTCAGCCGGCGACGGCTGCTGCGCGCCCTGCGTCACCCGCCCCGGGCCCGGCGTCGGCCGGTGCCGCGGTGTCCGCGACCGCGGGCACGGACCCGTCCACCGACGGCTCACCCCGCTACTTCCGCCGACTCGTCGGCACCGACGTCGACGAGGCGCTCGCCTTCTTCACCGGCGACTACGACTTCACCGCACCGCGCGTCCGCCGCACCCGTCCGCAGCCCCAGTGGGACTTCGCGGGCGTCGGCGACGACCGCATGTCGCTCCGGTCGTCGCGGTTCCTGGTCGACCTGCGCACCGAGAGCCGCGTCGACGACGAGTTCGTCATCGCGTGGATGCGCAGCGGCTCGAGCACGATCACGTACCGCGGGCAGGCGTTCGAGCTCGAGCCCGGCGTGCCGGTGGTCCTGCCGTTCGCCGACACCTACGAGCTGCACCACCGCGACATCGGCCTCAACCTCGTGCAGCTCGACCGCGACTTCGTCCGGAGCGTCGTCGGGGACGAGGACTTCGCGTTCGAGCCGATGCGACGGCCCACCAGCGAGGGCATCCGCGCGTGGCAGGCGGTCGTCCGGGCGCACTCGGCGACCTGGCTCGACCGGACGCACGACCTGACCCCGACCGCCCAGCGCGCGATCGCCGAGTCCTTCGTGACCGCCGCGGTCGAGGCGTTCCCGCACCGGGACCGCTGGCGTTCGGCGGTGTCCGGGAACGGTCCGGAGCACGACCGCCTCCGTCGGGCGCTCGACTACGTGCACGCCCACGCGCGCGACCCGATCGGTACGCCCGAGATCGCCGCGGCGGCCGGCCTGAGTCCGCGTGGGCTCCAGCAGTCGCTGCGCCGACACCTCGACCAGACCCCGGGCGACCTGCTGCGCGGTGTCCGACTCGACGGCGCCCGGGGCGACCTGCTCCGCGGTGACCGGGACGGCACGAGCGTGGCGGACGTCGCACGAGCGTGGGGCTTCGGGCACCTCGGCCGGTTCTCGGCGACGTACCGCGCACGGTTCGGCGAACTGCCGAGCGAGTCGCTCCGGACGCGCTAGCCGGCTCCGGGCACCCGCTCGCCGAACTCCGTCGCACCGAACGGCCTCCGGGTGAGCAGATGTTCGGATGAGGCGTTGCCGGGTCGAACGGCGTCGCATCGTGGGCTCACCTGCACCGCCCACGAAGGAGTCCGTGATGCTGATCGGCGTCCCCACCGAAGTCAAGAACAACGAGTACCGCGTCGCGGCGACCCCGGCGGGCGTCGGCGAGCTGTCCCTGCACGGCCACGAGGTCCTCGTGCAGGCCGGGGCGGGCGAGGGCTCGTCCTTCACCGACGACGAGTACCGCGCTGCCGGCGCGACCGTCGTCGACACCGCCGCCGAGGTCTGGGCGCGCGCCGAGCTGGTCCTCAAGGTGAAGGAACCGGTCGCCGCGGAGTACGCGTCGATCCGACCCGGACAGGTGCTCTTCACGTACCTGCACCTCGCCGCCGACCGCCCGTTGACCACCGCGCTCGTCGAGTCCGGCGCCACCGCGATCGCGTACGAGACCGTGCAGCTGCCCGACCGCTCGCTGCCGCTGCTGTCGCCCATGTCCGAGATCGCCGGGCGCCTGTCCGTGCAGGTCGGCGCGTACCACCTGATGCGCACGAACGGCGGCCGCGGGCTGCTGCTCGGCGGGGTTCCCGGGACGCCGCGCGGCCGCGTCGTCGTGATCGGCGGCGGCGTCGCGGGGGAGCACGCGGTCACGATGGCGCTCGGCCTCGGCGCCGAGGTCACCGTCTTCGACATCAGCCTGCCGCGGCTCCGAGCGCTCGACGCCCGCTTCGACGGTCGGGTCACGACCCTGCGATCGTCCTCGCACGCGATCGCCGAGGCGCTGCAGTACGCCGACCTCGTCGTCGGTTCGGTGCTCATCCCGGGGGCGTCCGCGCCGAAGCTCGTGACCGACGCGATGGTCGCCGACATGCGCCCGGGTTCGGTGCTCGTCGACATCGCGATCGACCAGGGCGGCTGCTTCGAGGGCTCCCGGCCGACCACGCACGACGAACCGACCTTCCGGGTGCACGACGCGGTGTACTACTGCGTCGCGAACATGCCGGGCTCGGTGCCGCGCACGAGCACGATCGCGCTGACGAACGCCACGCTGCCGTACGCCCTCGCGATCGCCGACCAGGGCTGGGAGCGCGCGACCGCGGCGGACCCGGCGCTCGCGAAGGGCGTGAACGTGCACGCGGGCGAGGTCGTCAACGAGGCGGTCGCCGCTGCCCACGGCCTGACGCCCGCCGCCGCCCGCTGACCCGGGGCGGCCACCGCCGCCGACCACCTCGCGGGAGCGACACTTCGCGCCCGCCGACTTCCGCACCGACGAGTCCGCGAAAGCGACACTTCGCGCCTCCGGGCGCTCGTCATGCACGCGGAAGCGACAGTTCCCCGCCGACCATCGGCGGGGAACTGTCGCTTTCGCGTGGTCGGCCGCGGCCCTCGCGTCACCGGTTGTCGCTCTCGCGTGACCGGCCGCGGCCCTCGCGTGACCAGCCGGCCGCCGGCGGCAGCCGCCCGCCTACGCCACCCGTGCCCGGGGGCGGGCGGCCGAACGGCCGCCGACCCAGCCGACGCGCGTGCGCACCACGAGCGTCGTGACGACCACCGCGGCGACCGCGACCACCGCGGCCACCGCCGTCGGCACGGACACGAGCGGCCCGTCGAGCCGACCGACCGCGACCCACGCGAGCCCCCACGCGATCGACAGCGTCGGCGCGATCCGACCGCCGTCCCACACCGCGAGCAGCACGCCGACGAGCCCGGCGACGAGCGCGACCGCCACACCCCAGAGGTCCTCCCCGAGCCCGAAGCCCCGGAAGCCCGCGGCCGACAGCACCGCGGCGGTGTTCGCCGCGGTCGCGACGCACAGCCACCCGAGGTAGAGCCCGAAGGTCCCGTCGGTGAGCACCCGTTCGACGAGGCCCGACCCGGAGGCCGTCCCCGCGGCCGGGTTCCGCCGCAGCACCACGAACGTCCAGACGAGCACCACGAGCAGCGCGACGATGACCGGTTCGCTCAGCCACAGCGCGCCGAACTGCACGGACAGGATCCACGCGGCGTTGAGCAGCAGGGACAGCGTTGCCGGCAGGGCGATCGCACGGTGCCGGGCGTCGTCGGCGGTGCGGAAGCACTGCCGCACCGCGTACGCGACCAACCCGAGGTAGATGACGCTCCAGATCGAGAACGCCGGTCCGTCGGGCGCGATGGCCGTCGACGACGCCGAGAGTGCCCCGCCGGACGCCTGCGCGATCGGCGTCCCGACCACCGCGCCGGATCCGAGGAAGCCGCCGACCACCGCGACGACCGCGCTCGCCGCGACCACGATCCTCCAGGCCTTGCCCATGTCCACTCCCATCGTCAGCATGCTGATGACCTGGACCGTAGGCCGTCCGCCCGACCGCGCGCGCAGCGCGCGCCCAGCCTGCGGGGGACGACCGGAGCCGGACCCGGTGTCCGCGTCCGGACGCGCCCCGGCAGGGAACGGGCTCCCCGGACACGACGGGCGGGACGGAAGGCGCGACCCACCCCCGCGGGCGCGTCCCGTCCGCGCGTGGCCGGCCGTGCGTACGGTGGCCAGCGTGACCGTCGAGCTCAACACCGTCTACGTCGACCGGATCGCGCCGATCGTCTGCCCCTCGCTGGAGACCACCTTCCGCATGGTGGGGGAGGAGGGCGCGACCGCGTGCATCGTGCTGCACCGCCCCGACGCGCAGGAGCTCGGCGACGTCGCGGTCGCACTCGGCCTGCACGAGCTCGCGGTCGAGGACTCGGCCGAGGGGCACCAGCGCCCGAAGCTCGAACGGTACGGCTCGACGCTGTTCGCGGTCCTCAAGCCCGCGGTGTACCACGACGACCGCGAGGAGGTCGAGTTCGGCGAGGTGCACGCGTTCGTCGGCAGCGACTTCTTCCTGGCGGTCGTGCCCGCCGACCCGCGCGGTCCGCAGGCGGTGCCCCGGGCCCTGCAGCGGATGAGCGGCAAGCCGGGCCTCGTGACGGTCGGCCCGCAGGCGCAGCTCTGGGCGCTCATGGACTCGATCGTGGACGGGTACGCCCCGGTGATCGACGGGCTCGAGGAGGACATCGACCAGATCGAGGACCAGCTGTTCGCGGGCGTCCCCGGCGTCTCGAAGCGCATCTACGAGCTGTTCGGCGAGGTCGTCGACTTCCAGCGGGCCGCACGACCCCTGATCGGCATGATCGAGAACCTGCACCGCGGCGCCGAGAAGTACCACCTGCCGGTCGAGATGCAGCGGCGGTTCCGGGACGTGCTCGACCACGCCATCCGCACGGTCGAGCGGCTCGACACGTTCCGGCAGCTCCTGCAGAACGCCCTGACGGTCGACGCGACCCTGGCGGCGCAGAAGCAGAACGACGACACGAAGCGGATCTCGGGCTGGGCGGCGATCCTGTTCGCGCCGACGCTCATCGCGGCGATCTACGGCATGAACTTCACGCACATGCCCGAGCTCAGCTGGACGTGGGGCTACCCGCTGTCGATCGTCGCGATGGTGCTCTTCGCGGTCGTCCTGTACGTCGTATTCAAGGTGAAACGCTGGTTCTGACCCTCCCGGCGGCGCGGCCGCCGTCCGGGCACCGCCATCCCTGACCGGGTGCCGCCATCCCTGACCGGGCACCGCCATCCCTGACCGGGCGCCACCATCCCTGACCGGGCACCGCGGCCCGGTCCGGGCGCCGCGGTTCCCGTCGCGTTGGCGCGTCGGGTTGCGGGAGCGCTCCCAGACCGGCGAGGCTCGTCCTGTCACCGCCGCCGACAGGAGCAACGATGCCCACCGACACCACCCCCGCGCCGACCTCGGGGATCGTCCACCTGACCGCAGGGGGCGTGTCCCTCGTGCTCGACTGCCGCGACGCCGCCCTGCCCGCCGTCCTGCACTGGGGTGCGGCGCTCGGTGACCTCGACGACACCGCGCTCGCAGCGATGGCCGCGGCCGACGTGATGCCGGTCGCCCCGAACGAGATGGACGTGCCGGTGCGCCTCGCCGTGCTGCCGGAGCCGCACCGCGGCTGGACCGGACGCCCCGGACTGTCCGGGCACCGGGACGGTCGGGACTGGTCGCCCGCGTTCACGGTCACGGCGCTCGAGGTCACGGACACCGCGGTCGTCGCCGACGCCGAGGACCGGACCGCCGGGCTCGCCGTGCGGGTCACGGTCGAGGTGCTCGTCTCCGGGCTCGTCCGCGCGCGTGCCGCCGTGACGAACACGGGCGAGGGTGTCTACACGGTCGAGGACCTCACGGTCGCGCTGCCCGTCCCGCCCCGCGCCCGCGAGGTCCTCGACTTCGCCGGCCGCTGGGGCAAGGAGCGCACGCCGCAGCGCCGGGCCCTGGTCGTCGGGACGCACGAGCGCGACAACCGCAAGGGCCGCACGGGCTCCGACGCCGCGACCGTCCTGAGCGTCGGCGAGCCCGGCTTCGGCTTCGCCCGCGGCGAGGTCTGGGGCGTGCACACCGCGTGGAGCGGCAACCACCGCCACCTCGCGGAGCGCCTCGCGACCGGGCGCCAGGTCGTCGGCGGCGGCGAACTGCTCCTGCCCGGCGAGGTGCGGCTCGCACCGGGCGGGACCTACGAGGGCCCCTGGGTGTACGGCGCCTACGGCGACGGCCTCGACGACCAGGCGCGCCGGTTCCACCGCTGGCTCCGGAGCCGCCCGCAGCACCCGACCTCGCCGCGCCCGGTCACGATCAACGTCTGGGAGGCCGTGTACTTCGACCACGACCTGGCCCGGCTGACCGACCTCGCCGAGCGCGCCGCACGACTCGGGGTCGAGCGGTACGTGCTCGACGACGGCTGGTTCCGGCACCGCCGCGACGACCACGCCGGGCTCGGTGACTGGTACGTCGACGAGGACGTCTGGCCCGACGGCCTCGGGCCGATCGTCGACCGCGTCCGTGCGCTCGGCATGCAGTTCGGGCTGTGGTTCGAGCCGGAGATGGTGAACGAGGACAGCGACCTCGCCCGCGCGCACCCCGAGTGGATCATGCAGGCCGACGGTCGCCTGCCGGTGCGCTCCCGCGACCAGCAGGTGCTCAACCTCGCGATCCCCGAGGCCTTCGCGTACGTGCTCGAGCGGATGACGGCCGTGATCGGGGAGTACGGCGTCGACTACGTCAAGTGGGACCACAACCGCGACCTCGTCGAGGCCGGCCACCCCGGGGGCGGCGCCGCCGTGCACGAGCAGACCCTGGCGACGTACCGGTTGATGGCGACGCTCAAGGAGCGGTTCCCGGCGCTCGAGATCGAGTCGTGCTCGTCGGGCGGCTCGCGCGTCGACCTCGGCGTGCTCGAGCACACCGACCGGGTCTGGGTGTCCGACGACATCGACCCGGCCGAGCGCCAGGAGATGCACCGCTGGACGCAGCAGCTGCTCCCGCCCGAGCTCCTCGGCGCCCACGTCGCGAGCGGCCGGAACCACACGACCGGACGCGTCCACGACGTGTCGTTCCGCGCCGGGACCGCGCTCGTCGGGCACTTCGGCATCGAGTGGGACCTGACCCTCGCGACCCCGGACGAGGAAGCCGTGCTCGCCGAGTGGATCGCCCTGCACCAGCGGTGGCGCGCCCTGCTGCACGGCGGGGACCTCGTCCGTGTCGACGAGGTCGACCCGACCCGCCGCGTGTACGGCGTCGTCGCACCCGACCGGCGGGAGGCCGTGTTCTTCCTCGCGAGCGTCGGCCGGTCCGAGGTGTCGGGCACCGGCCCGATGCTGTTCCGCGACCTCGACCCGGACACGCGGTACCGCGTCGACCCGGTCGTCCTCGGCGACGCCCACCTGGTCACGCCGCCGGCGTGGTGGAGCGGCGACCGCACGGCCACCGGACGCGTGCTGCAGACCGTCGGACTGCAGGTGCCGCTGCTGCCGGCCGACTGCGTGGTGCCGTTCCACGTCACGGCCGTCTGACCGCGACGGGGCGGACGGGAGGCGCGTGCCGGGCCCACCCCGTCCCTCCCGTCGTCCCCGCGGGGCGGACGGGAGGCGCGTGCCGGGCCCGCCCCGTCCCTCCCGTCGTCCCCGTGGGGCGGACGGGAGGCGCGTGGCGGGCCCGCGCCGTCCCTCCCGTCCGTGACGCGGTCGCCCCCGGCGACCCCCGGCGGGCCGGTAGGCTTCCCGGCATGCCGCAGACCGGAACCGCGACACGCACGTCCACGCCGGTCTGGGCCGTCAAGCTCGGGGTGGTGACCGCCCTCGTCGGCCTCGCGGGCGGCGTCGCCGGCATCACGGTCTGGCTGGCGCTGCAGCTCATCCAGTTCGTCGCGTTCGGGTACCCGTTCGGCGGACACCTCGAGGCGGCCGATGCGCCGTCCGGGTGGAACCGGTTCCTCGCGCTCGCCGCGGCCGGTGTCCTCACGGGCGTGGCCTGGTGGGCGCTCCGACGCTGGGGGCGGCCGGTCGTCTCCGTGCCCGCCGCGGTGGGCGGGAAGCGGATGCCGGCGCTGGCGACCCTCGCGAACGCGGGGGTGCAGATCCTCGCGGTCGGGCTCGGCGCCTCGATCGGCAAGGAGGTCGCCCCGCGCGAGGTCGGGGCGTGGCTCGCCCAGGTCGTCACCGTCAAGGCCGGGCTGACCGACCGCGAGCGGAAGATCCTCGTCGCGTGCGGTGCCGCGGCCGGTCTCGCCGCCGTCTACGACGTCCCGCTCGGCGGCGCGCTCTTCGCGGTCGAGGTGCTGCTCGGCGAGCTCACCTTCGCCACCGCGCTGCCCGCCTTCGCCACGAGCGCGATCGCCGCGGTGACCGCCCGGCTCGTGATCCCCGACGAGGTGCTGTACCACGTGCCGGCCACGCACCTTTCGCCGTCGCTGCTCGTGTGGGCGGTGGTCGTCGGCCCGCTCCTGGGCTTCGCCGGGGTCGGGTTCGTGAAGCTCACGAACCGGTTGCAGGCGACCGCGCCGAAGGGGTGGCACCTGCTCGTCGTGCTGCCGGTCGTCTTCGCGATGGTCGGCCTCATCGCCGTGCCGTTCCCCGACATCCTCGGCAACGGACGCGCGCTCGGGCTCGTCGCGATGAACGCGACGACGAGTGCGCCCGACTTCGCGGGGGTCGGCCCGATCGTGTTCCTGCTCCTCCTCGCCGTGCTCCGCACCATCACGACGTCGGCGACGATCGGCGCCGGTGCCGTGGGCGGGACGCTCACCCCGTCGATCGCGATCGGCTCGGCGGTCGGTGCGGCCCTCGGCGGTGCGTGGGTGCTGCTCTGGCCCGCGGACGGCTCGACGCTCGTGTCCTTCGCGTTCGTCGGGGCGGCGGCGTTCCTCGCAACGACCATGCGGGCGCCCTTCACCGCGCTCGTGCTCGTCGTCGAGTTCACCCAGGAGGGCACGGACGTCCTCGTGCCGTCCATGCTCGCGGTCGCCGGCTCGGTCGCGGTCGGGTACCTGCTCGCCCGGCGGCGCAGCGCGCAGATGACCTGACGCTCCGTGGTGCGGGACCGCCGGACGTCGCGGGGGCGGTCGGCCCGACGCGGGCGTCGTGGGTCGGTCGGCCCGACGCGGTCGTCGTGGGGCCGCTCTGACCGACGCGGACGTCGCGGGGTCGGTCGGCCTAGCATCGGCGGCAGCGCGGGGTGCACCGCTCCGCCCCACGACGAGGAGGGCACGATGGCCGGGTTCGACGACATCACCAAGAAGGCACAGCAGTTCCTGCAGGACGGCAAGGTGCAGGACGCCCTGAAGAGCGAGAAGGCCGAGGGCATCAGCGACAAGGTGCTCGACGGGGTCGCCGACGCGGTCAAGAAGGCCACCGGGGGCAAGTACGACGACAAGATCGACGGCGCCCGCGACACCGCGGACGAGCACATCGGCAACCAGTAGGCCGTCCGCGCGGGGACCGGCCGCGCGGTCGGTGTCCGCTCTGGGCGATTGGACGCGGGGGCCGTCGGGGACCACGATTGTGTGGTGACCGACGCCCCCGCTCCGCACGTGCCGACCCGGCCACTGACCGCCGCCGAGGTCGAGGCGATCCGCCGGGACTTCCCGATCCTGCACCAGGAGGTCAACGGCGCCCCGCTCGCGTACCTCGACTCCGGGGCCACCGCCGAGCGGCCCGTGCAGGTCCTCGACGCCGAGCGCCGGTTCCTCGAGCGCGACAACGCCGCCGTGCACCGCGGTGCCCACACGCTCGCGGCCCTGGCGACCGACGCCTACGAGGACGCCCGTGCCACCGTCGCCCGCTTCGTCGGGGCGTCGAGCCCGTCCGAGGTCGTCTGGACCGCCAACGCCACCGACGCGCTGAACCTCGTGGCGTACGGCATCGCCAACGCCAGCCGCGGCCGCGGGGGAGCGGCCGCCGAGCGCTTCCGCATCGGACCCGGCGACGAGCTGCTCGTCACCGAGGCCGAGCACCACGCCAACCTCGTGCCGTGGCAGGAGCTCGCCGCCACCACCGGTGCGACCCTGCGATGGGTGCCCGTCGCCGACGACGGCACCTGGACCGCCGACGACATGGTCGGGATGATCGGGGAGCGCACCCGGGTCGTCGCCTTCGCGCACGTGTCGAACGTGACCGGCATGGTCGCCCCGGTCGCCGAGGTCGTCGCCGCCGCGCACGAGCACGGCGCCCTCGTGGTCCTCGACGCCTGCCAGTCCGCACCGCACCGTCCGCTCGACGTCCGCGCGCTCGACGTCGACTTCGCCGCGTTCTCCGGGCACAAGATGCTCGGCCCGAACGGCATCGGCGTGCTGTGGGGCCGGCGCGAGCTCCTCGACGCCCTGCCGCCGTTCCGCACGGGCGGCTCGATGATCACGACCGTCACGATGGAGTCGTCGGACTACCTGCCCGCCCCCGAGCGCTTCGAGGCCGGCACGCAGCCCGTGTCGCAGGCGGTCGCGCTCGCCGAGGCGGTCCGCTACCTCGAGCGCATCGGCACCGACCGGGTCCGCGACCACGAGGAGGCCCTGGCGCAGCGCATGCTCGAGGGGCTCGCGACGGTCCCCGGTGTCCGCGTGGTCGGGCCGCCCGTCGGGGTGCCCCGGTCCGGGCTCGTCGCGTTCGACGTCGCGGGCGTGCACGCGCACGACGTCTCCCAGTACCTCGACGCGCAGGGCATCGCGGTGCGGTCGGGCCACCACTGCGCCCAGCCGCTGCACCGCCGACTCGGCCTGACCGCGACGAGCCGGGCGAGCACGTACGTGTACACGACCGACGAGGACGTCGACCGCTTCGTCCGGGCCGTGGCCGAGGTGCGGGGCTACTTCGGGGCGGACGACACGGCCCACCCCGCGGCCGGCACCACCGGGGAGGACCGCGCATGAGCTCCCTCGACGCGCTCTACCAACAGGTCATCCTCGACCACGCGAAGGCGCGGCACGGCCACGGGCCGCTCACCGACGCCGATGCCGAGCACTTCGAGCGGAACCCCACGTGCGGCGACGAGATCACCGTGCGGGTGCGGCTCGAACCGGGCACGGACCGGATCGCCGCGCTCGCGTGGGAGGGCGACGGGTGCTCGATCTCGATGGCGTCGGCCTCGGTGCTGACCGACATGGCCGTCGGCCGGACGGTTCCCGAGCTCCTCGCGCTCACCGAGGCGTTCCGCGAGATGATGCGGTCGCGCGGCGCGGGGGAGCCCGACGAAGACGTGCTCGAGGACCTCGTGGCGTTCCACGGCGTCTCGAAGTTCGTCATGCGCGTGAAGTGCGGGATGCTCGCGTGGGTCGCGGCCGAGACGGCGGCGCAGCAGGCGCTCGCCCGCTGACGCCGGCCCGCCGTCAGGCGTCGATCGCGGCGAGCACGACGGGGTCCACGCAGCCCGCGGCGAACCCCCGGATCCGGCGGTCGATGTCCCGCTGCAGCACGACCGTGCCGATCCGTTCGGCGATCGGCGCGAGCCAGGCCGGGCGGCACGTGAAGTTGTAGCGCCAGACCGCGAGCGTGTGGTCCGGCCGGTCGGGGACGGGGGTGAAGCGCCAGCCGCCGCCCATCTTCTCGAAGAACCACGAGCCCTTCGTCATCTTCATCCCGACGTTCGACGGCGGGTTGTACGACACGTACTCGCTCTCCATCGCGAGCCCGAACCGCTGCACCGTGTACGTCCGGACGCCCTTCGCGGGCACGGTCGCGTCGATCAGGTGCTGGCGGCGGATGAACGGGTCCCAGCGCTTCCGGGTCGCGCCCTGGGTCTGCGACACCGCGAACGCGACCTCGACCGGGACGGGGACGGTGACGCGCGACTCGACGACGGGCATGTCGCCATCGTGCCAGGTCGGGTCCGCCGCCGGTCGTGTCACACGGCGTCGCGGTGCGTCACGGATCGTCACCGTCCGTGACCGGACCGTCCCGGGCGTCGTACGGTCGCGGCGTGACCCCGACGAACGAGCCCGCGCCCCGGCAGATCCGCTTCAACGCGTTCGACATGAACTGCGTCGCGCACCAGTCCTCCGGGCTGTGGCGCCACCCCCGCGACCGCTCCCGCAGCTACCGGGACCTGTCGTACTGGACGGACCTGGCCCGCACGCTCGAGGCCGGGGCCTTCGACGGGATCTTCATCGCCGACGTGCTCGGGACCTACGACGTGTACGGCGGCTCGAACGAGGCCGCGCTGCGGACCGGGTCCCAGGTGCCGGTGAACGACCCGATCCTGCTGGTGTCCGCGATGGCCTCGGTCACCGAGCACCTCGGCTTCGGCATCACCGCGGGCACCGCCTACGAGCACCCCTACCCGTTCGCGCGCCGTGTGTCGACGCTCGACCACCTGACGAAGGGCCGCGTCGGCTGGAACGTCGTCACGGGCTACCTGCCGAGCGCCGCACGGAACATGGGGCAGACGGACCAGCTCGGCCACGACGACCGCTACGACGTCGCGGACGAGTACCTCGAGGTCCTCTACAAGCTGTGGGAGGGGTCGTGGGAGGACGACGCCGTGGTCGAGGACCGCGCGTCCGGCGTCTTCACCGACCCGGCGAAGGTGCACCCGATCGAGCACCACGGCCGGCACTTCGACGTCCCGGGCATCCACCTGTCCGAGCCGTCGGTGCAGCGCACCCCGGTGATCTACCAGGCGGGCGCATCGCCGCGCGGCATCGCGTTCGCCGCCGACCACGCCGAGGCGATCTTCGTCGGGGCGCCGACGCTGCCGCAGCTCGCCGCGACCGTGCGCAGGATCCGGGACGCGCTCGAGGCCGCCGGGCGCGACCGGTACGCCGCGAAGATCTACACACTCCTGACCGTGATCACCGACGCGACCGACGAGGCCGCCCAGGCGAAGTACGAGGACTACCTGTCGTACGCCTCCGAGCTCGGCGCGCTCGTGCTGAACTCCGGCTGGATGGGCGTCGACCTGTCGCAGTGGGACCTCGACGAGCCGCTCGGCGACGTCGAGTCGAACGCGATCCAGTCCGCGGCGGCGAACATCTCCGCCGCCACGGGCGAGGACGGCACCGCGTGGACGATCCGCGACCTCGCCCGGCACACCGCGATCGGTGGGCTCGGTCCGGTGGCCGTCGGCGGGGGAGCGACCATCGCCGAGCAGTTGCTCGACATCCAGGCGCAGACCGACGTCGACGGGTTCAACCTGGCCTACGCGGTGACCCCGGGCACGTGGGAGGACGTCATCGAGTTCGTCGTCCCGGAGCTCCGCGCACGCGGCGCCTACCCCGAGGGCTACACGCCGGGGTCGCTCCGGCACAAGCTGCACGGCCGCGGGGACCGGCTGCCCGAGGAGCACCGGGGTGCCGGGTACCGCGTCGGCGCCCGCGCGACCACCTGACCCGGTCGGCGGGGCGGCCCGGCGTAGGGTGGAACGGTGATCGGGTCGTCCTTCGTCGTGCGGACCGCGGACGACGAGACGACCGCGGTGGCCTGCACCGAGCTCTGGGTCGCCGCCGTGGCAGCACGGGACGGGCAACCGCCGTCGGACGCGGTGCGGGAGCGTGCCCGCGACAAGTTCGCCGCGGACCGCGTCGCCCTGGTCGTCGCCGACGCGGGCCCGCGCCCCGACGGCACCCGTGACGGCACGGCGCCGGTCGCTGGCTTCGCCCTCGTGTCGGCCCCCGGTACCGGTGGCGGCCCGGCGAGCGACGCCGCGTACCTCAGCCTGCTCGCCGTCGCGCCGCACGCGCAGGGGCACGGTCTCGGCCGACGCCTGCTCGCCGCCGCCGTCGAGGCAGCCGCAGCGGCCGGCCACGACCGCTGCGAGCTGCACGCCCTCGACGACAACGCCCCCGCGGTCGCGCTCTACCGCAGCGCCGGGTTCGCGCCCGTCGGCCCGCCGTTCCCGCACCCCCTGAGCGGCCGTCCGACCCGGGTCTGGCGGACCGGACCCGAGCCGGTCAGGTAAGGCGAACCTCACCAGGAAACCCCCGGTCAGGGCAGCCTTCCCTTGCTGGCGCGATCCCCCGGACGGTGGTTCGATGGCCGACATGTCGACCGCAACGGACCTCTCGCTCCCCGTCTCCGAGCACGACGACGCCGCGAGCGCCGCCCGCCTCAACTGGCTCCGTGCCGGGCTGCTCGGCGCCAACGACGGCATCGTCTCGGTCGCCGCCGTCCTCGTCGGTGTCGCGGGTGCCGGGGCGAGCACCGGTCCGGTCGTCGCCGCCGGCACCGCCGCGCTCGTGGGCGGTGCCGTGTCGATGGCGCTCGGCGAGTACGTCTCGGTCAGCGGAGCGCGCGACGCGCAGCGCACCGGCCAGGCGGCGCAGCAGGCCCAGCTCGAGGCCGACGCCGAGGACGCACCCACCCTGGCCGCGCACTACCGGTCGCTCGGCGTCGACGACTCGGTGGCCGACGCCGTGGCACGCGAACTGACGCGGCCCGAGGTCCGTCGACGTCGGGCCGCCGCCGCCCTGCGCGACGCCGAGGACGAGGTCGTCAGCCCCTGGCGTGCGGCCTGGGTCTCCGCGGCGACCTTCACGGTGGGCGCCCTGCTGCCGTTCGTCGCGCTGCTGCTCGCCCCCGAGGGCCTCCGCGTCCCCGTCACGGTCGTCGCCGTGCTCGTCGCACTCGCGGTGACCGGCACGACCGGCGCGACGCTCGGCGGCGCACGCCGCGGTCGCGCGGCCGCGCGGGTGCTCGTGGGCGGCGCGCTCGCGCTCGCCGCGACCTACGCGGCGGGCGCGCTGCTCGGGACGCACGCGTTCTGACGGGCGCACCCCGGAGGCCGGACGGGAGGCCCGGACCACCGCAGCGGACGGGCTGCGGTGATCCGGGCCTCCCGTCCGTCGGTCCGCCCCGCGAGTCGGCGCGCGTCTCGGGTGGACCGACCGCGTCCCGCCGGGCGGAGCCCGTCGCCGTCGACGGCAGGACAGGTGTCAGGGCGCCGGGCTGAGCAACCGGACCTGGTCGACGTCCGGCCACGGCGCCCACTTCGGGCGCGGGGCGTGCAGCAGGTACGGCTGCGGCGTCGGGTAGGTGACCAGTTCGAGCGTCGACCCCCACGGGGTGCGGGTGTACACGAAGCGGTTGCCCTCGCCGGCCTCCACGCCGCGCAGCGGTCGGGGGTCGGCGTTCCGGACGCCGCCCGCGGCCTCGACCCGTGCGAGCGCGGCGTCGAGGTCGTCGGCGTACAGGGCGAGGTGCTGCCAGCCGAGGTCGGACGGGGCCGCGGCGTCGCGCTGCTCGGGACCGGCGTACTCGAACAGCTCGAGGCCGGGACCCTCCGGGAACGCGAGCATCCGGATCGCCCCCTGCGCCATCGACGACGGGATGCCGAGGTAGCGGTGCGCCTCCGGGGTGCCGTTGACCGGTTCCCAGCGCGACCGGACGTCGTACAGGACGACGGCGTCGAAGGCCGCCACGAAGAACGCGGTCGCGGCGTCGACGTCGGGCACGGTGACGCCGACGTGGTCGATCCTGATGCCCCTGGTCATCCCCCGATGATCCCCACCGGGGAGCGGGACCGGACCGTCCCGGGACCCCGGCTGCGCCATCGGTGCGGCAAGCCGCAGAGGCTGTGGCCCCGCTCAGGCGCGGCGGACCGGGGACCGGTCGGAACGGGCGTTCCAGACCGGACGACGCGACACACGACCGTTACACGAGGGAAACGGGCGGTGTCGGGAGCCTCAATAGCTTCGTCCTCGAGCGGGGACCCACCCCCGCCGCCACTCCCACGGAGGACGCCTTGGTCACAGAGATCGCGACCCCGGTCGCCGCGCCCCACGCCCCCACCCAGACGTCGACCGCCCGAGCGGGCGCCGGCGTCGTCAAGCCCGGGTACGACCCGTCGCTCACCAACGAGGACCTCGCCCCGCTGCGCGAACAGCGCTGGACGAGCTACAACATCTTCGCGTTCTGGATGTCCGACGTGCACTCGGTCGGCGGGTACGTCACCGCCGGGTCGCTCTTCGCCCTCGGGATCGCGAGCTGGCAGGTCCTCGTCGCCCTCGTGGTCGGCATCCTGGTCGTGCAGGTGTTCGCGAACCTCGTCGCGAAGCCCTCCCAGCGCACCGGTGTGCCGTACCCGGTGATCAACCGCGCGGTGTTCGGGGTCCTCGGGGCGAACGTGCCCGCCGTCATCCGCGGGCTCATCGCGATGGCCTGGTACGGCGTGCAGACGTTCCTCGCGGCGCAGTCGCTGAACATCGTGTTCCTGAAGTTCGTGCCCGGGGCGGCCGGGCTGCTCGAGCCGTCGTTCCTCGGGCTCTCCGCGCTCGGCTGGATCTCGTACGCGATCCTCTGGGTCGCGCAGGCCGCGCTGTTCTCGATGGGCATGGAGGCGATCAAGCGCTTCATCGACTTGGCCGGCCCCGCCGTCTACGTCGTGATGATCGCACTCGCCGTGTACCTGGTCGCCCGGGCCGGCATCGGCAACATCTCGCTCACGCTGCACACCGGCGCCCCGATGTCCTTCGGCGACTCGATCCCGGTGATGCTGTCGGCGGTCGCGATCGTCGTGAGCTACTTCTCCGGCCCGATGCTGAACTTCGGCGACTTCTCGCGGTACGGCCGTTCGTTCCGGGCCGTGAAGCGCGGCAACTTCTGGGGCCTCCCGGTCAACTTCCTGTTCTTCTCGGTGCTCACGGTGCTGTGCGCGAGCGCGACCGTCCCGGTGTTCGGCAAGCTCATCACCGACCCGATCCAGACCGTGCAGGCGATCGACGCGCCGTTCGCGATCCTGCTCGGTGGCTTGACGTTCGTCACCGCCACCGTCGGCATCAACATCGTCGCGAACTTCATCAGCCCCGCGTTCGACTTCTCGAACGTGTCCCCGCGCCGGATCAGCTGGCGGACGGGCGGCATGATCGCGGCCGTCGGCTCGGTGCTCCTGACGCCGTGGAACTGGTACGGCAACGACCAGGCCATCCTCTACACGCTCGGCATCCTCGGGGCCCTGATCGGCCCGCTGTTCGGCATCCTGATCGCCGGGTACTACGTGGTCGCGAAGCAGCGCGTCGCGGTCGACGACATGTACACGCGGTCGACGACCGGCCGGTACTGGTACCGCGGCGGGTGGAACCCGAACGCCGTCTGGACGCTCGTCGTCGCCGGGGCCCTGTCGGTCGCGTGCGCGGTGCTGCCGCCGGCGACGGGCGTGCTGCCCTGGCTGAGCAACTACAGCTGGTTCGTCGGCTGCGGGCTCGGGTTCGTCCTGTTCTGGGCACTCGAGCGCCGGTCGCCGCAGATGCCCGCGCTCGCCGAGGACGACCCGACCGTCGACCACGGGGCCGCCGCCGGGCGGGCCTGACGGAGGGCGGGCGGCGCCCGGGACGGTCGTCGCCCGCCTCGTCGCCGGGGCGGTCGCGACGGTCGCGGCGGTCGCGATGGTCGCGATGGTTCCTCCACAGGCCGTGTGCCCCCAGTCACCTTCCACAGGACCCGCGATCGGTCCGGGAGGCGCTCGTCGCCTCCGCCACGCTGGTCGCGATCCCGTCCACCCGCTCCACTGCTCCTCCACCGCTCCACCCCGGAAGGACCCCGATGCGCATCCGCGTCGTCAACCCCAACACCACCGCCGCCATGACCGCGGCCGTCGGCCGCGCAGCGGCGGCGGTCGCCGCCCCCGGCACCGTCGTCGAGGCCGTGCACCCCACGATGGGCCCGGCCTCGATCGAGAGCCACTACGAGGAGGCGCTCGCGGTCCCCGGGCTGCTCGAACAGGTCGCCCGCGGTGAGCAGGAGGGCGTCGACGCGTACGTCGTCGCGTGCTTCGGCGACCCCGGACTCGACGCCGCGCGGGAGCTCGCGTCCGGGCCGGTGGTCGGCATCGCCGAGGCCGGGTACCACGCGGCGGCGATGCTCGGCCGGCGCTTCGGCGTGGTCACGACCCTGGAGCGCACGACCGGGCGCGCGTGGGAGCTCGCCGGACGGTACGGCTTCGCGTCCCTCGTGACGGAGGTGCGCGCGTGCGAGGTCCCGGTCCTCGCGCTCGACGACCCGGCGTCCGGCGCCCGGGACCTCGTCATCGAGCACTGCCGGGCCGTGGTCGCCGGTGGTGCCGACGCCGTCGTCCTCGGCTGCGCGGGCATGGCGTCGTTCTGCGCCGAGGTGTCCCGTGCGATCGGTGCCCCGGTCGTCGACGGCGTCGCCGCGGCGACCGTGCTGGCCGAGTCCCTGGTGCGCCTCGGGCTGCGGACCGGCAAGCGGGGCGAGTACGCCGAGCCGCCGCGCAAGCCGATGGCCGGACTGCTCGCCGGGTTCGAGCGCGCGGGGACGACGGGCGCGACGGTCGGGGCGGCGGCGTGACGCGCCTCCCGGCCGACCTGGTGCTGCGCGCGCACCGGGCGTGGGTCGACGGAGCGTTCCGACCGGCTGCGGTCGTCGTCCGGGACGGACGCGTCGACGCGGTCCTGCCCGTCGACGCCGAGGTCGCGGCGGTCACCGACCGCACCGTGCCGGACGTCCAGGTGCTCCTGCCCGGGCTCGTCGACACGCACGTGCACGTCAACGAACCCGGCCGCACCGAGTGGGAGGGCTTCGCCTCGGCGACCCGCGCCGCCGCGCTCGGCGGGGTCACCACCATCGTCGACATGCCGCTGAACTCGATCCCCGCCACGGTCGACGTCGACGCCCTCACGGTCAAGCGCGCGAGCGCAGACGGCCGGGTGGCGGTCGACGTCGGGTTCTGGGGCGGCGCGGTGCCCGCGAACGCCGGAGCGCTCGCCGACCTGCACGACGCCGGGGTGTTCGGCTTCAAGTGCTTCACGGCGCCGTCGGGCGTCGACGAGTTCCCGCACCTCGACCCGGAGCAGCTGCGGGCCGCGATCGCCGAG
Organism: Curtobacterium sp. MCBA15_004; assembly: GCF_001865055.2. Lineage (NCBI taxonomy): Bacteria > Bacillati > Actinomycetota > Actinomycetes > Micrococcales > Microbacteriaceae > Curtobacterium > Curtobacterium sp. MCBA15_004. The sequence continues at coordinate 2,682,979 of NZ_CP126266.1, read as the reverse complement.
GTCGCGTCGATCGACGCGCTGCTCATCGTGCACGCCGAGGACCCGGACCACCTCGTCCCGCACGACGCCCTCGGGGGCCGCTACGAGGACTTCCTGGCGACCCGCCCGCCGGCTGCCGAGCGGTCGGCGATCGGCCGGGTGGTCGACGGTGCCCGCGCGACCGGTGCGCGGGTGCACGTCCTGCACCTGTCCGACGCGGGCGCGCTGCCGATGATCCGGGCCGCCAGGGACGAGGGCGTCCGGATCACCGCCGAGACCTGTCCGCACTACCTGGCGTTCGCCGCCGACGCGATCCCGGACGGTGCGACCGAGTACAAGTGCTGTCCGCCGATCCGCGACGACGCGAACCGCGACGCGCTCTGGCAGGGGCTCCTCGACGGGACGATCTCGTGCGTCGTGACCGACCACTCGCCGTCCACGGCCGACCTGAAGACCGACGACTGGGGGCTCGCCTGGGGCGGGATCGCCGGCCTGCAGGTCGGGTTCCGCGCCGTGTGGACCGAGGCGTCGCGGCGGGGGATACCGCTCGAGACCGTCGTGCCGTGGTTCACGACCGGTCCCGCCGACCTCGTCGGCCTGTCCGACCGTGGGCGGATCGCGGAGGGTGCCGTCGCACACCTCGCGGTGTTCGACCCCGCCGCCACGGGCGTCGTCGACGTCACGGCGCTCGAGCACCGCAACCCGGTGTCGGCCTTCGCCGGGCACCGCACGCTCGGATCGGTGACCGAGACGTGGCTGCGCGGCGAACTCGTCGCGACCGCCGCCTCCGGTGTGACCGCCGTCCGCGGGGCGCTGCTCGACCGACCCGGCGCGGACACCACCCCGCAACACGTCCGTAACGAACGTTCCGGTAGCGTTGTTCTCGGAACGGAGGCACCATGACGCAGCCAGTGAACCCGCCTGCCCGACTCCTGATGGGCCCGGGACCGATCGACGCCGACCCGCGGGTGCTCCGCGCGATGGCGACGCCGCTCGTCGGGCAGTACGACCCGTGGATGACCGGCACGATGACCGCGACGCAGGCGCTGTACCGGCAGGTGTTCGGGACCGCGAACGAGGCGACGGTGCTCGTCGACGGCACGTCCCGCGCCGGCATCGAGGCGGCGCTCGTGTCCCTGCTGGCACCGGGGGACCGCGTGCTCGTCCCGGTGTTCGGCCGCTTCGGGCACCTCCTCGTCGAGATCGCCACGCGCGCCGGCGCCGAGGTGCACACCATCGAGACCGAGTGGGGTCAGGTGTTCCCGCCGTCCGTCGTCGAGGACGCCGTGCGCCGGGTGCGGCCGAAGGTGCTCGCGGTCGTGCAGGGCGACACGTCCACCACGATGAACCAGCCGCTCGACGAGCTCGGGGCGATCTGCGAGCGGTACGGCGCGCTGCTGTACACCGACGCCACCGCCTCGGTCGGCGGGAACCCGCTCGAGGTCGACGCGTGGGGGATCGACGCCGCGACCGCCGGCCTGCAGAAGTGCCTCGGCGGGCCGTCCGGCTCGGCCCCGCTCACGCTGTCGCCGCGGGCCGTCGACGTCGTCGAGGGCCGTCGCAGCGTCGAGGCCGGCATCCGCGAGGCCGACGACGTCGTGTCCGACGACCCGATCCGGTCGAACTACCTCGACCTCGCGATGATCCTCGACTACTGGGGGCCGCGGCGGCTGAACCACCACACCGAGGCCGCCTCGATGCTCTACGCGGCGAACGAGTGCGCCCGGATCCTGCTCGAGGAGGGCAAGGACGCCGCGGTGCTCCGGCACGCGACCGCCGGGCGGGCGATGACCTCCGGCGTCCAGGCCCTCGGGCTCACGGTGTTCGGCGACCAGGCGCACAAGATGCACAACGTCGTCGCCGTCGAGATCCCCGACGGCGTGGTGGGCGACGCCGTCCGCACCGCGATGCTCGAGGACCACGGGATCGAGATCGGCACCTCGTTCGGGCCCCTGCACGGGCGGGTGTGGCGGATCGGCACGATGGGCTTCAACGCGCGGAAGGACGCCGTCGTGACGACGCTCGCCGCGCTCGAGCACACGCTGCGCCGCGCCGGCCACGCCGCGCCGCAGGGTGCCGGGGTGGACGCCGCGCTCGACGTCTACGCGGGTGTCGTCGCCGCCCCGGAGCTGACCGGTCCGGAGCCGACCGGTCCGGAGCCGACAGGTGCGGTCGCCCCGCCCGCCTCGGCGGCGCAGGCGGCGGTCGCCGCTCCGGCGGTGTCCGCGTGAGCCCCCGGACGGCCACCGTGCCGGTTGCGAGCCGCCGTGCGCTCGCCGACGCCGCGACGGTCGTGCGCTGGTGCGACACGCTCGCCGCCGTGTCCCAGGACCCGGACCGGATCACCCGCGTGTACCTGTCACCCGAGCACGCCCAGGTCGACGCGATCGTCGCCGGGTGGATGCGCGACGCCGGACTCGAGACGTGGCAGGACGCCGCCGGCAACCTGCACGGCCGAGTCGCGGGCGCCGCGCCGGACGCACCCGTGCTGCTGCTCGGCTCGCACCTCGACACCGTGGTCGACGCCGGGCGCTACGACGGTGTCGTCGGGGTCCTCATGGCGATCCGCACGGTCGCCCGGCTCGTCGAGGGCGGACCGCTGCCGTTCGCGCTCGAGGTGATCGCGTTCTCCGACGAGGAGGGCACCCGGTTCGGCAAGGCGCTCCTCGGGTCCTCGGCGGTCGCCGGGGTCTGGGACGACGGGTGGTGGGACCTCGTGGACGGCGACGGTGTCACGCTGCGCCAGGCCTTCATCGACTTCGGCCTCGACCCCGCCCGCGTCGGCGAGGCAGCCGTCCGGCCCGAGCAGGTCGTCGGGTACCTCGAGGCGCACATCGAGCAGGGCCCCTGGCTCGAGCAGGCCGGGCAGGCGCTCGGCGTCGTCACGAGCATCGCGAGCGCCCGACGGTTCTCGGTCGAGGTCGTCGGCGAGGCCCGGCACGCCGGCGGGACCCCGTACGAGCGCCGCCACGACGCGCTGCTCGCCGCTGCCGAGGCGGCGCTCGCCGTCGAACGGATCTGTCGTGCCGAACAGCACGTCGGCACCGTCGGCACGATGACCGTCGAACCGGGCGCCGTGAACGTCGTGCCCGGCCTCGCCCGGTTCGCGGTCGACCTTCGCGGTGAGTTCGACGAGGGCCGGGACCGCGTGTGGGATGCGATCACCGACGCCTTCGACGAGATCGCCGCACGCCGTGGCGTCACCGTCACCCCGACCGAGGTGCACCGCGCGCCCGCCGTGTTCTGCGCCGAGCGGCTCACCGACGCCGTGCGGGCCGGGATCACCGCGACGGGGGAGTCCGCGCCCGCCGAGCTGTTCTCCCGCGCCGGCCACGACGCCATGTCGCTCGGGTTGGTCACCGACGTGGCGATGCTCTTCCTCCGCAACCCGGACGGCATCAGCCACCACCCGGACGAGTTCGTGTCGGAGGACGACGTCGCACTCGGGCTCGACGCGCTCGCGGTGGCGGTCGAGCGGATCGCGGACGACCGCGGTGCCGGTGCCGGTGCCGGTGCCGGTGCCCGCGCCGAGCGCGCCGCCGACCGCGGGGCCACCTCGTGAGCCCCGCCGTGCAGGACGTCCGCGCCCGGGTCGACGCCGTCTGGGACCGCCTGTCGCCGGCCGAGCGCCGCGTCGCCGCAATGGTCCGCCACGACCCGGAGCTCCTGCTCGTCGGGACGTCGGCCGAGCTGGCGGCCGAGTCGGGCACCTCGAAGGCCACCGTCTCCCGGCTCGTCCGGTCCCTCGGCTTCCAGGACGCCGCCGAGGCACGTCAGGAGCTCATGTCGGCACGCGGCAACGGGCTGCCGTGGGCCGCGGAGGACGCCGCACACGTCGACCAGCGTGCCGTCGAGGCCCGCAACCTCGACGCCGCGTTCGCCTCGCTCGCCCGTGCCGACCGGGTCCGGTTGGCGCGACGGATCGTCCGGGCGCACCGGGTGCTCGTCTTCGGCGAACGGGCGGCGCACCCCGTGGCGATGCAGCTCCGCTCCCAGCTCGCGCAGGTCCGTCCCGACGTCCGGATCGGACCGGCGCCCGGGCAGCGCCTCGGCGAGGAGGTCGCCGACCTCGACCGCCGCGACCTCGTCGTGCTGGTCACCGTCCGGCGGCACGCGGCCGGTGCGGCCGGGCTCGTGCGGCACTGCGTGTCGACCGGTGCCGACGTCGTGGTGCTCGGCGACCCGACGGCCGCCGTGATCGCCGCACCGGCGGCCACCGCGGTGCTGTGCCCCGTCGACTCGCCGTCGGCGTTCGACTCGATGTCGGCGATGTTCGCCGTGGTCGCGGCCATCGCGAACGACGTCTACGAGGCGGCGGGTCCGGCGGGGCGTGCCCGTGTCGAGGCGGTCGCGGCGGCGTACGACACCCTCGGGGAGCTCGCCGCGTCGTGACGGTGCCGCCCGGACACCGACCGTCCGCGGAGCGCGGCGGTCCCGTGGACGCACGGACGTGGTCCGCCGCGGCGGGGCGGTGGGACCGACACCCGGCAGGCCGCGATACTCGTGACGTGACCCGTGCCCTCGTCCTCGTCGACATCCAGCGTGACTACTTCCCCGGAGGAGCGTTCCCCCTCGTCGAGCCCGAGGCCGCGGCCACCGCAGCCAGGACGGTCCTCGACGCGTTCCGGGCGTCCGGTGAGCTCGTCGTGCACGTCTTCCACGTCAGTACGGACCCCGAGGCGACGTTCTTCCGCCCCGGGACGGCGGGGGTGGCGTTCCACCCGACGGTCGCACCGGTCGAGGGAGAGGTCGTGCTCGAGAAGCACCGCCCGAACAGCTTCATCGACACCGGTCTCCGGGACGTCCTCGACGACGCCGACGTCACCGAACTGGTCATCGTGGGCATGATGAGCAGCATGTGCATCGACTCGACCACCCGAGCGGCGCACGAGCTCGGGTACCGCAACACCGTGGTCGCGGACGCCTGTGCGGCACCGGACCTGCGGCTCGGGGACACGACCGTCCCCGGTGCGGCCGTGCACGCCGCCTTCATGGCAGCCCTCGACGGCAGCTTCGGGACCGTGACCACGAGCAGCTCCCTGACCTGACCGGCAAGGCAGGCCGCGCAGCCAGCTCCCTGACCTGACCGGCACGGCAGGCCGCGCAGCCAGCTCCCTGACCTGACCGGCACGGCAGGCCGCGCAGCCAGCTCCCTGACCTGACCGGCACGGCAGGCCGCGCAGCCGGAGATCCCCGCTCGCGCTCCTCGACGGCGGCCTCCGTCAGGCCGTCCCGATCAGCCACCCGTTGTCCGCGGCGACCCGCAGTGCCTCGGTCGCGTTCCGCGCCGCGGTCTTGCCGATCGCCGCGGACAGGTGGTTCCGCACCGTCCCCTCGGACAGGTGCAGCGCCGCCGCGACGCCCGCGACGGTCGATGCCGTGCGGAAGGCGACGAGCACGTCGGTCTCCCGCGGGGTGAGCGGGGACGGGCCGGCGGCCAGTGACTCCGCGGCGAGCACCGGGTCGACCACGCGGAAGCCCCCGGCGACCCGGCGGACGGCGTCGGCCAGCTGCTCGGCGGGGGTGTCCTTCACCACGAAGCCCGCGGCCCCGGCCTCGAGCGCCCGCCGCAGGTACCCGGGCCGGCCGAACGTCGTCACGATCAGGGACCGGCAGCCGGGGTGTTCGCGGGCCAGGGTCGCGGCGGCCGTCAGGCCGTCGGCGCCGGGCATCTCGACGTCGAGGAGCGCGACCGTGGCCCCCGACGCCCGGGCCGCGTCGAGCACCTCGTCGCCGCGGGCGACCTGCGCGACGACGTCGATGTCCCGTTCGAGCGACAGCAGCGACGCCAGGGCCCCGCGGACGAGCGCCTGGTCGTCCGCGAGCAGGACGCGGATCGGGTCGGTCACCGTGGTCTCCTCTCGACCCGCAGCAGGAAGCCGCCGAGGTCGCTCGTGCCCGTCGTCACGGTGGCGCCGACCGCGTCGGCCCGCTCGCGCAGTCCGCGCAGGCCGTTGCCACCGACGCCGAGGGGGTCGGCGGGAGCGGCGCCGTCGACCGTGCGGGTGCCGTCGCCCGTGCCGGTGCCGTCGTCCTCGACGGTCAGGGCCGTGCGGGTCAGGGTCACCCGCGCCCGACTGGCCGCTGCGTGCCGCACGACGTTCGTCACGCCCTCGCGGAGCACCCACGCGAACAGGCTCCGGACGTCGGCGGCCGCCGCGTCCCCGGTCGCGGGCAGCTCCGCTGCGACCCCGGCCGCGTCCAGGGCCGACCGTGCGGAGACGAGCTCGGCGTCCAGGTCGGCCTGGCGGTACCCGCTGACCGCCTGCCGGAGGCCTTGCAGCGCCTCGCGCGACAGCCGCTGGACGTCCTGCATCTCGGCCTTCGCGCGGGCCGGGTCGACGTCGACCAGCCGCGCGGCGAGCTCGGACTTCATCGTGACGACGGTCAGGGAGTGCCCGAGGACGTCGTGCAGGTCGCGGGAGAACCGCGCACGTTCCTCGACGACCGCGAGCCGGGTGAGTTCGTCCTGCGCGATCCCGAGCCGGTCCTCGGCCTCGCGCTGGCGACCGAAGAACACCATCGAGGCGCCGATCGACACCGCCACGATCGGGGCGAACAGGATGCCCGTGCCCGACGCGGTGTCCCACCCGACGACCGCGGCGACGACGAGTTCGGCGGCGACGACGACCCCGAGGACCGCGAGGGCGACCCAGAGCCGCACCGCCACGAACCCGGACAGGGCGACGACCAGCAGCCAGGACCACACCGCGGCCGGGCCGACCGGTACGAGCAGGAGCCCGGCGTACGCGGCGAGGACGGCGAGCACGACCACGCGCCGTCGGAGCCCGTGCCCCCACATGGCCTCGGGTGCGAACAGGTACCCGGCGTACAGCACCGCGAGCGCGAGCGTCGCGGAGACGTGCTCGTCGACGGAGCGGCCGTCGGTCCACACGGCGACGAGCAGGAGCGCCTGCCAGAGCAGGCCGAACGCGGCGCCGCCGTACCAGCGGCGGCGGGCGACGCGCACCTCGGCGTCGTCCGCGTCCGGCGGGGCGGCCCACGGGAAGGCGCGGGCGGACGGCCGGGAGGCGCGGTGCGCGTCGTCCGCGCCCCGCGCCTCGGTCGTGGTGGTGCCGGGGTCGGTGGTGGTCGGGTCCGTCACGTCGGGCACCTCCGCCACCTCCGCGCTGTCCGTCACGTCGGTCAGCGTACGACCGTCCGGGTCGGTCACCGGCGTGCCGCGTCGCGCTGGTAGCGCCAGACGATCACGGCGGCGAGGGCGACCGTCCAGCCGAGCAGCACCAGGGTCGGTTCCGTCATCCCGGCGGACCCGGTCGCACCGGCGCCCGTCTGACCGATCCGGTTGAGCCAGTAGGACGGCAGCAGGTGCGCGACCGAGCCCATCCAGGCGGGCATCACCGAGAGCGGGACCCACAGTCCGCCGAGGATCGACAGTCCCATGAAGACGACCATGAACATCGGTTGGGCGTACGCGGGCTTCGCGAACTGCCCGATCAGGATCGCGATGAGCGCGAACGGCACCACCCCGGCCCAGATGCCGAGCCCGGCCGCGAACCAGTGCCCGGCACCGAGCGACGCGTGCATGCCGAGGATCGCGACCGCGAACGTGAGCGTGATCGAGACCGCCGCGAACGCCATCGCCGAGACGAGCTTCGAGACGAGGAACGCCCACCCGGACAGCGGCGTCACGCGGAGCTGTCGGTTCCACCCGAGCGACCGCTCGTTGACCAGCGCGAAGGCCTGGCTGAGCGCCGCCATCATCGCGCCGTACGCCGTCATCTGCAGCGTCGTGACGACGAGGAACGGCAGGTGGGTCCCGGGGTCGGTCTGCCCGCCGTACGCGGCACCGAACACCAGGAGCATGACGATCGGGATCGCGAAGGTGAAGACCATCGCCTTGACGTTCCGGAGTTGCCGGCGCGTCTCGAGGAGCACGTAGCGCAGGGGGAGCCGACCGGCGGCGGCGCTGCGAGCGGTCGTGGCGGGTGCGGTGACGGGGGTGGCGGTCATGCGAGGACCCCTTCGGTCTCGGTGGTGCTCGTGGTGGTGGTGGTGGCCGGGTCGGCGGTGATGGCGAGGAAGGCGTCGTCCATGGTCGAGGCGACCACCTGCAGGTCGTGCGCCTCCGGGAACGCGGTGAGCAGGGCCCGGAGCGTGTCGTCACTGCGGTCGGTGCGCAGCGAGACGGCGTCGTGCCCGGGCTCGCAGGCTCGCCCGCGGTCGTCGCGCGTCGCTCCGCGCCGCCCCCGAGCGTCGACCGCCATCCCGACGACGCCCGGCAGACCGCGCAACGCGTCGTGCCGGTCCGCGGCGACGCCCGCGAAGCGGACGGTGCGCGTTGCGGCGGTCGCCTTGATCGCCGCGGGCGTGCCGTCGGCGACGACCCGACCGTCGCGGATGATGACGATGCGGTCGGCGAAGGTGTCCGCCTCGTCGAGGTAGTGCGTTGCGAAGACGACCGTGCGGCCGGCGTCCGTGAAGTCGCGCATCGACGACCAGAAGACGTGGCGGGCCTCGACGTCCATGGCGGCCGTCGGCTCGTCGAGCACCAGCAGGTCCGGGTCGGACACGACGGCGACCGCGAAGCGTGCGCGCTGGAGCTGGCCGCCGGACAGCTTCGACACCCGACGGGTCGCGATGTCGGTGCAGCGCGCCCGGCGGAGTGCCTCGGCGACGGGCATGGGGTGGCGGTGCGCGGCGGCGGCGAGGGCGACCGCCTCGCGGACCGTGACGTCGGGGAGCAGCGCCCCGCCCTGCAGCATCGCCCCGACGCGGCCGTCGACGACCGCGGTGCGCGGGTCCGTGCCGAACAGCCGGGCCTCGCCGTCGGTCGGGGTCGCCAGGCCGAGCAGCAGGTCGACCGTCGTGGTCTTGCCGGCGCCGTTCGGGCCGAGGAGGGCGACGACCTCGCCCGGGCGGATCGTCAGGTCGACGCCGTCGACCGCGGTGACGGCGCCGAAGCGCTTGCGGAGCCCGCTGAGCTGGATGACCGGTGTCTCGTTCATGGCTCCACGATCCCGCCGTGCAGCAGGTGGCTCCGGTGCCGGTCGTCACGACTCGGCCGTGACATCTGTCAGGGGAGGGGCGCCACCCCGTCCGTCGGGTCCCCCACCGTCCGGCCAGCGCTCCTGGTGCGCTTCCACTGCTCGACGTCGAGGAAGGCGAAGTGGGCGCCGTACTCGTTCGGCTGGTCCGTCGGGTCCACCCGGCGGACCGTGAACAGCACGCCGTGCAGCAGGAACACCCCGCTCGCCAGCTCCTCGAAGCCGCTCTCGTCGAAGGGGAACCCGTCACTGATCCCGCAGCTCAGGGACCCGTCCGGCCACGCGCGGTAGGTGTCGAAGTCCCAGAAGTCCACGTACCAGTCGCCGACCAGCCGAGGGCGGACGCGACGCCGGTTCCACCACGGCCCTTCCTCGTCGAAGACGTGGTCAGGGCGCACGGACAGGTAGCCGGCGAGGTCGCACGGGTGGTCCGGGAGGTGCAGCGTCCAGAGGCCCGGCTCCACGCCGACGGGGAGCGGGGGCACGGGCTCCTCGGCGGGCCGGAACAACACGCTCGGAGCGTACCTCGTCGTCGCGGTCCCCTCGCCGTTCGGCGGACCGAGACCATTGGAGCGGGGTGTCAGTCGCCGGTGCCTCCGCGCGGGGCGTCGCCCTCCTGGGCGGGATCGCCGTGGATGCCCACGAAGGACCGGTTGAACGCGCTGGTGTCGTAGCGCGCCAGGAACCGACTCGTGCCCGCCAGGAACGCGGGGAGCTCCGACAGCGGCAGCCACGTGCCGTCCTGCGGGTCGGGCGCGAACACGCCGTCGAGTCCGTCGTCGACGAGTCGGTCGACCACGCGGTGCGCAGGACGGAAGGACTTCGTGACGTGCACGTCCCGCCCGCCGAGGGCTCGGATCCGCTGCAGCGCTTCCCGCTTGTCCGCTGCCACGAGCACGACCCGCACGATGAACGGGTCGAAGATCGTCGCCTCGACGGCTGTCCGTCCGTCCGGCAGCACACCGGAGTACTGCGCGAACGGTTTGTGACTGCGGGACACGGGTCGATCGTAGGGCCGCGAGGGACGACGGGACCACCACGCCAGCGGAGCGGCACGGGCGGACGGCTGGTCACCGCCGACCGCCACGGACCTCACCCCGTCGGCCACCCCTCCGCCACCCCGCGGTCGTCCCACCGCAGCACCGCGGCCGTGAGCTCGTCGTGCCGCCGCCCCCGGTGCAGCGACCCGGAGCGTCGCCGTCCCTCGTAGGTCATCCCGAGGCGCTGCGCCACCGCGGCCGAGGCCCTGTTCGTCGCGAGCGCCCGCCACTGCACCCGGACCAGCCCGAGCCCGTCCGGCGCGTCCGCGAAGGCCCACCGGACCAGCCGGTCGGCCGCCTCGGTCACGTAGCCGTGGCCCCGGCCGTCGGGGTGCATCGCGTACCCGATCTCGGCCGCGCCGTCGGCGATGCCGAACAGCCCGACGGTGCCGAGCAGCCGGAGGTCCTCGGCGCGGCGGATGCCGAACTCGTAGCGGGTGTCGTCACGCCAGCCGGCGGCGACCACCTCGTCGACGAAGCGCTTCGCCTCGGCGTGCCCGTACGGCACGGGGACGGGGGTCGTCGCGATGACGTCGGGGTCGTTGGCGTAGGCGATGACGTCCTCGGTGTCCGCCGCGGTGGGGGCGGAGAGGACCAGCCGGTCGGTCCGGAGCGTCAGGGGTTGCACGCCGCGAGCCTACTGACCGACGGGTGCACGGTAGCGTCGGCGGCATGACCCTCGACGCGCTCGACTTCCCCGTCATCGACGGCCACAACGACCTGCCGTGGGAGCGCCGCGAGTCGCACGACTCCGGCGTCGAGGGGATCGACACCGAGCAGGACACCCTGCACACCGACCTGCCGAAGCTCCGCGCCGGTGGGGTCGTCGGGCAGTTCTGGTCGGTGTTCGTGCCCGCGGACGACCCGGACCCGGTCCGGACCACGCTGCAGCAGATCGACACCGCGCACCGGATCGTGGAGCGGTACCCGGACGACCTCACGTTCGTGCGCACCGCGGCCGAGGCACGGGCGGCGGTCGACGCGGGCCGGATCGCGTCGTTCCTCGGCGCCGAGGGCGGGCATTCCATCGGCGACGACCTCGCCGTGCTGCGCTCGTTCGCGCGGCTCGGGGTCCGGTACATGACCCTGACGCACAACGACGACACCTCGTGGGCTGACTCGGCGACGGGCGTCCGCGCCCACGGCGGCCTGACCGACCGCGGCCGCGAGGTCGTCGCCGAGATGGAGCGCATCGGCATGCTCGTCGACCTGTCGCACACCGCGCCCGCCACCATGCGGGACACCCTCGACGTCGCGACGCGTCCGGTCCTGTTCAGCCACTCGTCGACGGTCGCGGTCGACGACCACCCGCGCAACGTCCCCGACGACGTCCTCGCCCGGCTCGCCGACAACGGCGGTGTCGTGATGATCACGTTCGTGCCCAAGTTCGTCTCGCGCGCGTGGGCCGACTGGGAGGAGGCCGGCTCCGAGGGCGAGCCGCCCCTGGTGACGGTCGCCGACGTCGCGGACCACGTCGACCACGCCCGTCAGGTCGCCGGCGTCGAGCAGATCGGGATCGGCGGCGACTACGACGGCACCCCGGTGCTGCCGCCGGACCTCCGCGACGTGTCCCGGTACCCGGTCCTCGCCGAGGAACTGCGACGCCGGGGCTGGGGCGACGACGACCTCCGCGCGCTCGCGAGCGGCAACGTGCTCCGCGTGGTCGCGGCGACGGACGACCGGTTCGCTCGCACCGCGCTGCGCTGACGCGCCGCGGACCGGCCTGGAGGCACGGCGCGCGCCCGGCGGACCGGGTCGCGTCCGGCGAGCCACCGGACCGGCCCGGAGGCGCGGCGCGCGCCCGGCGCACCGGCCCGCGTCAGCGGACGTCACGCGACAGGGGAACGCCGGGTGCCGTCGCTAGGATCGCACCCGACCCGCGCCTCCAGGACGGCGGCGCGACACGACCCGAGGAGGACGGACCGGATGAGCGGCACGATCTACGACGACATCTCGCAGGCGTTCGGGAACACCCCGCTGGTGCGCTTGAACCGCATCCCGCAGCAGGGCGGCGCCGAGGTCCTCGCGAAGCTCGAGTTCTACAACCCCGGGTCGAGCGTGAAGGACCGCCTCGGCGTCGCGATCATCGACGCGGCCGAGGAGTCCGGTGCCCTCACGGCCGGCGGCACGATCGTCGAGGGCTCCTCGGGCAACACCGGCATCGCGCTCGCCCTCGTCGGCGCGGCCCGCGGCTACCGCGTCGTCATCACGATGCCCGAGACCATGAGCGTCGAGCGTCGGGCGCTGATCCGCGCGTTCGGCGCCGAGATCGTCCTGACCCCCGGCCCGAAGGGCATGAAGGGCGCGGTCGCCCGTGCGGAGCAGATCGTCGAGGAGACCCCAGGGGCGATCCTCGCGCACCAGTTCGAGACCTCGGCGAACGCGGCGATCCACCGGAGGACCACGGCCGAGGAGATCCTCCGCGACACCGAGGGGCACGTCGACGTGTTCGTCGCCGGCGTCGGCACCGGCGGCACCATCACGGGCGTCGGCCAGGTCCTCAAGGAGCGCGTGCCCGGCGTGCAGATCGTCGCCGTCGAGCCGAAGGACTCCCCGCTGCTGACCGAGGGCAAGGCCGGGCCGCACAAGATCCAGGGCATCGGCGCGAACTTCGTCCCCGAGGTCCTCGACCGCGACGTCATCGACGAGGTGTTCGACGTCGAGCTCGACGACGCCCTCCGCGTGGCCCGTGCGCTCGGCACCGAGGAGGGGATCCTCGCGGGGATCTCGTCGGGTGCGATCATCCACGCCGCCGTCACGGTGGCCGCACGGCCCGAGAACGCCGGCAAGCGCGTCGTCGCGATCGTCTGCGACACCGGTGAGCGCTACCTGTCGACGCCGCTGTTCGAGGGGCTCACTGCGTGACGCGAGCCGTCCGTCGCGGCGTGCTGCAGACGGTCCGCGAGGACCTGGCCGCAGCGCGCCGCGGTGACCCCGCCGCCCGGGGCGACCTGGAGAACGCGGTGGTCTACTCCGGCCTGCACGCCGTGTGGACGTACCGGTTGACGCACCGGCTGTGGAACGCCCGAGGGCTGCCCGGCTCCCGGTTCGCCGCGCGCGTGCTCGGCCAGGTGGCACGGTCGGTGACCGGCATCGAGATCCACCCCGGCGCCCGGATCGGTCGCCGGTGCTTCATCGACCACGGCATGGGCGTGGTCATCGGCGAGACCGCGGTGGTCGGCGACGACGTCGTCGTGTTCCACGGGGTGACCCTGGGCGGCCGGGGCGGCGACCACGGTCCGGGCGCCCGTCGGCACCCGGTCGTCGGGGACCGCGTGGTGCTCGGCGCGGGGTCGTCCCTCATCGGCGCGATCACGATCGGGGCCGACTCGGTCGTCGGCGCGAACACCGTCGTCACGAAGGACGTCCCGCCGGGCTCGGTCGTCACCGGGGTCGCCGGCACCGCGCGCCCCCGTTCCGGGCACGAGGGCGTCCCGCCGCTCTGACGCCCGCTCCGCCGTGTCGGTGGTCCGCGCGAGCAGGACCCGCGGCCAGGGCGGGGCGGCTCGCGCGGGCAGGACCCGCGGCCAGGGCGGACACCGCGTCGGGTGCGGGCACCGCGTCGGAGGCGTGCGGCATGCTTGGGCGCATGGACGGCGAGGCACTGCACGAAGTGGCGATCCGGACCGCGACGGCACTGCCCGCGGTCGAGGAGACGCAGCCGTTCGGACCGGACGCCCTGGTGTACAAGGTCGTCGGCAAGATGTTCGCGATGGTCACCGAGGTGCGCGGCACCCCGATCGTGAACCTCAAGTGCGCGCCCGCCCACGGAGCCGCACTGGTCCGCGACCACGCCGAGGTCACCCCCGGCTGGCACATGTCGAAGCGGCACTGGATCACGCTCGCCCCCGGCGACGGCATGCACGAGACGATGGTCGAGGACCTCGTCGCGAACTCGTGGGAGCTCGTCGTCGCCGGACTCCCGCGGGCCCGCCGACCCCTCGACCCGACCCGGCGCGGGGACGCCCCCGGGCCCGGGGACGACCGGGGACCCCGCTAGGCCTCGACGCGACCGCGCGCGAGCACCTTCGACACGTCCCGCACGACCTTCGGCGCCAGGCGGTCACCCTCCGCGAGCACGGCCCGGGCCTGGTCCGGGGTCAGCCCGGCGCCGATCTGCCCGATCGTCACGCCGTGCGCGGGGCGGTGCGTCACGACCACGGGGTCGCCGGCGCGCACGGACCCGGACCGGACCACCCGCAGGTACGCGCCGGGGCGGTTCTCCGCCGCGAACCGCTTCACCCACCCGTCCAGGCGCATCCGCCGCGCGAAGGTGCCGCACGGGGTGCGCGGGATGGTGACCTCGAGCTCGAGGGTCTCCCCGATCCGCCAGCGTTCGCCCGTGACCGCGCCGGTGACGTCGACGCCGCTCGTCCGCAGGTTCTCGCCGAACAGCCCGGGCGGGACCTCCCGGCCGAGCAGCTCGGCGAAGTACGCAGCGTCCTCGTCGGCGTAGGCGTACACGGCCTGGTCCTCGCCGCCGTGGTGCTTCCGGTCGGCCTGGACGTCGGCGTGCAGGCCGAGGGGTCGGATCCGCACGGCACCGTCGACCGGCCGTTTGTCGATCGCGGTGATCCCGATCGTGCCCGAGTCGCGGAGCAGCTGGTGGACGCGGCAGACGGCGGTGACGGAGGACACCCCTCGATCCTGGCGCACCGCTGGATCCCCGTCGAGACCGACAGCGCCCCGGACGACCACCGTCGAGCCCGACAGCGCACCGACGCAGCCGTTCCGCGCAGCCGCGTGACGACCGCCCGCCCCGGTCCGTCACACCCGTGACCGTCCGACGGACCGGCCCCCGGCCCGACGGACCGCCCGACCGACACCCCGGCGAGGAGGCCAGACCATGACCGACACCGTCCCGACCCGACAGCCGCACGAGCGCCCTCACGGCCCCCGGACCGGCACCGTGCACCACCTCGCCCAGGCCCGCGTCCGCTCCCTCGCGTCCCGGCCCGCGGGTCCGTTCCGGGTCGTCCCCACCCACCCAGTGTTCCCACACCAGTGACCAGTAGAAGGAATCCGTGCCCCACCAGTCCCTCGTCGACCTCGACGACGCCGTCCTCGCCGGTCGGTCGTCCGACGGCGACGTGCGGGCCTTCGAGGTACTCATCCGGCGGTACACCCCGCTGCTCCGCGCCTACGCCCGACGCACGCTCGGCTCCACCGACGAGCTCGACGACGTCGTGCAGGAGACCTTCATCACCGCGTGGGGGCGTCTCGACGCGCTCGAGGACGGCGCGAAGGTCAAGTCGTGGCTCATGCGCATCCTCAGCCGGAAGTGCATCGACCGCATCCGTGCCCGCCGGGACCACGACGACGTCACCGAGCTCGAGGTCGCCGCACCCCGCGACGACGCCCCGGACCGTGTCGCCGAGGCCCGCTCGCGCGAGGAGGCGCTGGAGACGGCGCTCGCCGAACTGCCCGAGCAGCAGCGGCGGTGCTGGCTGATGAAGGAAGTGCTCGAGTACCGCTACGAGGACATCGCCGAGGAGCTCGACCTGCCGGTGTCGACCGTCCGCGGTCTGCTCTCGCGGGCCCGGAAGAACATGATCCGTCTCATGGAGGCATGGCGATGACCCCGCACGACGACGAGCTCGGCGCCGACCTGCGCCCCGACGGCACGGGTGCCGCCGACGCGTCCGCCGCCGACCCGCGCTCCGGTACCACCAGCGCCGCGGACACGCACCCCGACGACCTCCGCCTCGACGCGCTCGAGCCCGAGGACCTCGACGGCCACTCCATCGACGAACTCGCCGACTACCTCGACGCGGGCATGCAGCCGGCCGACCCGTCGATCGACGACTCCGCCGCGTGCCAGAACGCCCTCGCCGCGATCATCCGGCTCCGGCAGTCGTCGCTCGGCTCGCTCGAGGCCGCGGCCGCCCAGGAGCCCCCAGCCGACGAGTCGTGGATCGGCGGCGTGCTGGCGAACATCTCGCTCGAGGCCCGCGCCGGCCGCGACGTCCCGCTCCGCGCGGAGTCGCCGACCGAACGCCCCGTGATGACCGAGGGTGCGATCCGCTCCCTCGTGCGCTCCGCGGGCGACGTCGTCCCCGGCGTCGTCATCGCCCGGTGCTCCTTGGACGGCGACGTCGTCCGGCTCGGTGCCCCGGTCCGCGTGACCGTGGAGCTCGCGGTCCGGGCGGGTTCGCCCATCCACGACGCCGCAGACCGGGTCCGGTCGGCCGTCGCGGCGGTGCTGGCCGAGCAGACCGACCTGGTGGTGGAGGCCGTCGACGTCCGTGTCCGCGACCTCCTGCCGGCGCTGCCCGACGACGACCACGAGCCCACCCACGACCACGAGCCCACCCACGACGAGGACGGAGCCTGAGCATGGACGACGAGACCGCCGCCGCGATCGAGGACGCCGTCCTCGCGGTCCCCGGCGTGGCCGACCTGTACCGCGCCCGTCCGACCGTCGGCAGTGCGCTCGCCTCGGCGCGCAACCTCGCCACGGGCACCGCGGTGTCCCGCGTCGTCCTCGACGACGACGTCCTGCGCGTCGTGATCGGCACCGACGGGTCCGCACCGGCGCCCGCCACCGCGCGCGCCGCGCACCGCGCGGCCCTCGACGTGGCGACCGCGCGCGGCGTCACGCTCAGCCGCGTGGACGTCCGCATCGCCCGCGTCGGCTGACCGCTCGGCCCCACGACACGACGTGGCGGACGGGAGGCGCGTCACCGGCCCGCCCCGCGCCTCCGGTCGCCGACCACGCTGCGGACGGGAGGCGCGTCACCGGCCCGCCCCGCGCCTCCGGTCGCCGACCACGCTGCGGACGGGAGGCGCGTCACCAGTCCGCCCCGCGCCTCCCGTCCGTCACCGCCCCCGCACACGACGACGGCCCCGGGCCGGAGCCCGGGGCCGTCATCGTGTGCGTCCGATCAGTAGAAGTCGTTCGCCTGCGAGTGCGCCCACGCGGCACACGGCGTGCCGTACGCGGCGCTGATGTACTGCAGGCCCCACGTGATCTGCGTCGTGGCGTTCGTCTGCCAGTCGGCCGCGACGGTGGCCATCTTCGAGCCGGGGAGCGCCTGCGGGATCCCGGTCGCGCCACCGTTCGGGTTCACCGCGCGGTAGTTCCACCCGGACTCCTTGGTCCAGAGGTTGTCGAGGCAGCGGAACTGCGCGGAGCCCCAGCCGTACTTCGACGCGGCCAGCGACGTGGCGGTGGCCTTCGCACCGGCGACGGTGTTCGCGGCGGCCTGCTGACGGGCGGCTTCGGCCTCGGCTGCCGCCTGCTCGGCGGCTGCCTGTGCGGCCGCGGCTGCCGCTGCCTGCTGGTCGGCGTCGGCCTTGTCCTGGACGGCGCTCGCGTCGGCGACCTGGGTCGTGGCGTCGACCGTCGAGGCGATGCGCGACGTGATCGCGCCGCTCGACATCGACCGGTAGTCCGACAGTGCCGCGACCTGGCGTTGCAGCGCGGCGGTGTCGGTCTTCTCGTTCGCGTCGGCGAGCACGGTCTGGGCGGTCGAGATCGTCGCTGCGGCCTGTGCCTTGTCGAGCGCGACGCCGCGGAGGGCCGGCGCGCTGCTCGCCGAGGCGGTCGGGCTCGGCAGCCCGATCGCGTCGCCGATGGCGGGCTGGGTGCCGAGCGTCGCGACGCCGCCGACGATCGCGAGCGTCGCGGCACCGCCCACGACGAGCGTGGAACGGCTGCGGATCGCGCGGCGGAGGCGCCGGCTCGGGGTGTCGAGTGCCTGGCGTCGCGTGGTCGCGGGGGTCGTGCTGCTGGCGGGGATCGTGCTCGGGTCGGTGGGGGTGGTGCGTCGTGTCATCGGATCCGGTGGTCGGCCGGCTGCTCGTGCGGACCCCCGGTTCGGCGCGCGGGGTGGGGGGAGCGCGCCGGTGCCGTCACGAGGACGGCGTCGTGGGGGGAGCCGCGAGCCGGGGGAGGACCGGACGGTGGTGTGGGGCCCGTCCGTCCGCCACGCAGGCGGCCTGGGGGAGCCACCCGCTCGGGCGGAGCCAGAACGATGACGCGTCAGCCTGGGCAGGTCGTCCAGGGAGGCTGGCAGAACCGTCCGTCCACCCCTCGATAACGGTTCGGTAACGGTCCGATCAGCGGTCCGAGGTGGGAGCTTCCTGGACGCGCTCGCCCTGCGCCACGCGCTCGAGGGCATCGAGGGCGCCGGCGATCGCGGCGACGTCCTCCGGGGCGAGCTCGGCGATGAGGTCGGCGACGATCCCGGTCCGGGTCGAGCGGGCCTCCTCGACGGCTGCGGCGCCCGCTGCGGTGATGCTCACCATGAAGGCGCGGCCGTCGCTCGGGTCGGCCTCGCGCTCGATGAACCCCCGCTGTTCGAGCTCGGTGAGGATCCGCGTCATGGTCGGCTTCGTGACGACCTCGATCCGCGACAGGTCGCCCGGGCGCAGGGGTCCGTGCCGCTGGATCGACGCGAGCGCGGACACCAGGCCGTAGCCGAGCGCGGCGGAGTCGGTGCGGGCACGACGGTTGATCCGGCCGACCGCGGCGGCCAGGCGCGCGGCGATCTCGGTGCGGTCCGGCTGGCGGTGGCTCATGCGGGGCTCCGGGTCGTTCGGGGTCGGGCGGTCGGACTGCTCGACCACGTCGCCGGTGATGCTACCGGTCGCCCGGAACGTGTGACCGAGCGCCCCGCTGGTGGCCCTCCGGACGGGACGCGCCCACCTCGACGGGTCGGGGCGGGCGCGTTCCTGTGCGGGTGTTCAGGGATGTTCAGCGTTTCTCGCCCGGGAGCAGGTGGATCGCCTCGGTCGCGAGCTCCGCGGCGATGTTGTCGCCCGCCTCGGTCGCGGCCCGGAGGCGGCGGAAGTCCTCGGTCATGGCGTCCCAGTCGACCAGTTCGTCGAGGTTCGGCAGGCGCAGCCGGAAGGCCAGGCCGTCCATCGTGTCGCGGCACACGCGCTGCAGGTTCTCGTTGCCGCAGGCGTCGACGTACAGCGTGAAGACGTCGAGGGCGTCGCGGTTGACCGCCACGACGTCGTGCGCCTCGAGCTCGGTGATCGTGCGGTCGAGCTTCGCCGTGATCCTGCGGCGCTGGGCGGCGGTCAGACGTGGCACGGCGAGCCGGACCACCCCGCCGAACAGCACGCCGAGGGTCTGCATCGCCTCGACGACCTCCTCCGGCTTGGGGGTCGTGACGCGGGTGTACCGGTTCGGTGCCATCTCGATGAGGCCGGCACGGGCGAGCTGGCTGAGCGCCTCGCGGATCGGGGTGCGGGAGACGCCGAGCCAGGCGATGAGCTCCTCGTCGTTGAGGCGCTCGCCCGGCTCGAGCGTGCCGTCCATGATCGCGGCGTGGATCTTCAGGCGGACGGTGTCGCGCAGGAGCTGGTGCTCGGTGGGGGTGCTGCTGGGGACCGGCATGCGGTGTCCTCGGTTCTCGGGAGCGGTCGGGCTGCACCCCGCGACCGCGCGCGGTGTGCAGGGACACCGTACCTGATGTACCACCGGCGGACGGCTGCCCGCCGGGGGTCAGTCAGAGGGGTCGAGCAGGCGGAGCGTGACCGGGTCCTCGGAGCCGCGGTACCAGCGGTCGAGCACGGCGCGGAACGGTGCCGGGTCGTCGGCGGCCCGGGCGAACAGGGTCATCGAGGACCGGGCCTTCATCGCGTCGACGCCGCCGAACAGGTCGTCGGCGCTGCGTGCGGGCGCAGCGGCGGCCACCGCGGCGGCCTCGCGCAGCCGCGGACCGAGCACCGGGTGGGCGAGGTACGCACGCGCCTCGCGCAGGTCCCGGACCGCGTAGTGCTGGGCGGTGGCGCTCCGTCCGAGGCCGGCGAGCTGCGGGAACACGAACCACATCCAGTGCGAGCGCTTCCGGCCCGCGCGCAGCTCCTGCAGGGCCTGGTCGTGCACCCCCTCCTGCGCGTGGACGAACCGGTCGAGCGATCGGTCGGTCGCGTGCTCGGACGTGCGGTCCGGCGTACCGTCGTCGGCGCTCACCGGACCACGTCCCCCCACGCGTACCGGACGGTGGTCGCGTCCACGACGAGCAGCGAGTCCGGGTCCCGGTCGAACAGGCCCGGCAGGCCGACGGCTGCGGGGAGGTCGCCCTCGAGCCGCTCCAGGACGGCCGAGCGGACGGTCAGGGGTGCGTGCTGCCGCTGCCAGAACAGCGTCCTCGACAGCAGCCGGGCGTGGATGCCGGCACGGTCGGTGAGCTCGACGGCCAGCGGGTCCTCGACGACCGCACCGGCCACGACGCGCACGGTGGCGTCGTGGCGGGGGCGGGGCGCGCCTCCCGACCGTCCGGTCGTGGCCCGCAGCCCGGACCAGGCGGGTCGGGCCCCGGAGCCGGCGTCTCCGGACGCACCCGGAGCGGCCAGCCGTGGTCCGAGCGTCCGGGCCGCCCACCGCAGCGGGTGCGCGGCGCGGGCCGGGTGGCGGACGGACCGGTGCTCGACGGTGTCCCCGCGACGTCGGGCGCGCGTGTGCGCGAACGTGTACGGCACGCCGAGCAGCGCGTGCGCGGCGACGATCGCCGGGACGTTCGACGTGTCGACGGTCCGGTGGACCACCCCGCGGCGGCCGCGGTCGTCCACCGTGAGCACCTCGATCGTGACCTCCGTCATCGACCCGAGTCGGCGCGAGGGCGGGAACGGCGGGACGCTCGTCTCCCGGAACACGTACGCCGACAGACCGACCCAGGCGCTGCCGCCGACCACGTCGGGACGCGTCCCCGGCGGCAGCATCCGGGCGAGCTGTGCGGGCTCGCGGCGCCAGTGCGCGAAGACGACGTCCTCCCAGGCGTGCACCGTCACCGGACGGTGGCGCAGCGGTGCGGACGCCCGGGTGTCGGTCACCGCTTCGAGGCGTGCCGGCCGACGCGGGCGGCCCACGCGACGAGCGGGGCCTGGAGCGGGAGGCGGAGCACCGACACGAGCCGCGATGCGCGCGTCGACCGCGGGCTGTCGAGCAGGTCGCGCGCCATCGTCACGTTCGCCGGGAAGACCGCGAGGAACAGGGCCGCGGCCGCCCAGCCCGAGGCGCGGCGGGTCGCCGGGACCGCGAGGCCCACCGCGACGACGAGCTCGGCCAGGCCCGAGGCCAGCGTGGTCGTCCGGGGCGGGAGGCCGTCCGGGACGATCCGGTCGTAGGTGCGGGGGCGCAGGAAGTGGGTCACGCCGGCACCGCCGAGCAGGACCGCGAGGGCCGCCGCGGTGCGGTCCGCGCGTCGGGTTCGTTCACGTCGTCGCATGGGTCCATCGTGCCCGCACCGGCGCGGCGCGGTCCAGGTTCGCGGCACGTCGCGCGGTCGGTCGGGCTCTGCCGGTCAGGCCAGCGCGGTCGCCACCAGGTCCAGCACGGCCGCCGCGACCTCGGCCTTGCTGCCCGCGGTCTCCTGCACGACGGCGCCGCCGGGGACGAGCACCTCGATCGCGTTCTCCTCCCGCTCGAAGCCCGCCGACCAGCTGACGTGGTTCACGACGAGCAGGTCGGCCGGCTTCCGCGCGATCTTCGCCCGGCCGAGTTCGATCCGGGCGTCGCGGTCCGGCTCGGTCTCGGCGGCGAAGCCCACGATCACCTGGCCGGTCCGGCGGGCCGCGACGAGCTCGGCGAGCACGTCGGGGTTCCGGACGAGCTCGAGGGTCATGGTGTCGCCCTGCTCGTCCTTCTTGAGTTTCTCGGTGCGCACCTCGGTCGGCCGGTAGTCGGCGACCGCGGCGGTCATCACGACGACGTCGGCGTCGGCCGCCGCTGCGTGCACGGCCTCGGCGAGCTCGACGGCGGAGCCCACCGGCACGACGGTCGCGTCGAGTCCCGCGGTCAGCGACGCGTCGACGTTCGCGGCGACCACGGTCACGGTCGCGCCGCGGCGGGCGGCGTCCACCGCGATCGCCAGGCCCTGCCGACCGCTCGAGCGGTTGCCCACGAAGCGCACGGGGTCGACGGGCTCGCGCGTGCCGCCCGCGCTCACGACGACACGGACGCCCGCGAGGTCGCCCTGCTCGCCGCGGGCGGTGGTGCCGGTGGTGCCGGTGGTGCCGGTGGGTGGCGCGGTGGCCGCCCGGGTCGCGGTGCCCGCGGTGGTCCGCTGGTCGGCCGGGAGGCCCGTCCCGCGTCCGTCGGTCCCGCCCGCGGTGGTCGGGTGGTCGGCCGGGAGGCTCGTCCCGCGTCCGTCGGTCCCGCCCGCGTCCGACAGGTGGCCGGTCGGGGCGCGGTCGAGCACCGCGAGCGCCGCCGCGACGATGTCCTCGGGCTCGGACATGCGGCCGATCCCCGCGTCGTCCCCGGTGAGCGCGCCGACGACCGGGCCGACGACGTGCACGCCCCGCTCGCGGAGCGTCCGCAGGTTCGCCCGGGTGGCGGGGTGCTCCCACATCTGCGGGTGCATCGCCGGCGCCACGACGACCGGGGCCTCGGTCGCGAGCAGCGTCGTGCCGAGCAGGTCGCCCGCGAGGCCCGCCGCCATCCGGGCGAGGGCGTCGGCGGTCGCGGGGGCGACCACCACGAGGTCGGCACGGCGACCGAGCGCCACGTGCCGGACCTCGGCCACGTCGTCCCAGACGCTCGTCGTGACCGGGTTCCGGCTCAGGGCCTCGAGTGTCGGCAGCCCGACGAAGCGCAGTGCGCCCTCGGTCGGGACGACGTGCACGTCGTGCCCGCGCTTCACGAGGTCACGGACGACCCCGACGGCCTTGTAGGCGGCGATCCCGCCCGTGATCCCCACCACGACGGACAGACGGCGAGCAGCTGCGGCTTCCACGTCGGTCACGCTACCCGGCCGCCCGTGCGAGGATCGGACCCATGTGCACCGTCGTCGTCCGCGTCGACCCCGCGGCCGAGTGGCCCGTCACCGTGCTCGCCCTGCGCGACGAGTCACCCGAGCGTCCGTGGGACCCGCCGGCCGCGTGGTGGCCCGACCGCGACCCGTCCGTCCGCGGCGTGCGGGACCGCTCCGCCGGTGGGGCGTGGCTCGCCGCGTCGGACGAGGCAGGACTCGCGGTCGTGCTGAACCGCGCCGAGCCCGTGCCGAGCGCGGACGGGACCTGGACCACCCGCGGGGTCGTGCCGCTCGACGCCGTCGACGGGGTCCTCCCCGGTGCCGACGGCGTGCTGCCCACGACCCGCGCGTTCAACCTCGTGCGTGCCACGGCCGACGGCGTCGAGGTCGTCACCTGGGACGGCACGACCGTGACCACGACCGACCTCGGACCCGGCGTGCACATGGTCACGCACGGCGCCGCCGACGACCCCGCGGCTCCGCGCATCGGGCGTTGGCTCAGCGCCTTCCGCGAAGCAGCTGCCCCGGACGGCCCGCCGGTCCTCGGCCCGTTCGACGAGCTCCGCACCGCCGACGCCGGAGCTGACGCCGGTGACGGGTGGAGCGGCTGGTTCGGGCTGCTCGCCGAGTCCGCGGCGCTGCCCGCCGACGACCCGGACGCGATCCTCCGCGACGCCGTGGAGCCCGACGGGCACGTCGCGACCCTGTCGATCGTCGCCGCGGCGGTCGGACGGGACCGGACGGTGCTGCAGCACGCGCGGCTCGAGCGCCCCGGCCGGCTCGACGGATCGGTCGAACTGCACCACGCCTGACCCGGGGTGGTGTCCCGGGCCCGACCCGGACGCCGGTGCCTGTGCGGACCGGCAGCCGCCGAGCCGTCCCGGGGTGCCCGCCACGGCGTACCTTCACGCCTCGTGACCCCCACCACACCCCGCCGATCCGGCGACCCCGCCCCGCGTCCCCGGACGCGCCCCCGACGTCGGCTGCTCGCCGTCGGGGCCGTGGCCCTCGCGGTGACCGGGCTGCTCGTCGGCTGCGCCGAGGACCGCTCCGTCGCCGCCTCGTCCACCCACTCGTCCGCCGTGCTCCGGCCGTGGGACGAGGCCCGCGGCGAGCGCATCGTCGTGATCGGCGACTCGATCAGCGGCGGCCACGGGTTGAGCGCCGAGCAGGCCTGGCCGGCCACCCTCGCCCGCAAGGAGCACTGGCAGCTGACGAACTTCTCGTGCGACGGCGCCGGCGTGGTCACGGAGGGGGACGAGGACCAGTGCGCGAGCGCCTACCAGACGCTCGTCCGCCGGGCCGCCGACCTGCGCCCCGAGGTCGTGTTCGTCCAGGCGAGCTCGAACGACCTCGGGGTCGACGACGCCGTGGTCACGAGCCGCACCGACCAGCTCGTCGCCGAGGTGCACCGTCTGCTGCCGGACGCCCGGGTCGTCGGGCTCAGCGCGATCTGGAACGAGCAGGAGCCGCCCGCGCAGCTCGCGGTCATCTCGCACGCCATGCACCGCGCGGTGCGACGGGACGGTGGCACGTACGTCGACATCGGCGAGCCCCTCCGCGGGCACCCGGCGTGGATGCAGTCCGACGACGTGCACCCCACGGTGCGCGGTCAGCAGGCGATCCAGGCGTCCGTCGAGGCCGCGTTCAAGCGGGACCACCTGCGGTTCTGAGCCCGCGTGACCACCCGCGGCTCTCCGCCGACGCGACCACTTGCGGTCCCGCGACGATGCAGGACCGCCAGCGGTGCGTGGCGCACGCGCCCACCCCGGTCCCGAGCCGGCGGGGCGGGCCTGCACCGCGCCTCCCGGCCGCGCAGCGCGTCGTCAGGCCGGTGCGCGAGTGCCGGTGAGGTCCTCCGCGACCGCCCAGAGGGAGCGCGCGAGGTCGGTGCTGCGCGCGCTCCGCGGGATCGACGCGGTCGTCGTCGTGCCGGTGAGGCCCGCCGGTCCAGAGGGGCCGTAGTAGGCGCCGCCGACCGCTGCGGGGCCGACCGCCGCGTACAGCAGCGGCTCCGTGCCCTGCTCGACGGCCTGCGTGAAGGGGAGTGCGCGGTCGCTCGACCGGGCCGGCCGGGACCGGCCGAGGGAGCGCCCCGCGGTCTGCAGGTTCGTGCGGGTGAAGCCGGGGTGCGCGGCCGTGCTCGTCAGTGCCCAGCCGCGTTCGACCGTCAGTCGGTGCAGGTGGAGGGTGAGGAGCAGGTCCGCGAGCTTCGACTGGGCGTACGCACGCCACGGGTTGTAGCCGTGCTCCCACTGCAGGTCGGTGAAGCGGATGCGGCCGCCCACGGCGGCGAGGCTCGACATCGTCACGACCCGGGGGAGTGCCGTGCCCGGGTGCGGCCGCGCGTTCCCCGCACTGTCGAGCAGCGCGGGCAGCAGCAGGTTGGTCAGGGCGAACGGGCCGAGGAAGTTCGTGCCGAACTGCAGCTCGAACCCGTCCGCGGTGGTGAAGCGCTCGGGCGGCGCCATCACCCCGGCGTTGTTGACGAGCACGTCCGGCCGGCGGTCGTCGGCGAGCAGCCCCTCGGCGAAGGCGTGCACGCTCGCGAGGTCGGCGAGGTCGAGTCGGCGGACCTCGAGGTCGGCGGACGGGTGCTCACGGCGGATCTCGGCGGCGGCGTCCTCGCCCTTGGACGGGGTGCGCACGCCCATCACGACGCTCGCGCCGGCGGCGGCGAGGCGCTTCGCGGCCTCCTTGCCGGTGCCGCTGTTCGCGCCGGTCACGACGATGCGTCGGCCGGTCTGGTCGGGGATCTTCGGCATGCGCGTGACCGTACCCGGGAGGGCTGGTCGCAGGCCGCGCGGCGGACCGGCTCGCAGGCCGCGCGGCGGACCGGCTCGCAGGAGGCGCGGCGTGCGGGCGCGGGGCTGTCGGTACGCCGAGCGGCGTGCTATGTTTATGCAAACGCATCGATCAGGAGGCGCGCCATGAGCAACGCATTCGGTTCCGACCGTCCCTCGGACGTCCCGCCGCCCGCACCCGAGCGCATCGGTCCGGTGCAGCTCGGCCTCGACACCTTCGGGGACGTCACCGAGCGCGCCGACGGGTCGCTCCGCAGCCAGGCGCAGGCGCTCCGCGAGCTCGTGGACGAGGCCGTCCTCGCCGACCAGGTCGGCATCGACTTCATCGGCGTCGGCGAGCACCACCGCGAGGACTACGCGGTGAGCGCCCCCGAGGTGGTCCTCGCCGCGATCGCCGCCCGCACCGAGCGGATCCGGATGGGCAGCGCCGTCACGGTGCTGTCGAGCGACGACCCCGTCCGCGTGTACGAGCGCTTCGCCACCGTCGACGCGATCTCCGACGGCCGCGCCGAGGTCATCCTCGGGCGCGGGTCCTTCACCGAGTCGTTCCCGCTGTTCGGCTACGAGCTGAGCGACTACGAGGTCCTGTTCGAGGAGAAGCTCCAGCTCTGGAACGCCCTCCGCGGCGGCGACAAGGTCACCTGGTCCGGCACGAAGCGGGCCTCGCTCACCGACCAGGACGTCTTCCCGAAGCTCGAGCACGGCCCGATCCCGACCTGGATCGGCGTCGGCGGCTCCCCGCAGTCGGTCATCCGTGCGGCGTCCTACGGCCTGCCGCTCTTCCTCGCGATCATCGGCGGTCAGCCCGCCCAGTTCGCCCCGTTCTCGCGCCTGTACCGCCAGGCACTCGCGCAGCTCGAGCTCCCGCAGCAGCCCATCGCGATGCACTCGCCCGGCTTCGTCGCCGAGACCGACGAGGAAGCGGCCGAGCGCTACTGGCCGTACCACAAGGCCGTCACCGACCGGCTCGGTCGTGAGCGCGGTTGGCCGCCCCTCGACCTCGCGCAGTACCAGGCGGGTCTGTCGGCCGGCGGATCGCTCTACGTCGGATCGCCCGAGACCGTGGCGCGCAAGATCGCGCGGAACATGCGGATCCTCGGCGTCTCGCGCTTCGACATGCGCTACGCCACCGGCCGCCTGCCGCACGAGGACATGATGCGGTCGATCGAGCTCTACGGCACGCGGGTCGCCCCGCGGGTGCGCGAGCTGCTCGCGGAGCCGGTCCCGGTCCCGTAGGTCGGCGGTCCGGTCGCTGACCGGTCACCGTCCGGTCGCCTGGACGAGGCATGCGTCCGTCCCGGCGGCTGCGCGGCGCGCGTCGGCTGCGCGGGTCGCGCCGGCTGCGCGGGCTGCGCCGGCCTGGAGGCCCGGGGCACGTCCGCCACGGCCGCTCACGGCTGCCGCGGGTACGGTCGGCGCCATGCTGCGACCAGACGGGACCACCGAACGACGCTTCCGCGGTCGGATCCTCGGCGTCGGGACGACGTCGGGGATCCGTTTCGTCGTCGGGATGTGGGACGACTCGCCCTTCGGATCGTTCACCGACGTGTTCCTCGAACACCCGGACGGCACGAGCGTGCTCCTCGCCCCGGACGAGATCGTCGCCGCCTACGTGTCCGGCACCTACCGGTTCGACACCGTCTCCGTCGTCGACGTCCGGTCTCGTCGGACCGCCCGCGGCCTGGAGCTCGACGCCGGACCGTTGCAGGCGACGATCGACGTCGGCGGGATCTCGCCGCTCGGGCGGGTGCTCCGCATCGTGCCGAAGCCGATCGCCCGTGACCCCCGCTGGCTCGCGCTCATCGATCCCGTCGCGCGGATCGTCTCGCCCGGCTCCGCGACCGCCGGTACCGCGGGCGGAGGCCGACGCGAGTACTACGGCGTGACCGGCGCCCACGAGGTCACCGCGGTGTCGGGCACCTGGGCCGGGGAGGCCCTCGGCTCGATCGCCCCGCTCGACCCGCCCGTGGCGTTCGGCTTCGCGTCGATGCCACGCGCGCCACAGGTCGTCGACGTCGAGACGACGATCCGCGAGCCCGCCTCCTGAGCGCGGACGCGCGGTCTCGACTGCGCGCCGTCGTCGGCCGCTGCCGAGCGACACGTCCGCTGTCGTCCGACGTCGACGTTGTCGCACAACCGGTCGCACCCGGCGTCCCGCGTGGTGCGCGCCCCGTCCACCGCTGCCCTGCGACACGTCCGCTGTCGTCCGACGTCGACGTTGTCGCACACCGGACCACGCGTCTCCACCGGCCACCCACCCGGGTGAGTGGGAAGGCGGAGCCGAGCCGAGCCTCCAGGCCGTGGGCGACCACGGGCCGACGTGAGTCGCCGCGCGGACCGGCACGCGCAGGGCGACGCGCGCGCGACCGGGCGGCGCACCCGCCCGGTACCGAGCCGTGACGGACGCGTCCAGCACGGAGGGGCACACTGGTCGGAACGGAACGCGCCCGGGCACGCCCGGCCGGACGTCGAGCACAACGGGGCGCACGACGAACAGGAGCATCATGACCGACACGCAGGCAGACCACCGCGCAGCCATCTCGGACATCGTCCACGGCGCACGCACCGCCCTGCTCACCACCGTCAGCGACGACGGCCAGCTGCACGCCCGACCCCTCGCGGTGCAGGACAAGGCGTTCAACGGGACGCTGCGCTTCCTGGTGCAGGACGGCAGCGAGAAGGTGGACGACATCGCCCGCAACCCGCACGTGAACGTGGCGATCGAGTCGCAGGGCGGGTACCTCTCGATCGCCGGCACCGCGACCGTGACCCGCGACGAGTCCGTCATCGACGAGCTGTGGTCGCCGTTCGCCGAGGCCTGGTTCCCGGACGGGCGCCAGGACCCGACGATCCGCCTCCTCACCGTCGAGGGCGACTCCGTCGAGTACTGGACGCAGGACACCGGGCCGGTCGGCAGCCTCGTGCAGACGATCAAGGCCGCGCTGGGCAAGCAGAGCCAGCCCGACACGGGGCACCACGGGACGGTCGAGCTCTAGGTGTAGTTCCCCGTGAGGTTGTGAACGCGATCTGATGGGGTTTGGCCGCCGAGGCCGGTGTGTGGTCGGTGGTGATTGTAGTGATGCAGCCAGTCCGCGTAAGTCGCGGTTCTGGCTGCATCACTTTCGTAGTGGCAGGCGTAGGCCCACTCGGCTGCGAGGGTCCGGTTGAACCGCTCGACCTTGCCGTTGGTCTGTGGCCGGTAGGGGCGGGTGAAGCGGTGCTTCGCCTGACCGAGCGCGGCGGCGAAGTCCCGGGACCGGTAGCAGGCGCCGTTGTCCGTCATGACCGCCTCGACCCGGATCCCAGCAGCGGCGAAGAACGTGTTCGCGCGCTCCCAAAACCCGGCAGCGGTGGTCCCGCGTTCGTCATCGAGGACCTCTGAATACGCCAATCGGGAGTGGTCATCGACGGCGTGGTGGAGGAACCTGAACCCGCGAGAACCACGCGCACCACCTCGGGCAGCACGATCGCGAGCGGACCCCGCTGATCGGTCCTGCGCAGACCCGCGGCCATGGAAACGCCACCCGCCACCGTCCGGGATACGGCCTTGTTTTTTGATGTCGACGTGGACCAGCTCACCTGGCCGGGCCTTCTCGTATCGGACCGGTATCGGCCGGCGGACGGGCAGCCCTGTTGCTTGGTCAATGTTGCGCAGTAACGGCATCCGAAACCGTGTCAGGACTCGACCGACGGTTGAGCGCGCCAGGTGCAGGTGAAACGCGATCCGGTGCGGACCCCAACGCCTTGTCACGCGCAACGCGATGATGCGGCGCTCCAGCCGTGTGGGCAGTCGTTTCGGACTGGTCAACGGTCGTGATGACCGATCTTGCATCGAGGTTCCAGCCCGGTATCGGGCCGCCCATCTGGCAGCAGTCGCGGGCGAGCACTGGAACCGTTCCGCAGCGCGACGAACGGGCCAACCATCTTCGACAATCAGCCGAGCAAGACGTTCCCTGCCGGTCGGGGTGAACGGGGCGTTAGCGTGAGTCACGAAGACCTCCGGTGCGACGTGTTGGTGTGGTAACCCACATCGTCCCGGAGGTCTTCTTCTACGTCACCCGTTCACAACGTCCCGAGGAACTACATCTAGGGAGCGGGGCCGGCTGGTCCGACCCGGCCAGCCGGCCCGACCCGGCGGGCTGGCCGGCCAGGCCAGGCCGGCGCGACCCGGCCGGCCTGGCCTGGCCGGCGCGACCCGGTCGGCCTGGCCTGGCCGACGCGACCCGGCCGGCCTGGCCCGACCTGGCCTGGCCTGGCCGGTCGGCTGGCCCGGCCCGCAGGACGAGACACGGGCGGTTCCTCATCCGAGGGACCGCCCGTGTCGCGTCGGGGGAGTGCGCGGCGCATCCGCCCGCGCGCGTCAGGGCGGGCCGAGCAGCCAGAGCACCGCGACGAGCACCGGCTGCCCGAGGAGCGCGCAGCTCACGAACGTCCAGCGCATCCACGGTCGCGCGACCAGCTCGGGCGACCCGAACAGCGGCGCGAGCGGCATGAGCAACCGCGGCGTCGAGGCCATCGGCAGCGACACCGCGAAGATGTACAGCGCGTACGCCGCCGAGTACAGCACCGTGGTCTGCCCGAGCTGCCGGGTCGAGCGGCGCAGCAGCCAGACCGGGTACGCCACGAGCAGGAACACGACGATGAACACGCCGCCGACGCCGATCCAGCGCAGCGCGATGAGGAACCACGGCGACATCGGCACGAACTCGACCCGGCCGATGAAGTTCACCCACCAGGACATCTCGGTCTCGAGGTAGGCGTCCGGCCGCCCGGTGACGTGCGACGCGATGAGGGGCCACGCGACACCCGCGGCTGCCATGACGACGCCCGCGGCGACCACGCGCACCCGCTCGGCCACGGGGAAGGCGTCGAGCGAACGGACGCCCGTGCCGGCCTCGGCCCGCCGCGCCCGGACCCACCGCACCAGGGCGATCACACCGAGCAACAGCGGCAGGGCGAGCGCTCCCGGCCGGGTGAACGCGGCGACCACCCCGAGCAGGGTGAGCAGGCCGTACCGCCGACGCTCGAGCGCGAGCAGCGCGCCGAACGTCAGGGCGAGGAACGTGCTCTCGGCGTACCCCACCTGCAGCAGGAAGGACAGCGGGCCGCACGCGAAGAAGAAGACCGCCCACATGCCCGCGGCGTGCCCGGCGTGGTCGCTCACGAGGCGGTGCAGCAGGAACGTCGCGACGAGCCCGGCCAGCAGCGCGACGAGCGGCGCCCCCACCGCGAACGGCAGCCCGGTCGAGGCCGTGAGCGCGCGGATCGCGAACGGGAACGCGGGCAGGAACGCCCAGGCGTTCTGGGCGACGTGCCCGGCCTGGTCGAGCGGGAGGGTCGTCGGGTACCCGTGCACCGAGATCGTCTCGTAGTACTGCCCGTCCCACGCGGTGAGGAACGCCCCGAACCCGTGCCCGTTGCCCCAGATCGCGTTGTCGGGCATGGCCCGACCCATCAGGGGGAACGCCAGCGCGAGCCAGGAGGTCGACAGGGCTCGTCCGCCGACCCAGGTCAGCAGGACGGCGGCCCACACCGGCAGGCTCGTCGCGAGGTCCACCACGCGGCGCCGGCCGCTCGCCAGCGACCCGGCGACGGCGCCGTCGGTACGGCTCACCGGACGGGTCCTCGAGCTTCGGGTACAGGGGTGGGCACGCCCTGAGCGTAGTCAGCGCAGGCTGGGGCGGGGCGCACAGCGCGGGGCACAGCACGGGTGTCGGCCGGGAGGCGCGGCTCGCCGCCGCCACCCGGCTCGCCGCCGGCGGGTGGTCGGGTCGAGGGTGGGTGGCGCGCTCGGCCGGTCGGCCGGCGGTCCCGCCGCGGCGTCTGGCGCGCTCGGCCGGTCGGCCGGCGGTCCCGCCGCGGCGTGTGGCTGAACGGAGCCTCACGGACCCGCAGGAAACCGAGCGGGCATAGCATTCGGAGCGATGACGACGATGACGACGACACGACGCCGGGGGAGCACCGCGGTGGCCGTGCTCGTCGCGGGCACCTTCTTCATGGAGCTCCTCGACGGCACAATCCTGGCCACCGCCGCACCGGCGATGGGCCGCGACCTCGGGGTGGACTCCGCCGCGGTGGGCGTGGCGATCACCGCCTACCTCGTGACGCTCGCGGTGTTCATCCCGGTGAGCGGGTGGCTCACCGACCGGGTCGGGTCCCGCACGGTGTTCGCCGGTGCGATCGCGCTGTTCACCGTCGCCTCGGCGCTGTGCGCGATGTCGACCGGGCTCGTCGACCTGACGCTGTGGCGCATCATCCAGGGGCTCGGCGGTGCGCTCATGGTCCCGGTGGGGCGGCTCGTCGTGCTCCGGAGTGCCGGCCGCGAGCAGCTCGTCACCGTGATCGCCATCCTGACCTGGCCCGCCCTGGCCGCGCCGATCATCGCGCCGTTCGTGGGCGGCGTGCTCGTGGACACCCTCAGCTGGCACTGGATCTTCCTCGTGAACATCCCGCTCGGTGTCATCGCGTTCGTGGCCGCCCTCGTGCTCGTCCCGCAGGAGCGTGCGGCGGAGCGCGTGCCGTTCGACTGGTTCGGCTCGCTCCTGGCGTGCTTCGGTCTCGGCGCGCTCGTGGTGATGGCGTCCCTGCTCGCCCTCGACGAGATCCCCGTGCCGGCCGTCGTCGTCTCCGGGGTCGTCGGGGCGGTCTGCTGCTGGGCGGCGATCCGGCACTTCCGCCGTGCGCCGCACCCGATCATGGGGCTCGAGTCCTTCCGCCTCGAGTCGTTCCGGGTCTCGCACGCCGGTGGCAGCCTGTTCCGGCTCGCGGTCTCCGCCGTGCCGTTCGTGCTCCCGCTGCTGTTCCAGGACGCCTGGGGCTGGTCCGCCGTCCTCGCCGGGTCCGCGGTCTTGTGGGTGTTCGTCGGGAACCTCGGCATCAAGCCGATGACGACGCCGTTCCTGCGGTGGTTCGGGTACCGCGCGGTCATCGTCGTGTCGAGCGCGGTCGCGGCCCTCAGCGTCGTCGCGATGGTGTTCATGACCGAGGACACCCCGTTCTGGCTCCTCGCCGCGCTCCTCGTGGTCAGCGGCGCCGCGCGGTCGGTCGGCTTCACGGCGTACAACACGATCGCCTTCGCCGACGTCGAGCAGGCCGACATGACCCCGGCGAACACGCTGTCCTCGACGCTGCAGCAGGTCGCGGCGGGCTTCGGTGTCGCCGTCGCGGCGGTGGCGATCCGGGCGGCTGCGGGACTCGGCGGCACCGGCCCGTACGACGTGGCGTTCTGGGTGATCGCGGTACTGCTCGTCGTCGCCTGCGTGGAGGGCCTGCTGATGAGCCGCACGGCGGGGGAGACGGTGCGGCCGGCTCCGCGGGTGCGCGTCCGGACCTGACGTCGGCCGCCGCGGGGTGCCGACGGCCGCCGCAAGGGGCCGTCGGGCGGCTCGTCCGGTGCCGGCTGGGCGGACGAGACGCACCGCCGCCGCCCGTTCCCGCGCTCGTCACACGCCTGCAACCCGGGGTGCGCTACGGTCACAGCTACTGATCGCGACGGCCGGGTACGGTCGGCGCGGCAGGGTGACCGAGACACCCAGGACGGAAGGCAGCATGGCCGGGCCACAGGAGCAGGGGACGATCGCAGCCGACGCGGCTGTCCAGCCGACCGAGTTGCGCGTCGTGAGCTACAACCTCCGCGAGCACACCGCGAACGGCGAGCTCGCCGCCCTGGCCGAGGCCTCCGAGGCCGACGTCATCTGCGTCCAGGAGTGCGACAGCAACGACCTCGCGACCAGCGTCGCCGGGCTGTCCCTCGCGGCCTCGACCAAGACGAACCGCCTGGGGCTCGCGATCTACACGCGGGATGACCGCTTCACCGTGCAGGACTTCAGCATCCACTCGCTGCAGAAGTCCCTCCACGACCGGGTCCTCTCGCCCGCGCACGAGCGGCTCATCGCCATGCGCCTGCAGGACACCGAGGCCGACACCGAGGTCATCGTCGCCTCCTTCCACGCGTCGCCGTTGACCGCCACCAACTCGCTCCGCCGCAAGCAGATCGAGGCGGCGCACCAGTTCGTGCGCGACCTCTCCGCCGAGGCTCCGGCGATCATGGTCGGCGACTTCAACTACCCGTGGTTCCAGACCAACCTGCGCCGCAAGATCGAGGAGCACGGGTTCGCCCTCTCGCTCTCCGACCAGCCGACGTACCTGCGCTACCGCAAGTTCACCGGCCACTTCGACTTCGCGACGAGCGTGGGGCTGCACATCGCGGGCGTGGAGACCCTGCCCGCCGGCATCTCCGACCACCGCCCGATCCTGGTCCGTGCCCACTACGAGCACCCCGGAGAGACCGGCGCGGTCGCCCTCCCGGAGGCGCCCGCTTCCTGAGCGGTCCGGCGCGCGCGGCTGGTCGCGGGTCCGTCCCGTTCCGCCGAGCGGGCGGCAGATCGAGCGGGTGGAACATGCCGCGTGCGGTTCGTCGAGCGTGCGGGACATGCCGCGTGCGGGTCGTCGAGCGTGCGGAACGTGCCGCGTGCGGTTCGTCGAGCGTGCGGGACATGCCGCGTGCGGGTCGTCGAGCGTGCGGAACGTGCCGCGTGCGGTTCGTCGAGCGTGCGGCAGATCGAGCGGGCGGAACACGCCGCGTGCGGTTCGTCGAGCGTGCGGAATACGTCGCTCCGGCGCGTCGAGCGTGCCGGATCAGGCCCGCTGAGCGGCACGCCGCCCGCGAGGGCGGAACACGCCCGACGCCAGGCAGGGGTTCCTGCGGGATGCGTCCGACCGCGTGTCTTCGAGCGGGTGGGACATGCCGCGTGCGGTCCGCCGAGCGTGCTCGAAGCGTCGCGCGAGGACGTCGAGCGTGCCGGATACGGCCCGCTGGTGGGTGGGTGGGTGGGCTGGTGGGCTGGGTGTCTGGCCGAGCGGGACACGCCCGGGCACCGGTCGCCGAGTGAGCGGGACACGCCGCGTGCGGTCCGCCGAGAGGGCGCGACACGGCGCACCGACGCGTCCAGGGTGCAGAATTCTGCGCCCTCGGCGGGCGGCGGGCGGCGGGCGGCGGGCGGCGCGGGACGGAGAGACGGACACGCGGGGACCGGCACGCTGGCTGCCGCGGCACACGACGGACGGGAGGCGCGGTGCCAACCGGCACCGCGCCTCCCGCCCGTCGCCGGGTCGAGTCGGGTCAGCGGCGCAGCGTCGCCCTCGCCAACCGGTTGCCGAGGAACTGCCCCAGCTGCACGATCACGACGATCGCGGCGACCGACACGTAGACGATCCACCAGTTGTAGCGCTGCGAGCCGAACGAGATCGCGTACTCGCCGATGCCGCCGCCGCCGATCAGGGCGCCCTGCGCGGTCATGTCGACGATGCCCACGAAGATGAACGTGTAGCCGAGGATCAGCGGTCCGAGGCCCTCCGGGATGAGCACCGTGAACAGGATCGCGAGCGGGTGCGCTCCCGCGGCACGCGCTGCCTCGACGACACCGGGGTCCACCGCGAGCAGGTTCTGCTCGACGATGCGCGAGACCGCGAACGAGGCCGCGAGCGAGATCGCGAACGTGACCGCGGGGACGCCGATCGTGGTCTGCACGGCGACGCGCGACAGCGGGGCGATCGCAGCGAGGAAGATCACGAACGGGATCGGCCGGACGATGTTCACCACGAGGTTGAGCACCGTGTACGCCGCGCGGCTGCCGAGCAGGTTGCCCGGTCGGGTCGCGTAGAGCGCCAGCCCGAGGGCGAGGCCGATCACGCCCGCGACGACGAGCGACACGAGCGTCATGACGAGTGTGTCGCGGACGGCGGCGAGGAAGACGTCGAACGTGTCCACGACGCTCTGGAAGCCGGTGTTCACGATGCGTCCTCCTCGTCGACGGTGGTGCCCTGGTCGCGCAGCGCGGTCAGCGCGCGGTCGACCGCTGCCGGGTCGGCGGCGGTGAGCTCGTAGGTGAGCGATCCGATGCGACGCTCACGGATCTCGCCGACCCCGCCGTGGACGAGTTCGGCGGTCACCCCCGTGTCGCGCCAGACGGTGTCGATCCGGCTCTGCAGCCCGACCTCGTCGGTGATCTGTACCGTGACGATGCGGCCGCCGTGGTGCTCGCGTAGGCGTCGCAGCTGGTCGGCGGACGGCCGGTCGTGCAGTGCGGACCGGACGAACCGCTTCGCCGCACCGGTCTGCGGCCGCGCGAACACGTCGTAGACGTCCCCGACCTCGACCACGCGGCCCCGCTCCATCACGGCGACGCGGTCGGCGATCTGCCGGACGGCGTCCATCTCGTGCGTGATGACGACGATGGTGACGCCGAGCTCTCGGTTGACGCGACGGAGGAGCGCCAGGACCTCGGACGTGGTGTCCGGGTCGAGCGCGCTCGTGGCCTCATCGGCCAGCAGCAGCTCGGGGTTCGAGGCGAGCGCCCGGGCGATGCCGACGCGCTGCTTCTGGCCGCCGGACAGCTGCTCGGGGTGGGCGTGTGCCCGCTCGAGCAGTCCGACGAAGTCGAGGAGCTCGGCGACACGGCGGTCCCGTTCCTCCTTCGCGACACCCGCGACCTTGAGCGGGTACGCGACGTTGCCGGCCACGGTCCGGGACCGGAACAGGTTGAACTGCTGGAAGATCATGCCGATCTTCCGACGTGCCAGGCGACGGTCCCGCTCGGGGATCGCGGTGAGGTCCTGACCGGCGACCGTCACGCTCCCGGACGTGGGCAGCTCGAGCGCGTTGACGAGGCGGACGAGGGTGGACTTGCCGGCACCGGAGTACCCGATGACGCCGAGGACCTCGCCCTGGTGCACGTCCAGGGAGACGTCCTCGACCGCCACCACGGTCTCGCCGGTGTCGGCACGGCGGTAGTGCTTCGAGACACCGCGGAGTTCGACGAGGGCGGGCACTACTGCTTGGCCGCCTTCGCGTCCTGCTCGACCTTCGCGAGCTCGTCCTGCAGCTTCGTGGCGCTCTCGTCGCGGGACACCGCCTCGGGCAGGTCCTTCTTGAACGCCTTCTGCACGGCGTCGTCCTGGAACAGCTTCGCGAGGTCGAGGTAGGTCTTGTCGTCCTTGTCGGCCGCGCGGACGGCGAAGACGTTCACGTAGGGTGCGGCGCTCGCGCTGGCGGGGTCGTCCTGGTAGATGATGTCGCTCGTCGGCAGGTTCGCCGCGGTGGCGAAGTTGTTGTTCACGACGGCGGCAGCGACGGAGCCCTGCTGCAGCGCGTTCGCGGTCTGCGAGGCGTCGAGCGGCTGCACGTCGACCTTCGACGAGGTGATGTCGGTCGTGGTGGAGAACGCGGAGCCGCCGTCCTTGAGCTCCACGAGCTTCGCGGCCTGCAGGATGAGGAGCGCGCGGGCCTGGTTGATGGCATCGTTCGGGATGGCGACCGCGGCGTTCGCAGGCAGGTCGGCGGGCTTCGAGTACTTCGTCGCGTAGAGCGGCAGCGGGTAGACGGCCGTCGAGCCGATCGGCTGCAGGTCGTCGTCCGACGAGACGTTGTAGTCGGCGAGGTACTGGATGTGCTGGAACTGGTTGATGTCCAGCTGCCCGTCCTTCAGCGCCGGGTTCGGCAGCGAGTAGTCGGAGAAGTTCGTGAGCTGCACGTCGACGCCGAGGCGCTCCTTCGCGAGCTTCGTGTAGGTGCTCCAGTACCCGAGCGACTTGTCGGAGACGCCGATCTTCACGGTCTTCTGCGCACCACCGGACGCAGCACCCTCGGACCCGCCGGCACGCACGGCACCGACGACGACGGCGACGACGATCGCGACGACGACCACCACCGCGGCGATGATCCAGCCGATCGGACGCTTGCCCTTCGGCTTCGCGGGCAGGACGGGTGCTGCGGACACCAGGTGCTCCTCGTGGGCCGTGCTGTGGGGGTCGCGGTGGTCCCGCGGTGTGCGTTCGAGTGTGACGGGCACCGACGACGCACGCCCGTTGCGTTCCGCCGTGTTACATCCCGACGAGTTCTCCACAGGTCGGCGCCGGAGAGCCCGTGCAGCGCGGCGACCGGGTTGACTCGTCACGTGCGCAGCATCGAACTCCTCCTCGACCCCGACTCCGACGCGGCGGTCCGCGCGGCGTGGGACGCCCTGACCGCGGCCGACCTGCCGAGCCTGGGCCGCTCCGGGTCGAACGACCCGCACGTGACGCTCGTGGCGGGCGATGACGTGCCGGTCCCGGACGGGTTCGCCCGGCCGGTCCCGACCTCGCTGCGGTTGGGCGGCGTGCTCCTGTTCCCGGCCGGTCCCGGTCGATCGGTGCTCGTGCGCGCGGTCGTGGTCGACCCGGAGCTCGCGGCCTTCCACCAGGCCGTGCACCGTGCCGCACCGGGGAGCGTGGACACGTCCCACCCGGAGGCGTGGTCGCCGCACGTGTCGTTCGCCCGGCGGGTGCGCGACGCTGACCTCCCGACGGCGCTCGCGGCGCTCCGGACGGCACCGCTGCCCGAGGTCCTGCAGGTCGGCGGGGTCCGGCACTGGGACGGCGCCACGAAGACCGTGACCCCGCTGGCCTGAGGCGAGTCAGCACCGAGCACCGGCTCGGTCCCGCCGCGCGGGTCCGGCCGGGCACCGTCACGGCCGGGAGGCGCGGGTCGGCCCCGTCTCGCCGGTCCGGTCCGACCTCAGGTCCGGAGCACCCGCGCCCCGAACGAGGACGCGAACACCCGGTCGGGGTCCGCAGCGGCGACCAGTCGTCGGACCTCGGGCAGCCGCGGCCAGAGCGCCTCGACCGCGTCGGCGTCGAGCGAGCTCGTCTTGCCCCAGTGCGGACGCCCGCCGAACGGCGCGAGCCGCGCCTCCAGGTGCGGCAGCAGCGCGGCCACGGCCTCCGGGTGCTTCTGCCACGTGAACGCGATGCAGAGCACGTCCTCGCCCTGGGTCGGGCTGAGCCAGAGCGGGTCGGCGGCCATCGTCCGGAGCTCGCACACGTGCAGGTGCGGCCGGATCCGGTCGGCGAGTCCACGCAACGCGTCGAGCGCCGCCGCGGCGTGCCGGAGCGGGACGAAGTGCTCGCTCTGCACCTCGGAGCCGTGGGACGGCACGGTGTCGATCGGGAAGTGCGGCAGGCGGTCCCACCACGGGCCGACCGATCCGTCGCGCGCGGTGTGGTGTCCGTCCGCGGCCAGGCCGGGCAGTCGGGGCGCACCGAGGAGGTCCTCGGGGACCGCGACGTCCTCGGCGCCGGCCGGCACGCGGGACTTCAGCAGGACCTCGCCGACCTCGTCGCCGAACAGCGTGAACGCGCACACCGAGTACGCGGCCGCGTGCACCGCGGCGACGTTCGCCGTGAACACGTCCCACGGCACCGGGCCGAAGCGGTCCTGGCGCATCCGGTAGGTCGGTTGGACGTCGACCTCGACCCGGGTGACGATGCCGAACAGCCCGAGGTGCAGGACCGATCCGTCGAAGTCCGGGTCGCCGCGACGGAGTGTCCTGGTCGACCCGTCGGGACCGATCAGCTCGAGGGAGCGGACGGCGGTGCTGAGCGAACCGAGGGCCGTGCCGGAGCCGTGCGTGCCGGTGGCGATCGCCCCGCCGAGCGAGATGTGCGGCAGCGAGCCGGTGTTGTGCAGCGCGAAGCCGGCCCGGTCGAGCGCCGGAGCGACGGCACCGTACCGCGTGCCCGCACCCATCGACGCGGTGCCGGCCTCCGGGTCGACGACGAGGTCGGTCGGGATGCCGGTCAGGTCGAGCAGGATCCCCGGGGCGTCGGCGACGTCGTTGAACGAGTGGCGCGTGCCGAGCCCGTGGACGCGGCCGGACCCGGCGACGAGCTCCGCGGCCTCGTCGATCGACCGCGGTCGCACCACCCGCTCGGCCGAGTACGTGACCGTGCCGGACCAGTTCCGCTCGCGCGCCGTCGACCGCATGCCGCCAACGATGCCATGCGCCCCGCCACGACGTCAGTGCATCGCGGGTGCCGGCGCCCCCTCGGGGGTCTCGGGCTTCCGGACGAGCGACGAGGTGACGATGCCGACCAGCGAGATGATCCCGCCGACCATGAAGGCCGTCGCCACACCGGAGGCGGTCGCGCTGGCGACGGCCCCGTCCGTGGCGCCCGCGCCGGCCGAGGCCGCACCGATCGTGAGCAACGTCACGAACAGTGCGGTGCCGGCGGCTCCGGCGAGCTGCTGGGCGGTGCCGAGGACGGCGCTGCCGTGCGAGTACAGCCGCGGCGGCAGACCCCCGAGCGCCGCCGTGAACAGCGGCGTGAAGGTGAGCGCCAGGCCGAGGCTCAGGACGACGTGGGCGCCGAGGACGAACCACACGCTGGTGTCCGCGGTCACGGTCGACAGCGCCCAGAGCACCGCGCTGATGATGATCGAGCCGGGGACGAGCAGGACGCGCGGGCCGCGGCGGTCGTAGATCCGGCCGACCACGGGGGAGAGCAGGCCCATGAGCAGCCCGCCGGGCAGGAGCAGCAGGCCGACGTGCAGCACGTCGAGGCCGAGCACGCGCTCGAGGTAGATCGGCAGCAGGATGAGCGTCCCGAACATCGCCATGAAG
Source organism: Curtobacterium sp. MCBA15_004 (assembly GCF_001865055.2). Classification (NCBI taxonomy): domain Bacteria; kingdom Bacillati; phylum Actinomycetota; class Actinomycetes; order Micrococcales; family Microbacteriaceae; genus Curtobacterium; species Curtobacterium sp. MCBA15_004. Next base: position 2,643,000 of record NZ_CP126266.1, on the reverse strand, counting down.
CTCAGCGCCATCGCGACGATCGGGATCGTGAAGCCGGGCGTCCGGAAGGTGCGCAGGTCGAGCAGTGCGCTGTCGGTGCGCTGCAGGCGGTTCTGCCGGAGGACGAACACCGCGAGGGCCACCACGCCGACGACGATCGCCGTCACGGGGACGAGAGGCCCGGTCGACCCGGACTCGCCGAAGCTGGACAGCCCGAACACCAGACCGCCGAACGCGACGGCGGACAGCACGACGGACAGGACGTCGAGCGGTGCCTTGCGCGGCGTCGAGACGTTGCGGACCTTCACGGCGCCGAGCACGAGCGCGGCGACCGCGATCGGCAGGACGAACCCGAACAGCCAGCGCCAGTCGAACGCGTTGAGGATGAGCCCCGAGATCGTCGGCCCGATGGCCGGGGCCACCGAGATGACGATCGAGATGTTCCCCATCACGCGGCCGCGGTGGGCGGGCTCGATGAGGTTCAGCACCGTCGTCATGAGCAGCGGCATCATGATCGCGGTCCCGCTCGCCTGCACGATGCGGCCGACGAGGAGCATCGGGAAGCCCGTCGCGGTGAGGGCGACCAGGGTGCCGACGGAGAACAGGGTCATCGCCGCGATGAAGACCGGGCGCGTGGCGAACCGCTGCAGCAGGAAGCCGGTGACCGGGATCACGACCGCCATGGTGAGCAGGAAGCCGGTCGTGAGCCACTGGCCCGTCGCAGCGCTGATGTCGAGGTCGTCCATCAGCCGGGGGAGCGCGACGCCCATGATGGTCTCGTTGAGGATCACGACGAACGCCGACACGAGCAGCAGCCCGATGACGAGTCGTGTCTCACCGGGGGAGGGCTGCGAGACGCTCCCGGTGCGGGGTGCGGAATCGACGGCCTGGGTCATGCGGGGCTCCTGACGGGGTCACGGCGTGGTGGGACGGCGCACGGGGCGCAGACACGGCAACACCCTGAGTGGATGCGAGTATTCCGCTTCCGCGAGATCTGCTCCATTCGGCGCGGCCCCGCGACCCTCAGTGCAGGATCGCGAACCCCTCGGCATCCCCGTGCGGCACGACCGTCCGGAGCGACACGTCGGTCACCGTGGCGGAGGGCGGACCGCTGTGCAGGAAGGCCATCAGGGCGTCGACCGCGGCCGAGGGGCCCTCCGCCTCGACCTCGACCGTCCCGTCGAACAGGTTCCGCGCGTACCCGGCGAGCTCGAGCCCGTCGGCCTTCCGCGCGGTCCAGTACCGGAACCCGACCCCCTGGACCGTGCCCGACACCACGGCGTGCATCCTCGTCACCGTCGTCATGGCCCGAACCTATGCCCGACGGCGACGCCGCTCGTTTCGGCGCTGTTCCGATCCGGTGAACACGGTGATAGTGTCAACTCCACCCCAACACTTACAGTCAAACAAACCCTAAGTCCCGGTTGCGCACGATCCCGGGACGGCACCCCAGGACGATGACCTCTCCCTCAGACCCCCTCATCCGCGTCGCGGTCTCGACCGTGATCGTGGCGCTGCGCCCGCACCCGGACACCGGCGCCCCGGCGCTGTGGATGCCGCTCGTGCGCCGCGTCGCCGAGCCGCACGAGGGATCCTGGGCGCTGCCCGGCGGTTGGGTCCGCCCCGACGAAGGGCTCGAGGACTCGGCGGCCGCCCGACTCCGCGAGACGACGAACGTGCAGCCGCGGTACCTCGAGCAGCTCTACGCGTTCGGCGACGTCGACCGCTCGCCGAGCCGGGTCGTGTCGATCGTCTACTGGGCCCTCGTGCACCCGGACGAGGCCAGCTCGGTGCCCGACGACTGGAACGTGCGCTGGTTCCTGGCCGACGAGCACCCGCCGCTCGCGTTCGACCACGACCGGATCGTCGCCTACGCCCTCTGGCGCCTCCGCAACAAGATGTCGTACTCGCGGATCGCGCAGGCGTTCCTCGGCGACCGCTTCACCCTGGCCGAGCTGCGCGGTGTGTACGAGGCGGTGCTCGGCCGCCGGCTCGACCCGGCGAACTTCCGGCGCCAGGTCGCGCAGTCGGACGCCGTCCTGCCCACCGACGAGACGACGAGCGGCGACCGGCACCGGCCGGCCCGCCTGTACCGCTCGAACCCCGACCTCGCCTACGCCGACAACGGCCCGCTGACCGACGCGCGAGCCGACGCACACGCTGCAGTCCACCGAGACCCCGCCGCCCAGCCAGCCCCGACGGCAGCCGCCGCCCACTCCACCCGCACCCGATAGGAACCGACGTGTCCATCGCGACGACCATCGACCTCATCTCCAACGGCAAGGCCGCCGGGAGCACCTGCACCCCCGACCTCGCGCTGCCGACCTGGGACTTCGACACGCGCCCGGGCTACGGTCCGGGCTCGTCGATGTCCGACGTCATCCCGACCACCGCCCCGCGCCAGGGCCAGCTGCCCGACGAGTACAAGACCGCGAGCGACGACGAGCTGCACGAGCGCATCGAGCGGGCGAAGGCCACCCTCGGCGACCGGGTCGTCGTGCTCGGGCACTTCTACCAGCGCGACGAGGTCGTCCGGCACGCGGACTTCCTCGGCGACTCGTTCCAGCTCGCGAACGCCGCCCTGACGAAGCCGGACGCCGAGGCGATCGTGTTCTGCGGCGTGCACTTCATGGCCGAGACGGCGGACATCCTGGCCCGCGACGAGCAGCGGGTGATCCTGCCGAACCTCGCCGCCGGCTGCTCGATGGCCGACATGGCCGACATCGACAGCGTCGAGGCGGCCTGGGCCGAGCTCGAGGCGCTCTACGGCACCGAACCCGACGCCGACGGCCGCGTGCCGGTGGTCCCCGTCACGTACATGAACTCCGCCGCCGACCTCAAGGCGTTCTGCGGACGGCACGGCGGCATCGTCTGCACGAGCTCGAACGCCGCGACCGTCCTCGAGTGGGCCTTCGAGCGGGGGCAGCGCGTGCTGTTCTTCCCCGACCAGCACCTCGGCCGCAACACCGCCAAGGCGATGGGGATCAGCACCGACCTGATGCCGATGTGGAACCCGCGCCTGGCCGGCGGCGGCAACGACGCGCAGACCCTGCTCGACGCCCGCGTCGTCCTGTGGCACGGCTTCTGCTCGGTGCACCGTCGGTTCACGGTCGACCAGATCGAGCAGGCCCGCCGCGAGGACCCGGACGTGACGGTCATCGTCCACCCGGAGTGCCCGATGGCCGTCGTCGACGCGGCGGACGTCGCGGGCAGCACCGACCTCATCCGCCGGACCGTCGCTGCGGCGACCGAGCCGTCCTCGTTCGCGATCGGCACCGAGATCAACATGGTGAACCGCCTCGCCGCCGAGTACCCGCAGCACCGGATCACCTGCCTCGACCCCGTGGTCTGCCCGTGCTCGACGATGTACCGCATCCACCCGGGCTACCTCGCGTGGGTCCTCGAGGCGCTCGTGCGCGGCGAGGTCCTCAACGAGGTCGCCGTCCCCGCAGCGGTGCAGGCCGATGCCCGGGTCGCGCTCGAGCGCATGCTCGCCGCGAAGCCGCGCGGCTGACGGACCACCGGCGGACACCGTGCACGTCGTCATCGTCGGCTCCGGCATCGCCGGGACCACCGCCGCGATCCGCGCCAGCGCCCGGCACGACGTCACCCTCGTGACGAAGGGGGCACTCACCGACGGTGCCACCGCGTACGCCCAGGGCGGGGTCGCCGTCGCCCTGGGCGCCGACGACCGCGTCGGCCTGCACGAGGAGGACACCCACACGGCGGCGGCCGGCAGCGCCGACGCCCGGGCAGTCGCCGTGCTCTGCGCGGACGGGCCGGCGCGCGTCCGCGACCTGCTCGCGCTCGGCGTGCCGTTCGACCGGACCACCGACCCGGCGAGCCTCGACCGCCACGGCGACGACCTCGCCCGCGGGCGTGAGGCGGCGCACGGGCGGTGGCGGGTCCTGCACGCCGACGGCGACGCGACCGGAGCCGCGATCGCACGCACGCTCGTCGCGGCACTGCACCGCCGGCACGTGACGATCCTGGAGCGCACCTGCCTGACCGACCTGGTCGTCCGCGACGGCGCGGTCGTCGGCGTCGACGTGCTCGACCTGTTCGGCGAACCGCGGCGCATCGACGCCGACGCGGTCGTCCTGGCGTCGGGCGGCGCCGGGCACCTGTTCCGGGAGACCACGAACCCGCTCGTCGCGACCGGTGACGGCGTGGCGGCGGCCTGGCGTGCCGGTGCGGTCGTCGCCGACCTGGAGTTCGTGCAGTTCCACCCGACCCGGCTCGCCGTGCCCGACGGCGGGCTGGTCTCCGAGGCCGTCCGCGGCGAGGGCGCCGTGCTCCGCGACGCCGCCGGCCGCCGCTTCATGACCGCCGTCCACCCGGCCGCCGAGCTCGCACCGCGCGACGTCGTGGCACGGGGCATCGCGGCCGCGGTGCGCGAGCAGGGCGGGCAGCCCGTGCTCCTCGACGCGACCGGCCTCGACCCGGACCACCTCGTCCGCCGCTTCCCGGGACTGACCCGTGCGACCCGGGCGGCGGGGTTCGACTGGACCCGTGAGGGCGTCCCGGTCGCCCCGGCCGCGCACTACGCGATGGGCGGCGTCGCCACCGACGCGGAGGGCCGGACCAGCCTGCCCGGCCTGCTCGCCGTCGGCGAGGTCGCCTGCACGGGCGTGCACGGCGCGAACCGACTCGCGTCGAACTCCCTGCTCGAGGGGCTCGTCTTCGCCGTCCGCGCCGCGGACGCGGTCGACGTGGCGCGCCCGGCGCGGCTCCGGCTGCGCGGCGACGCGGACCTGCCGGTCACGCGCGTCCCGGACGCCGACGTGCAGGGAGTGCGCGCCGGCTCCGGTGGTGACCGCCCCGACGACGCGAGCCGCACGGCGGGCGTGCACCGTGCCTCCAGACCGGTCCGTCGCGACCCGTCTGCGGGTCGCGACACCGCGAGCCGGCCGGGAGGCACGTCCCGCGTCGTCGACGCCGGCCCGGACCCCGCGACCCGGCCGGGAGGCGCGCCCCGCGCCGTCGACGCGGCATCCGTCCGCCGGGCGCTCCAGACCGAGATGACCGACCGGGTCGGCCTGCTCCGCGACGCCGACGGCCTCGCCGCCGCGCGGAGCGCACTCGCGGCGCTCGCCGTCCCGGCCCCCACCGGTGTCCGCGAGCACGAGGACCGCGCGCTGCTCGACCTCGCGCGCCTCACCGCGCTCGCCGCCGAGGCGCGCACCGAGTCCCGCGGCGCGCACGCCCGCACCGACCACCCCCGAACCGACCCGACCGCACCGGCCAGCGCCGCGTGGGTCCGGGTGTCCGCCGCCGTCCCGCAGGGAGTCCCCGCATGACCAGCACCACCGAGCGCGCCGCAGCCGCGCCCGCCGTCGTCGACCCGGGCACGATCCCGCCGCACGTGCTGCGACGCGTGATCGACACGGCGCTCGAGGAGGACGCGCCCTGGGGCGACGTCACCAGCGAGACGCTCATCCCCGCCGACGCGACCGCGACCGCGACCCTGGCCGCCCGTGAGCCGGGCGTGTTCGCCGGCGGCCTCGTCTTCGCGGCCGTCGTGCGTGCCGTCGACCCGACCGTCGAGACCGTCCTGCACGTGCCGGACGGCGCGCCCTTCGCCGCGGGGGACGTGCTCGCGACCGTCAGCGGGTCGGCGCGGTCGGTGCTGCGGGCGGAACGCGTCGGCCTGAACCTGGCGCAGCGCATGTCCGGGATCGCGACGGCCACGGCCGCGTACGTGCAGGCGGTGGCCGGGACGCGCGCCCGGGTCACCGACACCCGCAAGACGACGCCCGGGTTGCGGGCACTGGAGCGGTACGCGGTGCGGTGCGGCGGTGGGCACAACCACCGCTCCTCGCTGTCCGACGCCGTCCTCGCGAAGGACAACCACCTCGCCGTCCTCACCGCGCAGGGCACGAGCATCGGCGACGCGGTCGCGGGCGCGCGGCGCCGGCTCGGGCACACCGTGCACGTCGAGGTCGAGGTGGACCGGCTCGACCAGGTCGAACCCGTGGTCGCCGCCGGGGTCGACACGATCATGCTCGACAACTTCACCCCCGAGCAGCTCGTCGAGGGCGTCCGCATCGTCGCCGGGCGCGCGCTCGTCGAGGCCTCGGGCGGGGTCTCGCTCACCACGGTCGCCGCGATCGCCGCGACCGGGGTGGACGTCGTCTCGGTCGGTGCACTCACCCACTCGGCACGCGCGCTCGACCTCGGGCTCGACGTCGTCGTGACCGCCGGCCCGGGCGACGCCACGCCCGCCGGGGCCTGAGCCGGTCCCGCGTCCCGTCGTGTTCTACCTCGACCGCGCCGCGACCACGCCCGTCCGCCGGGAGGTCCTCGAGGCGATGTGGCCCTACCTCACCGGGGTCTTCGGCAACCCCTCGTCGACGCACGGGGTCGGGGACGCCGCTGCCCGGGCGCTCGCCGACGCCCGCGCGACCGTCGCTGCCGTGCTCGGCTGCCGTCCGGGCGAGGTGGTGTTCACCACCGGCGGTACCGAGGGCGCGAACACGGCGGTGAAGGGCATCGCCCTCGCCGCACCCCGCGGCCGGCACGTCGTGACGAGCGCGATCGAGCACGAGGCGGTGCTCGAGAGCTGCCGGTACCTGGAGCGCCACCACGGGTTCACCCTGACCGTGGTGCCGGTCGACCGCGACGGCGTCGTGCACCCCGATGCGCTCGCCGCGGTGCTCCGGCCGGACACCACCCTCGTGTCGATCGCGCACGCCGACAACGAGGTCGGGACGGTGCAGGACGTCCCCGCCCTGGCCGCCGTGGCGAGGACGGTCGGTGCCCGCTTCCACACCGACGCGGTGCAGAGCGCGCCCTGGCTGCCGATCGGCCTCGACCGGCTCGGCGTCGACGCGCTGTCGCTGTCCGGGCACAAGCTCGGCGCGCCGAAGGGCACCGGCGTCCTCGCCCTGCGCGGGGGTGTCCCGATCGAACCGCTCCTGCACGGCGGCGGGCAGGAGCGCGGGCGGCGCTCGGGCACCGAGGACGTCGCCGGGGCGGTCGCCGTCGCGACCGCGCTCGCCCTCGTGGCGGGGGAGCGGGCGGCCGCCGCGGCCCGGGCGACGACGACGCGCGACGCGGTCGTCGCCGGGGTCCTCGCCGGCGTCCCGGGCGCGGTCCTGACCGGCTCGCCGACGCACCGGCTGCCCGGTCACGCGTCGTTCTGCTTCCCGGGCGTCCCCGGCGTCGCCCCCGCGGTCACCGGCGAGACGGTCCTGCTCGAGCTCGAGCAGCGCGACGTGGTGTCGTCCTCGGGGAGCGCGTGCGCGGCGGGCAGCACCGAGGCCTCGCACGTGCTCACGGCCCTCGGGCTGCGCGAGGACGTGGCGCGGACGGCACTGCGGTTGACGTTCGACGCCGGGCTGCGGGACGAGGACGTCCCGGTCGTCGTGCGGTCCGTCGCCGAGGCCGTCGGGGCGGTGCGCGCGCTCGCGTGAGGCCCGCTCGTCCCGCGACCCGCGACCCGAGTCCCGCGTCCCGCGTCCCGCGACCCGGTGCCTGCCCCTGCGCCGACCCGGTGCATGCCTCCGGGCCCGGTTCGGTGCGTACGTGTACTAGACGTTCTACTCCATGAGTGGGGTCGTGTCCCCCCTTCTGCGGACCGACGTCCTCGTGCAGCATGGTGGGCATGACGAACGCGATCACGACCCGGGTGCTCGGGGAGGACCACTTCCGGGTGGTCCAGCTCCTGCCGGCACCCGCGACGCTCGTGGCGCTCGTCCTCGCCGCCCAGCACGACCTCGGCTCCGCCCCGCTCGGGGTGATCGCCACGGTCGGTGCGCTCGCGACGGTCGGGAGTGCCCTGCTCCCGATGGTCCGGCCCGCGGCGACCCGTCGACCGATGCCTGCCCCGCGGGAGACGGACCGGTACCGAGAGGACACCGAACGACCTTGAGGACCAGCGCCGGGCGGCCGACACCCGTCGACCACCGGGCGCGCCCAGACCGGACGCGGCACCCCTGACCGTGTCCGGACGGAGTGCGACATCCCCTGTCGTCGCGCTCCGCCGCACCGCCCCCGCCGTGGACGTGGCGCCGGACCCTGACCGGCGCCGCCCCCCCCCTGTCAGTCCGCGGCGGGTGGCGGTGTCGGTGTGTCCGGGGTCGTGGTCGCCGCCGGGTCGCCCTCGGTGACGGACCCGTCTCAGCCGGCCGGCGTGTCCGCGCTCGTGCCCGTCGGCGCCTGCGTGCCCGGCCACACGTAGTCGAGGTCGTCCGGCACGTCCGGGAACAGCGGCCGGTAGTGCTCGGGGGCCTTCTGCACGAGCTTCGACCGGTGCGACCGGTGCACCGCGGGGTCGTCGTTCCACGCCGGCACCGGGAAGTCCCCGCGCTCGTACGCGGCGAGGTCCTCCGGGATGCGTGCCAGGTCGAGCAGCGTCTTCTCGAGGCAGGTGTCGGCGTGCCCCCGCTCGAGCCAGACCCGGCACGTCGCGTCCTGGTAGGCCATCAGCGCCGGACGGAACCCGCGCCACATCGCCGTCACGGGGTGGTGCTGCCAGCCGTAGTCCGGCAGCGTGAGCGCCCGCATCACCTGCAGGGTCTCGACCCGCTGCTTGCCGAGCCGCTTGTCGTCGAGCACCTCCGCCGAGGCACGGAAGTCGGCGTAGGGCAGGAACGTCTGCATCCCCGGCACGGTACGCCGGGCGGCTGGCACCCGACACATGCCGTCACACCCGGCGGTCGTCGGGCGACACATGCCGTCACACCGCGGACGGGGCGCGCGGCCGCGTGTGAGCATCGGTGGCATGAGCGGAACCCTCGTCGTCGGCGTCAGCGGCAGCCCCTCCGACCCCTCGCGCACCTCCACCCTCGTGGCCGCGACGGTGGCGCGGTTCGCGGCCGAGCTCCCGGACGCCCGCACCGAGACCGTCGAGGTCGCCCCGCTGCTGGCCGACCTCGCCGCGGCGCCGTCCCGCGAGGCGATGTCCGAGCGCACCCGACGCGCCCTCGAGACCGTCGAGGCCGCGGACGTCCTGGTCGTCGGCAGCCCGGCCTTCCGCGCCGCGTACTCGGGCGCGTTCAAGCTCTTCTTCGACTGGGTCGGGCAGTACGACCTCGTCGACACTCCGGTCCTGCTCACCGCGACCGGCGGGAGCGACCGGCACGCGCTGCTCGTCGAGCACCAGATGCGTCCGTTGTTCGGCTTCTTCCAGTCGACGACGCTGCCGCTCGGGGTGTTCGGCAACGAGCGTGACTTCACCAAGCGCGAGGGCGGGTACGACGTCGCGAGCGTCGACCTCGAGCTCCGGATCGACCAGGCGGTGCGCCGGGCGCTCCCGATCGTCCGTGGTGGGTTCGCGGCGGCCGGCGCGGCCGAGGTGCGGCGACCGGCCGACTTCTAGCCGCGCGGACCCCGGTGCCTCGGCAGAGGGCGCCGGGCGTGTCAGCGCGGTGCGCGACGGACGGGAGGCGCGGTGCGGGCCCGCCCCGCGCCTCCCGTCCGCTGGGGCTCAGTCGAGGAGCGACGCGACGTGCGCGACCGCCAGGCGGTAGCCGTCGGCGCCCGCGCCGGCGATGACCGCCGTCGCGGCGGTCGCGACGTGGTCCACGTGCCGGAACGGTTCGCGCTTCCACGTGTTCGACAGGTGCACCTCGACGACGGGGACCGTCAGGGCCTCGACGGCGTCGTGCAGCGCCACGGAGGTGTGCGCGTACGCGGCCGGGTTGACGACGACCCCGACGAAGTCGTCGAGCGCCTCGTGCAGCCAGTCGACGAGCACGCCCTCGTGGTTCGTCTGCCGGAAGTCCGCCTCGAGGTCGTGCACCGCGGCCTCGGTGTGCACGATCGCCTCGATCTCGGCGAGGGAGACGGTGCCGTACTGGGCCGGGTCACGCCGCCCGAGCACGTCGAGGTTCGGTCCGTTGAGGACCAGGATCCGCCGGGGGCGCGTCGTGGTGTCGGTGACCGGATCGCTCATGGGCAGATCCTAGCGAGCGGGACGGGCACCGCGGCCGGTCGCTCGGTTGACCGGGTGCCCGGGCGCTAGCATTGACATGTCGGTCGGGTGCTGCTCGGCTGGAAGTGATCCCCGGATGTCCTGCAGCAAGCGCGGGCCCGGGGATTCGCGTCGTTGAGGGCCGATGTCCGCCGTGGACCGGCCGTACCGAGCCGGAACGGTTGCGCCGGCGGGGGAGTCGGGCCAGGTTGATCCTGACGAAAGGACCCGCCCGTGGACCAGATGGTGTTCATCAACCTCCCCGTCGCCGACCTCGACCGCTCGAAGGCGTTCTACGAGGCGCTCGGCTACTCGATCAACCCGGACTTCACCGACGAGACCGCGGCCTGCGTCGCCGTCAGCGACACCGTGTACGTGATGATCCTCACGCACGCGAAGTTCCGGGAGTTCACCGACAAGACGATCGCCGACCGCGGCTCCATCGAGGTGATCAACTCGCTCAGCGCGGCGTCGAAGGACGAGGTGCACCGCATCGTCGACGCCGCGGTGATGGCGGGCGGCGACGAGGACCGGCCCGAGACCGACCTCGGCTTCATGTACCAGCGCAGCTTCACCGACCCGGACGGCCACCGCTGGGAGTACGTCTGGATGGACCAGGACGTGATGCGGGTCGGACCGCCGACCGAGTAACGACCGCTCCAGGCGGCGACGCCCGACCGAGCATCGGGCCGGGGCTCCCGACCGAGCACCGGGCGGCGACGCCCGACCGAGCACCGGGCGGCGACGCCCGACCGTGCGACGCGCGTCGGACGTACCCGCGAGGATGGGACCGTGAGCACCTCGGACGACAGTGCCCCCGCCAGCACCCCGTCGGGCCTCGTCGTCGGTGCGGACGGACTGGCCCGCCCGGTGTGGGCCGCGACGGACCCGCTGCTCCGGGACTACTACGACACCGAGTGGGGCGTGCCCGTGCGCGACGAGCGGGGCGTGTTCGAGCGCCTGTCCCTCGAGGCGTTCCAGTCCGGACTGTCCTGGCGCACGATCCTGGCGAAGCGTCCGGCGTTCCGGGCGGCCTTCGCGGACTTCGACCCGGACACCGTCGCCGCGTTCGGGGACGACGACGTCGAACGCCTGATGGGCGACGCCGGCATCGTGCGGAACCGGGCGAAGATCACGGCGACGATCACGAACGCGAACGCCACGGTGGCCCTCCGCGCCGACGGCGGCCTCGCGGACCTCGTCTGGTCCTTCCGCCCCGACACCACGCCGGCGCCGCGGACGATCGACGAGGTGCCGACGACGAGTGCGGAGTCGACGGCGCTGTCGAAGGCCCTGCGGAAGCGCGGGTTCGCCTTCGTCGGGCCGACCACGATGCACGCCCTCATGGAGGCGCTCGGCATCGTCGACACGCACCTGGTCGGCAGCCACCGACGCGGGACCTCCGGCGTCTGGTCCTGACACCCGACACCGCCGCGGACCCCGCAGCAGCGAGCGCCGCCGCGGCAGCACCCCGACGACGGACCGCCTCAGGCCAGCGGCAGCTGCATCTGCGTCGCGGTGACGCGGTAGCCGAGCTGCGCGTACAGGTCCTGCGCGCCCGTGTTGTAGCCGAAGACGTTCAGCCCGATGCTCGTCGCCCCGTGCTCCGCCGCGACGCGCTGCGCGGCCTCGAGCGCCCGACGCGCGTGCCCGCGGCGGCGGTACGGCTCGTCGATCTCCACGTCGAACACCCACCACTCGGACCCGCCGACCGTGAAGGGGCCGATCCACAGGAACCCGACGACCTCGTCCTGCTCGTCGACGACGTCCCACACGAAGTGCTCCGGCAGCGGTGTGCCGTCCGGGAACCACTGCTCGGTGGACCGCTGGGCGTTCGCCTCGGCCCGCTCGCGCGACTCCCCGGCGCGCATCCGCGACCGGACGTACTCGGTCATCGTCCGGTCGAGCCAGCCCGGCAGCCGGTCGGCCGGCATCGGGACGAGTCGCGTCTCGGTCACCGGTTGCCCTTGGATCCGCGTTTCGGCTTCCCGTTCCCGAGGCGCTGCGTGCCCGGACGGCCGCCGCCGCGGGGCTTCCGCGCACCCTTGCCGCCGGCCTTGCCGCCGCCGGTCTGCTTCGCGCTGGCCTTGCCGCCGCCGGAACCGCTGCCCGAACCGGCGCGCCCGCCGGAACCGGCGCGGCCACCGGGCGCCGAGCCGGCCCCGCCGTCGGACCGGCTGTCCGCCCCGGCCGCAGCGTCGTCGTCGACGCGGGACGCGCCTCCCGGCCGGTCCTGGTCGGAGCGCGAGCTGTTCGCGGTCCGCCCACGGACCACGCCGATGAACTCGTCCGTCGTCTCCGAGGCGTCCGCGTCCCGCCAGACGAGCGCGACGCGCGTCCCGGCGGCGCCGTCGAGGGGCCGCGAGACCAGGTCCTTGCGGCTGGCGGCGCGGAAGAGCGACTGGGGGAGCACGACGACCCCGACGTTCGCCTCGACCAGGTCGAGCGCCGCGGCGACGTCCGCGGGGACGGGGCCCGCGTCGACGACGTGCACGTCGGCGAGGTCGGCGTCGGTGACGACGTCGCCCTCGGCGAGCGGGGAGTCCTTCGGCATCGCGACGACGGCGGTCTCGGTCCAGAGCGGGATGGCGTTGAGGTGCGCGCCGACGGGCATCCGGACGAAGGCCATGTCGGCGTCGCCGGTGAGTGCGTCGTCGACCTCGTCGTGCCCGATGGGGCGCAGTCCGAGGGCGGCGTCCGGGTGGCGTTCCCGCCAGACCCGGACCCACTTCGCGGGGGAGACCCCCGGGACGAAGGCGATGGTGAGTGCCGCGGTCATGCAACCGAGCTTAGGGGCCGTACCCTGGTCCTCATGGCGCAGGAACAGACGATGAAGCCCGAGACGGCTGCGAAGAAGCTCGGCATCCTGCTGACGGCGGCCCCGGAGTCGTTCCAGGCGGAGCCCGTCACGCGCACCGCCTTCGACGAGCTCCGCACCGCGCCGCCGGCGTGGCTCGAGGACCTCCGCCGCGACGGCCCGCACCCGCGCCCGGTCGTCGCGCAGAAGCTCGGCATCTCGATCTCGGGCCTCACCCGCGCGGGCGTCGACGAACCGCTGACCACCGCCGAGATCAAGGCGCTGCTGCAGGAGATGCCCGAGTGGCTCGTGCGCGAGCGCGCCACCCAGGCCGAGGTGCACGCCGAGAACGCCCGTGTGAAGCAGCAGCGCGCCGACAAGGCCGCCGCGCGCGCCGAGCAGGACTGACCGTCCGGCTCCAGCCGCACCGGACCCACCGCCCGACATGACCGCCGTGCACGAGACCGTCGCCGACGCGATGCTCGTCGTGCCGCAGTTCGCGTCGGTGTGCTGCATCGTCGGGGACCGCTACCGCCCGCGTCCGGGCGTGATCGTGCCCGCGACGGTGATGCTCGTCGCGATGGTGCTGCCGGTCGCGCACGCCGGTGCCGCGTGGACGATCCTCGCCGCGACCGTGCTCCTGCTCCTGGCCCCGCTGCCGGTGATGCGCCGACGTCGACCGGACGGCCGCCGCGCCGAGCCGATGGACGTGCACCGCGCGCTCTCGGCGGTCGTCATGTCCGGGATGCTCCTGACGGGCCACGCGAGCGGTCTCGCCGACGGTCACGCCGGGCACGGGATCGCGTTGACGGCGGTCCTCGGCGCCGGCGTGGTCGGCTACTGCGCCTTCAGCGGCTGGCTGCTCCGCCACGAGTGGGCCCGTGAGGACCGTCGCGCGGTGCGAAGCGGCGAGGTCTTCGCGATGACCGTCGCGGTCGTCGGCATGACGCTCGCCATGTGACGGAGCGGGTCCGGCGCGGCCGGGTCCGCTACGCGGCGCACGTCGCGCGTCGCACGGGCAGCGGCCGGGAGGCGCGGCGCACCCCCGGCGGTCGGCCCGCGCTGGGCGGACGGCGCGGCCCGCGGTACCGTCGGTGCGTGTCCGACCGCCCAGCCCGCCGTGCCACCCCCGCTCCGCGACTCGACGAGGTCGACGAGCGCATCCTCTGGACCCTGGCCGCCGACGCCCGGATCCCGAACAACCGGTTGGCGGCCGAGGTCGGCGTCGCACCGTCGACCTGCCTCACCCGGGTCCGTGCGCTCGAGGACGCCGGGCTGATCCGGGGCTACCGCGCGGACGTCGACGTCGCCGGGCTCGGGTTCGCGATCGAGGCGATGGTCTCCGTGCGGGTGCACGCCGCCGCCCGGCACGAGCTCCGGGACTTCGCGAAGCGCCTGCTCCGGGTGCCCGTCGTGCAGGACGTGTCGTTCCTCGCGGGCGACAAGGACTTCCTCGTGCACATCGCCTGCACGTCGACCGAGCAGCTCCGGGACTTCGTGGCCGACGAGCTCAGCGGCGACCCGGCGGTGGCCACGACCCAGACGAACATCGTGTTCGAGCGACTCGTGGCCGACCGGGCCACGCAGGGCCGCTCGTTCGACGAGCTCCGGCGCTGGCGGGCCTGACCCCGTCGCGGGTGCACCCGCACCGAGGTGAGGAGGGGAGGCGGCTAGCGCGTGCGGGTCATCGGGACGTGCGGGATCGCGTCCTCGACGAAGTCGTCGCCGGAGCGCACGAAGCCGAACCGGCCGTACCACCGCTCGAGGTGCGCCTGCGCGTGGATCGCGATCGAGCCCGACCGCGACTCGGCGATCGCGGCCTCCATGAGCCGGGCGCCGAGGCCCTGCCCACGCGCGTGCCTGGCCGTGGCGACCCGGCCGATCCGCTCGGTGCCGTCCGGTTCGCGGAGCAGGCGGAGGGTGGCGTCGACCGACCCCTGACCGGCCCAGAACTGCAGCGTGCCGGGCTCGAGGTCGCGGCCGTCGATGTCGCCGTAGGCGCACTCCTGCTCGACGACGAAGACGTCCTGACGCAGACGGAGGACCTCGTGCAGCGTGACGACGTCGAGGTTGCGGGTCGGGGCGTTGAAGATCGAGACCACGTCCGGCCTTTCTTGAAGATTGCTCCGAAAAGGGGTGCATTCCGGAGTGGACCGGCGTACGGTACCGGTCAACCACTCTACGTGCGCAGCCGAGATCAGGAGGTGAGCGCATGGACCAGCCGTTGCGCGACCCCTGGCGCGCGATGCTCCGGTACGTCCTCGCGGGCGTCGGCGTCGCCGCGGCCCTCGTGCTGCTCTCGCTCGTGCTCGGTGCCCGTCCGGCCTCCGCCGAGGGCGTCCAGCAGCGCAGCCTGGTCGGCGGACTCGTGCAGGGCGTGACCGGCACGGTGGGCTCCACCGTGGACCAGGTCGTCGCGCCGGTCCGCTCGGTGGTGCCCGCGGCGGCACCGGCTCCCGCTGCTCCGGCACCCGCTCCCGCTGCTCCGGCCCCGGTGCGAGCCCCGGCTCCCGCGGCCCCGGCCCCGGTGCGAGCCCCTGCTCCCGCGGCTCCGGCCCCGGTCAGCGCCCCGGCGCCCGCTGCCCCGGCCCCCGCAGCCCACGCTCCGGCCGCTGCGACGCCGTCGTCGAGCACGCCCGCTGCGGCACCGGCGACGCCGGCCGCCCCGGTGGCCGGTGCTCCGGCCGCACCCGCGCGACCGGTGGCCGACCTGGTCGGCGGCCTGACGGGGTCGGTGGCGACCACCCCGACCACGGCGGCCGACGCGGACGGCGCAGGCACCGCCTCCCGGCCGCTCACCGACACCGTGGTCGGCGTCCTCACGCCCGTCACCGGGACCGTGCAGGCCATCACCGACGCGCGCCCCACCGCGGCGGTGGTCGAGGCGATCGACGGCCTGCTCGGCGTCCTGCCGGTCACCGGGGACCTGCTCGGTGACGACACGCTCGGCACGGTCACGCGCCCCGTCACGGGCGTCACCGACGACCTGCTGGGCGGCGTCGGGAGCACCGTCGGCACGCTGCCCGGCACGGTCGGCACGGTCGTGTCGCCCGTCGAGGGCGCGCTCCCGATCGGCCCCCTGCCCGTCCCGACCCTGCCCGTCCCGACCCTGCCGACAACGCCGGTGCTGCCGGGAGGCACGACCCCCGTCACCGGGACCGCGCCGGCCCCGGAGGGTGGCGGCACCACCCCGCTCGGCGCGCGTCCGTCGGACGGTGCGCCGCAGGACCTCGGTCCCGTCGGCGCCGCGTCGAACGCGGTCGCGACCCCGGCTGGGTCCGCCGCCGCCGTCTCGCCGGTCCGTGACCGGCAGGCCCGTGTCGCGGCCGCCGGGTCCTCCGGCACCGAGCAGCCGCTGTCCGCCACCCTCGGCGGCCACGCACTGCTCGTCCCCGCGGACGGCGACCGGGACGGCGCACTGCCGACCGGGACCGGCTCCACCGGTACGACCGGTGGCAGCACCTCCGGCTCCGCGGGCAGCGCCCCGGCCGGTGTGGACGGCACCACGGGCACCCAGTTCTCCCTCGCCGCGGGGTCTCGCGGCACGCTCACCGACGACGCGGTCCCCGCATCGGTCGTCGGTGACCACGACGTCGCTCCTGACTGAGGTCGGTGCGCCTGTCCGTCTCGGCAGGCATCGCACCCGTCGACCGTGACCGCGGTCGACGTCAGATCTCGATCAGGGAGTGAACGACCATGAACAAGCACGTCTGCAGAGGGCTCTGGTTCGCCCTCTTCGTCGGTGGCCTCACGATCGGAGGGGCAGCGGCAGCGAACGCCGCCACGACCTCCGGCGCCGACGGAATCGTCTCCGGCACCCAGGTCGCGCCGCACGTCGACGCACCGGTGTCCGTCACCGGGAACGCCCTCGGGGTGCTCGGCGACGCCGTCTCCGCGGCGGTACCCGCTGCTCCGGCTCCGGCCCCGGCAACCGCGCCGGCTCCGGCACCTGCACCTGCTCCGTCCACCTCGGGGGCCGGAGGCGTCGCGTCCGGCACCCAGGTGGTCCCGGAGGTGACGGCACCCGTCCAGGCAGCCGGCAACGCGGTGGCCGTCGGCGGCGACGCCGTCGCGACGACCGCACCGGCGGCGGCGGCGCCTGCTCCGGCTCCGGCAGCTCCGGCGTCTGCGGCGCCTGCTGCTCCGGCTCGGGCGACCACCTCCGGTCAGGACGGCGTCCTGTCCGGCACCCAGGTCGTCGGTGACGTCACCGCACCGGTGACGGCGACCGGCAACGCGGTCGGTGTCCTCGGCGACGCCGAGGCCACCTCGGCACCGGCTCCGTCGACGCCCGCGACCACGCCCGCGGCGACCGGCACCGCGCCGACCACCTCGGGCGCGGACGGCACTGCCTCCGGCACGCAGATCGCGCCGGTGCTGTCCGTCCCGGTCACGGTGACGGGCAACGGCATCGGGCTGCTCGGTGACGGCACCGCGACGGGGACGACCCCGACCGCGGGTGCCGGTACCGGGACCCCGGCTGCCGGTGGGTCGACCTCGGGTTCGGACGGCTTCGCTTCGGGCACGCAGGTGTCCCCGGTGGTGAGCGTCCCGGTCACGATCGGCGGCAACGGCATCGGGCTGCTCGGTGACGGCACCGCGACGGGGACGACCCCGACCGCGGGTGCCGGTACCGGGACCCCGGCTGCCGGTGGGTCGACCTCGGGTTCGGACGGCATCGCTTCGGGCACGCAGGTGTCCCCGGTGGTGAGCGTCCCGATCACGATCGGCGGCAACGGCATCGGGCTGCTCGGTGACGGCACCGCGACCGGCACCACTCCCGCGACGGGCACGACCCCTGCTACCGGCACGGGTGCCCCCGCTGCTGGTGGAACGACCTCAGGCTCGGACGGCATCGGTTCGGGCACGCAGGTCATCCCGGTGATCGACGTCCCCGTGACCGTCGGCGGGAACGGCATCGGCGTCATCGGTGACGGCACCGCGACCGGCACCACCCCGACCACGGGTTCCGGCACCGGCACCCCGACGACCGGCGGGTCGACCTCGGGTTCGGGCGGCATCGGTTCGGGCACGCAGGTCATCCCGGTGATCGGCGTCCCCGTGACCGTCGGCGGGAACGGCATCGGCGTGATCGGTGACGGCACCGCGACCGGCACCACCCCGACCACGGGTTCCGGCACCGGGACCCCGGCGACCGGTGGCTCGACCTCGGGCTCGGGCGGCATCGGTTCGGGCACGCAGATCATCCCGGTGATCAGCATCCCCGTCACCATCGGCGGCAACGGCGTCGGCATCGTCGGCGACGGCACGAGCACCACGCCGGGCACGGGCACGAACCCGGGCACCGGCACGAACCCGGGCACCGGGACGAACCCCGGCACCGGCACGAACCCCGGCACCGGGACCGACCCGGGCACCGGCACGAACCCCGGCACCGGCACGAACCCCGGCACCGGGACCGACCCGGGCACCGGCACGAACCCCGGCACCGGGACCAACCCCGGCACGGGCACGAACCCGGGCACCACGCCCGTGGTGACCACGGTCCCGACGGCGACCACCGTCCCGACCGCAGCCGGCACCGCCGAGGTGACCACCGCCTCCCGGACGACCGCGTCCACCACGGTGGCCGCCGCGACCACGGCGACCACCCGCGGCGACCAGCCGCAGCTCGCGTACACCGGGGCCGCGTCGCAGACGCTGCCCGTCGGGATCGCCCTGCTGCTCCTGCTCGCGGGTGCGGCGGCGATGGTCCTGCGCAAGCGGCTCGCCTGACAGCACGGGTCGGAGGGGCGTCGCACGCGGCGCCCCTCCGACCCGTGCCCGGGGACCGTCGTGTCTTGGTGGCGACAGAGCGTTCCCTGGGAGCGCTCGGTGTCGAACCTGTGCGCAGTGGAAGCGGTTCCCGGCCGTACAGGAAGTCGTGCGCGCCACGATGAACGGGTGCTCCACGAACTCCTGCGCATCCCGATCACGGGTCGGTCGCTCCTCGTCCCCGTCTACGTCGTCGCCGCCGTCCTCACGGCCTGGGTCCTCGTCGGCCCGGCGCGCGAGCGACACCGCGGACGCCGACTCGCGATCCGGGCCGGTGCCGGGGTCGTGGGTGCGGTCGTCGGCCTGGTCGCGGTCTGGTGGACCGGTGACGTGCAGGACCTGTTCGGTGTGGCCTTCACCCCGATCACGAGGATGTGGATCGCCTTCGCGTTCGCCGGGGTGGCGCTCCTGATCGCGGTGCTCGTGCAGGGCGGATGGCGACGTCGGGGCCTCGCACTGGTCGCCGGCGTCGCGGTCGTCCTGTCCGCGGCGCTCGGCGTGAACGTCGACTTCGGCTTCTACAAGAACGTCGAGCAGGCCGTCGCGACCAGCCCCTACCGGACGGTGAAGCTGCCGGTCGAGCACACGACGGCGTCGACCGACCTCGCCGACTGGCACGCACCGGCCGGCATGCCCCGCAGCGGTGAGACCCTGAGCGTCGCCATCCCCGGCACGGTCTCGCACTTCCGGGCCCGCAGGGCCGTGGTCTGGCTGCCGCCGGCCGCCCGCGTCGCGAACCCGCCGAAGCTGCCCGTGATCATCGCGTTCTCCGGGCAGCCCGGCCAGCCCGCCGACCTGTTCCAGACCGGCGACATGGGGCAGTTCCTCGACCACTACGCGGCACAGCACGACGGCCTCGGCCCGATCGTGGTCTCGCCCGACCAGCTCGGCGCACCGAACCGGAACCCGATGTGCCTCGACTCGCGCCGACTGGGCCGGAGCGCCACGTACGTCACGACCGACACGGTGAACTGGATCCAGGCGCACCTGCCCGTCGAGAGCGGCCCCGCGCACTGGGGTGTCGCCGGCTTCTCGGAGGGTGCGACCTGCGCGATGCAGTTCAGCGCGTCCCGCCCCGACCTGTTCGGCACCACCCTCGCGATCTCGAGCGAGCTCGGCCCGAAGAACGGCAGCCTGCAGCAGACCATCGCCCTCGGCTTCGGCGGGGACGCGGCCGCCTACCGCGCCGCGATGCCGGTCGCCGAGATGGCCGCGCACGCGCCGTACCGTGACCACCTGACGGTGTTCGGCTACGGTCAGGACGACGCCCCGTACACGGCGTCGACCGGACTGCTCCGAGCGGCAGCGGAACGTGCCGGGATGCAGACGAGCACCATCGTCTCGCCCGGCTCCGCCCACGACTGGAACACGGTGCGGTACGTGCTCGCGCACGGACTGCCGCCGGTGCTCGCGCACCTCGGTCTCCCCGCGACGGAGGGCGCACTGTGACCACGGACGAGACGACGACGACGTCGCCCCAGGCCTCGACCCCGACCCCGTCGGCCCCGCCGCCCCGCGAGCCGGGCCGCTTCGCGACCGCTGCGTCGACCGCCTGGACGGCGACGGTGCGGGCGCTGCGGCGTCGACCGGTGACCGCGGTGGTCGTGGTGCTCGTCCTGGTGACGTCGATCGTCGGCATCGCCCTGCGCGTCTCGCACGGCGTCGAGCCGACGCACTTCGGCCCGCTCCGGGTCTTCGCGGCGTCGACCGGTGTGCTCGCCCTCGTCGCGACCGTCGCCGGCGTCGTGGTGCTGCTCGGCGCCTCCGAACGGCTGATGGGGTCGTGGCGCACCGCGATCGCGTTCGTCGTGACGGCCGTGGTCGGGACCGGGCTCGGCGCACTCGTGGCGCTCCTCGACCCCGACGGTCGCCCCGTCGGTTCGCTGCTGCTCGGTCGGGCGACGAGCTTCGACCCGTGGACCGCCCTGGTCGGCACGATCGTCACCGCGAGCGCCTTCGCCGGTCCGCTCTGGCGACGACGCATCCGGGTCAACGCGTTCGCCGTGGTCGCCGCGCTGCTGCTCTACGCCGGGCACGTCTCCGACCTGTACGCCGCGTGCGCCGCCCTCGTGGGCTGGGGCCTCGGCACCCTGCTCCGCAGCGGCCCCGCACGCATCGGGTGGGTCCGCAGCTCGCACCGCGAGACCCGGGTCCTGCTCGGCACGGTCGTGCTCGTGTCCGCGGTCGGCCCGGTCATCGCCCTGGTGTCCCGCGCCCGCGTGGGCCTGCTCGCGCCGCTCGCGGCCGTCGTCGGCGCCGGGCCGGTCACCCCGGTGCGCGGCTGCCACGCCGACGGTGCGGTCGACACGTGCCTGCGCGGCCTGCTGAACTACCGCGCGACCGACCCGTGGACGCTCGTCCTCGCGGCCGCACCGCTGCTCGTCCTGGTGGTCGGCGGCCTCGGGCTCATGCGCGGGAGCCGGTTCGCGGTGTGGCTCGTCGTCGCGGTCGAGCTCGTCACGGGCATCGCCGCCGCGGTCACCTACAGCGCGGTGCCCGGCCGGGTGCAGCAGCTGCACGGCTCGGAGAACCAGGTCGTGGTCGACCTGTCGATCGCTGCCTCCATCGTCGTGCCGCTCGCGACCGCGCTCGTGCTCGTCGTGCTGCGCCGGTCCTTCACGGTGCTGCCGTCGCGTCGGCGGGTGGCGACGTTCGGCGTCGTCGTGCTCGCAGCCGCGGCGGTCATCATCGTGCTCGTCCTCGTCACCGCCGCGTCGTCGCCGCAGCGCGTGGCCGACCCGCTCCGCCTGGTCGTGGCGGTGCTCGGACCGCTGTCGCCCGTGACGTTCTGGGACCGTCTGCCGGCGATGGACCCGGCGCTCCGGTTCCTGCTCGGCGTGTCCGGCCCGGCGCTCTGGACGGTCATCGCCCTCGCCGCGATCCGTCCGACCGGGGCCGCTCCGCACGCCCTCGACACCGACGTCGTCGGCCGTGACCGCGCTCGCGCCCGGGCGCTGCTCGAGGCCGCGGGCGGGGACACGTTCGGCTGGATGACGACCTGGCAGGGGAACGCCTACTGGTTCGCCGAGGACGGTCGCGCGGGCGTCGCGTACCGCCGCACCGGCCGGGTCGCGGTCACCGTCGGGGGACCCTTCGGCTGGCCGGACGCCCGCGACCGCGCGATGACCGCGTTCGCGCGGTACTGCGACGACAACGGCTGGACGGCCGCCTACTACGGCATCGAGGCCGACGCGGCCGCGCACCTCGTCGAGCAGGGCTGGGCGACGCTCCCGGTCGCCGAGGACGCCGACCTCGACCCCCGCACGTGGACCACGACCGGCAAGAAGAAGCAGGACGTCCGCACCTCGGTGAACAAGGCGAAGCGCGAGGGCATCACGGCCCTGTGGTCGTCGTGGCAGGACCTGCCCGTCGCCACGACCCGGCAGATCGAGGCGATCTCCGAGGAGTGGGTGTCGGAGCGCGAACTGCCGGAGATGGGCTTCACGCTCGGCGGCGTCGACGAGATGCGCGACCCCGCCGTGCGCACGCTCGTCGCGCTCGACGCCGAGGGCACGGTCCTGGGCGTGACGAGCTGGCTCCCCACCTTCCGCGAGGGCCGCGTGGTCGGCTGGACGCTCGACGTGATGCGCCGCACGGCCGCGGCACCGAACGGCGTGATGGAGTTCCTCGTCGCGAGCGCCGCCGAGCAGATGCGCCAGGACGGCGTCGAGCGGCTCAGCCTGTCGGCGGCACCGCTCGCCTCGTCGTCGGACGCGCCGCCCGCGAGCGAGGGCGTGCAGAGCCTGCTCGACCTGGTCGGCGGGGTGCTCGAGCCGGTCTACGGGTTCCGGTCGCTGCTGCGGTTCAAGGCGAAGTTCGGCCCGGAGCTGCACCCGCTCGTGCTGGCGTACCCGGACCCGGTCGCGCTGCCCGCGATCGGGATCGCGGTGGTCCGCGCGTACCTCCCCGACCTGTCGGTGCGGCAGGCGGTCGCGCTGGTCCGCGGCCGCTGACGCGGTGACGGACGGGAGGCACGTGGCGGCGCCGCCACGGGCCTCCCGTCCGTCACGTGGGACCCGGCGCCGGTGGCGGACCGCGCCACCGGACCAGGCAGCCGACCAGGCAGCGGACCGGTCACCGGTCCCGCTCCCGCACACGCTGCCGGACACGTCTCCGGTCCGTGGCGCCGCGTGACGCGGTCCCGGCACCCGTGCCGGTGGGGTGGGGTATCGTCGGGTCCACGCAAGCGCTCCGGGGTCGGTGCAATTCCGAACCGGTGGTGACAGTCCACGAGCTGAGGACGGGTGCACGCCCGACCGATGTTGACCCGGCGGAACTCCGGGACCGACGGTGAGAGTCCGGACGGGAGGAAGCGCTGGCGGCCAGGACGATCCGTCGTCCCGTCCGCCGCTGCCGACGTCCGTCGCGCACACCCGGAGTCCCGTTGAGAGGACACCAGTGTTCACCGGCATCATCGAGGAACTCGGCACCGTCACCGCCGTCGAGCAGCACGGCGACTCCGTCGCGCTCACCGTCCGCGGCCCGATCGTGGTCGCCGACGCACGGCACGGCGACTCCATCGCCACGAGCGGCGTCTGCCTGACCGTGGTCGAGCAGACCGAGGACACCTTCACCGCCTTCGTCATGCGTCAGACGCTCGACATGAGCGCACACGGGTCGCTCGCCGTTGGGGACCGGCTGAACCTCGAGCGTGCCGCGTCGGTGGGGGACCGCCTCGGCGGCCACATCGTGCAGGGGCACGTCGACGGCACCGCGACCGTCCTGTCGACCAGCGACGGTGACGGCTGGCGCCGGGTCCGGTTCTCGCTCGCGCCCGACCTCAGCCCGCTCGTGGTCGACAAGGGCTCGGTCGCGATCGACGGCGTCTCGCTCACCGTCAGCGCCGTCTCCAGCGAGGACACCGACCCCGCCGACGCGTGGTTCGAGGTCAGCCTCATCCCCGAGACACTCACCGCCACGACCCTCGGTGCGCGCGTCCCCGGCGACCGGGTGAACATCGAGACCGACGTGCTCGCCCGGCACGTGCGCCGGATGCTGCGGCTCGACGCCGCCACGGTGCCCGTCCTGGAGGCACGGTGAGCGCCGTCGACGCCGCGCACGTCGAGCGCGTGGTGCCGTCGACCCCGGTGGCGGGTCCGGTGGGGTCGTCCGTCGGTGGCACGGTGTCGGGGCTGTCCTCGGTCGAGGACGCCGTCGCGGCGATCGCGGCCGGCCGCCCGGTGATCGTGGCCGACGACGAACACCGCGAGAACGAGGGCGACGTCGTCCTCGCCGCCGAGCTCGCGTCGCCCGAGTGGATCGCGTGGACCGTGGCGCACTCCTCCGGGTTCATCTGCGCCCCGGTCAGTGCGGCGATCGCCGACGCGCTCGACCTGCCGCCGATGGTCGCGCGCAACGAGGACGTCCGCGGCACCGCGTACACCGTGACCGTCGACGCGGCCGTCGGGGTCACCACCGGCATCAGCGCGCACGACCGAGCACGGACCCTGCGGGTGCTCGCCGACCCCGCGTCGGTCCGCGACGACCTGCACCGTCCGGGGCACGTCGTCCCGCTGCGGGCACGACCCGGCGGCGTCCGCGAGCGCGCCGGGCACACCGAAGCAGCGATCGAGCTCGTCACCGCGGCCGGGCTCCGGCCCGCAGCGGCGATCTGCGAGATCGTCGGCGAGGACGGCGACATGATGCGCCTGCCGGGCCTCGTCGCACTCGGGGCACGCGAGGGCGTGCCCGTCATCACCATCGCCGCACTCGTCGACTGGCTCGACGCGGCAGACCGGGCGGCGGCAGCGTCCGCGCCCCAGGAGGGAACCACACGATGAGCGGAGCCGGAGCAGCCGAGCGCGACCACGTCGACGGGACGGGGGTGCGCGTGGCGATCGTCGCCGGGCAGTGGCACGAGACCATCGCGGGCGGCCTGCTCGCGGGGGCGCAGCGCGAGGTGCAGCGCCTCGGGGCCACCGCGCAGGTCGTCCCCGTGCCGGGCAGCTTCGAGCTGCCGGTCGTCGCGAAGGCCGCGCTCGAGGCCGGGTTCGACGCGGTCGTCGCCCTCGGGGTGATCATCCGCGGCGGCACCCCGCACTTCGAGTACGTGTCCGACGCCGCCACGAGCGGACTCACCCGCGTCGCGATCGAGACCGGCAAGCCCGTCGGCTTCGGCGTGCTCACCCTCGACGACGAGCAGCAGGGCATCGACCGCGCCGGGCTGCCCGGGTCGAAGGAGGACAAGGGCGCCGAGGCGGCGCACGCCGCGATCGCGACGGCCCTGTCGCTGCGGAGCCTGCGCGAGATCGCGGGCTGACGCCGGCGCGGCGGTCGCCCCGGGCGCGCCGCGCGGTTCCACGCGGCCGCCGTTGCGGGAGCCGTGGCGCCGCGCACAACGAGAAGCACCTCGCACCACGGAATCCCGTGGTGCGAGGTGCTTCTCCTTGTGCAGCGCGCATCGAGCGCTCCGACACGGTGATCGGCGCCGGCACCCACCGGACGCAGAACGGCCCCGCACCACCGGTGCGGGGCCGTTCCGTCGAGCGCTGGGGTCAGCGCTTGCCGAACACGTGGATCGGCAGGAAGAACGAGAGCGACATCAGGATCAGTCCGCCCATGAAGACGAACGCCTGGCCGGACTCCACCTGGAAGGCGAAACCGAACAGGTACATCGATGCCAGCAGCAGCAGGATCGAGAAGAAAGCGGCGATGACGCGGCCCACGGTGGTACCTCCGGTTCGAGCGGGTGGATCGTGCCCAGTCTATCCCCAGGTGGGGCGCCGGCGGTCCACCCCGACACCGGAGCGCCGGATCACGCGCCGGGACGGGTGGCGACGAGCCGGTCGACGACGGCGAGCAGCGCCTCCATGTCGACCGAGCCGCGGTTCGGTCGGACCTCGTCGACGGTGACGGCACCGAGCGAGGCCTGGTGGTAGAGCCCGTCGCCGAGCAGCTTCACGGCCTGTGCCGTCGGCACGTCGTGCAGGGCGTCGACGAGGGCTTCGAGCCACGCGTTCTCGGTGTCGTCCAGGGTGCGCCCGGCCTCCTCGTAGCCCGCCTGCTGCAGCCGGCTGGCCGCGAGCAGGACGAGGTCGAGCTCGCTCCCGACGTACAGGCAGTTGCGGACGAAGTACCGCGCTGCGCCGTCCTCGGCCTCGCGCATGTGCTCGACGTCGATCGCGGAGAGGTCGGACAGCCGCTCGCACAGCCCCTCGACCAGGGCGGCCTTCGAACCGAAGTGGTAGAGCAGTCCGCCCTTGGACACCCCGGCCCGGGCGGCGACGGCGTCGAGGGTCGCCGGACGCTCGCCCTCCTCGCACACGATGGCGACGAAGCTGTCCAGGACACGGTCACGGGCGCTTGCCATGCGCACGAGTCTAGGGACCCGTCCGGACCCCGGCGACCGATCGGTTCCGTGAACGTTCACGAACGCCTTGTCGGGGCACTCGGGCGCCGGTAGCGTCGCGGTGACCGGATGGTCCACCACACGAACAGGAACCGCATGTCAGCGCAGACCGCGACCCCCTCGTCCACCCCGCCCACCGGGTCCGACCGCCCCGGGTGGGCGGTGCTCGGACCGGGCTCGATCGCCCGCCGGTTCCTGTCCCAGCTGCCGACGAGCACGGGTGTCCTGGTCGCCGCGGGGAGCTCCTCGGCCGAACGGGCGCAGCGCTTCGCCGACGAGGCCGCCGAGCACGGGTTCGCCGACGTCCGCGCCGGCAGCTACGAGGACGTCCTCGCCGACGAGCGCGTCGACGCCGTGTACGTCGCGACCGTCCACACCGGTCACGCCGACCTCGTCGTCCGCGCCCTCGAGGCGGGCAAGGCCGTGCTGTGCGAGAAGCCCCTCGCCCCGAACCACGGCACCGCGATGGCCCTCGTCGACGCCGCACGCCAGGCCGGTCTCCCGCTCGTCGAGGCCTTCATGTACCGCTTCCACCCGCAGACCGCGGCGCTGCTCGACCTCGTCCGCACGGGTGCGATCGGCGACGTCGTGCACGTCGACGCGTCCTTCGCGTTCCGCGCCGCGGAGCGCACCGGGCGGCTGTACGACCCCGCGACC
This sequence comes from Curtobacterium sp. MCBA15_004, assembly GCF_001865055.2. NCBI lineage: Bacteria > Bacillati > Actinomycetota > Actinomycetes > Micrococcales > Microbacteriaceae > Curtobacterium > Curtobacterium sp. MCBA15_004. Next base: position 2,616,528 of record NZ_CP126266.1, on the reverse strand, counting down.
GCGGGCGGCGGCATCCTCGACGTCGGCGGGTACCCGGTGACGATGGCCGCCGCGGTCGTGCAGGCCGCGACCGGTGTCCCCGTCGCGGAGCCCGTCGACCTCACCGCGACCGGCACCCTCGGCCCGACGGGCGTCGACGAGTGGACCGTGGCGCACCTGACCTACCGCACCGGCATCACCGCGAGCGTCCGCACCGGCGTGCGCCTGCAGGACGACAACACGGTGACCGTGCACGGCAGCCGCGGACGGATCGTCCTCACCGACCCGTGGACGCTCTCCGACGCCCCCACCATCACGGTGCACACCGTCGACGAGGAGCCGCGCACGCTGTCGTCCACCGGCGAGCACCCCTACGCCCACGAGGCCGACGCCACCGTCGCCGCCCTCCGGTCCGGAGCGGTCGAGGCGCCGCAGATGACCCACGACGAGACCCTGGCGACCGCCCGCACGCTGGACCGCTGGCGTGCGGCGATCGGTCTGCGCTACCCGTTCGAGGCCGAGACCGCCGACATCCCCACGGTCGGCGGTCGCCCCCTGCGTGTCCGCGCCGACGCCCCCATGCAGTACGGCACGCTGCCCGGCATCGACAAGCGTGTCTCGCGGCTCGTGATGGGCGTCGACAACCAGCCGGACCTGGCGCACGCCAGCGCACTGTTCGACATGTTCGTCGAGCAGGGCGGGACCGTCTTCGACACCGGCTACATCTACGGCGGCGGCGTCCTCGAGGGCAGGCTCGGCACGTGGATCCAGAACCGCGGCATCCGCGACGACGTGGTGGTCATCACGAAGGGCGCGCACACCCCGTACTGCGACCCGGAGTCGCTGAGCCGCCAGCTCCTCGAGAGCCTCGAGCGGCAGGGCACCGACCACGCGGACGTCTACATGATGCACCGCGACAACGAGGACGTGCCGGTGGGGGAGTTCGTCGACGTCCTCGACGAGCACCGCCGCGCCGGCCGCATCCGGGTGTACGGCGGCTCGAACTGGAGCCTCGCCCGCTTCGACGAGGCGAACGCCTACGCAGCGGCGAACGGCAAGCACGGGTTCGAGGTCCTCAGCAACCACTTCGGCCTCGCCGAGGCGTACGACGTGCCGTGGGAGGGCTGCCGGCACGTCACCGACGCGGCGTCGAAGCAGTGGCTCGAGGAACGCCAGGTCCCGCTGCTGCCGTGGTCGTCGCAGGCCCGCGGGTTCTTCACCGGCCGTGCGACCCCAGGGGACACCAGCGATGCCGAGCTCGTCCGCTGCTACTACTCCGACGCGAACTTCGAGCGCCTGCGCCGTGCCCGGGAGCTCGGCGAGCAGCACGGCGTGCCCGCGACGGCGATCGCCCTGGCCTACGTGCTCCACCAGCCGTTCCCGACGTTCCCGCTGTTCGGACCGCGCACCATCGCCGAGGCCCGGTCCTCGATGACGGGCCTGTCGGTGGAGCTCAGCCCGGAGCAGGTCGCCTGGCTCGACCTGCGCGACTGACGGCACGACCGACCCGGACGACGGTGACGCAGACCCCGCCGCGCGACGCGGGCACGACCTCCCCGGCCGTGCCCGCGTCGCCGCGCGCCACGATCCACGACGTCGCGGCCGCCGCCGGGGTGTCCCGCCAGACGGTCACCCGCGCCGTGAACGGCATGTACGGCATCAGCGCGGCGACGAAGGAGCGGGTCCTCGCGGCCGCAGCGGCCCTGGACTACCGCCCGTCGCGCTTCGGCCGCGGGCTCGTCACCGGGGGCGACCGGCAGCTCGGGCTCGTGGTCAACGACCTCCGCAACCCCTACTCACCGGAACTCGCCGCCGCCGTCCTCGGGCTCGCCGCCGCCCGGGGGTGGAACGTCATGCTCGCCGACGTCGGGCTCTCCGGGGACGAGGACCGCGCGGTCCGGGCGCTCGGCGCGCAGACCGACGTCGTGATCGGGTACCTCGGTTCCCGGGCCGCGGAGTGGATCGGCCACCTCGGCTCGGTCCCGGTCGTCGAGCTCGACCCCGCGGGCGAGGTCCTGCGCGCGGCCGTCCGCCTCGACGCCACCGCCGCGGTCGAGGACCTCGCCGACCACCTCGTCGCGTCCGGCGTGCGACACCCCGTCATCGTCGACGCGTCACACGACGGCCGACCGAGCAGCCGCGGGCGGCTCATGCTCGACGCCCTGCGCCGACGCGGACACCACCCCGAGATCGCGATCGCCGACGCCGCGACCGCGGAGCACGGGGCGGCGATGGCGGCCCGCGCGCTCGAACGCTTCCCCGCGGTCGACGCGGTGCTCGCCTTCAACGACGTGATGGCCCTCGGCGTGCTCGCCGCGTGCCGCCGTGCGGGCGTCGACGTGCCCGGGACCGTCCGCGTCGTCGGGGTCGACGGGCTCGCGGCCGGCACCCTGGTCGCCCCGACCCTCACGACGCTCGCGGTCGACCTCGCGGCGGTCGCCCGCGAGGCCGTCGACCTCGCCCTCGGCATGCTCGCCGGCGACCTGCCGCGCTCCGGCGCGGCGGTGCAGCGCACCGTCCGGCACCGGCTGCTGGTGCGCGAGTCCGCCTGACCGGCCGCGGCCCGGAAGGTACGCACGAGGCGGTCGGGAGGCGCGGTGCGGGGCCGCCACGGGCCTCCCGTCCGGCGTTCGGTTGCATTTGCAACTAACACCGTCCAGACGGTACACTTACGGAGTCCTGACGGGGCGCGTGTCCACTTCCGCGTCCCGTCTCGTCTGCTCCGCCGTCGACCTGGTCCGGCTCGAAGTCCCATGGAGTCCCCGTGTCCGCACTGCTCACCAGCCCTGTCGCCACCGCCGTCACCGGCAGCCGCGCCCGACGGTTCGCGGCCCTCGCCGTGCTGATGCTGCCCGTGCTGCTCATCTCGGTGGACAACACCGTGCTGAGCTTCGCGCTGCCGACGATCGCCCGCGCACTCGACCCGAGCGCGACCACGCAGCTCTGGATCGTCGACGTCTTCCCGCTCGTGCTCGCCGGGCTGCTCGTCGTGATGGGCAGCATCGGTGACCGCATCGGCCGCCGTCGCATCCTCGTGGTCGGTGGCACCGGGTTCGCGCTGTTCTCGTTCGCCGCGGCCTTCGCCACCGAGGCCTGGATGCTCGTCGCCGCCCGCGCCGCGATGGGCGTCTTCGGCGCCATGCTCATGCCCGCGACCCTGTCGATCATCCGCAACGTCTTCACCGACGCGGGGGAGCGACGCATGGCGCTCGCCGTGTGGTCGACGATGTTCGCGGCCGGCAACGCCCTCGGCCCGCTCGTCGGTGGCGTCCTGCTCGCGCACTTCCACTGGGGGAGCGTCTTCGTCGTCGCCGTCCCGATCCTCGTGCTCATGCTCGTCGGGATCCCGTTCTTCGTCCCGGAGTCCCGCGACCCCGCGCCCGGCCCCGTCGACGTGACGAGCATGGCGCTGTCCCTCGGCGCGCTCGCCCCCACCGCGTGGGCGATCAAGTCGGTCGTGCACCCCGAGGAGCGCGGCTTCGCGATCGCCCTGCTCGCGGTCGGTGTCCTGTGCGGGATCGCGTTCGTCCGTCGGCAGCTCCGGTCCCGCACGCCGATGCTCGACCTCCGGCTGTTCCAGAGCACCGCGTTCACCGGCAGCGTGCTCATGAACATGGCGGCGATGTTCTCGCTCACCGGGTTCCTGTTCTTCGTCGCGCAGCACCTGCAGCTCGTCGCCGGCCTCGACCCGTTCGCGGCGGGGGTCGTGCTCATCCCGGGCTCGGTGCTCACCATCGTCGCGGGCCTCGTGGTCGTCCCGATCGTGGCCCGGGTCGCCCCGCGCTGGGTCGTCGCCGTCTCGCTGACGTTCTCGGCCGCCGCGTACGCGATGGTGTCGGTGCTCGGGCACGGCGCCTCGGTGGTCGCGCTCGGCTTCGCGTTCGTGCTGCTCGGCATCGGCATCGGCGCGTCCGAGACCGTGACGAACGACCTCATCATCTCGACCGCGCCGGCGGACAAGGCCGGTGCCGCCTCGGCGGTGTCCGAGACCGCGTACGAGATCGGCGCGGTGCTCGGCACGGCCGTGCTCGGGACGGTCCTGGCGACCGCGTACCGGGCGCACGTCGTGGTGCCCGACGGCCTGAGCGGCTCGGCGCACACGGCGGCGCAGGAGACGCTCGGCGGCGCGGTGTCGGCGGCGTCGGACCTCGGCGGGACGGCCGGGCAGGCGCTGCTCGAGAGCGCCCGGGCCGCCTTCGACTCGGGCGTGACGATCACGGCCGGTGTCGCCGCGGTGCTCATGCTCGTCGCGGCGGCCGCCTCGGTCGTCATGCTCAAGCGCGACTGAGCTCGCCCCCGCCCGCCCCGCCCCGTCCCGCCCCGCCCACGCTCGACGCCCCGCGCCGCCCGCGGATGGAGCAGTCGATGTCGGGTCGAGCCCGTCCACCCGACATCGTCTGCTCCATCCGCGGGCGAACGGGCGAGCGGGCGAGCGGGCGGGCGAACCGGCGACGTCCCCCGGTCGGGCCCTCCGGCACGCCCGGGATCGGACGAACCTGGGAATCGTTGACCTGAACCACGGTTGAGGTCCTACGTTGGGACGTGGCCGCGCAGCCGCGGCCCACCCCACCCGGAGGAACCCCACGACTGCCATGCCCCCAGAAGCACCGGCCACCACCGCCGACGCGTACAAGGCCGCCTTCCGCGGTCACCCTGCCGGTGTCGCGGTCATCACCGCCGAGGGCCCCGACGGACCCACCGGCCTGACCGCCTCGAGCGTCGCGAGCGTGGCGGTCGACCCGCCCGTGCTCGTCTTCTCGCTGTCGACCAAGTCCGGCTCGGCCGGGGTCGTGCTCGGCGCCGACGTCTTCGTCGTGCACCTCGTCGACTCGCTCAGCGTCGGTCTCGCGAAGCGGTTCGCCGCGACCGGGAGCCCGGCCGCCGACGACCCGATGTGGGGCACCCTGCCGTCGGGCGAGCGCTACCTGCCTGGCGCCGCGACGGCCCTGCGCTGCCGCCCGCGGTCGACGACCGAGATCGGCTCGTCCACCGTCGTCGTCGCCGAGGTCCTCGACATCGTCGTCGGCCAGGCGCACGGCGAGCCGCTCGTCTACCACAACCGGGAGTTCCACTCCCTCTCCGAACGTTCCCGGCTCTCCTGAGCCGCGGAGCCCACACCGCAAACCCCAGATCGAAAGGACCTCGCAATGGCTGAGTACACCCTGCCCGAGCTGCCGTACGACTACGCCGCCCTCGAGCCGCACATCAGCGGCAAGATCATGCAGCTGCACCACGACAAGCACCACCAGGCCTACGTGACCGGTGCGAACACCGCGCTGCAGCAGCTCGGCGAGGCGCGCGAGTCCGGCAACTTCGGCGCGATCAACAAGCTCGAGAAGGACCTCGCCTTCCACCTCGGCGGCCACGTCAACCACTCGATCTTCTGGACCAACCTCGGCCCGGACACGAAGGTCCCGGAGGGCGAGCTCGCCGCCGCGATCGACGAGTTCTTCGGCTCCTTCGAGCAGTTCCAGGCCCAGTTCGCCGCCGTCGCGAACGGCATCCAGGGCTCCGGCTGGTCCGTCCTCGCCTGGGACCAGGTCGGCCAGAAGCTCGTCACGTTCCAGCTGTTCGACCAGCAGGCCAACGTGCCGCTCGGCGTCGTCCCGATCTTCATGCTCGACATGTGGGAGCACGCGTTCTACCTCGACTACCTCAACGTCAAGGCGGACTACGTCAAGGCCGTGTGGAACATCGTCGACTGGGAGAACGTCGCGGCGCGCTTCGCCAACGCGAAGTCGCAGTCGTTCGTCACGCTCTGACGTGACCCGGCGGGTCGCCTCGGGTGACCCACCACGGACGGGAGGCGCGGTGCCGGCTGGCACCGCGCCTCCCGTCCGTCGTCGTGGCGCGTGACGACCGCGATCCGGGTGCACTGACCGGGTCGCGGCCCGGCCGGCCGGCCGGGCCCTGCCCGCGCGGAGCGGCCGGGTCAGGCCGCCGTCAGGCGGGCGCCGGCCGTGACGTCGCGCGCGAGCGCGCGCAGTGCGGCGTCGACGTCGGTGTGCTCGGGGTCGACCAGCGCACCCCACTGGGCTCCGCGAGCCGCCTCGACCAGCGCGCGTGCGGTGCGTTCGGCCTCGTCCGGGCAGCGGCCGTGCGCCCGGCACCAGGCCGCGAGCTCGTCGACGCGACGGCGGTGGCAGCGCGACTCGTGGTCCCGGCCGTCCAGCGACTCGACACTGCCGAGCTCGAAGGTCAGGCGAGCGGCGAGGGCCCGCTCGCGGACGTCGAGGCCGCCGAACACGGCGACGAGGTGGTCGGCGAGGGCGTCGGCGTCGGCGCAGGGCTCGAGCGTGCGGGCCTCGACGTCGGCGGACAGGTGCTCGACGACGGCCTGGACGAGGGCCTCGCGCGACCCGAAGTGGTACACGATCGGGTACGCGCTCGTGCCGAGGACCCGCCCGAGGCTGCGGACCGAGACGTCCTCGAGCTTGGTGTCCAGGAGGTGTCGGGCGACCTTCTCGATGATCGCGGGCTTGAGCGTCGGGTCGGGCTTCCTGGGCATGGGGTCTCCGGAGGTCACGGCAGCGGATGCCCGACGGCGAGTGCGAGCATCTGAAATGTTACACGGCTCTGCCGGGGATCCGCTCCGCGCTCAGGACTCGGCGGGCTCGGCGGTGACCGTGAAGGTCTGCACGAGCCCGTCCGCCGGGGGTGCCAGGGCGACGTCGACCCGCAGCCGACCGGCGGTCCCGGGCAACCACCAGCGCAGGGACGACGGGGTCGCCGCGTGCTCCTGGACCGCGTCCGCGTGGAGGTCCGCGCCGACCCGGGCGACCGCCTCGGCCACCCGCCGACGGCGCTGCTCCCACGGCAGGTCCATCGGGACGTTCGGTGCGCACAGCTGCGCGGCGAGGGCGTCGCCCCGGGCGGCCGCGTCGGCGTCGGCGGCCTGCCAGGTCCGGAGCACCTCGGTGACCCCGACCTGCGCCGCGCGGACGGCGGCGCGGGTGCGCTCGACGCCCGGCACGCGGCCGAGCGGCGCACCGGTGGGCGGCGCGGCGGTGTCGGACGCTGCGGCACGACGGCGGGCGTCGGCGAGCAGCAGGTCGAGGGCGCGCTCGGCCGGTGCGGACACCTTGGCGCGTGTGGCGTTCTCGAAGGCCACGACACCGAGTCCGGTCTCGGTGGACCACCGCACGTGCGCGGAGAACCCCGGGTAGCCGCCCGAGTGCGAGACGAGCTCCCCGGACTCCGCGTCCTGCTCCACGAACAGGCCGAAGCCGTACGCCGTCGCCCGGGTCGAGGACGGCACGACGCTCGGCGGCACGACCCGTGCGGCCTGCTGCGCGAGCCGTCGGTCGGCGGGGGAGAGCGGTCCCGGTTCGGGCTCGGTCGTCCACGCGGACGCGAGGTGCCGGGCCCAGCGCGCGAGGTCGCCGACGGTCGAGAACAGGCCGCCGATCGCCGAGAACGCACCCGGGCCGGTCATCGGCTGTGGGGTCCAGGAGCCGTCGTCGTCCCGGAACCCCGTGACGACGTACCCGCGCGCGTCCTCGGTGCGGAACACCGTGTCGTCGAGGCCGAGCGGGCCGAGCACCCGCTCGTGCGCCGCCCGCGTGAAGGACGTGCCCGCGACCGCGGCGACGGCACGTCCGAGCAGGGCGTAGCCGGTGTTCGAGTACGCGAACCGGGTGCCGGGCACGGAGTCGAAGAGCAGACCGCCGCGGAGCACCCGGTCGAGGTCGTCGTCGGTGATCGCCTCCTGCCGGTCTGCCCACGGGTCGTCGGTCGGCAGCCCGCCGGACATCGTCAGGAGCATCCGGAGCGTCGGCACCGGGGCGTCGTCGGACGGCAGCTCGACGGCTGCGAACGCGGGCACGAGGTCGGTGATCGGCGTGTCGAGGGTCACCCGGCCCTCCGCCACGAGGGTGAGCAGGGTCGCGGCGGTGATGCTCTTGGTGCAGGACGCGATCCGGTAGACCGTGTCGGCGTCGGGTGACCGGCCGTCACCCCGGTCGCCGTGGCCGCCCGAGGCGACGAGGCCGGTGCGGTCGAACACGCCCCACACGCTGCTCGGGGCGGTGCGTGCGGCGACCCGCTCGCGGAACAGGGCGTCGACCTGCCCGAGGACGTCGTCCGACGGGGTCATGCCCGGCGCATCTCGGCGTAGGCGTCGAGGGCGCGCTGCCGACTCGCCTTGAGGTCGACCATCGGCTCGGGGCGGTCCTCGTCGGCCGGGACCCAGCGCCGCACGTACTCGCGGTGCGGGTCGAAGCGTTCGAGCTGTCGGTCCGGGTTGAAGATGCGGAAGTACGGCGCCGCGTCGAAGCCCGAGCCCGCGACCCACTGCCAGTTCGCGGCGTTGTTCGCCGGGTCGGCGTCGACCAGGGTGTCCCAGAACCACTGCTCGCCGATGCGCCAGTCGACGAGCAGGTTCTTCACCAGGAAGCTCGCCGTGGCCAGTCGGACGCGGTTGTGCATGGCCCCGGAGTGCCAGAGCTCGCGCATGCCAGCGTCGACGAGGTCGATGCCGGTGCGGCCGTACCGCCACCGGTCGAGTTCGTCGTCGTCCACGTCGCGCCACGGGAAGGCGTCGAACTCGCGGCGGACGTTCACCGTCGCGATGTCGTCGCAGTGGAAGTACTCGTTCCAGTTGAACTCGCGCCACGCGAGCTGTCGCAGGAACGCGGGTGCCTGTCGACGCTGTTCGGGCTCGAGCTCGCCGTGCAGGCGGTGCCAGACCTGGTACGGGCTGACCTCGCCCCAGCGGAGGTGCGGGGACAGGTCGCTCGTCGCGGCCATCGCCGGTTCGTCGCGCTGGTCGTAGTCCTCGAGCGACTCGTGCACGAAGTGCTCGAGCCTGCGGTGCGCACCGGTCTCGCCCGGCTCCCACGCGTCGCGGAGACCGCCGGCCCAGTCGGGGGCGGTCGGCAGCAGCCCCCAGTCGTCCAGGTCGTCGCTCGCCACGTCGGCGGGCGCTGGCAGGTCGCGGGGCTTCGGCAGCGGGTGCCGCGGCTCGGGCATGGCCTGGGCGGCCCGCCAGAACGGCGTGAACACCTTGAACGCCTCGCCCTGCCCGGTGAGCACCGTCCACGGCTCCCAGAGCAGGTTCGCCGCGAAGCTGTGGGCCTCGGTGCCGGCGTCGGTCAGGGCGGTCTTGATGCCGGCGTCCAGGTCGCGCTCGACCCGGCCGTAGCGGCGGTTCCAGTAGACGGCGTCGGCGTCGGCGTCGGCGACCAGGCGGGGGACGACCTCGGCCGCACTGCCGCGCCGCAGCACGAGACGCGACCCGCGTGCCCGGAGGTCGGCGTCGAGGGCGCCGAGGGACTGGTGCAGCCACCACCGGCTGGCGGCGCCGATCGGGCGGATGCCGGGGGAGTCCTCGTCGAGGACGACCACCACGGTCACGGGGCCGCCGTGGTCGATCGCGGCGCGGAGCGCGGGGTTGTCGGCGAGGCGCAGGTCCTCGCGCAGCCAGACGAGCGCGCCGCTCATGCGACGACCGCGTCCGCCGTGGGACGGGTGCGACGGGCCGGTCGGTCACCGGCGGCGACACGGAGCTTCGTGCACAGCTCGGTGAGCGTCCGGAGCTCGTTGTCGTCGAGACCGGCGCCGACCTGGTCGGCGATGGTCTGCGCGTGCTGCACGGCCACCGAGCGGTAGACGTCGAACCCGTGCGCGGTCAGGGCGACGATGACCCCGCGGGCGTCGGACGGGTCCGGCTGCTTCTCGACGATGCCGCGTGCCGCCAGGCGTTCCACGAGGCGGCTGACGCTCGGCTGGGTGAGGAGCAGGTGCCCGGTGAGCTCGCGCATGCGGCAGCGGCGCTCGGGCTGGGTCGACAGGTTGAAGCACACGTCGTACTCGTTGAACGAGATCTCCCCGCCGGGGAAGTCGGCGTTGAGCGCACGCATCACCGTCACCTGCGCCCGGAACAGTGCTTCCCAGGCCGCGACGGCTGTCGCCTTGTCGCTGCGGCGTGACTCGTCCACGATCGCGTTCCCTCCGGTCCAACGGTCGCTCCACACTACCGAGGGGCGGGGACACGACACCCGGCTCGGCGCGGCGACGGGGGACAGGACCCGCGGGGACCGGAGCGGGACGCGAGCACGGGCACGACCGCGTGACGGGGCCCGGGGCGTGACGGGACGCCCGGCACGCGACGGTGCGGCCCGGGCCGTGACGGGGACCCCGGGACGTGACGAGGGCCGGTCGCCTTCTGAGCGACCGGCCCTCTCCCTTGCACCAAGAGTGTCCTGCAATCACATTCCACAGGCCGTGCCACAGCAAACACTGCCTGCGGAACCGACTGTATAACGCTGCGGTAACGGCGCGCCAGCCTTCGCGGCGGTCGTTCGCTGCGAGTTCACCGGGAGCGGCCCGTACGGACCATCAGCGCCCGGCCGCGTGCCGCCCACGGACCGTCGCCGAGCGCGGCGGCGCACCGCGGGCAGCGATCGAGCGCGTCGGAGGTCGGCGGCTCAGAACAGGTCGGGGGACGGGGTGGAGGCGTAGCGCACCGCGACGTCCGCGTGCCGGTCGAAGCGGTAGCCCACGCCGCGAACGGTGCGGACGATCTCCTCGAAGGCGCCGAGCTTGGACCGGAGGCGTCGCACGTGCACGTCGATCGTGCGCTCGTTCGGCGTCTCGTCCTCGTCGTCCGACCACAGGCCCTCGATGATCGCGGCCCGGTCGACGGTCTGGCCCTCGCGCAGGACGAGGAACTGCAGGAGCTCGAACTCCTTGTACGTCAGCGGAGCGGCCTCGCCGTCGAGCGTGACGCGCTTGCGGGAGATGTCGATGACGACGCCCGTCTCCTCGGGCTCCGGCTCGACGGCCTGCTTGCGCGCGGCCACCGCGGACCGGTCCTGGAGCGCGAGGCGGACCACGTCGACGTCGCGGCCGCCGCTGCCCTCGGCGGCCACGGCCACCGCGGCGTACGTCTGCGCGGACGGCACGAGCTGCGCGGTCAGGGCCTTGAGCTGCTCGACCACGGCGGCGAGCGTCGTGCCGGCTGCGGCGGCGGCCGCCTCGTCGATGCCGACGTACAGCGCGAAGCCACGTGCCTCGGTCCCCTCGGGCAGGGCCCGGTTCCGCTGCGGTGCGACGACGGGGCTGGTGGGCACGGCGCTCGGTGCGGGCGGCGCGGCCGGCGTGCGGCGTGCGCGGATCGGCGTCACGGTGCCGAGGTCGGTCGCGGCCGGGGCTGCGGTGCGGAGGACGGTGCGGGGCTGGGTGAGCGTGAGCGACATGGTGGTTCTTCCCTGCGGGAGCTGCGCGGCGGTGCTGCGCGGCGGTGCGGATGCGTCGGTCCGGGTGCGGCTGGTCGCCGCGGTGCCCCGCGGTCCGGACGGGACCGGGGCACACCGGGAGTACGGGGACGGACTGACGTCGAGGATGGCTGTGGTCGGAGGACCGACGGCGTCGTCGAGGTGGTCGTCACCTGGGGATCACGCGCTCGCGACCGGGGTGGCGTCGCGGGGGATCCGGCTGGAACGGGTACCGATCAGGCACACATTCGACAACGCATGACCACCGTCGTCGGCATCATCGTGCCGACGGTCCCCTGTGCCTCTGGGAGGACGCGGGTGGACGGGTTCGCAGTCATGGGATGAGTATCGGCGGTATACCAACACGCTGTCAACCGTCCGCACGGACGGTGGGTGGGAGTGGACAGGGCCCCGTCCCGCAGGGCGGGAGGCGCGGGTGCGGCCCGCAGGGCGGGTCCGGACGGTGCGCGGACGGCCGGGAGGCGCGGGTGCGGCCCGCACGGCGGGTCCGGACGGCAGGCGCGCGGCCGGGAGGCGCGCGTGCGATCCGCAGGGTCGGTCCGGACGCGCGCGGACGACGCAGGGCGCGTGGCGGACCGGCACCGCGCCTCCCGTCCGCCGTCACCGGGACCGCCGCCTGCGACACGGTGGGGGAGACGACGAACGCCCCGCGGCGTGCCGCGGGGCGTTCGTCCGGAACGGGCCGGGTGGTTACTCGGCGAGCCCGTAGAGGCGGTCACCGGCGTCGCCGAGGCCCGGCACGATGTAGCCGTTGTCGTCGAGCTTCTCGTCGAGCGCCCCGAGGACGATCGACACGTTGCGGTCGCCGACGGCCTGCTCGACGGCCGCGAGGCCCTCGGGTGCTCCGAGGATGCACACGCAGGTGACCTCTTCCGCGCCGCGTGCGAACAGGAAGTCGATCGCCGCGGCGAGGGTGCCGCCGGTCGCGAGCATCGGGTCGAGGACGAAGCACTGCCGGCCGGACAGGTCGTCGGGCAGGCGCTCGGCGTAGGTCTGCGGCTCGAGGGTGTCCTCGTTCCGGGCCATGCCGAGGAAGCCGACCTCGGCCGTCGGGACGAGCTTGACCATGCCCTCGAGCATGCCGAGCCCGGCGCGCAGGATCGGGACGACGAGCGGGCGGGGCTTCGCGATCGCGACGCCCATGGTGTGGGCGACCGGGGTGTCGATCGGGGTCGCGGTGACCCGGACGTTCCGCGTGGCCTCGTAGGCGAGGAGCGTGACGAGCTCCTCGGTGAGCGCGCGGAAGGTGGGGGAGGGTGTGGTCCGGTCGCGGAGCACCGAGAGCTTGTGGGTGATGAGCGGGTGGTCGGCGACGTGGACTCGCATGGTGTCGAGCGTACCGTGCCGATGGGGCAGGATCGACGCGTGGAAGACCCTGCCGCTCGTCCCTGGCTCGACGCGATGGACCGTGCACTCGACGAGGCGCGCGCGTGCCTGGCGACCGGCGACGTGCCAGTGGGCGCCGTCGTGCTCGACGCGGCTGGGCGGGTGGTCGCCACCGGCCGGAACGAACGCGAGGCGCGGCAGGACCCGACCGCGCACGCCGAGGTGCTCGCGCTCCGTGCAGCAGCGGCGGCGACGGGGGACTGGCACCTCGAGGAGCACACCCTCGTCGTGACGCTCGAGCCGTGCCCGATGTGCGCGGGAGCGGTCCTCGCCGCCCGGGTGCCGCGGGTCGTGTTCGGCGCCTGGGACCCGAAGGCGGGGGCGAGCGGGAGCGTCTACGACATCGCCCGCGACCGTCGGCTGCCGCACCGGTCCGAGGTGGTCGGCGGTGTCCGCGAACAGGCGTGCGCCGCGCTGCTCGACACGTTCTTCCGCGAGCGGCGCTGACCGCCGCGGGCGGCGCCGACCGCCGCGCGCGACGCTGACCGCCGCGGACCGCCCGGCGTCAGTCCGCCGCGCGGATGACGATCGCCTCGGTGGGCGGACGCGGTCCGGTGCGCTGCACGTCCGGCTCGACGTAGATCACCCGGGCAGCGGGGACGGCGGTGCGGATGCGCTGCTCGACCGCGTCGATGCCGGCGGCGACGTCACCGAGCCGTCGGTCGCCGTCGACGGCGACCTTCATGCCGACCATCAGCTCGTCCGGGCCCAGGTACAGGGTCTTCAGGTGCACGATCGCGTCGACCTCGGGGCCGTCGAGCACCGCGGCCCGGATCCGCTCGACGTCGCCGGGCGTCGCTCCCTCGCCGACGAGCAGGCTCTTCGTCTCGACGCCGAGCACGAGGGCGACCGCGATGAGCAGCAGCGCGATGAGGATCGTCGCGACCGCGTCGAACACCCCGTTGCCGGTCACGGCCGTCAGCCCGACGCCGAGCAGTGCGAACACCAGGCCGGTCAGGGCGGCGGTGTCCTCGAGGAGCACGACCGGGAGCTCGGGCGCCTTCGCCCGGCGCACGAACTGCACCCACGACTGCGTGCCCTTGTGCGGCCGGGACTCGCGGACGGCGGTGCGGAGCGAGAAGCCCTCGAGCCCGACCGCGACGACGAGCACCGCGACCGGCAGCCACCAGTTCTCGAGCGGGTGCGGGTCGCGGAGCTTGTCGATGCCCTCGAGGAGCGAGAACACACCGCCCACGCTGAACAGCACGATCGAGACGACGAAGGCCGACACGTAGCGCTCGCGGCCGTGGCCGAACGGGTGCTCCTGGTCGGCCGCCGCGCGCGCCCGGCGTCCGCCGAGGAGCAGCAGCAGCTGGTTGCCGGAGTCGGCGAGCGAGTGCACGCCCTCCGCCAGCATCGCCGCCGACCCGCTGATCGCCGCGGCGACGAACTTGACGACCGCGATGCCGACGTTCGCACCGAGTGCGGCGAGGACCGCGCGGTTGCCTCCGGAAGCGCTCACAGTGACCCCTGTTCTCGTGACCTGGTGCCCGATCCTAGGCGTGGGCCGTCGGTAGGGTCGGGAGCATGACGATCGAACTGCCCCGCACCGCCATGCTCGGCGTCGGCTCCATGTCCGGCGCGGTCCTCGACGGCCTCCTCGCGGCGGGGCTCGACCCCACGACGGTCGTGCTGACCACCCGGTCCGAGGCGTCCGCCGCCGCGCACCGGGAGCGCGGGCTCGCCGCGACGGCCACCGAGACGGACGCCGACGCGAACCGGGCCGCCGTCCGCGGGGCCGGGCTCGTCGTGCTCGGCGTGAAGCCGTACGCGATCGCCGACCTGCTCGACGAGGTCGCCGCGTCGCTCAGTCCGGGCACGGTCGTGGTGAGCGTCGCGGTCGGCACCACCCTCGCCGCGATGGAGGCCCGCGTGCCCGCCGGGGTCCGGGTCGTCCGGGCGCTGCCGAACACGCCGATCGGGGTCGGTCACGGCGTCACCGGCATCAGCGCGGGCGCGTCCGGCGACGAGGACGCGATCGCGCTCGCCTCGGCCGTCTTCGCCGCGTCCGGACGGGTCATCCGCGTTCCCGAGGACCAGCTCGACGCGCTCTCCGCGGTCTCCGGCTCCGGGCCGGCGTACGTGTTCCTGCTCGTCGAGCAGTGGCAGCGTGCCGCCGAGGCGCTCGGCTTCGACCACGACCAGGCCGCGACGATGGTCCAGGGCACGCTCCGCGGTGCGGTCGAGCTGCTCGCCGCCTCCGGTCGCGAGCCGGCCGACCTGCGCCGCGCGGTCACCAGCCCGAAGGGCACCACCGAGCGCGCGGTCGCCGTGCTCGAGGAGGCCGACCTGGCCGGGACGCTCGAGCGGGCGTCGCGCGCCGCGATCGCGCGTGCCGAGGAGATCGCCCGCTCCTGACGCGGCGCTGCCGCGCACCGTGCGGGCGTGCCCGCCGTCGTCGACGCGGGCGCCGGTCCGGGACGGGGCGCGGGACGGACGGGAGGCCCGTGGCGGGCCCGCCACGGGCCTCCCGTCCGTCCTGGGCTACTCCAGGGCGGCGAAGCGCTCCAGGTCGGTCTCGGTGCCGGAGACGATGATGACGTCGTCCTCGCCGATGACGCTGTCCGGGGTCGCCGGGACGAAGGCCTTGCCGGGCGTCTTGATGCCGAGGACGGTCAGACCGTGCCGCGTGCGGATCACCGTCGTCGCGAGGTCCTTGCCGCGGACCGCGCGCGGCGGGTGCATCTTGACCACCGCGAAGTCGTCGTCGAACTCGATGAAGTCGAGCATCCGACCGGACACCAGGTGGGCGGTACGCTCGCCGGCCTCGCGCTCCGGGTAGACGACGTGGTTCGCGCCGATCCGGGACAGGATCGTGCCGTGCGACCGGCTGACCGCCTTCGCCCAGATCTGCGGGATGCCGAGGTCGACGAGGTTCGACGTGATGAGCACGCTCGACTCGAGGTGCGAGCCGACCGCGACGACGGCGATCGCGAAGTCCTGCGCGCCGATCTGGCGGAGGGCGTCGATGTCGGTGGCGTCGGCCTGGACCGCGTGCGTGACGCGGTCGGACCACTTCTGCACCAGTCCCGGATCGGTGTCCACGACGAGGACCTCGCGGTCCTGGCGCTCGAGCTGCCCCGCGGTCGCGGCGCCGAAGCGGCCGAGGCCGAGGACGAGGACCGGTGCGTCGTGGCTGACGGCACCGGTGGCGGGGTGCGGGGTACGGCGGTCGGCGCGTGCTGCGCGGCGGTCAGCCAACGATGGGCCTCTCCTCGGGACGACGGAACAGCTGTCGGCTCTGGCTGGCGGCCAGGGCGGCGGCGATCGTCACTGTACCGACCCGGCCCAGGAACATGGTGGCGGCGAGGACGTACTTGCCGGACTCGGGCAGTTCGCCGGAGATCCCGGAGGACAGCCCGCACGTGGCGAACGCCGAGATCACCTCGAACAGCACGCGGTCGAGCGAGTCCCCGGTGATCTGCAGCAGCACGACCGTGGCGACGGCGACGATCGTCGCACCCCAGAGCACGACGGCGACGGCGACGCGGAGCACGTCGGAGGGGATGCGTCGGCCGAACGCCTCCATGCTCCGGCGTCCGCGCGCCTCGGCCACGGCCGCGAGGAAGAGCACGGCCAGGGTCGTGACCTTGATGCCGCCCGCGGTCGACGCGGACCCGCCGCCGATGAACATGAGCATGTCGGTGACCAGGAGGCTCGCACCGTGCATCTGCTCGACGTCGATCGTGGCGAAGCCCCCGGACCGGGTCATGGTAGAGAAGAACAGCGCCTGGAACGCGGTGTGGCCGGCGCCCTCGCTGCCCAGCGTGCGCGGGTTCGACGCCTCGAGCGCGGTGTAGACGATCGCGCCGAGCAGGAGCAGGACCGCGCTCGTGGTCAGGGTGAGCTTGACGTGGATGGGCCAGCGGCGCGGGGTCCGCAGCTGCTTCGTGAGGGTGCGGATCACCGGGAAGCCGATCGACCCGAGGACCACGGCCAGCATCAGGAGCGACAGGAACCAGTAGTCGTGGGTGAACGGCGCGAGGCCGTCGGCGTTCGGCGCGAAGCCCGTGTTCGTGAACGCCATCGCGGAGTAGTAGAACGCGTCGCCGACCGCGGTCCAGAACGGGTAGCCGGCGACGAGCACCGACGGCAGCAGGAGCAGGCCGACCGCGACCTCGATGGTCAGGGTGCTCACCGCGACGGTGAGCAGCAGCGTGCCGACCTCGCCGAGCCGCACGGCCTGGCCCTCGGGCACCGCGCCGTGGTGCGTGCGCAGCGGGTTCGAGTCCCCGGCCGCGATGAGCTTGGCGCGCAGCCCGAGCCGGCGCGTGACGACCAGTCCGAGGATCGAGGCGAAGGTCAGGACGCCGACCGCGCCGATCTGGGTGCCGATCACCACGAGGGTCTTGCCGAACACCGACCAGTGCGTCGCCATGTCGACCGTCGACAGCCCCGTGACGCAGACCACCGACGCGGCCGTGAACAGGGCGTCCGAGAAGTGCGTCGTGGTGCCGTCCGCCGCCGCGACCGGGGTCATGAACAGGAACGTGAACAGGAACACCAGCGCGATGAACACCAGGATCGCCAGCCGCGAGGGCGACGACCGCAGGACGGCCGCGAACCGGTTCGCCTGGGCCCGTGACGCGCTCACGTGCGGCGTCAGCGGCTCGTGCCGGTCGAGCATGCGTGCGTCTCCCGGGGAACAGGGGCGAGGACAGCGGTCATGGTACATGCGCTCCGGCCCGGATAGCCTTGCCGCCATGGCCGACATCTTCACCGTCGTGGCGGACCCGACCCGCCGCGAGCTGCTCGGCGCGCTGCTGGCCGCGTACGGCGCGGACGCCACCGGCGGGGAGCTCAGCGTCGGGCAGCTCGTCGCGAAGCTCGGCGTGAGCCAGCCGACCGTGTCGAAGCACCTCCGCGTACTGCGCGACAACGGCCTGGTGTCCACCCGCGAGGAGGGCCAGCACCGCTTCTACCGACTCGACCCGGAGCCGCTCGTGCGCCTCGAGGAGTGGGTGTTGCCGTTCACCGGGGCCGTGGACGCCGACGGGACCCCGGCGACGACCGCGTGGACGCTCGACGGGCAGCCGGTCTCGGTCCGACGCAGTGCGGGTGCAGGCAAGGCCACCGTCGAGGTCGGCAACGAGCTCGGGCGCGTGATGGCCGAGGCGTCGTACCGGGCCACGGCCGCGTTCTCCGGCGCGCAGCAGGGCTGGGAGCGCGTCGTCGAGAGCAGTCGGAAGCGGTTCACGCGACGCGGCGAGGACGACTGACCCGACGGTCTGGACGCGACCTCCGTGGTTCCTGGACACGGCGACCCGCGGAGCCCTACAGTTGCGGTGACCACACAGGTCACACCAACCCCGTGCACCGCACGGGTCACCCGAAGGCGGACCATGACCGGCAGTTTCGACGACGTGCGCTTCCTCACCGTCGCTGAGGTCGCCGAGATGATGCGGGTCTCCAAGATGACCGTCTACCGCATGGTCCACGCCGGCGAGCTCCCGGCGATCCGCTTCGGCCGGTCGTTCCGCGTGCCCGAGGCGGCGGTTGCCGAGATGCTCCGCGGCGGGGGCGTCGCCGACGTCGGCTGACGCTCGTTCGACACGGCCGCCGCGCTCCGCTAGACTCGGCCGGGTTGATTTTCCGCGGTCTCTTCGGGCCCGGTGTCCACACATCAGCATCGTTCCGAGCGAGGTCCACTATGGGTTCAGTCATCAAGAAGCGTCGCAAGCGCATGGCGAAGAAGAAGCACCGCAAGCTCCTGCGCAAGACGCGCCACCAGCGTCGAAACAAGAAGTAAGTCCCGAACTTGCACTCGAAGCCCCGGTCCGCCGGGGCTTTCGTGTTCCCGGGGGCGCTCCGTGCCGCCGACGGCCGCGGGCTAGGGTGGTGGACATGCCCGCCGTGACCCTGCTGACCAAGCCCGGCTGCCACCTCTGCGACGACGCCCGACCGATCGTCGAGCAGGTCGTCGCCGAGCACCCCGGCGTCACCCTCGAGGAACGGTCGATCCTCGACGACGACGCCCTGCGCGAGGAGTACGCCGAGGACATCCCGGTGGTCCTGGTCGACGGCCGCGTCCACAGCAACTGGCACGTCGACGCCGACCGGCTCCGCCGCGCCCTCGAGCAGGCGGGAGCCCGCGCATGATCCACCACGTCGTCTCCTGGACCCTGCGCGAGGACCTCGACCGCGCCGCGTCGATCGACCGCATCCGGACGCTGCTGACCGGCCTGGTCGGGACCGTCGGGTCGATCCGCTCCCTCGAGGTCGTCGAGAACGTGGCCTCCCCGGGGAAGAACCACGACGTGGCCGTCGTGGCGACGTTCGACGACCTCGCCGGACTCGACGCGTACCAGGTGCACCCCGAGCACCAGGCCGCGGCAGCCGAGATCCGCGGACTCGTGTCGCAGCGGGCCGCCATCGACTGGCGGAGCTGAGCCGCGCCTCCCGGCCCGGACGCGACAGCGGCCACCCTCCTGCCGGAGGGTGGCCGCTGTGTCGTGGTCCGGGGGACTACGGGGTCAGGCGCGTCGGGCCCCGGAACAGGTACGTGACCTCGCGGATCGACGGTTCGTGCAGGGCGAGCATGAGCACGCGCGCGAGGCCCATGCCGAAGCCACCGTGCGGCGGGACGCCGTAGCGGAAGAAGTCGAGGTACCAGCCGAGCTCCTCCGGGTCGAGACCCTTCTCGACGGCCTGCGCCTCGAGGGTGTCGACGCGGTGCTCGCGCTGCGCGCCGGTCGAGATCTCGGCACCGTTGAAGATGAGGTCGTAGCTCTTCGTGAGCGTCGGGTCGTCCTCGTGGCGCATGTGGTAGTACGGCCGGATCGAGGCGTCGTAGTCCGTCACGAAGACGAACTCGGAGCCGTGCGTCTCCTTGGCCCACGCGGCGACGCGACGCTCGCCCTCGGGGTCGAGGTCACCGTCCGCACGGACGACCTCGTAGCCGCTGTCGGCGACGATCTTCCGGGCGTCGGCCAGGGTGACGCGGGGGAACGGGGCGGTCGGGACGACGAACTCGAAGCCGAAGACCTCCTCGATGTCCTTGCCGTGCTTCTCCTTGACCGCGGTGAAGCCGGCGACCAGGAGCTCCTCCTGCATCGCCATGACGTCCTCGTGCGAGGAGATCCACGAGAACTCGGCGTCGACGCTCGTGAACTCGGTCGCGTGGCGGCTCGTGAACGACGGGTCGGCACGGAAGGCGTCGGCGATCTCGAACACGGCGCCGAAGCCGGCCGGCTGTGCCATCTGCTTGAAGTTCTGCGGCGACTGCGCGAGGTAGGCGGTCGTCTCGAAGTACTCGAGCTGGAAGAGCTCGGCCCGCGACTCGGACGGCGACGCCATGAGCTTCGGGGTGTGCACCTCGATGTAGTCGCGCTCCACCCAGTAGGTGCGGAACGCGTGCTCCATCGTCGTCTGGATGCGGAAGATGAGGTTCTGCTTGCGGTTGCGCAGGTCGAGGAAGCGCCAGTCGAGGCGCTTGTCGAGCGAGGAGTCGTCGGCGATCGGCGTCTCCGGGATCGCCGCGCTGACGACCTCGAGCGAGCCGACCTTGACCTCGAGGCCGCCGAGCTTGACGCGCTCGTCGTGCTTGAGGGTGCCCTGCACGTGCACGAAGGTGCCGTGCGCCAGGCCGGAGATCGCGTTCGTCGTGGCGAGGGCGGCCTGGGCGGCGTCGTCGCCGTCCTCGGCCTCGCGCGTGGCGGGGTTCACCAGCTGCGCTGCGCCGGACTCGTCGCGGAGCACGACGAACTGGACCTTCTTCTGGTCGCGGACGGTCTCCACCCATCCGGCGACGGAGACGGGGCCCTCCGGGCGGGCGGCGAGGTCGGCGATGCGGGTGCGTTCGATCACGGTCGTCGAGTCTACGGCCTCCGTCCCGCCGTGGGCGCGGCCAGGGGTGGGCTGCGGCGGGTGCGCTCAGGGGAGGGCTGCGCGGAGCGTACCGAGGGTGCCGATGAACTCCTCGGCCATGCCGGCGCGCTCGACGAGCTTCGCGTGGCGTTCCCGGGCGTCGGCGAGGTACTCGTCGAGCCGGGCCGCGAGCGCGCGTTCCTCGGCCGGGCCCGCGGTGGCGAGCGCGTCGACGACGCGGAGCAGTTCGCGCATCTCGTCGAGCGTGAAGCCGAGCGGCTTCATCCGACGGATGACGAGCAGGCGCTCGAGGTCCTGCGCGGTGTACACGCGGAAGCCGCCGGACGTGCGGGCGCTCGGCACCAGGAGACCCACCTCGTCGTAGTGCCGGATCGTCCGGAGGGACATCCCGGCGCGTTCGGCGAGCTCGCCGATGTGCATGGTGTCCGTGCCGTGCTCGTCCTTCACGTCCGCCATCGTGGCAGACCTCCCTCCGTGCCCCGTCGACCGTGCCCGGTGGGGCCGTGCGCAACCCTACCCTCACGTGAGGGTAGGGTTGCGGGCGATGACCACGATCACGCACGCCCCCACCCCGCCGCGGGTCCTCGACGCCCTGCGCTCGCCGCGCCTGCTGACGCGGGAGGTCCTCGCCGGCGTCGTGACCGCGCTGGCCCTCATCCCCGAGGCGATCTCGTTCTCGGTCGTCGCCGGGGTCGACCCCGCGGTCGGCCTGTTCTCGAGCGTCGTCATCGCGGTCGTGATCTCGGTCGTCGGCGGTCGGCCCGCGATGATCTCGGCCGCGGCGGGCTCGGTCGCGCTCGTGATCGCGCCGCTCGTCCGCGACCACGGCATCGCCTACCTCGTGCCCGCGATCGTGCTCGGCGGCGTGTTCCAGCTCGTGCTCGGGTTCCTCGGGGTCGCCCGGCTGATGCGCTTCATCCCGCGGAGCGTCAACGTCGCGTTCGTGAACGCCCTCGCGATCCTCATCTTCACCGCGCAGCTGCCGAACCTGCTCGGGCACGACGTCCCGTTCGTCGTCTGGCCCCTGACCGCGCTCGGCGTCGGGATCATCGTCGCGTTCCCGTTCCTGACGAAGGCGGTGCCCGCACCGCTCATCGCGGTGGTCGTCGTCACCGCGATGACGATGGTGTTCGGCATCGCGGTCCCGACGGTCGGCGACGAGGGATCGCTGCCGACCGCCCTGCCCGGGTTCTCCGGGATCACGGTGCCGCTGGACCTGGCGACGCTGCAGGTCGTCGCGCCGTACGCGTTCGGCGTCGCGCTCGTCGGGCTCATCGAGACGCTCCTCACCGCGCAGCTCGTCGACGCGATCACCGAGACCCGGTCGAGCGCCTGGCGTGAGTCCTGGGGGCAGGGGATCGCGAACATCGCCTCGGCCTTCTTCGGCGGGACCGGCGGGTGCGCCATGATCGGCCAGACCGTCATCAACGTGAAGACCGCCGGGGCGCGCACCCGGGTGTCGACCTTCGTCGCCGGGGTGTCCGTCCTCGTGCTCACGATCGTGCTGCACGACGTCGTGGCGCAGATCCCGATGGCCGCGCTCACCGCCGTGATGCTCATGGTCTGCGTCGCCACCTTCGACTGGCACAGCATCCGACCGCGGACCCTCGGGCGCATGCCGCTCGGCGAGACCGCGGTCATGCTCGTCACCGTCGTCGTGGTCGTCGCGACCGACAACCTCGCGACCGGCGTCCTGGTCGGCGTCGTCGTCGCCGCGCTCGTCTTCGCCCGTCGGGCCGCGCACGTGGTGTCGGTCGTCCGCGAACCCGTCGACGAGCACACCGTCCGGTACCGGGTGCGCGGCGCCCTGTTCTTCGCGTCGTCGAACGACCTCGTCACCCGGTTCTCGTACGCCGAGGACCCGGAGCACGTCGTCGTGGACATGTCCGACGCGCACGTCTTCGACGCCAGCACGGTCGCCGCCCTCGACGGCGTCGAGCAGCGGTACGCGAAGCACGGAAGCACGGTCGAGGTCGTGCACCTGAACACGGCCTCGACCGCGCTGCACGGTCGACTCACCGGGCGGCTGGGCTGAGCGGTCCCGCATCCGGTGAATCCCCTGGGCGGCCGGTGGGAAGCGCAGACCGACCTAGACTGGAACCCATGCCCGCGTCACGGATCCACCTCGTCCGGCACGGCGAGGTCCACAACCCGGGGCGAGTGCTCTACGGCCGGCTCCCCGGCTTCGGTCTGAGCGAACTCGGTGCCCGGATGGCCCTCGCCTCCGCCACCGCCTGGAAGGACGCCGGGGTCGACGTCCGTCGGATCGTCGCCTCGCCGCTCCAGCGCACCCAGGAGTCCGCCGCGCCGTGGGCCGCCGCGTACGGCCTCGAGGTCGCCCTCGACGAGCGGCTCATCGAGCCGACGAACCGCTACGAGGGACAGCGACCGGGCTTCACGAAGCGCTCGATCGGCCGCCCCACGGAGTGGCCCTGGATCGCGAACCCGTTCCGCCCGAGCTGGGGCGAGGCCTACGAGTCGATCGCGAACCGCATGCTCGCGGCCGTCACCACGGCGTGGGAGAGCGTCGACGAGGGCGACGTCGTCCTCGTCAGCCACCAGCTGCCGATCTGGACCGTGCACCGCAAGCTCGCGGGGGAGCCGCTCTGGCACGACCCGCGCAAGCGCCGGTGCGACCTGTCGAGCATCACGACCGTCGAGCGTGCACCCGCCACCTCGCCCGGCCGCTTCACCGAGGTCGGGTACGCGGACCCGGCGTACGCGCTGCGTGCGTCCGCCGTCGACGAAGGAGCAGTCTGATGACCCCCCGCACGCGCATCGCCACCGTCGCTGCCACCGCACTGATCGCCGCGCTGGCGCTCGCCGGGTGCTCGTCGAACGACTCGCTGTCGAAGCAGTACGGCAGCGGGACCACGCAGAACTACATCTCCGGCGACGGCGCGGTGACCGAGGTCTCGGCTGCCGACCGGAAGGACCCGGTCGACTTCACCGCGAAGGACACCGACGGCGACACCATCTCGGCGAAGGACCTGCGCGGCAAGGTCGTCGTCCTGAACTTCTGGTACGCGGGCTGCCCGCCGTGCCGCGCCGAGGCGAAGTACCTCAACCAGGTGCACGACCAGTACCAGGGCCAGGACGTCGCGTTCGTCGGCGTGAACGTCCGCGACGAGGAGGGCTCCGCCGCCGCGTTCGAGCGCACCTTCGGGGTCGACTACCCGACCGTGCTCGACGCGAAGACCGGCACCGTGCAGCTCGCCCTGTCCGGCCAGATCGCGCCGAACGCGGTGCCCGCGACGATCGTGCTCGACAAGCAGGGCCGCGTCGCCGCCCGCGTGCTCGGCGCCGTCGACGGCCCGAGCATCCTGCAGACCCTGGTGGGCGACGAGCTCAGCGGCAAGGCCTCCTGACCCGTGTCCGGCAACCCCTTCGCCGACGCGATCCTCAGCGGGCAGATGCTCGTCGCGCTGCCCGTGGCCGCGCTCGCGGGCCTCGTCTCGTTCCTGTCCCCGTGCGTCCTGCCCCTCGTGCCCGGCTACCTCGGGTACGTCGGCGGCATCGCCGAGGGCGGGCAGCGTCGCGGTCGCGTCGTGCTCGGCGTCCTGCTGTTCGTGCTCGGCTTCACCGCCGTGTTCGTGGCCTACACGACCGTCTTCGGCGCGCTCGGCTTCTGGCTCGTCCGCTGGCGTGACCTCATCACGCAGGTGCTCGGCATCGTCGTGATCGCGATGGGCCTCGTGTTCGTCGGCCGGTTCACGTTCCTGCAGCGCACGATCAAGCCGTCGTGGACGCCCGCGACCGGGCTCGTCGGGGCGCCCCTGCTCGGCATCGTGTTCGGGCTCGGCTGGACGCCGTGCCTCGGCCCGACGCTCGCCGCGATCAACCTGCTCAGCGTGCAGACCGGCAGTGCCTGGCAGGGCATGTGGCTCGGCGTCGCGTACTGCATCGGCCTCGGTGTCCCGTTCGTCCTCGTCGCCGTCGGCGCCGGGTGGGCGACCGGCGCGATCCGGGCCGTCAAGCGCCACATGCGCACTGTCAACATCATCGGAGGAGCGATCCTGATCGTCATCGGTCTGCTCATGGTCACCGGGATCTGGTCGGCCGTCATGTCGAGCGTCGGGGCGGTGATCCAGAGCTATGTCCCCGCAGTCTGACCGCGACACCGACACCGACGCCGGCCGCGACACCGACGCCGGCCGCGACACCGACGCCGGCCGCGACGCCGACACCGGCCGCGACACCGACACCGGCCGCGACACCGACACCGTGTCCGGCGGCGACCCGATGCGGCCCTCCGACCACGTCGACAGCGCGGCCCCGACGGGCGGCGACGACGCCGGCGACGCCGGGGTGACCCAGCCGAAGCTGGGCTTCACCGGCTACGTCCGGTTCTTCTGGCGCCAGCTGACGAGCATGCGCACGGCGCTCTTCCTGCTCATGCTGCTCGCGCTCGCGGCGATCCCGGGCTCCCTCGTCCCGCAGCGCACGGCCGACCCGAACGGCGTCGTGCAGTACAAGGCCGACCACCCGCAGCTGTTCCCGGTGCTCGACACCCTCCAGGTCTTCGACACGTACACCTCGGTGTGGTTCTCGGCGATCTACCTGCTGCTCTTCGTGTCGCTCATCGGCTGCATCGTGCCGCGCACCCGGCACCACTGGCAGGCACTCCGCACCCGTCCGCCGCGGACCCCGGCCCGCCTCGGTCGGCTCGCCGGCCACCGGTCGGTGCCGGTCGACGCGACGACCGTCACCGGCGCGACCAGCACCGCGACCGGTGCGACGGCGACCAGCGCGAACGCGGCGACCAGCACCGCCACCGGCGCACCCGCGACCAGCACGACGGACGCGGGCGGCACTTCGGACGCGGCCACGGGCCTCCCGTCCGTCGACCACGCGATCACGCGCGCCGCGGCGCTCCTCAAGCGGTCCGGGTACCGCGTCGAGCGCTTCGGCGACTCGGTCAGCGCGGAGCGCGGCTACCTGCGCGAGACCGGCAACCTCGTCTTCCACACCGCGCTCGTCGGTGTGCTCGTCGCGGTCGGCCTCGGCGGCGGCTTCAGCTACACCGGGCAGCGCCTGCTCGTCGAGGGGCAGACCTTCTCGAACGTGCTCGGCTCGTACGACTCGTTCAACCCGGGACGCTGGTTCACCCAGTCCGACCTGCAGGGCTACAACCTGACGCTCGACAAGTTCACGACGACGTACGAGGAACGCAACCTCGACGCCCTCGGACAGCCGCTCGACTACACGGCCGAGGTGACCGCCCGCGAGAAGGGCGGCCAGGAGCGTACCGAGCGACTCGGCGTCAACGCGCCGCTGTCCGTCGGCGGGACGAACGTGTACCTGCTCGGCAACGGCTACGCGATGCAGGTCACCGTCCGCGACGGGGACGGCAACGTGGCGTTCAAGGACGTCGTGCCGTTCCTGCCCGAGGACTCGAACTACACCTCGACCGGCGTCATCAAGGTGCCGGACGCGAAGCCGTCGCAGCTCGGCATGGTCGGGTTCTTCTACCCGACGGCCTCGAAGCTCGGGTCGGGTGCGTTCGCGAGCGCCTACCCGGACGCGCAGAACCCGATGCTGACGCTGCAGGTGTACCGCGGCGACCTCGGGCTCGACAGCGGCGTGCCGCAGAGCGTCTACTCGCTCGACACGAGCGGGCTCGAGCAGATCGCCGGTCGGCAGTCGAAGACCGCGAGCATCGAGCTCAAGCCCGGCCAGACACAGCAGCTGCCGGACGGCACCGGGTCGATCACGTTCGACGGGGTCAAGCGGTACGTCTCCCTCGACGTGCACCACGACCCGTCGCAGGCCTGGGTCGCGGGCTTCGCGGCCCTGGCGGTGCTCGGCCTCCTCACCTCGCTGTTCGTCCCGCGCCGCCGCGTGTGGGTCAAGGCGGTGCCGCGCCGCGGTGCCGAGCACGGCGAGTACGACCTCGAGTACGCGGGCCTGGCCCGTGGCGAGGACCCCAACCTCGAGCGCGCGGTCGCGGACATCGCCCGGCGCCACCTGTCGGACCTCGGAGTTAGGATCCCTGCGTGAACGACTTGACGACGAACCTGGCGACGTACTCCGTCGTGCTGACGTACTCGGCCATGGCGGTCTACGTCATCGCCTTCATCTCGTTCGCGCTGGACATGGCGAAGCGTTCGGGTGAGGTCACCGCCGCGGCGGCCGGCCGTGCGCCCGCCGCCGAGCCCCGGACGGTCGCGACCGTCCAGGGCGGCACGGTCGTGCTGGAACGGGTCGACGAGACCACCGACGGCGGCCGGGGCGGACGCGGCACGAAGTTCGAGCGGGTCGGGATGGCGATGACCGTCCTGGCGCTCGTCCTGCACGTCGCGGCCGTCGTGCTCCGTGGCATCGCGGCCGACCGGGTGCCGTGGGGCAACATGTTCGAGTTCTCCCTGACGGGCACGGCGCTCATCACGCTGATCTTCCTGCTCGTGCAGTTCTGGCAGAACCTGAAGTTCCTCGGCGTCTTCATCAGCGGGCTCACGATCATCCTGCTCGGCATCGCGACGGTGAACTACTACGTCCCGGTCCGGCCGCTCGTGCCCGCGCTCGAGTCGTACTGGCTCGTCATCCACGTGTTCGTGGCGATCGCCGGCACCGGCTTCTTCGCCCTCGGCGCGGGGCTCGCGGTCGCACAGCTCGTGCAGACGTACCGCCAGGGGCGCCCGGTGTCGAAGCAGCTGCGGTTCATGGAGACCCTGCCCGACGCCGAGCGGCTCGAGGTCCTGACCTACCGCGTGCTGCTCGTCGGCTTCGTGCTGTGGACGTTCACGCTCATCGCCGGTGCGATCTGGGCCGAGCGCGCCTGGGGTCGGTACTGGGGGTGGGACACCAAGGAGGTCTGGACCTTCATCATCTGGGTCCTCTACGCCGGGTACATCCACGCGCGAGCGACCCGCGGGTGGCGTGGTGCGCGGTCGTCCTGGCTGGCGCTGATCGGCTTCGCCGCGGTGATGTTCAACTTCTCGGTCGTGAACGTGTTCTTCAAGGGGCTGCACAGCTACTCGGGTCTGTGACCCACACCGGTCGCTGACGCGACCCACCCCCGGACGGGAGGCGCGGTGCCGGTCGGCACCGCGCCTCCCGTCCGTCGTGTGGTGCGCGGGGCGCGGCGCGCGCGGGCGCGCGGGCGGCCGCGTTGAGCGGGCAGCACATGTCTGTCGGTGGGCGCGAGCGCGCCTTCTCGGGCCCACTCGGCGTGAGCCCGCGGCGTGTCCTGCCCATGTGGCGCAGGCCCCGCGGCGCGTCGTGCCCGGTCGTGGCGGTCCTCGCCGGGGGTCAGCCGGCCGCGAGCACCGCGTGCGTGCGTCGGAGCCGGTCCATCCACCAGGTTCGGCGCTCCGGAGCCGCGGCGTGCCGCTCGAGCAGGTCGCGTGCCACCTCGACCCGACGAACGGGGACGGCGCCGTCGACCGGCAGGAGCGGCGCAGCCGTCACGTCGCCCGTGAACATGGCGGCGGTGCCGAGACCGGCGGCGTACCCGGGGGTCATCGCCGCAGCCGCGAGGAACGCCCCCATGCCGAGTCCGACCGACGTGTCGAGCGCGCTCGAGACGACGCAGGGCAGTCCGGCCTCCGCGATGATGCGCCGTGCCGCGCTGATCCCGCCGAGGGGCTGGGCCTTGACGACCAGGACGTCGGCGGCCCCGGCGCGGGCGACCGCGAGCGGGTCGGCGGTCTTCCGGACGCTCTCGTCCGCCGCGATCGGCACGCCGAGCCCGGCCGTGCGCCGACGGACCTCGGCGAGCCCCTCGACCGTCGCGACGGGCTGCTCGGCGTACTGCAGGTCGTACGGGGCGAGCGCCTCGACGGCGGCCACGGCCTGCTCGACCGACCACAGGCCGTTCGCGTCGACCCGGACCGCGGCGTCGGGGCCCATCACCCGCCGGACGGCCGCGACGCGCGCGACGTCGTCCTCGAGGGTCGTCCCCGGCTCGGCGACCTTGACCTTCGCCGTGGTGCAGCCCGGGTAGCGCGCCACCAGGTCCGGCACCTGGTCGGGGGAGACCGCCGGCACGGTCGCGTTGACCGGGACCGTCCCGGCCGCGGGTTCGTGCTCGGTCCAGCCGAAGTCGACGGTGGCACGGAGCCATGCGGCGGCCTCGGCGTCGTCGTACTCGACGAACGGCGAGAACTCGGTCCAGCCGGCCGGACCGCGCAGCACGAGGGCCTCGCGCGTGGTGATGCCGCGGAACCGGACGCGCATCGGCAGCGCGACGACGTGGGCATCGGCGGTGAGGTCGGCGAGGTCGGGGAGCACACCCCATCCTCACGCACGCGGCGACCCCTCGTCCGCTCGTCCTGTGTCTCCGTGGTCAGGGTCTCCGAGGAACCGGCGGGCCGGCCGGTCAGGCGTTCAGCCGGCCCGCCGGTTCCTCGGAGCCGACCGCCAGGGCCGGCCACTAGCATGCGACGGTCGGTCTCCGGATCGACGGCCAAGCCGAACCAGGGCAGCACAGCACACCAGGACAGCACAGAGGGAGGGCCGGTGCCGGAACCGCACCAGCGCGCACCGCGTGCCACCGGCCCGTCGTCGACGAGCCGCACGAAGGCCACGGCCGCTCCTCGCCCCGACCCCGCCGTCCGACCGGACGCACCGCAGCGCGCGGCCGCGCCCTCGACCGCTGCCGCCCGCGCCGTCGGACGGAACGGTGCCGCGGCGCGCTCGACGACCGGTCGGGCCACGGGGGACTTCGAGCGTCTGATGCAGCGGAACACCGTCGACACGCGCACCCTCGCCGCCGCGAAGCGTCGCCGGAACCCGATCGTGGGCAAGATCGCGCTGGGTCTGGCGATCGTCTCGGCCGCGGTCGACGCGAGCGCCTTCGCGGTGTTCATGGGCGGGGACACGACCTTCGCCTTCGGGATCTGCTTCGTCGTGGTGTTCCTGACGCTGATCGCCGCCGTGCTCGGGTTCATCGCCGCCGTCGGGTCCTTCGGCCGGTGG
The DNA here is from genome assembly GCF_001865055.2 of Curtobacterium sp. MCBA15_004. Lineage (NCBI taxonomy): Bacteria > Bacillati > Actinomycetota > Actinomycetes > Micrococcales > Microbacteriaceae > Curtobacterium > Curtobacterium sp. MCBA15_004. The sequence continues at coordinate 2,587,180 of NZ_CP126266.1, read as the reverse complement.
TACGGAGCCGTCGGCGTGGTGCTGGCGTTCTTCGCGAACCCGGTGATCCTCATCGTCCTGCTCGTGGTCGTGGCCCCCGAGGCGCTCACCGGCATGTGACGCCGCGGGGCGTTCCTCCACAGGGTGCACGCGCCGCAGGCTCGTCCACAGCGTCCGTTCCCCACGGCTCGCGACCGTCGCCCGGCGATACGGTGGACGCATGGCTGCCCCTGTCTCCGACCTGTTCGACCCCGACGTCTGGACCGTGGCTCCGATCGCGGAGCAGTTCACCGACATCACGTACCACAAGCACGTGTCGCAGGGCATCGTCCGCGTCGCGTTCGACCGGCCCGAGGTACGCAACGCGTTCCGGCCGCGCACGGTCGACGAGCTGTACCGCGCCCTCGACGACGCCCGCCAGGACCCCCGGGTCGGCGTCGTCCTGCTCACGGGCAACGGCCCGAGCCCGAAGGACGGCGGCTGGGCGTTCTGCTCCGGCGGCGACCAGCGCATCCGTGGGCGGAGCGGGTACCAGTACGTCGGCGACGACGGCGCCCCGCCCGAGGGCATCGACCCGGCAGCGGCGCAGGCCTCGATGGGGCGCCTGCACATCCTCGAGGTCCAGCGGCTCATCCGGGTGATGCCCAAGGTCGTCATCGCGGTCGTCCCGGGGTGGGCAGCCGGCGGCGGGCACTCCCTGCACGCGATCTGCGACCTCACGATCGCGAGCGCCGAGCACGGGAAGTTCAAGCAGACCGACGCCGACGTGGGCTCCTTCGACGGCGGGTACGGCAGTGCCTACTACGCCCGTCAGATCGGACAGAAGCTCGCGCGTGAGGTCTTCTTCCTCGCCGAGGAGTACTCCGCCCAGCGCGCGTACGAGATGGGCGCGGTCAACAAGGTGGTCCCGCACGCCGAGCTCGAGCGCGAGGCGATCCGCTGGGGCGAGACGATCCTGGGCAAGTCGCCGACCGCGATCCGGATGCTCAAGTACGCCTTCAACGCCGTCGACGACGGCATGGTCGGGCAGCAGGTCTTCGCGGGCGAGGCCACGCGCCTGGCCTACGGCACGGACGAGGCGGTCGAGGGTCGCGACTCGTTCCTGCAGAAGCGCGAGCCCGACTGGACCGCCTTCCCCTGGCACTACTGATGACCCGTCCGCTGGTCGCGCTGAGCGCGTCGGATCCGCTGGCCGTGCTGCGCGGCCTGGAGGCGGCGCTCGCCGGCGGCCCCGCGCTGCTCCCCGTCGCCGAGGGCGGCCCGGCGCTGCCGAACCGGGCACCGGCCCACGTCGGGCTACGGGTCGCCCTGGTCGTCGAGACGAGCGGCTCGACGGGGACGGGCAAGCGCGTCGCGCTGTCGTCGGACGCCGTCCTCGCGGGCGCGGCGGCGGCCGACGCGGCCCTCGGCGGTCCGGGCGCGTGGCTGCTGGCGCTGCCGACCCACTACATCGCGGGCCTCAACGTCCTGACGCGCTCGATCACCGCGGGGACGACCCCGGTCGTGCTCCCGGCCGGGCACTTCGACGCCGGTGCCTTCGCCGACGGGATCGCCCGGCTCGACGTCGGCCCGGCCGCGCCGCGCCGCTACACGTCGCTCGTCCCGGTGCAGCTCGCCCGGGTCCTCGACGACCCCCGCGCCACCGCCGCGGCAGCGACCCTCGACGCGGTCCTCGTCGGCGGCCAGGCCACACCGGTCCCGCTGCGGGAGCGCGCCCGAGCCGCGGGCGTCCGTGTCGTGACGACGTACGGCGCGAGCGAGACGAGCGGGGGGTGCGTGTACGACGGCGTCCCACTCGGGCCCGTCCGTGCCGCGGTCGACGACGGGGAGCTGCTGCTCGCTGGGCCCGTCCTCGCGGAGGGCTACCTCGACGACCACGAGCGGACGGCGCGCACCTTCACCGAGCACGACGGACTCCGGTGGTACCGGACGGGCGACGCGGGCGAGGTCGACGCAGGCCGGGTGCGCGTGCTCGGTCGGCTCGACGACGTCCTCATCTCCGGCGGCGAGAAGGTGCCGCTCGGCGCGGTCGAGCGGATCGTCCGCGGGATCGCGGGACACGAGGGCGCGGTCGTGACCCGGCGCGCCTCGGGGGAGTGGGGCGAGGTGCCGGTCGTCGTGACGGAGCGGGCACTCGACCTCGAGACCGTGCGCGCCCTCGTCGGCGACGCCCTCGGTCGGGCCGCCCGTCCCGCCGACGTGCTGGTCGTGGACCGCCTGCCGATGCTCGCGTCGGGCAAGCCGGACCGCCGCGCGGTACGGGCGATCGCGGACCCGAGCGCCTGACGGGAGCGACGGCCGCTCGATCGCGACCGCGGTGCCGACCCGGTGGCGCGACGGACCGCCGGACGGGCTCGTCGGTGGCACGGGACAAGGTCGGTGGCGACGGCCCGGCTGCCTGTCGGTGGCGACGGCCCGGCTGCCTGACGGGGGCGACGGCCCGGCTACCTGACGGGGGCGACGGCCCGGCCGCCTGACGGGGCGACGGCCCGGCCGCCTGACGGGGGCGACGGCCCGGCCGCCTGACGGGGGCGACGGCCCGGCCGCCTGGTGGTGACGATGGCTCGGCCGCCTGGTGGTGACGACGGCCCGCCGCCCGGTGGCGACGACGGCCTGGCCGCCTGACGGGGGTGACGGCCGTGGCGAGATGGTCCCGGGCCTCCTGGCCGACGCCGGGTGACCCGCTCGCCGGACCGGCGGCCGTCCCGGGGACGCGCCACGCCGGTGGCCCGGGCGCCTCGACAGCCCGGGCGGCCACGGACGCACGGCCGACATCGGTACGATGGTCGGCCGTGGCACGTACGAAGAACACGACCCAGTCGAAGGGCCGCAGCGGCAACCCCGCGAAGGCCGCCGCCCCGCAGCGCACGAAGCGGAAGGCGACCGCCAGCGACTGGATCGGCGGCGCCCGCCTGCGCACGCTGACCCTGGGCGTCGTCCCGGTGGTGCTCGGCACCGGTGTGGCGTTCGTGGACAGCGGCGAGCCCGGTGACTTCGGCTCCTACCTCGGCAAGGACCACCACCTCGCGGTGGCGCTCCTCGCCCTCGCCGTGGCGCTGTTCCTGCAGATCGGCGTGAACTACAGCAACGACTACTCCGACGGGGTCCGGGGGACCGACGAGTTCCGGGTCGGCCCGGCTCGACTCACCGGGGCCGGACTGGCGAAGCCGAGGACCGTGCTCGTCGTCGCGCTGACCTTCTTCGGCCTCGCGGCCCTCGCGGGGCTCGTCATCGTGCTGCTGACCGGGCTCTGGTGGCTGCTGCTCGTCGGTGCCGCCGCCATCGTCGCCGCGTGGTTCTACACGGGCGGCAAGAAGCCCTACGGCTACAACGCGCTCGGCGAGGTCTTCGTCTTCGTGTTCTTCGGCCTGGTGGCCGTCCTCGGCACCCAGTTCGTGCAGATCCGCGAGGTGACGACGAGCGGGTGGGCCGCAGCCGTCGCGGCGGGCTTCTTCGCCTGCGCCGTCCTCATGGTGAACAACATCCGCGACGTCGACGAGGACCGTCAGGCGGGCAAGCGCACCCTCGCGGTGGTCGTCGGCCGTCCCGTCGCACGGGTGCTGTTCGCGCTGTTCCTGCTGCTGCCGTACGTCGCGCTGCTCTGGTTCGTGCTGCTGTACTTCCGGACCGGCTTCGCGTACTTCTCGCTCCTGCTGGCCCTGCCGGCACTCGCGATCGGGGTGTCGTCCCGCAAGCCCCGTGAACTCATCACCGCGCTGCAGCTGTCGTCGTTCGCGTCGCTGGCGTTCGGCGTCGTGCTCGGGATCACGCTCGCGATCCAGCCGTAGCGCAGGGCCGGTCAGTCCGCGTCGCGGTCCGGGTCCGGTCCGCGGTCACCGGCCGGTCGTGCGGCCTCGGTGGGCTCCGAGGACGCGGCCGGGGTGGTCGCGGACGACGCGGGCATCGCGGTCTCGCCCGGTGCAGCCGTGGTGGCCTCGGCCGAGGGCGTTCCCGGGACGGCCGGTTCGGTGTCCTCGGCGTCGACGAAGTCGTCCTCGAAGTCGCTGTCCGCGTCGCGAGCGGTGCGGCCACGGCGGGCGGCGATGCTCGCGGTCACCTGTCCTCGGAGCCCGGGCAGGGCGATGTACGACACGAGCAACCCGATGACCGCCGCGCCGATCGTCGCCCAGTACCAGGGGAGACCGACGACGAACAGGACGACGAGGGCCACGGCGAAGATGCCGAGCCGGGCCAGGGTGTAGACGAGCCACGCTTTCACCCGATGAGTCTACGGAACGTCGACCCCGTGGGAGCTGACGGGCAGGGCGGTCCCAGGCGCGACTCCTAGAATCCGGGGATGGTCCGTCTGTGGTTGGTCGTCGTCGTCGCCGCCGTGGCCTTCACGGTCTACGCGGTCATCGACTGCGCGACCATGCCGCGCGACCGCATCCGGTCCCTCCGCCGCGGGTGGTGGATCATGCTCGTCCTCGTGCTCCCCGTGCTGGGCGGCCTGCTGTGGTTCCTGCTCGGGCGCGCACCGGCGAACCGCGGACCGGGACCCCGGTACCGTGGTCCCGAAGACGACCCGGACTTCCTCGGCGGCCCCCGCGGCACCGAGCCGCCCCGCACCGACAAGGACCAGGACGACGCCACCCTCCGAGACCTCGAGGACCAGTTCCACGAACGAGACGACGACGGCCCCTCCGATCGCTGACGGCCCGCCCGGATCGGGCAGCCCGTCGACCGACTTCGCGCTGGCGCTCCTGCGCGAGCTGACGCGCGCCGGCGTGACCGACGTCGTGGTCAGTCCCGGCTCCCGGTCGCAGGCCCTCGCCCTCGCCGCGGTCGCCCTCGAACGTGCCGGTGGGACCACCGTGCACGTCCGGCTCGACGAGCGCACCGCGGGGTTCTTCGCGCTCGGCCTGGCCGTCGAGACCGGTCGCCCCGCCGCGGTCGTCACGACCTCCGGCACCGCGGTCGCGAACCTCCACCCGGCCGTGCTCGAGGCGCACCACTCCGGGGTCCCGATGGTCGTGCTCAGCGCCGACCGGCCCGAGGAGCTCCGCGGCATCGGCAGCAACCAGACCACCGTGCAGCCGGGGCTGTTCGGCCCGGCGGTCGACCACGTCCGCGACGTGCAGGCCCCGAGCTCGGGCAGCGTCGACGTCGCCACGGTCCGCGCACTCGCCCGCGAGGCCGTCGCGGTCGCGGCCGGGCACACCGGGCAGCCGGGCCCCGTACAGCTCAACGTCGCCTTCCGGGAACCGCTCTCCGCGGGCCTGGCTGCGGAGGACGTCGAGGCCGTGCCCGAGGACGAGGTCGACCTCGACCACGCCCGGCGTCGCGCCCACACCGGGTTGCCGGTGGCCGAGCTCGAGCCGGACGCCGAGCCGGGCACCGTCGTCATCGCCGGACACGACGCCGGTGCGGACGCCGAACGGATCGCCTGGGAACTCGGTGCGCCGCTGCTCGCCGAGGTGTCCAGCGGTGCCCGGTTCGGCCGCAACCTCGTCGTGGCCTACCGAGACCTGCTCCGTGACCCCGCGTTCGGCGGCGCGGTCCGCCGCGCGGTCGTGGTGGGCCACCCGACCCTGAGCCGTGAGGTGCCCGCGCTCCTGCAGCGCGACGACGTCGAGACGGTCGTGGTCCGCGGACCGGCGGCCGACCCGTACGACCCGCGCCGCGCCTCCCGGTCGACCGCGGTGACCACCGTCGTGTCCGACGTCCGCGTGACGGGCCGCACCACGGCCGCGCACCGTGCGTGGGTGGGGCGCTGGGTCGCGACGAGCCGCGCGCTCCTCGGTGACGGCGACGCAGGTCCGGACCTCGACGCCAAGCGGTCGACCGACCGCGGCGAGCGGAACCGGTACCTGCGCGACGAGGTCGCGCTGCGCCGTCGCCCCGTCGACCGGACGATGCTCGTCGACGCGGTGTGGGGCGCGACCTGGCCGCACGACCGGCTCGTGCTCGGCGCCTCGCAGCTCATCCGCGTCGCCGACGCGCACGTCGCCGGCAAGAAGCTGCGCGTCCACGCGAACCGCGGCCTCGCCGGGATCGACGGCACCGTGTCCACGGCCCTCGGGATCGCCGCCGCGCTCGAGGGCTCGACGGGGCTGATCGGCACCACGCGCGTGCTCGTCGGCGACCTGACGTTCCTGCACGACCTCGGCGCGCTCGTCACCGGGACCGAGGAGGAGACGCACCGCGTGCAGGTGGTGGTCGGCAACGACGACGGCGGCGCGATCTTCCGCGGGCTCGAGGTGGCGGAGACCACGCCCGACGAGGACATGCGCCGGATGATGACCACGCCGCAGCACGTCGACGTCGAGCGCGTCGTGACCGGGCTCGGGTGGGAGTACCGCCGCGTCGAGACGTGGGGTGACCTGGAGGCCGTGCTCACCGACCCGGCGGAGCGACTCGTGGTCGAGGTGCCGCTGGCCGAGTGAGGCCGCGGCCCGGGCGCCGGGGCGGTACGCCGGGCCCGCGCGTCGGGGCGGTGCGCCGGGCCGGTGCGCCTGGCCCGTGCGCCGGGTGGGCGTGTCCGGTGCGTCCGGTGCGTCCGGTGTGTCCGGCGCGTGCGTCGGGTCGGCGCGCCCGGCCGGCGGGTCCGGCCCGTTCGTCAGGCCAGCGCGTCGCGGATCGGGCGGAACTTCAGCGCCGTCTCGGCGACCTCCCGCGCCGGGTCGGACCCGGCGACGATGCCCGCCCCGGCCCAGGCCCGGACGGTCCCGTCGGCGGAGACCTGCGCGCTCCGCAGTGCGAGCATCCACTCGCCGTCGCCGCTCGCCCCCATCCAGCCGACCGGGCCGGCGTAGCGACCGCGGTCGACGCCCTCGAGTTCGGCGACCAGGCGCACGGCGACGTCGGTCGGCGTGCCGGCGACCGCGGCGGTGGGGTGCAGGGCGTCGGCGACGTCGAGCGAGGTCGTCCCGGGCGGGAGCGTCGCGCGCACGTCGGTGGCGAGGTGCCAGAGGTTCGGCAGCTGCAGCCGGAACGGTTCCGGGTCGGCTCGGAGGTCGGAGGCGATCGGTCGGAGCGCCTCGAGCAGGCTGGCGATCGCGAAGCCGTGCTCCTCGACGTCCTTCGCACTCGCCGCGAGGGCCTCGGCGGCGGCACGGTCGGACACGGGGTCGTCGCCGCGCGCCGCACTGCCGGCGAGGACCCGTGCGGACAGCTCGGTGCCGTCGGTCCTGGCCAGGGTCTCCGGGGTGGCCCCGACGAGACCGTCCACGGCGAAGGTGACGCACTGCGGGTAGGCCGCGGCGAGGTCGAGCAGCACGGCACGCAGGTCGGCGTCCGGCGGCAGCGTGCCGACGAGGTCCCGCGCGAGCACGACCTTGTCGGCGTCGCCCGCGGTGATGCGTCGGACGGCGTCGGCGACCGCGGCGGCGTAGGCGTCCTCGTCGACGGCGCCCGGACCGAACGCGACGGAGACGTGCCCGCCGACGACGGGCACCGGGACCGAGGTGCGCGAGAAGGTCAGGGGAGCGGGGTCGGGTGTCGTGTCGACGGCGGTCAGCCAGGCCTTTCCCCGGCGTCGGCCGATCACCACGCGGGGGACCACGAGGACGCTCTGCTCGGCCGAGTCGTCGGCGAACGCGAAGGACCCGAACGCGACCAGACCGCTGCCGCGGAGCTGCACGGGGTCGTCGACCGTGGCGGCTGCGACCAGCTCGCGCCAGGCCGCCGACGCCTGCCGCATCCGGTCCGGGCCGCTGAAGGTCCACCGGTGTGCCTCGCCGATCCCGACGATGCCGTCGCCGCCGCGGACGAAGGCGAGGGGCGCGTCGCGCAGGGTGTGCCGGAGGACGTCGCCCGGGTCGTCCAGGATCCTGGTCGAGACCGTGAGCGCGGGGGTCGCCGTGGTGGTTCGGGGCACGGATCGATCGTACGCGCGCACGGGCCGGGCGCCCCGCCGGGCCCGGCGCAGACCGGGGCCGGGCGCCCCGCCGGGCCCGGCGCAGACCGGGGCCGGGCGCCCCGCCGGGCCCGGCGCGGACCGGGGCCGGGCGCCCCGCCGGGCCCGGCGCGGACCGGGGTCGGCCGCCCCGCCGCCCACGGGCGCACGGACCGGCGCGTGCGTCCGGGACACCCTCGGCCGCGACCTCTAGGATGGTGCGGTGAGCAGAGCGGACCTGAGCAAGCAGCCGGACGAAGTGGCGGCAATGTTCGACGACGTCGCCGCGAAGTACGACCTCACGAACGACATCCTCTCGGCGGGCAACGCCCCGCTGTGGCGTGTCGCGACGGTCCGCGCGATCGACCCGCAACCGGGGGAGCGCATCCTCGACATCGCCGCGGGCACGGGCACGAGTGCCGCGGTGCTCGCCAAGAAGGGCGCGGAGGTCACGGCCCTCGACCTGTCCGCGGGCATGATCGCGGTCGGGCGGGAGCGGCACCCCGAGATCACCTTCGTCGAGGGCGACGCCGAGCACCTGCCCTTCGACGACGACACGTTCGACGCGGTCACGATCTCGTTCGGGCTGCGCAACGTGAACGACCCGATGCAGGCGATCGGCGAGATGCTCCGGGTGCTCAAGCCCGGCGGCCGTGTCGTCATCTGCGAGTTCTCGACCCCGCCGATGGCGCTGCTGCGCCTCGGCTACGGCGCGTACCTCAAGCGCGTGCTCCCGGGCATCGCCCGGCTCTCCAGCAGCAACCCGGCGGCCTACCGTTACCTCGCCGAGTCCATCGAGGCCTGGCCCGACCAGCAGGTCCTCAGCCAGTGGCTCCGCGGCGTCGGCTTCACGATGGTGGCCCACCGCAACCTGACCGCCGGCATCGTCGCGCTGCACCGCGGCCGCAAGCCCGTCGCCGGGACCGTCCGCGAGTCGGCGGCCCGTCGCGCCAAGGCCCGCCGTGCCCACCAGCACACGGGTGAGCAGCCCGGCCTCGACCAGACCGGCACGACGTCCTCGGGCTCCGAGCCGTCCGGCGCCTGACGGCCCCCACCCTTCGAACACGGAGCAGCACTTGAACCCGAGCGTCCCGGTCGCACGTCGCGCACCGAGTCTCCGCAAGTCGTTGGGGATCGGCGAACGCCTGTTCGCCAGCCCCGCCGACCGGCGCTTCATCGCCTCGGTCGACGACGGGCTCGAGCTCGTCGAGGAGGGCCTCGAGGTCGCCATGCGGTCGACCGACACCCTCGCCGACACGACCAGCCGCTACCTGCTGTCCGCCGGCGGCAAGCGCATCCGGCCGACCCTCACGCTCCTCATCGCGCAGCTCGGCCAGGGCGTCACGGACGCCGTGGTGAAGGCCGCGGTGAGCATCGAGACGACCCACCTGGCGTCGCTGTACCACGACGACGTCATGGACGAGGCACCGGTGCGCCGCGGGGTCCCGGCCGCGCACGTGACCTACGGCAACAACGTCGCGATCCTGACCGGTGACCTGCTGTTCGCCCGGGCCAGCCTCATCACCGCCGACCTCGGCGCAGAGGGCATCCGGATGCAGGCCGAGACCTTCCAGCGGCTCTGCATGGGCCAGCTGCACGAGACGACCGGCCCGCAGCCGGAGGACGACCCCGTCGAGCACTACATCCAGGTGCTCAGCGACAAGACCGGCTCGCTGATCGCGACCGCCGCGCGCGCGGGTGTCATGTTCTCGGGCGCCGACCGCGCCTACCTCGACGCCGTCGGGACGTTCGGCGAGAAGGTCGGCGTCGCGTTCCAGCTCGTCGACGACGTCATCGACCTCGCCCCGGCGACCGACAAGACCGGCAAGATCGCCGGCAACGACCTGCGCGCCGGCGTCGACACGCTGCCGCTGCTGCAGCTGCGCCGCCTCGCCGTGTCCGACGTCGATGCCGCCTCCCTGCTCGAGCGGATCGACCGGGACGTGAAGGACGCCCCGGACGAGGCCGTGCAGTCCGCGCCGTACCAGTCGGCGGTCGCCGCGCTCCGTGAGCACCAGGCGACGACCGCGACCCGGTCCGTCGCGGTGCGCTGGGCGGAGGAAGCGGTCGAGGCCCTCGCCCCGCTGCCCGACGGCACGGTCAAGCGTGCGCTCACCCGCTTCGCCGAGACGGTCGTCGACCGCAGCCGCTGACGACCCCACCGGGCGCGGGTCCACCCGCCGGGCGAGGTCCACGACACGCAGCCGCCGGCACCCACCCGCCAGCACGTACCCTCGGACAGTCCGCCGGGACGATCCCGGCCGAACGAACTGGAGACATCAGTGCCCACCCTCCGACTCGCCATCGTCGGCGCCGGCCCGGCCGGGATCTACGCGGCCGACATCCTCCTGCGCGAAGCCCACGGCTACGACGTGTCGATCGACCTGTTCGAGCAGCTCCCCGCGCCGTACGGGCTGGTGCGGTACGGCGTCGCGCCGGACCACCCGCGGATCAAGGGCATCGTCAACGCGCTGCGTGACGTGCTCGACCGCGGAGTCGTGCGGCTGTTCGGCAACGTGCGCTTCGGCGAGGACATCACCCTCGACGACCTCAAGCAGCACTACCACGCGGTGCTGTTCTCGACCGGCGCGATCAAGGACGCCGACCTCGACGTGCCCGGTGTCGAGCTCGAGGGCTCGCACGGCGCCGCGGACTTCGTCAGCTGGTTCGACGGCCACCCGGACGTGCCGCGCACCTGGCCGCTCGACGCCGAGAGCGTCGCGGTGATCGGCAACGGCAACGTCGCACTCGACGTGTCCCGCATCCTCGCCAAGCACGCCGACGACCTGCTGCCCACCGAGATCCCCGCGAACGTGTACGAGGGCCTCAAGGCGAGCCCGGTCACCGACGTGCACGTGTTCGGCCGTCGCGGCCCGGCGCAGGTGAAGTTCACGCCGCTCGAGCTCCGCGAGCTCGGCGAGCTCCGCGACGTCGACATGGTCGTGTACGACGAGGACTTCGACCACGACGAGGCGTCCCGCACCGCGATCCAGACGAACAAGCAGGTCATGGTGATGAACCGCGTGCTCGAGTCGTGGCGCGGCCGCGAGGTCGGTCAGGCGAGCCGTCGACTGCACCTGCACTTCTACGCGAAGCCGCTCGAGATCGTGGGGGAGGACGGCCACGTCGCCGCCCTGCGCTACGAGCGCACCCGTCCGGACGGCCAGGGCGGCGTCGAGGGCACCGGCGAGGTCCGCGAGGTCCCCGTGCAGGCCGTCTACCGCGCCGTGGGGTACTTCGGTTCGCCGCTGCCCGGGGTGCCGTTCGACGAGCGCTACGGCGTGATCCCGAACCACGAGGGCCAGGTCCTCGGCGAGGACGGCTCGCAGCTGCCCGGCGTCTACGCGACGGGGTGGATCAAGCGCGGCCCGGTCGGCCTCATCGGCCACACGAAGTCCGACGCGATGGAGACCGTGCAGCACATCGTGAACGACCAGGCCTCCTGGTGGACCCCAGCCGACCCGTCCCCGGAGGCGGTCCCGGCCCTCCTCCGTGCGCGCGGCGTCGCGTTCACCGACCTCGACGGCTGGCACGCCCTCGACCAGCACGAGATCGCCCTCGGTGCCGCCGAGGGGCGGGAGCGCATCAAGGTGGTCCCGCGCGACGAGATGGTCGACGTCTCCCTCCGCCGCGCGGACGCCCCGGCGAGCTGAGCCGACGCACCGCGATGACCGCCGCACACCCCGCACCGCCCGCCGCGATGCGGGGTGTGCTCGTCGCGCCCGGGCGTCTGCAGGGTGTCGACGTCGCGCGGGCGCTCGCCCTCCTCGGGATGATGGCCGCGCACGTCGGCGGTGTCGGCGAGGGGGTCGACTGGGGCGACCCGGCGACGTGGTCGGCGGTCGTGAACGGCCGGTCGGCGGCGCTCTTCGCGGTGCTCGCCGGGGTGTCGGTGGGGCTCACGAGCGGTCGGACGCGCCCGCCCGGTCCGCCCGCGATCGGTCGGGTGCGGGCGCGGCTCGCCGTCCGGGCGGGCGTGGTCGTCGCGATCGGACTGCTCCTCATGGCACTGGACACGCCGGTGTACGTGATCCTGCCGACGTACGGGGCGCTGTTCCTGCTCGTGGTCCCGGTGCTGCGACTCCGTGCCCGCTGGCTCGTCGTCGTCGCGGCGGTGTGCGCCCTCGTCTCCCCGCTCGCTGCGCTCGCGGTCGTCCCGCTCTCCGCCGACGCCGACATGTTCGGGATCCAGCTCGGCCTGGTGTACCCCGTGGTCACCTTCCTGGCGTACGTGCTCGTCGGTCTCGCGGTCGCCAGGGCCGGACTGGAGGCGCGGCGCACCCAGGTCGCGCTCCTCGCGTCCGGCACGCTGGCCGCCGTCACGGCCTACGTGGTCGGCGGTCTCCTCGCACCGGTACCGGACGAGGCCGCGCTCTCCGGCTTCGCGGGCCTGCCGTTCCTGCCGGAGGACACCACGCCGGCGGGGCTGGTCGCGCAGCTGTTCCTCTCGCCGCGGGACCACTCCTCGTCGACGGTCGACGTGGTCGGCACGGCGGGCGTCGCCGTGGCCGTGATCGCGCTCTGCACGCTCCTGGTCGACGGGCGCGGGCGGGCGGTGTCCCGGGTCGCGTACCCGCTGGCGGCGGTCGGGTCGATGCCGCTCACGGTGTACGCCGGGCACCTCGTGGTCATCGCGGCCCTCGGGGAACTGCCCGCGTCGGGGACGGCGTGGGCGCTGTTCGCGATCGGCTCGGTGCTCGTCGCCGTGGTGTGGCGGGCGTTCCTCGGGCGCGGTCCGCTGGAACGCCTGGTCGCGCGCCTGACCGGGTTGGTGCCCGCCGGGCGGTGACCCGGGTGGTCGCGTGCCGGACCGGGACGCGCCTGACCGGGTTGGTGCCCGCCGGGCGGTGACCCGGGTGGTCGCGGGCCGGGCCGGGTCGCCGCCATGCGGACCGTCGAACGGACGGTCCGCCGCCCGCTGCCGTGCCGGCCCCGTGCACCCCGCCGAGCAGCGGGGCGGACGCGGGGCGCGCCTCCCGAACGGGGCTACTGCAGGGCGGCGGTGAGCCGCGCGACGTTGTCGAGCACCTGCGACCGGCGCGGTCGTTCGAGCCACGCGTCGAGCGTGAGCTCGAACGAGGCCTCCTTGTAGGCGTCCTGCACCCTGCGCAGGGCATCGACGAACGTGCGCCCGCGGACCATGACCGACACCTCGAGGTTGAGGCTGAACGAGCGCATGTCCATGTTGCTCGACCCGATCACCGACACGTCGTCGTCGATCGTGAAGTGCTTCGCGTGCAGGATCGTCGGTGCCCGGTACAGCCAGATGCGGACCCCGGCGCGGAGCAGCTCCTCGTAGTAGGAGCGCTGGGCGTGCCAGGTCATCGCGTGGTCGCCCATCTCGCCGACGAACAGCTCGACCGCGACGCCGCGCTGGGCGGTCGTCGTGATGGCGTACAGCATCGAGTCGTCCGGCACGAAGTACGGCGACGTGATCGACACCTTGTCCTGGGCGGCGTAGAGCAGCGCGTTGAACAGGCGCAGGTTGTTCTCGCCGTCGAAGCCGGGGCCCGACGGCACGACCTGGCAGTCCAGCGCGTCGTCGCGGTCGGCCCGGTGCACGGGGTCGCTCTCCCGGAGCAGGAGCTCGTCGGTCTCGCTGTACCAGTCGGTGACGAACAGGGCGTTGAGTCCGGCGACCACGGGACCCTCGAACCGGGCGAACAGGTCCTTGTAGACCATCCCGCGTTCGATGTGCGACTTCAGGTCGTACGACGGATCGATCAGGTTCTGCGAGCCGGTGAACGCGACCGAGCCGTCGATCACCATGATCTTGCGGTGGTTGCGGAGGTCGGGCCGCTGGAACTTCCCCTGGAGCGGCTGGAGGGGCAGCATCAGGTGCCACTCGATGCCGGCCTCGTCGAGGAAGGCCAGCGTCTCCTTGTAGCCCGGGTAGCCGCGGCTCGCCCAGTGGTCGAGCAGGAACCGGACCGTCACGCCGCGGGCCTGCGCACGGGCGAGGGCCTCGAAGTACGGGCGGGTCGTGTCGTCGATCGTCGCGATGTAGAACTCGACGTGCACGAAGCGACGCGCCTGGTCGATCGCGCGGGTCATCTCCTGGACGGACTCGTACGAGTCCGGGTAGAGCTCCGCGGAGTTGCCGCCGACGAGGGGCATCGACCCGAGCTCGCGGTTGAGCTTCGTGATGCTCTCGAGCCACGGCGGCCACGGGTGGTCCCGGCGGACACGCTCGATGCCCTCGGTCTGCTCGAGGATGTACGCGTTGATCTCGGTCTGCTTCTCACGCCGTGCCCGCGGCAGCTTCGTCGACCCGATCACCAGGAAGACGATGAAGCCGATGTAGGGGATGAGGAAGATCGCGAGCAGCCACGCGGTCGCGGTCTGCGGCTTCCGGTTGTACGGGACGTAGATGATCGAGAAGACGCGGATCGCCATGTCGAGCAGGACCAGGAGGATCGTGAGTGCGACGCCGAGCCAGTGCTCCACGGGGCGGGGCGCTAGCGGAAGTTCACGAACTGCAGCGGCACGTCGAACTCTTCACCCTTGAGGAGCTGGATCGTGTTCTGCAGGTCGTCGCGGCTCTTCGAGGAGACGCGGAGCTCGTCTCCCTGGATCTGGCTCTTCACGCTCTTCGCGGCGTTGGCCCGGAGGAAGGCGCCGATCTTCTTGGCGACGTCCTGCTCGATGCCGTTCTTGAACTTCACCTCGATGCGGTACTCCTTGCCCGAGGCGAAGGGCTCGCCCGCGTCGAGGCTCTTGAGGCTGATGTCGCGCTTGATCGCCTTGGTCTGCAGCACGTCGAGGACGGCCTTGGCGCGCTCCTCGGAGTTCGCCTTGATGAGGACGTCCTCGCCGCTGAACGCGACCGAGGCGCCGGCGCCCTTGAAGTCGTAGCGCTGCTCGATCTCCTTGGCCGCCTGGTTGACGGCGTTCTCCGCCTCCATCTTGTCGACCTTGCTCACCACGTCGAAGGAACTGTCTGCCATGCCGGACAGCCTAACTGCGCGCGGGTCGGCCGGTTCGGCCCGGTGGCGGGCCTGTGGAGGAGGCGGCTCCTGTGGCCCGCTGTGCAGGAAGGACCGTGCTCGTCGCCGCCCGGACGGTGGTCACGACCACCCTCCGCTATCCGCTATGCTCTTGGAGCGCCTTCGGTTGGTGATCACACGAGCCGGGTGCGCACATGGCGAGTTACCCAAGCGGCCAAAGGGATCTGACTGTAAATCAGCCGGCGTAGCCTTCGGGGGTTCGAATCCCTCACTCGCCACCACATCGAGTGCCTCGTCCGTCGGACGGGGCATTCGTCGTTCACGGGGTGTTCGTCGTTCCCGGGGCATTCGTCGTTCCTGGGGCGTTCGTCCTTCCCGGGGCCGTGTCGTGCCGATCGGGGCCGGGTCGACCGTGCGCGTCGGTCCTGCGTTCCCGCGCACCTGCGAGGGCATCCGGTGTCGCATCCGCGAGGATGGACCCATGCCCGAAGCACCCGCCCCGTCCTGGTTCGCCGACCTCGCCGAGACCATCGCCCTCGAAGCCGCCGCCCTCGCCGCGCGACACCGAGCCGCGGGGGTCGAGGTCGCCGACCGCAAGTCGAGCATCGTGGACGTCGTCACGGCTGCCGACCGCGAGGTCGAGGAGCTCGTCCGGCGCCGCATCGCCGAGGCCCGTCCCGACGACGGCTTCCACGGGGAGGAGTCCGGCTCGGGAGCCGGCTCCTCGGGCTACACGTGGGTCGTCGACCCCATCGACGGCACGGTCAACTTCCTCTACGGCAGCGAGGCGTACGGCGTGAGCATCGGCGTCGTGCGCGGCGCCCCGGACCCCGCCACGTGGGAGCCGGTGGCCGGGGTCGTCGTCGTCCCCGCGACCGGCACCGTGTTCCGTGCCGCTGCGGGCGCCGGGGCGACCCGGGACGGCGTGCCGCTGCACGTCTCCGCCCCGCCGACCCTGGCCGAGACCCTCGTCGCCACCGGGTTCGGCTACACGGCCGACCGACGCCGGGAGCAGGTCGCCGTGCTCGCCGGGTTCATCGGTGAGGTCCGGGACATCCGCCGCGGGGGAGCGGCCTCGCTCGACTGCTGCGCGGTCGGTACGGGCACCGTCGACGCCTACTACGAACGCGGCATCAACCCGTGGGACATGGCCGCCGGCGCGGTCGTCGCGGCCGAGGCCGGTGCGGTCGTGCGGATCTGGGAGGCCGGCGGGATCCGCTCCTTCCTGTTCGCGGCGCCGTCGATCGCCGACGCGCTCGAGTCGCTCGTCCGCGGGGCGGAGCGGGACGTCCTCGGCGACTGACCCGCTCCCGTCCCGGCACCCGACCGCGCCGCGCCGTGGCCACGGGGCACGATCGTGCACGGTCGTGCAGCGGACTGGCGAGGCGGGACGGCCCCTGCTAGCGTGCTCAGGTCCCGTTACCGGCTCGTTACCAACGAGCGCCTCGCGCCCCGATCAGGATCACCACCGAACCGCATGCCCCACGCTCCGCTGCCGTCCACCCGTCCCGACGCCACCACCGGCCCCGAGCCGGTCGTGCACCTCACCCGACGCGCTCGCATCGAAGCCGAGCGTCGGACGGCCGCCGTCCCGGTGACCGCGGCGTCCGACGAGGGCGGTCTCGACGCATCGGCGTTCGGTCGGACCACGTTCGACACCGGTGAGTTCGACCGTCTCGTCGCACCGGGAGCCCCCGCCGCACCGGGAGCAGCAGCCGCGCCGGTGTCCCCGGTCGACCTCGCGCCCGCGTCGCCGGTGCTGCCGGAGCCCGTGGTCGGGGCGGTCACGCCGCCGGCCCCCACGTCGCCCGTGCCCGCGCCGGAGCAGCACGTCGCTCCCGAGCGCACGGCCTCGCCCGAGGGCCGGACCTCGCCGGAGCGCCGGTCCGCGACCGACGCCGGCCCCCGCCGTGTCCTCGGGCAGGTCCCCGCGGGTCGACGCGCTGCCCGCACCACGGCCCCCGCGCCGGAACGTCGTCGTGGCACGGCTCCCGCGCGCACGACCCCGGTCGCGCAGTCGGCGGCACGTGGGACGTCCTTCCGTCGGAACGCCTCGCGGGTCACGGCCGTCGGTGCGCTCCTGTTCGCGGCGGGCCTCGTCGTCTCGACCTCGCTGCCCGCGCAGGCGCTCTGGGTCGCGAACGGCGACACGACCACCGAGCGCACCCCGGCCCGCGCAGCGCAGACGCTCAGCGTCGGCGGCAGCACCGCGGCAGCCGAGACCACACGCGACCAGTACTCGGTGTCGGCGACGACCCAGTACAAGAACGTCGACTCGTCGGCGTTCTCGAACGACCCCGGCGGCGCGATCCAGTGGCCGTTCCTGACCGGCGTGCCGATCACCTCGGGCTTCGGCGGGCGCCAGGTCGCCGGCTGCTCGTTCTGCTCCACGAACCACATGGGCATCGACTTCGCGCCCGGCGAGGGCACCCCGATCCGGTCCGTCGCGGCGGGCACCGTCATCAAGGTGCAGGCGCACGACGGCGGCTTCGGCAACGACGTCTGGGTGCAGCACGACGTCGACGGCAAGCGGTTCGTCAGCGTCTACGGCCACATGAAGGACAACACCTTCACGGTGGTCAAGGGGCAGGAGGTCGAGGTCGGCGACGTGCTCGGCCAGGTCGGCTCCACCGGCAACTCCACGGGACCGCACCTGCACCTCGAGATCCACGTCGACGGCGTCCCCGTGGACCCGCTGGCGTGGCTCAAGGCCAACGCGAGCTAGCGGGGGAGCGGCGGCACGCCCGGGCGTCTCGTCCGGTTCCTGACCACCGTCGCGAGTCTGCTACTCTCATCTGGTGCCGCCGAGCGGCACTCGCCCCGATAGCTCAGTGGTAGAGCACTTCCATGGTAAGGAAGGGGTCGTCAGTTCAATCCTGACTCGGGGCTCCGACCCGGAGCTGCTACCGCTCCGGATCTCTGGCGGGGTAGCTCAGTTGGTTAGAGCACACGACTCATAATCGTGGGGTCACGGGTTCAAGTCCCGTCCTCGCTACAAAAGCCCAGGTCAGAAATCAAAAAGCCCCCGCCAAAGCGGGGGCTTTTTTCGTGCTCTCAGGACTGCTCTGCCCACAAACTGCCCACATTCGGTCCCGCCGCCGCATCAAGGGCATCGGCGACCGAGTTCAGGTCGTCATCGAACAGGTCCGCGTAGGTGTCCAGCGTCATCGCGGCCGATGCGTGACCGAGCATCTTCTGCACAGCCTTGACGTTGGCTCCCGCGCTGATGGCTAGCGACGCTGCAGTATGGCGCAGCCCGTGGATCGTCATCGTGGGCGACAGGCTTGCAGCCGCTAGGGCGCGGTCCCACCAGGAAGCGTCGCGCATCGTCGGCGTCAACATGAAGCTCCGATCCGGGCCGACGAACACGAGATCCGACCCAGCCTTGCCGCGGCACGCGGCGTCGAACACGGGGCTGAGGAACGCCGGGAACGGGACCGACCGCTTCTGGTGCGTCTTCGGCGTCCCCACCACTACTTGCCCGGACACGTAGACGGCGTTCTGCACGATGCTCAGGCGCCGTTTCATACGATCGACGTCCTTCACGCGGAGGGCGGAGAGCTCACCCCAACGGAGGCCCGTGTACGCCAGCACCGCAACCACCTGACCGTTGATGCCGCCTGCCGCCTTCACAAGCGCCGCGAGCTCCTGGTGGCTGAGATACGTATGCTCCTTGCTGACCTTGCGGGGGAGCGTGACCCCTCGAGCGCGGTTGGTGCCGATCTTCTTGTCCTTGACGGCCACGTCGAGGATGCCGGCAAGGATGTCGTGGCAGCGTCGAACAAGGGCTGGTGACTTCGGCTTGATCGGCTTCGGCTTCGCACGCGGGTCGCCGGCGCCGAGCTCGATGATCCAATCCTGCACGTCGGAGTGGTCGATGCTGGCCACGTTGACGCGGCCCCAACGGGGCTCGACATGCAAACGCCAGGCAGACTCGTACACGGCAAGCGATGAGGCCTTGAGGTGCGCACGGGACGCCAGCCACCGAGCGCCGAGCGCCGCTACCGTTTCGCGTCCAGCTGCCGGGTCGATGTAGTCGCCGGACGCCTTCTTCACGCGGACGGTGGCTGCGTACAGTTCCGCTTCGCGCTTCGTCGTGAATCCCCGCTTGTCGGTCTGCGATCCGTCGGGCTTGCGGTATCGAACGCGGTACCGCTTACCCTTCGCCGTCTCGTAGGGCGTCACCGTTGCCATGATGTGATCCCGTCTGTCAGTGCCATCAGGTAGCGTTCGAACACACGTTCGAATGAGGGGTTGTCAATATGCTCACTGCGGAGTCCACGCTGATGGAGGCCATCGTGGAGTCGCGCGTCACGGGCGAACCGCTCGAGGCGCTCGTTAGCCGAGTCGCTGGCGGGCACGCGCGATGATCTCGTCAGGTGCGACACCGAGAGCGGCGGCTGCCTCAATGAAGATGCCGAGGGGCATCGACCGCTCCTTCTTGAGGTAGTTGCGGGTCGAGTCGTAGGGGCGGCCGAGCTTCTTGGCGAAGTCCTTCATCGAGAGGCCGGATGCGCCGAGCTCGGCGTTGATCTGGTCGATGATGGCAGCCTGCAGCAGGTCGTCGTCGTTGGTCACAGACAGAACTGTATACCCCGAACGACCAAACGGATAGCCCAAATTGGCCAAATTTTGGCCTTGCGGTTGGTCAAACGACCACCTACGCTAGTCACATGACCAACGCAGACACCACCCGAGGCGTCGCGGATCGGATCGAGAACTACCGGAAGGTCGAAGGCCGCAGCGTTGCGTGGCTCTCGGAGGCATCCGGAATCTCGTACAAGACCCTGCGGCGCCGGATCTACGGAGCACCCGAGCAGTTCACTCTCTCGGAGCTGTCCTCCATCGCCCGGTCGCTCAACACCGACGTCGAGCACCTCGTCGTCGCTCTCGAGCCGGCGGCGTGACATGACCGACTGGATGACGCCCGAGCAGGTGCACGACGAGTACGGGTACGCCCTCGAGCACCTCAAGAAGCTCCGCTACGAGAAGAAGGGCTTCCCGTACTACAAGCCCACCGAGCGCAAGGTCCTCTACAAGCGCTCCGAGATCGACGCGTTCATCGAGAGCGCAAAGGTCACGACCAAGCAGGCGTCATGAGCCCCCGCCGTGCCGAGTACCAGGAGACGGTCTCCTACTCGCAGGCACACCTTCGACTCAAGAACGACCGAGGCCCGGCCGCGCTGCACCTCTGCGTGAAGTGTGGCAACCAGGCCCAGGAGTGGGCATACATGGGCGGATGCCCCAACGAGCGCATCGACCTGGGAAAGCGGTTCACCACCGACCAGACGCGATATCGCCCCATGTGTGTCTCGTGTCACCGGCGGCACGATCGTGCGTTGGCAGACGGACGAAGCATCAACACCTGCCCGCGCGGGCATGAGTGGAACGTCGAGAACACCGGTATCCGAAAGAGTCGCGGCCCTTCTACTGGCTTCCGATTCTGCAAGGCATGCCACCGCGAGAACTCTCGCAAACGCCGTCACTAAGAGGCGGCCTCAATCTCCCGCAAGCGCGCCGCACGGTCGGCGCTGTTTGTGGCGCACAAAAACATACGTGTCGTGACCCACGAGGACGCCCAGGAATACCGGGTGGCGGGTGGGACCGCTTCGGCGGGCAGGTACCGGACAGGCCCCGTGACCACGACACGAACCACATGGCGAATGGCCCGGTATGTCCCGGTGACCCGCCAACAGCCCTGGACGGCGTACCGCGGATCGTCCCCGCGGCAGGGCACGAGCAAATACAAGGAGGACTCCATGGCTCAGTACGCAGTGACGCTTGTGACAACCGCATCGACGGTGATCCAGGTGGAAGCCGACGACGAGGAGGCAGCAATCGTGGCTGCTTTCGATCAGGCGCCGTCTGCCGCTTGGAACTGGCCAGAGATTGGCGACTGGCAGCTGCCCAGCGAGATGTTCCCGGACGTCAACAACGCCGGCGACGACGTGCAGCTCGTCGAGCCCTAACCACCAGCCCCCGAGTCGTTCTCAGGGTCGTCCGCGTGCAAGTCGCGGCGGGGGCACAACCCACTCACCTCATCTCATCTCATCTCACAGAAGGGAGCAGTCATGCCCGCATGGCTGACCCGTTTCATCCGCACGTATCTGGTCGATGTTGACCCCGTTCCTGGGCCGTCACGTCTCGACCGTCTCGACATGATCAAGGAGGAAGCATGACCGAGCCGCAGCAGTGGTACGTGCACATCCTCGGACCCGACGACATCGAGGGCCCCTACACGATCGCCGACGCGTTCAGGTTCGCCGCTGAGGTGAACGAGGCTTCGGCCTACCGGTTGGACTCGCTGACCGATGAATCGTTCCCTGCATGGGCTGTGCCTACTCGTTCACCGCTTGGCACGACCGATCACGAACCGCAATCGACCGGCCTTCCGCAGCCGATGAACTTGACGAAGGCGGAACAGGAGTCGTTCCTCGCCGCCATGCAGGACCAGCAGCCGACCGTGCAGGTACCCGTGTCGCTGATCGAGCAGATCGAACGCGACCTCGGCGAGAACGCGTGGCACCCCGAAGACTGCCCCGGCAGCCACCCGGCGCACTGCACCTGCGCGGTGGGGCAGGCGCGCCGTGCGCTCCGCGCCCTGCTCTCGCAGCCGACCCCGACTGTCGGCTATCTGCCCTTCGACGAACGGGCCGAGTTTCCCGTAGAAGTACCCGTCGAGCCGCCCCGGATCGAGGATATGGCACCGGGGACGCTGTTCTGGGCGAAGGACGGGAAGGGTGTCTGGCGGCGGCTGTCAAAGACCAACGCATCCGTCACCTCAGTTGTGGACTTGTCGACGGGACGGCACTTCCCCGCCATCCACATCGACCCGTCCACGATCCGCGACGTGACCCCGCCGGCGGTGTCGTCGTGACCGGCCAGCAGTCGCCCGTAGACCTCGCGTCGGACCGGTTCTGGGCTGCGGTCCTCATCGTCCCGACGGCTGTTCTCGCGGTCGTCGGCACGGTCCTGATCGTCGGGAGCGCGTCGTGAGAACCGTCGCGACCCTCGTCGCCCTCTCCATGGTCGCTGCCCTGTTCGCGTCCGCCGTCGACCGGTACACGGCCGTCTGGGCTGCCCTCGCGTGGGCTGTCGTCGTCCTGTTCACCGCCGCACTGCTGCGGCTCCACAACGTCATCAACAGCCCGGAGGAGGAGCAGTGAGCACCGCAACCGAGGCGACCGTCGCCCCAGTCGGTCAGGACACGTCAGCCCTGACGCACATCGTCAACTGCCCGGACGACAAGGACAACACCGAGGCGTGGATCACTGAGGCGCGCGTGTTCGGGCTCGAGCTCACGGCTCTCTGCGGCCACCGATGGGTGCCGACCCGCGACCCGATTCGTCACCCCACCTGCCCGGAATGCGTCGACGCGGCGAACATCATCATCGCCGAGGTGGGCGCATGAGCCTCGCCGAGACCCTGGGGTTCGCGATCTCGATCCCAGTGTCGATCGCCTCCGTGGTCATGAGCGCGCGGCTCCGGCAGGACCGCGGCAAGCGATGACCGGCCACGGCATCCTCTGCGCCTGCACGGCCTGTTCGACCAACGAGGAGCACGACTACTGGTCGTGGCACATCGAGCAGGACGGCAAAGCCATCGCCCGCGCCGCCGAGCACGAGTTCGTATCCGACTGCGACTGACCCTCGCACCCCCTCTTCTCCCGCGCTTCAACCCATCCCGGAAGCGCACAACTCACCGACCCCTGAAGGAGTCACCGTGACCACCACGACCAGACCCTCAACCGCCGTCGAGCACGCCGACGAAGCACGCCGCATCCTCAGCTTCGTCCGCGCCGACGTCCTCGGATCCACCGACCACGCCGAGTACACCGCCGTCTACGCCCGCGACCCACAGGCCGTCGCCGCCGTCGCCGCCGCGCACATCGCCCTCGCCCAGTACGAGGAGCAGCGCACCGCGAACCTCATCGCCGCCGACACCACCGACCTCCTCCGCAACCCGTACGAGGTCGGGACCGCTGAGTACGCCGCGTACTGGAAGGCGCACACCGCCGCACTCGCCGAACGACTGGCGGTGCAGCGATGAGCGCCGGGAGCCTCGACATGGCCAACGGCCTGGTTGCAGGCGTGTGGGCGCTGGTGGGGGTCATCGCGTTTCTGGGATTCGCCCACTTCTTGACGCGCCCACGCGCTCAGACGGTCAGCGCCGGTTTCGACCTTGTGGTGGCGGTTGTGCTGGGGCTTCTTGCAGGAGTCGCGTTCATCGTGGCGGTGACCGTATGACCGGCCGCATCGATCTCGAACTACCCGAGTCCGAGTACCACGCGCACAGTGCCCTGTCGTCGACGCAGGCGCGGAAGCTCCTCGAGTCGCCCGCCCGGTACCGGTGGGACCGCGACCACCCGCAGGCCGGAAAGCAGACGTTCGACGTTGGGACGGCCGTGCACACGAAGGTGCTCGGTGTCGGTGCTGGCACGGTCGAGTACCCGGACGAGCACGTCACCGCATCCGGAGCGGTCAGCACGAAGGCCGCTACGGTTGCGTGGGCGGAGGAGCAGCGCGCTGCCGGGTTCACGCCCATCGCACCCGCACAAGCCGCGCGAGTCAACGGGATGGCTGAAGCGGTCCTCGCGCACCCCACCGCACGGGCACTGCTCGAGCAGTCAGGTCACTCGGAAGCGTCCGTGTTCGCCACCGACGCCGACACCGGCACGCCGATGCGGGCACGATTCGACCGCCTCAACGACGACGTCGCCATCGACCTGAAGACGACCGCGAAGACCGCATCCGTCGACGGGTTCATGCGCACCGTCGCCGCGTACGGGTACGACGTGCAGCAGGAGTTCTACCTCCACGCACTCGAACAGGCCGGCGAACCACGACGACCGTTCCGGTTCATCGTCGTCGAATCGGAAGCGCCGCACCTCGTCGCCGTCCACGAGCTCGACGTCAAATACCAGCAGATGGGCGCCGCGAAAGTCCACCGCGCCCTCGAGATGTACGCCACCTGCACCGCCACCAACACCTGGCCCGGATACGACCCCAACGTGCAACTCGTCAGCCCCCCAGCGTGGGCTGTGTACGCGCACGAGGACGAGTACGGGCCACTCCACGGAATCGAGTTCTGACCATGTCCGAATCAGACGCAGAAGTCACCATCACCATCCCCGCAAAGCAGGCAGCAGCGCAGCACATTGAACACCTGCAGTCGGTTCTCACCTCCCGCAACAAGCAGATTGAGGCGCTGACTGAACGGCTTGCGCAGGCCGAGGCCGGCGAACCAAACCAGACTGCTCTAGCTGATGCCTACAAGCGAGGATGGCGGGCGGCGTGCGATGAACTTACGGATTCCACGCAGAAGGCTGCTCGGGCACTCAGCAAGATCCGTTCGGACGCATTCGACATCTACATCAAGGGTCACGGGGGCGATATTTGATGGACATAACGGAAGCCCTCGCGCCCAACAGTGATCAACTCGACGCAATCGAACTCGTCGAGCCGCGCACGTTCACCATCGACACCGGTTCCCGCCTTGGCAAACGCGAACGGAAAGTGGTCGTCGAGATCCGACTTGTCGACTTCGACCGAGTCTGGCGTCCTAGCAAGGGCATGCTTGACGTTCTCGCCGCCTGCTGGGGTAAGGACGGCAAGCAGTGGGTTGGCCGCCGAGTCACTCTCTACCGGGACGAGAACGTGATGTACGGCCGGGAGAAGCGGGGTGGCACCAGAATCAGCCACCTTTCGCACATCGATGGCCCGCGCGACGTCACGATCCGAGCATCTGGTGAGGGTCGCACTCAGCAGTGGCACGTCGAACCGCTGGCAGCACCGACGCCGCCTCGCAACTGGATCGCCGAGCTCGAGCAGGCAGGCACCGACCTCGACGCTCTCCGCGCACTCCACGCCGCAGCACGAACGGCAGGTGCAGGCAAGGACGTACTCGAGCAGATCGCAGCAGCCGGACGAGCGGTGCAGGCAGGGGAAGCCGATGCCGAACAGTGACGAGCCAAAGCGGATGCGGCCATGGCGCTGCATCAACTGTGGTGACCGATTCGCGTCGGACCGGACCGATGAGGGAATCCACTGGACCGAGTACGACCCGCGCGATTGGGAGGTGCGCGATGCAGTGGGCTCTTGACCTCCCGTACGAACGTCCGCCCCTCAACGCGAATCAACGCATGCACTGGGCGAAGAAAGCGGCTCTGACCAAACAGGTCAGAGCCGCTTCGTTCTACGCAGCGAAGAACGCCGGTGTACTCCGCTGCGACAAGGTGCGCGTCACCCTCACATGGTTCGTTCGCACAACGACACGTCGCGATGCCGACAATGTCGTGCCGACGCTCAAAGCGTTGTGCGACGGACTCGTAGACGCAGGCATCGTTCCCGATGACACCCCCCGGGAGATGGACAAGGTCATGCCCGTGATCACTTACCGGCCCGGCCAACCATCCGGACTGCAACTACTCATCGAAGAGGTGCACGACCATGCCGTTTGAGCCCCTGCAAACCATCATCGACCGCGTCGAAAACGCCATCGAAACACGCACCGACACGGTAACCCCACCATTTTCGTCGCAACCACCATCACGTTGCGCATCGACGACGTGCAGCGACTCCAGCTCCGGATGCTGCTTAGCGTCTGGCATGTGCTTCATGGAGCTGTATTGCCTGGCAGGGCGGACTGGCGTGGATGGCGTCAAACTCGTGTCCGTGCTCAGCCAAGTACTCGAGCGCGTCGCCCTGGTGGAACTCTCCTCGACCTTTTCTGCTGCGCAGGTGGTGCCGGCATGGGCTACCACCGTGCACGCGGCGATCTGGGGAGACGACTGATGCCGCGGCCGAAGCTGATCGAGCCCACTCGGAAGCTACTGCAGCAGCTGGACACCCCATGGGTCATCGAAAACGTCGTCGGCGCCCCTCTCGAAGATGCAGTCGTCCTTTGCGGTTCCATGTTCGGCCTCGGCGCGGCCGGATTCACGCTGCAGCGACACCGACAGTTCGAGTCCAACGTCCCACTGCTAGTGCCCGGCACGCACGACCACCGTAAGCCGACCATCGGGGTCTATGGCGGGCATGTCCGATGCCGCAGCGCCAAGCACGGCTTCCGTGGTTCGACGGTCGACTTCCCCGGCATGGACAAGAAGGCGCTGGCGCAAGAAGCGATGGGGATCGACTGGATGACTATGAACCAGATGTCCGAAGCGATTCCTCCGGCGTACACCGAGTTCATCGGCGGTCAGCTGCTCGCACACGTCAGCGGTCAGGTGGCCGCATGAGCTCCGTCGCGCCCGACGGCGGCGTCCGGATCCGGATAGCCGGCCAAGAAGCCAACACCACCAAACGGTACCTGCTGAAGAACTACGCACACCTCGAGGAGGACACGTGAACGACGTCACATACGAGCAGCTGCGTCGAATTGACGCAGCAATCGACTCGGCAGGCGTCTCCCGAGCAGAAGTGTTTCTCGCTCTGCCCGAGTGCCACAAGCGCAAGTGTCAGAGCAGTCACCCCAATGGCGACGAGGTGTTCGGGCTGTTGAAGCGTCAGATCCGCGAAGCCATCCACGCCGAGTTGCAGTACCGGACGACCACGCGCCCTGACCTTGGTATTGACGACGAACCGGACGCCGCAGTCCTCACCCTTGCTCATCTGATGAGCACCTACAACGTGCACGAAGCAGGCACATACGTGCGTGCCGCTCAGCTGCTGGTCGAGGCTTATCCGGCCATCGGCAAGGCCATCGAAAAGGAGGACACGTGAGCACGTTCGAACTCCGCCCACCGCAGACCATCACCCCGGAAGGAGAAACCGTGGACAACACCGAACGAGTCGGTGTTGTCACTGACCTGGCAGCCGGCACTGCGGCTGAGCACCTCGTTTGCGCCGAGCTACTCATGTCAGGCCACCGGGCGTTCCTCGCCGACCAGAACTGCGCCTATGACGTTGCGGTGGACCTCGGCGGACGCCTCATCCGTCTACAGGTCAAGGCCACGCGAAAGCAGCGCAGCATCCCGCAGCGCGCCGAGCACATCCCGGCCTACATGTGGCACGTGCGCCGAGCAGGCAAAGGAGGCCGCCGAGTCTACGACGACGACGCGTTCGACCTGCTCGCACTCGTCGCTCTCGATGTGCAGCGCATCGCGTACCTGCCGCCGTCCGAGCAGCGACAGACAGTTCACATCCGACCGCCTGGCAGTACGGGCGGCAAGCAGTTCGATGACTACCCCTTCGTCGCAGCAATCCAGGAGGTCGCAGCGTGACCATCGCTCCTTACTACGCAGACGGACCCGTCACGGTCTACAACGCAGACTGCCTCGATGTGCTGAGGCAGCTTCCCGATGAGAGTGTCCACGCGGTCTGCACAGACCCGCCCTACGGCCTCTCGCCGGCTCCGGCACCACCGTCGAGGCGTGCCTCCGCGAGGGCTTCGACGTCATCGCGATCGAGCGGGAGGCGGACTACCTGCCGCTCATCGAGAAGCGGATCCGCAAGGACCACGCGCAGGGCCTCGACTTCGACTGGGGTGAGGCGTCATGAACAGCAGACAGCAGGCCGCGATTGACCACCTGAAGATGGTCGGCCGCGACGTCCACCGGTTCAGCTCCTACGCGATCGAGTACGGGCTCACGGAGAAGCAGATCAAGCAAGCCATCACCGATGGCGTCCGACAGGCAGAGGAAGGAGGTGGCAGCTGATGCCAAGCATGAAGTTCCACCGCGACGAGCGCGGTTGCCACATCTGGGACGCCGCAACGAACAGCCGAGGCTACGGAGTGGTCTGGTTCCAGGGGAAGGCGCACCTCGCACACCGAGTCGCCTGGTTCCTCGAGCACGGCACCTGGCCCACCGAAGGCCTCGTCATCGACCACATCTGTGAGGTGAAGCGGTGCGTCAACGTCGCTCACCTCCGCGAGCTCACGAATTCAGCCAACCTCCGCCGCGCCTACCCCCGCGGTGATGAGCGCACGGAGCGGAAGCGTGCTGGGTGGCGCCGTGCGAACGCGCGCCGCCGCGGAACCTACCGCTACACGGAAGGAGGTGAGTCCGATTCCTTGGTTCAAGATTGATGACGGGTTCTGGTCCCACCCGAAGACGCTGCAGCTCTCCGATGGTGCTCAGGCGTTGTGGGTTCGCGCCGGGTCGTGGTGCATGGCTCACCTCACTGACGGCGTGATTCCGTCGTTCGCGCTGCCAGTTTTGGGCGCAAAACGCCGATATATCGACGAGTTGGTGGGCGTTTCGCTGTGGATTGCAGACGACGGCGCGTACAGATTCCACGACTGGGAAAAGTACCAGCCGACGCGCGAGTCCGTGGAGGCAGATCGTGATGCTGCCGCGGAACGGAAGCGTAGGTCGCGGGAGAAGTCACGACAGCCGTCACGGCGTGACATGAACGTGACGGACGGTGTGCAGTCGCCCGACGCCGCGCCTTCCCCGACCCGACCCGACCCGACCCGACCCACTCCTTCTAACGAAGGAGTACCGCGCAAGCGCGCCTCACGCATCCCCGAAGGATTCGCTATCACCGACGACATGCGCTCCTGGGCTCGAGCAGAAGTACCGCTCGTGAACGTCGACGCCAAACTGGCCGAGTTCGTCGACTACTGGGTTGCTGTCCCCGGCCAAAAGGGCGTGAAGACCGACTGGATCAGCACATGGCGGAACGGGATGCGGAAGCAGCAGCAGTTCGCTGAACGCGACCGCGCCACCCGTCCAGCGCAGGTAGACCGTGACGCCTGGATGAACGCATGAGTGGCACGCAGGCCGAGCGGAACCTGCTCGGCGCACTCATCCGCGACACGCTGCAGGTTGACCGGGTGCACGGCATGGTGTCGTCGCAGGACTTCTCGGACGCACGCCTCGGCGTCGTGTTCGACGGGGTCCTCGAACGGGTCAGCCGCGGCGACGCGATCGACGCGGCGATCGTCGACGGGATGCTCGCCGGCTGGGGTGTCCGTGGCCTCGACTCGGAACCGTTCGTGTGGGCGGATCCGGCCGTGTACTCGTTCGCGGCTCCCGAGTACGCGCAGGCTGTCCGGGCTGACGCGGTGCGGCGGGAGTCGCGGAACGTCGCGAACACGATGCAGGAGGAACTCGCTGCCGGCGCCGCACCGATGGACGCGGCATCGAACGCCCTCAACCGGCTGCAGACCCTCGTCGACGGTCACTCCACGGGGATGCTGCAGACGAAGACGCTCGCGGAGATCCTTGCCGGGTCGGACGCTTACGACTGGGTCGTCCCGGGTCTGCTCGAGCGGAAGGACCGGCTGATCGTCACCGGTCCGGAGGGGTCGGGGAAGACGACGTTCGTCCGTCAGCTCGCGGTCCTGTCCGCGGCGGGCATTCACCCGGTGACGTTCGAGCACATCGAGCCGGTGCAGGTGCTCGTTGTCGATGCGGAGAACACGGAACGGCAGTGGCGTCGAGCTGTCCGCTGGTCGACCCGCCGAGCCCGCGCTGAGGGGACCGTCGATCCGGCGTTGGCGATCAACATCGTTGCCGGCAACCGGATCGACATCACCCGCGGGTCGCACCTGTCGGAGATCCACCGCCTCATCGACCGGCACAAGCCCGACGTGCTGTTCATCGGCCCGCTGTACAAGCTCGTCCCGAAGGCGATCAACAACGACGACGACGCGGCCCCGCTGATCGTCGGCCTCGACTCGTTGCGGGAGCGGAACATCGCGCTTGTGATGGAGGCGCACGCCGGGAAGTCGGCGGGTGCGAACGGGGAGCGGGACCTTCGCCCGCGTGGGTCGGCGGCGCTCCTCGGCTGGCCTGAGTTCGGGTTCGGTCTCCGGCCCGACCCGGACAACACCGGGGAGGGGAACATCGTCGCCGTGTCCCGGTGGCGGGGCGATCGGGATGAGCGGCAGTGGCCGAAGCGGATGATTCGCGGCGCCGACTGGCCGTGGGAGCCGATCGCATGAAAGTACCTAACTGCGACCGCTGCGGACGCTTCACGACGAACGCCGAGGAGTACGACGACTGGCAGCCAATGCCATGGAACGGACCCAATACGCATCGGTGGTGTGACCGTTGCAAGTTAAAGGCCGGAGAACCACATGAGCGCTGACGCATGGGACAACTTCATCGCCTCCCTCGACCCGGCAGCCGTCGAAGCTGAGCGGATGCGGGTCCACGGTGACCTCGACCAGGAACGCCCCGGCTCCCGCGCCGACCACGAGATGAAGTTCGCGCACGACTACGTCCGCAACGACTTCTGGGCCCGCATGCGCGGCGAACGCATCCGCCGAACCGTCATCAGCCAGATCGAAGACGCGGACCGGGAGATCCGGGCACGCGGATTCGACCTCGACGGAGACGACCACGACATCGAGGCGGCCATCCGGTCGTACTCGCAACAGCACCGAAAGGCAGCAGCATGAGCAAGGCAGAGATCCGAGTTGAAGGCTTCGTCTCGAAGGACCCTGAACTCCGTACCGTCAACGGCAAGTCCGTCATCGCGGTCGACATCCCGCACACGCCCCGCAAGAAGGATGGTGACCAGTGGGTGGATGCGGGCGACACCATCTGGTTCCAGGCGTCGTTCTGGGAACGGGACGCGCAGGCGATCGCAGCGTCGGTCCGGAAGGGCACGCTCGTCACCGTCACCGGACAGCCCGAGCTCAACGTGTACCCGAAGCAGGACGGCAGCTCCGGCGTCAGCGTCCGCATCAAGTTCGGGACGCTCGGGATCATCCCCCGCGAGCCACAGCAGGCCCACGGGGGCCTGAACACCGCCCCGCAGCCGCAGTGGGACGCACCACCGCCGAACGCCCCGCAGGTGGGCTCCTGGCAGACCGCCGGGGACATCGCAGACGCCGACTTCTCCAGCCCCTTTTGAAAGGCCGGGACATGACCACCATCACCCCCGTCGAGGTCGACGAGGAGACCAGCCTCGCCCTCGCGTCCGCCCGGGCCCGCCGTCGGCTCCTCGACGCCCCCGGCCTCGTCGCGTACATGCGGACCCTCGTCGTCCCCGCGCTCGGCGGGGCGAAGGACGGCATGCCCCGGGCCGCGTCGAAGGAACCACCCGCGCCGATGCACGTCGACGCGCTCGACGACTCCGACAGCGTGTACGCGCAGCTCGTGAACTGGGTCGACTACTGGGCGGAACGCCTCGACGCGAGACCGCCGGCGACCCTCACCGCGGTGTGGCGCAACGAGCAGGACGTGCAGGGGTTCCGTCCGTCCGTCACCCCGCCCGGTGCAGGGCAGCTCGTCGGGTTTCTCACGACGTGGCTGCTCATCCGTCACGACGACATCGCCCGGAACTCGTACGGCCGCGCCTACTTCGACGACGTCGCCGACATCGTCCACCGGGCGCACGGGAAGTACCCGCGCGCACCCCGCGGCGACCGGCACGTCCTCCCCAGGCCGTGCCCCGTCTGCGATCACTACGCCCTCGGCGCCGAGTGGGCCTCCGAGGACGTCGCCGACTTCGTGCTCCGTTGCGACCACTGCGGCCACGAGGAACCCGCGAAGGACCACCTCAAGCAGTCACGGGTCAAGGAACTGATCCGCGACCTCCGCGAAGAACACCAGGCAGGAGCAGCAGCATGACCGAGCAGCGCAGGACGGGCTTCAAGATCGTCGACGGACGCACGGGGCAGCGCGTCACGTCGGTCACCTACTTCAGCGAGCAGGGAGCGCGGGACGACATCACGTCCTGGCAGAACCGGCACGACCGAGGAGGGCGGCCCGACATCACCAAGGACCTGCTGCTGAACATGACGGTGGTAGAGGACGCGCGAGCCGATGCCGGATGACACCTGGTGGACGAAGCAGCAGGCGTGCCAGCGCCTCGGGATTAGCACCCGGCAGTTCGAGTACTACGTCGCCGACGGCATGCCCGTTGTGAAGCTCGGCCGCCAGGTGCACGTCCGTCGCACCATCATCCAGGCCGAGTACCGGCGACGCCGTCTCCGGCAGAAGGGCAGCCGCGCCACGCCGTGATCCGCATGCTGGCGCGCACTTCGCTGAATCTGGTACGCTTGCGCTCAGCGAACCCGTACGCAACACCGCGAACGGACACTGAAGGCCCCCGACTGATATGTCGGGGGCCTTCGTCGTACCACCCTTGGGATGGGGTGCCGGGAGCATCAGGCCAAGAGCCAGCCCCCGGTCATGGTGGTCAGCCCACCCGCAGCACACCGCGCCTGCGACAACAACCGCGGTTCGATGGGGTGTAGCTCAACCGGAAGAGCAGCGGTCTCCAAAACCGCAGGCTGCAGGTTCGAACCCTGCCACCTCTGCGTTATCCAGGGCGTCCGATCAGTTCCCGCCCTGGATCTCAACTTCCTCGGCCCGCAGGTCAACACGCACACAGCAACGCCGCCGCCCAACAGTCCGGCCGCAAGCACAACAAACGCTGCGCAGAGTCGAGGAACCCACCCAGGCCGAGACCCCCGACGGAACCCGCGACTGACGATGCGGACCGCGGACGGGTCGGCCGACCACCACAAGGAGGCGCTGATGCCAACCATCAGGGCATCACGCCTCACCCGCAACCAGGCCCTAGCACGCACCCAAGCGCGACGCATGAACGAACTCGACCGCGTCATTCGTAACGTGCTGGACCAGACCGGCGGCGGCGAGTTCCACGACACCAGCGGCTTCCACGAGCGGGACACCGAGTGGCGCCCGACGATCGGGTTCACCACCGCCCCCTGGCTCGACGCCACCCCCGGCCATGCCCGCCGACCCGCAGCCTGATCCCTACTTGTCGTCTCATCGGACGAGAAGTAACCAGAACACGCGCACCCCGCTTGAGCCCATCGGCTACGACAGCGAAGGTGCGCCGCTGTACGCCTATCAGCTTCCAGTCACCGCGCCGCCAAAGAGCAGGTGAACCACAAACACTGAACCCCCGCGACTGCGTCAACAGTCCGGGGGCATGAACGAACTGAGAAGGAGTTCGCTATGTACGACCTTAACTGTATCGTGACGTTCTGCACCAAGGCGGCGCGTCCATCTCGGCGCTACTGCAGCGGGCACGCGGAGCAAGTGCGACAGGGCAAGAAGCTGACTCCTATCGCGCATCGCCCCCATGCCAAGCATCGTCGGCCGCTCTCCTTGCGAGTGTCACCGGAGCAGCGCTTCCGTCAGATTGGATGGAGCATCAGCCCCACCGGTTGCTGGCTGTGGAACGGAACAATGAGAGGGAACGGCTACGGCTCGTTCACTCTCGCATCCGGCCAGCGGGTGGGAGCACACCGCTTTGCGGTCTACCTCGACACGGGCGTAATGCCTGCGCCTCACCAACATGTCGCGCACGCATGCGACAACCCGCGCTGCGTCAACCCCGCACACCTATCAGCAGGTTCCGCACTCGCAAACATGCAGGACATGGCAGACAAGGGCAGGAGCGCGTGGGGCGAAAAGAACGCCAACGCCAAGCTCACCATCGACGACGTCCGCGCAATTCTGATGCGGTCTGCCACAGGCGAAACGTCTCCTGCCATCGCGGCCGACTATCCCGTCAGTGCTCGATATGTCCGCAGTATCGTCGCGGGCGAACGGTGGCAGACGGCTCTTCGAGTCTCCGCATGAACTCCTCGGCAGCAGCTGACTCCTACCCCCATGCCGTCGCGTTGACCACCCCCACCCATGAGTCGCACCCAGGGGGACAGAGCATCCTGGCCGGCCCCCGAACCCGCCCTTTCATCGCACCGGACGCGAACAAATCGGCGACCGGAAACCCCAACTTGCGGGCAGGTAAACGGGGCGCATGAGCCAACGGCAGCAATAGCCGGAGCAGCGTCCCAGTCGCCCGAAGACAGGCAGTGATTCGCAATGCCACGAGCTCCGAAGAAGTGCGGCCGAACCGGATGCGAGACACGCGTCGTCGCCCGCAAGTTCTGCGACGAGCACACGCCAGTCTGGCAAGGTTCACGTCACTCCGGCTCGACACGGCAGTCACGGCAGGTGCGGCAAGTTGTCCTGCTTCGCGATCCGTTCTGCCGATGCTCAGGATGCAAGGCATGCACTAGTCACGGATGCACACGACGATCAACCGATGACGATCACGTGCACAACGTCGCATCAGGCGGCAACGCTTTCGACATCAGCAACAGGCAAGGCATGTGCAACCCCTGCCACAAAGTGAAGACCCAGGGCGAGGCATCGGCCGCTCGAAGGCGAAGCTGAACCGACCCCGGCACCCATCCCCCTCCCCACCCCCGGAATCGGACACCGGAGAGGTGCTGCACATTTTCTTCCGTACGGTTCCCCCAGATTCCGGACGCGCGGGTGCGTGGCTGAGCGTGTCGCGGGCGTTGCGGGCTTACCTCGCACAATCAGACAGTCACGACCGCTGACCGCGCACACGGGCGCTGGCGGCGCGAACCGTTACAGGAGGATGCCATGACGTTCCTGCTCGGAGTCGTATGCGGCATGTGACCGTCCATCGAGCGAAGTGGCAACGCATCCGAGAGGGACGCCCTTCCAACACCCAGGGTTAGCAGGCGTCAGACCGGCAGTATCTCGCCTCGCTGGTACACGTTCCCGGTGACGGTGATGTAGCGGCCGGTGCTGTACCGCTCGACGTGCAGCCCGTCGTCCTGGGTCCGGACGGTGCCGGGGCCGGGCTCGGCGGTGCCCCAGATGTGCAGGCCATCACCGGACGGCGAGACCTCGACATGGTGCCCCCGGTACGCCTCGAGGAACCGTGCTGCCGCCGCAGTCGGGACTCCGTCGACGAGGCAGTGGTCGAGGTCGATGCACGCGAACCCGTCGCCGAGCACAAACCCCAGACCGACGCCGGTGCTTGAGGCCGCCGCCTCCGCGTACGTCGACCAGGTCGCGGCATCCGTGCTACTCGCCGCGGTCCCGGTGGTCGTCAGCGGCACCTTTCGGGCGTCGCGTCGGACCCATCGGTCGGCGTTCGTCAGGGCCTTCGGTAGCGGGTTGCGGTGCGCGTAGACGCGGCACTTGCTCGAGCAGAACCGAGCCTGTCGGTTCTTGGCGACAATTGATCGGCCGCACCATTCGCACGCGCGCATGCTCTTATTGTAACGCTTTCTACCGCATAAACACAGGGATATCCCGACATGGGCCTGTGTTCGTTCCCGCCATGGGAGGCTCAAATTGCCCGCTCAGAAGAAGCACCCGTCAACACGGGCTCGACGCAACAAGACAGCCGGTGCTCGCACTCTTGCAGCGGTCAGTGCTGCCGGGATTCCCGACAAGCCGGACTGGGTCGACTGGACGCCTGCCGCGGTCGCGTACTGGAACGACATGTGGGCGTCGGAGATGTCTTCCGAGTGGCTTGAGTCGGACTACCACAACGTCGTCATGTGCACCTCCGCGTACAACGACTTCGTCACCGGCGAGTCCGCGAAGGATCGCAAGGATGCGATGGCGGAGCTTCGGCTGCAGCGCAAGGACCTCGGTCTCTCGCCGATGGCCCGGCGCTCCCTCGAGTGGGCTGTCGAGTCCGCTGAGCAGGCGAAGGAACGTGGCGCTGTGCGTCGCAGCACTTCGTCCTCGAGCAAGCAGCCGAAGCGCGGCGAAGACCCCCGCTCGGTGCTGCAGGCAGTGAACTGAGGACCCGATGGCGACGCTCATTGTGCCGCCGCTGGACCTCGACTTCCCAACGCTCGGCCCTGCGATCGCTGACTTCATCGAAGCGCAATGCGTGTTTGGTCCCGGTTCCCTCGCTGGACAGCCGGCGAAGCTTGACGCGGAGAAGCGAGCTGCGCTCTACCGCGTGTACGAGATATACCCCAAGGGGCATCGACTCGCTGGCCGCCGTCGTTTCCAGCGTGGTGCGATCGAGTGGCGCAAGGGCATGGCGAAGACGGAGTTCGCGGCATGGGTGGCGTACGCAGAGCTGCACCCCGACGCCCCGGTCCGCTGGGACGGTTGGGATGCGCACGGCGACCCTGTCGGAAAGCCGGTCGCCTTCCCGTACATCCCCATGATGGCGGTCACCGAGGAGCAGGTCTCCGAGCTCGCTTACGGCGTCCTGAAGTACGTCGTTGAGCACGGTGAGGGCGCCGACATGTTCGACGCGTCGCTGGATCGAATTGTGCGCCTCGACTCGCGGGGTGTTGCGGACGGAAAGTGCGTACCGGTGTCGAACTCACCCGGTTCCCGAGATGGCGCGCTGACGACGTTCCAGCACTTCGACGAGCCCCACCGCCTGTTCCTTCCCTCGGCGAAGAATGCGCACGAGACGATGAGTGCGAACCTCACCAAGCGGACCCTCGAAGACCCCTGGGCGCTGTACACCTCGACCGCGGGGCAGCCGGGGCAGAACTCCATTGAGGAAGATGTCCGCGCTGAAGCGGAGATGATCAATTCCGGCGAGATCGATGACCCGGCACTGTTCTTTTTCGCTCGCTGGGCAGGCGAGGAACACAACGACCTCACCACCATCGACCAGCGCATCGCGGCCATCGCGGACGCGACCGGCCCAGTTGGAGAGTTCGGTCCAGGCCAGTTCGAGTCGATCGCAAAGCAGTGGGACCGTCCCAAGGCTGACAAGGCATACCTCGAGCGGGTCTGGTTGAACCGTTGGCGGAAGTCCAACAGCCAGTTCTTCGACATGGTGAAGATCGCGGACAAGAACCTCCCCGCTCCCGGGCAGACGATCCCGAACGGCGCGTTCGTCGCACTCGGCTTCGATGGTGCCCGATTTAAGGACGCCACGGCCCTCGTCGCGACAGATATTGACACCGGGCTGCAGCAGCTTCTCGGCTGCTGGGAACGGCCGTACGAAGCGGACGAGTGGGAAGTCGACGAGGCCGACGTCACCGCAACGCTGACCGATGCGATGGAGCGGTTCAAGGTCTACAAGCTGTACGGCGATCCGCCGCACTGGACCGAAACACTCGGATCCTGGGCCGCGCGCTGGCCCGACCAGGTGGAGGAGTGGTGGACAGCTCGGCCAAAAACGATGGCGTACACACTCCGCGAGTACCTCGAAGCCATCGACTCCGGGTCCGTCACATTCGGCGGCTTATCGCTCCCTGATTCGGACTTCGACCCGCACGGCGACCTGATCCGCCACCTCGGTAATGCTGGCGCGAAGGAACTGCGCATCAAGGACGACGAGGGCAAGCCGCTCTACGTCATGCAGAAGCAAGACGGGCGGTTGGAGTTCAAGTTCGATGCAGCCATGGCCGCGGTCTTGTCGTGGAAAGCGTGCCTCGACGCACGGAAAACCGGCGCGAAACCGCGCGGGAAGAAGCGGGCGGTGATCCGCCGACTGGCCTGAAGGGGGTCTAGATGTCGATCGACACTACGGTCGAGAACACCCCCGGGTGGTGGTTGCAGAAGGCGTGCCGTAAGCGGGAGGGCCGCGTCGCTCGGCTGCAGAACCTCGCGAACTATCACGACGGCAACCCGCCGCTGCCCACGTCGAACGTGGCCGCGACCGATGCGTTCAAGAAGGTGCAGCGGCAGGCTCGAACGAACATGGCGGAGCTCATCGTCGGGTCGCTGCGTGAGCGCGTCAGTGTGCGGGACATCCGCACTGCTGCATCTGGTGAGAAGCCGGACTCCGAGGCCTGGGACATGTGGCTCGACAACGGCATGGACGTCGAGTTCTCCGAAGTGCTCGAGAACATGCTCGCCATGGGCGACGCCTACATGATCGTCGGGACCGACACGGATGACAACGCCGTGATCACCGGCGAGGATCCCCGCCAGGTCGTCACCATCCACAACCCCGCACGTCAGTCCGAGGTGCGGGCCGCGGTCAAGGTGTTCCACGACCCAGACGAGTCGGTCGACTACCTGTACCTGTACCTGTCTGGCGCGACGCTCGGCGTCGTCAACGCGCGAAGGTACGTCGCCCGTCGCGCCCGGAAGTCACTCGGCGCGGGCATCGTATTCTCGGCAGCATCGTTCTCCTGGGACGAAGATCGCGGCGGCAGCGACGGTGAGGAACTTCCCCACCCGTACGTGCCGGTTGTGCGCTTCCGGAACCGCAAGGGCGTCGGCGAATTTGAGCCGCACATCGACATCCTCGACCGCATCAACCACGACGTCTACAACCGGATGATCATCGCGCTCTACCAGGCGTACAAGCAGCGAGCCATCCAGGTGGACGAGGACGAGGCGGAAGACGGAAAGGGCGAGCCGGTCAACCTCGACGACGTCCTGACCTCTGACCCGGGTTCCTGGCTGCAGCTGCCGTTCAACTCCAAGGTGTGGGAGTCGTCGCAGGTTGACCTGCAGGGCATCCTGAACGCCACCAAGGACGACATCGCGCACCTCGCCGCGGTCACCCGCCGACCACTGCCAATGCTCTCCCCGGACAACCAGTCCGCAGAGGGTGCGAACTTCACCCGCGAAGGCCTCACCTTCGCCGTGGAGGACAAGCAGACACGTGCTGGGCAGGGCCTCGTCGACGTGTTCTACCTCGCGTTCCTCGCGACCGGCAAAACGGATCGAGCGGACAAGTCCCGCATCATCGTCGGTTGGAAGCCCGGGGAACGGTACTCGATCACCGACAAGTCGTCCGCTGGATCGCAAGCGGTCACCGTGCTGGCAAAGCGCACCGTCATGCGTGAGGTGTACCAGATGACGCCGACCGAGATCGACCAGGCCGAAGCGGAAGCAGCGGACGAGCTGCTGCTGAACCAGGAGGTCAACCCGGATGGCAACGCGGCTTGACCTGAACTACGACGTGCAGCAAGAAGCACTGCGGAAACAGATGACCCTGTACGTCCTCGGCATGTTCGTCGCCCTGGACAACTACCGCGACGTGGATGCGGCCAAGTTCGTCACCCAGGTAGTTCCTCGAATCGAGTCCGGGCAACGGCAGATGGCAATGCTGACCGACGCCTACATGGCCCGGTCTGTCGGTCAGCTGCTCGCGCAGGCCGCCGTGCGCGGTATCGCGTCGTACGCGACGACACTCGCGCTCCGTGGCATTGCCGGCGAGCAGGTGTTCCAACGTCCGTTCGCGAGTGTGCACAGCGAGCTCGCCAAGGGCGCGACGATGACGACGGCCGTGAATGCTGGCCGCGATCGGCTTCGCTCGTTGGTGACTACCGGATTGCAGCTGTCGAAGACCCACGCTGCCAACCGGGCAATGGAACGCGCTGGCATCGAGCAATATCAGCGAGTGCTCACCGGCCGCGAAAACTGCAGTCTTTGCGTGATCGCCTCTACGCAGCGCTACCGCGTCGGTCGGCTCATGCCGATCCATCCCGGATGCGATTGCGGCGTCCGCCCGCTTCCGGGCGGGTCGGACGAGCAGGTTATCAACCCGACGCGCCTCGAGTCGATTCATTCGGCTATCACCGCCGAGTTCGGCGACACGGATCGCGCCGCCCGCTATATCGATGGTGGCAAGGAGAGCGGCGACTACACGGATCTGCTCGTCACCTACGAGCACTCCGAGCTCGGTCCGACCCTTGCGTGGCGTGATCAGCACCACACGGTGCTCACCCCTTAGACCACCGCTCACGCGGCCTCCCCGACATGGGGACCCTCACCCCCGACATGGGAGACAACATGTTCACCTGCACCTACCGCCCCTGGCTCCGATTCGTCACCGACACCGAAACCGGTGGCGGTAGCAACGCGGACACCAGCAACGAGCCCGCCTTCCCCGCGAACACGCCCGTCAAGGACATGACCGCAGAACAGCAGGCCGCGTACTGGCAGTACCAGTCACGCAAGCACGAGGACCGAGTCAAGTCCTTCGGCGACTACACCCCCGACACCATCGCGTCGCTGGTGCAGGAGCGCGACACGCTCCGCACCGCATCGCAGACGGACCAGGAAAAGGCAGTCGACGAAGCCCGCGAGGCGGGCCGTGCCGAGGTGCGCAGCATCCTGGCGGCGGAACGCGTGAAGACCGCGTTCGAGAAGGCGCTCAACGGGCGAGTACCCGACGCCGGAGCCCTCCTCGACCTCGACCGAACCCAGTTCGTCAAGGGCGACGCCGCGGACCTCGACGCCATCACGGCGTGGGTGAACGACCACTCCACCGAGTCGACCAGTTCCGGCAAGGGACACGTCGACCTCGGCCAGGGCCGCGACCGCGGCACCAACGCTCCCAACAAGGGCGTCAGCGCTGGCCGAGAGCTGTTCACGGGCAGCAAGTCCAACAAGTCCTAGAAGGGAAACCTCATGCCCAAGCTCCGCACGGAGACTTTCGGTAGCGGCGACCAGTCGTGGCTCGGCTCGGCTCACGGTATCGGCAACTGCCGAACCGAGACGATCGACATCTCGGCGTTCACCGCTTCCACGCACTACCCGAACGGGTACATCCCGTCCGGCACCCCCGTCGCGAAGGTCAGTGGACTCCTCGTCCCCTACGACGTGACCGCGGGCACCACCACCGGTGCCGGCATCCTCGCCGGACATATCTTCACCGACCAGCCCGTCGTCGGCACGCAGGACTTCCCCGCGCCGCTGCTCGACCACGGCCGCGTGAAGACCGCATCCGTCCCGTTCGCGAACTTCGCCGCGCCCCTCACCGCGAAGAACGCCACGACCATCGTCTACATCTAGGAGGGATGACACATGGCTCTTTGGACTGACGTCATCGACCCCGCCACCCTCACCGGATACGCCCGCGAGGCGCTCTCCGACTACGAGGCGTCGCGCGGAACGCTCGCCCAGTACCTGCCCAACCGAACCGTGTCGGACATCGCCGTGCGCTTCGTCGCTGGTCAGGCCGGCCTCGTCGCGGAAGCGCAGTTCCGCGCCTACGACGCGGAGCCCGAGATCGGCAAGGCACCCAGCGGCAAGCGTGTCATGCTTGAGCTCCCCGCGATCGGGCAGAACATCCCGGTCAGCGAGTACCAGCAGCTGCGAACCCGCAACGCGACCGACGACGCGGTGCTGCAGGCAGTCCTGGTCACGACCCGGCAGGTCGTCCAGGCGGTGGCCGACCGCATGGAGCGCCTGCGCGGCACTGTGGTCGACACCGGCAAGGCGACCATCAACCAGGCCAACTTCAAGACGGACGACGACTTCGGTCGCTCGCCCGCTCACACGGTCACCGCGCCGGAACTGTGGTCGGACGCCGACGCTGACCGGCTCGGCTTCCTCGAGTCGATCTTCGACACCTACGTCGCCACCAACGGTGCCGACCCGGGGTCGATGCTCGTCTCGACGCGGGTGTTCCGCGCCCTGGCCGCAGGCAAGCAGTTCCAGACTGTCCTCGCAGGCGGCGGTGCGCGGCCCTCCACGGAGGCAGACGTCAACGCCGTCATCACCGGTGCCGGTCTGCCGCCCCTCGTGCGCTACGACCGGCGCACCTCTGCGGGCAAGGTGATCGACGACTCGAAGCTGATCCTGCTGCCGGCGCCGGTCGACGTGGACGACTTCGCTGGTACGCAGCTCGGTGCGACGTTCTGGGGTCAGACGCTGACTTCCACGGACGCCGACTACGGCATCGTCGACGCGGAGCAGCCCGGGATCGTCGCGGGTGTGTACCGCAACGAGAAGCCGCCGATGCTCGCGGAGGTCATCTCCGACGCGATCGGCATGCCCGTCCTCGCCAACGCGAACCTCTCGCTGTCCGCGAAGGTTCTGTAGCGCCACAGGTGGGGCCGCTCGCCAGGAGCGGCCCCACCCCACCCCATGGAGAACTCATGCCTGTACTGAATTGCACGGTCATCGTGCGCGACAGCAACTTCGTCTCGCACGTCTTCCTCGCGGGCGACACCCCGCCGGAATGGGCCGTCGCGAAGATCACGAACACAGCCGTATGGGAGGAAGCCGCGGCTCCTACGCCGAAGCCGTCCGAGAGTTCGCCGGTGCAGCACCCAGCGGTGAAGATCCCCCCCAAGTCGGGTCCGGGCTCGTCAGCGAAGGCATGGCGCGCCTACGCGGCAGCAAGCGGCTTCGCTGTCGAACCCGATGCAACCGCAACCGAGATCCGCGAAGCACTGCAGGAGCAGGGCGTCGCCACCGAGTAGGAGCGACCATGCCAGAGCAGCAGCCTTTCGACGCGTTCGCCGAATCGACGGACGTCTCCGCAGTCTGGGGGGAGCTCACTGCAGGGCAAGAGGCACTTGTGGACGCTTGGCTCGAGCAAGCATCGAACCAGGTGCGTCTCCTGGCCCGACAGCGCGGTGCTGACGTCGACGCGCTCGTCGCGGCAGACCGACTCTCCGCGGTCCTCGTCCGCGATGCTGTGGTGAATGCCGTCAAGCGCGTTCTCATGAATCCCGAGGGCTACCGGCAGCTGTCCCGGACCAAGGGGCCGTTCACCGAGTCGGGCACCATCGACACTGCTCTCTCCACAGGCATGATCTACATCGCCGAAGCGGACATCGCAGGACTGTTCCCCGTCAAGCGATCGCGCTTCGGATCGTTCCGGATGAAGGCTGGCCTGCTGTGAGCGGGGAAACCGTCACGATGATCACTCCCGGCGTCGAAGTCGGCCGCGACCGGTACAACAAGCCGATCTTTGCCGACCAACCTCGGCAGATCACCGACGTCGCGGTTGCGCCTGGGTCAACTTCTACCGACGAGACGACAGGCCAGGTCATCGAGACCCGCGGCCTGACTCTGTACCTGCCACCCGACGTGAAGGTCGCCCCAGAGGCCCGGTTCGTAGTGCGCGGCAAGACGTATCCAATCGACGGATCGTCGCAGGACTGGTTCAGCCCTGTCGGCTTCTCGCGCGTCTACGACTCATGGCAACCCGGCAACGTCGTCAGCCTTTCAGCCAAGGAGTACGTCGATGGCTAGCTCCCGTGTGGTCCTCAACCGTCGAGGGTTCGGCGCTGTCATGGCGTCCGCTGCGATGGAACGGCAGCTGCGACCATTCGCGGAACCCGTGGCGGCGCAGATCCCGGGCGCAACGATCGTCGCGATCCGCACGGGTGTCGGCTCTTCAAATTCTCGCGTGCGCCTCCGCGTCGAGGCGGAAGTGTGGCAGCGGGCTCGACTGATTGCCGCCATGCGCGCCGTCCTCAGCAACGCATCTCAGCGGTAGGGAGGCACCATGTACGGCGTCATCTACGGCGATCTTCTGGCACATCTGATTGTGCGCACTGATCAGCTGCTTCGTGCGCGCTCTGAAACGTTCGCACGGTCCGTGGAGGTGTCGAACCGGAAGTCAGCTGCGAGCCGGCGTGCGGTGATCTTCACCGCGTCCCCTGGCGGCGGTACCGGTGACACGTTGCGCACCGCATACGTCACTGTCGACGTCATCGCGAACGATGAGGGCGACGCTGTTGACCTCATGAACCTGACTCTCGCGCTTGTGACGTCGCGTGGTGCCGGCGGAATGGTTGACGGTCAGCCGATCGTGGCCGCGTCGCTCAACGGCGGTCCTAACGCGGATCCTGCTGCTGACGGTTTCTACGCGCAGACCGCTGAGCTCGAGCTCGCAGTCCGAGGCCGAGACCTCTAACTCTCAACTCTTCAACGCCCTGCCGTTCCGGTGGGGCGTTTTGCATGTCCGGGATCACCCGGCAGACCTCCCCTCCGAGCCGGGGACAACAGGGGCCACCGCGCCCGCAACCACCGACGAAAGGGCACCCCAGTGGTACTCAAGGCAGATAACGTACGGGTTGCCGTCACGGGCGCGGTCTACAACGCGCCCAAGACCGCCACCCGCCCCACCGATGCGACAGTCGCACTCACTGGCTACGCCGACCTCGGCTACGTCGGCGACGGCGGCGTCACCGAGACCCGCGACCGGTCCACGAACCAGATCCGCGCCTGGCAGAACGGCGCCCTGGTCCGCGAGGTCGTCACCGAGTCGTCGATCAAGTACAACTTCATCCTCCTGGAGACGAAGAAGGAGACCATCGAGCTTTACTACGGCACGAAGGTCGCCGTCGATGGTTCGGTGAAGATCAACCCGGCGAAGACGGGTGGCCGGCAGATGTTCGCCATCGACGTCATCGACGAGGACGACATCATCCGCATCGACATCCCTGACGGGGAGGTCACGGAGGTCGGCGACCAGGTCTACGTCAACGGCGAGGCGATCGGCTACGAGGTCACCGTCACCGGGTACGAGATGACGGACTCGGTCTCTGGTGAGACCTACTCGGCGGTCAAGTGGTACGGGTCCCTCGACACCACGGGAGGCAACTGACCATGGCGGCTGAGAAGAAGACCCTCGTCCGTCACACCCACACCGGGGAGATCCGCGAGGTCACCGCTGAAGAGCGAGAGAACCAGGACAAGAACTTCTGGGTCCGCATCACCGGTGACGTCAAGCCGGCCCCGGCTGAGACCGACGCCCCCGCGGAGACGTCGGACCCCAAGACCACTCCGAAGGCGACCACGCCCAAGGAGTGACCATCCGGTGTGCCGGGGCGCTCGGGCCCCGGCACACCGCCACACCTACCCGAGCACTCCACCGAGCTAGGAGAAGCACATGAGTGAGACCACCGCCGTCAAGGCGAAGCTGATCAAGGCGAAGAGCCGTCCGGCGCTCGTCGTCGAGTACGACGGCACCGAGTACACCCTCCCCGGGCGGATCCCCTCCGAGATCATGACGGTCCAGGCGAGCTTCAAGGCACCGAAGAACCCCGCGAAGGACGTGCAGGAGCAGTACCAGCGCGAGCTCGGCGTCGCGCTCGTCGACCGGTTCTACGACCTCGTCGTCCCGGACACGTTCAAGGGCGTCCTCGACATGGAAGACCTCGGCGCGGTCTTCGAGGCGTGGTCGGAGCACGTCGGCCTGGGGGAATCGAAGGACTCCGACAAGTAGCGGAGTCCTACCCCGACGAGTTGGTGTGGGAGCTGCACCATCTCGGCATCGACATCGAGGACATCGGCGACGACGAGAGCTACACCGATGAGCAGCGCGCGAAGGCGGTCGACCACGTGAAGGTCGACCGCCTTCTGCGTGTCGCGACGCGGGAACCGTCGTCTGTCTTGTTCGCGGCGCAGCACGGGTGGGCGTTCCCCGTCACCCGCGAGTGGATGGCGTCCGCGGACCTCTTTGACGCGATCCAAGCGCTCATCCAGGTCACCGCCAACAGCAAGCGGAAGCCGAAGCCGTACCCGCGGCCCTGGCCCGACTCGAACGCCGCCAGCTTCGGCAAGACCG
The DNA here is from genome assembly GCF_001865055.2 of Curtobacterium sp. MCBA15_004. Classification (NCBI taxonomy): domain Bacteria; kingdom Bacillati; phylum Actinomycetota; class Actinomycetes; order Micrococcales; family Microbacteriaceae; genus Curtobacterium; species Curtobacterium sp. MCBA15_004. Next base: position 2,542,460 of record NZ_CP126266.1, on the reverse strand, counting down.
ATCTCTCCCCTGCAGACGCACGGGAGGTGCTGCGAAGGAACAAGGAGGGACTGGGACATGCCCACTGAGTCAGCCGTTGCCTACGTCAGTGTGGTGCCCCAGGCCAAGGGCGCCGGGAAGCTCATCGAGCAGCAGATCGACCCTGCAGGCCTCGGCGCGTCGGTCGGCGACAAGATGTCCGGCTCGTTCCTGAAGCGCGTCGGTTCGATGGCCGTGAAGACGACCGCCGTCATCGGTGGCGCCGTCACGGCCATCGGCGCTTCGATCGCCGCGGTCGCTGCGAAGAAGGGCATCGCTCGCCTCCTCGACATCGACGACGCCAAGGGCAAGCTCGCCGGGCTGAAGCTTTCCGCGAAGGACGTCACCACAGTGATGGACAACGCACTGACGTCAGTGCAGGGGACGGCTTTTGGCCTCGGAGATGCAGCAGGCATTGCATCGAACGCCGTCGCGGCTGGCATCAAGCCGGGCAAAGAGCTCACGAAGTACCTGTCTCTGACCGCGGACGCCGCGACCATCGCTGGTGTCTCGCTGGGCGAGATGGGCTCGATCATCAACAAGACCACCACCAGCGGCAAGGTCTACACCGACACACTGAACCAGCTCGCAGACCGAAACATCCCGATCTTCCAGTGGTTGCAGAAGGAGTACGGGGTATCTGCTGAAGCGCTGTCAAAGATGGTGTCGGACGGCAAGGTCGACGCCGCGACGTTCCGCAAGGTCATCGAGGAGAACATCGGTGGCGCGGCCCTTGAATCGGGCAAAACCGTTCGCGGCGCATGGGACAACGTGGGCGCCGCTCTCGGTCGGCTTGGTGCCATCTTTGGCGCGGGAGCCATCGCCGGGGCGCCCCAACTGTTCACCTCGATCAAGGAAGCCGTCGATCGTGGTACGAAGGCGCTGCAGCCTTACGCTGACGTCCTGAACGCAAAGGTCGTCGCGGGCATGGCGTCACTGTCCGCGTGGATCGACCGGGTCGACCTCGGGAAGATCATCACCGGCCTGTCCGGGATCTACGACCTCGTCGTGAAAGGCGACTTCTCCGGGAAGCTGTCTTCCGCGTTCGGGATCCAAGAAGACTCGCAGTTCGTCGCGTTCATCCTCGGAGCGCGAGACGCGGTCACTGGGTTCTTCTCCGCGCTCGGTGGCGGTGACGTATCCAGCGCAGTCGGGTCGGTCGGCGCCTCGTTGGCGACGCTCGGGCCGGCGTTCGCAGCTCTCGGCGCGCAGCTGCCGAGCATCGGCGGTGCCGTCGCGAAGCTCGCCGCCGCTGGCATCACGATCCTCGCAGGCGCTCTCGGGTTCCTCGCGGACCACGTCGACACAATCATCAAGTACCTCCCACTGATCATCGCCGGTTACCTCGCGTGGCGGCTCGCCTCGGCCCTCGCGACGTCCGCGACGCTGGCGCTGCGTACCGCCGAGCTCCTCGCAATCCCCGCACAGATCCAGCGCAACCTGCTCCGACTCGAGGCCGCGCGCCTCGAGTACGCGGCGTCACGCGCGACGAGCGTGAACACCGGTTCCACGGTGCTGAACACGGCGGCGACGAACCAGAACGCGAACGCTCTCGGGCGGCTGACCCTCGCGCAGCGGATCTCCGCGATCGCGACCGGCATCGGCACCACCGCAAGCCTCATCGGTGCCGGCGCCCTCCGGGTCTTCGGGTCCGCGGTGCGGTTCGCGATGGGTCCCCTGGGCATCATCATCGCAATCATCGGTGCGGTCGTCGCAGCGCTCGTCTGGTTCTTCACGCAGACGGAGCTTGGGAAGTCGATCGTGCAGACCGTCTTCGCGGCGATCCAGACTGCGGTGGCGTGGCTCGGTGATGCGTTCACGTGGCTGTGGGAGAACGCGATCAAGCCCGCGTGGGACGGGATTTCCGCTGGTGCGGTGTGGCTGTGGGAGAACGCCCTGAAGCCGGTCTTCGACGGCATCACTGCCGGCGTGCAGGCGGTCGGTGGGTTCTTCGTCGCTCTGTGGACGAACTACATCCAGCCGCCGCTCACCGCGATCGGGAACGCCGTCGGCTACCTGTGGTCGGCGTGGATCTCGCCCGTGTTCCAGCTGATTGGCGCGATCTTCAAGTGGGTCGGTGCTCTGATCGGTACCGCGGTATCCGCAATCGTCGGACTGGTCGTGGACACACTCGGCGCAGCCTTCAACTGGCTGTGGACAGCCGTCATTCAACCCGTGTTCGGCTTCATCGGCGCCTACCTCACGGTCTGGTGGGGCACCGTCTCCGCGATCTTCGGGTGGGTTGTCGGTTTCGTCCGCGACACCCTCGGCGCGGTGTTCTCGTGGCTTTGGACAGGTGTGATCCAGCCGGTCTTCGGGTTCATCGGCACCGCGATCTCGCTGTGGTGGAACGGCCTCGTTCTGCCCGTCTTCAACGCAGTCGTCGGCACCCTCCGAAACGTACTCGGACCGGTCTTCAGTTGGCTGTGGACGTCGATCATCCAGCCCGTGTTCAACGGCATCGGGTCGATCATCCGCGGCGTGTGGGAGGGCTGGCTGAAGCCGGTCTTCGACAAGATCATCGACGTCGCGAAGGTCGTCCTGCCGGCAGCGTTCCAGACGATGAAGGACGCGATTGGGAAGGCGTGGGACGCCGTCCAGGAGGTCGTGAAGGCGCCCATTCGGTTCATCGTCGAGACGGTGATCCAGAAGGGCATCATCGAGAACTTCAATAAGGCGGCGGACTTCTTCAAGACCGACCACCTGCCGAACGTGTCCCTCCCCAAGGGGTTCGCCGGCGGCGGCATCCTGCCGGGCTCGTCTCGCATGCGTGATGGCGACGACCAGCTTGTTCCCATGCGCCGCGGGGAGGGGGTCCTCGTCTCCGAGGGTCTCCGAACCGCAGCCGACCGGCAAGCGTTCCTAGCAGCGAATGCTGCCGGACGACGCGGAGTCGGTTTCGCTTCCCTCATGGGTGGTGGGTTTGCAACCGGCGGCATCGTCGGCGCCGCATCGAGCGCCTGGGACTGGCTCGCAGGCAAGGCAGGGAAGGCGTGGAACTGGGCGGCGGACGCTGCAGGAACCGCGGCGTCTGTCGTGTCTGACCCGATGGGCACCCTCGGGAAGCTCGCCGACAGCCTCATGGCGAAGATCCCCGGTGCTGGCGGCATCCTCGACCTCGCCAAGGGGGTCGGGAAGCGGATCCTCGATGGGGCCGTCGAGAAGCTGAAGGGCATCGGCGACCTCGGAGGGTTGGGTCCGTTCGGCGGTAACGGCGCGAACGGCAACATCCCCTCGACGGACCTCGCTTCGGCTCTCGGCTTCGCGCCGGGTTCCGGTGTTGCCGCGACCGGTGGCCTGCTGCGGAAGGCGGCTGCTGCAGCGTGGAACAGCGCCTACCAGGCGTCGGGCGGGATCCTCCGGCTCACGGAGGGGTACCGCGACCTCGCTGGGCAGGCGTATCGGTGGTCGCTGTTCAAGAAGGGCGGCAATCTGGCTGCCCCGGTCGGTACGTCGAAGCACGGCTATGGCCTGGCGGCGGACGTCGCGGGCGGGCAGTCCTGGCTTCGCGCGAATGGCGCGAAGTTCGGTTGGGCGAACACCGGGCTCGGGTTCGCGCAGCGTGAGCCGTGGCACTTCGAGTTCAAGGGTGTGCCTCAGCTCGCCGCTGGCGGTGTAGTTGGTCGTCGGCCGGGCGGGACGCTCGTGAACGTTGGGGAGGGCCGCTACGACGAGGCGGTGGTGCCGCTGACGCCTGCGTTCAAGGACGGGCTTGGGGCTGGCGGTCAGCGGGTGGAGGTGTACGTCCAGAACCCGTTCGGAAGCGACTACCTGCTTGCGCAGGTGTCGGAGGTAGCGGACGCACGGGTTGCTGATGCGTTCGCTGCCGATCAGCGGGTAGCTGATCGAGGGGTACGACTGCCGAGCTGATCGGCGTGAAGGGAAACCCGATGACGATCGTTGACGGCGGTAACGCGTTCTCGACGTTCACGGACGTCCTCGACGGCGGGAACGCGTTCACCGTGTACCCGCTGCCGGGGCCTGACGTGACACTCCTCGGAGGTGAGACGACCGCCCCGGCGGCGATGCTCGAGCTGACGGAGCTCCGGCCGGGGACGGCGTCGTTGACGATGTACCGGTCGTTCGCGGGGTACGACGGCCGCACCGTTGACATGACGGTGCGGTCGGCGATTCGGAAGTACGCGGTCGGAGCGTTCTCCGGTTCGGATGCGGAGATCCCAATCGGGGTGCCGGTGTCGTACTGGGCGGAGATGTTCGACGACGGCGGCACTTCGTTGGGTCGCACCGAGTCGACGACGGTCACATTCCCGAGCGCGGGCGGGAACGTGGCGTGGATTTCCGACCCGCTCGACGAGACGTCCGGTGTCCGGGTGCTGATGATCGACCAGGCAGGGAACTCGCTGTCCCGGCCCGTGTCGGGGAGCCGGTATCAGGTCGGTTTCCGGACGGTGGTGCTCGCTGGTACGCGGACGCTGCTCGTCGGGCAGGACATGTCGTTCCTGACGGAGACGGTCGCCGATCGGTTGGCGATCTACCGGCTGATGGAGGACACGGGCGGGCTGGTCCTGATCCGGTCCGCCCCGCCGAAGGACGTGCCGCGGCTCCTCTACTGCTGGGCGTCCGACCCGAAGGCGACGACGTACCAGACGGATTCGGGGATGGACCTCACCCGCTGGGTGAACCCGGTCGACGAGATATCCCCGATCGAGGGTGACGTCGCGGTCCCGCGCGTGCCGTACCAGGCGTACATGGATGCGTTCCCCACCTACGGCGACGCGATGGCCGCCTACGAGACCTACTTCGACGCGAAACGGAACCCGCCGGGAGGCTTCTGATGGTGCTGAACCTCGGCGACGACTACCTGAACGCGATCGAGCAGTCCGGTGTCCGCCGGGTCGATGTGACTGCGTTCTACGGGTCGGATCAGACGATCCCGGGCCCGAAGTACCCGACGCTCGACACGGTGCCGATCACGTCGGACGGGTCGCTCGAGTTCAGTGGCTCAGGGCAGTCGCAAGCGTCGGGGACGATCAACCTCCGACGTGACGGCGACGTGTCACTGGTTCCGAAAGCGTTCACGGACCCCCTGGCGCCGTTCGGGCAGGAAGTGGCGCTCCGGTACCACCTCGAGTTCGGTGGGCAGTCGTGGGACGTGCCGCTCGGCCGGTACCGAATCAAGTCGGTCCCGAAGGCGCAGGAGTACTTCCGCCGGTTCCCGTCGATGGCGAAGGTCGTCGGCTGGGAGGCGGAGTTGTCGATCACGGACCTGTTCGACCGGTTCGACGACGAGCTCGACTCCCCGGCACCAGCAGATGGTGCGACGAGCACCTGGGATGAGGTGGCGCGGCTGTCGCCGATCCCGATCATCCGGTCACTACCTGACCAGCCGCTCCCGTCTGGGCTGACGTACCAGGGCCGGTTGGATGCGGTCGCGCAGCTGCTTTCGAACCTCGGCGGGGAACCGCACCTTACCCGTGAGGGCGCGCTGACTGCTAGAGCGAAGGACGGGTGGCTGACGGCTACACAGACGGTCGCTACGGTCCGTGGGACGTTGACGCTGTCGGACGGCATGTCGAACGCGCTCTACAACCGGGTGAAGGTCACGAACCCGAACGACGCGACGATCATCGCGCTTGCGCAGATCGATGATCCCGCAAATCCGCTGTCGGTGACCTCGCCGTTGGGCCCGCGCACGTACGCGTATTCGTCGCCGCTGATGGATACGCAGGCGAAGGCTGCGAAGGCCGCTGAGACGGTCCTCGCGCGGGTGTCGACGCAGCAGTCCCGCAGCGTGGAGGTGACGTGCTTGCCGCGTCCCGATCTTGAGCTCGGCGACTTCATCGAGGTTGTCGACGAGGTCGCTGGCCGGAAGGTGCGTGGCGAGGTGGCGAAGATGACGTTCTCGAACGATGCGACGGCGTCAATGTCGTTGTCGCTGACGGTTGCGGGTGTTGCGTGACGGCCGCGGAAACGCAGGCGGCGCAGCTCGCTGGTCTCGGCCGGGGCGTGTCCGACTATCAGCGTGGCACGTGCGTGGCTGTGCGGTGGGAGACGCTCGAGGCGCAGGTGAACTTGCGCGGCGCGAACGTGTGGATGCCGATGACGGGTGTCCCGCCGGTGCCGCAGCGTGAGTGCTGGGTCGGGTTCCTCGGCGCGAAGCCTTTGTGCCTCGGACCGGTGCCGCGGCCGGCGCTCGGCGTCGTGCAGTCTGCTCCTGCTGCGGGCCTGGTGTCGGTGAAAGCCGACGACGACACCGTGTACTCGCTCGCGAACACGGAGCTCGAGCTGGTGGCCGGGCAGCGGGTGCTGATCCAGTGGGACGGCGGCGGCTCTGTTGTCGGTGTCCTGTCCGCGGACCCGGTGACGCACGACGACCTGATCCCGGACCCGCCGGTGATCCGCCCGCCGGACGGTGGCGCACCGCAGCCGGTCCTGTTCAACGCGACGGACTCGGGCTCGCAGAACGGGTCCGGGCTGACGGGCGCCGGGTCGTTCTGGACGGCGCAGGTGTACTGCGGTGGCTCGACGCTCGGCGCGTTCCTCTACGGCGGGCAGATGGCGAACACCATCCCCGACAACGCGAACTGCACCGGGATCCGCATCTACGTCGACGCGGTCTCCTCGCGCGGCAACCCGCCGCGGTTCGGTCTGCACTCGCTTGATGCGAAGAGCGGGCAGATCGTCGTGGACCACGTCTACCAGCCGCCTGAGGGCGGCGGCACTGGGTGGAAGACCTTGCCTGTCGAGTGGGCCGGGATCCTCGCGCGTGGTGAGCGCCGCGGGATCGCGACGGCACATGGCGGCATTCATATCTATTCGCCAGCAGGGCAGCGGAACAGCGGTGCCCTCGAAATCACCTACGGGAGCAGCTGATGGCAGGCAAGACCGGGTACGACGCAATCTCGAACACGGATGAGTTCGACCCGCCAGCCGACATCACGGCGGTCGCGAAGCACTTCGACGACCTGATCGACTTCACCGTCGACGACGCGACGAAGCTGCCGCAGTCGGGGAACTGGGTGGGCCGTCAGGCTCGAGCGCTCGACACCCGCAAGGTGTACGTGTGCACGGCACTCCCGTCGACCTGGGTGGGGGAGGAAGCGTACGCGACGTTCGCGACGAAGATCGGTGGTCTGCCGCCGAGCCCGGACACGACCTACAAGGGTGCTGGGTCGATCGTTCCGGTGTCGACTCAGACGAAGAACGCCGGCTTCCTGACGCAGGACGACAACGGGAACATCACGCTCAAGGCGGGCGCATACGACATCGAGTGGGATGCCGGGATGGGGGCTGCTTCGGCGGCGACTGGCCGCGGCGGGTTCATCCAGATCGACGGGCCGAACGGTCGTATCGCGCGTGGTGTCGTGCCGCCCGGCGAGGACGGCACGACGGCGCACGGGATGGCGTTCCTGACTGCTGCGTCACCAATCACGTTCCAGGTGCTGAAGACGAGCGCGACGGCCGACGTGACCGGCACGCTCCGGATCTTCCGGAAGGGGTGACGGCATGGGCTTCTCAGTAGGCGTCTCGTCGATCGGTGACCTCCGCGGGGTGGAGCAGTTCGTCGCGTCAGAGGAAGTCGCTGCTCAGGTCCGGTCTCTGTGCCACGAGTTCAACACCCAGGTCGCGAAGAACGGCGACCGGCTGACGGTGAACGAGGGCATCCGGTCGCGGGAACGGCAGCAGGCGCTGTACCAGGCGTGGAAGACGTACCAGAAGTACGGCCGCCCGTACGCATCGTTGGCGGCGAACCCGTACACATCAACCCATGACCACACCCGCGGGTCCGCTCTGGACTTCGGCATCACGCGCGCGGACGGATCGAACCGTGCGCTGACGCAGGCGGAGTTCGACTGGGTGCACACGAACGGTGTGCGCCGCGGCATCCGGTGGACCGGCGCGAACTTCCGGCCCGTTGAGCAGTGGCACCACAACGGCGGCTACCCGGCGACGGTGCCGCCGATCCCCGACGCGCCCATCATCGACACGATCACCCCTGAGGGAGACGACGACATGTCCACGTACGAGCTCGTGAAGGACGACAACCAGACGATCTGGTTCGTCGTCGACCGGATGGAGCGGCGCCCGCTGACGTCGCAGAAGCAGGTGGACGACTACAAGGCGTTCATCCGCGCCCGGGGTCAGAACCCGGACGACACGTACCAGGGCGACGCGATGAGCTCGTTCGGTGTGGACATCACCGCGCGGGAGTTCGAGTACCAGCTGATCCGGGACCCGAAGTCGGGGTCGATCTACCTGTCGCAGAACCGTGTGGTGCTGGTTCCCTTGGCCACCTCTGGGCAGGTCGCGGACTACCAGGACTGGCTGCGCCGCAAGGGCTACTCGGCTGACGTGAAGGACGACTCGAACCTCGCCGCTTGGGGCGAACTGATCGGAAAGTGAGACAGGACATGGACACCATTCAGAAGTACGCGAAGGCGATCGTTGCGCTCATCGGTTCTGTGCTGACGGCGGGCGTGTTCGTCCTGCCGGTTGAGGCGCAGCCGTGGGTTGGTCTCGGTCTCGCCGTGCTGACCGCGGCCGCGACGTATCAGGTGCCGAACAAGGGCGCGCCGACGGACGCGCTGGTGCAGGGCGACGGTCTCGCGGCCGGCGACGACGCACCGAAGCACCTCGCCGACTGACCGACCCGGAAGGGGCCGCACCGTGCGGACATTCATCAAGCGGCTTCACGCCGCATCCATCTGGGGTCCGAACGGTGTGGACAGCACCGACGACCGTGTCCGGTGGCTGCTCCGCGCCGGTCTGCCCCTGTTCGACCTGTTCTGCGTCGGCTTCGGCGTGTTCGGTTACCTCGGCGGCATCCCGGCGCTGCGGCAGTCCTTCGGGGAGCAGTATGCGCAGTCGTTCGGCCTCACCCTCGCCGTCACGGCGTTCGTGTGCCTGGTTGGCGTCGCGTTCCCCGCGAAGCTCTGGCGCGTCGAGTTCTGGGGCAAATGCCTCATGCTCGGCCTGCTGGTGCTGTACTCGGCCGCCGTGTTCATCGCCGGTTGGACGAACGGCGACATCGGCCGGTCCGGCGTCGCGTGGGCAATCCTCGCTATGGCGATCCTGCCGGCGTTCCGGGTGGCCGACATCGCCCGCGACCGGGAGGTGCACCAGTGGAAGTGAAGGACTGGCTCCCGTACATCGCGCCGGTGGTCGTGGCGCTGGTTGCCGGGTCGTTCGCGATCTGGCAGTCCCGCCGGTCGACACGGGTCGAGGATGCCCGCAACCGGGCGGAGCAGTCGGCGTCGCAGTTCGACCAGGCGACGGAGCTCGACAAGTACGTCAACGACCGCGTCGACGCCGCGGTCGCGAAGGCGATCGAGCCGTACGTGCGTCGGATCGAGCGGCTCGAGCACGGCTACAACCAGGTCGTCCGGACGCTGCGTTCGGTGCGGCAGGCGTTCCGTGAGTACATCCGCGCGGTGCGGGCGCAGTGGGGTCACGCTGTGGAACCGCCGGCAGTCGACGCGCACATCCGTGACTTGCTCGCGGAGGACGACCTCGACGGCACGTTCGACGGTCAGACGATGACGGCCCTCCGCGACGACATCACCGACAACAGCGCTGCGGCGCACGACTGAGAGCAGGAAGCATGGCCATCACCGATCCGGTGCAGATCAGGGTCCGCCGCGACAGCCTGGAGAACTTCCAGACCCGCAACGAGATCCACCCGGCCGGCGAGCCGCTACACGTCATCGACGCGGCGCACAACGACTGGCTGTCCGGTGACGGCGTCCGCGACTTCAACACGCTCTGGAACGACACGAACTCGATCGCGAACCGCGCCAAGGCATCGGCAACCGCCGCAGCGGCAAGTGCCGCGTCAGCAGGCGCAGCCGTCGCCGATGCCCTCGCGTCCGATGCGACCGTGAAGAACGCAGCCGCTAGTGCCGCACAGACCGCTGTCACCGCGAACCTCGCAGGCCGCAACGTACCGATCGTCCTAGCCGACGCTGTCGCCGCGGACGGAGCATTCTCGCCGGACGTGAATACCGTCGCCCTCTACCACCTCGAAAACAGCCCCTCAGATGCGTCTGGCAACGCCTATGACGCGACCACCTATTCGGTAACACCTACGTACGCCGCTGGATCGGCCCGATTCGGCGGGTACGGACAGTCCGTGGGTATCAACCGGATCCCGGACGCCGCGGACGCGTTCATCCCGATCGGCGCTGCAGCTCCGGATTTCACGATCGACGCCTGGGCACGAACCACGAAGAACGGGGTCATGGTCGTCGTTGGCCGCCCATCCGCTTACTTCATTGCGATCGACGCAAATGGATACGCCTGGGCTGGGATTGCCAACCCTGGCGGGGGCACGACAAACATCACTTCGACGGTCAAGATCAACGATGGCACTTGGCATCTGCTGAGTTTGGTGATCAAGAGCGGGCAAGGATCTGCTCTGTGGGTAGACCATGTCCAGGCGGTGTCGACAACGTCGGTCGCGCAGCGCGGGTCGAATTCGAACTCGCAACTGACGATCGGCGCGATGGGTGCCGCGTATTTGTGGCAGGGCGACATTGACGAGGTACGCCTCAGTAACGTCGCCCGCAACCCTGCCGCTGCCACTCGCACCTACCCGGCCCGCCCTTCGGGCCTGATACCCGGTCTCGTGACCTACGTCGGTTCCAGCACGCCCACCGACATGCTCAAGGGCGACGCTTGGCGGAAGGTCCCCGCATGATCAGCCCGAACGACCCCGGCATCCTGTACAGCCCGTACAACTGGGATGTGACGAGTACGAGAGCGCTCACGGTCTGCGCCGGCGCGTGGTTCCGCACCCTGTTCAATGCTGCTCTGACGTCAATCACGCTCCGGTTCGACGTGTCCCAGATGTCGACGAGCTTCCCCACGAAGATTGCATACCGGGTGAACCGCCAGGCGTGGCAGTACGTGAACGCGGCGGACACCGTTGCGCTTCAGATGCCTACGTACCCGTCGACGTGGGGGAAGACCAGCCTCGAGGTGGTGTTCCTCACCTCGAGTCAGGGGGGCAATCGCTGGACGAACTCGACGACGGCGCTACTCCTTACCGGCATCGATGTCGCGCCCGGAGGCGCAACAACGATCGCACCAACACCTCGGCCACTCGCTGGTTTCGTCGGCGGTGATTCAATCGTTGAGGGCATCAACACGATCGGTCGCGACGGCGACTCCACGCAACGCTCCGACGCGCTATACAGTTGGGCATACCAGCTGGGCGACGCGGTGGGGGCCGACATTGGCATGGTCGGCTTCGGCGGACTCGGAATGTCGCTGCCGATCAGCGGGATTCCGAAGTACCCCGACTCGTGGCAGTACCAGGCCGCCGGCATCCCTCGCACGTTCACGCGCCCGCCGGACTTCGCGCTGATCAATCTCGGCACGAATGACAAGAACAACAACGTCGACCCGGCAACCTTCAAGGCGGACTACCTACGGGCCTTGAACGCGATGCAGGCTGCGCTGCCTTCAACGGTCATCTTCGTGATGATGCCGTTCGGGCTCTACTACGGGCTTTCGATGTATCAGGACATCGTTGCTTCAAGCGCATACCCCGACAGGGCGTCCGTGATCGACACGACCGGCTGGTGGAGCAACGTCGACTCGCTCGACAGCCTCCACCCGCTCGGGTACATGGCACCGAAGCTTGCGGCGCTCACAGCGAATGCGATCCTCACCAGGCTCAAGGCCAAGCCAGTTTCGCCTGCCGAGCTTGTCTGGACTGGGACCGCCTGGGCTTAGCTGAACAGCGCAGCGAACCGTTCGATGACGGCTTCGCGTTCCGTGCTGGGTTGGCCGGGAGCGAAAGCCCGTGCCAGCTCCGCACGGTCTTGTTCGCGCACGTACCGACTGATCAGTTCAAGCACTTCCTCAGCGCGTTCCTTGTCCATGCGCTGATCCTAAGCGACGCTCACGAAAACGCCCCGCCCCTCAATATAGGGGCGGGGCGTTTTCGTCGTACCCGGCTACCTACGAGCCTTCAACGCCCGGACAGTGACGGTGTCGCGCGGCACCCACGCGCGCTGCAGCCGCCCCTGCCACGCGATCTCGACGAACACGGCGACGTCGGACCGGGCGACGGCGAACGCCTTCACCTCGGCGAGCACGCCGATCTGCTCGAACCGGAGGCCATGGACGGTGACAGGCTGCGGCGGGTCCACGGGCTCGGGGCTGCCGACCCGGTCGAGGGGGAGGGACTCGGCGGCGTAGATCGGGACGTCCTGGTGCTCGGGCGGCGCCCACCGGTGTTCGGCCATGCGGTCATCGTTGCCGCGGCCGCCGACATTGGGGTGAGTTTGGGGACGCTGCGAAACTCACAGCCGCCCCAAACTCAGGACGCGACTGCCTCCACCTGATCCGACCCGCCGGCCGGAGCAACCGTCACACGCCACGCAGACGTCACCGGCTCCTCGAACGCGACAACCGCAGTGCCCTTCGCACCAGGCTAGACATGATCGGTGCTCATCAGAACAGCCGGAAGCTGAACCCCTTGCCGAGCCGGATCGTCACGTGGCCCTTCGACGACACCGACACCGGGCCACGACGGGCAGACACCGACGCACCACGACCGGTCACGTTCAGGCGGACACCCTTGCCGAGCTTCTTGCTACGGCGGAACAGGAGAGGCATCAGTGCGACGCCCCGCGCTCGAGCACGCCCAGCAGTTCGTCGCACAGCCACGTCGCCGTCGACAGCCCCTTGCGGACCGTCGTCAGGATGCGCTTTGCCTGGTCAGCGCGGGTTGGGCGCGCCAGGGTCGTTGTCTCACTCATCGTCTTCCTCCACGTAGTCACGGAGCTTCTGCCTTCCGCTTGACGCAGCACGAACAGTTGCATCGCAGTTCTGCACCTACCTTGCGCTGTCCTGTTGAATCCCAGAGCCAACGTGTTATGAATCGGTGGCCGGTCAGCCAACACCGACACATCACAACACGTCCGCCTTCCAGCAGTCACAGAAACTGCCTTGCGCGTCCGGGTGGGCGTCGCCATGTGGCCAGAGGCAGGAATCGCCGTGCGGCGCGTTCTCGATCACGGTACGCAGCCGGTCAACCTGGTCAGCAACAGCTGCGTCATGCGCTTTGAGCCACCTGTCGAAGACTTCTTGGCGAGCAGCTACACGCGCTTTGACCGCCTCGTTGATTTCGGTCCAAGGGCCTGTTTCGGCCCAGCCGATTTCCTCGCGGATATCGTCTGCCGTAGGAGCCCGCAGCGCGTCCGTTTCCACCGGGTCAGTCATGGCCCACCCCCTCGGGTGTCGACGGCGGTGGCGTCACGTCCCAAATCGTGGACGGGTCGATGCGGTCGTTCGCAACTTCGTTTCCATACTGGTCACGCGACAGGTGGTTGAGGTATCGCCCGCCTGTGTCCACCCGCATGAGGATGCGACGCTCTGCCGGAAGTCCCGACCATGAGTACGGCTGCACCACCGCGGTGTAGCGCGTTCCCGGCGCCATATCGATGATGCTGGGCGACGCGTCATCACCAAGGTACTGATTGTTGCTCCATGCGGCGAGCGAGCGAATCTCCTCGTGCGAAAGGAAGAACGAACCATTGCCTCGACTGATGAACATTCCGTCGTTGCGCCCATGCGCGTCCAACGACACTTCTCCGGTGATGAAGTCAGCCACGAGTCCGCTCCTGCCGCTCGCCACGCGACCCAAGGTCGCCGCGTACACCCGGTGTGCGCTTCCACTGCCCACGTTCCGGATCGGCGACCGGTTCCGCCAATGCCAAAACCACGCTGAGCCGGTACTTCTCGATGATTTCCCGAATGTCCCGGAACTCGTCATGCCAGCAGGGAGCGGTCGGTTCACACCAGTCGTGCGTCACGCCCGTGATGTAGTCAAGTACCTCGCTGCGCACTTCAGCATCGCGGTTGGTGGTCGGCGCGACGGGCGGCCAAGGCGCGTGCGTTCCGTTGCCGTGGTCGTACTGCCAACCGCACTTCGGGCAGTCCACCATCTTCGGCTCGGCGACCGGCTCCGAGAGCAGGGCGTCGAACTTCGCGCGGTAGCAGTCACATGGGCGGCTCAGGTCTTCGCCGTGGTAGTCGCCGTACCGCCAGTCCTGGGTGTTGCAGGTGTCCTCGTGCGGCGCGTCCTCAATCACGGCCCGCAGGCGGTCGAGTTGGTCGGCGGCAGTACGGAGGACAGTGACCATATTGTTGATCGTTGCTGGCGGGTGGCCGCTCACGTCTTCCCATGAGTAGTCCTCCAACAGCCCGCCGATTTCCTCGCCGCGGTCCGCCATTTCCCGCATCTGATCCGGGGTGGTGGCGGTCATGCCAGCTCCTTGCCGAGCATCCGGTTCAGCTTCCGCAACAGATCGTCGTACTTCTTCGGCACGCGACCCCAACGCTGCTTCGCCTTCTCCTTGTCGACACGCTCGGCCACGATGCGCTCCAAGAGGATTAGGTCGTTGCTCGTCAGTTCCGGGATGGGGGCGGTCATTGCTGCACCTCCAACGCGTCCGCAACACGCTCCATCAAGGAGCGCCAGTACACGTCCGCATTGCTGCTCCCGATGAACGACCGGCCATGACGACGCACCGACTCGATGTCATCCGCCGTGAGCGTCGGTCCAGCCCGGAAGCTCCGCGCTTCGTCAGCAAGCGTCTCCTTGATGGCCTGCCCCTCAATGCGGTCCAACGAGTCGGCCATGTGCTCGTCAACCGTCGAGTGGCCGTCCTCATCACGGAAGAACGCCAACGCGTTGTGTGCACCCTCACGGACGCCACGCTCAAACTCAGACTGCGGGCCAACCCACAGCTGCTGAGCGGCATCCCACACGGAACCGGACGGAACAGTTGCGGGCTTGATCGGTGCTGTGTTGCTCATGAGTGCTCCTTCGAAAGTCTGTTCGAACAGTACGAGCGACCGGCGACTTCTGATTCGTCCCAATCGTTGGTACCCTTGCTACAAGCAACCATACCAAAAAGTGGGACGGTTGGGAAGTGAGGCAAAATGGCAACCGTGGCCGCCCCCAAGAAAGAGTTCACCGCGCACGGCAAGCAACGGATCGAAGCTGCGATCCAACAGCGCGCCGTGGATGAGGAACGCTTCTGGCGCACCGTTGCTGATGCCGTGTACGTCACGCAAGAGACGACGTTCGAGGACGTGGGTCAGCTACTGGGCAAGTCGAAGAACACCGTCCAGAAGTACGCCAGCCCCTTCAAGCCCTGACCGCGCTACCCTCAAACCGCACCCACCACCCAGCAACGGGATCGGAAATCAACCGGGTGCGACGAACGCCCCCACCCGACGAGGTGGGGGCGTTCTGCTGCTCATGCGTCCGCTGGCTACCTCTGTAACAAACACGCATCGGCACGCCGCTCACTTTCAAACCTGAGAGGTGCGCACCTTGTGGGCGTCGGTGGTCGAACGTACCTTCGAGCAACCACAGCCCCAAGGAGGGACAACCCGATGGATCAGAGCACCGCGCGCTCCCTGGCACGCGAAATCGGACGACGAGCGCAGGAGCTCGGCGACGGCAGCTACCTGGCGACGCTCGCCTCCGCTGACTCGTGGTCGACCGCTGACACGGTGCTCGTCCTCCGACGACGCACCCTCGGACGTGGCGGAGTCAGCGAGCCGCGCGTGTGGCTGGGTCCGGAGCGGTTCACCACGCCCGCATCTGGAACGACTGCAGTGCTCCTGCCAGCAGGCGCCGGGAGCCGATTCCCGGTGTGGCAGATGGGCCCGGACACACCCACGCAGCTGCAGGCGTCGTTCCGGGTGCCCGAGGACTGGAACACGTTCTCCGTGGAGCTCATGTTCACTCAGCTCGGAGCAGGAACCGGTGCGGCGTACTTCACCTCGAACCGGTCACAGGTCGCCGTCGGATCGTTGCTCAGTGCCGGCGACGAGAACCCGCCGGACGTCCTCGCGCAGATGCCGGGCACTGTCAACCAGCTCGCCACTGTGCAGCTGATGCGGCGGCTGAAGAACACCCGCGGTGCGCTGAACCACATCCGCGTTCAGCGGTACGCGTCCGTGGGCTCCGACACCGGCCCGACGTTGGGCTTCCTCGGCCTGATGCTGATCCGGTCGACCTAGACGGCCACGGGCGCGATGACCCCCTCGGACTCCTTCGGGAGCCTGAGGGGGTCCTTCGTCGTTTTCGCGTCGTCTGCCAGCCAGTACGCCACCCCGAGCAGGATGAAGACGAACGTCGCGGTGGCTGCTGGCTGGGACGTCCTGGTGTTCGGGCGGCGCCCACCGGTGTTCGGCCATCACAAATGCAGCAGCGGAGCCAACACCTGCGCCATGCGCGAAAACTCTGCATGCCGGTACGCCTTGAGCTGTTCCGGGTACCAAGGCGTCTCTTCGTACTGGCGCGATGCCTCAGCGAGATACCGGGCAGCAGTGTGGGAGGGCTGGGTGTCATCCGCGAGTTCAGACCACGGTGTCCGGCCGTCGCCAATGCGCATGGAACCGGACTCAGTATCGACGGCCAAGCCACCGTCACTCAGGACCGGGTTGTGGAGCGCCCAACTTGCTGCAGAATCCGCGCGAACCTCAAGGATGTCCATGTGCTGATTTTACGCCGCACCCCTGACGCAGGCCTGTAGTAGAACCCGAGTTTGGGGGCGGTGCGAAACTCGCGGTCGCCCCAAACTCAGGACGCCACCGCCTCCACCTGATCAGTCCCGCCGGCCGGAGCAACCGTCACACGCCACGCAGACGACACCGGCTGGGCGAACGCAACCACCGCCGTGCCCTTCGCGCCAGGCTGCAGATCGAACTGGCCGTACTCGTTGCTGGCGTCCACGATCGCGTTGTACTTGTCCGTGTCATCACCGGCAGCATCACGCCACGACGAGAACACGTCCTGCAGGCTCACGCTGTCCACCTGCTGACCTTCCTTCGTGATGACCGTGACGCCGTACATGTTCAGCGACGTGCTGCCGTTCGTGTTGTCGAGCTCCACCGGGACGAACGTGTACTGCGTGCCGTTCACTGACGCACGTGCAGTCTCGAGCCCGGTCAGTGCGTCGCCGCTCTGATTGCCGGACAGTTTAAACGTGCCCGACGCGCCCTGATAGTCGAACGTCCACGTCTTCGCGATGTTCTCCACCGGCACCTGCTTCGTCTCCGTCGGCGTCGGCTCAGACTCTGCAGATGTCGTCGTGCCACCTGCGCTGCAACCCGCCAGACCCATAGACGCGGCAAGGACGAGGGCGGCGATCGTGTGCTTCTTCACAGAGGCGAGTCTACGTCGAGGCTCCGTCAACATGTCAGCGGTCACGAGGCGGCACCATCTCGCCACATCGTGCCGAGTGCGCAGCGAAGTGCTCCAAGCCAATCCTTCACGACTGCGGATCCTCGTCGACGGCCTTGGTTGCGGCGACAGCAATTGCGACCTCGGCTCTGTAGAGCGCTGCCGACTGCCGCACACCCCACCCGGTGCTGATGGTCCAGTCGCCCTTCGCGAGCCGTCTGACGACGTGTGCTGGCAGGTTGAGCTCGACCTTCACGACGCCTCCCCGTTGATCGCGCGAGCCAGCGTCAATGCAAGACCCTGGGCGCTGTTATTCGCACCCAGAAGGAGGTGATGTGCGCGGTTCCAACGAATCTCTGTGTCGAGAACCGCCAGCTGCGCGTCGATGGTGCGGTGAAGGGTGACGATAAGGTCTGCTGCTGGCTTACGATCAACTTCCGCTACGAACAGGCCGTCACCATCCTGAACGTCATGCCAACGGGTGTACTCGCCGGCCACCCTCACCCACTGACCGGGCGCATCAGACGATTCGCGCAGTTCGCTCAGCCGCTTGTGCGCGCCCTGCAGTTCCTCAAGCGGGGTCATCGCCCCTCCTTTGCTTCCAGCATTCGCAGCGCGCTGCCCAGCATGCTGGACAGCGCCTGAATTGCCTTGTGGTCCTGCATGCTCCGTTCCATGAGGCCATCGATTAGACGGTCCCGTGGGTCACGTTCGGCGTCGAAAGCTTCCTGTTCAGTGGCTGCTGGCCGGCTGTGGTCGAGTAGGGTCATGACAGGTCCTTGTTCCTTTCGGTTTCGATGATCGCAGCGAGGTAGGTCGCGAGGGCGCGTTGGGCGTCGAGGAGCGTGTCGAAACTGGACGGGCCGTCCCACCGGTAGTTGTTGCTCGTATTGCGTACGTGAAAGCTGGGGGAGTTCTTCCCTCTCCAGCGCTGCACAACTTCGACTTCACACGTCTTGAACGTGACGATTTCGATCGTGGTGGATAGGTGCGAGATTCGTTCCTCCAGCGGGGTCATCCGAACACCTCGACCCCGACGACGTAGCCGAACTCGTCATAGTCGACGTTGATGCGAACGTCGCCAGCACCGGACTTCATGTGTGTTGCGCGCACCTCGCGGCCGGGGAGGATGTGCAGATACCCCATGTTGGCGTCGCTGTCCCAAGTCCAGGAAACTTCGTCGCGCTGCGGCTTAGCGTGGTCGTAGTCGCAGTCGGGCGCTGGGTCGCGCATGCCCATGTGCCAGCTGCATGTACAACGCTCAGCCATTACTGCCACCGACGTATCGGGCGTAGATCTTCGCTCGACTTTTCTTCACGGAGCGCCGCGCCGTCTCGAACTCTCCGGGCTTGCTGTCGGCGTAGATGCCCCGCTTGAGGTTGGTCGCCACTGAGGCAGGCGCATCCTCGAAGATCAGCGCCCACTCGCCAGGCCGGCTTCGGAGTGCCGCTAGCATCGCGGCCCAGTCGTACTTGATACGGGCGTCCGGCTCGGGGTCTTCCCACTTGATGTCGATCATTCGCCGTGGCCCAACGTGCGCGCCTGGTACCGCAACCACTGCTTGCGCTGCTTCGCGGCTCGCTCGCGCCGAACGCTCGCGGCCATCTCGCCGCCACTGAGATTCACGTGGGCGCCAGTGATGTTGACCACCGTGACGTCTCGATCTTCGCGCTCGCTCAGCACCTGCTGCTGGCGACGTGATGGGACGAACCGCAGCTCGTCGTCAGCGTCGCTTGTAGGTGACGCTACGTGGCTGCTGGCGAGGAAGTTGGCGAATCGAGTAGCGAGCTCGACAGGGTCCGCCCCATACTCGTGGGCGTGCTTGGCTGCGAGCTGGAGTGCCTCGATGCGGAGTTCCGTGGTTGCTTCGTTGCTGTTCATGGGCCTAGCGTACTACGGGAGTGGTCAAATGGCCACACCATTGGGCCAAATGTTCTGCACGGCTACCTGCACCGGGCGGTACGGCAGCGCACGTCACTCCATTCCCCTCTACTGGCGGCCCCTGCCCACGCTTTGCCCACAACCGCCGGCACCCGGGCGGTACCGGGCGCGACCCCGAGCCACGCTATCTGCGTGCTGACGAGCCAGAACCGCCCCATAGCAGGGGTACATGTAGAGCACACGACTCATAATCGTGGGGTCACGGGTTCAAGTCCCGTCCTCGCTACCACAAGCCCGGCGATCCGCTCGCCGGGCTTTCGCCGTTCCCGGGCGCGCGTCGTCCCCGGGCGCGTGTCGTCCCCGGGAGCGCGTCGTTCCCAGGTCCTGGTCGTTCCCGGGCGTGCGTCGTCGCCGACTGGCCCGTCCCGTTCGTCCGCGGTTCCCAGGCAGCGCACACCGCTCAGCGCGGCGGCCCGGTCAGCACTCCGGCCGACCGCAGCGCCCGCTCGAGCACCGCGTTGACCTGCTGCCACGCCGACCGTCGCCGCTGGGCACCGATGCCCCCGCCGGACACGGCCGTGCCGCTCCCGGCCGGCCGCAGCGTGATCGTGGTCGACGTCCCCGTGACGGTCGTCGACAGCTCGTAGCGTCGGAACTCCCGCGACGGGTGCACGAGCGCCCCGAGCAGGATCGTCAACACGCGGCTGCCCGCGGTGGCGGTGATCGTCCCGCCCGTGGTCTCGACCCGGTGGCCCGTCCGGCGCAGCGCAGCACCGGCCACCTCCATGGCCGCGCACCGGTCGCCGGTGTGGACCGCGAACTCGGTCGTCGTCTCCATCGTCCCTCCCCAACCGCAGAGCGCTCCCGCGTCTTCCCCGGGAGCCGCGACCTCCCCCGAAGTCGCGTTCCGAGCATATCCGACGACTCCTCGGCTCCAGCTGCGGCCCGGGCCGGGTGTCGCGGGCGCTCGGTAGACTCCCGCACGTGTCAGTGAACCCCGAGCTCGTCGGCAGGACGTTCCCGCCGGCCCAGCCCTACCTCGTCGGGCGCGAGAAGGTGCGCGAGTTCTCGCGCGCCGTGTTCGCGACGAACCCGATCCACCTCGACCCCGAGGCTGCCCGCGCCGCCGGGTACGCCGACGTCGTCGCTCCGCCGACGTTCGCCGTCGTCGTGCAGGAGGCGACCCTCGCCCAGCTCCTCGCGGAGCCGGACGCCGGGATCGACTTCTCGCGCGTCGTCCACGGTGAGCAGTCGTTCGCGTACGAGCGCCCGATCGTCGCCGGTGACGAGCTCACCGCGACCCTGACCGTCACGAGCGTCAAGACCCTCGGTGGCAACGCGATGGTGACCGCCGCGTCCGCCGTGGTCGACGCCGACGGTGCGCACGTCGTCACCGCCACGTCCACCCTCGTCGTCCGAGGAGATGACGCATGACCGCCTCCGTCCCCGCCGTCGAGGTCGGCACCGTCGTCGCCGAGCGCGAGGTCCACCTGACCCGCGACGCGCTCGTCCGCTACGCCGGCGCCTCGGGTGACTTCAACCCCATCCACTACCGCGACGACGTCGCCGCCTCGGTCGGGCTGCCCGGTGTCCTCGCGCACGGCATGCTCACGATGGGCCTCGCCGTCCAGCCAGTTGCCGAGTGGCTCGGTGACCGCGGCTGGGTCGCGCGCTACGGCGTCCGTTTCACCCGCCCCGTCGTGGTCGACCCGGAGCAGGGTGCGACCGTCGGCGTCGTCGCGAAGGTCGGCACCGTCGACGACGAGGGCCGACCGCAGCGCATCGACCTCACGGTCACCGCGGCCGGTCAGACCGTGCTCGGCAAGGCCCAGGTCACGGTGGTGTTCCACTGACCGTCTCGACGCGTCTCGCCGACCACACGACCTTCCGCATCGGTGGGCCCGCGACGACGCTCCGCACCGCGGACACGACCGACGAGCTCGTCGCCGCCGTCCGGGACGCCTGGCAGGACGACGACTGGCTCGTCGTCGGCGGGGGGAGCAACCTGCTCGTCGCCGACGCGGGCTTCGACGGCACGGTCGTGCTCGTCCGCACGCGCGGCGTCGACGCGTCGACGGACGCCGACGGCGTCACGGTCCGCGTCGCGGCCGGTGAACCGTGGGACGCGTTCGTCGCGACGACCGTCGCGAACGGCTGGACCGGCCTGGAGGCCCTCAGCGGCATCCCGGGCACGGTCGGTGCCGCCCCCGTGCAGAACATCGGCGCCTACGGGGTCGAGCTGTCCGACGTGCTCACCGCGGTCGACCTCCTCGACGCGTCGACGGGGGAGCGCACGTGGGTGCCCGCGGCCGAGCTGGCGCTCGGCTACCGCACCTCGACGCTCAAGCACGGCCGTCGCGGTGTCGTGCTCGCCGTCGAGTTCCGGCTCGGCACGGCGCCGCAGGAGGGCGTCCCGGTCCGCTACGCCCAGCTCGCCGGTTCCCTCGGGGTCGACCTCGGCACGCCGGTGGCGCCGGAGACGATCCGCGAGACGGTCCTGCGCCTCCGCGGCGCGAAGGGCATGGTGCTCGACGACGCCGACCCGGACACCTGGAGCGCCGGGTCCTTCTTCACGAACCCGATCGTGTCGGCCGCCTTCGCCGAGACGCTGCCCGCCGAGGCGCCCCGCTGGCCCGCCGGCGACCAGGTGAAGCTCAGCGCGGCGTGGCTCATCGAGCACGCCGGGGTGCACCGCGGCTACGCGGTCCCGGGGTCCCGCGCAGCGGTGTCCACGAAGCACACCCTCGCGCTGACGAACCGGGGCGGCGCGACCGCCGCGCAGGTCGCGGAGCTCGCCCGGTACGTCCAGGTGACCGTCCTCAACCGCTTCGGCGTGACGCTCGTGCCGGAACCCGTCGTGGTGGGCGAGCTGACCGACTGAGGCGGTCCGCGCCTCCCGGCCGGACCCACCGTGCCGTCGACGCGACCGGACCGACGCTCCGGACGACACGAGGCGCCCCGCCGCAGCGGGGCGCCTCGTGTCGTCCGGAGCCGGGACGTGCCGTGCGCGACTAGGAGAACAGCCGTGCCAGGCGTGCGACGCCCTCGGCGATGTCGTCGTCGCCGAGTGCGTAGGACAGGCGCAGGTAGCCGGAGGGGCCGAAGGCCTCGCCCGGGACGACCGCGACCTCGGCCTGCTCGAGGATCAGGTCCGCGAGCTCGAGCGTGGTCGTCGGCGTGGACCCGGCCCACTCGCGGCCGAGCAGCGCCGTGACGTCCGGGTAGACGTAGAAGGCACCCTGCGGGGTCGGCGTCGTGAAGCCCGGGATGGCGTTGAGGCCCTCGACGATGGCGCGCCGACGTCGGTCGAAGGCCGTGCGCATGGCCTCGACGGGCTCGGTCGGGCCGGTCAGGGCGGCGATCGCGGCCCGCTGCGACACGTTCGACACGTTCGACGACAGGTGGGACTGCAGGTTCGAGGCGGCCTTGACGGCGTCGGCGGGGCCGACCATCCACCCGACCCGCCAGCCGGTCATCGCGTAGGTCTTGGCCACACCGTTCACGAGGATCGTCGTGTCGGCGAGGTCGGGGACCGCGTCGAGGATGCCGGTGAACCGGACGCCGTCGTACACGAGGTCCTGGTAGATCTCGTCGCTGATCACCCAGATGCCGTGCTCGAGCGCCCACTCGCCGATGGCCTTCGTCTGCTCGGCGGAGTACACCGAGCCGGTCGGGTTCGAGGGTGAGCAGAAGAGCAGGGCCTTCGTGCGCGGGGTGCGCGCCGCCTCGAGCTGCTCGACCGTGACGAGGTACTCCTGGTCGCTGCCGGCGAAGACCTCGACCGGGGTACCGCCCGCGAGCCGGATCGCCTCGGGGTAGGTCGTCCAGTACGGCGCGGGGAGCAGGACCTCGTCGCCGTCGTCGACGACGGTCTGGAACGCCTGGTACACGGCCTGCTTGCCGCCGTTCGTCACGATCACCTGTGCGGGGTCGACGGCGATGCCGGACTCGCGCGCGGTCTTGTCGGCGACGGCGCGCTTGAGCTCCGGCAGACCGGTCGCGGGCGTGTAGCGGTGGTTGGCCGGGTCCTGGGCAGCGGCGACCGCGGCGTCGACCACGTGCTGCGGCGTCGCGAAGTCCGGCTCGCCCGCGGCGAAGGAGATGACCGGGCGGCCGGCGGCCTTGAGCGCCTTGGCCTTCGCGTCCACCTTGAGCGTCGCCGACTCGGCGATCGCGGCGATCCGGCTCGCGATGCGCGGCCGGTCGGCGGCAGCGGCAGGGCTGTGGTCGGACCCGTGGCGGGCGGACTCGGGGGCGGTGGACTCGGGGCCGGGGGCTGCGGTGCTCACGGCGCCAGCCTACCGGCGCGGCACGCCGGGGCACCGCCCCGAGTGGACAGCGTGTGACGGACTCCCGTACACTCGACCACCGGTGCACGGAACGCCCAGCGTGCCGGCACCGCGGGGGATCCCACAGGGATCGTCTCCCTAGGGCGGTGGCTCAATTGGTAGAGCAGCGGTCTCCAAAACCGCAGGTTGCAGGTTCGAGTCCTGTCCGCCCTGCAAGTCTGGAAGGTGTGAAGTTGGCGAGCAAGGACATGGAAACGACGGCGGACGACGTCGTCGCGAAGGCGAAGGCCGACCGCGCCGCACGCGGTGGCCCCTTCGCTGCCATCGCCCTCTTCATCCGCCAGGTCATCGGCGAACTCCGCAAGGTCGTCACGCCGACGCGCAAGGAGCTCTTCAGCTACACCGGCGTCGTCCTGATCTTCGTGATCGTGATGATGATCCTGGTGTCGATCCTCGACTTCGTGTTCGGCCTCGGCGTCGGCTACGTCTTCGGCAACGGTCCGACGGTCTGACCCCGGCACCGCCCGGACCGCCTCCGGGCGACTCGGGCGTCGGCTGGCCTCCGCGGCTTCCGACAGGAGTACGGTCACCCGAGACGGCGCCGGACGCGAAGCGATCCGACCGCACCACCGATCCGCACCACCGAACGGAAAGAACCGCAGTGTCTGACTACTCCCGCGACGACATCGACCTCGCCACGGCTGCTGAGCAGTCCTCCGAGGTCGAGGAGAACCAGGAAGGCGACGTCGAGACCGCCGAGGGCCGTTCGGTCGAGTCGGCCGAGGAGCGTGCGATCTCCGTCGAGGACGAGGACGACGAGTCCCTCGGGCTGAGCGACGAGCCGGACGACGGCACCGTCGACACCTCGATCGACGAGGCGCTCACCGCCCTGCAGGAAGCCCGTGACCCCGAGGCGGACGCCGTCGTCGACGACGCCCTCGAGATCGACACCCCCGACGAGGCCGAGGCCGCCGTCGAGGCCGTCGAGGACGAGGAAGAGACCGAGCTCGAGGACGCCACCGCGGCCGAGGCCAACGAGACGCTCGCCGCCGACGAGGCAGCCGACGCGCTCGAGGACGAGGCCGAGGCCGAGGTCGACCCGTACGACGCCTTCAAGGCCGAGCTCCGGATGAAGCCGGGCAAGTGGTACGTCATCCACTCCTATGCGGGCTTCGAGCGCCGCGTGAAGTCGAACATCGAGAACCGCATGGTCTCGATGTCGATGGAGGACTCGATCTACCAGGTCGAGGTCCCCATGGAGGACGTCGTCGAGATCAAGAACGGCCAGCGCAAGCTCGTCACCCGCGTGCGCATCCCCTCGTACGTGCTCGTCCGCATGGACCTCAACGAGGACTCCTGGTCGGTCGTCCGGCACACCCCGGGCGTCACCGGCTTCGTCGGCAACGCGCACAACCCGACCCCGCTCCGCTTCGACGAGGCCTTCGGCATGCTGAAGTCCCTCGTCCAGGTCGCCGACGCCGCACCCACCAAGGGCGGCGGCAAGTCCGGCGGTGCGCAGGCGCAGCCGCAGGCCGAGGTCGACTTCGAGGTCGGCGAGACGATCACCATCAAGGAGGGCTCGTTCGCGGGTCTGCCGGGATCGATCTCCGAGATCAAGCCGGAGAGCGGCAAGCTCACGGTCCTCGTCTCGCTCTTCGAGCGCGAGACGCCGGTCGAGCTGAGCTTCGACCAGGTCACCAAGCTCTAGCCCCTGTACCCGTCGGGTACACTGAACAGGTTTGGCCCCGCACGCTGAGCGTGCGGGGCTTCACCGCGGTCCGGATCCGCCGGGCCAGCGGGAGAGTGCACGGGTCCCCGTGCGTTCGATTCCAGGAGGAAAGCGAAACATGGCACCGAAGAAGAAGGTCACGGGCCTGATCAAGCTGCAGATCAACGCGGGCGCCGCCAACCCGGCCCCGCCGATCGGTCCGGCGCTCGGTCAGCACGGCGTGAACATCATGGAGTTCTGCAAGGCGTACAACGCGGCGACCGAGTCGCAGCGTGGCAACGTCGTGCCGGTCGAGATCACCGTCTACGAGGACCGTTCGTTCACGTTCGTCCTCAAGACCCCGCCGGCCGCCGAGCTCATCAAGAAGGCTGCGGGTGTGCAGAAGGGGTCCTCGACCCCGCACACGGTCAAGGTCGCGAAGATCTCGATGGACCAGGTCCGTCAGATCGCCGAGACGAAGCAGGCCGACCTGAACGCCAACGACATCGAGCAGGCCGCGAAGATCATCGCCGGCACCGCGCGTTCGATGGGCATCACGGTCGAGGCCTGAGCCTCCCTGCACCACACACCCCGACCCCTTCCGTGGGAGAGCCTCGCCGGCTCGTCAACCACGTAGCTCTGCAAGGAGAACACCATGGCGAAGAAGTCCAAGGCCTACCAGGCCGCGGCCGCGAAGATCGAGGCCGACAAGTTCTACACCCCGAGCGAGGCAGTCGCCCTCGCGAAGGAGACCGGCTCGGCCAAGACCGACTCGACCATCGAGGTCGCGCTCAAGCTCGGCGTCGACCCCCGCAAGGCCGACCAGATGGTCCGCGGCACGGTCATCCTGCCGCACGGCACGGGCAAGACCGCCCGCGTCATCGTCTTCGCCGTGGGCGCTGCGGCTGAGGCCGCCATCGCCGCCGGTGCCGACGAGGTCGGTGGCGACGAGCTCATCGCGAAGGTCGCCGAGGGCTACACCGCCTTCGACTCCGCCGTCGCGACCCCGGACCTCATGGGCAAGGTCGGTCGTCTCGGCAAGGTGCTCGGCCCGCGTGGCCTCATGCCGAACCCGAAGACCGGCACCGTGACCCCGAACGTCGCGCAGGCCGTCAACGACATCAAGGGCGGGAAGATCGAGTTCCGCGTCGACAAGCACGCCAACGTGCACTTCGTCGTCGGCAAGGCCTCGTTCACGCCGGAGCAGCTCGACGAGAACATCTCGACCGCGCTCGAGGAGATCGTGCGCCTCAAGCCGAGCGCCTCGAAGGGTCGCTACGTCATGAAGGGCGCCGTCTCGACGACCTTCGGCCCGGGCATCCCGCTCGACGTCAACGCGATCTGATCGACTGATCGACCGATCCACCAGGAGGGCCCGCACCGGGAACGGTGCGGGCCCTCCTGCGTGTCGGGCATCGTGTCCGGATAGCGTGGTCGGGTGCGGACCCTCGTCAACTCCCTCCGGCTGATCGTCGTCATCGCCGTGGTCGCCGCGATCCTCGGGCAGTGGCTCGTGAGCATGCGGGCGCCCGACTACTCGCCAATCGACTTCTTCGGGTACTTCACCATCCAGTCGAACGTGTTCGTCGGAGTGGCGTTCGCTGCGACCCTCGTCGCGGCGGCCCGGCGGAAGCGCTCGGCCCTCCTGCTCAGCGGGATCCGGGGCGCGGCGACGGTGTACATCGCCACGACCGGGGTCGTCTACAACACGCTGCTCGTCGGCGCGGCGGTCGAGAACACCGTGCCGTGGTCGAACGACCTGCTGCACCGGTGGATCCCGCTGTACGTGGTGCTCGACTGGCTGCTGTTCTCGGACCGGGCCCGGCTGCTGCTGCGTCACGTGTGGTGGTTCCTGCTCTACCCGGCGGTCTGGCTCGGCGTCGTGCTGGTCCGTGGGGCGACCGACGGATGGGTGCCGTACCCGTTCCTGGACCCGTCGCTCGGGTACGGCGTCGTCGCGCTGTACTGCCTCGGCGTCGCGGTGTTCATCGGCCTGATGGGCATCCTGGTCGTGGGGATGAGCCGGCTCCGTCTGGTGCGGGTGTAGCCGGGAACCCAGCGCGGCCGGCAGCGTGGTGCGGTGGTGCGGTGGTGCGGTGGTGTCGGGCCCGGCCGGACCTAGACGCGGAAGGCGCGGAGCTTGTCGAGGACCATGTCGGCGAGCTGCACGAGGCCGCGGATCTGGTCGTCGTCGCGGTCGACCCAGCGGCACTCCGGCTCGTCGGCCACGGGCACGAAGTCGTCGTGGCGCTCCCAGACGAACAGCGTGCGGTCGGCCCCGAGCACGTACTGCTGCCACCAGACCTGCCGGAGGTAGTGCCGGGGGATGCTCCGCCAGCCCTTGCCCGTCGTCTTGATCTCGGCGAGGACGAGCCGCTGCGAACCGTCGAGGCCGACCCCGTCCGGGGTGGCGAGGTGCGCGCGGTTCGTGCTGGCGTGGAACAGGTGCGCCGAGGGCTGGATGCCGTGCGTCGCGGCCACCCACGCGGCGATCGCCGGTTCGCGGTCCTTGCCGTGCTCGGTGTACGCGTTCCCGGAGAACCGGGACCCGTACCGCTTGTCGGTGACGACGGCCTCGACCGCGCGGAGCGAGGCGAGGCGGGCGACGTCGGTCGCGGTGATCCCCATCGCGCGGGCGCGGAGCCAGGCCACCCGGTCCGATGAGTGCGCGACGATCCGCTCGGTGTGTCCACGGAGCGCGGTGAACGCGTCGTGCGCCGCAGTCGCGGCGGGGGCGCCGGACGGGGCGGCGGCGGCCGTACCCGACGGGACGGTGGCGGTGGACGCGTCGGCCGTGCGGGGCGTGGCGGCGGTGTGACGCGCCTCCAGGCCGGGGGTGGGGTCGGGCCGGAACGACGGAGTCGACCCGCGGGGTGCCGGGACGACCGGGTCGAAGCCCGGGTCCAGGTCGCCCCACAGGGTGGGCTGCACGATCGTCACCGTACGATTGTCACCCCGCACGCCGACAGGACGCGAACCGACGCGCCTCGACGCCGGGGTGGTCCGCCGTGAGCGGACGGGACCGTGAGCGGACGGGACCGTGACGGACGGGACCTCGGTCAGGAGACGAGCGCCCGGCCCTCGGCGAAGGTGACGAGCTCGTCGACGCCCGCGGGGGAGAGGGCGTACCCGATCGCGAGCGCCGCGGCCCCCTGCAGCGCGGCGAACGAGCCGGCGCGGGACTGCGCGATGACGAGGTGCTCGGTGGCGAGCGGCATCGAGCGGGAGTAGACGACCTCGCGGACGCCGGCGAGCAGGTGCTCCCCGGCACGCGTGATCGAGCCGCCGAGCGCGATCACCGAGGGGTTCATCAGCGAGACGCACGTGGCGAGGACCTCGCCGATGTCCCGTCCGGCCTGTCGCACCGCGCCGATGGCGTCGAGCTCGGCGCGGTTGACGAGGTCGATGACGTCGCCGCTGGTGTGCACGTCGTGGCCCTTGGCGCGGAGCGCCCGGGCGATGGCGGGGCCGGACGCGACCGCCTCGAGGCAGCCGGTGTTGCCGCAGTGGCACGGGACGTCGCCGGCTCGGGACACCCGGACGTGGCCGATGTCGCCCGCGGTGCCCTGCGCGCCACGCTGGAGCTCGCCGTCCGAGACGATGCCCGAGCCGATGCCGGTGGCGACCTTGACGAAGAGCAGGTGGTCGACGTCGGGCCAGCCGTGCTGGCGCTCCCCGAGGGCGGCGATGTTCACGTCGTTGTCGAGCAGGACGTGCGCGGGGACGTGGTCGTGCAGCCACGCGGGGACGTCGAACCCGTCCCACCCGGGCATGATCGGCGGGTTCGCGGGGCGGCCGGTCGAGAACTCGACCGGCCCGGGCACGCCGATGCCGATCGCGACGACGTCCTCGCGGGACCGACCGACCTCGTCGAGCAGGTCGTCGATCGTCTCGACCAGCCAGGTCAGGGTGGGCACGGGGCCGGCGGCGATGTCGACGGCGGCCTCGCGGGTGGCGAGGGGGGTGGCGACCAGGTCGGTCACGGCGACGCGGCCGTGCGAGGCGCCGAGGTCGGCGGCGACGACGAGCCGGGCCCGCGGGACGAGGGCGACCTGGGCGGGGGGACGCCCGCCGGTCGACGCGGCGGTGTGCACCGGGCCGACGAGGCCGACGTCGATGAGCGCGTCGAGGCGCACGGCGATCGTCGAGCGTGCGAGTCCCGTCAGGGCGGCCAGCTCGGCACGGGTCCGCGGCACACCGTCGCGGAGGATCTGGAAGAGCTCGCTCGTCCCGACCGGAGGCGACGCTGCCGTCCGTGTCAAGTCGACCATGTCGGGAGTGAACCACAGTTCGAACGCGCCACGCAACGAACCTCGTCGAAGCGGTTGCAACTTTTGCTTGACCGCCGACAGAAGGTGGTCATAGTGTGACGCTCGATCAGCGACGATCCATCATCTCGACGAGGAGAACACCCGGTGACCCAACCCCTGTCGGTCCAGCTCTACACCGTGCGGGACGCCCTCTCGGCGGACCTGCTCGGCACGCTCCAGCGCATCGCGGCCATCGGCTACACCGACGTCGAGGCCTTCGGCTTCGTCGACCGCGCCGAGGCCCTCCGCGACGCCCTGGCAGAGGCCGGCCTCCGGAGCCCGAGCGGCCACGCCCGTCTGCTGGACGCCGGCGAGCAGGACCTGGAGCAGATCTTCCACGCGAGCACGACGATCGGCCTCGGCACCCTGATCGACCCGCACATCGACGAGTCGCGCTGGACGACGCGCGAGGACGTCGAGGCCGCCGCCCGCGAACTCAGCGCCCTCGCCCCGCGCGCCGCCGACCACGGTCTGGTGCTCGGCTACCACAACCACGCGTTCGAGTTCTCGAACCGCATCGACGGCGTCTCGGCCTACGAGGTCTTCGCGGACGCCCTGTCCGACGACGTCGTGCTCGAGCTCGACACCTACTGGGTGACGGTCGGCGGGGACGACCCGGTCGCGGTCATCCGGAAGTACGGCGACAAGGTGCGCTTCCTGCACGTCAAGGACGGCGACGGCTCGCACGACGACAAGCGGCAGGTCGCCGTCGGGAACGGCGTCATGCCGATCCGCGACATCGTCGCCGCGGCGCCCGACGCGCAGCACGTCGTCGAGCTCGACGACCACGAGGGCGACGTCCTGCAGGCCGTCGCCGACTCCTACACGTTCCTCGAGGGGGCCCGCGCATGACCACCACGGACACGACCGCCGACCAGCACGCCGCCGGGGCGACCCGGACCGGTCCCGTCGGCGTCGGCGTCATCGGCGCCGGGGTCATCTCGGACCAGTACCTCTCGAACCTCACGGTGTTCCCCGACCTCGAGGTCCGGTTCATCGCCGACATCGACGAGCCCCGCGCCGCCGCACAGGCCGAGAAGTGGGGCGTCCGCGGGTCCGGCTCGGTGGCGGAGCTCCTCGCCGACGACGACATCGAGATCGTCGTCAACCTGACCATCCCGGCCGCCCACGTCGAGGTCGCCCTGCAGGCCCTCGCCGCCGGCAAGCACGTGTGGGGCGAGAAGCCCTACGCCCTCGACCGGGAGAGCGCCGCGCAGCTCCGCGACGCCGCGGCCGCCGCCGGGAAGACCGTCAGCGTCGCCCCGGACACGTTCCTGGGCGCCGGCCTGCAGACCGCCCTCCGCACCATCCGCGAGGGCCGCATCGGCACGCCGCTGAACGGGCTCACGCTCTTCCAGAGCCCCGGCCCCGAGTCGTGGCACCCGAGCCCCGAGTTCCTGTTCGCGTACGGTGCCGGTCCGCTGTTCGACATCGGCCCGTACTACATCACCACCCTCGTGCAGGCGTTCGGCCCGGTCGCGAAGGTCACCGCGACGGCGTCGAGGTCCCGCGCCACGCGGACGATCGGATCGGGTCCGAAGGCCGGCACCGAGTTCCCGGTCGACGTGCCGACGAACCACTCCGCGCTCATCCAGTTCGAGGGCGGCGGGAGCGCGCAGAGCGTCTTCTCGTTCGAGTCGGACCGCGGCCGCACCGGCTTCGTCGAGGTCGCGGGCGAGACCGGCACGGTCGTGTTCCCCGACCCGAACGAGTTCGACGGCGACACCCAGCTCTTCGCGCACGGCGCCGAGGAACCCGAGACGATCCCCGCCGTCGGCTCCACCTACTCGCGCGGGACGGGCGTGGTCGACCTGGCCCGTTCGCTCCGCGCCGGCCAGGACAACCGGGTCCCCGGTGCCCTCGCCTTCCACGTCCTCGACGTGATGGTCTCCATCGCCGAGGCGGCAGAACGTGGTGAGACGGTGCTCGTCCAGAGCACCGTCGAGCCCTCCCCGACCCTCCCCGAGGGCTGGGACCCGGCGGAGCAGAGCCTGTCCTGACCGGACGGGGCGCGCACCGCCCGCAGGCCGGCACCGACGTCGGCCCGCACGCACACAGCAGCACCCGACACGCTCCACCCTCAGCACCATCTCAACGACGAGAAAGTAGAGAGTCATGCGCACTGCCATCCGCGCACTGGCCATCACAGCGGCCGCGGCACTGACCGTGACCGGCCTGGCGGCCTGCTCCTCCGGCGGGTCGTCCGGTTCCTCCGGCGACACGAAGACGCTCACCTACTGGGCGTCGAACCAGGGCACCTCCCTGCAGAACGACAAGGAGGTGCTCACCCCCGTGCTCGAGAAGTTCACCAAGGAGACCGGGATCAAGGTGAACCTCCAGGTCATCGGCTGGAACGACCTGCAGAACAAGATCCAGACCGCCGTCACCTCGGGCCAGGGCCCGGACGTGGTGAACATCGGCAACACCTGGGCGACCTCGCTCCAGGCCACCGGCGCCTTCCAGGAGTTCGGTGACTCGGAGATGAAGGCGATCGGCGGCGCCGACAAGTTCGGCAAGGTCGCGCTGTCCACCGGTGGCGCCCCCGGCAAGACCGTCACGAGCGTCCCGCTCTACGGCCTCGCCTACGGCCTGTACTACAACAAGCAGATGTTCAAGGACGCCGGCCTCGAGGCACCCACGACGTGGGAGGACCTCACCGCCGACGCGAAGAAGCTCACCTCGGGCGACAAGTACGGCTTCACGATCGCAGGCGGTTCGTACACCGAGAACTCGCACTTCGCGTTCATCACCTCGGCGCAGAACGGCGGCGAGTGGTTCGACAAGGACGGCAAGCCGACCTTCACCGAGAAGGGCAACGTCGAGGGCATCAAGCGCTACCTCGACCTGATGCAGTCCGACAAGGTCGTCAACCCGTCGAACGCGCAGTACGACAACGGCACGCAGGCAGTCTCGGACTTCGCGAACAAGAAGGCCGCGATGATGCTGACGCAGAACAACGCGAACGCCACCATCACGTCGCAGGGCATGACCACCGACGAGTTCGGTGTCGTCCCCTTCCCGACCACCGCTGACGGCAAGGACATCGCGTCCTTCCCGGCCGGCATCAACCTGTCGGTCTTCAAGAACACGAAGAACAAGGACGGCGCGCTGAAGTTCGTCAAGTACATGACGAGCGCGGACACGCAGGCAACGCTCGACAAGCCGTACTCGGCCCTGCCGGTGCTCGCCTCGGCTGCCGACTCGGTCACCGACGAGCAGACGAAGACGTTCCTCGACATCTACAACAACAAGGCGAAGCCGCTCCCGCTGGTGCCCGCCGAGGACCAGTTCGAGTCGACGGTCGGCAAGGCGATGAACGACATGTTCGCCAAGATCGCCACCGGCTCGACCGTGTCGGAGAGCGACATCAAGTCGGCGCTGCAGACGGCGCAGGACCAGGTCTCCCAGGCCGCCGGTTGATCCGCCTGGAGGCCCGGATCGCGTCCGCCAGGACGCGTCCGGGCCTCCACCCCCTCGCTGGTGACCCGCGGCACGTCCGTCGGTCCGCACCAGCGGTCCCACACCCGGCCACGCGCCGGGGGTGAGCCGATCGGCTCACGCTTGCCGTTCCTCCAGGCCGTCGGCCCGGCTGCTGCCGCAGCCGTCCCGACGGTCCGGGGGACGACGCACCCGATCCCCACCTCGCCGGAAGGCCACCACCCATGTCAACCTCGGTCCTGCCCGACTCCGAGCGCATCGACCTGACGCACACGAAGGGTCCGACGCTGTCGGGCCCGCAGTCGGCCCGCAAGCCGAAGCGTCACTGGTTGCCGTACGCGCTCGTCGCACCGGCGATCCTGTTCGAGCTGCTCATCCACATCGTGCCGATGGTCACCGGCATCTGGATCTCGTTCATCCAGCTCACCAAGTACTTCATCGCCAACTGGGGCGCGGCACCCTTCGCCGGGCTGCGCAACTACCAGGTCGCGATCGACTTCGACCAGGCCATCGGCAAGGGCGTGCTCAACTCCTTCCTGATCACCTGCGGCTTCACGCTCCTGGTGGTCGCGCTGTCGTGGACGTTCGGCATGGCCGCCGCGGTCGCGCTGCAGAAGCCGTTCAAGGGCCGGGGCCTGTTCCGCACGCTCTTCCTCGTGCCGTACGCGCTGCCGATGTACGCCGGGGTCATCACCTGGAAGTTCATGTTCCAGCGCGACTCGGGTGCGGTGAACCACATCCTGGTCGACCAGCTCGGGTTGTTCGGGGGCCAGGCGCCGTTCTGGCTGATCGGGTCCAACGCCTTCGTCTCGGTCGTCGTCGTGGCGATCTGGAAGACCTGGCCGTTCGCCTTCCTCATGCTCATGGCCGGCCTGCAGTCCGTGCCGAACGACGTCTACGAGGCCGCGTCGGTCGACGGTGCGAAGCCGTTCCGCCAGTGGCGCTCGATCACGCTGCCGATGGTCCGCCCGGTGAACGTGACGCTCGTGCTCGTGATGTTCCTCTGGACGTTCAACGACTTCAACACGCCGTTCGTGCTGTTCGGCTCGACCGCGCAGCCGCCGGCAGCCGACCTGCTCAGCTTCCACATCTACAACGCGTCGTTCATCACCTGGAACTTCGGCTCCGGCGCCGCGATGAGCGTCCTGCTCCTCATCTTCCTGCTCATCGTCACGGGCATCTACCTCGCCGTGACCAACCGGAGGTCCGTCCGTGCGTGAGACACTCGGCGCCAAGTCGTTCAAGATCATCACGATCGTCCTGCTGACGCTCTTCACCGTCGTCCCGCTCTACGTCATGATCACGACGGCCATGAAGCCGCTCGGCGACGTGCAGAACGACTTCACGTGGATCCCGACGAACATCACCTTCCAGCCGTTCATCGACATGTGGTCGACCGTCCCGCTGGCGAAGTACTTCGTCAACTCGCTGGTCGTCTGCACCGTCGCGACGCTGTTCTCGCTCGTCATCGCGACGTTCGCGGCGTACGGCGTCTCGCGCTGGAACTTCAAGGGCAAGAGCACCTTCACCACCGCGGTGCTCTCCACCCAGATGTTCCCCGGCGTGCTGTTCCTGCTGCCGCTGTTCCTCATCTTCACGAACCTCGGCAACGCCCTCGGCATCCAGCTGGTCGGCTCGTGGCTCGGCCTGATCATCACGTACCTGACGTTCACGCTGCCGTTCTCGATCTGGATGCTGTCCGGCTACTTCGAGACCATCCCGCGCGAGCTCGACGAGGCCGCGATGGTCGACGGGTCCGGCCCGATGGGCGCGCTGTTCCGCGTGATCCTGCCGTCGGCCCGTCCGGGTCTGGTCGCGGTCGGCATCTACTCGTTCATGACGGCGTGGGGTGAGGTGCTGTTCGCCTCGGTCATGACGAACGGCGACGGGCAGCTGCTGGCGAACGGCCTGCAGCAGTACTCGACGCAGACGAACGTGTACTGGAACCAGATCATGGCGGCCTCGCTGGTCGTCTCGATCCCGGTCGTGATCGCGTTCCTCATCGTGCAGCGGCAGTTCGTCGCCGGCCTGACCGCGGGCGCGGTCAAGTAGCACCCCCTCGCAGGAGCGACGGCCCCGGCGTCCACCGCCGGGGGCCGTCGCTCTCGCACGTCCGGAGAGGATGGAACCATGACCGGGACCCGAGGGCGGCAGCTGCTGCCCGGACAGACCAGCCGCGTGCACGTGTACGACCTGGCGTCGCGGACCAGCCGGCTCGTGTTCGCGTCGTCGTCACTGCTCGTCGAGGCGCCGAACGTGCTCGACGAACGGACGCTCGTGCTGAACGGCGACGGCGACCTGTGGCGGCTCCGGCTGCCCGACGACGGCACCGTGCTCGACGAGACCGCGTTGGTCCGTGTGCCGATGGACGGCGTCGACGAGATCAACAACGACCACGTGCTCGACCCGGCGGGCGGCTCCGTCGTGGTGAGCGCCCGCGACGGCGAGCTGTACCGCGTGCCGCTGCCCGACGGCGGACCGACCACCCGCATCACCGACGTCGCCGCGGCGCACCCCGTGCGCCGGAAGTTCTACCTGCACGGCATCGCCCCCGACGGGTCGTCGCTCGCCGCGATCGTGGGGGAGCTGTCCGAGGACGGCGTCTGGACCACCGACGTCGCCCTCGTCGACCCGGCCACGGGCGAGCCGACCTTCCTGACGCGCGACGGACACCCGGACGACGGCTGCACGGTCACGCCCGACGGCGGGACGGTCCTGTGGAACACCGAGCGGTTCACGCCGGGCACCGCGCAGCTCGCGGCCGTCCGGCTCGACGGCGGGGACCCGGTGCGGATCACGGCCGACGACCGGGTCGACTGGTTCCCGCACCTGTCACCGGACGGCGCGCACCTGCTGTACCTGTCGTACGAGCCCGGCGTCCAGGGGCACCCCGCCGACCACCGGGTCGAGCTCCGGCTGCTGCCCGGGTCGCTCGTCCGTGGTGCCCGGATCGCCGTGGTGCCGGAGACGCTCGTGGCGCTCGACGGGGGTCAGGGCACCGTGAACGTGCCGCCGTGGTCGCCGGACTCGACGTGGTTCGCGTACTGCGACTACCCGGTCGCGGGGTAGGACGGCCCGGCCGGGTCAGCCGGCGTCGCCGTAGGTCCGGCGCAGGTGCTCGGCGTAGCCGCCGGGCGTCCGGCCCGCGAACCGGCCGCTCGTCACCACGGGGAGGTCCTCGGTGTCGCGCACCCGGAAGCCGAGGGCCCGGGCCCGCGCGACGAGCCGGACGTCCTCGTGCTCGGGGACGGGGTCGAAGCCGCCGACGGCGGTGTCGACGTCCGCGCGCACGCCGAGGTTCGCGCCGTGCACGTGCCCGAGCGTCGCACCGGGCGGGTGTGCTGCCCGCCACCGGGCCAGGACGTCCGCGTCGAGGTCGTCCGCGTCGGGGACCACCGCGCCGACGAGCACGTGCGCGCCGTCGGTGAGTGCCGCGAGGTGCTGCCGCAGCCAGTCGGGGTCGACGCGCGAGTCCGCGTCGGTGTGCGCGAACCAGTGGTCCGCCGGGGCGACGGGGTCGGTGGCGGCCGTCGGGAGCGGCGTGCGTCCGGCGCCGAGCACCCGCGCGTGGGCGACGCCGAGCGCCCGAGCCCGCCCGACGCCCACGTGCGCGGAGGCCAGGACGTGCAGCGTCCGGTCGTCCCAGGTGGCGTCGGACGACCTGGCCGCGGCGACCACGGCGGCCGTGCCGTCCGTGCAGCCGTCGAGCACGAGGGTGACGCCGACCCGGACCCCGGGCGACGCCGCGCGCACGGCACGGACGGCGTCCGCGAGGGCGGACAGACAGCGTCCGACGGCGGCCTCCTCGTCGTGCACGGGCACGACGACGTCCACCCGGCGGGGCCCGACGGGGTCGGTCCGCGCGGGCACGGCGACCGCGGTCCGCCCGGTCACGGGGCGAGTCCCTCGGTGCGGGCGACGGACCGCACGTCGGGCCCCGGGAACACGCTGAGCACGAAGTCGTCCTCGACGTGGTGGACCAGCCGCGGCCGGGGCCAGCGTGCGCCGATCCGTGCGTCGACGGTGTCCCCGTCGGAGACGGCCTCGTCGTCGGGGTGCCGCCAGTGGCAGGTCACCAGCACCCCGTCGTCGTCGAGCGAGCCGAGCACGCGGTCCACGGTGCGGTCGAGGTCGTCCGGGGACAGGTAGTAGCCGACCTCGGACAGGACCACGAGGTCCCACCGGCCCGCCGGCCACTCCGCCGGGAACGCGGCCTGCTCGAACCGGGCCGCGGGCGCACGACGCCGTGCGCGGTCGAGCGGTGCCGCGGCGATGTCCGTCCCGAGCACGGCGTCGGCACGCTCGGTGAGCGCAGCGGTGAGCACCCCGGTCGCGCACCCGAGCTCGAGCGCCGACCGGAACCGTTCGCGGGGGAGGGCGGCGAGGGTGACGGCACGCTTCCGGCGCTCGTACCAGGACCCGTCGAAGTCCCACCCCTCGGGCTTCCGGGCGTAGTGCTCGTCGAAGGACGCCCGCGAACGGGACGACGGGACGGGGGTGTCGGCGAGGGTGGCGTCGGCGTCGGCGTCGTCCGTGGCCGGGTCCGGCACGAAGAACCACTCCTCGGCCCGCAGGTGGTGCGTTGCGTGCCGGTCGTCGACGACCGCCTCGTCGCCCGGCGCGGGGGAGAGCGGCTCGGTCTGCGACGGGTACGCCGCCAGCGCCCGGGCCTTCCGGTCGCGCACGGCAGCGTCGAGCGGGAGCACCCGTGCCCGCTCCCACGGTGCGGCGGACGCGTCCGGGGTGTCCCAGTGCCAGGTCCACACCGGGTACGACAACAGCGCGGTGCCGGGGGTCGCGGCGACGAGCTCCTCGGCGACCTCGCCGGCGATCCGGTGGTCGCGGTGACCGTCCCCGCGCC
This sequence comes from Curtobacterium sp. MCBA15_004, assembly GCF_001865055.2. NCBI lineage: Bacteria > Bacillati > Actinomycetota > Actinomycetes > Micrococcales > Microbacteriaceae > Curtobacterium > Curtobacterium sp. MCBA15_004. Next base: position 2,504,782 of record NZ_CP126266.1, on the reverse strand, counting down.
ACGGCGCCACGACGAGCGTCGGTCGGGCCGCCCCGGCGAGGCGTGCCGCGAGGGCACGACGGAGCTCGTCGCGGTGCTCGCGGAGCCCGCCGTCCGGGACGGTCAGCTCGATGGCGCTCGCCGCGGGGTGCAGCGTGCCGAGTGCGGCGCGGAACTCGGCACGGCGCCGGGTCACGAGTGCGTCCGGCGTCGTCGTGGGGGAGTCGGGGTGGGAGCCCTCGCCCGCGGTCACGAGCAGCACGTGCACGGGGGTGCCGGCGTCGGCCGCGGTCGCGATCAGCCCGCCCGCGCCGAGGGTCTCGTCGTCGGGGTGCGGAGCGACGACCACGACCGACCCCACCCCGGCGAGGTCGACGGTCGCGGCACCGACGCCGGCCAGGAACGTCGTCCACGCCGCCGGGTCGGTCCCGGGCTCGCGGTGGTCGAAGCTCACCACGCGACACCGCCGCGCTCGAGGACGGTGCGGCCGACGCGGGCGAGGTCGCGGTCGCCGTGGTCCTGGAGCACGTAGAGCTCGAGGTCGGCGACCCGCGCCGCGACCGCGGGGTCCTGTGCGAGCGGACCGGGTCCGATCGTCCGGACGACGCGCTCGCGCACCCGGTCGGCCGCGCGGCGCACCCGCGACCGGACGGTCTGCGCGAGCAGCGGCCAGTCCGGCTCCGCACCGGGCGCGCCACCCGCGTCGACCGCGTCGATGCGGGCCGCGGCGGTGGCGACCGCGTCCTCGGCGTCCTCGAGGTCGAGGACGGTCGCCCCGAGCGCGGCCTGCAGCAGCTCGCTCTCCGGGCGGGCCCGGGCGAGGTCGCGGAGCACCCGTGCGAGTCCGACCGTGCCGCCCCACCAGCACGCCGCGACGCCGATCCCGCCCCAGGCGAACCCGGGACGACGGAGGTACCAGCCGGGTGCCCCCACTGTCTGCGCGGCGACCCCGACGAGGTCGACCGGTCCGCTCGGGACGTCCGGCATGCCGCGGGCGACCCAGGCCTCGTCGTGCACGGTGACACCGCCCTGGCGCAGCTCGACCGCGACGAGCACCCGTTCGTCGCCGAGGTGCGCCGTGACGAGGGCGTGCGAGAGCGACGACGCGAGCGAGCACCACGGCTTCGTCCCGTCGAGCACGACCGCGGTGCCGGAGGGCACGGCCGGCGACGGTCCCGGCGGAACGTCCCGGTCGGCGGACGACACCGTCGCGCCGAGCCGGAGCCCGGGCGCCTCGGCCGCGAACACGCCCCACGACGACCCGGCCGGGGCGGCGACGCCGGCCTGCGCGAGGATCGCGAGGGCGTCGAGGTGTGGTTCGAGGACCCGCGCCGCCTGCACGTCGGCCGCGGCGACCGCCGCGAGCGTCGCGAAGGACGCGCCGGCCGTGCCCGCGGACAGGAGCGGGGCGGTGGCGCCGAGCGCCCGGACCACCGCGAGCCGGTCCGCCGGGGCCGCACCGGGCCTCCCGTCCGGTCCCGCGACCGCGGTCGCGGCCCGCACCGCCCGTCCGACCGCTTCGGTGTCGACGTCCTGGGCGGACGGGGGCCAGGCGGGGGATCGCAGCACGCCGCCACGCTACGGAGCGCTCCCCGGGTGCCCTCACGGCGCCCGGCGGGGAGTCGACGGGTGATCCACAGAGCGCGGACGGTTCCTCCACAGTGCGCTCATAGGAAACCCTCGACACTGGGAGTGTGACCATCTCCCAGCCCACCGCAGCCCCGCGCCTCACCCGTGCCGACGGTTCCCCGTTGCGCATCCTCGTCGTCGACGACGAGGCCAGTCTCACCGACCTGCTCTCGATGGCGCTCCGGTACGAGGGCTGGGAGGTCAAGAGCGCGAACGGCGGGCAGGAGGCGCTGGCCACCGCGCGCGAGTTCCGGCCCGACGCGATGGTGCTCGACGTGATGATGCCCGACCTCGACGGCCTGCAGGTGCTCGCCCGGCTCCGGCAGAACGACGACGACACCCCGGTGCTGTTCCTCACCGCCAAGGACTCCGTCGAGGACCGCGTCTCCGGGCTCACCGCGGGCGGCGACGACTACGTCACGAAGCCGTTCTCGCTCGAGGAGGTCGTCGCGCGGCTCCGCGGGCTCGTCCGCCGCTCGCAGATCTCGGTCTCCGAGGCCGGGGACTCCCGCATCGTCGTCGGGGACCTCGTGCTCGACGAGGAGTCCTACGAGGTGTCCCGGGCCGGCCGCCCGATCGAGCTGACGGCCACCGAGTTCGAGCTCCTCCGCTTCCTCATGCGCAACCCCCGCCGGGTGCTCAGCAAGGCGCAGATCCTGGACCGTGTGTGGTCGTACGACTTCGGCGGCAAGTCGAGCGTCGTCGAGATCTACATCTCCTACCTGCGCAAGAAGATCGACGCCGGCGAGACCCCGATGATCCACACCGTGCGCGGTGTCGGTTACGTCATCAAGCCGACCTCCTGAGGGCGCACCCGTGACCCTCCGCCGCCGGCTCGTCCTGGTCACCGTCGCGCTCGCGGTCGCCGTCAGCACCGTGATCGGCGCGGGCAGCATCATCGCGCTCGCCTCGATCCAGCGGTCCGCCATCGACCACCAGCTGCAGTACGCGACGAACCGGGCGCAGCGCTCCGTCGAGCAGCAGGGGCCGAACGGGCCCGGGCTCGACATCGCCCGGCCGAGCGGGCAGGCAGCGGGGACGCTCACGGCCTACTTCCTCAACGGCGACGTCGTGGTCGGCAGCGTCATCGACAACGCCGGCGACCTCGGACGGCTCAGCAGCGCCGTGGTCCGACCGCTCGGCACGGTCACGGTCGACGGTCGGGCGCACACCGTGGACCTCGGCGGGGACCTCGGGCGCTACCGGGTCACGGCCGCGCCGGTCGGCCCCGCCGTGCTCGTCGTCGGCCTGCCGATGACCCCGGTGTACGAGAGCGTCGGGAAGCTCCTCGTGGTGGTGCTCGTCGTGACCGTGCTGGCCCTGCTCGCGGCCTCGGCCGTCGCCGCGCTCGCCGTCCGCCGCTCCCTGCGGCCGCTCGACCGGGTCGCCGAGACCGCCTCCGCGGTGGCACGGACGCCCCTCGACCGCAGCGACGTGCTCGACGGCGTGCGCGTCCCCGACACCGACCCGCGCACCGAGGTCGGACGGGTCGGCACCGCGTTCAACCGCATGCTCGGCCACATCGGCGCAGCGCTGCAGGCCCGGGAGCGGTCCGAGCAGCAGGTCCGGCAGTTCGTCGCCGACGCCTCGCACGAGCTCCGCACGCCGCTCGCCTCGGTGCGCGGGTACGCCGAGCTCACCCGTCGGATGGGCGGGGACCTGCCGCCAGACGTCGTCTACGCGATGGGCCGGATCGAGAGCGAGTCGATCCGGATGACCTCGATGGTCGAGGACCTGCTGCTGCTCGCTCGCCTCGACGAGGGCCGCGAGGTCCAGTTCGCCGAGGTCGACCTCACCGGCCTCGTGCTCGACGCGGTGAACGACGCCCACGCGGCCTCGCCGGCGCACGCGATCGCCGTCGACGTCCCGGACGAGCCGGTCGTGGTCCCCGGCGACGCGGCCCGGCTGCACCAGGTGGTCGTCAACCTCGTCACGAACGCACGGACCCACACCCCGGAGGGCACGCGGATCACCGTCGGCCTCACCCCGGTCGGAGCGGGCGCCGGGGGCGGCGTCGACCTGACGGTCCGGGACGACGGGCAGGGCATCGACCCCGCGTTCGTGCCGAAGCTGTTCGAGCGCTTCGCCCGGGCCGACAGCTCGCGGTCGCGGAGCGCGGGGTCGACCGGGCTCGGGCTCGCGATCGTCGACGCGGTCGTGCAGGCGCACGGCGGCTCGGTCACGGTGACGAGCGAGCCGGGCGACACCGTGTTCACGGTGCACCTGCCCGCGGTGCGGCCGGGCGCTGGTGGGGCCGCGGACGCGCGCGACGCGGTGGCGTCGGCCACCTGACGGACGGGAGGCGCGGGGCGGCGCCGCCACGGGCCTCCCGTCCGGCCGGTGGTGGGGTTCCGGCGCGGGCCTGCGTCGGGTGGTTGGGTGCGGTGCCGGTCCTGTGGTACCGTTCTCGAAGCCAAAGACCGCCGGTCGTCTGTGCGCTTGCGCGCAGACCGAAGGTCCTCACTCGTGAGGAAGCCAGCGCAGGTGTTCCGAACCACTCCTACCGTTCGCGGGGGAGCAGCTCCGAGCCTCTGCGCCGGGGCTTTCTTCATGTGTGCAGGTCCTGGGGCTAGCCGGCAAGAACCCCAAGGAGAACCATGGCGAACAAGGAAGCTGCGGTCGCCGAGCTCACGGATGCATTCCAGAGCTCGAACGCCGTTCTGCTCACCGAGTACCGCGGTCTCACGGTCGCGCAGCTCAAGGAGCTCCGCAACTCGATCCGTGAGCACGCCACGTACGCCGTGGTGAAGAACACGCTGACCAAGATCGCGGCGAACAACGCCGGCATCACGTCGTTCGACGACGAGCTCGCCGGTCCGTCCGCTCTCGCCTTCGTCCACGGTGACACCGTCGCCGTCGCGAAGTCGCTGCGTGCATTCGCCAAGGCGAACCCCCAGCTCGTGGTGAAGGGCGGTTACTTCGACGGTAACCCGCTCACCGCGACCGAGGTGGACAAGCTCGCCGACCTCGAGTCCCGTGAAGTCCTGCTCGGCAAGCTCGCCGGCGCCTTCAAGGCCTCGCTGTTCGGTGCTGCGTACCTGTTCCAGGCACCCCTCTCGCAGGCCGTCCGCACCGTGGACGCCCTTCGCGAGAAGCAGGAGTCCGCGGCCTGACCAGGCACGCGTTCATCAACCACACGTACTAGCTAGTAGTAGGAGAAAATCATGGCGAAGCTTTCGCAGGACGAGCTCATCGAGGCCTTCAAGGAGCTCACGCTCATCGAGCTCTCGGACTTCGTGAAGAAGTTCGAGGAGGTCTTCGAGGTCACCGCTGCTGCCCCCGTCGCGGTCGCCGCGGCCGGTGGCGCTGCTGCCCCCGCCGAGGAGGTCGAGGAGAAGACCGAGTTCGACGTCGTGCTCAAGTCGGCCGGTGACAAGAAGATCCAGGTCATCAAGGAGGTCCGTGGCCTCACGTCGCTCGGCCTGGGCGAGGCCAAGGCGCTCGTCGAGACCGCCGACGCCAAGGTGCTCGAGGGCGTCAACAAGGAGACGGCCGACAAGGCGAAGGAGGCCCTCGAGGCCGCCGGCGCCACGGTCGAGCTCGCGTAGTTCCGACCTCACGGTCACGAAGGCCGCTGCCCCTCGGGGTGGCGGCCTTCGTCGTGTGCGGGGGCGGGGTGGCGGCGGGTGGCGGGTGGCGGGGTGGCGCTGATCTGTCGCTTTCGCGAAAGCGACAGTTCACCGCCGACTGTTCGGGCGGAACTGTCGCTTTCCGATGGGAAACGTGCGCCGGGCGGTGAGAACTGTCGCTTTCGCGAGCACGCTGCGCGGCCGGGAGGCGCGGCGGTTGTCCACAGATCGGCTCGCGGTCGTCCGTGTGGGCACCTCCGGCGACAGAGTGCGGGCATGCATCCCGCGAACGCCGTCGACCTGTTCCGGACCGACCCCGTCGACCGAGCTGCGGCGCGGGACCTCCAGCGCCGTTGTCGGTCGGGCGACCTCGTGCGGGTCCGACACGGTGTCTACGTCGGGCGCGACGCGTGGGAGGGGCTCGACGGGCGGAGCCGCCACCTCGTCCGGATGCGTGCGGCATCCCCGCTGCTCCGTCCTGCCGCCGTCTGGGCGCTCGACTCCGCGGCGGCCGTGCTCGGCGTGCCACGGCTCGACGCATGGCTGGACCGCGTGCACGCCATGGTCCCGGGGATCGAGCACGACCTGCAGCGCGTCGGGCTCACCCTGCACGCCGGGGTCCCGCGCCCGTCGGGACGGCACTTCCACGGTGTCGGTTTCACGGACCTCGCCCAGACCACCGTCGAGATCGCACGACGGGGATCGCTCTCGACGGCGGTCGTCGTCCTGGACCACGCACTGCGCGACGGTGTGGACGTCGAGCTGCTCGGTCGGCTCGCGCTCGCGTCCGGTCCGTGGGGGAGTACCCGGGTTGCACAGGCCCTCGACCACTGCGACGCGCGGCACGAGTCGGTCGGTGAGTCGTACTTCGCCGCACGCGCAGCGGAGTTGCGGTGCCCGCCGATGGAGCCGCAGCGCGAGTTCCGTCACGCGGACGGGACGGTCGACCGGGTCGACTTCTGGCTGCCGAGGGAAGGGATCGTCGTGGAGTTCGACGGACGGCAGAAGTACGAGGACCCGGCGATGCTCGCGGGCCGGAGCAGTGCTGGGGCGGTCTGGGTCGAGAAGCTCCGCGAGGACCGCATCCGCGCCCGACCCGAGGTCAACGGCTTCGTCCGTGTCCACTGGGGTCATCTCGTGGAGCCGGAGCTGCTGCGCGCGCACCTGCGCCAGCACGGCGTCCCGTGTCGTTGATCCGACGCGGTCGCTGAGCCGCCGGATGTCCGGTGAGTCCCTCGGGAAAGCGACAGTTCGCGCCGGGGCCGCCCCGAGCCTCCCGTCAAAGCGACAGTCTCGTCCGGATGATCGGCGGCGAACTGTCGCTTTCGCGATCCGTCCGGGTGGTGGGGAACGGACCGGGGGCAGCGCGCGGGGAAGGCGGGCCCGGAGGCGCCAGGCGCCCGCGGGTCAGTGCAGGGTGCTGTGGCGGCGGCCGTAGGCCAGGTAGAGCACGGCGCCGACGACCATCCACACGCCGAACGCGATCCACGTCCCGGCGCCGAGGAACACCGCGAGCAGCACGCAGCACAGGGTGCCGAGCACCGGGACCACGGGGAACAGCGGGACGCGGTAGGAGCGCTCGAGGTCGGGGCGGGAGCGGCGCAGCACGATGACCGAGACGTTCACGAGGGCGAACGCCACGAGGGTGCCGATGCTCGTCGCGTCGGCGAGCTCGCCCAGGGGCACGAGTGCGGCCACGACGGTGACGACGATGCCGACGACGAGCGTGCCCGCGACGGGTGTCCCGGTCCGTGCGGAGACGCGGCCGAAGAGCTTCGGCACGAGGCCGTCGCGCGCCATCGTGAGCAGGATGCGGGTCTGCCCGTACAGGACGGTGAGCACGACGCTCGCGATGGCGATGACGGCACCGATCGAGAAGACGAGCGCGACGACGGGCTGCCCGGTGACCTCGACGACGATGCGGACGAGCGAGGCCTCGTCGGACGAGAACGACGTCCAGGAGCGGGCGCCGATCGCCGCGATCGCCACGAGGATGTAGAGCGCGGTGATGAGGGCGATCGACCCGATGATGGCGCGGGGGAGGTCGCGGCGGGGGTCCTTCGCCTCCTCGCCGGCGGTGGACGCGGCGTCGAAGCCGATGTACGAGAAGAACAGGCGCGATGCCGCCGCGGTGACGCCCGCGGCGCCCATCGGTGCCAGCGGCGTGAAGTTCTGCGCCTGGAACGCCGTGAACGCCACGACGACGAAGAACACGAGCAGGGCGATCTTCACCGCGACCATGAACGTGTTCACCCACGCGCTCTCCCGCGCGCCGGGCAGCAGGACGACGGTCGCGAGGAGCACGAGCACCGCGGCGGGCAGGTTCACGACGCCGCCGTCCCCGGGCGGGGCCGCGAGCGCGGTGGGCAGGTGCAGCCCGAACACGCGCAGGGTCTCGTCGACGTACTCGCTCGCACCGACGGCGACCGCGGCGACGGAGACCGCGTACTCCAGGACGAGGCACCAGCCGCAGACCCAGGCGATGCCCTCGCCCATGGTCGCGTAGGTGTACGAGTAGCTCGACCCCGACGTCGGCACGGCCCCGGCCATCTCGGCGTACGACAGCGCGGACAGGAGCGCGGACAGGAGCGCGGCGACACCGGCGACCACGAAGGAGATCCAGACCGCCGGACCGGCCAGCGGGACCGCGGTGCCGAGGACCACGAGGATGCCCGTGCCGAGCGTCGCGCCGACGCTGATCATCGTCAGGTGCCAGACCCCGAGCGACCGACGGAGCGGGCGGCCGTCGACCCCGGTGGACGCCTCGGCCTGCAGGCGCTCGACGGGCTTGCGGCGTGCGAGCTGCTCGCGGAGCGACGGGGGACGGGGCGGCGCGGACGTCATGGGACCTCGGACGGGGCGGTGGGACGGGGACGCACGATGGTGGCACGGCCCCTGAACAGGGTCAAATACGCCGGGGACGGTCGGTGTCGCAGGGCGGGGATAGGTTTGCCCCATGAGCATGGGGCACGGAGCACGCGGGGGCGGCGGTCCGCGCGGGGTCGGCCGGATCTCGAGCGGCGACACCGCCGCGCAGAAGGCCGCGAACGCCGAGGCGCCCCGGATCCCGCACCTGCTGCGCCGGATCGCCGGGCTGTTCGGGCCGCACCGTCGCGCGATCGTCCTCACCGTGGTGCTCGTGCTCGTCGGCGCCGCGGTCTCGGTCGTGCCGCCGCTGCTGACCCGGCAGGCCTTCGACCGCGGACTGTTCCCGCCGGGCGGCCGCCCCGACGTCCCGGTGCTGCTCGAGCTCGTCGGCGCGATGGTCTTCCTCTGGATCGCGAGCGCCGGCATCGGCATCTGGCAGACCTACCTGACCGCGACGGTCGGCAACCAGGTGATGGGGTCGATGCGGATGCGCCTGTTCGGGCACCTGCAGCGCATGGAGCTCGCGTTCTTCACCCGCACGAAGACGGGCGTCATCCAGTCGCGGCTGCAGAACGACGTCGGCGGCGTCGCGAGCGTGCTCAACAACACGATCTCGTCCGTGCTCGGCAATACCGTGACGGTGATCGCCGCGGTCGTCGCGATGCTGCTGCTGAGCTGGCAGATGACCGTCGTCGCCGTCGTCCTGCTCCCGCTGCTCGTGATCGCGCAGCGGCGGGTCGGCCAGGTGCGGGCGCGGATCGCGGCGCAGACCCAGGAGTCGCTGTCCGACATGACGGCGATCACGCAGGAGGCCCTGAGCGTCTCCGGCATCCTGCTCGCCAAGAGCTTCAACCAGCAGCGCAGCGAGACGCAGCGCTACGAGGACGAGAACCGCAACCAGATCCGGCTGCAGGTCCGGCAGCAGATGTCCGGGCAGTGGTTCTTCGCCATCGTGTCGATCTTCCTGTCGATCATCCCCGCGATCATCTACCTCGTGGCCGCGTGGCTCATCATCGGCGACGTCCCGATCACCGCGGGCACGATCGTCGCCTTCACCACCGTGCAGTCGCGGCTCCTGTTCCCGACGGTCGGGCTCCTCCGGGTCGTGCTCGACCTGCAGACCTCGGGTGCGCTGTTCGCCCGGATCTTCGAGTACCTCGACCTGAAGCCCGCGATCACGGACGCCCCGGACGCGCAGCAGGTCGACACCACGCGGGTCGGGCACGTCGCGTTCGACGACGTCACGTTCGCCTACCCGGACGGCGAGCCCGACAAGCCCACGCTCCGCGGGGTCTCGTTCGAGTTGCAGCCCGGGCAGTTCGCGGCCTTCGTCGGACCCTCCGGGGCGGGCAAGACCACCATCTCGTACCTCGTCCCGCGGCTGTACGAGGCGTCGTCGGGCACGGTCCGGTTCGCCGGCACCGACGTCCGCGCGCTGCAGCACGAGGACCTGATGCGGCACGTCGGCATCGTGAGCCAGGAGACCTACCTGTTCCACGCGACGATCGGCGACAACCTGCGGTACGCGAAGCCGGACGCCACCGACGCCGAGCTCGAACGCGCGGCACGGGCGGCGAACATCCACGAGACGATCGCGTCGTTCCCGGACGGGTACGACACCGTCGTCGGGGAGCGGGGCTACCGACTGTCCGGCGGCGAGAAGCAGCGGATCGCGATCGCGCGCGTGCTGCTCAAGGACCCGCCGGTGCTCGTGCTCGACGAGGCCACCAGTGCGCTCGACTCCATCTCCGAGTACGTGGTGCAGACGGCCCTCGACACGGCGGCGGCCGGACGGACCACCATCTCGATCGCACACCGGCTGTCGACCGTCCGCGACGCCGACGTCATCTTCGTGCTCGACCACGGGCAGATCGTGGAGCAGGGGTCGCACGACGAACTCCTCGGCCGCGACGGCACGTACGCGGCCCTGTACCGCCAGCAGGCCGCGCCGGTGACGGCCGACCGTCGCGGCTGACGTCCGCACGGGGGCCGTCCCGGTCGGGAGGCGCGGCGCGGCTCCGCACCGTCCGTCCGGACCCAGCGCACGCGCCTCCAGGCCCGGCGTCACCTGCCGGGACCGCGCCGCGCCTCCGGGCCCGGCGTCACCTTCCGGGACCGCGCCGCGCCTCCACGGCCGGCGTCACCCGCCGGGACCGCGCCGCGCCTCCACGGCCGGTGGGACGGTCCGGCCCGCGCTCCCACGGTCCGTCGCGCGCGCCCACGGTCCCACCCGGAAGCCGCGCGGACGACGCGGAGCGCCGCCCAGCGCGTCCCGACGCCGCCCGGACGACGCGGGGCGCAACGTCCCAGCCGTGCCGCACCCCCGCCACCTAGACTCGCCGCGTGCGCTACGCAGACTCCGTCGTCGACCTGGTCGGCGACACCCCGCTCGTCCGGCTGAACCGCGTCACCGAGGGCCTCCGCGCCACCGTCCTGGTCAAGGTCGAGTACCTCAACCCGGGCGGCTCGTCGAAGGACCGCATCGCCACGCGGATCCTCGACGCGGCCGAGGCCTCGGGCGAGCTCCGTCCGGGCGGCACGATCGTCGAGCCGACGTCGGGCAACACGGGCGTCGGCCTCGCCCTCGTCGCCCAGCAGCGCGGGTACCGGTGCGTGTTCGTGCTGCCGGACAAGGTCGGCGAGGACAAGCGCAACGTCCTCACGGCCTACGGCGCCGAGATCGTCGTCACGCCGACCGCGGTCGCGCCCGACCACCCGGAGTCCTACTACTCGGTGTCCGACCGCCTGGTGCGCGAGATCCCGGGTGCGTACAAGCCGAACCAGTACGCCAACCCGAACGGGCCGCGCAGCCACTACGAGACCACCGGGCCGGAGATCTGGCGCGACACCGAGGGGCGGATCACGCACTTCGTCGCGGGCGTCGGCACGGGCGGGACGATCTCGGGCACCGGGCGGTTCCTCAAGGAGGCGTCCGAGGGGCGCGTGCGGATCGTCGGAGCCGACCCGGAGGGCTCCGTCTACTCCGGCGGCACCGGCCGTCCGTACCTGGTCGAGGGCGTCGGCGAGGACTTCTGGCCGGCCGCCTACGACGCCGGGATCCCGGACGAGATCATCGCCGTCACCGACGCCGAGTCGTTCGCGATGACCCGCCGCCTGGCGCGCGAGGAGGGCCTGTTGGTCGGCGGTTCGAGCGGCATGGCCGTCGTCGCCGCCCTCCGCGCCGCCCGTGACCTGACCGAGGACGACGTCGTGGTCGTGCTGCTGCCGGACGGTGGCCGCGGCTACCTCGGCAAGATCTTCAACGACCGCTGGATGCGCTCGTACGGCTTCGCCGAGACCGACGACGCGCGCACGGTCGGCTCCGTCGTCGCGGGCAAGGACGGCCGGTTGCCGGACCTCGTGCACGCGCACCCGTCCGACACGGTCCGCGACGTCGTCGAGATCATGTCCACGTACGGCGTCTCGCAGATGCCGGTGCTCGCGGCCGAGCCGCCGGTCGTGATCGGCGAGGTGGTCGGGGCGGTCGCCGAGAAGGACCTGCTCGAGCAGGTCTTCACGGGCGCGGCGGCGATGACGGACGCGGTGAGCGGCTTCGTCGGCGACCCGCTCCCGCTGATCGGCGTCGGCGAGTCGCTCGCGGCCGCGCGGCGGGCGCTCGAGACCGTCGACGCCCTGCTCGTGGTCGACGACGGCAAGCCCGTCACGGTGCTCACCCGCCACGACCTCCTGACCTCCCTGTCCGAGTGACCCGCGACCACGACCCGCGACCGGGAACCGGGCGCGACCACCGGGCAGCGCCCGGGCGCGACCCGCGACCAGCCCGCCGCCAGACCAGCACGCACGACCCCGAGGAACCAGCACGCATGACCGAGTTCAGCACCCGCGCCGTCCACGCCGGCCAGACGCCCGACCCCACCACGGGCGCGGTGATCCCGCCGATCCACGTCACGAGCACCTACGTGCAGGACGGCGTGGGGAACATGCGCAACGGCTACGAGTACTCCCGCGGCGGCAACCCCACCCGCGACGCCCTGCAGACGCTGCTCGCCGACCTCGACGGCGGTGTCGCGGCGTACTCGTTCGCGTCCGGACTCGCCGCCGAGGACGCCCTGCTCCGCGCCTACCTGGAGCCCGGCGCCCGGGTCGTGATGGGCAACGACGTGTACGGCGGGACGCACCGCCTGGTGAACCGGCTGCACGTGCCGTGGGGTGTCGAGCTCGTGGTGGTCGACACCGGCGACGTCGACCGGGTCCGCGCCGCGCTCGAGGGCGCACCGGCGAAGACCGTCCTCTGGGTCGAGACGCCGACGAACCCGCTCATGAAGATCGCCGACATCGCCCTGCTGTCCGAGATCGGGCACGCGGCCGGCGCGCTCGTCGTGGTGGACAACACCTTCGCCTCGCCGTACCTGCAGCAGCCGCTCGCCCTCGGCGCGGACGCGGTGTCGTACTCGACGACGAAGTACCTCGGCGGCCACTCCGACGTCGTCGGCGGCGCCGTGGTGCTCCGCGACGAGGAGCTCGCCGCGCAGGTCGGTTTCCTGCAGTTCGGCGCGGGCGCGATCGCCTCGCCCTTCGACGCGTTCCTCACCACCCGCGGCATCAAGACCCTGCCGGTCCGGATGGAGCGGCACTCGTCGAACGCGCAGGCGGTCGCCGAGGCGCTGGTCTCCGCCCCGGGCGTCGAGCGCGTCTTCTACCCGGGCCTGCCCGACCACCCGGGCCACGAGGTCGCCGCGAAGCAGATGCGCGGCTTCGGCGGCATGCTCTCGGTCGCGCTCGACGGCGGACCGGAGGCCGCGAAGCGGTTCGTCGAGTCGACGGAGGTCTTCACGCTCGCGGAGTCCCTCGGCGGCGTCGAGTCGCTCATCGGGTACCCGAGCGAGATGACGCACGCGTCGGTCAAGGGCACGGAGCTCGCGGTCCCGGAGAACGTCGTCCGCCTGTCGGTGGGCATCGAGGACGCCGGCGACCTGGTCGCCGACGTCCTGCAGGCGCTGTCGCGCTGACGAGCCGCACGCACACCCGCCCCGTCGGCCGGCCCGCGTCGCGCAGGTGGGGACGGACCGGACGGGAGGCCCGTGGCGGCGCCGCCACGGGCCTCCCGTCCGGTCCCCGGTCGCGTCCGCCGGTCGCGCCGGTGGGTGCCCGACGGTAGCGTGACGCGGGTGGGCGACGAGGCGACGGGGCGGACCGGCATCCTGAGCGGGCGCTACGCGCTCGCGACCGTCGGCATGGTCGCGATCGTCGGGGTGGCCGCGTTCCAGAACCTCGCGATGACCACCGTGATGCCCGAGATCAGCCGCGACCTCGACGGTGAGACGCTCTACGCGCTCGCGTTCGCCGCCCCGCTCGCCGCCGGGGTGCCGGGAATGGTGCTCGCGGGCAACTGGACGGACCGTGCGGGCGGCCGGGTCGTCGCGTGGGTCTCTGCGGCGCTGTTCGCGCTCGGGACCGCGGTCGTGATGCTCGCCCCGACCATGGAGGTGTTCCTCGCCGGACGCCTGGTCGAGGGGTTCGGCGCGGGCGCGATCGACGTCGTGCTGTACGTCCTCGTCGCGCGGATCTTCCCGGCCGAGCTGCACGGTCCGGTGTTCGCGGGCTTCGCGGCCGCGTGGGTCGTGCCCGCGCTCGTCGGTCCGGCGCTCGCCGGGATCGTCACCGACGTGTGGGACTGGCACCGGGTGTTCGCCGGCGCCCTCGGCGTCGCCGTGGTGTCCTTCGCGCTGCTCGTGCCGACGCTCCGTCGGCTCCGGCCGCCCGCCGACGCGGTCCGGCCGCCGTGGCAGCGCGTCCGGATCGGGTGGTCGATCGGAGCCGCGGCCGCGATCCTGCTCCTCAACGTCGCCGCCGACCTCGGCTCCTGGGCGCGGATCGTCGCGGTGGTCGTCGGCCTCGTCGGCACCTGGGCGGCGCTCCGCCCGTTGCTCCCCGCGGGCACGTTCCGCGCAGCGCCCGGGCTGTCGTCGGTGGTGCTCGTCCGCGGGCTCGTCGCTGCCGCGTTCTTCGGCAGCGAGGCGTACGTCCCGTACCTGCTCCAGGCCCGGCACGGCCTGTCCGCATCCGCCGCGGGGCTCGCGCTGACGGTCGCGGCCCTGAGCTGGGCCGCGGCGAGCTGGCTGCACGGACGGCTCGGCGAGCGGCGGCTCACCGCGGCACGGACCTTCGGCGGTGGTCTCGTGCTGGTGCTCGTCAGCCTGCTCACGGCGCTCGCCGTGGCGACGCTCGACCTGCCGTGGTGGGTGCTCGTCGTCGGGTGGTTCGTCGGGGGAGCGGGCATGGGCGGCATCTACCCGCGGGCCTCGATGCTGACGCTGCGGTTCTCGGGCGAGGGCGACGACGGGTTCGCGAGCTCGGCCCTCACGATCGCCGACGCGTCGGGCAGCGTGGTCGGCCTCGCCGTCACCGGACTGCTCTTCGTCGGGGCCGGCGGGGCGGACGGAGCGTGGTCGTTCCCGCTCGTCTTCGTCGCGATGACCGGCATCGCGCTCGTCGCGACGGTGGCGGTCCGGCGGCTCGGACCGGTGCCGGCCGTCCCGTCGACGACGGCGACCGGGGGCACGGTGTCCGCCGCGGCCGGCGGGTAACGTGGCAGACCGACCGAGCGGAGGACCACCGTGCGCAGCGTCAGTCTGACCCGACCGGGGCGTCCGGGCCGCGTGTCCGTCGCGGCGCGGGCCGTCGTGGTGGTGGTCGCCGCGGGCACGGCACTCGCGCTCGGCGGCTGCCAGGGGCCGACGGCCGCCGCACCGACGCCCGTCCGGAGCACCGACCTGACGAGCTCGGACGGCGGCTTCGACCAGCACGCCGTCGTCGGCGTGGTGCTGCCCGCCGGCCGGGAGGCACTGGGCACCGACCTGGACCGGCGCCTGTCCGACGCGGGGTTCCGTCCGGACGTCCGGGTCGCGCCCGCCGACGACGGCCCCGGTGCACAGCAGCGGGCCGTGGCGGACCTCGTGCGCGGGGGAGCGAAGGCGCTCCTCGTCGAACCCGTCGACGCGTCCGCGCTGACCGGGGTGGTGCAGACCGCGCACGACGCCGGTGTCGTCGTGGTCTCCCTCGGGCAGGCGCTGCCCGCGAGCGGGACCGGCGGCGACGGGGTGTCCGCCGACCACCGGGTGCCGGCCGACGACGACCCGGACGTCGTGGCACGCACCGCGACCGACGTCGTGCGGACGCTGCAGCGGGGGCAACGGCCCGCGTCGGGCGACTGAAGGGCCCGGGCGTTCTCGGGTGGGGGACGGGTCCGGACGGCCCGGCTGCGTCGTCCGGTCAGTGCCACCAGGCCGGGAACGACCGCGTGATCGTGTCGACCAGCGAGCGGCGGGACCGTCGGGGGCCGCCGAGCCAGACCTCGATCGCGCCGACGAAGCCCTGGGCCACGAAACCCGCGGCGACGTCGTCGAGCAGCGCGGGTCGGTCCGCGGTCGGGAGCTCCTGGATGTGCTGCACGCTCGACACCGTGAAGTGCTCGACGAGCAGCCGGTGCAGCGAGGCGTCGGCGGAGTCGGGCAGGCCCTTGGCGTAGATGTCCCGGTGCGAGACGACGTGCTCGACGACCGCGTCGATGCCCCGTCGGGTGATCGCCGCGAGCTCGTCGGGCCCGGCGCCCCGGTCGGTCGCGGCACGGCGGGCCGCGACGTCGTCCTCGCGGATGCGGTCGAGCTCGGGGGTCAGGACGTCGGCGAGCAGCGACCCGGGCGACACCGCGTGCGAGTAGAACGTCGCGCGGTTGATGCCGGCGGCGCGGGTGACGTCGGCGACCGTGATGGTCGAGACGGGTCGGTCGGCGGCGAGGCGGAGGATCGCCGCACGCAGCGCCGCCGTGGTGTGCAGGACACGGGCATCGACCACCGTCGTCCCCCCTCTCGTCGGTGTGCGTCGGCCGCGCGGGCCGGGCAGTCCGACGCTACCGCACCGGGGGCCGCGGGACCGGTCACGGACGGGTCACGGAACGCGGTCCGGCCGTTCCGGTCGCCGACAGGTGTTCCGTGAGCGCGCACGCAGCCCGTAGGATGGTTCCACGGCCGAATCGATTCGATCCGACCCGGTCCGCGCACCGATCCGTTCGTGCCTCGGCCCGGTCCGATGACGCCGGCCTCCTCACCAGTCTCTCTCCTGTCGAAGGACCGCCCTCCCGTGACCGCGCCCGCCACCACCGGTTCGCTCCGCGTCGTGCTGCACCCCGGTGACTCGCTCACCCGGCGGCAGCGCCTCGTCTACGTCTTCGTGCTCGGGGCGCTCACCGCGCTCGGCCCGTTCACCATCGACCTGTACCTGCCGGCGTTCCCGTCGCTCGAGCGCGAGTTCGGGATCTCCGAGGGGGCGGTGCAGCTCACCCTGACCGCCACGACGCTCGGGTTCGCGTTCGGGCAGCTGCTCGTCGGGCCCTGGAGCGACAAGGTCGGGCGCCGCCTGCCGCTCATCATCGCGACGACCGTGCACGTCGGCGCCTCGATCGGGGCCGCGTGCGCGCCGAACGTCGAGGTGCTCGCGCTGTTCCGCGTGCTGCAGGGCATGGGCGCCTCGGCCGGCGGTGTCGTCGCGATGGCCACGGTCCGCGACCTGTTCGGCGGCAAGCCCCTCGTCCGGATGCTCTCGCGCCTCGCGATGGTGAACGGCCTCGCGCCGATCCTCGCCCCGCTCATCGGCTCGCAGATGCTGCAGTTCGTCAGCTGGCGCGGGGTCTTCGTCTTCCTCGCCTGCTACGGCGCCGCGGTCGTGATCGCCTCGGTGCTGCTCATCGTCGAGACGCTCCCGCCGGCACGCCGCCACGAGTCCGGGCACTCGACCATCGGCCAGCGGTACCGGGCGCTGCTGTCCGACCGGATCTTCGTCGGGGTCGCCCTCATCGGGGCGATGGTCTTCAGCGGGCTGTTCTCGTACCTCAGCTCGTCGCCGTTCCTGTTCCAGACCGTCTACGGGCTCAACGCCCAGCAGTACGGCCTGCTGTTCGCCGTGAACTCCGTCGGCGTGGTCGTCGGGGTGCAGGTCTCCTCGCGCTTGGCGCAGCGCGTCGGCCCCCAGTGGATCCTGGCGTGCTCGACCGCGACGCTGTTCCTGTCCGCCACCGCCATCGTCGTGCTCGACCAGCTCGGCGCGGGCCTGGTCGGCGTGCTCGTCCCGCTGTGGTTCTTCATCGCCGCGTGCGGGTTCTCGTTCCCGCTCGTGCAGGTGATCGGCCTCGCGGCGCACGGCAAGGAGGCCGGGACCGCCGCGTCGCTCCTCGGCGCCCTGAACTTCGGCGTCGCCGGGCTGGTCTCGCCGATCGTCGGGTGGCTCGGCATCACCGCGGCGACCCCGATGGCCGCCGTGATGGCGTGCACCGCGGCGGTCGCGATCCTGGTGCTGTGGGTCGTCGTGCGGCCGAGGACGGTCCCGGCGCTCTCGCACTGACGTCGCATGGTGCGACAGGTCCGCTGTCGTCCGACGACCGCGGAGTCGTTCCGCGTCGATCTTCGCCAGGGGCCCGGACCGAGCGCCTCCTGCGTCCGTAGGCTGCGGACATGAGCGACGCGGTGGAGCAGGCACGAGCGGCTGCGGCCGAGGCACGGGCGGCAGCGGAGGAGGCCCGCCGGCTCGCCGACGAAGCAGCCCGGCGCGCCGAGGAGCTCGCGGCAGCGCTGGAGCAGGCGGCCGGAGCACCCGCGGGAGCGACGACCGAGCGCGACGGCACGACCGCGCCCGACGCGACCACCGGGGGCGACGCGACCACCGCGCCCGTCGCGACCAACGCGCCCGTCGCGACCACCGCGCTCGACGCGACCGACTCGGCGACGCAGGCCGCGTCGACGACCGGCACCGTGCCTCCCGACCGGTCGTCCGCACCTGCCGCGCCGAGCACTCCGGCCGACACGAGCACACCCACCGCACCGAGCACGGTGCCCTCGCCCGGCCCCCTCGGCCCGGACGCGGTCGCACGGATCCGTGTCGGGTACACCGTGACCGGCAGTGCCCTCGAACTCGGCGCGCTCGTCAACGGCGAGGCGATGCCCGAGGTCCAGGTGCGGATCCCGCTCGGCATGCTGAACCGACACGGCCTGGTCGCCGGGGCGACCGGCACCGGCAAGACCCGCACGCTGCAGGTGCTCGCCGAGCAGATCGCAGCGCACGGTGTCCCGGTCTTCGCGGCCGACGTGAAGGGCGACCTGTCCGGTCTCGCCACGGCCGGCGAGCCGAGCGACAAGCTCCTCGCCCGCACCGCCGGCATCGGACAGCAGTGGCAGGGCGTCGCGAGCCAGGCCGAGTTCTACGCCCTCGGTGGGAAGGGCACGGGCGTGCCGGTCCGGGCGACGGTCTCCGGGTTCGGTCCACTGCTGCTGTCGAAGGTCCTCGGCCTGAACGAGACCCAGGAGTCGTCGCTCGGCCTCGTCTTCCACTACGCCGAGCAGGCCGGTCTGGCGCTCGTCGACCTCGCCGACCTCCGGAGCGTGCTGACGTTCCTGGTGAGCGACGAGGGCAAGCCGGAGCTGGCGGCCCTCGGCGGCCTGTCGAAGCAGACCGCGGGCGTGATCCTCCGCGAGCTCGTCACGTTCGCCGACCAGGGCGCCGACGCGTTCTTCGGCGAGCCCGAGATCGACACCCAGGTGTTCCTCCGCACCGCGACCGACGGCCGGGGGATCGTCAGCCTGCTCGAGGTGCCGGGCGTGCAGGACCAGCCCGCGGTCTTCTCGACCTTCCTGATGTGGCTGCTCGCCGACCTGTTCAACGAGCTGCCCGAGGTGGGGGACCTCGACGCCCCGAAGCTCGTGTTCTTCTTCGACGAGGCACACCTGCTGTTCGCGGGCGCCTCGAAGGACTTCACCGACCAGATCATCCGGACGGTGCGGCTCATCCGGTCGAAGGGCGTCGGCATCGTCTTCGTGACGCAGACCCCGAAGGACGTGCCGAACGACGTGCTCGCGCAGCTCGGGTCGCGGATCCAGCACCAGCTCCGGGCACACACCCCCGACGACGCGAAGGCCCTGCGGGCGACGGTGTCGACGTACCCGACGAGCGACTACGACCTCGGCGAGGTGCTCACCTCGCTCGCGACCGGCGAGGCGATCGTCACCGTCATGGACGAGCGCGGCGCGCCGACACCGGTCGCCTGGACCCGGCTCCGCGCCCCGCAGGGCTCGATGGCGCCGTTGCCGGCAGCCGACCTGGAGGCGCGGGTCGCCGCGTCCCCGCTGCTCGCCACGTACGGCACCAGCGTCGACCCCGACTCGGCCCGCGAGGTCCTGGCGCGTCGCCTCGAGGCCGCGGCGGCGCAGACCGCCGCCGCCGAGGCGGCGGAGGCCGCCGCGACCGCACAGGCCGAGGCCGAGCGTGAGGCCGCCCGAGCGGCCGCCGCGGCCGCGAAGGAGGCCGCGGCGCGGCAGCGGACCGAGGAACGCGAACGGCGTGCCGCCCAGCAGGAGTACGAGCGGGCGCAGCGCGAGTTCGAGCAGGCGGAGCGCACCGCCCGGTCCCGGCGGTCGAGCCGGAGCACGAGCCGGACGTCGACCACGCGACGTGCCGAGGACCCGCTGTCGGACCTGCTCGGGTCGTCGCTCGGGCGGTCGATCGCGAAGGAGGTCGTCCGCGGGGTGTTCGCGACCCTGCGTCGGCGGCGCTGACGGGCCCGTCCGGCCGGTTCCGGTGGTCCGCGGTGCGCCCGGCGGTCACGTTCTGCCGGACGGTCGCGGCGTGCTCGGCGGTGTGCTCGGCGGTCGCAGCGTGCGGGGCCGAGGGCTGGGCGGCGCGTCAGGCTGCGAGCAGGCGGACCATCTCGACGGCGAGGAGCCCGACGACGAGGAGCACGGCCGCGAGCGCGGCGACGAGGATGCCGGAGCGGCGCTCGTACCACGCGCGACTCGTCGGCCAGCGGCGCGCGATCTCGGCCGGCGGGACGACGCGTGGTTCCCGATCGACCCGGACGTCGAGCTCGTCGACGACGCGGTCGAGCGCGGCGTCGCCCCAGACGTCGCCGCGCATCCGGAACAGGTGCCGTCCCGCGACGTCGAACGCGAGCAGCTCACGCACCGTGCGGTCCGGCGTCGACCCGTGGGTCGAGGCGACGACGACGTGGTCGACGCGGTCGCGGGCGATCCGCCGGTTGGCCGAGACGACGCCGTTCAGCACGACCGCGTCGGCAGCGATGCCGAGGAACGCCGAGCGGAGCCGCACGAACAGGACGCCCACGACGAGCGCGAGGACCACCACGAGCGTCGCCACGAGTGCCCACCACCGCACCGGCAGCGACACCCAGACGAGCGCGACGGCCAGGGGGACGGCCGAGAAGACGATGCTGAGGACCGTCGAGCGGACGAGCGACCGGCGGGGCCGGAGCAGCACGTCGAAGGTGGGCGCACGGAGGCGTCCCGTCACCGGTACCGTCGCGTCCCCCACGTGCTCTCCTCGTGCTCGGGTGCGCGGGCAGCGTCGTACGCTCCCCGCGGGCGACGCCCCTGCCGCCCGAGATGCACCGTGTCCGACCCGTCCCGGGGCCGTCCGTCGATCACACCCTAGGGCGTCCCGGGCCAGGAGGACAGCGCGTTCCACCCCGGTGCGCGTCTACCGGCCAGCTCATGGCTGGCGGGGGGCACGGCTGTCCTGCACGCGGGGGACACGGGGGCGTGTCGGTGGTGGAGGAGGGGCATGCGGGACGCGGACGGACTCCCGGGAACGACGAAGGACACCCGTTGCCGGGTGCCCTTCGTCGTGCTGGCGGAGAATGGGGGATTCGAACCCCCGAGGGCTTGCACCCAACACGCTTTCCAAGCGTGCGCCATAGGCCACTAGGCGAATTCTCCTGGCGCCGTCTCGCGACGACACCCCATGGTACAGGTCTTCGGGGGTGTGGACGACCACGTCCCTCCACAGTCCCTCCGGCTCCCAGAGCGCCCGGCGGGCACCGGGCTAGCCTGGGGACGTGTCGACCCGCATCTTCATCACGTCCGCAGAGGGGCACACCGGCAAGAGCACCGTTGCCCTCGGTGTCCTCGAGACCCTCGCCCGGTCCGTCGGCCGCGTCGGCGTGTTCCGACCGGTCGCCCGGTCGGTCGTCGAGCCCGACTACGTGCTCGAACTGCTGCTGCAGCACAGTGCCGTCGGGCTCACCTACGACGAGGCCGTCGGCGTCACCTACGACGACGTGCACGCCGACCCGGACGCCGCGGTCGCCACGATCCTGACCCGGTTCGCCCAGGTCGAGCGTCGGTGCGACGCGGTCGTGGTCCTCGGCTCCGACTACACCGACGTGGGCAGCCCGACCGAGCTCTCGTTCAACGCCAAGGTCGCCGCGAACCTCGGCGCGCCGGTCCTGCTCGTGCTCGGCGGCCGCGACACGTCCGAGCGCGGTGCCCGTACCCCCGAGGCGATGGCGCAGGTCGCCGACGTGACGACGAGCGAACTGCGGGCGGAGCACGCCCAGCTGCTCGGCGTCGTCGTGAACCGCGCGGACCCCGACGCCCTCGAGCCGATCGTGCACAGCGTCGAGCGCGCCGTCCACGACCACCACCCGGACACCCCGGTGTGGGCGATCCCCGAGGACCGCGTCCTCGTCGCCCCGACCGTGCGGGCGTTGCTGCAGGCCACCGACGCCACGCTCGTCCGCGGCGACGACGCCCTGCTCGACCGCGAGGCGCTCGGCACGGTCGTCGCCGGCATGAGCATGGAGAACGTGCTGCCGCGGCTCATCGACGGCGGCATCGTCGTCGTGCCGGGCGACCGCAGCGACGTGCTGCTCGCCACGGTGCTCGCGAACCAGTCCGAGACCTTCCCGAGCCTGGCCGGCGTCATCCTGAACGGCGGGTTCGAGACGTCGCCGCAGATCACCCGGCTGCTCGACGGCCTGTCCAGCCCGCTGCCGATCGCGCGCAACGAGCTCGGCACCTACGACACGGCGCTGCGGATCACGCACACCCGGGGGAGGCTCGCGGCGGACTCCCCGCGGAAGGCCGACCTCGCGCTCGCGCTCTTCGAGCAGCACGTCGACGCGGACGCCCTGCGGGATCGGCTGCAGCTCACCCCGTCCGGCGTCGTGACGCCGCTGATGTTCGAGCACGGGCTGCTCGACCGGGCGCGCGGGTACGGCAAGCACATCGTGCTGCCCGAGGGCGACGACGACCGCATCCTGCGGGCCGCCTCGACGCTGCTGCAGCGGCAGGTGTGCGAGCTGACGATCCTCGGCGAGCCGACGGCCGTGCGGGCCCGCGCGACCGAGCTCGGACTCGACCTCGACGAGGCGCACGTCGTCAGCCCGTTCGACCCGGAGCTGCGCGAGCGCTTCGCCGAGGAGTACACGCGGCTCCGCGCCCACAAGGGGATGTCGATCGAGCTCGCGCGGGACACCGTGACCGACGTCTCGTACTTCGGCACGCTCATGGTGCAGCTCGGCCTCGCCGACGGCATGGTCTCCGGTGCGCGCCACACCACGGCGCACACGATCCGGCCGTCGTTCGAGATCATCAAGACCCGACCGGACACCTCGATCGTGTCGAGCGTGTTCCTCATGGCCCTCGCCGACCGCGTGCTCGTCTACGGCGACTGCGCCGTG
This sequence comes from Curtobacterium sp. MCBA15_004, assembly GCF_001865055.2. NCBI lineage: Bacteria > Bacillati > Actinomycetota > Actinomycetes > Micrococcales > Microbacteriaceae > Curtobacterium > Curtobacterium sp. MCBA15_004. The sequence goes on along the minus strand of NZ_CP126266.1, from coordinate 2,482,255 downwards.
ATCCCCGACCCCACCAGCGAGCAGCTCGCCGACATCGCGATCTCGTCCGCCGAGACGGCCGCCCAGTTCGGCATCGACGCCCGGGTGGCGATGCTCAGCTACTCGACCGGCGACAGCGGCTCCGGCGCCGACGTCGACAAGGTGCGCGCCGGGACCGCGTTCGTGCGTGAGCGTCGCCCGGACCTGCTGGTCGAGGGGCCGATCCAGTACGACGCCGCCGCCGACCCCACCGTCGCCGCGACCAAGATGCCGGACTCGCCCGTCGCGGGCCGCGCAACCGTGTTCGTCTTCCCGGACCTCAACACCGGCAACAACACGTACAAGGCGGTGCAGCGCTCGGCCGGCGCGGTCGCGATCGGCCCGGTCCTCCAGGGCCTCCGCAAGCCGATCAACGACCTGTCCCGCGGGGCGCTCGTCAGCGACATCGTCAACACCGTCGCGATCACGGCCATCCAGGCCGGCACCGCGACCGACGCGGCGTGACCGACCGACCGGCACCGTTCCTCCAGGCCGGGCACCCCGTCGCGGACGCGACGCGACCCCGGACCGCGACCACCACCCGTCCGACCCAGGAAGGCACCACGCCGTGACCGCAGCCCTCGTCGTCAACTCCGGCTCGAGTTCGTTCAAGTACCAGCTCATCGAGCTCGAGGACGAGCGCACGCTCGCCTCCGGACTTGTCGAGCGCATCGGGGAGTCCTCCGGTGCCTGGAAGCACACCAACGCGCTGACGGGGGAGTCGACCTCGAACGACAGCGCCGACGTCCCCGACCACGCGGCCGGCTTCCAGGCCATGATCGACGCGTTCGCCAAGGTCGGCCCGTCCTTCGACGAGCACCCGCCCGCCGTGGTCGGTCACCGCGTCGTCCACGGCGGCACGACGTTCGACCGTGCCACGGTCGTGACGGACGAGGTCGAGGGACAGATCGAGGCGCTGAACAGCCTCGCCCCACTGCACAACCCGGCGAACCTCGAGGGCATCCGGGCCGCGAAGCAGGTGTTCTCCGACGTGCCGCACGTCGCCGTGTTCGACACCGCGTTCCACCAGACCATGCCGCCGCACGCCTACACGTACGCGATCCCCGCCGACCTCGCCGAGCGGTACCAGATCCGCCGCTACGGCATGCACGGGACGAGCCACAAGTACGTCTCCGAGCAGGCGGCCGCGTTCCTGGACCGGCCGCTGTCCGCGCTCAAGACCATCGTCCTGCACCTCGGCAACGGTGCGTCCGCCGCCGCGATCGACGGTGGCCGGTCCATCGAGACCTCGATGGGGCTGACGCCGCTCGAGGGCCTCGTGATGGGGACCCGTTCCGGCGACCTCGACCCGGCCGTCCTGCTGCACCTGCACCGCGAGGCCGGGCTCGACTTCGACGAGCTCGACACGATGCTCAACAAGCAGTCCGGGCTCCTCGGCCTCACCGGCAACGGGGACATGCGCGACGTGCAGGACGCCGCCTCGCGGGGGGACGAGACGGCCGAGGCGGCGCTCGCCGTCTACCGGCACCGCATCCGGCGCTACGTCGGGGCGTACACGGCCCAGCTCGGCGGCCTCGACGCGGTCGTCTTCACGGCCGGCGTCGGCGAGAACAACGCCCTGCTGCGTCGACGGGTGCTGGCCGGGCTCGAGCACCTCGGCATCGAGGTCGACCCGGACCGCAACGAGCTGGCGTCGCGGGAAGCACGCCGGATCTCGACGGACGCGTCACGAGTCGCGGTGCTCGTGATCCCGACGAACGAGGAGCTCGAGATCGCACGGCAGTCGGCGGCGGTCGCGCTCTGACGCGGCGGTGACGGGAGCCGCACGCCCGCACTCGGGTGCGCGGCTCCCGTCGACGGGGTCAGCTGATCGCCCGCAGGGCTGCCTCGATCGGCGTGTCTCCGCTCGTGACCTCGAACTGCACGCCCACCGCGGTGTCGTCGAGGAGCGCGTGCAACACGACCGCCGCGACGTCGGCGCGGGGGATCGAGCCGCGCGGCACCGTCGTCCCGACGGCCACCGTGCCCTGCGGCGGCGTGTCGAGCAGGGCGCCGGGCCGGACGATCGTCCACCGCAGGTTGCGCGCCCGGAGGTCCGCGTCGGCCTCGGACTTCGCGCGCAGGTAGACCTGGAAGACGTCGTCCTCGGAGCGGGCCGGCACGACCGCCCGTTCCGGGTCGTACGAGTCCGCCGCCATCGCGGAGATCATCACGTAGCGGTCGATGCCCCGCCGCTCGGCGGCGTCCGCGAGCAGGACCGCGGCGTCGCGGTCGACGGTCTCCTTGCGCTCCGCCCCGCTGTCCGGGCCGGCGCCGGCGGCGAACACGACGGCGTCCACACCGCGCAGGCGGATCGCCAGCTCGTCGTCGTCGAGCTGTTCGAGGTCGGCCACCAGTGCGGTCGCCCCCTGTCGTTCGACGTCGGCGACGTGCGCCGGGTTGCGGACGATCGCGAGTGCGTCGTGGCCGGCATCGGTGATGAGTCGAGCGAGGAGCAGGGCGATCTGGCCGTGTCCTCCGGCGATGGCGATCTTCATGCGTTCGATACTGCCCGTGACGTCCGGTAGACTTCCGGAGGCTCCTCACGTGACGCCATCCAGGCCAACTCCCCCAGGGCGGAAACGCAGCAAGGGTAACCGGGCTCTGGCGGGTGCGTGAGGAGTCTTCTTCGTTCCCGGGGCCCGTCCACAGCCCGTCGGATCCGGCGTCGAGGTGTCGGCCGTCCCGGCTACCCTTGTCGCGTGGTCACCGCCCTGTATCGCCGTTACCGGCCCGAGAACTTCGCCGAGCTGATCGGGCAGTCGCAGGTCACCGACCCGCTGCGCACCGCGCTCCGGACGAACCGCGTGAACCACGCGTACCTCTTCAGCGGTCCGCGCGGCTGCGGCAAGACGACCTCGGCCCGCATCCTCGCCCGGTGCCTGAACTGTGCCGAGGGTCCGACGGACACCCCGTGCGGTGTGTGCCCGAGCTGCGTCGAGCTCGCCCGCGGTGGGAGCGGGTCGCTCGACGTCATCGAGATCGACGCCGCGAGCCACAACGGCGTCGACGACGCACGCGACCTCCGGGACCGAGCCGTGTTCGCGCCGGCGCGGGACCGCTACAAGATCTTCATCCTCGACGAGGCGCACATGGTGACGCCGCAGGGCTTCAACGCGCTGCTCAAGCTCGTCGAGGAACCGCCGGAGCACGTCAAGTTCATCTTCGCGACGACCGAGCCCGAGAAGGTCATCGGCACGATCCGGTCCCGCACCCACCACTACCCGTTCCGACTCGTCCCGCCGGCCACCATGCTTGAGTACGTCGAGCAGCTCTGCGCGACCGAGTCCGTCTCCGTCGCGCCTGGGGTGCTGCCCCTCGTCGTCCGCGCCGGTGGTGGATCGGTCCGCGACACCCTCTCCCTGCTCGACCAGCTGATGGCCGGCAGCGAAGACGGCGCGATCGCCTACGAGCGCGCGGTCGCGCTCCTCGGCTACACCGACGCGGCCCTCCTCGACGACGTCGTCGACGCCCTCGCCGTCGCCGACCCGGCCTCCGCGTTCGCCGCGATCGACCGGGTCGTGCAGACGGGGCAGGACCCGCGGCGCTTCGTCGAGGACCTGCTCGAGCGCCTGCGCGACCTCATCGTCGTCGCCGCGACGAACGAGAGCGCGGCAGCGGTCCTGCGCGGGGTCTCGCCCGAGGAACTCGACACCATGACCCGCCAGGCCGGCGTGTTCGGCGCCACGGCACTGTCCCGGTCGGCGGACATCGCGAACCGCGCCCTCACGGACATGACCGGTGCGACCTCGCCGCGGTTGCACCTCGAGCTCATGACGGCGCGGATGCTCGTGCCCGAGGCCGACGACACCCAGCGCGGCGCGCTCGCGCGGGTCGAGCGGCTCGAGCGACGGGTGGGCGTCGGCGAGCCCGCCGAGCACCAGGCCGGAGGCGCGGCTCCCGATGCCGGGGCCCGGTCGCGTCCGGCGTCGGACGCCGGTCGGGGGACCGGCGCGGTGCCGCACTCCGCTCCCGCGACCGCCGTGCAGTCCGCTCCCGCCGCAGGCGCGCAGTCGTCGGGTGCACCGGCAGCCGGCGGTGCTCGTGCCGCCGCTCCGTCCGCCGCAGCGCCGGCGGCGCAGCGGGCCGACCGGGGTCGGGCGTCCGGCGGAGCCGGTGTGGCCGACCCCGGGGCTGCAGCGCGCGATGCCGCCGCCTCCTGGGCAGCGGTCACCCCCGGCACGGCGGACCAGGGGACGCCGAGTCAGGGCGCACCGAGCCAGGCAGCGCCGGACCAGGCAGCGCCGGACCAGGCTGCGCCGAACCAGGCTGCGCCCACCACGCACGGGTCGACCGACGACCGTCCCGCTGGATCCGCTCGCACGGCGGCCGGTGCCGGTCAGGCGGACGACGGGGATCGGACCGCCGCCCCCGGTGCCGGCACGCAGGGCCCCGGTCGTGACGAACCGTCCGGCGAGGTCAGCCCGTCGTCGACCGGCCAGGGCACCGCGGTGGGCGACGAGCCCGTCGTCCGTCCGGTCGCCGCAGTCGGGTTCCAGCAGCTGCGTGACGCCTGGCCGCAGGTCGTCGAGCACGTCCAGCACGCGAAGCGCTCGGCCTGGTCGGTGGTCGTCACCGCACAGGTGACCGCCCTCCGCGAGGACGTGCTCACCCTCACGTTCCCGAGCCAGCAGGACGTCGCCTCCTTCAAGGAGATGAGCGACCCGTCGACGAGCGTGAGTGAACTGCTGCGGTCGGCGATCCTCGACGTGCTCGGGCTCCGTGTGAAGTTCGTCGCCAAGGGCCCCGGCCAGCAGGGACAGCCGCCTGCCGGGCGACCGCCGCAGGCACCGGCGCCGCAGGGATCTGCGCCGCAGGGATCTGCCCCGCAGGGCGCGGGTCGGCAGGCTGCGGGCCAGCAGGGTGCGGGTCCGCAGGGGGCGGGCGGCCAGCAGGACCGGCAGCAGGGCGCGCAGTCGCAGCGACCGGAGCAGTCGCAGCCGGGTGCGCAGCAGCCCACGACCGGACAGCGGCCATCGACGCAGCAGCAGGCGCCGACGCAGGAGTCCCAGCAGGCCGGGCAGTCCCGTCCGGCCGAGCAGTCCCGGCAGACTGAGCAGTCCCGTCCGGCCGGGCAGTCCGGTCCGGCCGGGCAGTCCGGTGCGGCCGGGCAGTCCGGTCCGGCCGGGCAGTCCGGTCCGGCCGGGCAGTCCGGTCCGGCCAGGCAGTCCCGGCAGGCCGAGCAGTCCCGTCCGTCGCCGCAGCCGCAGCCGCAGCCCGACCGGAGCGCCGGGACCCCCGAGCCGTCCGGCTCGGCGCCGGCGCCGTCAGCGACCCCGCCTGCCTCCTCGACCCAGGCTGCCTCCTCGACCCCGGCTCCCTCGGGACCCGTCACCGACTGGGTCGTCGCCGCCATCCCTGCCACCGACCCGACCTCGGGTGCCGTCCCGGAGCACGTCGAACCGAGCTGGTCCGCGCCGTTCGGCACGACGGACACCGGTGAACCGGTCGCCCCCGTCCGGACGGTGTCCGACCCCGCCGTCGACGCCGCCCTCGCGGCGCAGCTGCGCCCGGCGTCCTCGCTCGGCGGGCAGCAGGCGGGCCGCCCCGCAGCGGCCGCAGGGGCCGCAACGCCCGACTCCGAGCGGCCACAGGCCTCCGGCTCCGCGACTGCGGACGCCCCCGTGGCCACGACCCCGGCCACCTCAGCGGGCGCGGGCGACGAGCAGTCGACGGCCGTACCGGCCGGCAACGGCACGGCCCCGACCGCAGCGTCAGCACCCACCGCACCGGGCACGGGCCCCGACGTCCCGGTCGACGACTACCCGCTCGACGACGACCCCTACGACGACGGGGCGCCGTACCCCGACCCGGGCGTCGGCGGCTCCCGCGGTGGAGCCGGTGGACCCGCGCCTGCCCGGTCCGGGGCAGCCCCCGCGTCGACGCCGTCCGCCGCCCCGGCTGCACGCCGGACCCCACCGGCCGCTCCGCCCCAGGTCCGCCGCACACCCGTGTCCGGCCGCTACGGTGAGGCAGTCGTCCGCGAGATCCTCGGTGCGCAGTTCATCGAGGAGACCGCCCTGCACGAGGAAGGCGCCTGATGTACGACGGGATCGTCCAGGACCTGATCGACGAGTTCGGCCGGCTCCCGGGCATCGGCCCGAAGTCAGCGCAGCGGATCGCCTTCCACATCCTGCAGACCGAGTCCTTCGACCCGAGCCGGCTCGCGGAGCTCCTCGCTGACGTCAAGGAGAAGGTCCGATTCTGCGAGGTGTGCGGCAACGTCACGGAGTCCGAGCGCTGCAGCATCTGTCGCGATCCGCGGCGGAACCCGGCGACCATCTGCGTCGTCGAGGAAGCCAAGGACGTCGCGGCCATCGAACGGACCCGTGAGTTCCGCGGGCTGTACCACGTGCTCGGCGGTGCGATCAGCCCGATCGACGGCGTGGGGCCCGACGACCTCCGCATCCAGCAGCTCATGACCCGCCTGGCCGACGGCACCGTCGACGAGGTCATCATCGCCACCGACCCGAACCTCGAGGGCGAGGCGACGGCCACGTACCTGAGCCGCCTGCTCGTCCCGATGGGGATCCGCACCACGCGGCTCGCCTCGGGCCTGCCGGTGGGCGGCGACCTCGAGTACGCCGACGAGGTCACCCTCGGCCGCGCGTTCGAGGGCCGTCGCGTCGTCGGCGGCTGACGCACGCCGACCACGCCGGCCCACGCAGGATCGTTGCGTCCGGCTGGGCTCCGACGCAACATCCGCGGAACACGCACTACCATTGTCGAACCGCGTCACAGTCGCGGATCCTCGTCCCCGGGAGTACCAACCAGTGGCCCTGATCGTGCAGAAGTTCGGTGGTTCGTCCGTGGCGGACGCCGAGAGCATCAAGCGCGTGGCGAAGCGGATCGTCCAGACGAAGAAGGCGGGCAACGACGTCGTCGTCGCGGTGTCGGCGATGGGCGACACGACCGACGAACTCGTCGACCTCGCGCACTCCGTCACCCCGATCCCGGCCGGTCGTGAGCTCGACATGCTCCTGACCGCGGGGGAGCGCATCTCGATGGCGCTGCTCGCGATGGCGATCAAGAGCCTCGGCGTCGAGGCGTCGTCCTACACGGGCAGCCAGGCCGGCATGCTCACCGACGCGCAGCACGGCAAGGCCCGGATCGTCGACGTCACCCCGAAGCGGGTCCGCGAAGCACTCGACGCCGGTCACGTCGCGATCGTCGCCGGCTTCCAGGGCTTCAACCGCACCACGGGTGAGATCACGACGCTCGGCCGTGGCGGCTCGGACACCACCGCGGTGGCCCTGGCCGCGGCGCTCGACGCCGACGTGTGCGAGATCTACACCGACGTCGACGGCATCTTCACGGCCGACCCGCGCGTGGTCCCGAAGGCCCGGAAGGTGGACCGGATCACGAGCGAGGAGATGCTCGAGCTCGCCGCGTCCGGTGCCAAGGTCCTCTACATCCGTGCCGTCGAGTACGCCCGTCGGCACGGCGTCACCCTGCACGTCCGCTCGTCCTTCAGCAACGCCGAGGGAACCATCGTCTACAACCCTGCAGAGGGGGAAACCGTGGAAGAACCGATCATCACCGGGATCGCCGGAGACCTCTCGGAGGGCAAGATCACCGTCGTCGGTGTGCCGGACACCCCGGGCAAGGCCGCCGAGATCTTCACGATCGTCGCCCGCGCGGGCGCGAACATCGACATGATCGTGCAGAACGTGTCCGAGGCCGTCACCGGCCGCACGGACATCTCGTTCACGCTGCCGAAGGACCAGGGGCAGGGCGTGCTGACCGCGCTCGAGGTCGCCAAGGCCGACATCGGGTACGAGGGCATCCAGTACGACGACCAGATCGGCAAGCTCGCGCTCGTCGGTGCCGGCATGCGGACCAACGCCGGCGTCTCGGCCGCGCTCTTCCGCGCGTTGCACGAGGCGTCCATCAACATCGAGATGATCTCGACCTCCGAGATCCGCATCTCGGTCGTGACCCGCGCCGACACCCTGAACGAGGCGATGCGCGTCGTGCACGCCGCGTTCGGGCTCGATGCCGACCAGGAAGCCGTCGTCTACGCCGGCACGGGTCGCTGACCCCGGCGTCGCGCCGCAGCCCGATCGACGAGCCCACCAGGAGCACCACATGAGCACCCTCACCGTCGCCGTCGTCGGCGCCACCGGACAGGTCGGCGCGGTCATGCGTCGTCTCCTCGAGGAGCGCGCCTTCCCGGCCGACCGGGTCCGCTTCTTCGCGAGCGCCCGGTCCGCCGGCACGACGCTGCCGTTCCGCGGCGAGGAGATCGTCGTCGAGGACTCCGAGACGGCCGACCCGTCGGGCATCGACATCGCGCTGTTCTCGGCCGGTGCCACGGCGTCCCGTGCCCTCGCGCCGCGGTTCGCCGCCGCCGGTGCCGTGGTGGTCGACAACTCCAGCGCCTGGCGCATGGACCCGGACGTGCCGCTCGTCGTGAGCGAGGTGAACCCGCACGCGATCGACCAGGCACCGAAGGGGATCATCGCGAACCCGAACTGCACGACCATGGCGATCATGCCGGTGCTGAAGGTCCTCGACGGCGAGGCCGGCCTCCGCCGACTCGTGGCGACGACGTACCAGGCCGTCTCCGGCTCGGGCCTCGCGGGGGTCGAGGAACTCCTCGGGCAGGCACGCGCCGCCCTCGAGCAGGACACCGCTGCCCTCACGCACGACGGGTCCGCGGTCACCTTCCCGGAGCCGGTCAAGTACGTGCGGCCGATCGCGTTCGACGTCGTCCCGCTCGCGGGCTCCATCGTCGAGGACGGCCTGGGCGAGACCGACGAGGAGAAGAAGCTCCGCAACGAGAGTCGCAAGATCCTCGAGCTCCCGGACCTCCTGGTCGCCGGCACCTGCGTGCGCGTGCCCGTGTTCACGGGACACTCGATCTCGGTCCACGCCGAGTTCGACCGTCCGCTCTCGCCGGAGCGCGCGACCGAACTCCTCGCGGGCGCACCGGGCGTCGAGCTGTCCGAGGTGCCGACCCCGCTGCAGGCGGCGGGCCAGGACCCGACCTTCGTCGGCCGGATCCGCGCGGACCAGTCGGCCCCCGAGGGACGCGGACTCGCGCTCTTCGTCAGCAACGACAACCTCCGCAAGGGCGCCGCGCTCAACGCGGTGCAGATCGCCGAGACGATCGTCGCGCGCCGCTCGGTCGCCGCGTAGCGGCGGTCGCCGACGCGACCAGCAGACGGACGGGAGGCCCGTGGCGGATCCGCCACGGGCCTCCCGTCCGTCCCGTGGTCGGCCCGCACTCGGCCGCACGACGGTAGGATCGACGGGTGGCAGTGAAGCAGGTGGACCCCATCGACGTCGTCCTGGTCGGGGGAGGGATCATGAGCGCCACGCTCGGCGCCATCATCCATCGCCTCGAACCCACGTGGAAGATCCGCGTGTACGAGCGGCTCGGGTCGGTCGCGCAGGAGTCCTCGAACCCGTGGAACAACGCCGGGACCGGGCACTCCGCGCTCTGCGAGCTGAACTACACGCCCGAGATGCCCGACGGCCACGTCGACATCGCGAAGGCCGTCACGGTCAACGAGCAGTTCCAGGTCTCCCGGCAGTTCTGGGCGCACCTCGTCGAGACCGGGGCGCTGCCGCAGCCGAGCAACTTCATCAACCCCACGCCGCACATCTCCTTCGTGTGGGGTGCCGAGAACGTCGAGTACATGCGCAAGCGGTACGAGGCGCTCAAGGACCACCCGCTCTTCGCGGGCATCGAGTACTCCGACGACCCCGCGAAGATCCGCGAGTGGGCGCCGGCACTGGTGCCCGGCCGCAAGAAGGACCAGCCCATCGCGGCGACGTACTCCGCGGCGGGTTCGGACGTCGACTTCGGGTCGCTGACGCGTCAGCTGTTCGACGAGCTCGAGATCGCCGGCGTCGAGTTCGAGCCCTCGCACCAGGTCCGGAAGATCACGCGGTCGAAGGTGTCCGAGGGCTGGGCGCTCGACGTCCGGAACGAGGTCGGACGCTCGACGCAGCGGATCGCCGCGAAGTTCGTGTTCGTCGGCGCCGGTGGTGGGGCGCTGCACCTGCTCCAGAAGTCCGGGATCCCGGAGATCCGCGGGTACGGCGGCTTCCCGGTGTCCGGTGAGTTCCTGCGCACCGACGACCCGGAGGTCGTGCAGAAGCACGCGGCGAAGGTCTACGGCAAGGCCAGCGTGGGCGCGCCGCCGATGTCCGTGCCGCACCTCGACACGCGGATCGTCGACGGGTCGGCGTCGCTCATGTTCGGCCCGTACGCCGGGTTCAGCCCGAAGTTCCTCAAGCAGGGCTCGGTGCTCGACCTGTTCCGCTCGATCCGGCCGCACAACCTCCGGCCGATGCTCAGCGTCGCGTTCTCGAACTTCGACCTCGTCCGCTACCTGGTCGGGCAGCTGCTCGCGTCGAAGGAGACGAAGTTCGACGCGCTGCGCGACTTCATGCCCACCGCCGAGCCCGAGAACTGGCACCGCATCACCGCGGGACAGCGGGTCCAGGTCATCAAGCCCGACCGTGAGAAGGGCGGGGTGCTGCAGTTCGGCACCGAGGTCATCACGTCGGCCGACGGGTCGATCGCCGGGCTGCTCGGGGCGTCCCCGGGCGCGTCGACCGCGGTCCCGATCATGTTGACGATGCTGCAGCGCTGCTTCCCGGACCGCTGGGCCGGGTGGGAGCCCGCGGTGCGCGAGATGGTGCCGACGTACGGCAAGGACCTCGGCTCGGACGCGCAGCTCGCCGACGAGACGCTCGCACGCACGGCGAAGGTGCTCGGTCTGCACCACTGACCGGCCCGTCCCGGCCCACCGCGGTTGCGCCACGTTCGAACATGTGTTCGAATGGCACGATGCGGTGGAGTGGACAGGCGATCGATGCCGAGCGGGACGACGCCCTGCCCGGCCTCGGCTCGAACAGCGGACTGGTCCGGAGCGTCACGACGCCGGAGTTCGCCGGCGTGACGTTCCACGAGGTCCTCGCGAAGAGCGCCCTCAACCGGGTGCCGGCGGCCGACGGAACGGGGACCTACGGGTGGACGATCAACCCGTACCGCGGGTGCAGTCACGCGTGCGTCTACTGCTTCGCGCGGCCGACGCACACCTACCTCGAGTTCGACGGCGGCGCCGACTTCGACCAGCAGATCGTCGTGAAGACCAACGTCGCCGACGTCCTGCGTCGGGAGCTGCGCCGGCCGAGCTGGGACCGCCACCCCGTCGCCCTCGGGACGAACACCGACCCGTACCAGCGCGCCGAGGGGCGGTACCGGTTGATGCCGGGCGTGATCCGGGGACTGGCCGAGTCCGGGACGCCGTTCAGCGTCCTGACCAAGGGCACACTGCTGCGCCGGGACCTGCCGCTCCTGGTCGAGGCCGCCCGTTCCGTCCCGGTCGACCTCGCGATGTCGATCGCGGTCTACGACGACGACCTCCAGCAGCAGGTGGAGCCCGGGACCCCGACGACCTCCGCGCGGTTGGCGACCGTCCGTGCGATCCGTGACGCCGGTCTCGACTGCGCCGTGTTCCTCATGCCCGTCCTGCCGTTCATCACCGACACCCGCGCGCACCTCGACGACGCCGTGGGTCGCGCCGCCGCGGCCGGCGCGACGAGCGTCATGTACTCGGCCCTGCACCTGCGACCGGGTGTGAAGCCGTGGTGGTTCGCGTGGCTCGAGCGGACCAGGCCCGACCTGGTCGCGCGCTACCGCTCGATGTACCTCGACAACACGTACGCGCCGGCCGACTACCGACGGTGGCTCGCCGAGCGCGTGCGGCCGATCCTGCGGGCGCACGGGGTCGACCTCGGACGGGTCGACCCCGCCACCGGGTCGATGGGGTTCCGTGACCGGCCGGACACGATGCGTCCGGCGCCGCTGCTGCGTCCGAGCGTGTCGTCCGCGTCGCCCGAGGAGCAGTCCCGCCCGTCGGCGTCGCCGCTGAAGCGCGCCGACCCGGGGTGGGACCGTCGCGCTGCGGCCGTGCCGGCGCCGTCGGGCCCGACCCTGTTCTGAGGAACGTCCGTGTTCCGCGTCCGGGGGACACCGCGTGTCAGCGATCGGCGGTACCATCGGGCGAGTCGCCGAACCGCGCTCGATTCGGGGTACACGGCCACCGCTCCCGGTGGCCGGGTCCGGCGGCTCAGACGTCTCCCGGAAGGACCCACCGCACGTGCTCGGCATCCCCACGCACCTCGCGCCCCGCGTGAATGCCTGGTCGACCGTGCGCGCCTTCCACGCCGCCGCCGTGGGCTCGGTCGTCGCAGCCGCGGTCGTGCTGCTGCTCTGGGGACTCGCTGACCCGCAGGTCCGGGTCGGGAGCGCCGTCCTGGCGCTGCTGCCGATGCTCGTGATGGTCGGTGTGCACGTGCAGTTCGCCACCTGGCGGTCGGCGGTGGCCTTCCTCGTCGTGGGCGGCCTCTGCACGTGGTGGTTCGCGTCCGCCGTCCAGGACCAGGTCCCGGCCGGCTGGGTGATCGGCTACCTGCTGTCCCTCGCGGTCATCCCGCTCGTGCTCGTCGGCGGAGCGGGCGCGGTACCGGGCCGGGTCGTGCTGTGGTCGGTCGGCGGGTTCCTCGTCGGTCGGACCGCGACGTCCGTCGCCCTCGTGCAGGCCGGTGCGCCGCCGCAGCCGCTCGTGCTCGCCTGGGTGACCCTCGGCTTCGTGGTCGCCCTCGTGCTCGTCACCAGCCGCAACACCGCCCGGTCGGAGCGGGTCCAGCCCGAACTGCTCCGCTCGGCCCGCGAGGAACACGTGTCCGCCTACCGTGCGGGCGTCGAGGCCGAGGCCGCCGCGATCCTGCACGACACCGTCCTGAACCACCTCGGCGCGATCGCCCTCGCACCCTCGGGTCCGATGGACCCCCAGCTCGCACGGACGATCGAGTCCGACGTCGCGATGCTGACCGGCAGACAGTGGCTCGGCACGGACACGAGCGACGCGGAGCCCGAGCCGGACGCCGTGTCGCGCGCCTTCGAGGCGATGGTCGACGAGCACCGGGCCGAGGGGCTCGACGTCGTCGTCACGGGGGACGCCGGTGTCCTGGGCTCCCTCGGGAGCGACGCGTCGACCGCGCTGCTGCGCGCGGTGGGGCAGTGCCTCGCGAACGTCCGGAAGCACGCCGGCACCGACAGCGCCGAGGTCAGCGTGTTCGACGACGGCTCCTCGTGCACCGTCATGGTCGTCGACGACGGCCGCGGCTTCGACGAGCAGGAGACGGGTGCCGACCGCATGGGCCTCCGTGGTTCGGTCCGCGAGCGCATCGGTCGTGTCGGCGGCGACGTCCAGGTCTGGTCGTCGCCGGGGTCGGGGACGAGCGTCATGATGACCGTGCCCCGGTCCTCGTCCGCGGGCGAGCACGCCTCGGTCGGTGCCGGGCCCGACAGCGGGCGCCTGCGCTCCTCCGGGTCGTTCACCTGGCCGCCGCCCGGGTTCGACGGGGTCATCGACCGGGGGACCGGTCGGTGAGCCGCGTCGACACGACTCGTCTGCACGCCCGCGGTGACCGGACCGCCCAGCAGTACGACCCGCTCGGTGCGATGGGGTCGCGACCGCTCGCCGTCGTGCTCGGTGCCGGTGCGGTGCTCTGGGCGCTGCTCGTCTCGGTGTTCGACCGCGACGTGGTCGGGAGCCCGACCCTCAGCGCCGTGACCGTCCTCCTCCTCGCCGCGTCGGGGGTCGTGGTGGTCGTGGCGTCCTCGCCGTTCCGGGCCCCGTTCCCGCGGTGGGCGTTCGCCCTGCACGTCGCCCTCCTCGCCGCGGCCGCGGCGACCAGCGTGGCCGCGCAGTGGGGGCCGGACCGGAACGCCCTCAACGACTTCATGTGCCTGCTCACCGCGACCGGGATCGTCATGACCGCTCCGTACCGTCCGTGGCGCGACCTCGCCGTCGGGGGAGTGGTCCTCGCCGTCGTCGACGGGGTCGCGTGGGGTGTCGCCGCCTCGGTCTTCCCGCACGCCACACCCGTCTCGGTCGCAGCGTTCCTGGCGGCGGCTCCGACGCTCGTGCTCACCGGTGCGTCGGTCGTGTTCGCGTGGACGTTCGCCGGCCTCGCCGAGCGGGTGCAGATCCGTGCGGGTTCGTACTCGGTGGCGCGCGCCGAGCGGGACGGCATCGCGGCCAGTGTGCAGCAGGAGCGATCGAACGTCCTCGCCCGCGACGTGGCCCCGTTCTTCGCCGAGCTCCGCGACCGCGAGGTGATCACCGACGCCGACCGGGCGCGGGCACGGGCGATCGCGGACGGCATCCGACGCGGCATGGTCGCCGACGCGGACCGGACCTGGTTCGAGCACGCGGTCGCGGTCGACGGCGGGAGCACCACGGCCGTCGACGACCCGGAGGGCCTCATCGCCACGCTCGACGCCGACCAGCGCACGGTCGTCCGCACCTTCCTGCGTGCCGCGTTCGACGACGAACACGTCGACCCCGCGGGCTTCCACGCGACCGTCCGCCGCACCCCCACGCTCGACGGCGTGCCCGCGCGCGTCGCCGTCTCCATCGACCTGACCGTCGACGACTCCGACGTCGGCATCCACCGCACCTTCGACCCCTACTTCGCGGTCCTCCGCGTGACCTTCCCCGACCTCGACGTCGCGGTCCGCCCGTCGTCCCTCGCACTAAGGTTCTCCTATGACCAGCACTGACCCGACCCGGACCTCGGAGGGCGTGCCCCCGCTCCCGCAGCCCGGAACCCGACGCGTGCGGCTGGCGATCCTCGACGACCACGAGGTGCTGCTCGACAGCCTCTCGAGCTGGATCGCCGTGAACGCCTTCGACTTCGACCTGGCCCTCACCGCGCACACGTGGCTCGAGATGGTGCACAGCGAGAACTTCCCGACCGACCTGGTCTTCCTCGACTTCCAGCTCAAGGAACCCGTGTCGATCGAGGCGCGCGTCCGCACCTGCCGTGCGGCGGGCGCGAAGGTGATCGTCCTGTCGAGCGTCGACAGCCGTGAGTCCCGCGACCGTGCCCTCGCGGCCGGAGCGGCGGCGTTCCTGTCGAAGTCGCTGCCGATGCGCGAGGTCATGGACATCGCCCGCGAGGTCATGGGCGTCTCCCGCGAGACCCCGCCGCAGCGCGACTGGCGTCCGCTGCCCACCGGGGCGAACGCGCACCAGCGGCCCAAGCTCAGCAACGGCGAGGAAGAGGCCCTGCGGCTGTACGTCTCGGGCTACTCGACGAACGAGGTCGCCGCGCAGATGAACGTGCAGTACGAGACCGCGAAGACCTACCTGCGCCGCGTCCGCGAGAAGTACAGCAAGGTCGGGCGTCCGGCGTCGAAGAAGTCCGACCTGATCCGTCGGGCGGCCGAGGATGGGTTCCTCGCGTAGTGGCGAAGCTCTACTTCCGCTACGGGGCGATGAACAGCGGCAAGAGCACCGGGCTGCTGCAGGCCGCCTACAACTACGAGGAACGCGGGCAGCGCGTGCTGCTCGCGAAGCCGTCGGTCGACACCAAGGCCGACGGCGCGATCGTGTCCCGGCTCGGGGTGACGCGGTCCGTCGACCTGGTGTTCGGTGCCGCTGACGACGTGCGCGCCGCGGTGGCCGACGCGGGGGCGACCGACCCGGAGTCCGACCGGCTCGACGGCGTGGTCCGACCGGTGAGCTGCGTGCTCGTCGACGAGGCCCAGTTCCTCACCCCGCGACAGGTCGACGACCTGCTCCGGATCGCCGTGCTCGACGGCATCCCGGTCCTCGCGTACGGCATCCGGACCGACTTCCGCACCGAGGCGTTCCCCGGCAGCGCGCGCCTGCTCGAGGTCGCCCACTCGCTCGAGGAGTTGAAGACCATCTGCCGCTGCGGCCGGAAGGCCGTCTTCAACACCCGGAAGGTCGACGGCCGCTTCGTCTTCGACGGCTCGCAGGTGGCGATCGACGGCGCCGGGGTCACCTACGAGTCGCTCTGCGCGAACTGCTACCTCAGCGAGTCCGGTGGCCGCCTGGACGGCGACCTCGGGCACTGACCCCGGACGCTGACCACGTCGTGTCCGGGCCGGTCCTGCGGGGCCCGGCCACCGGGGTGGTCGGGCCACGGTCGGACGGGAGGCGCGGGTCGGCGCCGCCCCGTGCCTCCCGTCCGGAACGGGGCCGGGACGGCCCCGCGCGCACGGCGGTCGGCGAGCCGACCGGAATGCCCGACGGATGCCCGCGGTTGCCTCCCGCATGAGCGACGCAACCGTGCACCTGTCCGTCCTCGACCTGGCCACGCGTGAGTACGGCCAGACGAACACCGAGGCCCTGCAGGGCACCATCGACACGGCGGTGCACGCCGAACGGCTCGGCTACGAGCGGATCTGGGTCGCCGAGCACCACGGCATGCCGGGCATCACCTCGTCGGCGCCCGCGGTGCTGCTGAGCGCCGTCGGTGCGGCGACCTCCCGGATCCGCATCGGGTCGGGCGGCGTGATGCTGCCGAACCACGCGCCGCTCGTCGTCGCGGAGCAGTTCGGGACCCTGCGCGCGCTGTACGGGGACCGCGTCGACCTCGGCATCGGGCGCGCACCGGGCACCGACGGCGCGACCGCGATGGCACTGCGCCGCACCGACCGGCTCGACGTCGACGACTTCCCGCAGCAGCTCGCCGACCTGATCGGCTTCTTCACGGGGATGGACGCCGAGAACCCGCTGTCGCGCATCCGGGCGGTCCCCGGGTACGGCGACGTGCCCGAGTTCTGGCTGCTCGGGTCCTCCGGGTACAGCGCGCAGGTGGCGGGAGCGCTCGGCGTCTCCTTCGCCTTCGCGCACCACTTCGCGTCGGACAACACCGAGGCGGCGCTCGCGCTGTACCGCGACTCGTTCCGGCCCTCGCGCTTCCGGCAGACCCCGAACGCGCTCATCGGCGTGCAGGTCGTCACCGACGAGGACCCGGCGGTCGTCGAGGAGCAGAGCGCCCCCGGGATGATCTCGTTCATCCGGATGCGCCAGGGGATGAAGCCCGAGCCGGTGTCGATGGACGAGGCGCGCGCGTACACGTTCTCGGACCTCGAGCGTCGGTTCATCGCCGCGCGCACCGAGCGGCAGGCGTACGGTTCGCGGGACCATGTCGCGGCGAAGATCAACGAGCTCGTGGCGTCCACGGGTGCGGATGGTGTGATCGTCGCTCCTGGGGCTGCCCAGGCGCGCTACCGGCACCAGGCGCTCGACGTCGTGGCGTCGCTGCAGGCCGAGGGGCGGCTCGTGCCGGCGGGGGTCGCCGCGGCGTAGCTGCTCGGCGGGAGAGCGGGCGACGGCGCGCGGTCCTCGCGGCGTCGGCGCGCGGCCCTCGCGGCGTCGGCCCGCGCTGCCGTCTCGGCGTGAGCCCCGGGCTGTGGGCCGGGACGCGCGATGCGCGGGAACGCGCCGCAGCGCCTCGTGCCGCGCGGTGCCGGCGCACAACCGGAGGCACGTCGCACCACGGGATCGCGTGGCGCGACGTGCCTCCGGTTGTGCCGGAGCAGGTCGCGCCACGCAGGCGCGCACCGAGCGCCCCGCACCGGACGGGCGGCGCGCACCGCGCACGGGCGGCGCGCTGCTGGGCGTCTGCGCGCACGGGCGGCGCGCTGCTGGGCGTCTGCGCTCTCGGTACAGGGGTGACAGGTCCGCACACGACAGGTCCGGACATGACAAGAGGCCCTGGTTCCGGAGAACCAGGGCCTCTTGCGTACTGTCTCAACACAGTGTCGGGGTGACAGGATTTGAACCTGCGACCTCCTCGTCCCGAACGAGGCGCGCTACCAAGCTGCGCCACACCCCGCGGTGTGATCACTCCGAACCGGAGCAACCCCAGAAGTCTACCGGATGATCGGGGGTGCTCACGACCATCGCGGTGACGCCCGGGCGCGTCGTCCGGACGCGTCAGTCCGTCCGCGCGGTCAGGGTCACGACGACCGCCTCGGGGCGGCACGAGAACCGCACGGGCGCGTAGATCGACGTCCCGATGCCCGCAGAGACCTCGAGCCACGACCAGTGCGCCCGGTGCTGCCACTTGTGCAGCCCGCTGACGTACCGGCGGGGCAGGTCGGAGTTCGTGACGAGCGCCCCGACGCCCGGCACCTGGACCTGGCCGCCGTGGGTGTGCCCGGCGAACACGACGTCGGCACCCTGGTCGACGAACGCGTCGAGCACGCGGCGGTACGGCGCGTGCGTGATGCCGATGGCGACGGGGGAGGGGCCGTCCTCGTCCTCGGTCCACGGGACCGTGCTGCGCATCTCGTCGACGTTGGTCGGCAGCAGGTCGAGTCGGTCCCAGCCGCGGTGCGCGTCCGAGGTACCGAACAACTCGAAGCGCGAGCCCTTGAGTTCGATCGCGTGCGCCTGGTCGTTGACGTCGAGCCAGCCGAGCGACTCGAAGAACGCCGTCTGCCGGTCGACGTCGAGTTCGACCGGACGGGCGCCTGAGTGGTGCCGACTCGGCCCGGTGAAGTACTTGAACGGGTTCCGGGGCTGCGGACCGAAGAAGTCGTTCGAGCCGTGCGCGAAGGCGCCCGGCACGCCGCGGAACGGCTCGAGTGCGTACTCGATCGCCGCGTTGGCCGTCGGGTGGCCCAGGTTGTCGCCGGTGTTCACGACGAAGTCGGGCTCCACCAGGCTCAGGTCGCGCAGCCACTGCTGCTTGTCGGCCTGCCAGGGTGCCATGTGGATGTCGGACAGGTGCAGCACCGTGACGTCACGGGAGCCCGGCGCGAGGACGGGCACGGTCTCCCAACGGATGCCGAAGCGGCGACGCTCGACGAGGGTGCCCCACGCCGTCGTCGCCGCTCCGATGGTCGCGCCCGCTGCGATGATCCCGAGCGCCGCGCGACCGCGGGTCACTGGCAGCCCTTCGGAGCCTTGCCGTCCTTGTCGCCGAACAGCTGCAGCGTCACGGGCGTGGACTTCGCCGCGCTCGTGCCGGCTCCGGGGTTCACCCCCGCGACGGTGCACTCCGCGCCACCGGCGGCGAACTGGTCCGACACGGCGACCGAGGTGAACCCGGCACCGCCCAGGGCGCCCTGCGCGTCGCGGAGGCTCTTGCCCGCGACGTCGGGGACGGTTGCCTGCGAGCCGTCCGTCGTGTACACCGTGACCGACGAACCGGCCGAGAGCAGCGATCCGGCACCGGGGGAGGTGCTCGACACCGTCCCGGGCGTCCCGGACCCCGGCTGCGCGCCACCGTCGACGTAGGTGAAGCCGGCGCCGGCCAGGATCGAACGGGCCTCGTCGGCCGTCTTGCCGGTCACGTCGGGGACGTTCTGGCTGTTGCCGCGGAGGGCGGCCTGCGACGGGGTCGGGAAGGGCCCGGCCTCGTACATGGCGTTGATCGGGATCATCGCCTGCTGCCAGACGTGGGCACGCTGCGACGCGTAGGAGCCGTACCCGGCTCCCGGGAGGTAGTGGCGGAGGTTGTTCTTGCCACCGTCGGTGTTGCCCTGCCAGTAGGCGGTCGCGACCTTCGAGCTCGCGCCGACGAGCCAGATCTGGTCGGCGTCGTCGGTGGTGCCCGTCTTCGCGAACAGCTGCGTGCCGTCCGGGGTCTGGGCGCCGACCGCGGTACCGGACTGGATCGTCCCGCGCATGGCGAACGCGGCCGATGCGGCGACACCCGGGTCGAGCACCTGCTTGCACTGCTTCGGCTGACCGCCGAGGTCCTTGCCCTCGGCGTTCTTCACGTTGTCGATGGCGATCGGGGCGCAGTAGGTGCCGTTGTTCGCGATCGTCGCGTACGCCGACGCCATGGTCAGGGGCGCGATGTTGTTCGTGCCGAGGATCGACGACGGGTAGGCGTTCAGCTCGGTCTTCTCGTCGGCCGAGTGCACCCCGAGGTCCTGCGCGGTCTGCCGGATGTCGCAGAGGTCGAGCTTCGCGGCCATCGAGGCGAACGCCGCGTTGACCGACAGCGCCGTGGCGCGGGCGACGGTGAAGTTGCCGTTCTCACCCGCGGAGTCGTTCTTCGGCGCCCAGGCGGAGTAGATCGTGTCGCCACACTGCGTCCAGCGCGAGGTGTTGTGCGGCGTCCCGTTCACGGACTCGTTGAGGCCGTGACCGGCCTTGAGCCAGTCGAGCAGCGTGAAGACCTTGTAGGTCGAGCCGACCTGGAAGCCGATCGACCCGCCGTACTCCTTGTCGACGCTGTAGTTGATCGACGTCGCGGTCGGCGGTGACTGCAGGGACTGGTCGTAGTCCTTGTTCTGCGCCATCGTCAGGATCCGGCCGGTCGAGGCCTCGACCGAGTTCAGGGCGCCACCGAGCTTGAAGCGGCTCTCGGTGTTCGGGTCGAACTTGTTGAGCAGGTCCTTCTGCTGACCGTTGAGGTCGAGGTTCAGGGTCGTCTGCACCGTGAATCCGCCGTTGCGCCACGCGGTCGCGCGGTCCTTCTCGGTCGCGCCGAGCTGGGACATCTGCTTGACGACCTTGACGGCGTAGTCGCAGAAGAACTGCGAGCCGTTGCCCGCGGCCGACTGGCAGCCCTGGCTCGGCTGCGTCAGGCGCACGTAGTCGGCCGGCTTCGAGGCGATGGCCTGGTCGTACTGCTCCTGCGTGAGGTGCTTCTGCGCGAACATCGACTTGAGGATCACGTCGCGACGGGCGACGTTGGCGTCGTAGTACTTGGGGTCGGACAGGTTGCGCGTGTTCGGCGACTGCACGATCGCGAGGATCGACGCGGCCTCCTGGGGGCTGAGGTCGGTCGCGCTCTTGTTGAAGTAGTGCTGCGCCGCGGCCTGCACGCCGTAGGTCTGGTCACCGAAGTAGGCGATGTTGAGGTACCCGGTGAGGATCTCCTTGTGCGAGTACTTCTTCGCCAGGCCGATCGCGAGCTTCATCTCCTCGAGCTTGCGGGGGATGGTCTGCTCGACCGCGTCGTTGTAGGCCTTCTGGCGCTCCTCCTGCGAGGGCAGCTCGAGGGCCTGCTGCATCTTGATGTTGCGCACGAGCTGCATCGTGAGCGTCGAGCCACCGCCGGACTCGCCGAGCCCGCCCGCGAGGGATCCGACACCGGCACGGACCAGGGACGTCATGTCGACGCCGCCGTGGTCGTAGAAGCGCTTGTCCTCGCCGTCGATGGCCGCGTTCTTCAGCTGGTCGCTGATCTGGTCGAACTGCAGCTCCTGGCGGTTCTGGTCGTAGACCGTCGCAAGGTGGACGGACTGGCCGCCCGAGTACGCCAGGACCTCGTTGCGCTGCGGCAGGTCACCGATCTCGATGTACTCCGGCAGCGACTCGAACACGCCGATGGTGGAGGTCGTGGTGACCCCGGCGACCGCGATCGCGGGCGTGACGCCGATGGTCACCAGCAGGCCGGCGAGCGCGCTGAAGCCGACGAAGCCGATGAAGGCGCCGATCGCAGAGACGGGCTTGGTCCGCGAGGCAGACGTCTTCTGGGCAGACATAGGATGCAGCCTAAACGACACCCCCGACCGGAAGGCTGGCAAGGATCTCCATGATGCGCTGGGAATACCTCACGACGCCGCTGATCATCCACAACACGACCGCGATCCTCAACAACTTCGGGGACGAGGGCTGGGAGCTGGTCCAGGTCGTCACCGGCCCCGAGGGCGGGCTCGTCGCCTACCTCAAGCGTCCGAGGGCCGAGGCGTGAGCGTCGCCGCCCGACTGTCCGAGCTCGGCCTGACGCTGCCGCCCGTCGCGGCACCCGTCGCCGCCTACGTCCCGGCGGTCGTGTCCGGGCACCACGTGTACACGGCGGGACAGCTCCCGTTCGTGGACGGAGCCCTCCCCGTCACGGGCAAGGTCGGCGCCGACGTCGACGCCGAGACCGCGACCGCGCAGGCGCGGACCGCGGCGCTCAACGCCCTCGCGGCCGTCGAGTCGGTCGCCGGGTCGCTCGACCGGGTCGCCCGGGTCGTCAAGGTCACCGTGTTCGTGGCGTCCGACCCCTCCTTCACCGGCCAGCCCGGGGTCGCCAACGGCGCGTCCACCCTGGTCGGCGACGTCTTCGGTGAGGCCGGCGTCCACGCGCGCAGCGCGGTGGGCGTCGCCGTCCTGCCGCTGGACGCACCGGTCGAGGTCGAGCTCGTCGTCGAACTGACCGACTGACGGCGGTTCCCCGCCCCGTCACGCAGGTCGCGCCTCCAGTCCGGTCGGACGGGAGGCGCGACCTGCGTCCGGCGGCCTACATCAGTTCCGCGATGGTCGCCATGATCGTCGGGTCCGCCAGCGTCGTCGTGTCGCCGATGCGGCGGCCCTCTGCCGCGTCGCGGAGCAGACGGCGCATGATCTTGCCGGACCGCGTCTTCGGGAGCTCCGGCACGACGACCACCTGGCGTGGTTTCGCGATCGCGCCGATCCGCTTGCCGACCCAGTCGCGCAGTTCCTTCGCGACCGCGTCGCGGTCCGCGCCCTCCGCCGCCTCGGCGGTGAGGATGACGAACGCGACGACGGCCTGACCGGTGGTCTCGTCGGCGGCGCCGACGACGGCGGCCTCGGCGACGCCCTCGTGGCCGACGAGCGCGGACTCGATCTCGGCCGTCGACAGGCGGTGGCCCGACACGTTCATGACGTCGTCGACGCGACCCTGCACCCAGATGTCGCCCTCGCCGTCGAGCCGCGCACCGTCGCCCGCGAAGTAGCGGCCGGGGAAGCGTGACCAGTAGGTCTCGACGAAGCGGTCCGGGTCGTTCCAGATGCCGCGGGCCATCGACGGCCAGGGCTCGGTGATGGTGAGGTACCCGCTCTCGCCGGGGTCGGCGCGGTGGCCGTCCTCGTCCACGATCTCCGCGACGATGCCGGGCAGCGGGGTCTGGGCGGCGCCGGGCTTGAGCTTCGTGACGCCCGGCAGCGCCGAGATCATGATGGCGCCGGTCTCGGTCTGCCACCACGTGTCGACGATCGGCGTGCGGTCGTGGCCGATGACCTGGCGGTACCACTGCCACGCCTCGGGGTTGATCGGTTCGCCGACGCTGCCGAGCAGTCGGAGGGACTCGAGGCTGCGGGCCTCGGGGATCTGCCGTCCGGCCTTCATCGCGGCCCGCACCGCGGTCGGGGCGGTGTAGAGGACGGTGACGCCGTAGGTGTCGACGACGTCCCACCACCGGCCGGGCTTCGGCTCGTCCGGGGTGCCCTCGTACAGGACCTGTGTGACGCCGTTCGCGAGCGGCCCGTAGACGACGTAGGAGTGCCCGGTGATCCAGCCGATGTCGGCCGTGCACCAGTAGACGTCCTTCTCCGGGTGCATGTCGAAGACGTTGCGGTGCGTGTACGCGGCCTGGGTCAGGTAGCCGCCCGAGGTGTGCACGATGCCCTTCGGCTTCCCGGTCGTGCCCGACGTGTAGAGGATGAACAGGGGGTTCTCGGCCGGGAACGGCTGCGCCTCGTGCTCGGGGGCGGCCTTCGCCAGCTCGTCGTGCCACCAGCGGTCGCGCTCGGTCCACCCGACCCGGTTGCCGCCGCGCTTCACGACGAGGACGTGCTCGACGGAGTCGGTCCCGGGGCCCGCGAGCGCCTCGTCCACCGCCGGCTTGAGCGGTGAGACGGCACCGCGTCGCCAGCCGCCGTCCGCGGTCACGACGACCTTCGCGCCGGCGTCCTCGATGCGCGTGCGGAGGCTCTCGGCGCTGAAGCCGCCGAAGACGACCGAGTGCACGGCGCCGATCCGGGCGACCGCGAGCATCGTGACGACGGCCTCGGGGATGAGCGGCAGGTAGACGACGACGCGGTCGCCCGCACCGACGCCGAGGTCCGTCAGCATGTTCGCCGCGCGCTGGACGTCGGCGGTCAGTTCGGCGTAGGTGATCCGACGCGTGTCGCCCGGTGCGCCCTCGAAGTGGATCGCCACCCGGTCGCCGTTTCCCGCGCGCACGTGGCGGTCGAGGCAGTTCTCGGCGACGTTGAGCGTGCCGTCGTCGAACCACTTCGCGAACGGGGCACCGGACCAGTCGAGGGTCCGGGTGAACGGCGTGCGCCAGTCGAGCAGGGTCCGGGCCTGGTCGGCCCAGAACGCCTCGCGGTCGGCGGCGGCCGACTCGTGCAGGTCCGCGTGGGCGACGGCGTCCGCGACGAACTCGGCGGGCGGCGCGAAGGTCGGGCCGTCCTCGTGACGGGCGTCGGCCTGGGTCGGTGTGGACATCGGGGTCCTCTCGCGTCGTTGCGGCAGGGGTGCAGTCGGAGACTACCCCTCGGGGAGGGGTGGGCCGGCGGGGCGGCCGGGGTGTGTGCGCTGTCCGGGCGGTGTCCGGGTCAGCGTGGGTGGATCGGTTCGGCCGGGTCCGGGGTTGCCGAGCACGGGGCGTCATGGGGTACACTTGTCCTCGCCGGACTCGTTTCCGGTGGCATCGGCTCGGATTCCCCCCAATCCGCTGGTGTCCAGGCGGCACCAGTTCCCCCCAACCGGTGCCGCCTCTTCTTTTTCCCCGACGGGTGTCGCAGAACCCGCCGTGCGGTCCGGGCGCGATCCGCGCGCTGGTGCCGAACGGTGGACAGGTCTGTCCACGCGTCGACGGACATGCGCCGCGGCCGTCGAGCCCGGAGCGAGGTACTTGCGAGGGCCTCCCGAGCTCCCGTCGGTGTACCGCGGTGCCCTGCCCGCCGGTCAGCCGAACGGGGTACGGGATTGCGTTTCGGGGGACAAAACAGCCATCGGCTGGGGACAGCGGCGAACGATCCACGTGCTGGTCCGCGGTGCGCCGTCCGTGCCGAGGCGCTGCCTACCGTGCCGTCCATGCACCGACACCGAGCCGACGGACCGCCCGACCCCGCGCCACGACGTCGCGCCGCCACGACGCGGGGCGCCGGCCGTGAGCGGGACGGGCCAGCGGGCGGTGGGAGCACCGGCATCCGCAGGGTCGACCCGGTCGGTGGCAGCGACGACCGGGCGACCGCCCCCGTGACCGTTGCCGCGACCGGACGGGCGACCGCTGCCGTGACCGCTGCCGCGACCGGACGGGCGACCGCTGCCGCGACCGGACGGGCGACCGCTGCCGCGACCGGACGGGCGACCGCTGCCGTGGCCGGACGGGCGACCGCCGCCGTCACCGGAGCGGTCGGTCGAGGCGCCGGCCCGTCGCCCGTCGTCGACCGGCCGCCCGTGCCGGCCCGGTCGGCGGTCGCCGTGCGCTCGGCGGTCGACTGCCCGGCTCGGGACCCACGCGCGGCGGTCGCGGGACGGACCGACGACGGCGGGCGCCCGGACGGCGCCGCACCCGAGCGGCGGGGCGCCCGACGGAGCAGGACCGCCGTCCACGACCCCCCGTTCCTGCCGCGCGTCGGCAGCCCCACACGCCGACGGGCGGTCGACGCGGCGGCCTTCGAGGAGCTGGCGGCCCTCGTCGCGGACGCCGAGGTGACCGACGTGCTGGTCGTCGGCGACTCCGGCACCTGGGTGGACCGCGGACTCGGACTCGAGCGGGCCGGGCCGATCCTGCCAGAGCGGCGCGTCCGTGCGCTCGCGGCCGAGCTCGTGGCGCTCGGGGGACGCCACGTCGACGAGACGACCCCGTGCGCGGACGTCCGGTTCGGCGACGGGATCCGGGTCCACGCCGTCCTCGCACCCGTCGCGGTGCACGGCACGGCGCTCTCGGTCCGACTCCCGCGGCCGGAACGGCCGACGTTGGCGGCCCTCGAACGCACCGGCGCCTTCCGGCTCGTCGGGCGCACGCTGCTCGAGGACGCCGTCGCGGCGCGGCGGAACCTCGTCGTCACCGGGGCGACCGGCAGCGGCAAGACGACCGTGCTGGGCGCACTGCTCGCCGCCGTGCCCAGCACCGAACGGATCGTGACGGTCGAGGACCTCGCAGAACTGCGGATCGACCACCCGCACGTCGTCGCGCTCGAGGCACGTCAGTCGAACGCGGAGGGCGTGGGCGCGATCGGGCTCGACCGCCTGGTGCGTGAGGCGCTGCGGATGCGCCCGGACCGGATCGTCGTGGGGGAGTGCCGCGGCGCGGAGGTGCGCGAGCTCCTGTCGGCCTTGAACACCGGGCACGACGGCGGTGCCGGCACGCTCCACGCGAACGGCCTGGCCGACGTCCCGGCGCGACTCGAGGCGCTCGGTGCGACCGCGGGGTGGAGCCCGGACGCCCTCGCGCGACAGGTCGTCAGCGCCCTCGACCTCGTCGTGCACGTGGAACGGCACGGTCGGTGGCGCGGCGTCACCGCGCTCGGGGCGTTCGCACTCGAGGACGGCCGGCTCGTCGTGCGCCGTGTGGACCGGTGACGCCGGACGGTCCGGCCGCGGCCCGGGTCCTCGACCGCGTCGCGGTGCTCGTCGGCGCCGGCGTCCCGCCACCGCGCGCCTGGGAGCTGGTCGGCGGTCGGCCGGCCACGGGCGGTCCGGCGTGGAACGACGTCCGTCTCGTGCTCGACGTCGCGGAACGGAGCGGCGCGCCGACGGCGGGGACGCTCCGTGGGCTCGCGTCGGCGATGCGCCGGACGTCCGCCGCCGACCGGGCCGTCCGGGTGGCGCTGGCCGGCCCCCGGGCGAGTGCACGCGTCGTGCTGGCGCTCCCCGCGTTCGGCATCGGGCTCGGCGCCGCGTGGGGTGCCGGGGCCGTCGAGGTGCTGCTGACGCGGCCGGTCGGCTGGACCTGCGTGGTCGTGGCGGGCGTCCTGGTCGCCGTCGGTCGACGGTGGTCCGGTGTGCTGGTCCGGCGGGCGAGCCCGGACGGGCGGATCCCCGGCGTCCTGCTCGACGCGTGGGCCGTGGCGCTCGCCGGGGGCGGGTCGTGGTCGAGCGCAGGTGCCACGGTGGCGGCCGTGCTCGCCGAGCACGGGTTCGACGGCGTCGAGCGTCCGGCACGAGGCGGTTCGCCGGCCGTCGCCCGGGGGCGGGACGCCGCGGCCGACGCCCGCCTGCACGAGGTGCTCGACCTGAGCCGACGCGCCGGGGTCCCGGCGGTCCCCCTGCTGCGTGCCGCTGCCGAGGACGTCCGCGACGACGCAGCCGCCGCGGGTCTCGCAGCCGCGGAACGCCTCGGCGTCCGGCTCGTCCTGCCCCTGGGGGTGTGCGTGCTGCCCGCCTTCGTGCTCGTCGGGGTGGTGCCGGTCGTCGTCGGCGTCCTCTCCTCCACCGTCGGCGGCCTCGGCTGACCTGTCCACAGGAAGCGGGATCGGCGCTCTGCGGCAGGCGGAGATCGGCGATCGTCGGAGGACCAGACACCGAGCGGAAGGAGCAGGACGTGCAACAGACCATCAACCAGGAGGACACCATCGGACACGAGCGTCGTCGCCGGGGCGTCTCGGTGGTCGACCTCGGCGACGACCGCGGGTCGGCGACGGCGGAGTACGCGGTCGTGATCCTCGCGGCGGTCGCCTTCGCCGGGGTGCTCGTCGCGGTGATGCGTTCGGGTGAGGTCCAGCAGATCCTCACGGACCTGGTCCGCGGGGCCCTCACGCCGTGAGCGGCACGACTGCTCCGGCCGGTCGGCGTCCGCGCGGAGCCCGCCCGCGACTGGACCGGCGTCCCGGGGACCGGGGGAGTGCGACCGTGGAGTTCGCGGTCGCACTGCCCGTCGTCACCCTCGTGGTGCTCGGTCTCGTCACCGCGGTCGTCCTGGTCGACCGCGTGGGCCGGATGCAGGCCGCCGCGGGGGCGGCGGCGCGCGCGCTCGGCCGTGCCGACGAGGCGGCCGCGACCCGGGCGGTCAGCACCATCGCCCCCGGTGCGAGCACCACGGTCCGCCGGGTCGACGGCATCGTCTGCGTCGACGTGCACGGGAGCGCCGGCGGCCTGTTCGCCGCGGTGCCCCTGCGCGCCACCGGCTGCGCGGCGGACGGCGGCCGGTGAACCGCGGGCTCGCGCGGTCCGAGCGCGGTTCGGCCACGGTCGTGCTCGTCGCCGCGGTCGCACTGGCGTTGCTGGTCGGCTCGGCAACCGTCCTCGGCGCCCGTTCCCGGGTGCTCGGCGTGCAGGCCCAGGTGGCCGCGGACGCCGGGGCGACCGCGGCCGCCGCTGTCGCGGTCGGTCGGGTGCCGGGGCGTCCGTGCGTCGTCGCCGACCGTGTCGTCGCGGCCGGCGGTGCGCGGTCGACCTCTTGCGAGACTGCGGGCGCGACCGCGCGTGTCGCCGTCGAGACCGGCTCCGGACCGTTCGTCGCCGACGCGGTCGCCGTCGCCGGTCCCGCCGCCGGGTCGCCCGAACACAGTGTGTATGGTGTGCACGTCGGCCCCCGGTCACCGTCGTCCCGGTCGACCCGGACCTCGTTGCGGTCCAGGGCCGGCGCGCACCATCGATCAAGGAGTCACGTGCCAGGCACGAAGAAGCTCGTGATCGTCGAGAGCCCCGCGAAGGCGAAGACGATCGCGCAATACCTCGGTGACGGATACGAGGTCCAGGCGTCAGTCGGACACATCCGCGACCTCGTCGAGCCCAAGAACCTCCCGGCGGAGCTCAAGAAGGGCTCGCTCGGCAAGTTCTCCGTCGACGTGGACAACGGCTTCGAGCCCTACTACGTGGTGTCCGACGCGAAGAAGAAGACGGTCTCCGAGCTGAAGCGGGCGTTGAAGGACGCCGACGAGCTCTTCCTCGCGACTGATGAGGACCGCGAGGGCGAAGCCATCGCGTGGCACCTCCTCCAGGTGCTCAAGCCCAAGGTCCCCGTGAAGCGCATGGTGTTCCACGAGATCACCAAGGAGGCCATCCAGCGTGCGCAGGAGGCCACCCGGGAGCTCGACACGGCGCTCGTCGACGCGCAGGAGACCCGGCGCATCCTCGACCGGCTCTACGGCTACGAGGTCTCGCCCGTGCTCTGGCGCAAGGTCGGTCCCGGCCTGTCCGCCGGCCGCGTGCAGTCGGCCGCGACCCGTCTCGTCGTGGACCGCGAGCGCGAGCGCCTCGCGTTCGTCTCGGCGAACTACTGGGACCTGACCGCTCGGTTCGAGAAGGTCGGGGACACCGCGTTCACCGCGCGGCTCGCCCGGCTCCAGGGGACCCGCGTCGCCTCGGGCCGCGACTTCGACGACCGCGGCACGCTCAAGGGCGAGGCCGTCCGGCTCGACGAGGCGTCGGCCGCCGCGCTGACGACCGTCCTCGAGCAGGCCGGCGACGCCGTCGTCCGCAGCGTGGAGTCGAAGCCCTACACGCGCCGTCCCGCAGCGCCGTTCACGACCTCGACCCTGCAGCAGGAGGCGGCGCGCAAGCTCCGCTTCTCCGCCCGTCAGACGATGAGCGTCGCGCAGGGGCTGTACGAGAACGGCCACATCACCTACATGCGTACGGACTCGTCCTCGCTGTCGCAGCAGGCCGTGACCGCCGCCCGCAAGCAGGCCTCGGCGCTGTACGGCCCGGAGACGATCCCGGACAAGCCGCGCAGCTACAGCGGCAAGAGCAAGAACGCGCAGGAGGCGCACGAGGCGATCCGCCCCGCCGGCGACACCTTCCGGACACCGTCCGAGATGAACGGCGTCCTCCGCGGCAACGACTGGAAGCTCTACGACCTGATCTGGAAGCGCACCGTCGCGTCCCAGATGGCGGACGCCAAGGGGTCCACGGCGTCGGTGGTCCTCGGGATCACGTCGTCCGACCCGGTCGCCGGGGTCGCCGCCACGGCGAACGGCACCGACGCGGAGTTCACCGCGTCGGGCACCGTGATCACCTTCCGCGGCTTCCTCAACGCCTACGAGGAAGGCCGCGACGAGGACCGCCACGCCGGCGGGGCCGACGGCGCGGACGCCAAGCTGCCGCAGATGGCGCAGGGCGACCACCTCGGCGTGAGCGAGGTCGAGGCGAAGGGGCACGACACCTCCGCACCCCCGCGCTACACCGAGGCGAGCCTCGTCAAGACGCTCGAAGAGCTCGGGATCGGTCGTCCGTCCACGTACGCGGCGATCATCTCGACGATCATGGACCGCGGCTACGTCACGCAGCGGGGCAGCGCTCTCGTCCCGAACTGGATCGCGTTCAGCGTTGTCCGGCTCCTCGAGGACCACTTCTCCGACCTCGTGCAGTACGACTTCACCGCGAGCATGGAAGAGGACCTCGACCGCATCGCGAGCGGTGAGGAGGACCGGTCCGACTGGCTCAAGGAGTTCTACTTCGGCGGCGGCGACCACCGCGGGCTCCGGACCGTCATCGACAACCTCGGTGAGATCGACGCGCGCGACATCAACTCGGTCGAGCTCGCTCCCGGCCTGACCCTGCGCATCGGTCGCTACGGCCCCTACATCGAGGTGCCGAGCGACGACCCGGAGAAGCCCCGACGGGTGAACGTCCCGGAGGACCTCGCGCCCGACGAACTGACGGTCGACAAGGCCAAGGAACTCGTCGACGCGCCCGTGCTCGGGGACCGCGTGGTCGGTGTGAACCCGGAGACCGGCAAGGAGGTCCTCGCGAAGGACGGCCGGTTCGGCCCGTACGTCACCGAGCGCACCCCCGAGCCCGAGCCGGTCGTCGACCAGGCCACGGGCGAGGTCGTCGAGACCCCGGCTGCGACGGCCGACGCCGCAGCGGCGACGGACGGCACGACCGCGGCGAAGACGACCGCGAAGAAGGCCCCGGCGAAGAAGACCACGAAGAAGCCCGCCGCGCCGAAGGAGCGCACGGCGTCCCTCTTCAAGTCGATGGACCCGCAGACGGTCGACCTCGAGACCGCGCTCAAGCTCCTCGACCTGCCGCGCGTGGTGGGCAAGGACCCGGAGTCGGGCGAGGACATCACCGCGCAGAACGGTCGCTACGGCCCGTACATCAAGAAGGGGACGGACACCCGGACCCTCCCGAGCGAGGACGCGATCTTCGACGTCGACCTGCCGGGCGCGCTCGAGCTGTTCGCGCAGCCGAAGTACGGCGGACGCAAGGCCGCGACGGCAGCCCTCAAGGAGTTCGACGCCGACCCCGTGTCCGGCAAGCCGATCAAGGTCAAGGACGGCCGCTTCGGTCCGTACGTGACCGACGGCGAGACGAACGCGACCATCCCGCGTGGCGAGGACGTCGAGACCGTCGACCACGAGCGTGCGATCCAGCTGCTCGCGGACAAGCGTGCCAAGGGTCCGGTGAAGAAGAAGGCGCCGGCCCGCAAGCCGGCCGCCAAGACGGCCAAGAAGAAGTGACCGGCAGCTTCATCACCCTCGAGGGCGGCGACGGCGCCGGCAAGACGACGCAGGCCGCCCTCCTGACCGACTGGCTCGGGGCGCACGGCCGGACCGTCGTGCGCACCCGGGAGCCGGGCGGCACGGACCTCGGGCAGCGGATCCGCGAGATCGTCCTCCACGAGCGCGGTCACGTCGCCCCGCGTGCCGAGGCCCTGCTGTACGCGGCCGACCGGGCGCACCACGTCGAGACCGTCGTCCGTCCGGCGTTGGCCCGCGGCGAGGTCGTGCTCCAGGACCGCTACGTCGATTCCTCGGTGGCCTACCAGGGCGTGGCGCGTGACCTCGGCGCCGAGCAGATCCGTTCGGTGTCCGACTGGGCCGCGGACGGGCTGGTCCCGGACCTGACCGTCCTGCTCGACCTCGACGTCACGGTCGGACGAGCGCGCGTGTCCGCGGCCCGGGGAGACACCTTCGACCGTCTCGAGTCCGAGGCGGCCGTGTTCCACGAGCGGGTCCGTCGCGCCTTCCTCGACATGGCCGCCGCGGAACCCGCGCGGTTCCTCGTCGTCGACGCCGCCGCCGACCCGGACGTCGTGCAGCAGCACATCCGGGAGGCCGTCGCTCCGCTCGTCGGGATCGCCGAGGAGGACCCGTCGTGACGGTGGTCGACGGCAGGATGGCGTCGTGAGTGTGTGGGACGGCCTGACCGGGCAGGACGACGCGGTCGCTGCGCTCCGCAGCGCCGCCGAGGGTCCCGAGGACACCGGCGGCATGACCCACTCGTGGCTGATCACCGGTCCGCCCGGGTCGGGTCGCTCGAACGTCGCCGCCGCGTTCGCCGCCGCACTGGTCGGTTCCGGCCCGGACGACGACCACACGCTGCGCCTCATCACCGCCGGGACACACCCCGACGTGTCGGTGCTGACCACCCAACGGGTCATCATCACCATCGAGGAGATCCGCAAGCTCGTCACGTCGTCGTACTACTCGCCGTCCGTCGGGCGCTACCGCGTCGTCATCGTCGAGGACGCGGACCGCATGACGGAGCGCACGTCGAACCTCCTGCTCAAGGCGCTCGAGGAACCGCCTGAGCGCACGGTCTGGATCCTCTGCGCGCCGAGCGAGGCCGACCTCCTCCCGACGATCCGGTCCCGCGTCCGCTCGGTCCGGCTGCGGGTCCCCGGCATCGACTCGGTCGCCGACCTCATCGTCGCGCGGACCGGGGTCGACCGGGAACTCGCCACCGACGCCGCGCGGCAGGCACAGAGCCACATCGGCATGGCGCAGCGCCTCGCGACGAGCGCGGACGCCCGTGACCGGCGTCGCCGGACGCTCACCACCGTGCTGCGCGTCCGGTCCGTGGGCGACGCGGTCCTCGCGGCCGCGGAACTCCTCGCGGTCGCCGACGAGGACGCGAAGGCCATCACCCAGCAGCGCGATGCCGAGGAACGCGACGCCGCCCTCCGCTCGCTCGGCGTCGAACCCGGCGGGACCGTGCCGCCGGCACTCCGATCGCAGTTGCGCGCGATGGAGGAGGACCAGAAGCGTCGTGCGACCCGGAGCCTGCGCGACGGGCTCGACCGCATCCTGGTCGACGTGTCCTCGCTCTACCGCGATCTCCTGCTGCTCGGCCTCGGCGTCCCGACGGAGCCCGTCAACGAGTCGATGCGCGCCGAGCTCGACCGCGCGCTCGACGCCGTGCCGCCCGCTTCGGCACTCGAGGTCCTCGACGCGGTGTCCCTCGCGCGGAACCGGATCGCCGCGAACGTCGCGGCACTGCTGGCCCTCGAGGCACTCCTCGTCACGGTCGCCCGCGCGACCCGCTGAGCCGTCGGCGCCGGCCGGGAACGGTCCGCCACGCACGGGCTCCCGCCCGTTTCGCGTTCACCCGCCCCGGCCTGTATAGTCGTCTCCCGTGCCACTCCGGCAACGGAGTGTCCGCCGCCTTAGCTCAGTCGGTAGAGCGATTCACTCGTAATGAATAGGTCGTCGGTTCGATTCCGACAGGCGGCTCCGCCACGAAGCCCCGTCCGCACCGGTCACCACCGGAGCGGCCGGGGCTTCCGCCGTCTCAGCAGGAGTCGTCTCAGCAGCGTCGTCCCGGCGGGGGCGTCCCGGAAGGCGTCGTCCCGGCGGGGGCGTCCCGGAACCGGCGGGGGCGTCCCGGAAGGCGTCGTCCCGGCGTGGGCGCCTCCGCGGGCGTCGTCCCCACGGCCCCACGGCCATCCACCACCGTCCTGGTAGACAGGACCCATGACGGTTCGCTGGGGAGTCATCGGCACGGGTGGCATCGCCCACTCCTTCGTGGCGGACTGCACCGCCGCGGGCATCACCTTCGTCGCGGTCGGCAGCCGCAGCCAGGAGCGGTCCGATGCCTTCGCGGCCGAGCACGGCATCCCGCACGCACACGGGTCGTACGAGGCGCTCGTCGCCGACGACGAGGTCGACGCGGTCTACGTCGCCACCCCGCACTCCCGGCACGCCGAGGACGCCCTGCTCGCGATCGGCGCGGGCAAGCACGTGCTCGTCGAGAAGGCGTTCACCATCACCGCGGCCGAGGCCCGACGCGTGGTCGACGCGGCCCGCCGCGCGGACGTCGCCGTGATGGAGGCGATGTGGACCCGCTTCCTCCCGCAGTCCCGGATGATCCGGCAGGTCCTGGCCGAGGGTCGCATCGGCCGCCCGCGGGTCGTCGAGGCCACCCACCACCAGGCGCTGCCGAGCGATCCGGCACACCGGCTCAACGACCCCGCGCTCGGCGGTGGCGCGATGCTCGACCTCGGCGTCTACCCGATCTCGTTCGCGGTCGACGTGCTCGGCGTCCCGACGGCCGTCAGCGCGTCCGGCACCCTGAGCGAGCAGGGGGTCGACACGCAGATGGGCGTCGTGCTCACCCACGAGGGCGGCGCGCAGTCCGTGCTCCACTTCGCCCTCGACGTCCGCAGCCCGAACACGGCGTCGGTCATCGGCGAGGACGGCCGCATCGACGTCGACGCCACCTGGTACACGCCGACGACGTGGCGGATCCGGGACCGGGACGGTGCGGTGGTCGAGGAGTTCGACGGTCGCGAGGAGCTCGCGGGCTACGCCCACGAGGCACGTGCGTTCGAGGAGATGGTCACCTCCGGGACGCACGAGGGCGGTCCGATGGACCCCGAGGAGACCGTCGCCGTGATGGCCGTGATGGACGAGGCCCGTCGGCAGGTCGGCGTCCGCTACGCGGCCGATGCGGAACCGGGTCTGGAGGCTCCTCCCGCTGTTCCGTAGGATCGGTCACGATGTCCGACCAGCAGCCCTCGCCGCAGTCCGTCCCCGACCGCGTCCGCGCGACGGTCGCCGCCCTGCGGGCCTCCGTGGCCCGGCGTCCCGTCCCGTGGATCGCCGGTGCGCTCGCGGGCGTCCTCGTGCTCGGTTCCGGCGGCGCGGTGGCCGTGGCGTCGGCGACGATGCCGGGGGACCGGACGGACGGTCGCTCCACCGCGGCGGCCGGAGCGCGCGCGACGCGTCCGGCCTCGGCGACCCCGACACCCACGCCGACGCCGACCGCGGACACGCGTGCCCTCCCCGCCACCGTGGGCGGACCGGACCCGCTGCGGACGTGCACGATCGACGCCGAGGCGTCCGCGCCCGGCCTCGGTGCCTTCGAGGGGTACGTCATGAACGCGGCGACGGGCCAGGTGCTGTTCTCGCGCAAGGGCGACCAGCCGGCGCAGACCGGCAGCGTGATGAAGACGCTGACGACGGCGACCGCCCTGTCGGTCCTCGGGGGCGACCACCGCATCCCGACCACCGTGACGAAGGAGTCGGACGGCACGATCGCGATCGTCGGACACGGCGACGCCACCCTCTCGGTCGGCGGCGGCACCGTGTACCCGGGTGCGCCGACCCTCGCCCAGCTCGCGCAGCAGGTGAAGGCCTCGCTCGGCGACGCCCCGGTGTCGACCATCGTCACCGACGACACGTACTGGAACGACAGCGACGCCTGGGACCCGACCTGGCCGGTCAGTGAGCGGACGATCGGGTACCAGCCCGAGGTCACCGCCCTGATGGTCGACGGCGACCGGGCGAACCCCGCGGCCGCCACCTCGCCGCGGTCCACCGACCCGGTCGGCCGTGCGGGCGCCGCGTTCCGCACGGCACTCGCGAACGCCGGCGTGGTGGGCGCCGGGAACGCGCAGATCGTGCAGCGCGCGACGACGAGCTCGGACACCATCGCGACGGTGTCCTCGCAGCCCGTCTCGACGCTCGTCGGGCAGATGATCCCGAACTCCGACAACACGCTGGCCGAGATGCTCGCCCGTGTCTCCTCGAAGGAGTCCGGCTCGGACGGTTCGGCGGCGTCCCTGACCGGCGTGTACCAGAAGGCCCTCGCGTCCTACGGCGTCGACCCCGCGGGCATCGTCATCAAGGACGGTTCGGGGGAGAGCGCGTCGAACGCCGTCTCGCCGGACTTCGTCGCGCACCTCATGGTCCAGGTCGCGGCCGGGTCGAAGGGCCTCGGCACGCTGGCGCAGTCGCTGCCGGTGGCGGGCCAGTCCGGGACGCTCGCGAGCCGCTTCACGGGAGCGAACGCGGTGGCGCGGGGCAAGGTGCACGCCAAGACCGGGTGGATCGACAGCGCGAACACCCTCGGCGGGTACATCGACGCCGCGGACGGCACCCGGCTGACGTTCGCGTTCTACGCCATCGGGTCGACGCGAGCGGCGGCGCTCCCGGCCCTCGACGCGGTCACCACGGCCGCCTTCCGGTGCGGCGGGCAGCTCACCGGCTCCTGATCCGCGTTCGCCGTCCGCGGAGTCGACGGCAGGTCGTGACCGGGCCCCACGGACGCGGAGCCGGCGGGTGCAGGATGGACGCATGGCCAGGGCACTGCTCGTCGTCGACGTCCAGAACGACTTCACCGAGGGCGGTGCACTCGGGGTGACCGGTGGCGCCGCACTCGCGAAGCGCATCAGCGTCTTCCTCGGTCGACACGCCGACGAGTACGACCTGGTCGTCGGATCGCGTGACTGGCACCACGGCGACGACGACAACGGCGGGCACTTCGCCGGGCCGGCGGGTCCGGACTTCGTCGACACGTGGCCCGTGCACTGCGTCGGCGGTACCGAGGGCGCGGCGTACCACCCCGACCTCGACACGAGCGTCGTCGACGTCGACGTGTACAAGGGCCAGGGACGGCCGGACTACTCGGCGTTCCAGGCGGTCACCGAGGACGGCACGCCGCTGCCGGAGCTCCTGGCCGAGCGGCGGGTGACCACGGTCGACATCGTCGGCATCGCGACCGACCACTGCGTCCTCGCGTCGGCGCTCGACGCGCGCGCCGCAGGGTTCGACGTCGCCGTGTACGAGGACCTCGTCGCGGGCGTCGACCCGGACAGGAGCGCCGCCGCGCTCGACGACATCAGGGCGGTCGGCGGGCACGTCGACCGCAGCGACACGGACGAGGGGCTCGCGAGCCCCGGAGGAGCAGTACTGTGACCGACACCACCGACACGGACCCGACGACCGCGGACGCGGCCGCCCCCGGCACCACGACGACCGTCGCCGACGAGCACGTCTCGGTCGACGGCGTCCCGACCGGCCTGTTCATCGGCGGCCGGTGGCGGGCGGCGTCCGGCGGTGCGACCTTCCCGGTCCGCGACCCCTCCACCGGTACGGTCCTCGCCGAGGTCGCCGACGCGACGCCCGAGGACGGCACGGCGGCCCTCGACGCTGCGGCCGCAGCGCAGGCGGGATGGGCTGCGACGCCGCCGCGCACGCGCTCCGACGTCCTGCGCCGCGCGTTCGAGCTGGCGCACGAACACGAGGACGACCTCGCGGCCCTCATGACGCTCGAGATGGGCAAGCCGCTCGCCGAGTCGCGCGGCGAGGTCGCCTACGGTGCGGAGTTCCTCCGCTGGTTCTCCGAGGAGGCCGTGCGCATCCACGGCGACTACCGCACGAACCCGGAGGGCACCGGACGCGGCATCGTGCTCCGCCGACCGGTCGGCCCGGTCTACGCGATCACCCCGTGGAACTTCCCGCTCGCGATGGCCACGCGCAAGATCGGCCCGGCGCTGGCCGCCGGCTGCACGGTGGTCCTCAAGCCCGCCGAGCTCACCCCGCTGACGACGCTGTTCCTGGTGGAGCTGTTCCGTCGCGCCGGGCTCCCGGACGGGGTCCTCAACGTCGTCCCGTCGCTCGACGCGAAGGAGCTCTCGGCACCGCTCCTGGCCGACCGCCGCCTGCGCAAGCTCACCTTCACGGGGTCGACAGCGGTCGGTTCGGCACTCCTCAAGCAGGCCGCCGACACCGTGCTCAGGACGAGCATGGAGCTCGGCGGCAACGCGCCGCTGCTCGTGTTCGACGACGCCGACCTCGACGAGGCGGTCGCCGCGGCGATGCAGGCCAAGTTCCGGAACACGGGCGAGGCGTGCACGGCCGCGAACCGCTTCTTCGTGCAGGAGGGCATCGCGGACGCGTTCACCGCTGCCCTCACCGCGAAGGTCGAGGAGCTGCGCGTCGGTCGTGGCACCGAGGACGGCACGACCCTCGGTCCGCTCATCGACGACCGTGCGGTGGACAAGGCCGCCCGGCTCGTCGACGACGCCGTCGCGCGCGGCGCCCGGCTCGTCACGGGCGGGGAGCGGGTCGACCGCCCGGGCACGTACTTCGCACCGACCGTGCTCGACGACGTCCAGCCGGGGTCCGACGTCCTGACGACCGAGATCTTCGGGCCCGTGGTGTCGATCACCCGCTTCGCGACCGAGGAGGAGGGTGTCCGCCTCGCGAACGACACCGAGTACGGCCTGGTCGCCTACGCCTTCACGTCGGACCTCCGTCGTGGGCAGCGCCTGGCCGAGCGGCTCGAGACCGGCATGCTCGGCCTGAACACGGGCGTGGTGTCGAACGCCGCGTTCCCGTTCGGCGGCGTGAAGTCCTCGGGGCTCGGCCGCGAGGGCTCGCACGAGGGCATCGAGGAGTACCTGGAGTCGGTGTACGTCCTGACGCCCGACCCCTTCGCCGCCTGACCCGTCCCCGGGTCTCGCGACCCGCGGGGCCGGACCGGCCGGGACCGCCCCCGGCGCCTCAGACCAGGAGCTGGTGCTTCGCCAGGTCGCGGTACAGCGGCGTGGACTGCACGAGCTCGGAGTGCGTCCCGGTCCCGACGACCCGGCCGTGCTCGAGCACGACGATGACGTCCGAGTCGACGACCGTGGACAGCCGGTGCGCGATCACGAGCAGCGTGCGGTCGGTGGCCACGGCGTCGATCGCGAGCCGCATCTTCTGCTCGTTCACGCCGTCGAGCGAGGACGTCGACTCGTCGAGCAGCAGGATCGGGGGAGCGGCGAGCAGCGCCCGGGCGATCGCGAGCCGCTGGCGCTCGCCACCGGACAGCATCACGCCGTCCTCGCCGACCTGTGCGTCGAGGCCCCGCGGGTCGCGGTGCAGGACGTCGCCGAGGTTCACCGCCTCGAGGACGCGCACGCACTCCTGCTCCGAGGCGTCGGGGGAGCCGAGCAGCAGGTTCGCCCGGATCGTGCCCGCGAGCACCGGGGCGTCCTGCTCGACGTAGCCGATCTGGGCGCGCAGCTCCGCGCGGTCGAGCCCGCGGACGTCAACGCCTCCGAGCCGGATCACCCCCGAGGTCGGGTCGTAGAAGCGCTCGATGAGCGCCAGGGTGGTCGACTTGCCGGCACCCGAGGGACCCACGAGCGCGACCCGGGCGCCGCGGGGCACCCGGAAGGAGACGTCGTCCAGCACCACGTCGTCGTCGGCGCCGGCGTCGTTGACCGGCACCGCGCCTCCAGGCCGGGCCGTCCCGCCGGCACCGCCGGCGGCCTCGGATCCGCCACCCGCACCGGCTGCACCGTCCGCACCCGACGCGTCCGTCGTCCGCGCGTACCGGAAGGTGACGTGCTCGAACGCGATCGCGTCGTCGGTCTCGATCGCCGGTGCGGTGCGGACCGCGGCGTCGTCCTGGTCCTCGGTCGGCAGGTGCAGGATCTCCTCGATCCGGCCGAGCGCCCCGAGTGCCTGCGCGACGGCGACGGCCGCGCCGAGCGCCTGTCCGAGCGGCATCACCATCATGAACAGCAGCAGGATGAACGTGATGAGCGTGGCGATGGTGATCTGCCCGGCGGCGACCTGCGCGCCGCCGACCCCGAGGACGGCGATGAACGCGACCTGCATGACGATGCTCGCGACCGGGACGACGAAGGCCGACATCTTCGCGATGTCGAGCCCGCGGCGGTAGGCCTCGGTGGCGTGGCCGTCGACCTCGGCGACCTCGCGCGCGGTGGCACCCGCGGCACGGATGGTCCGGACGGCGCCGATGCCGCGCTCGACCGCGGCGGTGAGGTCGCCGACCTTCTCCTGCGCGCGCTTCGAGGCGATCCGGATGCGCCGACTGAGGCCGCCGACGACGACGATCGCGACGAGCACGATGACGACGGTGATGCCGAGCAGCAGCGGGTCGATGACCGCCATCGCGATGATGGCGCCGACGAAGGTGAGCGCGCCGCCGATCGACTCGATCAGGCCCTGGGTGAGCACGGCCCGCAGCAGCGTGGTGTCGCTGCCGACGCGGGACACGAGGTCGCCGGTGCGTCGGGTGTCGAACTCCGAGATCGGCAGGTTGAGGATGCGCGCGATGAGCTTGCGGCGCGTCGCGAGCACGACGCCCTCGCCCGCGCGCTGGAGCAGGAAGTGCTGGACGCCGTTGAGCAGTCCGGACACGAGCACCAGGGCCACGAGCGCCCAGACGAGCACCGAGAGCGTGTGCCCGTGCTGCACCGCGGTGACGACCTGGTTCA
The DNA here is from genome assembly GCF_001865055.2 of Curtobacterium sp. MCBA15_004. Classification (NCBI taxonomy): domain Bacteria; kingdom Bacillati; phylum Actinomycetota; class Actinomycetes; order Micrococcales; family Microbacteriaceae; genus Curtobacterium; species Curtobacterium sp. MCBA15_004. The sequence goes on along the minus strand of NZ_CP126266.1, from coordinate 2,442,558 downwards.
CGAGCAGCGGCTGCGCGAGGGACGCCCCGGCGCCGAGGACGCTCAGCACGATGATGACGACCATCGCGGGCTTGTTCTCGAACAGGTAGGTCAGCAGACGGCCGAAGCTGGCACGGGGCCCGTCGGACTGCTTCCGGCGTGTGAAGGGGAGGCTCATCGTTCCTGGTTCCTGCCGCCCGGGCGGGGTGTGGCGGCCGTCGACCATCCTCGCACCGACCGGTGGGTGCGCGCTGCGCGCGGGCCGCTCACGTCGGTCGGGGGCCCTCCCGACCACGCGTCGTCGAGCGGGTGGACCGGCGCGGACGGCGGGTGGCGTGCGGTGGACGCGACCCGACGTCGGACGGGAGGCGCGGTGCCGGCCCGCACCGCGCCTCCCGTCCGCAGGGGGTCGCGTCAGCGACCCGTGGTCGCGCCGTCCTGCGCGGTCACGTCGGAGTCGCCGAGCCGCGCGTGCTTCGTCTCGCGCACGAAGAGCAGGGCGACGAACGTCACCACCGCGGCGGCCGTCAGGTAGAGCCCGACCAGGAAGATGTTCCCGTCCGGCTGCCACAGCTTCAGCGCGATCGTGGGTGCGAGCGAGGCGCCGATGATCGATGCGATGTTGTACGCCAGCGCGGAGCCGGTGTAGCGGACGTTCGTCGGGAAGAGCTCGGGCAGGAGTGCACCCATCGGGCCGAAGGTCAGGCCCATGAGCGACAGCCCGACGATGAGGAACGTGACGACGGTGATCGGTCCGGTGGCGGCGGCGAACCAGAACTGGAACGTCAGGCCGAACAGGGCGATGCCGACCGTGGTCGGGATGAGCGTGCGGCGACGGCCGTACTTGTCGGCCAGCCAGCCCGCGATGGGCGTGCAGATACCGAAGAACACGACGCCGATCATGAGCAGCGTGAGGAACTCGCCGCGGCTGTAGCCGAGCCCGAGCTTCACGAGCGGGGTCGGCTCGGCGGGGTTCGTGCCGTAGTTGAGCGTGAACGTGGTCATGAAGTAGAAGAGGACGTACGTCGCGACCATGCCGAAGGTGCCGACGATGACGGCCTTCCACGAGGTGCGGAACACCCGGCCGAGCGGGACCTTGGCGACCGAGCCGGTCTCCTGCACGTCGCGGAACACCGGGGACTCGACGAGCTTGAACCGCACGTAGAGGCCGACGAGCACGAGGACGGCGGAGAGCAGGAACGGGATGCGCCAGCCCCACGCCTGGAAGTCGGCGTTCGGGGTGCCGTCGGCACCGGCGGGCATCGCGGCGTTGATCGCGATGAACAGGCCGTTGGCGAGCAGGAAGCCGATCGGCGCGCCGAGCTGCGGCATCGAGCCGAACACGCCGCGCTTGCCCTCGGGGGCGTTCTCGGTCGCGAGCAGGGCCGCGCCGGACCACTCACCGCCGAGCCCGACGCCCTGCGCGAAGCGGAGCACGGCGAGCAGCACGGGCGCCAGGACCCCCACGCTGCCGAAGGTCGGCAGGCAGCCGATCAGGAAGGTGGCGGCGCCCATCACGAGCAGGGACGCGACGAGCGTGGCCTTGCGGCCGATGCGGTCACCGAAGTGCCCGAACAGGACCGACCCGACGGGCCGGGCGAAGAACGCGAGCGCGAACGTGACGAACGAGGACAGCTGCGAGGCCGTCGGGTCCTCGTTCGGGAAGAACAGCGTCGGGAAGACGAGGACGGCGGCGGTCGCGTAGACGTAGAAGTCGTAGAACTCGATCGACGTGCCGACGAGGCTGGCGATGACGACCCGCGAGCGCGGGTTCGTCGCCGGAGCGGTGTCGGTGGTGGACGGGGTGGCCGGTGCGGCGGACATGGGGCACGGACTTTCGCGGGGAGCGCTCGGGCGAGCGCGGCGGTGTCCCGAAGCTGCGGACACCGATCGGCTCGCGCGGGGTGGCGCGGGCACCGGTCGGGTGCGTTCGGTTGGGGAGGACCGCTCGTGACGGAGCACCCAGGCTACGACACATGTCGGCCACCTGCGAATCCGCCGAGGAACCGCCGTGTGGGTCCGCGCAGGGCGGATCGCCGCTGCTGCTGCTGCTGCCGCTGCCGCTGCCGCTGCCGCTGCCGCTGCCGCTGCCGCTGCTGCTGCTGCTGCCGCTGCCGGTCAGCTCGCGGTGCTGGTGCCGGTGCCGCTGCCGCTCAGCTCGCGGCGCCGGTCTGCAGGTGCGCGGGGAGCTGGTGGCCCATCCGGTCGCGCTTGGTGTCGAGGTAACCGGCGTTCTGCGCGACGACGCCCACGACCAGGGGCACGAGCGCCTCGACCGTGATGCCGTGCTCCTCGAGCTGGCGGCGCTTCTCGGGGTTGTTCGACAGCAGGCGGACGCTCGTGATGCCCATGTCGGCGAGGATGCCGGCCGCACCGCCGTACTCCCGGGAGTCGGCGGGCAGCCCGAGCGCGAGGTTCGCGTCGAGGGTGTCCAGGCCGTCCTCCTGCAGGCGGTACGCCTTGAGCTTGTTGATGAGGCCGATGCCGCGCCCCTCCTGCCCACGCAGGTACACGACGATCCCGCCCTCGACGGCGATCGTTTCCAGGGCGGCGTCGAGCTGCGGCCCGCACTCGCACTTCAGCGACCCGAAGGCCTCGCCGGTCAGGCACTCCGAGTGCACGCGGACGAGTGCGCCGTCGGTCGGCATGGACCCGTCGGCCCCGCGGCCGATGATCGCGACGTGCTCGGCGCCGGTGACGAGGTCACGGTAGGCGCGCATCTCGAAGGTGCCGTGCGTCGTCGGGACGGTCGTGGCGACCTCGAAGCGGACCGGGCTGCCGGGGGCGGGGGAGGTGCGGGGGTCGGTCATGGGGTGCTCCGGTCGGTACGGGCCCCGCCGTCACCGTGCTGTCCGACCGCGGGCTGCTCGACACGGGGTCGAACGCGGTGCGGTCGGGCACGGACCAGCAGGTCGGGGCCGAGGCTGGTGGTCGATGTCACGTCCAACTGGTGGCGCTCGCCGATGCTTCCCACGCCGACGTCGCCGAGGGCCGTGCGGGGACCGCCGAGCAGCACGGGCGCGAGGTACACGAGGACCTCGTCGACGAGGCCCGCGGCGACGAGGGCGGACGCGATGGTCGGGCCGCCCTCGACGAGGACGGAGTGGACGCCGTGGTCCCGCAGGCCGTGCAGGGCCGCGGCCAGGTCGTGGCCCGGCAGGACGAGCAGGCCGCGCGGGTGGCGGCGGACGGCGGCGTCGGCGGGGACCGGGCGGTCGCCGAGCACGACGGGGAGCGGCTGGTCGGCGAGCAGTTCGCCGCCGTCGCCGCGCGCGGTGAGGCTCGGGTCGTCGGCGAGGACCGTGCCCGTGCCGACGAGGATCGCGTCGTGGGCGGCCCGCTGCTCGTGCACGTGCTGCCGTGCGGCGGTCCCGGTGATCCACTTGCTCGTGCCGTCGGCGGCGGCAGCGCGGCCGTCCAGGCTCGACGCCCACTTCACGGTCACCCAGGGCCGGCCCTGGCGCACCGACAGGAGCCAGCGCTCGAGGAACGCCTCGGCCTCGTCGGCGAGGACCCCGGACACGACCTCGACGCCGGCGGCGCGGAGGCGGTCGGCACCACCGCGGGCCTGCACCCCGGGGTCGTCGACGGCGTAGACGACGCGGCCGATGCCGGCCTCGACGAGGGCCACGGCGCACGGGCCGGTGCGGCCGGTGTGGTTGCAGGGTTCGAGGGTCACGACCGCGGTCGCACCGCGCAGCTGCTCGGCGGGCACCTTCGCCATCGCGTCGACCTCGGCGTGCGGGGTCCCGGCACCCTTGTGCCAGCCCTCGGCGAGGACGTCACCGGCGGGGGAGAGGACAACCGCACCGACCCGGGCGTGGTCGCCGACCGCCGGCCCGAGCGCGGCGAGCTGGAGCGCACGCCGCATGGCTCGGACCTCGGCCGGACGAGCCGACGGAGCGGTGGTGGTGGTCACGCTCCGACACTACCCACCGGCGTTCGGTGACGCGTCACCGTGCTGTCCCCTGTCAGCGAACGTCGCCGGGGCGTCCGACCACCGCTGCGGGCCACGGACGGTCGGAGGCCGGTGCGCCGTCGGCACGACGGAGCCCGGTCCAGGCGGTCGTCGGGCCGCCGTCGCGGTCGGGGACGCGGGCCGGCGCGGTCCCGGTGTACGAGAACCCGGCGCGGCGGGCGACCCGGGCGGAGCCGGTGTTGCCCTCCCAGCACTCCCAGTACACGTCGGGTGCTCCCTGGGAGAACGCCCACGCGACCACGAGCTCGACCGCCTCGTGCACCAGTCCGGCACCGCGCGCGGACGGGGCCAGCCAGAAGCCGAGACCCCGGTACGACGTGCGGTAGCTGACGACCCCCTCGAGCCAGGTCGACCCGGCGCGACGGATCGCCCACGTGTACTCCTGGTCGGACGCCCACCCGGGGCCGACCAGGGCGTCGACGAAGGACCGCGCGTGGTGCTCCGTGTACGGCGTCGGCACCGTGGTCCAGCGGACGACGTCGGGGTCCTGGCAGCCCGCCGTGATCGCCGCGGTGTCGGCCCGGGTGGGCACGTCGAGGCGCACCCGGGCCGACGACAGCGTGACGGGCAGCACGTCAGCGCCGGGTGCGGGGCACGAAGCCGATGCGGTCGTACACCCGCGCGAGCGTCGACTCGGCGATCGACTCGGCACGCTCGGCTCCGAGGGCGAGCAGCCGGTCGAGCTCGGCCGGGTCGTCCAGGAGTTCGAGGGTGCGTGCACGCACCGGCTCGAGCTCGGCGACGACCGCGTCGGCGACCTCGCCCTTCAGGTCGCCGTAGCCCTTGCCGACGAAGGACGCCTCGAGCTCGGCCACCGGCGTGCGGGTGAACGCCGACAGGATCGCGAGCAGGTTCGTCACACCCGGCTTCGCCTGGCGGTCGGCGCGGATCTCGCGTTCGGTGTCGGTGACGGCCGAGCGGATCTTCTTGGCCGTGCGCTTCGGGTCGTCGAGCAGCCGGACGAGGCCGTTGTCGGACGCGGCCGACTTGCTCATCTTGCTGGTCGGGTCCTGCAGGTCGTAGATGCGGGCCGTCTCGGTCCCGATCTGCGCCTTCGGCACGACGAAGGTGTCGCCGAACCGGGAGTTGAACCGGGTCGCGAGGTCGCGCGTGAGCTCGACGTGCTGCCGCTGGTCGTCGCCCACGGGCACCACGGCGGTGTCGTACAGCAGGATGTCCGCGGCCATCAGGATCGGGTACGTGAACAGGCCCACCGAGGCGGCCTCGGCGCCCTGGCGCGCGGACTTGTCCTTGAACTGGGTCATCCGGCTCGCCTCGCCGAAGCCCGTGAGGGTGTTGAGCACCCAGGCCAGCTCGGCGTGCGCCGGGACGTGCGACTGCACGAACAGCGTCGACTTCGCCGGGTCGATGCCCGAGGCGATGTACTGCGCGGCCGTCGCCCGGGTGCTCGCGCGGAGCTCGGCCGGGTCCTGCGGCGAGGTGATCGCGTGCATGTCGACCACGCAGTAGATGGCGTCGTGGTCGTCCTGCAGGTCGCGCCACTGCATGAGCGCCCCGACGTAGTTGCCGAGGTGGAGGGACCCGGCAGAGGGCTGGATCCCGGAGAAGATGCGCGTCTTGGTCATGGCGGTGTCCTGGTGGTGCGTGGTGCTTGGTGGGAGGAGGGTCAGAGCTCGTAGTCGACGACCACGGGGGCGTGGTCGGACCATCGCTGGTCGTACGCGTCGGCCCGGTCGACCGTGTAGGTGCGGACCTTCTCGGCGAGCTCGGGGGTGGCGACCTGGTAGTCGATGCGCCAGCCGGAGTCGTTGTCGAAGGCCTGTCCGCGCCACGACCACCACGTGTAGGGGCCGGGGACGTCGCCGGCCTGTGCGCGTCCGACGTCGACCCAGCCGAGGCCCGGGCCGGTGGAGCCGTCGGCGCCCTCGACCGCTTCGCCCTCGGCCCCGAAGAACCGCGAGAAGTAGGCACGCTCGCGGGGGAGGAACCCGGCGCGCTTGACGTTGCCCTTCCAGTTCTTGATGTCGCGCTCGTCGTGACCGACGTTGAGGTCACCGACGACGACCGCGAGCGGGTTGTGCGCGCGGAGGGCGGGCAGCCGCTCCGTCATCGCGTCGAGGAACTTCCACTTCTCGTCCTGCTTCTCGGTGCCGACCTCGCCCGAGTGCACGTACGCCGAGACGACCGTGACGGTGCTGTCGCCGACCTCGTAGTCGGCTTCGATCCAGCGTCCGGCGGAGTCGAACTCGGCGGGACCGAGCTCGACCCGGTGCAGGTGCGCGCGCTTGCGGGAGGCGATCGCGACGCCGGCGCGGCCCTTCGCCGTCGCCGGGTCGTGCACGACGTCCCACTCGTCGCCGAGCAGTCCGGTCAGGTCGTCGGTCGAGGCGCGGACCTCCTGCAGGGCGAGCACGTCGACGTCACGGGTGGCGAGCCAGTCGCCCATGCCCTTCCGGAACGCGGCGCGGACGCCGTTCACGTTGACGGATGCGAGGCGCAGGCGTGTCATGCCGACCACCTTATCGGCGGGCGCCGACGGCCCGGTCCGGACCGCGGACGCGGCAGCGGGCTGGCGGGTCAGCGGGACGACGGACGCGGTCGGCGCGGTGGACCGGCCGGACGACGGACGGGAGGCGCGGTGCCAGCTGGCACCGCGCCTCCCGTCCGTCCCGTGGTCGCGTCGAGGACGCGACCTGCGCGCTCAGGCGGCGTCGTGGTCCGTCTGCAGGAACTCGACCAGGCTGTCCGCGGTCGCCTCGGCGTCGTCGCCGGTCACCGTGAGGACGACCTCGTCGCCGTTCTCGATGCCCAGGCCGAGCAGGGCGAGGATGCTGCCGGCGTTGCCGGACTTGTCGCCCTTGGCGATCGTCACCTGGTGGCCGGACGCGGTGACGGTCTGGACGAAGAGGGAGGCCGGGCGGGCGTGCAGGCCGGAGGCGCTCGCGACGGTGACGGTACGGGTGGCTTCGGACATCGATGTGCTCCTGTCGACGGGTGGTGCGCTCATGCTAGCGAGCGCGCGGTGGGGGTTCCGGGCGTGCCCGGACGGTCAGTCGCGGCCGGGCCAGAGGACCTCGGTGCCGGCGGCTTCGACCTCGCGCACGAGGTCGGCGTTGACCGCGGGGTCGGTGATGATCGTGTCGATCGCGGCGAGCGGTGCGACACGGCCGAACTCCTCGCGACCGAACTTCGTGTGGTCGGCGAGCAGGATGCTCCGACGGGCGGCCTTGATCATCGCGCTCTTCACGGCGGCCTCGGCGACGTTGTGCGTGGTCAGGCCGCGCTCGGGCGTGATGCCGTTGATGCTGATGAAGGCGACGTCGACGCTCACCATGCCGATGAGCTGGTGCGTCCAGGTGCCGACACCGGCGAGCGAGTCGCTGCGGATGTTCCCGCCGAGCAGGTGCAGGTCGATGCCGGCCCGGTTCGCGACCGCCATCGCGACGGGCAACGAGTGCGTGACGACCGTGAGGCCGCGGTCGGTGGGCAGCATCTCGGCGAGGCAGATCGTCGACGTGCCGGCGTCGATCATCACCGACCCGTTCTCGGGCAGCTCCTCGAGCGCGGCCTCGGCGATGACCATCTTCTCGGCCTGGTTGATGCCGCCGCGGTCGCCGACGCCGGGGTGCAGCGTGATGCGCTCGACCGGGATCGCCCCGCCGTGCGCCCGACGGACCAGTCCGCGGCGCTCGAGGCTCGTGAGGTCGCGCCGGATCGTCTCCGGGGTGACGGCGAGCAGTTCGGCCAGGTCCTTCACGTCGACCCGGCCGTGCGCGCGTGCCTGCTCGACGATGCGCTGGTGGCGCTCTGGTGCGTACATGGACCTCGTCGTCTCGGTCGGGGCTGGGGTGCTGGGGTGCTGGTGGCGCTGGCGGTGCTCCGGACGCTCGGGGTGCGGTGCGTTCCCGGCGTGCTCGGAACGGAACGGACACGACCGGGCACGATCGCGCCGGATCGCCCGTCGGATGATCGTCCGGCAGACGCAAACGGGCATCTGTTTCTGCATTTTTATCCCCGGATGTGTTTGTTTGTCAACGTGGATCGGGGTAGGGTTGCGTCCACGCCGCCGCGGTCGGGTTCCTTCTGATGCGCTGCGACGCGCACCCACCACCGCACCTCCGTGTGAGATGAAGGAGTCTCGAATGACCGAACTGCTCGGCACCGGCGTCGGCCGTGGCGTCGCCCACGGCCCCGTGCTCCGCATGGCGGACCCGCTCGGCGAACCGTCGACGGCACCGCTCGAGGGTTCGGCCGCGGATGCGAAGCAGGCGGTCCACGACGCACTCGCCGTCGTCGCGGACGACCTCAACAAGCGCGGGGCGCTCGCCGGTGGCGACGCCCAGGCCGTGCTCGAGGCGCAGGCGCTCATGGCGCAGGACCCGACCCTCCTCGACGACGTGCACGCCCGCATCGACGGTGGCACCAACCCCGAGCGTGCGGTGTTCGAGGCCTTCGGTCAGTTCCGCGACCTGCTCGTCGGCATGGGCGGCTACATGGGGGAGCGCGCGGCCGACCTCGACGACGTGGCCCAGCGCATCGTCGCCAAGCTCCGCGGCGTCCCGGCCCCCGGCGTCCCCGAGTCCGACACCCCCTTCGTGCTCGTCGCCCGCGACCTCGCACCGGCCGACACCGCCCTGCTCGACCTCGACAAGGTGCTCGCGCTCGTCAGCCGCGACGGCGGCCCGACCTCGCACACGGCGATCCTCGCCCGGGCGAAGGGCATCACGGCCATCGTCGGCGTCACCGGCGCGGACGCCCTCGCCGACGGCACGCACGTGGTCGTCGACGCCGCGGCCGGCACCGTCGTCACCGACCCGTCGGACGCGCTCGTCGCCGACGTCGACCAGCGCATCGCCGACCGCCTGGCCGCCGCGGCCGCACCGCTCACCGCCGGTGCCCTCGCCGACGGCCACACCGTCCCCCTCCTCGCGAACCTCGGCAGCCCCGCCGACGCCGCGGGAGCCGTCGCTCTCGGTGCGGAGGGCGTGGGGCTCTTCCGCACCGAGTTCCTCTTCCTCGACGCGCCGACCGCCCCGACCGTCGCGCAGCAGACCGAGTCGTACCGACAGCTGCTCGAGGCGTTCCCCGGCAAGAAGGTCGTCGTGCGCGCGCTCGACGCCGGCGCCGACAAGCCCCTGCCGTTCCTCACCGACAAGGACGAGGAGAACCCGGCGCTCGGCCGTCGCGGGCTGCGGGCCCTCCGCAACCACGAGGAGGTGCTGCGTGACCAGCTCACCGCCCTCGCGCAGGCCGACGCCCAGACCGAGGCCGACCTCTGGGTGATGGCCCCGATGGTCGCCGACGCCGAGGAGACCGAGTACTTCGTCGACCTGGCCCGTGAGCTCGGCATCCGCACCGCGGGTGTCATGGCCGAGGTGCCCTCGCTCGCGCTCATGGCCGAGCAGGTCTTCACGTCCGCCGACTTCGTGTCCATCGGCACGAACGACCTGACCCAGTACACGATGGCCGCCGACCGCATGCTCGGCACCGTCGCGAGCTACCAGGACCCGTGGCACCCGGCCGTCCTGCGCCTCGTCGCGCAGCTCGGCCAGGCCGGCCGCGACGCCGGCAAGCCCGTGGGCATCTGCGGCGAGGCCGCGGCCGACCCGCTGCTCGCCGTCGTCCTCGTCGGCCTCGGCGCCACCACCCTCTCCATGACCCCCGCGGCCCTGGCCGACGTGCGCGCCGAACTCGGCAAGCACACGCTCGACCAGGCCCGCGAGATGGCGACGGCGGCACTCGCCGCGAGCACCGCGGCGGCGGCCAAGACCGCCGCGGCTGCCGCGCACGCCGCCTAGCCGCAGCACCACCGCAGCACCCGACCCACCAGCAGCACCGCACCACCTCCCTCCACCACTGCAGCACCCATCACAGAAAGCCAGGCACATGACAACGTCGTCCGTTGCAGCGCCCGACGCTCCCGCGAAGTCGCGGGGTGGCGCACGCGTCGCCGTGCAGAAGTTCGGCACGTTCCTCTCCGGCATGGTGATGCCGAACATCGCGATCTTCATCGCGTGGGGCCTCATCACCGCGTTCTTCATCGAGACCGGCTGGACGCCCGTGGGCGTCCTCGGTGGCTTCGGGGAGACGAACGGGGTCGCGAACATCGGCCTCGTCAGCCCGATCCTGACGTACCTCATCCCGCTCGCGATCGCCTTCCAGGGCGGCCGCATGATCTACGAGACCCGCGGCGCCGTCGTCGGTTCGATCATGGCCATGGGCGTCATCATCGGCGCCAACGGCACGATCATGATCCTCGGCGCGATGATCTGCGGGCCCCTCGGCGCGTGGCTCATCAAGCAGATCGACAAGATCTGGGACGGCAAGATCAAGCCCGGCTTCGAGATGCTCGTGAACAACTACGCGGCCGGCATCCTCGGCTTCGTGCTCGCGCTCATCGGCTTCTTCTGGCTGGCGCCCCTGTTCAAGCTCATCGCGGAGGGCCTCGGCGCCGCCGTGAAGTTCCTCGTCGACAGCTCGCTCCTGCCGCTCGCGAGCGTCATCATCGAGCCCGCCAAGGTCTTCTTCCTCAACAACGCCATCAACCACGGCGTGCTCGACCAGCTCGGCGCGCAGCAGGTGCAGCAGTCCGGCAAGAGCATCCTGTTCCTGCTCGAGGCGAACCCCGGCCCCGGCCTCGGCATCCTGCTCGCCTTCACCTTCTTCGGTGTCGGCATCGCCCGCTCGACCGCCCCCGGCGCGATCCTCATCCAGTTCTTCGGCGGCATCCACGAGATCTACTTCCCGTACGTGCTGCAGAAGCCGGTGCTGTTCATCGCCGTGATCCTCGGTGGTGCCACGGGCGTCGCCACGAACGTCGCGTTCCAGTCCGGCCTCGTCGCCCCCGCGTCGCCCGGCTCGATCTTCGCGGTCCTCACCGCGACGGCGAAGGACAGTTTCGTCGGCGTCATCCTGTCGGTCGTGCTGTCCGCAGCGGTCTCGTTCGCGGTCGCGTCGTTCTTCCTGCTCGCCAGCCGCAAGCGCGACCTGGCGAACGGTGGCGGCGACATGTCCGCCGCGATGGCGAAGCTCCAGGCGAACAAGGGCCGCGACGTGAACGCCGCGACCTCGGGCCTGCTCGGCACCAACGCGCCGGCCACCGACGAGGAGGCCGAGGCCACGCTCGGCGGCGTCGGGTCGGCGACGACCACGGCGACCCGCGTGCAGAACGTCGTGTTCGCCTGCGACGCCGGCATGGGGTCGAGCGCGATGGGCGCCAGCGTCCTCCGCAACAAGGTGAAGAAGGCCGGCATCGAAGGGGTCACGGTCGTCAACAAGGCGATCGCGAACCTCGACGGCACCGAGGACCTCGTCATCACCCAGGAGGAGCTGACCGACCGGGCGAAGCAGAAGGTCCCGAACGCACAGCACGTGTCGGTCGGCAACTTCATGAACGCGCCGCAGTACGACCAGGTCGTCGACCAGCTCAAGAACCAGTAACACAGTGCAGTATCGGAGGGGACGGGTGCAGACCCGTCCCCTCCATCACGTTCCGCCAGAAGAAGGAGAACCCCCGATGCCCGTCCTGCAGGAGAGCCAGATCCGCATCCACACCGAGGACACCGCCCCGACCAAGTCGGAGGCGATGAAGGAGGCGGCCGAGATCCTCGAGGCGGCGGGCGCGGTCACGGCCGACTACTACCCGGCCATGCTCGAGCGCGAGAAGAGCGTCTCGACGTACATGGGCAACTTCCTCGCGATCCCGCACGGCACGAACGACGCGAAGGACGCCATCAAGTCGTCCGCGCTGTCGTTCATCCGCTACGCCACCCCGATCGACTGGGACGGCAACCCCGTGCGCTTCGTCGTCGGCATCGCGGGCGTGAACAACGAGCACCTCGACATCCTGTCCAAGATCGCGATCGTGTTCTCGGACGAGGACGAGGTCCAGAAGCTCACCGACGCCCCCGACACCGCCGCGATCCTCGCGATCCTCGGCGAGGTCAACGAGTGACCACCGGTACCGCGGTCCACTTCGGCGCCGGCAACATCGGCCGCGGTTTCGTCGGGCTCCTGCTCCACGAGGCCGGCTACGAGGTCGTCTTCGCCGACGTCGCCGCCCCGCTCATCGACGCCCTCGCCGCCGCCGACTCGTACACCGTGCACGAGGTCGGCCAGGGTGCGCAGGACCACGTCGTCACGGGCTTCCGTGCCGTGAACAGCGCGCAGGACGAGGACGGCGTGGTGGCCGAGGTCGCAGCGGCCGACGTCGTCACGTGCGCCGTCGGTCCGACGGTCCTGAAGTTCATCGCCCCGGTCATCGCCCGTGCCCTCGTGCAGCGCCCGGCCGACGCCGCGCCGCTCGCCGTGATGGCGTGCGAGAACGCGATCAACGCGACCGACCGGCTCCGCGAGTTCATCGTCGACGCGCTCCCCGCCGAGTCGCGCGACGAGGCACTCGCCAAGGCCGTGTTCGCGAACACCGCGGTCGACCGGATCGTCCCGGCCCAGCCCGAGGGCGGCGGCCTCGACGTCACGGTCGAGACCTACTTCGAGTGGGCGATCGACCGCACCCCGTTCGACGGCCACGAGCCGACGATCCCGGGTGCGCACTACGTCGACGGCCTCGCCGCGTCGATCGAGCGCAAGCTGTTCACGGTCAACACCGGCCACGCCACGGTGGCGTACCACGGCTTCCTCGCCGGGGCCGACAAGATCTCGGACGCGATCGCGATCCCGGCGGTGCGCTCGGCGCTCGAGTCGGTGCTCGCCGAGACGAGCGACCTGCTCGTCCGCCGCCACGAGCTCGACCCCGAGGTGCACCGCTCCTACGTCGAGGCGATCATCGGCCGGTTCGAGAACCCGCACCTGCCGGACACCGTGACCCGCGTCGGGCGTCAGCCGCTCCGCAAGCTGTCGCGCGACGAGCGCTTCGTCTCGCCCGCGGCCGCCCTCGCCGAGGACGGCACCGAGCCCACGGCGCTGCTGGATGCGATGGGCGCCGCCCTCCGCTTCGACGTCGCCGACGACGAGCAGAGCGTCGAGCTGCAGCAGCTGCTGCACTCGGACCGCGCGGACGCCGACGTCGCGAGCGAGATCACCGGACTCGACGCGCAGCACCCGCTGCACGCCGCGTTCGCCGAGCGGGTGCGCGCCGCGCGCGCCTGAGACGCGACCACCCCACGAGACGGGAGGCGCGGTGCCGGCCGGCACCGCGCCTCCCGTTCGTCCGTGGTCGCGCCCGTCGCGACCCGCAGTCGGGACGCGGGATGTCTGCGAGGCCGGCGGAGGCCACCGGATACCCGTGGCCGCGCTCGGCGGCCGCGTGGGGTCCGGCGTAGCGTCGACGGCATGGCGAAGCACTGGGTGGCACCGCGGTTCGGCGGCAGCGAGGTCCTGGAACTGGTCGACACCGAGGTCCCGGAACCCGGGCCCGGCGAGGTCACGATCGACGTCCGCGCCGCCGGCGTGAACCCCGCGGACACGAAGCACGTCCGGCAGGGCGACCCGGCGGACCTGCCGGTGCCGATCGGCTACGAGGTCGCCGGCGTGCTCAGCGCCGTCGGACCCCACACGGAGATCGCCTCCGGCGGGGGAGCGGTCGGCGACGAGGTCCTGGCGTTCCGCGTCTCGGGTGGCTGGGCGGAACGCATCACCGTGCCCGCCGCCGACGTCTTCGCCAAGCCCACCGCGCTCGGCTTCGCCGAGGCGGCCAACCTGCTCCTCGCCGCGACCACCGCCGCCGACATGATCCGCGTCACGCGTGCGGAGGGACGCGACACGGTGGTCGTGCACGGCGCGTCCGGTGCGGTCGGCGTGAGCCTGCTGCAGCTGCTCCGCCCGCTCGGCACGCGCGTGATCGGCACCGCCTCCGAGCGCAACGCCGACACCGTCCGACGCTTCGGTGGCGAGTGGGTCGCGTACGGCGACGGACTGGAGGCACGCATCCGTGACCGCGCACCCGACGGTGTCGACGTGGCACTGGACTGCGTCGGGACCGACGAGGCCGTCGACGTCTCGCTCGCCCTGGTCGCGGACCGCAGCCGCATCGTCACGATCGCGGCCCCCGGCCGCGCGCAGTCCGACGGCATCCGTGCCGTCGGCGGCGCGCAGCCCGAGAGCGCTGCGTTCCGGGACTCGGTGCGCCAGCGCCTGATCGACCTCGCCGGGGCCGGGGAGCTCGAGGTTCCGGTGGCACGGACCTTCCCGCTCGCCGAGGCCCTCGCCGCGGCGCACCTGCTCGAGTCGCAGCACCCGGGCGGGAAGCTCGCGCTGCTGCCCTGAGGCCGGGGACTCCGGGCCCCCGAGATCCCCGGCGCTCGCGCGTCCGCCGCGCGTCCTCCGTGCGAGGGACGCCCGCGGAGCCCAGAGCCTGCCAGACTGCGGGGGACAGTCACCACTCGGGAGGGACAGCAGTGAGCAACCAGGATCCGTACGGCGGGCAGCAGCCCGGAGGACAGGACCACTCGGGCGCGGGGGCGCAGCGGCCGGACGGGCAGCAGCCGTACGGGCAGCAGCCGTACGGACAGCAGGGCTCCGCGCCGGACCCGTACGCGAAGCCGCAGGCCGGGCAGCAGCCGTACGGCCAGGCGCCGTACGGCCAGCCGCAGCAGCCGTACGGGCAGGCACCGTCCGGGCAGGCGCCCTACGGCCAGCCGCAGCAGCCGTACGGGCAGGCACCGTACGGGCAGCAGCCCTCTGGCGGGCAGGCACCGTACGGCCAGGCTCCGTACGGCCAGGCACCGCAGTACGGGCAGGCCGCCGTGCCCCGCGGTGCCACCGCGACCGAGCCGCCGATCTGGGCGCCCTGGTACGGCATCCCGTTCCCGCAGGCGTTCCGCCGGTTCTGGAAGAAGTACGCGCGGTTCGACGGGCGAGCCAGCCGCAGCGAGTTCTGGTTCTGGGCGCTCTGGTACGCGATCGGCTCGTTCGCGATCGGGTTCGTGGGCGGGATCTTCGACGCGGCGCCGGGCCTGTCGAACGTCAACGACGGCCTGACGACCCTCTGGGCGCTCGCCTGCGCCGTGGGGTTCATCGCGCTGACCATGCGACGCCTGCACGACGTCAACCTCTCCGGGTACTTCACCCTGTTCTTCATCATCCCGCCGATCGGGGTGCTCTTCGCGCTCATCGTCGGCTTCCTCGCGACCGACCCGCAGGGACAGCGGTTCGACCGGCCCGACCGCATGTGACGCCCGGATCGGCGGATCTGGTTGACTCGTGGGGTACACAGGACCACACCACGAGGGGGACCACATGACCTACCAGCAACCCGATCCGCCGTACGGGACCGCGCAGCAGCCGGCCGGCGGCCACGGCCAGTTCGGCGCCGGCAACGTGACCGGTGCCGGCGGGGAGCCGCCGCTCTGGGCGCCGCGACACGGTGCCTCGTTCGGGCAGGCGGTCGGCCGGTTCTTCCGCAAGTACGCCACGTTCAGCGGTCGCGCGAGCCGCAGCGAGTTCTGGTGGGCGTACCTGGTCGTGGCAGCCGTGCCGACGATCCTCGTGACGATCGCACTGGTCTACCGCTTCTCGACCATCCAGTACGACACCGTCGACTTCGGTGACGGCCAGGTCTACCGCAGCCCGAACGCGCCGGGGCCGCTCTTCTTCGTGCTCATGGCCCTCCCGGCCCTGTGGTGGCTCGCGACGATCGTGCCCACGCTGGCGCTCGGCTGGCGGCGTCTGCACGACGCCAACCTGCCCGGCGCGCTGTACCTCATCGCGGTGTTCGTCGGCATCGTCGGCATCGTGTTCGGTCTGCTGCCGTCGAACCCCGAGGGTGCGCGGTACGACCGCCCGGGGGCCGCACGATGACCGACGACCGCACGCCGCGGTGGGGGCAGCCGGACGGCCAGCAGCCGGAGGGCCAGCAGCCGGACGGCCAGCAGCCGGACGGCCAGACCCCGCAGTCCGGCCAGCCGCAGCAGCCGCCGCAGCCGAACGGCCAGGCTCCGCATTACGGGCAGCAGCCGTACGGCCAGGCCCCGCAGCCCGGCCAGCAGCCGTACGGTCAGCAGTCGTACGGCCAGCAGCCGTACGGGCAGCAGCCGTACGGCCAGGTCCCGCAGTACGGGCAGCAGCCGTACGGACAGCAGCCGTACCCGCAGTTCGTCCCGTCCGGCCCGATCCCGCGCGACGCGAGCGGCGCCCCGCCCCTCTGGGCCCCCTGGTACGGCATCGGCTTCCTCGACGCCGTGACCCGCTTCTTCAAGAAGTACGCCCGGTTCGACGGTCGCGCCAGCCGCAGTGAGTTCTGGTACTGGGTCCTGGCGAACGCGATCGTCTCGACGATCCTGCTCGGCGGCTACATCGCCGGCGTCATCGCGTGGGCCGCATCCTCGGCGACGACGGTCGACGAGTACGGCAACACGACGACGAACGGGTCGGTCCCGGTCGTCGCCCTCCTGTTCCTCGCGCTGTACGGCCTGTGGTGGCTCGCGACGATCGTGCCCACCTTCGCGCTCGGCTGGCGACGGGTGCACGACGCGAACCTCGCCGGGCCGTTCTGGCTCATCTCGCTCGTGACCGGCATCGCGGGCATCGTCTTCGGTGCGCTCGAGTCGAACCCGGCCGGGGCGCAGTACGACCGTCCCGACGGACCGCCCCCGGGCGCGTACGACGGCGGCCACGACGCTGCGGGGCTCCCGAAGGCCTGACCCGGACCACGACCAGCGACACAGCGGGGCGCGGTGCCCGAGACCGACCGGAGTGGTCGGCCGGACGCCGCGCCCCGCTGCCGCTATGGTGATGGCGACCGGCCACCCGGACCGGCCTGCAGCACACACACAGCTCCCGAGGGGGAACCCCATGACCACCGCCCAGCCGTACAAGCCCGCCGCACCGGCATCCGACCGTTACAGCGTCCTCGCGATCGTCGGGTTCATCCTGGCGTTCCTCGTGAACATCGCCGGGCTCGTCGTGAGCATCATCGCGCTCACGCAGATCAAGCGCACGGGTGAGCGTGGCCGTGGCCTCGCGCTCGCCGGCATCATCATCAGCGCCCTGTCGTTGGTCATCTCGATCATCTCGATGATCGTGCTCTTCTCGGCAGCGGCGTCGATGCAGGGCACGACCGGCTACTGAGCCCGACCGTTCCCGCACGACGAAGCGGCCCGTCCTCAGGGGGCGGGCCGCTTCGTCGTGGTGCGGTGGGACGTCGGGCGGTCAGACCACCCGCAGCCGGACCAGGGAGCCGTCCACGACCAGGTCGCGCACCGTGACCGACGGGTCCGCCGTCGCGAACCGGAGCGCGCCTCCCGGCTGGTCGAACCAGGGCTGCACGAAGCGCACCTCGACCAGGAAGGGCCGCTCGACGACGTAGCGGTGCACCTCGGGCGCCGCCGCGACGTGCGGCGGCAGGGAACGCTGGGGGAGCGGGGTGTCGAGCGGGTGCAGGAGGTACCCGTCCGGGCCGCCCACGCGGTCGACCGGGACGCCGGCCGGCACCTGGATGCGGAGGCCCTCGTCGCCGGCCTGGGCGACCTGCTGCGCGAGCTGCGGGTAGGTCGTCGCCGCGCGGTCGCGGAGGCCGTCGAGCTCGTGCCGGGGGATGTCCCGCGGTGCGGGGAACGGCCGGTTCAGGAAGCGACGCAGCATCTCGACCGCGTCGGCCTCTCCCCGCGCGGTCGCGAGGCGTCGGGCGGTGCCGTAGTCCACGACCTCGAGCGCGAAGTCGCCGGACCCCGCGGCCCCCGCGTCGTCCTGCGCCGGGGTGATCCGCAGCGCGCCCTCCACCGGCGGCTCGTGCAGTTGCTCACCGGGGAGCTGCACGTAGCGCACGGTGTAGCCGAGCTGGTCGAGGATGGGGCGGGTCTCCGCGAACGTCATGCGCGCGAGCCTACCGGTCGGGTCCCGGCCGTCCGCCGAGACCGTGCCGCGTGCGCTGCCACGGTCACGCGCCGCCACGCATGATCGCCTGCTTGACCTCGGAGATCGCCTTCGTCACCTGGATGCCACGGGGGCAGGCGTCGGTGCAGTTGAAGGTCGTGCGGCAGCGCCACACGCCCTCCTTGTCGTTGAGGATGTCGAGGCGGACGTTCGCGGCGTCGTCGCGCGAGTCGAAGATGAAGCGGTGCGCGTTCACGATCGCGGCCGGCCCGAAGTACTGGCCGTCGGTCCAGAACACCGGGCACGACGAGGTGCACGCGGCGCAGAGGATGCACTTGGTGGTGTCGTCGAAGCGGGCGCGGTCGGCGACGGACTGCACGCGCTCCTTGCCCTTCTCCGGCTTGCTGTTCGCCTGCAGGAACGGCTGGACCTCGCGGAAGGACTGGAAGAACGGCTCCATGTCCACGACCAGGTCCTTCTCGAGCGGCAGGCCCTTGATCGCCTCGACGTAGATCGGCTTCGACACGTCGAGGTCCTTGATCAGCGTCTTGCACGCCAGGCGGTTGCGGCCGTTGATGCGCATGGCGTCCGAACCGCACACGCCGTGCGCGCAGGAGCGGCGGAAGGTCAGCGACCCGTCCTGCTCCCACTTGATCTTGTGCAGCGCGTCGAGGATGCGGTCCGTCGGGAGCATCATGACGTCGAAGTCCTGCCAGCGCGGCTCGTCGTCGACGTCCGGGTCGAACCGCCGCACGATGACCGTGACGGGGAACGATCCGGGAGGGGCGTCCTGCACGGTGTCGGTGCGGGGCGCGTCGGAGACCAGGGTGTCGGTCATCAGTACTTCCTCTCCATCGGCTCGTAGCGCGTCATGACGACGGGCTTCCAGTCGAGCGTGATGTGGTCGTCGGCGAGGGACGAGTGCGGGTCGCCCGTCAGGTACGCCATGGTGTGCTGCATGTAGTTCTCGTCGTCGCGCTTCGGGAAGTCGTCGCGCATGTGGCCCCCGCGGCTCTCCTTGCGGTTCCGGGCGGAGAACACGACGACCTCGGCGAGGTCGAGCAGGAAGCCGAGCTCGACGGCCTCGAGCAGGTCGGTGTTGAAGCGCTTGCCCTTGTCCTGGACGGCGACGTTGCGGAAGCGCTCGCGCAGGGTGTGGATCGTCTCGGTCATCTTGCCGAGCGACTCGTCGGTGCGGAACACCTGGGCGTTCTTGTCCATCTCCTCCTGCAGTTCCTTGCGCAGGACGGCGATGCGCTCGGTGCCGGTCGAGGCACGGAGCTGGTCGAGCATGTCGCGGACGCCGGCGGCCGGGTCCTCGGGGAGGGGGAGGAAGTCGGCGGTCTGCACGTAGGCGGCGGCGTTGTTGCCGGAGCGCTTGCCGAACACGTTGATGTCGAGCAGCGAGTTCGTGCCGAGACGGTTCGAGCCGTGCACCGAGACGCACGCGCACTCGCCGGCGGCGTACAGGCCGGGCACGACGGTCGTGTTGTCGTACAGGACCTCGGCGTTGGTGTTGGTCGGGATGCCGCCCATCGCGTAGTGGGCGGTCGGCATCACGGGCACCGGCTCGACCACCGGGTCGACACCGAGGTACGTCCGCGCGAACTCGGTGATGTCCGGCAGCTTCGTCTCGAGCACCTCGGCACCGAGGTGCGTGCAGTCGAGCAGCACGTAGTCCTTGTTCGGTCCGGCGCCGCGGCCCTCGGCGACCTCCTGGACCATGCAGCGCGCCACGATGTCGCGCGGCGCGAGGTCCTTGATGGTCGGGGCGTAGCGCTCCATGAAGCGCTCGCCCGAGGCGTTGCGGAGGATGGCGCCCTCGCCACGGGCACCCTCGGTGAGGAGGATGCCGAGGCCGGCCAGGCCGGTCGGGTGGAACTGGAAGAACTCCATGTCCTCGAGCGGCAGGCCCTTGCGCCAGACGATGCCGACGCCGTCGCCGGTCAGCGTGTGCGCGTTCGAGGTCGTCTTGTACATCTTGCCGAAGCCGCCGGTCGCGAAGACGACGGCCTTGGCGTGGAACACGTGCAGTTCACCGGTCGCGAGCTCGTACGCCACGACGCCGGCCGGCTGCTCACGGGTGACGCCGTCGTCGCCAGTGACCTCGACCATGACGAGGTCGAGCGCGTAGAACTCGTTGTGGAACTCGACGCCGAGCTTCACGCAGTTCTGGAACAGCGTCTGCAGGATCATGTGGCCGGTGCGGTCAGCGGCGTAGCAGGCCCGGCGGACCGGGGCCTTGCCGTGGTCGCGGGTGTGGCCGCCGAAACGGCGCTGGTCGATCTTGCCCTCGGGCGTGCGGTTGAACGGCAGGCCCATGTTCTCGAGGTCGATGACGGCGTCGATCGCCTCCTTCGCCAGGATCTCGGCGGCGTCCTGGTCGACGAGGTAGTCGCCGCCCTTGACCGTGTCGAAGGTGTGCCACTCCCACGAGTCCTCTTCCACGTTGGCGAGCGCCGCGGCCATGCCGCCCTGCGCCGCACCGGTGTGGGACCGGGTCGGGTACAGCTTCGAGATGACGGCCGTCTTCGCCTTCGGGCCCGCCTCGATCGCGGCACGCATGCCCGCGCCGCCCGCGCCGATGATGACGATGTCGTGCTGGTGGTGGTGAACGGTGGTCTCGGTCACTGGGGCCTTTCCGGGGTGGAGATGTCGCGCGTCGGGGTGCGTCGCGCGGCGTTCGTGCTCGTGGGACGTGCTGCGTCGGGCCGCGGCGGGAGGGCTACTGCGCGGGGCAGAACGAGGGCAGGTCCGCTGCGGCGGCGCCCGCGGGGCACGGGTCGAACGTCCAGCAGACGAGCAGGCCGAGGACGACCAGCGCGACGCAGGCGATGGCGACCGCGAGCAGGAGGGTCTTCCGGATGCCCGGCTTGGCGACGTAGTCGTTGATGATCGTCCGCATGCCGTTCGAGCCGTGGACGAGCGCCAGGACGAGCATCAGGGAATCCCACACCTGCCAGAACGGGCTCGCCCACTTGCCGGCGACGAAGGCGAAGTCGATCTGCTTGACGCCCTCGCCCGCGACCATGTTCACGAAGAGGTGGCCGAAGATGAGCACGACGAGCAAGACACCCGACCCGCGCATGTAGATCCACCCCCACTTCTCCCAGTTGGTGGTGCGGCGTGCTGCGGCGGCGGAGCGCGGTGGCTCGACGGTCTGCGTGGTCATCTTCTGGTCCGTCCCTTCGCCTACTGGAAGTCCGCGACGAGGTTCATGAGCTGGCGCGGGAGGAAGCCCGCGATGAGGATCGCCCACACGACCAGGACGACCCAGAACATGGTGCGCTGGTACTTCGGGCCCTTCGACCAGAAGTCGACCGCGATGATCCGAAGACCGTTGAGGGCGTGGAAGACGATCGCCATGACGAGGGCGATCTCACCGATGTTCATGATCGGCGTCTTGTACGTGCCGATGACCGCGTTGTAGGCCTCGGGCGACAGGCGCACCAGTGCGGTGTCGAGGATGTGCACGAGCAGGAAGAAGTAGATCGCGACACCGGTGATCCGGTGGAGCACCCACGACCACATCCCCGTGGACCCGCGGTACAGCGTTCCTTCGAGCTTCCGAGATGCGCGAGGCGCCTCGATCGTCACCCGCGGTTCGGCGGTCGCCGTCCCGCTCGCGGTCTGCTCGGCCATGAGCAAGTCCTCCCATAGGACGGGCTCGGCGATCGGCGAGCCCTTGCCGTTCGTGTTCGTGTGGAACACGACCCATCCTATGCGCGTGCGCTGACCTTCTCGTCCCACCCGGCCCGCGCGGTGCGCGAGACCGCGGGCGGCGCGCCGATCGTGCGGGCGCTGTCGTGGTGCGCGAGGAGCTGGTCGCCGACCGTCTCCCAGGTCGTGCCCTCGACGCGGAGGCGTCCGGCCGAGCCCATCCGCGCGGCGGTCGCGGGGTCGCCCACGAGCCCGAGCACGGCGCGTCGGAGCGCCTGTGGGACGTCCGGGTCGTAGAGCTCCCCGTCGAGCCCGGGCGCCACGAGGTCGAGCGGGCCGCCCGCAGCCGGGGCCACCACCGGGAGCCCGGTCGCGTGCGCCTCCTGCAGGGTCTGGCCGAACGTCTCCGCCGGACCGGTGTGCACGAACACGTCGAGCATCGCGTACGCGTCGGCCAGCGCCTCCCCGCGGAGCGGCCCCGTGAACGTGACGTCGAGGTGCCGGAGCCGCCGCTCGAGGGACGCGCGCGAGGGCCCGCCGCCCGCCACCACCACCCGGATGCCGGGCACCCCGCCGAGCTCGGCGAGCCGCTCGACCTCCTTCTCCGGCGCGAGCCGCCCGACGTAGCCGACGATCGTCTCGCCGCCCGGGGCGATGCGGCGTCGCGCCGCCCGCACGGCGTCCGACCGGCGGCGGTCCGGGTGGAACAGCGTCGTGTCGACGCCGCGGCCCCACCGCGCGACCCGCGGCACGCCGTCCTCGGCGAGCATCGCCGCGGTCGCGCTCGACGGGGCGAGCGTCAGCGAGGCCCCGGCGTGGATGCGGCCGAGGATCCTGCGCACCAGCGGGACGGTCGCGGTCAGGCCGTTGCGGCGGGCGAACCCGGCCACGTCGGTCTGGAAGACGGCGACGGAGGGGATGCCGAGCCTCCCGGCCGCCGTGATGGCGCGCCCACCCAACAGGAACGGACTCGCGGCGTGGAGCACGTCGGCGCCGGAGGCGGCGAGGATCGTGTCGAGCACGGGGTGGGGGAGGGCGACCGGGAACTGGCGGTACGCCACCGCCGGGACGCGGTGCACGTCGAAGGAGCGGTACCGCTCGAGCTGCGTCCTCGAGCGGAACTGCGCGAGTCCGGGGGTGTCCGGCGCGATGACGACCGCGCGGTGTCCGCGGCGTTCCAGGTGGTCGAGGACCGCGAGGACGCTGGTGGTCACGCCGTTGAGGGTGGGCAGGAAGCTCTCGGTCACGACGGCGACGGTCCGCTGGACCGTGTCGCGCTCCACGCTGCGTGCGTTCATGGCACGGCCCATGCTGCGGCGCGTCCGTGACCGGGCGGGGCGGCGCGCGTGAACGCGCGGCAGGCAGGAGGTGAACAGCGGCCGGGAGGCGCGGTGCGGTCCCGGTGGGCGGGGCGCGGTCGGGCAGGTGGTGCGGTGGACGCCGGTGGCGCGCGGTGGCGCGGTGGCGCGGTGGCGCGGTGGGCGCCGGTGGCGCGCGGCGGCGGAGGCGGTGGCGGGTGGTGCGGTCTCCCGCACGGAGCGTGCGGGAAGCGACCGATGGGTGCCCGGTGACACCGGTACGGTGGGCGGGTGGAACACGAACTCGAGGACTTCTACGCGATCATCCCCGCCGGCGGCATCGGCTCCCGGCTGTGGCCGTTGTCGCGCGCCGACGCGCCCAAGTTCCTGCACGACCTGACCGGGTCGGGCACGTCGCTGCTGCGGCAGACGTGGGACCGGCTCGCCCCGCTCGCCGGAGACCAGCGGATCATGGTCGTCACCGGGCGCGCGCACCGCGCCGCGGTCGAGGCGCAGCTGCCCGGGGTCGCCGACCACAACGTCGTGCTCGAGAGCGAGCCCAAGGACTCCACCGCCGCGATCGGCCTGGCAGCGGCGATCCTGCACCGTCGCGAGCCGGACGTCGTCATCGGCTCGTTCGCCGCCGACCACGTCATCGGCGACGCACGCGGCTTCCGTCGCTCGGTCCGCGAGGCCGTCGCCGCAGCCCGCGCCGGGTACGTCACCACGATCGGGATCACCCCGACCGAGCCCGCGGTCGGCTTCGGGTACATCCACGCGACCGAGGGGACCCTCGACGTCGACGGCGCCACCACGGTGCACGGCGTGCGCTCCTTCGTCGAGAAGCCCGACCTCGACACGGCACGCGGCTACCTGGAGGAGGGCAACTACCTCTGGAACGCGGGCATGTTCATCGCGCGCGCCGACGTCCTCCTCGCCGAGCTCGGCCGGACGAAGCCCGAGCTCCTCGCCGGCATCGAGGAGCTCGCCGCCGCGTGGGACACCTCGTCGCGCGGTGCGGTCGTCGACGCGGTGTGGCCCGCCCTCGAGAAGATCGCGATCGACTACACCGTCGCCGAGCCCGCCGCGGCCGCCGGTCGGATGGCGGTCGTCCCCGGTGACTTCGACTGGGACGACGTCGGCGACTTCGCCTCGCTCGCGAAGCTGCAGTCCGGTGGACGGGCGAACAACCTCGCCGTGCTCGGTGACGGTGCCCGGATCCTGGCCGACTCGTCGAGCGGCATCGTCGTCGCGCACAGCCAGCGGCTCATCTCGCTCATCGGTGTGGACGACATCGTCGTCGTGGACACCCCCGACGCCCTGCTCGTCACGACGAGCGAGCACGCGCAGCGCGTCAAGGGCGTCGTCGACGCGCTGAAGCTCAGCGGTCGGGGCGACGTGCTCTGAGCGACAGCACCGGTCGGTGCCGTCGTTTTTCACGCCTCCGGTCCATGGGTGCCGCGCGTCGCCGCGTCCGGTAATGTGTCAGCCGAGGGGAACGATGCGGGGGAGTGATCGTGGGGGACATCGCGTTCGACGTGCACGAGGCGAGGTCGGCGGCGCGGGTGGCGCGTCGGGCGGCCGAGACGCTCCGCGGGCAGGCTGGCCCTCGCTCCGGGGCGGTCGGAGGGGCACTCGATGACTTCGAGGGCGCATACGCCGAGCGGTTCGGAAGCGCCGCGGCGATCGAGGCCGAGGACCGAGCACGGTTGGCGGGGGTGCTGGTCGACCTCGCCGACCAGATCGACGCCGCCGTCGATGCTGCTGAGCGTGAACGGCAGCGGCTGCGTGACCACGCCGAGTGGAAGGCACGTGATGCCGACCGGAAGCGGGCGGCATCCGGGGCCGAGGCCTTCGCCGGTGCCGCGGGGCGATCGGTCGTCGACGCCTGGGAGAGCTTCACCGACCCCGAGCCGTCGACCGAACCCGAACCGAGGCCGGAGGTCGACGCCGAATTCCGTGGTCGCGAGCGTGCGCGTTACGGAGACGGAGCGAGTCGTGGTCGGAGCTCTGCCGACCCGAGCGCGCTCCGCGCCTTCGTCACGACGGCCTCCGGACTGGACTCCGCCGCGTCGGCCGAGTCCGAGCGCGTGCGATCGGCGTGGTCGTCCTTCCGGTCCACCTGTGCCTGGGTCACGGTCGATCGCGCGAGCATGCCGGAGGGCTTCGAGGGCTACGTGCGCGAGAACGACGAGGACCGGAGCTGGATCGGCAGGATCGCCGACGCCTTCGAGGCCGCCGGCGGCAGCGGCTCGCTGTCGAACGTCGCTCTGGACATCGCGGCGACCGGCCAGGCCGCGCCAGCCCTCCAGCGGCTGTTCCAGGCGGACCTGACGCCGGCGGAGATCGCGGAGCGCTGGGCCGCGCTCGGGCTGGCGAGGGCCGACGCCGCCGTGTTCGACGGACTGCCGACGGACGTGCTCGCACGAGTCGGGAACCTTGAGGGTGTCCCGTACTGGGCGCGGAGTACGGCGAACGCCCTCGTGCTCAACCAGCGACTCGTCGAGGTCGAGCGCCAGATCGAGCAGCTGGAGGGGACAGTCGCGTCAGCGGGTGACGGCTCACGGGCGTTGGCGCAGGAGCTCACGGCGCTGTACGCGGACCGCAAGGCCCTGCGGAACATCAACGCTGCGCTGACGAAGAAGGGCTCCGACGGCAAGCGCTTCCTCATCTCGCTCACCGATCATCACCCGCCGCTGGCTGCCGTTTCGATCGGGGATCTCGACCGTGCACAGTCGGTGACCTGGGCTGTCCCGGGGATGGACACCACGACAGCGGACATGACAACGTGGGCGAGGGCGGCTCAGAACATCGCAGACGAGCAGACCGATGTCGCAGGCGCTCCGGATCGAGCAGTGGTCGCCTGGGTCGGTTACGCCACACCGGGGCCCGAGGACGTGCTCCTCATGGACAAGGCGAAGAAGGGCGGCCAGCGGCTCGCCGACTCGATTCGCGGGTTCTCAGCCGTCCGTGGAACTGATCACGTCGAGACGAACGTGGTGGCGCATTCCTACGGCACGACCACCGGCGCGGTGGCCCTGGCCGAGCGGGGTGTCCACATCGATCGATTCGTCGCGCTCGGTTCTGCTGGGCTACCCGATGGTCTCGACGGTGCGGAGCAGCTGCACGCGGACCACGTCTTCGCGGCTCAGGCGAAGGACGGCCCCACCGGCAATACCGGGGAGGGTGACGAATGGGCAACGTTCGGCCGGGAGAAGAGCTTCGGCCATCACGTGGACCCGACCGCGCAGAGTTTCGGAGCGACCGTGTTCGGCGCCGACGGCGGGACAGGAAGCGAGGGGCAGACCCTCTCGTCGGTCTTGCACCACGCTCCGGTGTTCAAGGACCACCGGGGCTACCTGGACCGTGGTACCGAGTCACTCCACAACGTCGCACTCGCCACCACAGGTCAGGACGAGTTGCTCACCGGGACGCGGTCTCAGTGACCCGGTCCGACGAACGAGGAGGCACATGAACGCACGACACTCTGCCTGTCGCACCATGGCGACGACGGCAGTGCTCCTGGCACTCGTCGTCGCAACCGCCGGATGTGCCGGGCAACAGCGTGGTGCACCCCGACCGACCGAAAGGACGTCTTCCATGGACGCGGACACTGCGAAGCGCACCATGATCGACATCGTCGATCAGACGACCGCCGCGCTCGGCGGCGAGTGGGAAACGCGGACGTCTCCTGACTACGTCGAGAGCTGCCAGCTGTCGAGCGACGAAGAAGGCGCCCGGTGGGTGTACCGAGTTGCTCGATCAGAGTCCGGTGACGCGGAGGCGGATGCTGCTGCAGCCTCCGACATCTGGAGGTCCGCCGGTATGACCGTGGACCGACTCGCCGACACCAAGGGGCCAGCGATGGTCGCGCGCGGCGGCGATCGCGTCGAGACGATCCGGTTCTTCGCCTTCCCCGACAACTACAGCATCCAAGCGCTCTCGACGTGTTTCGCCGGCAACGCAGACGAGATCGAGGAGCAGCAGGCGGACGAATGACTCGCGATCCGACGATCGCGGTGTCCTGGATGCCGGATCAGGGGTCGATCCCGGCTGACCTGGTACGGGGACGGGGACGGGGACGGGGACGGGGACGGGGACGGGTACGGTCGTCCCGGCCCTGGGGGCCGGAACGAACCGGGGGAGTGCTGGCGGGGGAGATCACGGCGGAAGTCGGCACGGTACGGGGTCGGACGCGCCGCGCGACCGGTGGGTGTCTCGCAGCCGTGGCGGTCGTCGGCCTCCTCGGCGGGTGCGCGCTTCTGCACCCGGATGCGAGGACGACACGAGCATCGGCGCCCACGGTGGACGCGGACACCGCGAAGCAGCAGATGGTGGCCGCCGTGGACGACGCCACGGGGCTCCTCGGCGGCGACTGGCAGGCCCGGACCGGCCCGGACTACGCCGAGGACTGCACCCTCCCGAGCGGCGAGCAGGGCGCGCAGTGGCGGTACCTGACGGGGAGCACCCGCACCGGGGACCCCGCCGCCGACGGCGCGCGTGTAGCGGAGTACTGGCGCGGACAGGGCATGGACGTCGTCGTGCGCGGCTCGGCCGACGAACCGGCGGTCTTCGCCAGTGGGGGTGGGGAGATCTCCTCGATCAGCGTGTACACCCCCTCCGGCAACACCACCGTCCAGGCCCTCTCGCTGTGCTTCCCCGGCGACGCCGACCGCATGGCCGAACGGGACGCGGACGATGCGCCGCAGCCGTGAACGTCGCCGCCACGCACCCGGCCGTCGTGTAACCCTTCCGTGCACGATCGCCGACCCGCACGGAAGGGTGTAGCGCTCCACCACGAAATCGCCCTCGTGTCCCGCGGAGTGGGGACCGCCCGTGCCCTCCCGTTACGGGCGCGTTTCGGCGGGGTCGCGATCCCGTAACTGATCCCAGCACCCGCTCAGGGGCGTTCTGTACCGGCCCGACGGTCGTGTACTGTCGCCACGATCGCCCGGAACGCACGTGGTCCGGGCACCGCTCCCCGGAGGAACCAACCCGTGACATCTCGTACCCGTCAGGTCGTGCTCAGCGGCATCGCGCTCGCCGGCACCATGGCAGTCCTCGCTGGCTGCTCGGCCGCCCCGTCCGAATCCGCGTCCTCGAAGAAGAGCGACTTCCGACCCTGCATGGTCTCCGACGCCGGTGGCTTCGACGACAAGTCGTTCAACCAGCTCGGGTTCGAGGGCATGAAGGACGCTGCGTCCGACCTCGGCGCGACCTACAAGTCGGCCGAGTCGAAGGACGCGACCGTCTACGACTCGAACATCCAGCAGCTCGTCGGCCAGAACTGCAACCTCATCGTCACCGTCGGCTTCAACCTGGCCGACGCGACGAAGAAGCAGGCCGCGGCGAACCCCGACACCGACTTCGCGATCATCGACGACAACTCGATCGACGCGAAGAACGTCAAGCCGATCACGTTCGACACCTCGCAGGCCGCCTTCCTCGCCGGCTACGCGGCGGCGTCGTACTCGAAGTCCGGCGTCGTCGGCACCTTCGGCGGCATGCAGATCCCGACCGTCACCATCTTCATGGACGGCTTCGCGGACGGCGTCAAGTACTTCAACGCGCAGAAGAAGAAGGACGTCAAGGTCGTCGGCTGGGACGTCGACAGCCAGAAGGGCTCCTTCACGGGCGGCTTCGACGCCGGCACGCAGGCGAAGGCCGTGGCGCAGACGCTCCTCGACCAGGACGCCGACGTGATCCTGCCCGTCGGTGGTCCGATCTACCAGTCGGCTGCCGAGGCGATCAAGGACGCGAACAACGGTTCGGTGCTGATCGGTGCCGACAGCGACCTGTACGAGGCCGACCCCCGCTACAAGGACATCGCGTTCACGTCCGTCGAGAAGGGCATGCGCCCCGCCGTCAAGGACGTCGTCGAGCAGGCCGCCGGCGGCAAGTACTCGAACACCCCCTACGTGGGCACGCTGAAGAACGACGGCGTCGGCATCGCCCCGTTCCACGACTACGCGTCGAAGGTCGACTCGGGTCTGCAGGGTGAGCTGGACAAGATCAAGTCGGGCATCATCGACGGCTCGATCACGGTCGAGACCAAGGCGACCGTCAAGTAACACGACCGATGCGGGCGGGGGACCAGTCCTCCGCCCGCATCGACGTGCCCCCGCACAAGCACCGACAGAAACAGACTCAAGCGAACATGAAGCTCGAACTCCGCGGCATCACGAAGCGGTTCGGTCCCCTCGTCGCCAACGACCACATCTCGCTCACCGTCGAGCCGGGTGAGGTGCACTGCCTCCTCGGCGAGAACGGTGCCGGCAAGTCGACCCTGATGAACGTCCTGTACGGCCTGTACCAGGCCGACGAGGGCGAGATCCTCCTGGACGACGTCGTCCAGGACTTCGACGGACCGGGTGACGCCATGCGCGCCGGCATCGGCATGGTGCACCAGCACTTCATGCTCGTGCCGGTCTTCACCGTCGCCGAGAACGTCATGCTCGGTCAGGAGCAGACCTCCTTCGGCGGACGCCTCGACCTCGCCGGTGCGCGCGCCCGCGTCCGGGAGATCAGCGACCGCTTCGGCTTCGACGTCGACCCGGACGCCCGCGTCGAGGACCTGCCGGTCGGCGTGCAGCAGCGCGTCGAGATCATCAAGGCGCTGTCCCGCGACGCGAAGGTGCTCGTGTTCGACGAGCCCACCGCAGTGCTCACGCCGCAGGAGACCGACGAGCTGATGGGCATCATGCGCCAGCTCCGCGCAGCCGGCACCGCGATCGTCTTCATCACGCACAAGCTGCGCGAGGTGCGCGAGGTCGCCGACCGGATCACGGTCATCCGCCTCGGCGCCGTCGTGGGCGAGGCATCGCCGACCGCGACGAACAACGAGCTCGCAGCCCTCATGGTCGGCCGTGCGGTCTCGCTCGTGGTCGACAAGGCACCGGCCGCCGGCGGCGAGGACGCCCTCGTCGTCGACCACGTCACCGTCACCGACCCGTCCGGCGTCGTGCTCGTCGACGACGTCTCCTTCACGGTCCGCCGCGGCGAGGTCCTCGCCATCGCGGGCGTGCAGGGCAACGGGCAGACCGAGCTCACCGAGGCGATCATCGGCCTCGAGCCCGTGCACGCCGGGCGGATCGTGCTCGACGGCAAGGAGCTCACCGGCCGCACCGTCAAGCAGGTGCTCGACGCCGGGGTGGGCTTCGTCCCCGAGGACCGGAAGGAGGACGGGCTGGTCGGCGAGTTCACCATCGCCGAGAACCTCATGCTCGACCGTGCCGACCACGACGAGTTCGTCCGCGCGGGCACCATCCGAGCCGCCGAGCGTGACGCGTTCGCCGACGAGAAGATCGCCGAGTTCGACATCCGGACGCCGTCCCGCGCCACCGCGGCCGGCCGGCTCTCCGGCGGTAACCAGCAGAAGATCGTCCTCGCACGCGAACTGAGCCGCGAGCTGCGCCTGTTCGTCGCCGCCCAGCCGACCCGCGGCATCGACGTCGGCTCGATCGAGTTCGTGCACAAGCGCATCGTCGCCACGCGCGACACCGGCGTCCCCGTCATCGTCGTCTCCACGGAGCTCGACGAGGTCGTGGCCCTCGCCGACCGGATCGCGGTCATGTACCGCGGCGGCATCGTCGGCATCGTCCCCGCGGACACCCCCCGCGACGTCCTCGGCCTCATGATGGCCGGGGAACTCCCCGAAGGAACGAAGCAGGTCGCATGATGGCCGGAGAACTCCACAGCACCAACGCAGCAGGAACGGAGCTGGCAGCGTGAGCAACACGCCAGACCACACGCAGCAGCCGGCGACCCCGGTCGAGACCCCCACCGACGACCGCCTGCAGGACGTCGAGGCCACCCCGCACCTGATGACCGACTCCGCGGACGACACCGAGCGACGCGCCGGTGGCGACCGCTGGCGTGCAGCCGCGCAGCAGATCGTGAACGGCTCCGTGCTCGTCACGGTCCTGGCGGTCGTGCTCGCGCTCGTCGCGTGCGGTGTCCTCATCGCCCTGACCGACGAGAACGTCCGCGCGGCGGCCGGGTACTTCTTCGCCCGGCCGACCGACACGCTGCAGGCGATCGGCACCTCGGTCGGCGGCGCGTACGCCTCGCTGTTCCAGGGCTCCGTCATCAACTTCGGTGCGCCGTCGTTCGCCCAGGCGGTCGTCCCGATCACCCGGTCGATCGACTACGCCGTCCCGCTCGTCGCGGCCGGTCTCGGCATCGCGCTGTCCTTCCGCGCGGGCCTGTTCAACATCGGCGGCCAGGGCCAGATCCTGATGGGCGCCGCGGCGGCCGGCTGGGTCGGCTTCTCGTTCGACGGCCCCGCCGCCGTGCACATCCCGCTCACCGTCCTCGCCGGCATCGTCGGCGGTGCGGTGTGGGGCGGCATCGTCGGCGTGCTCAAGGCACGGACGGGCGCGAACGAGGTGGTCGTCACGATCATGCTCAACTACGTCGCGCTCTACCTCGTCAGCTTCATGCTGCGCACCCCGGGCCTGCTGCAGGCCCCGGGCAGCGCGAACCCGATCTCGCCCGCGACGAAGGAGAGCGCGGTCTTCCCGGCGCTGTTCGGCCCGCGCTACGGCGTGAACGTCGGGTTCATCGTGGCGATCATCGCGGTCGTCGTGGTGTGGTGGCTCGTCAACAAGTCCTCGCTCGGCTTCCGCTTCCGCACGATCGGTGAGAACCCCCGTGCCGCACGCGTGGCCGGCATGAGCGTCCCCGCGCTGACGATCTGGGTGCTCGTGATCTCCGGCGCGCTCGTCGGCATCGCGGGTGCGTACCAGGTGCAGGGCGCCGTGACCTCGGGCTTCACGTCCGGCATCGACGCGGGCATCGGGTTCGACGCGATCACGGTCGCGCTCCTCGGGCGCTCGAAGCCGTGGGGCGTGTTCTGGGCCGCCATCCTGTTCGGCGTCCTGAAGAACGGCGGCTACGCCATGCAGGCCGCGAACGGCATCCCGATCGACATCGTGGGCGTCATCCAGGCCCTCATCGTCCTCTTCATCGCCGCCCCGCCGCTCGTCCGCGCGATCTTCCGGATCCCGCAGCCGGGAGCGCGTCGCCGCGTCCGCACGAAGACCAGCAAGAAGGCGGTCGCCGCATGAGCACCCTGAGCCCCACCGCCGTCCCGGCCCTGCCCGCGGACCGTCCCGTCGAGACGACCCGGAGCTGGAAGACCCCGATCGCGTACGGCGTCTTCACGCTGCTCGCGCTCGTGCTCTTCGGCTTCGCCCGCCGTCCCGGCACCGCCACCTTCCGGCTCTCGACGTCCGGTGACTTCTTCGCGCTGCCGAACGTGCCGCTCCCGGCGGCCGCGACCGGCGTGGTCGTCATCGTCCTGCTCGCGATCGCGACGGTCTACGCCGTCGTCGAGACCCGCGGGTCGCGCCGCGTCCCGCTCTGGGTCACCGCGCTGTTCGCGCTCGTCTTCGTCGTCGGCTTCCTCAGCTGGGCCGTCGCGGGCGACTCGATCACCATCCCCGGCATGCTCGTCGGCGCGCTGAGCCTCAGCGTGCCGCTCGTGTTCGGTGCGCTCGGCGGCGTGATCTCGGAGCGCGTCGGCGTCGTGAACATCGCCATCGAGGGCCAGTTCCTCGCCGGCGCGTTCACCTCGGCGATGATCGCCTCGCTGACCGGCTCCGCGTGGGTCGGGCTCGTCGGCGCCCTCGTCGCGGGTGTGCTCGTGTCGTTCGTCCTCGCGGCGTTCAGCATCAAGTACCTCGTCGACCAGGTCATCGTCGGTGTCGTCATCAACGCCTTCATCTCGGGTCTGACCGGCTTCCTGTACTCGCAGGTGCTCTCGCCGAACCAGCAGACGCTCAACGTCGGCATCCGGTTCCCCCGCATCGAGATCCCGGTCCTGCACCAGATCCCGGTGATCGGACCGATCTTCTTCGAGCAGACCGTCGTCGTCTACCTGGCGTACGTCGCCGTCGCGGTGGTCACCTTCGGTCTGTTCAAGACGCGCTGGGGCCTGCGCCTCCGCGCGGTCGGCGAGCACCCGCAGGCCGCCGACACGGTCGGCATCAACGTCGCGCGCACCCGGTTCTGGAACGTCTCGCTCGCGGGTGCGGTCGCCGGTCTCGGCGGTGCGTACTTCACGCTCGACGCCGCGGGCGGCTTCACGAAGGACATGACCGCGGGCGCGGGCTACATCGCCCTCGCCGCCGTGATCTTCGGCCGGTGGGACCCGATCCGCGCGACGCTCGCGGCGCTGCTGTTCGGCTTCGCCTCGAACCTGCAGAACACGCTCGCCGCGGTCGGCTCGCCCGTCCCGAGCGAGTTCCTGCTCATGCTGCCCTACGTCGTCACGATCTTCGCGGTCGCCGGCCTGGTCGGGCAGTCGCGCGGACCGGCGGCCGCCGGCAAGCCGTACACCAAGAGCTGACGGACTGGAGGCGCGGCACATGACCGACACGCACGCTGCGGGTGGCGACGGGGTCGCCACCGACCCCGAGACGGGCGAGCCGACCTGGACGGACCCGGCCACGAGCCTCCAGGCCGGTCCCGGCACCGACGTCGACGTGACCGTCGACGTCGACTGGGCCGTCCTGCGGGAGGCGGCGACCGCCGCCATGCGGCGCGCCTACGCGCCGTACTCGTCGTTCCCGGTGGGGGCCGCGGCCCTCACCGACGACGGGCGCGTCGTGTCCGGCTGCAACATCGAGAACGCGTCGTACGGGGTCACCCTGTGCGCCGAGTGCTCGCTCGTGTCCCAGCTGCACATGACCGGTGGCGGCAAGCTCGTCGCGTTCACCTGCGTGGACGGCGACGGCGCGACCCTGATGCCCTGCGGGCGGTGCCGGCAGCTGCTGTTCGAGCACTCGGCCGAGGGCATGCTCCTCGAGACCGTCTCCGGCATCCGCACCATCGACGAGGTCCTGCCGGACGCCTTCGGGCCGCGGACCCTCGCCACCTACCAGGAAGAGCACTGACATGGCCGTCGAGCCGTTCGACACCGTCGACCTGATCCGCACCAAGCGCTCCGGCGACGCCCTCAGCACGCCCGAGATCGACTGGCTGGTCGACGCCTACACGCGCGGCTACGTCGAGGACCCGCAGATGGCGGCCCTCGCGATGGCGATCTTCCTGAACGGGATGGAGCGCCGTGAGATCAAGGACCTGACGCTCGCGATGATCGCGTCGGGGGAGCGGATGTCGTTCGGCTCGCTCGGCAAGACGACCGTCGACAAGCACTCCACCGGTGGGGTCGGGGACAAGATCACCCTGCCGCTCGCACCGCTCGTGGCGTCGTTCGGCGTCGCGGTCCCGCAGCTGTCCGGCCGCGGGCTCGGGCACACCGGCGGGACGCTCGACAAGCTCGAGTCGGTCCCCGGCTGGCAGGCGTCGATCTCGAACGACCGCATGATGCAGGTCCTCGCCGAGGTCGGGGCGGTCATCTGCGCCGCGGGCTCCGGACTGGCACCGGCGGACAAGAAGCTCTACACGCTCCGGGACATCACCGGGACGGTCGAGTGCATCCCGCTCATCGCGTCGAGCATCATGTCGAAGAAGATCGCCGAGGGCACCGGGGCGCTCGTGCTCGACGTGAAGTTCGGTTCCGGCGCGTTCATGCCGACCTACGAGGCCTCCAAGGAGCTCGCGCAGACGATGGTCGACCTCGGGAACGACGCCGGGGTGGCGACCTCGGCGCTCCTCACCGACATGGGCGTGCCGCTCGGCCTGACCATCGGCAACGCCCTCGAGGTGCGCGAGTCGGTGGAGGTGCTCGCGGGCGGTGGCCCGGCCGACGTGGTCGAGCTGACCGTCGAGCTGGCGTCGGAGATGCTGCGGCTCGCCGGTCTGCCGGACGCCGACCCGGCGGCCGCGCTGGCCGACGGCCGGGCGATGGACACCTGGCGGCGGATGATCGCGGCGCAGGGCGGCGACCCCGCGGCGGACCTGCCGGTCGCCCGCGAGCAGCACGTCGTCACCGCGACCGAGTCCGGTGTGCTCGTCCAGCAGGACGCGCTGCCGTTCGGCATCGCCGCCTGGCGTCTCGGCGCCGGTCGGGCCCGGGCGCAGGACCCCGTGCAGGCGGGCGCGGGCATCGAGCTGCACGTGAAGCCCGGCGACACCGTCACGGCGGGGCAGCCGCTGTGGACGCTGCACACCGACGAGCCGGAGCGGTTCGAGCGGGCGCTCGGGTCGCTCGAGGGCGCGTGGGCGATCGGGGCCGCGGCGGAGCCGCGCGGGCCGATCGTGCGGGAGCGCATCACCTCCTGAGTGGGCGGGGCGGCCGACCGCGCGCGGTCGGGGCGTCCGGGCGCGCGGCGTGTGCGCGGTCGGTGCGTCCGGGCGCGCGGCGTGTGCGCGGTCGGTACGGCCGGGCGCCGTCGGCGGTGGGTGTGCGTGGCCCGCGCGCGGTCGGTGCGCACCGGTAGCCTGGGACGCATGAGCGCCGACGCCCCCACCTACCGCCTCCCCGACGCCGGAGCGGTCATCGACGACCTGCCCAAGGTGTCGCTGCACGACCACCTCGACGGCGGGCTCCGTCCCGCGACGATCGTCGAGCTGGCGGACGAGGCCGGCGTCACGCTCCCGACGACCGACCCCGAGGCGCTCGGGCAGTGGTTCGCCGACCAGTCCGACTCCGGCTCACTCGTCGAGTACCTGAAGACCTTCGACGTCACCACCTCGGTGATGCAGACCGCCGAGCAGCTGCACCGCGTCGGCAAGGAGTTCGTCGAGGACCTCGTCGCCGACGGCGTCGTGTACGGCGAGGTCCGCTGGGCACCCGAGCAGCACCTCCGCGGCGGGCTGACCCTCGACGAGACGGTCGAGGCGGTCCAGGCCGGCATCGCCGAGGCCGTCCAGGCCGCCGACGGCGCCATCCGCGTCGGGCAGCTCGTCACCGCCATGCGCCACGCCGACCGCTCGCTCGAGATCGCCGAGCTCGCCGTGCGCCACCGCGACCGCGGCGTCGTCGGGTTCGACATCGCCGGCGCCGAGGCCGGGTTCCCCGCCTCCGGACACCGCGCGGCGTTCGAGTACCTCGCGTCCGAGCTGTTCCCCGTCACCGTGCACGCGGGCGAGGCCGACGGGCTCGCCTCGATCCGCTCAGCCCTGGTCGACGGACGCGCGCTCCGCCTCGGTCACGGCGTGCGGATCTTCGAGGACGTCACGCTGTCCGACGCGGGTGACGGGTCGACCCTCGCGTCCCTCGGCGAGGTCGCGTCGTGGGTCCGCGACCGCGAGATCCCGCTCGAGGTGTCGCCGTCGTCGAACCTCCAGACCGGTGCCGTCGCGGCCTGGGGCGACGACCTGGCCGACCACCCGTTCGACGTGCTCTACCAGCTCGGCTTCCGGGTCACGGTGAACACCGACAACCGCCTCATGAGCCGCACCTCGCTGTCCCGCGAGCTCGCGCTGCTGGCCGGCACGTTCGGCTACGACCTCGACGACCTCGCGGCGTTCCAGATCAACGCCGCGCTCGGGTCGTTCCTGCCGCTCGAGGACCGCGAGGAGATCATCGCGACCATCACGGCCGGGTACCAGGAGGCCTGAGGCACATGCCGCTGCCACCACTGCCGGACACCGCCGTCGTGCTCGGCGCCGTCGTGTCGACCTGGCGCGAGGCACTGGAGCGCACGGGGGAGGCCCTCGTCGCCTCGGGTGCGGCCACCGAGGCGTACACGCAGGCGATGATCGACCTCGTCGACGAGCACGGTCCGTACATCGTGATCTCACCCGGGCTGGCGTTCGCGCACGCCCGACCGGGGCCGACGGTGCGCCGGGACGGCCTCGCGGTGGTGACGCTGCGCGAGCCGGTCGTGTTCGGGCACCCGCACAACGACCCGGTGTCCGTCGTCCTCGGGCTCGCGGTGGCCGAGGTCGGCGCGCACCTCGAGTCGATCGGCGAGATCGCCAACACGTTCAACGACCCCACGGTGACCGGGCGGCTGGCAGCGGCCTCGTCGGCCGACGAGGTCCGGGCGATCCTGGGGGTACCGGCGTGAAGATCGTCACCATCTGCGGCGCGGGCATCGGCTCGAGCGGCATCCTCAAGGTGAACGCCGAGAAGGCGCTCGAGTCGCTCGGCCTCTCCGCCGCCGTGGTCGCGGCGGACGTCGCCTCCGTCCGGGCCGCGGCCGACGACGCGAACGTCATCCTGACGAGCGCCGAGTTCGTCGAGGCCATCGGGGACACCTACGCCGAGGTCATCGTGATCCGGAACCACTTCGACCAGGGGGAGATCACGGCGGCCGTCGACCGGGCGCTCGGGGAGCACTGAGCGGTCTCCTGCCCGCCCTCTAGAGTTGGGGCATGAGCACGGAGAACCCGCTGAACGACCCCACCACCGACCCGTTCGAGGTCGCCCGCGACGCCGCCGCCGTCATCGCCGACCGGTCCGGCATCGAGCGGCACGACATCGCCCTGACGCTCGGCTCCGGCTGGGGCAAGGCGGCCGACCTCATCGGTGAGACCGTGTCCACCATCGACGCGGCCGACGTCCCCGGCTTCAGCGCCTCGGCGGTCCCCGGCCACTCCGGTACCGTCCGGTCGATCCGCCTCGCCGACGGCCGCCACGCCCTCGTGATCGGCGCACGCACCCACTACTACGAGAACCACGGGGTGCGCCGCGTCGTGCACAGCGTCCGCACCGCCGCGGCCACGGGTGCGTCGGTGATGGTGCTCACCAACGGCGCCGGCGGCATCAAGGAGCACTGGAAGCCCGGTACCCCGGTGCTCATCAGCGACCACATCAACCTGACCGCGGACAGCCCGCTCGAGGGCGCCACGTTCATCGACCTGACCGACCTGTACTCGGCGCGGCTCCGCGCGGTCGCGAAGTCGGTCGACCCGTCGCTCGACGAGGGCGTCTACACGCAGTTCCGCGGCCCGCACTACGAGACCCCGGCCGAGGTGCAGATGGCCAAGGCGATCGGCGGCCACATCGTCGGCATGTCGACCGCACTCGAGGCGATCGCCGCGCGGCAGGCCGGCATGGAGGTCCTCGGGTTCTCGCTCATCACGAACCTCGCCGCTGGCATCCAGAAGACGCCGCTGTCCCACGCCGAGGTGCTCGAGGCCGGCAAGGAGGCCGAGCCGGTCATCGCCGACCTGCTCGCCCGGGTGGTGACCGCCCTGTGACCCGGCACGACGGTGCGTCGGACGGCTCGATCGCCGACGGCGACCTGACCGGCACCGAGCCCGACACCGCGGAGGCGGGGACGGGCTCGTCCGACGTGCTCGCGGTCGCGCGTGACTGGGCCGACCAGGACCCCGACGACGAGACCCGGGGCGAGCTGCTCGCGGTGCTCGACCGCGCCACGTCGGGAGACGCCGACGCCGAGGCCGAGCTGCGTGCCCGGTTCGCCGGACGCCTTGCCTTCGGGACCGCCGGGCTGCGCGCCGAACTCGGGTACGGCCCGCTCCGCATGAACCGCGTGGTCGTCTCGCAGGCCGCCGCGGGCCTCGCGCGCTTCCTCGTCGGCACCGGGCGGGACCGCAGCGTGGTCATCGGCTACGACGGCCGCGTGAACTCCGACGTGTTCGCCCGGGACTCCGCCGAGGTCATGCGCGGCCTCGGGCTCGAGGTCACCCTGCTGCCGTCGGCGCTCCCGACCCCGGTGCTGGCGTTCGCGGTCCGGCACCTCGGCGTCGGGGCCGGTGTCATGGTCACGGCGAGCCACAACCCGCCGCGGGACAACGGCTACAAGGTGTACCTCGGCGGGGACGACGACGGCTCGCAGATCGTGCCGCCGGTGGACGGCGAGATCGCGGACGCGATCGCCGCCGTGGCGGCGACGCCGCTCGGCGACCTGCGACGCGCGACGGACTACGTGACGGCGGGCCCGGACCTGGCCGCGGCGTACGTGGCCGCGACGGCCGCGATCGTGCCGGCCCCGCGCCTCCCGGTCGATGCCCAGCCGAAGGTCGTGTACACGGCCATGCACGGGGTCGGGTGGGAGACCGCGCGCGCGGTCTTCGCCGCCGCCGGCTTCGCGGAGCCGGCGACCGTGCCGGAGCAGATCGAACCGGACGGTGCGTTCCCGACGGTCGCGTTCCCGAACCCGGAGGAGCCGGGGGCGATGGACCTGGCCGAGGCGCGGGGCGCCGCGGTCGGTGCGGACCTCGTCATCGCGAACGACCCCGACGCCGACCGCCTGGCGCTCGCGATCCCGACCGGCGACGGGTTCCGGCGTCTCTCCGGGAACGAGGTCGGGTGGCTGCTCGGCTGGCGTGCTGCCCAGCGCGCCGCCGAGGCCGGGACGGGCGGGACGCTCGCGGCGTCGATCGTGTCCTCGCCGGCACTCGCCCGCGTCGCGGCGGCGCACGGTCTGGAGTACCGCGACACCCTCACCGGCTTCAAGTGGGTGTCGCGCGTGCCCGGACTGGTGTTCGGGTACGAGGAGGCGCTCGGCTACCTCGTCGACCCGCATGTGGTGCGCGACAAGGACGGCATCTCGGCGGCGCTCGAACTCCTGTCGCTCGCCACGTCGCTCGCCGAGCAGGGCCGGACGGTCGCCGACCAGCTCGATGCCTTCGCCGCCGAGTTCGGTGCCTTCGCCTCCGGGCAGGTCGCGACGCGGGTCGACGACCTCTCGCGCATCGGCGAGGTCATGGCGGCCCTGCGTTCGAGCGCGCCGACGTCGCTCGGGGGCCGCGCCGTGCAGCGGGTCACGGACTACGACGCGGGGGTCGAGGGCTTCCCGCCGTCCGACATCCTGCGGTACGACCTCGACGGGGGCGCACGCGTCATCGTGCGTCCGAGCGGGACGGAGCCGAAGGTCAAGGTGTACATCGACACCGTCGCGGAGTCCTCGGCCGAGGCGCAGGCCCTCGTCGACGCCATCGCCGCGGACGTGCGCCCGCTGGTGTCGTAGGGCCGCGGCGGCGCGGCTGTAGCGGCGCCCCGGGACGCTCGCGGCATTCGCACAACGGGAAGCACGTCGCGCCACGCAATTGCCTGGTGCGACGTGCTTCCCGTTGTGCGTGTGCACGTCGCACCACCGGTGCGCGGCCGCACCCCGTGCCTCGACGCCGCCGTGCCGGACGCCGCCGTGCCTCGACGCCGCCGTGCCGGACGCCGCCGTGCCCCGTCGCCGCCGTGCCGGACGCCGCCGTGCCCCGTCGCCGCCGTGCCGGACGCCGCCGTGCCCCGTCGCCGCCGTGCCGGACGCGGGCCCTCACCGCGGGGCGCCGCGCTCCTGCCGGCGCGCGTTCCTCCACAGGACGGAGTACCGGCGCGACGGTCCACAGCTCGGCCGTCGCGCTGTCGAGAACGTCGGACGTCGGTCACCGTTGCGGTCATGGCCAGGTTGGAGATCGTCGTCGGCGGTGGTGCGGACCCGAGTGGGAGGCGCGGCCGTGACCTCCGCGACCGCGCGCTCCGGGGTGAGCTCGTCCGGCTCGCACCGGGCCGGTTCGTCGACGCCGACGAGTGGCGACGAGCGACCCCCGGCGAACGGCACATCGCCCGCATCAAGGCCGTCCACGACCTGCTCGCCCCGCGGCTCGTCGTGTCCCACGCATCAGCGGCAGCACTCCACGGGCTGCCGTGGCCGGGGGAGTTCCCGGTCGCGGTCGAGGTGCTCGACCCCCTCCGCACCACCGGCCAGACGCTCCGCACGGTCCACAAGCGTGCCGGAGCCGGACGGCGGTTCCGCACGGACTCGATGATCGCGAACGGGCGCTCGCTCACCGACCGGGCGAGCACGGTCGCCGACCTCGCCGTCGCCTACCCGATCCGGACGAGTGTGCCGGCGCTCGACGTCGCCCTGGCCGCCGGGACCGACCGGGCGGACGTCCTCGCCGCGCTCGACGCCGCCGGGTCGGTGCAGTTCCGTGCCCGCGCGGAGCGTGCGATCGCGCTGGCGGACGGGCGGTCGGGGTCGCCGGGGGAGTCGGTGGCGCGGGTCGCGCTCGACGAGGTCGGTGCGCCGGAGCCGGAACTGCAGCACCGGTTCGACGACGTCGACGGGCTCATCGGCGTCGTCGACTTCTGGTTCCCGGAGCAGGGCGTCGTCCTGGAGTTCGACGGGCGCGTGAAGTACACCGACCCGTCGTTGCGCCGAGCCGGGCAGACCGCGGCCGACGTGGTGGTCGCCGAGAAGCACCGGGAGGACCGGATCCGTCGGCGTCCCGAGGTGCACGGCTTCGGTCGCATCGGCTTCGCGGAGACCGACGACACCGAGCGCCTCCGCGACGTCCTGCGCGTGCTCGGGGTGCCCACGACCCGGCGACGCTTCACGACCGTGCGGTGACACGACATGGTGCGACGTGCCCCCGAACAAGCAGGAGCACGTCGCGCCACGGGAAGCCGTGGTGCGACGTGCTCCGGGTTGTGCGAGGGCCACCAGCGCCGCGCGAGCCAGCGCCGCGCGACGCGCGCGACGCGCGCGAGCGCGCAGCAGCGCCGCGCTACGCCAGCTCGAGCAGCACGTGCCCGGACGACACCGTCTGGCCGACGGGGGCGTTCAGCCCGGTCACGACGCCGTCGCGCGTGGCCTGCACGGGCTGTTCCATCTTCATGGCCTCGAGGACGACGAGCAGGTCGCCCTTCACCACGGTGTCACCCTCGGCGACCGCGACCTTGACCACGGTGGCCTGCATCGGCGAGGTCACCGAACCGGACGACGCGAGCCCGCCCTTCACGGCCGACGACCGGCGCTTCGGGGGAGCCGAGGGACCCGCCGGACGACGACCGGCGACGGACCCGCCGACGATCGACGGCATCGTGACCTCGATGCGCTTGCCCTGCACCTCGACGACCACGCTCTCGCGGGCGGCCGGCTCGGGCAGCTCCTCGGTCGCGCCGCTCCACGCGGGGATGTCGTTCTGGAAGTCGGTCTCGATCCACTGCGTGTAGATGCTGAACGGCTCGTCGTCCGACGTGGCGAACGCCGGGTCGGAGACGACCGCGCGGTGGAAGGGGAGCACGGTCGGCAGCCCGGTGACCTCGAACTCGGCGAGGGCGCGACGGGAGCGCTCGAGCGCCTCCTCGCGCGTCGCACCGGTGACGATGAGCTTCGCGAGCATCGAGTCGAACGAGCCGGAGACGACGTCGCCGGACACGACACCCGAGTCGACGCGCACGCCGGGGCCGGACGGGGCGTGGAAGGTGTGCACGGGGCCGGGAGCGGGGAAGAAGTTGCGCCCCGCGTCCTCGCCGTTGATGCGGAACTCGAACGAGTGGCCGCGCGGCTCGGGGTCGGCGTAGTCGAGCGTGCCGCCCTCGGCGATGCGGAACTGCTCGCGCACGAGGTCGATGCCGGTGACCTCTTCCGAGACGCAGTGCTCGACCTGCAGGCGGGTGTTCACCTCGAGGAAGGACACGGTGCCGTCGGCGCCGATGAGGAACTCGCACGTGCCGGCCCCGACGTAGCCGACCTCGCGGAGGATCGCCTTCGACGACTCGTACAGCCGCTCGGTCTGTGCCTCCGTCAGGTAGGGGGCCGGGGCCTCCTCGACGAGCTTCTGGTGCCGGCGCTGCAGCGAGCAGTCGCGCGTCGACACGACGACGACGTTGCCGTGCTCGTCGGCGAGGCACTGGGTCTCGACGTGGCGCGGCTTGTCGAGGTACTTCTCGACGAAGCACTCGCCCCGGCCGAACGCGGCGATCGCCTCGCGCGTCGCCGAGTCGAAGAGCTCCGGGATCGACTCGCGCGTGCGGGCGACCTTCAGGCCGCGACCGCCGCCACCGAAGGCTGCCTTGATCGCGACGGGGAGGCCGACCTCGTCGGCGAACGCGACGACCTCGGACACGTCCTGCACGGGCTCGATCGTGCCCGGGGCGAGGGGTGCGCCGACCTTCTCGGCCACGTGCCGCGCGGAGACCTTGTCGCCGAGGCGCTCGATCGACTCCGGCGACGGGCCGATCCAGACGAGCCCGGCGTCGATGACGGCGCGGGCGAAGTCGGCGTTCTCGGCGAGGAACCCGTAGCCCGGGTGCACGGCGTCGGCGCCGGAGCGACGGGCCACCGAGATGATCTTGTCGATGACGAGGTAGGTGTCCGCGCTCGTGGTGCCGTTCAGCGCGTAGGCCTCGTCGGCGAGGCGGGCGTGGAGGGCGTCACGGTCCTGGTCGGCGTAGACCGCGACCGACGCCTTGCCCGCGTCGCGGGCCGCGCGGATGATGCG
Organism: Curtobacterium sp. MCBA15_004; assembly: GCF_001865055.2. NCBI lineage: Bacteria > Bacillati > Actinomycetota > Actinomycetes > Micrococcales > Microbacteriaceae > Curtobacterium > Curtobacterium sp. MCBA15_004. Next base: position 2,399,862 of record NZ_CP126266.1, on the reverse strand, counting down.
GACGGCGATCTCGCCGCGGTTCGCGATGAGGACCTTGCTGATACGGGGCATGGTTCGTCAGCCTATTCGCGCCGACGAAGCGAGAATTGACCGGCATCCACAAAGAACGACGCCGAACAAGTGCGGATGTCTACGAAGGACCGACGGCTACGCCGACCACAGCTCGTGCCAGGCGACGCCGAAGCCCCGGAGCAGCATCGCGCGCAGGACCGGCAGCGAGAGCCCGACCACGGCGGACGGGGCACCGTCGATCCGCGAGATGTAGGCGGCCGCCCGCCCGTCGATCGTGAAGGCACCCGCGACCTCGAGGGGTTCGCCCGTCGCGACGTACGCGTCGACCTCGTCGAGCGACACGTCGTCGGCGAAGGTCAGCACCGCGCTGTCCACCGCCACCACGTGGTCGCCGGCGGCCACCAGCGTCGACCCGCCGGGCGCGACGTCGCCCAGGTGGCCGGCCGTGCCGAGCGGCCCGCCGCCCGACACGTCCACCTGTCGGACGGGAGGCACGGTGCCGGCCCGCCCCGCGCCTCCCGTCCGTCCGCTGGCCGGGTCGGCGACCCGGTCCGCCCGACGGTCCACGACGCAGTGCCCGCTCCACAGGGTGCCGCCGCCGGCGGCGAGAATCTGCCGCCAGCGCTCACGGGCGACCGCGGGCTCGTGGGGCTTGCCGTACAGGACCCCGTCCACCTCGAACGCGGAGTCGCCACCGAACACGAACCCGTCCACGGGCGCGCCGGCCACCGTGCCGTCGGCGACCGCACCGGCCTTGGCGACCGCGAGCATCGCGACGAGCTCCGGGCCGGTCAGCGGTCGGCCGAGCGCGCCCTCGGCGGCGGCGACCGCGGCGTCCTCGTCGACGCCCGGGGCGACGAGCACCGGCTCGATCCCGGCCTGGGCCAGCAGTGCACGACGGGCGGGGGAGGTACTCGCGAGGTACAGACGCATGGGAACATCGAACCATGGGTGAATCCGTCGGAACGCTGCTCGAACTCGACGTCACCGGGATCGCCCACGGCGGCATCTCGGTGGCACGGCACGAGGGGCGCGTGGTGTTCGTCTCCGACGCCGTCCCGGGTGAGCGGGTCGTCGCCCGCGTCACCGAGGACCGCAAGAAGTCCTTCTGGCGCGCCGACACCGTCTCGGTCGTGACCCCGAGCGAGCACCGCGTCGAGCACGTGTGGGCCGAGGCCGCTCTCGACCGCGACCCCGCCGAGCGCGCCGGGGGTGCCGAGTTCGGGCACATCGCGCTGCCGCACCAGCGCACCCTCAAGCACGACGTCCTCGTGGACGCCTTCGCCCGGTTCGCCCGTACCGACCTGACCGAGGTGCTCGGCCACGACGTGGTGGTCGAGGCCGCGCCCGGCGACGACGCGGCGGGTGGGCTCGGGTGGCGGACCCGCGTGCGCCTGCACGTCGCCGAGGACGGCACCGCCGGCCCCTTCGCCGCACGCTCCCACTCCGTCGTCCCCGTCACGTCGCTGCCGCTCGCCGCGCAGGTCGTGCAGGACGCCGCGCCGCTCGCCCGCGGCGCGATGCCCGGCGCGGAAGTCGTCGACGTCATCGCCCCGAGCGGTGCCGAGGGCGCCCGCCTGGTGATCGACGACCAGGCCCCGTCGGTGGTGCGCGAGCGCGTCGGCGAGCGGTCGTTCGCGGTCGACGACACCGGGTTCTGGCAGGTGCACCGGCAGGCTCCGGCCGTGCTGACCGCGGCCGTGCAGGACCTCGTCGACCGCGACCGCCTCGACCCCGAGGGGCAGCACCTCGACCTGTACGGTGGGGTCGGCCTGCTCGCCGCCGCCCTCGGCGACCTCGTCGGACCGAAGGCGCGCATCACGAGCGTCGAGAGCGCACCGCGCGCCACCGAGCACGCGCAGGAGAACCTGGCCGAGTGGATCGGCGCCCGCGCCGAGACCGGGCGCGTCGAGCGGTGGCTCACCCGGACCGCCGCTGCCGCGTCGCGGCCGGAGCAGGAGCGGTTCCGCGCCGGCACGGTCGTGCTCGACCCGCCGCGCTCGGGTGCCGGACGCGAGACGGTCGTCCAGATCGCGGCGCTCCAGCCGGCGCAGGTCGTCTACGTCGCCTGCGACCCGGTGGCGCTCGCGCGCGACGTCGCGACCTTCGCGGACCTCGGGTACCGCCTGGAGGCGCTGCGTGCGTTCGACCTCTTCCCGCACACCCACCACCTGGAGGCCGTGGCGCGCCTGGTGCCGGTCGCCTGACGGCGGGTGGGCGGTCGCGTCCGCAGCGCCGGAGCGGGCTCACGGGCGGCAGTTGCGTCACGGGGTGGTGCGGAAACGCCGACGACACCCGTCGCCGGTATCCTCTCCCTGTGATCGCTCCCGGTATCAGGGATCGGGAGCGCATCGGAACGAGAGGCCACCGTGGCAACAGGAACGAACACCAGCACCGGAGCGACGAGCGTGGCGACAGGGCCCGTGCGCGTCGCGATCGTCGACGACCACGAGTCCGTGCGGCTCGGCATCCAGGCAGCGTGCCAGAACGAGGGCTTCGAGGTGGTGCTCACCGCCGCGAGCGTCCCGGAGTACATCCAGCAGTTGGGAGACCGCGAGGTCGACGTCGTCGTGCTCGACCTCTCCCTCGGTGACGGCTCGACCGTGACGGCGAACGTGAAGGGCGTGCAGGGCACCGGATCGGCCGTCCTCGTGCACTCCATCGCCGACCGGGTCGCGAGCGTGCGGGAGGCACTGGCCGCGGGGGCGGCCGGCGTGATCCCGAAGTCGTCGGCGACGAAGACGGTCATGGCGGCGGTCGCGACCGTCGCCCGCGGCGACGTGCTCAACAACCTCGAGTGGGCGAGCGCCATCGACGCCGACCGGGACTTCGCGAAGGCCCAGCTCGGCCGGCGGGAGCGCGAGATCCTGCACCTGTACGCCTCGGGGCTGCCGCTCAAGCTCGCGGCCCAGCAGCTCGGGATCGGGTACTCCACCGCCCGCGAGTACCTCGACCGCATCCGCGTGAAGTACGTCGAGGTCGGGCGTCCCGCGCCGACCAAGGTCGACCTGCTCCGCCGGGCCGTCGAGGACGGCATCCTGCCCGGGCTCGACTCGGGCATCGACCCCGACACCGACGGTCGCTGACCCGGATGGACACCACGGCGGCACCGGTGCCGACCGACGGCGACGCGACGGGCGGGGGACCGGCAGGCCGGGCCCCCGCCGTCGCCGAGCCGGCCCCGTTCGGCGTCGACCCGTCGCGGAGCGTGCGGCCCGCCGTCACGCAGGCGTCGGTCGAGCGGGTCTTCGCCGTGGTGATCGCCGGCGCCGCGATCGGCTTCGGTGCCGTGAACGTGCCGAACGTCGTCCGCCAGCTGCAGTACCTCGACCCCGTGTGGGGTCCGGTCGCGGCGGGCGTGATGGCGGCGTCGTTCCTGTTCGTCGGGGTGACCGCGTTCGTGCAGCGGTACGCCCAGGTCGCGCAGATCGTCTGCGCGCTGCTCTTCCTGGTCGTCCTCGTGACGTGGCCGCTCACGGTGCACACCGCGCTGCCGGCCTCCCAGCCGCCGTGGCCGTGGTGGTTCTGCACCGTCGCGTCGACCGCCGCGGCGATGGGCTTCGCACCGTGGCGTGCGACCGTCTACGTCGCGCTGGTCCCGGCCGTCTACGTCGCGATCCGGCTCACCCCGGTCGGTGGCGAGGCCGGCGCCGGCGCAGTGCTGGACGGCCTGTACACGGTCATCCTCAGCGGTGGCGTGCTCGTCATCGCGGTCCTGCTCCGCCGTGCGGCCACCGCGGTCGACGTCGCGCAGGCCACCGCGGTGCGCCGCTACTCGCTCGCCATCCGGGCGCACGCGACCGAGGTCGAACGCGTCCAGGTCGACGCCATCGTGCACGACAGCGTCCTCACGACGCTGCTGTCCGCCGCCCGGGCCGAGACGCCCGAGGCGGAGGCGCTCGCCGCCCGGATGGCCCGGAACGCCGTCGACCACCTCGACGCCGCGGCCGCCGACGTGCCGGGCGACGCACCGCCGGTCTCGTCGACCGAGCTCCGCGCGCGCATCGTCGACGCGGTCGCCGGGCTCGCCGCGCCCGTCGCGGTGCGTGCAGCACCCGTCGGTGGCCTGCGGATGCCCGCGACCGTGGCCGATGCGCTCGCCTCCGCCGCGGTCCAGGCCGCCGTCAACAGCGTGCAGCACGCCGGTGGGCCCGAGGTCGACCGCTGGGTGCGCGTCGAGCAGCGGGGATCGGCCGTGCACGTCGAGGTCGGCGACGACGGGGCGGGCTTCGACCCGTCCGCCGTCCCGGCTGCCCGGCTCGGGGTCCGGCGGTCGATCGTCGAACGCGTCGTGATGGCCGGCGGCACCGCCACCGTGCAGAGCGCCCCCGGCGCGGGCACCAGGATCCGCCTGTCGTGGACGGCGACGGGAGGTCGACCGTGAGGATCTCGGTCCCGGCCGGCATCGCCATCGGTCTCGCGTCGCTGTTCTCCGTGTACCACCTGGTGCTCGCCACGGTCTCCCTGCCGCGCGTCGCCGACGCCGGTCCGGTGGTGGCCTGCATGGTCCTGTACGCCGCGGCCACCGGGGTCGCGCTGTTCCTGCCCGGCCGGGTGCTGCCGGTATGGGCCGCGTGCTTCGCGCTCGCCACCGCGCTCGTGATCCCCGTGATCGAGGCACCGGTCATCGACCTCGCGCGGGACCACGAGCACACCACCTGGTGGGTCGCGGCGGTCGGCACGCTCATGGTCGTGCTCGTCGTCCGTGGGCGGCGCGCGTTCGCCTGGGTCGGCGTGGGGTTCCTCACGCTGTTCTCGGTCGGGTGGGCGGGCCTCCCGGCGCTCCAGTCGCTCGGTGTGGCGGGCAGCGTCGCCTGGGTCGTGATCGCCAGCGGGTTCGCCATCGCGATGGAGCGGGCGGTCCGGGTCACCCGGGACTTCGTGCTCGCCGAGCAGGAGACTGCCGACTGGCAGGCCGCCCAGGACGCGCACGTGTTCGAACGGCAGTTCCGCCTGAGCCAGACCACGCGGATGGCGCTGCCGATGCTCGAGCGGATCATGGCGACCGGCGGGGACCTCTCCGACGACGAGCGCGCGGAGTGCCTGCACCTGGAGCAGGCGATCCGCGACGAGATCCGCGGCCGGTCCCTGCTCTCCGACGACGTCCGCGACGAGGTGATGCGCCTCCGTCGGCGTGGGGCGACCGTGCAGCTGCACGACGACGGCGGTCTCGACGACCTGGAGATCGACGACCTGCGCCGCGTGCACGCCCGACTGGCCGACGCGCTCCGGCAGGCCCGCGAGGCCGACAACGTGATCGTCCGCACGGTGCCCGAGGGCTCGGACGCGGCCGTGACCGTGGTGGGGCTGCGGCTCGACACCGCGGCGAGCGAGTCCGCGGCGCTCGGTGCCGGGCACGACGACGGGGACGGCGACGAGGACGACTCGGTCGTGGTGTGGCTCGAGATCCCGCGTCACGCCTCGGTCTGAGCGCCGGGGGGAAGGGGGAACGGGCCGGACCCCGAGGGGACCGGCCCGTTCGCGACCCGGGCCTGAGCGGCAACCCGAATACCGCCCTGGCCCGTAGCTGGCCGGTGACGTCGTACCCTAGTCAGCCACCGACCAACGATGTTCTTCAACGAAGGACACCGAACACGTACGACTATGCCGTGGCCGTCGACACGTGTCAGTCGTCATTATGGGGGACAATCTGCGGCGTTCCGCGCGATCCGCGTTCTCCGTGCCCCCCGTTCGAGGGCAGACCGACCCCTGAGTGCATCCTGCAACGGCACGGGAACGGGTCGCTGTGCCGCCCGGAGCGGGGTACATCGCCGCGCGTGACGGTGGACGCAACGAGACCCCCGCCGGTCGACGACGGGGGTCTCGTGGGTGTGGGTCGGGTGACGTCCGGCACCGGGTGCGGACCGTCGGCGGGCCCGGACCGACGACGGCGGCGCGGATCGCGACGGGTCGGACCGCGTCAGCGTGTCGCGCGCTGCCAGGCGCCGGGGCCGTGGTCGAGCGGGCGGCGCAGCCCGCGGGCCGAGACCTCCCACCCGGAGCGCGGGGAGACGGCGACCTCGGCGGCACCGAGCGCGGCGGCCTCGTCGGCCTGACGCTGCAGGACCGCGACGACCGCGGCGAGTTCCTCGGGCGAGGGCTCCCCGGCGACGACCCGCACGTCGGCGACCGACACGGGCTCCTCGGGCACCGGCGGGACGACCGCTGCGTGGCGGCCCATCAGCGCACGTCCCCGGTGTGTGCGACCCGGCTCACAGCGGGATGTTCCCGTGCTTCTTCGGCGGCAGCGAGGCACGCTTGCCGCGGAGCGCCCGCAGCGCCTTGATGACGGCGACGCGCGTCGCGTGCGGCTGGATGATGCCGTCCAGCTCGCCGCGCTCCGCCGCGAGGTACGGCGAGGCCACGTTGTACGTGTACTCGTTGGCCAGGCGGGCCCGCACGGCGGCGACGTCCTCGCCGGCCTCCTCGGCCCGCTTGATCTCGGCCCGGTACAGGATGTTCACCGCGCCCTGGCCGCCCATGACGGCGATCTCGGCGGTCGGCCACGCCAGGTTGATGTCGGCGCCGAGCTGCTTCGAGCCCATCACGATGTACGCGCCGCCGTAGGCCTTGCGGGTGATGACCGTGACGAGCGGCACGGTGGCCTCGGCGTAGGCGTACAGGAGCTTGGCGCCGCGGCGGATGACACCGGTCCACTCCTGGTCGGTGCCGGGCAGGTAGCCCGGCACGTCGACGAGCGTCAGGATCGGGATGCCGAACGCGTCGCAGAACCGGACGAAGCGCGCGGCCTTCTCGCCGGCGTCGATGTTCAGGGTGCCGGCCATCGCCTGCGGCTGGTTCGCGATGATGCCGACCGTGCGGCCCTCGACCCGGCCGAAGCCGATCAGGATGTTCGGCGCGAACAGCGGCTGGACCTCGAGGAAGTCGCCGTCGTCGACGAGGTGCTCGATGATCGCCGTGACGTCGTACGGCTGGTTCGTCGAGTCCGGGATGACCGTGTCGAGCTCGTGGTCGGCGTCGGTGGTCTCGAGCTCGGGGACGACGTCGTACGCCGGGGCGTCGGACAGGTTGTTGTCCGGCAGGAACCCGATGAGCGACCGCGCGTAGTCGAGCGCGTCGGTCTCGTCCTCGGCCAGGTAGTGCGCGACGCCCGAGACCGCGTTGTGGGTCTGCGCGCCGCCGAGCTCCTCGAAGCCCACGTCCTCGCCCGTGACGGTCTTGATGACGTCCGGGCCGGTGACGAACATGTGGCTCGTTTTGTCGACCATGATCACGAAGTCGGTGAGCGCGGGGGAGTACACGGCGCCACCGGCGGCCGGGCCCATCACGATCGAGATCTGCGGGATGACGCCCGACGCCTGGGTGTTCAGGCGGAAGATCTCGCCGTACTTGCCGAGCGCGACGACGCCCTCCTGGATACGGGCGCCGCCGGAGTCGAGGATGCCGATGATCGGCACGCCGGTCTTCAGTGCGTGCTGCATCACCTTGACGATCTTCTCGCCGGCGACCTCGCCGAGGGAGCCGCCGAACACCGTGAAGTCCTGAGCGTAGACCGCGACGTTGCGGCCGTGGATCGTGCCGACGCCGGTGACGACCGCGTCGCCGTACGGGCGCTTGGCGTCCATGCCGAACGACGTGGTGCGGTGGCGGACGAACTCGTCGAACTCGACGAACGAGTTGTCGTCGAGGAGCTGCTCGATGCGCTCCCGGGCGGTGCCCTTGCCCTTCGCGTGCTGCTTCGCGATGGCGGCCTCGCCCGCGGCGGTGACGGCCTCGTGGTAGCGGTCGCGCAGGTCCGCGAGGCGACCGGCCGTGGTCGAGAGGTCGGGGGTGTCTCCTGTGGTCACCCGCTCACCCTACCGGCGGCCACGACGGCGCCGGTTGGAGGACCCCCACGGTTCCTGCCCGTAGATTTGCGTGCATGTCCACACCCGAGCAGCCGACCCTCCCGCTTGCCCGGAGCGTGGTCGCGGCCGCCGGCGGGACCTTCGACGCCCCGGCGCGCACCGGCTCGACCAACGCCGACCTGCTCGCGGTCGCCGTCGACCGGCCGCACGGCAGCGTGGTCGTGACCCTCGACCAGACCGCGGGCCGTGGCCGCCTGGACCGCACGTGGTTCGCTCCGGCCGGCCAGACCCTCGCGCTCAGCCTGCTCGTGCGCGCCGACCTCGACGACCGCGACCGCGGCTGGTTGCCGCTCGTCGCCGGGCTCGCGATGCGCGACGCGGTGACCGCGGTCCTGCCGGACGCGGACGACGTGCGCCGCGCCTCCCGGCCGACCGGTGACCAGGAGACGGCGGGCCGGACGCCGGAGCCGCGCGTGCTCGTGAAGTGGCCGAACGACGTGCTCGTCGACGGCCGCAAGGTCTGCGGGATCCTCTGCCAGGTCGCCGCGGACGGCAGCGTCGTCGTCGGCGCGGGCGTCAACCTGACGATCCCCGCGGACGCGCTGCCGACGCCGACCGCGACATCGCTGACGGTCGCGGGCGCGACCGGCGGGGCGGCCGACCTGGCCGACGCGGTCGCGTCCGGCTTCCACACGGCCGTCCTGGAGGCGGTGGCCGCCCTGGTCGCGGGTGGTGCGGCCGCCGACGGGGTGCGGTCGCGGGTCCGTGGTGCGTGCGGCACGATCGGCCGCCGCGTCCGTCTGGAGCTGCCCGACGGCAGCGTCACCGAGGCGGACGCCACGGGCGTCGACGACGACGGCCGCATCACGATCCGGGATCGGGACGGCGCGGAGAGGGGCGTCGCGGTGGGGGACCTCACCCACCTGCGGTATGCATGACGGCATGACCGCCGAGCCGCCGCCCGAACGCGTCGTCGCCCGGCTCCGGCCGCACGCGCGGCGGCTCGTCCGTCCGGCGGTGTTCGTCGTGCTCGTCGCCGCGGCGGGTGGGTTCGGCTTCGGGGTGTTCCGCGCGCAGCTGGCGTGGGTGAACGTCGTGGTCGCGGCGGTGACGCTGCTGCTGGTCGTGCTCGGCGGCCTCGTGCCGCTGTTCCGCTGGATGTCGGAGCGGTACGTCGTCACCACGCGGCGGCTCGTCGTCGTGCACGGCCTCGGGACCCGCACGCGCCGGGAGCTCCTGCACTCGCGGGGCTACGACGTGACCGTCCGGCGTCGAGGCATGCAGGGGGTGTGGCGGTCCGGGGACGTCCTCGTCTTCCCCGGCGACGAACCGCCCGTGGTGCTCGGCGACGTCCCGCACGCCGACCTCGTGGTCGCCGTGCTGCACGACCTGGTCGAGGGGTACGAGGCCCGGCGGCGGCACCGGGAGCCCGACTGGGACGAGATCGTCGGCGGATACTGAGGCGAGCGAGCCTCGACTTCGGCGCGTTCCGCCAGGTTCGCGGCCCCGCGGTCCGGTACCGTCGTCCCGTGCGCATCTCCGTCATCGGCTGCGGGTACCTCGGTGCCGTGCACGCCGCCTCCATGGCCAAGCTCGGACACGAGGTCGTCGCGCTCGACGTCGACCCGGACAAGATCGGACGGCTCGCAGCGGGTGACGCCCCGTTCTTCGAGCCCGGACTGCCCGAGACCCTCGCCGAGGCCCTGGCCTCCGGCCGGATCGAGTTCACGACCGACCCGTCCCGCGTCGCGGGCGCCCGGGTGCACTTCCTGGCGGTGGGGACCCCGCAGGGGCCGAGCGGTGCCGCGGACCTCACCTACGTCGACGCCGCCGTGACCGGGCTCCTGCCGCACCTCGCGCCGGGCGACCTGGTCGTCGGCAAGTCCACGGTGCCCGTCGGGACCGCCGCGCGGCTCGCCGAGCGCGTCCGTGCGGTGCAGCCCGAGGCGACGCTCGTCTGGAACCCGGAGTTCCTCCGCGAGGGCTTCGCGGTCCAGGACACGATCACGCCGGACCGCTTCGTGTACGGCGTGCCCGCCGGCGAGGCCGGGCAGCGCGCGGTCGCGGTGCTCGACGAGGTGTACGCCCGGGCGCTCGCCGCCGGCATCCCGCGGCTCGTGGTCGACCTGCCGACCAGCGAGCTCGTGAAGATCAGCGCCAACGCCTTCCTCGCGACGAAGATCTCGTTCATCAACGCGATGGCCGAGATCGCCGAGGTCGCCGGGGCCGACGTGACGGCGCTCGCCGACGCGATCGGCCACGACGACCGGATCGGCCGGAAGTTCCTGAACGCCGGACTCGGGTTCGGCGGGGGCTGCCTGCCGAAGGACATCCGCGCGTTCCAGGCCCGCGCCGACGAGCTCGGCGTGGGGCAGTCGCTCGCCTTCCTGGGCGAGGTCGACGCGATCAACCTGCGGCGTCGCGCGCACGTCGTGACCCTCGCTGAGGAGCTGCTCGGCGGCTCGGTCGCGGGCCGTCGGATCGCGGTGCTCGGGCTCGCGTTCAAGCCGAACTCCGACGACGTCCGGGACTCGCCGGCGCTCGACATCGCGGCGCGGCTCGTCGAGCTCGGTGCGACCGTCGCGGCCCACGACCCGGCCGCGATCGGCACCGCGCGCCGCCTGCGTCCGGAGCTCGAGTACGCCGACCGCGCCGAGGACGCACTGGCCGGCGCGGACGTTGTGCTGGTGCTGACCGAGTGGGCGGCGTACCGGTCGCTCGACCCGCAGGCCGTCGCCGGGCTCGCTGCCGGGCGCATCGTCCTGGACGGGCGGAACTGCCTGGACCGGGACGCCTGGACGGCGGCGGGCTTCACCTACCGCGGCATGGGGCGCTGAGCGCGGGCGGACGCCCGGGTGCCGTGGTGCTCGGTCCCGTCCGTGCGCCCGGATCCGCCCCGGGCCCGGCGCCGGTGCCCGCCGTGGAGCCGCTCAGCCGACGGTCGCGGTGCCGGTCGTCCCGTCGACGCTGACCGTGCTGGTGGCCGAGCCGTCGGCCACGGTCGCGGTCCACACCGGTGCGGCCGTCGACCCGCCGAGCACCAGGGAGCGCAGCTCGCTGCCCGGCACGGCGGCCTCGGCAGCTGCCGCCGCGGGCCCGGCACCGGTCTGCACCGCTGCCGCGAGGGCGACGGTCGAGGCCTGCGCCGCGGCGTCGACCTGCTTCGGGAACGGACCGGACGTCACGCGGTCGAGGACCGCCGAGACGACCGACTGCGTCTGCGAGCCGTCCGGCCCGACGACGACGACCGTCCAGGAGTCACCCGATCCGGCGATCGAGACGACCGTCCCACCGCCGGCGGCCGCGACGCCCTGCGCCGCGACCTTCGAGAAGTCGACCTCGTCCGGGTGCTCGACGCCGCTGCCGTTCCCGGTGCCGCTCGTCGCGGTCGCGTCGGGCCCGGTGGCGTCGGTGGCCGAGCCGTCCGGTGACTGACCGGCGCTCCGGCTCGGGGCCGGGTCCCCGCCCTCGGTGCAGGCCGCGAGCCCGAGACTCAGTGCGAGTCCGAGCCCGAGGGCGGCGACGATCGGGACGGTGCGGACCGGGACACGGCGGGATCGGCTCATGCCCCGATCCTCGCAGCGTCGGCGCGGACGCACCACGCGCGGTGCCGGAGGGTCGACGGACGGAACACGATCGTGACCTGGCGGGGTCGTCGGCTCAGCTGCCGGACACGACCTCGTCGCGCGGTGCAGCCACCTCGTCGCGGGTCTGGACGTCGCGCTCGGGGTGGTACACCCACACCTTGTAGAGCCAGAAGCGGAAGGCGGTGCCGAGACCGAGGCCGATCACGTTGCCGGAGATGTTGTCGGCGAGGGCCGACGTGAACCCGAGGGCGTAGTGCGAGATCGCGAGGCAGCCGAGGGAGATGGCCATGCCGCCGAGCGACACCACGACGAACTCCACGCCCTCGCGGGTCGCGACCGATCGTCGCTGGTCGCGGAACGTCCAGTAGCGGTTGCCCATCCAGTTCACGAAGATCGCGACGACGGTCGAGATCACCTTCGCCCAGAAGGGTCCCGAGTGCACCTCGTCCGGGTTGAGCACCGTGGCACGCAGCAGGTTGAAGATGCCGAAGTCGACGACGAAGCCGACAGCGCCGACGATGCCGAAGCGTGCGAGCTGGGCAATGAGTCGCCGCAAGGTCTCTCCAAGATCCGTAGAGTTGTCGCAGACCGTGCAGGGTACGGCCTGTCCGGGTCTGCCGGTCGGTCCGCGCCCGACCGGGCGTGGACAACAGCTGCCCAGTATAGACAATCCGCTGTCACCGGACGGTGGGACGACGGAAGGAACACACAGCATGGCGTTGCGGGTCGGGGTCATCGGTGGAGGTCAGCTGGCACGGATGATGGTGCCGGCCGCCGTGGAGCTGGGCATCGACATCCGAGTGCTCGCCGAGGGGCCGGGCATGTCGGCGGCCATCGCGGCGACCGCGGAGGGCGACTACCACGACGCCGAGACCGTGCTCGCCTTCGCGCGGGACGTCGACGTCGTGACCTTCGACCACGAGCACGTGCCGCAGGACGTGCTGCGTCGGCTCGAGGAAGCGGGCGTCGCGGTCCGGCCCGGACCGGCACCGCTCGCGGTCGCACAGGACAAGATCGTGATGCGCCGACGCCTCAGCGACCTCGGGATCGCCGTCCCGGACTGGGCAGCGGTGCACGACGCCGAGGAGCTCGGCCGGTTCCTGGCCGACCACGGGGGTCGTGCCGTGGTGAAGACCCCGCGCGGGGGCTACGACGGCAAGGGCGTCCGGGTCGTCTCGGACCCCGCCGACGTCGCCGACTGGTTCGTCGCGGTCGCCGAGGCCGCCGGTGACCAGGCCCTGCTCGTCGAGGAGCTCGTGCCCTTCACCCGGGAACTCGCGCAGTCCGTCGCCCGTCGCCCGTCCGGCGAGGTCGTCGCCTGGCCGCTCGTCGAGACCGTGCAGCGTGACGGCGTCTGTGCCGAGGTGCTCGCCCCGGCCCCGGACAGCGCCGGGCGACTCGCGGACGTCGCCGAGGAGACCGCGGTGCGGATCGCGACCGAGCTCGGCGTCACCGGCGTCCTCGCCGTAGAGCTGTTCCAGACCGCCGACGACCGTCTGCTGGTCAACGAGCTGGCGATGCGTCCGCACAACACCGGGCACTGGACGATCGACGGCGCGACGACGAGCCAGTTCGAGCAGCACCTGCGGGCCGTGCTCGACCTGCCGCTCGGCGCGACGGGCGCACACGCCCCCGCGGCCGTGATGATCAACGTGCTCGGGGGGCCAGGCGACGGCGACCTCGCGGCGCGCTACCCGGCAGCGCTGGCCGCCTTCCCGGAGGCGAAGTACCACTTCTACGGCAAGGCGCCGCGGCCCGGCCGCAAGATCGGTCACGTGACGGTGCTCGGTGACGACCTCGACGACGTCGTCTACCGGGCGCGCTCGGCCGCCGCGCACTTCGACGACTGAGCCGGCCGGGGCGCTCGGCTAGGCTCGTGCCGTGACCGGAAGCGCAGCCGCCCCCCTCGTCTCGATCATCATGGGTTCCGACTCGGACTGGCCCACCATGCGGGCCGCCGCGGACACCCTCGACCAGCTCGGCATCCCGTTCGAGGCGGACGTCGTCTCGGCACACCGGACCCCCGACAAGATGGTCCGGTTCGCCCGGGCCGCCGCCGGCCGGGGGATCCGCGTCGTGATCGCCGGGGCCGGGGGTGCCGCGCACCTGCCCGGCATGGTGGCCTCGATGACGACCCTGCCCGTGATCGGCGTGCCGGTGCAGCTGGCACGCCTCGACGGCCTCGACTCGCTGCTGTCGATCGTGCAGATGCCGGCCGGGATCCCGGTCGCCACGGTCGCGATCAACGGGGCTGCGAACGCCGGGCTGCTGGCGGCGCGCATCATCGGGTCGTCGGACCCCGCCGTCGCGGAGCGCCTCGCCGAACACGCTGCGGAACTCGAGCAGCTCGTCGAGGAGAAGGCCGCTCGCCTGCGCGACGCGCTCTGACGGCGGGCCGGTCCCACACCGGGCACCGCTCGCCACCGTCGCGATCGGGCACCGGGTGACCGCCCACCGGGCGCAGGCCGGACGGCGGGGCCGACCCGCGCCTCCCGGCCGGGACCCGGTGACCACCGGACGGACCGTCCGCCGCAGGGGCGACCACCAGACGGACCGTCCGCCGCAGGGGCGGCCACCAGACGGAGCACCCGCCGCAGCGACCGCGCCGATCCGTCCGCGCGCCGAGCGGTCGGCGCGCCTACAGGTCCGCGTGCAGCTGCCAGGTCGCGACGGCGCTGTCCCGCCAGTCGTACATGCGCGCCCGGTCCGGCCCGGCGATCGCCATCCGGTCCGCGAGCACCCGGTCGCTGACGACCTGGTAGACCGCCTGCGCGAGCCGCTCCGGGTAGGAGTCCCGCGGGTCCCGCTCGACGGTGACGCCCGCGTCCGCGGCGACCTCGCGCACCGCGGGGTCGTCCGAGTGCACGACCGGGGTGCCGAAGTGCATCGCCTCGATGACCGGCAGGCCGAACCCCTCGGCGAGGCTCGGGAACACGAACACCGTTGCCCGGTCGTAGGCGACGGCGAGGTCGGCGTCCGACAGCCGGCCGAGCACGAGCAGGCGCTCGCGGGGGAGCCCTGCCGCCTCGGCGAGCCCGTACACGTCGACGTCGCCCCAGCCGTCCGGCCCGGCGATGACGAGCGGCACGTCCGAGGGTGCGTCCGGGTGGGCCATGGCGGTGATCAGGTGCCGGAGGCCCTTGCGCGGTTCGAGCGTCCCGACCGCGAGCACGTAGCGCTCCGGGAGCCCGAGGCGCTCGGCGCGCACGTCGGCGTCGACGGGCACCTGCAGTCGCGGGCTCGGGGCGCCGCCGATGACCCGGAGGCGGTCGTCGAAGCGCCGGATCTCGTTGAGGGCTGCGGCGACCGCGTGGGTCGGCACGACGACGGCGTCGGCGTGCTTCCACGCACGGTGCACCATCGCCTTGTGGAAGTGCACGCCGCGGGGCGTGAGCGTCTCGGGGTGTGTCCACGGCACCGTGTCGTGCACCGTGACGACGACCTGTCGGCCGGGCTCGGCCACGCGGTCGTGCCGGACGAGGGGAGCGAGCACGCTCGGCGCGTGCACCAGGCCCTGCGCGGCGGAGCCGACGATCCCGGCCTGCCACGCCAGCGAGAGCTCGCGGCGGGGGAGCGCGAGCCGCTGCAGCTCGGTCAGCCCGGGGAGCAGCGTCGTGATGCGCTCGAGGTCGGCCGGCGAGCACGCGGACACGATGCCCTCGACCTCGCAGCCGGACGGTGCGGTGGCGATGAGCTGCCGGGTCAGTTCCTCCGCGTAGCGGCCGATCCCGCCGGGGACCGGGGCGATCACCTGGTCCACGATCATGCGGAGGGTCGTCATTCGGGTGGTTCCTTCCGGGGCGGACCGACCGGCGGCGCGGCCCGTCGGGCCCCGACACTACCAGGGGCGGTCTGGAGGCTCGGGGCCGGGTCGCGGGGGCGCACCCGGCCCGTCGCGCGGCGACGGGCCGGGTACGGGTCGGTCAGCGGCTGAGCGCGCCGGCCTGGACGGCCGCGGTCAGTGCCTCGCGCCAGTCGCGCATCGGTGCCATGCCCGCGCGCGCCCAGCCCTCGTGCCCGAGGACGCTGTACGCGGGCCGGGCGGCGGGACGCACGAAGGCGCCGCTGTCGGTCGGCAGCACGCGCTCCGGGTCCAGACCGTTCTCGGCGAAGATCGCCCGGGTGAAGTCGAACCAGGACGCCTGGCCCGCGTTCGTGCCGTGGTAGATCCCGGCGGGAGCGTCCGAGCGGGCGAGCTCGACGATCCGGGCCGCGAGGTCGCCGGTCCACGTCGGCTGCCCGACCTGGTCGGTCACGACGCTGACGGTCTCGTGCGAGGCGGCGAGCCGGAGCATCGTCGCGGCGAAGTTCGGCCCGTGCGCGCCGTAGATCCACGCGGTCCGCACGACGTACGACGAGTCCGGTGCGATCTCGCGCACCAGGCGCTCGCCGTCGGCCTTGGTGCGGCCGTAGGCGTTGATCGGGTCGGTCGGGGCGTCCTCGGCGTAGGGCGCGGTGCCGTGGCCGTCGAAGACGTAGTCGGTCGACACGGTGATCAGTCGCGCACCGTGTCGCACCGCCGCACGGGCGAGCAGCTCGGGCCCGGTGGCGTTGACCGCGTGCGCGTCGTCCTCGTGCGTCTCGGCGTCGTCCACCTTGGTGTACGCGGCCGAGTTGATGACGACGTCGTGCCCGGCGACGGCCGCGTCGACCGCGTCCGCGTCGGTGACGTCCAGGTCGGCCCGGCCGAGGGCCGTCACCGACTCACCCGCGAGGGCGTGCTGCAGGTCCTGGCCGAGCATGCCGCTCGCGCCGGTGATGAGGTACCGGGTCATGGTGTCGGTCCGGCTCACGCGAGCGCGGCCCGCTCCTTCAGCGGCTCCCACCACGAACGGTTGTCGCGGTACCACTGCACGACGTCCGCGAGGCCCTGCTCGAAGGGCACCTGCGGCTCGTAGCCGAGCTCGGCCTGGATCTTCGAGATGTCGACCGAGTAGCGGAGGTCGTGACCGAGGCGGTCCTGGACGCGGTCGACGTACGACCAGTCCTTGCCGGTGGCGTCGAGGAGCAGCTGGGTGAGCTCCTTGTTCGTCAGCTCGGTGCCGCCGCCGATGTTGTAGATCTCGCCGGCGCGACCGCGGGTGAGCACCATCGCGATGCCACGCGTGTGGTCGTCGACGTGCAGCCAGTCGCGGATGTTGTCGCCCTCGCCGTAGAGCGGCACGTGGCGGTCGTCGATCAGGTTCGTCACGAAGAGCGGGATGACCTTCTCGGGGAAGTGGTACGGCCCGTAGTTGTTCGAGCAGCGCGTGATCGAGAGGTTCAGCCCGTGGGTGCGGTGGTAGCTCCGCGCGAGCAGGTCGCTGCCGGCCTTCGATGCCGAGTACGGCGAGTTCGGCTCGAGCGGGCGCTCCTCGTCCCACGAGCCCTCGCTGATCGAGCCGTAGACCTCGTCGGTGGAGACGTGCACGAAGCGCTCCGTGCCGTGGCGCAGCGCCGCGTCGAGCAGACGCTGGGTGCCGACGACGTTCGTCTCGACGAAGATGCCGGAGTCGCGGACCGAGCGGTCGACGTGCGACTCGGCGGCGAAGTGCACGATCGCGTCGACGGTCGGGACGACCTCGTCGAGCTTCGCGGCGTCGCGGATGTCGCCCTGCACGAAGGAGTAGCGCGGCGAGTCGGCCACCGGTGCCAGGTTCTCGAGGTTGCCCGAGTAGGTCAGGGCGTCGTAGACGACGACCTCGGCCCCTTCGAGGCCGGCGTAGGCGTCCTCGAGGGTTCTGCGGACGAAGTTCGAGCCGATGAAGCCGGCCCCTCCGGTGACGAGGATCTTCACGCGCTTGTTCCTAACAGTGATCGGTTCGACGGTCGGCGGGCAGTCTAGCGGGAGCGTGTCCGCACCGACGGCCGGTTGCTAGGGTGTCCGGGTGCAGATCCGCGAACTGAAGATCCAAGGCGCGTGGGAGTTCACCCCCGTCCAGCACGGCGACGCACGGGGGGCCTTCCTCGAGGCGTACCGTGCCGACGTGCTGGAGGACACCGTGGGACACCCGCTCGACCTCCGCCAGGTGAACATGTCGATCTCGGCGCGCGGGGTCGCGCGCGGGATCCACTACGCGCTCGTCGCGCCGAGCCAGGCGAAGTACGTCACGGCCGTCCGCGGGGCGTTCATCGACTACATCGTCGACATCCGGGTCGGCTCGCCGACGTTCGGCCAGTGGGACTCCGTGCGCATCGACGACGTCGACCGCCGGGCGGTGTACCTGTCCGAGGGCCTCGGTCACGCGATCGTCGCCCTCGAGGACCAGTCCACGGTCAACTACCTCGTCAGCGCCCACTACGACCCGCAGCGCGAGAAGGGGATCAGCATCCTCGACCCGACCGTCGGTCTCGAGCTCCCGAGCGGCATCGGCGAGCCCGTCCTGTCCGAGAAGGACACGAGCGCACCGACGCTCGAGCAGGCCGCCGAGCAGGGCCTGCTGCCGACGTACGAGGAGTGCGTCGCGTACACCGAGTCCCTCCGGACGAAGCAGTAAAGGGGTCCCCGTGAAGGGCATCATCCTCGCCGGGGGTTCCGGCACGCGTCTCTGGCCGATCACGAAGGGCATCAGCAAGCAGCTGATGCCGATCTACGACAAGCCGATGGTCTACTACCCCCTGTCGACGCTCATGATGGCGGGCATCCGCGAGGTCCTGGTCATCACGACGCCGGAGTACAACGAGCAGTTCCGCGCCCTGCTCGGCGACGGCTCGCACCTCGGCATGACGATCGAGTTCGCCGTCCAGCCCTCGCCCGACGGTCTCGCGCAGGCGTTCGTCATCGGCGAGGAGTTCATCGGCGACGACAGCGTCGCGCTCGTCCTCGGCGACAACATCTTCCACGGCACGGGTCTCGGCACGAACCTGCGGAAGAACACCGAGGTGGCCGGTGCCACGATCTTCGCGTACCAGGTCGCCGACCCGACCGCGTACGGCGTGGTCGAGTTCGACGACGAGTTCCGCGCGCTGTCCATCGAGGAGAAGCCGGAGCAGCCGAAGTCCGACTACGCGGTGCCCGGTCTGTACTTCTACGACAACCGCGTCGTCGAGATCGCGAAGACGATCGAGCCGAGCGCGCGCGGCGAGCTCGAGATCTCGACGGTCAACGAGCGCTACCTCGAGGACGGCTCCCTGAGCGTGCAGGTCCTGGACCGTGGCACGGCGTGGCTGGACACCGGCACGTTCGAGTCGATGATGCAGGCGTCCGAGTACGTCAAGGTCATCGAGGACCGCCAGGGCAGCAAGATCGGCTGCATCGAGGAGATCGCCTGGCGCAACGGCTGGATCGACGACGACGCGCTCGCGCAGATCGCCGCGCCGCTGGTCAAGAGCGGGTACGGCGTGTACCTGCGTCGACTCCTCGGCCGCTGACCGCGACCGTCCGACGGGACACCTGACACGGGACGCCCCGGCCTCGACGAGGCCGGGGCGTCCTGCACGTGCCGGAGGCGTCGGGACGGGGTCAGCGCTGCCCGCGGGTGACCCAGCGCGCGCGTGCGGTGAGCCCGACGCGGAGCACGAGCCGCAGGGGCGCGAGCCACCACGCGTCGTACCGACGGGACAGGAAGCGGTAGGCGCTCCTGTGGTGCTCGCGCTCCATCCGCTTCACGTTGCGGGCCGTCGAGTGCGCGCCGCTGTGCGTGACGACGGCGCTCGGGACGTACCGGTTCGCCCAGCCGGCCTCGGTGACGCGGGCGCCGAGGTCGACGTCCTCGAAGTACATGAAGTAGCCCTCGTCGAACCCGCCGAGCGCCGCGAAGCGGTCCCGCCGGACGAGCAGGCACGCCCCGGAGAGCCACCCGGCGTCGCGCTCGCGGTCGGTGTCACGTTCGGCCTTGTACCGCACCGACCACGGGTTGCCCGGCCACATCCGTCCGAACGCGGCGTGCCCGATCCCGGTCCGGATCGACGGCAGGTTCCGCGCCGACGGGTACACCTCGCCGTCGGCGTCGATGATGCGCGGGCCGAAGACGGCGCCGTCCGGGGTCCGGGTCGCGGCCTCGACGAGTGTTCCGATCGCACCGGGGGTGACCTCGACGTCCGGGTTGGACACGAGCACGTACTCGACGTCGGCGCCGAGCGTCGCCACGCCCGCCGCGACACCGCCGCCGTAGCCGCGGTTGTCGGGCAGGTCGACGAACCGGGCACCGTGGCGCTCGGCGACGGCCCGCTCGGCGGCCTGCTCCGACGAGGCGTTGTCGACCACGACCACGTCGACGTCGGCGTACCCGTCGGACGCGCGCACGCTCGCGAGGAAGCCGTCGAGGGCGTCGGTCGAGTCGTACGCGACGGTGACGACGGCGACGCGGCTCATCGCGCGCTCCGGAAGGCGTCGAGGTGGGCGCGCGCGGTCGCGGCCCAGGTGAACCCGGCGGCGCGGGTGACCGCTGCCGTGCCGAGTGCGTCGCGGCGGTCGGGGTCGGCGAGGAGCGAGCGGAGCGCCTCGGCGATCGCTGCCGCGTCGGGTTCGGTGTACGCGACCGCGTCGCCGCCGACCTCGGGCAGTGCGGTGCGGTCGGTGGTCAGCACGCACGCGCCCGTCGCCATCGCCTCGAGCACGGGCAGCCCGAAGCCCTCGGCGGAGCTCGGGTAGGCCACGACCGTGGCGCCGCCGAGCAGACCGGGCAGGGTCTCGACGGGCAGGTAGCCGACCTCGTGCACGCCGTCCTGCGGCCCCACGGCGTCGAGGGCGGCGGCCGCGACCGGGTCCCACCCGCGCTGTCCCGCGACGACGAGGTCGGGCGTGCCCGGGTGGTCGCGACGGAGCCGGCGGTGGGCCTCGACGAGCGGGCCGACGTTCTTGCGCGGTTCGATCGTCCCCAGGAACGCGATCCACCCGCGCCCGCGATCGAGGCCGACCTCGGCTGCCGCGGCCGCGACGTCGGCGTCGCTCGGCTCGTGGAAGACCCGGCGGTCGACGCCGTGGTGTGCCACCGCGAGCTCGGCCCGCACCGGTCGGACGTGGGCGCGGAGGGCGTCGGCGGTCGCGGCGCTCGGCACGAGGCAGACGCGGCGACGAGCGAGTGCGGCGCGGGTCCAGGCGCGGAAGAACCAGCGCTTGACCGGCACGTGCGCGCCCGGGTCGGTGAAGAAGGTCGCGTCGTGCAGCGTGACGACCGTGCGGTGCGCCAGGAGCGGGAACGTGTAGTGGGGGGAGTGCAGCACCCGGGCGCCGGCGCGCAGGCGGAGCAGGGGGAGTCCGAACTGCTCCCAGACGAAGCGCAGCGGTCGCGAACGGATCCAGTCCGGGGCCACGGTGATGCGCGCCGACGGGGCGATCGCCCGGAAGTGCTCGACGTGTCCGCGGCGCAGGACGAGCGCGAACGGCGCACCGAGTTCGTGCAGGCCGGCGACGAGCCCCTCGAGGTAGCGCCCCACGCCCCCGAGACGTTCCGGCACCGCCGTCCCGTCGATCAGCAGCGGAACGGTCATGGAGCTGTACGGTTCCTCTCGGCTGGCAGGGCAGCGTCAAGCATAACGGACCCCGCCAGCCGCTACGCTCGCTCAGGTGACCACAACCCGTGTCCCTGCTCGCGCGCGCGTGCTCCTCATCGTGGGCGAGCCGATCTCCGAGCGCCTCGCCGGCCCGGCGATCCGCGCGTGGGAGATCGCCCGCGCGCTCACCGCCCGCAACCACCACGTGACCATCGCGTCCTCACGGTCCGTCTCGCGCGAGGGCGAGGGCTTCCGCGTCGTCGAGTTCCGCGGCGACAACGCCGAGGCGCTGGTCGACGAGTCCGACGTCGTCGTCTTCCAGGGCGGCTTCTACGCCTCGATGCCCTGGTTGGCGGTGCGCCCGCAGATCCAGGTGATGGACCTCTACGACCCGTTCCACCTGGAGTTCCTCGGGCGCCAGCACGGCTTCGACCGCGATGAGGAGACCCGCGTCGTGAGCGAGCTGACGAAGGAGCTCAACGCGCAGCTCTCCCGGGCCGACCTGGTGCTCTGCGCCAACGACCGACAGCGGGACCTCTGGATCGGCCAGCTGGCCGCGCTCGGTCGGGTGCGCCCGGTGAACGGTCGCGCCGGCGCGGCGGCGGGTGACGGCAGCGGGAGCATCGACGACCTCGTGCGCATCGCCCCGTTCGGGGTCACCGACCAGCCCTTCGAACCGACGACGGGTGTCCTGCGCGGTGTCGTCGACGGGATCGGCACCGACGACTTCGTCCTCGTCTGGGGCGGCGGCATCTACGACTGGTTCGACCCGCTGACCCTCATCCGCGCGGTCGACGTCGCACGGCACGAGGTCCCCGAGCTGCGGCTGTTCTTCATGGCGAAGGTGCACCCGAACGCCTGGCTCGACGGACACGCGGTCCCGGACCAGGCGGTCAGCCTGGCCCGCGAGCTCGGGATCCTCGGGACGCACGTGGTGTTCAACGAGGAGTGGGTGCCCTACGACGAGCGCGCCGGCTACCTCGCCGAGGCCGACGTGGGGGTCACCACGCACCCCGCGGGGCTCGAGACCCGCTTCAGCTTCCGCACCCGCAACCTCGACTACCTGTGGGCCGGCCTGCCGATCATCACGAGCGAGGGCGACGTGTTCGCCGACCTCGTCGAGCAGCACGGCAACGGGATCACCGTGCCGGTCGGCGACGTGGACGCCCTGGCCGCGGCGATCGTCCGGGCTGCCCGCGACGCACCGGCCCGCGAGGCGTGGGCGGCTGCGTCCCGCGACCTCGCGACCGCGATGACCTGGGAGCGCGTGCTCGGCCCGCTGCTCGACTTCATGGACGCGCCCGAGCGCAGCCAGGTGCCGATCTGGAACATGGTCGAGGACCCGCCGCCGCTACCGGCACGCACCCGTCTGGACGACGTGCGGACCTTCGCACGGCTGCTGCGGCAGGGCGGGCCGCGCCTGGTCGCGGAACGGGTCCGGGACCGCGTGCGCCGCGAGGCGCTGCGGCTCAGCTCCAAGCGCTGACCGCGCCGCGCTGCGCGCGGACTGCGTCGCGTCCGGGACGACGACGGGCCGGACGCGACCAGCGGAGGCGGGGCGCGCCTCCCGGCCGGGTCAGCCGTCGAGTCGGGGACGCGGCGCGGTGGCGGTCCGGTCGATGGTGCGTCGGGCGCGGAGCGCGGCCGGGAGGCGCGTCACGGCCTGGGCGATTCCGTGCCGCTCGGCGCGCCCACGGTCGCGTGCGCGCGGGTCGCGGGCCGCGCTGTCGAGGGCGGTGCGGACGACCGTCCGCGCCACGGCGCGGGCGACGACGCCCCACGGGGCGTTCTTGACCGCCACGACCACGCGGTTCCGCGTGTTGGCGGTGACGAACCCCGCCGACCCGGTCCCGAGCGAGGACGCGTGCCGGTGCACCGCGACCGCGTCGCCGACGAACCGGACGCCGTGCCCGAGACGGCGCAGTCGCCAGCTGAGGTCGGTGTCCTCGTAGTACATGAAGAGCGACTCGTCGAACCCGCCGGCCTGGCGGAACGCCGGCATCGCGATCGCACAGGCGCCGCCGCAGAAGCCGAACACCTCCGGGTCGGCGTCGGCGGGGTGCGGGACGAGCCAGTCCCGGTCGCCGCCGTTGCCGGACCGGTCGACGACGTTGCCGGTCGAGTTGGTGCGGACCGGTTCGCCGGGCTCGGCGCGCAGGAGGATCCTGGCCGTCGTGGCGCCGGTGACGCTGCCGTCGAGGACCGGGGCGGTCAGGGCCCGGAGGAAGCCGGGCCGCGCGACCGCGTCGTTGTTGAGCAGCACGAGCACGTCGGCGGTCGAGGCACCCGCGGCGAGGTCGACACCCGCGCCGAAGCCGCCGTTGACGGGGCTCTCCAGGACGCGCACCCCGGGCAGGGCGCTCCGCAGCCGCTCGACCGAGCCGTCGCCGGACGCGTTGTCGACGACCGTGACGACGGCGTCGACCTCCGCGAGCTGGGGGAGGAGCGACTCGACGCACTCGATCGTCAGGTCCGCGCGTCGCCAGTTGACGACGACGACCTCGACCGCAGGCGCCACCGGCGTCAGAACTGGATCGCGGCTGCGGCGCCGATCGGACCGTACGAGCTGCTGTTCGGGCGGACCGTGAAGGTCGCGCCCTCGGTGAGGCGGTGGATCTCCTGGCCGCCGCGGCCGAACAGCGCGCTGGTGACGCGGTACTCGCCGCCGCCGAGACGGACGTCGGAGAACGTGAAGCGCACCGTCCGGGAGCCCTGGAACGACGGTGTCGGCACCTTGAGCATGTCGGTGTGCGTGCCGACCACGACCTGCCCGAACGGGTTGTCGACGTGCACGCCGATGCCCCAGTCGTCGAGCTGCGTCTTCGCGTCGAGCTCGACGTCGATGGTGAGCGGACGGTCCGGGGCGACGACGACCTGGTCGGTGCTCCGGTCGTGCTCGCCGTCGACCACGATCGAACGCACCCGGGCGATGTCGAACGCGGGGGTCGCGGCCTGGGCCGGACGCTCGGCGTTGGCGGCGTCCGCGTCGATGGTGGTCTGGAACCCGGAGCGCAGCACGCTCACGGCGTCCGTCGGGTCGCCGTCGAACATGACGTTGCCCCGGGCGAGCACGAGCGCGCGGGAGCAGAGGTCGGTGATCTGGTTCAGCGTGTGCGTGACGAGCACGATCGTCCGGCCCTCGGCCTGGAACGACGCGATCTTGTCGAGGCACTTCTTCTGGAACGCCTCGTCGCCGACGGCGAGGACCTCGTCCACGAGGAGCAGGTCGGGGTCGACGTGCACCGCGACGGCGAACGCGAGCCGGACGTACATGCCGCTCGAGTAGAACTTCACCTGCGTGTCGATGAACTCCGCGATGCCGGAGAAGTCGACGATGTCGTCGAAGTAGCGGTCGGTCTGGGTGCGCGAGAGCCCGAGGATCGACGCGTTCAGGTAGACGTTCTCGCGGCCGGTCAGGTCGGCGTGGAAGCCCGCGCCGAGCTCGAGCAGCGCGGCCATCCGACCCCGGCGCACGACGGAGCCGCTCGTCGGCTGGATGATCCCGCCGATGGTCTTCAGCAGCGTCGACTTGCCCGAGCCGTTCGGCCCGATGAGCCCGACCGTCGAGCCGGAGTCGATCTCGAGGTCGACGTTGCGGAGGGCCCAGAAGTCCTCACGGAACGCGCTGTTCCGACCGGCGCTGAGGACGCGCTCCTTGAGGCTCTTCTCCTTGTGCAGCACGAACCGCTTGGAGACGTCCTGGACGCGGACGATGGGGGTGGCGGGGGACATCGATCAGAGCTCCTGGGCGAAGTTGCCCTGCAGGCGGGAGAAGACCCGCTGCGAGACGAACAGCAGCACGAGGCCGACGACGAGCGCGACGAGCATGCGGGTGGCGAGGTGGTCCGGCGTGGTGCCGTGGCTCGTCTCGCCCCACATCGCCTGCTGGAAGCCGATCACGGCGATGGTGACGGGGTTGTTGAGGTAGATCTCGGTGAGCCAGCCGGGCACGCGGTCGGCGACCTGCGTCCACGAGTAGACGATCGGCGAGCCCCACATGGCGAGCATGAGCACGACCTCGACGAGGTACTGGACGTCGCGGAGGTACACGTTCAGGGCGCCGAGCAGGAGCGCGAGCGCGACGGCGTACACGATCGTCAGGACGAGGGCACCCACGCCGTAGAGCAGGTCCCAGCCGAACGCCACGGTCTGCAGCGCGAGCGCCGCGACGAGCAGGATGGCGAACTGGATGAGGAAGTTGAACAGCGACGACCCGACCGAGGACAGCGTGAAGATCTCGCGCGGCAGGTAGACCTTCTTGACGAGCCCCGCGTTCACCACGATGGACGCGGTGCCGGCGCCGACGATCTCCTGGAAGACGGTGAAGATCGTCAGGCCGGAGAAGATGTAGATCGCGAAGTTGTCGATCGCCTTGGCGTTGCCGAGGAACGTCCCGAGCACCACGTAGTAGATGAACAGCTGCGTGAGCGGCCGGGCGAGGCTCCAGAGGAAGCCGAGCGACGAGTCCTTGTACCGGGCCTTCAGCTCGCGCTTCGTGAGCATGCCGAGCAGTTCGCGCTGGACCCAGATGTCGCGGACGGTGTTGGCGAACCCGACGAGTCCGCTGCCGTTCGCCCCGGCGTGCTGCCAGGGCTCGGTGGCGAGCCGCTCCGCACGTTCGTTGGCCACTGCGCTCGCGTCTGGCATGTGCTGCGGTCTCCTCACGGGGGCTTCGGTCACGCGGACGCGCAGACCGGCGGCGACCTGACGATCGCCGCGGAGATACTACGATAGACCGCCTGGAGCAGCGGTCCGACCCTCGCTCCTCGCGATCGGAAGGGGCGACATCATCAGGATCCGAACGTGGGCCGGGGCGAAGCGACGCCTGGGGCGGTACCGCATCAGCCTCGGACGGGCACTGCTCCGCGAGGCCGCCGCCGCCGAGACCGCGGCCCTGCCGTCCTACGACTTCGGCACCTGGGTGCAGCGACGCTCCGGCGGCCGCTTCGTCGGGTTCCCCGAGCACTGGCGCGACCTGGTCGCCGCGGCCGACCGCGATCGCACCCCGGCGGAGCGCGACGCGCCCCCGCGCGTGGCGGTCGTGCTGCACGTGCACTACCCGGAACTGCTGCCCGGGCTCGTCGAGCGGCTGCGGTCCGTGCCCGAGCCGTTCGACCTCGTGGTCACGGTGACCGAGGGCGTGGACGTCGCGGTCGACACGAGCGCGCTCGACCTGGTGCGCCGCGTCGTCGTCCTGCCGATCGAGAACCGCGGTCGCGACGTCCTGCCGCTCGTGTCCGTCGTGAACGCCGGGCTGCTCGACGGCTACGACGCCGTGCTCAAGGTGCACACGAAGCGATCGGCCTGGCGCGCCGACCACGAGTCGCTGCAGGGGAGCGGAGCCGACTGGCGCGGCGAACTGCTCGACGCCGTGCTCGGCGACCGCGACCAGGTCGCGCGCGTGATCGAGGCGCTCCGGCACACCGACGCGGGCATGGTGACCTCGGGCGCGTCCATCGTCGGCGCCGAGCACTGGGGCGCCGACGAGCACGGCGTCCGGTCGCTGCTGCGACGCCTCGAGCTCGAGGACCTCGTCATCGACCTGCGGTTCCCGGCCGGCTCGGTGTACTGGACGAAGGGCTTCGTGCTCCGCGGCCTCCGTGCCCTGCGGATGGACCGCGACGACTTCCCGGACGAGCGCGGCGAGATCGACGGCACCACGGCGCACGCCGTCGAGCGGCTGCTCGGGGTGCTCACCGTGGAGAGCGGTCTGACCGTGTCGGCCGTCGACGACCTGCCCGCACGACGGCCCGAGCCGGCGGTGCGCGCCGAGCTCGTGCCCTTCTACCTGCCGCAGTTCCACACCTTCCCGGAGAACGACGCGTGGTGGGGCGCCGGCTTCACCGAGTGGACGAACGTCACGCGCGCCGTCCCCGACTACCACGGGCACGCGCAGCCGATGCTGCCCGGCGCGCTCGGGTTCTACGACCTGCACCGCGACGAGGTCCGGGCCGCCCAGACCCGCCTCGCGCGGGACGCCGGCATCGGGGCGTTCATGTACTACCACTACTGGTTCGCGGGCAAGCGCCTGATGGACATGCCGCTCGAGCGCCTCGCCGCGAGCGACACCGACCAGCGGTTCTGTGTGATGTGGGCGAACGAGGACTGGACCCGCACCTGGGACGGCCGGGGCGACAGCGTCCTGATCGCCCAGGACTACGACCAGGTCCCCGCCGAGGACTTCATCGACCACCTGCTCCCGCTGCTGGGCGACCCGCGCTGGTTCCGCATCCGCGGCGCCGCCGTGATCGCGGTGTACCGCCCGGCACACCTGCCGGACCACCGCGCGACCATCGCGGAGTGGCGTCGGCGTGCGGACGCGGCCGGCGTCGGACCGCTGCACGTGCTCGGCGTGGACGTCGGCGCGGTGTTCGACGGGCTCGACGCCGACGGCATCGAGGACTCCGGGCTCGACGGACTGATGGGCTTCCCGCCGCACAACCACGAGTGGCACTGGAAGGAGCAGGGGCAGCTCGGGGTCCGTCCGGACTTCGCGGGCCGCATCCTCAGCTACCGGGGCACGGCGGACGGGGCGATCTCGCGCCTGCGCCTCCCGGAGGGGTACGGCGCGGTGGCCCCCGGCGTGATGGTCGGGTTCGACAACACGGCTCGGCGGCAGCTCGCTCCCGACGTCTGGTACGGAGCGAACCCCTTCACCTTCCGACGCTGGCTGGCCGAGGCCGTCCGGTCCGCGGAGCGGGTGACCCCGGACGCGCCCGTGGTGTTCCTCAACGCCTGGAACGAGTGGGCCGAGGGGGCCGTGCTCGAGCCGACCGAGCGGTACGGGGCGACCTACCTGGACGCCGTCGCGTCGGTCGGCGCCCGATGAGCACCCCCTAGACTGCCGGAGTCAACCGCCACCAGTGGGAGAAGGATCGTTGCTGCACAACTTCAGGGTCTGGGCCGTCGAGAGCGCACGGAAGTCGCTCCCGATGAACTCGCGAGGCCGCGGGATCGCGATCGCGAGCTACCACTCCTACAAGGGCGCGCGCTCCTGGGTGGCCGACACCCGGCAGCTGTTCGCCAAGGTCCCGCAGCGCTCCGCCGGGTTCGAGTCGTACCACGACTTCCTCGCGCAGCAGCGTCGCATCCCGCACGCACCGCTCGAGCGGATGTCGGAGACGCGGTTCGCCGTGGTCGTCGAGTCCACGGACCCGAAGGCCGACCAGGAGACCCGCGAGAGCGTCCAGGGTCAGCGCGGTGACGCGGACGTGCAGGTGGTCGTCGTGCCGCGCGGCACGACGTTCGAGCGCATCCTCGAGCAGACCGACGCCGACTTCTACATGTTCCTGCGCGGTGGGAGCGTGCTGCGCTCGAACGCGTTCACGGACATCGCCCGCCTGCACCGCATCGACCCGGCGCTCCGGCTCATCGTGCTCGACTCCGACCACATCGGCAAGCGCGGCCGTCGGACCTCGCCGCGGTTCCGCCCGATGTGGTCGCCCGAGATGCTCCTCGGCGCGAACTACGTCGGGCGCGCGTTCGCGGCGAGCCGGGCGACCGTCGCCCAGGTGCCGGAGGCGGACCTGTCCGACCGCGGTGTCTGGCGGTTCCTGCTCTCCGCCGACCTCGAGGAGCGCACCGTCGGCAACGTCTCGCGCGTGCTGCTCTCCGAGCGCGTCGACGAGACGGCGTGGCGCGCGCTGCCCGCCGACGCGGCGATGGTGCGCGAGGTGCTCGAGTCGCAGGGCCACACCGTCTCGACGCGACCGCAGGACGGCGTCGTCCGGGTCTCCTTCGAGCCGCAGGCGTGGCCGAAGGTGTCGATCGTCATCCCGACCCGGCACAACCGCGGGAACCTCGACCGCCTGCTGCCGAGCCTGGCCCGCACCGACTACCCCGAGTTCGACGTCACCGTCGTCGACAACGGCGGCGAGACCGAGGAGCGCGCGGCCTGGTACGCGGCCGGCGAGCACGGCATCGTGCCGAAGGTCATCTGGTGGACCGAGACGCCGTTCAACTACTCGCGCGTGAACAACGTCGGCGTGCGCTCGACCGACGGCGACGTCGTGGTGATGCTCAACGACGACACGGAGATCGTCGACCCGACGTGGCTCCGGGACATGGTCGGCATGCTCGAGCGCGACGGCGTCGCGACGGTGGGCATGCAGCACCGCCAGGGCGACGGGCTCATCCAGCACGGCGGCGTGATGGTCGGCCCGAACGGGTTCGCCGACAACCTGTTCACGGGCATGCGTCCCGGGAGCGAGACGCTGCTCGGCTCGACCCGGTGGTACCGCGACTCGCTCGCGGTCACGGGCGCGTGCGTCGCGATCAGCCGCGAGCACTTCGAGGCGGTGAACGGCCTCGACGAGCGCTTCATCCTCACCGGTAGCGACGTCGTGCTCGGCCTCGACCAGATCATCGCGGGCCGCCGCAACGTGGTCATCCCGTTCGACATGGTGCGCCACTACGAGTCGATCACCCGCGGCACCTCGGTGCCGATGGAGGACTTCTACGCCAGCTACTGGCGCTACCACCCGTGGCTCCAGAACGGCGACCCGTACTCGTCGCCGAACGTCTCCCGGCTGTCCGCGGTGCCGCGCTTCGCGAGCACCCGCGACCCGAAGCCGGTCCAGCTCGCCTTCGCGGTGCTCGGTCGGGCCTACACGAAGGTCGCGCAGAGCTCGTCGATCTCCGACGAGGCGAAGTCGCTGCTCGGCGTCGCCTCGATCACGCACGGGACCGTCGAACGCGTGCACGAACTGCACGCCCGGACGACGGGCCCGCGCGCCGTCCGGACGATCAACTGGTTCATCCCGGACGTCGACATGCCGTTCTTCGGCGGCCTGAACACCGCGTTCCGCCTGGCCGACAAGCTCACGCGCGAGCACGGCGTGCACCACCGTTTCATCGCGTACGCGCAGCCGAACGAGGCGTACATCAAGTCCGCCATCGCCGCGGCCTTCCCGTCGCTCGCCGAGTCCGAGGTGATGTTCTACGACGGGTCCGACGAGCAGATCGCCGCGGTGCCCGAGGCGGACGCCGCGATCGCGACGCTCTGGCTGACCGCGATGCACGTCGCGCGCTCGGACAGCGCACCGCGCAAGTTCTACCTCATGCAGGACTACGAGCCCGCGTTCTACCCGGCGTCGAGCATGTTCGCGATGGCCGAGGAGAGCTACCGGCTCGGCCTGTACGGCATCTGCAACACCGAGAGCATGCACCGCATCTACTCGGGGGAGTACGGCGGGAAGTCGATCCCGTTCACGCCGGCCGTCGACCGTTCGATCTACCACCCGGACGGCCGCCGCGAGAAGGGTGAGGACGAGCCCGTCACGATCTTCGCCTACGCGCGCGACCACTTCCGCAACTGCTGGGAGCTCGTCTTCCAGGCGCTCACCGAGATCAAGCGCCGGCACGGCGACGGTGTGCGCATCGTCGCGGCCGGGGCACGGTACCTGCCGCAGAGCGCCGACTTCATCGACATGGGGCTGCTCGACTACCGCGCCACCGGTCGCGTCTACCGCGAGACCGACATCGGGCTCACCATGCAGATCTCGCGCCACCCGTCGTACCTGCCGCTCGAGCTCATGGCGAGCGGTGTGCCGATGGTCGCACCGGACAGCGAGTGGTTCACCTGGCTGTTCCGTGACGACGAGAACTCGCAGCTCACCATGCGGTCGCTCGACGACATGGTGGAGAACCTCGACACGCTGATCCGGGACGCGCAGCTCCGCCGGAAGCTCTCGGCGGGCGCACTGCGCACGATCGACGAGCACCACAGCTCGTGGGACCACGCGCTCGAGCACATCTACCCGTTCCTGGTGGACCCCGAGGGCGTCCTCGCCGAGCAGGCGCCGGCCCAGGCGCCGGCCGGCACGCTCGCGGCAGCCGAGGCAGAGGCCGAGGCCGGTGCCGCAGCGCAGGCCGCACCGGCGGCGCCGGCCGCCGACGCGGCGAGCACCGCGGCCAGCAGCACGGACTGACCGGAGCGGATCGACCGGAGCGGTCGCCGACGCGAGCAGCGGGGCGGACGGGAGGCGCGCTTCCCGTCCGCCCTGCCGTGTCCGTCAGCAGGTGGTCACCCCGCCCGTCGTCGCATGCGACCACCTGCTGGTCACCCGGACCCCCCGATCGCGGGAGGCACGTGGGACTGATGTGAACTCGTGTTATCGCATAGCATCTGACTGTCCATGTCTGCTGGGTCCCGGTCAGCAGGTGATCAGGCGCCGTGTGGACACACGGCGGACGCCCGAAGGGGAAGCACCATGGCAGCGCTGCTGCGATCCATCTGGTTCCGAGGAGCCATCGCGCTCGCGCTCGTCGCGACCGTGGTCGGCGGTCTCGTGGCCGTGCAGTCGAACTCCGCCGGGGCCGCGACGTTCCAGGCCGGCAACTTCATCTCGGACGCGAACTTCTACAACGCGAACGCGATGTCGCAGGCGCAGATCCAGTCGTTCCTCGAGGCGAACGAGCCCTCCTGCGGGAACGGCAACTGTCTGCGGCTGAAGCGGACCGACACCTCGTCGCGCTCGGGCGACGCGATGTGCGGCGCCTACCAGGGCGCGGTCGGCGAGCTGACCTCGTCGATCATCTTCAAGGTGCAGCAGTCCTGCAGCATCAGCGCCAAGGCGCTGCTCGTGATCCTGCAGAAGGAGCAGTCGCTCGTCACGATGAGCGCCCCGTCCGACGCGCGCCTGGACCGGGCGATGGGCTACGCCTGCCCGGACAACACCGCGAAGCCCGGGTGGTGCGACCCGGCGTACGCGGGCCTGTACAACCAGATCTACCTCGCCGCGTGGCAGCTCAAGCGCTACGGCAACCCGGCCGGAACGAGCAACTACTTCACCTGGTACCCGATCGGTGTCCCGTCGGCGGTGCGCTTCAACCCGGACCCGGGCTGCGGCTCCAGCCAGGTGACGGTCCAGAACAGGGCGACCGCGGCGCTGTACTACTACACGCCCTACCAGCCGAACGCGAACGTGCTCGCCGGCCGTACCGACAAGGCGTGCGGCGCGTACGGCAACCTCAACTTCTTCACCTACTACTCGAACTGGTTCGGCTCGCCGACCGGTGCGTCGCAGCCCTTCGGCAACGTCGAGTCCGTGACCGCCGGCGTCGGGACGGTCAGCGTCGCCGGGTGGACGATCGACCCGGACGCACCGAAGACCCCGACCCAGGTCCACGTGTACATCGACGGCAACGCCGCCGGGGCACTCACCGCGAACCTGGCTCGAGCGGACATCGCCGCGGCGTACCCGGCGAACGGCGCTAACCACGGGTTCTCGGGCACCTTCCGCATCGCGGGCGGGCAGCACCAGGTGTGCCTGTTCTTCATCGACACGCAGGGCGGCGGGAACACCGGCGCGGGCTGCCAGACCGTGGACGTCCCGACTGGCAACCCGATCGGCAACCTGGACTCGGTCACGACGTCCGGCAGCACCGTGACGCTCCGCGGCTGGGCGATCGACCCGGACACGACGGCCTCGATCCCGGTCGACGTCTACGCAGGCGCCCAGGGCCAGCACGCGACGGCGGACCAGTCCCGTCCGGACGTGGCCGCGGCCTACCCGGCCTACGGTGCGGCGCACGGCTTCCAGACGACGATGACCCTGTCGCCGGGGACGTACGACGTCTGCGCCTTCGGCATCAACCAGGGCGCCGGGAGCGCGAACACGACGCTCGGCTGCAAGACCGTCACGATCGCGGCGGCGAGCGGCAACTCGCCGGCCGGTGTGTTCGACTCCGCGACGGCCACCGACGGCGGCATCTCGGTCAGTGGCTGGGCCTTCGACGCGGACGCCACCGGTCCGCTCACCATCCGGTTCACGGTCGGCTCGACGGTCACGACGATGACCACGAACCAGACCCGCAGCGACGTGCAGAAGGTCTACCCGAAGGCCGGCGCATCGAGCGGCTTCGCGGGCAAGGTCGCCGCGCCGGCGGGAGCGCAGACCGTGTGCGCCACGGCGGTCAACGTCGGATCGGGCAAGGACACCGACCTCGGCTGCAAGACGGTCACCGTGCCGCAGCCGGTCGTCGACCCGGGCACGCCGCCCCGCGGCAACGTCGACTCGGTCGTCGCCGCTCCGGGCGGGATCGCGGTGCGGGGTTGGGCGTTCGACACCGACACGCCGAAGACCCCGCTGACGATCACGGCGACGGTCGGCTCCACCGTGACGAAGATCACGGCGAACGGCACCCGCACGGACGTCGGCAACGCCTACCCGGCGGCCGGATCGGCACACGGGTTCGAGACGACCGTCCCGGCCCGCACCGGGGTCAACCAGATCTGCCTCTCCGCCGGCAACACCGGAACGGGCGGCGACGCCTCCCTCGGCTGCTGGACGGTGACCGTCGCCGACGCCGGCAGCAAGCCGATCGGCTGGTACGACGGGGCCACCGCGGTGTCCGGCGGTGTCCGGGTCTCCGGGTGGGCGTTCGACCCCGACACGGCGAAGCCGATCGCCGTCCGCGCCACCGTCGGTGGGACCACGACGACGATCACCGCGTCCGGCGCGCGGACCGACGTGCCGAAGGCGTACCCGGCCGCGACCGGGACCACCGGGTTCGACGCGACGATCCCGGCGGCGACCGGCACGCAGACCGTCTGCCTCACCGCTGTGAACGACGGGGCCGGCGGTGACACCGACCTCGGGTGCCGCCAGGTCACCGTCGCCGGTGACCCGGGGACCCCGCCGCGCGGTGTCGTCGACTCGGTCAGCGGCGTCGCGGGCGGCATCGCCCTCCGCGGCTGGTCGTTCGACGCGGACACCCCCGCGACGGCGATCACCGTGAACGCGCAGGTCGGCTCCACGGTCACCCCGCTGACGGCGAACGTCACCCGCACCGACGTCGGGAAGGCCTACCCGGCCGCCGGCGCGCAGCACGGGTTCGAGGCGACGGTGCCGGCGGCCTCGGGCACGCAGCAGCTCTGCGTGACCGCCGTGAACACCGGTGCGGGCGGCAACGTCTCGCTCGGCTGCTTCACGGTCACGGTGCCCTGACCACCGGGCGACCGCTCGACGCACACGGGGACGGCCCCGGTTCCGCGAGGAGCCGGGGCCGTCCCCGTGTGCGTGGCGGTGTCCGGTCGTCCGTTGCGGTGCCGGCCCGTCCGCCCGTGACGGTGTTGGTGGAGCCGCGGCCGCGGCCGCGGGGTGTGGAGTGGGTGGTCCTGGTCCTGGTCCTGGTCCTGGTCCTGGTCCTGGTCGTCGACGTCCCGCCCGTCCGGAGCCGGCGCCGTGCCGCGCTGTCGGGGCCGGTCGGACCCGGGAGGTCTGCCGCGCTCGTGGCGGGCGGTCGGAGGGTGGAGCCGGGGTGCCGGGACGTCGGCTCACGGGCGGGCCGGATCCGTGCCTCCCGTGCCGGTGGCGCGTCGGACGACGGCCGGTCCCGTGACGGGTCGGTCAGGGGTGGAGCCGGGGTGTCCGGAAGTCCGCTCGCCGGAGGGCGGGAGCCGCGCCTCCAGGCCGGAGGCACGGCCGTCGGCCGTCGGCCGGCAGGACGACCGGCGCGAGTGGCGGACCGCCGCGCGCCGGTCGTCCGAGGCTCAGCGAGCCTCGTGGCCCGGTGCGGTCCCGTCAGCGGTGACGATCCGCGTGGGAGCGGTGTCCGCGGTGGCGTCGTCCTCGGCGGACGCAGCGGTCGTGGTGGTCGTGCCCGTGCCCAGCGGGCGGTCGTCGTCGACGACCCCGTCGCCGTCGATCGGCAGCGGTGCCACGGGGGCGGCCGCGGCCCGCATCAGCAGGAACCCCCCGACGATCACCGCGAGCGTGAGCACCCCGACCCACACCGGCCAGCCGAGCGGCGGCTGCCACTGCGGCTCGGTCACCATGGCGCGCCAGCCGAGGTGCGCGCCGACGACGTAGCGCTTCAGCGCCCAGATCGAGCTGTGCACGTGCAGGACGGCGAGGGTGGCGAGCATGAGGCCGAACAGCCAGCGCACCCGGGCGTTCGAGAACGCCGTCGGGAACGCGCGGTCCAGGGTGACGCCGGCCGCGATGACCATGCAGGCCAGGAGGGCGAGCACGTAGCGGGCCTGCCAGATGTAGCCGTACTCCGTGACCGCGAACCCCTGCACGACCGGCGGGACGAGGACCATCGCGACCGCCAGGAGCGCGACACCGCGCCGGCGACGGCCGTGGCCGAACACGAGCGCCCCGATCGTGAGCGCGAGCATCAGCCCGCCCCACAGCGACACCGTGGACGGGGGAGCGGGGGTGTCGATCCAGCCGAACAGGCCGATGTAGCCGTCGGAGTTCTGGAACGTCAGCGCGAACATGTGCACGAACCCGCGCAGGTGGCTCGTCCCGGCACCGACGTAGGGGATGCCCGGACCGAGGCTGTTGCTGCCGAGGGTCCACGCGAGGCCGGCGATCGCGGCGACGGCGAGCACGGCGGCCGCGATCCACACGGCACGGTCCCGCACGAGTCGTGCCAGGAGCCGGAGGTCGAGGAGCGTGGCGACCGCCACGAGGAGGAGCCAGAGCAAGGCGATGCTGCGCGTGTTCGCGAGCAGTGCGCCGGAGACCGCGACCGCGGCGGCGTGGGACGGCGCGACCCGCGGTGCCCGTCGTTCGGCGATGCGCGTCAGCCAGCAGAAGAGCATGACGGTGGCCGAGATCTCGAGGGCGCTCGGGTTCACCGAGCCGAGGATGAACAGCACCATCGGCGTCACGGCGACGGCGAAGGCGCCGAGGGCCCACGTCCGTGCCCGGAGCCCGGCCAGCGCGACGACGCCGAGGGCCAGGAGCGCGGAGCACCAGAGCAGGCTGGTGCCGCGCATCGCGTAGAGGGCCGCCTTGCCGTCCAGCACGAGGGAGGGCAGGCCGACGACCGCGTAGTAGACGGGGTTGTACGTCCCGGCGCTCGTCGTCGCGGTCCGCTCGGCGTCCGACTCGGTGACGGGCTTCTGGCAGTTCGCCGCGATGCCCGGGTCGAAGGCGAAGCACGCGAGGTCGGTCGTCTGGGCGGCCCAGGCCGGCACCTCGACGTCGCTCGCGCCGCGCTGCACCGACGACTTCGCGCCGACGAACTCCCCGCGGACGACGGCCGCGGCGTGGATCGTGTGCGCGGGCTCGTCCGGCGCGGACTCGAGGGGGCTGGTCATCGCCCAGCTGCCGGCCATCGCCGCGATGACGAGGAACGCCATCAGGAACACCTGCCACCCGGGGCGTCGGGCGCCGGTGGCGCGGGTCCGGTCGGTCGCTCCGAGCGTGGTTCCCGTCATCGGTGTTC
Source organism: Curtobacterium sp. MCBA15_004 (assembly GCF_001865055.2). Taxonomy (NCBI): domain Bacteria; kingdom Bacillati; phylum Actinomycetota; class Actinomycetes; order Micrococcales; family Microbacteriaceae; genus Curtobacterium; species Curtobacterium sp. MCBA15_004. The sequence goes on along the minus strand of NZ_CP126266.1, from coordinate 2,363,858 downwards.
CTGTGTCTCCTCACCCGGCGGTCCCCGCCGTCCGCCCACCGGTCGCGGGCCACGCGGAACTCTAGCAGCGACGGGTCCTCGACCCCCGTCCCGGCGGGCGGTGCGGGCCCGGCGCATCGAGCCGACCCGCGGACGCACGGTAGGCCGCCGAGAGCCCGTCGGCTACGATCACTCGGCGTACATCGACGAAGGAGCGGACCGAACAGTGGCCGAACACCAGGACGACGCGTCCGCCCCCAGCGCCCTCGTGGTGGTCCCGACCTACGACGAGGTCGAGAACATCGAGACGGCGATCGCCACCATCCACCAGCACGCACCGCAGGCGCACGTGCTCGTGGTCGACGACGCGAGCCCGGACGGCACGGGCGACCGCGTGGCCGAGCTCGCGCGGACGGACGACCGGCTGCACCTGATGCGGCGCACCGGCAAGCTCGGCCTCGGCACCGCCTACGTGGCGGGCTTCGGCTGGGGTCTCGAGCGCGGCTACGACCTGCTCGTGGAGATGGACGCGGACGGGTCGCACCCGGCCGACCGGCTGCCGGCGCTGCTCCGTGCGGTCGCCGACGCCCCGGCCGACGACGTCCAGCTCGCGATCGGGTCGCGCTGGGTGCGCGGCGGCTCCGTCGTCGACTGGCCGAAGCGCCGTGAGCTGCTCAGCCGGACGGCGAACCTGTACGCCCGGCTCATGCTCCGCGTCGGTGTGCACGACGTCACCGCCGGGTACCGGGTGTACCGCGCGGACGTCCTCCGCCGGATGGACCTCACCGGGGTGGACTCCAAGGGCTACTGCTTCCAGGTCGACATGACCCTGCGCGTGCACGACCTGGGCGGGCGCATCGTCGAGGTGCCGATCCAGTTCCGCGACCGCGTGCTGGGCACCTCGAAGATGGACCGCTCGGTGATCGTCGAGGCGATGCTGCGCGTGACCCAGTGGGGCGTGCAGCGCTGGTTCCGCGGGCGTCGGTGAGCGTTCCCGGCGAGACCGGTCCGGCGTCGCCCGTCATCGCGACCACGGGCAACCTGGCACGGTCCGCTGCGTGGTCGACCGGTGGGATCGTCGCGCAGGGCGTGGCCCGGCTGGCGTACACCGTCCTGATCGGCCGGGCGCTCGGGTCCGCCGACCTCGGGCACGTCAGCGCCATCCTGTCCCTGTCGATCTTCGCCGCACTCGTGTGGCCCACCGCCGCGGGCAACGCCGCCAGCCGGTTCATCGCGTTCGCGGTGGCGCGGGGCCACGACGACCGCGCGGTCGTGCGGCTCCTCACCCGCACCTGGGCGGTGTCGGTCGTGGTGCTCGGCGCCGTGGCGGTCCCCGTCGCGTGGGGGTGGACGCACGACGGCGTGCTCGCCGCCACGGCCGCCTGGGCCGTCGCCGGGTACGGGGCCTACGCGTACGCCCGCACCGGCACGCTCGGACGGGGCCGCGCACGTCGGGTCGGGATCGCGGACGTCGGCACCGGCGTGCTGTCCGTCGCCGGGCTCGTGGTCGTGCTCGCCCTCGGTGCGGACGCGTTCGTCCTCGTGCCGATCTCCCTCGGGTACACGGTCTTCGCGGTGCTCTGCTGGCCGACGGGTGTCAGCGGCGCGACGGAGCTGCCCCGGACGGGCGTGCTGTCCTTCGCCGCGTGGAACGTCCTCGCGGGCCTCGCCACGAACGGTCTGCTGCAGCTCGCGATGATCAGCGCCGAGGTGTTCGCCGCGCCGGCACAGGTGGGCGTCTACGCGGCGGCCTTCACGATCGCGACCCCGGCCTCCATGGTGGGCCAGGCGGTCAGCCAGATCATCGTCCCGGCCTTCGCGCACGAGGCGGGCAACGGCTCCCTGCGCGACCGGCGCCGGCTCGGGGTGTTCCTGGCCTTCGCGGCGGGCTGCCTGGTGCTCTTCGGTGCGGTCGCGGCCCTCGCCGGGATCGTCATGCCGCTGTTCTACCCGGAGCAAGGCGTCGCCGCGGTGCCGGTGCTGCGCGGGCTGCTCGTCGGCGTGTACGTCTTCACGATCGCCCTCGTCCCCGCCGCGTTCCTGCTCGCCGCGGGGCGCTCGGGCGAGGTCGCGGTGGCGTCGCTCACCGGGCTCGTGGTCGGCGTCGTCGTGATCCTGCTCGCGGCCCCGGCGTCGCCGCTGACCGCCGGGACGACGGGCTTCGTCGTCGGGTCGGTCGTCAGCCTGGTCGCGCTCGTCGTGGTCGGCCTGCGGGCCGGACCTGCCGGAGCGGTCCGGCGGGACTGATCCGGCACCGGCGGGACGCTTCCGCGCCGGTGCACGCCGACGGTTCCCCGCCGGTGCGCAGTGACGGCCCGCCGGTGTAGCGGGGACGCGCCGGTGCCGCGGTGACGAGCCCGCGCGGCGAGGACTCAGACGAACCGGCGGACGACGCCCCAGTAGGCGCGCATCACTGCCTGCAGGACCCCGGCACCCGGGGGGAGCGGGAACACCTGCTGGTCGAGCGTCGCCGTGAGCAGGCGCGCCATGCGGCGGTCGTCGACCACGGCCGCGGCCTCGACCCGGGCACGGCGCTCGACGAGCCACTGCCGGTTGTCGCGGATCCAACGCCGGGCCTCGTGGTGCTGCGGACCCCATCCCTGCGCGCGGGCGACGAGTCCCATCGCGAGCCCGATCGCCCACGCGGGCAACGCGGTGGCTGCTCGCAGGCGCGGGCCGTAGAGCGTGGTCAGGAAGATGCGGCGGTTGCGCTCGAGCAGGAACATCTTGCGGGCGTTCCGGCTGAACTCGTAGTGGTGCAGCACGACCGCGTCGGGGACGAACACCACGCGGAGCCCGAGCTGCCAGGTGCGCCAGCTGAGGTCGACGTCCTCGTGGTAGGCGAAGTAGGTGTCCTCGAACCCGCCCAGACGCTCCCAGAGCTCGCGCCGGAGCACCAGACCCGCACCCGACGCGGACGCGATGTCCTGCTCCGTGGTGTGCGCGCTCGCGGGCTCGCCGTACGCGCCGGCCCAGCTGAGGCCGACCACGTGGACCGGGTTCCCCGCGGAGTTCATGGTGTCGGGACGGTCGGCGAGCCGGATGCTGCCGCTCGCTATGCCGACGTCGGGGCGGGCCGCCACCCGGACGAGTGCGGCGAGGGCGTCGGGCCGGACCTCGGCGTCGGAGTTCACGAGCCCGAGGTACGTCGTCGTGACGCCCTCGGCACCCAGGTTGACGCCGCCGGCGAATCCGAGGTTCTCGTCCGGCGTGCGGACGGTCAGACGGGGGTCGTCCGGCAGGGTCCGCACGGCGTCCGAGGTGCACCCGTTGTCGACGAGCACGATCGAGACGTCCACGCCCTCGGAGTCGAGCACCGAGCGGACGGCGGCGTGCAGGACGGGTTCGTCACCGTACGCCAGCATGACGACGGTGACGTCCGGCGCGGTCATGCGTCGTGGTCCGTGCCCGCGTGCCCGGTCGGTGCGTCGGCGGGCAGCGCGACGCGCTCACGGGTGACGGACGGCGACCCGGCGACGGGAGCCGCGGCGGGGCCGGCCGCGACCGGTGCGGAGGTGTCTGCGGGGACGGTTCCGGCGGCACGGCGCTCGAGCCGACCGATCCGCTCCTCGAGCAGGGCGCTCTCCTCGGCCAGCACGCGGGTCTTGTCCTCGAGCACGGTGAGCTCGGCGCTCTGCGACACCGACACCATGAAGAGCAGCACGAGGCAGACGAAGAAACCGAGGTTCGTCGGCACCGAGAAGCCGAGGGCGGCGGCGGTCCCGACGAGCAGCCCGGGGAAGACCGCGACGACGAGGGCCACCACGCCGGCCACGATCCACCAGAGCGCGTGGCGCTCGCGGAGCCGGCGACGACGGAGCAGCTCGACGACCGCCACCAGGACGAGCAGGGCGACGACGATGCCGAAGACGTAGGTGGTGACGTTCACGAGCCGGGCACCTCCACCGTGCGCAGGGAGAGTCGGGGGCGCCACAGGGCGACGACGAGGGCCATCGCGGCACGACCGAGGTAGATCATCGCCTTGAACGGCGCGTGCGAGGGCGTTCCGCCGGCCCGGACGCGCATCGCGACCGGGATCTGCTCGATCGAGCAGCCGGCGCGGGCGGCGAGCACGAGGGACTCGACCGTGTCGCCGAGGTACTCGGCGGGGTAGTGCTCGGCGAACAGCTCGAGGGCGCGGGGACCGGCGCCCCGGAAGCCGGACGTGGTGTCGGTCAGCTTCGTGCCCGCGATGCGGGACACGACCGACGCCAGGACGACCATCGCCCACCGGCGCGGCCCGCGGGTCTCGTAGTCGCCGACGCCGGCGAAGCGCGCGCCGATCACGACGTCCTTGCGCTGCAGCGCGTCGAGGATCTGTGGCACGCCGGACGGGTCGTGCTGACCGTCGGAGTCGACCTGGACGGCGTAGCGGAAGCCGTTCGCGACGGCGTACTTGAAGCCCGCGCGCATCGCGCCGCCGACGCCGAGGTTGAACGGCAGGTCGAGGACCGTCGCGCCCGCACGTCGCGCCACCGCGGCCGTGTCGTCGGCCGAACCGTCGTTGACGACGAGGACGGTGGCCCCGGGCAGCGCTGCCTGGACCTCGCGCACCACGTCGCCGACCACCGCGCTCTCGTTGAACGCGGGCATGACGATGAGCGTCTGCTGGAGCAGGGACATGCCGACGATGCTACCAACCGCGGGCGAGCCGCCGGGCGCGCCGGGGACCGTCACGCGGGGTGCACCGTGGCGTCGTCGTCGCGGTCGCCAGCGGCACGACCGGACACGCCGACGGGCACGCCGTCCGCCGCGTGGTCGGACACCCGCTCGGACGCACCGGAAGCACCGGAAGCACCGGAAGCACCGGAAGCACCGGAAGCACCGGAAGCACCGGAAGCACCGGAAGCACCGGGCGCACCGTGCCCACCGCGCGCCTCGGGTGCACCGGGCGTCCCGTCGGCCACCGGCCGCGCACCCGGCCGGTCGGTCGCGACGCTGCCGACCCGGAAGAACACCACCGCGAACGCGACGAGCAGCGCCGCGCGACCCCAGATGCCGACCGCCATCGCCTGGTTCGCCCACGTCGAGGTGCCGATGCCGACGGCGATGTAGAACGTGTTGCGGAAGAACCCGACGAACGCGCAGATGTCCGCGACCAGGTACGCGGCGATCCACCACCCGCCGATCCGCACGACGACGAAGAACGGCAGCAGCCACAGCACGTACTGCGGCGAGGCGACCTTGTTGCACACCATGTAGACGGCCAGCAGTGCGGCCGCCGACTCGATCCACGGCGTCGTGCCCCGGCGGAGCGCGAGCACGACCGTGACGACGAGCACCGCGAGGATGCCGATCGCGGTCGTCACGGTGGACAGCGTGCCCATCAGCGTCTGGAACGAGCCCTCCGGGGCCATCGACCAGGGCATCAGGCCGTAGAACCAGATCGACATCGTCGACGGGCTGATCGGGCGGCCGGCCTGGAACCGGAACACCGAGAGCCACCCGTCCAGGTTGATCAGCGCGAACGGCACGTTCGCCGCGAGGACGACCCCGATCCCGCTGCCGAGTGCCGCGACGGTGCGCTTGACGCGCGCGGCGAGGGCGACGTCGCGGTCGAGCAGCGCCGCGATCGCCAGCGGGGCGAGGAACATCAGCGGGTAGAGCTTGAACGCGCCGCCGAGGCCGAAGGCCAGCCCCGCCACGGCGTACCGGGTGGTCGTGGACCAGCGTGCGGGCGGACGGACGACGGCGACCAGACCGACGACCGTGCAGACCACCGGAAGCAGGTCCCAGTTCGAGACCGCGTAGAGCGCGAGCGGGGGCGTCGCCGCCCAGATCCAGGCGCGGCGCCCGGCGATGCGGGCGAGCAGGAGCGTCACGACGACGACGATCACGACCGCGACGGCCGCCGTGACGACGAGGAAGCCCCGCGCCGTGTCCACCGGCAGCGCGGTCAGCCAGATCCAGACGCCGGTCAGGGTCGGGTACTCGACGGTGCCGTTGCCGATGTCCGACCCGGTGACGTACGGGAACACGTGCGAGGCGAGCTGCCGGACGTCCCACAGGAACTCGACGTCCGAGAAGCAGCCGAAGCGCGACACCACGGCGTCGCGGGGCAACACCGAGGGCGCGGTGTCCGTGCACGGCAGCTTGAGCAGCAGGTTCAGCACGGTCAGGACGGCGGCCACCACGCACATGGCGAGACGTTCAGGAAGTCGGGGGTGCACCCGGACACGGTACCCGCCACCGTCGCGGTCGTGGGACGCGACGGACGGGAGGCGCGGTGCCGGACCGGTGTCGCGCCTCCCGTCCGGTGGGTGGTCGCCACCAGCGGACGGGAGGCACGGTGCCGGACCGGTGTCGCGCCTCCCGGCCGGTGGGTGGTCGCGACCACCCACCGGAGCGCGCGGTCAGGCGGGGTGGTCGGGACGCGGCAGGTGCCGCCGCCAGGAGCGGCGGCGCGCCGCGACCACCAGGACGGTCGTGAAGAGCATGAGCCCCGCCCCGTGCAGCAGGTAGCTCTCGGCGGTGCTCGTCACCCCGAGGAGCACGAGGATCGCGGCCGGCCAGACGTACGCCACCCCCGGGAAGGTCGTCGCGGTGACCCAGGCCCGGGCGAACGCGAGCAGGGCGGTGGCGAGCAGGACGAGCATGCCGGCGAGCCCGATCTGGAGCCACGCGTCGACGAACGCGTTGAGCCCGGAGGTGAAGCGTTCGCCCGTCGGCCCGATGAACGTCGAGTAGGGCACGACGGCCTCGTGCGGCCAGGTCCCGACCCAGCCCCATCCCTGGACCGGGTACTGGTCGACGAGCACGCGGATCTGCTGCCAGAGCTGGAGCCGCGTCGCGCTGCCGCCAGCCGCCCCGATCTCGGCGAGGATCCGGTGCCGGGCGATCACCCCCACGACCGCCATGCCGACCACGACCGCGCCGAGCACGGTGTTCGCCACCGGCCGGGTGCGGGGCCGGGCGTGCCGGAGCGCCCACAGGGCGAGCGCGGTCACGGCGAGGGCGATCATCGCGAGCCCGGTGATCGGCGACTGCACGAGCATGAGGGCGATCACCGCGAGCGCGGTGGACGCGACGGCACGCCACGTCGTCACGGAGCGGGTGAGGAACTCCACGACGAAGGTGACCAGCGCCACCGCGGCGACGAAGCCCATGAAGTTGCGGGTGCCGCCGATGCCCTGGATGGGACCGCCGTACGCGATGGCGCCCTGGATGTCGAACGCGGGGAAGGGCACGTCGAGGACGAGCCCGGACAGCACCTCGAGCCCGAGTGCGACGACGAGCAGGATGCGGAAGGCGTCGCCCGCGGCGCGGATCACCTGCACGAGGTCGCGGCCGAGCGCCAGGTAGAGCCCGAGCCCGACGAAGCCGACCATCGCCACGAAGCCGCGGAGCGCCACCCAGGAGTACGGGCTCCAGAGCACGCTGAGCGCGCAGTACCCGACGAGCGCCAGGAGCGAGAGCGGCAGGACGCCGTGCCACTCGATGCGGTAGCGCTGTCCGAGCAGGCTCAGGCCGGCGAGCACGACGAGCGTGACGAGCACGGCCCAGGTGCCGGCGCTCCCGACGAGGACGCGCACGGTCGGCTCCCCGAACGCGAACAGGACGATCACGGTCGCGAGGGCCTGGCTGAACCGCCCGCCCGCCGAGAACCCGATCCAGGCGGACAGGTAGCGGCGCGCGAGCGCCCGCCTGCCCACCCTGATGTTCGTCACGGTCCCATCCTCTCGCACTGCTCTGCGAGGTTCCGACGGACGCCGGGGCCGCGGACGCGGCGGGGCATCGCGGAGCGTCGATATAGCGGGATGCAATATCGCGACTATGTTCGATCGTCGATGAAGCGCACGCAGCAGACCCTGACGACCACCCTCGCCGCCGTGGTCGTGGCCGTCCTGGCGACCGCGTACGCCTGGTACCGGCTCGGACCCGTCGCCCGCGCCACCGTGTGGGCCGAGGACGGCGACGTGTTCTTCGCCGAGCACCTGCGCTACGGCTCGGTGGGGTCGCTGCTGCACCCGTACGCCGGCTACCTGCACCTGCTGCCGCGGCTCGTCGCCGACCTGGCCGTGCACCGGCCGATCGAGCAGTACGCCGTCACGGTCTCCGGGGCCAGCTGCGTGATCGCCGGGATCGTGTGCGCCGCCGTCTTCGTGCTCGCGAAGGACGTCGTGCCGGCGTGGCCGCTGCGGCTCGTGCTCGCCGTGGTGCCGGTCATCGTGCCGATCGCGCCGATCGAGGTGCTCGGGAACGCCGCGAACCTGCACTGGTTCATGCTCCTGCTCGTGCCGTGGCTCTTCACCGCCCGGGTCCGCACCTGGTGGGCGTCCGCCGCGGTCGCGGTCCTCGCCGCCGTCGCCGTGCTCACCGAACCGCAGACGCTGCTGTTCGTGCCGCTCCTGGTCGTGGCGTGGTGGCGGACGCCGCGGACGGCGGAGGACGAGGGGGCCCGGCGACGGGTCCTCACCGCGCTGCCGGTCACGGTCGTGACCGTCGTCGGGCTCGCGATGCAGGTCGTCACGGCGCTCACCACCGACCGTCCGACGGCGGCCGGGAACCCCGCCGTCGCGGACGTCGTGCAGGGCTACCTGTTCGAGCCGCTCGCGGGCACGTTCCTCAAGGAGTCGTTCCGGGTGGCCGGCGCCGTCATCGCGCACGGCCCCGTCGTCCTCCTCGTGCCGATCGTCGGGATCGCCGTCGTGCTGGTCGGGGGACTCGTCGCCGGGTCCTGGCGCGCACGCGTCCAGATCGTCGCGCTCGTGGTCGGCTCGGTCGGCACCTGGACCGCGGCCCTCGAGGCCAACAGCTCGGGCGACCGCGGGTGGAGCCAGCCGAACGGCCTGTTCGCCGCGACCATGAGCGCCCCGACGCGGTACGCGGCTCCCGCGGCCATGCTGCTCACCGCGGCCCTCGTCGTCGCCGCAGCGGTCCTGATCGGCCCGCGACCGGCCCTGCGGTCCGGCGCGCTGCGGCTGGTCGACCGCAACCGTGTGCTCCGCATCGTCGCCGCGGTCGTCGGCTGGGGTGCGATCGCGGTCGTGGTCGCGGCGGCCGTCGGCTCGGCGGCCCCGGGGCTGTCCTACCGCAGCGACGGACCCGCGTGGCGCCCGCAGCTCGAGCAGCAGACGGCGCTCTGCCGCGCCGACCCGTCCGGCGCGGCGGTCGTGCAGAACGCCCCGAAGGCCCTCGACCGGGTCTGGCAGACGAGCGTGCCGTGCGTGCTCGTCGTCGTCGACCGCTGACGGGCACCGTCCCTGGCACGACCTGACCTGGCCGGTCCTGGCCCGGCGGGGCCCGGCGAGGCCAGGACCGGCAAGGCCTGTCCTGGCCTCGGTGCTCGGTGCTCGGTGCTCGGTGCTCGGGCCCTCGCCCGTGCCGCGCTCGCGGTCAGCGCGCTCCGGCCTGACGGAAGGCGCGTGCGGCCCGCGGCGTGCGCGGCCCGTCGCCGACCGAAGCCGGCTCCTCGCCGACGAGCACGTTCCGGGTCTTGACCGCGAGCACCGCGAACAGCACCCAGTTGCCCTGGTAGAGCAGGCGGGACTCGGCGACCGACTGCACGAGCAGCGCGACCACGACGAGCAGCGGGAAGAGCGACACCGGGTCGAACGGCCGCGGGCGCAGGTCCGGACCGAAGGCGACCCGGGTGGCGCTCGACCACGACCGCAGCAGGGTGGTCAGGACGTAGGCGACGAACAGCACCAGGCCGACGACGCCGGTCTGCATCCACACGTCCAGGTAGGCGTCGTGGGCCTGCAGGTAGGTGACGCCGTTGCGGTGCGCGATGTCGGCGAGCTCGGGGATGTTCGGCCACCAGTAGCCGATCCACCCCGACCCGACCACCGGGTGCCGGGCGACCAGGCCGAGCACGGCGTCCCAGATCTCACCCCGCCCGGTCAGGTCCGAGGTCTTGCCGAGCAGGCCGGTGAGGGCGCTGCGCGCTGCGACCCCACCCGCGACGACCACCACGGCGGCGACCGCGAGCAGGAGGTACCGCGGCGTCCGGCGCTCGGTGGGGACCCGGCGCAGCCACACCGCCACCAGCGCGGCCAGCACGACGGCCACGGCCGCGACGAGCACCGTCGACGAACGGGTGAGTCCGAGCACGACGACCGCGAGCGCGAGCCAGACGAGCCCGCGGGACCGGCCGATCCGCCCCTCGGCGAGCTGCACCGCGACCGCGACGGCGGCGAGCAGGGCGACCATCGCGAGGAGGTTGGCGTTGCCCGGCAGCCCCTGGATGCGCCCGCCGGTCAGGAGCTCGGCGCGCGAGAAGTAGAAGGCGTCGGGGATCTTCCGGTCGCCGTAGTCCGTCCAGATCGGCGCGATCGGGTGCCGCACCACGACCGCCACGACCGCCTCGAACACGAGCGACAGGCCGAGCACCCAGCGCATCGCGACCGAGACCGCGTCGAGCAGGCGCCGCCAGCTCAGGGTCGAGGCGATCGCGAAGGCCACCACGACGCAGACGACCTGGGCGACCATGCTCGCGAGCGTCGCGGGGCGCCAGTGCGACCAGGCGACCGTGACGAGGCACCACGCCAGGAAGAACCAGAGCGACCGGGGCGTACGGGCGATCGGGGGCCGTGCGCGGACCACGACCGACACGCCCCAGGCCGCCTCGAGCGCCCACACGGCGGCGGCCCCGTACCAGGTGAGCACGTTCGGCACGGCGTCGCCGGCGAAGAGGGTGCCGACCACCGCGACGGCGAGGGCGAACGCCTCGCGCTCGGACACGGTCCCGCGGGCGATCGGCCAGGTGTTCGTCACGGCGACAGGCTACCGCCGCTCGTCGGGCGGTCGGGGCGTCCCGGTACGCTCGGGGCATGTTCCTCGGCATCACCAACACCCCGCGCGACTACGCCTGGGGATCGACCACCGCGATCCCCGAACTCCTCGGGCGCACGGTCACCGGAGCGCCCCAGGCCGAGCTCTGGCTCGGCGCGCACGCCGGGAGCCCGAGCGTGGTGGTGAACCCGGCGATGGTCGGCGGCGCGGACACCCTGCGCGAGTGGATCGCCGCGGAGCCCGAGGACGCCCTCGGACCGGACCGCACCGGCCTGCCCTTCCTGCTCAAGCTCCTCGCCGCCGCGGCACCGCTCTCGCTCCAGGCACACCCCACGCCGGAGCAGGCGCGCGAGGGCTACGACCGCGAGGAGGCAGCGGGCATCCCGCTCGACGACCCCGCGCGCAACTACAAGGACCCGTTCCCGAAGCCCGAGCTCGTCGTCGCCCTGAGCGAGCGGTTCGAGGCGCTCAGCGGGTTCCGGCCGGTCGCCGACACCGTCGCCGACGTCGAGGCGCTCGACGGCGGGACCGGTCGGCTCGGTCCGCTCCTGGTGCACCTGGCGCACGGGCTCGAGGACACCGTGCGCTGGCTCGAGACCGCGGACGCGTCGGCGCTCGCCGTGGTGCAGGCCGCGAGCGACCTCGCCGCGGCCCTGCCGGAGGACGCGCACACCCCGAACACCCGCACGGTCCGGGACCTCGCGGCGACCTGGCCGGGGGACCCGGGCGTCGTCGTGTCCCTGCTCATGCACCGCGTGACGCTCCCCGCGGGCGAGGCGATGTACCTGCCGGCCGGGAACGTCCACGCGTACCTCGACGGCCTCGGCATCGAGCTGATGGCCCCCTCGGACAACGTGCTCCGCGGTGGGCTCACCCCCAAGCACGTCGACGTCCCGGAACTCCTCCGGGTGCTCGACTTCACCGCGCACCCGGCGCCGCTGCTCGAACCCGAGCACCTCGCGCCGGGCGTCGACCGGTTCGCCCCGGACGGCGTGGGCTTCGCGCTCCTGCGGGTCACGGGCGAGGGCCGTCCGGTCGGGCTCGCCACGGGCGGGGTCGCCCCGCTCTCGGGCCCGTCGATCGCGGTGTGCACCGCGGGCGTGGTGACGCTCGTCGGCGCGACCTCGGCGACCCTGCTCCGCCAGGGCGAGGCGTGCTACGTCACGCCGGACGAGGGCGACGTCACGGTCGAGGCGGACGCCGGCTCGGGTCTGACCTCCACCGTCTTCATCGCGACGGGTGCGTGATCCCGCAGCCACGGGACCACGCGTGCGTGGACACGCACGCCGGTGCGGCCGGGGGAGACCAGCCTGTCCGCTAGCGTGACGAGCATGAGTTGGCTGGTCACCGGCGGTGCCGGGTACATCGGGTCCCACGTCGTCCGCGCGCTGCGCGCCGCCGGCATCGACACGGTCGCGTTCGACGACCTGTCGAGCGGCTTCCGCGCGTTCGTCCCCGAGGACGTGCCGTTCGTCGAGGGCACGATCCTCGACGGCGACCTGGTCGCCAGGACGCTCCGCGAGCACGACGTCACCGGGGTCGTGCACGTCGCGGGCTTCAAGTACGCGGGCGTCTCGGTCGAGCGCCCCCTGCACACCTACGAGCAGAACGTGACCGGCATGACGACGCTGCTCCGAGCGATGGCCGAGCAGGGCGTCACGAAGGCCGTCTTCTCGTCGAGTGCCGCGGTGTACGGCACGCCGGACGTCGAGACGGTCGTCGAGTCCACGCCGAAGGCCCCGGAGTCGCCCTACGGCGAGTCGAAGCTCATCGGCGAGTGGCTGCTGCGCGACATGGAGGTCGCCGCGGGCTTCGCCACCACCTCGCTCCGCTACTTCAACGTCGTCGGGTCGGGGGAGCCGGACCTGTACGACGCGAGCCCGCACAACCTCTTCCCGCTCGTGTTCGACGCCCTGTTCGCCGGTCGCACCCCGCGGATCAACGGCGACGACTACGCGACCCCGGACGGCACGTGCGTGCGCGACTACGTGCACGTCGCCGACCTCGCCCACTCGCACGCGGTGGCCGCACGCAAGCTCGAGGCGGGGGAGCCCCTCGAGCGTGCGTACAACCTCGGCAGTGGCGACGGCGTGAGCGTCCGGCAGATCATGGACGCGATGGCGACCGGCACCGGCATCGCGTTCGAGCCCGAGGTGGCCCCGCGGCGTCCGGGCGACCCGGCCCGCATCGTCGCGACGGGTGAGGCGGCGGCCCGCGACCTCGAGTGGTCGATGCGCCACACGCTCGACGAGATGGTCAGCAGTGCGTGGGAGGCCCGGCGCCGGATCGGCTGAGCCGCGTGCGCGACCGCGTCGACGACACCGCCGCGGACCGTCCGCCCGGGCCCGGTGTTGTCCCCCGATCGGCGGACAGATCGACCGCGACACGCCCGTACGGGGGACATGACACGCCGGATCGGTCAGCGCCTCCTATGATCCGCGACTTGACTCTCGGGAATCACACCGCTGTAATTACAGCAGCGACCACGTGTCGAACGTGGTCCGCAGCCGAGACGTCAGGGGTGATCAGGGTGAACAGCGCCGAATTCCACACCGGAGTGCCGGAGGACTGGCACGTCGACCCGGTGGCCCTCGGGGTCCCCGGGGTCCGACGAGCCGACGCCGACGAGGAGAACCCGCTCTCCTGGCAGGTCGACTCGCTCTGCGCGCAGACCGACCCGGAGGCGTTCTTCCCCGAGAAGGGCGGCTCCACGCGCGAGGCCAAGAAGATCTGCGGATCCTGCGAGGTCCGGACGCAGTGCCTCGAGTACGCGCTCGAGAACGACGAACGCTTCGGCATCTGGGGCGGACTGTCGGAGCGCGAGCGCCGCAAGCTGCGCCGTCGCGCCTAGGCGGACCACCCCACCGCCACCCGGCCGGGAGGCACGGTGCGCGCCCGCCCCGCACCGAGCGGTGACCAGGTGCACAGGTTCACGGCGCGCCGTCGTCACGGACCGGCGCCGCGCCTCCAGACCGTAGAGTGACGCGCGTCATGCAGCCCAGTCCCGCGCAGTCCCGGCCCCAGTCCGACCGGTCCCGGTCGGACCTCGACCAGCCACGCTCCGGACGACCCCGCGTCACCGCGGTCCTGGTCGCCGCGAACGGCGGGGAGCAGGTCGACCGCACCCTCGACGCCCTCGTCGCACAGACGCGGCACCCGGACAACCTCGTCGTCGTCGACCTCGGGTCGACCGACGGCTCGACCGCCGACATCGCCCTCGGCGGTTCCGCGGGCCTCGTGCGCCTGCCCGCCGGACGTCCCTTCGGCGAGGCCGTCGCCCGCGCCGAACGCGAGGCGCCGCTCGCCGAGGACGTCGCCCCCGCCGACGAGTGGCTCTGGGTCCTCGGGCACGACAACGCCCCGGCGCCCACCGCGCTCGAGGCCATGCTCTCCGCGGTCGAGATCGCCCCCTCGGTCGTCGTCGCCGGCCCGAAGCTCGTGTCGCCCGACGACCCCTCGGTGATCCGAGCGTTCGGCGAGAGCACGACCCGCACCGGCCGGTCGATCACGCTCGTCCAGGACGAGCTCGACCAGGGCCAGCACGACCGGGACACCGACGTGCTCGGCGTCGCGGCGGCGGGCATGCTCGTGCGCCGCTCGGTCTTCCGCGAGCTCGGTGGCTTCGACCCGGCGCTGCCCGACGTCGACGCCGCGCTCGACCTCTGCATCCGCGCCCGGCTCGCCGGGCACCGCGTCGCCGTCGTCCCGGACGCCCGCGTGGCGAGCGCCGGCCCGATCGAGGAGTTCGGGCGCAAGCGCGTGTCCGAGGCCCGTCGGGTGCGCATGCACCGGCAGGCCCAGCTGCACCGACGCCTGACCTACGCACCGGCCGGGCTGCTCTGGCTGCACTGGCTCACCCTCGTGCCGTTCGCGATCGGGCGCGCCGTCGGACACCTCGTCGCGAAGCACCCCGCCGCGGTGTCGGGGGAGCTCGCGGCTGCGTTCGCGGTGGCCTTCGGCGGCGGCGTCCGTCGTGCGCGCCGCAGCATCGCCCGGACCCGACGGGTCGGGTGGGCCGCGGTCGAGCCACTCCGGGTCAGCTGGCGTCGCGTCCACGAACACCGGACCACCTCGCGCGACGTCGAGCTCGCCCGGGTCGAGGACGCCCCGATCGCCCGCGCCTCGTTCCTCGGCGACGGCGGCGTGTGGGTCGTGCTCGCCGCGGCCGTGGTCAGCGCCGTCACGCTGTGGCCGCTGCTCGGCAGCCCGGCGCTCACCGGCGGGGGTCTCCTGCCGCTGAGCACCGACGTCGGACGGCTCTGGCAGAACGTCGGCTACGGCTGGCACGCCGTCGGCACCGGGTGGACCGGTCCGAGCGACCCGTTCGCCGCGGTCGTCGCGGTGCTCGGCACGCTCACCTGGTGGTCGCCCTCGACCTCGGTCGTCCTCGTGATGCTGCTCGCGATGCCGGTGGCCGCGCTCGGTGCCTGGTTCGCCGTGCGCAAGGTCACGACGCGCACCTGGGTCCCGGTGATCGGTGCGACCCTGTACGCCCTCGCGCCGTCGCTCGTCGGCGGCGTCACCACGGGGCACCTCGGCGCCGTCGTCGCCCACCTGACGCTCCCGTGGCTGCTGCTCGCGGTCCTCGAGGCGCACCGCTCCTGGGCGTGGGCCTCCGGGGCCGCGCTGCTCTTCGCGGTCGTCGCGGCGTCCGCGCCGTCGCTGCTGCCCGTGCTCGTGATCGGGTGGTTCGTCTCGGTCGTCGTCGGCTGGCGACGGGCGCACCGTCGGGTGTTCATCCCGGTCCCGGCCGCCGTGCTCTTCCTGCCCCTCGTGCTCACGCAGGTCGCCCGGGGCAACCCGCTCGCGATCGCCGCCGACCCCGGTGTCCCCTCGGCGACGCCGGTCCCCTCCGCGCTGCAGCTCGCGATCGGTCAACCGCTCCCGGACTGGAGCGGGTGGCTGCCCGCCGTCGCCGGGGTGGACGCCGCGCTGGTCGCGGTCGTGCTCCCGGTCGTCATGGCCGTCCTCGTGCTGCCGGTCGCCGCGCTCGCGGTCGGTGCGCTGCTCGGGCACCGCTGGGCCGTCGCCGGTACCGCGCTCGTCCTCGCGCTCCTCGGGTTCGCGACCGCCTTCGCCGCGACGCACGTCACCGTGACCGGCGTCGGGTCCACGACCGCGATCGTGTGGCCGGGCAGCGGCCTGTCGGTGTACTGGCTCGCGCTCGCCCTCGCCGCGTGCATCGGGGTCGACGTCCTGCCCCGGGTCGCCCCCGTCGCCGGGCTCGTCGCCACCGTCCTCGCCGGGGTCGCGGTCGCGCCGTCCTTCGCCGCGTTCTTCCTCGGCACGGCGGTCATCCAGCCGACCACCGGCCGTGTCCTCAGCGCCTACGTGAACGCCGAGGCGCAGGCGAACCCAGAGGTCGGCACGCTCGTGGTCTCGCCGCAGACCGACGGGTCGCTCGCGGTCGCGCTCGAGCGCGGGCAGGGTTCGACGCTCGACGACCAGTCGACCCTCGACGCCACCGCGCTGCGGCTCAGCCCGGCCGGGGCCCGCCTGACCACGCTCGCCGGCAACCTCGCCAGCCGGAGCGGCTACGACCCCGAGCCCGCGCTGCGCTCGCTCGGCATCTCGTTCGTGCTCCTCGAGGGCGCACCCGACGACGCCTCCGCGCAGGCCGTGCACGACCGTGCCGTCGGGGCCATCGGGCAGGACGCACGGTTCACGAGCATCGGCGAGACCGCCACCGGCCGCCTGTTCCACTACGAGGGCGACGTCGACCGCGTGTCGACCGGCTCCGCCGCCACCCAGGCGACGCACGTGCTGTACCTCGTGGTCCTCGGCGTCGTCTTCGGCGCCGCGGCCCTGCTCGCGGTGCCGACCGCCCCGCGCCGACGCCGCGCCACCTCGAACGTCATCGAGGCCGAGGAACCCGCCACCACCTTCGACGAGGAGCGCGACGAATGAGCACCGGTCCCGCCACCGTCCGCCGCTGGCTCGTCCGCGGCACCGCGACCGCCGTCGCCGTGGTCGTCGCGGCCGGCGCCGTCACGGCGGCCCACGCGATCGGCACGGGGAGCGACCCCGCCCGTCCCGCCGGCCGCACCGTGACCCCGGTCCCCGCGGCCGCCGAGCGGGTCTGTGCCGGCAGCGCCCTGCGGCTGTCGGACGACTCCGGCAACGACGCCACGAAGGCGAGCACCGTCGGCTCGGCCTCGGTCGCGACGGCGACCACGGGCTCGACCGTCGAGCGGAGCGAGCTGAGCGGCTCCACCACCGGGAGCAGCGCACCGCAGCTCCTCACCGCCCCGGCCGGCCGGACGACGCCGCAGGTCGCCGGCAGCAGCAGCCAGAGCGTCTCGTCGGGTGACCTCGTCGGCACCGCCGCGGCGTCCTGCGACGACCCGGGCCAGTCGACGTGGCTGGTCGGCGGGTCGACGGAGACCGGTCGCACGAGCCTCATCACGCTGTCGAACCCGACCGACGTCAACGCGACGGTCGACCTCGCGGTCTACGACGGCTCCGGGCAGGTCAGCGCACCCGGGACGACCGGCATCGTCGTCGCCCCGAACACGCAGAAGGTCGTGCCGCTGTCGGGCTTCGTGTCCGACCAGGGCTCCACGGTCGTGCACGTCACGTCCTCCGGCGGCCAGATCGTCGCGCACATGCAGGAGAGCATCGTGCGGACGCTCACCCCGGGCGGGTTCGACATCGTCTCCGGCGGTGCCGCTCCGGCGCAGCGCCAGGTGATCCCCGCGGTCGTGCTCGACCAGGCGCAGGAGGCCCAGAGCGGGGACGACGCCGCGGACGCCGGACCGATCGTCCGGATCTTCGTGCCCGGTACCCGCACCGCCCGTGTCACGCTCGGCATCACCACCGCGGACGGCGGCGGGTCGACCGTGAACGCGACCGCGGAGCCGGGTGTCGTCACCGACGTCGCGCTCGACGACTTCCCGGACGGGCGGTACTCCTTCACGGTGACCGCGACCGAGCCCGTCGTCGCCGGTGCCCGCACCACGACGCCGACCGAGGACGGCCGCACCGACCTCGGCTGGTTCGCGTCCGCCGAGCCGCTGACCGACCGCACGATCGCGGCCGTGGCCCCGGGTGACGCGCCGCAACTGTCCTTCGTGAACCCGACGCGTTCCGACGCCCGGGTGACGATCCGCTCGGGAGACGCGGAGCAGCGGGTCGAGGTGGCCTCCGGCTCGACGGCGACGGTCTCGGTGCCGGTGTCCCAGCAGCTCGTGATGACGGGGACCGAGGGGCTCGTGGCCGGGGTGTCGTACGCGGGCAGTGCGGGCATCGCCGGCTTCCCGGTCCGCGCGGCCACCGAGGCGTCGACACCGCTGCGGATCTACCCGTAGCGGGCACCGCTGCAGGGTCGGCCCGGGCGGTCCCCGCCGCGGGCGCGGCCGGCCCGGTCGTCGCCGTGCGGCATCCCCGACCGGGGGAGCCGCCGCGTCACCAGTGGCGGTAGCGGTCCGGCGCCAGGTCCCACGGGTCCTTGTCGAGCAGCTCGCCGACGGCACGGAACACCGCGGTCTCGATGATGACCCGGCGGTCGGTGTCGTCCTTCTCGGGGCTGTGGGTGACCCGTTCGACCGGGATCCGGAACAGCGTCACGCGGCGCTCGTCACGGTCCACGCGCCACCGGGGCATGCGCTCCGGCACCGGCGCCACCGTCGGCATGTCCGCGACCTGGAAGACGACGCCGGCGAGCTCCTCCGGCCAGAGCCCGAGCAGGTAGTGGGCGGTGTCGCCGACGATCCGGTCGAACAGCTCGGCGCGGGTGATCACCGGTGCGAGGTGCGGCCCGGTCACGCTCGACCGTCCGCCGCGCCCGTGTCGGGAGCGTCCCCTGGCGCGGTCGACCGGGGTGACGAGACGCGGCTTGCGGAACATCCCGCCATCGTACGCGGCGACGACCGCCGCGACGGGACCGACCGACCGACGGGCCCTCCGGTAGGGTCGGTGCCGGTATGGACGTGCGGATCTGCAGCAAGGTCGCCTGTGGCGGCAGCGCTGCGGCGACCCTGACGTACGACTACGCGGACTCGATGGTCGTCGTCGGACCGCTCTCCACACGCGTGGAACCGCACGGCTACGACCTGTGCGCCCGGCACGCCGCGCGCCTGCGGGTCCCGCTCGGCTGGGACGTCGTGCGCCGCGGCCCGGTCCGGCGCGGGTCCGACTGACGCGACCGCGAGGGGGCCGCGCGGTGCGACGGTCCGGCACGGTGTGCCGGCGCGCGACCGACCGACCCCGTCCGCGAGACGGGCCGGCGCGACACCGGTCCGTGACGTCGTCTGACGGTCCGCCGGACCCACCGTGCGAGACTGGCGCCATGACCACGGACGCCCGCACCGCCGCACCGTTCCGCATCGCCGACCCGGCCCTCGCCGCCGCCGGCCGGCACCAGGTCCGGCTCGCCGAGAACGAGATGCCCGGCCTGATGGCCCTCCGCGAGGAGTTCGGTCCCTCGCAGCCCCTCGCGGGTGCCCGGATCGCCGGCTCCCTGCACATGACCGTGCAGACCGCGGTCCTCATCGAGACCCTCGTGGCGCTCGGCGCGCAGGTGCGCTGGGCGAGCTGCAACATCTTCTCGACGCAGGACGAGGCCGCCGCCGCGGTGGCCGTCGGGCCGCACGGCACCCCGGACGAACCGGCGGGCGTCCCCGTGTTCGCGTGGAAGGGCGAGACCCTCGACGAGTACTGGTGGTGCACCGAGCGCATCTTCGACTGGAGCGCCGAGGCGGCCGTCGCCGGCGCGACCTGGACCGGCCCGAACCTCATCCTCGACGACGGCGGCGACGCCACGATGCTGCTGCACACCGCGGCCGACGCCGAGGCCGCCGGGGCCGCTCCCGAGCCCGGTCCCGACGCGAGCGCCGAGTGGCGGATCGTCCTCGACACGGTCGCGGCGTCGCTCCGCAGTTCGGGCGACCGGTGGACCCGCATCGCGGCCGACGTGCAGGGCGTCACCGAGGAGACGACCACGGGCGTGCACCGCCTCGTCGAGCTCGCGCGGGACGGCGTGCTCCGGTTCCCGGCGATCAACGTCAACGACTCCGTCACGAAGTCGAAGTTCGACAACAAGTACGGCATCCGACACTCGCTGCCCGACGGCCTGAACCGGGCGACGGACGTCCTCATCGGCGGCAAGGTCGCCTTCGTGGTGGGCTACGGCGACGTCGGCAAGGGGGCCGCCGAGGCGCTCCGCGGCCAGGGTGCGCGCGTGATCGTCAGCGAGGTCGACCCGATCTGCGCCCTGCAGGCGGCGATGGACGGGTACCAGGTCGCCCGCCTGTCCGACGTCGTCGGCCAGGTGGACATCGTCGTCACGTGCACCGGCAACCTCGGGGTCGTCGGGGTCGACGACATGCTCGGGCTGAAGCACCTCGCGGTCGTGGCGAACGTCGGGCACTTCGACAACGAGATCGACGTCGCCGGGCTCGAGGCGCTGCCCGGTGCCGAGAAGGTCGAGATCAAGCCGCAGGTGCACGAGTGGCGGCTGCCGACCGGGCGGTCGATCCTGGTGCTCAGCGAGGGGCGGCTGATGAACCTCGGCAACGCGACCGGGCACCCGTCGTTCGTGATGAGCACCTCGTTCACGAACCAGGTGCTCGCGCAGATCGAGCTGCACACCCGGCGCGACGCCTACCCGACGGGCGTGCACGTGCTGCCGAAGCACCTCGACGAGAAGGTCGCGCGCCTGCACCTCGACGCCCTCGGCGTGGGGCTCACCGAGCTCCGACCGGAGCAGGCCGCGTACATCGGGGTGCCGGTCGAGGGGCCGTACAAGCCCGAGCACTACCGGTACTGAACCGCCCCTGGTCCGCTCGCCACCCGCTCGTCAGCGCGGGAAGCCCGGGGGCCGCGCCGTCGCGGTCGCCGCTGCGCGGTCCAGCAGCGCCGCCCGCGCACGCAGCGCCGTGCGGTCGCGGTCCCGGCGGAGCACGACGACCCCGGCGAGGAACACCTCGGCGGGGACCGGCGGCACGGGGTGCACCGACGGCACGACCTCGGCCGCGAGCCGCTGGGCCGTCGCCGCACGGGCGTCCGGACGCATGTCGGCAGCGCCGCGGAAGAACGCGCCGAGCCGGTTCTCGAGCCGTTGCGGCAGCGCCGAGACGTCGGCGACCGTGGCCCACCCGACGAGCTCGGCGGGGAGCACCACCTGCGTGGGCCGGGCCCGCACGGCGCGCTCCTGCTGGACGACCGTGCCCGCGAGGAGGTCCCCGAGGCGCCGGGGCCGCGAACCGAACAGGGCCACGAGCAGCGCGATCGACCCGGCCGACCCCCACAGCTCGAGCAGCCCCACGAGCGAGCGGGTGAACGTCTGCCGGAACCCGACCGCACCCCCGTCGAGCCGGACGACCCGCGTGCCGGTGGCGTACCGCCCGACGCTCTTGCCGCGCGTGACGGCCTCGAGCGCCGCCGGGACGAGGACGAACACGACGACGAGCACCGCGATCGACAGCGCTGCCTCCCACGCCGGGTCGACGCTGCTCGGCCACAGCCGCGAGGTGCCGACGAGGAGCATCACGTACAGGGCGAGCAGGCACACCGCGTCGAGGAGGCCCGCGGCGAGCCGGAGCGCGATGCCCGCCGGCTGCACGTCGAGGGCGACGGCCTCACCGACCACGAGCTCGTCGGCCGTGTCGTCGAGCGCCCGGACGAAGCGGGCGTCGGCCAGGTCACGGGGCACGCGCGTCGTCGACATGGGATCATTCTGGCGGAGACCGGCGTCGACCGCCCGCGCGACGGTCGACACGACGACGGGGGAGACGACGTGGACCTGGACGCCTACGACGAGGTGCACCGCGACCGCTGGGGCGCGCTCGACCGGCTCGCCCGACGGCGCCCGCGGACCGGGCAGGACGTCGACCACCTCGTCGCCGGCTACCAGGAGGCCGCGACCGACCTCGCGCGCATCCGCGGCGCCGCACCGCGGACCGTGACCGGCGACCGGCTGTCGCTCACCGTGTTCCGTGCGCGGCTCCGCTTCACCGGCACCCCGGTCGATCCGCTCACCGCCGTGACCGCGTTCTTCGTCCTCCAGCTGCCGGCCGCGCTGTTCCGGATCCGCTGGCTGACGCTCTGGGTGGCCGCAGCGACCGCGGTGGTCGCGGCCGTCGTCGCGGTGTGGATCAGCACGACACCGGGTGCGGTCGACACCTTCGGCACGGCGGAGTCCCTGCGCCGGTACGCGACCGAGGACTTCCAGGCCTACTACTCCGACCACGGGCTCGGGGCCTTCACGGCGCAGGTGTGGACGAACAACGCCTACATCGCTGCGAGCATGGTCGCGTTCGGGATCACCGGGCTGTTCGTGCCGTACTCGATCGGGCAGAACGCGATCAACCTGGGGGTCTCGGCGGCGATCATGCACTCCGAGGGCCGCCTGGGCGACTTCTTCACGTGGATCGCACCGCACGGGCAGCTCGAGCTGTACTCGATCTTCCTCGCCGGCGCGGCGGGCCTGGGCATCGCGTGGTCCTGGATCGCCCCGGGGGAGCGGACGCGGGCGCAGGCGCTCGCCGAGGACGGCCGGGCCCTCCTGTCCGTCGCCGTCGGCCTCGTCCTCACCCTGCTGCTCTCCGGGCTGATCGAGGGCGTCGTGACCCGGCAGGACTGGCCGTGGCCCGTCAAGATCGGGATCGGCACGGTCGCCCTCGCGGCGGTGCTCTGGTACCAGTGGGTGCTCGGCGGCCGGGCCCACCGTGCCGGACAGCGCGGCGACGTCGAGGAGTTCGAGCGCGGCGCGACCGCGCTGACGGCCGGCTGACCCGACCGCACCGACGGCGGACCGGTCCGACGGCTCACCGGTCCGACGGGGCGGGCGCGGGGCGCGCCTCCCGGCCGCTACAGGCGACCGCCCGCCTTCGCGCGGATGTACGCGTCGGCGACCAGCGGCGGGACGTCGGCGGGCGTGCCGCGCACGACCTCCGCCCCGGCGCGGCGAGCCACGTCGGCGACGCCGTCGGCGTCGAGCAGGGTGCGTTCCGCGGCGGCCCTGCGGTAGACGTCGCGCTCCGCGCCGGACGGGAGGCCCGGCACCCGCCCGCCCCGTCGCCGGCGTGTGGAGCGGGTTGCGACCGCGTCGTCGGTCGTCCCGGGTGCGCCGGAGGCGGTCCGCTGGACCGCCGGGTCGTCGACGCCGGTGACCACGACGGCGTGCCGTCGGGCCAGACGGGGCAGGACGGCGAGCACGTCGCCCGACGCCCCGACGGACTCGAGGCCGGTGAGCAGCACCACGAGGGCGCGCGAGGTGGTGATGCCGTCGACCACGCCGGGGACGAGCGACCAGTCGGTGGCCCGGATGCCCGGCTCGGCGGCGGACAGCGCCTCGCCGAAGCGCTGCACAACGTCGGCGCGGGTGGCCCCGTGCACGCGCTCGCGGACGGCGTCGTCGAGCACGACGAGGTCGACCCGGTCGCCGGCCGCGGCGGCGAGGGCACCGAGGAGCAGGGCGGCCTCGATGAAGGTGTCCAGGCGGGGCTCGTCCTCGACGCGTCCCGCGCCCGCGCGACCGGCGTCGACGACGACCACGACGCGGCGGTCGCGCTCCGGACGCCACGTCCGGACCACGAGGTCCTGCCGACGGGCCGTGGCGCGCCAGTCGATCGACCGGACGTCGTCGCCGCGCACGTAGTCGCGGAGCGAGTCGAACTCGGTGCCGTGTCCGCGCAGCTGCAGGGTGGTCTCGCCGTCGAGCTCGCGCAACCGCGCGAGGCGGGACGGGAGGTGCCGTCGCGAGCGGAACGGCGGCGTCACGACGAGCTCGCCCGGCGCCGGCACGACGCGCTGCCGGGCCGCGAGGCCGAGCGGCCCGAACGCGCGGACCGCGACGCCGGCGGTGCGGCGGCGGCCGCGACGGAAGGGCGTGAAGCGCATCCGGGCGGTGCGCCGCTCGCCGGCCGGGACGTCGGTGCGGATCCGCCGGGGCTCGTGACCGGCGGATGGCTCCCACATGTCCCGGACGACCGCGCGCAGGCGACGGGTGCCGTCGTTCGCGAGCACGAGGGTGCCGTCGGCGGTGGCGTCACGGCGCGCGAGCCGGGGCATGCGTCGTTCCACCCGGACGCGCGCGGGGTCGGCGGCCAGCAGGACGTCGACGACGGCACCGAGCACGACGACTCCGGCCCACGCGAGGCCCGCCCAGGCGCTGCCGAGCAGCACGGTGGGCACGACGGCGACCGCGAGGAGCGCGACGAACCGGCCGGAGATCGCCACTAGATCGGCACCCGCACCTGCTCGAGGACCTGCTGCAGCACCCCGTCGGCGCCGACGCCCTCGAGCTCGGCGTCCGCGGCGACCCGGAGGCGGTGCCGCCACACCGGGACGACCATCGCCTGTACGTGGTCCGGGGTGATCGCGTCGTAGCCGGTGAGCCACGCCCAGGCCTTCGCGGCCGCGAGCAGGGCGGTCGCGCCACGCGGGCTCACCCCGACGCGCACGGACGGTGCCTGCCGGGTCGCTCGGGCCAGGTCGACGACGTACGCGAGCACGTCGTCACGGGCACCGACGGCACCGACGGCGCGCTGCGCGGCGAGGACCTCGTCCACGCCGAGCACGGGGGAGACCCCGGCGGACCGGACGTCGCGGGGGACGAAGCCGTCGGCGTGGCGACGGAGCACCTGCCACTCGACCTCGCGGGGCGGGACCTCGAGGACGAGCTTCATGAGGAAGCGGTCGAGCTGCGCCTCGGGGAGCGTGTACGTGCCCTCGAACTCGATCGGGTTCATGGTCGCCGCGACGAAGAACGGGTCCGGCAGCGGTCGGGCCGCGCCGTCGACGCTGACCTGGCGTTCCTCCATCGCCTCGAGCAGGGCGGACTGCGTCTTCGGGGGCGTCCGGTTGACCTCGTCGGCGAGGAGCACGTTCGTGAACACGGGGCCCTCGCGGAACGGGAAGGTGCCCGTCGAGGCGTCGTACACGAGCGAACCGGTGACGTCGCCGGGCATCAGGTCCGGGGTGAACTGGACGCGCTTGGTGTCGAGCGACATCGCTGCTGCGAGGCTCCGCACGAGCAGGGTCTTGGCGACGCCGGGGACGCCCTCGAGCAGGACGTGGCCCTGCGCGAGCACGCCGACGATCATCCCGGAGACCGCGCCCTCCTGGCCGACGACGGCCTTGCCGACCTCGGCGCGGAGCCGGCCGAAGGCGTCGCGGAGGGCGGCGTCGTCCTCGCCGCCGCGACGGCCGCGGGGACGACGGTCGGCGTCGAGGGCCGGGGCGGCCGCGTCCTTGCCGAGTGTAGGGCCGGCGGTGCCGGTGGGGTGCTCGGTCCGGTCGTCCGGGGTGCTGGCGGGGTCGGTCACGGGCGTGCTCCTCGTCGGTGGTCGTCGTGCGCGGTGTCGCGGCCGGTGGCGGTGGCGGTGTCGATGGTGGCGGTGGGGCCGGTGCCTGGACCGGTGCCCGGGGTCCGGCCCTCGGTGGCGGCGCGGACCGCGGCCTCGAGGGCGTCGAGCGCCGCGACCGCGTCGACCAGTCGGCGGTCGTCGCCGGCCGGCCCGCCGACCAGCACCCGGCCCACGTCGTGGTCCGGGCGTCCGGTGGCGCGGGCGGCGGCGCGGACCACCTCGTCGACGTGGGCGGAACGCGGCAGCCCGAGTCGACGAGCGGTGCGGCGGAGCGCGGCCACGCGGAGGGTGTCGAGCGCGTGCGTGCGGTCGCGGGTGCGGGCGTAGAGCCGGGCCCGTCCCTCCGTGGTCTCGGCGGCCCGCACGACGGCCGGCAGCCGTTCGACGACGAGCGGTCCGAGGCGTCGTCCGCGCCAGACCGCCGCGGCGACGACGACCAGCCCGAGGAGGCCGAGCAGCCCCGGCACCCACGGCGGCGCGAGGCTGCCGAGCGTCGGGGCCGCGTCCGGGGACCCCGCGGTCGGGACGTACCAGGTGAGGGTGTCCGTGCCGTCGGTCCCGCCGCCCTGTTCGAGCAGACCGAGCGCGAGCGCGGCGTTGCCGGCCGTCGTCACGGTGTCGTTGCGGAACGCGGCGGTCGTGCCGACCAGGGTGACGTCGCCGGCCGGGGTGTCCGTCCGGGCGAGGCCCCAAGCGCGGTCCTCGCCGGTGCCGGACGGGGCGCAGAGCTCGAGCGACCCGGTCGTGCCGGCGTCCGCGCCGTCGGAGCCCGGGCCCCCCGGGGTCCGCGCGTAGGCGGTCCCGTCCGTGGAGACCTCGCCGGCGGTGGCGGCGGCCGGGATCCCGCAGCGAGCGGTCGACACGGTGTCCCCGTCGCCGGGCCGGGCGGCCGGTTCGAGGGGGAGCCCGACGGCGTCGAGCACCCGGGGGTCCCCGCTGACGAGGACCACGTGCTCGGCCCGGCGGACCAGGCGCCGGGCGACGTCGGGGTCGAGCACACCGGAGACGTCGTCGACGAAGACCGTGCCGTCACCGACCCGGTCGGCGTCGCGCACCACGTCGACGCGGGTCCCGCGCTGCTCGAGCACCCGGACGAGCGCCATCGACCCGCTCGCGGTCGCGGAGCGCGGGTCGAGCGGGTCGCGACCGGGCGGCGTCGTGGACTGCACGACGGCCGTGAGGACGGCGAGGACGAGCGCCACGGCGACGACGAGCACCCACGCGCCGACGTGCCGGGTCCGTGCAGCGCGGCCGGTGGGTGTCGGGGTCGCCGGGGTGCCGGTCGGTGCGGGCGTCGCGGTCCGGGCGCTCACGCGGGCACCGCCGGGGAGTCCGGCCGCGCGGGGTGGGCGGTCCGGACGGCCTGCTCGGTGTCGAGGACCTCGCGGGCCGTGCGCTCGTCGGCGGTCCCACCGAGGTAGCGCACCGCGTCGAACGCCGCGGCCGCCCCGTCGAGTCGGTCGCCGAGGTCCGGGAACGGCGCGCGTGCCCGGCCGGCGATCGCACGTGCGGTCGCGCCGGGGACGTCGGGCACGAGGTCGCGCTCGCCGAGGCCGCGCGCCACGGCGCGGTAGCCCTCGAGCACGGCCGTGTCGTGGTCACCGGCGCGCAGGGCGGCGCGTGCGGCCTCGGCGATCGTGCGGGCGGAGCGCAGGTCGTCCCCGTCCAGGACACCGCCGACCGTCCAACCGGTCACGCGGGCACGCCGACGGGGCAGTCCCCGGGCGACCACGACGAGCACGACGACGGCGACGAGGACGACGACCGCCGTCCACAGCAGGGTGTGCGCGAGGACGGGGGAGTCGACCCCGTCGCCGCGGAGCGACCCGAGCCAGTCGAGGACCGACCGGGAGGCCCGGTCCCACCACGTCGGCTGGGCACCGTCGTACGTGCTCCGCTCGAGTTCGCGCTCGAGGAGTCGGCGTGCCTCGTCGGCGTCGGGGGTGGTCACGGGCGTCCGCCCGGGAGGTGCCCGCCGTGTGCCGGCGGCTGCTGGCCGGGCCACTGCTGCGGTGCCGGGGGCTGGTGCGCGGGCCACTGCGGCTGCTGGCCGTGCCATTGCTGCTGCTGGGGGCCGGGCTGCTGGCCCTGCCACTGCTGCTGCGGGCCGGGCTGCTGGCCCTGCCACTGCTGCGGGACCGGGGGCTGCTGCGCCGGCCACTGCTGGCCGGACCACTGCTGCGGCGGCTGCCACGTGGCCGGTCGGGGGCGGGGCAGCGGGTCGGCGGGCGCGAACGGGTCGGCGGGCTGCCCGGTCTCGAGGTGTGCGGCGATCCGCTGGTCGAGTCCCTCGGTGCGGATCCGTCGGTCGACGGCGAGGAACGTCGTGATCGACCCGGTCAGCACGTCGACGATGCACTGCACCGCCGTGACGAGCAGGCTGCCGACGACGAGTGCGACGACCCCGGCGATCCCGGTGCCGGTCGACACACCGGTCTGCCCGAGCGGGTCGAACGTCCCGGCGAGCAGGAGCGCACCGATGGACAGCGGCGTCGCCGCGATGGACGCCGCGAACCCGAACACCACGGTGACGAGCAGCAGGATCCCGAAGGTGCGCCAGAACGCCCCGCGCGTCAGTCGCCAGGACTGCGCGGCCGCGGCGAACACCGTGCGGCCCTCGAGCACGATCGTCGGCACCGTGAAGGCGAACTTCGTCCCGAGCCACACGCCGACGACCGCGAACGCCAGCGCGAGCACCACGAAGAGCAGGACGAACCCGCCGAACGAGGCACCGTCGAACCCGGAGCCGCCGGCACCCAGGGCGAGGGCCGCGCCGAACACGACGAGGCCGAAGACGACGCCCACCACCACGCCGGCGCCGGCCTGCAGCAGGATCCACGCGACGACCGAGCGGCGTCGTCCGGCGAGCAGCGCCCAGAGCCCTCGGAAGGTCGCGCGCCGTCCGAGGATGCGCTGACCGGTGTCCACGGCGACCGGGGCGACCAGGAAGCCACGGCCGAGCGTCGTGAGGAACGGCAGCGCGACCGTCAGCACCAGCCAGAGGGTGATCGAGCCGGCGACCACGGTGTCGCCGCCCCGCCCGCCGTCGAGCGCCGAGGAGATCCGCGACTGCAGCACGGACTGCCCGATCGTGCTCGCGAGGGTCGACAGCAGCCCGAGCACACCGCTGAGCAG
The DNA here is from genome assembly GCF_001865055.2 of Curtobacterium sp. MCBA15_004. Taxonomy (NCBI): domain Bacteria; kingdom Bacillati; phylum Actinomycetota; class Actinomycetes; order Micrococcales; family Microbacteriaceae; genus Curtobacterium; species Curtobacterium sp. MCBA15_004. The sequence continues at coordinate 2,335,701 of NZ_CP126266.1, read as the reverse complement.
CAGGCTCCAGAGCAGCAGGACCCGCGCGTTGCGCCGGAAGACCGTGAAGGCGCCCGACAGCACGTCGCCGAGCCCGAGCGGTCGGAGCGGCAGGACCGGCCGGGAGCCCGCGGGGACCGGCCCCGCGCCGGGGCCCTGTCCGGTCTGGTGACCCGGCGCACCGGGCCCGCCCGGCCACCCGCCGGACGGCTGCTGCTGCCCCGACCACGGGCCGGGCTGCTGCTGACCCGGCCACCCGCCGCGCTGCTGCTGCCCCGGAGCCGCACCGGCTGCGCCGTGACCCGGCCACCCGCCGGGCTGCTGCTGCCCGCGATCGTGCGCCGGGCCTCCCGTCCGGTCGTCCTCGCCACGCGACCCCGGCGCTCCCGGTACCTGCCAGTCGGACATCGCCGCCCCCTCGTCGTGCTCCGGCCGCGCTGCGGACGCGCGGACACTCCCATCCTGGCGGAAAACCCGCCCTGCCGGGGCCGGACGCTATCGTGGCGGTGGGTGCCGGTCCGGCACCCACCGCCCGCCACTCGGAGTCCACACGCATGACACCGCGCATCCTCGTCGTCGACGACGACCAGGCCCTCGCCGAGATGATCGGCATCGTCCTCCGCTCCGAGGGCTACGAGCCCGACTTCAGTGCCGACGGCAACGACGCCGTCGACGCCTTCCACGCGACCAAGCCCGACCTCGTGCTCCTCGACGTCATGCTCCCGGGGATCGACGGCATCGAGGTCTGCAAGCGCATCCGCGCCGAGAGCGGCACGCCGATCATCATGCTCACGGCCAAGGGCGACACCGCCGACGTCGTCGCCGGGCTCGAGAACGGTGCCGACGACTACGTCGTGAAGCCGTTCAACCCGAAGGAGCTCGTCGCCCGGATCAAGACCCGGCTGCGCCCGACCGCGACCGACGGCACCGTGCTGCACGCCGGGGACCTCACCGTCGACGTCGCCGCTCACGAGGTGCGGCGCGGCGACACCGTCATCGCGCTCACGCCGCTCGAGTTCGACCTGCTCCGCGCGCTCGCCGAGAAGCCGAACCAGGTGTTCACGCGCGAGATGCTCCTCGACCAGGTCTGGGGCTACCACTACAAGGCCGACACCCGGCTCGTGAACGTCCACGTGCAGCGCCTCCGGGCGAAGATCGAGCACGACCCGGACAACCCGCGGATCGTCACGACCGTGCGCGGCGTCGGCTACCGGGCCGGAGGGGCCTGACCACGATGCCGCCGGGACCGTCCGCCAACGGCGCACCCGGCCGCGGGTGGGCCCGTCGTGCCCGCCGCCGGGTGCGCCGCTGGGTGCGGCGTGGCTGGTACGCGCTCGCCTGGCTCTGGCGACGGTCCCTCATGGTGCGGTCCGTCGCGATCACCGTCGCGACCACCGGGCTCGCGGTCGCCGTGATCGGCACCGCGGTCATGATCAGCATCTCGAACAACGTCTACGCGCAGCGCCGCGACCAGATCGAGGCGGAGTCGGCCCGCGCGACGGTCGTCGCCCAGGGCATCTTCGACGCCGCGACCGCGGGCGAGGACAACAACCAGTCCGAGCTCGAGACACTGCAGAGCGAGGCGCAGCAGTCGATCCTGTCGAACACCACGAGCCCGGGCGGGACGACCATCGCGATCGAGCGCACGCCCGGGCAGACCAGCCCGCAGACGCTGCAGAACCTCGCGAGCCCCGAGTTCCCCGACGCCGTGATCACCGACCAGCTGCGGCGCGAGGTCGCGAAGGACACCGGCCGCCTCAGCCTGCAGGCCGTGCAGCTCGACGACGGCGGGCGCCGTGAACCCGGGCTCGCGGTCGGTTCCGTGCTGCAGATCCCGAGCGCGGGGCAGTACGAGCTGTACATCGTCTACGACCTGTCCGACGCGCAGCAGACGCTCGACTTCGTGTCGCAGACCCTGTCCATCGGCGGGGTCGCGCTCATCGTGCTCATCGCGCTCGTGACGTCGCTCGTGGTGCGGCTCGTGGTCGTCCCGATCCGCGGCGCGGCCGAGACCAGTCGCAAGATCGCCGCCGGACGCCTCGACGAGCGCATCCCGGTCCGCGGCTACGACGACATCGCGATCCTGGCGCGGAGCTTCAACGACATGGCCGACGCCGTGAGCCGCCAGATCACCCAGCTCGCCGAGCTCTCCCGGGTGCAGCAGCGCTTCGTGTCCGACGTGTCCCACGAGCTCCGGACGCCGCTGACCACGATCCGGCTCGCGGGCGACATGCTGTTCGACTCGCGGCACTCCTTCGAGCCCTCGGTCGGCCGGTCCGCCGAGCTCCTGCACACCCAGGTCGAGCGGTTCGAACTCCTGCTCGCGGACCTGCTCGAGATCTCCCGGTACGACGCCCAGGCCGTGCAGCTCGACACCGAGCCGGTGGTGCCGGCGGCGCTCGCCGCGGACATCGTCGAGGAGTTCCAGCCGCTCGCCGAGCGGGCCGACACCGCCCTGCAGCTCGTGACGCCGGGCGGGCACACGACCATGCAGCTCGACGCCAAGCGGGTGCGGCGCATCCTGCGCAACCTCGTCGGCAACGCGATCGAGCACGCCGACGGGAAGCCGGTCCAGGTCGTCGTCGACAGCGACTCGCGGTCCGTCGCGATCGCCGTGCGCGACCAGGGCATCGGGATGCCGCCCGAGGACGCCGCGCGCGTGTTCGACCGGTTCTGGCGGGCCGACCCGAGTCGCCGGCGCACCATCGGCGGCACCGGGCTGGGGCTGGCGATCTCACTCGGGGACGCCCGGCTGCACGGTGGCCGCATCGACGTCTGGTCGCGGCCGGGCGAGGGCTCGACGTTCGTGCTCACCCTGCCCCGCGGCGAGGCCGTCGGCACCGCGACCTCGGCGATCCCGCTGCCCGAGCTCGACGAGGACTACGACGGCCCCCGCGCCGTCAGGGAGGACCGCTGATGCCCACGCGTCCCGACGACCGCCCGGCGTCCGCCGTGCCCCCGCGTTCCGTGCCCCCGCGCTCTGCAGCCCGCCCGCGCGTGCGCCGCCGCCTCCGTCCGCTGGTCGCCGTCGTCACGGCGGCCCTCGCCGCCGTCGCCCTGGCAGCCTGCGCCGCGATCCCGACCGACGGCCCGGTCCGCGCCGGGCAGTCCGTGCAGGACGAGTCGATCTCGGGGTTCGACTACCGCCCCGACCGCCCGGTCGCCGGAGCCGACCAGACCGCCGTGCTGCGCGGGTTCATCGCCGCCGGCACGGGCGCGCAGGACGACTACGCGATCGCCCGGGCGTTCCTCGCCGACGGGTTCGCGAGCAAGTGGAACCCCCGCCGCGGCGTCACGATCGTCCCCGGCAACGGCACGGTCGAGCGGGCGGCCGACCGGGAGCTGACCTACACGCTGACCGCGACGGCCACGGTGGACGCGAACGGCGAGTACACCCAGGCCGTCCGACCGACGACCTCGACCCTGACGTTCCAGTTCGTCCGACAGGACGGCGAGTGGCGGATCGCGTACGCCCCCGACGGGATCGTCCTGACCCCGGTGAGCTTCGAGGCGTCGTTCCAGGAGCACGCCCTCTACTTCTTCGACCCGACCTACCAGTACCTCGTGCCCGACGAACGGTGGTTCCTGGCGCGGTCGTCGACGAGCACCCGGATCGCGAGCGCGCTGCTCGCCGGACCGGCCGAGTGGCTCAAGGGCGCGGTCGTCTCCGCCTTCCCGGAGGGCACGCAGCTGTCCCTGAACGCCGTGACGATCGAGAACGGCACCGCCGCGGTGGACCTGTCGAGCGGTGCCCTGGGCGCCAGCGGAGCCGACAAGGCGCGCATGCGCGAACAGCTCACGCGGTCGCTGGCGTCGGTCGCGTCGGTGTCCTCGGTGTCGATCACGATCGAGGGCGCGACGTTCGCGAACCCCGAGCAGGACGGCTCCGCGGCGCAGGTCAACCCCGACGTCGACCCGCGTCCGCTGGTGCTCCGCGACGACCAGGTCGGCTTCGCGGCGGCCGGCGGCAAGGTCGCCGCGCTCGGCGGCGGAACCGGCGACGCCGTGGCCGCGCTCGACCCGACGTCGTTCGCCCTCGGGTCCGACGGCTCGACGGTCGCGGTCGGCAACGCGAGCGGTGTGGTGGTCGTCCGGGGTCGTGACGCCCTGCGGGTCGACGCGTCCGAGGGCCTGGTCCCGCCGTCCGTCGACGACCTCGGGTACGTCTGGGTCGGCCGGGCCGGCGACACCCGGCAGGTCACCGCCTACGGGCTCGGCGGCGACCCGCACCAGGTCACCACGACGCTGCCCGCGGGCCAGCTCGTGTCCTTCCAGGTCTCCCGGGACTCGACCCGGGCACTCGCCCTCATCCAGACCGCGGACGGCCCGGCGCTCTACGTCATGGCGATCACCCGCGGCTCGGACCGCACCCCGACGAGCCTCGGCCCGCCGGTCCGTGTGCAGGCGGCCACCGGCCAGGCCGTCGGTGCCGCGTGGGTGAACGACAGCGACGTCGTGTCGGTCGGGCAGGCCGACAGCGGCCCCGACGTCGTCCGGTCGACGGTCGGTGGCCGCTCGACGACGCTGCCGAAGGCCGAGGGCACCGCCACGACGGTCGCGGGCGGCAGCGGTGGGTCGATGCTGCTCCGGATGTCGGACGGCACCGTGCTGCAGTCCTCGGGCGGCGGGTGGGACACCACGGGCGTGACGGCGGACGTGCTCGGCATCCAGCGCTGACGGAGGCGGAGGGGCGCGGCGCGCGGGCGGGCGGTCGTCCGGGCGGGCGGTCGTCCCAGCGGGTCCGGTCTTCCTCCACAGGGCCGTCGGACTGGAGGCCCGTCCACAGTCCGCCGCACCGGCGCGCGTCCGACGGTGGGTCGCGCCGAGCATGGGTGCGTGCCCACCACAGATCCCCCCACCACAGATCCGCCGGCCGCGGTCCGACCCGCCGCGGTCCGACCTGGTGCGGTCCGACCCGCCGCGGTTCGACCCGCCGTGGTCCGACCCGGTGCGGCCCGACCGTGGGCCGATGCCGTCGCGGCCGTCGTCGGCCTCCTCCTGCCGGTCTCGTGCGTTGTCTGCGGCGCACCCGACCGTGCGGTGTGCCGGGCCTGCCGCGCCGCCGTCGATGCCCTGCCGCAGCGCCGCCGCCTCGTCGCCGGCGTCCGACTCGACGCCGCCCACGGGTACGAGGGGGCGGTGCGGACCCTCGTCCTCGAGCTGAAGCTCCGCGGCCGGGTGGACCTCGCCGGGGTGCTCGCCGCACGGTTCGGCGCCGTCGTCGGAGCGGCACTCGCATCCTCCCCGGGGGCCGTCCTCGTCCGCGTGCCCCCGTCCCGCTCCGGGCGCCGACGCCGCGGGTTCGACCCGGTGGTCCTGCTGCTCGCCCGGGCCGGTGTCCGGCGACCGCCCGCGCTGCTGCGCGTCCCGGAACCACGTCGCCGCACCGAGCACGGTGCCGGTGGTCCGCGCGGCCGGGCGCACGGCCAGAAGGAACGGACCGCCACCGAACGGGTCGCCGCGACCGTGGGGACGCTCCGTGCGCCGATCCGGCTGCGCGGTCGCGACGTCGTGCTGGTCGACGACGTGGTCACGACGGGCGTCACGATGGCCGAGGCCGTCCGCGCCGTGCGTGCTGCCGGCGGACGGGTCGTGCGCTGCGTCGCCCTCGCCGAGGTCGAGGGATGACCGACGATGCCCGCGGCCGGTGTCCGCGCCGGGGCCGGGTGCCGTCGCACGAGGCGGACGGCCGGCGTCCGCGCCGGGGTCGAGGGTTGCCCGACCAGGACGGCGGCGAGTGTCCGCGGTCCGGTCGCCGCCGGGGTGGACGCCGGGTGTCGCCTGGGTGTCCGGTGGGTGTCCGGGCCGACCCGCCGAGGGGTGGTGACGGCCCGGCTGCCGGGGGTCTAGCCTCGCGGCAAGGCGTTCGGGATCGCCGGATGGAGGCGACGCGCCGAAGTACGGATGGGAGCCGCCACATGGACGTGACGATCACGGGCCGGAACGTCGGGGTCACCGATCGATTCCGCACCTACGTGGAACAGAAGTCCGAGAAGATCGACGTGCTCGCCGACCGCGCCCTCGCCTTCGAGGTGCGCCTCAGCCGCCACAACGAGAAGTCCGGCGGGTCCGGGGGAGAGGACCGCGTCGAGCTGACGCTGATCGGTCCCGGCCCCCTCGTGCGGGCCGAGTCGGCCGCATCGGACAAGTACGCGGCGTTCGACCTGGCCTTCGCGCGGATCACCGAGCGGCTGCGCCGGGCCCGCGACCGCCGCAAGGTGCACCGTGGCCGCCACCGCCCGACCTCGGTCGCCGAGGCCGCCGGCTCCGGGTTCGAGCACATGGACGTGACGCCCGCGGACGGCAAGCTCATCGAGACCGTCGCGACCGGAGCCGTCCCGGTGGTCGAGGCCGACCGTGACCACGACGACGACACCGAGGTCTACTCGCCCGTGGTCATCCGCCGGAAGGTCTTCGAGGAGGGCCCGATGACCGTCGACGACGCGCTCTACCGGATGGAGCTCGTCGGACACGACTTCTACCTGTTCGTCGACGCCGAGACCCAGCGCCCGAGCGTGGTCTACCGGCGCAAGGGCTGGGACTACGGCGTGATCGGCATCGCCGAGCCGGGCAGCGGCGCCGCCGACGCCGAGGCACCGCGCGAGGCGACCACCGCCGTCGCCTGACGCACCACCACCCACCGTGTGCGCGGTCCGCCCCCGCGGGCCGCGCACACCCGCGTCCCTCCCAGCGCGGGCTTCCGGCGGGTTGCTAGCATGACTGGCTGTTCGGCTCGCGCAGGTCGCGCGCGACGACCCCGTAAGGAGCTCACGTGGCAAACGTGCTGGAGAAGGTCCTCCGCATCGGCGAAGGGCGCACCCTCCGTCGGCTGAAGGCGTACGCCTCGGCCATCAACGACCTCGAGGACGACTTCTCGAGCCTCACGGACGAGGAGCTCCAGGGCGAGACCAAGGAGCTCCGCGAGCGCTACGCCAACGGGGAGACCCTCGACGACCTGCTGCCCGAGGCGTTCGCCGCGGTGCGGGAGGCGGCGAAGCGCACCCTCGGCATGCGGCACTTCGACGTGCAGCTCATGGGCGGCGCGGCCCTGCACCTCGGCAACATCGCCGAGATGAAGACCGGTGAGGGCAAGACCCTCGTCGCGACCACGGCGGCGTACCTCAACGCCATCCCGTCGCGCGGCGTGCACGTCATCACGGTCAACGACTTCCTCGCGTCGTACCAGTCCGAGATCATGGGCCGCGTCTTCCGTGCGCTGGGCATGACCACGGGCTGCATCATCGCGAACCAGTCCCCGGCCGAGCGCCGCGAGCAGTACGCCGCCGACATCACCTACGGCACGAACAACGAGTTCGGCTTCGACTACCTGCGCGACAACATGGCGTGGCAGTCGTCCGACATGGTGCAGCGCGGTCACTTCTTCGCGATCGTGGACGAGGTCGACTCGATCCTCATCGACGAGGCCCGCACGCCGCTGATCATCTCCGGCCCCTCATCGGGCGAGGCGAACCGCTGGTTCACCGAGTTCGCGTCGATCGCCACGCGGCTCATCCCGGGCGAGGACTACGAGGTCGACGAGAAGAAGCGCACCGTCGGCGTCCTCGAGCCCGGCATCGAGAAGGTCGAGGACTACCTCGGCATCGACAACCTCTACGAGTCGGCGAACACCCCGCTCATCTCGTTCCTCAACAACTCGATCAAGGCCGTCGCCCTGTTCAAGCGCGACAAGGACTACGTCGTGATGAACGGCGAGGTGCTCATCGTCGACGAGCACACCGGCCGCATCCTCATGGGCCGTCGCTACAACGAGGGCATCCACCAGGCGATCGAGGCGAAGGAGGGCGTGGAGGTCAAGGCCGAGAACCAGACCCTCGCGACCGTCACGCTGCAGAACTACTTCCGCCTGTACCAGAAGCTCTCCGGCATGACCGGTACCGCCGAGACCGAAGCGGCCGAGTTCATGTCGACGTACAAGCTCGGCGTGGTCCCGATCCCGACGAACCGGCCGATGCAGCGCATCGACCAGACCGACCTCGTCTACAAGAACGAGAAGGCGAAGTTCGAGCAGGTCGCGGTCGACATCGCCGAGCGGCACGAGAAGGGCCAGCCGGTCCTCGTCGGCACCACGAGCGTCGAGAAGTCCGAGTACCTGTCGAAGCTCCTCGCGAAGAAGGGCGTCAAGCACGAGGTCCTCAACGCGAAGAACCACGCGCGTGAGGCAGCGATCGTCGCGCAGGCGGGTCGCCTCGGCGCCGTCACGGTCGCGACGAACATGGCCGGCCGTGGTACCGACATCATGCTCGGCGGCAACTCGGAGTTCCTCGCGGTGCAGGAGATGCACGCCAAGGGCCTGTCGCCGACCGAGACCCCGGAGGAGTACGAGGCCGCCTGGGACGAGGTCTTCGCCGAGGTCAAGAAGACCGTCGAGGAAGAGGGCGACAAGGTCCGCGCAGCCGGCGGGCTGTACGTCCTCGGCACCGAGCGTCACGAGTCGCGCCGCATCGACAACCAGCTCCGTGGCCGTTCCGGTCGTCAGGGTGACCCGGGCGAGAGCCGCTTCTACCTGTCGCTGACCGACGACCTGATGCGCCTGTTCAACTCCGGTGCGGCCGAGAGCCTCATGGGCCGGTCGAACGTGCCGGACGACATGGCGATCGAGAACAAGCTCGTCAGCCGCGCGATCCGCTCCGCACAGGCGCAGGTCGAGGGCCGCAACGCCGAGATCCGCAAGAACGTCCTCAAGTACGACGACGTCCTGAACCGGCAGCGCGAGGCGATCTACAGCGACCGCCGCCACATCCTCGAGGGTGACGACATCCACGAGCGTGCGCAGACGTTCCTGAAGAGCGTCGTCGACGACGTCATCGACACCCACACGGGCGAGGGCTCGCCGGACGACTGGGACCTCGACGCGATGTGGACCGAGCTCGGGACCCTGTTCCCCATCTCGATCTCGATCGACGAGGTCATCACCGAGGCGGGCTCGAAGGGCAAGGCCTCGCGCGAGTTCCTCGGTCGGGAGATCCTCTCGGACGCGAAGCTCGCGTACCAGAAGCGCGAAGAGCTCCTCGGTGAGGAGGCCATGCGCGAGCTCGAGCGTCGCGTCGTCCTCTCGGTGATCGACCGCCGCTGGCGCGACCACCTCTACGAGATGGACTACCTCAAGGACGGCATCGGCCTCCGTGCGATGGCCCAGCGCGACCCGCTGGTCGAGTACCAGCGCGAGGGCTACGCCCTGTTCCAGAGCATGATGGGGCAGATCCGCGAGGAGTCGGTCGGCTACCTGTTCAACCTCGAGGTCCAGGTGCAGTCCGACGGCGACAACGCCGTGATCGCGGCCAAGGGGCTCGACGAGGGCGAGGCCACCGGCCTCGAGTACTCGGCACCGTCGATCGACGGCGAGGTCGAGGTCCGCGACGAGCAGGGGCGCCTCGAGCAGGCTGCCACCGCTCGCGCGCAGCAGGCCCAGGCCGAGGCCGAAGCCGAGGTCGTCGACGGCCCCGAGCAGGGGTCGGCCTTCGGCAACGCGGCGACCGCGTCGGGCCAGGCGGCCACGGCGAGCAACCGCGCCGAGCGTCGCCAGGCGGCCAAGAAGGGCTGAGCCAACCACTGACGGACGGGAGGCGCGGTGCCGGCTGGCACCGCGCCTCCCGTCCGTCGTCCACCCGGCGCACCGCGCCGGCTGACGGTCCGTCAGAGCACGCCGACGGCGGTGGCCTGCCACCGCCCCTTCCGGACCTCGAGGCGGAGCGCGACCGCGCGGGCGTGGCTGCGGGTGTGCACGACCACGACGGCTTCGGCCACCCCGGGCGCGGGCTCGCACACGCGCACGCCGCCGACCCGCAGCGCCGGGCGGGTCCGGGTGCGGCCGCCCAGGCTCCGGGACCGGGCCGCGAGCGCCGCACGCTGGAGCAGGTGCCGGTGGACGTCCTCGGTGATCCAGCGGGCGATGCTGTCGACCTCACGTCCGCCGGTGAGGACCTCGACGACGCACAGGCCGAGCGCGCGGGCCGCCGTCGACGGGTCGGGCAGCGCCGGCCGGGGCGGAGCGTGTGCACCCGGCGTCTGCTCCGGCGGTGTCCGGACGGGGACGAGCGCCACCTCGGGTGGTGCCGGGTGCCCCGCCGGGTCGTCCTCGTCCTCGAAACGTCGCGCGTGTCCTGCCACCCCGGTCCCTCCCATGCCGTGAGCGTACGAATGCGTGCAACATGAGAAATACCAAACCCGCCGACTGTGGATGGACGACGGTTGTCCACAAGAGCGCGGACCTAGACTGTCGAGGTGTCGACCCTCAGTGACCTCGTCCTCGCGCAAGGCCGATCCTCCGAAGCGGACGTGGAGTGGCTCCACCTGCTCGTGGGGGACTGGCAGCTCCTCGCCGACCTGTCCTTCGCCGACATGGTCCTCTGGGTCCCGACCGCCCAGGAGGGCTCGTTCGTGGCCGTCGCCCACGCGCGCCCCAGCTCGGCGGCGACGCTCTTCTACCGCGACATCGTCGGTCAGGAGATCCGCGAGGAGTGGCGTGAGCAGATCACCGCGTGCTTCACGAGCGCGCAGGTCGTCGACTCCGCCGAACCCGACTGGTACGAGGACACCCCGACCCGGGTCCGCGCGATCCCGGTCCTCCGCCGCCTGAGCGCCCACAGCGCCGAGACGACCGAGCGGCCGATCGCGGTCGTCACCCGGCACTCCAACCAGGACGAGATGCGGACCCCGAGCCGCCAGGAGCTCAACTTCACCGCGGGCGCGAACGACCTGTTCGGCATGATCGCCACGGGCGACTTCCCCGACCTCGGGGCCCCGGCCGGTCCCCGCCGCGGTGCGCCCCGTGCCAGCGACGGGCTGCTGCGGCTCGACACGAACGGCACGGTCACCTTCGCGAGCCCGAACGGCCTCAGCGCGTTCAACCGGATGGGCTTCGAGGGGGAGCTCGAGCGGAAGTCACTGGCCGAGGTCACCACGGAGCTCATCGGTTCGAAGCTCGACGTCGACGAGTCCCTGCCGCTCGTCGTCACCGGGCGTGCTCCGTGGCGCGCGGACGTCGAGTCGAAGGGCGTCACGGTGTCGCTCCGGTCGATCCCGCTCCGGGACCACGGGGAGCGCATCGGTGCGATCGTGCTGTGCCGCGACGTCACCGAGCTGCGGCACCAGGAGCGCGAGCTCATCACGAAGGACGCGACGATCCGCGAGATCCACCACCGCGTGAAGAACAACCTGCAGACCGTCGCGTCCCTGCTCCGGATCCAGGCACGGCGCACGCACTCCGACGAGGCCCGGACCTCCCTGCAGAACGCGATGCGTCGCGTCGCGGCGATCGCCGTCGTGCACGACACCCTGTCGACCGGCCTGAGCCAGAACGTCGACTTCGACGAGGTGTTCGACTCCGTGCTGAAGCTCGTGACCGAGGTCGCCGCGTCGCACAACACCACCGTCCGCCCGAAGAAGACCGGCGAGTTCGGCGTGCTGCCGTCCGAGGCCGCGACCCCGCTCGCGCTCGGGCTCACCGAGCTCGTCACGAACGCCGTCGAGCACGGGCTGGACGGCCGCGACGGCGAGGTGGAGATCGTGGCGAACCGCGCCGACGACCACCTCGACATCGAGGTCCGCGACAACGGTGTCGGTCTGCCGGAGGGCAAGGTCGGGTCGGGGCTCGGCACGCAGATCGTCCGCACGCTCATCCAGGGCGAGCTCGGCGGCACGATCGACTGGCACACGCTGACCGGCAGCGGCACCGAGGTCACGATCACGATCCCGTTCCGCTGGCTCACGGCCGCCGGCGCCTAGCCGGCCGCCGGCGCGTCCCGCCGCTCGGCGCCGCCCGGCGCCGCCCGCCCGCCGCGCCGTGCCGCCCCAGCTGCCGGCACGCCGCACAACAGGAAGCAGCTCGCGCCACGGACTTCCGTGGCGCGAGCTGCTTCCGGTTGTGCGAGACCCCACTGCGGCGACCCGGCGGCCCGGCGGCCCCCACACTGCGTCCCCGCCCCGCCCCGCCCCACCGGACACGACGACGCCCGCCGCTCCCGGGGGAGCGACGGGCGTCGTCGTGTGCGCGGGGCCGGTGGTCCGGCCGCTGCGTCAGGAGGCGCGGCGGGCGCGGGCGGCGCGACGCTTGAGCGCGCGACGCTCGTCCTCGCTCAGGCCACCCCAGACACCGGAGTCCTGGTTGTTCTCGAGGGCGTACTGTAGGCACATCTCGGTGACGGTGCACCGGGCGCAGACCGACTTGGCCTTCTCGATCTGATCGACGGCGGGTCCGGTGTTGCCAACGGGGAAGAAGAGCTCGGGGTCCGCGGTGAGGCAGGCTGCCTGGTCACGCCAGTCCATGTGTGGTGCTCCTTGATGTCGATGCTCGAACGGCAGGCCGGGGACGCAGTTCGGGGATCGGAACGCTGGGCATGCACGAGGCACGAGGGGGAACCTGTGGGGGAGGCTTCCGCTGGGAGCGAGTCTGACGCCCGCTGAACGCTCGGGGGAGGAGCGTCGAACTGCGGGAGACGCACACCACATCGTGCCGTCCAAACGACCTCGAATATCGTTCCATACTGGTAGGGCCAAATCAAGGGTCCGATCTGGAGGATTGCTGTGCCCGACACCACCCCGCCGCGTTCGCCCGCGGTCATCGTGCTCCTCGTCGTGGTCGGCCTCGAGGCCCTCGCGCTGGCCGTGGTCACCGTCGTCCTGCTCGTCGAGCTCGTGACCGCACCGGCCGCGAGCATCGCGTCCGCGATCGCGCTCACCGTGCTCTCCGCCGTCGCCACGATCTGGCTGTGCGCGATGGTCGTCGGGCTCCGCAACCGCCGTCCGTGGGTGCGCGCCGGCATCGTCGTCTGGCAGGTCCTGCAGGGCGCGCTCGCGATCGGTGCGTTCCAGGGCGTGTTCCGCGTCGCCTGGGTCGGGTGGCTGCTCCTCATCCCGGCACTGCTCGGGCTCACCCTGGTGCTGTCCCGCGCGGTCTCGGCATGGCTGCTGCCGCGCGACGGCCAGGGCGACTGACCCCGCCAGCGCGACCCGCGTCGCGCTCGTGACGACCGACGGACGGGAGGCGCGGTGCCAGCTGGCACCGCGCCTCCCGTCCGTCTGCCCGTTGGGTCCGTGACCGGTCAGACCAACCCGAGCTTCTTCCGCAGGCTGGCGACGTGGCCCGTGGCCTTCACGTTGTAGAGGGGGAGCTGCACGCGGCCCTCCTCGTCGACGACGATGGTCGATCGGATGGTGCCGGTGACGATCTTGCCGTAGTTGTTCTTCTCGCCCCAGGCCCCGTAGGCCCGGTGCACGGTCAGCTCGGGGTCGCTCAGCAGGGGGAAGGTCAGCGCCTGCTCGTGCTGGAAGGTCTTGAGCTTCGCGGGCTCGTCCTTCGAGACGCCGAGCACCTCGTAGCCGGCTGCCTGGAGCGAGGACATGTTGTCGCGGAAGTCGCACGCCTCGGTGGTGCAACCAGGGGTGGATGCCGCCGGGTAGAAGTACACGATGACCTTCCTGCCGCGCAGGTCGGCGAGTGCGTGCTGCACGCCGTCCTGGTCCGGAAGGGTGAAGTCGGGGGCCGTGTCGCCGGCGGCCAAACGCTCCGTCATGGTGCTCCTGTTCGTGTCCGGTGCTCGAGTGGTCATGAGCACGCCGAAGCCATGCTATTGTTGTTTCCCGTTGCAGGACGGAGTTCCGGACAGCAACGAACAGCACGACAGCACGCACCTCTAGCTCAATTGGCAGAGCAACTGACTCTTAATCAGTGGGTTCTCGGTTCAAGTCCGAGGGGGTGCACCACCAAGGCCCGGTCGACATCGTTCGACCGGGCCTTCGTCGTTGTGGCACAGCGCCTGATCGGAGCGACACGCCCGAGTGCTCCTGTGCGGTCGAACTCGTCGGAGCGGCCGCGACGGTCGTCGTCCGGCCCGGACCGTTCGCCCCGACCGTCGGCGTTGACCGGTCGATGACCGGGCGCGAGCCGTCAGGCGGGGACGTCGACGACCCGGACCGGGCCCACGACCGGGACGAGCGCGCCGGCCGACGCCGCGGCGAGGTCGTCCCGGAGCCGTCCGAGCGCGGTGTCGGGCACCCAGAGCGTGAAGTCGACCGCCGCGCCGTACGCGGGGTCGTCGAAGCGGGCGTCGTGGTGTCGCACCCAGTCGCGCAGGACGTTGTCGATGCGACCGGCCTCGGCGTGCGGGACGGTGACGTCCACGCGGGTCAGCTCGGCACGGCGGAGGACCGTGGCCCGGTCGAGCGCCTCGGACACCGACGTCGAGTACGCCCGCACGAGGCCGCCGGCACCGAGCTCCACGCCGCCGAACCACCGGGTGACGACCGCGACCACGTCGGTGAGCTCCCGGCGCCGCAGCACCTCGAGCATCGGCACGCCCGCGGTGCCGGACGGCTCGCCGTCGTCGTTCGACCGGGCCTGGTCGCCGAGCACGCCGGTGACCATCGCGGTGCAGTGGTGCCGGGCGTCCCACGCGGCCCGGCGGACCTCGGCGACGACCCGCTCGGCGTCGGCCACGCCCGTGACGGGTGCGATGGTGGTCCGGAAGCGCGACTTCGTGATGGTGACCTCGTGCTCGACCACCGCGGCGACGGTCGACGGGAGGGTGCGGGCCACACGGTCAGGGTAGTGCGCCGCCGGGGGCCGGCGACGGCGGCGGGCTGTGGGTGGTCCGCGCTAGCATGACGACCAGCCGGTGACTGGGGAGCAGTGCCGGCGACTGGGGAGGAGTCCGATCGACATGGCGACACCAGCTCCGAAGGGCGGCGCGCTCGACGCCGCCGAACTCGCCCGGCGCCTGAACCTGCTGCTCGACTTCGAGGAGTCGCAGCGTGGTGCGCCGGTGCCCTTCGCCGCGATCGAGGAGTACGTGGCCGCGCGGGGTGGGTCGCTCTCGCGGGCGAAGTGGACCTACATGCTCTCCGGGGACGGGCGGCGCAACCGCGACACCGAGCTCCTCACGATGCTCGCGGGCTTCTTCGAGGTCGACGAGCGCTTCCTGCTCGAGGACAGCGCGGTCCCGGAACGGATCGGCGCGCAGATCGAGCTCGTGCGCGCGCTCCGTTCTGCCCGGGTCAGCGGGTTCGCGGCCCGCACCTTTCCCGGCGAACTGTCGCCGGAGGCGCTCCGGCGCATCGCGCAGGTGCTCGAGGAGGAGTCCGCGCGGGGGAGCGTCGCGTGACCGGGGCGACGGTCGAGTCCTGGTGGCGCCGCGGTGACGCCGAGGGCTGGTCGGACATCGAGCACGCGGTCGCGGCGGCGACGGACCACCTCGGCAAGCCGGTCGTGGTGCGTGAGGAGTCGTTCCTCGCCACCGAGCCGGTGTGCGGCTTCGTCGCGACGCTCCAGCACCAGCACCTCGTGATGATCTCCCCGACGACCTCGGAGACGTTCCGGTCGTTCGTGATCGGGCACGAGCTCGGACACCTGCTGCACCGCCACCAGGACCACGCCCCGCAGTCGGCGTACGTGCGCGACGTCATCCCCGACGTCCCCGAGTACAAGGTCGAGCGCGCGCTGGCCCGCGGTGCCTTCTCGAACGACTACGAGCACGAGGCCGAGCTGTTCGCCGACCGGCTGGCGGCGCTCATCCGTCGCCACCGCGGCCGCCCGAGCGCCTTCCGCGGGGTCTTCGGGTGATCCTCGCCGTCGCCCAGGCCGTCCTCCTGGTCGTCGGGTCGGGTGTGCTGCTCTGGCTGCAGCGCGGGCAGGACCGCACGCTCGCGCTCACCTTCCTGCTGTTCGCGGCGACCATCGTCACCAACGTCGACCCGCTGTACCGCTGGCTCGACCCGCTGCTCGGCGGGCAGAACGTCGTCACCGTCCTCAGCGACTGCCTGATGGTGGCGGGCACGAGCACGCTGCTCTGGGGCGTGGCGAAGGCCGTCGGCGCCGCCCGCCCGTGGATGCGCACGGCGATCGTCACATCGTGCGTCGTCGTCGGCGTGGTCGTGCTCGGCGCGTTCCTCGTCCTCGACCGGCCGGCGACGACCACGACCTTCATGCTGACGGCCGGCGACCAGCCCGCAGCGGCCGTGTACTCGATCGCGCAGACCGTGTACCTCGGGGTGACGCTCGGGGCCACCGCACTGATATGTCTCCTGCACCTGCGCGAGGCCCGCGGTGCGACCGACCTCGTGGGGCTCTGGGCGATCGTGCTCGGCGGCGTGCTCGGCGCGGTGCGGATGGTCGTCGTCGTGGTCATGGACCTGGCGCACGTGCTCGGCCGCACGGACGTCACCCGGGCGCTGGCCCTGCCCTACGACGTCACGACGCCCGGGGCGGTCCTGTGCGTCGCCTCGGGCATGCTCCTGCTCGTGGTGGGGCTCCGGCTCGCCCGACGCCGTGCGACCCGCCGCGTCGAGGCCGCCCTCGCCGCGCTGGCGCCGCTGCACGAGCGCGTCGGCACCGACAACGCCTACCCCGACTCCGACGACCCCGCGACGCGGCTCAGCCGCACCATCGTCGAGATCAACGACGGCGCCCGGCGGGCGCGGCAGCCGCTCGCGCCGGACGAGCAGGCCGCCCTCGCCGACGCCGAGGCGGCGCTGCTCGAGGCTCCCGGCCGGTCCTGACCGGACGTCGGGCCCCGGGACACGAGGACGACTCGACGCTCGCGCGCGAGCCGTGTAGGGTCTGTAGCAGGTGCTACACGTCGTGGAGTGCCGCCGGGGCGGACTCGGCCGCGTTGGGGGCGGCCGAGCACCCCCGGTCCTCCCGCGGGGCGCACGCCTCGGTGGCTAGGATCGTCGCGTGTTCGTCTTCGCCGCCATCGTCCTGTTCGTCGCCGCCGTCTTCAACGTCGTCACGTGGCCGCGGTTCTTCCAGCGGGTCGCGACCGACCCCCGTGCGCGTGACGCCGCCGGCGGGCCGACGACGTTCTACACGGTGCACCTCGTCCTGCTGCTGATCGCGCTCGCGATCGCGGTGGCCGCGGTCGTCGCGGGGATCCTGCTGCTCGTCTGACGGCCGGGAGGCGCGGGTCGCGCCCGCCTCGCAGGCCGCGGCTGCACGGTGGCCGCGTCGCCCGCCGCCGCGCGGTCGCCACGTCGGTGCCCGCCGCTGCGCGGTCGCCACGTCGGTGCCCGCCGCCGCGCGGTGGCCCCTTCGGCGCCGGCCTCGGCCGCCGCGGCGCTGCCCGGCGGCTCCGGCGGCGGCGCCTCAGCCCTCGGACGGCAGCGACGCCCCGAGGACCCGTTCGAGCGCCAGTCGCGCGACCGGTTCGTCCCGGGTGTCGAGCAGCACCCGGTAGGTGTCACGCGCGGTCACGAACTCGACGCACACCGCGTCGAAGTCGCACGGCTCGATGCGCCAGCCGTGCACCTCGTCCATCGGGACCTGCGTGGGTGCGTCGCGCTCGAAGCTCGTCTCGGCGTGCACCGTGTGGTCGTAGAACCGGAGCCGTCCGGTGGTGGCCCGCCAGCTGAGCTGCAGGTCGAGCGTGGGGGAGACAGAAGGGTCCGGCACGCGCCGATCGTAGCGGCGTGTGCCGGACCCGTGCCATCCCCACCGGGGACGAGAGCGTTGTCCGGACGACGAGGACGGTGTCCGCGTCGCGCGGCGGTCAGTCCTTGCCGGACCGGCCGTCGCGCCGGACCTGGTTCGCGGGGTCGCGACCGGTGATCGGGTACGGCCCGGTGACACCCTCACGCAGGGCGGCGATGCGCAGGATCCGGTCGCGCTGCAGGAACCAGCCGACGACGAGCAGCGGGATGATGACGACGAGCGAGGCGATCGTGTAGGTGCCCACCGGCCAGTCGATCGCCATGAGCACGACGACGGACACGAGGAACGCGAGCGTCAGCCACGACGTCACTGGGGCACCGGGCAGCTTGAAGCTCGGTTCCTTCGCCAGGCCCTGCTTCGCCCACTGCCGCAGGCGCATCTGGCAGAGGATGATCGTGCCCCACGCGGTGATGATCCCGAGGCTCGCGACGTTGAGCGCGATCTCGAACGCCTGCGACGGGACGAAGTAGTTGAGCGCGACACCCGCGACGGTGAACGCGGCGGTGAGCAGGATGCCGGCGTAGGGGACGCCGCCCTTCGACATCTTCGTGGTCCACTTCGGCGCGGAACCGTTCATGCCCATCGAGTGCAGCGCGCGGCCGGTCGAGTACAGGCCGGCGTTGAGCGACGACAGCGCCGCGGTGAGCACCACGAAGTTCATGATCGAGCCGGCGACCACCCCGACCTGCGGGTTGCCGAGCGACGAGAAGAACGTCACGAAGGGGCTCACGCCCTCCTTGTACGACGTGTACGGCAGCAGCAGCGACAGCAGCACGACCGAGCCGACGTAGAAGACCGCGATGCGGAAGACGACCGAGTTGATGGCGCGCGGGATGACCTTCTCGGTGTCCTGCGTCTCGCCGGAGGCCGTGCCGACGAGCTCGATCGCGGCGTAGGCGAACACGACGCCCTGCACGACGAGCACGGCGGGCAGCACGCCGTTCGGGATGAGGCCGCCGTTGTCCTGCCAGATCGAGAAGCCGGTGCGGACCGCCTCGCCGCCGGTCTCCACCGGGAAGGCGAAGACGAGCCACACGAGCGCGATGACGAGGAAGGCGACGAGCGCCGCGACCTTGATGAGGGCGAACCAGAACTCGAGTTCACCGAAGACCTTGACGGCGACCATGTTCGCGGCGAGGACCACCACGAGCGCGATGAGCGCGAGGAGCCACTGCGGCGCGGCGGTGAACGCCTTCCAGTACTGCAGGTAGAGCGCGACCGCCGTGGTGTCCACGATCGAGGTCATCGCCCAGTTGAGGAAGTACATCCACCCGGCGGCGTACGCGAACTTCTCGCCGTAGAACTCGCGGGCGTAGGAGATGAACGACCCCGAGGACGGGCGGTGCAGCACGAGCTCGCCGAGCGCCCGCAGGATGAAGAAGGCGAAGATGCCCGCGATCAGGTACGTCACCGCCAACGCCGGTCCGGCGGTGTGCAGGCGGCCGCCCGCGCCGAGGAAGAGTCCGGTGCCGATGGCCCCGCCGATCGCGATCATCTGCAGTTGCCGGGGCTTCAGACCGTGCTGGAAGCCCTCCTGCTCGTGCGAGAAGTCGTTCGCGGGCTTCGAGACACCCGTGTCGTTCTGCGCTGTCATGCGCGCCAACCTACATCGGCGGCGGCACCGGGGCGGCACGGCCACGATGCCTGTACGCTCCGACAGGTTGTCGTGCCGCGTCGGGGTCGCCGCTCCGACCGGCGAACACGGTCAGGGCGCGACCGCCACGATGGAGGGATGGACATCCTCCTCCGACTCCTCGTCGCGATCGGGTTCGCCCTGCTCGTCACGGCCGCCGCGGCGCTCGTCCTGCACCTGGTGCTCCGCACGATCGCCCGCCGGGAACGTTGGGCCGCCGTGCTCTCCCGCCGGACGAAGCACCCCTTCCGGACCGTGCTCCTGGTCGCACTCCTCTGGGCGGCGTTCGCGGCGACGATCCCGCACGACGCGGAGCAGTACCCGTGGCGGGACGAGGTCTCGCACGCGTTCCTCATCGCCACGATCGCGGTCGGGTGCTGGCTGGCGTGCGAGGTCGCGATCTTCCTCGAGGACCTCGGCCTGCACCGCTACCGCGTCGACGTGCCCGACAACCGGGTGGCCCGACGCATCCGCACGCAGGTCCTCATCATCCGTCGGCTCACGGTGGCCGTGCTCGTGATCATCGCGGTCGGCGCGATCCTGCTCACCTTCCCGGGCGTCGAGGCGGCCGGCGCGAGCGTGCTGGCCTCGGCCGGGCTCATCTCGGTCGTGGCCGGGCTCGCGGCGCAGTCGACGCTCGGGAACGTGTTCGCCGGCATGCAGCTCGCCTTCTCGGGTTCCATCCGCGTCGACGACGTCGTGGTCGTCGAGCAGCAGTGGGGGCGGATCGAGGAGATCACCCTCACCTACGTGGTGGTGCACCTCTGGGACGACCGTCGCTTCGTCCTGCCCTCGACGTACTTCACGAGCACGCCGTTCGAGAACTGGACGCGCACGGGCAGTGAACTGCTCGGCGCCGTCGAGTTCGACCTGGACTGGCGGATCAGCCCCACCGAGATGCGCACCGAGCTCGACCGCATCCTCGCCACCTCGACGATCTGGGACGACCGCACGAAGGTCCTGCAGGTCACCGAGGCCGTCGGCGGACTGGTGCGCGTGCGCATCCTCGTCAGCGCCCCGGACGCGGGCGGCCTGTTCGACCTCCGCTGCTACGTGCGCGAGGAGATGGTCGAGTGGCTGCAGCGCGAGCACCCGGACGCCCTGCCGCGCCAGCGCGTGCAGGTGACGCAGGGCCACGAGTCGGTCGGCAAGCGGCGTCCCCGCACCGACGAGCAGGACGCCTCGCTGTTCCGCGAGGGCGACGAGCGCTCCGCGCTCTTCACCGGACCGATCCAGACCTCCGGCATCCGCCCCGACCAGGTGCCGGACGCCCCGACCGCGCACCCGCGCCCGCAGGAGCGCTGACCGGCCGCCGCGACCCACCGCACGACGGACGGGAGGCGCGGTGCCAGCCGGCACCGCGCCTCCCGTCCGTCCGCGGTCACGTCGGTGACCGCGGGCCGCGTCGCTACTTCTGGCGCGCCTTCACCGCGCGGTCGTCCTCGACGACCGTGCCGAGCGCCACGATCGTCGTGGAGAGCCACGCGATCCAGGTGAGCGCCAGGCGCCAGTCCCGCGGCCCCTGCCGCGTGGTCTGCACGACGCTGTAGCCGCTGATGATCGAACTCCACACCGCACCGCTGAACATGAACTTCCGCACGGGTTCCTCCTCCTGGTCGTCCCGGCCACGCTACCGGCCAGTACATTGGAGCGCCGCCGGTCACCCTGCCCGGCGACGGCCGGTCGACCTGGCCGTGACGAGAACGAGGAGTCAGCGTGCGTCAGGCCGTCATCGGGGGAGTCCTGCTCGCGGTCGGGGCGGTGTGCGTCCTGCTCGGGCTGCTGCCCCTGTCCGAGCTCGCCACCCTGGCCGACCGGGTCGTCCCGGTGCTGGCGTTCGTGCTCGGCCTGACGATCGTGTCCGAGCTCGCGGCCGACGCCGGCGTCTTCGACCGGCTCGCCGACCTGGCCGCCCGGGTCGGTGGCGGCCGCACCATCGGGCTCTGGGGCGCGGTCGTCGTGCTCGCCGTGGTCTGCACGGTGTTCCTGTCCATCGACACCACCGCGGTGCTGCTCACCCCGATCGTGATCACGCTCGCCCGCCGGGTGGGCCTGCCGCCGATGCCCTTCGCGCTGACCACCGTGTGGCTCGCGAACACGGCGTCGCTGCTGCTGCCCGTGTCGAACCTCACGAACCTGCTCGCGGTCGACAAGATCGGGCTCGACGGGCCGATCCCGTTCGCCGGCCTCATGGTGTGGGCGGCGCTCGCGGGCGTCGTCGTGCCGTGCGCCGTGCTCCTCGTCGTGTTCCGCGGCAAGCTGTTCGGCCGGTACACGCCGGTCGCGGTGCGCCGCCCGAGCGACCCGGTGTTCTTCTGGTCGGCGTCGGTCGTGCTCGTCGCCCTGGTCGTCGCGCTCACGGCCGGCGTCACGGTGTGGATCGCGGCCCTCGCCGCCGCGGCCGCCCTCGTCGTCGTCGCGGCGTTCCGCGCCCCCGCGGAGCTCCGTCCGTCCCGGGTGCCGTGGGCGACGCTCGTGTTCGCCGCCGGGCTGTTCGTCGTCGTCGAGACCCTGCACGCCACCGGGCTCACCGACCCGATCGTGCAGGCGCTCTCGGGCGGGACCGACACCGGGTCGCTCCTGCTGCTCGGCGGGGCCGGCGGGGTCGCGGCGAACGCGATCGACAACCTGCCCGCCTACCTCGTGCTCGAGCCGGCCGCCGGGCACGAGGCCCTGCGGTACGCGGCGCTCCTCGTCGGCGTGAACGCCGGGTGCCTCATCACGCCGTGGGCCTCGCTCGCGACGCTGCTCTGGCACGCGCGGCTGTCGAGCGAGGGCGTGCACTTGTCGTGGGGGCGCTACATGGCGCTCGGCTGCGTCGTCGCGCCCCTCACGGTCGTCGCGGGCGTGCTCGCCCTGCAGCTGTAGCCGCTCCCGCCCGGCCGCGGCGTCCGTCGCGGCGACGGACGCCGCCCCGGTGGTGGCGGCAGCTTCCGGCTAGAGCCAGTCCTTCGTCTTGAACACGCGGTAGAGCACGAGCGACGTCGCGACGATGAGCGACACCGAGGCCGCCAGCCCGCTCCAGTGCCCCTCGCCGGGGAACGACACGTTCTGCCCGAAGAAGCCCGTGATCGCGGTGGGGATCGCGATGATCGCCGCCCAGCTCGTGACCTTCTTCATGACCGTGTTCTGCCGGTTCGACGCCAGGTTGAGGTTCGTGTCGAGGACGCTCGACACCGAGTCGCGCAGCTGCTCGACCGAGTCGGCGATCGTCACCAGGTGGTCCTCGACGTCGCGGAAGTACGGGCGGATGCCGTCCGCGATCGACTGGGCGTCGCCGTGCAGCAACGAGGCGACGCTGTCCCGCGTGGGCACGACCTGCCGCCGGAGCACCCCGAGGGCCTTCCGGAGCCGGAACGAGCGGCGCTGGACCTGCTGCTCGCGCGGGTCGCCGTGCTCGAAGAGGTCGTCCTCGAGCGTCTCGATGCGCGCCTCGACGTCCTCGACGGTCGACGTCGCGTGGTCGACGACCGCGTCGAGCAGCCCCCAGACGAGCCACGGCACGCCGTGCTCGCACACGTCGACGTTCGCGTCGAGCCGGCGGTCGACCGCGCCGAGGTCGACGTCCGGGCCGTGCATCGTGACGAGGGCCCGCCGGGTGATGAACGCCTTCACCTCGTGCGTCACGAGGTCGCCCTGCGCGTCGAGCCCCTCGACGTCGTAGACGACCAGGAACAGGCTGTCCCGGTACCGGTCGAGCTTCGGACGCTGCCCGGGTTCGAGGGCGTCCTCGAGGGCCAGGGCGTGGATGCCGAGCTCCTCCTCCACGTGCCGCAGGTCGTCCGGACCCGGGTCGGTGTGGTCCACCCACACGAAGGTGTCGTCGTTCCGGCCCAGCAGGTCCGACACCTCGTCCACCGGGAAGTCCCGCTCCGCGGGCCTGCCGTTCCGCCACGCGCGTGTTGCGACCATGTCCGCGAGCCTAGCCAGCCGACCGGTGCGGTCCCGCCGGGGGACCGGCCGACCCCGCGCTGGTACCGTCGGCGGGGAACCCGGTGCACCGTCCGGGCGGAACGGAGACCCCACCACCCCATGGCAACACCCACCCACCAGGACCGGTACGCCTTCGTCGTCGCCTCGAACCGTCTGCCCGTCGACCGCGTGGTCGACGAGGACGGCAACGAGGGGTGGCGGCACTCCCCGGGCGGCCTCGTGACCGCCCTCGAGCCGGTGATGCGCGCCAACGACGGCGCCTGGGTGGGATGGGTCGGCCAGCCCGACGTCGAGGTCGCCCCGTTCGACAACGACGGCATCCACATCGTCCCGGTGCCGCTCAGCGCGAGCGAGGTCGAGGACTACTACGAGGGCTTCAGCAACGACACGCTCTGGCCGCTCTACCACGACGTCATCGAGCACCCGAGCTACCACCGCGACTGGTGGAACGCGTACAAGACCGTGAACGCCCGGTTCGCGGAGCAGATCGCGGCGATCGTCGAGCAGGACGGAATCGTCTGGGTGCAGGACTACCAGCTGCAGCTCGTGCCGGCACTGCTGCGCGAACTCCGTCCCGACCTGACGATCGGCTTCTTCAACCACATCCCGTTCCCGCCGGTCGGCATCTACGCCCAGCTGCCGTGGCGGGCGCAGATCCTCGACGGTCTGCTCGGCGCCGACGTCATCGGCTTCCAGCGCCACGACGACGCGAGCGACTTCCTCCGCGCCGTGCGCCACATCAAGGGCTACACGACCAAGGGCTCGACCATCGACGTGCCGGTCGACGACCCGGACGCGCCGCGCAGCCGCAAGGGCATCACGGTCCGGCACGTCGAGGCGCGCCACTTCCCGATCTCGATCGACGCCGAGAGCTTCGAGGAGATCGCCCGTCGGCCCGAGGTCCAGGAGCGCGCCCGTGAGATCCGTGCCGGCCTCGGCAACCCGAAGACCGTGCTGCTCGGCGTCGACCGGCTCGACTACACCAAGGGCATCCGCCACCGCATCAAGGCCTTCGGTGAGCTCGTCGAGGACGGCCGCATCGCCGTCGAGGACGCCACCCTGGTGCAGGTCGCGAGCCCGAGCCGCGAGCGGGTGGACACGTACCGCACGCTGCGCGACGAGATCGAGCTGAGCGTCGGGCGGCTGAACGGCGACCTCGGCACGATCGGCCACCAGCCGATCTCGTACCTGCACCACGGGTACCCGCGCGAGGAGATGGTCGCCCTGTACCTCGCGGCCGACATCATGCTCGTCACCGCGCTGCGCGACGGCATGAACCTCGTCGCCAAGGAGTACGTCGCGAGCCGGTTCGACAACGACGGCGTGCTCATCCTGTCCGAGTTCGCCGGCGCCGCCGACGAGCTGAAGCAGGCGGTCATCATCAACCCGCACGACATCGGTGCCCTGAAGGACGCCATCCAGCGCGCGGTCGAGATGCCCCGCCGCGAGCGCTCGACGCGGATGCGCGCCCTCCGCAAGCGCGTCCGCGACAACGACGTGGCCCGCTGGTCGCGTTCGTTCCTCGAGGCCCTCGACCGGCACGCGCCCCGTTCCGCGCGCATCGACCCGTCGGGCGCCGAGCGCGAGGTGCACCGCGAGGCGCAGACCGACACGATGTCGATCTTCGACCAGGACGCGCAGACCGCGCGCGCCGCCGAGGACACCCGGGAGGCGCACGGTGCCTGAGCAGACCACCAGCGGTCAGCAGACCGGCGGTCAGCAGACCGACGGCCAGCAGTCGAGCGGCCCCACCACCGACCCGTCCGCCCTGTCGTCGGCCCTCGGGACGCTCGCGGCCGCGCCGCGCCTCCTCGTCGCGCTCGACTTCGACGGCACCCTCGCACCGTTCGCCGACGACCCCGCCCAGGTCGGGGCGCTGCCCGGTTCGTGGGCGGCCGTGTTCACCCTGCAGCGCGGCCGGGACACCGAGGTCGTGCTCGTCTCGGGCCGCCCGCTCGAGGGGCTCGAACGCGTGTCGCACGCCCCGGAGGAGATGGCGCTCGTCGGCTCGCACGGCGTCGAGTGGCGGGTCGACGGCCACGCCGAGGCCGCGCTCACCGAGGACGAGCAGGCCCGGGTCGCCCGGGTCGGCGCCGCGCTCGACGCGGTGGGAGAGCGCTTCCCCGGGGTCGTCGTCGAGCACAAGCCCGCCGGCCACGGCGTGCACACCCGGCGCGTGGGGGCCGACGTCGCGGCCGAGGCGAACGCCGCCGCGAGCCGCGCGGCGCACGAGGCCGACCCGGACGTGCTCGAGCGCGGCGGCAAGGACATCGTCGAGTTCGCCGTGCGGCACGTCACGAAGGGCGACGCGATCGAGCGGCTCCGCGAGCTCCGTGGCGCCGACGCCGTGTTCTTCGCGGGCGACGACGTGACCGACGAGGACGCCTTCCGGGTGCTCCGCGACGGCGACGTCGGCGTCAAGGTGGGGGAGGGCGACTCGGTCGCCGGCCACCGCGTGGCCGACCCGGCCGCGCTGACCGACGTCCTGAAGCAGCTCGCCCGCCTGCGCGCGACGCGCTGACGGCGGCGAGCCGCGCCTCCCGTCCGTGGGGTGTGGTGTCCCGCTGGTATCCCAAACGGTCCTAGACTCACTGCATGCCTGACATCGACGTGAAGCCGCGCAGCCGGGTCGTCACCGACGGGATCGAAGCGACCACCTCGCGTGGCATGCTCCGGGCCGTGGGGATGGGCGACGCCGACTGGGACAAGCCGCAGATCGGGATCGCGTCCTCCTGGAACGAGATCACCCCCTGCAACCTCTCCCTCGACCGCCTCGCCCAGGGCGCGAAGGAGGGCGTGCACTCCGGCGGCGGGTACCCGCTGCAGTTCGGCACCATCTCCGTCTCGGACGGCATCTCGATGGGCCACGAGGGCATGCACTTCTCGCTCGTCTCGCGCGAGGTCATCGCCGACAGCGTCGAGACGGTCGTCAACGCGGAGCGCCTGGACGGCACCGTCCTGCTCGCCGGCTGCGACAAGTCGCTCCCCGGGATGCTCATGGCCGCGGCGCGCCTCGACCTCGCGAGCGTCTTCCTCTACGCGGGCTCGGTCATGCCGGGCTACGTGAAGCAGGCCGACGGCTCCTTCAAGGAGGTCACGATCATCGACTCCTTCGAGGGCGTCGGTGCCTGCAAGGCCGGCACCATGAGCGAGGCCGAGCTCAAGGAGATCGAGTGCGCGATCGTCCCGGGCGAGGGCGCCTGCGGCGGTATGTACACCGCGAACACCATGGCGAGCGTGGCCGAGGCCCTCGGCATGTCGCTCCCGGGGTCGGCTGCCCCGCCGAGCGCCGACCGTCGCCGCGACTACTACGCGCGCCGCTCGGGCGAGGCCGTCGTGAACATGCTCCGCCTCGGTCTCACCGCCCGGCAGATCCTGACGAAGGAGGCGTTCGAGAACGCCATCGCCGTCGCCATGGCACTGGGAGGCTCGACCAACGTCGTGCTGCACCTCCTCGCGATCGCGCACGAGGCCGAGGTCGAGCTGTCCCTCGACGACTTCAACCGCATCGGCTCGAAGGTCCCGCACCTGGCCGACATGAAGCCGTTCGGCAAGTACGTCATGGTCGACGTCGACCGCAACGGCGGCATCCCCGTGATCATGAAGGCGCTGCTCGAGGCCGGCCTGCTGCACGGCGACGTGATGACCGTCACCGGCAAGACCCTCGCCGAGAACCTCGCCGAGATCGACCCGCCGGAGCTCGACGGCGAGGTGTTCCGCAAGATCGACAACCCGATCCACGCCACCGGTGGTCTGACCATCCTCAAGGGGTCGTTCGCGCCCGAGGGCGCCGTCGTGAAGACCGCGGGCTTCGATGCCTCGGTGTTCGAGGGACCCGCCCGCGTGTTCGACCGCGAGCGTGCCGCGATGGACGCCCTGACGGAGGGCCGCATCCAGAAGGGCGACGTGGTGGTCATCCGCTACGAGGGCCCCAAGGGCGGCCCGGGCATGCGCGAGATGCTCGCGATCACCGCCGCCATCAAGGGCGCTGGGCTCGGCAAGGATGTACTACTGTTGACGGACGGACGATTCTCAGGCGGCACAACCGGCCTGTGCATCGGCCACATCGCACCGGAGGCCGTGGACGCAGGTCCAGTGGCGTTCGTGCGCGATGGCGACCGCATCCGTGTCGACATCGCGGCTCGCTCGCTCGACCTACTGGTCGACGACGCCGAGCTGGAGGCCCGCCGAGCAGGCTGGGCCCCGCTGCCCCCGCGCTACACCCGCGGAGTCCTCGCGAAGTTCGCGAAGCTCGTCCAGTCCGCCGCCAAGGGCGCGGTCACGGGCTAGCGTCGACACGTTCGAACCGCCATCCCTCCAGGCAAGGACCACCTCATGCCCACGGAAGCAACACCGTTGTCCGCGGCCGCCGGCACCCGCCGGTCGCCCGAGACCCTGACCGGCTCGGGAGCCGTCCTCCGGACGCTCGAGCACCTCGGGATCACCGACGTCTTCGGCCTGCCCGGCGGCGCGATCATCCCGTTCTACGACGAGCTCATGGCGTCGACCACGATCCGGCACATCCTCGTCCGCCACGAGCAGGGCGCCGGCCACGCTGCCGAGGGCTACGCATCGGCGTCCGGCAAGGTCGGCGTCGCGATCGCCACCTCCGGTCCCGGGGCGACGAACCTCGTCACCGCGATCGCCGACGCCTACATGGACTCGGTGCCGTTCATCGCGATCACCGGGCAGGTGTTCTCGACCCTGATGGGCACGGACGCCTTCCAGGAGGCCGACATCGTGGGCATCACGATGCCGATCACGAAGCACTCGTTCCTCGTGACCGACCCCGCCGACATCCCGGCGACCCTGGCCGCCGCGCACCAGATCGCGACGACCGGACGCCCGGGCCCGGTGCTCGTCGACATCACGAAGGACGCGCAGCAGAAGTCCGCGCCGTACGTCTGGCCGCCCAAGGTCGACCTGCCCGGGTACCGCCCGGTCACGAAGGCGCACGGCAAGCAGATCACGGCGGCCGCCCAGCTCCTCGCCGCGGCCGAACGCCCGGTGCTGTACGTCGGCGGCGGCGTCATCCGCTCCGGTGCGACCGCCGAGCTGCTGCGCTTCGCCGAGGCGACGAACACCCCCGTGGTGACGACGCTGATGGCCCGAGGCGCGTTCCCCGACTCGCACCCGCAGCACCTCGGCATGCCCGGCATGCACGGCACCGTCCCCGCGGTGCTCGGCCTGCAGGACAGCGACCTGCTCATCGCCCTCGGCGCCCGCTTCGACGACCGCGTCACCGGCAAGGCGGACGAGTTCGCGCCGGACGCCAAGGTCGTGCACGTCGACATCGACCCGGCGGAGATCTCGAAGATCCGGTTCGCCGACGTCCCGATCGTCGGCGACGCCCGCGAGGTCCTCGTCGACCTGCTCGAGGCCTGGAACGAGGTCGCCGCGGACCGTGCCGACACGAGCGCGTGGTGGGCGAAGCTCGACCGGCTCAAGCAGGACTTCCCGCTCGGCTACGTCGAGCCGACCGACGGGCTGCTCGCCCCGCAGGCGATCATCCGTCGCATCGGCGAGCTGACCGGACCCGAGGCCGTGTACGCCTCGGGCGTCGGGCAGCACCAGATGTGGTCCGCGCAGTTCATCAAGTACGAGCGGCCGAACGCGTGGCTCAACTCGGGCGGCGCGGGCACGATGGGCTACTCCGTCCCGGCGGCGATGGGTGCGAAGGTCGCCCAACCCGACCGCGTGGTGTGGGCGATCGACGGCGACGGCTGCTTCCAGATGACGAACCAGGAGCTCGCGACCTGCGTCATCAACGACATCCCGATCAAGGTCGCGATCATCAACAACTCGTCGCTCGGCATGGTGCGGCAGTGGCAGACGCTGTTCTACGACGGCCGCCACTCGTTCACCGACCTCGAGACCGGCCACCAGTCGCGTCGGGTCCCGGACTTCGTGAAGCTCGCCGACGCCTACGGTGCGCTCGGCATCCGCGTCGAGTCGGCCGACCAGGTCGACGACGCGATCAAGCTGGCGCTCGAGACGAACGACCGCCCGGTCGTCATCGACTTCGTCGTCAGCCGCGACTCGATGGTGTGGCCGATGGTCCCGCAGGGCGTCGGCAACTCCTCGATCCAGTACGCCCGCGACCACGCGCCCAGCTGGGACGTCGAGGACGCCGACATGACCGGAGACCCCGCATGAGCCACGTCCTCTCCCTGCTCGTCGAGGACAAGCCGGGTCTGCTGACGCGCGTCGCCGGACTGTTCGCCCGCCGCGGCTTCAACATCGAGTCGCTCGCGGTGGGCAACACCGAGGTCGCCGGCCTGAGCCGCATCACGGTGGTCGTCGACGTGGAGGACCTCCCGCTCGAACAGGTCACGAAGCAGCTCAACAAGCTCGTCAACGTGATCAAGATCGTGGAGCTCGACTACTCCCAGTCGGTGCAGCGCGAGCACATGCTCGTCAAGGTCCGCGTCGACAACCAGACGCGGTCCGCCGTGCTCGAGGCCGTCTCGCTCTTCCGCGCGCAGGTCGTCGACGTGGCGACCGACTCGCTCGTGGTCGAGGTGACCGGCGACCCCGGCAAGATCCAGGCGATCCTGCGGGTGCTCGAGCCCTACGGCATCAAGGAACTCGCCCGGGCGGGCCTGCTCGGCATGGGCCGCGGCCCGAAGAGCATCACCGACCGCGTGCGCTGAGCGCGCTCCCCGACACCCGGACGG
Organism: Curtobacterium sp. MCBA15_004; assembly: GCF_001865055.2. NCBI lineage: Bacteria > Bacillati > Actinomycetota > Actinomycetes > Micrococcales > Microbacteriaceae > Curtobacterium > Curtobacterium sp. MCBA15_004. The sequence goes on along the minus strand of NZ_CP126266.1, from coordinate 2,306,036 downwards.
GAGGCGCGGCCCGCCCCCGGCAGGCCGCCGACGGTCCGCCGGACCACCGGCACCGATCCGCCTCCCGCCCTCCAGACCACCAGAACCAAGGAGACACACCCTCGTGACTGACATCGTGTACGACGCCGACGCCGACCTGACGCTCATCCAGGGCAAGAAGGTCGCCGTCATCGGCTACGGCTCGCAGGGCCACGCCCACGCCCTCAACCTCCGCGACTCGGGCGTCGAGGTCAAGATCGGCCTCAAGGAGGGCTCGAAGAGCCGCCAGAAGGCCGAGGAGGCCGGCTTCGAGGTGCAGACCCCGGCCGAGGTCACGAAGTGGGCGGACGTCGTCGTCATCCTCGCTCCGGACCAGGTCCAGCGCATCGTCTACCGCGAGGACATCGAGCCCAACCTGAAGCCGGGCGCCACGCTCGTCTTCGGCCACGGCTTCAACATCCGCTACGGCTACATCGAGGCGCCCGAGGGCGTCGACGTGTCGCTCGTCGCGCCGAAGGGCCCGGGTCACACCGTGCGCCGCGAGTACGAGGCCGGCCGTGGCGTCCCCGTGATCGTCGCGGTGGAGGTCGACGCGTCCGGTTCCGCCTGGGACCTCGCGTGGTCGTACTCCAAGGCCATCGGCGGTCTCCGCGCCGGCGGCATCAAGACGACCTTCACCGAGGAGACCGAGACCGACCTGTTCGGCGAGCAGGCCGTCCTGTGCGGTGGCACCTCGCAGCTCATCCAGTACGGCTTCGAGACCCTGACCGAGGCGGGCTACCAGCCGCAGATCGCGTACTTCGAGGTCCTGCACGAGCTCAAGCTCATCGTCGACCTCATCTGGGAGGGTGGCCTCACCAAGCAGCGCTGGTCGATCTCCGACACGGCCGAGTTCGGTGACTACGTCTCCGGCCCGCGCGTGATCTCGCCCGAGGTCAAGGAGAACATGAAGGCCGTCCTCGCGGACATCCAGGACGGCACCTTCGCGAAGCGCTTCATCGCCGACCAGGACGCCGGTGCGCCGGAGTTCACCGCGCTGCGCGAGAAGGGCGAGAACCACCCGATCGAGGCGACGGGTCGCGAGCTGCGGTCGCTGTTCGCCTGGAAGTCGGCCGACGCCGACTACGTGGACGGCTCGGCCGCGCGGTAGTCTGCGGAGACCACTCGACGACGAGGCGGCGGTGCGATCGCACCGCCGCCTCGCGATGTGACCCGAACCTCATGCACCAGTACGCACCCAGTCCCAGCGCCCGCGACCGGCGTCCCTCCGGTGAACCCGGACGAGCCGCGACCCGCCCCGTCGGCGGAGCCGGACGACCGTCGGCACGCCGCTCCGCACCCACCCCGTCGCCGTCCGCGGTCATGACGAGGAGTGGTCACGACCGGGTGCTCCGACGTGCGAGGATCGTCGGATGGCGGTGACGAAGCGAGCGGTCCACATCGGCGCCGGCAAGATCGGGCGGGGATTCGTGGGCCAGTTCCTGGTCGCGAGCGGCTACGAGCTCACCTTCGTCGACGTCGACGACCGCGTCGTGCGGGCCCTCGAGGAGTCCCGGCGCTTCGTCGTCCACGAGGTCGGCGAGATGCCCGTCGAGCACCTCGTGCACGGGTTCCACGCGCTGAGCAGCAAGACCGACCGTGAGCGCGTCGTGCAGGCCATCGCCCACGCCGACGTCGTCACCACCGCGGTCGGTGCGCGCACGCTGCCGCTCGTCGCGCCGATCATCGCCGAGGGCCTGGCCGCCCGTCCGGCCGACCTCGGCGAGGTGACGGTCGTGGCGTGCGAGAACGCGTTCAACGCCACCGACTCGCTGCACGCGAGCATCCGCCGCGCCCCGATCCTCGAGGACCGGGACGTCGCAGCGGTCTTCGCGAACTGCGCGATCGACCGCATCGTGCCGGATCAGTCCGGGGTGCTCGGCCAGTCCGGCGGCCTCGACGTCGTCCTCGAGCCCTTCTACGAGTGGGTCATCGAGCGCACGCCGTTCGCCGAGTCCTCCGTCGACCACCCGGTGATCGACGGCGTGACCTGGGTCGACGACCTGCAGCCCTTCGTCGAGCGCAAGCTCTACACGGTCAACACCGCCCACGCGACCGCGGCCTACCACGGCTTCGTGCGCGGGATCCGCCTCATCCGCGAGGCACTCGAGGACCGCGAGGTCCGCGCGGAGGTCGACGGCGTCCTCGCCGAGACCACCGCGCTGCTCATCGCGAAGCACGGCTTCGACCCGGCGGACCACGCCCGGTACGTCGCGGCGAACCTGTCCCGGATCGCGAACCCGCACCTGCCGGACACCACGGCGCGCGTCGGACGCAACCCGCTGCGCAAGCTCGGCCGTCGCGAGCGCTTCGTCGGCCCCGCGTCGCAGCTCGCCGAGCGCGGCCTGCCCGTCGACCACCTGCTCGGCGCCGTGCGGGTCGCCCTCGCGTTCGACGACGAGGCCGACCCCGAGTCGATCGAGCTGCACGCCCTGCTGCGCTCCGGTGCGACCGCGCACGCGCTCACCGAGATCCTCACGGGCCTGGTCGAGAGCCACCCGCTGTTCCCGGCCGTGCGCGAGGTCGTCGCCGAGGTGCTCGAGACCCAGCCCGCCGACGTCTGACGGCCGGGCCCACCCCGCACCGGTACGCGGTGCCGCGGGTGTCCGTCGCTCGGCCGTGACGCCCTCGGTTCGGCGTCCGGTGTCCACGGCTCGTAGGATCGGACCATGACGACGGCAGCATCCCCGCCCGACGGCTCGGTCGACCACGACGACGACGCCGCCCTCAGCTGGGGTGACGCCGACGACGCGACCCACGTCGACGCGGCCCACAACCCGGTCGCCGTCGCCGACCGCGGCGCCCGTGACCCGGAGACCCCCGAGACGTCCGGCTCCCTCGTCGGGTTCGGTGTCTTCGGCGGCCTCTACCTGCTCTACACCGTGGCGTGGCTGCTCACGGCGTCGACCGCGTACGTCGCCGACGTCGACACCGTGCTGACGGTGTTCGTCGACGTGCTGCGCTTCCTGTCGATCGTCGCCCCCGCGCTCTGGTTCACGGTCGTCCTCTGGGCAGCACGCGGACGTCGCACCCGCACGCGCCTGCTGTGGATGCTCCTCGGTGCCGCGGTGCTGTTCCCGTGGCCGTTCCTCATGACGCGGAGCTTCGGGTGACCGCCGCCACGCCGACGACCCGCCGCAGCCCGGCCCCGCTGGCCGGTCGGCTCGTCGTGTGGATCGTGTTCGGCGCGCTGTTCGCCTACATGACGGTGCAGAGCGTCGGCAACCTGCTGACGGTGTCGCAGTCGGTCCGCGCCTTCAACGCCTTCCTCGGTTCGACGTCCGGGGGCGACTCGCTCGCGCGGAGCACGCCCTGGGTCTGGCTGGTGCTCGACATCCTCATCGCGCCCCTCGCGTTCGCGGTCGCGCTGTGGATCACGCGGCGCACGCGCCTCGCCGTGACCGTCGGGGTGTTCGTGCTCGCGTTCGCCGCAGCCGGCGCGCTCTGGTTGGACCTGCAGCTCTTCGTGCCGCGCCTGCTCGACTTCTGACGCGGTCGCGCGGCCCCGTCGCGTCACCGGCCCGGCGGTGCGCCCTGCGCCCGGGTGGGGGACCGGCGGACGGGAGGCGCGGTGCGGGCCCGCACCGCGCCTCCCGTCCGAACGCGGTCGCGACCACCGCGTCGGACCGGTCGTCGACCGTGGTCGCGACCACCGCGGCGGACCGGTCGTAACGACCGGTCGCGCGTCAGTACGATGGTCGGACACCGCCCGTCTCGTGTGAGGAACTGCAGCTGTGCCGAAGCCGGTCGTCCTGATCGCCGAAGAACTCTCGCCCGCCACCGTCGACGCCCTCGGGCCCGACTTCGAGATCCGGGAGGTGGACGGCACCGACCGCCCGGCGCTCCTGGAGGCCCTCGCCGACGCGCACGCCGTGCTCGTCCGGTCCGCCACGAAGATCGACGCCGAGGCCATCGCCGCGGCGCCGCAGCTCAAGGTCGTCGCCCGTGCCGGCGTCGGCCTCGACAACGTCGACATCAAGGCCGCGACCACGGCCGGTGTGATGGTCGTCAACGCACCGACGTCGAACATCATCTCCGCCGCCGAGCTCACGGTCGGTCACATCCTGTCGCTCGCCCGGCACATCCCGGCGGCGCACGCGTCCCTCGCGGCCGGTGCGTGGAAGCGGTCGTCGTACACCGGCGTCGAGCTCTACGAGAAGACCGTCGGGATCATCGGCCTCGGCCGCATCGGCGCGCTGATCACCCAGCGGCTGCAGGCGTTCGGCGTCTCGGTCATCGCCTACGACCCCTACGTGACGTCGGCCCGCGCGCAGCAGCTCGGGGTCGAGCTCGTGTCGCTCGAGGACCTCCTGCGTCGCGCGGACTTCACCACCATCCACATGCCGAAGACGCCCGAGACGGTCGGCATGATCTCGGACGAGCAGTTCGCGCTCATGAAGCCGACGGCCTTCGTCGTCAACGTCGCCCGCGGCGGCCTGATCGACGAGGACGCGCTGCACCGTGCGCTCACGTCGGGCACGATCGCCGGCGCCGGGCTCGACGTCTTCGTCTCCGAGCCGCCGAAGGACTCGCCGCTCCTCGCGCTGCCGAACGTCGTGGTCACCCCGCACCTGGGTGCGTCGACCGACGAGGCCCAGGAGAAGGCGGGCGTCTCGGTCGCGAAGTCGGTCCGGCTCGCGCTCGGCGGCGAGCTCGTCCCCGACGCGGTCAACGTCGCCGGCGGCGTCATCGACCCGTACGTCCGTCCCGGCATCCCGTTGATGGAGAAGCTCGGCCAGGTCTTCACGGGCCTCGCGACCTCGCCCGTCACGAGCATCGACGTCGAGGTGCACGGCGAGCTGGCGCAGTACGACGTCAGCGTGCTGAAGCTCGCGGCGCTCAAGGGCGTCTTCACCGACGTCGTCAGCGACCAGGTCTCGTACGTCAACGCCCCGCTCATCGCGGAGCAGCGCGGCGTCACCGTCCGGCTCATCACCGACGCCGACAGCCCCGAGTACCGCAACCTGCTCACGATCCGCGGCGCACAGTCCGACGGGCCCGCGATCAGCGTCTCGGGCACGCTCACCGGTCCGAAGCAGGTCGAGAAGCTCGTCGAGGTCAACGGGCACGACGTCGAGGTCGCCCTCGAGGCGCACCACGTGGTGATGGTCTACACGGACCGTCCGGGCATCGTCGCCGTGTACGGCAAGGAGTTCGGCGAGGCCGGCATCAACATCGCGGCCATGCAGATCGCCCGTCGCGAGGCCGGCGGCCAGGCGCTCAGCGTCCTGACCGTCGACTCGCCCGTGCCCGCCGAGATCCTCGAGCACGTGCGGTCCGCGATCGACGCGACCTCGCTCCGCGAGATCGACATCACCCTCTAGGGGAGCGGCAGACGTGACGACGACGGTGAAGCTCGCGGTCATCCGCGGGGACGGCATCGGCCCCGAGGTGGTCGACGAGGCGCTCAAGGTGCTGCACGCGGTCCTGCCCGACGACCTCGTGGTCGAGGAGACCGCGTTCTCGCTCGGTGCGACGCGGTACCTCGAGACGGGCGACGTCCTGACCGACGAGGACATGGCCGCCGTCGCGTCGCACGACGCGATCCTGCTCGGTGCGGTCGGCGGGGACCCGCGGGACCCGCGGCTCGCCGGCGGGATCATCGAGCGTGGCCTGCTGCTGAAGCTGCGGTTCGCGTTCGACCACTACGTGAACCTCCGCCCGACCCGGGTGTACGACAGCGTGTCGACGCCGCTCGCCGACCCCGGCGCGGTCGACTTCGTCGTGGTCCGCGAGGGCACCGAGGGGCCGTACGTCGGCAACGGCGGAGCGATCCGCGTGGGTACCCCGCACGAGATCGCCACCGAGGTCTCGCTCAACACCGCACACGGTGTCGAGCGGGTGGTCCGGCACGCGTTCGCCCTGGCCGCCCGGCGTGCCCGGAAGCACCTGACGCTCGTGCACAAGACGAACGTGCTCGTGCACGCCGGAGCACTCTGGCAGCGCCTCGTGGCCGAGGTCGGTGCGGAGTACCCGGACGTCACGGTCGACTACCAGCACATCGACGCCGTCACGATCCACATGGTCCAGGACCCGGGACGGTTCGACGTGATCGTCACCGACAACCTGTTCGGCGACATCATCACCGACCTGGCCGGCGCGATCAGCGGCGGCATCGGGCTCGCGGCGTCCGGGAACGTCAACCCGGACGGCACCTTCCCGAGCATGTTCGAGCCCGTGCACGGCTCCGCACCCGACATCGCCGGGCAGCAGAAGGCCGACCCGACGGCCGCGATCCTCTCGGTCGCACTGCTGCTCGAGCACCTCGGCCGGGCCGACCTGGCCGCCACCGTGACGCAGGCGGTCGAGGCCGACCTCGCGAGCCGGGGCACCGCACCGCGACGCACGGCGGAGGTCGGCGACGCGATCGCCGCCGCCGTCCGCACCACCACCGACCGACAGGAGTCCCGCCGATGACCAGCGACACGAGCACCGACGGCGGGACGACCGAGTCCTTCGGCCCCGAGTTCGCCGACGTCCCGTCGTCCGCGCGCCGCGCCGCGGCCGAGCGCGAGGAGATCCTCGCCGACCCGGGCTTCGGCAAGCACTTCACCGACCACATGGCCACCGTGCAGTGGACCCTCGAGGACGGCTGGCACGACGCGTCGATCCACCCGTACGGTCCGCTGTCCCTCGACCCGAGCGCGAGCGTGCTGCACTACGCGCAGGAGATCTTCGAGGGCATGAAGGCGTACCGCCACGCGGACGGCTCCGTCTGGTCCTTCCGTCCCGAGGCGAACGCGCACCGGTTCGCTCGGTCGGCCCGGCGGCTGGCGCTGCCCGAGCTGCCCGTCGAGACCTTCGTCGAGTCGATCCGTCGGCTCGTGCAGGCCGACGTCGACTGGGTGCCCTCGGCGCCCGAGACGAGCCTGTACCTGCGGCCGTTCATGATCGCGACCGAGGCGTTCCTCGGCGTCCGCGCGGCGCACGCGGTCGCCTACCACTGCATCGCGAGCCCGGCCGGCGCGTACTTCACCTCCGGGCCGAAGCCGGTGTCGATCTGGCTGTCGACGCAGTACGCCCGTGCGGCACGGGGCGGTACCGGTGCCGCGAAGACCGGTGGCAACTACGCGGCCTCGCTGCTGCCGCAGCAGGAGGCGTACGAGCAGGGCTGCCAGCAGGTGATGTTCCTCGACTCCGAGGAAGGCGTCTGGCTCGAGGAACTCGGCGGCATGAACGTCGTGCTCGTCAAGGCCGACGGGACCCTGGTCACGCCGGACTCGGCGTCGATCCTCGAGGGGATCACCCGCGACTCGATCCTGCAGCTCGCGGAGGACCGCGGCCTCCGGGTCGAGCGTCGCCGGGTGTCGCTCGACGAGTGGCGCGACGGGGTCGCCGACGGGTCGATCACCGAGGCGTTCGCGTGCGGCACCGCGGCGGTCGTCACCCCGATCGCCGAACTGCGCGGCGAGGGCTTCACGATCGGCTCGCCCACGGTCGGCGCCGGGGAGCTCACCATGTCCCTGCGTGAGGAGCTGACCGACATCCAGTACGGCCGTCGTCCCGACCCGCACGGGTGGATGACGCAGCTGACGGACCCGGCCTGAGCCGGGGATCGGTAGGGTCGAACGGTGAAGATCGCACGGTTCAGCAGCACGGGTGAAGACCCGCGGTACGGCATCCTCGACGAGCGCCACCTGGTCGTCCTCGCGGGGGACCCGATGTACCAGGGGTTCGAGACGACGGGGGAGCGGGTCGCGCTCGCGGACGCGAAGCTCCTCGCCCCGGTGATCCCCCGGTCGAAGGTCATCGGCGTCGGGCTCAACTACAGCGAGCACGCGTCGGAGATGGACGAGCGTGCCGGTGACGACCCGGTGGTGTTCCTCAAGCCGAACACCGCCGTCATCGGTCCGGACGACCCGATCCGCCTGCCCGCCGACGTCGGCCGGGTCGACCACGAGGGCGAGCTCGCCATCGTGATCGGGTCCCTCGCCAAGAACGTGCGACGTGAGGACTTCGCGAGCGTCGTCCTCGGCTACACGATCGCGAACGACGTGACCGCCCGCGACCTGCAGGCACGCGACGGCCAGTGGACCCGGGCCAAGGGCTTCGACACCTTCTGCCCGCTCGGTCCGGTCATCGAGACCGAGATCGACCCGTCGGACATCCGCCTCGAGACCCGCGTCGACGGCGAGCTCCGGCAGGCCGCGTCGACGAGCGAGATGGTGCACGACATCCCGTCGCTCGTCGAGTTCGTCTCGTCGATCTGGACGCTCCTGCCCGGCGACGTCATCCTGACCGGGACCCCGGCCGGGGTCGGGCAGATCCGCGACGGTCAGGTGGTCGAGGTCCTCATCGAGGGCATCGGCTCCCTGAAGAACCCGGTCATCGCACGGCACTGAGCCCGTCGGACACCACACGGCCCGTTCCCCTCGCGCGGGGGAGCGGGCCGTTGTGCATCCCGGCTGGACCCGCCCCTGCGGGGCCATCGCAGACCGCCGGCCAGGGCGACACGCCCGGGATGCGAGCGCTGTTGGCGGTGCCCCGGAGTCCTGCGTAGAGTCATCACTCGTTGCCGCTGAGGCGGAGAACGGAACGGCCGAGACGGTCACCGGGTCATCGATCCGGAGATGCAGTCCGGACGGGGTCCCGCTCGGCAACGAACCTCATCTGGTCACCACGTCAGTGGTGGTCCTGAGGTTCATCGACACAAGCCCCTCTGGCGGAATCCGGTTCGACCGGGTCGAGCGGTGGGTGCGTCTGGTCCTTGAGAACTCAACAGCGTGCACATTGTCAATGCCAATTTATTGACCCCGTGCCTGGCTGGCCTTTTGGTTGGTCGGGTCGGAGACAATTCCTTTTGGATTGAAGATTGTCCAGTGGACAGTCGACAGTCAGTTTCAACTCGCTGACACTTCGGTGTTGGTTGTAATTTTTTTACGGAGAGTTTGATCCTGGCTCAGGACGAACGCTGGCGGCGTGCTTAACACATGCAAGTCGAACGATGATCAGGAGCTTGCTTCTGTGATTAGTGGCGAACGGGTGAGTAACACGTGAGTAACCTGCCCCTGACTCTGGGATAAGCGTTGGAAACGACGTCTAATACTGGATAGGACTACTGGCCGCATGGTCTGGTAGTGGAAAGATTTTTTGGTTGGGGATGGACTCGCGGCCTATCAGCTTGTTGGTGAGGTAATGGCTCACCAAGGCGACGACGGGTAGCCGGCCTGAGAGGGTGACCGGCCACACTGGGACTGAGACACGGCCCAGACTCCTACGGGAGGCAGCAGTGGGGAATATTGCACAATGGGCGAAAGCCTGATGCAGCAACGCCGCGTGAGGGATGACGGCCTTCGGGTTGTAAACCTCTTTTAGTAGGGAAGAAGCGAAAGTGACGGTACCTGCAGAAAAAGCACCGGCTAACTACGTGCCAGCAGCCGCGGTAATACGTAGGGTGCAAGCGTTGTCCGGAATTATTGGGCGTAAAGAGCTCGTAGGCGGTTTGTCGCGTCTGCTGTGAAATCCCGAGGCTCAACCTCGGGCTTGCAGTGGGTACGGGCAGACTAGAGTGCGGTAGGGGAGATTGGAATTCCTGGTGTAGCGGTGGAATGCGCAGATATCAGGAGGAACACCGATGGCGAAGGCAGATCTCTGGGCCGTAACTGACGCTGAGGAGCGAAAGCATGGGGAGCGAACAGGATTAGATACCCTGGTAGTCCATGCCGTAAACGTTGGGCGCTAGATGTAGGGACCTTTCCACGGTTTCTGTGTCGTAGCTAACGCATTAAGCGCCCCGCCTGGGGAGTACGGCCGCAAGGCTAAAACTCAAAGGAATTGACGGGGGCCCGCACAAGCGGCGGAGCATGCGGATTAATTCGATGCAACGCGAAGAACCTTACCAAGGCTTGACATACACCGGAAACGGCCAGAGATGGTCGCCCCCTTGTGGTCGGTGTACAGGTGGTGCATGGTTGTCGTCAGCTCGTGTCGTGAGATGTTGGGTTAAGTCCCGCAACGAGCGCAACCCTCGTTCTATGTTGCCAGCGCGTTATGGCGGGGACTCATAGGAGACTGCCGGGGTCAACTCGGAGGAAGGTGGGGATGACGTCAAATCATCATGCCCCTTATGTCTTGGGCTTCACGCATGCTACAATGGCCGGTACAAAGGGCTGCGATACCGTAAGGTGGAGCGAATCCCAAAAAGCCGGTCTCAGTTCGGATTGAGGTCTGCAACTCGACCTCATGAAGTCGGAGTCGCTAGTAATCGCAGATCAGCAACGCTGCGGTGAATACGTTCCCGGGCCTTGTACACACCGCCCGTCAAGTCATGAAAGTCGGTAACACCCGAAGCCGGTGGCCTAACCCTTGTGGAAGGAGCCGTCGAAGGTGGGATCGGTGATTAGGACTAAGTCGTAACAAGGTAGCCGTACCGGAAGGTGCGGCTGGATCACCTCCTTTCTAAGGAGCATCTGGCTCGTCTCGTGTCTGCAGATGCAGGTGTGGGGTGGGTCCAGGCGCCCGGTTCGGACCGAACGTGTCCGACGGGTAGCTCATGGGTGGAACATTGACAGTGCAGGTGGGAGTCATGCTCTCGGCGTCAGTACATCGATCGTTCGCGGTTGGTTGGAAGGGGTCGGGGTGTGGTGAGCATCTGGTGCACGTTGTTGGGTCCTGAGGGACCAGGCTTCCCGGCCCGTTGTGGTTGGGGGTTGAGCCGTCTGGTGCTGCCCTGTGTGGGTGGTGCTGGGGACGCGGTTCTTCGAGTGGGCCATGTGATGCCGGCGCGGTTGCGTTGGTGGAGGATGGTGCCGATCGTATGTTGAGAACTACACAGTGGACGCGAGCATCTTTAGATTCGCGTCATCGCATGATCGCCGGCTTCGGTTGGTGGTTGTGGTTGGCGTTGGATCGCAATTTTAATCTTTGTGGTCAAGTTTCTAAGAGCAAACGGTGGATGCCTTGGCATCTGGAGCCGAAGAAGGACGTAGAAATCTGCGATAAGCCTCGGGGAGCTGATAATCGAGCTGTGAGCCGAGGATTTCCGAATGGGGAAACCCCGCCAGGCGCTTTTGTGACCTGGTGACTCCCGCCTGAATATATAGGGCGGGTAGAGGGAACGTGGGGAAGTGAAACATCTCAGTACCCACAGGAAGAGAAAACAACATGTGATTCCGTGAGTAGTGGCGAGCGAAAGCGGATGAGGCTAAACCGATCATGTGTGATAGCCGGCGGGCGTTGCATGGTCGGGGTTGTGGGACACGTCACTCAGTTCTGCCGGACTGGGGCGGTTACAGCGCATCATAGTCGAACCGGTTTGAAAGCCGGGCCGTAGTGGGTGCCAGCCCCGTAGACGAAATGGTGTTATGGCCGGATGTGTATCCCAAGTAGCACGGGGCCCGAGAAATCCCGTGTGAATCTGTCAGGACCACCTGATAAGCCTAAATACTCCCAGATGACCGATAGCGGACAAGTACCGTGAGGGAAAGGTGAAAAGTACCCCGGGAGGGGAGTGAAATAGTACCTGAAACCGTTTGCTTACAAACCGTCGGAGCCTCCTTAGTAGGGGTGACGGCGTGCCTTTTGAAGAATGAGCCTGCGAGTTAGTGATATGTGGCGAGGTTAACCCGTGTGGGGCAGCCGTAGCGAAAGCGAGTCTGAATAGGGCGGTTCAGTCGCATGTCCTAGACCCGAAGCGAAGTGATCTATCCATGGCCAGGTTGAAGCGACGGTAAGACGTCGTGGAGGACCGAACCCACTTCAGTTGAAAATGGAGGGGATGAGCTGTGGATAGGGGTGAAAGGCCAATCAAACTTCGTGATAGCTGGTTCTCTCCGAAATGCATTTAGGTGCAGCGTTGCGTGTTTCTCGCCGGAGGTAGAGCTACTGGATGGCCGATGGGCCTCAACAGGTTACTGACGTCAGCCAAACTCCGAATGCCGGTGAGTGAGAGCGCAGCAGTGAGACGGTGGGGGATAAGCTTCATCGTCGAGAGGGAAACAACCCAGACTACCAACTAAGGCCCCTAAGCGTGTGCTAAGTGGGAAAGGATGTGGAGTTGCACAGACAACCAGGAGGTTGGCTTAGAAGCAGCCACCCTTGAAAGAGTGCGTAATAGCTCACTGGTCAAGTGATTCCGCGCCGACAATGTAACGGGGCTCAAGCACACCGCCGAAGTTGTAGATTTCGCACACAGACAAGCCTTCGTGGTTCAGTCGTGCGGAGTGGTAGGAGAGCGTCGTGTGGCGAGTGAAGCGGCGGAGTAATCCAGCCGTGGACGCCACACGAGTGAGAATGCAGGCATGAGTAGCGAAAGACGGGTGAGAAACCCGTCCTCCGAAAGACCAAGGGTTCCAGGGCCAGGTTAATCCGCCCTGGGTAAGTCGGGACCTAAGGCGAGGCCGACAGGCGTAGTCGATGGACAACGGGTTGATATTCCCGTACCGGCGAACAACCGCCCAAGCTAATCCAGTGGTGCTAAGAGTCCTAACCCGGTTCGTCGGATCCCTTCGGGGTGATGGTGTCCGGTCTAACGCTCGACCCCATGCTGGTGCGGCTAGCGTATGAACAGGTGTGACGCAGGAAGGTAGCTGAGCCAGGCGATGGTATCCGTAAGGTGAACCTGGTGTAAGGATGTAGGGCTGACGATAGGCAAATCCGTCGTCTGTACGCCTGAGATCCGACGCGTACCCGTAAGGGGAAATCAGTGATCCTATGCTGCCGAGAAAAGCATCGACGCGAGGTTGCAGCCGCCCGTACCCGAAACCGACTCAGGTGGTCAGGTAGAGAATACCAAGGAGATCGAGATAATCGTGGTTAAGGAACTCGGCAAAATGCCCCCGTAACTTCGGGAGAAGGGGGGCCGGACACGTGACCGGACTTGCTCCGTGAGCGTTGAAGGCCGCAGAGACCAGTGGGAAGCGACTGTTTACTAAAAACACAGGTCCGTGCGAAGTCGCAAGACGATGTATACGGACTGACGCCTGCCCGGTGCTGGAAGGTTAAGAGGAAGGGTTAGCCCTCGGGCGAAGCTCTGAATTTAAGCCCCAGTAAACGGCGGTGGTAACTATAACCATCCTAAGGTAGCGAAATTCCTTGTCGGGTAAGTTCCGACCTGCACGAATGGCGTAACGACTTCCCAGCTGTCTCAACCGCGAACTCGGCGAAATTGCACTACGAGTAAAGATGCTCGTTACGCGCAGCAGGACGGAAAGACCCCGTGACCTTTACTACAGTTTGGTATTGGTGTTCGGAGTGGCTTGTGTAGGATAGGTGGGAGACTGTGAAGCGGGCACGCTAGTGTTCGTGGAGTCATTGTTGAAATACCACTCTGGTCACTTTGGATGTCTAACGTAGGACCCTGATCGGGTTCATGGACAGTGCCTGATGGGTAGTTTAACTGGGGCGGTTGCCTCCCAAAGAGTAACGGAGGCGCCCAAAGGTTCCCTCAACCTGGTTGGCAATCAGGTGGCGAGTGTAAGTGCACAAGGGAGCTTGACTGTGAGACTGACAGGTCGAGCAGGGACGAAAGTCGGGACTAGTGATCCGGCAGTGGCTTGTGGAAGCGCTGTCGCTCAACGGATAAAAGGTACCTCGGGGATAACAGGCTGATCTTGCCCAAGAGTCCATATCGACGGCATGGTTTGGCACCTCGATGTCGGCTCGTCGCATCCTGGGGCTGGAGTAGGTCCCAAGGGTTGGGCTGTTCGCCCATTAAAGCGGTACGCGAGCTGGGTTTAGAACGTCGTGAGACAGTTCGGTCCCTATCCGCTGCGCGCGTTGGAAATTTGAGAAGATCTATCCCTAGTACGAGAGGACCGGGATGGACGAACCTCTGGTGTGTCAGTTGTTCTGCCAAGGGCACCGCTGATTAGCTACGTTCGGACCGGATAACCGCTGAAAGCATCTAAGCGGGAAGCCGTCTTCGAGATGAGATTTCCATGCACCTTGAGTGTGAGAGGCTCCCAGCAGACTACTGGGTTGATAGGCCGGATGTGGAAGCGGGGACTAACGACCCGTGGAGCTGACCGGTACTAATAAGCCGAAGACTTGACAACACAATTATTTCCCCACCCTTGTGGTGGGGGCTCGCGTCCACTTTGTGGTTCCCGACAGACGATCGGGAATCAAACTGAATACTTCAGCTGAACCAGCATGAAGGAACAGTGTTTGATCCGTTTCGGGTCGACAGTGTTCCGGTGGTCATAGCGAGAGGGAAACGCCCGGTCACATTCCGAACCCGGAAGCTAAGCCTCTCAGCGCCGATGGTACTGCAAGGGGGACCTTGTGGGAGAGTAGGACGCCGCCGGACTCAACTTCACGTACGACCAGGGAACCCCTGACCATTCATGGTCAGGGGTTTTCTGCATTCCCGGGGCGATCTCGGTCCGCGCACCGAGCTGTGGAGAACCGTCGTGGGGCTCGGTGGCCCCGGTAGGATCGAGGGCGTCATGACTGCGCCATTCACCACTGCCACCGGCTCCGACGTCCGAGTCCGCTTCTGCCCGAGCCCGACCGGGACCCCGCACGTGGGGCTCATCCGGACGGCGCTCTTCAACTGGGCGTACGCACGCCACACCGGCGGCAAGCTCGTCTTCCGCATCGAGGACACCGACGCCGCGCGCGACAGCGAGGAGTCGTACCAGCAGATCCTCGACGCGCTCCGGTGGCTGCGGCTGGACTGGGACGAGGGTGTCGAGGCGGGCGGCCCGCACGGTCCGTACCGGCAGTCCGAGCGGTCGGACGTCTACGACGAGGTGATCGCGACGCTGCGGGCCTCGGGGCACGTGTACGAGTCGTACGTCACGCCGGAGGAGATGGAGGCGCGGAACATCGCGGCCGGCCGTGACCCGAAGCAGGGCTACGACAACCACGAGCGTGACCTGACCGATGCCGAGCGCCAGGCGTTCCGCGACGAGGGCCGGAGCCCTGCGCTGCGCCTCCGGGTGCCGGACCGCGACCTGAGCTTCGACGACCTCGTGCGCGGCGAGATCACGTTCAAGCAGGGGACCTTCCCCGACTTCGTGGTCGTCCGGCCCAACGGCAAGCCGCTGTACACCTTCACGAACCCGGTCGACGACGCCCTGATGGGGATCACGCACGTGCTCCGCGGTGAGGACCTGCTGTCGTCGACACCACGGCAGATCGCGCTGTACGAGGCGCTCGTCGAGGTCGGCATCACCTCGTTCGTCCCGCTGTTCGGGCACCTGCCGTACGTGATGGGCGAGGGCAACAAGAAGCTCTCGAAGCGCGACCCGGAGTCGAACCTGTTCCACCACCGCGCCGCCGGCATGGTGCCCGAGGGGCTCCTCAACTACCTCGCGCTGCTCGGCTGGTCGATCGGGCCCGACCGCGACGTGTTCTCGTCCGACGAGATGGTCGCCGCGTTCGACGTCCGGGACGTCAACCCGAACCCCGCCCGGTTCGACCACAAGAAGGCCGAGGCGATCAACGGGGACCACATCCGGATGCTCGGTGCCGAGGACTTCCGCGCGCGTCTCCTGCCGTACCTGACGGACCTGGTGTCCGACCCGCCCACGGCCGAGCAGGAGCGCGTGCTCGAGGCGGCGGCCCCGCTCGTGCAGGAGCGCATGCAGCTGCTGGGGGAGGCCCCCGGGCTGCTCGGCTTCCTGTTCACCGACGACGACGCGCTCGTGGTCGACGAGGACGCGCTCGCGAGCCTCAAGGGCGACTCGTCGGCCGTGCTCGAGGCCGGCATCGCTGCGCTCGAGCCGCTCGACGACTGGACGACCCCGGCGATCGAGGGAGCGCTCCGCGCCGCACTGATCGACGGGATGGGGCTCAAGCCCCGTGTCGCCTTCGGGCCGCTGCGCGTCGCCGTCTCCGGTCGTCGGATCAGCCCGCCGCTCTTCGAGTCGATGGAGATCCTGGGCAAGGGCTCCGTCCTCGCGCGCCTGCGCAGCCTCGCGGCACGGTGACCCGACGGTGACGACCCCGGGCCAGGACGGTCGGCGACCCGACGAGGCCGCTCCGGACGCCGTGCGCACGGCCGACGTCGCGGTGATCGGCGCCGGGCCGGCCGGGTTGAGCGCCGCGCTCAACCTCGTGCGTGCGCGCCGCACCGTGCTGCTCGTCGACGCGAACCGGCCCCGGAACGCAGCGACCCTGCTGTCGCACGGGTTCATCACCCGCGACGGCATCTCGCCGCTCGAGCTCCGACGCCTCGGCAGGACCGAGGTCGAGGGGTACCCGGAGGCGACCGTCGTGCAGTCGGTGGTGGACAGCGTGCGACCCGACGGCGACGGCTGGGCCGTCCACGGGACCTGGCGCGGCACCGAGCTCGACGCCGGGGTCCGGGCGGTGGTCGTGGCGACGGGGCTCCGTGAGGAGTTCCCGGCGCTCCCGTCCCTCCGCGCGTTCTACGGCACCTCGGTGCACAGCTGCGTCGAGTGCGACGGCTACGAGGAGGCGGGGGAGCCCCTCGCCCTCGTGTGCGAGACACCGGACGTGGTGGACCGGGCGCTGCTCCTGGCCTCGTGGAGCGACGACCTCGTCGTGTACACGAACGGTGTGGCGCCGCTCGACGACCGCGGTCGTGCGCGGCTCGCGGCCGCCGGCGTCCGGGTGGACGAACGTCCCGTGGCCGACCTCGAGGGCGGTCGGGACGGGCTTACCGGCGTCCGGCTCGCCGACGGCTCGGTCACCGCGCACACGGGTGCGTTCGTGCGGCCGGTCTGGCACGCGGACCTCGACTGGCTCGAGGCCCCGGTGTCGCGCGACCAGGACGGGCTCGTGGTCGTCGACCGGCTCGGCCGGACCGGCGTCCCCGGCCTGTACGCGGTCGGCGACGTCACGCCGCCGGGGCCGGAGCAGCTCATCGTCGCGGCCGGTCACGGTGCCTCGACGGCGGCTGCGGTGCACCGAGATCTCGTCGGTGGTCTCGAGGACCTCCGGGATGCTGTACAGTAGTTGATCGTGCCCCGGACAACGGGGAACGAAGGCCGCGAGGCCTTTGGGGTATGGTGTAATTGGCAACACAGCGGTTTCTGGTACCGTCGTTCTTGGTTCGAGTCCAGGTACCCCAGCAGATTCGAGAAGGCCCCCGGGATGTCCCGGGGGCCTTCTGCGTTCCCGGGGGCCTTCTGCGTTCCGGAGCGGGACCGCACGGCGGCCGACGCGCGCGCGCGTCCCGCCGCGGGACACGCCCGACCTGCCCGCCGACCGCAGATCGCACGCGGGCGGTGCGCCTCCTGACGGTCGGTGGTGCGGTCGGGAGGCGCGTGGCGGGCTGGTGCTGCGCCTCCTGTCCGGCGTGGGGTGCGGTCGGGTGGCGCGTGGCGGGCTGGGTGCACTCCTCCTGACGGTGGGCGCTGCCCACCGGCGCTGCGGGGCGGGCCGGTGGCGCGCCTCCCGGCCGGGTGCGGACCCGCACCCGGTTGCGGGTTTCCGTATCGGGCACCGGGGTGCCGCAAGGCGGTCGTCCGCAGATTGACCGTCCTGCGCGCCCCCGCGAGGGTGGGGAGCACGGACGAGGCGTACCCCCTCGTCCGGTCTCCCGGCGGCGTCGTACCCGCGCCTCCTGCCGGGCACCGGCGCCGCGCTCGCGGTCGACCGGCCTCCGGGGACCAGCGCGCTGCGCGGCCGTCCCGACCCGCAACCTGAACCCGACAGGAGCACCTCCCATGTCCGTCAGCACCGTCCGACCCGCAGACCCGCGCGTCTCCGTCGTGATCCCGGCGCGCAACGAGGCCCGCAACCTCGAGATCATCCTCCCCAAGCTCCCGCCGGTGTACGAGGTGATCCTGGTCGACGGCAACTCCGTCGACGACACCGTCGCCACAGCGCAGCGGATCATGCCCGACATCCGCGTCGTGCACCAGACCCGCAAGGGCAAGGGCAACGCCCTCGCGTGCGGGTTCGAGGCGGTCACCGGCGACGTCGTCGTGATGTTCGACGCCGACTGCTCGGCCGACCCCGACGAGATCCCGCGCTTCGTGCAGGCCCTCACCGACGGAGCCGACGTGGCGAAGGGCACCCGGTACTCGCTCGGCGGCGGCAGCGACGACATCACGGTGATCCGGAACCTCGGCAACCGCGGCCTGAACGTGCTGTGCAACATCATCCTCGGCACGCGCTACAGCGACCTCTGCTACGGCTACAACGCCTTCTGGGCCGACACGCTGCCGAAGATCGGCCTGCTGTCCTCGACGCTGCCGAAGCCGGCCGACGGCGGGATGCTCTGGGGCGACGGCTTCGAGATCGAGACCGTGCTGACCTGCCGGTGGTCGGCGGCCGACCTGCGCATCAGCGAGGTGCCGAGCCACGAGAAGCTCCGCGTGCACGGCACGAGCAACCTCAACGCCGTGACCGACGGCATCCGCGTGCTGAAGTCGATCATGCACGAGCGTCGCCGAGCCGCGACGGCGAAGACCCGCGCGGCGGCGGTGTTCGTGGGCGGTGCCGCACCGGTCTCGCCGGTGGACGCGCCGACCGCGCCGATCCTCGGTCTCGGTGCGTCGGCCGAGCCGGTCCGCGTGGACGCCGCGCGCGCCCGCGCGCTCGAGGGCGACGTCGTATGACGACCGTCGCGGTCGTGATCTGCGCCTACACGCAGCTGCGCTGGGGCGACCTGCAGGACAGCGTGGAGTCCGCCCGACGCCAGCCGGAGGCCCCCGAGGTCGTCGTGGTCATCGACCACGAGCCCGAGCTGTTCGCCCGGGCGCGCGCACGCTGGCCCGAGCTGCTCGTCGTCGAGAACACCGAGGACCGCGGCCTGTCCGGCGCGCGGAACACGGGCGTCGCGAGCACCGAGGCCGACGTCGTGGCGTTCCTCGACGACGACGCGACGGCCGACGCCGACTGGCTCGGCCACATGCTCGCCGCGCTCGAGGACCCGCAGGTCGTCGGGGTCGGCGGACACGCGACGCCGTCCTGGCCGACCACCACCGGCTCCGGGCCGTACGTCGGCGAGCTCCTCTGGATCGTCGGGTGCAGCTACACCGGGCTGCCCGAGGTGGCCGGGGACGTCCGCAACGTGATCGGCGCGAGCATGGCCTTCCGACGCGAGTCGATCCTGCGCGCGGGCGGCTTCCGGTCGGGCATCGGCCGGGTCGGCAACCAGCCGCTCGGCTGCGAGGAGACGGAGCTCTGCATCCGCATCGCCGCGATCCAGCCCGGTGCCCGGATCCGGCACGAGCCGCGGTCGAACGTGTCGCACCGGGTCTCGCCCGACCGCGTCACCATGCGCTACCTGCTGCGCCGCAGCTACTACGAGGGCATCTCGAAGGCCGTCCTCAGTCGCCGGGTCGGGACCGGGGACGCGCTCTCGAGCGAGTCCACCTACCTGACGCGGGTCATCCCGCGTGCCGTGCTCCGCGAGCTCCGGCACGTGGGGCGCGGCGGGCTGGGTCGGGCCGGCGCGGTCGTCGCCTCCGTCGTCACGACGATCGCGGGCTACGCGGTCGGTCGCGTCCTCGGCGGTGTCGTGGTCGCCGCACCGGCCCCGCAGCCGGTGCGTCAGCCGATCGGCACACCGTGACCCGCTCGACCGTCACCCGGGAGCTCCGTCCCGTCGTCCACAGCGCGCTCGTCCCGACCTGGGACGGTGCGCTGTGGGTCGGCGAGGTGGACCGTGCGGACCTGCGGGCCGCCGGGCCGCGGGACGCCATCGCGCTGGAGGGCGCCGCCGGCTACCGTCGGGCGCGCCTGCTGGTCCGTGACCACGGCGAGCCGGTCGGCTTCGTCGAGACCGACGTCGTCGCACGACGTCGCACCGGGGCGTCCCTCGACGCCCGCAGCCTCGAGCGAGCGGCACGGCACCTGCCCGTCCCCGCCCGACGGCCGGCCGCTGATCAGGCGTTGCCGTCCGTCACCGCGGTGCTGTGCACCGACGGGGCCGCCGCGGACACCATGCGGTCGGTGCTCGAGAGCACGGGCGTCGACCTGGACGTCGTGGTCGTGTCCGCACGAGCCGACGGCCCCGGGACGACGACGATCGACGGGCGCCGGGTCACCACCGTGCCGGCGCCGGCCGGCGGTCTCGCGGCCGCCCGCAACGCCGGCCTGCTGCTCGCGGAGGGAGACGTCGTCGCGTTCGTCGCCGAGGGCGCGCTGGTGGACCCCGCGTGGGCGTCCGCCCTCGCCACCGCCTTCGCCGCGGACCCGGACGTCGCCTGCGTCACCGGCCCCGCGCCGAGCGCCGAGCTCCGCACGCCCGCACAGCGCTGGCACGACGAGCACCACGGCGGCGGCCGGACCGTCGCGCGCCGGGTGTTCCGCGCCGAGGACGAACGCGGCACCGGTGCCCGGCACCCGTTCGCCGCGGCCGACTACGGGACCGGCGCGAACCTCGCGGTCCGCCGTCTCGCCGCCCTCGGGATCGGCGGGTTCGACACCGCCTTCGGTCCCGGCACCCACGTCGGTGCCGGTGACGACCTCGACCTCTTCACACGACTGCTCGTCGCGGGACACGCGATCGCCGTCGAACCCGCCGCCGTCGCCTGGCAGCGGACCCCGGACGACGTCGCGTCGCTCCGGCGGACCGCCGCGGCGCACGGCCACGGACTCGGAGCCTGGATGACCAAGAACGCCCTCGACCGCGACACCCTCGTCGCCACGGTCGACGCCGCCCCCGACGCGCTGAGCGCCTTCGCACGCCTCGGGCTCGCACCCGCCGGCACGCCCGCCGGGACCACGGACGTGGTCGGCGGTCGAGCCGTCGGCGACGACGGGGTCGAGGCCGAGTACGCCGCGACGAGCCGTCGCCTGCGCCGCGTCGAGCAGCGCTCGGTGGTCACCGGCCCGGTGCGCGCGCTGGCCGAGCGCCTGCGCGGCGGGGGGACCCTCGCCCGCACCGCACACGGTCGCCACGGGCTGGCCGAGGCCGGAGCCGAGCTGCCACGCGCCGCCGGGACCATGGGGCCGCTCGCCCGGCTCGTCGCCGCCGCGGTCGTCGTGCTGACCCTCGTCGCCGCGGCCGCCGGCGCGGCCCTGGAGATGCCGACCCTCCGGGGCGCCGCGATCGGCACGTTCCTGTTCGCCGTGGTCGGGGTCGCGCCGGTGCTCCTGCTGCGCCCGATGCCGCTCGCCCGCTTCGCGTTGTTCTCGGTCACGACGTCGATCGTCGCCACGATCGCGATCGGCTACACGATGGCGACCGTGGGCGTGTGGGTGCCCGCGGTGCCCTTCGCGGTGGTGGTCGTCCTGACGGCGGCGATCGTCGCCGGCACCGTGCTCCGCGACGCGCAGGACCTGCACCGGGTGCTCCTCGCGCGTTCCGTCGCCGGCCGCGCGGGCAGGACGGTCCGGTCGTGGTGGGGGACGTGGACGACGACCCGCTCGGTCACCGTCGCCTCGGTGGTCGGCGTCGGGATCGTCGTCGTCGCCGCGCTCACGCACGTCGGGGACCCGGTGCCCGCCGGCCTGTTCGGTTCGCTCGGCATCGGTCTGCCCGTCGGCCTGGCGGTCCTCGTGGCCGCCGCGGTCGTGGCGATCGTCCGTGGCCGCGGCGCCGCCGTGCCCGTGGTCGCGCTGGGCGGGGTCGTGCAGCTGGCGCAGGCGATCACCTACGGCATGCCGACGGTCACCGCGGCCGCGCGACACATCGGTGTCCTCGAGTACATCCGGCAGTTCGGGCGCACGAACCCCGCCGCCGACATCTTCCAGACGTGGTCCGGCCTGTTCGCCGGCGGCGCGTGGGTGGCCGACGTCGGCGGCATCGTCAACGCGATGACGATCGCCGCCTGGGTGCCCGTGCTCCTGGCGTTCGCCACCACGCTCGGCATCGGCGTGCTCGCGGCGAACTGGCTGCCCGGCACCCGTCGCCCGTGGGTGGCCGCCCTGCTCACCGCGATGACCGGGTCGCTCAACACGACCTACTTCTCGCCGCAGTCGACCGGCATCCTGCTCTCCGTCGTCGTGCTCGTGCTCGCCACCGGCCCCCTGCGCCGCGTGACGGTGACCGGCCGCGACGGGACGCCCGTGAGCGCACTCCGACCCCGCGCGGTGACGGCCTCGCGCGTCGTCGGCATCGCCCTGATCAGCGTCGTCCTCGCGGTCACGCACCAGATCTCGCCGTACCTCACCGTCGCGGCACTCGTGACCCTGCTCGTGTTCAAGCTCACGAAGCCGTGGTGGCTGCCGGTCGTCGTGCTCGTGCCGGCGGTGGTCTTCGCGGTGCTGAACGGCAGCGTCCTCGACCGCTTCCTGTCGCTCGCCGCCGTCGGGCGCGTGCTCGACAACGTGCAGCCGCCGTCGCACGACATGACGGTCCTGCCGAAGCCGCTCGTGACCCGGTTGGCGTTCGACGTGCCCGCCGCGGCGCTCGTGCTGCTCGGGATCGCCGCGGTCGTCACGGTGCTCGTCCGGCGTGACCGCCTGCACTGGGGCATGCTCGCGGCTGCTGCGAGCCCGATCTCGCTGCTCGTCGCCACGAACTACGGGCAGGAGGGCATCTTCCGGGTCGTCCTGTTCGCCACGCCGTGGATCGCGGTGCTCGCCGCCGCGCTGCCGGGCCCGTCCGGCCGCTTCGCCGGGGTCGACCGCGTCCTGCGCCGTGCGGCACGGCCGGTCGGTGTCCGCTTCGCCGCGGTCGGCGCCGCGGTCGCGCTGCTGGTCGCCGTGGGCGCCTTCGGGCAGACCGCCCTCGACTGGAACCGGGTGATGACCCGCAGCCAGTCCGAGGCGACGCAGCTGTACGACCGGACCGCGCCGAAGGGCTCGGTGATGCTGCTCACCGGTTCGGCGAACGCCGTGCCGAGCAACACCGGCGCCCGGTACTTCGACGTCGGCTACCTGTCCCGCGAGGCGCTCGGGCCGTACCCGTCGGACACCGACTACGACGCGCAGCAGGACGTCTCGGACCTGACCCGGCGGCTCGTCACCGACTGGACCGCGACGAAGTACTACGCCCTGGTCGCCCAGCCCTTCGGCGCGTACGACGAGCGTTACGGCTACCAGTCCGAGGCCGACTACCGCGAGCTGGCCGACGCGATGGCCTCGTCGCCGTACTGGGAGCGGGTCTGGTCGTCCGGTTCGACCGCGATGTACGAGCTCACCCCGGCCGGGATGCGGCATGCCGCCGAGTGAGTCGGCCGCCGTGTCGGCGAGTGCGTCGGCCGGCGCGCCGGCGAGTGCGTCGGTCGCCGTGTCGGCGAGTGCGTCGGTCGGAGTGCCGTCGCGTGCGTCGGTCGCGGGACCGCACGGCCGCCGTCGGGCAGGGCTCGCGTCCCTGCTCGGCGCGGTCCTCGCGGCGACCGCGCTCGTCACGGCCCTGGTCGTGGGCGTGCCCGGAGCCGCCCAGCGGGCCGACGCAGCCGCCGGTGCGAGCTGCGCCGCCGGCTCGGTGCTGAACGTCGTCGCCCACCCCGACGACGACCTGCTCTTCCAGGGCACCCAGCTCCGCTCCGACATCGAGGCGGGCCGGTGCGTCCGCTCCGTCGTGGTCACGGCGGGGGACGCCGGGTACCCGCGCTGGTACTGGGGCGAGCGGCAGACCGGCCTGATGGCGGCGTACGCCGGCATCGCCGGTGTGCCGTCCGACTGGACGACCGGGTCGACGGTCGTGGCCGGACACACCGTGCACACCGAGACGCTCACGGCGGCGCCGCGGATCAGCCTGGTGTTCCTCGAGCTGCCGGACGGCAACGTCGAGGGCAACGGGTTCTGGGCCGACGGCTACCAGAGCCTCGAGCACCTGTACGAGGGGTCGCTCGACGCGATCGACTCGGTCGCCGACGCGACCCACCCGACGTCGTACACGCTGTCCGACCTGCGGGCGACCCTGCTCGCGCTCGTGCGGTGGACCGCGCCGTCGTCGATCCACACGCTCGACCACGAGGGGTCCTACGGCGACGGCGACCACAGCGACCACCACACCGTCGCGTACCTGACCGACGAGGTGCAGCGGGCGTCCGGCACCTCGCACGGGTTCACCGGGTTCATGGGCTACCCCATCGCCGACCGGCCGGCCAACCTGACCGCTGCGCAGACGGACGCCAAGGCCGGTGCGTTCTTCACCTACGCGGCCCACGACGACCAGACCTGCACGTCGCGTGCCGCCTGCGCGGACCGCTGGGAGGACGCCTGGTTCAGTCGCCAGTACACCGTCGGCACGCCGGCGACCGACCCGGGCACGACCCCCGACCCCGGTTCCGGGTCCACGCCCGGGACCGGGACGGGCACCCCGGGGACGCAGCCGACGACCACGAACGTCGCCGGCAGTGCAGTCGTCACCGCGAGCGCCGAGAACCCGGCCGACGGGCAGACCGCGCGCGGGGCCGTCGACGGCGTCGTGAGCGGGTACCCGGAGGCCCCCACCGCCGAGTGGGTGGCGCCGGGCGGGGGAGCGGGGACGTGGATCCAGCTCGACTGGCCCGCGGGGACCGCTGGCGGTGCCGGGGCCGCGGGGACCGCTGCCGGTGGCGCCGGTGGCACGGGTGGCACGGCTGCCGCGGGCGTCGCCCTGCAGGCGGTCGAGCTCGCGGACCGTCCGAACACCGACGACCAGGTCACCGCCGGGACGCTGACGTTCTCCGACGGGTCGAGCGTGGCGGTCCCGTCCCTGCCGAACGGCGGCACGGTGCAGCGCGTCAGCTTCACCTCCCGCCAGGTGACCTGGGTGCGCTTCACGATCACCGCGGTGAGCGCGACCACGAAGAACACCGGCCTGGCCGAGCTCCGAGCCCTCGCCGCGACCACCACCGCCACCGAGCCGACGCCGTCGACCCCGTCGGTGAACGCCGCCCGCACGGCCGTCGTGACCGCGAGCGCCGACAACCCGGCCGACCGACAGACCGCCGCGAAGACGGCCGACGGCGTCGTGTCCGGGTGGCCCGCCGACCCCTCCGCCGAGTGGGCGGCACCGGGCGGTGGCGTCGGCACCTGGGTGCAGGACGACTGGCCGTCGGGCGTCGCCCTGCAGTCCGTCGACCTGGCGGACCGTCCGAACACCGACGACCGTGTCACCGGCGGGACCCTCACGTTCTCGGACGGCTCGAGCGTCGCGGTCCCCGCCCTGCCGGACGACGGCACCGTGATGAGCGTCGCGTTCGCCGCGCGCCAGGTCACCTGGATGCGCTTCACGGTCACGGGCGTGAGCGGCACCACGAAGAACACCGGTCTCGCCGAGCTCCGGGCCTGGACCGTCCCCACCGGCACCGGCACCGGCACCGGCACCGGCACCGGCACCGGCACCGGCACGGGGTCGACACCGCCGTCCTCGACGCCGCGTGACGTCACGGCGGCCGCCGCGCCGACCGCGTCGTCCGACAACCCGGCCGACGGCCAGACCGTCGCGAAGGCGGTCGACGGCGTCGTGTCCGGGTGGCCGGACCGCGCCGACGCGGAGTGGGTCGCGCCGGGCGGCGGGACCGGCACGTGGCTGCGCCTCGACTGGACCAGCCCGGTCGCCCTGCGACGGATCGTGCTGCACGACCGTCCGAACACCGTCGACCGGGTGACCGGCGGCACCCTGACGTTCTCGGACGGCACGAGCGTCGCGGTCGGCGCACTGCCGGACGACGGGGCGCCCGCCACCGTCGAGTTCACCCCGCGCTCGGTGACGTGGGTGCGGTTCACGGTCGACCGGGTCGCCGCCGGCACGGAGAACGCCGGGCTCGCCGAGTTCCGCGCCTGGGCGGCGTCGTGAGCGACCGGACCGACACCGGGGCCGCGACGGGTGACGTCGAACTCCCGCCGCCCCCGACACCAGGACCGGCCGGGGCACGCGTCGACGGCGACCGCGCTCCCGCCGCCCACGGAGCGGGGTCGACCCGGCACGGACGCGGACGCCGACGCGGCGCACGACGGTTGGCGCTCGCCGCGGGGGCGCTCGTCGTCGCCGCCGGATCGGTCGTCGCGGCCACGACCGGCGGCGGGACCGCGGCCGACCCGAGCGGCGAGGCGATGCCCGCGGCCGACGGCGGCGACTGGCGGCGGGTGTTCTCCGAGGACTTCGCCACACCCACCGCGACCGGCGCGTTCGAGTCCCGGTACGGCGAGCGGTTCTCGGTGTACCACGGCTTCGCGGACACCGCGGGGACGGGCCGGTACTCCGCCTCGGCGCTCACCGCGCGAGACGGCGTGCTCGACGTCCGGCTGCGGACCACCGCGGCCGGCACGCCCCTGGCCGGCGGCATCGTCCCGCTCGTCGACGGTCGGTGGGGCGGCCAGACCGCCGGACGGTACAGCATCCGGATGCGGAGCGACCACGTCGACGGCTACGGGGTCGCGGTGCTGCTCTGGAGCGACGAGAACGTCTGGGCCGACGGCGAGATCGACTTCCCCGAGGGCGACCTCGGGACGCCGGCGTTCCTCAACGTGCACTGCCTCGCCGACCCCGCGGAGAAGTGCATCCACCACCAGACCGAGGCGTCGCTCGCGGACTGGCACACCTACACGATCGAGTGGACCCCCGAGCGCATGTCGTTCCTGGTGGACGGGCGCGTCGTGGGCAGCACCACGGAGGACATCCCCACCGCGCGCATGCACCTCGTCGTGCAGGCAGGTTCGAACGGCGGGGTGCCGCCGCGCGAGGCCGCGGGGTCGCTGCTCGTCGACTGGATGACGATCGACGTGCCGGCCCCGGGGCGGACGCCGCGGGCGACCATGCCGGGTGCGGGCGCCGTCGGCGACTGAGCCGTCGGCGGCCGAGCCGTCGGCGGCCGAGCCGTCGGCGGCCGAGCCGCGACTCGGCCGTGCGCCTCAGCGCGCGTGCGTCACGAGGGCGTCGAGCAGTGCGCGCTCGTGCGGCGCCCGGTCGTACCGTTCCCGGACCCACGCCCGGCACCGTGCCGGCAGGGTCGGGTCGGTGGTGGCCTCGTCGAGGGCCGCGGTGACGGTCCGGGCGAGGGCGGCCGTGTCGGTCGGGTCGACCGTGAACCGCTCCCACTCGTCGGCGAGGACCTCCGCCGTGCCACCGGATGCCGCGGCGACCGCGGGGACGCCGGCGGACATCGCCTCGACGACCGTGCGGCCGAACCCCTCGGGCTCGATCGACGGCGCGACGACGAGGTCGGCTGCGTGCAGGAGCGGCAGGACGTCGTCCCGCTCGGGGAGGACGAGCACGCTGCCCGCGGGCAGGGCGTCGACGGCGCGGCCGACCGGACCGCGCTCCTCGGGGTAGAGCGCCCCGGTGAGGACGAGCAGGGGCACCGACGACGCGGGGACGGCGGCGTCGTGCGCCGCCGGACCGGAGCTCGCGGCCACCGCGACCGGGGCCGCCGCCGACCGCCGTGCGGCGTCGGCGAGCACGAGCTGCCAGGCTTCGAGCAGTGCCACGACACCCTTCGACCGGCTGAGCCGCCCGTAGTACAGGACGACGGGACGGTCGGTGTCGATGCCGAGCGTGCGTCGGGCGTCAGCCGCCTGCTCGGTGGTCGCGGGTGGGAAGGCGTCGGTGTCGACGCCGTTCGGGACCACCGTGATCTTGTCGACGGGCGTCCCGGCGGCGGCCCACGCCCGCGCCATCGCGTGCGAGACCGCGAGGAACCGCGACCGGCCGCCGGCGATCGGACCGAGCCGTCGGTAGTTCGGGGCGTGGTGCAGGTGCACCGCGAGGGGGATCCCGGACACGGCGGACACGACACGGCCGTAGGGCAGGTACTCGGGCCGGTTCAGCCACAGCACGTCGTACCCGGCGCGACGGAGCCGGAGCCCCTCGCGGGCGAAGCGCAGCGCGTCGCGCAGCGCCGTCCTGATGCCGAAGCGCGGGTCGGTCGCCTCCAGGAGCCGGACCCCGAGGCCGTCGTAGGCCGCGCGGCCCTCACCGGCGCGGGCCGCGGTGCTGTCGCGGTGCCAGAGCTCGACCGTGTGGCCCGCGGCGACGAGCGCACGGGCGTCCTCGAGCACACACCGTTCGAGGCCGCCGGTGAGCGCGAGCCCGCTGACGAGCCCGCCGATGCGCAGCGCCCGTCCCGGTGCCGCCGGGGACGGACCCGGGGCGGCGGAGGCCGCCGGGGACGAGCCCGGGGAGGCGGAGCGCGCCGGGGACGGGGACGGGCGGTGGGTCACGATGCACCTCCACGTGCGGTCGTGAGGCGACGGAGGAACCACGGCAGGCACGCGACGACACCGACCACGCGGACGACGTTCCACAGGGTGTCCTGGGGGAGCAGCAGGGAGGCCCCGGCGACGGCGAGTGCACCGACCAGCGGCAGCACCACCCGCGCGCGCGGACCGACCCACTCGCGGCGGTCCGGCAGCACGAGCAGCTGCGCGACCGCCAGGAGCGTGTAGGCGACGACGGTCGCGAGCCCGGCCCCGACGATGCCGAGCAGCGGCACGAGGACGAGGTTCGCGCCGATGTTCAGCACGCCCGCGCCGGCCGCGATCACGCCGACGGCGACGCCCTTGCGCTCGACGAGGAGCAGCCGACCGGTCGCTCCACTGGCGACGACCGGGAGCGCGGTCAACGCGACGACGAAGACGACGACGCTGAGGTCCTGCACCCGGTACGACGCCGGTGCCAGGATCGGCAGGGCGACCGGCGACACGAGCGTCACCGCGAGCAGCACCGGTGCGAGCATCGCGTAGAGCTCGTCACGGGCGTGCACCGCGAGGCGTCGGCGTGCGGCGCGGTCGCGGAGGGCGGCGAAGTGCGGTGCCCAGGCCTGGTTCGTGAAGGTCAGGAGGAGGATCACCGCGGAGCCGACGACGTAGGCGATCTGGTAGCGGGCGACCTCGTCCGGGCCGAGCAGCCGCTGCACGACGACCCGGTCCCCGGCGTTGAGCACGAAGTACGACAGGTTGCCGAGGGCGACCGGGATCCCGAGTCGGAACGCGCGCGCGGTGGTGCGGCGGTCGAACAGCCCGGCGATGCGCGGCCGCGTCGCCGCGATGCCGATCACCATCGCGACGCCCTGCGCGACGACGCCGCCCCACGCGTAGGTGGTCGCGTCGGCGCTGACCCAGACGAGCAGGCCGAGACCGATGATCGAACCGCCGACGGAGGACAGCAGGCTCGTGACGGCGAAGACCCGGATCCGGTCCTGCGCGACGAGCAGGGACAGCGAGAGCTGGACGATCGCGGCCGGGGCGACCCACAGGACCGCGACGAGGAGCAGCGGGTGGGCGCCGACGAACCCGGCGGCGTCGGCCCACGACGGGATCGTGACGAGGGCGGTCCCGGTGACGACCACCGCGGTCGTGATGCCGACGACGAGCAGCCCGCGGGCACGACGGTCGTCGCCGCCGTCCTCCGCACGTTGCAGGACCGCCGCCTGGTCGAGACCGGCCACGGACAGCACGACGAAGGCCTGGAACAGCGCGATGGCCGAGGCGAGCAGGCCGAACTCGGCTGGCGGCATGAGGTGCGCCAGCACGGGCGAGATGAGCGACGACACGACGAGCTGCATCGACCACACGACGACGTACAGCAGGCCGCGGCCGAACAGTGCGTTCGACCCCTTCGCGACCGCGCTGCTGCCCGTGCCGGGCGCCGCGTCGGACGCAGCCGACGTGGCGGGGGTGACCGACGCCTCCCGGCCGTCGGCGGGATCGGTGGCGACGGACGTGGCGGGGGTGACCAGCGCCTCCCGGCCGTCGTCCGTGCCGCCCGTGGCGCGGGCGAGCGGACCGGACGAGGACGGGCGGACCCGTCCCTCGGCCGCGCGGGCCTCGCGTCGGGTCTGCGGCAGCGTCACGAGGCGGCCCCGTCCGCCGCGACGGACCCGGCGACCGGCGCGCCGGCAGCGGCCACGGCGTGCGGTGCCGCACGCGGCTCCCGCAACCCGAAGGCGCCGTCGATCAGGTCGAGCAGCTCACCGCTCCGCTCGGTCGAGAACTTGCGCGCGAACAGGTTCGGCGTCGTGGCGTCCGGGGTCGCGCGGCGCTCGAACAGGCGGCCGGCGTCGGGCAGCGTCAGCCACGGCGGGCTCTTGCGTGCCGCACCGTCCCAGCCGATCCACCAGAGCGACTCCGGCACGTGCTCCTCGGCGAAGCCGGGCGTCAACGACGGGGTGTGCAGGACCGACGGCACGAAGGTCTCGTCGGCGATCCAGCTCCGTCGCCAGAACCGGACGAGGTCGGGGCGGCGGTCCACGGTGTCGACCACGGCGGCCGCGTGGCGACGGGCGAGGACCTTGAGCTGGGAGCCGCCGGTGAGGGTGACGCCTCGGGGCAGGCGACGGGGGAGCGGGACGCGGAGCATGTGCTTCCGCCAGGCCCAGTGCGGGTACCGCAGCCGGGCGAAGCCGCCGTCGCGACCCCAGCGGTCGTAGGGGAGCGGGAACGACGCGACGAAGGACTCCTCGCGGTGTGCCCCGAGGTGCGCGCTGATCTCGCTCGGGTGTGCGAGCAAGTAGTCGCTGCCGGTGAGGACCGCGACGTGCGTGGCGTCGGTGGTGGCGAGGGCAGCACGGTAGCCGGCGACCTCGGCGGCGACGTTCTCCCAACGCGCCCACCCGGTGCGGATCCGTGGCAGCAGCCGGACGCGTTCCGGCAGGCCGTCGACCATCGCGCGGTGCACCGACTCCGGGGTGCGTGCGTCGACGTGCAGGAACACCGGGAACGGGTCGAGCGTCTCGACGAGGCGACGCACGTGCTCCGGGTCCTCGTGGGCGAGGACGATGCACGCGGGGACCGCGGGGGAGATGGCCATGGCGGGACGCTAACCCGGGGCCGTGGTGGCCCACAGCCCCGTGCCGGACCGACTGCGGGGAAGCGGCGGTTTCCCGCAGTCGGGCGTCTGACCGGCGGTTCCCGTGGTGCCCGCGCGGTGCGGGGCGTCGTCCCGGACCAGCGCGACCGGACGGCGCCGGCTCAGCGTGCCCGGCGGAACTTCGGGCAGTCGCAGAGCGCGCAGTCGGTGCCGGGGCGGTAGTGCTCGTGGGCGTCCTCGGCGTGGCCGCAGACGCACGTCGACGCGTCGAGGACGAGCACCGTCCCGTCGGTCGCGAGGTCGGCCCAGCGGTCGCCCCCGCGGTCGGTCAGCGCGGGGGCTTCGGGTCCGGACGAGGGGGCGCCGCCACTGGTCGCAGCGGACTCGTTCCCGGTCCAGGGGGCGTCCGACATGCGTCCTCCTCGTGCCCGACGCGCGGTCGTCGGGTCATCGACGCCGAGCCTACTGGTCGACACGCCGCGCACTGGCGGCAAACCGCAAGACGCGCGGCCGTCGCCGCAACCACCCGGAGGCCGCGTTGACCCCCGCCGGCGCCGATCGGAGCATCGGACCATGACCGACACCAGTGCGACCTCCACCCGCGTGCTCACGCTCGCGCCCGCGATGCCGTCGCCGGACGGACCGACCTGGTCGGGTGCCGCCTGGGTGGGTGCGGTCGACCGGGCCGAGGCGCTCGCCGCCGACGCCGTCGCGCTCGCCGGCGCGGCGGGGTTCCGTCGTGCGCGCCTCCTCGTGCGAGACGGGCTCGAGGTCGCCGGCTTCGTCGACGTCGCGGTCGACGCGGACGGGGACCTGGACCCGGCCGAGCTGGGACCGGCCCTGCGCGCGGTGCGTGCCACGGGCCTCCCGGCCGCCCCGACGGGCACGCCCGTCGGACGCGTGTCGGTCGTCATCGGCACCCGCGACCGTCCGGAGGACGTCCGCCGGTGCGTGCGCTCGGTCCTCGCCTCGGCGTACGACGACCTCGAGGTCCTCGTCGTCGACAACGCGCCCAGCTCGACCGCGACCCGCGACGTCGTGGCGGCCGTCGGTGATCCTCGGGTCCGGTACGTCCTGGAGGCCCGACCCGGCGTCTCGCGCGCACGGAACGCCGGTCTCGCCCTCGCCACCGGCGAGGTGGTCGCCTTCGTCGACGACGACGTGGTCGTCGACCGCGACTGGGCGTCGGCGCTCGCCGCGGCCTACGCCCGCGACGCCGACGTCGTCTGCGTGACCGGCCTCGTGCCGAGCGGCGAGCTCCGGACGCCGACGCAGCGCTACTTCGACGAGCGCGTCACCTGGGCGCGCAACACCGACCGCCGGGTGTTCCGCACCGCGAGCCCGCCGGCCGACCTGCCGCTGTTCCCGTTCTCGGTCGGGGCGTTCGGCACCGGCGCGAACATGTCGATCCGCCGGGACGCCGGGCTCGCCCTCGGCGGGTTCGACGTCGCGCTCGGCCCCGGTACCCCGACCCGCGCGGGGGAGGACCCGGACCTGTTCACCCGCGTGCTGTTCTCGGGCGGGGCGCTCGCCGTCGAGCCGTCCGCCGTCGTCTGGCACCGGCACCGTTCCGACCGCGAGGCCCTGCGTGCGCAGGCGCTCGGGTACGGGACCGGGCTCGGTGCCTGGGTCGCGAAGCTCGTGCTCCGGCCGCGGACCGCGGTGGCGGTGCTCCGGCGGGCGGTCGGGGCGCTGCGGCAGCTCGGGGCGCTCGGGCAGGGGAACCGTGGCGGTGGTGCCGGTGGTGCCGGTGGTTCCGGTGGTGCCGGTGGTGCCGGTGGTTCCGGCAGTGCCGGTGGTGCCGGTGCGGACCAGGTGACGGCGGCGGTCGCGGCGATCGCGGCGTGGCCGGTGGACGACGACTTCCGCGCCGCGGCCGCGGGGCTGCAGCGCGTCGAGCTCGTCGCGGCGCTCGGTGGGCCGTGGCGGTACCTCGTGTCGCGAGCTCGCGCGCGGCGCTGAGGGGCGCGGCCCGGGCGCGGTGGCTCGGGGTCCGGGTCGGGCCGGCACGGGGCCGTGCGACATCGTGGTCGTCGTGCGACAGCGGAGGTGTCGCTCGCGGGCGGCGCGGCCGGGCCGTACCCGCGCGTGCGACATCGTGGTCGTCGTCCGACAGCGGGGGTGTCGCTCGCGGGCGGCGCGGCCCGGCCGTACCCGCGCGTGCGACATCGTGGCCCTCGTGCGACAGCGGGGGTGTCGCACACGCGCCGCCCCGGACCGCGCGGACCAGTCCCGGCCCGAGCGACCCCGCCGACTACGGGCGGAAGCGACCCTGCTCGACGTCGCGCCAGAAGCGCCGGCTGCGCAGGTACGCCGCGGGCCCGGCCGGGAAGCCACGGAACTCGTGGAACGCCAGGGAGCGCGGGATGCGCGTGGTCGACGCCTCGGTGAGTGTCTCCGGCGCCGCGTCGCGCTTCCCCGCCAGCCGGGACACGAGCTGCTTGCCCTTGATCTTCACGGCGACGGGCATCAGGCGGGCCAGCGCGACGAGGTGCCGGCGGTCCTTCGCCACGAGCGCGCACATGAGCGCGGTGAAGCCGACGCCGTTCGAGTGCAGCTGGTGGTGCAGCCCGTCGAGGTCACGACGGTGGCGGTGGTGCACGACGGCCTTCGGCTCGAAGCCGATGCGCCCGCCGCCCCACAGCAGGTCGATGAAGATCGCCAGGTCCTCGCCGCCGCGGGCCGGGACCCCGGCGCCGAGCGTGTTGTCGAAGCCGCCGACCGCGTCGAACGACGAGCGCCGGACCGACCAGTTCGCACCGGCCCCGTACCCGCCGATGCCGTACACCGCGAAGTGCTTGCGCACCGTGCCGTCGGGGGCCACCGCGGAGACCCGGGCGTTGCGCATCGCACCGGGGACGTCGTCGGGGACGATCGTCACGGGCTCGAAGGTGCGCTCGCCGCTGAAGCCGCCGTAGTACGCCTCGTACCAGATCTGCGCGGGGGTCTCGAGCTCGACCGGGAGGATCATGCCGGTCACCGCGTCGAGCTCGGGCTCGCGGACGTACCGCGACCCGATCATCCGGAGCCACTGCGGGTCGACCCGGACGTCGTCGTCGGTGAACGCGATGACCTCGCCACGCGCGGCCGCGACGCCGGCGTTGCGACCGGCCGAGCAGCCGGGGCGGCGCTCGACGACGAGTCGGACGTCCCGCCCGGCGAGCAGCCCGGGGAGCTCGTCGACCTCGGGCAGCCGCACGCGGTTGTCGACGAGGACGACCTCGTGCCGCGGGTAGTCGAGGTGCTCGAGCACGTCGAGCAGCTTGCCGAGGTCCTCGACGCGGGCGACGACGGTCGACACCACGATCGAGATCATCGGCAGCTGGTCGTCCGGGACGGGGGCGTCGTCGGCACCCACGGGGCTGCCCACGGCGCGGAGCGGCGCGAGGGCACGCTCGGCGTCGGCCGGGTCGTCGGTGAGCAGGACCTCGAGCGTGGTCACCGGGTGCCCGTCGCGGTACCCGACGACGAGCGCCGAGGAACCGTCCGCACCCGCGACGAGCTCCGGGAGCGGAGCGTCGAGGTCGACGCTGACGACACGGCGCGGGCCGGGGACGGACACAGGGGTGAGCAGGGCCATGGCACGGACGCTACGAGCACGGTGCACCGCGGACAACGCCCGTGTGCTCCCGTGGCGGGGATCGTGCGGAACCCCGCAGACCCCCGCAGCGGGACCGGCGACCGGGTCCCGCGACCGGGCCCGGCGACCGGGCCCGGCGAACCGGACCGGCGGACCGGACCGGCGACCGGGTCCCGCGACCGGGACGACCGGCCGAAGTGAGCGCTCACCAGGGGAAACCGACCGGCGGGCGGAGGTCACGGCCCGGTCACGAATCCGATGCAACCGGTTGCGCTCCGCCCGACGACGGGCGTAGCTTCCTCCACCAGCAGGCAGCGTGGCCTGCTCCAGGCAGCGTCGTCGGGTCCCCGATCGGCGCCGTCTGGTGATCTCGATGAGGAGACAACGCTGTGACCAACACTCGCGCCAGGGTGCGCCTGGCCTCCGTCGCCGGGCTCGCCGCCGTCGGCCTCGTGCTCACCGGCTGCTCGGCGGGCGGATCGTCCGGATCGGGCGACGCCTCGAACGGTCAGGACAGCCGCGGACCGATCACGTACGTGCAGGGCAAGGACAACTCGAACGTCGTGCGCCCGCTGATCGAGAAGTGGAACGCCGCCCACCCGGACGAGAAGGTGACCTTCAAGGAGCAGTCCGACCAGGCCGACCAGCAGCACGACGACCTCGTGCAGCACTTCCAGGCCAAGGACGAGAACTACGACGTGGTCGACGTCGACGTCGTCTGGACCGCCGAGTTCGCCGCGAAGGGCTGGCTCACGCCGCTCACCGGCAAGATGAAGATCGACACGTCGAAGCTCCTGCCGTCGACGGTGAAGACCGCGACGTACAACGACACGCTCTACGCCGCCCCGCAGACCTCCGACGGCGCACTCCTGTACTACCGCAAGGACCTCGTGCCGACGCCCCCGACCACCTGGGCCGAGATGATGCAGGACTGCTCGATCGCGAAGGAGAAGGGCATCGGCTGCTACGCCGGCCAGTTCGCGAAGTACGAGGGCCTGACCGTGAACGCCTCCGAGGCGATCAACGGCTCGGGCGGCTCGGTGCTCGACAAGAGCGGCAAGCCCGACGTCGACACCAGCGACGCGAAGGCCGGCCTGCAGAACCTCGTCGACGCGTTCAAGGACGGCAACATCCCGGCCGAGGCGATCACCTACCAGGAGGAGCAGGGCCGCCAGGCGTTCGAGGACGGCAAGCTGCTGTTCCTGCGCAACTGGCCGTACGTCTACAACCTCGCCAAGACCGACGGGTCGAGCACGGTGAAGGACACCTTCGGCGTCGCCCCGATCCCGGGCAAGGACGGCACGGGTGCCTCGACGCTCGGCGGACACAACGCGGCGATCAGCGTGTACTCGAAGCACAAGGCGACCGCGCACGACTTCCTCGAGTTCCTGGAGTCGGACGAGACGCAGAAGTTCTTCGCGACGCAGGGCTCGCTCGCCCCGGTCGTCGGTGACCTGTACACCGACGAGGAGCTGACCAGCAAGCTGCCCTACCTGCCGACGCTGCTCAAGTCGATCGAGTCGGCCGAGCCGCGCCCGGTGACGCCGTTCTACCCGGCCGTCACCAAGGCGATCCAGGACAACAGCTACGCCGCGCTCAAGGGATCGAAGAGCGTCGACGAAGCGGTCAAGGACATGCAGTCGGCACTGAAGACCGCCACCGACGGCAGCAACTAGCGCCGGGACGCGGCTGTCGCCGCGTCGGACGGGAGGCACGGTGCCAGCGTGCACCGTGCCTCCCGTCCGCCACCACCTGCGTCCAGACACCCGGCAAGGAGGCCGTCGAAGTGTCAGCAGCAACCGAGATCCCCGCAGCGATCCCGAACCCACGGGGGACCGAGCCGCCGCGGCGGCGGAAGGGCGGGCTCAACGCCGAGCACGGCCGCTGGGCCGTGTACCTGATCGGGCCGACGATCGCGCTCCTCGCGATCGTCATCGGCTACCCGGTCGTCAGCGCCGTGATCCAGTCGTTCCAGCTCGACGCCGGGCTCGACAAGGCCACCGGCCTGTTCGTCCAGGGCGGCTTCGCGGGCGTCGCGAACTACGTGCACTGGCTCGGCCAGCGGTGCGGTGAGACCGCCTGCCCGCCCGGCAACCTCGGCGCCCAGTTCTGGGTGTCGATGGGCAACACGTTCTTCTTCACGGTCGTGACCGTCGCCCTCGAGACCGTCATCGGCGTGTGGATGGCGATCATCATGAACCGCAACTTCCGGGGGCGCGCCCTCGTCCGCGCCGCGATCCTCGTGCCGTGGGCCATCCCGACCGCCGTCACCGCGAAGCTCTGGTACTTCATCTTCGACGCGAACGGCGTGCTCAACCACGTGATCGGGCAGCAGGTCCTCTGGACCTCGAGCGAGTGGGCGTCCCGGTGGGCGATCATCATCGCGGACACCTGGAAGACGACGCCGTTCATGGCGCTGCTCATCCTCGCCGGGCTGCAGCTCATCCCGGAGGAGGTCTACGAGGCCGGCAAGATGGACGGCGCGTCGACCGTGCAGCGCTTCGTGAACATCACGCTCCCGCTCATCAAGCCCGCGCTCATGGTCGCCGTGCTGTTCCGCGTGCTCGATGCGCTGCGCATGTACGACCTGCCCGCGATCCTCACCGGCGGCGGCGGTGGGTCCGGCAACGCGACCACCACGCTGTCGATCCTGGTCGTCGACCAGATCCGGCAGGGCTTCAACTCCGCGTCGGCCCTCTCCACGATCACGTTCCTGGTGATCTTCGTCGTCGCGTTCGTCTTCGTGCGGTTCCTCGGCGCCAACGTGGTGCAGACGCAGGCCGCCCAGCAGAAGGGTGAGCTCAAGTGACGCTCGCAGCAGACCGACCCCGGTCGACGGCGCGTTCGCGCGACCGTGCGACCGACCGCCCCCGGGTCCGCGTCCAGCGGCACACCGGGCAGCGGCTCCGCACCGGCATCCAGGCCGTCGTCATCGCGGTGTGGTGCCTGCTGCCGTTCTACTGGATGGTCGTCACGAGCTTCCGGGACGTCGGCTTCACCTTCGACGCGACGCCCTGGCCGACCCACGTCACGCTCGACAACTACACGACGGCGTTCTCGACCGCGCTCGGCAACCACCTCGGCCGTGCCCTGGCGAACAGCCTGCTCATCGGCGGCGTCGTGACGGTCATCGCGCTGCTCGTCGGCACGAGCGCCGCCTACGCCCTGGCCCGGCTCGAGTTCCAGGGCAAGTCGGTGATCGCCGGCGCGATCCTGGCCGCGTCGATGTTCCCCGGTGTCGCGCTCATCTCGCCGCTGTTCCAGCTCTTCACGGACATCGGCTGGATGGGCACGTACCAGGCGCTCATCCTGCCGAGCATCTCGTTCGTGCTGCCCCTCACCGTCTACACACTCGCGAGCTTCTTCCGCGAGATGCCGTGGGACCTCGAGGAGGCGGCACGCATCGACGGGTGCACCCGGGTGCAGGCGTTCCGGCGGATCATCCTGCCGCTGGCCGCACCCGCCGTGTTCACCACCGCGATCCTGGCGTTCATCTCGTCCTGGAACGAGTACCTCATCTCGTCCCAGCTCTCGAGCGACGCCACCCAGCCGGTCACGGTCGCGATCGCGTCGTTCGCCGGGTCGCAGCCGCACCAGGAGCCGTACACCGCGGTGATGGCGGCGGGCACGATCGTCACGATCCCGCTCGTCGTCCTGGTGCTCGTGTTCCAGCGGCGGATCGTGGCCGGCCTCACCGCCGGCGGCGTGAAGGGCTGAGGCCGGTGGCACAGCGCGGGCCGCAGCGGCCCACCGCCCGGATCGAGGAGGCGATCGGCTTCGTCGGTGCGTTCGGCGTGCTGTTCCTCGGCGTGACGGTGTTCTGCGAGGTGAACGGACGCCCGGCGCTCGGGTGGGCGATGGTGCTGCTCGTGTGCGTCCTCGCGGTGGTCGGGCTCGACCGGTGGCGGCGGACGGTGCTCCGCCGCGGTGCCGGGACCGGCCACGTCGCGGAGGCGACGCACGGCGGTGCCGGGACCGGCCACGTCGCGGAGGCGACGCACGGCGGTGCCGGGACCGGCCACGTCGCGGACGCGACGCACGGCGGCGACGGCTGACGGGCCTCCCGACCGATGCCCAGCGGGATCCAGGAGATCGCGAGCCGGACCGGACTGTCGAAGTCGACGGTGTCCCGCGCACTGCGCGGGTTGCCGACCGTGGCGGACGCGACCATCGGCGAGGTCCGACGGGTCGCCGACGAGCTCGGCTACGTGCCGAGCTCGGCGGCGGCCGGGCTCGCGACCGGACGCCAGCGGGCGGTCGGCGTCGTCGTCCCGGTGATCGACCGGTGGTTCTGCGTCCGGGCGCTCCGCGGGGTCGACGCCGAGCTGCGGCAGGCCGGGTACGACCTGGTGCTCTACAACCTCGGCGGGCCCGGCGGTGACCGCG
The DNA here is from genome assembly GCF_001865055.2 of Curtobacterium sp. MCBA15_004. NCBI lineage: Bacteria > Bacillati > Actinomycetota > Actinomycetes > Micrococcales > Microbacteriaceae > Curtobacterium > Curtobacterium sp. MCBA15_004. Next base: position 2,267,559 of record NZ_CP126266.1, on the reverse strand, counting down.
ACCGGGCGTTCCGACGGTCGATGCTCCGGCACCGGGTGGACGGGCTCGTGCTCCTGTCGCTCGTGCTCGACGAGACCGAGCGGGCCGAGCTCGAGCTCAGCGACCACCCCATCGTCGTCATCGGCGGGCCGGCGCCGGGCCTGCGGAACGTCGGGGTGGACGACCTCGCGGTGACCGACACCGCGGTCGCGCACCTGGCGGAACTCGGGCACCGGGAGATCGCCTACCTGGGCGGGCAGGACGAGGACGGCATGAACGTCGCCGTGCCGTACCTGCGGCGGGACGGCTTCGCGGACGCCATGCGCAGGCGGGGGCTCGACGTCCGTGCGGACCGGCTGCTCGACGGCCGGTTCTCGTTCGCCGGCGGGGCCGCCGCGGGGGAGCACCTGCTCGGGCGGACACCGGGGGACCGACCGACCGCGGTGTTCTGCGCATCGGACGAGATGGCGCTCGGGGTGCTGCTCGCGGCCTCCCGCGCAGGGCTGTCGGTCCCCGGGGACGTCTCGGTGATGGGGATCGACGGGCACGAGTACGGCGCGGTCGTCGGGCTGACGACGGTCGCGCAGGACCCCGAGGCCCAGGGGCGGGCGGCCGCGCGGGTCGTGCTCGCCGAGGTCGACGGGGCGTCGGCGGGGCCGTTGCCCGCGGCGCCGGCGGAGTTGGTGGTGCGGACGTCGACGGGGGCGCCGCGGGCGTAGGGGCGCCGGGTTCGGGGCGGGGTGGGGCGGGGCGGCCGCCCCGGGGCGGCGTGGCCGCCCCGGGTGGCGTGGCCGCCCCGGGTGGCGTGGCCGCCCCGGGTGGCGCGGCCGCCCCGGGTGGCGCGTCCGCCCCGGTGGCGCGGCCGCCCGGGTGGCGCGTCGCGGTGCGGCGTGCTCGCGAACAAGGGAGAGCACGTCGCGCCACGGGAATCCGTGGTGCGACGTGCTCCCCGTTGTGCGGCGCACACCGGGCGCGTCCGACCGGCCCGCACCGGGCGCGTCCGGCCGGCCGGCCCGCGGCCGCCGCCGGGCGCGTCCGGCCGGCCCGCCCGCGGCCGCCGCCGGGCGCGTCCGGCCGGCCGGCCCGCGGCCCGCACCGGGCGCGTCCGGCGACCCCGCCCGCCGGCCCCCGCGCGTAGGGTCGCCCGCATGGAGGTCACCAAGCTCGAACACGCCTGCCAGGTCGTCACCGACGGCGAGGCCCGGCTCGTCCTCGACCCCGGCGGACTCACGCGGCCGGTCGACGCCACCGGCGTGGTCGCCGTCGTCGTCACCCACGAGCACCCCGACCACGTCACGCCCGAGCAGCTCCACCGCATCCTCCGCGCGAACCCGGGCGCCGTCGTCCTCGGCCCGGCCGGGGTCGCCGACGCGCTCGCGGACGCGGGCATCCCGGTCGAGGTCGTCACGGACGGCGACCACCGCACGGTCGGCCCGTTCACGCTCGACTTCCACGGCGCGCGGCACAACGTCATCCACGCCTCGGTGCCGGTCGTCGACAACACCGGCGTCCTCGTCGGCGGTCGGCTCTTCCACCCCGGCGACGCGTACACGGTGCCGGGGGTCCCGGTCGAGGTGCTCGCCGCGCCCGTCGGTGCACCGTGGCTCAAGGTCGCCGAGATGATGGACTGGATCGCCGCCGTCGCACCGCGCCGGGCCTACCCGGTGCACGAGGCGACCCTCTCCGAGGTCGGCTTCGGCATGCACGTCGACCGCCAGCGCGAGGCCCTCGGCGACGGCGGGGACCTGGTGGTGCTCCGGCCCGGCGAGTCGCTCACGATCTGACGTCGGGACGGCCTGGAGGCACGCCCCGCGTCCGCCCCGCGGCGCACCTCGAGCGCGGCACACCCGGGCGACACGCCCCGTTTTGGCAGTCTGCTGCTGCTGTGCCATACTTATCGGGTTGTCGGAACGGCCCCATCGTACAGCGGCCTAGTACGTCGCCCTCTCACGGCGGTAACGCGGGTTCGAATCCCGCTGGGGTCACCACGGTGGCTTTCCTCCGAGTCCGACAACACGTGTGCTCCGTCTCGACGGAACCACGGCCCCATCGTACAGCGGCCTAGTACGTCGCCCTCTCACGGCGGTAACGCGGGTTCGAATCCCGCTGGGGTCACCACACCGACACCCCCGACGAGCTCCCGCTCGCCGGGGGTTTCGTCGTTCCGGGCCCGGGCCCGTGTCCGCACGCACGCACACCCGTACCCGCGCGCGGCCGCCGCCCCGCGGATGGAGCAGTCGACGTCGGATGGCCGGGCCCGACCCGACAGTTCCTGCTCCGTCCAGGGGCGGGCGTCGCTCTCCGCTCAGCGCCCGCACCCGGGCGTGGCTCGGCGGACGGAGCAGTCGATGTCGGATCGCCGGGCGCGACCCGACAGTTCCTGCTCCATCGACGGGCTCGCCGCGGGAGGGCGCCCGGGCGCGCTGCGCTCAGCCGCCCGTCCGCGCGCGCCGGGCCAGCCGCGCGTTCGCCGTGGTCGCCGCCGCGGTCATCCGGTCGAGGAAGGCCAGCGCCGCCCGGGTCTCCTCCGACGGTGCCGCACGGAGCGACCCGGCGATCTCCCGCCCGGCGAACCCGAGGAACGCCGCGTTCGCCCGCTGGGCGGCCTCGGTCGTGCGGAGCGTGACCCGGCGTCGGTCGGTGCTCTCACGATGTCGTGTGACGTGCCCGGCCGCCTCGAGGCGGTCGACGAGCCCGGATGACGTGGACCCGCGCGACCTCGGCGTGACCATGGCGTTCGGCACGATCCCACGCACCGCCTCCGACGACGACCGCTGGCGCTGGTACACGGCCGTCGGCGAGCGTCAGGTGCACCTCCGCCCGGACCCGTACGGCACGACCCGGGCCGTCCTCGCCTACGCCGGACGCGACGACCTGGTCGGCAAGGACCGTCCGGACGTCGTCGCGGCGCTCACCCGCCGGTACGAGGGCGTCGGCTGGGAGACCGCGCGCGTGCTCGACGCCTTCGCCGACACCGAGGACCTGTACGTCGACCAGCTCACGCAGATCCGGATGCCGTCCTGGCGCCGCGGACGGGTCGCGGTGATCGGGGACGCCGCGTGGTGCGTCACGCCGATGGGAGGCGGTGGAGCCTCACTCGAGCTGACGAGCGGGTACGTGCTCGCGGCCTCGCCCGCCGACGCCGTGGAGGGCGCCGCTCCGGACGGACCGGGACACCTCGACCGCGCAGCGCTCGACCGGGCCCTCGCGGCGTTCGACGACTGGATGCGCCCGCTCGTCGACGCGGTCCAGGGCATCCCGGACGGCTCGGTCCGGTTCGCCTACCCGCGCAGCCGGGTCGGCGTGGCCGCCCGGTGGGTCGCGGACGCGGTCCTGCTGTCGACGCCGCTCCGCAGGCTCGCGGCGCGCATGACGCAGGTGGCGGACACCGACCGACCGCTGCCGCCGCTCACGATGACGGTCTGGCGCGCGGCGCGCGGCGCGCGGACGCCGGACGGGAGGCGCGGGGCGGGCCCGCCCCGCGCCTCCCGTCCGGCCGGGGTCACGTCGACGACGGGACGGGCGCCTCATCGACGCGCCTCCTGTCCGGCCGTGGTCACGTCGACGACGGGACGGGCGCCTCCCCGAGGAACCGCGCGACCTCGCGGGCGGCCGCGCGTCCCGCGCGGTTCGCGCCGATCGTCGACTGCGACGGCCCGTACCCGATCAGGTGCACGCGGGGGTCGGCGGCGACCCGGGTGCCGACCATCGGGATGCCGCCGAGCGGCCCGCGCAGGCCGAGCGGCGCGAGGTGGTCGAGGTCGGCGCGGTACCCGGTCGCCCACAGGACGACGTCGACAGAGGTGGACGAGCCGTCCTCCTCGACGACCCCGTGCGGGCGCATCGCGGTGAACATCGGTCGGCGCTTGAGGACGCCGCGGTCACGGGCGGCTCGGGCGTACTCGGTCCAGAGCAGCCCGGTGTACGACACGATGCTGCCCGGGGGCCGCCCGGCAGCGACGTCCGCGGCGACCCGGCGCTCGACGTCGACGCCGTCGGTCTCGTGCACGAACGCCCCGGACAGGAACACCGGCTCGCGGCGGGTGTACCAGACCGTGTCGGTGACGCGGCTGATCTCCTCGAGGAGCTGCACCGCCGAGATGCCGCCACCGACGATCGCGACGCGACGGCCGCGGAAGCGCTCGGCGTCGACGTGGTCGCGGCTGTGCAGCTGCTCGCCGAGGAAGTCCTCGGCACCGGGGACCCGCGGCACGATCGGGGTGTTCCAGGTGCCGGTGGCGTTGACGACCGCGCGCACCCTCCAGTCGCCGTGGTCGGTCTCGACCAGGAGTGGGGGCATCGGGGGCGTGGCGCCCGGGTCGGCGCGGATGACCGCGGCGTCGGGGCTGGTCGGCTCCCCGGGATCGGTCGGCGTGCCGGTGTGGGCCCGCTCCTCGTCCCCGTCGAGCGAGCGCACGGCCGTCACCCGGACGGGGCGGAGCACGGGCAGGTGCTCGTGCTGTTCGTACGCGGCGAAGTAGCGCGGCACGGCGGTGCGGCTCGGCTCCTCGGGGTCGATCGGGGGCAGCGGCATGCCCGGCAGGTCGAAGATCCCGTTCACGGTGCGCATCCGCAGGGACGCCCAGCGGTGCTGCCAGGCTCCGCCGGGCTGCCGGTCGGCGTCGAGCACGACCACGGTGCGGCCGGAGCCGGTCGGGTCGCCCTTGCCCTTGCCCTTGCCCTCGCCCTCACCCCCGCCGGTGACCGGCGTGAACCCGCGCTGGAGCAGGTGGTGCGCGGCCGACAACCCCGCCTGACCGGCCCCGATGACCGCCACGGTCGCGGAGTGCGGGGCGCTGGACACGACCCCGAGCGTAGCCGCGCCCGGGGGACATCCCGCGTGGACCGATCGTTCTTCCCCCCATCCGAGGTACCGCGAGCAGGGCAGTTAGGTTAGCCTCACCTAACGTGAACAGCACCACGTCATCACTGCTCGAGATCCTCGACGCCGGCACCGCCGAGCGCTACCGGGAGGTCGTCGGCGACGCCGTCACCCGCACCGCCGAGCGCTTCGCCACCGTCGGGACCCCCACGACCGACACCCCGGCGGCGACGCTGCGGGACCGTGTCGACGCCGTCGACCTGGACGTCCCGCTCGGGACCGCCGACGCCGCCGTCGCGGAGGTCGACCGACTCTTCAGCGCCGAGGCCGTCTGGTTCCACCAACCGGGGTACCTCGCCCACCTCAACTGCCCGGTGGCCCTGCCCGCGGTCGCCGCCGAGGCCGTGCTCGCCGCCGTGAACCCCTCCGTCGACACCTGGGACCAGTCGCGCATCGGCACCGAGATCGAGCGCCGCGTCGTCCGGTGGGCGACCGAGACGATCGGGTTCCCCGCCGGGGACGGCGTCTTCACCTCCGGCGGGTCGCAGTCGAACCTGCACGCGCTGCTGCTGGCCAGGCAGGCGGCGACCGCGACCGCACCGCAGGGCGGACCGGCGCTCGACGACCTCGTCGTGTTCGCCAGCGCGTCGAGCCACTTCAGCGTCCGCAAGTCCGCGATGGTGCTCGGCCTGCCCGAACGGGCCGTCGTCGACGTCGCCACCGACGGCGCGGGACGGATGCAGCCCGACGCCCTGGCACACGCGATCGCCGCCGTCCGACGCGAGGGTCGGGTGCCGACGGCGGTCGTCGCCACCGCCGGCACCACCGACCGCGGTTGCATCGACCCGCTCGGGCCGATCGCCGACGTCTGCGACCTCGAGGACGTCTGGCTGCACGTCGACGCCGCCTACGGGTGCGGCCTGCTCGTGTCCCCGACGCGCCGACACCTGCTCGACGGCATCGAGCGCGCGCGGAGCGTGACCGCCGACTTCCACAAGTCGTTCTTCCAACCGGTGTCCTCGAGCGCGTTGCTCGTGCGGGACCCGGCGGACCTCCGTCGCGCGGCCTGGCACGCCGACTACCTCAACCCCGAGGACGCCGACGAGCCGAACCAGGTCGACAAGTCGCTGCAGACCACGCGGCGCTTCGACGCGCTGAAGCTCTGGGCGACGCTCCGGGCGAGCGGCGCCGCGGCGATCGGGCGGGCGTTCGACACCGTGATCGACGTCGCCGAGCAGGTGCACGAGCACGTGCGACGGCACCCGGACCTGGTGCTCGTCGCACCGACGCAGCTCAGCACGGTGCTGTTCCGGTGGCAGCCGGAGGGCGTGTCCGACGCCGAGGCGGACGCCCTCGTCGCTCCGCTCCGCGCCGCGCTGCTCGCCGAGGGGCGGGTGCTCGTCGCGAAGACCGTCGTCGACGGCCGACCGTGCGACAAGCTCACGCTGCTCAACCCCGCCACGAGCGTCGAGCAGGTCGTCGCGGCACTCGACCACGTCGTGGCGACCGCCGCGCGACTGCACGCCGGGCGGACGCACGCCGACCGCGGCGAGCGCACCGCGCACACCACCGAGACGACGGGAGCGATCCGATGACCACCAGCACCAGCACCACCAGCCCCACGACGACCGGCACACCCGTCCACGACCTCGTCGGCATCGGCATCGGCCCGTTCAACCTCGGGCTCGCGTGCCTGACCGACCCGATCGACGACCTCGACGCGGTGTTCCTCGACCAGGCCGACGGCTTCGCCTGGCACCACGGCATGATGCTCGACGACGCCACGATCCAGGTGCCCTTCCTGGCGGACCTCGTGACGATGGCCGACCCGACCTCGCGCTGGTCGTTCCTCGCCTGGCTCAAGGCCACCGGGAGGCTCTACCCGTTCTACATCCGCGAGGACTTCCACCCCCTGCGCCGCGAGTACGACGCCTACTGCCGGTGGGCCGCCGAGCAGCTCGACACCCTCCGCTGGGGCCGCCGGGTCGTGGCGGTCGAGCACGACCCGGACACCGACCTGTTCACGGTGCTCGCCGAGACCACGGACGGACCCGAGACCTACCGTGCCCGGCACGTCGTCACCGGCATCGGCACCGAGCCCGCCGTCCCCGAGGCCCTCCGCGGTCTGGACGGCCCGGTGGTGCACTCCGCGGGCTACCTCCCCGCGCGCGAGGACCTCCGTCGCGCCGACTCGATCGCCGTCGTCGGCAGCGGGCAGTCCGCCGCCGAGGTGTACCGCGACCTCCTCGAGGGCATCCGCGACGGCGGGTACCGCCTCGACTGGATCACCCGCTCGCCGCGGTTCTTCCCGATGGAGGACACCAAGCTCACGCTCGAGATGACGAGCCCGGAGTACACCGACCACTTCCACGGGCTGCCCGGACCCGTCCGGGACCGTCTCGGTCGCGAGCAGCGCGGCCTGTACAAGGGCATCAGCGCCGACCTCGTCGACACGATCTACGACACGCTCTACCGCACCAGCGCGACCGGTCCCGTCCCCACGACGCTCCGCACCGACACGAGCGTCGTCGCCGCCACCTGGATGCCCGACCGCGACCGGTTCCGCCTGACGCTCCGGCACGCGCAGCTCGGCACCGAGGCCGAGCACGAGGTCGCCCGCCTCGTCCTCGCGACCGGGTACCGGCCGCGCACGCCCGACTTCCTCGCCCCCGTCGAGCACCTCGTCGCCCGGGACGAGCGCGGTCGGCTCGCGGTGGCCCGCGACCTGCACGTCGACACCCTCGGCGGCCGCATCTGGGTGCAGAACGCGGAGGAGCACACGCACGGCCTGACCGCACCCGACCTCGGGATGGGCGCGTGGCGGAACGCGTCGATCATCCGGTCCGTCACGGGGCGCGCCGTGTACGGCCTGGAGGAACGGATCGCCTTCCAGGAGTTCGGCCTGCCCGGTGGGCGGCCGGCTCCCGACCCGACGGGGCCGGCCCCGGACGCACCGCCCGCGACGGCGGCCGGCCCGGCCACGGACGACCCGACGGCGGACGAACCGACGGCGGCGAGCGCCACCGGTGCCCGCGCCGGGCAGCACACGGGGGTGTCGGCGTGAGCGCCCCGGGGACGACGGCCGCATCGGCGGACGCGGCCACGGGCCTCCCGTCCGTCGTGCCGGTGGACCCGGGACGGGACGCCGCACTCGTGCACGCGTGGCTCGCGGACCCGGCGTCCTCCTGGTGGGGGATGACCGACCGCGACGTCGACGCGGTCCGCGCGTCCCTCCGCGCCGTGCAGGAGGACCCGGCGCAGGCCGGGTGGATCGTCCGGTCGGACGACGCACCGATCGCCTACGCGGAGACCTACGACCCGTCGGCCGTGCTGCTGACCGACGTGTGGGACGCCGAGCCGGGGGACGTCGGCATGCACCTGCTCGTCGCCCCACCACCCGTCGACGGGCGCGTGCACGGGCTCACGAGCCGGGTGATGTGGGCGGTCGTCGAGCACTGCCGTGACGCCCTCGGCGCCCGCCGGGTCGTCGTGGAACCGGACGTGCGGAACACGGCGGTGCAGCGCAAGAACGCCGAGGTCGGGTTCCGTGCGCTCCGCGTGGTCGACGTCGACGGGAAACGCGCGCTGCTCTCGGTGCTCGACACCGACCGGATCGGCACCCCGGACGACGACGGGCCCGCCGCGCACCTCCGGCCGGAGCACCTCGAGCCCGCCGAGCGGCACCTCGTCGCGAAGGCGATCGCGGAGTTCACGCACGAGCGGCTCGTCACCCCGCGGGCCGACGGCGACGCGTGGGTGCTCGACGCGGGGGACTCGACGTACCGGTTCCGGGCGCGGGTGCACGCCCTCGAGCACTGGGTGCTCGACGAGGCGTCCCTCACCCGGACCCGAGCGGGGGCGGGTGCCGCGGCCGAGCCGCTGCCGCTCGACGCGCAGGCCTTCGTGCTCGCGCTGCACGAGGTGCTCGGCATCCCCGACGAGCTGCTCGGCACGTACCTCGAGGAGGTCGCGTCGACGCTCGCGAGCGCCGCAGCCAAGCACCGGCGGGGCGGCCCCTCCGCCGCGCAGCTCGCGCGGGGCCGGTCCGACGGCGACGTCGTCGCCGCGTTCCAGGACGCCGAGGCCGCGATGACCGAGGGACACCCGGCCTTCGTCGCCGCGAACGGGCGGATCGGCTTCGGCCTCGACGAGTACCGGGCGTACGCGCCGGAGTCCGGCGGCCGGTTCCGCTACCGGTGGCTCGCCGCCCGCCGGGAGCACACGCACCTGGCGCTCGCCGCGGACCGGACGGAACCGGAGCACTGGGCCGCCGAGCTCGACCCCGCCACCGTGGCCGGGTTCCGCGCGACCCTGGAGCGCCGCGGTCTCGACCCCGACGCGTACACCTGGATCCCGGTGCACCCGTGGCAGTGGCAGCACCGGATCGCCGTGACGTTCGCGCCGGACCTCGGGCGGCAGGACCTCGTCGACCTCGGCGAGGGCCCGGACGAGCACCAGCCGCAGCAGTCGATCCGCACCGCGTTCAACCGCACCCACCCGGACCGCTCGTACGTGAAGACGGCGCTCGCCGTGCAGAACATGGGCTTCCTGCGCGGGATGTCGCCCGCGTACATGCGGAGCACCCCGGCGGTGAACGACTGGGTGGCAGGCCTGGTCGCGACGGACCCGGTGCTCGTCGCCGCCGGGTTCGGGGTGCTCCGCGAGCACGCCGCCGTCGGGTACACCGGCGACGCGTACCACCGGGTGGACGTCGCGTCCCCGCAGCGGAAGATGCTCGCCGCGCTCTGGCGCGAGAGCCCCGTGCCGCGCCTGACGCCGGGGGAGCGGCCGATCACCATGGCCGCCCTCCTGCACCGCGACGCGCGGGGACGGTCGGTCGCCGCCGCACTCGTCGCGCGGTCCGGGCTCGACGCCGCGACCTGGGTGCGGCGGTACCTCGACGCCTACCTCCGCCCCGTCGTGCACTGCCTCACCGAGCACGAGCTGCTGTTCATGCCGCACGGCGAGAACCTCGTGCTCGTGCTGCGGGACGGCGTGGTCTCCCGCGCGTTCGTGAAGGACATCGGCGAGGAGGTCGTGGTCGTCGGCGACGTCCCCGTCCCGGCCGGCACCGAGCGGATAGTGCACCCGGTCGACGACGCCGAGGCCGCACTCGGCATCCACACCGACGTGTTCGACGGCGTGCTCCGGTACCTCGCGGCGATCCTCGACGAGGACGGGGTGCTGCCGGCGGCGGCGTTCTGGCGGCTCGTCGGGGCGTGCGTGGACGACGCGGCGGCGGGACGCACGCGTGCGATCGACCTGCGCGCGCCGGACTTCGAGCACTCCTGCCTGAACCGGCTCCAGCTCCGGAACACCCTGCAGATGGTCGACCTGTCCGCGCAGACCGAGTCGCTCGTGCGCGTCGGGCGGATGCCGAACCCGATCGCACGCTGAGGGTCCGTACACCGAGCGGGCCCGCCGGGCGGTGGCAGCCGACCCGGCAGACCCGCTGTGTCAGGCTGGCGGGGTGACCACCGACACCCTCCGCCCACCGCACCGCAGCTGGCGGTTCCTCGGCCTCGTCGCACTCGGCGGCGCGATCGGCACCGGCGTCCGGGCGGCGCTCGCCGCGGGGTTCCCCGCGGTCGACGGGATCAGCTGGACGGTCTTCGCGATCAACGTCGTCGGGGCGTTCTGCCTCGGCGTGCTGCTCGGGACGCTCGCGCTCCGCGGGCCCGACGAGGGACGGCGCCGGACCGTGCGCCTGTTCGTCGGCACCGGCGTCCTCGGGGGCTTCACGACCTACTCCACGCTCGCGGACGACACCGCGCGACTGCTCGACGTCGGCCGGTGGGGTGCGGGCAGCGGGTACGCGCTCCTCTCGGTGGTCGCCGGGCTCCTCGCCGCTGCCCTCGGTGCCTGGCTCGCCGGCCGCCGCGGGGCGGCGCGTGCCCGGACGGCGGGGCCGCGATGACCCCGCTCGCCCTCCTGCTGGTCTCCCTCGGCGGTGGGGTCGGGGCCGCGCTGCGGTTCTGGCTCGACGGCGCCGTGAAGGGCCGCACCGCCCGGACCGCCGCCGCCTGGTTCCCGCTCGGCACCCTCGTCATCAACGTGACCGGGTCGTTCGTCCTCGGCGTCGTCACCGGGCTCGGCGAGGCCGGGACGCTCGGCCCCTCCGCGGTCGCCGTCCTCGGGACGGGCATGATGGGGGGCTACACGACGTTCTCGACGGCGAGCACCGAGACCGTCCAGCTGTTCCGGTCCGGGAGGACCGGTGCCGCCGTGCTGAACGGCCTCGGGATGCTCGTCGTCTCGGTCGGCGCCGCCGCGCTCGGCCTCACCCTCGGAAGGAACACATGACCTCGGAACGCCCCGGCGAACTCGTCCTCGTCCGCCACGGAGAGACGGAGTGGTCGAAGAGCGGTCAGCACACCGGTCGCACCGACATCCCGCTCACCGACCACGGCGTCGAGCAGGCGGAACGCGCGGGCCGGTACCTCGCCGACCGGGAGTTCGCGCTCGCCCTGTCCAGCCCGCTGCAGCGCGCCCGCGAGACCGCGCGGCTCGTCGGCGTCGACCCCGAGCTCGACGAGGACCTGTACGAGTGGGACTACGGCGCGTACGAGGGACTCACCACCCCGCAGATCAAGGTGCAGCGGCACGGGCCGTGGGACCTCTGGACCGACGGCGTGCCCGCCGGTGACACCCCGGGGGAGAACGCCGCCGAGGTCCGCGTCCGCGTCGAGCGGGTCCTGAACCGCGTCCGTCCGGTGCTCGCCGAGGGCGACGACGCGATCGTGGTCGCCCACGGGCACGTGCTCCGCGCACTCGGTGCCGCCTGGATCCGGCTCGCCCCGCAGGACGGCGCCGTGCTCAAGCTCGGCACCGCGACGATCAGCTCGCTCGGCTACGAGCACGGCCGCCCGGTGATCGACTCCTGGAACATCGCCCCGCGCGACTGACACCCGCTGGTGCGACGTGCTCCCGCACAACGCGGGTCACGTCGCGCCACGTGATCCCGCGGCGCGACGTGCTCGCGGTGGTGCGGCGCGCCGCACCACCGCCGCACCGCCGCACCGCCGCACCGCCGCACCGCCGCACCCCGTCAGACCGTGTCCTGACGCGGCGCGCCGCGTCAGACCGTGCGGATCGCGCTCGTCGCACCGAGCGCCCGGCCCCGCCGCCGCTCCACCGCACGCCCGACGACGAGCAGCGCCACGCTCACGACCGCACCGAGCGTCGTCTGCGCGATCCGGTCGAGCGCGAGCAGCTCCGGCGCCTCCGGCAGGCTCAGCCACGACACCGCGAGCGCGAGCGGCGTGAGGAACAGCAGCGTCACGGCGTAGTGCCGCGCGACGAAGATCTCCGCGAAGAACTGCCCGACGACCGCGATCACGACGATCCACCAGGCCGAGGGCTCGAGCAGCAGGATGCCGACGGCCACCACGGTGCCGCCGACCGTGCCGACGACACGCTGGGCCGCACGCGCGACGGTGTGCCGCTGCCGGATCGCCGGGAGGGTCGACACCACCGCGATCACCGCCCAGTAGGGGTGCCCGAGCCCGGTGACCGCCTCGGCGAGCGCCCCGGCGACGAGCGCCCCGACGACGTTGAGCGCGACGGTCTCCCACAGCGCCGCGGTCCGCAGCACGGCGGTGGTCCGGTGCTTGCGCGGCGCGATCGGCCGGAACACGTGCGGCGCGTGCGGGTGCAGCACGAACCGGACCACCGCGCCCGACATCGCGACGAGCCACGCCCAGGCGACCGAGCAGACGATGATCGTCGCGACGAGCGGCAGGTCGGCGGGCCGGACCGGCACGAGCGCCGAGACGCAGAACGCGAACACCGGGAAGATCGGCTGCGCGGGGATCGTCTGCAGCGTGCTCAGGGTGCCGATCGCGACCACGAGGACGACCACGAGCCCGACCGCCTGCAGCCAGAGCGCACCGCCCGACAGCGACACCGCCAGGCCCGCCGCCATGCACGCCGCCTGCAGGGCACCCGCGACACCCGTCGTCACCATGCGCTGCCGGTAGGGCTCGGTCGCCCCGAAGATCGCGGTGAACCCGGCGAACATCGCGAAGGCCGCGTACCCGGGCATCCCGAGCGCGATGAGCAGTGCGAGCGGCACGCCGCCGGCGATCGCGGCGCGGGCTGCGCCCTCGAGGTTGGTGGTCCGGGTCGAGTGCGCAGGCGTCGTCATGTCGCGTCCATCATCCCACCGCGACAGGTGTCGCCCGACGGGCTCTCGCACCACCGGGAGCACGTCGAGCCACGGAACGACGTGGTGCGGGGTGCTCCCCGTTGCGCGGGAACACCGCGCGACGCGACGGACGGCCCAGTGGGCCGGGCCCGGAGGCGCGCGGCGGGGCCGACCCGAGCCTCCCGTCTGCCACCCACCGGGCCGGGAGGCGCGTGGCGGGGCCGACCCGCGCCTCCCGTCCGCCACCCACCGGGCCCGGAGGCGCGCGGCGCGGCCGACCCGCGCCTCCCGTCCGCCACCCACCGGGCCCAGCGCGCGTGGCGGCCCGACACCCCGCCTCCCGCCCGACCCGCCTTGGTATACCAAGCTGCTACACTCGCCCCACCGAGCGGCGGACGCCGCGACGGACGTCGACGAGGAAGGGCCGGGCCGATGGGAAAGACGCTCGCCGAGAAGGTGTGGGACGACCACGTCGTGGTCAAGGGCGAGGACGGGAACCCGGACCTCCTCTACATCGACCTCCACCTCGTGCACGAGGTCACGAGTCCGCAGGCCTTCGACGGGCTGCGCCAGGCCGGCCGCCCGGTCCGACGCCTCGACCTGACGATCGCGACCGAGGACCACAACACGCCGACCCTCGCGATCGACCGTCCGATCGCCGACCCGACGAGCCGCACCCAGATCGAGACCCTGCGCCGCAACTGCGCGGAGTTCGGGGTCCGCCTGCACTCGCTGGGCGACGAGGAGCAGGGCATCGTCCACGTGGTCGGCCCGCAGCTCGGCCTGACCATGCCCGGCATCACGGTCGTCTGCGGCGACTCGCACACGAGCACCCACGGGGCGTTCGGCGCGATGGCGTTCGGCATCGGCACCTCCGAGGTCGAGCACGTCCTCGCCACGCAGACCCTGCCGCTCAAACCCTTCAAGACGATGGCGATCACGGTCGAGGGCACCCTGCGTCCCGGGGTCACGGCGAAGGACATCATCCTGGCGGTCATCGCGAAGATCGGCACCGGCGGCGGGCAGGGCTACGTGCTCGAGTACCGCGGGTCGGCGATCCGGGCGCTCTCGATGGAGGGCCGCATGACCATCTGCAACATGTCGATCGAGGCCGGTGCCCGCGCCGGCATGGTCGCCCCGGACCAGACCACCTACGACTACGTCCAGGGCCGCGACCACGCCCCGACGGGCCAGGACTGGGACGACGCCGTCGCCTACTGGGACACCCTGGCGACCGACGACGACGCGGTCTTCGACGCCGAGGTGTTCATCGACGCCGACGAGCTCGAGCCGTTCGTCACCTGGGGCACGAACCCCGGCCAGGGCGTCTCGCTGTCCGAGTCGGTGCCCTCGCCCGACGACTACAGCGACCCGAACGACCAGGCCGCCGCCCGGCGCGCGCTCGAGTACATGGACCTGGCCGCCGGCACGCCGATGAAGGACATCGCCGTCGACGCCGTGTTCATGGGCTCGTGCACGAACTCCCGCATCGAGGACCTTCGCGCCTTCGCGTCGGTGATCCGGGGCCGGAAGAAGGCCGACGGCGTCCGCGTGATGGTCGTGCCGGGGTCCGCCCGGGTGCGGCTCGAGGCCGAGGCCGAGGGGCTGGACCGCGTGTTCACGGACTTCGGCGCCGAGTGGCGGTTCGCCGGCTGCTCGATGTGCCTCGGCATGAACCCCGACCAGCTCGCACCGGGGGAGCGGTGCGCGAGCACCTCGAACCGGAACTTCGAGGGCCGCCAGGGCAAGGGCGGCCGCACCCACCTCGTGTCGCCGCTCGTCGCCGCCGCGACCGCGGTGCGCGGGACCCTCTCCAGCCCGTGGGACCTGGAGACCGACGACGCCCTGGCGTCCGTTACCGATGCCGAGACCGCCGCACGCGCCGAAGGAGTCAACTGATGGACAAGATCTCCACCGTCACCGTCACCGGGATCGCCGCACCCCTGCAGCGCTCGAACGTCGACACCGACCAGATCATCCCCGCGGTCTACCTCAAGCGCGTCACGAAGACCGGCTTCGAGGACGCCCTGTTCTCCGGGTGGCGCCAGGACCCCGACTTCGTGCTCAACCAGCCGGCCTTCCAGGGCGCGAAGGTCCTCGTCGCCGGGCCCGACTTCGGCACCGGGTCGAGCCGCGAGCACGCCGTCTGGGCGCTCCGTGACTTCGGCTTCCAGGTCGTGGTCTCACCCCGTTTCGCGGACATCTTCAAGGGCAACGCCGGCAAGCAGGGACTCGTCACGGCGATCGTGACCGAGCCCGACGTGGAGCGGATCTGGGCCGAGATCGCCGCCACGCCGGGGATCGAGGCGACGGTCGACCTGGTCACCCAGCGCGTGTCGATCGGCGCGGTGGACGTGCCCTTCGAGATCGACGCCTACACTCGTTGGCGGTTGATGGAAGGGCTCGACGACATCGGGCTCACCCTCCGTGACGAGTCCTCGATCACGGAGTTCGAATCCCGCCGCTCCCGATGGCGGCCGAAGACATTGCCGGTGAAGTAGTGAACTCTCTCGTACAGGACGCAGCAGCCGCAGGAGCCCGCGTCGGGCTCAAGTCGGACGAGATCGTGATCCGGGGCGGCAAGCCGCTCGTGGGTCGGATCGAGGTCCGTGGCGCGAAGAACCTCGCGACCAAGGCGATGGTCGCGTCGCTGCTCGGTGACACCCCGTCGATCCTCAAGGACGTGCCGGACATCTCCGACGTCAAGGTCGTCCGCGGCCTGCTCGAGGTGCACGGCGTGCGCATCACCGACCCTGCACGAGGCGAGCTCATCCTCGACCCGGCCAACGTCGAGTCGGCGCACTTCGCCGAGATCGACGCACACGCCGGCTCGAGCCGCATCCCGATCCTGTTCTGCGGCCCGCTGCTGCACAAGCTCGGCGAGGCGTTCATCCCCGACCTCGGCGGCTGCCGCATCGGCGACCGTCCGATCGACTTCCACCTCGACGCCCTCCGCGCGATGGGCGCGGTCGTCGACAAGCAGGTCAACGGCATCCACCTGACCGCACCGGACGGGCTCAAGGGCGCGAAGATCGAGCTGCCGTACCCGAGCGTCGGCGCGACCGAGCAGGTCCTGCTCTCGTCGGTCCTCGCCGAGGGCGTCACCGAGCTGCGCAACGCGGCGATCGAGCCCGAGATCATGGACCTCATCGCGATCCTGCAGAAGATGGGCGCGATCGTCACGGTCGAGCCGAGCCGCACGATCTTCATCGAGGGCGTCGAGTCGCTCCGCGGCTACACGCACCGCGCGATCAACGACCGCAACGAGGCCGCGAGCTGGGCGTCCGCCGCGCTCGCCACGAACGGCGACATCTTCGTCGAGGGCGCCGACCAGCAGGACCTCATGACGTTCCTCAACGTCTTCCGCAAGGTCGGCGGCGGGTTCGACATCCAGGAGGACGGCATCCGCTTCTACCGCGAGCGCGAGGTCCTGCGCCCGGTCGTCGTCGAGACCGACGTCCACCCCGGCTTCATGACCGACTGGCAGCAGCCGCTCGTCGTGGCGCTCACCCAGGCCGAGGGCACGAGCGTCGTGCACGAGACCGTGTACGAGAACCGCTTCGGCTTCACCGACGCGCTCAACGAGATGGGCGCCGACATCGTCGTCCACAAGGAGGGGCTGCCCGGTCACGACCGTCGCGTCGCCCGTCGCCCGTTCGAGCAGGCCGCGGTCATCACCGGCCCGACCACGCTGCACGCCGCGAACGTCCGGGTGCCCGACCTGCGCGGCGGCTTCAGCCACCTCATCGCGGCGCTGACCGCCGAGGGCGAGTCGCACATCACCAACGTCGGCATCATCAGCCGCGGCTACGAGCACTTCATCCCGAAGCTGCGCAAGCTCGGGGCCGACTTCGACTTCGCGGGCTAGACCCGTGTCGCGTTCGTCGCAGGGTCCCGGTGACGGCCTGGAGGCGCGGGGCGCGTCCGCCTCGCCGGTCACGACCGGTCTGCCCACGCCGGGGCGCCGGTGGCGCAAGGGCGAGCTGAACACCGCGTTCCGCATCACCGCGTCGGTCGTCATCCCGGTCTTCCGCTTCACCGCGCGCTACCACTGGCACGGGTCGAAGCGGCTGCCCGAGGGCGGCGCCTTCGTGCTCGCACCGAACCACTTCACGAACATCGACCCGCTCGTGGTGGGCACGGCCGTCTGGCTGTCCCGTCGCGCGCCGCGGTTCCTCGCGAAGGCGTCGATCTTCCGGGTCCCGGTCGTCGGCAAGCTCATGGCCGGCATGGGCCAGATCCCCGTCGAGCGCTCGGGCCGCACGCGCCTGAGCGACCCGCTCGGCGGCGGCCGGTCGCTCGTCGAGCAGGGCGGCGCGATCATCGTCTACCCCGAGGGCACGCTCACGCGCGACCCCGACCTGTGGCCGATGCGGGGCAAGACCGGCGCGGTGCGGATCGCGCTCGAGAACGACGTGCCGCTCATCCCGATGGCCCACTGGGGCACCCAGAACATCATGGCGCGGTACTCCAAGAAGCTCCGGCTGTTCCCGCCGTCCCGGGTCGACGTGATCGTCGGCGACCCGGTCGACCTCTCCGCCTACCGGGGGCGTCCGCTCGACCAGAAGATGCTGCTCGAGGCGACCGACCTCGTCATGCAGCGGATCACCGAGCTGCTCGAGGAGCTCCGCGGCGAGCCCGCACCCGCGACGCGGTGGGACCCCGCCGCGAACAACCAGAAGGAGACGGGCCGGTTTGAGTGACCTCCGACCCCACGACGACCACGCCGACCCCTCGGTCGCCGCACGCGGCGCGGTGGACACCGCCGCCATCCGGGTGGTGATGCAGTCGACCGACAAGCCGCGCGTCGCCGTGATCGGTGCCGGCAGCTGGGGCACCACGTTCGCGAAGGTGCTCGCCGAGGGCGGTGCCTCCACCGTGCTGTGGGCGCGCCGACCCGAGGTTGCCCGCGAGATCACCGAGACGAAGCGCAACTCCGAGTACCTGCCGGGCATCAACCTGCCGCGCACGCTCACCGCGTCGACGTCCCTCGCCGCGGTGCTCGACGGCGCCGAGCAGGTGTACGTCTCGGTGCCGTCGCAGTCGCTCCGGTCGAACCTGTCCGCGATCGCGCCGTTGCTCGGCGACGGCGTGCCGGTCGTCAGCCTCATGAAGGGCGTCGAGAAGGCGACCGGCCTGCGGATGAGCGAGGTCCTGCACGAGGGCCTCGGCATCGACCGTGACCGCATCGCCGTCGCCAGCGGCCCGAACCTGGCGCTCGAGATCGCCCGTCGGCAGCCCACCGCCGCGGTCGTGTCGTCGACGTCGATCGACACCGCGACCGCCGTCGCCGCGGTCGCCACGAACCCGTACTTCCGCTCCTTCACGAACACCGACGTGATCGGCACCGAGTTCGGCGGGGTCCTCAAGAACCTCATCGCCGTGGCGATCGGCATCGTCGACGGCGTCGGCTACGGCGAGAACACGAAGGCCTCGATCATCACGCGGGGGCTCGCCGAGATGACCGACTTCGCGGTGTCGCTCGGGGCGCAGCCGTCGACGCTGTCCGGGCTCGCCGGGCTGGGCGACCTCATCGCCACGTGCCAGTCGCCGCTGTCGCGGAACAACACCGCCGGGCGGCTGCTCGGCCAGGGGTACCGGTTCGACGAGGTCGTGCGGCAGATGAACCAGACCGCCGAGGGCCTGGCCTCGGTCGCGCCGATCCTCGAGCTCGCGGCCGCGAACGGGGTCGACATGCCCATCGTGGGGCAGGTGGCCGAGGTCCTCGCCGGTAGGCTCGATCCGCGCAACATCGCGCCGCACCTCACCGAGACCGACGAGCCACAGGGCGAGTGACGGGTCCGGTCCCGACCAGCAAGGTGACTGCCATGCCCACGATCGCTCCCGCGCCCACCACCGTCGCCGTGCTCTTCGGCGGTCGGTCCAGTGAGCACGAGATCAGCTGCGTGACCGCCGGCGGGATCATGGACGTCGTCGACCGCTCGGCGTACGACGTCGTGCCGATCGGGATCACCGCGGAGGGTGCCTTCACGCTGCAGACCGACGACCCGGCGCAGTGGGCGCTGCGGGACGGTGTCCTGCCGACCGTGCCCGACAACGGCACCCGGGTGGCGTTCCCGACCTCGCCCGCGACGAACGAGCTGGTCGTGTCGCACCCGGACGGCACCGTCACGACCATCGCGGTCGACGTGGTCTTCCCGATCCTGCACGGGCCGTTCGGCGAGGACGGCACGATCCAGGGGCTCCTCGAGATCGCCGGGCTGCCGTACGTCGGCGACGGCGTGCTCGCGAGCGCCCTGGCGATGGACAAGCACACCGCGAAGGCCGTGCTCGAGCACGCCGGGCTCCGGGTCGCCCCCTGGACCACGGTGCTGCGCCGCGAGTGGGCCGCCGACCCGGTCGACGTCGCCGAGACGGTCGCGGCGCACGGGTGGCCGCTCTTCGTGAAGCCGGCGCGGGCCGGGTCGAGCATGGGTGTGTCCCGTGTCGACGAGCCGTCGCAGCTCGGCGCCGCGATGGACCTGGCGTTCGAGCACGACTCGAAGGTCATCGTCGAGCCGCGGGTGGTCGGCCGCGAGGTCGAGGTCGCCGTGCTCGAGGGCCGTGACGGCGTCCCGCGCACGAGCCTCCCCGGCGAGATCGTCGTGGCGGAGGACGGCTTCTACGACTTCGCGTCGAAGTACCTCGGCGGCGACGAGGCCCTGCTCTGCCCGGCGCCGCTCACCGACGACGAGACCGACGGCATCCGGTCGATCGGCGCCCGCGCGTTCGAGGCCATCGGTGGTGCCGGCCTCGCGCGCGTCGACTGCTTCCTGACCGACGACGGGTTCGTCGTCAACGAGGTCAACACCATGCCCGGGTTCACCCCGCTGTCGATGTACCCGCGGTGCTGGGCGGCGTCCGGGGTGTCCTACGCCGAGCTCGTCACCGAGCTCATCGAGCTGGGGCGCGCGGCGGTCCGCTGACCCGACCGGTGCGGCCCGTCCGGTGGTGGGCCGTCAGCCCTGCACCTGTGACGGGTCGAGGCACTCGTGCCCGTCCTTCGGCAGCGTGGACACGGCGTCGGTGAGGTCCTGCACCACCTGCGAGGTGGTGCGCTTCGTGTCGATGACGACCTGCACCGCGGGGGACCGGCCGAACGTCGTGTAGACGATCTGCGCCCCGCGGTCGTCCCGGATCCAGTCCACCCCGCTCAGGGCGAAGCACGGCAGGTCGGAGACGGTCGGCACGGCGACACCGCAGTGGTAGACGGCGGCCTCGGGGTCGCCCCAGGCAGCGGTGGACTGGGCGGTCGTCTCGCGGAGCGCGTACTTCGTGTCGACCGTGGCCGGCAGCCGGACCTGCACGGCGGCGCACGCGGCGTCGTCGGCGGACGGTGCGGGCGACATGGCGACGGCGTTCGTGCAGCCGGTGAGGCCGGTGGCGAGGGCGAGGAGCACGCCCGTGATCGCGGTCCAGCGGAGGGGGCGGCGCACGGTGTCCATCGCCGTCAAGGGTACCGTCCGCGCGTCGGCTCCGGGCCTGGCGGCCGTCGTCCGCGGGTCGGTCCCGGGCCGGGCGGCCGTCGTCCGTGGTTCGGTTCCGGGCCGGGCGGCTACCGTTCTGGTGTGGACGCGACGCAGGACCCCTGGACCGGACCGACCGTGGGCGAGGCCGGCGAGCTAGCGGTCCTCGACCGCATCGTCCGACGCCTGCCCGCGGGGACGCCCGAGCTCGGCCCCGGCGACGACTGCGCGGTCGTCGTGGCCCCCGACGGCCGGTTCGTCGTGACGACCGACATGATGGTGCACGGCCCGGACTTCCGCTGGGCGTGGTCGTCGCCCGAGGACGTCGGCTGGAAGGCCGCCGCGACGAACCTCTCCGACGTCGCCGCGATGGGCGCGGTGCCCACCGGGCTCGTGATCGCCCTCGCCGCGCCGCAGGACACCCCGGTGGCCGTCCTCGAGTCCTTCGCCGACGGGGTCCGCGCGGCCGTCGACGCACTCGCGCCCGGCTGCGGCGTCGTCGGTGGCGACCTCAGCACGTCGGCCACCTTCACCGTCTCGGTCACCGCGTTCGGCGACCCGGGCGGCACCGGGCCGGTGCTCCGTTCGGGCGCGCGCCCCGGCGACGTCCTCGCGGTGTCCGGCGAGCTCGGTCGTGCGGCGCGCGGCCTCGCCCGGTTGTTCCGTGACGGCGTCGACGCACACGGCGAACCGTCCCGGGCCGCGACGGTGTCGAGCGGCGCGGACTCCGATCCGGACGTCGGCCGGCAGCGCCGACCCGTCCCGCCGATCGGCGACGGACCGGCAGCCGCGCGGGCCGGGGCGACGGCGATGCTCGACCTCAGCGACGGCCTCGCGATCGACGCCGGACGCCTCGCCCGGGCGAGCGGGGTCACCCTCGCGTTCGACGTGGACGCGGTGCCGGACGGCGCCGCGCTGCACGGCGGCGAGGACCACGGACTCCTGGCGACGTTCCCCGCCGGCACGGCGCTCCCGGGGGGCTTCCGGCGGGTCGGAGCGGTGCTCGAGCGGGGCGCGCACGACCTCGTCCGCGGGGGCGCGCCCGTCCCGACCACCGGCTGGGACCCCTACGCCGACTGGGACGGCGCCGCCGGCTGACCCGCGGCGGCCCGCCCGGGCGTCGCTGTCGAGCGACATCGCGGCGGTCGTCCGACAGCGGTGATGTCGCACGTTCCACCGCGCAACCGGTGCGTGCGCATGGTGCGTCACCGTGGTCGTCGCACGACAGCGGCAGTGTCGCACGACGTCGACGACGCACACCACTCCGCGACGCCAGCCGCGGCGGCCCGGGCCACCCGCACCCCTCAGCTCGGCGTCACGGCCTCCCACGCCACCGTCTCGCCGTAGCTCCGCTTGCTGAACGGCGCGAGCCCCGCGGGCCACGCCGGCTCGGGCGACCGCTTGCTCCGCTCCACCACGACGACCGCACCCGCGGTCAGGCGCGGCACCAGGGCCTCGAGGACCTCGGCGATCTCGTGCTCCGTGACGTCGTACGGCGGGTCGATGAACACCAGGTCGAACGTCCGCACGGTGCCGCGCAGGAACCCGAGCGCGGGCTGCGGGTGCACGTCGATGCGCACGCCCGGCACGCGCTGCTGCACGGCCCGCGCGTTCGCCCGGCAGGCCTGCGCCGCCGCCGACGCCCGGTCGACCAGGACGACCTCGACGGCACCGCGCGACGCCGCCTCGAGGCCGAGCGCCCCGGTCCCCGCGTACAGGTCCGCGACCGCGGCGTCGTCCACCAGGCCACGTGCCTCCAGCGACGAGAAGAGCGCCTCGCGCACCCGGTCGCTCGTCGGTCGGGTGCCGGACTTCGGCACACGGAGCGTCGTGGAACCGGCGGCGCCGGCGATGATGCGGGTCATGCAGCCACCGTAGCGGCCGTCCCGTCGCCGCCGGGCCCCGCTCCGACGCCCGCCGGGTCGGTCGGCCGGCGTGCGTCCCGCGCTCCTCCACAGGACGGCCGGGAGGCACGTGGCGCGTCGGACGCGCCGGGTACCGTGGTCGCGTGCCCACCTCCGCGACCCCCGCACCGGCCGCCGCACCCGACCTCGGTCCGGCGCCCCTCGACGCACGCCTCAGCGGCGTGCTCGGCGGTCGGACGGCCAGCGCGATCGAGAAGGCCTTCGGGTACCGCACGGTGGGCGAGTTCCTCGAGCACGCGCCCCGCCGGTACGCCGAACGCGGGGCGCTGACGGCGCTGGACTCGCTCGCGATCGGCGAGTCCGTGACGATCGTCGCCGAGGTCATCGACGTCCGCGAACGCACCATGCGCGCCCGCCGCGGCTCCATCCTCGAAGCGAAGATCGGCGACGGGTCGGGCATCCTCACGCTCACGTTCTTCAACCAGGGGTGGCGGACGAAGGACCTCGTGCCCGGCGCCCGCGGCATCTTCGCCGGCAAGGTCGGCGACTACCGCGGTGCCCGGCAGCTCGCCCACCCCGACTACGAGCTGTTCGACCGCGACGACCCGCGCGCCGATGCCGACCCGCTCGACGACGAAGCCATCAGGTGGTCCCGCCAGCCGATCCCGATCTACCCCGCGACGGCGTCGCTGACCTCGTGGCAGATCGCCAAGGCGATCGCGGTCGTGCTCGACACCCTGCCCGACGTGCCCGACCCGATCCCGGCGTCGGTGCGGACCCGGCTCGACCTCGTCCCGTTCCGTCGCGCCCTCGAGCTGCTGCACCGCCCCGAGAAGGTCGCCGACTTCAAGCGGGCGCAGGACGCGCTGCGCTACCGCGAGGCGTTCGTCCTGCAGACCGCCCTCGTCCAGCGGCGGATCGCGGCACGGGCGACCGCCGCCACCCCGCGCCGCGCCGAGCCGGGCGGCATCCTCGAGCGGTTCGACGCGACGTTGCCGTTCACCCTGACCGACGACCAGCAGGCGGTCGGCGCCGAGATCGCCCACGACCTCGCGGGAGACTGGCCGATGCACCGGCTCGTCCAGGGCGAGGTCGGGTCCGGCAAGACCCTCGTGGCGATCCGGGCGATGCTCACCGTGGCCGAGTCGGGCGGCCAGTCGGCGCTCATCGCCCCGACCGAGGTGCTCGCCGCCCAGCACCTGCGCTCGATCGTGAAGTTCCTCGGGCCGGACCTCGCCGCGGAGCTCCGGCCGGTCATCCTCACCGGCTCGCAGTCCACCGACGAGCGACGCCGGGCACTGCTCGCCGCGGCATCGGGCAGCTCGCGCCTCGTCGTCGGGACGCACGCGCTGCTCGGCGACCGCGTGGACTTCGCCGAGCTGGGCCTCGTGGTCGTCGACGAGCAGCACCGGTTCGGCGTCGAGCAACGCGAGGCCCTCCGCACGAAGGGCACCACGCCGCCGCACGTGCTCGTGCTCACCGCGACGCCGATCCCGCGTACGGTGGCGATGACGGTGTTCGGCGACCTCGACGTCTCCACGATCACCGGTCTGCCGTCCGGTCGTGCAGGGGTCGAGACCTTCGCGGTCGGCCTCGCCGAGCACCCCGGCTGGGAGTCGCGCATCTGGACCCGGATGGCCGAGGAGCTCGCGGCGGGCCGGCAGGCGTTCGTGGTCTGCCCCGCGATCGACGAAGCCCACACCGAGGACGACGGCGAGCCCGACCCCGAGGACGACACCCCGAAGCGGGCACCGGCGACCGTGCTCGCGACCGCCGAGCGGATGCGGGCGATGCCCGTGCTCCGTGACCGCCGGATCGAGGTCCTGCACGGTCGGATGACCGCCGACGAGAAGGACCGCGTGATGACCTCCTTCGCGGCGGGCGACGTCGACGTCCTCGTCGCCACGACCGTCATCGAGGTCGGTGTCGACGTGCCGAACGCGTCGATGATGGCGGTGCTCGACGCCGATCGGTTCGGGGTCTCGCAGCTCCACCAGCTCCGCGGGCGCATCGGGCGCGGCCAGTACGCGGGCGTCTGCCTGCTCGTCACCACGGCCGAGGCCGAGACGACCGCCCGCGAACGCGTCGACGCCGTCGCCGCGTCGGACGACGGGTTCGAGCTCGCCCGGGTCGACCTCGAGCTCCGCCGCGAGGGCGACGTGCTCGGCGAGCGGCAGTCCGGCGGCCGGTCGTCGCTCAACCTTCTGCGCGTGGTCGAGCACGCCGACCTCATCGTCGACGCGCGCGAGGAAGCCGAGCGCGTCCTCGAGCCGGACCCCCGACTGGAGCACCACCCCGCCCTGCGCGAGGCGCTCGCCCGACGCCTCGACGAGTCCGACGCGGCCTTCCTCGGCAAGAACTGAGCCCGTCGGCCGGTAGCGTGGCGGTCATGGCGCAGATCGCGGTCGTCCCCGGTTCCTTCGACCCCGTGACCCTCGGGCACCTCGACGTCATCGGTCGGGCCGCCCGGCTCTTCGACGAGGTGCACGTGCTCGTGGTCCACAACCCCGACAAGCAGCCGGCGATGTTCGACGCGGCCGACCGCGTGCGGCTCATCCGCGACTCCTTCGCCGAGACGGGGATCCCCGACTCGGTCCGCGTGGGGGAGTGGACCGCGGGCCTGCTCGTCGACTACTGCCGACAGGTGGGGGCCGGCGTGCTGGTGAAGGGCGTGCGGTCGGGCGACGACGTGGCGTACGAGACGCCGATGGCGATCATGAACCGGCACCTGGCCGACGTCGAGACGGTGTTCCTGCTGCCCGAGGCGTCGCGGGCGCACGTGTCGAGCTCCCTCATCCGCCAGGTCTCCTCGCTCGGCGGGGACGTCACGCCGTACGTGCCGACCGTGGTCGCCGAGGCCCTCGCCGCACGCACCGGCCGCTGACACGCCCCGCTGCTGCCTCGACTCCCCGCCCGGATCAGGCTAGGATCGTCGATCGTGTCTTCCCCCGTGAACAGCCCCTACGCCCTGCGCGTGCGTGACCTCGCGCACCGCCCGGGCGAGATGCGCGAGCACTCGCTCGACGTCGAGGTGCCGGACGCGATGGGTGCCGGCGTGATCGCCGTCCGCGAGGGCGCCGAGCTCCACCTGGACGTCCGGCTCGAGGGCCTGCACGAGGGCGTCCTCGTCTCCGGGCACGCCTCGGGTGAGGCGACCGGGGAGTGCTCCCGCTGCCTCATCGACATCAGCGAGCCCGTCGAGGTCGATTTCGCCGAGCTGTTCGCGTACGATGTCTCGGAGGATTTCGACTTCTTCGTTCGCGATGACCACGTGGACTGCGAACCGGTCGTTCGAGATGCGGTGGTGCTGTCGCTGCCGTTCCAGCCGGTCTGCCGACCGGACTGCCCAGGACTCGACCCGGAGACGGGTGAGCGCCTGGCCGACCTCGAGGACCACACGCCTCGCGAGGTCCTGGACCCGCGTTGGGCCGCCCTGGGCGGCTTCCAGAGCGACGACAGCGCTGACAGCCCGGCTGGCAGCACACCGAACCAGAGCCCCGAGGACGACGGCCGCACGGCCTGACGCTCCTCGCACACCGACCACCGACCTACCGAAAGAGAACCACCATGGCCGTTCCCAAGCGCAAGCAGTCCCGTGCCAACACGCACGCCCGTCGTTCGCAGTGGAAGGCCGCGCCGGTCCAGCTCGTGAAGACGATCGAGAACGGTCAGGTCACCTACAGCCTCCCGCACCGCGCGAAGGTCGTCGAGGACTCGGCCGGCACGCCCCTGTACATGGAGTACAAGGGCCGCAAGGTCGCCGACGTCTGATCGGACTCCACGCATGACCGCGACGTCCGGCACCACGGGGTCCCGCCCCGTGGGGCCGGACGTCGTCCGTCTGCAGGGGCTCCTCGAGGCCGACATCGACCTCGAGCTCCTGCAGCTCGCCCTGACCCACCGCTCGTACGCGTACGAGCACGGCGGGATCCGGCACAACGAGCGCCTCGAGTTCCTCGGGGACTCCATCCTCGGCCAGGCCGTGACCGTGAAGCTCTTCCGGTCCTTCCCCGACCTCGACGAGGGCGAACTCGCCAAGCGGCGTGCCAGCCTCGTCTCGACGGTCGCCCTCGCCGAGATCGGCCGCATGATCGGCCTCGGCGCGTACCTGCGCCTGGGCAAGGGCGAGGAACAGACCGGCGGCCGTGACAAGGCGTCGATCCTCGCCGACACCGTCGAGGCCGTCATCGGTGCCACGTACCTGTCCGCGGGCCCCGACGCCGCCACCGCGCTCGTGCTCCGCCTGGTCGAGCCGCTCATGGTCGACCCCGACCGGTTCGGCGCCGCGATGGACCCCAAGACGAGCCTGCAGGAGCTCGCCGCGACCCTCTCCCTCGGCAACCCGTCCTACCGGGTGACCGAGGAAGGTCCCGACCACGACAAGACCTTCCACGCGACCGTCGTGCTGCAGGGCGAGTCGGTGTCGACCGGCTCCGGGTCGAGCAAGAAGACCGCCGAGATGGCTGCCGCGCTCCAGGCGTGGACGCGGCTGTCCGGCCGGGCGGCCTGACCGCGTGCCCGAACTCCCCGAGGTCGAGGTCGTCCGCGCCGGTCTCGAACCCGCCGTCAGCGGCGCCCGGGTGCTGCACGTCGACGTCGCCGACGACCGGGCACTCACGCGCCACGACGGTCCGGCGGAGGACTTCGCCGAGCGCCTGACCGGCCGCACGATCGCCGCAGCCGTACGCCGCGGGAAGTTCATGTGGTTCCCGCTGACGTCCGCGCACGACGACGCCCGGCCGGAGGCGCTCGTCGCGCACCTCGGCATGAGCGGCCAGATCCTGCTCGGCCGCGACCGGCCGCCGTCGAGGCACCGCCGCATCACGATCGACGTGCAACCGGCGACCGTCCGCCCCGACGGCCGCGTCGAGGACCCCGTCGAGCTCGAGTTCGTCGACCAGCGCACGTTCGGGTCGATGGCGATCGACGCGATGGTGCCCACGGTGGACGGCGCACCCGCCGGGTCCGCGGGCGCGGTCGACGCCCGGGAGCCGGACGCTGCGTGGCGTCGGACCATCCCGACGCAGGTCTCGCACATCGCCCGCGACCCGCTCGACCCCGCGTTCGACGACGACCGGTTCGTCGCGGCGGCGCGCAGGCGTTCGAGTGGGATCAAGCGCGTGCTCCTCGACCAGGGCGTCGTGAGCGGCATCGGCAACATCTACGCCGACGAGTCCCTGTGGGCCGCGCGACTGCACTTCGACCGCCCCGCCGAACGCCTGCCCCGCGCCGACCTGCACGGGCTGCTCGCCGAGGTCCGCAGCGTGCTCCGCCGGGCCCTCGAGGACGGCGGGACGAGCTTCGACGCGCAGTACGTCAACGTGAACGGCCAGTCCGGGTACTTCTCCCAGCGCCTGGCCGTGTACGGGCAGCAGGGCGAGCCGTGTCCGCGCTGCGGGACGACGATCGTGCGCGAGGCGTTCATGAACCGGTCGAGCCACCGCTGCCCCGTGTGCCAGCCCGCTCCGCGGCAGCGCAGGCGCTAGCCTGACGCCGAGCAGCACCGTCAGCAGCAGCGCAGCAGACCGCCCGGAGACCCGCATGTACTTGAAGAGCCTGACCATCAAGGGGTTCAAGTCCTTCGCGCAGCCGACGACGTTCGCGTTCGAGCCCGGTGTCACGTGCATCGTCGGCCCGAACGGCTCGGGCAAGTCCAACGTGGTCGACGCCCTCGCCTGGGTGATGGGGGAGCAGGGGGCGAAGACCCTCCGCGGCGGCAAGATGGAGGACGTCATCTTCGCCGGGACCTCGACCCGCGGTCCGCTCGGCCGCGCCCAGGTGCTCCTGACGATCGACAACAGCGACGGCCTGCTGCCGATCGAGTACTCCGAGGTGACCATCGCCCGCACGCTGTTCCGGAACGGCGGCAGCGAGTACGCGATCAACGGCGAGAACTGCCGCCTGCTCGACGTCCAGGAGCTCCTGAGCGACACCGGCCTCGGCCGCGAGATGCACGTCATCGTCGGGCAGGGGCAGCTCGACAAGGTGCTGCACGCCACCCCCGAGGACCGCCGCGGCTTCATCGAGGAGGCGGCCGGGATCCTCAAGCACCGGCGTCGCAAGGAGAAGACCCTCCGCAAGCTCGACGCGATGCAGACGAACCTCACCCGCCTGTCCGACCTCGCGGGCGAGATCCGACGGCAGCTCAAGCCGCTCGGACGGCAGGCCGAGGTGGCTCGGCGGGCCCAGTCGGTCGCGGCCGTCTTCCGGGACGCCAAGGCCCGCCTGCTCGCCGACGACGTCGTCCGGCTCCGCCGCGAGCTGCACGAGCACCAGGAGGTCGAGACCGGGCGCAAGTCCGAGCGCATCGTCCTGCAGGAACGGCTCGAGCAGACGCGTGCGCGGCAGCAGCAGGTCGAGCAGAGCCTGGTCGGCGACGACGTCGACCGCGCCCGGACCGTGGTGCACCGGCTCGAGAGCGTGCAGGAGCGCCTCCGCGGCCTGTCGAGCCTGGCGAACCAGCGGCTGATGTTCCTCGCGCAGCAGGCCGACGCCCCGCAGCAGGGCCCGACGATCACCCCGGAGCGCGTGCAGGGCGTCCGCGCCGAGGCCGAGCGGTTGGAGGCGCGTGCCGCCGAGACCGCCGCGGGGGCCGGTGCGACGGCCGCCGCGGTGCAGGATGCCCGTGACCGGCTCGACGCCCTCGACGAGCAGATCGCGGCGCAGGCCGCCCGGGTCTCCGCGCACGACCTCGAAGCGCAGCGCCTCCGCGGCGCCGTCGAGGTCGCCCGGTCGCGCCGCGGGTCCGTCGTCGCCGACCGCGACCGCCGCGCCCGTGCCCTCGCCGAGGCCGAGGAGCGTGCCGAGCGCGCCGCCGCAGCGCTGACCGACGTCGGCGTCGACCCGGCCGAGGGCGTGGACGCCGACGCCCTCGCCGCGACGCTCGACGCCGCGCGGCAGGCGCTCGAGACGGCGCAGGCCGACCGTGACGCCCGGCGTGACCGGCTGCACGCCCTGGAGCGCGAGCGCGACGCCCTCGACGCACGGGTCGCCGCCCTCGGCATGTCGATCGACGTCCGCGACGGCTCGCAGGCCGTCATCGACGCCGCGCGCGAGGGGGTCCTCGGGCGCCTCGCGGACGCCCTCACCGTCGAGCCCGGACACGAGGCCGCGGTCGCCGCCGCGCTCGACGGGCTCGCCGACGCCGTCCTCGCGGCGGACCGCGGCACCGCGCTCGCGACCGTCGAGCACGCCCGCGCCGCCGACCTCGGCCGCGTCGACGTCGTCGTCGCCGACGTCGCCGACGGCAGCGGCGACGCACCGGGTCTGCCCGCCGACCTGCCGCCGGGCGTCCGCCCGGCCCTCGACCTGGTGCGGGGACCGGCGGCGATCACCGCGCTCCTGCGCACGACGCTCGTCGCACTGGACGACGGGGTCGACCTGGAGGCCGTGCTCACCGCCGCCCCGCAAGCGACGGTCGTGACGCCCTCCGGCGACCTCGTGGGCCGCGTCCGCGTCACCGGCGGCGGGGAACGCGCCGTGTCCCGCATCGAACTCGTCGCGGAACGCGACGACGCCCGGAGCCGCCGCGACGCCGTCGCGAGCGACGCCGAGGACGCGGCCACGGGCCTCCAGGCCGCGCGCAGCGCCGTCGAGGACGCACGCCGCCGGACGGACGAGGCGGACCGGGCGCTCCGCGCGCACACCGCGGCCAAGGCCGAGTACGACCGGTCGAGTGCGTCGACGCGAGCGCGGGCCGAGAACGCGGCGGCGGAGGTCGAGCGGCTGCGCGCCGCGCTCGGCGAGACCGACGGCGGCGTCGAGGCGGCCGAGCAGGCCCTCGCCGAGGCCGAGCAGGCGCTGGCCGCCTTCGACGCGCAGGAGCGACCGACGGTCGACGCCTCGGGTCGGCCCGCGCTGCTGGACGCCCTCGAGGCCGCGCGTGCCGCCCAGATCGAGCACCGCATCCAGGTGGAGACGATCCGCGAGCGGGCGCGGTCGGAGCGGAACCGGGCGGCGGGGCTGCAACGGCAGCTCGAGGCCGAGCGCGCCGCTGCCGAGGAGGCCGCCCGGCTCGCCGTCGTGCGTCGCGGACAGATCGCCGTCGCCGAGGACGTGCTCGCCGACCTGCCCGTGGTGCTCGGTGCCGTCGACCGCTCGCTGGCCGAGGCTCGGGTGCGCCTGGCGACCGAGGAGTCCGAGCGGACGAAGCGCAACACCGAGCTCCAGGCGATCCGTGCCGAGGAACGCGGGCTCCGTGACCGGCTGCAGACGATCACCGACGGCGTGCACTCCCTCGAGATGGAGATCTACGAGAAGAAGCTGCACGTGTCCGGGGTGCTCGACCGTGCCCAGAGCGAGCTCGGGCTGGGGGAGGCCGTGCTCGTGGCGGAGTACGGGCCGCACGTGCCGGTCCCGGTCGACGTCCTGGTCGACCCGCGGGTGCTCGCGCGGCGGCACCGGGACGCCGAGCGGGCACGTGCGGCGGCCGAGGACGGCGAGCGGGACGACGACGCCGCTGCGTCCGACGGTGCCGCTGCGTCCGCCGGTGCCGCTGCGTCCGCCGACACCGCCGCTGTGTCCGAGGACACCGCCGCGTCCGACGACGACGTCCCCGCGCTCGTCCCGGCCGAGTCGACGCTGCCGGGCGGCCCCGCGCTGCCCGAGTACGACACCACCGAGGGCATCGACCCCGGCGAGGTCGAGACCGTCCCGTACGTGCGCGCCGAGCAGGAGCAGCGCCTCGCCGCCGCCGAGCGGGACCTCGGTCGGCTCGGCAAGGTGAACCCGCTCGCGCTCGAGGAGTTCCAGGCGCTCGAGCAGCGGCACGCGTTCCTCGCCGAGCAGCTCGACGACCTGCAGAAGACCCGCGCGGACCTCCTGACGATCATCGAGGAGCTCGACACGAAGATGCAGACGATCTTCGAGTCCGCGTTCAACGACACCCGCGATGCCTTCGACGTCGTGTTCCCGATCCTGTTCCCGGGCGGCTCCGGGTCGATCTCGCTGACCGACCCCGACGACCTGCTCGCCACCGGGATCGACGTGCAGGTGAAGCCCGCCGGCAAGAAGATCGACCGGCTGACGCTGCTGTCCGGCGGGGAGCGGTCCCTCGCGGCCGTGGCGCTCCTCGTGGCGATCTTCACGGCGCGCCCGTCGCCGTTCTACATCATGGACGAGGTCGAGGCGGCGCTCGACGACGCGAACCTCGGGCGGCTGCTGACCGTGTTCGAGCGGCTCCGCGAGTCCTCGCAGCTCATCGTCATCACGCACCAGAAGCGCACGATGGAGATCGCCGACGCGCTGTACGGCGTCTCGATGCGGCAGGACGGTGTGTCGGCGGTCGTCGGCCAGCGCGTGCAGCAGCGCCGCGGGTCGGAGCCCGCCGACGCGGTCGCGTAGCGCCGGTCCCGGTCCCGGCCCCGGCCCCGTCGCGGTCCCGGTCCCCGTCGCGGGCCCGGCCCCCGTCGCGGTCGCGGTCCCGGTCCCCGTCGCGGTCGCGGTCCCGGTCCCCGTCGCGGTCGCGGTCCCGGTCCCCGTCGCGGTCGCGGTCCCGGTCCTGGTCCTGGTCCTGGTCGCAGGCCACGTCAGCGGCGGATCGCGCCTCCCGGCCGCCCGGGTGTGCTCCGCGAAAGCGACAGTTCGCGGGTCCCGTCCGTCGGCTGGTGCGCGAAAGCGACACATGGGCGCGAACAGTCCGGAGCGATCTGTCGCTTTCGCGAGGGCGCCGCAGACAGAGGGCGCCGCAGACAGAGGGCGCCGCAGACAGAGGGCGCCGCAGACAGGGGGCACCGCAGACGGAGCGCCCGGCAGACAGGACGTGCCGCAGACGGACTGGAGGCGCGGTGCCAGCTGGCACCGCGCCTCCCGTCCCTCAGGCGGTGGCGACTACTTCGCGTCCGCCTCGACGGCCGTCTTCGGCTCGCCCGTCGGGGTCAGCCCGCGCTCCTGGCGCTTCTTCGAGACCACGAGCGACGCGATCGTCGCGACGGTGATCGTCAGCGCGATGAAGCTCAGCGAGAACCAGATCGGGATCTCCGGGGCCCACTCGATGTGCTCGCCGCCGTTGATGAAGGGCAGCTCGTTGACGTGCATGGCGTGGAAGACGAGCTTCACGCCGATGAAGGCGAGGATGACCGCCAGCCCCTGACCGAGGTAGATGAGCCGCTCGAGCAGTCCCGCGATGAGGAAGTACAGCTGGCGGAGACCGAGGAGCGAGAACGCGTTCGCGGTGAACACGATGAACGCGTCCTGCGTGAGACCGAAGATCGCGGGGATCGAGTCGAGGGCGAACAGCACGTCGGTCAGGCCGATGGCGACCATGACGAGCAGCATCGGGGTGAACAGGCGCTTGCCGTCGACGCGGGTGGTGAGGCGGTCGCCGTCGTAGTCCTTCGACGTGGGGATGATGCGACGCAGGACCCGGATCAGGCGGGAGTCGCCCTCGGACGCGTCGTGCTCGCCGCTGCTGCGGGCCTGCGACCAGGCGAGCCAGAACAGCAGGGCGCCGAACAGGTAGAACACCCACGAGAAGTTCTCGATGATCGTGACGCCGAGGGCGATGAAGACACCGCGGGCGACGAGGGCGATCGCGACGCCGACCAGCAGCACCTTCTGCTGGAACTCCTTCGGCACCGCGAAGGTCGTCATGATGATGAGGAAGACGAACAGGTTGTCGACCGACAGGGCCTTCTCGGTCAACCAGCCGGCGAAGTACTCACCGCCGGCCTGCCCGCCGCCGAACACGAGGATGCCGACACCGAACAGGATCGCCAGGCCGACGTAGAACGCCGACCAGAAGGCGGACTCCTTGATGTGCGGGACGTGCGGCGTGCGCACGTGCGAGTAGAAGTCGAACACCAGCAGCGCGAGGATGCCCGCGAGGGTGATGAGCCATACGTACAGGGGGACGTCCAACAGAGTTCCTTCAGGGAGGGGCGCACCACGAGGAGTGGGTACGCCGAAGCCTGAAGGTCTCTTCCGCCGCCTGACCGTGCCGCCGGGATCCGACGGGCCGTGCAGGAGACCGGTGCCCCGGGCCTGGATCGTCCCAGACCGTACTGACGGGCACACCGCGAGAGGAATACTCCCCTTCTCACGACGAGCGTAGCGGGCGACCGGCACCTCCGCCGCGGCCTAAGCTGGGAACATGGCGAGTTCCTGGTCCCTGTCCTCCCGGCTCCGCGGTCTGTTCCAGCGGAAGACCATCGACGAGACCACGTGGGACGACCTCGAGACCGCGCTCATCGGTGCGGACTTCGGCCCCGACATCGCGGACGAGGTCATCGAGGACCTGCACGCCCGCGTCGACCGGTACGGCACGACCGACCCGGCGGACCTCCAGCGCATGCTCCGCGAGGTGCTCGAGGAGCGCCTGTCGAAGCTCGACACCACCCTCAAGCTGAGCAACCGCCCCGCGGTCGTGCTCGTGGTCGGGGTGAACGGTGTCGGCAAGACCACGACGATCGGCAAGTTCGCCAAGTTCCTGAAGACGTACGACCGCACCGTGCTCGTGGGCGCGGCGGACACGTTCCGCGCCGCCGCGGTCGAGCAGGTCGCGACGTGGGCCCAGCGCGCCGGCGTCGACGTCGTCCGTCCCGCACAGCCCGGGCAGGACCCGGCGTCGGTGGCGTACCAGACCGTCGAGAAGGCCATCCACGACGGCACCGAGATCGTCGTGATCGACACCGCCGGCCGCCTGCACACCAAGGCCGGGCTGATGGACGAGCTCACCAAGATCAAGCGCGTGGTCGAGAAGCAGACCGAGATCGCGGAGGTCCTGCTCGTCCTCGACGCCACGACCGGCCAGAACGGCCTCGCCCAGGCGCAGGCGTTCATCGAGGGCGCGGGCGTCACCGGGCTCGTCATCACCAAGCTCGACGGCTCCGCGAAGGCCGGCTTCGTCCTCAGCGTGCAGGAGAAGACCGGCATCCCGATCAAGCTCATCGGGCAGGGCGAGGGCATCAACGACCTCACGGGCTTCACGCCGCACGTCTTCGTGCAGAACCTCGTCGGCTAGGCGCTGCGGTCACCAGGCCTCGGGGTACGACAGCCTGACGATCGCCTGGGCATCGCCTGTGCGACACGTGTACCGTCATCGCCGTACTGCCCCGTGAGACCAAGGAGACACCCCATGCCCGCTCTGCTGATCATCGCGATCATCGTCGGCCTCGTCCTGCTCTTCAGCGGCATCTTCGTCGGTGCCCTCAAGTTCCTGCTGTGGATCGGCATCGTCCTCATCCTGCTGTCCGTCATCGGCTGGCTGCTGCGGAGCATCCGCGGTCGCGCGTAGCGATCGCGGGTCACGTCGCGACGTGACCGCTTGACGGACGGGAGGCGCGGTGCCAGCTGGCACAGCGCCTCCCGTTGCGTCGTCCGGTCGCGTCCGTCGCCTACACGGCCTGGCGACCCGGCGATGCGTCGAGCAGGTGGGCCAGGTGCGGCGGCACCGCGCCGCCGCGCGCGACGGTCGCCCGCGCCCACAGCCGGCCAGCGCGGTAGGACGAGCGGACCAGGGGTCCGGCGAGGACGCCGGCGAACCCGATGCCCTCGGCCACCTCGCGGAGCTCGACGAACTCCTCCGGGCGGACCCAGCGCGCGACCGGCAGGTGACGGGGTGACGGCCGGAGGTACTGGGTCAGCGTGATGATGTCCGTCCCGGCGTCGTGGAGCTGGTGCAGGGCGTCCTCGACCTCGGCGCGCTCCTCGCCCATGCCGAGGATGAGGTTCGACTTCGTCACGAGTCCCGCGTCGTGCCCCTGCGTGATGACGTCGAGCGACCGGTCGAAGCGGAAGGCGGGTCGGATGCGCTTGAAGATCCGCGGCACGGTCTCGACGTTGTGCGCGAAGACCTCGGGCCGGGCGTCGAACACCTGCCCGAGCTGGTCGGGCCGGCCGGAGAAGTCGGGGACGAGGATCTCGACGCCGGTGCCGGGGGAGTGCTCGTGGATCGCTCGGATGGTCTCGGCGTAGAGCCAGGCGCCGCCGTCCTCGAGGTCGTCGCGGGCGACCCCGGTCACCGTGGCGTACCGCAGGCCCATCTCGGCGACGGAGTCCGCGACCCGCCGCGGCTCGTCGCGGTCGAGCGGCTCGGGCTTGCCGGTGTCGATCTGACAGAAGTCGCACCGCCGCGTGCACTGGGAGCCACCGATGAGGAAGGTGGCCTCGCGGTCCTCCCAGCACTCGAAGACGTTCGGGCAGCCGGCCTCCTGGCAGACGGTGTGCAGCTGCTTGTCCCGGACCAGGCCGGACAGTTCGCGGAACGCGGGGCCCTGCACCGCGCGGGTCTTGATCCACGCGGGCTTGGTCTCGATCGGGGTCTCCGCGTTCCGGGCCTCGACGCGGAGCATCCGGCGGCCCTCGGGGGCGAGTGTCATGCGGTGGTCTCCTGTCGGGCGGTGCTGCTGATGCGTCGGCCGGCGCGCATGCCGTCGACGGCGTGCTGGACCCGGTCGGCGACGACGCCCGCGACCTCGTCCACCGTGACGGTGCGCCCCGCGGCGGCGCTCAGCGTGGTGACGCCGGCGTCGGCGATGCCGCACGGGACGATGGCACGGTAGGCGTCGAGCGCGTTCGTGCAGTTGAGCGCGATGCCGTGGCTGGTGACGCCCTCGGCCACGTGGAGCCCGATCGCTCCGACCTTCGCGTACGGCGCGTCGGCAGGTCCAGGGACCCAGGCGCCGCTCCGGCCCTCGACTCGCTCCGCTCGGACCCCGGCGGCGGCTGCGGCGTCGACGAGGACCTGCTCGAGGTCCCGGACCCAGGCCACGACGTCGAGCGGCTCGGCGAGCCGGACGATCGGGTACGCGACGAGCTGCCCCGGACCGTGCCACGTGATGCGGCCGCCGCGGTCGACCTCGACGACGGGGGAGCCGTCGGTCGGCAGGTCGGACGGCTCGGTCCGGCGGCCCGCGGTGTACACGGACGGGTGCTCGCACAGCACGACGACGCCGGGAGAGCGCCCTGCGACGACGTCGGCGCGCAGGCGTCGCTGCAGCGCGAGGCCGTCGTCGTACCGGAGCGGGCCCTGCGGGCGGAAGACCTCGAGTGTCGGCACGGGATGACCGTACGCTTGTTGTTGGACGGAGTCCAGTAACTCGGCGATCCTCGCGGATCGGGTCGCCGCGCGCCCTGCGACCGTCAGGAGCTGCGACCGGGCCCGGTCACCGCGTCAGTCGTGTGACCTCGCCGCGGAAGAAGTCGTCCGCCCGGGCGCGTGCCTCGTCGGTGGGGCCGCCCGGGGGCAGGTGGTCGAAGGCCGCGGCCCGCTCGAGCTCGTCCGCGACGAATCGCTCGAGCACGCCGGGGGTCGATCCGGAGCCCAGTTCCCGGGTCGCGGCCTTCACCTCGATGAGATCGGCCACGGCCTCCCGAACCCCGGCCGGCACCGAGGTCTCCTGCACGAGCGTGGGCAGGTCCATCGGTGGGAGCGCGGAGTCCGGGTGCTCGCGCAGCCACCGCAGGGTCGTCACCGGGCGGAGCACGTAGAAGAAGCGCTTCAGCGTCGTCTGCCGTTCCTGCTGCCGGAGCGCCACGTGCAGGTGGTGCCGACCGATCCGACCTCGGTCGGCGACGGCCGCCAGGAACGCCAGGGCGCGGTCGCGGAAGCCTTCGTCCCCGGAGTAGACGATGGGGGACCGGAGCCACTCGCCGACCGTCGCGTTCCCGTTCACCGCGAGACGGACGGCCTTCCCGAGGTCCCAGCCGTTGACGTCGAAGACCGCGTCGAGCGGGGTCTCGATGACGTCGCGCGCCGGCCAGAGCGACAGGTAGTCGTCCGGCTGCCGGACGTAGACGAAGCGACAGTCGTAGTCGCTGTCCGGCGACGGGAAGCCCCACGCGCGGCTCCCGCTCTCGATCGCCCAGGGCACGGCGACGCCGTGGTCCGTCCGGACGCCGGCCAGTCGCGCGTCGATCTCGTCGACGACGGCAGGGTCGAGGGAGTCGGGGACGTTCCGCATGTCGCCGAGGCTACCCGTGGACCCGGCCGGGACCCGGTCCCGGCCGGTCGGGGACGGCCCTGTAGGATCGACGGATCATGGCGCAATTCGGCTCTCTCTCCGACCGGCTGACCGAGACCTTCCGCAACCTGCGGAGCAAGGGTCGGCTGACCCCGTCCGACGTCGACGGCACCGTCCGCGAGATCCGGCGGGCGCTGCTCGACGCCGACGTCGCGCTCGAGGTCGTCAAGTCCTTCACCGCGGCCGTCCGCGAGCGCGCGCTCTCCGACGAGGTGAACAAGGCGCTGAACCCGGCGCAGCAGGTCGTCCAGATCGTCAACGAGGAACTCGTGGGCATCCTCGGTGGGCAGCAGCGGCGGCTCGAGTTCGCCAAGCGGCCGCCGACGGTCATCATGCTCGCGGGCCTGCAGGGTGCCGGCAAGACGACCCTCGCGGGCAAGCTCGGCAAGTGGCTCAAGAAGGACGGCCACACGCCGATGCTCGTCGCGGCGGACCTCCAGCGCCCGAACGCCGTGCAGCAGCTCCAGGTCGTCGGCGAGCAGGCCGGCGTCCACGTCTTCGCCCCGGAGCCCGGCAACGGTGTCGGCGACCCGGTCAAGGTCGCGAAGAACGCGATCAAGGCAGCCGTCGACCAGCAGTACGACACCGTCATCGTGGACACCGCCGGTCGCCTCGGCGTCGACGCCGAGCTCATGAAGCAGGCCGCGAACATCCGCAAGGCGGTCGACCCCGACGAGGTCCTGTTCGTCATCGACGCGATGATCGGTCAGGACGCCGTGAACACCGCGCGTGCCTTCCAGGAGGGCGTGGACTTCACCGGCGTCGTGCTGTCGAAGCTCGACGGCGACGCCCGCGGTGGTGCGGCCCTGTCGGTGGCGAGCGTCACCGGTCGGCCGATCATGTTCGCGTCCACGGGCGAGGGCCTCGACGACTTCGAGCCGTTCCACCCGGACCGCATGGCGAGCCGCATCCTCGACCTCGGCGACATCCTCTCGCTCATCGAGCAGGCGCAGGGTGCCTTCGACGAAGAAGAAGCCCGCAAGGTCGCCGAGAAGATCGCGAGCGACTCGTTCACGCTCGACGACTTCCTCGGGCAGATGCAGCAGCTCCGCAAGGCCGGCTCGATCAAGGGCATGCTCGGCATGCTCCCGGGCGCCAAGGGCATGCGCGAGGCGCTCGACAACTTCGACGAGCGCGAGATCGTCCGGACCGAGGCGATCATCCAGTCGATGACGAAGCAGGAGCGCCAGCTGCCGAAGCTGCTCAACGGCTCCCGTCGTCTCCGCATCGCCCGCGGTTCCGGCACGACCGTGACCGAGGTCAACGCCCTCGTGAACCGCTTCGAGCAGGCCGCGAAGATGATGAAGACGGTCGCCCGCGGTGGCGTGCCGCAGATGCCCGGCATGGGGCCGATCCCCGGCATGCACGGCGGCAAGAAGAAGCAGCCGGCCGGCGGCGCCAAGAAGAAGAAGGTGGGCAACCCCGCCAAGCGCGCGGCACTGGCATCGGGTGCTCCGGCACAGCCGCAGCAGCAGGCCCCGAGCGGTTCCGGCTTCGGCTTCGGCGGTGCCAAGGGCGGCAAGGCCCCCACCGAGGAAGAACTCGCGAGCCTGCAGAAGTTCCTCGGTCGCTGACCCGACGTCGCTGACCTGACGTCGCTGACCCGACGTCGCTGACGCGACCCCAGACGGACGGGAGGCCCGTGGCGAGACCGCCACGGGCCTCCCGTCCGTCTGGAGGCCGGTAGCAATGGCATGCAAAATACTGTCAGATCACATGGTGTTCGCTGATCGCACGCAATCCGCGTGAACGAGAGGAACTCCATGAAGCGCAACACCCGCCGTCTCTGTGCGGTGCTCGGTGCCGCCACGATCGTCGGTACCGCGATCATCTCCGGGCCGTCCGCCGCACTCGCTGCGCCCGGCGCGGCCTTCGGGCTCGCCGCGTCCTCGGCACCGCACGCCGACGGGCTCCGGATCCAGACCGTGGAGGGCAAGGAGAGCGAGTCGGACAGCTCGGCCTCCTTCACGGTGTACTCGACGCACCCGGAACTCGTCGCCGAGGGCCCGGCGTTCGACCGGTTCGAGGTCGTCGTCCGCTACGGGGGCGAGCGTGTCTGCAGCATCGACGAACCGTCGTCGACCGGGGCCGCGCGCTGCGCCCTCGACCTGTCGACGATCCCCGGCCCGCAGCTCGTCGCGAAGGCGTACCGCGACGGCGAGGTCGTCGCGTCCACCGAGCTCCGGGTCACGTACCGTGCCGAGCCGCCCGTGATCGACCGCGTGGAGCGCGCCGCCGGCGGCGCCTTCACGATCGCCGGGCACACGCTCTTCGAGAACCCCGGCAACCGCTTCCGCGCCGCCGTCCGGGGCAACCCGCAGCTCGGCTCGACGAACGTCGCGGCGGACGGCACGTTCCGCCTGCAGGTGCCCGCTCGGTACGCCGGACAGACGCTCGGTGTCTACTTCGAGTACGACGGCGGCACCACGTCGTACTCGCGCCGCGTCGAGCTGACGGTCGGCGAGGACGGGGTGCAGCTGCCGCTCACCGTGACCTCGGTCGGCGGCCACTCCTCGGGGCTCGCGGCCGGCCTCCCGCTGTACTCGGTGGGCGCCTCCGCGGTGGACTTCGCGGCGCACGGACCCGCGTTCGACCGGTTCGAGGTCGTCGACACCGCGACCGGCACGACGCTGCTCGACCTCCGCGAACCGTCGAGCACGGGCGACGTCGCGTCGACGATCGACTTCTCGTCGGTGCCGGCCGGGCCGTTCGAGGCACGTGCGTTCCGCGGCGACGAGCAGATCGCCTCGACGAAGTTCCAGGCGATCGTCCTGCTCCGTGACGCCCCGGCGGTCGCCGGCGTGCACGAGACGGCCACGGGTTTCCAGCTCGACGGCTCGATCGACGCGAAGCCGACCGGGAGCCGGCTCTTCGCCGAGGTGTCCCTCGGGGACGACCAGTGGACGGCCGTGGTCCGCCCGGACGGCACGTTCAGCGTGGACCTGCCCGCCGAGCTCGCCGAGCGCGAGGTCTCGGTGCGGGTCGCGCACGTCGGGCGCCCGAACGTCTCGTCGCCGTCGGTCACCACCACGGTCCCGGCGCGCGAGGGTGGCTCGGTCGAGCCGGAGCCGATCGTGGCCGTCCCGGCCCCGGGCCCGGTGGACGGGGGCTTCACCCCGACGCCCGGCGGTGGTGACGGTGGCGACAACGGCGGCGGTGACAACGGTGGTGGCGACAACGGTGGTGGTGACAACGGTGGTGGTGACAACGGCGGTGGCGACAACGGCGGCGGCGACGAGGGCGGCCCGTCCGACGGCACCCCCGTCATCCGCGGCGCCGAGGACCAGGGCGGCAAGTGGGTCGCGGTCGTGCAGACCGCGCCCGGCCTCGAGGTCCACGTCACGGCCGACGGCGGCCTCTCGGCGACCGGTCGTGCCGACGAGCACGGCGTCGCGCGGATCCCGACGCAGCTGAGCTCGTCGTTCGACTTCCCCGTGATCATCGACGCGTACCGCTCCCGCTTCGACCGCGTCCGCACCGAGGGCGTGCTCGGGGACACCGGCGCGAACGTCGCCGACGGTGCCCACGCCCGCGTCGTCCGCGGCGCGACGGGCACCGCACGCTTCGACGCCGCCGGGTTCGAGGGCCGCGCGTCGATCACGCTGGCCGACGGGACGCACCTCGCCGACGCCCTCGTCGGGTACAACGGCCTCCTCCGGGCCGTGACCCTGCAGGGCGTCCCGGCCGACGCGGACCACGTGCTCGTCCGCTTCGGCGCCGGCGCGCCGGTCTCGGTCCCGATCGAGGGCTGACCCGGGATCGGCGTCGCCTGCGGGCGGCGCCGACCGGGTGCCGTCCCGATCCAGCGCGGTCCCGTCCGGCGCTGCGCTGACCGGGACCCGGCCCGGTCGAGCGGCGCCGTCACGGAGCGCGCGTCCCACCGGACGGGAGGCGCGGTGTCGGCCGGCACCGCGCCTCCCGTCCGACAGGTGGTGGCGTCTAGAGCGAGTCGCGCAGCTCGGTGACCAGGTGGCGGACGACCGCGCGCAGGTCGCCGCCGTGCTCCTGCGCGACGCGGAGCTGCCGCTGGTACGAGGCGCCGTCCGCGATCATCGTGTCGAGGTGGTGCAGCTCCTGCTGGCAGCCGAGCCGTTCGGCGATCGGGTCGAGGCGCTGCACGAGGTCGTGCACCTCGTCGGTGACGAGGCGTTCGTCGCCCGCCGCGTTCGTGATGATCTCTGCGTCCATGCCGTAGCGGGCCGCGCGCCACTTGTTCTCGCGGATGAACCACGGCTGCATCGACGGCAGCGTCTCGCCACGGTCGAGCCGGTCGGACAGGGCCGTGACGAGGCACTGCACGAACGCGGTCACCGCACCGACCTCGTGCAGGGTCGAGATGCCGTCGGAGACGCGGTTCTCGAGCGTGCCCCAGCCCGGCGAGGGCCGGATGTCCCAGCGGAGGTCCTTGAAGCCGTCGATCACGCCGGTCTTCGTCAGGTCGTCGACCACGGTCTCGAAGCCCGACCACTCCTCGATCGAGGGCGGGAGGCCACCGGTCGGCAGCTGCTGGAACATGAGCGCACGGTTCGAGGCGTACCCGGTGTCGGTCCCGCCCCAGAACGGGCTCGACGCGGTGAACGCCTGCAGGTGCGGGACGTAGGCGAGCATCGCGTTCATGATCGGCACGGCCTTGTCGCGGTCGTCGATGCCGACGTGCACGTGGACACCCCAGATGAGCATCTGGCGACCCCACCAGCGGGTCCGGTCGATGAGCGTCGTGTAGTGCTCGCTGTCGGCCGTGATCTCCTGCTGGTCCCAGACCGCGAAGGGGTGCGTGCCGGAGCACATCACCTGCGCGTCGAGCGGCTCCGCGGCGTCGACGACCTCGCCGATGATGCCCGCGAGCTCGCTCGTGGCACCCCCGACGGTCTCGTGGACACCCGTGACGACCTCGACGGTGTTGGTGAGGAGTTCCTCGGTCACCCGGTCGTGGTCCCCGAGGCGCTCCTGCACCGCGGCGATCACGGCGGGTGCCCGGGGAGCGAGGTCGCCGGTGTCCCGGTCGACCAGCGGGAGCTCCCACTCGACGCCGATGGTCGACGGGCGGGACTCGGTGAAACGGATGTCCATGCGGCCATCCTGCCCGTGATGTTGGAGGGTCGGCACAAGGAACACCGGCCCGGGAGCGGCGTCC
The DNA here is from genome assembly GCF_001865055.2 of Curtobacterium sp. MCBA15_004. Classification (NCBI taxonomy): domain Bacteria; kingdom Bacillati; phylum Actinomycetota; class Actinomycetes; order Micrococcales; family Microbacteriaceae; genus Curtobacterium; species Curtobacterium sp. MCBA15_004. The sequence goes on along the minus strand of NZ_CP126266.1, from coordinate 2,225,187 downwards.
GGCAGAGTAGGGGCATGAGCACCGTCGCCCAGCCGGACCTCGCGGTCCTGTCGTCGCCCTGGACCCTCGGCCCCCTGCACCTGTCGAACCGCGTCGTGATGGGGTCGATGCACACCGGACTCGAGGTGCGCGACGACGGCGGAGCAGCGATGGCGGCCTTCTACCGGGAGCGCGCGGCAGGCGGGGTCGCGTGCATCGTGACCGGGGGCATCGCGGTGAGCGACGAGGCCCGCGGCGGCCCCGACTTCGCGGTGTTCGGGGCGGACGGCGCCGACGAGCGCTTCCGGGTCGCCGTCGACGCCGTGCACGACGAGGGCGGCACCGTGCTCGCGCAGCTGTTCCACGCGGGTCGGTACGCGCTCGTGCAGGGCGTGACCGACCGGCACGGCCGACCCCAGCGGGCGGTCGCGCCGTCCGCCCTGCCGTGGGCCGCCGCGCGCGGGGTCGTCCCGGAGGAACTCACCGGGGACGAGGTCCGGTCGACGATCGAGGACTTCGCCGCCGCCGCGCGGTCCGCCCGGGACATCGGCTTCGACGGCGTCGAGATCATGGCGTCCGAGGGCTACCTCGTGAACCAGTTCCAGTCGCCGCTGACGAACCACCGCGAGGACGAGTGGGGCGGCACCCCGGAACGCCGTCGGCGCTTCGCGGTCGAGGTCGTCCGTGCCGTCCGGGCCGCGGTGCCCGACCTCGCGGTGACGATCCGGCTCTCCGGCGCGGACCTCATGCCCGGGTCGACGACCGACGACGAGGTCGACGCGCTCGTCCGGGACCTGCTGCCGCTCGGGCTCGACGGCGTCTCGGTCGGCATCGGGTGGCACGAGTCCCGCACGCCCACCGTGCAGGCCTCGGTGCCGCACGGGGCGTGGGTGTCCTACGCGGAGCGCATCGCCCGCGTCGTGCGGACCTCCGACCACCCGGACGTCCGCGTGATCGCGTCGAACCGGATGACCGACCTCCGCGACGGCGAGACGGTGCTCCGCGACGGCCTCGTCGACGCGGTCGCCCTCGCCCGCCCGTTCCTCGCCGACCCGGACATCGTCGCGCGGTCGCTCGGCGGCAGGTTCGACCTCGTGAACACCTGCATCGGCTGCAACCAGGCCTGCCTCGACCGGTCGATCGTCGGTGCCCCGGTGTCCTGCCTGGTCAACCCGCGCGCCGCGCGCGAGCTCGCGTTCCCGGCCCGACACACGCGTCGGGCGCTGCGGGTCGACGTCGTCGGCGGGGGACCGGCCGGCCTGGCCGCCGCGGTCGACGCCGCACGACGCGGCCACACCGTCACGCTGTGGGAGGCCGACGCGTCGCTCGGCGGCCAGTTCGCCCTCGCCGCCGCGATCCCCGGCAAGGAGGACTACGCGGCGACCGTGCGGGCGGCCGTCGCCGAACTCGCGGACCGCGGTGCCACGGTGCACCTCGGGCGTCGCGCCGCCGTCGCCGACCTGGCCGGGAGCGACGCGGTGCTGCTGGCCCTCGGCGTCGTCCCGCGACCGCTCGACGTGCCGGGCGCGGACCTGCCGCACGTCGTCTCCTACGAGCAGGCCCTCCGCGAGGGCGTGTCGGCGGGGACCGTCGCGATCGTCGGCGGCGGCGGGATCGGCGTGGACACGGCGGCCTTCCTCGTCGAGTCGCCCGACGAGGTCGTCCGCGCCGCGGAGTTCGCCGAGCGCTGGGACGTCGACGTCGCCCGGGACGTCCTCGGCGACGTACCGCAGCGGCTGCCCGCGGTCGACCGGGTCACGCGGCCCGGCCCCGAGGTCACCGTGCTCCGGCGCGCCGGCAAGATCGGCCAGGGGATCGGCATCACCTCCCGCTGGGTGGCCGTCGGGCGCCTGCGGGACGCGGGTGTGCACCTCGTCGCCGGGGTCCGCGCGTACCTGCGGATCGAACCGGGCACGCTGTGGATCCTCGACGAGGCGGGCGTCGAGCGCGCCGTCCCGGCCGACCACGTCGTGGTGTGCGCCGGACAGGAACGCGCGCCCGAGGCGGAGGAGACCGGACCCGACGGGCTGGTGGCGGGCCTCCGGGCTGTCGGCGTGCCGGTCGCCGTCGTCGGCGGGGCCCGCGACGCCAGCGGGATCGACGCGGTCCGGGCGACGAGCGAGGCGCTCGAGGCGGTCCGGCGGCTCGCGCCCTGACGTCCCCGGCGGGTCGCGGCTCGCTTCTCGCGCGGAAACCTGCAAGAATGAACGGTCGAATCGCGTCTGCTCGACCCTCTATCCAGCAGGTCGCGACTTCCCTCGAGCTTCCACCGCGCGTGCCCCCACGCCCGCGGTTCCGGTTCAACCACAACATCACGCAACAGGAGTAATTGTGGCTGTCAAGATCCGTCTCAAGCGCCTCGGCAAGATCCGTGCGCCCTACTACCGCATCGTCGTCGCCGACTCGCGCACCAAGCGCGACGGTCGTGTGATCGAGGAGATCGGTCAGTACCACCCGACCGAGGAGCCCTCGGTCATCAAGATCGAGTCCGAGCGTGCGCTCTACTGGCTCGGCGTCGGCGCACAGCCGACCGAGCAGGTCGCGGCGCTCCTCAAGCTCACCGGCGACTGGGGCAAGTTCAAGGGCGAGGGCAACACCGAGTCCACCGTCAAGGTCGCCGAGCCGAAGCAGGCCTTCGTCGCGGACACCGCCAAGAAGGCCGTCCTCAAGCCGAAGTCGGAGAAGACGGCACCCGCCGCCGCTCCGGCCGACGACGCCGCCGAGACGACCGAGGCCTGATTCCTTGCTCGAATCCGCGCTGACGCACCTCGTCAAGGGGATCGTCGATCACCCGGACGACGTGCGCGTCGCCAGCTCCACCTCCGCGCGGGGCGAGGTCCTCGAGGTGCGTGTGCACCCCGAGGACCTCGGCCGCGTGATCGGTCGTGCCGGTCGCACCGCGAAGGCGCTCCGCACCCTCGTCTCGGCGCTGGCCGACGGCAAGCGGGTGCGCGTCGACGTGGTCGACTCCGATTCCTAGGGAGACGACCATTCCCAGCGAGACGACCCAGCTCCGGGTGGGGCGGATCACGAAGGCGCACGGGCTCAAGGGCGGCATCAAGCTCGAGCTCTACACCGACGACCCGGACCGTCGGTTCACCCCCGGAGCGGTCTTCACGCTCCAGGTCCCGGCGGAGTCCCCGTGGGCAGGCAAGACCCTCACGCTGGACGAACTCCGCTGGTACAACGGTCACCCGGTCGCCTTCTTCGAGGGTGTCGAGGACCGGACCGGTGCCGAGACGCTCGCCCGCGCGATCCTCTGGATCGAGCAGGACGCCGACTCCGACACCGGTGAGGACGACGCCTGGTACGACCACCAGCTCGTCGGACTCCGCGTGCTGCGGGACAGCGTCGAGGTCGGCACCGTCGCACGCGTCGACCACCTGCCGGCGCAGGACCTGCTGGCGATCGACACCCCCGACCGCGGCGAGGTGCTCGTGCCCTTCGTGGCAGCGATCGTCCCGGCGGTCGACATCGCCGCAGGCACCGTCACGGTGACCCCGCCCACCGGTCTGTTCGAGGACCCGGAGGACACGTCCCGTCCCGAGACGGTCTCGTAGGCACCGCGTGCGCATCGACATCGTCACGATCTTCCCGGAGTTCTTCTCCGTGCTCGACGTCTCCCTGCTCGGCAAGGCCCGCCAGGAGAAGCTGCTCGACGTGCACGTGCACGACCTGCGGCACTGGACGACCGACCGGCACCGCACCGTCGACGACACCCCGTACGGCGGCGGCGCCGGCATGGTGATGAAGCCCGAGCCCTGGGCCGAGGCCCTCGGGTCGGTCCTCCGCGAGGACGGCTCCTCCACGCTCGTGGTCCCGACGCCGGCCGGCACGCCCTTCCGGCAGTCGATCGCCCGGTCGCTCGCCGAGCACGAGCACCTCGTGTTCGCCTGCGGGCGGTACGAGGGCATCGACGCCCGGGTGTTCGAGTGGGCGTCGACGCGGGCGACCGTGGTCGAGCTCTCACTCGGCGACTACGTCCTGAACGGCGGCGAGGTCGCGGCCATGGCCATGATCGAGGCCGTCGGTCGACTCGTCCCCGGCGTGGTCGGCAACCCGGAGTCGCTCGTCGAGGAGTCCCACGAGGACGGCCTGCTCGAGTACCCCTCGTACACGAAGCCGGCGGTCTGGCGCGACCTCGCGGTCCCGGACGTCCTGCTCAGCGGACACCACGCGCGCGTCGCCGCCTGGCGGCACGAGCAGCAGGTGGAGCGGACGCGTCGCGTCCGGCCCGACCTGCTGCCCGACGCGTAGGGCGCGGTCCCCGCGACACGACGGACGGGAGGCGCGGTGCCGGCCGGCACCGCGCCTCCCGTCCGTCGTGTGGTGCGTCCGTCGTCCGCCGCGTCTGCCGCGTCCGTCGTGTCCCGCCTCGGTCGCGTCGGTCGCGTCCCTCGCGTCAGCTCGACGCGTCGCGCTGTGCGCGCCGGAGGGTGAGGACCTCCGGTCCGGCCTCGGTGACGGCCACGGTGTGCTCGACGTGCGCGGCCCGGGAGCCGTCGACGCTCCTGAGCGTCCAGCCGTCGGCGTCCTGCACGAGCTCGTCGGTGCCCTGCATGAGCCAGGGCTCGACCGCGACGACGAGGCCCGGGCGGAGCTTCAGGCCGCGACCGGGACGCCCGTCGTTCGGGACGTGCGGGTCGCCGTGCATCGTGCGACCGACGCCGTGGCCGCCGAACTGCGTGTTCACGGCGAAGCCGGCGTCCTTCGCGACCCGGCCGATCGCGTACGAGACGTCGCCGAGCTTGTTGCCCGGCCGGAACTGGTCGATGCCGGCCGCGAGGGCCTGCTCGACGGTCGCGACGAGCCGCTGGTCCTCGTCGCGCGGCGTGCCGACCTGCACGGTGACGGCGGAGTCGGCGACCCAGCCGTCGACGCTCGCGGCGAAGTCGAGGCTCACGAGGTCCCCGTCCACGAGCACGCGGTCGTGCGGGAGGCCGTGCAGCGCGGCGTCGTTCACCGAGGTGCACAGGTTCTTGCCGAACGGCGAGTTGCCGAACGAGGGGTGGTAGTCGACGTAGCAGCTGACGGCGCCCCGCTCGGCGATCATCCGCGCGGCGACGCGGTCGAGGTCGAGCAGGTTCACGCCGACGTCGACGGTCGTGAGCAGCTCGTCGAGGACGTCGGCCACGAACCGGCCGGCCACGCGCAGGCCGTCCAGCTCGGCGGGGGTGCGGAGTTCGATCATGGTCACCATCCTGCCCTGGTTGGTGCGATCACCGGACCTGTGGCAGGATGGGTGGCTGTGCCCTGGCTGGACTCTGCCACGGGGGAGTCGCCGACACCGGGCACACCACCATCTTTCCGAACATCGATCCGCGGCGACCCGTGTGCGTCCGCAGAGAGTGAACCGCTCATGAGCCAGCTCCTCGACAACGTCGACGCAGCATCGCTGCGTACCGACGTCCCCGACTTCCGCGCGGGGGACACCGTCAAGGTCCACGTCAACATCGTCGAAGGCACGCGTTCGCGTATCCAGGTCTTCCAGGGCGTCGTCATCGGCCGTCAGGGTCACGGCATCGGCGAGACCTTCAAGGTCCGCAAGGTCAGCTTCCAGGTCGGCGTCGAGCGCTGGTTCCCGGTGCACTCGCCGATCATCGACCACATCGAGATCGTCACCCGCGGTGACGTCCGTCGCGCCAAGCTGTACTACCTCCGCGAGCTCCGCGGCAAGGCAGCCCGCCGCAAGATCAAGGAGAAGCGCGACGCCTGATCGCCTTCACAGTGAGGCCCGCGAGCCGGGTACGCTGCGAACCCCTCGTCCATGTACGGTTGTGCATCGGCGGGGGGTTCACCCTTTCCCGCACCCGTTCCCGGGGGTGGGCACCGCATGCTCCTGGTGAGCGTGGTCGAGCGTCCGGTCCGGGCGCGGTCGCAACGCTCCACGTGAGCGCGGAGAACGAGAGCAGGAATGACGGACACGACGCAGGAACCGGGGCGCCGCCCGCGATCCGACAAGAAGGCGAACGGGGTCCTGACGTTCCTCCGTGACCTCGTCATCATCTTCCTCGCCGCGCTGCTGGTGTCGTTCCTCGTGAAGACGTTCCTGATCCGGTCGTTCTACATCCCGTCGGCGTCGATGGAGAACACGCTCCAGATCAACGACCGGGTGATCGTCAACGAGCTCGTCCCGGACGCCGTACCACTGAAGCGCGGCGACGTCGTCGTGTTCAAGGACCCGGGCGGCTGGCTCGCCGGGGCCGACGTGCCGAGTGTCGCGCCGACGACGCAGCCCGCGAAGGCGATCGACTGGTTGCTGACCCAGGTGGGCCTCGGCACCGGCGACAGCGACGACCACCTCATCAAGCGCGTCATCGGGCTGCCCGGCGACAAGGTGTCGTGCTGCAACGACCTCGGTCAGATGTCCGTGAACGGCGTCCCGATCAAGGAGCCGTACCTGAAGCTCCCGCTCGGTGAGACGCGCGCATCCGGCACCGACTTCTCGGTCACCGTGCCGAAGGGCACCATCTGGGTCATGGGCGACAACCGCTTCGACTCGAAGGACTCCCGCTACAACGGCGACACCCCGTCGAAGGGCTTCGTGCCGTTGTCCGACGTCACCGGGCGCGCCTTCGTGATCTCCTGGCCGACGAGCCGCTGGACGTGGCTGGACGACTACCCCGAGGTCTTCGCCGGCGTGGAGGAGCGCGACCGGTGACCGCCGTCCGGCCGTCGCTCCGGTTCGAGAAGCGGCTGCTCGGGGAAGGCCGCGTCACGGTGCTCGGCATGGACGAGGTCGGCCGCGGGGCGATCGCCGGGCCGGTCGCCGTCGGGGTCGCCGCCGTGACGCTCGACGTCGGGCGCGTCCCGCAGGGGCTCGCCGACTCGAAGCTGCTCAGCGCCGCACGTCGCACCGAGCTGGTGCCCGTCGTCCGTCGCTGGGCGCGCACGGCGGTCGGGATGGCACCGGCGGAGGTCGTGGACCGGCAGGGCATCGTGCCCGCGCTCGGACAGGCCGGTGCGGCGGCGATCGCCGACCTCGTCGCCGACGGGCTGTCCCTCGACGGAGCCGTGGTGGTGCTGGACGGGTCGTTCGACTGGCTGACGCGTGCGGTGCCGCCGTCGCTCACCGCCGGCCGGCCGCTCGACGTCGTCGTCCGGGTCAAGGCCGACCGGGACTGCGCCTCCGTCGCCGCGGCGTCCGTCGTCGCGAAGGTCGAGCGGGACGCGCTGATGACCGCCGCGCACGCGGATGCTCCGCACTACGCGTGGGCGTCGAACAAGGGCTACGGGTCGGCTGCGCACTACGACGGCATCCGTGCCGTCGGGGTGCACGCGCTCCACCGGACCAGCTGGCTCCACCAGGCGTCGGCGGTGGCGCTCGACGGGTTCGAGGAACTCGACGCGGTCGGTCGCTGACCGGGGCCGACGCGCGCGTCCGTGTCGCCGGGGGACCGGGTGCGACGCACGGGTCCGTGTCGCGGGAGGTCCGGGTGCGACGCACGCGTCCGTGTCGCCGCGGGACCGGGCGCGACGCACGCGTCCGTGTCGCCGGAGGTCCGGGCGCGACGCACGCGTCCGTGTCGCCGTAGAATGGGTGCGCGATGGATGACGACGAATTCGACGACTACGACCGTGAGGTCGAACTGGCCCTGTACCGGGAGTACCGCGACGTCGTGTCGCAGTTCCGCTACGTGGTCGAGACCGAGCGGCGTTTCTACCTGGCGAACGAGGTCGACCTCGTCCGCCGTGACACCGAGCACGACTTCTACTTCGAACTGTCGATGAGCGACGTCTGGGTGTGGGACGTCTACCGTTCCGACCGTTTCGTGAAGTCCGTCCGGGTGTTGACGTTCAAGGACGTGAACGTCGAGGAACTCACCTCGCGGGAACTCGAGCTGCCGAAGGAACTCGCGCTCGACGAGTGATCGTCGTTTTCCCCGTGCATTCTTTCTGCGTCATCCGGCGGAGTGGTCTGCGCATTCCGGTGACATTCCCGCTAACCTGACGTGGACACCCGTCCCCGCAACCAGGAGCAGACAATGGCACAGAAGGTCACCGTCCAGCTCGTCGACGATCTCGACGATTCGCCCATCACCGACGGACAAGGCCGCACGGTCGAGTTCTCGTTCGACGGTTCGCACTACGAGATCGACCTCTCCGACGACAACGTCGACAAGTTCCGCGAGGCGATCTCCGACTACGTCGCGGCGGCCCGCAAGGTCTCCGGTCGTCGTTCCGGTGGCGCGTCGACGCCGAAGTCCGCTCCCAAGCGTGGCAATTCCGAGGAGCTCGCGAAGATCCGGGAATGGGCGAAGGAGAACGGGTACGAGGTGTCGAGCCGCGGTCGTATCTCGACCCAGGTGCAGGAAGCGTACGCAGCCGCGCACTAGTCGCGAGCGCGTGTGAGCCCCGGGTGACCATCGGTCGCCCGGGGCTTCGTCATGCCTCCACAAGCCCGAGAATTGTCGGCACTGTCCACAGGGCATTCCGGGTGTCCCGCGACTCCGCCCGACGGCGTCATCCTTCCGGCAGGAGGTGGCGACATGGACGGATCGACAGGACGCCGCGGTGCGCTCGGAGCGACGGGCGAGCGGCTCGCAGTGGAGTGGATGGAGGCGAACGGCTTCCGGGTGGTCGACCGCAACTGGCGGTGCCGCACGGGTGAGGTCGACGTGGTGGCCTGGCACGGCGACACCCTCGTCTTCGTCGAGGTGAAGACGCGGGCCGGGACGTCGACGGGGCACCCGTTCGAGGCGATCACCCCGGCCAAGACGGCGCGGCTCCGGCAGCTCGTCGGGCGCTGGTCGGCGGCGCACCCGGAGGTCTCCGCGCCGGCCGTCCGCATCGACGCCGTGGCGGTGCACGTGGACGGTCCACGGCACGGGATCGAGCACGTGGCGGGTCTGCTGTGACCGGGATCGGGCGCGCCTCGGCCGTCGCGCTGCTCGGGGTGAGCGGTCGCCGCATCGAGGTCGAGGCCCACCTCACGAGCCAGCTCCCCGGGTTCAGCATCATCGGGCTGCCGGACACGTCCCTCGGCGAGGCACGCGAACGGGTGCGGGCGGCCGCGGCGAACGCCGGGGCGCCGCTGCCGGCGCGGCGGATCACGGTGAACCTGACCCCGGCGGCGATCCCGAAGCGCGGGTCCGGGTTCGACCTGGCCATCGCGATGGCGGTGCTCGCCGGGGCCGGTGTCGCGCCGGACGTGCACGAACGGATCGTCTACATCGGCGAGCTCGGCCTCGACGGTCGGCTGCGGCCCGTCCCCGGGGTCGTGCCGATGTTGCTCGCGGCGCGGGAGTCGGGTGCCGAACGGGTCGTCCTGCCGACGGGGAACCTCGACGAGGCCCGGTTCGTGCGCGGCGTCGCGGTGCACGGGGTCGACTCGCTCCGCGCGGCCGCGATCGCGGCGGGGGCCGCGCTGCCGAGCGTCGAGGTGGATCCCGTCCCGAGCCCGAGCGTCACCACCGAGCAGCTGCCGGTCGCCGAACTGGCGGACGTCGTCGGCAACCCGACCGGCGTCCGCGCCGTGGTGGCCGCTGCCGCGGGTGGCCACCACGCGCTGCTGCTCGGACCACCGGGAGCCGGCAAGACGATGCTCGCGGAGCGCCTGCACGGGATCCTGCCGGACCTCGACGACGAGGCGGCGCTCGAGGTCGCCGCCGTCCGCTCCGTCGCCGGTCACGGAGCGGCGTCGTGGACCACCCGTCCGCCGTGGGAGGCACCGCACCACTCCGCCTCGGCGGTGTCGCTCATCGGCGGGGGGAGCGGCACCGTCCGACCGGGGGCGGTGTCCCGGGCGACCCGTGGCGTGCTCTTCCTGGACGAGGCGCCTGAGTTCCCGCGGGCGGTGCTCGACGCGCTGCGGCAGCCCCTCGAGTCGGGCACGGTCACCGTGCACCGAGCGGTCGGCGCCGCGGAGTTCCCCGCGCGGTGCCAGGTGCTGCTCGCGGCGAACCCCTGCCCGTGCGGCAACGCGGGCCAGGGGACCCTGCCGTGCGAGTGCTCACCGGCGGCCGTGCGGCGCTACCTCGGGCGGATGTCCGGGCCGCTGCTCGACCGGATGGACATCCGCGTCCGGGTGCCCCGCGTGACCACGGCGACGATCCGGAGCGGGGACGGCTCGACGCCGACCACGGCCCGGGCACGCGCGGACGTCGAACGGGCGCGCGCGGTGATGGCCGAGCGGCTGCGGGGGACCGGGTGGTCGCGCAACGCCGAGGTGTCCGGAGGGTGGTTGCGGCAGCCCGGCCACTCGGAACCCGGGGCGACCGCCGTGCTCGACCGGGCGCTCGACCTCGGGACCCTGACGATGCGCGGGTGGGACCGGACGATGCGGCTCGCGTGGACGCTCACCGACCTGCAGGGCGCTGAGCGCCCGTCGGACGTGCACGTCGGCCAGGCCCTGGCGCTCCGGAGCGCCCTGTGAACGGGGCGGGCGGTCTGCTGGACCTCGCCGGGGCCGTGCTCGACGGCGGGCTCGACCAGGTCGACCCCGCCGAGGCGGCGGCGCGTGTGGCGTGGTCGACGCTCGTCGAGCCGGGCGACGGGCTCGCCGGGGGCCTCGTCGCCGGCGTCGGTGCCGGTCGTTCGCTGCTCGCGCTGCGCGCCCGCTGCGAGGCGGGTCCGGGGAACGGGTCGGACGGCTCCGACGACCTGCTCGCGCTCGCGCTGGACGCGCAGGTCCCCGGGTCGGAGGACCCCGTCGCCTACGCCGATGCCCTGGCGTCCGCGGTCGAGCGCTGGGCGCCCCGGGTCGCCGTGCTCGACCCGACCGCCGCGCTCGCGGCCGCTGCCGCCGTCGGCGCCCGGCTGCTGGTGCCCGGCTGTCCGGGGTGGCCGGAGCGCGTCGACGACCTCGACGTGCACGCCCCGGTCGTGCTCTGGGCCCGCGGTCGCCCGGAGGTCGTCCGACCGTCGCTGTCCGTCGTCGGGTCGCGGGCGAACACCGTGGCGGGGGCCGAGGCCGCGGCGGAGATCACCTCCCTCGCCGCCGACGCCGGCTGCTCGGTCGTGAGCGGTGGCGCGTACGGCATCGACGCCGTCGCCCACCGGGTGTCGATCGCCGCCGGTGCACCCACCACCGCGGTGCTCGCGGGCGGCATCGACCAGCTCTACCCCGCCGGCAACGCCGACCTGTTGCGGAACGTCAGCAGGCAGGGCGCCGTGCTCGCGGAGTCGCCGCCGGGGACGCGACCGACGCGCTGGCGGTTCCTGGCGCGGAACCGGCTCATCGCCGCCCTCGGCGACGCGACGGTCGTGGTCGAGGCCGGTGCACGGTCGGGTGCGTTGAACACCGCGCACCACGCCGGGCAGCTCGGACGGCCGGTGTTCGCCGTGCCGGGGGCGTTCTCGTCGTCCGCGTCGGTCGGCTGCCACCGGCTCGTGGCCGACGGGCGGGCACAGCTCGTGGTCCGCCCGGAGGACCCGGTGCGGGCGGTGGTCGAGCCGGCGGTGGGCGGCGGGGCCGTCGGCGGAGGGGCGGTGCACACGCCGGGGCCGCGCGGGCGACCGTCCGGCGACGGTGTGGACGGGGACGGTCGGGCAGCACCGCTCGTCGGTGCGCGGCTCGACGCCGAGGTCCTCCGGGTCCTCGATGCACTCGCGCGGCGCCCCCTGCCGGAGCACGAGGTGGTGGTGCGGAGCGGCATGTCGCCGTCCGAGGTCGCGGACGCCCTCGCGCTCGCCGAACTGCAGGGGCTCGCCACGCACACCGCGTCCGGGTGGGTGCGGGCGTGACCGGGCCGCGCGACCTACGCTGGGCACGTGACCGGGACGGCGGACGGGCGGCTCGTGGCCGCGGTGGAGGTGTTCCTGGAGCACGTCCGGAACGCCCGCGGTCTCAGCGAGCAGACGGTCCGCGCCTACGCGAACGACCTCGACCAGCTCGTCGCCTTCGCCCACGAGCGCGGGGCACGGCAGACCTCGGACGTGACACTCGAGCTCCTGCGGGACTGGCTGTGGGAGGCCGACCAGCGCGGTCTGGCCCGGTCGACCCTCTCACGGCGGTCCTCGTCGGTGCGCGCCTTCACCCGCTGGGCCAGCGAGTCGGGCGTGGTGCCGACCGACGCCGGTGTGCGGCTCCGCGCCCCGAAGCGCGCGGCGCACCTCCCACGGGTGGTGGGCTCCGACCAGGTGCGGCGGCTCCTCGACGGCCTTGCGGTCCGTGCGGCATCGGACGACCCCGGGGCGCTCCGTGACCTCGCGGTCGTCGAGTTGCTCTACGCGACGGCGATCCGCGTGAGCGAACTGGTCGGCCTCGACCTCGGTGCCGTGGACCGGAGCCGCCTGACGGTCCGGGTGCTCGGCAAGGGCGGTCGCGAGCGGGTGGTGCCCTTCGGGGTGCCCGCGAACGACGCCCTCGAGGCGTGGACCGCCCGGGGTCGTCCCGTCCTGGCCGCGCGGTCCGAGAACGCCGGCGACGCACTGTTCCTCGGCGACCGGGGTGGACGGCTCGGCGTCCGGAGCGTCCACCGGACCGTCGCGCGGATCCTCGCCGACCTGCCCGGGGACGGTCCGAGCGGACCGCACACCTTCCGGCACACGGCGGCGACGCACCTGCTCGACGGGGGAGCGGACCTGCGGGCGGTGCAGGAACTGCTCGGGCACGCGAGCCTCGGTACCACGCAGATCTACACGCACGTGTCGTCAGCGCGTCTGCGGGAGGTCTACCGCACGGCGCACCCGCGAGCCTGACGAACGGCGGGCCAGCGAGTCTGACGAACGGCGCACCAGCCAGCCTGGCGAACACACCAGCGAGCCTGAGCGGCACAGCCCGACCCGCGTCTCCGACTCATCCCGGCCACGCGGACTCCGGCAGGAGCACCGGCCACGCCGCCGCCGGCAGGTAGGGCGTCGGGTCGATGTACCGACCGTCCACCCGTGCCCCGAGGTGCACGCACGACGCCTCGGCTGAGCAGTGCCCCACCGCGACCGTGCCGATCGGGGCGCCCCGACGGACCACCTCGCCGACGGCGACGAGCGGGGCGACCGAGTCGAGCGTCGACACCAGCCCGTCGCCGTGGTCGATCGACACGACCCCTCGGCCGGCCACCTGTCCGGCGAACGAGACCACCCCGTCGGCGACCGCGACCGTCTGCGTCCCGACCGCCGCGTCGACGTCGATGCCCCGGTGGCCCGCGGCGTACTCGTCTGCGGGGGCCTCCCACCCGCGCTCGACGACCCGGCCGCCCGTCGGCCACACCCAGGGCGCCTCCGACCGGGTCCCGGCGTCACCGACGACCCGACCCGCGGCCGGCTCCGGGACCGAGGCCGGGACGAGGAGCGAGACCGAGACCGAGACCGAGACCGGGGTCGGGACCGGGTCCGGGGTCGGGACCGAGACCGCGACAGGGACCGGTGCAGGGACCACTGCGACCAGCGCGAGGACCAGTCCGAGGACCGGTGCGACGGGACCTGACGAACGCATGCCCCGAGCGTCGCAGCGGCGTGCATCACCCCGCACCGACGCGAGCCGACCTGTGGAGGGCGAGCCGCGCCTCCCAGCTTGGGGAGGACCGGACACGCGCACCCGATCGACCCGCGCGGCCGGTTGTGCCCCGGGCCCGCTGTGGGGGTACAGTCTGGGTCGCTCCGGAACCACGCAACGCCGCTCGGACGGCGAACCTGCCGACCGCCGGGGCACCGTGCGCCACCCAGCACGGCGGCAAGAACCTGGAGCATCGTGTCGAACACGTCCACCCAGCACGGCGAGGACCGTGCGTTCAAGGGGAAGGTCACCCTGTTCGCCATCGCGGCGGCTGTCGGCGGCTTCCTCTTCGGATTCGACTCCTCCGTCATCAACGGAGCCGTCGACGCGATCAAGGGCGAGTTCGGCCTGACCGAGGCCGCGAGCGGCTTCGCCGTCGCCTCGGCCCTGATCGGCTGTGCCTTCGGCGCCTACTTCGCCGGTCGCCTCGCCGACCGCTGGGGTCGCACGCGCGTCATGTTCTGGGCCGCCGTGCTCTTCTTCGTGTCCTCGATCGGCAGCGCCTTCGCGTTCGCGACGTGGGACCTCGTGGTCTGGCGCCTCGTCGGCGGTCTCGGCATCGGCACCGCCTCGGTCATCGCGCCGGCCTACATCTCCGAGGTCTCCCCGAAGGCCATCCGCGGCCGCCTGGCATCGTTCCAGCAGCTCGCGATCACGCTCGGCATCTTCGCCGCGCTGCTGTCCGACCAGCTGTTCGCCGTCACCGCCGGTGGCGCGTCGGAGCAGGTGCTCGGTCTCGCCGCGTGGCGCTGGATGTTCCTCGTCGGCGTCGTCCCGTCGGTCGTCTACGGCGTCCTGGCGATCACGCTGCCGGAGTCCCCGCGCTTCCTGCTCGCCAAGGGCCGCAAGGAGGACGCCCGTGACGTGATGGGCAAGATCGTCCCGCGCGACACGGTGAACACGAGCCTCGAGGAGATCCAGGACGGCATCGAGAAGGAGGCCAAGGAGAAGAAGGGCTCCATCCGGGGCAACCGCTTCGGCCTGCAGCCGATCGTCTGGGTCGGCATCATCCTCGCCGTCCTGCAGCAGTTCGTCGGCATCAACGTGATCTTCTACTACTCGACGACGCTCTGGCAGGCCGTCGGGTTCAAGGAGGAGGACTCGTTCCTCATCTCGACGATCACCTCGATCGTCAACGTCGCCGTCACCTTCATCGCGATCTTCAGCGTCGACAAGCTCGGCCGCAAGCCGCTGCTCGTCGCCGGTTCCGCGGGCATGTTCGTCTCGCTCACGATGGTCGCGGTCGCGTTCTCGCAGGCCGCGATCGTCGACGGTGCACCGCAGCTGCCCGGCGCGTGGGGCATCATCGCCCTCGTCTTCGCGAACCTGTTCGTCGTGTCGTTCGGTGCGACCTGGGGCCCGCTCATGTGGGTCCTGCTCGGCGAGATGTTCCCGAACCGCATCCGTGCGACGGCGCTCGGCGTCGGCTCGGCCGCGAACTGGATCGCCAACTTCGTGGTCACGATCACGTTCCCGGTGCTCTCCGGCTTCAACCTGACGGTGACCTACGGCATCTACGCGCTCTTCGCGCTCGTGTCCCTGTTCTTCGTGATCGCCAAGATCCCGGAGACGAAGGGTCGCTCGCTCGAGGAGATGGGCATCACGGCCGAGGGCGACACGGTCGACGCCAAGGCCTGACCCACGCCGGTCGCCGGACGGGAGGCCCGGATCACCCACGCCGATCGGCGTGCGTGATCCGGGCCTCCCGTCTGTTAACATGACTCCCGCAGCGCGCTCAGCGCGCTGACTTCGCGCGTCCACTGTGCTCATCCAACGGCACGTCCACCGGCCACCGGTCCCGCTCCCACGAGCGGGCGGCCGTGCGGACAGGGCGCCAGGGGCCCCGACCACCGGTCGGGACCGACAACAACCGCAACCGTGCTCACGGCCCAACAGCCGTGCGCCGAGAACAAGGAGGGACGGCATGGCCGTCGTCACCATCCGCCAGCTGCTCGACAGCGGCGTCCACTTCGGACACCAGACCCGTCGGTGGAACCCGAAGGTGAAGCGCTTCATCCTCGCCGAGCGCTCGGGCATCCACATCATCGACCTGCAGCAGTCGCTGGCCTTCATCGACCGCGCGTACGACTTCGTCAAGGAGACGGTCGCGCACGGTGGCACGATCCTCTTCGTGGGCACCAAGAAGCAGGCCCAGGGCTCCATCGCCGAGCAGGCGACCCGCGTCGGCCAGCCGTACGTCAACCAGCGTTGGCTCGGCGGTCTGCTCACGAACTTCCAGACGGTCTCCAAGCGCCTCGCGCGCATGAAGGAGCTCGAGGAGATCGACTTCGACGACACGACGAAGGGCTTCACCAAGAAGGAGCTCCTCATCAAGAAGCGCGAGCTGGACAAGCTCCACAAGACCCTCGGTGGTATCCGCAACCTCACGCGGACCCCGAGCGCGCTCTGGATCGTCGACACCAAGAAGGAGCACCTTGCCGTCGACGAGGCGCAGAAGCTCGGGATCCCGGTCATCGGCATCCTCGACACCAACTGCGACCCCGACGAGATCACGTACCCGATCCCGGGCAACGACGACGCGATCCGCTCCGTCGGCCTCCTCACCCGCATCGTCGCCGACGCCGCGGCCGAGGGCCTGAAGACCCGCCACAACGGTGGCGACGAGGAAGAGGCCGAGCCCCTCGCCGAGTGGGAGCAGGAGCTCCTCGGTGGCGAGCAGGCCGCTCCGGCAGCCGACGCCGCGCCGGTCGCCGAGACCCCGGTCGAGGAGAACGACGCCGACGCGCAGGTCGCCGCGAAGGAGATCGGCGAGCCGATCGCCGAGGCCGACAAGAACGCCGAAGCCACCCCCGCCGAGTGACATCCGGGGGCGCCGGGCCGGTCGGCTCGGCGCCCCCTCCTTCTCTCTCCACAACTCCAGTCCAGAAAGGACTCCAGCCAATGGCCAACTACAGCCTTGCTGACGTGAAGAAGCTCCGTGAGGACCTCGGGGCCGGCATGATGGACGCCAAGAACGCGCTCGTCGAGGCCGACGGCGACTACGACAAGGCCGTCGAGCTCCTCCGCATCAAGGGCGCGAAGGCCGTCGCCAAGCGCGACGACCGTGCGACCTCCGAGGGCGTCGTCGTGGCGTCGACCGAGGGTGGCGCCGCCACCGTTGTCGAGCTCGCCAGCGAGACCGACTTCGTCGCGAAGAACGAGAAGTTCACCACCCTCGCCGACAAGGTCGTCGCCGCGGTCGCCGCCGCCGGCGCGTCCGACGTCGAGGCCGGCAACGCCGCGCCGCTCGACGGCAAGACGGTCGCCGAGGCGATCGACGAGGCCGCCGCCGCACTGGGCGAGAAGCTCGCGCTCCGCACGGTCACCCGTGTCGAGGGCGACGCCTTCGAGGTCTACCTGCACAAGACCAGCCAGGACCTGCCGCCGCAGATCGCCGTCGTCATCGCCTACTCGGGCTCCGACGCCGCCGAGGCCCGCTCGATCGCGCAGCACGTCGCGTTCGCGAACCCGACGTACCTCACCCGCGACGAGATCCCGGCCGAGGCGATCGAGAAGGAGCGCGCGACCGTCGAGGCGATCACGCGCGAGGAGGGCAAGCCGGAGGCCGCCCTCCCGAAGATCGTCGAGGGTCGCCTCAACGCCTACCGCAAGCAGGTCGCGCTGCTCGAGCAGGACTACGCGAAGGACAACAAGCTGTCCGTCGCGAAGGCCGCCGAGAACGCCGGTATCACCATCCAGGGCTTCGCCCGCGTCAAGGTCGGCGCGTAACGAACCCGTGACGGGGTCAGGAACCGAGAACCGGTTCCTGGCCCCGTTTTCGCGCGCCGAGGGGCGCGCACCCGGCCTGGAGGCGCGACCCGCCTCCGCCGGACCGGCTGCGGCCGGGTAGATTCCCACGAGACATTCGACGAAGGGTGCGCCACATGACGAACGAGAAGACCGGACGCCGCCGGGTCCTGCTGAAGCTGTCGGGGGAGGCCTTCGGAGCCGGGTCGCTCGGGGTGAACCCGGACGTGATCGGCACCATCGCGAAGGAGATCGCCGCGGCCGCCCAGGACGTCGAGGTCGCGATCGTGGTCGGCGGTGGGAACTTCTTCCGCGGTGCCGAGCTGTCGCAGCGCGGGATGGACCGCGGGCGTGCCGACTACATGGGCATGCTCGGGACCGTGATGAACGCCCTCGCGTTGCAGGACTTCCTCGAGCAGGCCGGGGCCGCCACGCGCGTGCAGTCCGCGATCAGCATGACCCAGGTCGCGGAGCCCTACATCCCGCGGCGCGCCGAGCGGCACCTCGAGAAGGGCCGCATCGTCATCTTCGGTGCCGGCGCGGGCCTGCCGTACTTCTCGACCGACACCGTGGCCGCACAGCGCGCGCTCGAGATCGACGCGCACGAGGTGCTCGTCGCGAAGAACGGCGTCGACGGGGTCTACACCGCCGACCCGAAGAAGGACACGAGCGCCGAGAAGCTCGACCACGTGACCTACCAGGACGCCCTGCTGCAGGGGCTGAAGGTCGTCGACGCCACGGCCTTCTCGCTCTGCATGGACAACGGCATGCCGATGCACGTGTTCGGCATGGAGGGCGCCGGCAACGTCGCGGCGGCGATCCGCGGGGAGCGGATCGGCACGGTGGTCAGCAACTGACCCCGGCCGCTGACTAGACTCGACAGCAGTACCGAAGGAGAACCACCGTGATCAGTGATGTCCTGACCGAAGCCACCGAGAAGATGGCGAAGGCCGTCGACGTCGCCAAGGACGACTTCGCGACCGTCCGTACCGGACGCATCAACGCCGCCCTCTTCCAGAAGATCCCGGTCGACTACTACGGCACGCCGACGCCGCTCGCGCAGCTGGCGTCGCTGCAGACGCCCGAGGCCCGCACGCTCATCGTCACGCCGTACGACAAGTCGGCGCTGAAGGAGATCGAGCGCGCGATCGCGACGTTCCCGAACCTCGGCGCGAGCCCGACGAACGACGGCGAGATCGTCCGCGTGACGATCCCGGAGCTCACCCAGGACCGTCGCAAGGAGTTCGTGAAGCTCGTGCGCGGCAAGGGCGAGGACCACAAGGTCGTCATCCGCAACATCCGTCGTCGTGCCAAGGATGACCTCGACGCGCTGAAGGGTGAGATCTCCGACGACGAGATCGCCCGCGGCGACAAGGACCTCGAGTCGCTCACGAAGAAGCACGTCGACCAGATCGACGACGCGCTGAAGAAGAAGGAAGCCGAACTCCTCGAGGTCTGATGCGTCTCCCCGACCCGGGCGGCGACCGCCCCACGCAACCGCGCCCGTCCGCGAAGAAGGGGCTCCGTCAGGACTTCGACGCCCGTGCCCGCGCGGCGCGCGCCGACTTCGAAGCGCAGCTCCGGCAGCGCAAGGCTGAGTTCGGTGCGCGCAACGAGGCACTCACGGCGCGGACCGGGCGGAACCTGCCGGCCGCGATCGCCATCGCCCTGGCGTTCGCGGTCGTCATGCTCGGGTCGCTCCTGCTGTGGAAGCCGTCGTTCATGGTCGTCGCGGCCTTCCTGCTCGGCGTCGCCGTGTACGAACTCGCGAGTGCGATGCGCTTCGCCGGCCGGGACGTCCCGCGCATCCCGAGCGTCGTGGCGGCGGTCGGCATGGTGCCGGCCGCGTTCCTCGGCGGTCAGGTCGCGGCGCTGTTCGCGGTGCTCGGCGGCATCCTGCTCATCGTGGTGTGGCGGCTCGTCGAGGTCGCGGTCGAACGCGAGAAGCCCCCGGCCGGGCACGTCGCGCGGGACCTGACGAACGGGCTGTTCGTCCAGGCGTACATCACGGTGCTCGGCGCCTGCATCGTCCTGCTCTCGGCGCAGCCCCGCGGCGAGCTCTGGGTCATCGCCTTCATCCTCGTCGTCGTGGCCGTCGACACCGGTGCCTACGCGACCGGGCTCAACCTCGGCAAGCACCCGATGGCACCGCGGATCAGCCCGAAGAAGACCTGGGAGGGCTTCGCGGGGTCCGTCGCGGCGAGCATGGTCATGGGCATCCTGGTCGTCTGGCTCATGCTCGGTCTGCCGTGGTGGACCGGCATCGTCCTCGGCGTCCTCATCTCGGGGTCGGCGACGCTGGGGGACCTCACCGAGTCGATGATCAAGCGGGACCTCGGGATCAAGGACATCTCGTCCTTCCTGCCCGGGCACGGGGGACTCCTCGACCGGATCGACAGCATCCTGCCGTCGGCCGCGGTCGCGTACGGGCTGTTCCTCGTCGTCGTGCACTGACGAGCTGCCGCAGGGCTTCGGTCGCGCGCGCACGCGCTCCCCGTGGTCGCGTCGCCGTCGTGCACTGACAGGGTGGCGTGAGGCGCGTCCAGCCAGCCCCATGGTCGAGTGCTGGCAGAATGTCGCCCGTGGCCACCACCTTCCCCACCGCAGACCGGAAAGCCCTCGGGTACGACGTCGACGAGGTCGACCGGTTCCTCGAGGACGCCCGACGCGCGTACACCGCCGCCGACACCGCTCCCGGCATCGAGGCAGCGAAGATCCGCGCGACGGCCTTCTCGATGAAGAAGGGCGGGTACTCGACGGCCCACGTCGACGCCGCCCTCGAACGCCTCGAGGACGCCTTCGCCGCCCGGGAGCGCGAGCGTGAGATCGCCGACGTCGGCAAGAAGGCGTGGTACGCCGAAGCCCGCACCAAGGCCTCGGACGTGGTGGCCCGGCTCGAACGTCCGGACCGACAGCGGTTCGCCCGCACGAGCCCGCTCGGCACCGGCTACCACCCGAAGGACGTCGACGCGTTCGCGCAGCGCCTGGCCGGGTACTTCCGCGACGGCAAGCCGCTGAGCCTCACCGAGGTCCGCTCGGTCGTGTTCCGCCCGAAGCACGGCGGCTACCGCGAAGCGCAGGTCGACGCACTGCTCGACGCCGTCGTCGAGGTCATGCTCGCCGTCCGCTGACGACGCGCTGGCAGGCGGTGCTTCTCATCGCGTGACCATTCCGTTATCCTGGACGGACTCATGGGCAGGCACACGGCAGACCTCAGCGAAGACCGCGGCACCCGCGACCACCTCGACCGTCCGGTCGTCGGTGAGCGCCGCGCGGCACGTGACCGACTCCGCACCTCGGAGCACGCGGTCATCCACACGGCACCGCAGGCCGTGACGGCCTCGATCCCGGCGGCACCCGAGAGCGCACCCGCTCGCAAGGAGCGCACCGCGACCACCGGCTCCGTCCCGCGTACGGTCGTCGACCACCGCGTCGTCGCCCAGCGTCGAGCCACCCCGTCCGCTCGGGTGACCGTGGCACGGACCGCGCCGAAGCGATCGGTCGGGTCGTTCATGCGGTCCCGCGCGACGATCCCGGCGCTGTCCTTCTTCGCGGTCTTCGGGTTCGTCGGCGGCTCGCTCTTCAACCCGATGCAGCCCGACGTCGCCCAGGCCGCGGTCACCGCGCCCGTGCTCGTCAAGGCGCCGGTCGCTCCCCAGCAGTACTCGACGCACGGTACGTACGCCGCGTTCGACGTGTCGCGCGACGAGTACGGCGTCACCGTGCCGGCCCCGAAGGTCGCGGCCCCGCCGGTCGAGGAGACCGACGACGCGACCGACAGCGCCGCGGCGGCGAAGCAGAAGATCACCCCGTCGAACGCCGTCGCACCCGCAGCGGCGACGCCGAACCCGGGCAGCGCGCAGGCCATCGCGCAGCAGCTCGTCGCCGCCCGTGGTTGGGGCTCCGACCAGTACAGCTGCCTCGTCTCGCTCTGGAACAAGGAGTCGGGCTGGCGCGTCAACGCGTACAACCCGAGCGGTGCGTACGGCATCCCGCAGGCGCTCCCCGGCAGCAAGATGGCGTCGGCCGGTGCTGACTGGCAGACGAACCCCGCAACGCAGATCACCTGGGGCCTCAACTACATCTCCGGTGTCTACGGCACCCCGTGCAACGCGTGGGGTCACAGCCAGCGGCTCAACTGGTACTGATCGGTCCCGGGGGTGCCGCGCAGCAACCGACCGCGGCGTCCCCGCGGTGCGGTTCCCGAGCCTGAGGACGAGGTCGGCCTCGACCGCCTGATGTCCGGGTGGAAGCGGACCGAGGTCCGGCGCGGTCGGACCTTCACCGTCCAGCCCGTCTCGGCTGCCTCCGCCCAGAAGGAGTACGTCTGCCCCGGGTGCGGCGGCACCGTCCTGCCCGGGACCGCCCACGTCGTCGTCTGGCGTGCCGACGGCGTCCTCGGCGACGAAGCCGACCTGGCGTCACGCCGTCACTGGCACAACCACTGCTGGAGCATCGCATGAGCACCGAGATCCGGTCCGGGACGGAACTGCCGGCGCAGCGCACCGACGTCGAGCTCGTCACGGACGACCACCTCACCCTCGTCGGGGAACTCGCGGAGCCCCTCGGACGACCCGCCCGTGGGACGCTCGTGACCCTGCACCCGCTGCCGACCGCGCAGGGGTTCATGGACTCGCACGTGCTCAAGAAGGCCGCCGCCCGGTTGCCCGAGCTCGCCGACATCGCGGTGCTCCGGTTCAACTTCCGGTCCGTGACGTCGCCCCGCGGCACCTCCGAGGGCACGTTCGGCGAGGGGGAGTCCGAGGGCTTCGACCTCCGCGCGGCCGTGCACGAGGTCGTCGCCCGGGGGCTGCCGACGCCGTGGCTCGTCGGGTGGTCGTTCGGCACCGAGGTCGCGCTCAAGCACGGGCTCGAACACGTCGCGGCCGGGAACGTCGCCGGAGTGGTCCTGCTCTCGCCGCCGCTGCACCGCACCACCGACGCGGAGCTGGCCCGGTGGGCCTCCGTCGACGTCCCGGTGGTCGCCCTCGTCCCCGAGCACGACGACTTCCTGCAGCCGGACGAGGCGGTGCGCCGGTTCGCCGTCGCACCGAACGTCCGCGTGGTCCCCGTGGCGGGCGCGAAGCACCTGTGGGTGGGGGAGCGGTACGTGCGGACGGTGCTCGACGCCGTCGCCGACCTCGTCGTGCCGGGCAGCGCGCCGCTGCCGACGCACGTCGACGACGACATCGCCCGCTGACGTCCGCACCTGCCTGACGACGGCAGCTGCCCGACGACTCCGCGGACCACGTCGGGACGCGGGCCGGCCTGGAGGCGCGTGGTGCGCCTCCAGGCCGGTCACCGCGCAGCGGCGTCCGTCAGTGGCGCGTCAGCGACCGTCCGCGTCGTGGTCGTGGTCGTGGTCGTGGTCGTGGTCGTCGTCGGTGGCTGCGCCGCCGGTGTCGTCCTGGTCGACCGCGGCCATGAGCCCGGTCGCGTGGGTCAGCACGCCACGCAGGTTCTCGAGGTAGCCCGCCACGGCGTCGCGTTCGGTGCGGATCGCGGCGAGCCGATCCTCGGACTCCGCGACGATCGCGGCGGTGCGCTCCTCGGCGTCGGCCACCATGCGGTGCACCCGTGCCTGCGCGTCGCTGATGATCGTGCGGGCGTGCTCCTGCGCCTCGGCGGTGCTGCTGCGCTCGAGGTCGTCGGCCTCCTGCTGCAGGCGCTCCGCACGCTCCCGCGCCTCGGCGGCGCGGCGGGTGGCCTCGGACAGCTGCAGGTTGGCCTCGTCGAGGTACTTCTGCGTCTCGGCGACCGTCTCGCGGTGCTTCTGCAGGTAGTCCTGCTCGGCGTCGTCGCGTCGGGCGGCGATCTCCGTCTCGAGCGCAGTCGCGGCGTCCTCGCGCTCGCGGGCGATCTCGGCACGCACCTCGTCCCGTTCCTTCGCGAGGACGGCGCGCATCGTGTCGACCTCCTGCTGGAGTGCCGCGCGCTCGGCTTCGAGGTCGGCGAGTTCGGCGCGACGGCGCTCGGCGATCTCGACGTCGACCTCGGTGTGCTCGCGCTCCCGGCGGGCTGCGAGCTCGTCGGCGTGTTCGCGGGCGGCCCGCTCGGTCGCGGCGTCGGCCTCGGCGCGCTCCCGCTCGATCCGTTCGGCGTGCTGCGCGAGCTCGCGCTCGATGCGCTCCGTGGTCTCCTGGACACGCCGGGCGTTCTCGGCCGCGGTCTGCTCCTCGTCGACGCGGAGCTGTGCGCGGGCGGCTGCGAGCTCCTGCTCCAGCGCGGTCCGGGCACCGGCGAGCTCGCGCTCCCACTCGGCCCGGGCGGCCGCGAGTTCCTCGTCGAGGACTCGGCGACGGTCGCCGACCTCGGCGTCGAGCTCGGCGCGGCGACGGGCGATCTCTGACTCGAGCTCGGCGCGGCCGGTCTCGAGCGCCAGGGCGTGCTCGCGCTGCTGCTCGTCGCGCTCACGCTGCCACGCGGCGCGGCCCTCGGTGACCTCGCGCTCGAGTGCGGCGCGGCGATCGGTCTCCTCGCGGTCGAGGTCCTCGGTGCGGCGGGTGTGCTCGGCCTCGAACACGCTGCGGCGGTGCTCGGTCTCGCGGTCGAGCGCGGCGGCGGCGGTCCGTGCGTCGGCGGCGTCCTGCTGCGCTGCCTCGCGGAGCTCGGCGACCTCGTGCTCGACGCGTGCCCGCAGGGCGTTCGTCTCACGGATCGCGACGGAGCGGACCTCGGCCGCCTCGGTCACGGCGGCACCGCGGACGGCTGCTGCCTCGTTTCGGGCGTCCTGGGTCAGCAGTCCGGCCTCGGCGCGGGCGCGCTCGATGGTGTCGGCCGACTCGGCGCGGGCGCGGCTCAGCTCGTCGGTGGCGCGGCTGCGGGCGTCCTCCAGGGTCTCGGAGGCCTCCTGGCGCGCCTCGCGCAGCAGACGGTCGGACTCGGCGCGACTCGCTGCACGGAGTCGCTGCGCGTCGATGTCCGCCTGGCTGATCAGGCGGGTCGACTGCTCCTCGGCGACGCGGAGGGTGGACTCGAGCCGGGTGCCGAGTCCGCTGTACGTCGGCGTGCCCGCCTCGTCCAGCTCGCTCTGCAGGTCGGAGACCCGGGTCTGCAGCAGCCGGATCTCCTTGGCGGCCTCGGCCCGGTCGTTGTTCGACTTGATGAGCTCGCGACGCAGCTCGTTGAGGGCCCGGTCGACGTCGTCGCGGCGGTACCCGCGCAGCTCGGATCCGAACTCGGCCTCGTCGTTCGCCACGTGTCGCTCCTGGGGGTCGGCGGAGGGCCAGCCCTTGGCCCGCGACGATCCTAGCGGCGGTCCGGCGACCCACCCTGAGTCCTCCACAGGGCCTCGTGCCGCCGTCACGACCCCACGGGGATGCGACTTCCAGCGTGCCTCGCTATCCTGAGGCGCTGATTCGCGCGCCGACATCCCCCACCCCGGCGCGGTAGGGAGAAGATCCGTGCGATTCGTCCTGGCGATCGTCAGTTTCGTCATCGGTCTGCTGCTCGTCGGGCTCGCTGTCGGCCAACGCACCGTCTTCGCGCCACCCGCGTCGCTCGTCGCGCAGTCGACCAGCAAGGCCGAGGTCCCGGTGACGGTGATCCCGGGGTCCACGCTCAACGCGAACCCCGGGTACCAGCGCATCAACGTCTCCGGCTCCGGCGACGTGTTCGCCGCGTACGGCCGGACGAGCGACGTCCAGGCCTGGATCGGCGACGCGAAGCACACCACGCTGCGGTTCGACGCCGAGCAGGACCGGCTCGTCGGCAAGACCACCGGCAGCGCCCGCTCCGTCCCGGACCCGTCCGGCAGCGACCTCTGGTACCAGGAGTGGCAGGGCGCCGGGCAGTTCACCGTCCGGCTCCCGTCCGACGTCTCCGTCGTGATCCTGGGCGACGGGTCCTCGGCGGCACCCACCGACGTGTCCGTGACCTGGCCGCGGGACACCGCGACGCCGTCGGTCGGACCGCTCCTGGTGGGCGGCGGCCTGTTCCTGGTCGGCGGGCTCGCCCTGCTCGTCTGGGCGTTCCTGCACCAGCGCCGCGGCCGCGGTCCGCGTCGTCGGAGCGGTGGGTCCCGTCCGCCGCGCGTGCGCGCCTCGCGCCGTGCCGCTGCCGCCGGTGCACAGGTGCCGAGGCCGACTCGACGCGGACGCCGTCCGTTCCTGGTCGTCCCGATCGTGCTCGTCGGTGCGCTCGGCCTCGCCGGCTGTTCGTCGGACTACTGGCCGCAGGGCGGTGGCGCGGCGACGCCGACCCCGAGCGCCTCGGCGACGGCGGCGACCGCGGCAGCCCCGACCGCGGCGTCGAAGCAGCAGATCTCCCGCATCGTCGAGCGTGTGGCCGACGTCGCCGCGAAGGCCGACGCCGCGAAGGACGCGAGCATGCTCGAGTCGCGGTTCACGGGTGCGGCGCTCGACCTCCGCAAGGCGAACTACGCGATCCGCGCCAAGGACGACAAGGCCGAGGCGCCCCCGGCGATCTCCGCGAAGGAGGTCTGCGTCGCCCTGCCCCAGCAGACCGACACGTGGCCCCGCACGGTCTTCACCGTCGTGGCCGAGGACTGCCAGGCGAAGACGGCCCCGCAGGCGCTCACGCTCGTGCAGGCGAGCGCGCGGGACGACTACAAGGTCGCCTACGACGTGTCGCTCGAGGCCGCGGCGCAGATCCCGAGCCTCGCGCCGACGTCGGTCGGGGCCGCCCGGCTCGCCGGCGACACCAAGCTGCTCCGCATCGCGCCGGACGAGATCGCGAAGGCCTACGGGGACGTCCTCGCCAAGGACTCCGAGAGCGACTCCGCGTCGCTGTTCGAGTCGGAGGGCGACGGCCTGCGCTCGACCATCGGCAAGGCGTACAAGGACAAGAAGGCCGAAGGGCTGCCGGACACCGCGAAGATCGAGTACTCGTCCGAGGTCCCCGACGACAGCGCGATCGCGATCGCGACCGACGGAGCCGGTGCGCTCGTGTCCGCCGACCTCGACGAGATCGAGAAGGTCACGCCGACGGCCGCCGGCGCCGAGGTGAACACCCAGGGCGCCGTCCAGGCCCTGTCCGGTGTGAACTCCAGCACGAAGGGCATCAGCGCGACCTACAGCGTGCAGCTGCTCTTCTCCGTGCCCCCCGTGGGCAGTGATGACAAGGTGGTGCTGCTCGGCTTCACGCAGGGCCTGACCGCCGCGAGTGAGGTGCAATGACCAACGTCCCCCCGACCCCGTCCGGTCTCCGCGGAGCCGTCGACCTGTCGTCCCTCGTCGAGCGTGCGCAGCGCCCGGCCCAGAACGCCCCGGGCAGGCCGCCCGCGGGCGCCGGGCAGCCCGTCGCGCCGTCGGCTCCGGGCAGCGACTCCGACCAGGGCACGCCGACGGTCCCGTCGCTCGTCCTCGACGTCACCGACCAGACCTTCCAGGACATCGTGGAACTCTCCACGGTCGTCCCGGTCATCGTCGACATCTGGGCCGAGTGGTGCGGGCCGTGCAAGCAGCTCTCCCCGGTCCTCGAGCAGCTGACGGCCGAGTACGACGGTCGCATCGTGCTCGCCAAGGTCGACGCCGACACGAACCCGCAGCTCGTCCAGGCCTTCCAGGCGCAGTCGATCCCGACCGTGGCCGCCGTCATCGGTGGCCGTCCGCTCGGGCTCTTCGTCGGCGCGCTGCCCGAGGCCCAGGTGCGCGACGTCTTCGAGCAGGTCGTCGCGGCGGCCGAGCAGAACGGTGTCACGGGCCGCGTGCGCGTGGACGGCCAGTCCGCCGTCGAGGGCGGAGCCGAGCCGCAGGGCGACGCCGAGCCGGAGCCGCTGCCCCCGCACCACCAGGCCGCGTACGACGCCATCGAGCGTGGTGACTACGCCGCGGCGGTCCAGGAGTACAAGACCGCGATCGCGCAGGACCCGAACGACCAGATGGCCGTGGCTGGCCTCGCGCAGGTGTCGCTGCTCGACCGTCTCGCGGGCCGGTCGGCCGACGAGGTCCGGAGCGCAGCCGCCGCCGGACCGCAGGACGTCGAGGCGCAGCTCGCGGTCGCCGACCTGGACATCAGCGGCGGACACGTCGAGGACGCCTTCGGACGCCTGCTCGACCTGGTGCCGACGGTGTTCGGGGCCGAGCGCGAGGCCCTCCGACTCCGGCTCGTCGAGTACTTCGAGCTCGTCGGGGTCGACGACCCCCGGGTCGTCGCCGCACGCCGGCGTCTGGCGAGCGCCCTGTACTGATCGGCCGAGCGCACACACGAGACGCCCCCGGGAGCGGGGGCGTCTCGTGTTCCCGGACTCGGCCCGTCGGCGCGCAGTCGCCGGACGCGACCTCCGGACGGACGGGAGGCGCGGTACCGACCGGCACCGCGCCTCCCGTCCGCCCTCGCCCCACCAGGGGCGACCGACTCAGCCGGCCAGCCGCAACCAGACCGCACCGAGCGGCGGCACCACCAGGTGCGCCGACGCCGGGCGGCCGGCCCAGGGCGTCTCGTCGGCGGTGACCGACCCGAGGTTGCCGACACCCGAGCCGCCGTACTCGACGGCGTCGGTGTTGAGGACCTCGTGCCACTCGCCGGCGCTCGGCAGGCCGAAGCGCCGCTCGACGGGCACGCCCGAGAAGTTCACGAACACGGCGATCCGGTCGTCGCCGTCCTTCCGCAGGAACCCGAGCGTCGAGTGCGGTGCGTCGCCGCCCTCGATCCACTCGAACCCCTCGGGGGAGGAGTCGTGCGTCCACAGCGCCGGGCTGTCCGTGTACACGCGGTTCAGCGCGGCGACGAGGTCCTGGACGCCACGGTGGCCCGGGTCGTCGAGGAGCCACCAGTCGAGCCCGCGCGCCTCGGACCACTCCGACGGCTGGGCGAACTCCTGGCCCATGAACAGCAGCTGCTTGCCCGGGTGCGCCCACATGAACGCGAGGTAGGCGCGCAGGTTCGCGAGCTTCTGCCACTCGTCGCCGGGCATCTTGCCGTAGAGCGAACCCTTGCCGTGCACGACCTCGTCGTGGCTGATCGGCAGGGTGAACTGCTCGCTGAACGCGTAGACGAGCGAGAAGGTGATCTCGTCGTGGTGGTACGCGCGGTGGGCCGGGTCACGCTCGATGTACTGGAGCGAGTCGTGCATCCACCCCATGTTCCACTTCTGCCCGAAGCCGAGGCCGCCGGCGCTCGTCGGCTGGGTGACGCCGGGCCAGGAGGTGCTCTCCTCGGCGATCATCACGATGCCGGGGTAGCGCTTGTAGGCGGTGGCGTTGGTCTCCTGCAGGAACGAGATCGCCTCGAGGTTCTCGCGCCCGCCGTGGATGTTCGGCAGCCAGTCGGTCCGCGAGTAGTCGAGGTAGAGCATCGAGGCCACGGCGTCGACGCGGAGCCCGTCGATGTGGAACTCCTCGAACCAGTACAGCGCGTTCGCCACGAGGAAGTTGCGGACCTGCGGCTGCCCGAAGTCGAACACGTACGTGCCCCAGTCGAGCTGCTCGCCGCGGCGGGGGTCCGGGTGCTCGAACAGTGCGTACCCGTCGAACTTCGCGAGTGCCCACTCGTCCTTGGGGAAGTGCCCGGGCACCCAGTCCATGATGACGCCGATGCCCGCCGAGTGCAGGCGGTCGATGAGGTAGCGCAGGTCGTCCGGCGTGCCGAAGCGCGCGGTCGGGGCGTAGTACCCGGTGACCTGGTAGCCCCACGACCCGCCGAACGGGTGCTCGGCGAGGGGCAGGAACTCGATGTGCGTGAACCCGAGGTGCTGCACGTGCCCGATGAGCTGGTCGGCGACCTCGCGGTAGGACAGCCCGGGGCGCCACGAACCGAGGTGCACCTCGTACACGCTCATCGGCGCGTCGTGGGTCGTGGTCTGCGCACGTCGTTCCATCCACGCGGCGTCACCCTCCGACCACGTGTACTCG
This sequence comes from Curtobacterium sp. MCBA15_004, assembly GCF_001865055.2. Taxonomy (NCBI): domain Bacteria; kingdom Bacillati; phylum Actinomycetota; class Actinomycetes; order Micrococcales; family Microbacteriaceae; genus Curtobacterium; species Curtobacterium sp. MCBA15_004. The sequence continues at coordinate 2,196,213 of NZ_CP126266.1, read as the reverse complement.
GAGGCGGTGATGACCGACGCGGTCAGCGGCGGGACCTCGGTGCGGCGGGCGAACGGGTCCGCCCGCTCGACCCAGCCGGAGTCGGTGAGGATCTGGAACTTGTAGCGCTGCCCGACGAGCGCGCCCGGCCAGAACAGCTCCCAGACGCCGAGGTCGTCCAGGCGACGCATCGCGGTGGTGCGGCCCTCCCAACCCTCGAAGTCGCCGATGACCCGGACCGCGGTCGCGCGCGGTGCCCACACGGTGAAGGCGACACCGTCCACACCGTCGACGGTGCGGACGTGGGCGCCGAGGTGCTGCCAGAGCTGCTCGTCGCGGCCCTCGCCGAAGAGGTGCAGGTCGAGCTCGCCGATGGTCGGCGCGAAGCGGTACGCGTCGTCCGTGGTCCACGTCGCGTCGTCGGCGTCGGTGGACTCGTCGAAGTCGTAGTCGGCCTCGACCCGGTAGCGTCCGAGCGTGCCGGCGGTGGCACCTGCCCACATGCCGTCGCCCTCGTGCGTGAGTTCGACGTCGTCGCCGTCCGGCCGGACGATCCGCACGGCCGATGCCAGGTGGCGGACGACACGGACGCTCGTGCCGCCGTCGACCGGGTGCGGGCCCAGCACGTCGTGCGGCTGGGACCAGCGGCCCTCGGCGACCTGCTGGCGGAGCCAGTCCTCGACCGGCGCCGGCCGCGGCCCGTCCGGCGAGGTGGCGGTCGACGCGGGCGTGCCCGACGGCTGCTGCGGTCCGGTGGTGGCGGACCCGCCCGACCCGGGGTCGGGCGTGGGCGCACTCGCCGGCGCGCTCGCCCGGCCGCCGAGGGTCGCGGACTCGGCGACGCCACGGTCGGGGCGCTCACCAGGGGTCGACGGGGCGCCCGGCAGGTCCTCACCGGGGGCGGAGACGCGCGGCTCGTACCGGGGCGCGTCGTCGCCCGCGGCCCCGTTGGCAGCGCCCGACGGCGCTGCTGCGGACGGCGCGGTGTGCGGCACGGGCGGCGGGGGCGGCGGCACGGGCGGGACGCTCGGCCCCTGACCACGGCTCGGCGGGACGGGTGTCGGTCGGGCGTCGCCCATCGGCTCGGTCCCCTTCGGGTCGCGGTCGGTCATCGGTGCGGTCCTTCCACGACGAGCAGGTGCACGGGCTCCTGGAAGGCGTCCAGGCGGACGTAGTTCGACGAACCCCAGACCCAACGCTGGCCGGTGACGACGTCGCGGACGTCGAACGCCTGCTCGGTCGGCAGGCCCAGGGCGGCGAGGTCGAGGTGCACGGTCGTCTCGCGCGCGGAGTGCGGGTCGACGTTCGCCACGACGATCACGGTGTCGGCACGGCCGGACCGGATGAACTCGCCGGGCAGGTGCTTCGAGTAGACGACGATCGCCGGGTCCTCGGCGCTGTGCACGTGCAGGTTGCGCAGTTGCCGCAGCGCCGGGTGCGCCTGGCGGAAGCGGTTGAGCATCGTCACGTAGGGCGCGAGGCTCGCCCCCTCGGCCTCGGCGAGGGCGAAGTCGCGCGGCTTGTACTCGTACTTCTCGTTGTCGATGTTCTCCTCGGAGCCGGGACGGGCGACGTCCTCGAAGAGCTCGTAGCCGGAGTACATGCCCCAGGTCGGCGCTCCGGTGGCCGCGAGGGCCGCGCGCACCTTGTAGCCCGCCCGACCGCCGAACTGCAGGTACTCGGTGAGGATGTCCGGCGTGTTCACGAAGAGGTTCGGGCGCAGGTAGGCGCTCGTCTCGTGGCTGAGCTCGTCGAAGTAGTCCTCGATCTCCTCCTTGGTGTTGCGCCAGGTGAAGTACGAGTAGGACTGCTGGAACCCGACCTCGGCCAGGGCGCGCATCATCGCCGGGCGGGTGAACGCCTCGGCGAGGAACACCGTGTCGGGGTGCTCGTCGCGGACCTCGCGGATGACCCGCTCCCAGAACCACAGCGGCTTGGTGTGCGGGTTGTCCACGCGGAAGATGCGGATGCCGAAGGTCATCCAGTGGCGCAGCACGCGCAGCACCTCGGCGACGATCCCCTCGGGGTCGGAGTCGAACTGGATCGGGTAGATGTCCTGGTAGCGCTTCGGGGGGTTCTCGGCGGTCGCGATGGAGCCGTCGGCCCGGACCGTGAACCACTCCGGGTGCTGCTCGACCCAGGGGTGGTCGGGGGAGCACTGCAGCGCGAAGTCGAGCGCGACCTCCATGCCGGTGTTCTTCGCCGTCTCGACGAAGTCGCGGAAGTCGTCCTCGGTCCCGAGGTCCGGGTGGATCGCGTCGTGGCCCCCCTCGGGCGCCCCGATCGCCCACGGGCTGCCCGGGTCGTTCGGTCCCGGCGTCAGGGTGTTGTTCGGTCCCTTGCGCGCGGTCGTGCCGATCGGGTGGATCGGGGGGAGGTACACGACGTCGAAGCCCATGCGGGCGACCGCCGGCAGGCGACGGGCCGCGGTGCGGAAGTCGCCGCTCTTCCACGAGCCGTCGGCGTTCTTGCGGGCGCCCTCGCTGCGGGGGAAGAACTCGTACCAGGCGCCGACGCCAGCACGGGTGCGCTCGACGTCGAGCAGCTGGGTGGGGGAGTGCGTGCGGAGCGAGGTGAGGGGGCTGTCCTCGACCTCGCCGGTGATCCGGGCGTCGTCGACGGCCGCCAGGCGTTCCGTCGGCTCGAGGGCGGTGTCGCGCACCTGCTCGGCGGCGCGGACGGCCGCGGTCGAGTCGGTCTCGGCGGCGAGGCGGTCGAGCAGGGCTGCGCCGTCGAGCAGCGTCGCCTCGGTGTCGACGCCCGCGGCGATCTTCAACCGCGCGGCGTGCAGCCAGGTGGCCCAGTCGTCGGAGTAGGACTCGACGTGCCACGTCCACACACCGGTGTGGTCGACCTGCACGGTCGCCTCGTACCGGTCGGTCCCGGCGGCGACGAGCGTCATCGGGACGGTGCGGGTGCCGCCGTCGGGTCGTTCGAGGACCAGGTCGGCACCGATCACGCCGTGGCCCTCGCGGAAGACGGTCGCGCCGAACGTGATCACCTCGCCGTCGAAGGCCTTCGACGGGAACCCGTTCGGGGTCGTCGGAGCGAGCTGGGTGATCGGGATGCGCCCGATCTTCGGTCGGCGGGGTCGGTCTGCAGTGGCCACGGAGCCGACGCTACCCGGCTCGCGGACCGGCGTTCCCCGGAAGACGCGCTCTGTGCACGACCGGGCGCGCCGCGCCCCCTGTGGAGGAAGCGCGCGGACGCGACCACGGGGCCGGACGGGAGGCCCGTGGCGGGCCCGCCACGGGCCTCCCGTCCGCCCCCTGGGCGGCCGCCGGCCGACAGGCCGGACCAGGGCGCCCGATGCCCGACCCGAGCCGGGCGGACGTGCGCCCTACGCGACCTCGAACACGTGGATGCCCGGCCCGTACGCGGTGAAGACCTGTCCCGCCGGCCGCAGCCGCTCGTGGTCGCGGTGCTTCTCGCTCGACCAGGCGAGGCGGTACCCGAGGACGTCCTCGCGCACCGGCAGCGTCAGGTCCCGGGTCCGTCCGCTGCCGTGCACCACGACGAGCACCCGGTCGGACGGCTCGTGCTCGGGCGTCGACTCGGCGTAGTACTGCACCGCACGGTGGATCGGTTGGTCCCAGCCCTCCGGGGTCATCGGACGACCGTCGGGGCCGTACCAGGACATCCGGGTCGCGCCGGGCGTCTCCTGCCCCTCGACCCCGAACCGCGTGGGACGGAGCGCGGGGTGCGCGGCACGCAGACGCGCCAGTGCGGCGACGACCTCGGTCATCGACTCGGCGTCCTCGTCGTCCGACCAGTCGACGGGGGTCAGGTCACCGGAGACGACGTACGCGTTGTTGTTGCCGTGCTGGGTGCGGCTGCGGTCGTCGCCGGCCGTGAGCATCGGCACGCCCGCGGCGAGCATGAGGGTGCCCACGAGGTTCCGCATCGAGCGGCCCCGGGCGGCGCGGACGCCACGGTCGGCGGTGTCGCCCTCGATCCCGTGGTTGAACGAACGGTTGTCGTCGGAGCCGTCGCGGCCGTCCTCGCCGTTCGCCTCGTTGTGCTTGCGGTCGTGCGACACCAGGTCGAGCAGGGTGAAGCCGTCGTGCGCCGTGACGAAGTTGACGCTCGCGAGCGGACCACGCTCCGGGCCGAACAGGTGCCGGGACCCCGTGAGCACCCCGGCGAGCGCACCGATGCCCGCCCGCGGGGCACCGTTGCGGCGCTCCTCGGCGATGTCGCCCAACCAGAACTGCCGGACCGTGTCACGGAAGCCGTCGTTCCACTCGCTCGTCCGCGCGCCGAACGCACCGGTGCGCCAGCCGTCCGGGCCGACGTCCCACGGCTCGGCGACGACGAGCACGTCCTGCAGGTCGGGGTGCCGCCGGATCCGTTCGAGCAGCGGGTGGTCCGCGTCGAAGACGTGCTGCGCGTCACGGGCGAGCGCCGCCATCAGGTCGAAGCGGAAGCCGTCGACCTGCACCTCGCGCGCCCAGTACCGCAGGCTGTCGACCACGAGGTCGGCGGTCGCGCCCACCGAGGTGTCGAGCGTGTTGCCGCAGCCCGTCGTGTCGTGGTGGCTGCTGCCGTCCTCGGTCCACCGGTAGTGGCGCGGACCGTCGATCCCGCGGAGCGACGTGGTCGGACCGCCGACGCCCTCCTCGGCGGTGTGGTTGTAGACGACGTCGAGCACGACCTGGATCCCGGCCTCGTGGAGCAGCCGGACCATGCCCTTGAACTCGCGCAGGACCGCCGAGGCGCCGGCCGCCCGGGCGTCGGCGGAGGCGTGGGCGGCGTGCGGGGCGAAGAAGCCGAGCGAGTTGTAGCCCCAGGCGTTCTCGCGGCCGGCGGCACGGAGCCACCCCTCGGTGTCGAAGGCGTGCACGGGGAGCAGCTCGAGGGTCGTCACGCCGATGCGGTGCAGGTGCGCGATCGTGCTCGGGTGCGCGACCCCGGCGTAGGTCCCGCGCAGGTGTTCGGGGACGTGCGGGTTCGCGGCGGTGAGGGTGCGCACGTTCGCCTCGTACACGACGACCCGGTCGAGCGGCACGACCGGCTTGACGACGCCGCCCCAGTCGAAGGCGTCGTCGACGACCTCGGACGTCCAGCGCTGTCCGGTCGCCGCGTGCCGCCCGGTGCCGCCGACCCCGTCGGTCGGGTCCACCGGGACGATGCCGCGCGCGTACGGGTCGAGCAGCGGCCGGTGCGGGTCGAAGTCGTGCCGCGGGGCGGTCGGGCCGTCCGCCAGCAGGTGGTAGCGGTCGCCCGGCACCACGCCGGGCGTCGGGGCGGACCACCGGTCGCTGCCGCCGGCGCGCTCGAGCGCGAAGCGCACCGGCTCCGCACCACCGGTGCGCTGCACCACGAGGGTGACGGAGGCCGCCGAGGCGGACCGGACCGAGAACCGCGGTCCGTCGTCGCCGAGGCGGAAGCCGGGGGTCTCGTCGGTCGCGGTCTCGTGCACGGCACCCAGGGTACGAGGCCGCGCGGGTATCCTGGAACCGCTCGACCAGGGGGTGCCCGATGCCCGAGAAGAACGACCGGCCCGACCGGCCAGACCGGCCAGGCCGCGCGCCGGTCTACCTCGACCACGCCGCGACCACGCCGATGCTGCCCGAGGCGCTCGCCGCCTTCACGGCCGCGCTCGGCACCGTCGGCAACCCGTCGTCGATCCACAGCGCGGGCCAGCGCGCGAAGATGCTGCTCGAGGACGGCCGCGCGGCCGTCGCCCGCTCGCTCGACGCCGAGCCGGTCGAGGTCGTCTTCACCTCCGGCGGCACCGAGAGCATCAACCTCGCCGTCAAGGGCATGTACTGGGCACGTCAGCAGGACCGCCCCCGCCCGCGCATCGTCGTCCCCGCCGGCGAGCACCACGCGACGGTGGACACCGTCGAGTGGCTCGAGCGACACGAGGGCGCGGTCGTCGACGTGGTCCCGTTGGACGCGCAGGGTCGCGTCGACCTCGCCGGCCTGGAGGCGCGACTCGCCGCCGCCGACGACGTCGCGCTGGTCACGTTCCTGTGGGCGAACAACGAGGTGGGCACCCTGCAGCCGGTGGACCGGATCGTCGCGCTCGCGCACGCCGCCGGCGTGCCCGTGCACAGCGACGCGGTCGCCGCCTACGGGCAGGTCCCGCTGTCGTTCCGCGCGTCCGGCCTCGACGCGCTGAGCGTCTCCGCGCACAAGGTCGGGGGACCGGTCGGCATCGGAGCGCTCGTGCTCGGCCGCGGCTCGACCGTCGAACCGCTCATCCACGGCGGTGGCCAGCAGCGCCAGGTGCGCAGCGGGACGCAGGACGCGCCGTCGGCCGCCGCGTTCGGCGTGGCGGCGGGGACCCCGCACGCCGACGTCACCGCGCTGCGGGACCGACTCGTCGCCGGGGTGGTGGCTGCGGTGCCCTCGGCGGTGCTCATGGGCGACCCGGTGGACCGGCTGCCGGGCAACGCGCACTTCACGTTCCCCGGGTGCGAGGGCGACTCGCTGCTGTTCCTCCTCGACGCCGCCGGGGTCGCCGTGTCCACCGGGTCCGCCTGCCAGGCCGGCGTGCCCGAGGCGTCGCACGTGCTCCTCGCGATGGGCCTCGACGAGCAGGACGCGCGCGGGGCACTGCGGATCACGCTCGGGCACACCTCGACCGAGGCCGACGTCGACGCGTTCCTCGCGGCGCTGCCGGACGCGGTCGCGCGGGCCGGTGCTGCCGGGATGGCGTCGCGCGCGCCGCTCCTCGGCCGCTGATCCGCCGCGCCGTGCGCGGCTGCTCGGCCGCGCACGCTCGGGAGGCGGCCTCCGTCCTCCACAGCCGCCGCGGGGCGGGCGCCAGTCCACAGGCGGAGGTGGGGCGGGCCTCCGGGCCGGTGCGCACCGGTAGGATCGGGCACCATGGTCGAACTGGACTTCTCCGAGCAGCTCTCCTCCCTCCGCGAGACGTTCGGCAACATCCGCTCGGTGGTCGACGTCGACCGCCTGCAGCAGGAGATCGCCGAACTCAGCGAGCAGGCGGGCGCCCCCGACCTGTGGGACGACGTCGAGCACGCGCAGCAGGTGACGAGTGCGCTGTCCCACCGTCAGGCAGCACTCCGCAAGATCACCGACACCGAGCAGCGCATCGACGACCTCGAGGTCCTGGTCGAGATGGCGAACGAGGCCGACGACGAGGAGTCCGCGGTCGAGGCCCAGGCCGAGCTCAAGGCGATCCAGAAGACCATGGGCGACCTCGAGGTGCAGACGCTCCTCGACGGCGAGTACGACGACCGTCCGGCGGTCATCACGATCCGTGCCGGGGCGGGTGGTGTCGACGCCGCCGACTTCGCCGAGATGCTCCTGCGCATGTACCTCCGGTACGCCGAGCAGCACGGCTACAAGACCACCGTGATGGACACCTCCTACGCCGAGGAAGCCGGGATCAAGTCGGCCACGTTCGAGGTCGACGCGCCGCACGCCTTCGGCACCCTGTCCGTCGAGGCCGGCACGCACCGCCTCGTGCGGATGTCGCCGTTCGGCGCGGCCGGCAAGCGCCAGACGTCGTTCGCCGCGGTCGAGGTCATCCCGCTCATGCCCGAGACCGAGGTCATCGACATCCCCGAGAACGACATCCGGGTCGACGTCTTCCGGTCCTCCGGCCCCGGTGGGCAGTCGGTCAACACGACCGACTCCGCGGTCCGCCTGACCCACATCCCGACCGGCACCGTCGTCTCGATGCAGAACGAGAAGTCGCAGATCCAGAACCGCGCCGCGGCCATGCGGGTCCTGCAGTCGCGCCTGCTGCTCCTGAAGAAGGAGGAGGAGAACGCGAAGAAGAAGGAGCTCGCCGGCAACATCACGGCGAGCTGGGGCGACCAGATCCGCTCCTACGTGCTGGCGCCGTACCAGATGGTCAAGGACCTCCGGAGCGAGCACGAGGTCAACAACCCGTCCGCGGTCTTCGACGGCGACCTCGACGGCTTCATCAACGCGGGCATCCGCTGGCGCAAGCAGGGCGGCGATTCCTGAGCGTCCTCGTGGGGGAGCTGAGCCGCGCGCCTCGGTTGACTTCCGGTCCGGCCGACCTACCCTGATCCGGTCATGATCAAATTCGACCAGGTCACCAAGGTCTACTCGGGCAACCCGAGTCCGGCGCTCGACGACGTCTCCCTCGAGATCCTCAAGGGGGAGTTCGTCTTCCTCGTGGGCGCGTCCGGTTCCGGCAAGTCCAGCTTCCTGCGCCTCGTGCTCAAGGAGGAGAAGCCCTCGCGCGGGCAGATCCACGTGCTCGGCCAGCGGCTCGGTGCCCTGTCGTCGCGCAAGGTCCCGTACTTCCGGCGCAACCTCGGCGTCGTCTTCCAGGACTTCCGTCTCCTGCCGAACAAGAACGTCTTCGACAACGTCGCGTTCTCGCTGCAGGTGATCGGCAAGAGCAAGGGCTTCATCAGCGAGGCCGTGACGGACGTGCTCAAGCTCGTCGGCCTGGCCGGCAAGGCGACGCGCATGCCGCACGAGCTGTCCGGTGGTGAGCAGCAGCGCGTGGCGATCGCGCGCGCCGTCGTCAACAAGCCGGCGGTCCTGCTCGCCGACGAGCCCACCGGCAACCTCGACCCGACCACGTCGGCCGGGATCATGGCGCTCCTCGAACGCATCAACCAGGGAGGCACCACCGTGCTCATGGCGACGCACGACGCCAGCATCGTGAACCAGATGCAGCGACGGGTCATCGAGCTGTCGAACGGCACGGTGCTGCGCGACGAGCAGTCGGGCGGGTACCAGACCCAGGCGGTCCCGGTCCAGCGCAGCGCCGCGGTGTCGAACACCACGGGCATCCAGACGATCCCGGGACTCATCCGATGAGGCTCGGGCTCGTCATGTCCGAGGTCGGCTCGGGCCTGCGGCGCAACGCGTCGATGGTCGTGTCGGTCGTCCTCGTGACCTTCATCTCACTGACCTTCGTCGGCACCGCGATCCTGCTGCAGATGCAGATCAACCAGATGAAGGGCTACTGGTACGACCGGGCCCAGGTGGCGGTCTACCTCTGCACCGACACCGACACCACGGGCAACTGCACGGGCGCCAAGGCGACCGACGACCAGCGCGAACAGGTGCAGGCACAGCTCGACTCGTCGACGCTCAAGCCATACATCGAGAAGACCTACTACGAGGACCAGGACCAGGCGTTCACCCGGTTCAAGCAGCAGTTCAAGGACTCGCCCGCCACGGAGTTCGTCAAGCCGGAGTACCTCAACGAGACCTTCTGGGTGAACCTGAAGAACCCGTCGCAGTCCGACGTCCTCGTCGAGAGCCTGTCGAAGGTCGCCGGCGTGCAGAGCGTGGTCGACCAGCGGGGCTACCTGCAGCCGATCTTCAACCTGCTCAACGCCTCGTCGTACACCGCGATCGGCATCGCCTCGCTCATGCTCGTCGCCGCGGTGCTGCTCATCGCGACGACGATCCGGCTGTCGGCGTTCAGTCGACGCCGCGAACTCGGGATCATGCGACTGGTCGGCGCGTCGAACCGGTTCATCCAGACACCGTTCGTGCTCGAGGGGGTGATCGCCGCGGCCATCGGGGCGGTCCTCGCCGGTGGTGCGATCACCGCGGTCGTCTGGTTCTTCGTCCGGAACTACCTTGCGCGACGGTTCTCCGGGACGGCGTTCATCGGCATGAGCGATGCGGCCGTGGTCGTCCCGGCGGTCATCGTCATCGGTGTCCTGCTCGCCGGGGTCTCAGCGTCCATCGCGATCCGACGGTACCTGCGCGTCTGATCCTCCTGCGGACACCCGGACGGGGCCGACGCGCCAGGGCGGACACGCCCAGGAAGGTGCGCGGCCCCGTTCGTGTTCACTAGGCTGTAGGGCTGCACACCGGCAGCGAGCAGAGCACGGCACCGGTCGTGCCGTCGGGACACCCCGGCAGCGACCGTTCGGAGGGAACCACCATGGCGAAGGAACGCGGCGAGAAGATCGTGGCGACCAATCGTCGCGCGCGCCACGACTACCTCATCGAGGACACGTACGAGGCGGGCATGGTGCTGTCCGGCACCGAGGTGAAGTCCCTGCGTGAGGGTCGTGCCTCGCTCGTCGACGGCTACGCGTTCATCGACAAGGGCGAGGCGTGGCTCGACGCCGTGCACATCCCCGAGTACACCGAGGGCACCTGGAACAACCACGCACCCCGGCGCAAGCGGAAGCTCCTGCTGCACAAGCAGCAGATCGTGAAGATCTCGCACAAGACGGCACAGGGTGGCTACACGCTCGTGCCGCTGCAGATCTACTTCCACGACGGACGCGCCAAGGTCGAGATCGCGGTCGCGAAGGGCAAGCGCGAGTTCGACAAGCGCCAGACCCTGCGCGAGAAGACCGACAAGCGCGAGGCCGAGCGGGCGATGCGCTCGCGCAACCGGCTCGGCGACTGACCGTGACAATCCACCCCTCGGTCGTCTAGACTGAGGGACTGCTCCTCCGGGAGCACCGCTCCTCCGGGAGCACCGCTCCTCCGGGAGCACCGCTCCTCCGGGAGCGTTGGCAACTCAACAGCGTGACAGCGGCTCGCTCGGTTCGGCCTGTACGGGGATGATCGGTTTCGACATTGCCTGTGCGCCGACGGGAAGCGGGCCGAGGACCCACGGTCATCTCGTGAACGATCCGTGGAAAACAACAAGTGCCAATTCCAAGCGCACTGACTTCGCTCTCGCTGCGTAAGCAGCCCAGCACATGAAGTCCGTCGGCCAGGTGATCGTCTTCTAACCTGAGTTCCGGCGTCATCCAGAGGACTTGCTGCACGGTTGCGCCTCAGGGCCGTGTGGGACTTGCACTGAGACTGGGCCCGTCGTCCTAGAAGCCGGTAGCAAAGGACGGGGCCGAGCAGAACGCATCATCCGGATACGCCCGTAGAAGACGTCGAACTGCAGCGATGGACGGGGGTTCGATTCCCCCCATCTCCACCACCTGCCGACCGTCCGATCCGCTGTCACGCTGTTGCCGTCGCCCGGCACCACCGAACGCCCCGGCGTCGTCCCCACGGACGGCACCGGGGCGTTCGCCGTTCGCGCCGTCAGAAGTCGAACAGGTTCGCCCGGAGCCCGCCGTCGCCGTACTCGCTGCGCAGGACGCCGCGGCGCCGGAGCGCGGGGACGAGGTCGCCCGTCATCCGGTACACCTGTGCCGGGTGCAGGTCGCCCGACAGGATCACGCCGTCGTTGTCGGCGTCGGTACCGAGCCCCTCGACGAAGTCGGCGAACTCCTCGGCGGTCCCGACGAAGCCCTCGCGCGTGCTGATCCGCCCCAGCCGGGCCTTCCGCGTGAGCAGCTCGCGCAGGGGTGCGTCCGGGGTGTCACCGAGGAGCCCGCGGATCGTGCCGGCGGAGACGTGCTCGCCGAAGGTGCCGTCCGGGATCGGTGCGTCGAGGTCGAGCGCGAGCAGGTCGGTCTCGGAGTCGCTCGACCAGGCCACCGCCGCCGCACGGAGCTCGGCGTCCGACGGGTGCGCGGACACGGCGACGAGCCGGTCGGCCTCCTCGGGCGAGGACACCACGACGGGCTTGAGGACGAACAGCACCCGGACGTCCTCCGGACGGCGTCCGGCCTCGGTCGCGGCGGCGTGCACACGCGCCCGGTAGTCCCGGACCGCAGCGGACGTCAGCGGTGCGAGCGCGAGCTGCACGTCGGAGTGCGTGCCCGCGAAGCCGAGTCCACGTCCCGAGCCGCCGGGGGAGACCACGACGGGGTCGCGCTCGAGCGGCAGCGCGTTCAGCGGGCCGTCGGCGGTGAAGTACGCGCCCTCGTGGTGGAACGCGTCGAGTGCGTCCCCGTCCGCGAAGTGCCAGGAGGAGCGGTCCCCGACGTACCCGTCGCCCCACGAGTGCCACAGCCGACGCAGCAGGGTGATCCACTCCTCGGCGCGGTCGTACGCGGCGTCGTGCGGCAGCGGGGCGGCGCCGACGTGCCGGGCGCTGCCGGTGTCGGTGACGACGTTCAGTCCGAACCGGTCGGAGGACAGGTGCGCGAGCGTGGCGGCCTGCCGGGCGGCCAGGTACGGCGGCGTGATGCCCGCGTTCACGGTCGGCACGATCCCGATGTGCGACGTCGCCGCGAACAGGTACGGCGCGAGCAGGAGCGGGTCGTGCTTCGGGCCGCCGTACGCCTGGCGGATCCGCAGGTCCAGGGTCGCCGGGTTGCCGAGCGAGATCGCGTCCTCGGCGATGACGAGGTCGAGGCCGGCCTGCTCCAGCGCGCGCACGGACTGCTGGTAGAGGTCGGGCTTCGTCCAGTCGTGGCCCCAGTCCCAGTCCGCACGACCCCATGCCTGCGGGCCGAACCCGCGCGAGAAGAAGTACCCGACGTGCTGCAGTGCGCCCATCGTCAGAGGTCCTCGGACAGGACGTGCGCCTGCGGGACGGTGTGCGCGAGCGCCGCGACGTCCGGCACGGAGGCGGGACGCGCCTCCCGGCCGTCGCGCGGGACCGACGTGACGGCCCCGCCGGACGCGGGGCGCGCCTCCCGGCCGTCGCCGGCGGCCGACGTGACGGCCCCGCCGGACGCGGCGCCCTGACCGAGTGCGCGCACCGCGGCGAGCCCGCGCTCGACGTCGCGGATGATGTCGGCGACGTCCTCGATGCCGACCGACAGCCGGAGCAGGCCGTCGTCGATGCCCATGTCCGCGCGCTCGGCCGCGGTGCGGCCCGCGTGCGTGGTGGTCGCGGGGTGCAGGACGAGCGTGCGCACGTCGCCGAGGTGGGTCATCCGGCTGATGAGCTGCACGGCGTCGGTGAAGGCGCGTGCCGCCGGCTCGCCGCCGGCGAGCGTGAAGGCGAAGACGGAGCCGGCTCCGCGGGGCAGGTAGCGCTGGGCGAGGTCGTGGTACGGACTGGAGGCGAGACCCGCGTGGTCGACGCTCGTCACCTCCGGCTGTGCCTCCAGGAAGGACGCGACGGCCAGCGCGTTCGCGCTGTGCCGTTCGACGCGCAGGCTGAGCGTCTCGATGCCCTGGCGGAGCAGGAAGGCGTTGAAGGGGGAGGGCGATGCCCCGATGCGGGCGGCGACGACGTCGCGGGCGAAGACCACGAACGCGCGCCGGCCGTACCGCTCGACGTAGCTCTGCCCGCCGAGCGACGGCTCCGGCTGCGTGAGGTGCGGGAAGCGGCCGGGCTCGGCGCCCCAGTCGAACCGGCCGCCGTCGACGACCAGGCCGCCGAGCCCGGCGCCGTGGCCGGACAGGAACTTCGACGCCGAGTGCACCACGATGTCGGCGCCGTGCTCGACCGGGCGGACGAGGTACGGGGTCGCGAGCGTGTTGTCGACGATGAGCGGGACGCCGGCGCGGTGCGCGGTGTCCGCGACGCCGGTCACGTCGAGGACGTCGTTCTTCGGGTTCGGGATCGTCTCGGCGAAGAACGCCTTCGTGTTCGGTCGGACGAGCCGGGACCACTCGTCGAGGTCGCGCTGGTCCGACACGAAGTCGACGTCGATGCCGAGCCGGCCGAGGTTCTGGACGAGCAGCCCCTTGGTGCCCTCGTAGATGCTGCGGGCGCTGACGACGTGGTCGCCGGCCTGGAGGACACCGAGGAACGCGATCGTCGCGGCGGCCTGCCCGCTGCCGACCAGGATCGCCTCGGGACAGCCCTCGAGCAGGGCCACGCGGCGCTCGACGTCGGCGTTCGTGGGGTTGCCGAGGCGGGTGTAGGTGTAGCCGTCGTCCGTGCCCGCGAAGCGGTCCCGAGCCTGCTCGAAGTCGTCGAACAGGAACCCGGACGACATGTGGATCGCGGGGACCCGTGCGCCGTGTGCGGTGTCGGGCAGGAAGCCGCCGTGCACCTGTTCGGTGGCGAAGCCGTGCTCGTGCGCCATGGGGTCCCTCCGTGAGCTGGTGGTGGTCCCGGTACTCTCGCAGGCCGTCGTGCGCGGCGGGGTGTCTGCGACCTCCGGTTACGTGGCCGGGGCGGCGTGGTGCCCGGCGAGGCGGTCGCGGTCGCCGGTGTGGTCGGCGAGGACGGCGGCGAGCCGCGCCGCGAACCCGTCGGCGAGCGGCGACGGCAGTGCGTCGACCGCGAACCAGCGCACGTCGTCGCTCTCGTCGCTCACGACGGTCGCGGCGGCCGGATCCACCTCGGCCACGAACCCGACGTCACGGTGCGCCGCGCAGGCGAACCCGTCGTGCAGCGCGTGCCGGTCGAGGTCGGCGATGCCCGTGTCCACCAGCTCGAGGTCGGCGATCCCGGACTCCTCGCGGGTCTCGCGGCGGGCGGCTGCGGCGAGGTCGACGTCGTCCGGCTCGAGGTGCCCGCCGAACTGCACCCAGAACCCGCCCTTGCGGTGCAGGCAGAGCAGGACCTGCCGGTGGTCGGGGGAGAGCACGAAGCAGGACGCGGTCAGGTGCTCCGGCCGCCCGTCACGCCGGAGGGCCGTGTCGCCGTGGGTCCGCACGAAGTCGGCGAAGTCCGCGGCGAGCGGATGGTGGCTGGACCCGAGGGCGGTGAGGACGACGTCGACGTGCACGGTCCCATCCTGCTCGCTCTGCGGGCCGGGTCAGACCAGCGCCCGCACCCCGGCCGCGATCGTGTCCCACACCGCGAGCAGGGGTTCCCGGGCGAGCCACACCGCCAGCGCGTTCCCCGCCAGGAACAGCACGAACCAGCCCACCGCGGGCACCCGCATCTCGGCGGCGGCGATGTGGAAGTCCGTCTGCACCCGGGCCCCGGTCAGCAGCCAGCGCGCCACCTGCACGACCGAGCGCAGACCGTCGACGACGAAGAGCGCCCCGACGGCGGCGACGACGAGCACGGTGGCCTCGGACGGGCGCAGTGCCACCCAGAGCGCGAGCGCGTCGAACCCGACGACGACGAGCAGGCCGAACCAGTTGCGGACGAAGGCGAGCGCCACGAGCCCGATCACGGCGAGCACCGCCACGGGCAGCCACCGCGACCCGTCGAGGACCCCGGTGAGCAGCAGCACGCCGGCCCACACCGGTGCGCTGTAGCCGGCGAACAGGTTCAGGACGCGGACGAGCCACCGGACGGCACCGGGCACCCGGCCGAGCCGGACCCAGGCCTCACCCGAGCCGTCGGCGTGCAGGTCGATCCGGTCGATGCGGCCGCCGAACGGCACGACGACGACGCAGTGTCCGACCTCGTGGGCGATGGTGGCCGCGATCCGGGCGACCCGGCCGACGAACGGCACGAACGGCAGGACTGCGCCGACGAGGACGGCGATGAACACGAGGGAGGGCGTGGCGGAGGTCAAGGCACCAGGATGGCAGGCCTGCCGATGACGGCGCTGGACGGGTCGTGACGAGCGTGACGCCGCGCGGACCGGAGCGGCCGCTCCGGGTCCCGGTCCGGTCAGGCCCCGGACAGCGTCGAGACGACCACGAGCACGAGCGTCGCGACGACGACGAGCCCGGTCGTCACGGCGACGACCACCGTCACCCGGTTGGTGTTGCTGTGCCGGGCCATCGGACCGTCACCGACCCCGCCGCGTGACGCGGCTTGTCGACCTCGAACCCGTGCTGCAGCGCGAGCTCCCGGGCGAGCATCTGGAGCGGCACGACCGCCTCGACCGGACCCCACGGCGCGAGGTCGCGGCCCCACGCCAGGCCGGTCGTCCCGCCCGGGCGTGCCGGTCCCGTCGTCGTGAGACCACCCGGAGCGGACAGGACGGGGACGTCCGAGTCCTCGCCGCCGATCGTCACGACGAACCCGCCGTGCGCCCGCACGTGGGCGACGGCGGTCTGCAGGCGTCGGTCGCCGTGGTCGACGACCAGCACCGGGGTGCCCTCGTCGACGCGTGCGAGCAGGCCGTGCTGCAGGTCGCCGGCCGGGTGCGCCTCCGCCCACCGGCCGCTCAGCTGGGTGAGCTTCAGGGCGCCCTCGGCGGCGTACGGGAGGCCGGGGCCGCGTCCGGTGAGCAGGAACCCCGGGGCGTCCCGCACGGTGGCGGCGAGCAGCGGGATCCGCTCGGCGGCCACGGCGGCGGCCGCGCTCATCCGGTCGGGCAGCTCCGCGAGGTCCTCGACGAGTGCGGTCGCCCGGGCCGTGTCGAGGCGTCCGGAGGCCACCAGCGCGGACAGCACGGTCGTCACGCCGACCACGACCTGCGCGGTGAAGCGCTTCGTCGCGACGACGCCGACCTCGGGCCCGGTGTGGCAGTCGAGCACGGCGTCGGCGCGGCGGGCGAGGGACGAGTGCACGTCGTCCGTGAGCGCGAGGACCGGGTGCCGCGGGTCGAGTTGGTCGAGGGCCCGCAGGACGTCGGCGGTCTCACCCGACCCGTCGATCGCGAGGACCAGGGTGCCGTGCCCGAGGACCACCTGCTCGGCCTCGCTCGCGACGACGACGTCGGTCGGGACCCCGCCGAGCGTGCGGATCGTGCCCGCGACCACCTGCCCGGCGTGCAGGGACGTCCCGCACGCGACGACCGCCAGTCGCCGGAAGGCCGGCAGCCCGAGACCGGCCCAGGTGCTGCCGTCGACCGTGCGGTGCCGGAGGCGGGCGAGCAGGTCGCGGGCGACGGCGGGCTGCTCGGCGATCTCCTTCGCCATGTGGTCGGGGTGGTGGCCGCGGTCCGGCGTGACGGCGGCGAACGGGGACGGCGTCGGGAACGGCACCGGGACGGCGATCCCCTCGGAGGACCACGCCCACGCCTCGCCGAGCTCGACCACGTCCCCGTCGCGCAGCGGGACGAAGGTCTCGCACCAGGCGGCGATCGCACCGACGTCGCTCGCCGCGAAGTCGCCGCGGTCGGACCGCCCCACGACGAGCGGCGACCCGTTCGCCGCCGCGACCATCCGGCCGTCCCGGGCGTCCAGCACGACGAGCGCCCACGACCCCTCGAGCTGGGCGGTGGCGAGCTGCACGGCGAGCATGAGGTCCGGGTCCACGACGAGGGCTCGCTCGACGAGGTGGGCGATGACCTCGGAGTCGACGTCCGAGGTGAAGACGTGCCCCTGTCGCTCGAGCACGGTGCGCAGCCGCCGGGCGTTGTCGACGACGCCGTCGTGCACGATGCTGACCCGGCCGGTGCAGTCGGCGTGCGGGTGCGCGTCCGCCTCGCGCACCGGCCCGTGCGTCGCCCGCCGCACGTGCCCGATCCCGACGCCGGTCGACGCGTCGGAGGCCGGCACGGTGCCCGACCGACCGGCCAGCCGCGTCCGCAGGTCACCGACACGGGTCAGGGTCCGCGTCGTCGCGATCCGTCCCGACGCGGTCCGCACCGCGACACCGACCGAGTCGTGCCCGCGGTGGTCCAGCCGCTCGAGGCCGTCGAGCAGGAAGGGCGTCGCGTCGTCGGTGACGCGCACCGCGATGATGCCGCACATCTGGGGTCCGTTCGCAGGGAGGGGACTCCTGGTGGAGCCGGAGGTCGGCACCGACCGCCGCCGGGTCGGCCGCGCGTCCGGGACCGTCGGGCGGTCCGGGCCCGTCCTCGGATCAGGCGAGGACGGACGACGGGTCCGCGGGTCGACGGTTCGGGTACCGGACGGGGTACGCGGGCCTGCCCTCGGGGGAGGGCACGGCGGTCGGTGCACCAGAAGCGTCCCGCGGAGGGCACGGCCCTGACAACGGCGACCACCGCCTCTTGCGGTTCACCGCGCTCGCGGTGCGACCGGGCAGGACCCGGTGCGGACTCCCGCAAGGCGACCCACGTCGTCGACGGGGCGGGACGACGGAACGGGAGGCCCGGTACCAGCTGGTACCGGGCCTCCCGTTCCGTCGTGTGGTCGCGTCCACCGCGACCCGCGCCGATCAGGTGAGCAGCGCGACCAGGTGCGAGCGCGAGCGCGCACCGACCTTGCGGTAGATCTGCGTGAGCCGCAGCTCCACCGTGCGCTGCGACATGAACAGCGACGACGCGATCTCGCGGTTGCGGAACCCCTCGGTGACCTTCTGCACGACCGCACGCTCCTCGGCGGTCAGCGAGGTGAGCACCGTGGACGCGTCCGGGGCGCTGCGCGGCGCACCCGCCTCCTGTGCGGAGGCGACGGGACCCGAGCGGAACGACGACAGCGCACCGGAGGCGGGCATCGCCGCCGTCGGCGCCGGCGTCACGAGCGGACGGCGCAGGCCGGCCGCCTCGTACGCCGCGGCCGCCGCCGCTCCCAGCCGGGGACGCTCGGCGGCGGAGGCGATCGCCGCGAGCGCCGCGAACGTGCGAGCACGCTCGTACGGCGAGTCGTGCGGCTGGAACAGCTCGAGCGCACGTCGACGGGCGGTGTCACGCGTGGCGTCGTCGGCCACGAGCGCCAGGCTCCTGGCAAGCACGAGCGCGCCCCAGCGGGACGGGCGGGCGTGGTGGTCCGCCGCGAGGCGCGCCGTGACGGCGCGCGCGTCGTCCGTGCGGCCCAGTCGGACGTTCGCCTCGACGAGGTCCCCGAGGTGCCGCAGCACGGTCGGGTTCCGCAGCGGTCGGGCGATGGCGTCGGCCGCCTCGAGGGCGACCACGGCCTCCTCGGCCCGGCCGTCGAGCAGCAGGATCCGCCCGCGGAGCGCGTGCAGCCGGGCGGTGGTCGCCCAGAGCAGGTTCGTCGTGCGCAGTGCCAGGCAGCGGTCGATCACCTCGAGCGCGTCCTGTGAACGGCCCTCGGCGAAGTGCCGCCACGCCACCGCGATCGCCCGGGACGGTGCCGGCTGACGGGGTCCCGCCCCGGCGCCGTCCTCCCACGCGTCGATCGCGCGGAGCGCCTGCCGGTAGTTGCCGGACCGGAGCTCGTTCTCGGCGGTCAGGTACCGGGCCGCCTCGGTCCACACGGCCCGTGTCTCCATGCTGCGGGCGAGGACGAGCGCGAACACCCGTCGGGCGCTCCGGTACCGCTCCGCGGTGCTCAGGGCGTGCGCCACGAGGAGCAGGCCCGGGTCCGAGAGCGCGAGCAGCTCGGCGGTCGCCAGACCGTCGTACAGCTCGGTGTCCGGCGGGAGGGTCCCGTCGAGCGCCGCGACGAAGCAGCCCACGGCGCGGACGATCTCGACGGTGTGCGGCGACAGCGGGACGTCGAGCGCGTCGACCCGTGCGAGCAGGTCACGTGCCTGGTCGAGGTCCCACGTCTCGGCGCGGAAGCTCGCCACCATGGCGAGCAGTCCGGCGACGGCCCCCGCCTCGGCCGCGTCCGGCCCCACCGGGACGAGCAGCTCGTCGGCGTGCACGGTCTCCCCGCGCAGGTACTGCACGGAGTAGAGCAGCCGGAGCCGACGGACCTCGTCCTCGGTGTGCCGGAACGGTCCGATCGCGGCGAGGTACCGGGCGGCCAGACCGAGCAGGCGGTTGCCGAGCAGGAGTTCGACGACCCGGAGCAGTGCCGACCGCTCCAGCTCGCTGCCCGAGCCGACGTGGAGTGCACGCTCGGCGAGGGCGACGGCCGCCTGCGGGGCGCCGTCCGACACGTACCCGGCCGCGGCGTCGAGCAGGGCGACGACGTCGGGGACGTCGTCGACGAAGCTGCGGTGCCACGCGGCGGCTCGCGGGTCGGCGGTGGCGCTCGCCGCGGCGAGCTCGGCGTGCGCGGCCCGACGTGCCCGGGCGGGCATGCGCCAGTACAGGACCGAGCGGACCAGGGGGTCGCGCACGGTCACGGTCTGCCCGCGCACCGTGACGAGGCCGGCGTCCGCCAGCTCGTCGAGGGCGTCGCGGTCCCAGCCGGCCGTGCGGGCGACGGGCACGAGGGCGAGCCGCGCGAGGACGTCCAGATCTCGTCCCGCGTCGGTGCCGAGCAGACCGTCGCCGATCCGTCGTGCGGTGATCGCCTCGGCCGTCGCGGTCGGGCGCAGGGGCAGCACGACGGGCTCCGAGCCCGTCAGCTGGTCGCGACCGAGCACGTCCAGCTGCTCGCGCAGGGCACCGGGGTTGCCGCCGGTCTCCTCGGCGAGGACGGTCAGGACGCCGTCGTTCGCGTCGGACGGCGCCATCGTGCGTGCCGCCGCGAGGGCGTCGTCGGCACCGAGCGGCTCGAGCCGCAGGGTCGGCAGCGCCGCCAGCGGGCTGGTGGCCGGGATCGAACGGACCGTCACGACGAGCCGCAGCGCGGTCCCGGCGAGACGACCGGCGAGGAACGCGATGAGCTCCTGGCTCTCGGCGTCCATCAGGTCGAGGTCGTCGACGAGCACGAGCGTCGGCGGCAGCGTCAGCGTCTGCACGGCCTCGAGGAAGTCGTGCGCTGCCGCGAGACCGGAACCGGCCGTCCCGCTGGCGGTCTGCGGGGCGCCGGGTGCCGCGGTGTCCGCGGTCGCCGCGGCGTTCGCCTGCAGGAGCAGGGCGATGTGTGCCGAGGCGCGCGGGTCGTCCAGCGCGGTGAACAGGGACGTCACGCCGGCCAGGGGCCAACGGGACTCGCTCCCGTTGCCTCCGACCCGCACGACGGGGAGGGCGACGCGGTCTGCGACCGCGCCGAGGACGCTGCTGCGTCCGGAACCAGGGTCGCCGACGACGACCATCGCTGACTCACGAGGGAGTGCAGCGAGGGTCGCGATCCGGTCGACCTCGAGACGGCGACCGGTGAGTGCCATGACTCACCGGCCTCCGGGTCCGGGGACGGATGCGGCGGCGGGGACCCGTGCAGCGACACGGCGGGGAGCCGTGGCGACGGGGGACCGGTCGGCGGCACGGCGGGTGACCGTGACGACCGACGGACGTGTGGCGGCGACGGAGCGCGCGCCGTGGATGTCGATGATGTGATGCGGAGCACGAGTGAGGGTGCACTCGGTTCCGCGCGGGAACGATGAAGCCATCGTCTGTACCACCCCTCGGGTTAGGGTTTCGGGACGAAACACGACCGGTCCGGCCCTGCGCCCGGTCTAGGGAACCCGGCGCGTGGTGGACCTGTCGTCAGCGAGACTGTAACCCAGGTCGGAGCCTCGTTCGAGGGGGTCGACGCCCGGCGGCCCCGGCCCGTTGTCCCCAGTCCGGGGGGTGCTGCCGTGTGGTCCGGATGGAGCGCTCCGGCGGCCTCCACCTGAGTCGGGGTACAGCTGATCGGTGCACTCGGTGCAGGCAGGCGCGCCCGTCCGGGACGGCCCTCGTGCGGGGGGTCGGACGGGGTACGCGGTGGCTGCGCGGGTGCGGTCGCGTCCGACCGGGATCGGTCGGTTCGGCTGACAGCGGAACGGTCTGTCCGCGTGGGGACGCAGTGCGCTTCCCGGCGAGTCGCACGGGACCGGTGCCGGGGATCGGCGACCGGCGGTCGGCACCGGAGTCGGTGGTCGGCGCCCCCGTCGGCGGTCTCCGGGGTGCCGGTGGGTCGCCCCCGGGGATCGCGTCAGCGGCTGACGACGGCGACGACCGCGTCGTGGACGAGGCCGTTCGTCGCGAGGGCGCTGCCGTGCCAGGGGCCGGGGTCACCGTCGAGCGAGGTGAAGCGGCCGCCGGCCTCCTCGACGATGGGCACGAGTGCGGCGATGTCCCACGGCTTGAGGTCGGGCTCGCCGGCGACGTCGAGGACGCCCTCGGCGACGAGCATGTACGACCACATGTCCCCGTAGGCCCGGGTGCGCCACACCTGGCGGGACAGGTCGACGAGGGCGTCGAGGCGGTCGTCGTCGTCCCACTGCTGCAGGCTGTTGTAGCTGAGGCTCGCGTCGGCCAGGTCGGCGACGCCCGAGACGCGGAGCGGGCCGTCGGTCGAGTGTGCACCGAGCCCCTCGGCCGCCCACCAGCGCTTGCCGAGGGCCGGCGCGCTCACGACGCCGAGCACCGGCCGGCCGTCGACCGCGAGCGCGATGAGGGTCGCCCAGACGGGGACGCCGCGCAGGTAGTTCGCGGTGCCGTCGATCGGGTCGACGACCCACTGGCGGTGCCCCTCGCTCGTCGCCTCGGCACCGGTGTCGGCGGTCGTCTCCTCGCCGAGGAAGGCGTCGTCGGGACGCTCGGCGGCGAGCCGCTCGCGGAGGGCCCGCTCCACGGCCTGGTCGGCGTCCGTGACGTGCGTGCTGTCGGCCTTGGTCGTGACGTGCAGGTCCGCCGCGCGGAACCGCTCGAGGCTGATCGCGTCGGCGGTGTCGGCGAGGGAGCGGGCGAAGTCCAGGTCGGCGCTGAGGTCCACGTCGTCAGCGTAGCGGCCGGGCCCGGTGCGACCGTGGTGCGCTCGCGGTCGCTCAGGCGGCCACGACCGCTTCCTCCTCGAGCCGGCTGACGGCGCGGTCACGCGCGATCCGGGTGCGGCGCGCGGCGAGGCCGTGCACGAGGGCGCCGAGCAGGACCGCGACCACGAGCCAGAGGGCGAGCACCAGGGACGCGCGGCCGAGGGAGGCGCCCGGGAAGTACACGAGGTCCTGGGCGGCCTCGAGCCAGGCGGCACCGCTCCAGAAGGTGTTCAGCGCGGCGAAGAACCCGGGCTGGAAGGTCGGCTGGAAGATCCCGCCGGAGCTCGTGAAGTTGAGCATCACGAAGAGCATCGTCAGGACCGGGGTCGTCCACCGGCCGAGCAGCGGGTGCAGACCGACGCCGAGGGCGATGATCACCGCGTCGTACAGCCAGGCGAACAGGAAGACCTCCCAGCGGTGGTCCGGGACCACGCCGTACACGGGCCCGGCGACGACGGTGCCGATGCCGGCGACGACCGCGGCGGTCGCGGCGCCGACGACGGCGGTCCACACCGCGCGGAAGCGGGTGGCGAACGCGGCGACGGCGATCGCCGAGGCGTAGCCGCCGACGCTCAGGCCGACGAGCATGAAGAACAGGCCCTGGCCGGTGGGGTCCTGGTCGCCGGTGGGGACGACGTCCCGCACGGCGAACGGCAGGTGCTGCGCGTAGGCGATCGGGAGGAACACCTTCTGCGCCGCGGTGGCGGTCGTCTCGCTCGCGGCGGTCGAGACGGAGAGCGTCGCGCCGTCGGTGCCCGGGGCGTAGACGGCGGCGAGTTCGCGGTCGCGCACCTGCCGCTCGGCCTCGGCGGTCGAGTGCACGACGTGCGCGACGAGCTTGCCGTCGGACCCGTCGGTCACGGACTGCGCGAACACCTGCGTGGCGGCGCCCTGGCCGACGATCCCCACGGGGAGCTCGTGCGGCGACGGCGCGTGGAAGGCGCCGAGGTACGCCAGTGCCATGCCGACCGCGAGGAACAGCGGCACGAGGATGTGCGACCCGAAGCCCCGCAGCGAGCGGCCGAGGTGCTCCGGACGCAGCGTGGACGGCGTGGACGGGCGGCGCGGAGGCCGTGGCGCGGCGTGCTCGGCGTGGTGGGTCGGCGAGCGGGGGCCGTCCTCGGGGGCGACGATTAAGTTGTACTTTGCAACTTCAGACACGAGGGTCGACTGTACACCCGCGGGCGTCCCGGCACCGGGCCGGCGTCAGGGCACCCGGAACGACGCCCGCCCGACGTCCGGACACCCGGGGGACCCCCCGGAGCCGCGGCCGGACCTCGGACGACGCCCGGCCGCGGTCAGACGGTGCCGGGGTCGTCCGCGCCCATGCCGGTGAGCAGCGCGCGGAACGAGTCGAGCCGCTCGACGCCGGTCGGTCCGAGTTCGCCGTCCTGCACGCGGTCGACGATCTCCCAGTCGTGCGCCTGGGCCAACGGGATGCCGTCGGCCGGTTCGCGGACCGGGACCGCGTGCGACGCGAACGCCCGGAACACGTTGGCCGGGTCGACGTGCCCGAGGCCGAACGACCGCACGCCCGGGGTGTCGATGATCCAGCCGCCGTCCCGCACCCGCAGGGCGATCGACGACGACGAGGTGTGCCGACCGCGGCCGGTCACCGCGTTGACGACGCCCGTCGCCCGCGTCGACCCGGTCAGGGCGTTCACGAGCGTCGACTTGCCGACGCCCGAGTGCCCGACCGTGACGGTGACCTGGTCGTCGAGGACCTCGTGCAGCGCGTCGAACGGCACGTCGTCGGAGCGGCTCGTGACGATGCGGAGGTCCAGGCAGGCGAAGTGCGCCAGGAACGGTGCCGGGTCGGCGAGGTCCGTCTTCGTGATGCAGAGCACCGGGTCGAGCCCGGCGTCGAACGCGGCCACGAGGTAGCGGTCGATGAGGCGCGTCCGGGGTTCCGGGTCCGCGGCGGCCACGACGATGAGCATCTGGTCGGCGTTCGCGACGATGACGCGCTCGACCTCGTCGGAGTCGTCGGCGCTGCGGCGGAGCAGCGTGCTGCGCTCGTCGACCTTGACGATCCGCGCCAGGGACCCGGGCTCGCCGGAGGTGTCGCCGACCAGCGAGACCCGGTCACCCGTGACGACCGACTTCTTGCCGAGCTCGCGGGCCTTCGTGGCCGTGATGACCCGGCCCTCGCCCGCGCTGGCCCCGATCGACGCGGGTGCGCCGTCGGCGACGACTGCGCCGTCGTCCGCGGTGACGAGGACGCCGAACCGGCCTCGGTCGACGTTGGTCACCCACCCCCGGGCCGCGTCGTCGTACGAGGGACGGACCTTCGTGCGCGGCCGGTTGCCCTTCGGGTTCGGACGGATCCGGACCTTGGACTCGTACTGGCCGTACGGCTCGTCCGCCTCGGTGTCGTCGCCGTCGACGTCGTCCCACCAGCTCACCGTGCACCTCCGGACGTCGCGACGAGCTCGGCCCACAGCTCCGGGAACTGCGGCAGGGTCTTCGCGGTGCAGCCGACGTCGTCGACGGCGACGCCGTCGACGACGAGGCCGACGATCGCGCCGGCCGTCGCCATCCGGTGGTCGTCGTACGCGGCCCAGCCGCCGCCGTGGAGCGGCGCCGGCTCGATCCGCAGGCCGTCGTTGAGTTCGTGCACCGCGCCTCCGCACCGGTTGACGTCAGCCGCGAGCGCGGCGAGCCGGTCCGTCTCGTGGCCGCGCAGGTGGCCGATCCCGGTGACCTCGCTCGGTCCGTCGGCCAGCGCCGCGAGCGCGACGAGCGCCGGGGCGAGTTCGCCGCCGCGCGTCAGGTCGAGCGTCACACCCGGGAGGGAGGCGCCACCCCGGACACCGACGCCGCCGTCGACGACCAGGTCGTCGCCGTCCCGCGTCACGGTCGCCCCCCACAGGGGCAGGAGCGTCTCGAGGTCGGCCCCGACCTGCGTCGTCGCGGTCGGCCAGGTGCGGATGCGGACCGTGCCGCCCGCGACGAGCGCGGCGACCGCGAACGGCGCCGCGTTCGACAGGTCGGGTTCGATGGTCACGTCGCGTGCCGCGATCGGCCCGGGGTGCACGACCCACTCGCCGACCGACGGTTGGTCGACACGGACGCCGCGGGCGCGGAGCACGGCGACGGTCATGTCGATGTGCGGCAGGCTCGGCAGCCGCTCGCCCACGTGGGTGAGGTGCAGCCCCTCGGCGAAGCGCGGCGCGGACAGCAGCAGGCCGGAGACGAACTGCGAGGACGCACTCGCGTCGATGGTGAGCGCACCGCCCCGGACCGCGCCGGTGCCCGTGAAGGAGAACGGCATCGCGCCGTCGCCGTCGTCCGTGACGTCCACGCCGAGGTCGACGAGCGCCCGGATGACCGCGGCCATCGGGCGCTTCCGGGCGTAGGGGTCGCCGTCGATCGTGACCGGGCCGCTCGCGAGTGCGGCGAGGGGCGGCAGGAAGCGCATCACGGTGCCCGCGAGCCCGCAGTCGACCCGCACGCCGCCGTGCATGGGTGCGGGCGTGACGCGGAGGTCGGGGCCGTACGGGTTCGGGGCTGCGCCGGGCTCGGGGGCGACCTCGTCGACGCCGACGCCGAGCTGCCGGAGCGCGGCGACCATGAGCGCCGAGTCGCGGGAGTGCAGGGGCAGCCGGACGGTGGACGGTCCGTCGGCGAGGGCGGCGAGCACGAGCTCCCGGTTCGTCAGCGACTTCGAGCCGGGCAGGGCGACGTCGCCGCGCAGGGGCCCGCGGGCGAGGGGAGCGATCCACGGATCGGTCGGCTGGGAATGCGTCGTGTCGGCCATCGGTTCCCCAGGGTACTGAACGCACCGGGAGGACCATTGGCGACAGCAGTACTCGCACCAGCGCGGACGCGTCCGTCCCCGCTCGTGCTGCCCGCGACGTCCACCTCGCTCGGCCTAGACTGGGCCGCGATGACGACCGACGAACCGCAGGCAGCACCGCACGACCTGGTCGAGGCGACCGAGGAGCAGCTCGACGCGGTGTCCGAGGAGCGGGACGCGCTCGACGAGGACGGCGACGCGTCGTCCGCTGACGCAGACCTGTCCGGTGACGCGGACGACCTGTCCGGTGACGCGGACGACCTGTCCGGCGACGCAGACCCGTCCGGCGAGGACGGCCTGGACCATGACGCCGACGAGCCCGAGCCGGCCGACGAGAAGACCGTCTCCGAGCACGAGCTGCGCGCCCTGTTCGAGGACCAGGCGCTGCCGTTCATGGACCAGCTGTACGGCGCCGCGATGCGCATGACCCGCAACCCGGCGGACGCTTCCGACCTGGTGCAGGAGACCTTCGTCAAGGCGTACGCGGCCTTCCGGCAGTTCCGCCAGGGCACGAACCTCAAGGCGTGGCTGTACCGGATCCTGACGAACACGTTCATCAACACGTACCGCAAGAACCAGCGGAACCCGTACCAGGGCACGATCGACGAGCTCGAGGACTGGCAGCTCGGCGGCGCGGAGAGCGTCACCCAGTCGGTCTCGGCCCGTTCCGCCGAGGCCGACGCGATCGACCACCTGCCGTCCTCCGCCGTGAAGGACGCGCTCCAGTCGATCCCCGAGGACTTCCGGATGGCCGTGTACTTCGCGGACGTCGAGGGGTTCTCGTACCAGGAGATCGCCGACATCATGAAGACCCCGGTCGGGACCGTCATGAGTCGGCTCCACCGTGGCCGCCGGCTCCTCCGTGGGCTCCTGGCCGACCACGCCCGCGAGACCGGCATCGTCCCGGACGCAGCGTCGACGGCGACGATGCGTGGACGGGGTCGCGGTGCCACGACGAAGAAGGCTGCTGCGACCGCTGGTCGCACGGACGGGAAGGACGCACGATGAGCGGCTGCGACTGCTCGAAGGCGAAGGCCGAGCTCGAGGAACTCCTGCACGACGAGCTCTGCCGTGAGGACGCCGCGGACATCCGCGAGCACATGGCGAACTGCGAGGACTGCACGAGCGAGCACCGCGTCGGCGTCGTCCTCATGGAGACGGTGAAGCGCGCGTGCGCCGAGACCGCTCCCGAGCAGCTGCGCTCCGAGATCCTGGCGCGCATCCGCGTGGAGCAGGCGACGCACTGACCCGATCGGCGGGGTCGTCACACGGCGGTTCCGCTCGGTAGGGTCGGCCCATGACCCGTGCCGCAGAGTCGACCGCCACCTGGACCGACGCCGACGTCCGCGACGTCACGGCGCTCGTGCGACTGCTCGGACACGTCGTCGACGAGCCCGCCATGCGCGGGCGGCTGGAACGGCTCACGCCGGAGGCCGGCCACCGCACGTGGCTGGTCCGCGACGAGGACGGCCGTGCGGTCGCGGTCGCGGGCGCGCAGCTGACGTGGTCCTACGCGAGCGACGAGCCGACGGCGCAGCTGCTGCTGCTCGTCGTCGACCCGTCGGACAGGAGGCGCGGCACCGGTTCCGCGCTCCTCGACACGTTCGAGACGTGGGCGCGTGAGCAGGGCGCGCGTCGCCTGAGCGCCGTGTCGGCCGCGGCCACGGACAGCGCGCACCGGTTCTACCAGAAGCGCGGGTACCACGAGGCCGGGGTCCGGTACACGAAGCTCGCCTGACCGGGGCGCGTCGCGTCTGGTCGCGTCGCGCGCGGTCGTCGCGTGCGGTCCTCGCGTCGCGTCGCCTCCGGTCGTGTCGCATCCGGACCACGGAGAACGCCCCGTGCCGGAGTCCCAGGGACTCCGACACGGGGCGTTCCGCACGCTCAGCGCGGTGCGTTCACGACCCCAGGGCCGTGCGGATGACCTCGGCGGCCTCCTGCGCGGACCGCTTCGACGACCCGGTCGCGGGAGCGGCGCTCGCGGGACGCGACGCGACCGACAGCGGACGGCCGTCCAGGTGCGGCGACAGGTTCATGCACACGTACGGCCACGCGCCCTGGTTCTCGGGCTCCTCCTGGGCCCAGACGACCTCGGCGCCCGGGTAGCCGGCGAGCACGGACAGCAGCTCGTCGAGGGGGAGCGGGGCGAGCTGCTCGAGCCGGACGAGGGCCACGTCGGACCGGTCCTGCTTGTCGAGCTCGGTGCGGAGGTCGTGGTGCACCTTGCCCGAGTGCAGGACGACGCGACGAACGGCGCCCTTGTCGGTCACGTGATCGTCGTCGATGACCGGGAGGAAGGTGCCGCTGGTGAACGCCTCGACCGGGCTGGTGGCCTGGCGCAGGCGCAGCATCGCCTTCGGGGTGAACACCACGAGCGGGCGCTGCGGGCGCTCCCACGCCTGGCGACGGAGCAGGTGGAACCAGGACGCCGGGGTCGACGGTCGGGCGACGACCATGTTGTCCTCGGCGCAGAGCTGCAGGTACCGCTCGATGCGCGCCGAGGAGTGGTCCGGTCCCTGGCCCTCGTAGCCGTGCGGGAGCAGGAGCACCAGGCCGGAGCGCTGGCCCCACTTCTGCTCGGCGGACGAGATGAACTCGTCGATGACCGTCTGGGCGCCGTTCGCGAAGTCGCCGAACTGCGCCTCCCAGAGCACGAGCGCCTCAGGACGCTCGACCGAGTAGCCGTACTCGAACGCCATCGCCGCGTACTCGCTCAGCAGCGAGTCGTAGATGTACAGGCGCGCCTGGTCCTCGGTGACGTTCGCGAGCGGCAGCCACTCCTGGCCGTTCGTGCGGTCGTGGAACACCGCCTGGCGCTGCACGAACGTACCGCGGCGGGCGTCCTGTCCGACCAGGCGGACCGGCTTGCCCTCGGTGAGGACCGACCCGATGGCCATGAGCTCCGCCATCGCCCAGTCGACGCCGCCGGAGCGGGTCATCTCGGTGCGCTTGGTGAGGAGCTGCTGCAGCTTCGGGTGCACCTGGAAGCCCGCGGGCGGGTTGCTGTGCGCGTCGCCGATCGCCCGGACGAGGTCCTCGCTGATCGCGGTGTCGTGCACCTCGACCTCGGTGTCGTCGCGCTGCGCGGTCGGACGCTCGAGACCGTCCACGGCGCCGGCGTCGTCGGCCGTCACGACGGGCATGGTGCCGGTCTGGGCCTCGTGCGTCTCGGCGAACGCGCGCTCCAGGCGGTCCTGGAAGTCGCGGTGCGCCTCGTCGTACTCCTCCTGCGTGATGTCGCCGCGACCGACGAGGGCCTCGGTGTACAGCGTGCGGACGGAGCGCTTCGCCTCGATCAGGTTGTACATGAGCGGCTGCGTCATCGAGGGGTCGTCGCCCTCGTTGTGCCCGCGGCGGCGGTAGCAGACGAGGTCGATGACGACGTCGCGGTGGAACTCCTCGCGGTACGCGAAGGCGAGCTCGGCGACGCGCGCCACGGCCTCGGGGTCGTCGCCGTTCACGTGGAAGATCGGCGCCTGGATCGTCTTCGCGACGTCGGTCGAGTACACCGAGCTACGTGCCGACTCCGGCGGGGTGGTGAAGCCGACCTGGTTGTTGATGACGAGGTGGACGGTGCCGCCGGTGCGGTAGCCGCGGAGCTGCGACATCTGCAGCGTCTCGACCACGACGCCCTGGCCGGCCATCGCCGCGTCGCCGTGCACGAGCACGGGCAGCACGCCGAAGGTGCCGGGCGGGGTGCGGTCCTGCTTGGCGCGCACGATGCCCTCGAGCACGCCGTCGACGGCCTCGAGGTGGGAGGGGTTCGCGGCGATCGTCACCGGGATGCTCGACCCGTCGGACGCGCGGAAGAGGCCCTCGGTGCCGACGTGGTACTTCACGTCGCCCGAGCCCTGGCCGGACACCGAGCCCGGGAGGGACGAGCCCTCGAACTCGCGGAAGATCTGCCCGTACGTCTTGCCGGCGATGTTCGTCAGCACGTTGAGGCGACCGCGGTGGGCCATGCCGATCGCGACCTCGTCGAGGCCGGCGCCTGCGGCGTGCTGGATGAGCGTGTCGAGGAAGGCGATGGTGGACTCGCCGCCCTCGAGCGAGAAGCGCTTCTGGCCGACGTACTTGGTCTGCAGGAAGGTCTCGAACGCCTCGGCCTCGTTGAGCTTGCCGAGCACCCGGAGCTGCTCCTCCTTCGAGGGCTTCGAGTACGGGACCTCGATGTGCTCCTGCACCCAGCGGCGCTGCTCCGGGTCCTGGATGTGCATGTACTCGATGCCCACCGTGCGGCAGTAGGCGTCGCGGAGGATGCCGAGCACGTCGCGGAGCGGCGCGTTCGTGGTGCCGGCGAGGCCGCCCGTCACGAACTCGCGGTCGAGGTCCCAGAACGTCAGCCCGTGGTTCTCGATCTCGAGGTCGGGGTGCGTGCGCTGCCGGTACTCGAGCGGGTCGATGTCCGCCATGAGGTGCCCGCGGACACGGAAGCTGTTGATGAGCTCCTGCACGCGCGAGGTCTTGTTCACCCGGTGTGCGAGGTCGACGTTGATGTCGTTGGCCCACTGGATCGGCTTGTACGGGATCCGGAGCGCCGAGAAGATGCCCTCGTAGAAGCCGTGCTCGCCGATGAGTCGCTCGTGCACCTTCTTGAGGTACTCGCCCGACCCGGCGCCCTGGATCACGCGGTGGTCGTAGGTGCTCGTCAGCGTGATGGTCTTGCCGACGCCGAGCTCGACGAGCGTCTTCGTCGCGGAGCCCTGGAACTGCGCCGGGTACTCGAGCGCGCCGGCGCCGATGATGCAGCCCTGGCCCTTGGTCAGGCGCGGGACCGAATGCACCGTGCCGATGCCGCCCGGGTTCGTCAGCGAGATCGTGGTGCCCTGGAAGTCGGACGGGGTGAGCTTGTTGTCGCGGGCGCGCTTGACGAGGTCCTCGTAGGCGCTGAGGAACTGGCCGAACGTCAGCGTCTCGGCGCGCTTGATGCTCGGGACCAGGAGGGAGCGGGTGCCGTCCTTCTTCGGGACGTCGATCGCGATGCCGAGGTTGACGTGCGCGGGCTGGACCACGAAGGGCTTGCCGTCGCGCTCCTCGTAGGAGACGTTCTGGCTCGGGAAGTCCTTGAGCGCCTCGACCATCGCCCACCCGATGAGGTGCGTGAAGGAGATCTTGCCGCCGCGGGCACGGCGCAGGTGGTTGTTGATGACGATGCGGTTGTCGATCATCAGCTTCGCCGGGATCGTGCGGACGCTCGTCGCGGTCGGGACGGTCAGCGACGCGTCCATGTTCGACGCCAGGGTCTTCGCCATGCCCCGGAGCGGGGTGGCGACGTCCTCGTGGGTCTCGTCGTGCTCGTCGGTCGCGTCGTTCGCCTCGGCCGGGATCGGCTGCGGCGTCGGCTGCCGCGAGGTCGTCTTCGCCTGGATGGGGCCGCCGGAGCGTGCCTCGCCCTGGGCGTCACCCGACTGCGCGGGTGCGGGTGCGGCCGAGGCGGTCGGTGCCGGCGTGGGGGCCGCGGTCGAGGTGGCGGACGCGGTCGGCGCGGCGGGTGCGCCCTGCGAGCGGTGGTAGCTCTCGAGGACGGGCCACCAGGACTTGTCCACCGACTCCTTGTCGGCGACGAACTGCTCGTACAGCTCGTCGACGAGCCACTCGTTCGCACCGAATTCGCCCGCGGTCTCGTCGGTTCCCGTCAGATGGCTCGACACAGCCGATCGCCCACTCTCCGTCGATAGATGCTCGTGTGTGTCGTGCGGGGCAGCCCTGCTCCGCACTGCCAGCCAGCCTAGCCGTTCCGCGGTGACCGTCCGCCGCGGGGCGGAGGCGGGTCGCGCCTCCCGGCATCCCGCGCGTGTCGGGCGGAGCCGTACAGTGGTGGGCATGAGGTTCTACGAGACGCGGCCGACCCACGACCTGACCTACTCCGACGTCTTCCTCGTCCCGAGCCGCTCCGGCGTGACGAGCCGCTTCGACGTGGACCTTGCGACGACCGACGGCACCGGTGCCACGATCCCGATCGTCAGCGCGAACATGAACTCGGTCACCGGCCCGCGCCTCGCCGCGACCCTCGCCCGACGCGGCGGCCTCGGCGTGCTGCCGCAGGACATGCACCTGCAGGACCTCGACGCCGCGATCCGCTGGGTCAAGGACCAGCCGGTCGACTTCGACACCGCGTACGACATGGGCGCCGACACCACGGTCGCCGAGGCGCTCGGGCAGCTCCTGCCGGTCGCCGGGCGCGGGGTCGTCGTCCGCGACGCCGCGGGGGAGTACCTCGGCTGCGTGCCGGCCACGCGACTCGGCACCGCCGGCCCGGACGCCACGCTCGGCGACCTGCTGCACGGCCCCTCCACCGCGATCGACGCCGAGGACGCCGGGACGCCGCGGCACGTGTACGACGTGCTCAACGCCGCCGAGGTCGAGTTCGCCCCCGTCGTCCGGCACGGCCACGTCGTCGGCACCACCAGCCAGACGAGCGCCATCCGCTCCGACATCTACACGCCCGCCGTCGACGGGGACGGCCGCCTGCGGGTCGCCGCGGCCGTCGGCATCAACGGCGACGTCGCCGCGAAGGCGAAGGCCCTCGCGGCCGCGGGCGTCGACGTCCTCGTGCTCGACACCGCGCACGGTCACCAGGAGGGCATGCTCCGTGCGCTCCGGACGGTGTCCGCGCTCGGCCTCGGGCTGCCGATCGTCGCCGGCAACGTCGTCACCGCCGACGCCGTCGCGCACCTCGTCGACGCGGGTGCGACGATCATCAAGGTCGGCGTCGGCCCCGGTGCGATGTGCACGACCCGCATGATGACCGCGGTCGGTCGCCCGCAGTTCTCCGCCGTGCTCGAGACCGCCGCGGCGGCCAGGTCCCTCGGTGCCCACGTCTGGGCCGACGGCGGCGTCCGGTACCCCCGCGACGTCGCGCTGGCCCTCGCCGCCGGCGCGTCGAGCGTCATGATCGGCTCGTGGTTCGCCGGCACGCTCGAGGCACCAGGGGTGCTGCGCCGCGACGCCGCGGGCAAGGCGTACAAGGAGAGCTGGGGGATGGCCTCGGCCAAGGCGGTGCGCGAGCGCTTCGAGCGGCTCGACCCGTACGAGCGGGCGCGCAAGGCGCTCTTCGCCGAGGGCATCTCGTCCTCGACGATCTACCTCGACCCGGAGCGGCCGAGCGTCGAGGACCTGCTCGATATGATCACCACCGGCATCCGCAGCTCGGCGACGTACGCGGGGGCGTCCTCGCTCGCCGAGTTCTCGGAGCGGGCGCTCGTCGGCATCCAGTCCGCCGCCGGCTACGAGGAGGGCAAGCCGCTGCCGGTCAGCTGGTAGCCGCTCGTCGCGACCCACGCGGGGTCGCGACCCACGCGGGGTCGCGACCGGACGACGGACCGACGGGAGGCGCGGTGCCAGCTGGCTCCGCGCCTCCCTCGCAGGCTCGGTCGGCGCGCCCCGCGCAACGCTCCGCGTTGCCGCTGAGCGGGGCGCGCCCGTCGGTCCGTCGCGGCTACCGCCGTCGGGTCGCGTCCTCGACGGTGCCGACGAGCTCCTCGAGGATGTCCTCGAGGAACAGCACGCCCGTCGTGCGTCCGTCCGCGTCGAACGCCCGCGCGACGTGGCGCCCGGCGGCACGCATGGTCGCGAGCGCGTCCTCGAGGTCCATCTCGGTGTAGAGCGAGATGAGCTGCCGGATCCGCTTCGGCGGCACCGGCACGTCGAACTCGTCGGGCCGCAGGTCGATGACGTCCTTGACGTGCACGTAGCCCGTCGGGTCGCCGTCGTCGCCGACGAGCACGTACCGCGAGAAGCCGCGCTGGGCGACGGCCCGCTCGACGTCCTCGGGGGTGGCGGTGTCGGGCAGCGTCACGAGTTCGGCCATCGGGACGGCGACGTCCTTGACCTTCTTCTCGGTGAACTCGAACGCCATCGCGAGCTTGCCGTCGTCGGTGAGCGTCCCCTCGCGGCGGGACTGCTCGACGATGGTCTGCACCTCCTCGACGGTGAAGGCGCTGACGGCCTCGTCCTTCGGCTCGACCTTGAAGAGCCGCAGCACGCCGTTCGCGACCGAGTTGAGCCCGACGACGACCCAGTGCAGACCGTGGCCGATGTACCAGAGCGTCGGCACGAGCACGAGTGCGGCGCGGTCCGGCATCGAGAACGAGATGTTCTTCGGGACCATCTCGCCGAACACCACGTGCAGGAACGACACGAGCAGCAGCGTGAACACGAACGCGACGATGCCGATGACCTCGACGCTCCACCCGGTCAGGCCGAGCGGGACCTCGAGCAGGTGGTGGATCGCGGGCTCGGACACGTTGAGGATGAGCAGCGAGCAGACCGTGATGCCGAGCTGGGTGGTGGCGAGCATGCGCGTGGCGTGCTCCATCGCCCACAGGGTCATCTGCGCGGCCTTCGACCCGGCCTCGGCGCGGGGCTCGATCTGCGAGCGGCGGGCCGAGATCACTGCGAACTCGGCGGCGACGAAGTAGGCGTTGCCGAGCAGCAGGACGACGAGCCAGAAGATGCCCCACCAGTCGGACCCGGCGGAGGCGGACTCCCCGGCGGCGAGGACGACCCCGCTGGACACTGCGGCGCTCATCGGGTGCGCTCCTTCGTGGCGGGGATGATGATGCCGGTCGCGGGACGCTGGCCGGAGCCGGCGGTCGCAGTGCCGCTGGTCGGCGTGCTGCCGGTGGCCGGGCCGGTGGTGCCCGTGCTGCCGGTGGGCGTGGGGTCGACCGGCGGCGTGTTCGGGGTCCACCGGATCCGGTCCACGCGGCGGCCGTCGAGGCGTTCGACGCGGAAGACGCCGTCCTCGAGCACGACCTCGTCGCCGACGACGGGCAGGCGACCGAGGGTCGCCATCACGAAGCCGCCGACGGTCTCGTACGGGCCGTCCTCGGGCACGGTCACCCCGGCGCGGTCCTCGAGCTCGTCGGGGCGGAGCAGCCCGGGGAAGGTCAGCCAGCCGCGCGAGCGGACGACGTCGATGCGGGCGCGGTCGTGCTCGTCCGACACCTCGCCGACGATCTCCTCGACGAGGTCCTCGAGCGTGACGACGCCGGCGGTGCCGCCGTACTCGTCGACGACGATGACCATCTGGTAGCCGCGGCCGCGGACCTCGGCGAGCAACGTGTCACCGGGCATCGTCTCGGGGACGCGCTCGGCCTCGGTCATGAGGGCGCCGACCGGCACCTCGGGACGCTTCTCGCGCGGGACGGCGACGGCCTGCTTGACGTGCACGATGCCGACGACGTCGTCGGCGTCCTCCTCGATGACGGGGAAGCGGCTGAACCCGGTGCGGCGGGCGAGGGCGATGACGTCCTCGGCGGACTCGGACACGCGGATCGTCGAGACGCGGGGGCGGGGCGTCATGACGTCGCTCGCGTCGAGCTCCGAGAAGGCGATGGTGCGCTGGAGGAGCGTGGCGGTGTCCTGCTCGAGCGAGCCCTCGGACGCGGACCGGCGCAGCAGCGAGCTGAGCTCCTCGGCGCTCCGGGCGCCGGAGAGCTCCTCCTGTGGCTCGATGCCCATCGACCGGAGCACGGCGTTCGCGGTGCCGTTCAGCACGGCGACGGCCGGCTTGAACACGGTCGTGAAGCCGATCTGCAGCGGGACGACGAGCCGTGCGGTCTGCAGGGGCAGCGCGAGCGCGAAGTTCTTCGGCACGAGCTCGCCGAGGATCATCGACAGCAGGGTCGCGATCACCAGCGCGACGATCGACCCGACGGTCTCGACGACCGCCTCGGGGAGCTGCGCCGCGAGGAACGGTGCCTCGAGCAGGGTCGCGATCGACGGCTCGAGCAGGTAGCCGGTGAGCAGCGTCGTCAGCGTGATGCCGAGCTGGGCGCTCGACAGGTGCGTCGACGTGACCTTGAGGGCGCTGATGACCGGGGTCAGGCCGGACTCGCCGCGGTCACGACGGGCCTCGACCTCGGCACGGTCGAGGTTCACGAGGGCGAACTCGGACGCGACGAACACGCCGGTGCCGAGCGTCAGCAGGATGCCGCCGACCAGCATCACGACGTCGACGGGACTCATTCCTCACCCCCCGGTGCAGGGGAGGAGGGGGTGCTCACCGAGTGAGCGCCGGATGAGTGGGAGGGCGAAGGTGCGTTCGGGGGATCGTCCACAGTGAGGGTCATCCTAGCGGGTGGGTGGTGCGGAGGCGGTGAGGACGTACAGGTCGCGGGGGCGCCCGTCCGGCGGGCCGGGAGGCACACCCCGCGTCGTCCCGTGGGCCTAGGCCGTGACGCGGGCGCGGTGGTACTGCTGCGGCTCGTAGTCGAGCGACACCCCGAGCTCGGCGGCGGCACGGAGCGCGAACGCCGGGTCGCGGAGGAACTCGCGACCGACCATCACGACGTCGGCCTGTCCGGTCGCGACGACCTGCTCGGCCTGGAACGCCGTCGAGATCATGCCGACCGCGATCGTGCCGATGCCCGCACCCCGACGGACGGCCTCGGCGAACGGGACCTGGTAGCCGGGGCCGACCGGGATCGCGGCGCTCGGCACGTTGCCGCCGGTGGAGACGTCGGCCAGGTCGGCGCCGTGCTCGGCCGCCCAGCGGGCCACCTGGACCGTCTCGTCGAGCGTGAGCCCGCCGTCGGTCCAGTCGGTCGCCGAGAAGCGCACGACGACCGGGAACCCCTCGCCGACCTCGGCGCGGACGGCGTCGACGACCTCGAGCAGGGCGCGGGCGCGGTTCTCGAGCGAGCCGCCGTACGCGTCGGTGCGGTGGTTGCTCAGCGGCGAGAGGAACTGGTGGAGCAGGTAGCCGTGAGCGGCGTGCAGCTCGACCAGGTCGAACCCGGCCTCGACCGCGCGTCGGGCCGCGGCGGCGAAGGCGAGCGCGACGACGCGGACGTCCTCGACCTCGAGCTCGCGGGGTGCGGCGTACTCGCCGAACGCGACGGCGGACGGCGCGACCGTGGTCCAGCCGCCCTCGGACACCGGGACGCTGCCCTGCGTCGTCGACCAGGGGCGGTGGGTCGAGGCCTTGCGGCCCGCGTGGGCGAGCTGCACGCCGATCGCGGCGCCCTGCTCGTGCACGAAGTCGACGATCGGGCGGAACGCGTCGCGCTGCTCGTCGTTCCAGAGGCCGACGTCCTGGGGGCTGATCCGGCCCTCGGGGACGACACCGGCCGCCTCGACCACGACCGCACCGGCGCCGCCCTTCGCGAACCCGCCGAGGTGCACGAGGTGCCACGTGGTCGGGACGCCGTCCTGCCGCTCGACCGAGTACTGGCACATCGGCGAGACCCAGAGACGGTTCCGGACGGTGAGGTCGCGGATGGTGATCGGTTCGAACAGGGCGTGCGTCACGCGGGAGCTCCTTCGGGGTCCGTGGGGCCGGGTCACCCGGCGCCGTGGTCATCGAACACCCCCGACCCGTGCGCGATTCCCCGACGGACCCCGGACGCGGCGTGCCCCGGAGACGGTGGTGCCCGACGCCGCGCGCCCGGACCGCGTCCCCGACCACCGCACGCCCGCACCGTCGCGGACGTACCGTGGGTGTGGTGACCGACTTCGTGACCGTCTCCCCGTCCGACGCCGCCGCGTGGACCACCGCGCCGACCGGCGACAGCACCAAGTACCGCCGCGGGGTCCTCGGCGTCGCGACCGGTTCGGCCGCGTACCCGGGGGCCGCCGTGATGGGCGTCGACGCCGCCGTGCACACCGGGGTCGGCATGGTCCGCTACGTCGGGCCGGACCGTGCGACCGACGCCGTGCTCGCCCGCCGGCCCGAGGTCGTCGCCGGCGTCGGCCGCGTGCAGGCGTGGCTCGTCGGCTCCGGCATCTCGGCCGACACGCTCGACGACCTCGACGAGCGCACCGCCGAGGCGTTCCGACACGCGTCCGACGACGGCGTCCCCGTGGTCGTCGACGCCGGTGCGATCCCGCTCGTCGACCTCGGCCCGCGCGCGGTGCTCACACCGCACGCGGGGGAGCTCGCCACCGTGCTCGGCGTCGACCGGGAGACCGTCGAGGCCGATCCACGCGGGTCGGCCCTGCGCGCCGCGGAGCGGACCGGCAGCGTCGTGCTGCTGAAGGGCTCCGACACGCACGTGGTCACCCCGGACGGGTCGGTCCGGCTCGTGGCCTCGTCGGCGACCCCGTGGCTCGCCGCCGCCGGCGCCGGTGACGTCCTGGGCGGTGTCCTCGGGGCGCTCGTGGCGACACGGGCGGGCCGCGAGGAACCGGGGCCCGAGGCACTCGCGCACCTCGCCGCCGCGGCGGCGGTCGTGCACGGCACGGCCGCGCGCCGCGCGTCGCGCGGCGGCCCCTTCACGATGACCGCGCTCGTGGAGCAGCTGCCTGGCGTGGTCCGCGACCTCGTCACCACGGGGGACGCGACGGCCTGAGCGGGTCGGCGGCGACCGCCGCGGGGGCCGGGAGGCGCGTGGCGGGGACGGCGCGTGCCTCCCGTCGGGTGGTTGTGCGGGTCGGGAGGCGCGTGGCGGGGTCGGTCCGTGCCTCCCGTCGGGTGGTTGTGCGGGTCGGGAGGCGCGTGGCGGGGTCGGCCCGCGCCTCCCGTCCGGCGGGTGCGCGGGTCGGGACGCGCGTGGCGGGGGAGACCCGTGCCTCCCGTCCGGTGCGCGACGCGGGACACCGCAACGATCCCGCAGGCCGACCGGACGGTCCAGACATCCGGCGCGGACGCGCCGACACTGGTCGCAGGGACGTCGCCTCACCAGCGACACGGCTCAGGTGCGCGCCCCGGAGAGCAGAACCACCACCATGTCCAGAACACCCACCGCCGCGCGGTCCGTCGACGACGACACCGCCGCAGGCCGGACCCGGAGCGCGCCGTGAAGGCCGTCCGGACGCTCGTCGTCCTCGCGTCGGCGGCCCTCGCCGCCGGCACCGTGGGCGCCGTCTCGAGCGCCGACGCCCGCACCCAGTTCGGCAGCCTGGCGACCGCCACGCCCGTGCTGCCCGCCGCGACCGCCAGCCCCACGCCGACGCCTCCCGCCGGCGGTCGTCCGCCGACCTTCTCGGAGGACTTCGACACCCCAGCGGCGGCCGACGGGCCGTTCGCGGCGACCTACGCCGGGTCGTGGCAGCCCTACCCGGACGGCATGGGCGGCAAGTACTGGTCCGGGCCGC
Organism: Curtobacterium sp. MCBA15_004; assembly: GCF_001865055.2. Taxonomy (NCBI): domain Bacteria; kingdom Bacillati; phylum Actinomycetota; class Actinomycetes; order Micrococcales; family Microbacteriaceae; genus Curtobacterium; species Curtobacterium sp. MCBA15_004. Next base: position 2,157,409 of record NZ_CP126266.1, on the reverse strand, counting down.
TCATCAGCGCGCACGACGGGTACATGGACGTCGCGATGGACGGCAAGCGCGGCGCGGCCGGCACGTTCGGGACGCCCGACGACGCCTGGGACCACGTCGGCGGGACCTTCAGCGTCCGCGCGCGTGCGGTCGGTGGCGACGGCAACGGCGCCGCGTTCATGCTCTGGCCGACGTCGGACGACTGGGCGGAGGGCGAGCTCGACTTCCCGGAGGGGAACTTCCAGGAGACCGTCGGCGCGTTCACGCACTCGATGGTGCCGGGGCAGGAACGGCAGGCCGCCGGGCTGCACACCGACACGACGTGGCGGGAGTGGCACACCTACACGACCGAGTGGGTGCCCGGACAGGTCGTGCGGTACTCGATCGACGGTGAGGTCGTGTTCGAGACGCACGAGCACGTCCCGACGACCGCGCACCGGTACATGTTCCAGATCGGGGACTGGGGGCAGCCGGGGCACCTGGAGATCGACTGGGTCCGGAGCTGGACGCCGTAGGGCGCGGCGGGGCGGGGCGGGCCGCGCCCCGCACGGCCCCGCGGGCCGGGGCGCTGGCGTCCGTGGTCGGGTGTCCCGGGTTGGGGTCTTGTGTCCGCGGTCCGCCCGGGCGTCCAGGGTCCGGAGTCGGGCGTCGCCGGGTCCGCCCGGGTGTCCAGGGTCGGGGTCGGGCGTCGCCGGGTCCGCCCGGGCGTCCAGGGTCGGGACCGGGCGTCCCGCTACGCTCGTGCGGTGCACAGGCAGTCCCGGTGGGTCGAAGGCGTCGGTTTCGTGGTCGCGTTCGCCGGCGTGCACGCCCTGCTCTGGTGGCTGACCGCCGTATCCGCGAACCTGCCGCTCGGCGACGTCACGATCACCTACCGTCGCTGGATCGAGACCGGGCACGTCGACCACTCGTGGGTCGGCATCGACTCGGCGTGGGTGTACCCGATCCTGGCGATCGTGCCGATGGCCGCCGCCGCGATCGGTGGGACCGCGTCGATCGGCACCGGGTGGCTCGTGCTCATGGTGGTGCTCGACGCCGTCGCGTGCGCGGCGCTGTGGCGGCACCGGACGCTCGGCGTCCGGGTCGTGTGGTGGTGGCTCTCGTTCCTCGTCGCCCTCGGGCCCATCGCACTCGGGCGCATCGACACGGTCGCGACCGCGGTGGCCCTGGTCGGGGTCGCCTTCGTCGCCACGCGGCCCGCCGTCGCCTCGGCGCTGTTCACCACGGCCGCGTGGGTCAAGGTCTGGCCCGCGGCGCTGGTCGGCGTGCTCCTGCTGCTCCGGCGCGGCCACCGCCGAGCGGTCCTGGCCGGAGCCGGCGTCGTCACCGGCCTCGTCGTCCTCGTCGACGTGCTGTACGGCGGCGCCTCGCACCTGCTGTCGTTCATCGGCGAGCAGACCGGTCGAGCGCTGCAGATCGAGGCGCCCCTCGCGACGCCGTTCATGTGGGCCGCCGCCGCGCGGGTCCCCGGTGCCGGCGTGTACTACGACCGCGAGATCCTGACCTTCGAGATCGCCGGACCGGGCACGCACGTCGCCGCCGCGCTCTCCATGCCGCTCATGGCGCTCGTGGTCGTCGGCGGGGTGCTGCTCGCGCTGGTCGCCGCGCACCGCGGTGCCCGCCGGGCCGAGGTCGCCCCGGTGCTCGCGCTGCTCCTCGTCGCCGCGCTCGTCGCCACCAACAAGGTCGGGTCGCCGCAGTACGTCGGCTGGTTCGCGGTCCCCGTCGTCTGGGGGCTCGTCGCCGGGCGACCCAGCGCGCGGCGGTTCCTGCCGGTCGCGGTCGCCGTGCTGCCGATGGCGGTGCTGACGCAGGTCGTCTACCCGGGGTTCTACGACCAGGTGCTCGCGGTGCAGCCGTGGGTGCTCGTCGTGCTCACGCTGCGGAACCTGCTCGAGGTCGCCGTGCTCGTGTGGGCGGTCGTGGTGCTCGTGCGGGCGGCGCTCGCCGGGGGCGGGGGCGGGGCCGGGGCCAGGGCCGGTTCCGGTGCCGGTGCCGGTGCCGGTGCCGGGGTCGGGTCGGCTGGTCGGTCCTCCGTCGCCGAGGACACCGCGTCGCGCGGTGCCCGCGGGGTGGTGCGTCCGGAGGGGGAGCGCGGGGTGGTGCGTCCGGAGGGGGAGCGCGGGGTGGTGCGTCCGGAGGGGGAGCGCGGCAGGATGGACGCATGATCGTCGCCTTCTCCGTCGCCCCGTCCGGTGGTCCCGCAGCGACCTCGGACGGCTCCGTGCACGACGCGGTCGCCGCCGCGGTCCGGGTCGTCCGCGAGTCCGGACTGCCGAACCGCACCTCGTCGATGTTCACCGAGGTCGAGGGGGAGTGGGACGAGGTCATGGACGTCGTCAAGCGCGCCACCGAGGCCGTCGGCGCCTACGGAACGCGGGTCTCCCTCGTGCTCAAGGCCGACATCCGTCCGGGGCACACCGGCGAGATCGACGGCAAGCTCGAGCGGCTCGAAGCGGCGCTCGGGGACTGAGCCGCGGGGAGCGGCTCGGGCTACGGGTACATCCGGCCGTTGTTGATGTCCCGCTCCGCCTGGCGCAGCGCTTCGGCGATCTCGGGATCGCTCCCGTCGAACGCCCGCGAGCGCGAGCCCGGGTCGGTCAGGTGGTGCATCCACGACCACAGGGCGACGAGCGCGAGCAGGACGACGCCGGTTCCGATCCACCACCACATGCCGCGAACGCTACCCGAACGGGTCGGTCCTGTGCAGACGAGGCGCGGCGCTGCGTTGCGCAGCGCGTCCGACGCGAGCGCGGCCGTCGGCTGCGCGTCGGTGGGGCGCACCGCCGTCGGGTGCGCGGGTCAGCCGACGTCGTCGCGGCGGAAGCGGTGGTCCGGTTCCGGCTTGTCGATCGTGGTCGTGTAGGAACCGATCGAGAACCCGTGGCCGAAGAAGCTGTCGAGGTCCTCGTAGCCGACCGCGAGGGTCAGTCCGCCCGAGTCGAGCCAGACCTTCGTCGGGTCGTCACGGTGGCTCGTCCAGGTGCCGGTCGTGGTGACGGGGCCGCTCGTCCGGCAGGCCTCCGGCTGCGGCGCGAGGGCCGAGGAGGAGTCGCACGCGACGTCGAGGGGGAAGTCCTCGACCGAGAAGGAGCCGTCCTGGTCGAGGACGAGCGTCGAGCCGTCAGCGGCGCTGGTCCACGTACCGACGTACTGCTCGCGGGGGTCCGGGTCGCGGGAGCCCGGCCCGCCCAGCGGGGACGCACACGCCGTGGTGGTCGCGACCGCGGCGAGCACGCCGAGCACGGCGGTGCTCCGGGCACCACGGACGCGAGTCCGCGAGCCGGCCGCAGGTCCGTGCGCTCCGCCCGCGATCCGCGCTGCCGTCGCCCGTCTCCGAGCGATGCGCCGGTGGTCCGTGGGCACTGCGTCCCCCTCGTCACCCGTCCCGTTCCCCGCCGCCGATCGTAGCGGGAGCGCTCCCTGCCGACAGCCCGGGCGACACGCCGCAGTGGTCCCGGGGATGTCGGTGGGCGGGTGTCTCATGGTCGTCATCGAGCCGCACCCGCGGCCGGACCGACGACCACGAGGAGCGCGTGATGACCCACGACGGCTGGTGCCCTGACTGCGATCTGCAGACGGTCGTGATCGACGCGGACGAGCAGGGTGAGAACGGCTGGGCGACGTGCGTCGAGTGCGGAGCCGGTTGGGTGCACCGGGACGAGATCCGGGAGGCACGGTCCTCGCGGTCCGAGCGCACGGAGCGCCGGGCGGCCTGACGCTCCCGCTGGAGCGCCGGCAGTGGGGCGAGCCCGTCCCGTCGACGGTCAGGCCTGCCGTGGGTCGTGCCGTGCGGCTCCGCCCGACCGGTTCGCCGCGTGCGCCGTCGAATCGATTCGTCTCGGGCTTCCCCGATGGCGTTGGAGCGGTCTACAGTGGTGATGGGTCGCTGTTCGTCCACGCCGACGGCGGCCACCGCAGGCCGCTGAGCGTGGACGTCGTCCCAGAGCAGCGGCCCCGCGACGGTCGGCCTCCCAGTCCCGGATCCGTCGCCCTCGGTCGTCCCGACGCATCCGGCCCGACGACACCCGCCCTGCCCTTCCTCGTCCGAGAACAGGTCCCATGACGCTCACCACGCCGACGCAGCGCGCACTCGCGCTCGTCGCCCTCGCCCTCGGCGGCTTCGCCATCGGTTCGACGGAGTTCGTCGCGATGGGGCTGCTGCCGAACATCGCCGAAGCGCTCCTGCCGCACCAGTACGCCGTCGACCCCGACGCCGGTGTCGCGCACGCGGGCTGGCTCGTCAGCGCCTACGCACTGGGCGTCGTGGTCGGTGCGCCGACGATCGCCGCGATCTCGGCGACGTTCCCGCGCAAGGGCCTGATCCTGGTCCTGCTGGTCGGCTTCGTGGTCGCCACCGTCGCGAGCGCCGTGCTGCCGAGCTTCGGACTGGTGCTCGTGGCCCGGTTCGTCGCGGGGCTCCCGCACGGGGCGTACTTCGGGATCGCCTCGATCGTCGCGGGCGAGATCATGGGGCCCGGCAAGCGCGGCAAGGGCATCGCGATGGTCATGCTCGGTCTGTCGATCGCGAACGTCGTCGGCGTCCCTGCGATCACGTGGGTCGGGCAGAACGCCGGGTGGCGCGCCGCCTACGGGGTCGTCTCGCTGCTCTTCGCACTGACGTTCTTCGCGGTGGCGGCGTTCGTGCCGCGCAGTGCCCGCGACGAACACGCGACGATCGGGAGGGAGCTCCGCGCCTTCCGCTCGCCGCAGCTCTGGATCGTGATGGGCCTCGGAGCCGTCGGCTTCGGTGGGTTCTTCGCGGTCTACTCGTACATCTCGCCGCTCGTGCAGAACGTGACCGGACTGCCCGAGGCCGCCGTGCCGCTCGTGCTCGTCGTCGTCGGGCTCGGCATGGTCGTCGGTGGCGTCCTCGGCGGGCACCTCGCGGACCGCAGCGTCAAGCGGACGATCTACTTCGGCATGCTCGCCCTGATCGGCGCGCTCGTCGTCACGGTCACGACGGCCCAGTTCGTCTGGGGGGTCTTCCTCGGCGCGTTCCTGCTCGGCGCGACGGCGTCCGCGATCCCGCCCGCGGTGCAGTCGCGGCTCATGGACGTGGCAGGCGACGCCCGCACGATCGCGGCGGCGCTCAACCACTCGGCGTTCAACATCGGCAACTCGCTCGGTGCGGCCCTCGGCGGCGCGGTCATCGCGGCCGGCTTCGGCTTCCTGGCGCCCGCGTGGCTCGGGATCGTGCTCGCGCTGCTCGGCCTGCTCGTCACGATGGTGAGCTACGGGGTCGAGCGCCGGACGACCCGTCGCGCCGGTCTCCGGGCGACGTCACCCTCCACGGGCCCGATCACCGCTCCCGTCCCGACCGTCTGACGCCGCGGGCGCCCACCCGCGCGGTGCTGCGTCTGCACTGCCGGAGCGACAGATCGCGGCGGCGGGAGGGGCGACCACCTCGCCGAAGTGACAGATGCCCGCGGATGGTCGCCACTGATCTGTCGCTCCCGTGTGGGCAACGGGGTCGCCCGGGAGGCGCGTGGCGGGCCGGCACCGCGCCTCCCGGCGGACGGCGTGCGGGCCGGGAGGCGGCGTGGCGGGCTTGCACCGTGCCTCCCGGCCGTGCGGTGTGGTCGCGAAGGCGACAGATCGCGGCCGCGACGCGGCGACCACTCCGTCGAAGCGACAGATCCCGGGGAACAGTGGGCGCCGATCTGTCGCTTTCGCGAAGGGGGCGCCAAGGTAGCGGTACCCCGGCGCGTGCCTCCACCACCGGGACAGCTCCAGCACGCAGCAGGGGCGGGCCCGGAACCCTGACCCGCCCCTGCGCTCAGCCGTCGCCGGCTGCGGACCTACAGCCCGAGGGGGCTGCCGTCCTGCACGATGATGCCGTCGGTGATCGCCCGCTTCCGCAGTGCCACCTTCGTGCCGACGTCGAAGCCCGCGACGCGGTACTTCTCACGGATGCGCTTGAGGTAGCTCTTGGCGGTCTCCTCGGAGATGCCGAGCTGGTAGGCGACGCTCTTCACGGGCTCGCCGCCGCCGTAGAGCGCCATGACGCGCCGCTCCTGCGCGCTGAGCTTCGGCACGCCGCCGACGTCGCCGCTGTTGATCGCCAGGTCGAGCTCGGCGGACACGTACTGCTCGCCGCGCTGTGCGGCGCGGATCGCCTCGACGATCATGTCGGCGTCCTCGCTCTTCACGAGGTAGCCGAGGGCGCCGGCGCCGAGGGCCTCGCGGACGACGTTCGGCTCGGAGTACGTGCTCATGACGACCGTCTTCACGCCCGCGGTCTTCAGCGTCGAGATCTTCAGGGACACCGGGATGGAGTCCTTCAGGTCGAGGTCGAGCAGCACCACGTCGACGGGGAACGCGGAGTTCGTCAGGAGCTCCGGCCAGGTCGTGACGGCGGCGACGAGCGTGATGTCGTCGGCGGCACTGCGGATCCACTCCGTCAGCGCACCGAGGAGCATCCGGTGGTCGTCGACCAGTGCGAGTCGGATCGGTTCCTCTGGAGTCGCCATCAGGCGTCCTTTCTCGAAGGCGTGCCCGCCGATCCTAGGCGGCAGGACGCCGTGGGTCGGGCAGGCGGAGCGGGTGTCCGGCAGTTCGGGCCCGGCCGGGCGGACGTGGTGGTGCGTTCGGGGCGGCGTGTCGCCGTGCCGCTCCGGGGTCACATGGTCGGGTGCCGGTCGACGACGCAGTGCGCGACGACGTGCAGGACCCCGTCACGGACCGAGTCGGTGTACGGACCGATGCGCTGCAGGGCGCTCCACGCGGTGGGTCCGAGTCGGCGACGGGGGACCCCGCGCGACTCGAAGACGACCGGCACGTCCATGCGCTCGTCGGTGACCGGGTGGCCGTCGGAGCCGATCGGCCCGAGTGTCACGGACACGACGGGGGAGCCCGGCTGGCTGGTGCGCCCGTCGCCGACCATCTGCCACAGCGCCTGCAGCAGTCCGTCCCGCTGGGCGGGCGAGAGGTGACCGGCCAGCGACTGCGGGTCGGTGACGGTGACCGAGCGGCCGAGCTGGTCGGACTCGGTGATCGCGTGGTAGAGCCAGGTCTCGCGGCGACCCTCGATGAGGTGCAGGCGGAGCTCGGTGGCGAGGGACGCGGCGACCGACGAGGACGCGTCGGACAGCGGGAGCGGGTCGGTGCCGTTCGCGACGGCGTCGAGGAGTTTCTCGGCGGCCAGGTCGAGGCGGGCGAGCTCGTCGGACGCGAGCATCCCGACGGCGAACTGCGGCGCCTGCACGTTGCTCTGCACGAGCACCCGGTCGAGCTCGCGCTGCACGAGCTGGCGGAACCGGTGCACGACGAACAGGGCGATCGACGGCGGGACGACCACGAGCGCGAGCATCGAGACGAGCCCGGGCAGGGTGTCCGAGGTGATCGGCGTGGAGACCAGGGCCATCGCGACGAACGCCGCCCCGAGGACGACGATCGCCCCGGCGACCTCGCGTGCCGGACGCAGCGTGGCGACGGGCAGCAGGGCGAAGCCGGCCGCGACGGACGCGCTCGCGGTGCCGGCGAGGTCGTGCTCCGGGTGGATGCCGACGAAGTCGAGCGTCACGACGCACGCGAGCACCACGCAGATGAGGGCGAACGCGGTGCCGGTGAGGCGCTCCCCGTAGGTCATCAGGCTCAGTCCGACCGCGATCGCCGCGACCACGTAGAGCGCCCACGCCGCCGCCGGCAGCCACGGGTCGGTGAGCTCGGGGGCCCGCACGAGGAAGAACGCGATGCCGGCGACGGCCTCGATCGCGGCCAGCACCGCGGCGCCGAGGCCGAGGTAGCCGGCGCCGAGCGACGCCCCGGGCTTCGCGGCCTGCCGGAGCGATCGTGCGCCCGTCGAGGTCGAGGGGAGCCCGCGCGCCTGTCGTCGCTCGTTGCCGCGGTAGCGCTCCCGGGCCTCGCGTCGGGTCCGTGGTGCAGCCTGCACGGTCTCGCCGGGCAGCCCGCGGCTGATGGTGTCCTCGGGGGTCCGGCTCATCGCGGTGCCTCCAGCACGACGGTGGTGCCCGACCCGGGGGCCGAGAACAGCTTGGCGTCGCCGCCGACCTCGCGCAGGCGGTTCACGACGCTCTCCTTGAAGCCGAGCCGCTCCGCGCCGACCGCGTCGAGCTCGAAGCCGACCCCGGAGTCGGTGACCATCGCGCGGACGGTCTCCTGGTCGTGCACGATCGTGACGTGCGCCTCGCCGACGCCGGCGTGCCGACGGACGTTCTCGAGGCACTCGCCGAGCGCGAGCAGGAAGGCGTCGAGCACGTGCGTGGGCAGCAGGACCTGGCCGGTGCCGTGCCAGCTGACCTCGAGCCCCATGCGGCCGAAGCGCTGCTTGACCGACTCGAGCGTCTGACCGAGCGGGGACTCCTCGGCGCGGGTGAGCGAGTAGTCGCCGGACTGCTGCGGCTGCGGCGTCGCGCCGAGTCGCAGGTGGCGGAGGAGTCGGGCGTCCTCGGCGGCCTGCTCGCGCATGGCCTGCTCCGAGACGCCGACACCGGAGTGGGCGAGGAGCGTCAGGGTGGCCAGCACGGTGTCGTGCAGCAGCCGGGCGCCCTGGCGTCGCTGCGCCTCGGTCTCGCTCGCCTGGCGCTCGGCGCGGTGTGCGGTGCCGATGCTCTGGATGCGGCGTGCGACGCGGGGGATGCTCCGCGCGATCCACACCGCGACCGTGGCGAGCAGCACCCAGCCGAGGGCGACACCGCCGACCGGGGCGGACAGGACGCTGCCGGTCGCCCACGAGACGACCACGAGGGAGACGACCCCGGCCGCCGCGGTCAGTCCGAGGCCGACCAGTGACGTGCGGTAGGTCATCAGCGGGGCGGAGAGCGACCCGGCGGCGAGCGGCACGACGGCGCTCGCGACCACGGGCCGCAGGTCGGGACCGGTACCGGCGAGGAGCAGCAGGAGGGCGCCGAGCCCGGAGGCCAGCGCCAGGGCGGTCCACCACACCGAGCCGTGCACGCCGAACAGGGCGAGGGCGGCGATCATCACGGCGATGCAGGCCAGCCCGGCGAGCAGGGGCACGAGCGGGACCGCCAGCGAGCTGACGACCGCGACCACCGAGACGAGTGCGCAGGTGATGCCCACGACACGGGTCGTCGACCGAAGCAGTCGGTCGCGCTCCTGTGCGAGGAAGTCCATCGGTGTCCTGGTGGTGACGGCGGTACGGGGAGCGAGCCCCGGTCGTCCCGGTGACTCGTTCGACATCATTCCACGGACGGCACCCGTTGGGGGGTCCTCGCCGCGCGGACGACGGGCGGATGGGGACCCGATCGTTACCGGGGGTCGCGCTGCGCGGACGCACGGGTCGCGCTGCGCGGACGCACGGGTCGCGCGGCGCGGACACGCCGGTCGTCCGCTCAGTCGAGCAGTCGCCGCAGGTGGGCCCCGACCGCCTCGTGCTCGATGAGGAACCCGTCGTGCCCGAACTCGCTCTCGATCACGGCCGCGCGGTCGCCGTCGAGTGTGTCCGGCACCCCGGCAGCGATGCGGTGCTGGTCCTCGACGGGGAACAGCCGGTCGCTCGACACCCCGACCACGAGTGTGCGGGCCCGGACCGTGCCGAGCGCGGCCGCGACCCCGCCCCGTCCGGCCCCGACGTCGTGCGAGTCCATCGCGTGCGTGAGGGTGACGTAGGACGCGGCGTCGAACCGCCTCGTGAACTTGTTGCCGTGGAAGTCGAGGTAGCTCTCCACGCTGAACCGGCCGTCGTCGCCGAGCGGGGAGACGTCGCTCTGCCACGACCGGGCGAACCGGCCGTTGAGCTCGTCCGAGGCCCGGTAGGTCATCAGCGCCATCCGCCGCGCGAGCGCGAGTCCCCGGTGCGGCCCCTCGCCGGGTTCGGCGTCGTGGTAGTCGCCGTCGGCGAAGGCCGGGTCCATCTGGATGGCGGCCCGCTGCAGGGAGTTCGCGGCGATCTGGTCGGCGGTCGTCTGCGCGGTGGTGGCGAGCAGGGCCAGCCGCTCGACGCGCGTGGGGTGCGCGACGGCGAACTCGAGCGCGTGCATCCCGCCCATCGACCCGCCGACGACCGCGGCGAAGCGCTCGATCCCCAGGCGGTCGGCGAGCTGCGCCTGCACGGCCACCTGGTCGCGCACGGTGACGAACGGGAAGCGCCCGCCCCACTCGCGGCCGTCGGGCGCCACGGACGAGGGGCCGGTCGTGCCCTGGCAGCCGCCGAGCATGTTCGGCGCGACGACGAACCAGCGGTCGGTGTCGATCGCGAGGCCGGGGCCGACGACGTCGCCCCACCAGCCGGCGGTCCGGTGCCCGGGCCCGGGCGGCCCGGCGACGTGCGAGTCCCCGGTCAGCGCGTGGAACACCAGCACGGCGTTGTCACGACCAGGGGTCAGGGTGCCCCAGGTCTCGTAGGCGACACGCACCGCGGGCAGTCGCCCGCCGCGTACCCGTTGCTCGCCGAGGGCCTCGAAGTGCCGCGCGCCGGGGTGGTCGCCCGGTCGCCAGGCCCCGGTGACGGGCGGTTTGCCGAGGGTCCCCAGCTCAGTGCCGGGCACGAGGGTGGACGGCACGGAGTCCTCGGGGGTCGTCTGCCAGTCCATGGTGCGTCCAGTCTGCCGGGAGGCGCAGGTCGCCGCCGCCGTGTTACGTCACGTCCGGCGGGTGGCCGGGTCCGGTGCGCGTGGTCGGGCGCGCACGGAGCGTCACCGTGGTCGTCGTGCGACAGCGGTGGTGTCGCAGCATGTGCGCGCATGGACGGTGGGCGGGCCAGTCGGCGCCGACGGCGAGCGTCACCGTGGTCGTCGTACGACAGCGGTGGTGTCGCACGATGCGCGTGCATCGACGCGCACGAGGTGAGAACGACATCGCCGCTGTCGGACGACAGCGGCGATGTCGTTCCAGGACGACTCGGCAGCACGGCAGCACGGCAGCACGGCAGCACGGCAGCACGGCACCACGACGACTCGGCGAGACGGCAGCGGCACGGCACGACGGCCGCACCGCCGCCCCGCGCTCTACGCGCGCTGGCCCTCCTGCGCGACCGCCCGCGCTGCCGCGAGCCCGGCCTCGAGGTCGGCGCGCAGGTCCTCGACGTTCTCGATGCCCACCGACAGCCGCACCAGGCCCGGCGTGACCCCGGTGGTGAGCTGCTGCTCGGGCGTGAGCTGCGAGTGCGTGGTGGAGGCGGGGTGGATCACGAGGGACCGCACGTCGCCGATGTTCGCGAGGTGCGAGAACAGCTGCAGGTTGTCCACGAACGCCCGGCCGGCCGCGACGCCGCCCTTGAGCTCGAAGGACAGCACCGCACCCACGCCGCGCGGGGCGTACTTCGTCGCCGCCGCGTACCAGGGCGAGGTGGGCAGCCCCGCGTACGCCACCGAGGCGACGTCCGGGTGCCGGTCGAGCCACTCGGCGATCTCCTGCGCGTTCGACACGTGCCGCTCGATCCGGAGTGACAGCGTCTCGATGCCCTGCAGGAGGGCGAACGCGGTGTCCGCCGAGTTCGACGCACCGAGGTCGCGGAGCAGCTGCACCCGCGCCTTCACGACGTACGCGAGCTCGTTGCCCACGGCCTGCGCGAACACGGCGCCGTGGTACGACGGGTCCGGCGTGTTGAACTCCGGGAAGCGCTCGGCGTGCTCGGACCAGGCGAAGCGCCCACCGTCGACGATCACGCCGCCGATGACCGTGCCGTGGCCGCCGAGGAACTTCGTCGCCGAGTGCACGACGATGTCCGCCCCGTGCTCGAACGGTCGGATGAGGTACGGCGTCGCGATGGTGTTGTCGACGATGAGCGGCACGCCGGACTCGTGCGCGACGCTGCTCACCCCGGTGATGTCGAGCACGTTGATGCGCGGGTTGCCGATGGTCTCGGCGAAGAACAGCTTCGTGTTCGGCCGGACTGCGCGACGCCACTCCTCGAGGTCGTCCTGGTCCTCGACGAACGTCGTCTCGATGCCGAGCTTCGCGAGCGTGTACTTGAACAGGTTGTAGGTGCCGCCGTAGATCGACGACGACGACACGATGTGGTCACCGGCGCCCGCGATGTTCAGCACGGCGTACGTCTCGGCGGCCTGCCCCGACGACACGAGCAGCGCGCCCGTCCCGCCCTCGAGCGCGGCGATGCGCTGCTCGACGACGTCGTTCGTCGGGTTCATGATCCGCGAGTAGATGTTGCCCGGACGGGCGAGCGCGAACAGGTCGCGGGCGTGGTCCGAGTCCTCGAACACGTACGAGGTCGTCTTGTAGATCGGCGTCGCCCGCGCACCGGTCGTCGGGTCCGGCTGCGCCCCGGCGTGGACCTGCGTGGTCTCGAACCGCCAGGCGGCGGCGTCGTTCGTGCTCATCGGTGCTCCTGTCGGGTGCGGTGGTCGTCGGGTCGCCGCGCGCCGGCCGGGAGGCCCGTGGCTGCGCTGCGTCGAGCGTCACGGTACGCAGGTGGGCGGGCCTGCACCAGCGTGGCCGCCACGCGACGTAACCGTCGCGTCCGCACCGCGGCCGACCCGGCCACGCGCCCGACGCGGGCCGAGGGGTGGACGGTGCACCGCGCCTCCCGTCCGGGACGCGCCGGGACCACTGGGACGCGCCGGGACGGACCGGGACGCACGCCGGTGCGCTCAAGCCGGGTCGCGCCGGAACAGCCAGTCGACCTTCGGCTCGAGCAGCCAGCGCATCCCACGGCGCACGAACGGCTGCGCGAGGAACAGGCTGACCGCGCACGCCAGCACGACCATGAGCAGCACGTAGGGCCACGCGGAGTGCTCGCCGGCCAGGACCCCGGACTCCCGGATCGGGTAGAGCACGAACGTGTGGAGCAGGTAGACGTACATCGTCGCCGCGCCGAACCGGGTGATCCACACCGTGCGCCGGGGCACGAGCAGCAGGAACGACGCCGTCAGCGCCGCCGCGAGGACCATCAGCCCGAGGCGCACCCCGCCGGCCCACCAGGCGTCCTCGCCGAGCCCCGAGTACGAATCGTCGTAGAAGAACCAGTGGTGCAGGTCGAACTGCTCGAACTGCGGCGTGAACAGCAGGCACGCGGTCGCCCACGCGGCGAACACCACGGCCGCGACCACCCGCACGCGCACGACCGTGCGACGCGGGGCCTCGTACCAGCGGTCGAACAGCCCCCACTGCTTGAGCTGCCACCCGACCAGGAAGAACGGCAGCAGGCTGATCGCCCGGCCGAGCGAGAACGTCGAGTCGACGTTGTCGAGGTACCCGACGCCGATGCTCAGCGCGATCGCCCAGACGAGCGGGAACCGCAGCTGTGCCAGGTACGGCAGGATCAGCCGGAAGATCCCGAGGGCGAGCAGGAACCAGAGCGTCCACGTCGGCTTCGTCAGGTTGAGGTCCTTGCCGCCCTCGACGACGGCCTGCACCACCGTCCAGATCGTCTGCATGACCACGTACGGCACGACGATGTCCGTGAAGGTCCGCCGCATCCGCTGCGCCGACGGGGTCTCGGCCGACGAGAAGTACCCGCTGATGACGCCGAACGCGGGCATGTGGAACGCGTAGATGAACGTGTACAGGGCCAGCGCGTGCTCGCTGCCGACGGTCTGCCGCTGGATCGCGTGGCCGATCACCACGAGCGTGACCGCGAGGAAGCGCGCCGTGTCCCACATCGGGATGCGGCGCGGGGTCCGACCTGGCTCGAGCTGCGTCGCGGGGGTCGAGGGCGCGGGGGGAGCGGCGTCCGTCGTCATCCCCGGTCACGGTACCGGAAGGCGACGGCCGGGGATCGGTACGGTGGAGCGGTCCGGTGCCCCGTCCGGACCGTGGCCGCCCGGCCCGTCCCACCCCTGGAGGAACCCCATGGCACGTCGCGCAGTCGTCACCGGAGCGAGCTCGGGCATCGGAGCGGCCACCGTGCGCCGGTTCCGCGACCACGGCTGGGACGTCCTCGCCGTCGCACGCCGTGAGGCGCAGCTGGCGGCGCTCGCCGAGGAGACCGGGGCGACCTTCCTGGTCGCCGACGTGACCTCGGCCGACGACGTCGCCGCGCTCGCCGCCCACGTCGACGGGCTCGGCGGGACCGACGTCCTGGTGAACAACGCCGGCGGCGCGTTCGGGTCGGCCTCGGTCGAGGAGTCCGACGTCGAGGACTGGCGCGCGATGTTCGAGGTGAACGTGATCGGGACGAAGCGCGTGACCGCGGCCCTGCTGCCGCAGCTGCGCCGCCGCGCCGCGGAGGCCGGGGTCGCCGACGTCGTCACCGTGACGAGCACCGCCGGGCACGTCGCCTACGAGAACGGCGGTGGCTACAACGCCGCGAAGTTCGCCGAGCACGCCCTGGTCGCGGCGCTCCGGCTCGAGCTGAACGGCGAACCGCTCCGCGTGGTCGAGATCGCGCCGGGCATGGTGAAGACCGACGAGTTCTCCCTCACCCGGTTCGGCGGCGACCGGGACAAGGCCGACGCCGTGTACGCCGACGTCCCGGGGCCGCTCCTCGCCGAGGACGTCGCCGAGGCGATCGTGCACGCGGTCGAGCTGCCCGCGCACGTGAACCTGGACCTCGTCACGGTGCGGCCGGTCGCGCAGTCGGCACAGCACAAGCTCGCGCGTGGGCCGCTCACGGTCCGGTCGTAGCGCGGCGCACGGGGTCGTCCGACCCGCGGGACGCGCGCGGTCGCCCGACGCGGGTCGCGGTGGACGCCGCTGTCCCGGTACCGTGGGCGGATGCCGATCAGCAGCGAACCCGGGTCGACCGCGCAGGCACCCTCGACCGTGACCGTGACGAGCGGACCCGAGGTGCTCGGCTGGCTGGAGTTCGGCGACGCGGCCCGCCTGCTCGCCAAGGACGTCCTGTCCTCCGGCTTCGAGCCCGAGGTCGTCGTCGCCGTCGCCCGCGGTGGCCTCATCATCGCCGGTGCCGTGGCGTACGCGCTCGGCACCAAGGAGTGCGGCTCGATCAACGTCGAGTTCTACACCGACGTCGAGCAGCGCCTCGAGGAGCCCGTCATCCTGTCGCCCGCCCTCGACGCCCCGAGCCTCGCCGGCAAGCGCGTCCTCGTGGTCGACGACGTCTCCGACTCCGGCCGCACCCTGCGCCTCGTCGTGGACATCATCCGGAACGCCGGCGCCGACGTCCGCAGCGCATGCCTGTACTCGAAGCCCGGCACCGTCCTCGAGCCCGACCACGTGTGGCGTCGCGTCGACGGCTGGATCACGTTCCCGTGGAGCGCCCTCGCACCGGTGACGGCCGAGTCGTGAGCATCCACCTCCTCGGCGGCGGCCCCGTCGTCGCCGCCGACGTCGTCCCGCACTTCACCGCCGAGGCGACCGCCCGTGCCGCCGCGGTGGGTCGGACCGTCCCGCGCGTCGCGCTGCTGTCCGTCGCCGGCGCCTCGGGGGCGTCGCCCTCGTCGACCGCCGACCTGGCCGAGGCGATCGGCGGTGCCCGGCAGGCCGAGGTCCTCGTGACCGAGGTCGCGCCCGGCGCCGTGTTCGACACCGCCGTGCTCAGCGACGTCGACGCGCTCGTCGTCGGCGGCGGGGTCACGCCGGACTACCTCGACGCGATCGCCCCGCTCGTCGACCAGCTCCGGCTGCTCGTGTCCGACGGCCTGCCGTACCTCGGGTACTCCGCGGGTGCGATGGTCGCGGCGGACCGGGCGCTCGTGGGCGGCTGGCGCATCGGCGGGGTCGAGGTCTGCCCGGAGGGGGCGTCCGAGGGCCTGGACGAGGTCGAGCTCCGCGAGGGACTCGGGCTCGTCGACCTGACGATCGACGTGCACGCCGTCCAGGCCGGCACCCTGGCGCGCCTGATCGCGGCTGCCGAGGCCGAGTTCGTCACCGCCGGACTCGCGATCGACGAGGACACCGCGCTCATCGTCGGCGAGGGTGCGCTCGAGGTGCGCGGCACCGGCAGTGTCTGGCGCGTCGTGTCCGGCGAGGACGCGGTCTCCGTCGCCACCATGGGCGCGTAGCCACCGCCGTGGTCGCCCCGCGCCCGCTCGCCGAGCTCGTCGACCCGGGCTGGGCCGAGGCGCTCGCCCCCGTCGAGGACGACGTGCACCGGATGGGCGACTGGCTCCGTGCCGAGGTCGCCGCCGGTCGGCACTACCTGCCCGCGGGCGAGCACGTGCTCCGCGCCTTCACCCAGCCCTTCGCCGACGTCAAGGTGCTCGTCGTCGGGCAGGACCCCTATCCGACGCCCGGGCACCCGATCGGCCTGTCGTTCGCCGTCGATCCGCACGTGCGTCCCGTGCCGCGGAGCCTGGCGAACGTCTACCGCGAACTCCGGGACGACCTCGGCGTGACCCCGCCCGAGCACGGCGACCTGCGGGCGTGGTCCGAGCAGGGCGTGCTGCTGCTCAACCGGGTCCTGACGGTCGAGGCCGGCGCGGCCGGCAGCCACCGCGGCAAGGGCTGGGAGGCGGTCACCGACCAGGCCGTCCGCGCACTCGTCGCCCGCGGTACTCCGCTCGTCGCGGTGCTCTGGGGCGCCCAGGCAGCGTCGGTCCGGCCGCTGCTCGCCGACACCCCGGTCGTGGCGTCGGCGCACCCGTCACCGCTGAGCGCCTCGCGGGGCTTCTTCGGCAGCCGCCCGTTCTCGCAGGTCGACGCGCTGCTCCGCGAGCAGGGCGCCGACCCGGTCGACTGGACGCTGCCGCCCGCCGGAGCGACCGCACCGTAGGCTCGGGTCGTGCTCGAGGAGGAATACCAGCGCCGGCGCGTCCTGCCCCGGCACCTGCGCGCGCCCGTCGCCGCCGAGGCCACGTTCACGTACACGATCCGGGCCGCCGAGCCCCGGGACCTCCCCGACGTGCGCGAGATCCACACGCACTACGTCCGGAACTCGTCGGTGACCTTCGACCCGGCCGCGTACACGTTCGCCCGCTGGAAGCAGCGCTACGACGAGGTCCGGCGCCGGGGCCTGCCGTTCCTGGTCGCCGAGAACCCGTCGGGGCAGATCCTCGGGTACGCGCTCGTCGACCCGTGGAACCCGCGGGACCGCTCGAACCACGTGGTCGAGGACTCCATCTACCTCGGCGCCGCGTCCGGCGGCAAGGGACTGGGGCGTGCCCTCATGGAGGCGCTGCTCGACGAGTGCCGGTCGGCCGGCGTGCGCGAGGTCATCGCGGTCATCGCGGACCGGCAGGCCGAGGCGTCGATCCGGCTGCACGAACGGCTCGGGTTCGAGGAGGTCGGGCGCATGGGCAAGGTCGGGTTCAAGTACGACCGCTGGCTCGGCACCGTCACGATGCGCCTGCGGCTGCGGGGACCGCGGCTGTTCGCACGCGGCCGACGGTAGCGGGCGCGCGACCGCGCGCGGTCCCGGACACGACCGCCGCGCGTCGCGACGCGACCACCGCGCGTCCCGACGCGACCAGGGGGCGGACGGGAGGCCCGTGGCGGCGCCGCCACGGGCCTCCCGTCCGACGGTGGGTCACGGTCACCGCGTCGGTGCGGTGCGCGCCTGCCGTCCGGCCGCCGGGGCCTCGGCGATGAACTCCTCGCGCGTGACGCGCAGGAGCGCGGTCGCGGCCGCGGACGCCGCGTCCGCGTCGCCCGCGACCGCCGCCAGGGCGACCGCCTCGTGCCGGGCCGCGGCGTCGCGTGTCCACCGGGTGATCGTGTCGCGGGACTCCGACGTGCGCGTGCGGAGCAGGGCCTCGACCGTGCCCGCGAAGTGGGCGAAGACCGCGTTCCCGGAGCCGGTCAGGAGCGCACGGTGGAAGCGCACGTCGGCCTCGAGGTAGGCGCGGGAGTCGTCCCGGGCGCACGCGTCGGTCATGTCCCGGGCGGCGGCCAGCACCGCGGCGGCCGGGGTCGGCTCGGTGCCGGCCGGGTCGGTCGCGGGTCCGTCGTCGGTGGGTCCGGCCGTGGGGTCCTCGGTGACCGATCGGGCGGCGACGAGCGACGCGGCCACGGGCTCCACGCCGAGCCGGAGCTCGAGGAGTTCCCGCTGCTGCGCGAAGTAGGCGGGGGAGGCGCCGCGCCAGCGGATCACGGTCGGTGCGAGCAGCTCCCAGGACGCCGTCGGACGGACGAGGGTCCCGACGCGCTGCCGCGGCTCGACGAGCCCGAGGGACTGGAGCACCCGCAGGGCCTCGCGGACGACCGAGCGGGAGACGCCGGCCTCGTCCGCGATCGTCTCGGGCCGGACGACGGTGCCGGGTGCGAGCTCGCCGTCGACGATGCGCTGCCCGAGCGTCTCGAGCACCTGTGCGTGCAGGCCCCGTGCCGTGGTCATCGGTCCTCCGTGGTGCTCGGTCGTGGTCGTGCCGGCCGTCGCTGTCGCCGTCGTCGTCGCTGTGACGACGTCCCCCATCGAAGCGGCAGACTGCGCGGCGAGGGGGACGGCACGCTGCGGTCCATCGTATGATCTGATTAATCAGATTATTCGGGTCGGGGCGGCAGGGTGCCCCGCACGGCGCCGACCGGCGCCCACGAACGCGACGGGGCCGCGGTGCAGCGGCCCGGGAAGGGGCACCGATGCCTCACAGCAGCAGCGGACTCGCGACGGCGACCACCGCGAGCACCGCGCACGCCGGGTCGGTGGACCCGCTGCACGGCCTGACCGTGTTGGCGGCGGAGGGCGGCGGCACCCAGACCGTCGACCCGTCCGGGTCGGTGACGCAACTGGTCGTCGCGGCGCTCGCGGGGATCGTCGTCATCATCGCGCTCATCACCTGGCTCAAGGTGCACCCGTTCATCGCGCTGCTCGTCGGTGCGCTGGGGGTCGGTATCGGCGCTGGGCTCGCGCCGGACAAGGCCGTGACGAGCTTCGGCAACGGCTTCGGCGCGACGATGACGAGCGTCGGCATCCTCGTGGGCCTCGGCGCGATGTTCGGCCGCATGCTCGTGGACTCGGGTGCCGCGGACCGCGTGGTCGACACCCTGGTGCGGCGGTCCTCGAAGGCCGCGCTGCCGTGGACGATGGCGCTCATCGGGGCGCTGATCGGCCTGCCGATGTTCTTCGAGGTCGGCCTCGTGCTGCTCATCCCGATCATCGTGCTCGTCGCGAAGCGCAGCGAGGTGCCGATCATGAAGATCGCGGTGCCCGCCCTCGTCGGCCTGTCGACGATGCACGCGTTCGTGCCGCCGCACCCGGGGCCGCTCGTCGCCGTGTCGACCGTCGGCGCGGACCTCGGCACGACCCTGGCGTTCGGCATCGTGCTGGCGATCCCGGTCATCGTGCTCGCCGGCCCGCTGTTCGCCCGCCTCGCGGCGCGCTGGGTCGACATCCCCGCGCCCGACATGTTCTCGTCGCGCGGCGGCTCCGGTCCGTCGGACCCCGCGCACGCCGGTCGGGAGGCACGGCGCGGCCCCGCCACGCAGGACACGGCCTCGCTGCCGCACGGGAAGAGCGACTTCACGCGCGTCATCAGCGAGCCGCGCAGCCCGTCCTTCGCGGTCGCGCTCGTCGGCATCCTGCTGCCGGTCGTGCTCATGCTCGCCCAGGCGGTGCGCGAGGCGACCGCCCCGGACGCCACCGGCGGGTGGGTGTCGCTGCTCGACTTCCTCGGTTCCCCGACGATCGCGATCGGCATCGCCGCCGTGTTCGCGATGGTGTTCTTCGCGATCGGCGGCGGGATGGACCGTACGGCCGTCGCGAAGTCGCTCGAGGACGCCCTGCCGCCGATCGCCGGTGTGCTGCTCATCGTCGGTGCCGGCGGCGGCTTCAAGCAGGTGCTCATCGACACCGGCATCGGCGGCGTGATCGCCGACGCCGTGCAGGAGTCGGGCGTCTCGGTGCTGCTCGTGGCCTGGGCCGTGTCGGCGCTCGTCCGGGTGGCGACCGGTTCGGCCACCGTCGCGACCGTCACCGCCGCGGGCATCATGGCGCCGATCGCCGAGGGGCTGTCCACGCCGGAGACCTCGCTGCTCGTCCTGGCGATCGGTGCGGGCTCGGTCTTCCTGTCGCACGTCAACGACGCCGGGTTCTGGCTCGTGAAGGGGTACCTCGGCACCACCGTCGGGCAGACGTTCAAGTCCTGGACGGTGCTCGAGTGCCTCATCTCGGTGATCGGCCTGGGCGGCGTGCTCCTCGCCGGGGTGTTCCTGTGACCGCGGGTGCGGGGCCGACGGGGTCCGACGCGGCCCCGGCCGCACCGTCCGTCGGGTCGCCTGCGGTCGGGACGTCGGACGTGCGGGTCCTGGTCGTCATGGGCGTCTCCGGTTCGGGCAAGTCGACCGTCGCTGCGATGGTCGCGGACCGGCTCGGATGGGACCTCGCCGAGGGCGACGACATGCACCCGCCCGCGAACGTCGCGAAGATGCAGGCGGGCACCCCGCTCACCGACGAGGACCGCTGGCCGTGGCTCGACGTCGTCGCGTCGTGGATCGGCGACCACCTCGACCTGGGCCGCCCCGGTGTCGTGACCTGCTCGGCCCTGAAGCGCTCCTACCGTGACGTGCTGCGGGCGCCCGGCGTGGTGTTCGTGCACGTCGCCGGGGACGGCACCCTCATCGCGGACCGGATGGCCGCACGCTCCGGGCACTTCATGCCGACGTCGCTCCTGGCGTCCCAGCTGGCGACGCTCGAACCGCCGGAGGCCGACGAGGCGCACCTGACGGTCGCCGCGGACCGGACACCGCAGGAGGAGAGCGCCGAGGTCGTCGAACGCCTGGGGCTCACGCCCGTCAGGTGAACCAGATCGGGGTGCCGACCGGCAGTGCTGCGAGCGTCTTCGTCATCGCCGCCGAGATCCGCACGCAGCCGTGCGAGCTGCCGGTCGGGTCCGGGTAGTAGTGCAGCGCGGTGAGCGCCGCGTTGCCGCCGTACTGCGGGATCCGGGACGAGTGCGCCCCGGTGAGGATGATCGGGTTCCCCTGCGTGTAGGTGACGCGCGCGTCGACGTAGGCCGCCTCGACGTAGGTCGCGGTCCCGGTGGGCGTCGGGTCGTCGGGTGTGCCGAGCCGGGCGGTCTCGGTGGCCGAGACGGCACCGTCCCTGCCGACCACGGAGACCGTCGACGCGGCGACGTCGACCCGGATCATCCGGTCGACCGACGCCAGGGTGAAGTCTGCCGCGCGTGCCCAGGCGAAGGTCGCGCTCGGCGCGGTCGGGTCGCCGCCGTCGCCGGGGGTGCGGTTGCGTGCGGGCGTGGAGACGAGCACCATCCCACCGTCGAGGCCGGGGGAGCGTCCCCACACGGCGGTGACCGCCGGGGTGTCGAGTGTGGTGACCGTCGACGCGAGCGTGGCGACCGGGGCGGCCGTCGCCGCGGGGTCGGCGTACAGGGCCACGAGCGGCGCGTTCGGCGTCGCGATGGTCCACTGCTCCTCGGGCTGCACCCGCGTGCCGTCGAGGAGCGCCGGCACGACGGCGTCGTGGTACGCCAGCGGGAGTGCGGCGAGGGTCTCCGCCGACGGTGCGGCCGGGACCGCCGGGAGTGCCGGTGTCGGCGTGGGGGTCGGTGTCGGTGCCCGTTCGGTGGTGCGCACCGCACGGGGTTCCGCCTGTCCGCCACCGCCGACGGCGGCGCCGATCCCGACGCCCGCGACGGCGAGCACCCCCACCGCTGCGAGGACGATGCCCCAGGTCTTCCGCTGCATGTGTCAGCCTCCCCGACCCCAGTCCACCAGATCCCGGCCGTGCGGGCACGCGGGGTCGGCCGGGCGACCCGCTGCGCTCAGACCTCGGTGACCCGCCCGTCCTCGACACGCCACTGCCGGTCGAGCCGCACCGTGTCGAGCATCCGGCGGTCGTGCGTGACGAGCAGGAGCGTGCCGTCGTAGGAGTCGAGCGCCTGCTCGAGCTGCTCGATCGCCGCCAGGTCGAGGTGGTTCGTGGGTTCGTCGAGCACGAGCACGTTCACCCCGCGGGCCTGCAGCAGCGCGAGCGCCGCACGGGTCCGCTCGCCCGGCGACAGTGCCGCGGCGGGACGTCCGACGTGGTCGGCCTTCAGCCCGAACTTCGCGAGCAGCGTGCGGACGTCGGCGGTGGTCATCTCGGGCACGAGGTCCTCGAACGCCGCGGCCAGTGGCTGGTCGCCGGCGAACGCCCCGCGCGCCTGGTCGACCTCGCCGATCGCGACGTTCGACCCGAGCGAGGCCGTTCCCGAGGTCGGGGCGACCCGGCCGAGCAGGGTGCGCAGCAGCGTCGACTTGCCGGCCCCGTTCGGTCCGGTGATGCCGATCCGGTCCCCGCCGGAGACCTGCAGCGACACCGGTCCGAGGGTGTGTTCGCCCTGCTGCACCACGGCCTGGGACAGGGTCGCGACGACGGCCGACGAGCGCGGGGCGCTGCCGATCGTGAAGGCGAGCTGCCACTCCTTGCGCGGTTCCTCGACCTCGTCGAGCCGGGCGATCCGCGACTCCATCTGCCGGACCTTCTGTGCCTGCTTCTCGCTCGACTCGCTCGCGGCCTTCCGGCGGATCTTGTCGTTGTCGGGGTTCTTCTTCATCGCGTTCCGCACGCCCTGGCTCGACCACTCGCGCTGGGTCCGGGCACGCGAGACGAGGTCGGCCTTGGTCGCGGCGAACTCGTCGTACGCGTCGCGCTTGTGCTGCCGGGCGACCTCGCGCTCCTCGAGGTACGCGTCGTACCCGCCGCCGAAGATGCGGTGCGACGACTGCGCCAGGTCGAGCTCGAGCACGGCGGTCACCGAGCGGGCGAGGAACTCGCGGTCGTGGCTGACCAGGACGACCCCGCCGCGGAGGCCGTGCACGAACTGCTCCAACCGCTCGAGGCCGTCGAGGTCGAGGTCGTTCGTGGGCTCGTCGAGCAGCACCACGTCGAAGCGGGACAGCAGCAGCGCCGCGAGGCCCACCCGGGCGGCCTGCCCGCCGGACAGCGCCGTCATCGGGGAGTGCGGGCCGACACCGTCGCCACCGGCCGTGACCGCGAGGCCGAGCTCGCCGAGCACGACCGGCAGGCGGTCGTCGAGGTCGGCCGCCCCGGACGCGAGCCACCGGTCGAGGGCGACCGAGTAGCGGTCCGCAGCCGCGTCGTCGGCGTCGGGGGCGCCGAGTGCCTCGGCGGCCCGGTCCATCGCGACCGTCGCGTCCGCGCAGCCGGTGCGCCGTGCGACGTAGTCGGCGACCGTCTCACCGTCGACGCGCTCGTGCTCCTGCGGCAGCCACCCGACGAACGCGTCCGGCGGGTTCGTCGACACCGACCCGGCGAGCGGCTCGTCGACGCCCGCGAGCAGCCGCAGCAGCGTCGACTTGCCGGCGCCGTTCACGCCGACCAGGCCGATCACGTCACCCGGGGCGACCGTCAGGTCGAGCCCCTCGAAGAGCGTGCGGGCGGCGTGGCCGCCGGCGAGGTCCTTGGCGACGAGCGTGGCGGTCATCCGGCAATCGTCCCACGGTCGGCCCCGCCGTCGTCGCGCCCACCACCGGCCGGGAGGCGCGGGTCGGCCCCGCCACGCGCCTCCCGGCCGCGCGTGCCGTCGGCCCGTAGGGTCGGCGGATGCGCCACCTGCTCCGACTGGACGACTGGACCCTCGACGACGCCGACGCGGTGTTCGCCCTCGCCCGGGCGTACGAGCGCGGAACCGGCCCCGTCCTCGGCGGAGCCGCGGCGATGTTCTTCCCACCGACGAGCCTGCGCACGCGGGCCTCGTTCGAGCGGGGGGCCGTGCTCGCCGGGATGCAGCCGATCGTCTTCCCACCGGAGACCCTCGACAAGGACGAGGCACCGCGGGACGTCGCGGCGTACCTGGCGCAGTTCGTCGACGTGCTCGTCGTGCGGCACCCGGACATCGCGCTGCTCGAGGCGCTCGCGGCGGCCGCCGCCGTCCCGGTGGTGAACGCGATGACCTCGGAGAACCACCCGTGCGAGGTCCTCGCCGACCTCTACGCGCTGACCGGGGGAACGGACGTCGGCGCGCTCCGGGTCCGCTTCGTCGGCGCGGACGGGAACATCGCACGGGCGTGGGCCGAGGCGTCGCGCCTGTTCGGCTTCGACCTCGTGCAGTGCTGCCCGAGCGCACTGGCGACCGCCGGACTCGCCTGGACCGACGACCTCCGGGCCGCCGTCGCGGACGCCGACGTCGTCGTCACCGACGGGCCAGGACCGCACGCCGGTGCGCTGGCGCCGTTCCGGGTGACGGCTGAGGTGTTGTCCTGGGCGCCGACCGGGGTCCGGTTCGCACCCTGCCCGCCCTTCGTCCGGGGTCGCGAGCTCGCCGCGGACGCGCTCTCGGGTGCGGCGTTCGTCGGGTACGCGGCGAAGCGTGCCCTGGTCCCGGTGCAGCAGGCCGTGCTCGCCCACTGCACCGGATGACGCGGGGCGCCCGGTCACCAGCTGCTGGCAGGATCGAGGCGTGTCGACGCTCATCGTGACCGCCCACCCGGATCCTGACTCGCTGACGCTCGCCGTCGCCCACCGACTCCGAACGGCGCTCGACGCCGCTGGTGCGGGCCCGGCGACGATCGCGGACCTCGCCGCCGAGGGGTTCGACCCCCGCTTCACGGCAGCCGACCGGCACACCTACCGGACCGGCACCGACCCGGCGCCCGACGTCGCGGCGGAGCAGGCACGCCTCGACGGGGCGGACCACCTGGTGCTCGTGTTCCCGGTGTGGTGGTGGTCGGTACCGGCGCTGCTGAAGGGATGGCTCGACCGGGTGTTCGTGAACGGCTGGGCCTTCGGCGTCGGTCCGGACGGGCGCATCGACCGACGGCTCGGGCGCCTCACGGTGCACCTCCTGCCGATCACGGGCGACGATGCCGGGGTGTACGAGCGGCACGGCTACGAGCGCGCACTCCGGACGCAGCTCGAGCACGGCGTGGTGGACTTCTGCGGCGCGGTGCGCGGGGCGACCGCGTTCGTCCACGAGTCCGAACACGAGGACCCGGCCGTGCGCGAGCATGCCGTGGCGGCCGCGGTCGAGCGGGTCGTCGCCGCGGTGCGCCCGTCCCCGTGACGCACTGCCGCCCACCTGCCCGCGGCTAGCCCTCCGGGACCGCCACGACGCGGTTCTGGTACGCCCACACCACGGCCTGCAGGCGCGACCGCACCCCGAGCTTCGGCAGCATCCGTGCCAGGTGCGACTTCACGGTGGAGACCTCGACGACGAGCTCCGCCGCGATCTCCTCGTTCGACATGCCCTGGGCCAGCAGCAGGAGCACGTCGCGCTCCCGGGCGGTGAGGACCTCGGCGGCACGGTCCCCGGTCACCGGCTGCAGGCTCCGGCGGGAGACGAACTCCCGCAGTACCCGCCGGGTCAGGGACTGGTCGATGGTGCCGTTGCCCGCCGCGACCTGCCGGACCGCGTCGACGATCACGTCGGGCTCGGCGTCCTTGAGCAGGAAGCCGGACGCCCCGGCCTCGAGCGCGCCGAACACCAGGTCGTCGAGGTCGAACGTCGTCAGCACCAGCACGGGTACCGCGGGGTCGGCACCGGGAGCGCAGAGCTCCCGGGCGACCTCGATGCCGTTCCGCACCGGCATCCGGATGTCGAGCACCGCGACGTCGGGCCGCGTGCTCCGCGCCAGGGCCAACGCCTCGCCGCCGTCGGCCGCGACGCCGACGACCTCGACGTCGGGCTCCGCGGCGAGCAGCGCCGACACCCCGGCGCGCACGAGCGGCTGGTCGTCCGCCACCAGGACCCGGATCACCGGCCCGCCTCCGCCTCGGAGCGGGGCTCGCGACCCAGGACGAGGGTCACCGCCCAGCCGCCGTCGTCGGTCGGACCGGTCTGGAGGCGCGCCCCGACCAGGTCTGCTCGCTCACGCATGCCACGCAGGCCGTTCCCGCCTGCTGCCGTGCTCCCCGACGCCGGTGCGGTGGGCGCCGTGTTCACGACACGGAGCGTCACCTGGTCGGCGTCGCGGTCGTCCACGGTCACGGTCACGCGCGCACCGGGAGCGTGCAGGGCGGCGTTCGCGAGGGCCTCCTGGACGGTGCGGTATGCGGCGAGCTGCGCGAGCGGGCCGACGCCGTCTGCGAGCGGTGGTGTCCCGTCGCCGGTCGCACTCCTCGCGGTCGCGTCGTCGGCCGCGCGGGCGGGGGCGGGCAGGACCTCGAGGTGCACGTCGGAACGGTACCGTGCGCGCTCGACCAGGTCGGCGACGCCCGTCACGGTCTCGACGGCACGTTCGGCGGGGGAGTCGTCGCGGAGGAGCCCCACCAGGCGGCGGAGGTCCTCGAGCACCGCGGTGCTCTGCTCCCGGACCTGGCGGACGCCCTCGTGCGCGCCGGCCGGGTCGACGTCGATCTGCCGGTCGATGACCGCCGACATGAGGGCGATCCCGGACAGGTGGTGCGCGGCGATGTCGTGCAGCTCACGGGCCATCGCGGCACGCTCGCGGGAGACGGCCGCGTCGACCCGGGCGTCCTGCTCCCGGACGGCCGCGGAGGCCTCGGCGGCACGGGCGTCGGCCTCGGCGGTGCGGGCGTCCGCGGCGACCGCACGGGCCTCGGCCTCCGCGCGGCGGGCGGTGCGGACCTCGCGCCGGGACCGGACCACCAGGGCGACGACGAGCGGGATGCCGACGGCGCCGAGGGCCTGCAGCACGCCCTGGCCGGCCCCGTCACGGACCGCCTCGGCGAACTCGTCGCCGTGGGGGCCACTGCTGACGGCGACCCGGTGCCACCCGGTGCCGAGGGCCACGAACACGGCCGCGCCGACGAGGGCCGGCCAGGTGCGGACCAGCGGGGCCCGGAGGGCGGTGGTGACGACCGCCACGACCACCGGCAGCGCGGTGAGCCCGAACAGGTCGTCGACCTGCGGTACGGCGATCGCGGGCAGCAGGGGGAGCGCCGCGACGAGGAGCAGCACGGTCCGGGGTGCCCGTCGTGCCGCGAGCAGCACGGCGGACTGGGCGAGGAGCACGAGGGCGAACACGGTCCACGGCACGCTGCCCACCGGCGGGGCCGTCACCGGGGCGCCGAGCGTGTCCGGGTCGGCGGCGTCGAGGGGCGGCAGCCCGAGCAGCAGGCCGAGCGACACCACCGCGGTCAGGGCCGCGACGAGGACGTCGGTGCGCCGGCCGGCGCGGGGATCAGCGGGTGCCATCGTTCGATCCTACGAGGCGGGCGTCGGCCGACCCGGGCAGGTGATCCGCGCCTCCCGACCGGGGTCCCGACGGTCCCGGGTAGCCGAGCCGCCCGCGGGTGGCGACCACCAGCACGACCGCGGCCACCGTCGAGACGATCGCCAGGCCCTGCATCATCGTGCCCGCGGTCATCCCCGGGTACATGTCCGCCCACAGCGTCGAGATGGTGTTGTTCACCCCGACGTGCAGCAGCAGGGCGATCGGCAGGCTCTCGCCGGTGCGGTTGAAGACCCAGGTCATCACGACGTTGAAGGTGATGGTGAAGAGGGCGAACACGAGCGGCTCGCTCCAGTGCGCGTCCGGCCAGCCGCCCCAGTCGCTGAGGTACAGCGGCATGTGCCACAGCGCCCACAGCGGGCCGAGCACCGCCGCCGACCCGAGCGGGCCGAAGCGCTCCTGCAGACGGGGGAGGGCGAAGTCGCGCCAGCCGGGCTCCTCCGACAGGCCCGTCGAGAACACCTGGACGACCAGCCCGGGGACGAGCGCGAGCAGGGCCAGCGCGCTCGGTGCCTGCACCTGCCCGCCGGCGAACGGCAGCCCGGTCAGGACGACCAGCGCGGGCACCACGACGAGGGCCAGGGCGTACCAGCGCCACGACACCCGCCAGCGCCACAGCCGCCCCACCCAGCGACGCAGACCCGGACGGCCGTCGGCGAGGGCGGTCACGAGGAACGCGCTGCCGAGCGGGCCGAGGAGTGCGCCGGGCAGGATCCCGGTGAACTGCGCGGTCCCGAGGAACTCCGGGAAGTGCAGGTCCCACACACCGAGGCCGTGCGGGCTGAGGATGTACGGCACCCACGCGAGCCAGCTCAGACCGAGGGCCAGGACGGCGAAGGACAGCAGGGGGTGGCGGGCCACGAGGCCCCGGAGGCCCGGGTCGGCGGTGTGGTCGGTTCCGGTGGTCGGCCGGCCCGTCGTGTCGTCGGGCCCGGTGGTCGGCCGGCCCGTCCTGTTCGTGTGGTGATCGGTTCGGTTCGTCATGACGTCGACGCTAGGAAGCCGCGCGTCGCCGGACGACCGGCGGAGGGACGCACCGTGCAGGGTGCATCCGAAGGGTGCAAGCCCGGCCCGCGTCGGGTCGGGCTGCGTACCGTCGGGGACATGACCACCACCGTCCTCGTCGCCGGCGCCACCGGCGACCTCGGCACGCGCATCGTCCGTGCCCTCCTCACCCACGACGCCCACGTCCGCGTGCTCACCCGCTCGGCGTCGTCGCCCGCCGCGGCGCGGCTCGTCGCCGAGGCCGGCGGGGACGGTCCCACCGCGGGGGAGTCGCGGCTCTCGGTGGTGGAGGCGTCCTACGACGACCACGCCGCGCTCGTCACCGCGCTCGCCGGGGTCGACGTCGTCGTCTCGGCGGTCAGCGGCACCCGACCGGTCATCGTCGACGCGCAGACCGCGCTGCTCCGCGCCGCGGTGGACGCCGGGGTGCGACGGTTCGTGCCGTCCGACTACTCCGCCGACTACCGGTCCACCACCCCGGGGACGAACCGGAACTTCGAGCTCCGCCGCGAGTTCGCCGCCACGCTCGACGCCGCCCCGGTCCGGGCGACCTCGGTGTTGAACGGTGCGTTCACCGACATGCTCACGGGCCAGGCGCCGATGATCCTGTTCGGACGGCGCCGGGTGCTGTTCTGGTCCTCCGCCGACCAGGTGCTCGACTTCACCACCAAGGACGACGTCGCCCGCACCACCGCGCACGTCGCCCTCGACCACGAGGCCCCGCGCGTCGTCGAGGTCGCCGGCGACCGCGTCACCGCACGCAGCGTCGCCGACACCCTGTCGCGCCTCACCGGCACCCGGTTCCGCACGCAGTGGGCGGGGACCACGGGCACCCTCTCCGCGATGGCACGCATCGGACGCCGCCTGTCCTCCGACGACCCCGCCGACCCCTTCCCCGCGTGGCAGGGCATGCAGTACTTCGTCACCATGTTCAGCGGCGAGGGGGAGCTCCACCACGTGCGCGACGACCGGTACGGCGACGAGCACTGGACCACGGTCCGCGACGTCCTCGCCGCCCACCTCGGCACCGACCGCGCCTAGGCTCGAGGACCGTGTTCGCACTCCACCACCTGTCCGCCCAGGAGCTCTGGGACTGGATCCGCCGAGGGGACGCCACCGCCCTCGAGGTCACCGACCACTACCTCGAGCGGATCGCCCGACTCGACCCGACGCTCGGTGCGTTCGTCACGGTCACCGCCGAGGACGCGCGCGACCGGGCCGCCCGGCTCGGCGACCTCGTCCCGACGTCACGACCGCTGTGGGGGATCCCCACGGGCGACAAGGACCTGTACGACCGCGCCGGCGTCCCGACCCGCAGCGGTTCCACCACGCTCCCGGTCGTGCCCGCGACCGTCGACCACCCGCTCGTGTCGGCGCTCGCCGCGGCCGGGACCGTGAGCCTCGGCAAGACGTCGTCGCCCGAGTTCGGGATGTCCTCGTCGTCGGAGACCCGGTTCGGCGTGACCCGCAACCCGTACGACACCGAGCGGGCGCCCGGTGGGTCGTCGAGCGGGGCCGCGGTCGCGGTGGCGGCCGGCCTCCTGCCCGCCGCGGTCGGCACCGACGGCGGCGGCTCCGTGCGGATCCCCGCGGCGGCGACGGGGCTCGTCGGGCTGAAGCCGAGCCGTGGCCGGGTGCCGTCGATGCCCGGGCGGAGCGGCCTGGGCGGGTTGAGCGTCGCCGGGCCGATCACCCGCACGGTCGCCGACGCCGGGATGCTCCTCGACGCCCTCGTCGTGCCCACCGGGGTGCCGGAGCGCGTGCCGTACGCCCTCGTCACGCCCGAGGTCGGCGAGGGACCGTTCACCGCCGCCGCCGTCCGGGGCGAGGGGCGCTTCACGGTCGGGGTCCTCGACGGGTCTCCCTGGGACGACACCGTCGACGTGGTGGTCGACCCGGCCGCACGGGCCGCCGTCGAGACCGCCGTGCGCGTGCTCGGCAAGGTCGGGCACGGCGTGGAGGACCTCGCGATGCCGCGCCTGCCCTACGCCGACGCGTTCCGGGTGGCGTGGGAGTCGAGCGCCGCCGGGCTGCCCCGGGTGCCCGGCATCGACCTCGCGCAGGCGACGCCGCTCGTGGCCTGGCTCGTCGAGCGCGGACGGGCGTTGACCGCCACGCAGGTGCTCGACGCGATGGCCGCACTCGACGCGTTCTCGGTCGGGCTCGTCCGCGCGTTCGACCGGTTCGACGCCGTGCTCACGCCGACGCTCGCCCTGACGCCGAGGCCGCTCGGCTGGTACGGCGACGACCCCGAGGAGGACTTCCGCCGGCAGTGCGCCTACTCGCCGTGGACGTCGATGGCGAACGTGTCCGGGCTCCCGGCGATCACCCTGCCCGTCGGGGCCACGGATGCCGAGCACCCCGACGGTGCCGGACTGCCGATGGGCGTGCAGCTCATCGGCCGACCCGGCGGCGAGCGCGTCCTGCTCGCGATCGGCGCCCAGCTCGAGCGGCGCCTGCGCTGGCAGCGGCGGCACCCCGCCTGCTGGTGAGGCGGCCACCCCGCCGCCCCGACCGTCGCCCGGCGACATCGCCGACGTCGTACGACAGCGATTCTGTCGCAGCATCCGCACGCATCGACCGCGTACCGGAGGAACCCGTGTGGTGATCAGCGAGCGACATCGCGGACGTCGTACGACAGCGGCGGTGTCGCATCATCCGCGTGCATCGACCACGTGCGGGGGAGGACCGGGTCCTGCGACATCGCGGTCGTCGTACGACAGCGGCGGTGTCGCACGACAGCGGCACCACGACGCCCCGAGCCCGAACCCGCGCCGAGCCCCCGCGCCGAACCCCCGCGCCGAACCCCGCGCCGCGCCCCCCTACGACAACGTCGGCGCCGCCGCCACCAACGCCCGCGTGACCGGGTGCCGCGGCTCGTCCAGCAGCCCGACCGGCCCGTGCTCGACGATCCGCCCCTCGGACAGCACCGCCACCGTGTCGCACAGCCGCTGCACGACGCCGATGTCGTGCGACACGAGCACCAGGGTCAGCCCGAGGTCCTCGGCGAGCGACCGGAACAGCTCGATCACCCGCGCCCGGACCACCACGTCGAGGGCGCTCATCGGCTCGTCCCCGAACAGGATGCGCGGTCCGTGCACGACCGCCCGCGCGATCGCGATCCGCTGCCGCTGCCCGCCGGAGAACTCGTGCGGGTGCCGCTCGACCGCGTCGGCGGGCAGGTCGACCCGTTCGAGCACCCGGCGCACCAGGTCCCCGTGGTCGCCCGGCACCCGGAGCGCCCGCAGCGGCTCGCCGACGATCGAACCGACGCGCATGCGCGGGTCGAGCGAGGCGTAGGGGTCCTGGAACACGACCCCGGTCTCGCGACGGAACCAGCGCGTCGCAGCCGCGGAGGCGGACGCGACCACCGGACGACCGGAGGCCTCGACGGTCCCTGCGGAAGGTGCCTCCAGACCGGCGAGCAGCCGCACCAGCGTCGACTTGCCGGACCCGGACTCGCCCACGATGCCGAGCCGGGCGCCGGGGGCGACCGTCAGGTCGACGCCGTCGACCGCGGTCCGGACCGGGCCGGGCTCGAACGGTCCGCGACGGGGGAGCCGGTACGTGCGGTGCAGGCCGGACGCCACGAGCACGGGCGCGCCCGGGACGGGTGCGGGGCCGGAAGCACGTCGGGGGTCGGTCACGGGGTCCTCCTGGCGGTCGCGCGGGCCGCGTCGACGAGCGCGACCGTCGCGGGGTGCCGGGGCGCGTCGAGCAGCGTCCGCACCGGACCCGCCTCGACGACGCGGCCGGCGTCGAGCACGACCGCGGTGTCGGCGATCCGGGACAGCACCGCCAGGTCGTGCGTGACGAACAGCATGCCGGTGCCGCGCTCGGTCGACAGGTGCTCGAACAGGTCGAGGATGCGGGCCTCGGTGGTGACGTCGAGCGCGGTGGTCGGCTCGTCGGCGACGAGGTAGGCGGGGGAGCCCGCCATCGCCATCGCGATGCAGATGCGCTGCCGCTGTCCGCCCGACAGCTGGTGCGGGTACTGCCGCAGCAGCGACACCGGGTCGGGCAGGCCGACCGCGTCGGCGAGGGCGACCGCGGCGGTGCGCGCCGCCCGGCGGTCGAGGCCGCGGTGCAGCCGCAGCGGCTCGGCGACCTGCGCGCCGACCCGCCGTAGCGGGTCGAGCGCCGTGCCCGGCTCCTGGAACACCATGCCGATGCCGGACCCGCGGGTGCCGGCCCGCTCGCGGTCCGGCAGGCCGACGAGTTCGCGTCCGTCGAGTCGGATGCTGCCGGTCACCTCGGCCCCGGTGGGCTCGAGGCCCATGAGGGCGAGCGAGGTCATCGACTTGCCGGAGCCGGAGGCGCCGATGACGCCGACGCGTCGGCCGGGAGGCACGGTGAACGTCACGTCGTCGAGCAGCGTCCGCCCCGCGGCCCGCACCGTGAGTCCGCGGACCTCGAGTCCGGCGCGCTGGTCCGGCCCGGTGGGCGGTGCCGTCCGGTCGTGCCGTCCCGTCCCGTCGCGGGTTCCCGTACCGGGGTGCGGCTGGCGGTCGTGGTCGGTCATGCGGTGACTCCGGGGGTGGTCGTGGCGTCGGAGCCGGGCGCGCCGCCGGCGGTGCCGCGGACGGCGCTCCCACCGGTCGGGGCGTCGGTCGCGCCACCGGCGCTGCCGCGGGCCGGGCCACCGCCGGCCGGGCCGTCGGGACGGCCACCGCCCCCGCTGCCCGCCGCACGGTCGCCCGTGGTCAGGCGCGGGTCGGTGGCGTCACGCACCGCGTCGCCGAGCAGCGACAGCGCCGCGACCACGAGCGCGATGGCCGCTCCCGGCCAGGCGGCGCTCCACGGGTGCACCCCGACGTAGGTCTGCAGGTCGGCGAGCATGCTGCCCCACGAGGCGGTGTCCGACCCGGCGCCGTAGCCCAGGTACGACAGACCCGCCTCGGCGAGCACCGCGGTGGCCATCGCGAGGGACAGCTGCACGGTGAACAGCGGTGCCGCGTTCGGCACGAGGTGGCGGGTCAGCACGCCGAGGGGTCCGACGCCCGAGGCCCGCGCCGCGACCACGAAGTCGCTCCGGGCGATCCGGCGGATCTCGCCGCGGGCGACCCGGGCGATCGTGACGCCGAACGACAGCCCGACGCTCACGACGACGACCCCGAGCGACCCGCCGAACACCGCGGTGAGCAGCATCGCCGTCAGCAGGGTCGGGAACGCCACGAGGATGTCGAGCAGGACCGCCGTGCCCTCGCGGACCCAGCGGGCCGTGAGCGAACCGACCGCCGTCAGCACGATGCCGACGACGCTCGCGATGACGCCCGACCCGACGGCGACGAGCACCGTCGTGCGGGTCCCGGCGAGCAGGTAGCTCGCGATGTCCCGCCCGGAGGCGTCGGTCCCGAACCAGTGCGCGGCGCTCGGCCCCGACCACTGCCGGAACGGGTCGGTGCGGAACGGGTCCTGCGGCGTCCACACCAGCGAGACGAGCGCCAGGACGACGAGCAGCCCGAGCACGACGACCGCGAACACGCCGGTCGGGCGGGCGAGGAGTCGGCGGATCACTCGTGTGCCTCTCGCTGTCGCGGGTCGAGCACGCGGTGCAGGACGTCGACCGCGAAGCCGACGAGCAGCACGAGCCCGGTGAGCACGAGGAGCTCGGACTGCACCTTCGTGACGTCGCGCCGTCCGACGTCGGTGACGAGCATGCGCCCCACCCCGGGGAGCGAGAACAGCTGCTCGACCACGACGGCCCCGACGAGCAGGCCGGCGATCTGGACCCCGAGCACGGACAGCACCGTCAGCGCGACCGAGGGCAGTCCGTGCCGCACGAGGGCCTGCGTCCGGCTGAGCCCGATCGCGGCCGCGGTCCGGACGTGGTCGGCGTCGAGCACACCGAGCGTCGCGGAGCGGGTGAAGCGGAGGATCACGGCGCCCTCGACCGCACCGATGGTCAGCGCGGGGAGCACGAGCGCGGCGAACGCGCGGCCCGGTTCGCCCCAGCCGTCGAGCGGGAAGCCCTGCGGCGGGAGCCAGTGCAGCGTCACGGCGAACAGCGCGATGAGCAGCAGCCCGGCCCACACGATCGGCACGGCGGCGACGGCCTGCGCGACGAACGCGATGACCGCCCCGCCCGCACGGCGCCGGAGCACCGCGGCGAGCACCCCGAGCGGCACGCCGAGCACGAGCGCCGCGGCGAGCGACATCCCGGCGAGCGGGAGCGTCACCGACAGCTTCTCGGCGAGCTCCGGGGCGACCGCGCCGCCGGTCACGAGCGACCGTCCGAGGTCACCGCGGAACAGTCCGCCGATCCAGTCGGCGTACTGCACGACGACCGGCCGACCCAGTCCGAGCTGCTGCCGGAGCGCCTCGACCTGCGCGGGCGACGACTGCGTGCCGGCGACGACCTGTGCCACGTCGCCGGGCAGCACCCGGAGCGTGGCGAAGACGATCACGCTCGCCACGAACAGGCCGACGACGAGCAGCAGCAGCCGCCCGAGCAGGAAGCGTGTCACCGCACCGCGAGCTTCGACAGGTCCAGGCGCGAGTTCGTGCCGTCGTAGGGCACGCCGGTCACGCCCTTCCGGACGGCCGTGATCGCGGTCGCGGTGTACAGCCACTCGCCGGCGGCGTCCTCGCTGACGATCTTCGCGGCTGCGCGGAGTGCTTCGTCCTTCGCCTGCTCGGTGGTGGCGGCGACGGACTGGGCGTACAGCGCCTGCACCTGCGGGTTGTCGTACCCGAAGTAGTAGTCCGGGTTCGCCCAGTTGCCGAAGTCGCGGGACTCGACGTGGTTGACCATCGACAGGTCGAAGTCGTGCTGCTCGAACACCTGCGACAGCCACGTGGCGAAGTCGACGCGCTTGACGCTCAGGGTGATCCCGACGTCGGCGAGCTGCGACTTCAGCACGTCGCCGATGGTGGCCGCGTAGATGTTCGGGTACGTCAGCGTGAGCTTCAGGTCGGTGGCCCCGGCCTCGCTGAGCAGCTGCTTCGCGGCGGAGGGGTCGTACGCGTCGACGTCGGTCAGGTCCTGGTAGCCCGGGTCGAGCTCGGGGATCGGGCCGCCCTGCGGCACGCCGGTCCCGCCGATCGCCTTGATGAGCGCCTTCGGGTCGATCGCCTGGCGGATCGCCTTGCGGATGCGCACGTCGGTGAAGGGTGCCTTGCGGTCGTTGAACGCGAGCGTGTACTTGTCCGTCGTCTTCCCGGTGTGCAGCGCGATGTCGCCGTTGCCCTCGAGCTGGCTCTTCAGGGTGCCGTCGACCGACGTCTGCACGTCCAGGTCACCGGCGGCCATCGCGTTCACCGCGGCCGAGCCGTCGGTGATGTACCGGAACTCGATCTTCGCGACCTTCGCCTTCGTGCCCCAGTAGTCGTCGTTGCGGGAGAAGACGAGCGCGTCGCCCTGCTTCCAGCTCGACACCTCGTAGGGTCCCGTGCCGTTCGCCGAGTCCGACAGGTCGTTCTTCGCGGCCTTCTCGAGCACGAGCCCGGCGCGGCCGGTCAGGTTCCAGAGCAGGTCGGAGTCCGGCTTCGACAGGCGCAGCACGACCTGGTCGGCGGACGGCGACTCGATCGACGCGACGTTCGCGAGCTGCGCGGAGTCGACGTACGACGCGTCGTCCCTCACCTGCTGCAGCGACCACACCACGTCGGCTGCGGTGACGGGCTTGCCGTCCTGGAACGTCGTGCCGTCGCGCAGCGTGAACGTGTACGTCAGGCCGTCGGCGGAGACCTCGTGCTTCGCGGCGAGCACGTCGCGGATGTCCCCGTCGGAGCCCGACCGGCCGACGAGTCCCTGGTACACGTTGTCGATGAGCACCTGGTCGAGCGCCGCACCCGAGGTGGTGCGGATGTCGAGGCTGGTGGGCTCGAGCACGAGCCCCACGCGGACGGTGGCGTCGTCGCCACCGCGCTCGGCGGACGAGCCGGAGCAGCCGGTCAACGCGAGGGCCGACACGACGGCGACCGCGGTGCTGACCAGGGCGACGCGTGCTGCGCGGCGACCGGGTCGGGGGAGGAGCGGACTCATGGTGGTGGGTTCCTTCCGGGCGCGTGGGAGCGACGGTCGTCGCGTCGCGCTCGCACGAGGTTACCGGCGACGGGTGCCGTCGGGGGACGGTTCTTCGTCGGGGTGCAACAATCCCGAGTCCTCCGCCCATGCCCGGATCGCCGCCGCCAGTTCGAGGGGTGCCTGGTTCTGCACCGCGTGCCGGGCGGTGACCGTGACGATGCGCGCGTGCGGCAGGCGCTCGGCGAAGCCCGCGTGCAGCTTCGGGGACACGTAGCCGCGGTCGCCGCGCACGAGCAGCAGCGGCACGCGCAGGGCCTCGAGGTCGGGCCAGGCGTCCGCGAACCGGCCGACCGACGCGGTGCGGCCGGCGGGCAGGTGCGGGAAGTGGTGGCGGCGGACCAGGCGCCCGTCGGCTCCGAGCCGGGTGGTGTGCCGGGCCTCGCGCCGCAGCACCTCCCGGTCGTCGCCGACCCTGGCCTCGACGGCGCGGTCGACGACCTCGTCGAGCGACGCGAACGACGGCTCGTCCTCGAGCGCGCGGGCGATCCGGTCGACGGCCCGCTGCGCGAAGTCCGGCGACATGTCGACGAGCACGAGCCCGGTGACGCGCTCGGGCGCGAGCGCGGCCAGCCGCGCGGCGAGGATCGCGCCGAGCGAGTGCCCGACGACGATGCCCGGTGGCACCGCGAGCGCGTCGAGCGCCGCGAGCACGTCCGGCGCCGTCACGGCCGCGCCGTAGTCGGCGTCGTCCCGCCAGGACGACCGACCGTGCCCCGGCAGGTCGAGCGCGACCGCCGGCTCGCCGACGGCGAGCGCGGTCTGGTCGAAGCTGTGCGCGTCGATGCCGAGCCCGTGCAGGTAGGTGATCCGTGCCTCCCGGCCGTCCGCCGTGTCCCAGCGGATCGCGGCGGTCTCGCGTCCGTCCGTGGTGGGGACCACCTGCCTGGAGGCGCGGAGCGGCTCCGTCACGCCGCTCGCGGCGGCCAGCGCGGCCAGGTCCGAGAATTCGTCGTCGTGTTCGTGCACGGGGACGATCCTCGCACCGCCGGGAGGTACCCCGATCCACCCTGTTCCACCCTGGAAGCCTTAGGTAAGGCATGCCATACTCGTCGCGTGGCAGCCCGGTACCGCGTCTTCTCCGTCCGCGTGACGGCCGTGTCCGCGCTGACCCCGCACTTCGTCCGGGTGACCCTGGCCGGCGACGCCCTCGCCGAGTTCTCCGCCGTCGGCCTCGACCAGCGGATCAAGGTCGTCCTGCCGATCCCGGGCGTGGGGTTCACCGACCTGCCCGACGGCGAGGACTGGTACGCCGCGTGGCGCGCGCTGCCCGACGCCGTGCGGAACCCGCTCCGCACCTACACGGTCCGCTCCTTCCGGCCCGACGCGCGCGAGCTCGACATCGACTTCGTCGCCCACGGTGACACCGGCCCCGCGTCGCGGTGGGTCTCGGAGTGCCGCGTCGGCGACGAGCTCCGGATCGTCGGACCGGCCGTGCCGGAGTCGCCCGCCGAGCTGCCGGTCGGTGCCGCCGAGTTCGCCCCGGGCGACGCCGGACGCATCCTGCTCGCGGGCGACGAGACCGCGGCGCCGGCGATCTGCGCGATCCTCGAGGCGCTCGACGTCACGGCGGTCGGGCACGTGTTCATCGAGGTCCCGACGGACGCCGACCGGCTGCCGGTCTCCGCGCCCGCCGGGGTCGAGGTGCGCTGGGTCGCCCGGAACGGCGCCGCGCACGGTGTCCGGATGACCGACCACGTGCACGCCTGGGCGTCCACGGTGGGACGGACCGCGGGGGCCGTCGTGGCTGCCCCGGGCACCGCGGTGTCCTCGACCAGCTCGGTGTCCTCGACCAGCTCGGTGTCCTCGACCAGCTCGGTGTCCTCGACCGCCTCGGTGTCCTCGACCGCTTCGGTCGACGTGCTCGCCGCACTCGAGGCGGACGACCGCTCCGACGAGCAGGTCCTCTGGGACGTGCCGGCCCCGACCGCCCACCGCCCGGTCTACGCCTGGATCGCGGGCGAGGCGGGGTGCGTCAAGGAGCTCCGTCGACACCTCGTGCGGAGCGTCGGACTGGACCGGAAGCAGGTGGCCTTCATGGGCTACTGGCGCCGCGGCAAGGCCGAGCACTGAACACCACCACGGTCACCCCGACCACGGCGCTCGGCGCCCGGGGCCTGACGCTCGCGTACGACGACCGCGTGGTCGTCTCCGGGCTCGACGTCGACGTGCCGGACGGCGAGCTGACGGTCGTCGTCGGCCCGAACGCGTGCGGCAAGTCGACGCTGCTCAAGGCCTTCGCCCGCACGCTCACACCGACGGCGGGCACGGTGTACCTCGACGGCGCGCCGATCACGTCGTACCGCCCGAAGGCCGTCGCCCGTCGGGTCGGCATGCTCCCGCAGACACCGATCGCCCCCGAGGGCATCACCGTCCGCGACCTCGTCTCCCGCGGGCGGTTCCCGCACCAGGACCTGCTGCATCCGTCGTCCGGTTCGGACCGGGTCGCCGTGCAGGCAGCGCTCGACCAGACGGACACCGCGGCACTCGCGGACCGGAGCGTCGGCGAGCTGTCCGGTGGCCAGCGGCAGCGAGTGTGGATCGCGATGGTGCTCGCGCAGGAGACCGACATCGTCCTGCTCGACGAGCCGACGACCTTCCTCGACATCGCCCACCAGTACGACGTGCTCGAGCTGGCCTCGACGCTGCACGCGGCCGGGCGCACCGTGGTCGCCGTGCTGCACGACCTGAACCAGGCGGCGCGCTACGCGACGCACCTCGTGGCGATGCGGGCGGGCGAGATCGTGGCGCAGGGGAAGCCCGGGGAAGTCCTCACCGAGGCCCTCGTCGAGGACGTCTTCGGGCTGCCGTGCATCGTCGTCCCCGACCCGGAGACCGGCACGCCCCTGGTCGTCCCGCGGCGCCGCGCGGCCTGACGGGCGCTGCGCCCGGGCGCGCGTGTGGCGGCCGCTCGCGTGCCGAGCGTTCGTGCGTCGCGCGTTCGTGCGCCGCGCCAGGTTGTCACGTCGAGCGGGCAGGACACGCCGCTCACGTGTGCCGTGCGGGTGAATTGCGTCGCCGGAGGACGCCGAGCGAGCCACGTCTGGCTCGCTCGGTGGTGGGTGACGCGTCAGCCGGTGTAGCCGCCGTCCTCGAGGCCTGCCTCGACCTCGAACCGGTTCCGCAGCGGGTCCCGCCCGGCGATCCAGTACAGGACCGGCATCGCCATCCCGTACCGCCGCCACTGCTCGACGTGCACACGTTCGTGGCGGAGGACCCGGTCTCCGTCGTTGTCCCGCGTCAGGTACACCGACCCGACGCAGGTGCCGCCGCGGCGGAACACCCAGCGGGGGAGTCCCGAGCAGACGACCAACCCGTCGACCACCCGGACGCGGCCGGTCGACAGCGGCAGTCCGATCGCGAGACCGACCGCGGTCGCGACGAGCCAACCGGCCCGCGACACCGGGGAGTCGAGGAACGGGTTCCGCACCGCTACTCCGGGCGGCCGTACGTCTCGAGCAGGCGGAGCCAGATCTCGTTCATGGTCGGGTACGCGGGCACGGCGTGCCACAGCCGGTCGACCGGGACCTCGCCCACGACCGCGATCGTGGCGGCGTGGAGCATCTCGGCGACGTCCTGCCCGACGAACGTGACGCCGACGACGATCCCGCGGGACTCGTCGACGACCATCTTCGCCCGGCCCGTGTAGCCGTCGGCCTGCAGCGCGGAGCCGGCGACGGCACCGAGGTCGTACTCGACCGCACGCACGTCGATGCCCTGCTGTCGAGCGGCCTCCTCGGTGAGGCCGACGCTCGCGACCTCGGGGTCGGTGAACGTCACCTGCGGGACGGCCGCGTGGTCGGCGGTGGCGACGTGCGCGCCCCACGGCTCGGTGTGGACCGGACGACCCTGGTGACGGGCGGCGATCGCCTCGCCGGCGGCACGGGCCTGGTACTTGCCCTGGTGGGTCAGGAGTGCGCGGTGGTTCGCGTCACCCACGGCGTACAGCCAGTCGGTGCCGTGCACGAGCATCGTGTCGTCGACCTGCAGCCAGTCGCCCGGGGTGAGCCCGACGGTCTCGAGGCCGAGGTCGGCCGTGTGCGGGGAACGACCGGTCGCCGCGAGCACCTCGCTCGTGACGACCGTGGTGCCGTCGTCGAGGGTGGTGGTCACGAGGCCGTGCTCGTCCCGGTCGACCCGGGTGGGGTTGACGCCCGTGCGGACGTCGATGCCCAGACCGCGCATCGCGTCGGCGACGAGCTCGCCTGCGAAGGGTTCCATCCCGCCGAGCAGGCCGTGGCGGGCGACGAGGGTGACCTTCGCGCCGAGCGACGCCCACGCGGTCGCGAGCTCGGAGCCGGCGACCCCGCCGCCGATGACCAGGAGGCTCTCCGGCACCTGCTGCGCACTCGTGCCCTCGCGGGTGCCCCACGGCTTCGCGTCGGCGAGGCCCGGGACGTCCGGCAGCGCGTGCAGGGAGCCGGTGACGACGGCGACGGCCGCACGTGCGGTGTGCGTCTCGCCCGCGACCTCGATCGTCTTCTCGCCGGTGATGCGCGCGTGGCCGCGGATGAGCGCGATGTCGGCCGACTCGAGCCAGGCGACCTGGCCGTCGTCCTGGTAGTCGGAGGTGAAGGAGTTGCGACGAGCGAGCACCTTCGCGGCGTCGAGCTGGCCCGTGACCGCCTGGGCGGCGCCGTCCACACGCCGTGCTGCGGCGACTGCGTGACCGCTGCGGAGGAGGGCCTTCGACGGCATGCACGCCCAGTACGAGCACTCGCCGCCGACGAGCTCGGCCTCGACCACCGCGACGGACAGCCCGCGCTTGTGGGCGTAGTCCGCCACGTTCTCGCCGACAGCGCCGGCTCCGATCACGATGAGGTCGTAGTCCGTCATGCCGCCGAGCGTATCCGCGGCGCCGGTGGACCGGCCGGGTGCGATGGGTACCGGTCC
This sequence comes from Curtobacterium sp. MCBA15_004, assembly GCF_001865055.2. Lineage (NCBI taxonomy): Bacteria > Bacillati > Actinomycetota > Actinomycetes > Micrococcales > Microbacteriaceae > Curtobacterium > Curtobacterium sp. MCBA15_004. Next base: position 2,116,629 of record NZ_CP126266.1, on the reverse strand, counting down.
GGAGGGCGCACCGCACGGGACGCCGGGCTGCGCGCGGGACGCGTGGCTCCGCGTTGGAGGTCGGGCTACGCGCGGGACGCCGTCGTCAGCGCGCCGACCACGCGCAGGATCACGCCGAGGTCGTCCACGGCACGGTCCGGGTCGACCGGTGCGAACCCGGTCAGGGCCGCTCCGACGAGCCGCCGACCACGGGTCGCCGCCTGGACGAGTTCGACCAGGGCGGCCGCGTCGACCCCGAAGGGCACCGGCTCGAGCAGGCCGTCGACCTCGGCCGGGTCCAGGACGTCGAGGTCGACGTGCACGAACACCGACTCGGCCCCGGTCGCTGCCACCGCGGCGGCGAGGGCGTCCGGCGTCGCGGCGTCGACGTCGAGGTGGGTGATCCCGACGCGGTCGAGCGCTGCGGACTCGGCGTCCTCGGTGCCGCGGATGCCGGCGAGCACCACACGCGTCGGGTCGAGGGTCGGGAGGTCGGGGAAGAGGTCGTCCTGTCGGTCCACGAGCAACCGGAGCACGGCGTTCTCGGCCGCGACCGGCTGCGCCCGGTTCAGTGCGCGGTACCCGGTCGACCCGGCGATCCGGACGAACGCGGTGCCGGGGCGGACGAGGACCGTCGCACCGAGGACACTCGCCCCGTCGCCCCCGACCACGAGGACCGGCTCGCTCGCGACGCCGACCTCCTCGGCGACCCGTCCCGCCACCGCGCGGACCGACGTGTAGCGGGCGACGGCGGTCTCGAGACGATCGCCCGCACCGGCGGGGACGTCGACCGTGGTGGTGGCGGCGCGGGGGAGATCGGCTGCGACGGCCTGGGCGCCGTCACCGAGGCGCATCGCCCGGGACGACGCCGAACCCTGCCACTGACCGACGACGAGGAACTGCATCGTCTCAGTCTGTCAGCACGGTCCGACGCCGTCCGGGCGATCCGGTCGATCGGGTCAGATCGACGACGACCCGCCGTTCTTCAGTGCGGCCAGGCGAGCCTCGACCTCGGCGTCACGGCCGACGTCCTCGAGGCTCTCGAACTGCGCGTCGAGGCTCGACGCCTGCAGCTCCTGCTGCCCGAGGACCTTGGCCTCCTCGCGCCGCACCTTCTCCTCGAACCGGGCGAGGTCGCTCGTCGGGTCGGTGATGTCGATGTTGCCGACGGCGTCGTTGACCTTGGACTGAGCCTCGGCGGTCCGCTGCCGCGCGACGAGGCTGTCGCGCTTGCTGCGGAGCTGCTCGAGCTTCTGCTCCATGCCGGCCAGGCCGGACTTGAGCTTCTCGACCTGCTCGTTCTGCGTCGCGAGGGGACCCTCGTTGTCCTTGACCTCCTGCTCGGCCGCGATCTGCTTGCCGATCGCGATCTTGGCGAGGCCGTCGAACTTGTCGGCGTCGGCGGTCTTGCCCTCGGCGCGGTACTTGTCGGCGGCCGCCGAGGCGTTCGCGGCCTTCTGGCCCCACTCGACCGCGGCGCGCTTGTCCTCCTCGTGGTCCTGCTCGAGCAGGCGGAGGTTCCCGATGGTCTGGGCGATCGCCGTCTTCGCGTCGGCGATGTTGTTGGTGTAGTCCCGCACGAGCTGGTCCAGCATCTTCTGCGGGTCCTCGGCGTCGTCGATGAGCTGGTTCACGTTCGCCCGGATGAGCGCCGAGATCCGGCCGAGGATGGTCTGCTTGGCCATTGCGTTCCCTTTCGTGGAGTGTCCTGGTGCTGCTGGTCTGGTCTGCGTGGTTTGGCTGGTCTGCGTCGTCTGGCTGGTCTGGTCGGAGCTGGCTGCTCCGAGTGGTGCGAGTGGTCCTGTGTGGCCCGGTGGTGTGGTCCGGCCCGACCATCCGGGCCCCGGCGGAGCGGGAAGTCAGGTCGCCGGCGCGCGGATCAGAAGCGGCCCCCGCCCGAGAAGCCGCCACCGCCCCCGCCGCCGCCCCCGCCGCCGAAGCCACCGCCGCCGCCCCCGAAGCCGCCAGCCCCGAAGCCGCCCCCACCGAACGACCCGCCCCCGTAGCTGCCCCCGCGTCCGCCGAGGAGTCCGCCGAGCACGATGCCCGTGACGAGTCCGCCGAGCTGCGCGCCGTTCCCGCCGCCGCCCTGCCCGGGCCACCCGCCCATGTCGTCGTTCGCCGCGTCCATCGCCGCCGCCGCGTACTGCTCCGCGGCCCGTGCTGCCTGCACGGCGCGAGCGGGGTCGGTCGTGGCGAGCTCGACCGCGTCGTCGAGCGCCCGCTCGGCTTCGGACAGGCGGGTCCGGGCGGTCGTGCCGACGCCGCCGCGCCGCATCCTGATGAAGTCGCGCGCCTGGCTGATCCGGCTCCTGGCGTCCCGCAGGGCGTCGTCGAGCGCCCGCCGTGCCCGCTCCTGCTGTTCCTGGACGCCACGGGCCGTCGCGAGGGCGGCGTCGATCTCCGTGTTCGCCTTCGTCAGGACGTCCACCGCTGCGACCGGGTCCCGCGGGTCGAGACCCTGGCGGAGCACCGACTCGGCCCGGGAGACCGCGGCGGCGAGGCCGGGGTCGTCCGACCGCATCGAGCGCGCCGCGGCGACGTCCCCCTCGATGTCCGCCCGCATCGCGTCGACCCGTGCCGACGCGTCGGCGAAGGTGCGCTCGGCGGTCGTGGCGCTGGTGGTGAGCTGCTGGACCTGCGCCAGGGCGTGTTGGCCGTCGCGGACCGCGATGACCGCCTCGCCCTTGTCCCCGGCGGCGATCGCCGCGGTGGCTGCACGGGACCGCTCCGTCGCGTAGTCGAGCACCTTCCGGGCCTGGTCGACGTTGTCCGACACCGTGGCGAGCGTCCGGCCGGTGTACGCGGCACGCACCCGTTCGAGTGCGGCGTGCGCCTCGGTGAGGGCGGTCGGGGCCGCCGCCACCGCGGTCGCGAGCGCTGCGGCGGCGTCCTCGACGCCGGACTCGAGGGCACGGAGCTGGTCGAAGGCCTCGGTCTGCTGCTCGATCGCGGCGTGGGCCTGCTGGCAGATGGCGATGATCTGGTTCGCCCACTCCGCGCGCTGCTGGGGGGAGTCGGGGACCTCGTCGTCGAGCTGCTGCTGGTAGCTGAAGGCCTGACGGACGGAGCGCTTCGCCGCGGCGACGGCGTCGGCGAAGGGCTTCGCGGCGTCGGCGCCGAACTGGGCCGTGGCGAACCCGACCTCTTGTTCGGCGGTCTCGAGTTCGTCGTCGATGGTGACCAGGGCTGCGCCGGCGGACCGTTCGAGCCCCGCGAGGGACTCCTGCTGCGCACGGGTGGCCGCAGCCGTCCGGCGCTTGTTCCGGGCCCGGAGGACGAGCACGACCACCACGGCGACGACGACCACGGCGAGCAGGAGCACCCACAGGGCCGTGAGGTCCGGCGGCGCCTGGGTGTCGGCCAGGCCGGTCGCGAACGCCGTCGCCGCGCCCGCCCAGTCCCCGTTGCGCAGCGCCGGCACGGCGTCCTGTTCGTAGGCGGACTGCACGTCGCTGCGGGACAGCGCGGTCTCGTTCGTCTGCTGGACGTCGGCGATCCGGTCGTCGACCGCGACGGACAGGACGATGCTGTCGGAGTCGATCTGGTTCCGCTGCATCACGGCGTCGCCCCAGGCGGTGTGGTCGCTCGGGTTCGTGAAGGTCGGCACGAACACGACGTAGAGCTGCGTCTTCGTGCTGTCGTACAGGTCCTGGACCGACCGCTCGACGCGCGCCCGCTGCGAGCTCGACAGGACGCCCGCGTCGTCGAGCACGTAGGCGCCGCGCAGGTCGACCGGGTCGGTCGCGTGGGCGGCAGCAGCGGGAGCCGTCACCAGCCCGACGGCGAGCAGGACGGCGGCGATCCGGGACACCACTCGACCGACACCCCGGGAGGGTGCGCGGCGGGCAGGTCGTGTCCCCCTGTCACCGCTCGTACCGGGTCGTGCCGATCGGCCGTCCACCGCTCGCATCCGTCCTCCGTTCGTCGCCGGGTGTGCTGCCCGGGACCCCCGGGAGCAGCACCCTGGAGCCGCTGTCGCCCCGATGCTATCCAGGCGACGCACACAGCGGTCGGAGTGTGGACGAAGCGCGGAGGTCCGGCTCCATCTGGAGAGTTTGTCCCCCGTACCGGGGTATGCTGGCGGCCACTGTTCGACGACGAACGGAAAGGGGAGCAGCGATGGAGCGCACAGCCAGCACAGAGGTCGTCCCGCTGGAGGACGGCTACCACCGGGTCTCGACCCCGGCGAGCGGCGTGATCGGGTTCGTCCGGGAACAGGACGGCCGGTACGAGGTCCTGCGCGGTCGGGTCCGTCAGGCCACCAGGTCCGAGGGTGCCTACAGCACCATGAACGTGGCGCTCATCGCGCTCACGCACGCCTGACCCGGGTGCACACCGGTCGGTCGCGTCCGGACCACACGGCTCCGGGCGGCTCCGACGCCGTGCGGTCGCGCGGACCAGTGCAGTCCGACGACGTGAACGGTCGGGCTCCGGCGGACACCCTGCCCGACGCGCGGGTGCAGGTGTCCGTCGTCAGTGACGCCGTCGACGCCCGGGAGGCGCTGGTCGCCGCCGTCGCGTCGGCTGCGGGTGTCGACCTGCCAGCGGTGCGCGCGGGGCGCGTCTGTCCGCACTGCGCTTCGACGGACCACGGTCGCCCGTGGGCGGCCGCGAGCGGCCGCCCCTTCCCCGTCAGCACGGCGTCGACGTCCGGCGTCGTCGTCCTCGCGGTCGCCGTCGGCGCCCCGGCGGGCACGGAGATCGGCGTCGACGTCGAGCGGGTGTCCCGTGTCGCCGCCGCACCCCTCGACGTGTCCGTCGTGGGACAGTCGTCCGACGACCGCGACCGGACCGCTGCGTGGACGGTCACGGAGGCGGTCCTGAAGCGCGACGGCCGCGGCCTGCGCGTCGATCCCTCGGCCGTCCTGGTCGACCTCGACGAACAGACCGCCACGTTCGAGGGCACGACGCAGCGGGTCGAGGTCGCGCACCTCGACGCGGACCTCGTCCTCGCGGTCGCCGCGGGCGGGCTCCCGGTCGTGCTCGAGGTCGACCCGTCGGTCAGCTCCTCGGGCGGGTGAGGACCTCGGCGCCGTCCTCGGTGACGGCGATGGTGTGCTCGGTGTGCGCCGTCCTGGCCCCCGTCGCACTGCGGAGCGTCCAGCCGTCCGGGTCCGTCACGAGCCGGTCGGTGTCCGCCATCACCCAGGGTTCGAGGGCGAGCAGGAGTCCCGGTCGGAGCACGAGGCCGCGGCCCGGTCGTCCGGTGTTCGACACGTGCGGGTCCTGGTGCATCGTCGTGCCGATGCCGTGCCCACCGAACTCGGTGTTCACGGGGTATCCCGCGTCGGCCAGGACGGTACCGATCGCGTGCGACAGGTCGCCGGTGCGTGCTCCGGGTCTCGCGGCGGCGATCCCTGCTGCGAGGGCTCGTTCGGTCGCATCGATCATCGCTGTGTCGGCTGGGTCGGGGGTGCCGACCACGAAGCTCACCGCGGCGTCGGCGGCGATCCCGTGGAGCGTCACGGCGAGGTCGAGGGTGAGCAGGTCGCCGTCCACCAGTGCACGGTCGTGGGGGAGCCCGTGCAGCACCGCGTCGTTGACGGCCGTGCAGACGTGGTGCCCGAACGGCCCGCGGCCGAACGACGGTGCGTAGTCGACGTAGCACGACACGGCCCCCGCTTCCTCGATCAGCGTGCGGGTCCACGCGTCGATCTCGAGCAGGTTCGTGCCGACCCGGGTGTGTTCACGGAGCGTCTGCAGGATGTCGCCGACCAGGGCACCGGTGCGCCGGGCGCGGTCGACCTCGGCGGGGGAGAGGATCTCGATCATCCGCTGATCGTACCGGTATGATCATCCCGGCATTAGTATCGGGTCATGGTCCGCCTCCCTCTCAGTCCCGACGAGCTCGAACGCGGTCGTCGGCTCGGCGCCCTGCTCCGGCACGCCCGCGCCGACCGGTCGATGCTCGACGTCGCCCTCGAGGCCGGCATCTCGCCGGAGACCCTGCGGAAGATCGAGACCGGCCGGATCGCCACGCCGTCCTTCGCGACGATCGCCGCAGTTGCCGGCGTGGTCGGGGTGTCGCTCGACGCGCTGTGGGCCGAGCTGCACCCGACGCGCGTCGGCACCGCGGCTCCGACCCGTGACGGCCGGGGCCCGGCGGGTCCCGCGCACTGACACCGCCCCCTCGCTCCGCGCCCGGGCAGCCGCGACGTCGGGCCGCGCGACCGCGGACGGCGCCCCGGCCCGTGCGCCCCGGCCCGGACGAACGAGCAGCCGCGCCCTCGACGTGCACGCTCCGGCCCGGCCGACGGGGTCAGGCCGGCAGTGCCGGGACGCCCGTCCCGTCCACCCAGGGACCCGTGACGGCGCGGACCTGCGCGACGTCAAGGCCGGCGGCCTCGGCGAAGGCCGCGTACACCGATGCCGGGTCGACGTTCCCGAACCGGTGCCGGGCCGTGATCGTCCGGAGACCGGCGGCGAACGCGGCGTCACCGGCGGTCCGACGCAGCGCGTGCAGGGCGAGGGCGCCACGCTTGTAGACCCGGTCGTCGAACATGTCCCGCGCGCCGGGGTCCGCCACGACGAGGTCCTGCGGTGCCGTGAGCAGCGCCTGGCGGTGGCGCGCGGCGAGCACGTCGGCGCTCTCGCCGCCACGGTGCTCCGACCAGAGCCACTCGGCGTGGCAGGCGAACCCCTCGTGCAGCCAGATGTCCTGCCAGCGGCCGAGCGTCACCGCGTTGCCGAACCACTGGTGTGCGAGTTCGTGCGCGATCAGCCGGTCGGTGCCGTGCTCGCCGTCGACGTGGTTGCGGCCGAACGTCGCGAGGCCGTGTGCCTCGAGCGGGATCTCGAGGTCGTCGTCCGTCACGACGACCCCGTAGGACGCGAACGGGTACGGACCGAACCACTCCTCGAACAGGGCCACCATGTCGGGGACGCGTCCGAAGTCGGTGCGCACCGCCGCAGCCAGGTCGGCGGGGTGGTGGACCGTGACCTCGTGCCCGCTGCCCCGCACGGTGGTGCTGCGGTAGCGCCCGATCTGCACGGTCGCCAGGTAGGTCGCCATCGGTTCGGTGACGGCGTAGGTCCACGTCGTGCCGGCACGGGCACGCTCGCGGCCGAGCAGGGTGCCGTTCGCGAGGACGTGGTAGCCGGCCTCGGCCGTGATCGTGAACCGGTAGGTCGCCTTGTCGTCGGGCCGGTCGTTGCAGGGGAACCACGACGGCGCCCCGGTCGGCTGCGCCGCGACGATGACGCCGTCGGACAGCTCCTCCCACCCGATCTGCCCCCACGGACTCCGGAGCGGTCGGGGGGCTCCGTGGTAGCGCACGTGCAGGGTGAAGTCGGCTCCGGCGGGCAGCGGCGCGGCCGGCGTGACGGTGGTCTTGTGCGCCGACGAGGACACCTTCGCCGCCCGGACCCCGTCGACGTCGACCCGGTCGACCCGCAGCCCGTGCAGGTCGAGGACGACCCGGTCGAGTGGCTCGAGCGCGTGCGCGGTGATCGTCGCCGTGGCGTCCAGGCGGTTCGTGGCGACGCGGTAGTCCAGGCGCAGGTCGTGGTGCCGGGCGCTCCACCGACGGTCGCCGCTGTGCGGGGTGTAGGGGTCGACGTCGGGGTTCGGCTTCACGGTGCGGTCGAGTCTGCCACGGCGTCGACCGTCCCGGCACCGGACCCCGCCCGGGCGTCCCCGGGGGCCGCGCCGGGGGACGCCGGTCCCGCCGACTCCGCCGACTCCGCCGACTCCGCCGACTCCGCCGACTCCGCGTGCGGCGCGGGGACGGGCGGCGCGGACGTCCACGGGGCGATCGGGTTGCCGGACCACCACGTCCCGGCCGGTACCTGCTCGCCGCGCATCACGAGCGAGGCCGGTCCGACCGTCGCGCCCGCACCGATGCCGGCCGCGGGCAGCACGACGCTGTGCGGCCCGAGGGTCGCGCCGTCGTGGAGCGCCACCGTGTCGAGCTGCATCACCCGGTCGTGGAACAGGTGGGTCTGCACGACGGTGCCGCGCGCGACCGACGCCCCGTGGCCGATCGAGACGAGGTCGGCCTCGGGCAGCCAGTACGTCTCGATCCAGGTGCCGCGGCCGATGCGCGCCCCGAGGCTGCGCAGCCAGGCCGCGAGGGCCGGCGTGCCGGTGGCCTGCTCGGCGAACCAGGGGCGGGCGACGGTCTCGACGAAGGTGTCCTGCACCTCGTTCCGCCACACGAACGACGACCACAGCGGGTGTTCCTGCGCGGTGATCCGCCCGACGAACAGCCACTTCGCGCCGGTCGACACCACGGCGGCGACGGCCCCGGCGGCGACGAGCACGGGGCCGGCGGCGAGCACCGTCCACCCGAGGCCGACCGCCGACCACGTGGCGATCAGTGCTCCGGCGACACCGAGGGCGATCGCGCCGGAGACCACCGGCGCGACGAGCCGGAGCAGTTCCCACGCCCCGCGGGCGACCTTGAGCCGCCGCGGCGGACGGAAGGTGCGCTCCTCGTCGAAGCGGGTGGCGGCCCGCCGGAGCCGGACCGGGGGCGACCCGAGCCAGGAGGATCCGCGCTTGGCCTTCCTCGGCACCGCGGAGAGCACCGCGACGAGGGCCTCGCGGGGGACCGAACGCCCGGCGCCGGTCATGCCGGAGTTGCCGAGGAACGCGCGTCGGCCGACCTTCGACCGCCCGATCCGGATCCGTCCACCGCCGAGCTCGTAGGTCGCGACCATCGTGTCGTCGGCGAGGAACGCCCCCGACGCGATCTGCGTGAGCGACGGGATGAGCAGCACGGTCGAGATCTCGGTGTCGCGACCGACCCGGGCACCGAGCAGCCGGAGCCACGACGGTGTGACCAGGCTCGCGTACAGCGGGAACAGCAGCGTCCGGGCGGCGTCGAGGACCCGCTCGGTGCACCACGCCTGCCACCCCTGCCGGGACCGCACCGGGTGGCGGCCCTCGTGCAGGCGCAGGGCGAGGAGCCGCACCGCGGCGACCACCAGGACGGCGTACACGGCGCCGGCCACGAGGGTGCCGAGCGGGACGACGGCCAGGCCGTGCAGCACGGCCGCGCCCACCGAGGGGGCGGGGCCGACGAGCGCGGCCACGACCGCCACCCCCGCCGCGACCCCGAGGACGGGCAGGCCGGCCACGACGACCGAACCGGCCCCGTACGCGAGCAGCCACCGGCGTCGGGTGGCGGGGCGCGCCTCCCGGCCGTGCCGAGCCGAGCCGACGCGCTCCGCCGGCGACCCGGCCCACCGCTCCCCGTCGGGCACGCGACCCGTGACGGCGGAGCCGGCCTCGACCTCGGCACCCGCGCCGACGTGCGCCCCCGGCAGCAGGGTGGAGCGGCTGTGCACGACGGCGTCCGCGTCGATCCGCACCGCGCCGAGCCGGAAGACGTCCCCGTCGACCCAGTGTCCGGCGAGGTCGACCTCGGGTTCGACGGACGCCCGTTTCCCGACCGTGAGCATGCCGGTCACGGGCGGGAGGGTGTGCAGGTCGACGTCGCGGCCGATGCGGGCGCCGAGTGCTCGCGCGTAGTAGCTGATCCAGGGCGCGCCCGCGGTGGAGGGGCCGTCGACCGCCTGTGCGATGCGCTCCGCGAGCCAGACCCGCACGTGCACCGAGCCGCCCCGCGGGTGGTCGCCCGGTCGGACCCCGAGCAGCACCGCGCGGACGAGCACGACCGTCAGTGCCATCTTGCCGACCGGTGTCACGAACACGGCGACCGCGACGACGAGCGCCCACCAGGGGAGCGCGGGCAGGGCGGGGAGCGTCGTGGCGTGCAGGACGGTCGAGGCGAGTGCCGTCCACGTCGTGACGCGGAGGCCCCGGAGCACCTGCACCGGCAGGCCGAGCAGGGTGAGCAGGAGTCCGGTCGCGGGTGGCACCGGGGCGACCGGGCGTCGTGCGGCGGTGAGGGGGCCGCTGTCGTCGAGTGCATCGGCGAGGGCACCGATGCGGGGGTGGTCGTAGACGTCGGCGACCGTGGTCGTGGGGAAGCGCTCCCGGATCGCGGAGACGAGCTGGGCGGCGGTGAGCGAACCGCCACCCGCGGCGAAGAAGTCGTCGTCGACGCCCGTGACCGGTACGCCGAGGATCGCCGACCAGCGCTCGGCGATCCAGGCGACGGTGTCCGGCAGGACCGCGGTGTCGCCCGCGCCCGGCAGCGGCCACGGCAGTGCGGCACGGTCGACCTTGCCCGAGGTCCGGGTCGGCAGCGCGTCGACCACGGCCAGGAGCGGGACGAGGGCGGCGGGCAGCTCCTCGCGCAGCCGGGCGTTCGCGGCCGCGGTGTCGAGCGTCGTCCCCGCTGCCGGTGCGACGTAGCCGACGAGCACCTGGTTGCCGGCGGGTGTGCGCTGCACGACGGCGGCACCACCGGCGACGCCGTCGAGGGCCTGCAGCGCGGCGTCGACCTCGCCGAGCTCGATGCGGCGGCCGCCGAGCTTCACCTGGTCGTCGGCGCGGCCCTGGAAGACCAGGCCCTCGGGCTCGTACCGGACGAGGTCGCCGCTGCGGTACGCCCGGTCCCAGCCGAGCTCGGGGAAGGGTGCGTACTTCTCGGCGTCCTTCGCCGGGTCGAGGTAGCGGCCGAGCCCGACGCCGCCGATGACCAGCTCGCCGACGCTGCCCGGGGCGACGCGGTGACCGGTCTCGTCGACCACGGCGAGGTCCCACCCGTCGAGCGGCAGGCCGATCCGCACCGGTTGGCTGCCGTCCATCCGGGCGCCGCACGCGACGACGGTCGCCTCGGTCGGCCCGTAGGTGTTCCAGAGCTCCCGGTCGTGCGACGCGATCCTCGCCGCGAGCTCGGGCGGGCAGGCCTCGCCGCCGAAGACGACCAGGCGCACCTGCTCGAGGGCGTCGTCGGGCCAGAGCGCCGCCAGGGTCGGCACGGTCGACACGACCGTGATGCCGTGGGCGATGAGCCACGGGCCGAGGTCGACACCGCTGCGCACGAGCGACCGCGGCGCCGGCACGAGGCAGGCGCCGTGTCCCCACGCGAGCCACATCTCCTCGCACGAGGCGTCGAACGCCACGCTCAGTCCCGCGAGCACGCGGTCGCCGGGACCGATCGGCGGGTCCTGCAGGAACATCCGCGCCTCGGCGTCGACGAAGGCCGCGGCCGACCGGTGCGTGACGGCGACGCCCTTCGGGACCCCGGTGGACCCCGAGGTGAAGATGACCCAGGCGTCGTCGTCGACGGTCGGGCGTGCCGCTCGGGCGTCCGGGTCGACCACGGGGGACTCGGCCGCGTCGGGCGCCCCGGAGACCCGGAGGACCCCACCCGCACCGAGCACACCGACGACCCCGGCCTCGCCGAACACCAGGGCGGCGCGCTCCTCGGGGTCGTCGGCGTCCACGGGGACGTACGCGGCACCGGCGGCGAGCACGGCGAGCACCGAGAGGTACAGGTCGCGTCCGCCGGACGGGATGCGGACGCCGACGCGGTCGCCGCGCCGGACTCCGCGCCGCGCCAGGTCGTCGGCCTGTTCGCGCACGAGCCGCAGCATCGTGGCGTGGTCGAGTGTGCCGGCCGGGTCCTCGAGCGCGAGGGCGTCGGGGTGCGCGGCCGCCGTCGCCTGGAGGACGTCGAGCAGGGTGCGCGGGGCGGGTGCATGGTCGCCGCGGGCCAGTTCGGCCTGCGGGGACGTGGGGGCGGTGCCGGTGCTCATCGGCGCGGATCATAGTGACGCCGGGTGTCGTGCACGCGAACTCCGCGTGTCGGCCCGCACCGCAGGCGACGGGTCCTGCGGACCCGAGCACGGGGGACGGTCGCCGCAGGCGACATCGAGCGCAGCCGATCGAGCGCTGGTGACCGGTCTACCGGGCCGAGCCACGGGGGACGGTCGCCGCAGGCGACATCGAGCGCAGCCGATCGAGCCCTGGCGACGGGTCCTGCGGACCGGGCAGCGGGGGACGGTCGCCGCAGGCGACATCGAGCGCAGCCGATCGAGCGCTGGCGACCGGTCTACCGGGCCGAGCCACGGGTGACGGTCGCCGCAGGCGACATCGAGCGCAGCCGATCGAGCGAAGCGAGAACGTCTGCTTGCGAGGGAGTTTCCTGTGCCCCCAGGAGGATTCGAACCTCCGCCCCTGCCTCCGGAGGGCAGTGCTCTATCCCCTGAGCTATGGGGGCTCGTGGGTGTCACCAACCGTAGCAGGTCCGCGACCACCCACCGGACAGCGCGTGTCGCGTCGTCCCGGTGGGACGCACCGGACGGGAGGCGCGGTGCGGGCCCGACCCGCGCCTCCCGTCCGGCTCCTGGTCACCGGAGGGCGCCGGGCGGTGACGGCTCGTCGGCTCGCGTCGGGTGCGCCGGCACGGCCCTGCGGGCCGCGCCGTCAGCCGGCGGGCGTCGCCGACCCGCCGGGCTGCACCGCGGCGTGCACGGCGTCGACCACGGGCTGCGCACCGCCGGGCTCGGTGAACAGGGGCGACTCAGTGGTGATCCAGTAGGGGTCCGGGAACGCGTCGGCGCGGCCGACGCCCTTCGTGAGCGAGTAGTAGCCCTCGACCCCGTAGGTCGGGACCGAGCCGCCGCGCTCGTACAGGGCGTCCTTCAGGGTCGTGAGCGACTTCTCAGGCAGGTGCGCGACGGCCACCGTGATCGTCGTCGACGGGTCGTCGGTCGCGACGAGGTGGCAGACGCGACCGCGCTGCCGTTCGATGGTCGCGGCGGGGGAGCCCTTCGCCGGGGTCCAGTCGGTGTCCCGCCGGAAGGTCTTCCCGTAGACCTGCAGGGCGTCGTCCGGCAGCAGCTCGGCGCAGGTCTGCGTGACGGTCGTGCCGATGGGCTGTCCGGACGCGCTCGCACTCGGCGCGCCGCCGCCGGACCCGCCGGAGCAGGCCGCCAGGAGCGTGGACGCGGACACGGTGAGCACGGCGACGGTGATCGCCCGGGCGCGGCTGCGGGAGGTCATCCGGCCATGATGCTGCACGGCCCTCCGGCATCGGCCCGGAGCCGGCTGGGTGTCCCGGTAGACTCGACCCTCGTGACTCCTGCCGAACTCTCCGCCGCGTACCTGTCGATCCTGACCGGGATCGTCGAGCGACGAGGCGCGTCCGACACCGTGACGATCGACGACTCCCACGTGACCCTCGAGCGTCCGCGGAACCGTGCGCACGGCGACTGGGCCTCGAACGCCGCGATGCAGCTCGCGAAGCGCATCGGCACGAACCCGCGCGAGCTCGCGACCGAGATCGCCGGCGAGCTGACCGAGCTCGACGGCGTGGCCTCGGTCGACGTCGCCGGCCCGGGCTTCATCAACATCACGCTCGAGGCCGCCGCCGCGGGTGAGATCGCGCGGACGATCGTCGACTCCGGCTCGGCCTTCGGCAACGGCGACCTGTACGAGGGCGTGCGCATCGACCTCGAGTTCGTGTCGGCGAACCCGACCGGGCCGATCCACATGGGCGGCGTGCGGTGGGCCGCCGTCGGCGACAGCCTGGCGCGCGTGTTCACGGCGCAGGGCGGCCTCGTCACCCGCGAGTACTACTTCAACGACCACGGTGCGCAGATCGACCGCTTCGCCCGGTCCCTCGTGGCCTCCGCGCTCGGCGAGCCGACGCCCGAGGACGGCTACGGCGGCGCGTACATCGGTGAGATCGCTGCTCGCGTCATCGCGACGCTGCCGGCCGGCACCGACGTGCGGGACCTGCCGCGCGACGAGGCGCAGGAGCTCTTCCGCCGCGAGGGCGTCGAGTTCATGTTCGCCGACATCAAGCGTTCGCTGCACGACTTCGGCGTCGACTTCGACGTGTACTTCCACGAGAACGCCCTGCACGAGTCGAAGGCCGTCGAGCGTGCGATCGAGCGGCTGCAGTCCCTCGGCAAGATGTACGAGGCGGACGGCGCGCTCTGGCTCCGCACCACCGACTTCGGCGACGACCGCGACCGTGTGGTCGTCAAGTCCGACGGGCAGCCGGCGTACATCGCGGGCGACCTGGCCTACTACCTGGACAAGCGCGAGCGCGGGTTCGAGCGGAACCTCATCATGCTCGGCGCCGACCACCACGGCTACGTCGGTCGCATGATGGCGATGTGCGCGGCGTTCGGCGACGAGCCGGGCACGAACCTCGAGATCCTCATCGGGCAGATGGTGAACCTGCTCAAGGACGGCCAGCCGTTCCGGATGTCGAAGCGCAACGGCACGATCGTGTCGATGGAGGACCTCGTCGAGGCCGTCGGTGTCGACGCCGGCCGGTACGCACTCGTCCGGTTCGCCAGCGACACCGCGATCGACATCGACCTCGACCTGCTCACGAAGCGGACCAACGACAACCCGGTCTTCTACGTGCAGTACGCCCACGCCCGCACGCAGTCGGTCGCCCGCAACGCCGCCGCCTCCGGGGTCGACCGGTCGGCGTTCGACGCCTCGCTCCTGACGCACGAGACCGAGAGCGCCCTGCTCGGGGCCCTCGCCGAGTTCCCGCGCGTGGTCCGACAGGCCGCCGAACTCCGCGAGCCGCACCGCATCGCGCGCTACACCGAGCAGCTCGCGGGGCTGTACCACCGCTGGTACGACGCCTGCCGCGTGACGCCGCTCGGTGACGAGACCGTGACCGACCTGCACCGCACCCGCCTGTGGCTGAACGACGCGACCGGCCAGGTCGTCCGCAACGGGCTCGGCCTGCTCGGGGTGAGCGCTCCCGAGCGCATGTAGCGCTGGCGGCGCGGCGCGGCGCCGCGCGCTTCGCGCGCGCGGCGCCGGCCGCGGACGCTCCGCACAACCGGAAGCACGTCGCACCACGGATCGCCGTGGCGCGACGTGCTTCCGCTTGTTCGGGAGCACGTCGCGCCACGAAGCGCACAGCGCGCCCCGGCGCGCAGCGCCCCGCGCCCCGCGCCGGCCCGCACCGCTCCCACCGGACCCGCACCGCGCCTCCAGGCTGCCTGCCGGAGGTCCCTGGCAGGGTGGGACGCATGTCCGTCGCACCCGCCCCCTCCCGCAGGCGCCGCCGCTGGCCGATCGTCCTCGTCGTCGTGCTGCTCGTGCTCGCCGCCCTGGTCGTCGTCGCCGAGTTCGTCCTCCGCGGCGTGGTCGACCGGGTGATCGCCGACCAGGTCGAGCAGTCCCTCCCCGAGGGCGCGACCGGCGAGGTGACCGCACACGCCGAGGGCGTCGTCCTCCCGCAGCTCGTCACGGGCACCCTGGACCGCGTCGACATCCGCTCCGACCGCCTCACGGTCGACGGGGTCCCGCTCGCGGCCGACGTCACGGTGCACGACGTCCCGGTCGACGGGAAGGGCGACGTGCGGGACGTCGACGGCACGGTCACGCTGGCGTCGTCGAGCGTCAAGGACCTCGCGAAGTACAGCCCGCTGTTCGACCGTCTCACGCTCGTCGACGGCGGGGTCGAGCTCTCCGGGTCCACCGCGGTGCTCGGCTACGACATCACCTACGCGGCGACGGGCGACGTCGCCGCCGAACGGGACGGCCGCGGCGTCACGATCACCCCGAAGGGCGTCCGGATCACGAACTCCGACCTCGGCCTCAAGGTGAACTCGATCCCGGGCGTCACGGACGTGCCCGTGCAGGTCTGCACCGCGCAGTTCCTGCCCGAGCAGCTGCGCGTGCGTGCGCTCGACGTGACGGCCCGACAGGCGACGGTCCGGGTCACCGCCGACCGTCTGCCGCTCACCGAGCAGGGGCTCCGCACCGTCGGGTCCTGCTCCGGCTGACCCGCCCCGCGGGGTCGCGTGGCGCGGACGGTGGCGTAACACCGGACGGGAGGCGCGCCCCGCCTCGCTAGGATCGGGTCCCGTGAGCGAGAACCCACTGGCCCCGCCGCGGCTGCGGTTCCCCGAGGACGCCTCCGCGCTGACCGCGCGGATCTGGCCCGCGTCCGCGACGCGGACCGACGACGGCGAGCTGGCCGTGGGCGGCGTGGCCGCCGCCGACCTCGTCGCGCAGTACGGGTCCCCGCTGTACGTGGTGGACGAGCGTGACGTGCAGTCCCGCGCCGCCCGGGTCCGCACGGCGTTCACCGACGCGTTCGCCCGGATCGGCACCCGCGCCCACGTGTACTACGCCGCCAAGGCCTTCCTCACGACGCAGGTCGCGGCGTGGATGGCCGAGGCGGACCTCCGGCTCGACGTCTGCTCCGCGGGCGAGATGGCGGTCGGGCTCGCCGCCGGGGTCGACCCGGCGCGCATGGGCCTGCACGGCAACGACAAGTCCGACGCCGAGATCGCCCGGGCGGTCGAGCTCGGCCTCGGCACGATCGTGCTCGACAGCCACGAGGAGATCGGCCGCGTCGCGCGTGCCGCCACCGCGGCCGGGACGGTCCAGCGCGTGCGCATCCGGATCAACAGCGGCGTGCACGCGTCGACGCACGACTACCTCGCGACCGCGCGCGAGGACCAGAAGTTCGGCATCCCGCTGACCGAGGCGGTCGCCGCGGCCGAGGCCGTCCGCGCGGAGCCGTCGCTCGCGTTCGTCGGGCTGCACTCGCACATCGGCTCGCAGATCTTCGAGGAGTCCGGGTTCCGCGAGGCCGCACGTCGCCTGATGGACGTGCACGCCGAGCTCGTCGCGACCGGACCCGTCCCCGAGCTGAACCTCGGCGGCGGCTGGGGCATCGACTACACCGAGGCGGACAGCGCCTTCGACCCCGAGGACGTCGCGGAGGCCCTGGCGACGATCGTGGCCGAGGCCTGCGCCGAACGGGACATCCCGGTGCCCGAGGTCGCGGTCGAGCCGGGTCGGTACATCGTCGGACCGGCCGGTCTCACGCTCTACCGCGTCGGGACGATCAAGCCGGTCGCGCTCGAGGACGAGCACGGCACCGCGGCCACCCGGACGTACGTGTCGGTCGACGGCGGCATGAGCGACAACGTCCGACCGGCGCTGTACGGGGCGGACTACACGGCCCGGCTCGTGCGCACCTCGGACGTCCCCGCGGTGCTCACCCGGGTCGTCGGCAAGCACTGCGAGTCCGGCGACGTCGTGGTGAACGACGAGTACCTGCCCGGCGACGTGCGGCGCGGGGACCTCCTCGCGGTCGCCGCGACCGGTGCCTACTGCTGGTCGCTCGCGAGCAACTACAACCACGTCGGCCGCCCGCCGGTCGTCGCGGTGGCGGACGGCGCAGCCCGTATCCTCGTGCGGGGCGAGTCGATCGACGACCTGCTCGCCCGCGACACGGGGGTCGTCGTCGGCCCCGGCCGCTGACACCCCCCGGGAAGATCCCCGACCCGACAGGAATGCGCACCAGATGATCGAATACCGCAACGTCCGCGTCGCGCTGCTCGGAGCCGGCTCGGTCGGCTCCCAGGTGGCCCGGCTGCTCCTCGAGCACGGCGACGAACTGGCATCCCGTGCCGGCGCCGGCCTCGAGCTCGTCGGGATCGCCGTCCGCGACGTCGACGCCACGCGCGACGTCGAGCTGCCGGCGGAGCTGTACACGACGGACGCGGAGTCGCTCATCCTCGGAGCCGACATCGTCGTCGAGCTCATCGGCGGCATCGAGCCCGCGCGTTCCCTCGTCCTGCAGGCGCTGCAATCGGGCGCGGACGTCGTCACGGGCAACAAGGCGCTGCTCGCGACGCACGGCCCGGAGCTGTTCGCGGCTGCGGAGCAGGTCGGCGCCCAGCTGTACTACGAGGCCGCCGTGGCCGGGGCGATCCCGATCATCCGTCCGCTGCACGACTCCCTCGCCGGTGACCGCATCGAGCGGATCATGGGCATCGTCAACGGCACGACGAACTTCATCCTCGACCTCATGGACCGCGAGGGATCGACGTTCGAGGACGCCCTCGCGACCGCGACCGCGCTCGGGTACGCCGAGGCCGACCCGACGGCCGACGTCGAGGGCTACGACGCCGCGCAGAAGGCCGCGATCCTGGCCTCGCTCGCGTTCCACACCTCGGTGCCCCTCGCCGCCGTGCACCGCGAGGGCATCACCTCGGTCACGATCGAGCAGGTCCGCGCGGCGCGCAAGGCCGGCTACGTCGTGAAGATCCTGGCGACCGCCGAGCGTCTGACCGACGAGAACGGCGTCGAGGGCGTCAGCGCACGCGTCTACCCTGCCCTCGTGCCCGAGGCGCACCCGCTCGCGAGCGTGCACGGTGCGAAGAACGCGGTGTTCGTCGAGGCCGAGGCCGCCGGCGACCTCATGTTCTACGGCGCCGGTGCCGGCGGGGTCGAGACCGCGTCGGCCGTGCTCGGGGACCTCGTCTCCGCGGCGCGACGGCACGTCATCGGCGGCCCCGGCGTGGCGGAGTCGACGCAGTCCGCGCTGCCGGTGTTCCCGATCGGTTCGGTGAGCACCCGCTACCAGATCACGCTGCACGTGGCGGACGCCCCCGGCGTGCTGTCCACGGTCGCCGGCGTCCTCGCCGACCACGGCGTGAGCGTCGAGACCGTCGAGCAGACCGCGGCGACCGACCCGGGCGACGGTTCGGCCGGCACCGCGAACCTCGTGATCGGCACCCACCTCGCCCGTGAGTCCGCCCTGGCCGCGACCGTCCGGGCCCTCCGCGGCGAGGACGTCGTCGTCGAGGTGACGAGCGTGCTGCGCGTCGTCGGCGCCTAGCCCACGGACGACCCGGTCCGCCGTCGTCGGCGTCGGACCCCCGAACCCCCGAACTGCAACACACCGAACAAGGAGAGCCTGATGGCCCACCAGTGGCAGGGAGTCCTGCGCGAGTACGCCGACCGTCTCGACGTCACCGAGGCGACGCCGGTCGTCACCCTCGGCGAGGGCGGCACCCCGCTCATCCCGGCGCGACGGCTGTCCGAGCGGACCGGCGCCGACGTGTACGTCAAGTTCGAGGGGATGAACCCGACCGGCTCCTTCAAGGACCGCGGCATGACGATGGCGATCTCGAAGGCCGTCGAGCACGGCGCGAAGGCCGTCATCTGCGCCTCGACCGGCAACACGAGCGCATCGGCCGCCGCGTACGCCACGCACGCCGGCATCACCGCGGCGGTGCTCGTGCCCGAGGGCAAGATCGCGATGGGCAAGCTCAGCCAGGCCGTCGCGCACGACGCGCAGCTGCTCCAGGTGCAGGGCAACTTCGACGACTGCCTCGACATCGCGCGCGACCTCGCCGCGAACTACCCGGTGCACCTGGTCAACTCGGTGAACAACGACCGCATCGAGGGCCAGAAGACCGCGGCCTTCGAGGTCGTCGACGTGCTCGGCGACGCGCCGGACTTCCACTTCCTGCCGGTCGGCAACGCGGGCAACTACACGGCGTACTCCCGCGGCTACCGCGAGGACGTCGCGGCCGGTCGCTCGACCAAGATGCCCCGCATGTTCGGGTTCCAGGCCGCCGGTTCCGCGCCGATCGTGCGCGGCGAGGTCGTCCGCCAGCCCGACACCATCGCCTCGGCCATCCGCATCGGCAACCCCGCGTCGTGGCAGTTCGCCCTCGAGGCACGCGACGAGACCGACGGGTACTTCGGTGCGATCACCGACGAGGGCATCCTCGCGGCGCACCGCATCCTGTCCGCCGAGGTCGGCGTGTTCGTCGAGCCCGCGTCCGCGATCGGCGTCGCCGGCCTGCTCGAGCGCGCCGACGCCGGTGTCGTGCCGCAGGGCGCGACGGTCGTCATCACGGTGACCGGCCACGGCCTGAAGGACCCGCAGTGGGCGCTCCGCAGCCCGGACGGCGGCGAGGTCACCCCGACGAGCGTGCCGGTGGACACGAAGTCGGTCGCCGAGGTGCTCGGACTGGTCGGCCCCGCGTGAGCATCGACCGCTCGTCCGGACCGGGGGAGGCCACGACCGCCCACACCGCCGCACCCGCCCGCGGTGCTGTACCGGCCGGACGGGCGGTCCGCGTGCGCGTGCCGGCCACGTCGGCGAACCTCGGGCCGGGCTTCGACTCGCTCGGGCTCGCCCTGGCGCTGTACGACGAGGTCGTCGTGCGCGTCCGTCCGGAGCCCGGCGCGACCGTGACGGTCGAGGGCATCGGCGCCGGCGAGGTCGCCACCGACGACACGAACCTCGTCGTGCAGGCGGTCCGCCGCGGCCTCGCGCACGCCGGGGTCGAACAACCCGGCCTCGAGCTGCACGCGGTCAACGCGATCGCGCACGGCCGCGGCATGGGGTCCTCGGCGGCGGCGATCGTCGCCGGGCTGATGGCCGCGAGGGGACTCCTCGAGGGCATCGTCGACCTCGACGCCGCGACGCTCCTCGCCCTGGCCACCGAGATGGAGGGGCACCCGGACAACGTCGCCCCGGCACTGTTCGGCGGCCTGACCATCGCGTGGATGACCCCGGACGGACCGGCCCACAAGCGGCTGCTCGTGCACCGTGGCGTCTCGCCCGTGGTGTTCGTGCCGACGTCGACGCTCTCCACCAAGCTCGCGCGGTCGCTGCAGCCCGCGAGCGTGCCCCACGAGGACGCCGCGTTCAACGTGTCCCGCTCGGCACTGCTCGTGGCGGCGCTCATCCAGAGCCCGGAGCTCCTGCTCGCCGCGACCGAGGACCGCCTGCACCAGTCGTACCGGGCGAGCGCGATGCCCGAGACCGACGCGCTCATCGGACTGCTCCGGCAGCACGGACTCGCGGCCGTCGTGTCGGGCGCCGGGCCGAGCCTGCTCGTGCTCGGCAGCGACCCGTCGCAGCGCCTCACGGCAGCCGACATCGTGGCGCGACACGCGGAGTCCGACTGGCGGGCGCTCATGCTGGCCGTCGACCTCGGTGGTGCTACAGTGGTGCCGCACTCGGCGCTCGAAGCCGATCCCGCGTAGGCGTCAGGACGCTCCTCACCAGGACCCCTCTCCGCCAGCGCAGGGTCTGGTGCGCGGGGGCATTCTCTTCCTGATCACCGAATCCCGGACCGTCGTCTGAACGACGGTCGACGCCCAACCTGTGCGCGCCGGGACGGTGGAAACTCTCCGCGTTCTGCGGTTCGAAAGGAAACACCCACCTTGACGAACGTCAACGACTCCACCCCGGTGGAGATCCCCAGCGACCTGCGCGCCCTCCGACTCCCGGAGCTCCAGCGGATCGCTTCCTCGCTCGGCATCACCGGGCTCTCCAAGCTCCGCAAGGGCGACCTCATCGCCTCGATCGAGGACAAGCGCCCGGTCGACGCCGAGCAGGCCGCCGCTGCGGCACCGGTCGAGCTGCCCGTCGCCGACGAGCCGGCCACCGAGCAGCCCGCCGCGCAGCAGGCTCCCGAGCAGCCGGTCGCCCAGCAGGCCGCGCCCGAGCAGGTCGCCCCCGAGCAGCCCGCCGCGCAGCAGTCCGCCCCGGAGCAGGCCGCCACCGAGCAGGCCGCCACCGAGCAGGCCGCGCCCGAGCAGGGCGGCCCGCGTGGCCGCCGCTCGCGCCGCGTCACCTCCGGTGGCACCGTCACCGCCGCGCCGACCTCGGCAGCGGAGCACACCAACCACGGTCACACCGGCACCGAGGACCTCCTCGCCGGGCTCGACCAGGTCCGCGCCGAGAAGGACGCCCAGGAAGCCGCCCAGTCCGGGCAGCGCCGTGGGCGCGGGAACCGCGCCGGCCGCCAGGACGCCGCGCAGCGCGACGACGTCCAGCAGGACGCCGGCCAGGAGGCACGTGGTGCGGCCGCCGACGTCGTCGCCGACGCCGACACCACCGAGCAGTCCGACCAGGGCCACTCGGGTCAGGGCCAGTCCGGTCAGGGCCAGTCGGGCCAGGACGACCAGTCGCAGGGCGACCAGGACGGCGGCTCGCGCCGCGGGCGTCGCAGCCGTGGTCGTGGTCGCGGTCGCGGGCAGAACGGTGACGCCGGTGAGCAGCAGGGCACCGAGCAGCAGAACGGTCAGCAGCAGAACGGCCAGCAGGGCGGCCAGAAGAACGGCAAGCAGCAGGACGAGCAGAAGTCGACCGACGAGCGCGCCCAGCAGAAGCAGAACGGCCAGCAGCAGAACGGCCAGCAGCAGAACGGCCAGCAGCAGAACGGTCAGCAGAACGGCCAGCAGCAGGCCGCGCAGCAGAAGCAGCAGGCCGAGGCCGAGGCGGAGAACGGCCGCGGCCGTCGTCAGCGCGACCGCAAGCGCGGCCGCGGCGCCCAGAACGACGACTTCGAGCCCGAGGTCACCGAGGACGACGTCCTGATCCCGATCGCGGGCATCCTCGACGTCCTCGACAACTACGCGTTCGTCCGCACGACCGGCTACCTGCCGGGTCCGAGCGACGTCTACGTCTCCCTCGGCCAGGTGAAGAAGTACCACCTGCGCAAGGGCGACGCGATCGTCGGCTCGATCAAGCAGCCGCGGAACGACGACCAGCAGAGCCGCCAGAAGTACAACGCGCTCGTCAAGGTCGACTCCGTCAACGGCCAGACCGCCGACGAGGCCGCCGCGCGCGTCGACTTCCAGGACCTCACCCCGCTGTACCCGAACGAGCGTCTGCGCCTCGAGACCGAGCCGCAGAAGCTGTCGACGCGGATCATCGACCTCGTGTCGCCGATCGGCAAGGGCCAGCGCGGCCTCATCGTGTCGCCGCCGAAGGCCGGCAAGACCGTCGTGCTCCAGGCGATCGCGAACGCCATCGCCAAGAACAACCCCGAGGCGCACCTCATGGTCGTGCTCGTGGACGAGCGGCCCGAAGAGGTCACCGACATGCAGCGCACGGTGAAGGGCGAGGTCATCGCCTCGACCTTCGACCGTCCCGCCGAGGACCACACCACGGTCGCCGAGCTGGCGATCGAGCGTGCGAAGCGTCTCGTCGAGCTCGGCCACGACGTGGTCGTCCTGCTCGACTCGATCACCCGTCTGGGCCGCGCGTACAACCTGTCCACCCCGCCGTCGGGCCGCGTGCTCTCCGGTGGCGTCGACTCGGCCGCGCTCTACCCGGCCAAGCGCTTCTTCGGCGCCGCGCGCAACATCGAGGACGGCGGCTCGCTCACCATCCTCGCGACCGCGCTCGTCGAGACCGGTTCGAAGATGGACGAGGTGATCTTCGAGGAGTTCAAGGGCACCGGCAACATGGAGCTCCGCCTCAACCGTCACCTCGCCGACAAGCGGATCTTCCCCGCCGTCGACGTGAACGCCTCGGGCACCCGTCGCGAGGAGCAGCTGCTCTCCGCCGACGAGGTCACGATCACCTGGCGGCTGCGTCGGGCCCTCGCCGGCCTCGACACCCAGCAGGCGCTCGAGATCGTGCTGCGCAACCTCAAGGAGACGCAGTCGAACGTCGAGTTCCTGGTCCAGGTGCAGAAGTCGGTCCCGTCGACCGGCGGGCGCCACGACGGCCACCAGGAGTAACCGGTGTTCGAGTCGGTGGCAGGGCTGCTGGCGGAACACGAGGACCTGACGCAGCAGCTGTCGGACCCCGCGCTCCACGCCGACGCAGCCCGTGCGAAGAAGGTGAACCGGCGATACGCCGAGCTCAACCAGATCAAGGCCGCGTACGAGGCCTGGCAGGCGGCGGGGGAGGACCTCGCCGCCGCCAGGGAGCTCGCCCGTGAGGACGACGCCTTCGCGGACGAGGTACCCTCGCTCGAGGAGCAGCTGGCCGAGCGCCAGGAGCGCCTGCGCCGGCTGCTCATCCCGCGCGACCCCGACGACGGCCGCGACGTGATCATGGAGATCAAGGGCGGCGAGGGCGGCGAGGAGTCGGCACTGTTCGCCGCGGACCTGCTGCGCATGTACACGCACTACGCGGAGACGAAGGGCTGGAAGGTCGAGCTCCTCGAGCGCACCGAGTCCGACCTCGGCGGCTACAAGGACGTCCAGGTCGCGATCAAGTCGAACACGACGGACCCGTCGCAGGGCGTCTGGGCACACCTCAAGTACGAGGGCGGGGTGCACCGCGTGCAGCGGGTGCCGGCGACCGAGTCCCAGGGGCGCATCCACACGTCGACCACCGGCGTGCTGGTGTTCCCCGAGGTGGACGAGCCCGAAGAGGTCCAGATCAACCAGAACGACCTCAAGATCGACGTCTACCGGTCCTCCGGTCCCGGCGGCCAGTCCGTGAACACGACGGACTCCGCGGTCCGCATCACGCACCTGCCCACGGGCATCACGGTCGCGATGCAGAACGAGAAGTCGCAGCTGCAGAACCGCGAGGCCGGCATGCGCGTCCTGCGGGCGCGCATCCTCGCACGCCAGCAGGAGGAGCTCGACGCCATCGCGTCGGACGCGCGCAAGTCGCAGATCCGGGGAATGGACCGCTCGGAGCGCATCCGCACGTACAACTTCCCGGAGAACCGCATCGCGGACCACCGCACCGGGTACAAGGCGTACGACCTGGACCGTGTGATGAACGGTGCGCTGGAGCCCGTGGTCCAGTCCGCCATCAGCGCGGACGAGGAGGCCCGCCTGGCCGCCATCGGCGACCAGGACGCGTGACCGGACCGACGGAGGACGGACGGGAGGCGCGACCCGCCCCCGCCACGTCCGTCCCGTTCGCGGCCGACCGCCTGCTCGACGAGGCGGTCGCCGCGCTCGTCGCGCACGGCGTGCCGTCGGCACGGGTCGACGCCGAGCTGCTGCTCGCCTGGGCGTCCGGGACCTCGCGCGGGGCCGTGCAGGTGCGCGCACTCACCGGCGGCGCCATCGCGGGGGAGCACGTCGAGCGCTTCCGGCACGCGGTGGCACGCCGGGTCACGCGCGAGCCGCTGCAGCACATCACGGGCGAGGCGCACTTCCGCGCCCTGACCCTGTCGGTCGGCCCCGGCGTCTTCGTGCCGCGGCCGGAGACCGAGGGCGTCGTGCAGTTCGGCATCGACGCGCTCCGGGCGACCGCGGTCGCCGAGCCGGTCGCCGTCGACCTGGGGTCCGGCAGCGGGGCGATCGCCATCGCGATGGACACCGAGGTGCCGAACGCCGTCGTGTACGCGGTCGAACGCTCACCCGAGGCGCTGCCGTGGACCCGCCGGAACATCGAGGCCCACGGCGGGACGGTCCGGCTCGTCGAGGGCGACCTCGGCGACGCGCTGCCCGAGCTCGACGGCACCGTGTCGGTCGTCGTGTCGAACCCGCCGTACGTCCCGGACGACATGGTGCCGGTCGATCCGGAGGTCCGCGACCACGACCCGGCCCTCGCGTTGTACGGCGGCCCAGACGGCCTCGACGCCGTCCGGGCGCTGACCGAGACGGCGTGGCGGCTCCTCGTGCCGGGCGGCCTGGTGGTCGTCGAGCACGCCGAGCAGCAGGGCGCCGGCGTCCGCGAGGTGCTGGCGCGCCGCGGGTTCCGCTCGCCGGAGACGCACGTCGACCTCACCGGTCGCGACCGCACGACCACGGCGACCCGCTAGCCGGGGCGAGCAGCGCCTCCCTGCCGTGACCACGCGATCAGCGTGACCCGACCGGCGGAGGTGTGTCGCGCCTCCCGGCCGTGACCACGCGGTCCGCGTGACGCGACCGGCGGAGGTGTGTTGCGCCTCCCGGCCGGTGCTCGGGGCGACCCCGCGGGTCAGGCGACCGTGACCTGCTCGCGGGCGGCGACGAAGGCGCGCACGGCCTCGCGCAGGTCGGTGTGCTCCTCGACGAGCACGGCGTGGATGCCGACGCTCGCAGCCGCCTCGACGTTGACCGGCATGTCGTCGGCGAAGAACGCGCGCTCGGCGGGCACCCCGTGGTGTGCCAGCGCCCGCTCGAACACGGCGCGGTCGGGCTTCCGGGCGCCGAACGCGCTCGTCGTGTCCAGGTGCTCACCGAACAGCGGCGGCAGCGACGGCGCCCAGCGCGGGATCCAGCGTCCGGCGAGCGGCCCGTTGTTCGTGAGCAGGCCGACGCGGCCGTGCTCGGCGGCGATCCGGACCGCCTCGACCCGCTCGGGGAGCTCGGTCATCGCGGCACCGCGGATCCGTGCCCACTCGTCCTCCGGGACGTCGCAGCCCATCGCCTCGGCGAAGGCCGCCAGGTAGGCGTCGGCGTCGGGGTAGTGGCCGGCCTCGGCGCGGGCCTCGTTGCCGCAGTCCCACCAGCGGCGACGCAGCTCCTCGAAGGAGTGTCCGGTGAGCTCGGCGAGGGCTGCCATGCGGACCCGCCAGTCGTAGTGGACCAGGACCTCGTCCATGTCGAACAGGAACAGGAGTCGGGGCGCGGGCGTCTCGTTCACGATGCCACCATTGTGTCGCACTATCATCGTCGAGTCATGGCCTCCCGATACGACTGCACCGACCCCGACGGGCTCCTGACCGGGATGCGGCTCGCACGTGCCGCGCTCGGACGCGGAGAGCTCGTCGTCGTCCCCACCGACACCGTGTACGGCCTGGCGGCGGACGCGTTCAGCGCGAGTGCCGTCCAGCGGCTGCTCGACGCCAAGGGGCGGACGCGCCAGTCCCCGCCGCCCGTGCTGATCCCCGGCCCGGCGACGCTCGAGGCGCTGGCGACCGACATCCCGCAGCAGGTCCGCGACCTCGTCGACGCCTTCTGGCCCGGCGGGCTCACGGTGATCCTGCGCGCGCAGCCGTCGCTCGACTGGGACCTGGGGGAGACCCGGGGCACCGTGGCGCTCCGCATGCCCGACTCGCGCATCGCGCTCGAGCTCCTGCAGGAGGTCGGCCCGCTCGCGGTCTCCTCGGCGAACAGCACGGGGGACCCGGCCGCGATGGACGTGGACCGTGCCGAGGCGATGCTCGGCGACAGCGTGTCGGTCTACCTCGACGGCGGACCGCTCCCCGAGCACGAGGGCTTCGCCGCGTCCACCGGGTCGACGATCGTCGACGCGACGGGCCTCTCGTCCGGCGGCACGCTGACGATCGTCCGGCACGGGGTGATCCCCGACGACGAGATCGTCCGGGTCGTCGGAGCCGACCACGTCTCGTGAAGTACTACCTGCTCGCGGGGGCGATCGCCGCGGTCGTGAGCTTCTGCATGAGCTGGATCGTGTGGAAGGCCGGGCTGCGGTACGGCTGGTACCCGAAGGTCCGCGAGCGTGACGTGCACCGCACGCCGACGCCGCGCCTCGGCGGCATCGCGATGTACATCGGCGTCATCGTCGCGATGCTCGCGGCGTGGTTCCTGTTCCCGTCGATCGCGGGCACCGACTACTTCCGGCTGGTGTTCAGCGAACCGGGCCGCGTGCTCGCCGTGCTCGGCGGGGCGACCATCATCGTGGTCCTCGGCGTCGCGGACGACATCTGGGACCTCGACTGGATGACGAAGCTCGCGGGGCAGATCATCGCCGCGGGGATCCTCGCGTGGCAGGGCGTCGCGATCGTGTCGCTGCCCATCGGCAACACGCTCGGGGTCGGGTCCTCGTACATGAGCCTGATCTTCACCGTGCTCGCCGTGGTGCTCGTGATGAACGCGGTCAACTTCATCGACGGGCTCGACGGCCTGGTCGCCGGAGTCGCGATCATCGCGGGAGGGGTGTTCTTCCTGTACACGTTCTTCATCAACCGCGTGGTCGTGCAGACCGAGTTCTTCTTCAACCTGCCGTCGCTGCTCACCGCGGTGCTCGTCGGCGCGTGCGCCGGCTTCCTCGTGCTGAACTGGCACCCCGCGAAGCTCTTCATGGGCGACGCGGGTGCGCTCCTCGTCGGCTTCCTGATGGCCACGAGCGCGGTGTCGGTCACGGGCAACATCGACCCCGCCGCGGTGCAGACACGCCAGGCGCTCCTGCCGGCGTTCATCCCGATCCTGCTGCCGTTCGCGATCCTCATCGTGCCGATCCTCGACTTCGGGCTGGCGGTCACCCGGCGGCTCAGCGCGGGGAAGTCGCCGTTCTCGGCCGATCGCAAGCACCTGCACCACCGCCTGCTCGACATGGGCCACTCGCACTTCCACGCCGTCCTCGTGTTCTACGCCTGGACCGCCACCGTCGCGGTCGGCTGCCTGCTGTTCCTGTTCGTGGACTGGTACTGGGTCGTGGCCGTCGTCACGGTCGGCTTCACCGTCTGCGCCGTCGCCACCTTCGCCCCGCTGGGCCGCAAGCGTGCCGAGTTCGCCGCGCAGGTCGCCACCCGGTCGTCGTCCGTCGTCGACGCCCGACTCGACCCGCTGGACCGCGCCGCCAACGACCGATCGATCCCTGGAGACCCCTCGTGACCACACCGAACGCGCTCGACCACGTCCGTCCGGTGTTCCGCCGGATCCTCGTCTGGGCGGCCGTCCTCGCCGTCGCCCTCGCCGTCGTCGGGGGAGTCGTGGGTCTCGTGGTCAGCGGCACGCCCGGTCTCGTCGGCGGCCTGCTCGGCGCCGTGCTCAGCGTCGTGTTCCTCGGCCTGACGGCGGTCTCGGTGCTCGTGGCGCTGCGCGTCTCCAAGGGGCAGATGATCTCCGGCGCCTTCTTCGGCATCGTGATGGGGACCTGGTTCCTGAAGTTCGTGCTCTTCCTCGTCGTGCTCATCGCCCTGCGCGACCGGAGCTGGGTCGACTTCCCGGTCCTGGCCGTCGTCATCATCGCCGGCGTCGTGGGCTCCCTGGTGATCGACGTGGTCGTCGTCGCGAAGGCCCGCATCCCGATCGGCGTTGCCCTGCCCGGTGACGGCGCGGACCGACCGGCAGAGCCTGGGAAGCCCGACCCGCGCGTCTGAGAGCCCGAGCAGGCTCTCTCACCTGATAGGGTTTGTTGCGTCCGCGTCCGGAGCAATGCTCGGAGCGGACAGCCTCCACACAGTCCACCATCGCGTGCCATGACGTGCGCGCGCCGACACAGGAGACAGCGCTGCTATCCCACGCTCTTCCCCTGTCCCTCACCGCTGCGGCCAACACCGTTGCGGCGGGGAGCAGTAAGGCCGCCGAATTCCATGGTCCGTCGATCGGGGAGTTCTTCCCGGACCCGATCTTCTTCGCGGGCACGCCCTTCGAGATCGATCGCGTCGTCATCATCCGCTTCATCGCGGTCGCCGTGCTGCTCGTCTTCGCGTTCGCGGGCACCCGTGCACTGAAGCTCGTCCCCAACCGGGGTCAGGCGTTCATCGAGTACGCGTTCGACGTCGTCCGCCGCAACACCTTCGACAACCTCGGTGAGAAGGACGGCAAGCGGTTCCTGCCGCTGCTGGCGACGATCTTCTTCGGCGTCCTCTTCATGAACCTCACCGGCCTCATCCCGGCGCTGAACCTCGGTGGCACCAGCCGCATCGCGATGCCGATGATCCTCGCGATCGTCGCCTACGTCGCGTTCATCTACGCCGGCCTCCGCAAGCACCCGGGTGCGTTCCTCCGCAACGCGCTCTTCCCGCCCGGGGTGCCGTGGCCGCTCTACATCATCGTGACGCCGATCGAGCTGGTCTCGACCTTCGTGCTCCGTCCCGTCACGCTGACGCTGCGACTCCTGATGAACATGGTCGTCGGGCACCTGCTCCTCGTCCTGTTCTTCTCGGCCACGTGGTTCTTCTTCTTCGACGCCGAGGGTCTCTTCAAGCTCTTCGGCATCGGGACCCTGGCGTTCGGCATCGCCTTCAGCTTCTTCGAGATCCTCGTCGCGCTGCTCCAGGCCTACGTCTTCATGCTCCTCACCGCCGTCTACATCCAGCTGGCGCTGGCCGACGAGCACTGATTCCTCACTGACCCCCTACGGGACCGGCGACCGTCGGACCCGCACCTCGAAAGGAAAACACGTGGACGCAACGACCGTTCTCGCGGAGATCAACGGCAACATCGCGACGGTTGGCTACGGCCTCGCTGCGATCGGCCCGGCCATCGGCGTCGGCATCGTCGTCGGCAAGACGATCGAGTCCGTCGCTCGCCAGCCCGAGCTCCAGGGCCGCCTGACGACCCTCATGTACATCGGTATCGCCTTCACCGAGGCCCTCGCGTTCATCGGTATCGCGACGTACTTCATCTTCACCAACTAAGGTTCCTCGATGCAGCACGCACTCATCATCGCGGCGGAGGAGAACATCAATCCGCTGATCCCCCCGGTGTACGACATCGTGTGGTCCGCGGTGGCCTTCGTCATCATCTTCCTGGTGTTCTGGCGTGTCGTCACGCCGCGCATCACGAAGATGCTCGATGAGCGCACCGAGGCCATCGAGGGTGGCATCAAGAAGGCCGAAGCTGCCCAGGAGCAGGCCGCGGCCGCGCTCGACGAGTACAACAAGCAGCTCGCCGACGCCCGTGCCGAGGCCTCGCGGATCCGTGAGCAGGCCCGTGCCGACGCGACCGCGATCGGCAACGAGGTGCGCGAGCAGGCCTCGGCCGACGCCGCGCGCATCACCGCCAACGCCCAGGCCCAGATCGAGGCCGAGCGCCAGTCCGCTCTGCAGTCGCTGCGGAGCGAGGTGGGCACCCTCGCCCTCGACCTCGCCTCCGGCGTGATCGGGGAGTCGCTCAAGGACGACGCGAAGTCGGCAGCGGTCGTGGACCGCTTCCTCGCCGACCTCGAGGCGTCCCAGGGCCAGACGGCCGGGGAGCGCTGAGCATGCGCAGCGCCACCAGGGAAGCACTCGGGTCGACGAGGGCGGTGCTCGCCGACCTCGGCGGTGCCGTCACGCTCGACACGGGTGTCCAGATCCTCGCCGCAGGGCGGGCGATCGCCGGTGCGCCGCAGCTCCTGGGCCTGCTGTCCGACCCGACCGCCGACGCCGTCGGCAAGAAGGTGCTGATCGACCGCGTCTTCGCCGGGCAGTCGACCGAGACGCGCGCGGTCCTGACCGCCGTGGCCGGGTCGCGCTGGTCCTCGCAGGAGGACCTGCTCGCCGGCATCGAGGACGCGGGCATCCGCGCCGTCGCCGCCACCGCGTCGTCGGACACCTCGATCGAGGCCGAGCTGTTCGCGTTCGAGACCGCGGTGCGGTCCGACGCGAAGCTCGAACTCGCGCTCGGCACGAAGCTCGGCAGTGCGTCCGAGAAGGCGTCGCTCGTCGGCCGTCTCCTCGCGGACAAGACGTCGGCGCAGACGAGCGCGATCCTGTCGCACCTCGTGCAGCAGCCCCGTGGCCGCCGCATCGGTGAACTGGTCCGCGACGCCTCGCGCATCGTGGCCGACCAGGCGGGCAAGCTCGTCGCGACGGTCGTCACCGCGTCCCCGCTCTCGGACGGCCAGGCGGCTCGCGTCGCCCGGGGTCTCGCCGAGCGGTACGGCAAGGACATCAGCGTGAACCGCGTCGTCGACCCCGCGGTCGTCGGCGGGGTGCGCGTGCAGGTCGGTGGCGACGTCATCGACGGCACGGTGTCCACGCGCCTGTCGGAGCTCCGGCTCCAGCTCGCCGGCTGAGCGTACGGTCGAAGCCGCCCCACCCAAGTCCACAACGGGAACTGCCGGTCAGGCAGCATCACCCTCTCGGAGCCGCAGGGCCCCGGAAACCAACAAGGAAAATCCCATGGCAGACATCACCATCAGCCCCGATGAGATCCGTGATGCCCTGAAGGACTTCGTCTCGAACTACGAGCCGACGAAGGCCTCCACGGCCGAGGTCGGGCACGTCACCGACGCGGGCGACGGCATCGCGCACGTCGAGGGCCTCCCCGGCGTCATGGCGAACGAGCTCATCCGCTTCGAGGACGGGACCCTCGGTCTCGCGCAGAACCTCGACGAGGACGAGATCGGCGCCATCGTGCTCGGCGAGTTCGCCGGCATCGAGGAAGGCCAGGAGGTCACCCGCACGGGTGAGGTCCTCTCGGCTCCCGTCGGCGACGGCTTCCTCGGTCGCGTCGTCGACCCGCTCGGCGCCCCGATCGACGGCCTCGGCGAGATCCAGGCCGAGGGCCGTCGAGCCCTCGAGCTGCAGGCTCCCGGCGTCATGTCCCGCAAGTCGGTGCACGAGCCGCTCCAGACCGGCATCAAGGCGATCGACGCGATGATCCCCGTCGGCCGTGGCCAGCGTCAGCTGATCATCGGCGACCGCCAGACCGGCAAGACGGCCATCGCGATCGACACGATCATCAACCAGAAGGCCAACTGGGAGTCGGGCGACGAGAACAAGCAGGTCCGCTGCATCTACGTCGCCATCGGCCAGAAGGGCTCCACGATCGCCTCCGTCAAGGGCGCGCTCGAGGACGCCGGCGCGATGGAGTACACGACCATCGTCGCGGCCCCCGCCTCCGACCCGGCCGGCTTCAAGTACCTCGCCCCGTACACCGGTTCGGCCATCGGCCAGCACTGGATGTACCAGGGCAAGCACGTCCTCATCATCTTCGACGACCTGTCGAAGCAGGCCGAGGCCTACCGTGCGGTGTCGCTCCTCCTGCGTCGTCCGCCGGGGCGTGAGGCCTACCCGGGTGACGTCTTCTACCTGCACTCCCGTCTGCTGGAGCGTTGCGCGAAGCTGTCCGACGAGCTCGGCGCCGGTTCGATGACGGGTCTGCCCATCATCGAGACCAAGGCGAACGACGTCTCGGCGTACATCCCGACCAACGTGATCTCGATCACCGACGGCCAGATCTTCCTGCAGTCGGACCTGTTCAACGCGAACCAGCGTCCGGCCGTCGACGTGGGCATCTCGGTGTCCCGCGTCGGTGGTGACGCACAGGTCAAGTCGATCAAGAAGGTCTCCGGCACGCTCAAGCTCGAGCTCGCGCAGTACCGCTCGCTCGAGGCGTTCGCGATGTTCGCGTCCGACCTCGACCAGGCGTCGCGTCGTCAGCTCGACCGTGGTGCGCGTCTGACCGAGCTCCTCAAGCAGCCGCAGTACTCGCCGTACCCGGTCGAGGAGCAGGTCGTCTCGATCTGGGCCGGCACGAACGGCAAGCTCGACGAGGTGCCCGTCTCCGACGTGCTCCGCTTCGAGTCCGAGCTGCTCGAGCACCTGCGTCGCAACTCCGACGTCCTGACCACCCTGCGCGAGACCAACCAGCTCAGCGACGACACCGTTGCTGCGATGGAGCGCGAGATCGACGCCTTCACGAAGGGCTTCCAGACGAGCGACGGCAAGACGCTCGGCTCGGAGCAGTTCGACGCGGCCCAGGCCGAGGACGTCGACCAGGAGCAGATCGTCAAGGGTCGTCGCTAGATGGCGGCACAGGTCCGGGTCTACCGACAGCGCATCAAGTCGGCGAAGACCACGAAGAAGGTCACTCGCGCGATGGAGCTGATCTCGGCGTCGCGGATCCAGAAGGCGCAGGCTCGCATGGCCGCGTCCGGCCCGTACTCGCGGGCCGTGACGCGGGCCGTGTCGGCCGTGGCGACGTTCTCGAACGTCGACCACGTCCTCACCACCGAGCCCGAGACGTCGACGCGCGCCGCGGTCGTCCTCTTCACCTCGGACCGCGGCCTCAACGGCGCGTTCAGCACCAACGTCCTCAAGCAGGGCGAGGAACTGGCGTCGTTGCTCCGCAGCGAGGGCAAGGACGTCGTGTTCTACCTGGTCGGGCGCAAGTCCGTCGGGTACTTCGCGTTCCGTGAGCGCCCGTCCGAGCGCCAGTGGATCGGCGGCACCGACCAGCCCGAGTTCGCCACGGCGAAGGAGATCGGCGACGCGGTCGTGTCGAAGTTCCTCCAGGACACGACCGAGGGCGGCGTGGACGAGATCCACATCGTCTTCAACCGGTTCATCAGCCTGGCGACCCAGGAGCCGCAGGTCGTGCGCCTGCTCCCGCTCGAGGTCGTCGAGGGTGTCGAGGAGCCGACGTCCGGCGAGCCGCTGCCGCTGTACGAGTTCGAGCCGGACGCCGACGCGGTGCTCGACGCGCTGCTCCCGGTGTACATCGAGAGCCGGATCTTCAACGCCATGCTGCAGTCGGCTGCCTCCGAGCACGCCGCCCGCCAGAAGGCGATGAAGTCCGCCAGCGACAACGCCGACTCGCTCATCAGCGAGTACACCCGTCTCGCGAACAACGCGCGTCAGGCCGAGATCACCCAGCAGATCTCCGAGATCGTCGGCGGCGCCGACGCCCTCTCGTCGAAGAAGAAGTAGTCCGCGTCGTTCGCGGACACACCACCCCCTCAGGAAGGCACCAGCCATGACCGACACCGCTACCACCGCGGTCGAGACGTCGTCGGCGCCCGGTGTCGGCCGGATCGCCCGTGTCACGGGCCCCGTCGTCGACATCGAGTTCCCGCACGACGCAATCCCGGAGATGTACAACCTCCTGTTCACGACGATCACCATCGGTGACTCGTCGCAGGAGATCGGCCTCGAGGTCGCGCAGCACCTGGGCGACGACCTCGTCCGTGCCATCTCCCTGAAGCCGACCGACGGTCTGGTCCGTGGCCAGGAGGTCCGTGACTCGGGCGCCCCGATCTCGGTCCCCGTCGGTGACGTCACCAAGGGCAAGGTCTTCGACGTGCTGGGCAACGTGCTCAACACCGACGAGAAGCTCGAGATCACCGAGCGCTGGCCGATCCACCGCAAGGCCCCGGCCTTCGACCAGCTCGAGTCCAAGACCTCGATGTTCGAGACCGGCATCAAGTCGATCGACCTCCTCACGCCCTACGTGCAGGGTGGCAAGATCGGCCTCTTCGGTGGTGCGGGCGTCGGCAAGACCGTCCTCATCCAGGAGATGATCCAGCGCGTCGCGCAGGACCACGGCGGTGTGTCGGTGTTCGCCGGTGTCGGTGAGCGCACCCGTGAGGGCAACGACCTCATCGGTGAGATGGAAGAGGCGGGGGTCTTCGACAAGACCGCCCTCGTGTTCGGCCAGATGGACGAGCCGCCGGGAACGCGTCTGCGCGTGGCCCTGTCGGCGCTGACGATGGCGGAGTACTTCCGCGACGTCCAGAAGCAGGACGTGCTCCTCTTCATCGACAACATCTTCCGCTTCACGCAGGCCGGTTCCGAGGTCTCGACGCTGCTCGGTCGCATGCCGTCCGCGGTGGGCTACCAGCCGAACCTCGCCGACGAGATGGGTGTGCTCCAGGAGCGCATCACCTCGACGCGTGGTCACTCGATCACCTCGCTGCAGGCGATCTACGTCCCCGCCGACGACTACACCGACCCGGCGCCGGCGACCACGTTCGCGCACCTCGACGCCACGACCGAGCTCTCCCGTGAGATCGCGTCGCAGGGCCTGTACCCGGCCATCGACCCGCTGACCTCCACGTCGCGGATCATGGACCCCCGGTACCTGGGCGCCGACCACTACGAGACCGCGACGCGCGTCAAGCAGATCCTCCAGAAGAACAAGGAGCTGCAGGAGATCATCGCCATCCTCGGTGTCGACGAGCTCTCCGAAGAGGACAAGATCACGGTGGAGCGCGCACGCCGCATCCAGCAGTTCCTGTCCCAGAACACCTACATGGCGAAGAAGTTCACGGGTGTCGAGGGCTCCACGGTGCCGCTCAAGGACACCATCGAGTCCTTCCGCGCCATCGCCGACGGCGAGTTCGACCACGTTGCGACGCAGGCGTTCTTCAACGTCGGTGGCATCAACGACGTGGAAGAGAAGTGGGCGCAGATCCAGAAGGAGAACCGCTGACATGGCGGCACTCACCGTGAGCGTCGTCTCGGCGGACCGTGAGGTCTGGACGGGCGAGGCCACCATGGTCGTGGCACGCACGACGGAGGGCCAGATCGGCATCCTCGCGGGACACGAGCCGCTGCTCGCGACCCTCGCGCAGGGCCAGGTCCGCATCACCCGGGCCGACGGCTCGACGGTGGCTGCGGACGCCGAGGACGGCTTCCTGTCGGTCGAGCACGACACGGTCACGATCGTGGCGCGGCAGGCCGCGCTGGCGTCCTGACCGGACTGACCGTCCTCCTCCCGCCGTCCGAGACGAAGCGGGAGGGCGGGGACCCGGAGCGCACCCTCGACCTGGGTGCACTCTCCTTCCCGGAACTGTCCGACGAACGGGCCGCGGTGATCACCGCGGCCCGTTCCGTCAGTTCCGAGGAGTCCACCGCGCGGACGGCCCTCAAGCTGGGACCGCGGTCGATCGCCGAACGGTTCCGGAACCTGACGCTCGACACGTCGCCGACCATGTCGGCGATCGAGCGCTACACCGGCGTCCTCTACGACCCCCTCGACGTGGCGTCCGCCGACGACGCGACGCGGCGGTGGTGGGCGGAGCACGTCGTCGTGCAGTCGGCGATGTTCGGGCCCGTGGGCGCGGGCGACCCGATCCCGGCGTACCGGCTCTCGCACGACGCGCGGCTCGGTGCGCTCAAGCTCGCGCGGCACTGGCCCGGGCCCTCGAGCGCGGCGATCGCGCAGCGGCGTGCTGGGTTGGTCCTGGACCTGCGGTCGGGGGGCTACCGTGCCCTCGGCCCGGTCGACGACGCGGTGACGCTGCGGGTGGTGAGCGTCGACGGCGGAGGTCGTCGGAAGGCGCTCAACCACTGGAACAAGACGGCGAAGGGCCGCATGGTCGGCCTGCTGGGTCGCACGGGTGCGGACGTGAGGTCGATGGAGGACCTGCTCGCGTGGGCCGCCGCGAACGGGGTCGCGATCGAGCGCACGTCCGACGGGTGGGACCTGGTCGCGGAGAGCCTGGAACCGCGCGCAGGCTGATCCTCCACAGGTCGGGTGGCGCGGCCCTCCCTCCACAGGTGGTCGGCTCCGACCGGTCTGGAGGCGCGGCCCACGTCACGATCTCGTGCATGACCTCGACTCCAGGACGAACCCCGGCTGCCCAGACCCGCTACCCCCGCGAGATCGCGGCGGCGGTGACCCTCCGCGCCGCGTGCGCGGCGCTGGTCGCGCCGACCTCGCCGGCCGACGTGCCCCACACGGACCGGTTGCGGTCCGCGACCGTGCGGACGGCGTGCGGGGCCCTCGCGACCCGCTTCGCCATCCTGCGCTTCCTGACCGCGGTCGACCGACCCGATCCGCGCACGGTCGTGCCGTTCGACCCGTTCCGCGAGCCGACGCCACCGGCCCTGCGGGGCGAAGGACCGGCACCCGACGGTGCCGTCGTGCGGAGCGCGGGGGACCGGCTGACGGCAGCATGGCAGGCGTGGCGGCGTGACGGCCCCTCGTCGGTCGACGACGCGATCGCCGCCGCCGGAGCGCTGGCCGTCGGTGCGTGGTGTGCGTGGGCACTCGGTTCGTCCGCGCGGGCCGAGGTCCGGGCCCGCCACGCGCTCGACACGTGGTCGGACGACCCGCTCGCGGCGCTCGTGCTGCGGTCGGTGCGCCTGGGCGTCGGGCCGTCCTGGGACCGCACACCGAGCAGGGGCGCGACGGGGCGGACAGGATCGTCTACGGTGGAGTGACCATGCAGCGAGACACCGACGACGGCGAGGTGCCCGTCAGCGACGTCGGAGCACGGGCGGGCGTCGAGCAGGCGCGGCCCCAGCGGGCGCTCGTCGAAGCGGCGGACGCTGATCGGCGTTGCAGCGGCGGTGCGGCGGACGACACGGTGCTGCGGGCGGCCCGCCCGTCGGTCGTCACGGGGCCGGACCACGACGACCTCGGGGACACGGTCATCGTCGCGCGGTCGTTCGGCGCAGCGGGCTCGCCCGGCGCCGGGGGCTCGCCGGACGACACGATCGTGCGGAGCCGACACGACGACACCGTCCTCGTGAGCCGACCGCCGCACCCGCTCGGAACCGACCAGACGACCACGGGGGGACGTCCTGACCACCGTGTGTCGGGCCTCCAGACCGGCGTGCCCGGGACGGGATCGACGGCGACCCGGACGCGCGTCCCGTCCGTCCGCGTCGGCGGTCGGACGGTCCGGCTCGACCGTCCCGTCGTCGTCGGCCGCAGGCCGTCGCCGCCCCGCGTCCTGACCGGACCCGGACCCGAGCTGGTGACCGTGCCCTCGCCGAGCGGTCAGGTCTCGTCGTCGCACGTCGCCCTGCACGCCGAGGGCGAGGCCGTCGTCGTCGAGGACCTGCGCTCGACGAACGGCACCGTGATCCGACCCGCCGGGGCGGCCGCGTCGCGCATGCCCGCGGGTGCCTCGATCGTCGTCCTGACCGGTACGCTCGTCGAGATCGGTGACGGCAACGTCATCGAGGTCCTGTCGCCGCACCTGCGTGTCGGTTCCTCCGACCGTCTCCCGCCCGTCCCCTCGGCACCGGTGACCGGCTGACCGGCCGGCACGCCCCGAACCCCCAGAGAGCGACCCTGAAACCGTGACCGAACTCGGCCGAGCAGCCACCGAGCACGCCATCGACGTCCCCGGGGCCGACGGCTCCGTCCTCACGCTCTCCTGGGGAGCCGCGACAGACGTCGGACGCCGACGGGACCACAACGAGGACAGCTACCTCGTCGGGGCGCCGTTCTTCGTCGTCGCCGACGGCATGGGTGGGCACCTCGCCGGCGACCGTGCGAGCGACGCGGTGGTCCGCCGGCTCGAGCAGTCGGTCGACGGTGCGTTCTCGTCGCGGAAGCAGATCCAGCAGGCACTCCTCCTGGCGACCGCCGACATCGAACGTGCTGCGGGCGGCAACGCGCTCGGCGCCGGGACGACGGTGACCGGGCTCGCGCTCGTGT
This sequence comes from Curtobacterium sp. MCBA15_004, assembly GCF_001865055.2. Classification (NCBI taxonomy): domain Bacteria; kingdom Bacillati; phylum Actinomycetota; class Actinomycetes; order Micrococcales; family Microbacteriaceae; genus Curtobacterium; species Curtobacterium sp. MCBA15_004. The sequence continues at coordinate 2,078,561 of NZ_CP126266.1, read as the reverse complement.
CCTCTGACGGTCAGCCCGCGGCGCTCGTGTTCAACGTCGGGGACTCCCGCACCTACCGCATCGAGGACGGCACGCTCCGCCGCGTCACGGTCGACCACTCGGTCGTGCAGGAGATGGTGGACGCCGGTCTGCTCCGTGCCGAGGACGCCGAGCAACACCCCGACAGCAACGTGATCACGCGGGCGGTCGGGTTCGGCGAACCGCCGGTCCCGGACTGGTGGACGCTGCCGCTCCGGGCCGGCGACCGCTACCTCATCTGCTCCGACGGCCTGACCAAGGAGCTCGGCGACGTCGGCATCAGCCGCATCGCCGCACGCGTCCCCGGCGCCCAGGAGCTGGCCGAGCGCCTCGTCGGTGACGCCGTCGTGGCCGGTGGCCGCGACAACGTCACGGTCGTCGTGCTCCAGGTCGACGGCGCCCCGGCGGAGAGCGACCTCGAGGACACCCTCCCGCGCCACTGAGCACCGGTGCCCCTCGAAGAGGGGGCGATGCCGGGGGAGTCCGCGGCACCGGGCCGTCGGTGGGCCCTTCGTAGAATGGCACCACCGCGACGACACCACCGACCGTCCGCCGGGACCGGTCGCCACGAGAGGGGACGACGACGATGGCGCGACGCCTGCCGTCCGACCCACCCGTCATCCCGGGCTCCAGTCCGGTGCACGTCCTCGGCTCCGGCGGGTTCGCCGACGTCTTCCTCTACGAGCAGGACATGCCGCGACGCCAGGTCGCGGTCAAGGTGTTGCTCGACGAGGTCGTCGACGACCGCGTGCGCCAGATGTTCCAGGCCGAGGCGAACCTGATGGCGCGCCTGAGCACGCACCCGTCGATCCTCACGGTGTTCCAGGCGAGCGTGGCGGCCGACGGACGGCCCTACCTCGTGATGGAGCTGTGCTCGTCGTCGCTCAGCGAGCGGTACCGCCGGCAACCCCTGCCGGTGTCCGAGGTCCTGTCCATCGGCGTGCGGATCGGCTCGGCGCTCGAGACCGCGCACCGCGAGGGCGTGCTCCACCGCGACGTGAAGCCCTCGAACATCCTGCGGACCGCGTACGGCAACCCCGTGCTGTCCGACTTCGGCATCGCGGCGACGATCGGCGGGGCAGACCCGAACGAGCCCGTCGGGATGTCGATCCCGTGGTCCGCTCCCGAGGTGCTGGCCGACGAGTCCACCGGCAGCGTGCAGTCCGAGGTCTACTCCCTCGCCGCGACGGTCTACTCCCTGCTCGCCGGGCGGAGTCCGTTCGAGGTCCGGGGCGGGAAGAACGGCGCTGCCGACCTCATGGCGCGCATCGACAAGGGCGGGGTCCCGCCGATCGGCCGACCGGACGTGCCGCCGTCCCTCGACCGTCTGCTCGCGACCGCGATGTCCCGCCGGGTCGCCGCGCGGCCGTCGACCGTGCTCGAGCTCGTCCGCGGCCTCCAGCAGGTCGAGGCCGAGCTCGGGCTGCCACAGACCGCCGCCGAGGTCGCGGTCGAGGCCTGGGCCACGTCGATGCCCGGCGCCGACCGGGACCGCACCGTCGTGCGCGAACTCCTGCCGCAGGCCCGGGCCGGCCGACGCCGGCGCACGCGACGCCCGCTGCAGGGCGGTGCGTCCGTCGGTGCCCAGAGCGTCGGCACCGTCCACCGGACCGGCTCCGCGACCCGGACGCGTCGGCGGACGCGCTCGACCGTCGTCTGGGTCGCGTCGGCCGCGGCGCTCGTGGTCGTCGCCCTCGCCGTCGCGACCGTCCTCGTCGTGACGCGGCTCGGGACGGCGTCGATCCCGGTCGTGGCGGACGTCCGTGCGGAGTCCGCACAGGGAGCGGTGTCGTTCTCGTGGGACGACCCCGGCGTGCGCCCCGGCGACACCTACGTCATCACCTCGGACGGCGCGACGAGCCAGCAGACGGGGACGACCTTCGTCGTCTCGGGGACCCCGGGTGACGAGGAGTGCATCACCGTCGCCGTGAACCGCGACGGCAAGACCGGGACCGCGAGCCCGGAGCGGTGCGGGACGAGCGGTGGCGCACGGTGATCAGGGCCTTCCTCGCGAAGCGGCGGTCCGCGGTCGTGACGCTCGGCGCCTCCGTGGTGGTCGGCGCGGTCGTGGCGACCGCCGCCGTGGTGTCCACGGGGTACCACACGCAGCGCATCGACCTCGGGGACGGCACCGTGTGGGTGCCCTCGGCCGAGTACGGCGCGGTCGGCCGGGCGAACACCGGGGTGCTCGAGCTCAACACGGCCGTCGAGAGCCCGAGCGACGACCTCGGCGTCCTGCAGCGCGGCAGCGAGGTCTACAGCGTCGACCGCACGAAGGGCACCGTGGCGAAGGTGGACGTCGCGGACGCCACCCTGGGCGACCCGGTCACGCTGCCGGCGGGGACGCCGCAGGTCTTCTTCGCCGGCGACACCGCGGTCGTCGGCAACACGGACACCGGCGAGCTCTGGTCGACCCCGGCCGCGGAGCTCGCGCGGTTCGACGCCGCCACCAAGGCCGACCTGACGCTCGGCGCCGACGCGGTCTTCGACGCCTCCGACGACCACGTCGCGGTCTACTCGCCGCGGACCGGCCGCGCGTCGCTCGTCGACGTGGGGACACAGCTCCGGGTCGACCGCAGCTGGCAGGTGCGCGCCGACCGCGACCACGACTTCCAGGTGGCATCCTCCGGCGAGCACGTCGCGGTGCTCGACCGCACCGCCGGCACCCTGGCGGTCGACGGCACCCCCGTCGACCTCGGTGACCGCATCGGGAGCGCCCCGGCACTGCAACGGTCGTCGGACCGTACCGCTGCGTTCGTCGTGGCGGGCACCGCCGGGCTGGTCCGTGTCAGCCCGTCGGGGCAGGTCGAGGCGACCGCCCTCGGTGTCGCCGGCCGCGCGGCCCGGCCCGTCGTCGTCGGGTCCTGCACCTACGCGGCGTGGGCCGGCGGACAGGCCGTCGACTCCTGCCGTGGTCGAGCGGTGCAGCGGCTCGCGAGCACCGACGGAGTCGCCGACCTGCAGATCCTGCGGAACGGCGACACCGTCGTCGCGAACGACCCGCGGAGCGGCCGGTCCTGGGCCATCGACCGCAGCGGCCAGCTGATCGACAACTGGGCCGACCTGGTGCGACGCGACGACGAGCAGCAGCGCGAGCAGGTCTCCGCGGACGACCCCCAGGTCGACAAGGATCAGAAACCGCCCGTCGCCGTCGACGACGACCTCGGAGCCCGCCCCGGTCGCACCACCAGCCTGCCGGTGCTGCTGAACGACCACGACCCGAACGGCGACCCGCTGGTGATCGCCGACGTCGGTGCGGTCGACGCGCGCACCGGCACCGTGGCCGTCGTCGGCGACGGGCAGCGTCTCCAGATCACGCTGCCCGCGGACGCCACGGGGACGATCTCGTTCCCGTACACGATCACCGACGGCAACGGCGGCTCGGCCTCGGCCACCGTCCGGGTCTCCGTCCGGCCCGAGTCCGAGAACGAGCCCCCGCAGCAGGTCCGCTCGACGTCGGCGGACGTCGTGCGCAACGGCCACGTCGTCACGAACGTGCTGTCCGACTGGGTCGACCCCGACGGGGACCCGGTGTACCTGCGGTCGGCGACCGCGGACGGCGACACCGTGTCGACCACGCCGGACGGACTCGTCGACTTCCGCAACCAGAGCGGACGCACGGGGGACCGACCGGTGCAGCTCGTCGTGAGCGACGGCCGCGACGACGGCCGCGGCACCATGACCGTGCGGGTCGCCGACCCCGGACAGGTGCCGCTGCGTGCCGACGCCTTCGCGGTCCAGGGCTACGCAGGGAAGCCCTTCGAGGTCCGTCCGCTCGACCACGTGCGCGGCGGCAACGGCACGGTGACCCTGACGAGCGTGTCCTCGTCCTCCGGCCTCACCGTCACGCCGGCCTACGACGCGGGGACCTTCCGCGTCGAGGGCACGGCGGCCGGCGACCACCAGCTCGAGTACACCGTCACCGACGGCACGAAGACGACGAGCGGCGTCGTGCGCGTCGGCGTGCTCGCGCCGCCCGACGCCTCGACGCCGCCGGTCACCACGCCGAAGACCGTGTTCGTCGCGACGTTGTCGACGAAGGACACCGACGTGACCGCCACCGACACCGACCCCGCCGGCGGCGTGCTCATGGTCACCGCGCTCGACGGGCCCGACCGCGGCTCCGGCGTGCAGGCCACCGTGCTCGACCAGCACACGGTCCGCGTCACCCTGACGGCCCCGCTCGACGGCCCGGTGACCTTCCGCTACACGGAGTCGAACGGGCTCGCGACGGCGACCGGCACCGTGACGGTCGTCGAGATCCCACGGCCCGAGCGGATCCAGCCGCCCGTCGCCCAGGCCGACACCGCCACGGTGCGCGTCGGGGACGTGGCCGAGATCGACGTCCTCGCGAACGACACCCAGCCCGAGGGCGAGCCGCTCACCCTCGTGCCCGAGCTCGTCCAGAACGTGCCGGGCGACGGCGGGCTGCTGTTCGTCTCGGGCGACCGGCTCCGCTACCTCGCGCCGAAGACGCCCGGCAGCCACACGGCCGTGTACCGCGTGGCCGGGCCCGACGGCCAGTACGCCGACGCCACCGTGACGATCTCCGTCCGGGAACGCGAGGCGGCCACGAACAACCCACCGGTCCCGAAGACGGTCACGGCCCGGGCGGTCGCCGGCCAGTCGGTGCGGGTCACCGTCCCGCTGAACGGCATCGACCCGGACGGCGACTCCGTCCAGCTCGTCGGCGTGGCGGACAACCCCGAGAAGGGGTCGGTCAGCGACGTCACGACGGACGCCTTCACCTACGAGGCGGGCGACTACTCCGCCGGGACCGACGAGTTCACCTACACCGTGGTCGACGCCCTCGGCGCGCGCGCGACCGGGACCGTCCGCGTCGGCATCGCGCCGCGCGCCGAGCAGGCCTCCGACCCGGTCGCGCAGCCCGACCGCGTCACGATCCGACCGGGCGGCAGCGTCGCCGTCCGGGTGCTGCAGAACGACTCGGACCCCGAGGGCGGCCAGCTGCGCGTCACGGCAGCGACCCCGACGGCCGACGGCGTGGTGGCGAAGGTCGTGCGCGGGAGCCAGGTCCGCGTGACCCCGCCACGGACCGCGACGAGCGGGGACTTCGCCGTGCTGTACACGGTGGAGAACCCGACCGGTGGGTCGAGCACGGCATTCCTGACCGTGACCGTCGACCCCGACGCCCGGCCCCTCCGCCCCGAGGTCGACGACACCGTGCTCGACCTGCAGGACATCCTGCGACGGCAGAGCGTCACGGTCGACGTCCTCCGCAACGTCTTCTTCGCCGAGGGGTCGACGTCCCGCCTCCGGGTCGGCGTCGTCGACGGGTACGGCGACACCGCCCAGGTCACGGCGGACCGTCGCATCGCGGTGCGTCTGACCGACGCGTCGCAGGTGATCCCGTTCTCGGTGACCCGCGAGGACCATCCCGACGTCACCTCCTACGGGTTCATCCACGTCCCCGGCTTCGACGACGCCCTGCCCCAGGTCGACCGGAGCGCGGGCGCGATCACGGTGACGAGCGAGTCGACGGTGCGCATCCCGCTCGACCGGTACGTCGTCACCGCGAACGGCCGGACCGCGCAGATCACCGACCGGGGCACGGTCAAGGCGACCCACGCCGACGGCGGCGACCTCGTCGTCGACCGCTCCACCCTGCAGTTCACCTCGGCGAAGCTCTACTACGGCAGCGCCTCGATCTCGTTCGAGGTGACCGACGGTTCGAGTGCGAACGGCGGCAAGGGGCGTGTGGCGACCCTCGTCCTGCCGATCAAGGTGACGCCCCGGTCGAACCAGCCGCCGGCGTTCACCGGCTCGACGCTCGACCTGCAGCCCGGTGACACGCGCACGATCGACCTGACCAAGCTCACCGACTACCCGTACCCGGACGACCTCGACGAGCTCCGCTGGTCCGTGGTCAGCCGGCCCGGGTCCGGCACCACCGCGACCGTCGACGGCCGCCAGCTGCGCATCGACGTCGCCGACTCGGCGCAGAAGGGCACGTCGGCATCGATCGGGATCGGCGTGGCCGACGCCGCTGCGGCCGGACGGTCGGGCGTCGTCACGGTCGACGTCGTCGGGTCCACCCGGCCGCTCGTGCAGCCCGGCGCGGACCGGGCGGTCACGAAGCGCGGCACGTCGACCACCGTCGACGTGCTCGACAACGACCAGCCGACCAACCCGTTCCCGGCGCAGCGGCTCCGCGTGGTCGCCATCCGCGGCCTGGACGGTGGGCTGCCCGCAGGGGTGTCGGTGACCCCGAGCGCGGACCGGTCCCGGCTCCAGGTCGCGGTCGCCGCGGGCGCACAGCCGGTCGACGCGCACCTGCAGTACCAGGTCGCCGACGCGACGGACGACCCGGACCGCTTCGTGTGGGGCGACGTGACCGTCTCGGTGCAGGACGTCCCGGACGCACCGGGTGCCCCCACCCGCACGGGGTCGTACCAGGGCGGGCAGGCGACGGTGTCGTGGTCGGCGCCGCAGGCCAACAACTCGCCGATCACCGGGTACCGGCTGCTGGGCACGGGCGGGCTGTCGAAGGACTGCGGCACGTCGACCGTGTGCACGGTCACGGGCCTCGACCCCTCGGCGTCGTACCGGTTCTCGGTCGTCGCGAGGAACGCCGTCGGCGACTCCGAGCCCTCGGCCACCTCGGTCCCGATCAGCGCCGACTTCGTGCCGGCCGCACCGAAGGGCCTGACCGTGACGCCGGACACGAGCACGCCGAACCAGCTCGACGTGCGCTGGGACGCGGTGGGCGCACCGAACGGCGGCACGCCGGTGACGGACCACGTCGTCACCGTCACCGGTCCTGGGCTCTCCACGACCCGGAGCGTCGGCACCGCCACGAGCACCTCGTTCACCGGCGTGCAGGGCGGACAGTCCTACCAGGTACGGGTGTCGGCGCGGAACGCGGCCGACCGTGACGGTTCGGTCGTGCAGTGGAACGAGGCGTCGGCCTCGGGCACGGCGGTCGGCAGCCCGGCCACGCCGCTGTTGCGCGCGACCGGTCAGCGCAGCGGGTCGACCACGGCGGTCGACCTGCAAGCGACCGAGTCGGACTGGGGCGGTGGCGGCCAGGGCTGGCGCATCGCGAAGTACCCGGCGGGAGCATCGATCCCGGGCGGCTGCTCGACGGCGGGTGCGGAGCGCGTCTGGAACGCTGCCAGCGCGACCGACCAGATCTCGAGCGGCTACCGGTACGTCGCGCTGGCCGACAACGGGCTCTTCTGCACGGCATCGGCACCCGCGGACGTCGAGGGCTTCGAGACGCCGTCGGCTCCTTCCGGCACCGTCTCGGTCGTCCAGGACGCGGGGGACCGGTCGACGTGGACCCTCACCGTGCGCGCGACGTCCACGTCCCCGTTCCTGTACTACTCGGTCGGTGGCGGCCCGCTCGTGCGCTTCGACGGGACGGCGTCGGCGGGAGCCGGTGCGGGCTTCGGCCTGGAGAGCAGCATCGTGTTCACGTCGTGTGCGACGGACGGCGACTACTGCGCCGCGAGCGGACCGGTCACGGGGACGGCCTTCACGACGCGTGCGACCATCGCCGGGGCAACGGTCGGCCAGTCTCCGGTCATCAACGCCCCGGACAACAACGGCAAGCTCACGCCGAGCGAGTACCGGATCAGCTACTGCACGAACGGACTGTTCGGGTCGTGCTCGACGACGAACCCGGCGACCGGGAGACCCTGGGCCACCACGGACGCCGTCCCCGCCGGCTTCGACACCATCCGGGTGCAGGCGACGGTGTCCGGTCAGCAGGACCCCGACGGTGCGACGCGCGCGATCCAAGCCGCCCCCGCCGGGACACCGCCGTCCACAGGCACCGGCGGGTGACCCACGGCGGCACCGCCGCCCCGTACGCTGCCCCTACCGCACCACGAGCACCACGAGGACCCACCGCATGAGCATGACCCCCGAGCAGGCCGCCTGGTTCGCCGACGTCGCCGGCCGCATCGTCACGAACGTCGAGCAGGTGCTCCTCGGCAAGACGTTCGTGATCCGACTCGCCGTGACCGCGATGCTCAGCGAGGGGCACCTCCTGCTCGAGGACGTCCCGGGCACCGGCAAGACGAGCCTCGCGCGCGCGCTCGCCCAGAGCGTGCAGGGCTCCACGAACCGGATCCAGTTCACGCCCGACCTGCTGCCCGGGGACATCACCGGCATCAGCGTCTACGACCAGCGCACGCAGGAGTTCGACTTCCACCGCGGCCCCGTCTTCTCGAACATCGTCCTCGCCGACGAGATCAACCGCGCGAGCCCGAAGACGCAGTCGGCCCTGCTCGAGGCGATGGAGGAGTCTGCGGTCACGGTCGACGGGGTGACGCACCGCCTCGGCGCCCCGTTCATGGTGATCGCGACGCAGAACCCCGTCGAGCAGGCCGGCACCTACCGTCTGCCCGAGGCGCAGCTCGACCGGTTCCTCATGAAGACCTCGATCGGCTACCCCGACCACGCGGCGACGGTGCGCATCCTCGAGACGGCCTCGTCGCCGTCGGTGTCGATCCCGCTCGCCGCCGTCGTGCCCGCCGCGACCATCACCGAGATGGCGGCGCTCGCGCGCACCGTGCACGTCGACCCGAGCATCGCGGACTACGTCGCACGGCTCGTCGAGGGCACCCGTTCGGCGAGCGAGGTCCGGCTCGGCGTGAGCGTCCGCGGCGCCATGGGACTCGTGCGGTCCGCACGCGTGCTCGCCGCGGTGAACGGTCGCCACTACGTGACGCCCGACGACGTCAAGGCCCTCGCGGTCCCGGTGCTCGCCCACCGTCTGGTGCTCGACGCGGAGGCCGAGTTCGACGGCGTCAGCACCACGAGCGTGGTCGGGCAGCTGCTCGTCGAGACGCCGCCGCCCGCCGACCGCGCGGCGTCGTGACGGACCACCGCCCCACCGCCACCAGGTCGCGCCGTGCCGGCGACGCGGCGGACCGCACCGGGACCGTCGCGGGCCTCACCAACGTGCGGACCCGGCTCGTCGGTGAGCGGGACGGCGTCGTGGCCGACGCGGTCGTCGGCCTCGCCAAGGCCTGGTCGACGGTCTGGAGGCTCGTCGGACGTGGGTGGACGGCGGTCACATCCGTGGTCACCGGGTTGGGTTGGGCGGTCGCCCTGGTCACGTTCGTCGCGTTCGTCGCGGGGTACCGGTTCGGGCTGCGCGAGGTCGTCGTGGTCGGCTTCGCGGGTGCCGTGCTCGCGGTCGTCGCGGCCGTCGCGCTCGTCGGGCGTTCGCGCCTCGTCGTGCGGATGGACCTGCCACAGCACCGCGTCGCGGTCGACGACCAGGCCACCGTGGTGGTGACGGCCGAGAACCCTGCGCGCCTGCCGTCGGTGCCGACGACCGTCGAGGTCCCGGTCGGCACCGGGCTCATCGACGTCGCCCTCCCGGCGATCGCACCGCGCGGCACGTCCGAACAGCACGTCCCCGTGTCGACGGTGCGCCGAGGCGTCCTCGACGTCGGGCCGGTCACCGGGGTCCGCGCCGACCCGGTCGGGCTGGTCCGCCGCGAGGTCGTCTGGACGCGCCGCGAACAGGTGATCGTGCACCCGCGGACGATCGCCGTCCCGTCGACGAGCACCGGTCTCGTGCGTGACCTCGAGGGGCAGGCGACGAGCGACCTCTCGCCGTCGGACATCGCGTTCCACGCCGTCCGCGAGTACGTCCCCGGTGACGACCCCCGGACGATCCACTGGCGGTCGACCGCGAAGTCGGGTGCCCTCATGGTGCGGCAGTTCGAGGACACCCGGCGATCGCACCTCGTGGTCGCACTCGGCGTCTCGCGGAGCGAGTACGCGGACGACGACGAGTTCGAGCTCGCGGTCAGTGCGGCGGCCTCGCTCGGCGCGCGCGCGGTGCGTGACGGCCGCGACGTGTCGGTCGTCGTCTCGGCACCGACACCCGCGTACGCCAAGCGCGCGGTCTACGCGGTGCAGCAGCTGCCGACGGTCACGCCGACCCGGCTCCTCGACGCGTTCGCCACCGTCGGGCTCTCCGACTCCTGCCTGCCCGTCGCCGAGGTCGCCCGGATCGTCGGCGCGGACACGGCCGGGATCTCGGTCGCGTTCCTCGTGGTGGGGTCGACCGTCGGACTCGCCGCGCTCCGCCTCGCGGCCACGCGCTTCCCCGTCGGCGTCGAGGTCGTCGCGGTCGTCTGCGAACCCGAGGCGCGACCCGGTCTCCTCCGCATCGCGGGCCTGACGGTCGTCACCGTCGGGTACCTCGACGACCTCCGGCACGCACTGCACCGGCAGGGCGCGGCATGAGCGTCGCGACGCAGACACGAGCCGGTGCGCGCCGGTCGGCCCGACGGACCGCGGCCCGCTGGGAGCCGCTGCGGGTCGTCATCAGCACCGCGGTCGTCTGGCTCCTCCTCGCCCTCGCGAGCACGTCCTGGTGGCCCGTGTACCAGGACGGTGCGATGACCACCGCGGCCGTGACCGCGGTCGTCGCCGGTTCCGTGGTCGCGCTCGGCGGTGCGCTCGCCAGGCTCCCCGCCGTCGTCGTCGGCGCAGCCACGGTCGCGGCCTTCGCCCTCACGGGTGTGCCGGCAGCGGTGCCCGGCGAAGCCGTGGGGATCCTGCCGAGCGGCGCCGGACTGCTGCACCTGTTCGCCGGGGTCGCCCTCGACTGGAAGCGACTGGTGACCATCTCGCTGCCGGTGGGGTCCTACGAGTCGCTGCTCGTGCCGTTCTTCGTGACGCTCCTCGTCGCGACGGTGACGTCCGTGAGCGTGGCGACCCGCGCCTCCCGTCCGGAACTGGCGAGCATCCCGGCGTTCGTCGTGTTCGGGGCCGGTGTCGTCGTCGGCCCCGCCCGCCTCGACGTGTCGATCGCGACCGCCGTCGCCCTGGCCGGGATCGCGCTCGTCTGGGCGCTGACGGTGCGGCACGTCCGACGCGCCGCGGCCGTCGCGGCGACGGTCGGCGCTCGGGTGCCCGTGTGGCGATCGGTGTTGCGGCCCGCACTCGTCGGGACGGGGACCATCGTCGCCGCGGCCGTCGTCGCGACGGGCCTCGGGCTCGTCGCACCGCCCGCGGCGCCCCGCACCGTCGCCCGCACCGACGTCGTGAAGCCCTTCGACCCCCGGGACGAGGTCAGTCCGCTGAGCGGGTTCCGGGCGTACGAGGAGCGCGGCACGTCCGACGCGCCGCAGCTGCGCGTCACCGGTCTGCCCCGCGGCGGGTTCGTCCGGATCGCGACCCTCGACACCTACGACGGCGTCGTCTACCGCGTGGGCGGCAGCGACGACGCCTCGCCGTCGGGCACGTTCGAGCGCGTCCCCACGTCGGTGGACACGAGCGGCACCACCGGGACGGACGTCCGGGTCGGTGTGCGCGTCGAGGGCTACCGCGGTGTCTGGCTCCCGACCGTCGGCGACCTGTCGTCCGTCACCTTCACCGGCCGCGAGGCCGAGGCGGACCGCGGGGCCTTCTTCTACGACCGGACGACGAGCACGGGCGCGGTCGTCGGCGGGGTCGACGACGGGACGACCTACGAACTGCGCGCCGTCCTGCCCGACCAGCCGTCGGAGGACGAGCTCGCGTCCGCGCGACCGGGCACGGCCTCCGTCCCCACCCCCACCGGTGTCCCCGACGCCGTCCGGGAGCGGGCCGGTGCGCCCGGCTCCGGGGCGCCCGGTTCGGCGCTCCTCGACGCGATCCGCGAGCTGCAGCGGACCGGCTACGTCAGCCACGGTGTCGGCGACGACCGCACGAGCCGGTCCGGACACGGCGCCGACCGGATCCAGGAGCTCCTCACGGCGCCCGTGATGATCGGCGACCAGGAGCAGTACGCGGTCGCGGCGGCCCTGCTCGCGCGGCAGCTCGGGTTCCCTGCGCGGGTCGTGATGGGCTTCACCGCCGGCGGCGACTCCGGCGGCGACTCCGGTGGCGGCGCCGGCCCCGGCGCCGCGACGAGCGGAGGGACGGACACGACGACGACGTTCCGCGGGTCCGACGTCACCGCACGCCTCGAGGTCGACACCGCACAGTGGGGCTGGGTGATGCTCAACCCGAACCCCGTCGTGCGCGAGATCCCCGACGAACAGGACCAGACGCCGGAGCCCGTCACCCGGCCCGAGACGGTCGTGCCGCCGCCGCCCGTCGAGCAGCAGGACCAGGACCAGCAGGCACCGCCGCAGAGCGACCGGACCACGCCACCCGTGCAACCGCTCTGGCTGCAGATCCTCCTCGCCGCGCTGCCGTGGGTCCTCGCGGTGCTCGGCCTCGCGGCCCTCGTGTTGCTCCCGTCGGCGGTGGTCGTGTCGATCAAGCGGCTCCGTCGTCGTCGCCGTCGCCGCGCACCGAGTGCCCGCGCACGAATCGTCGGTGCGTGGGACGAGTACCGCGACGCGTTGCTCGACCGTGGTCACGACGTCTCGCGTGCGGCCACGCGCCGGGAGGCCGTCGTCGGAGCTCCGGGCGAGGGTGGCAGCGGACTCGCGGCGTTGGCGGACCGCTCGGTGTTCGGACCGGACGACACGGACGACGGCACCGCCGACCGGATGTGGAGTGCTGCGACCGAGGCAGTGCGGTCCCTCCGCGACGGACGGACGCGACGCCAGCGGTGGCGGGCAGCGGTCTCACTGCGCTCGCTGACGGGAGAGTCGGGCTGGCTCGGACGGGGACTCCTGGGCCACCGGGGGCGTCCGGGGCGGCGCGACTACCATGGACCGGAGGCCGGCGAGCGTCGTGGACGGCCGAGTGAGGACGACACACCGTGATCAGATGCGAACACTGCGGATCGATGCTCCCCGACGGGGCGATCTTCTGTGGTGAGTGCGGCCGATCGGTCACCGTCTCGGCGAACCGCCGACCGGCACCCGTGACCCTCGACGACCACGCCACCCCGCCGCCCCTGCAGCAACCCGGCCGCGACGGTACCCGGACCGACCCCGCGTCCGACGCCTGGCTGCCCGAGGCCACCCTCGACCCGGCCACGCGCGCGTGGCTCACCGGTGCAGACCGCGCGGCGGACCGGCCCCGACCGACGGACCGCGGGTACGCGGACGAGGCCCCGCGCGCGGCCCGTCCCGCACCCCCTGCCGTGGTGCCGACGAGCGGGCAGCGGCACGACGCCGTTGCAGGCGGCGACGGCTTCCGAGACGAGCCGTCGGCCGAACCGGACGAGCCGGCCCTCGACCCGGACGCCTACCCTGCCGGACCCGCCGCGGCGACCGACGTCGACGAGCTGACCGCCCGTCCGGACGTCGACCGACCGGCCGCCGCCCGACCGGACCTCGACCGGGCCACGTCCTCCGGCGCTTCCACCGACCCGACAGCAGGCCAGCAGCGCCACGAGCGGTCCTCCACCGACGCGTCCGGAGCGGGCGGGGACGACCTGCGGTCGCCGGCCGCCGCACCGGCGTGGAGCGCACCGGCACCAGCCGCACCGGTGGCGCCGTCCCGGCCGTCGTGGTGGATCGGTCGCGAACCCGTGACCCCTGCCGCGGTCGACGAGGACGTGGCCACCACGTCCTCGACGAGCGCGGGGACCGACCATGGAGCCCAGCCGGGGGACACCGCGGTCGTGGAGCCCCTCGTCGACCGTCGACCACCGCGCCCCACGCCGCTCGTGACCCCGGGCAGTGGTCCGACGACGTGTCACGTCTGCGGACACACCCTGGAGCCGGACGACATCTTCTGCGCGGAGTGCGGTGCGGTCCGCCCCGCGGTGACCGCTGCGTTCACCGGGCCGGTCGTCCCGCTGCCGATCGCACGGCCGGACTGGGCCGCCACCGACCGCGACGAGCTGGACACCGACACGCACGCCGGCGCAGCGGGTGACACCGACGACGCGGCGGACGCCGGTGCGGCCGGTGACGCCGCCGTCGCGCCCGGTGTCGCGGGGGACACCGATCACCACCTCGTCGGCGACGACCGGGTCGACCTCGACGTTCCAGGTGCCGCCCGCGAGCACGAGGTGGCTGCACGTCCGTCCGGACGGGACGACGGTCGTGACCTCGACGCGTCGGGTGCCCTCGACGCGTCCGATGACCTCGATGCGTCAGGCGACCTCGACACCTCGGCTGACCTCGACGGGACGGACGACATCGGCGCGGACGTCGACGAGACCCCGCGGGTGGTCCTGCCGCCGCTGCCGCCGGTCCCGGGTGCCCCGGCCGCGCCGCCCTCGGCTCCGCAGGCGTCGGCCACCTGGTCGTCCCGTCCGCCCACCGCTGCACCGCTGCCGCCCCTGCCCGGTTCGACCGGTCCGGTCCTCCCGCCGATCGGCTCCGTCACCGCTCCGACGAGCGGCGACGCCGACGAGGTGGACGACGACGAGGTCGACGACGACGAGGACGTCGAGGAGACGCGCATCGTCGCGAAGCACACCTCGACCGCGCCGTTCGTCCTGCACTTCAGCACCGGTGAGCGGATCGACGTGCACGGCTCCGGCCTGCTCGGACGGCTCCCACGTCCGCAGCCGGCGGAGCGGTTCGACGAGCTGCTGACGATCCACGACCCGGGCAAGTCCGTGTCGAAGACGCACCTCGAGTTCGGGCGAGACGGCGACGACCTGTGGGTCTCGGACCGGGCGTCGGGCAACGGCACCGTCATCCGGCACATCGACGGGTCGATCCGCCGTTGTGAGCCGGGACGTCGCTACCGCGTCGAGCGCGGTGCCCGGGTCGACATCGGGGAGCAGTTCTTCCTGGTGCAGTGACCGGGCGGTTCCTCCACACTTTCGTGGTGGGGGAACCGTCTCCACAGTTCTGGCGTGACGACCGCGCGACGGTGGGGGCTGTGATGCCCTGGTGCGGTGTCCCCGTCCCTCGCCCGTTGGCTCCTCGTCCCCGCTGCCGTGCTCCTCGTGGTGGCGGGGTTCGCGGCGTCGCTGGGGGGTCCGCAGCGCGCCGTCCTGCTCGCGACGGCCGCGTGCTGTGCGTTGCTGGACGCAGCGGTGCGTCGATCCCCGGAGAGCGGGCCACCCCGTGCTCCTGCAGAGCCGCCCTCCCGCCGTGCGCGCCGGATCACCGCCCCCGCCGGTCCGGATCCGTTCGGTGGCGCCGCTCGGTCCGACGTCGCACCGGAGCCGTCCGGGTCCGGAGCGGGGTGGTCGTCGTCCGCGTCCGCGTCGGGTGGGCTCGTGCTGGGCACCCTGCCCGACGGCACCGGAGTGACGCTGCCGGTCGGGCCTCCCGGGCGGAGCACGCACGTGGTCGTCCTCGGACGGGGCGCACTGGCCGAGGCGGTCCATCGCGGGCTCGCCGGTCAGCTCGCGCGTGTCTGCGCGGGAGGTCCGCCCGGTGCCGACCAGCTCGCCAGCGACCGAGCCGCCGGATCGGCCGACCCCGACGAGCTCCTGAGCGCCCGTGACGGCGGGTCGCCCGCGCCCGTCCTGCCCGGGGAGGACCAGGCCACGGGACCGGGCGGCGACGAGCGTGTCCGGTGGTGCTCGTCCGACGACGTGCACCGCGACGTGAGCACTTCGGTGGTCGCTGTCCCGCCGCCGATCGCGGTCGATCCGACGGACGGATCGTGCACGCCGTCCCTGTCGTCCACCGGGACCCCGCTGCCCGCGAGCACCAGCGTCGCCGTGGGCTTCGTCGACGACGGGCCGGCGATCGTGGCGACCGTCGTCCTGGTCCCCGGACTCCAGCAGCTGCCGCGGGCGTGGGACGCCCTCGTCGAGGTCAGCCGCTACGGGTGCACCCTGCGGACCCGTGACGGCACCGTCGCGCGGGCCGTCGAGCCGGTGCTGCCGCTCCTCGAGCCGGACCACGTTCCCCGTGTGCCCGCCCGGAGCGGGGGAACGCCGTGAGACACCGCACAGGTCTGCGGAGCCGCCCCGCAGCACCGCAGGTGCAGTGCGGGGGTCGCCCGGCTCGATCGGTGCTCTGGCGCGCTCAGCGCAGCCCGGACCCCGCGCGCACGGCACCGACGGGGACGCCGCCGCCGAGCACCCGCTCGCCGGTCGCAGCCATGACGTCGGCGACCCCTGCCTCGTCCACCAGACCGTTGCGCTGGAGCAGGGTCAACGCTGCGAGGGTCCCCGCCCGGTGCGAGCCGTCGAGTGTCTTCACCGCGACGGCCGGACCACCGGGCAGACCCATCACCATGACGCCCTCGGCCCCGAACTTCGCGAGCACACCGAGCCGCTCGATGGCGACCGTGTTCGCCCGGCCCACGCCGTCGATCGCCCACGGGTGGTCGAGCACTGCGTCCACGAGGGCGGCGCTGTCCGAGTCGCTCCGGGCCGTCACGCCCGCGATGCCGCGCGCCAGGCCGGTCAGCGTCAACGGGAAGACCGGTGCACCGCAGCCGTCTGTCCCGACCACGTCGACGACCTCGCCGGTGTACGCCTCGACGACGTCACGGACCCGTTGCTGCAGGGAGTGCGACGGGTCCAGGTACGACGCCTCGTCCCAGCCGTTGACCCGGCACGCGGCGAGCATGCCCGCGTGCTTCCCCGAGCAGTTCATCGCGAGACGACGCGGTTCGGTCATGGTCCGCCCGGTCGCGCGGTCGAAGGGCATGTCCGGCGGGCAGCCGAGGTCGGCCTCGACGTGGTCGAACGACTCGAGCATGTGGAGGGCGAGTGCCTGGTGCGCCGCGGTGCCGGCGTGGCTCGCCGTGGTCAGCACGAGTTCCTCGTCACTGAAGTCCGCGCCGGCCGCCCGGATCGCGAGCGCCTGGAAGGGCTTCATCGTGGACCGCGGCCAGATGCTCGCCGACGGGTCCCCGACGCGGTCGAGCACCGTGCCGTCGGCGGCCACGACGACGCCGGCACCGAGGTGTCGGCTCTCGTCGAAGCCGTTCCGGTCGAGCACCGCGAGCTCGACCGAGCCCTCCGCGGTGAGAGGATGGCGATCAGTGCGGACGTCGTGGCTCACCGGCATGGCGCAAGCGTACCGACGACCGCGCCGCCAGCACCGCCACCACCGCACCGCCACCGCCACCGCCGCCACCGGCACCGACAGCACCGCACCACCGACGAAGGGCCACCGTGAGCGACCACTCCTACGAGGTCTCCGTCCGCTGGACCGGCGACCGCGGCACCGGGACGAGCGGCTACCGCGACTACGGCCGTGAGCACCTCGTCTCCGCGCCGGGCAAGCCCGACGTCCCCGGCTCCGCCGACCCCACGTTCCGCGGCGACGCCGCCCGGTGGAACCCCGAGGAGATGCTCCTCGGGGCCCTCGCGCAGTGCCACATGATGAGCTACCTGTACGTCGCGGTCCAGCAGGGCTTCACGGTCGTCGAGTACACCGACACCGCGACCGCCGCGCTCGACGTCCACCGCGACGGCACCGGCGAGCTCACCGCTGCGGAACTGCACCCCGTCGTCACGATCCTCGAGGCGGACCGCGTCGCCGACGCCGAGGCAGCCCACGTCCGGGCGAACGAGCTGTGCTTCATCGCCCGCTCCGTGGCGTTCCCCGTCCACCACGCGTCGGTCACCAAGGTCCGTGCGGCAGACTAGGTCCCCGTGAAGCGTCTCCGTCTGCTCCCGATCGCCCTCGTCCCCGCCGTCGTGCTCGGACTCGCCGCCTGCTCCGGTTCGGGGTCGGGTGACGCATCCGCCTCGCCGAGCGCGTCCTCGAGCGCGTCCGCCGCCCCGATCTCCACGTGCCCGAAGCCCGGGTCGGCGTCGAAGAGCATCAAGGTGACCGGGGCCGTCGGCGGCAAGGAAGCGCCGACCGTCACGTTCGACAAGGGACTCAGCGCGAAGACGCCCCAGGCCTCCACGGTGGCCCAGGGCGACGGCGCGAAGCTGCAGAAGGGCGAGTTCGCCCAGGTCTCCTACGCCGTCTACCAGGCGAAGGACGCCTCGAAGCTCGGCGCGGTCGGCTTCGACCAGGGCAACCCCCAGGTGCTCTCGGTCGGCGGGACCGGCTTCGGGGCCCTCCTCGCGTGCACGAAGGTCGGCGACCGCGTCGCGGCGATCGGCGCGTCGTCGGCGCTCGGCTTCACCACCAGCGGCGACATCGTCGTCGTGGCGGACGTGATCGCGAAGACCCCGACCAAGGCGACCGGTACGCCGCAGCAGCAGGACCCGGCGCTCCCGACGGTGAAGGACAAGGCCGACGGCGAGCCGGAGATCACGATCCCGTCCGGGTACAAGGCGCCCGCTACGACCCAGGTCGAGGTCCTGAAGCAGGGCGACGGACCAGAGGTGCAGAACGGGGACAGCGCCCTCGTGCAGTACAAGGGCGTTCTGCTCGACGGCGGCAAGGAGTTCGACTCGTCGTGGTCGAAGGGCGCCCCGACGACGTTCACCGTCTCCGAGCAGGGCCTGATCAAGGGCTTCGTCACCGGCCTCGTCGGGCAGAAGGTCGGTTCGCAGGTCCTCATCGTCGCCACGGCCGAGGACGCGTACGGCGCGAACCCGCGCGAGGGCTCGGGGATCCCGGCGAACGCTCCGCTCGTCTTCGTCGTGGACATCCTCGCGCTCGGCTGAGGCCGTCCCGGCGGGTTGCCCACCCGCACGGCAGAGGGCGGCGAGCAACTGCTCGCCGCCCTCTGCCGTGTCGGGAAGGCGTCAGCGCTGGACCTTGGTCATGGTGACCGTGACGTTCAAGGTGACGGTCGCGTTCGCTCGGTAGGTGTACGCCATACTGTTCGAAGCCCAGAAACTGGTCCGACGGTCACCGGTCGAGTAGCTGATGATCTTCTTCCACGAGCCGGTGCGCGTACCACTCCCGGCCAGGCCGTACGGGGTGCCGGTGATGCTCCGCATGCAGACGCTCGTGGACGTGCATCCCGGTCCGATCGGGTTGAGCGCTCGGTCGGCGACGGCCTCGGCGGCGAGGACCTCCCCAGTACGTGCGTCGACGTAGAGGGAGACCGGGTCGTCACCGTCGAGGAGCGCGTCGATCGCTTCACGAGACTGCGCGTTGCTCAGCGCGCGGAGTCGGGTCAGCTCGTCGGTCTCCGATGCCGGGCCAGCTGCGTGAGCGGCGGCGGGGACGGCTCCGACCAGCGCGAGCGCCGTGAGCGTGGTCGTGATGAGCGCGGGGAGGAATCGCTTAGTCGCTTTCATTATGCCAAAATTCCACACATCACACCCCGCCGACAAGGGGTGCCTGGATAGGGTGACGTCATGGACCTCCCGAAGCGCCGCATCGTCGTCCTCGGCAGCACCGGCTCGATCGGCACGCAGGCCCTGGACGTCGTCGCCCGCAACCCCGACCGCTTCGAGGTCGTCGGGCTCACCGCCGGCAGCAACCGTGACCTCGTCGCCGAGCAGGCCGCGCGCTTCGGGGTCACGGACACCGCGTTCGGCGCCGCCGACGCCGAGCGCCTGGTCCGCAGCGTCGAGGCCGACGTCGTCCTGAACGGTATCACCGGCTCGGTCGGTCTCGGTCCGACGCTCGCGGCGCTCGGCACGGGCGCGACGCTCGCCCTCGCGAACAAGGAGAGCCTCATCGTGGGCGGCCCGCTCGTGCAGGCAGCGGCGGCACCCGGGCAGATCGTGCCGGTCGACAGCGAGCACTCCGCGATCGCCCAGGCGCTGCGGTCGGGGTCGGACGCGGAGGTCCGCCGGCTCGTCCTCACCGCGAGCGGCGGCCCCTTCCGCGGCCGTTCCCGCGCCGAGCTCGTGGACGTCACCCCGGCGCAGGCGCTCGCGCACCCCACCTGGGACATGGGGCTCGTCGTCACGACGAACTCGGCGACGCTCGTGAACAAGGGCCTCGAGGTCATCGAGGCGCACCTGCTCTTCGGGGTGCCCTACGACCGCATCGACGTCACGGTGCACGCGCAGTCGATCGTGCACTCCATGGTCGAGTTCGTCGACGGCTCGACGATCGCGCAGGCGTCGCCGCCGGACATGCGCCTCCCGATCGCCCTCGGCCTGGCGTGGCCGGACCGCGTCCGGGGCGTCGGCGTCCCGCTCGACTGGACGACCGCGAGCACCTGGACGTTCGAGCCGCTGGACACGCAGGCGTTCGGGGCCGTCGACCTCGCGAAGCACGTCGGGGTCCTCGGCGGCACGTTCCCCGCGGTGTTCAACGCGGCCAACGAGCAGGCCGTCGCCGCCTTCCACGCGGGGGCCATCGGGTTCCTCGACATCGTCGACACGGTGCGCCGGGTCGTCGACGCGCACACGGCGGGGGAGCCGTCGCTCGACGGGGTGCTCGCCGCCGAGCGGTGGGCCCGCGACACGGCCGACCGCGTCCTGTCGCGCTGACGCGCCGATGCGGTCGGCGCCACGCGACCGCCTCCTCGACGACCCGTCGACGTGCGCGGGGCACGCGACCCGGCCGCGTGGCGACGCGACGGGTGCGCGTCACGTGCACCGCGCCTCCAGACCGGACGGGAGGCGCGGCAGACCTCTCAGGGTGCGCTCGGCTCCGTCATGGCCAGGGTCCCGTACCCTCTCCTGGTGACCGTCGAAACCGTGCTCCTCTTCGTCCTCGGCGTGGTCGTCTTCATCGTCGGCCTGCTGGTCTCGATCGGACTCCACGAGCTCGGACACCTGTCCTTCGCGAAGCTCTTCGGGGTGAAGGTCACGCAGTACTCGCTCGGCTTCGGGAAGCCCCTCTGGTCCTTCCGCCGCGGTGAGACCGAGTACGGGATCCGACCGATCCTGCTCGGCGGGTACATCTCGATGGTGGGCATGCTCAAGCCGCGTGCCTCCGGCAAGCCGAGCGCGATCACGAACACCGGCATGTACGGCGCGTTCGTGCAGGACGCCCGCGAGGCGAGTGCGGCCCAGATCGCCGACTCCGGCGGCGACGACTCCCGTGCCTTCTACCGCCTGACGCCGTGGAAGCGCATCATCGTCATGGTCGCCGGCCCCGCGATGAACCTCGTCATCGGTGTCGTGCTGTTCGGCGTGCTGCTCTGCGGGTTCGGCGCCCCGACGACGACCTTCACGTCGAGCGTCGACTGCGTCCTCCCGTCGAGCAGCGCCACGGCCTGCACGCCCGGTGACGCCGAGTCGCCCGCGAAGCAGGCCGGCATCCGGGACGGCGACGTCGTGCTCGCGGTGGACGGGCGGCAGGACCCGACGATCGCCGAGGTCTCGAACGTCTTCCAGCGGTCCGCGGGCGAGCGTGTCACGGTCGTGGTCGAACGCGACGGCGAGCGGAAGACCCTCGAGGTCACGCCGCAGCTCGCCACGCGCGACGTGGTGAAGGCGGACGGCACGGTCGCGAAGCAGGCCGACGGGTCGACGAGGACGCAGGAGGTCGGCGTCGTCGGCGTCAGCATCGGGCAGTCGCTCGTCCGCCAGTCCCCGGCGGCGGTGCTCCCGGCGACCGGTGCGCAGATCGCGGCGTCGGCGCACCTCATCATCGACCTGCCGCAGCGGCTCGTCGCGGTGTGGAACGCGGCGTTCGGCTCGCAGGCGCGGTCGCAGGACAGCCCGGTGTCGGTCGTCGGCGTCGGCCGCGCGATCGGCGAGGTGTCCTCGATGAGCGGGGTGCCGGTCGTCGACAAGGCGTACACGATCCTCGGGCTGCTCGCGTCGCTCAACATCGGTCTGTTCGTCCTCAACATGGTCCCGCTGCTGCCGCTCGACGGCGGGCACATCGCCGGGGCGCTGTGGGAGGCGGTGAAGCGTCGGGCCTACGTGCTCGCCGGCAGGCCGGACCCGGGTGCGATCGACCTCGCGAAGACGATGCCGCTGACGATGGTCGTCGTCGTGCTCCTCGCCGGGATGAGCGCGCTGCTCATCTACGCCGACCTCGTCCGCCCGGTCGACCTGTTCGGCTGACCCGGTTCCTCCACACGGCCCCGGCAGTCGGGGTGCGTCCACAGGACGCGCCTGACGGCCGGCTGCCCGTCGCGTCCGCCGCTACGCTCGCCCCATGAGCACAGTCCCCGAGGTCCGCGCCGTCGAGCGCCAGGGCATCGACGTCATCGCCGAGTCCGACCGCAAGGGCCGACCGCGGGGGCTGTTCTGGCCGTGGTTCGCCGCGAACGTCTCGGTCCTCGGCCTGAGCTACGGTTCGTTCGTCCTCGGCTTCGGGATCTCCCTCGTGCAGGCGACGGTCGTGTCCGTCGTGGGCGTGGCGTTCTCGTTCCTGCTGTGCGGCATCGTGGCGATCGCCGGCAAGCGCGGTTCGGCACCGACCATGGTGCTCAGCCGGGCGGCCTTCGGGGTGCGCGGGAACCGGCTGCCGTCGTTCCTCAGCTGGGTGTTGACGGTCGGGTGGGAGACCGCGCTGGCCTCGCTCGCCGTGCTCGCCACGTCGACGGTGTTCCGCGAGCTCGGCTGGGACGACGGCGTCCTGACGAAGCTCGTCGCCCTGGTGGTGGTGGCGGCGCTCGTCGTCGGGGCCGGCATCGCGGGCTTCGACGTCATCATGCGGCTGCAGACCGTGATCACCGTCGTGACCGCGGTGCTGACCGTGGTCTACGTCGTGCTCGCGGTGCCCTCGATCGACCTCGGCACCCTCGGGGCCCTGCCTGCGGGCAGCGCGCAGAACGTCCTCGGTGCGCTCGTGCTCGTGATGACCGGCTTCGGCCTCGGCTGGGTCAACGCGGCGGCCGACTACTCGCGGTACCTGCCGCGCACGGCGTCGACCGGCGGAGTGGTCTGGTGGACGACGTTCGGCGGCGCCCTCGCCCCCGCGGTGCTGGTCGTGGTCGGGGTCCTGCTCGCCGGCTCGTCGAAGGGGCTGAACGACGCGATCGGCGCCGACCCGATCGGTGCGCTCACGACGATCCTGCCGGTGTGGTTCCTCATCCCGTTCGCCCTCGTCGCGATCCTCGGGCTGGTCGGTGGTGCCGTGCTCGACATCTACTCGTCGGGTCTGGCGCTCCTCAGCGCCGGGGTGCGCATCCCGCGGCCGGTGGCGGCCGGGGTCGACGGCGTCGTCATGGTCGCCGGCGCGGTGTACGTGGTGTTCTTCGCCCGCGACTTCATCTCGCCGTTCCAGGCCTTCCTCGTCACGCTCGGTGTCCCGGTCGCCGCGTGGGCGGGCGTGTTCGTCGCCGACGTCCTGCTCCGCCGTCGGGCCTACGCCGACACCGAGCTCGACGACCGCCGTGGTCGCTACGGCGACGTCCGGTGGGCGGCGATCGGCCTCGTGGTGCTCGGCACCGTCCTCGGTTGGGGGCTCGTGACGAACACGTACGGTGTGCCCGCCTGGCTCAACTGGCAGGGCTACCTGCTCGGCCCGTTCGGCCTCGGCGGCCGCGACGGTGCCTGGGCGTACGCGAACCTCGGCGTCCTCGTGGCCCTGGTCGTCGGCTTCGTCGGCACGCTGCTCACCGCGCGCGGCACGGTCCGGCGGCAGGAGCGGGCGTGAGCGTCGCCGTGCCGGACGACGCCTGGCTCGTCGCGATCGACCTGCAGCGGATCTTCACCGGGGACAGCCCGTGGGCGGCGCCGCGCTACGACGACGCGGCCGCCGGCACGGAACGGCTGCTGCCGCGCTTCGCCGGCCGCACGGTCGTCACCAGGTTCGTCGCCCCGTCCCGGCCCGCCGGCGCCTGGGTGCCGTACTACCGCGACTGGTCCTTCGCGCTCGTCCCGGACACCGACCCGCTGTACGCGCTGACCGAGCCGTTCGCAGCGGCAGCGGCAGCGGCAGTGGCAGCGGCGGCATCGGCAGCGGCCTCGTCACCGGGGTCGTCGGCCGGACGGCTCCCCGTCGTCACCGAACCCACCTTCGGCAAGTGGGGGAGCGCCCTCCGCGCGGTCGTCGGCGAACACCCGCACCTGGTGCTCACCGGCGTCTCGACCGACTGCTGCGTGCTCAGCACCGCCCTGGCCGCCGCGGACGCGGGCGCGACGGTGACGGTCGTGGCCGACGCCTGCGCCGGCGCGACCGACGCCGACCACGAACGAGCCCTCGACGCGATGCGGCTCTACGCCCCGCTCATCACCGTCGTCGAGCGCGGGACGGACCTGGTGACGGGCAGCGAGTGACGTCACCCGGACCGCGTAGAGTGACGCGCGTGCCAGCAGTGAACCTCGGTCTGCCGAAAGTCCCCGAAACCCTCGCCCCGCGCCGGAAGTCCCGGCAGATCCGGGTCGGCAAGGTGCTCGTGGGCGGTGACGCCCCGGTGTCGGTGCAGTCGATGACGACCACCCCGACGACGAACATCAACGCGACGCTGCAGCAGATCGCCGAGCTCACCGCCTCGGGCTGCGACATCGTCCGGGTGGCGGTCCCGAGCCAGGACGACGCCGACGCACTGCCGATCATCGCGAAGAAGTCGCAGATCCCGGTCATCGCCGACATCCACTTCCAGCCGAAGTACGTCTTCCAGGCGATCGACGCCGGCTGTGCCGCGGTCCGCGTGAACCCCGGCAACATCCGCAAGTTCGACGACCAGGTCGGCGCCATCGCCCGTGCCGCCAAGGACGCCGGCGTCTCGCTCCGCATCGGCGTGAACGCGGGGTCGCTCGAGCCGAGTCTGCTGCAGAAGTACGGCAAGGCGACGCCCGAGGCGCTCGTCGAGTCGGCGGTGTGGGAGGCGAGCCTGTTCGAGGAGCACGACTTCCACGACTTCAAGATCTCGGTCAAGCACAACGACCCGATCGTCATGGTCAAGGCCTACCGGCAGCTCGCCGCGGCGGGGGACTGGCCGCTGCACCTCGGCGTGACCGAGGCCGGCCCGGAGTTCCAGGGCACGATCAAGAGCGCGACCGCGTTCGGCATCCTGCTCGCCGAGGGCATCGGCGACACCATCCGCGTCTCGCTGTCGGCACCGCCCGCGCAGGAGGTCAAGGTCGGTCTGCAGATCCTGCAGTCGCTGAACCTGCGGGAGCGCAAGCTCGAGATCGTCTCCTGCCCGAGCTGCGGCCGTGCGCAGGTCGACGTCTACCAGCTCGCGAACGACGTCACCAAGGGGCTCGAGGGCATGACCGTGCCCCTGCGCGTCGCCGTCATGGGCTGCGTCGTGAACGGTCCGGGCGAGGCCCGTGAGGCCGACCTCGGTGTCGCGTCGGGCAACGGCAAGGGCCAGATCTTCGTCAAGGGCGAGGTCGTCAAGACCGTGCCGGAGCGCGAGATCGTGCAGACGCTCATCGCCGAGGCGAACCGCATCGCCGACGAGATGGGGCCGGACGCGGCTCCCGGCACCGTGCAGGTCGTCACCGCGCCGTAGCACGCCGCTAGGCTTGCGTCCGTGGTCACACGGCTCTCGCATCTGTTCCTCCGTACGCTCCGCGACGACCCCTCCGACGCCGAGGTGACGAGCCACAAGCTGCTCGTCCGCGCCGGGTACGTCCGTCGCCAGTCGCCCGGTGTCTTCGCCTGGCTGCCGCTCGGGCTGCGTGTCCGGCGGCGCATCGAGGAGATCGTCCGCGCCGAGATGATCGCCGCCGGTGCGCAGGAGGTCCTGCTCCCCGCGCTCCTGCCGCGCGAGCCGTACGAGGCCACGGGTCGCTGGACCGAGTACGGCGACGGCATGTTCCGCCTGCAGGACCGCAAGGGCGCGGACCACCTGCTCGCGCCGACCCACGAGGAGATGTTCGCGCTCCTCGTCAAGGACCTGTACGGCTCGTACAAGGACCTCCCGGTGACGCTGTTCCAGATCCAGGACAAGTACCGCGACGAGGCCCGCCCCCGTGCCGGTCTGCTCCGTGGCCGCGAGTTCACGATGAAGGACGCCTACTCGTTCGACCTCACCGATGAGGGGCTCGAGCGCAGCTACCAGGTGATGCGCGACGCGTACGAGCGCATCTTCACCCGTCTCGGCCTCGAGTACGTCGTCGTCAAGGCGGACGCCGGTGCGATGGGCGGCTCGAAGTCGGAGGAGTTCCTGCACCCCATCGGCGTCGGCGAGGACACCTTCGTCCGCAGTGCCGGCGGCTACGCGGCGAACGTCGAGGCGTACGTCACCCCGGTGCCCGACGCCCTGCCGATCGAGGGCCAGCCGGAGCCCGTGACGCTGCCGTCCGCGGACACCCCGACGATCGACACGCTCGTCGCCCACGCGAACGCCGTCGCGCCGCGCGAGGGGGCAGGGTGGACCGCGGCCGACACCCTCAAGAACGTCGTGCTCGCCCTCACACACCTCGACGGCACCCGCGAGGTCGTGGTCGTCGGCCTGCCCGGTGACCGCGACGTCGACCTCAAGCGCGCCGAGGTCGCCTTCGCGCCCGCGGACGTCGAGCCGGCCGGCGACGACGACTTCCGGAAGCACCCGGGCGTCTTCGTGAAGGGCTACATCGGACCGCAGGTCCTCGGCGCGGACAGCCCCTCCGGCATCCGGTACTTCGTCGACCCCCGTGTCGTCGACGGCACCGCGTGGATCACGGGTGCGAACGAGCGCGGCGTGCACGTCTCGGGCCTCGTGATGGGCCGCGACTTCACCGCGGACGGCGTCGCCGAGGTGTCCGACGTCCGGGCCGGCGACCCGGCCCCGGACGGCTCCGGGCCGCTCGAGACCGCGCGCGGCATGGAGATCGGCCACGTGTTCCAACTCGGTCGCAAGTACGCCGAGGCGCTCGACCTCAAGGTGCAGGACGAGAACGGCAAGCTCGCGACGGTCACGATGGGCTCGTACGGCATCGGCGTGACCCGCATCATGGCGATCCTGGCCGAGGCGCACAACGACGAGAAGGGGCTGGCCTGGCCCAAGGAGGTCGCCCCGTTCGACGTCCACGTCGTCGCCACGGGCAAGGACCAGACGGCGTACGACCTCGCGACGTCGCTCATCACGTCGCTCGAGGCCGAGCGCTACGACGTCGTGTACGACGACCGTCCGAAGGTGTCGCCCGGCGTGAAGCTCCGCGACGCCGAGCTGCTCGGCGTCCCCGTCGTGGTCGTCGCCGGTCGGAACGCCGCCGACGGCGTCGTCGAGCTCTGGGACCGCCGGTCCGGCGAGCGTCGCGACGTCCCGGTCGCGGACCTCCTCGAGGCGGTCCGCGCGATCCAGTAGCACCCGTCGCCGGTCACGGACGACGCGACCAGGGCGGCTGCCCGCAGCGGGATCCCGCTGCCGGGCAGCCGCCCTCGTCACGTTGCGTGGGTGGGCGCGGACCGCGGGGCGGACGGGAGGCCCGTGGCGGGCCCGCCACGGGCCTCCCGTCCGGAACTGGGGTACGCTGATCGCCGACTTCCGCGCAGATCCACCCCGCGGAGGCGACTCAGCTGAACACGGAGGCACCTCGGTGAAGATCGACCTCGCAGTCCTGCGACTCATGGAACGCGAGCGGGAGATCCCGTTCGACGAACTCGTCCAGATCATCGAATCCGCCATCCTGACGGCGTACCAGAAGCACTCCGCCGAGAACGGCGAGCCCGCGGACGCGCAGTCCCGCGTCGAGCTCGACCGCAAGAGCGGCGAGGTCTCGGTCTACGTGCCGGAGCGCGACGAGGAGGGCACCGTCGTCGGGGAGGCCGTCGACCAGCCCAGCGACTTCGGGCGCATCGCCGCCTTCGCCGCGAAGCAGGTCATCAACCAGCGGCTCCGCGACATCGGTGACGACAAGATCCTCGGCCAGTTCCGCGGCAAGGAGGGCGACATCGTCGCCGGCATCATCCAGCAGGGACCGAACCCGAAGATGGTGCACGTCGACCTCGGCACGGTCGAGGCGATCCTGCCGCCCGAGGAGCAGGTCCCGGGCGAGGAGTACAAGCACGGGCAGCGCATCCGCGTGTACGTGACGAGCGTCGGTCGCGGCCCCAAGGGTCCGCAGATCATCGTGTCGCGCACCCACCCCGGTCTCGTCCGCAAGCTGTTCGCCCTCGAGGTGCCGGAGATCGCGTCCGGCGTCGTCGAGATCACCTCGATCGCCCGCGAGGCCGGCCACCGCACCAAGCTCGCGGTGAAGGCGAACGAGCAGGGCGTCAACGCCAAGGGTGCCTGCATCGGTGAGCTCGGTGCCCGCGTGCGGGCCGTCACGACCGAGCTCGGCGCCGAGAAGATCGACATCGTCGACTGGTCGTCCGACCTGTCGTCGTTCGTCGCGAGCGCGTTGTCGCCGGCCAAGGTGACCAGTGCCTTCGTGCTCGACGCCTCGACGAAGGCCGTCCGTGCGCTCGTCCCGGACTACCAGCTGTCGCTCGCGATCGGCAAGGAGGGGCAGAACGCCCGTCTCGCCGCGAAGCTCACGGGTGCCCGCATCGACATCCAGCCGGACAGCATCCTGGACGGCGAGGACTAGGGACCAGCACGGTGGACCGGCTGCCCGACCCCCGGTCGGCGGCCGGTCTTCGCTCGTGGCGTGACCGGATCGGGCGCGCCGGATCGCGGTCGTCCGAGGCAAGGAGTAAGGTGGTACCCGTCAGAACGTGCATCGGCAGTCGTCGCCGTGCTCCCCGATCCTCCCTCCTCCGTGTCGTCGCCCTGCGTGACGGTCGCGTCGTGGCGGATCCGAAGGCAGTCATGCCGGGCAGGGGAGCGTGGCTCACCCCGACCGTCGATGCCTACGAGCTGGCCGTCAAGCGCCGGGCCTTCCGCCGGGCGCTCCGGCTGGATCGCGAACCCGACACGTCCGCAGTGCTCGACCATCTGCTCAGCCTCACAGCTGCGCGGTCGGACGGACACGAGGACACGACAGAACAGGCTGAACGGCTTATGGACAACTGATGAGCGGCTCGAAATGAGACCCGTCATCCAGTGAGTCCTGCCCCCTTCGCGGGGTGGGACCCGTGAAGGAGAACAGTGGCGAAACCACGCGTACACGAGATCGCATCCGAACTCGGTGTCGACAGCAAGACCGCAATGGAGAAGCTCAAGGAACTCGGCGAGTTCGTCAAGGGCCCGAGCTCCAGCGTTGAACCCCCCGTCGCGCGCAAGCTCCGTGCTGCGCTGCAGGCTGCTGGCGCCTCGGCGTCCGCCCCGGCAGCGTCCGCATCGACGAGCGCGCCCGCCAAGAGCGCCGCGCCGAAGTCGAGCGCGCCGAAGCCCGGCGGTCCCCGCCCGGGTCCGGCACGTCCGGCCGCCGCCGAGCCCGAGCCCGAGGCCCAGACGCCGGCTCCCGCCTCGGACGCTCCGGTGCCCGCTGCGCCGAAGTCGGTCGCCCAGCGACAGGCCGAGGCCGAGGCTGCCCGCAAGGCCGCTGCCGCCGAGAAGGCCGCAGCAGCCGAGCAGTCGACCGAGCAGGGCTCCGCCGACTCCGGCGAGCCGAAGAGCGACGCCGTCAAGCCCGGTGGCGCCCCGAAGCCCGGGTCGGCCGCCGGCCCGAAGCCGGGTGGCCCGAAGCCGGGCGCACGTCCCGGCAACAACCCGTACGCGTCGAGCCAGGGCATGGGCTCGCGCCCGCCGCGTCCGGGCAACAACCCGTACTCGTCCAACCAGGGCATGGGGCAGCGTCCCGCTGCCGGTGCCGGTGGTGGGAACGGCATCCCGCGTCCGGCCCCGCCGCGTCCGGGCGTGCCCCGTCCGGGTGCTCCGCGTCCGGGTGGCCCCGGTCAGGCGAACCGCCCCAACGGCTTCGGGCAGCGCCCGGGCCAGGGTGGCGGCCGTGGTGGCCCCGGCGGTCGTCCGGGTGCACCGGGTGCCGGTGGCGGCTTCCCGCGTCCGGCCTTCAGCGGCCCGCGTCCCGCCGGTGGCGGTGGCCGTGGTCGTGGCCCCGGCGGTGGTACCGCAGGTGCGTTCGGTCGCGGTGGCGGCAAGAGCCGTGCCCGCAAGTCGAAGCGGACGAAGCGCGCCGAGTACGAGATGCGGCAGGCGCCGTCGCTCGGCGGTGTGCAGGTCCCTCGTGGCGACGGCAACACGGTCGTCCGTCTGCGTCGCGGTGCGAGCATCTCGGACTTCGCGGACAAGATCGACGCCATGCCCGGCAACCTCGTGACGGTGCTGTTCCACCTCGGTGAGATGGCGACCGCCACGGAGTCGCTCGACGAGGCGACGTTCGAGGTCCTCGGCGAGGAGCTGGGCTACAAGATCCAGATCGTCTCGCCCGAGGACGAGGACCGCGAGCTCCTCGAGGGCTTCGACATCGACCTCGATGCCGAGCTCGAGGACGAGGACGACGACGTGCTGCAGCAGCGCCCGCCGGTCGTCACCGTCATGGGTCACGTCGACCACGGCAAGACCCGCCTCCTCGACGCGATCCGCAACTCGAAGGTCGTCGAGGGCGAGGCCGGTGGCATCACCCAGCACATCGGTGCGTACCAGATCACGACCGAGCACGAGGGCATCGAGCGCCCGATCACCTTCATCGACACCCCGGGTCACGAGGCGTTCACCGCCATGCGTGCCCGTGGTGCGCAGGTGACGGACATCGCGATCCTCGTGGTCGCGGCGGACGACGGAATCATGCCCCAGACGATCGAGGCACTGAACCACGCGCAGTCGGCCGGTGTGCCGATCGTGGTCGCGGTGAACAAGATCGACAAGGAGGGTGCGAACCCCGCCAAGGTGCGTCAGCAGCTCACCGAGTACAACCTGGTGGCCGAGGAGTACGGCGGCGACGTCATGTTCGTCGACGTGTCGGCGCGCAACAACGTCGGCATCCAGGACCTCCTGGACGCCGTGCTGCTCACCGCCGACGCCGGGCTCGACCTGCGAGCGAACCCCGACAAGGACGCCCGCGGTGTGGCGATCGAGGCGCGACTCGACAAGGGTCGTGGTTCGGTTGCGACCGTGCTCATCCAGTCCGGAACGCTGCACGTCGGCGACGCGATCGTCGCGGGTACGGCCTACGGCCGCGTCCGTGCGATGACGGACGAGAACGGCGACCCGGTCAAGGCCGCGACGCCGAGCCGCCCGGTCCAGGTGCAGGGTCTGTCGTCGGTGCCCCGCGCCGGTGACACGTTCCTCGTCACCGAGGAGGACCGTACGGCCCGTCAGATCGCCGAGAAGCGTGAAGCCGCCGAGCGCAACGCCCAGCTGGCCAAGGCCCGCAAGCGCATCTCGCTCGAGGACTTCACCCGTGCGCTCGAAGAGGGCAAGGTGGACTCGCTCAACCTCATCATCAAGGGTGACGTCTCCGGTGCCGTCGAGGCACTCGAGCAGTCGCTCCTGGACATCGAGGTCGACGACAGCGTCCAGCTCCGGATCCTGCACCGCGGCGTCGGTGCGATCACGGAGTCGGACATCGACCTGGCCACGATCGACAACGCGATCGTCGTCGGCTTCAACGTCCGTCCGGACGTCAAGGCCCGCGAGCGTGCAGCCCGCGAGGGCATCGACGTGCGCTTCTACTCGGTCATCTACAACGCACTCGAGGACATCGAGCAGTCCCTCAAGGGCATGCTCAAGCCCGAGTACGAAGAGGTCCAGTCGGGTGTCGCCGAGATCCGCGAGGTGTTCCGCTCCTCGAAGTTCGGCAACATCGCCGGTGTCATCGTCCGCTCCGGCACGATCACGCGCAACGCCAAGGCGCGCGTCATCCGTGACGGTGTGGTGCTCGCCGACGGCCTCGCGATCGAGTCGCTGCGTCGCTTCAAGGACGACGTCACCGAGGTCCGCACGGACTTCGAGGCCGGTATCGGTCTGGGCAAGTACAACGACATCCAGATCGGTGACGAGATCGAGACCACCGAGCTCGTCGAGAAGCCGCGCGACTGATCGTGTGACTACTCTGGGCCCCGGCCTCCTTCACGGGAGGCCGGGGCCCGACCCCGTTCCGGGGCCATCCGCCCCGGGACACGAACCAGGAACACCGTGCGGGACGCGTCCCGCCACTGCCCCAGGAGGCACCCATGGCCGATCCGCAGCGCGCACGCAAGATGGCGGACCGCATCAAGGAAGTCGTCGCCCGACGACTCGACAAGGGGCTGCGCGACCCGCGCCTCGGATTCGTGACGATCACGGACGTCCGGGTGACGGGCGACCTGCAGCACGCCTCGATCTTCTACACCGTGTACGGCTCCGACGAGGAGCGCGCCGACTCCGCCGCGGCGCTCAAGGCGGCGACCGGCATGCTCCGCTCGGAGGTCGGCAAGAACATCACCGCGCGGCTGACCCCGTCGCTCGAGTTCATCGCCGACGCCCTGCCGGAGACCTCCGCGCACATGGAGGACCTGCTCGTGCAGGCGCAGGTCCGCGACGCGCAGGTCAAGGCCGCGGCCGCCGGCGCGCAGTACGCCGGCGACGCCGACCCGTACAAGCACGACGAGGACGACGACGAGGACGAGACCGACCGGGCCTAGTGCTCACGCAGACGGGAGCGTGTACCCGCGCGCATCGTCACCGACGGCCAGACCGTCGCGGACGAGCGAGGCGAGGGCGCGCTC
This sequence comes from Curtobacterium sp. MCBA15_004, assembly GCF_001865055.2. NCBI lineage: Bacteria > Bacillati > Actinomycetota > Actinomycetes > Micrococcales > Microbacteriaceae > Curtobacterium > Curtobacterium sp. MCBA15_004. The sequence continues at coordinate 2,046,534 of NZ_CP126266.1, read as the reverse complement.
CCGCTGTGCGTCGTCGGGCCACACCAGGTCGATCTCCGACCGGGTCACGGGGACGTCGCTCGACCGCAGCTCGGCCATGAGCAGCCCGCGCACCTGACGGTCGCTGCCGGCGAACCTCGCCTGCTTCGGCGCCCGCGGGCCGTCGTGCTCCGGGTACCCGGCGGCACGCCACGCGCAGCGGTCCGCGATCGGGCAGGCGTCGCAGGCGGGGGAGCGGGCCACGCACACGAGCGCGCCGAGCTCCATCACGGCGGCGTTGGTCGCGGCGGCGGCGTCCCGGTCGGCGGGCAGCACGGACTCCATGAGCGGCAGGTCCTGCTTCGCCTTCGCGGGCCCCGGTTCGCCCTGTCCGAGCAGGGCACGTGCGAGCACGCGTCGCACGTTGACGTCGACCACCGGGTGCCGGTCGCCGTACGCGAACACCGCGACCGCCCGGGCCGTGTAGTCGCCGATGCCCGGCAGCGCGAGCAGCGCGTCGACGTCGCGCGGGACGACGTTGTCGTGCTGCTCGGCGATCGCGGTCGCCGCCGCGTGCAGCGCGAGCGCGCGTCTCGGGTAGCCGAGCCGGTCCCAGGCACGCACCGCCTCCGCCGGAGGCGACGCCGCGAGGTCCGCAGGAGTCGGCCACCGGGTGAGCCACGCCTCCAGCCGGGGGACCACGCGCGCGACCTGCGTCTGCTGCAGCATGACCTCGCTCACCAGCGTGCCCCACGCGGGGAAGCCGGGGCGGCGCCAGGGCAGGTCCCGCGCCTCGGCGCGGAACCAGGCGACCAGCGGGGTCGCGATGTCGGGGTGGATCGCGGCCGGCGGGTCGTCCACAGGTGAGCGGGTGACGTCCGGTGGGCTGTCCACAGGGGGACGGGAGGCTCCGCGCGCGTTCACCACGACAGCCTACGGTGGGCACATGGCACGCTGGGCACCGCAGGAGACCGACACGTACGCCGAGATCGCGGGCGAGGTGATCGCACAGGTCGGGACCAACCGCGCCGTCGTCGGTGTCGACGGACAGGACGGCGTCGACCTCGAGCGTGTGGCCGCCGGGCTGGTCGCCGGGTTCGCACGATACGGGGTGTCCGCGATGGCGGCGGCGGCGCCCTCGAGCGACGTCGACGTGCTGCGCTCCGACGTCGTGACGCCGTTCCGCACGACCGGGGCCGGGGACGGCGTGCTCGTCGTGCACGGGCACGGCCTGCTGGCACCGGGCGCGCGCGGTCTGTGGCGCTGGTCGCTGTGGGCGGAGCAGGAGACCGGTCGGCTCGAGCGGCGGGCCGACGTCAAGATCGCGGCCTCGGCGGTGCTCGACGTCACCGACCCGGACCACCCCCGCCGCGAGTGGAACGACGCCTGCTGACGGGCGGCACCGGGGTCGCGGCGGGCGTGGCCGCTGGTAGCCTCGTCCGGTGCTCGCATCCGCGCCTGACGGCATCCTCCTCGTCGACAAACCGCAGGGCATCTCCAGCCACCGCGTCGTCTCGATCGCACGGCGGCGGCTGGGTCTGAAGAAGATCGGGCACGCGGGCACCCTCGACCCGATGGCGACGGGTCTGCTCATCCTCGGGGCCGGACCGTCCACGCGGCTCCTCACGCACCTCGTCGGGCTCGGCAAGACCTACACCGCGACCATCCGCCTCGGCGTCTCGACCGACTCGGACGACGCCGACGGCACACCGACCGCCGCCGTGGGCGTCCGGGACGCCGACGTCTCGGCGGACGCCGTCGAACGGGCCGTCGCCGCGCAGCGCGGCACCATCGACCAGGTCCCGTCGACCGTCAGTGCGATCAAGGTGGACGGTCGTCGCGCCTACGACCTGGCGCGGAAGGGCGAGGAGGTCGTCCTCCGTGCACGGACCGTGACGGTCTCGCGGTTCGAGGTGACCGGACGCGAGGAGCACACGGTCACGGTCGACGGCACCGACGTCACGGTCGTCGACCTCGACGTCGTGGTCGACTGCTCGTCGGGCACCTACGTCCGGGCCCTCGCACGCGACGTCGGGGCCGCGCTCGGCACCGGCGCCCACCTCACGGCGCTCCGGCGCACGGCGGTCGGTCCCTTCGCGGTGACCGACGCGGTCGACATCGAGGACGAGTCCGTCGACGTCACCGCGGCCCTCGCCCGTCCTGCGGACGTCGCACGACGGCTCTTCCCGGTCGTCACGCTCGACGCCGCCGAGGCGAAGGACCTGACCGACGGCAAGCGGGTCGCCGCTGAGCACCCCGATTCAGAGGCTCCGGTCGCGGCGGTCGCACGCGAGGACGACCGGCTCGTCGGACTGGTGTCCGTCCACCGTGGGCGCCTGCGCGTCATCACGAACTTCCCGGCGCCGACCCCGGCCTCCGCCGCCCGCGGGACGGAGGCACGCCCGTGATCGAGTGGTTCACCTGGGTGCAGGTCGTCCTCGCCGTCGTCGTGGGGCTGTTCGCGGTCGTCGTCGGGTTCGTGGGGTGGAAGCCCGACGACTACACGGTCGGTGCGCTGGCGCTCGTCGAGCTCCTGCTCCTCGCGCAGGGCGTCGTCTCGCTCGTCCTCCCCGCGACCGGTGCGCCGCCGCAGGGCAACGCACTCGAGTTCGGGGTCTACGCGGTGTCGGTGCTGCTCGTCCCGCCGGCCGCGATCGTGTGGGCACTGATCGACCGGACGCGGTGGAGCACGGTCGTCCTCGGCGCGGGGGCGTTCACGGTCGCCGTGATGGTCTACCGGATGTACCAGATCTGGTTCGCCCTGAACTGAGGCGGACCGCGGACCGGCCCCACCGTCGGGCCCGCTGTGGGGCGTCGGCGGGCGTCCGTCGTCGGCTGTCCCCGGGCGTCGGTAGACTCGGTGCAATGGCGACCAGATCCTCCCTCGCGACCGGTGTCGGGCGCGTCCTCATCGCCGTCTACGGCATCCTCGCCCTCGCCGCGACCGGTCGCAGCGTGGTGCAGATCATCGAGAAGTTCTCCCACGCTCCCGTCGCCTACACGCTCAGCGCCCTCGCCGCGGTCGTCTACATCGTCGCGATGATCGCGCTGATCGCACCCGGCCGGGCCTGGTACCGCGTCGCCTGCGTGACGATCGGCTTCGAGATGGCCGGCGTGCTCGTCGTCGGCACGCTCTCGCTCGTCGACCGCCAGCTGTTCCCCGACGACACCGTCTGGTCCTACTACGGGCTCGGCTACGTCTTCGCCCCGCTCGTCCTGCCGATCGCCGGGCTGTGGTGGCTGCGCAAGCACCACCGTGCCGCGGCGGTCGAGCCCGCGCGGGCGTCCGTGCCGGCGGCCGGCGAGTAGGGCGCGCCGTGCAGTTCTACGACGACGTCGCGGACGTCGCCCAGGGGTTCGGCCCGAGTGCCGTCACGATCGGCAAGTTCGACGGCGTGCACGTCGGCCACCGTGCCGTCATCGCACACCTCGAGCGCGCCGCCCGCGAGCACGGCCTGGTGTCGACCGTCGTGACGTTCGACCGGCACCCCCTGAGCGTCATCGACCCGCAGCGGGTCCCGCCGTCGCTCACGAGCACCGCGCAGCGTCGCGAGCTGCTCGAGTCGATCGGTGTGGACGCCACGCTGCTCCTGCACTTCGACGACCGACTGCAGTCCCGCGAGCCCGAGGCGTTCGTGTCGGACGTCCTCGTCGACACACTGCACGCCCGGCTCGTCTTCGTCGGCAGCGACTTCCGCTTCGGTGCCCGCGGTGCCGGTGACGTCGCGCTGCTCCGGCAGCTCGGCGAGCGGCACGGCTTCCGGGTCGAGCTGATCGACGACGTCGACCTCCGCGACGACGTCCGCGCCGCCGACGAACGACGCGTGTCCTCGACCTGGATCCGCGAGCTGCTCACCGACGGCCGGGTCGCCGAGGCCGCACGGCTGCTCGGGCGCGAGCACGCGGTCCGCAGCACCGTGGTCCGCGGCAACCAGCGCGGCCGGCTCATGGGCTACCCGACCGCGAACCTCGACCCGGCATGCGAGGGCTTCGTCCCGGCCGACGGGGTGTACGCGGCGCGGGTGCTCCACGACGGGACGATCTACCCGGCTGCCGTCTCCGTCGGCAACAACCCGACGTTCGAGGGTGTGCCGGCGAAGCAGATCGAGGCGCACCTGCTCGACGTCGACATCGACCTGTACGACGAGACGATCTCGGTCTTGTTCGTCGCGTACGTCCGCGGGATGGTGGCGTTCTCGTCGATGGACGAGCTCGCGACGCAGATGCGGCAGGACGACCTCGACATCCGGCTCCTGCTCGGGATGCAGTCGACGGTCTGAGGCTCCCGACGGCCTGAGGCTCCCGACGGACTGAGGCTCCCGACCGTCTGAGCTTCCCGGAGGCGGTCCGCAACGCAGGAGGCCCCGTGACCGGTCGGTCACGGGGCCTCCTGCGTCGTCCGGGGTGGTGTCAGCCGCCCAGTGCGTCGAGCCAGATCCGGCGGGCGTCCAGGGCTTCCTGCGCGTCCTTGATCTTGCGGGCGTCACCGGTCGCGCGCGCGTCGGCGAGCTCGGCCTCGAGCTTGCCGATGGCGTCCTCGAGCTGGCTGGCGAGGCCGGTCTGGCGGGCCTTGCGCTCCGGGTCGGAGGACTTCCAGTGCTGGTCCTCGAGGCTCCGCACGTGGTCCTCGACGGCGCGGAGGCGGTCCTCGATCCGGCGCACGTCACCGCGGGGGACCTTGCCGATCTCGTCCCAGCGACGCTGGATGTCGGTCAGGGTCCGGCGTGCGGCGACCCGGTCGGTCTGCTGCAGGAGCGGCTCGGCCTCGGTGAGGAGGGCCTGCTTGGCGACCAGGTTCGCGGAGAACTCCTCGTTCTCGACCGCGACCTCGGCGTGGCGCTGCTCGAACAGCACGTCGCCGGCGGCCTTGAACCGTGCCCAGAGCGCGTCGTCGTGACGCTTCCCGGCGCGTCCGGCGCGCTTCCAGTCGTCGAGCAGCTCGCGGTAGGCGGGGATCCCGTCGGCACCGCGCGACGCGAGGGCCTCGGCCTGCTGGACGAGCTCCTGCTTGCGAGTGCGGGCGTCACGGTGCTGCGCGTCGAGCTCCGAGTAGAACGCACGGCGGTGCTGGTCGACGGTCGAGCGGGCGGCACGGAAACGCTTCCACAGCTCGTTCGCCTCGTTCTTGGGCAGACGCGGGCCGTCGTGCTGGTGCTGCTGCCAGCGTGCGAAGACGTCGTCGAGCTGCGCCGTGATCTGCTTCCACTGCGCACGGGCGGGGTCGACCGCGGCCAGCGCCTCGGCCTCCTCGACCAGTGCGGTGCGGTGCGCGAGGGCTTCGGTGAGGGCCTGCTGCGCCTGGGCAGCCTGCTCCGCGGTCAGGGAGCCGACCTGCTCGGACAGCGCCGCGACGCGGGTCTCGAGCGACTTCAGGTCGCCGACGACCCGGGCCTCGGCCACCTGGGCGCGCAGGTGCTCGACGCTCCGCGAGACGTCGTTCGCCGAGGCACCGCCCTTGGCGCGCTGCTCGGCGATCTTCACCTGGCCCTCGAGGTCGGCGTACTTGCGCGCGAAGTACGCGAGCGCTTCGTCCGGGGTGGCGTCCGGGTACTCACCGACCGCCTTCTCGGTGTCCTCGTACCGGACGTACACCGTCCCGTTCTCGTCGACCCGGCCCCAGGTCGTTGCTTCGTCAGGTCCCACAGGTCTCGCCTCGATCGTGGTAGTGCATCGCCGACGTCACCGTCGGCACGGTCAGGTCGTCAGCCTATTGCACGGACGGCCCCAGCGGCCCGCCGTGACGGGGACCTGTGGACTACTGCTCCTCGCGGATGGTCGCACCGGTGATCGTGGTGGCGACCTTCGGCTTCCCCGTGCCGTCCGCCCCGGGGTCCTGGACGCCCTTCGACGTGATCGTCGACTCGAGCGCGTCGAGACCGCTCGTGACCTTGCCGACGACCGTGTAGCCGCCGGTGGAGCCGTCGAGCGTGGTGTCGCCGTAGACGATGAAGAACTGCGTGGACTGCGAGTACGGCGAGGCCCCGCGGGCGATCGCGATGTCGCCGGTCGCGTACTTCCCGTCGGCCGGGACGTTCTCGAGCGGGCCGTACTGGAACCCGGCGTCACCGGTGCCGTCGCCGTTCGCCGACCCGCACTGCAGGAAGCGGAGGTCGGCGCCGTCGGCCAACCGGTGGCAGGTCGTCCCCGTGTAGAACTGCTTGCGGATGAGGTCGATCTCGACGCTCGCCGCCTGCGGGGCCGCCGCACCGTCGAGCTCGATGCCGAGGTCGACGGTCTTGTTCAGCGTCAGCGTGCCGGTCCAGGTGGCGCCCTTCGCGATGCGCTTGCTCGGGACGTCGCCGGTGTTGCCGGCCGCGCTCGCGGACGGTGTCGGCGTGGCGGTGGCCGACGCACTCGCGTCCGCTCCGGCCGATCGGTGCGTGCCGGCGAAGGCGAGCTGCGACCCGGTCGCGAGCGCGGCGACGAGCACCAGGACCACGATCCCGACCGTGTCGTCCCGGACACGCCGGCGTCGCTGCCGCTCGTGGAGGCCCTGACGGGCCTGGTACAGACGGAGCCGCTCGCGCGCCTCGCGGTTGTCGCGCGACTGGTTCTTCGGTGCCACGGTGCTGGTCGGACCTCTCGTCGAGTGTGCCGACGAGCGTAGCGGACGGCGCGGTGCGCCCGGCCTGGAGGCGCGCCCCCCGTCGGTGGGTCGGCCTACGATCGTCTGCATGGCAGCGGATCGATCGGGGATGCGTGCGCCCACCACGGGTGGGCGTGCGGGCCTGGCACAGGGGTCCGTCCCGCTCGCGGTGCGGATGCGCCCGACCAGCCTCGACGAGGTGGCCGGGCAGCAGCACCTGCTCGGACGCGGCAGCCCGCTCGTGCAGCTCGCGTCCGGCACCCGTGAGAACCCCGGTGGGGTCTCGGTGATCCTGTGGGGTCCTCCCGGCACCGGCAAGACGACCCTGGCGCAGGCGATCGCCCGGCAGTCCGGGCGCGAGTTCGTCGAGCTCTCGGCGGTGACCGCGGGCGTCAAGGACGTGCGCGAGGTCATGGAGAAGGCCCTGACCCACCGCGACCTGTACGGGTCGACGACGGTCCTGTTCCTCGACGAGATCCACCGCTTCAGCAAGGCCCAGCAGGACGCGCTGCTCCCCGGGGTCGAGAACGGGTGGGTCATCCTCATCGCAGCGACGACCGAGAACCCGTCGTTCTCGGTGATCTCGCCGCTGCTCTCCCGGTCGCTCCTGCTCACGCTCAAGCCGCTCACCGACGAGGACCTCGGCATGCTCGTCGACCGTGCCGTCGAGGACCCACGCGGCCTCGGCGGTTCGGTCGTGCTCGGCGACGACGCCCGGGCGGCCATCGTGCGGCTCTCGTCCGGCGACGCCCGCCGCGCCCTCACCGCGCTCGAGGCCGCGGCGGCCTCGGCCACGTCGCTGCACGAGGACGACGACGCGGACGGCCCCGCCCTCGACGGGGTCGACACCGTGCCGCTGGTGGACGCCGACACGGTCGCCGCCGCGGTCGACCGTGCCCTGCTGCGCTACGACCGACAGGGCGACGAGCACTACGACGTCATCAGCGCGTTCATCAAGTCGGTGCGGGGGAGCGACGTCGACGCCGCGCTGCACTACCTGGCCCGCATGATCGAGGCGGGGGAGGACCCGCGCTTCATCGCTCGTCGCATCATCATCTCGGCGTCCGAGGACATCGGCATGGCGGACCCGCAGGCGCTGCCGATCGCGGTCGCCGCCGCGCAGGCGGTGCAGCTCATCGGCATGCCCGAGGGGCGCATCCCCCTGGCCGAGGCGGTCGTCTACCTGGCGACCGCGCCGAAGTCGAACGCCGCGTACAACGGGGTGAACGCCGCGGTGGCCGACGTCAAGGCCGGTCGCATGGGGGTCGTGCCGCCGCACCTGCGTGACGCGCACTACCCGGGGGCGAAGCGCCTCGGGCACGGCAAGGGCTACGTCTACTCGCACGACGCCGAGCACGGTGTGGCGCAGCAGCAGTACCTGCCCGACGCGCTCGACGGCACCGAGTACTACACGCCCACCGGCAACGGCTTCGAGCGAGAACTCGGCCCGCGGCTCGAGCGGCTCCGGAAGATCACCCGCGGCGAGTAGCCACGCCGACACCGGCGTCCTGCGCCGGGCCGCGGTTGCTGCTATCGTTGTCGAGCCCACGTCCCGGTCCTCGCGTGCGGCTGCGTCGAGGACAGAGTGTCCACCGGTCTCCGGTGCCACGCGGACAGGGTTCGGACTGTAGCCGTCCGATCCCACAGGCTCATCCCTCTGGATCCCGTCGTCGGGTCCGACCGTGTCCGTTCGTCGAGCGCGCGTCCGGTGCCCCTCGAGTATTCAGTTCAGACAGAGAAAAGGACCCTGTGTCTACCAAGTCACGCACCCGTAGCAAGACCCGCCTGTCGCGCGCCCTCGGCATCCCGCTGACGCCGAAGGCGGCCCGGTACCTCGAGAAGCGCCCCTACGGCCCCGGTGAGCACGGCCGCACCCGCCGTCGTGCGGACAGCGACTACGCCGTCCGCCTCCGTGAGAAGCAGCGTCTGCGCGCCCAGTACGGCATCCGCGAGAAGCAGCTCCGCATCGTCTTCGAAGAGGCCCGCAAGACGAAGGGCCTGACCGGTGAGAACCTGGTCGAGCTCCTCGAGCAGCGCCTCGACGCCCTCGTGCTCCGTGCCGGCTTCGCCCGCACCACCGCGCAGGCCCGTCAGCTGATCGTGCACCGCCACATCATGGTCGACGGCAAGCTCGTCGACCGCCCCTCCTTCCGCGTGAAGGAGGGCCAGATGATCCACGTCAAGCAGCGCTCCGAGTCCCTCGAGCCCCTCCAGGTCGCCGCCGCCGGTGGCCACCTCGAGGTCCTCCCGAAGGTCCCGGGCTACCTCGAGGTCGAGATCGAGAAGCTCCAGGCCCGCCTGGTCCGTCGCCCGAAGCGCGCCGAGGTCCCCGTGACCTGTGAAGTGCAGCTCGTCGTCGAGTACTACGCAGCTCGCTGATCACCTGATCACCCCGAACGGCGGGTCGTCCTCTCAGGAGGGCGGCCCGCCGTTCTGCGTTCCCGGGACGTCCCGCCGCTAGACTCGTCGGCGCACGCAACCGCCCGCGTGCGCGAGAGGGAGAGGCACCGTGAAGCAGCTGGTCTTCGTCGCCGTCGGCATCGTCATCGGCTTCGCCGCTGCGCACCGGATCGCCCACACGCCCGGTGGTGCCCGCTTCTTCGCCGACGTGGACGCGCGCACGAAGGCCTTCACCGGCGCCGTGGCCGACGGCTACCGCTCGCGCGAGGCCGAGCTCCGCACCGACGCCTGACCCCCGCGGGGCGACCCGCCAGCGACCGCGTCACCGCACGACCCGTGCACCGCACGACCCTCCCGCCGACCTGAATCAGGAAGCACCATGCAGACCGCAGAGATCCGCCGCCGTTGGCTCCAGTTCTTCGGTGACCGCGGCCACACCGTCGTCCCGTCCGCGTCGCTCGTCTCGGACGACCCGTCGCTCCTGTTCACCGTCGCGGGCATGGTGCCGTTCATCCCGTACCTCACCGGTCTCGTGCCGGCGCCGTACCGTCGTGCGACGAGCGTGCAGAAGTGCATCCGCACGAACGACATCGAGGAGGTCGGCAAGACCCCGCGGCACGGCACGTTCTTCCAGATGAACGGCAACTTCTCGTTCGGCGACTACTTCAAGGAGCAGGCGATCGAGTACGCCTGGGAGTTCCTGACGTCGGCGGAGTCGGACGGCGGCCTCGGGTTCGACCCCGAGGACCTCTGGGTCACGGTGTACGAGGAGGACGACGAGGCGATCGCGTTCTGGAAGCAGCACTCCACGCTGCCCGACGAGCGCATCCAGCGCCTGGGCAAGGACACGAACTACTGGTCGACCGGCCAGCCCGGCCCGGCCGGACCCTGCTCGGAGATCTTCTTCGACCGCGGACCCGAGTACGGCGTCGACGGCGGTCCGGCGACCGACGACGACCGCTACGTCGAGATCTGGAACCTCGTGTTCATGCAGTACCAGATCCAGAACGTGCGGTCGAAGATCGACTTCGACATCACCGGCGACCTGCCGAACCAGAACATCGACACCGGCATGGGCCTCGAGCGCGTCGCGTTCATCAAGCAGGGTGTCGACAACATGTACGAGACCGACCAGGTCCGCCCGGTGCTCGACCGTGCCGCGGCCGTGTCCGGTCGTCGGTACGGTGCGGTGCACGAGGACGACGTCCGCATGCGGGTCATCGCCGACCACGTCCGGTCGTCGCTCATGCTCGTCGCCGACGGCGTCACCCCGTCCAACGAGGGCCGCGGCTACATCCTCCGCCGCCTGCTCCGTCGCACGGTGCGGGCGATGCGCCTGCTCGGCGTCGAGGGCGCGACCTTCCCCGAGCTGTTCCCGGCGTCGCGCGACGCCATGCAGGACGCCTACCCCGAGGTCGCCGAGCAGTACGACCGCATCGCGCGGATCGTCTACGCCGAGGAGGAGACCTTCCTCCGCACCCTGGCGCAGGGCACCACGATCCTGGACGTCGCGGTCGAGCGCGCGAAGCAGGACGGTGCGGCGGCGATCGGCGGGGACACCGCCTTCCTGCTGCACGACACGTTCGGCTTCCCGATCGACCTGACGATGGAGATGGCCGAGGAGGCCGGGGTCCACGTCGACCGCACGGCCTTCGAGACGCTCATGTCGGAGCAGCGGTCCCGCGCGAAGGCCGACGCGAAGAGCAAGAAGACCGCCCTCGCCGACCTCAGCGTCTACAGCGCCTTCCGCGCTGCCGGCGAGACGGTCTTCCTCGGGTACGACGCGCTCGAGGCCGAGTCGGCGATCCTCGGCATCATCGTCGGCGGGGTCAGCGTCGACCGTGCGGTCGCCGGCGACATCGCCGAGGTGATCCTCGGCGAGACCTCGCTGTACGCCGAGTCCGGTGGCCAGGACGCCGACCAGGGCTCGATCGTCGGCAACGGGTTCGACCTCGAGGTGCTCGACGTGCAGCGCCCCGTCGCCGGCCTCTGGAGCCACACCGTGCAGGTCCGCTCCGGCGAGGTCGGGGTCGGGGACGCCGCGACCACGGTCGTCGATGCCGAGTACCGCCGCGGTGCGACCCAGGCGCACTCGGCCACGCACCTCGTCAACGCCGCGCTCCGCGACGTCCTCGGTCCCGAGGCGCTGCAGGCCGGCTCGTACAACAAGTCCGGCTACATGCGCCTGGACTTCTCGTGGTCGCAGCCGGTGTCCACCGCGACGCGCTCCGAGATCGAGGAGGTCGTGAACGCCGCGATCCGCTCCGACCTCGAGGTCTCGACGCGTGTGCTGCCGCTCGACGAGGCGAAGTCCCTCGGTGCGCAGGCCCTGTTCGGCGAGAAGTACGGCGCCGAGGTCCGCATGGTCGACATCGGCGGCCCGTGGTCCCGCGAGCTGTGCGGTGGCACGCACGTGGCCTCGAGCGCCCAGGTCGGGCTCGTCAACCTCGTGGGGGAGTCGAGCGTCGGTTCGACGAACCGTCGTGTCGAAGCCCTGGTCGGGCTCGAGGGCTTCCGCGACCTCGCCGCCGAGCGCACGATCGTGTCGCAGCTGTCCAGCGCGCTCAAGGCGCCGCGCAACGACCTGCCCGCGCGGGTGCAGAGCCTGATGGAGGACCTCCGGAACGCCCAGAAGCGCATCGCGGAGTTCGAGTCGGCCAACCTGCAGCAGCGCGTCCCGACCATCGCGAAGCAGGCGACCACCGTCGGCTCGACGACCGTCGTGGCGGAGGCCGTCGACGGCCTGCAGTCGGGCGACGAGCTGCGGTCCCTCGCCACGGGCGTGCGTGCACAGCTCGGCGACGCCGCGGCCGTGGTCGTGCTCGGCGCCGTGGTCAGCGGCAAGCCGGTCGTGATCGTCGCGACGAACGACGCCGCGCGCGCCGCCGGTGTCCAGGCGGGCCCGCTCGCCAAGGAGGCCGCCGGCGTCCTCGGCGGTGGTGGCGGCGGCAAGCCCGACCTCGCCCAGGGCGGCGGGACCGACGCGGCGGCACTCCCGGCCGCGCTCCGCGCCGTCACCGCGCGTCTGGCGGGCTGAGGGTGGCGATGCGGTCCGGGCGACGACTCGGCGTCGACGTCGGGCGCGCCCGGATCGGCATCGCCGTCTGCGACCGGGACGGGCTGCTCGCCACCCCGGTCGAGACCGTCCGTCGTGACGACAAGACCGACGTCGGTCGCATCCTCGCGATCGCCGACGAGTACGACGTGCTCGAGATCGTCGTCGGGCTGCCGCTGTCGATGTCCGGCGACGACACGGCCTCGACGGCCGATGCCCGCGCGTTCGCCGACCGGCTGGCACGGCACCGACCCGTCCGGCTCGTCGACGAGCGACTGTCGACCGTCACGGCGCAGCGTGGCCTGCACCAGGCGGGCCGGAACACGAAGAAGTCGCGGGCCGTGATCGACCAAGCGGCCGCTGTTATCATTCTGCAACACGCGCTCGACCACGAGCGCGCGTCCAGCGCCGCCCCAGGCGCCACGCTCCCCTGACCGGCCGGCCCGGGACGCCGCGCCGACCGTCGTACCCGGACCGACGACCCCAGGCGGAGAACCCCGACCCGAGAGACCGAGGATCTGTTGGCAGACGACCTGGACTGGAACGCGATCATCGCGCCCGGCGACGACGCCGAGGGGCGGAACCAGCCTTCCGACCGTCCGACCGACACCGTCCGACCGCGCTCACGCCGCGAGGCGCGTGCAGCCGAGGCCCGTGCCCAGCAGGAGCAGGAGCAGGAGCAGGCGCTCAGGGCTCCGCAGCAGCAGGAGCCGCAGGAGCAGCCGGTGCCGCACCAGGCGATCACGCCGGACGAGGCCGCGCCGCAGCGACGCCGCGCGCAGCAGCAGGACCGGCCCGTCTCACCCGCTGACGCTCCCGTCGCGCGTGACCACGACGAGCTGCACCCCGAGGTGCAGGCCCTCCTGACCGGCGAGGTCCCGGCCGGTGCGGCTCGCGCCGGCGGCGCGGGAGGATCCGGACGTGACGGCGGCGACGGAGCCGGCCACGGCGGTGGCGGCGCGGGAGACGACGGACGCGACGGTCGTGGCGGGCGTGGGCGAGCCTCCCGTCAGCCGCGCGGACCGCGCCCGAAGCGGCGCCGCGGTCCGCTCGTGGCGGGCATCGTGATCGTCGCGGTCGTGCTGGCGGCCGGTGGTGGCGCGTACGCCTTCGCCGCGCCCAAGATCCAGCAGGTCGTGCAGGCATTCAGCGGGTCGCAGGAGTCCGACGACTACTCCGGCTCGGGCACGAGCAAGGTGACGATCACGATCAAGCAGGGCGACATCGGCGAGGACGTCGCGAAGACCCTGCAGCGCAGCGGTGTCGTGAAGAGCTCGAAGGTGTTCTACAAGCTCCTGCTCACCTCGCCCGACGTGCAGTTCCAGCCCGGCTCGTACGAGCTGAAGAAGCAGATGAGCGCGAAGTCGGCGCTCTCGGCCCTGCAGGACACGAAGAACCGGGTCCAGGCGTCGATCGTCATCCCCGAGGGCACAGCGCTGCAGGACATCGAGGCCGGCATGGTCTCGAAGGCCGGACTGAGCAAGGACGAGGTGTCCTCGGCCGCGAAGGACGTGCAGGCGTACGGTCTGCCGGCCGGTGTGACGACCCTCGAGGGCTGGCTGTTCCCCGCGACCTACCCGATCAACCCGGGGTGGAGCGCGAAGCAGTACTTCCAGTCGATGGTCGACACCATGAAGCAGCACCTGCAGGCCGCCGGCGTCGCCGAGGCCGACCAGGAGCGCGTGGTGGTCTTCGCCTCGCTGGTGCAGAAGGAGGCCGGCCAGGCCGACGACTTCCCGAAGGTCGCGCGCGTGTTCCAGAACCGCCTCGACAAGGGGATGCTCCTGCAGTCCGACGCGACGGTGGCCTACGGGACGGGGAACACCCACACCGTCACGACCACCGACGCCGAGCGCGCGGACGCGGACAACCCGTACAACACCTACGTGCACAAGGGGCTGCCCCCGGCACCGATCTCGAACCCGGGCGACGTCGCGATCAAGGCCGTCACCCAGCCGGCCACGGGCAACTGGCTGTACTTCGTGACCGTGAACCTGGACACCGGCGAGACCGTGTTCTCGGACACGCTGGCGCAGCACGACGCGGCGGTCGCCCAGTTCCGAGCGTGGTTGCGGGCGCACCCCGAGTACCAGTAGCAGCGGGGGCGTCGCAGGCCGTCGCACGTGCACGGGCTGTGGGAGGATGGGCGGCATGCTTCGTTGGTTGACCGCTGGTGAGTCCCACGGACCCGAACTCATCGCGATGCTCGAGGGCCTGCCCGCTGGCGTCCCGGTGTCGTTCGAGTCCATCCGCACCGACCTCGCGCGACGCAAGCTCGGCTACGGCCGTGGCTCGCGCATGAAGTTCGAGCAGGACGAGCTGCACGTCTCGGGCGGCGTCCGCCACGGGTACTCCATGGGCAGCCCCATCGCGATCCGCATCGGCAACACCGAGTGGCCGAAGTGGGTCGAGGTGATGAGCCCGGAACCGATCGAGCAGACCGAGATGTCCCGTGGTCGCGGCGCACCCCTCACCCGGCCCCGCCCCGGCCACGCCGACCTCGTCGGCATGCAGAAGTACGGCTTCGACGAGGCCCGCCCGATCCTCGAGCGCGCCTCGGCCCGCGAGACCGCGGCTCGTGTCGCCCTCGGCGCCGTCGCGAAGTCCTTCCTGGCCGAGCTCGGCATCCGGTCGGTCGCGCACACCCTGCAGGTCGGTACCGTGCGCGTGCCGGACGGCACCGCGCTGCCGATGCCCGACGACGTCGACCGCCTCGACGAGGACCAGCTGCGCTGCGCCGACCCCGAGACGTCGGCACGCATGGTCACCGAGGTCGAGGCCGCGAAGAAGGACGGCGACACGCTCGGCGGCGTCGTCGAGGTGCTGTTCTACGGGGTCCCGCCGGGCCTCGGCTCGCACGTGCAGTGGGACCGTCGGCTCGACGCTCGGCTCGCCGCGGCGATCATGGGCATCCAGGCCATCAAGGGCGTCGAGGTCGGCGACGGCTTCGCGACCGCCGGTCGTCGCGGTTCGGCCGCGCACGACGAGCTGTACCGCGAGGACGGCGAGATCATCCGGACGAGCGACCGCGCCGGCGGGACCGAGGGCGGCATGTCCACGGGCACCGTGCTGCGGGTCCGTGCCGCGATGAAGCCGATCGCCACCATCCCGCACGCGCTGCACACCATCGACACCACCACGGGTGAGGACGCCGCAGCGCACCACCAGCGCAGCGACGTCTGCGCCGTGCCGGCCTCCGGCGTCGTCGCCGAGGCGATGGTCGCGCTCGTGCTCGCCGACGCCGTGCTCGAGAAGTTCGGCGGCGACAGCCTGGCCGAGACCAAGCGCAACCTGGAGGGGTACCTGGCCGCGATCCCGGAGACGCTGCGCTCCCGGCGCACCGAGACCACCGAGCCGACCGCCGCCCGGTGACCGGGACGGGACCGGCGCAGGCGGCCACCGCGGGCAGCACCGCGCCGGTCGTGGTCATCGGACCGATGGGCGCCGGCAAGTCCAGCGTCGGCAAGCGCGTCGCGAAGGCGCTCGGGGTGTCCTTCACCGACACCGACCGTGCGATCGTCCGCGAGCACGGTCCGATCCCCGGCATCTTCGCCGACCGCGGTGAGGCGGCGTTCCGCGAGCTCGAGGCCGAGGCCGTGCGCGCCGCGGTCACGCGCGGCGGCGTCGTCGCCGTCGGCGGGGGAGCGGTCACGCACGCGGCGACCCGCGAGGCGATGGCCGGCGCGCGGATCGTCCTGCTGACCGTCTCGCCCGAGGCCGTCGCCGACCGCATCGCCGGCAGCGACCGGCCGCTGCTGGCGGACGGCGGCATCGACGCGTGGCAGACCATCCTGGACGCACGCGCGGCGACGTACGCCGAACTCGCGCACGCGACCTTCGACACCTCGCGGCGGCCGATGTCGCACGTCGTTGACGAGGTCGTCGCGTGGGTGCGGGGAAGCACACCGCCCGACCCCCGCACGCCGGCCGGTACGAGCACCCCGGCCGACACGAACACGCCGACCAGTGCGAGCACGCCGACCGGCACGAGCACGCCGACCGACACGAGCCCCGGAGCGGGGCGTCGCACCACCACCGGAGGGACCCCGTGAACCAGTCGACCCCGAGCACCCACCTGCCGGAGGGCACCACCGAGATCCGTGTCGGCGGCGAGGGCGGCTACGTCGTCGTGGTCGGGAACGGGCTGCTCGGCGCCGTCCCGGCACTGCTCGGGCCGCGGGTCGCGAAGGTGCTGATCGTGCACGCGCCGACGCTCGGCGCCCGCGCGAACGAACTCCGCGCGCTGCTGGCGGACGCCGGGCTCGAGGCGCTCATCGCCGAGGTGCCCGACGCCGAGGGCGCGAAGCGCGTCGAGGTCGCCGCATTCTGCTGGCAGGTGATGGGGCAGGCCGACTTCACCCGGACCGACGCCGTCATCGGGCTCGGCGGGGGCGCGGTGACCGACCTCGCGGGCTTCGTCGCCGCGACGTGGCTCCGCGGCGTCGCGTTCCTGGCGATCCCGACGAGCGTGCTCGCGATGGTGGACGCGAGCGTCGGCGGGAAGACGGGCATCAACACCAACGAGGGCAAGAACCTCGTCGGGGTGTTCGCCGCGCCGCGTGCGGTGGTCGTCGACCTCGACCTCGCGAAGACCCTGCCGCGGAACGAGATCCTGACCGGGTTCGCCGAGATCGTGAAGGCCGGGTTCATCGCGGTGCCGGAGATCCTCGACCTGGTCGAGGCCGACGTCGCCCGGGTCACCGACCCCACCACGCCGGAGTTCCGTCGCGTGGTCGAGCTGGCGATCGAGCTCAAGGCGCAGGTGGTGTCCGACGACTTCACCGAGCAGGGCCGCCGGGAGATCCTGAACTACGGGCACACGCTCGGGCACGCCATCGAGCACGCTGAGCGGTACCAGTGGCGGCACGGCGCGGCGGTCGCCGTCGGCATGGTGTTCGCGGCCGAGCTCGCTCGGCTCACGGGGCACCTCGACGACGCCACGGTCGATCGGCACCGCTCGATCCTGGAGTCGCTCGAGCTGCCGACCACGTACGGCCTCGGCCGGTGGGAGGGACTGCTCGCGACGATGCGTCGGGACAAGAAGGCCCGGGCCGGGATGCTGCGGTTCATCATCCTCGACGGGGTCGGCAAGCCGGTCACGCTCGAGGGACCCGAGGACCACCTGCTGTTCACGGCCTACCAGGAGGTCGGGGTCTAGGCCGACGCCGCCGAAGGGGTTCAGCGGAGCGTCGGCCGTGTCCGCCGCCACCACCACTTCAGGCGCATCGACACCGTGAGCACCCCGGTGCGTTGCCACTCCCGGAACTCCTCGACCGTGGCGCCGTTCTCCCACGCCCAGTACTCGTCGTCGTCCCGGTCGGGGTCGAGGGCGTCCGGCAGCGGCTTCAGGAGAGACATCAGGAGGGCTCCTCATCGGGTGACGGTGTCTGCAACGGTGACGATGACGGCGGTTGTCGTGGCGGTCGTGGTGGTTGCGACGCGACGGCGGGGTCGCTGGCGAGGGCGCGACGCGCGAGGCGTCGGTCGGCCTTCGGCCAGGACGTTACCGTCGCCAGGTTCCGCAGTACAGCGGTGGAAATGTTGTACGCGCTGCTGCCCGGGCGCTGGTCGAGCGCCCAGGTGAAGCGGTCCCAGGCATGGTGTCGGACCGCCGTTCGCCGCGCCTGGTGGGCGCCGAACCAGCTGACCGCCGCACCGACGATCGATGCGACCGCCGCGAGAGCGGCTGCGATGACTGCTGTCTCCATGCGATGATCCTGCGGCCCGGAAGGCGAGGCGAGGACGGCGGTGCGCCGACCTGTGGATGCCGCGCCGCGCCTCCAGGCTGTGGAGGAACACGGGCGCTGCGGCTGTCGCGCAGGGCCGGGGAGCAGACTGGTCCGGTGCCCACTCCGCCCCGCCTGAGCGACCTCGGTCAGCAGGACGTCGAGGTCGGGAGCCTGCGGTCCCGCGGCCGTCGCTTCGCCGAGCTGCTCGCGATCGCCCGCCGTCACCGGCTGCTGCCGTTCCGTCGACTCGACTTCACCCGTGACCCCGCGACCGCGGACCTGCGACGTGACCAGGCCGAGCACCTGCGCCGAGCGCTCGAGGAGGCCGGCGGCGGGTTCGTGAAGATGGGGCAGCTGCTGTCGACCCGGGACGACCTGCTCCCCGAGGAGTGGACCGAGGGGCTCGTGCACCTGCAGGGGAGCGTGACGCCCGCCGCCCCCGACGAGGTCGCCGCGCTGCTCCTGGAGGAGCTCGGCGCGCCGGTCGACGAGGTGTTCGCGACGTTCGACCCGGAGCCGGTCGCCGCGGCCTCGATCGCGCAGGTCCACCGCGCGACGCTGGCCGACGGGACCACCGTGGCCGTCAAGGTGCAGCGCCCCGGCATCGACGCGGCGGTGCGGCGGGACGTCGACATCGCGATGCGGGTCGTGCGGTTCCTCGCCCGGACCAGCGCCGAGGCGCGGCAGGTCGGCATCGTCGACGTCGCGCAGCAGTACGCCGACGACCTGGTCCGCCAGGTGGACTTCGCCTCCGAGATGCGGAACCTCGCGGCGCTGCGTGCGGCGCAGGCCCGGAGCGCGCGGCCGGATGCGGTGGCGTTCCCCGAGCCGTACCGGGAGCTCTCCACGCGACGGGTGATGGTGATGGAGTTCCTCGAGGGCGAGACCCTCAGCGCGCTCCGCGCCGTCCGGTCCGACCGCGACCTGGACGCGCCGATGCGCGCCGTCCTCGACGCGTTCCTGCGACAGGTCGTGTTCGACGGGATCTACCACGCCGACCTGCACCCCGGGAACGTCGTGCTCCTGCCGGACGGTCGGCCGGCGCTCATCGACTTCGGGTCGGTCGGGCGGCTCGACCCGGGGCTGCGGGAGACCGTCCAGGAACTCCTCGCCGGGTACATCCAGGACGACACGGCACGGATCGCCGACGGGGTGCTCCGGATGGCGCCCGTGCGGGACCCCGAGGACGAAGCCGACTTCCGCCGGGACATCGCCGCGTTCGTCGCCGACGAGCTCGGGCCGGGTGCCCGCATCGGCGTGGAGACGGTGGACGACGCCGTGGCCGTCTTCGGGCGGTACCGGCTCAAGCCGCCGCCGGACTTCGTGGCCGCCGCCCGGGCACTCGCCATCTTCGAGGGGACGCTCCGGACCCTGGCGCCGTCGTTCGACCTGCTCGAGGAGTCCCGGGACCTGGCCCGTCGCCAGATCCGCGACCAGCTCCGGCCGAAGGCGGTGCGGGACCTGGCGCTGCGCGAACTCGTCGGCGTGGCGTCGACGCTCCGGAAGCTCCCGCGCCGGATCGACCGGATCGGCGAGGCCGTCGAGAAGGGCGACCTGGCGGTCCGGATCCGGCTGTTCTCGGACCGGCGCGACCGGGAGGTCGTCGCCGGCCTGGTCCGTCGGGTGCTGCTCGTGCTCCTCGGGGCAGGCGCCGGCGTGCTCGCGATCGTGTACCTGGCGACGCCCGTGCGGTCGGACGCCGTGCTGTCGACCGCGAGCGCCGGGGGACTGCTCGGCGGGACGGCGGTGGTGCTGCTGGTGTGGGCGGCCGTCGACGCGTGGATCGCACGGCGGAGACGGTGACGCCGTGCCGTGCCGCGGGCGTCCTGCGGCGGCAGGGACGCTGACGCCTGCGGCGACGCTGACGCCGTGCGTCGGCGGTCCTGCGGCGCGGGCGTCCTGCCCTGCGGGCGTCCCGCCCCCGTCCGCTAGACTCGTCCGGGCGTCGGCTCGGGTCACCCCGGCCGACACCGGGACCGGACGCACGTCCGGGAGACCTTCACAACACCATCGAACGGAAGACCCATGGCGAGTACCACTGACATCAAGAACGGCGCCGTTCTCATCATCGACGGGCAGCTCTGGTCGGTCGTCGAGTTCCAGCACGTCAAGCCGGGCAAGGGCGGCGCATTCGTCCGCACCAAGCTCAAGAACGTCGTCTCGGGCAAGGTCGTCGACCGCACGTTCAACGCCGGCGCGAAGATCGACACCGCGACCGTCGACCGTCGCGACTACCAGTACCTGTACCAGGACGGCGAGTCCTACGTGTTCATGGACACCGACACCTACGACCAGGTCCACGTCTCGGAGACCGTCGTCGGCGACGCCAAGAACTTCCTGCTCGAGTCCGCCATGGTCACCATCGCGATGAACGAGGGCAACCCGCTCTACATCGAGCTCCCGACCTCCATCGTCACCGAGGTCGAGACCGAGCCCGGCCTGCAGGGCGACCGCTCGTCCGGTGGCACGAAGGACGCGACGATCATCGCGACCGGCCACCGCATCCAGGTCCCGCTGTACCTCGAGAGCGGCACCACCGTGAAGATCGACACGCGCGACGGCAGCTTCCTCGGCCGCGTCAACAACTAGGCGACGCTGTATGAGTGCTCGTTCGAAGGCCCGCAAGCGCGCCCTCGACATGCTGTACGTGGCCGAGGTGCGTGAGCTCCCGATCACCGACGTCCTGGCGACGGAGACCGTGCGGCACCTCGACCAGCCCGAGCGTGCCTCGAGCTGGGACTACGCACGACAGATCGTGACCGGTGTCGACGACGACCGGTCCGCGATCGACAAGGTGATCATCGAGCACGCGCAGGGCTGGTCGATCGCCCGGATGCCCGTGCTCGACCGCTGCATCCTCCGGATGGGCGTGTGGGAGATCCGGTACAACCCGGAGGTGCCCGACGCGGTGGCCATCGCCGAGGCGGTCGAACTCGCGCAGTCGCTGTCGACGGACGACTCGGCGAGCTTCGTGAACGGCGTCCTCGGCGCCGTCGCGGGCGGCCGGGGAGCAGCCGGTCGGAACGGCGACCACGGCACCACGCAGCACGAGGAACCGTCCGATCGGACGGTCGCAGGGGACCAGGAGTCCCGGTAGGGTTGTCCACGTCAGCGTCCTTTAAGTCCGTCCGGTGAGGCGGGGAAGGAGGTCGGCGTGGGAACCAGAACGGTCCTGCATCAGTCCGACATCACGCGTGCTCTGACACGCATCGCACACGAGATCCTCGAGGCCAACCACGGTGCCTCGGACCTGGTGTTGCTCGGCATCCCGACACGGGGTGCCGTCCTGGCCGAGCGGCTCGACCGCGTCCTGGCCGACATCGAGCCCGAGTGGGCCCACGACCGCGACCAGCGGGTCGGGACCCTCGACGTCACGATGCACCGTGACGACCTCGGGCACGGCATCGGTCGCGCCCCGCACCGCACGACGATCCCGACGAGCGGCATCGACGGCAAGGTCGTCGTGCTCGTCGACGACGTGCTGTACTCCGGCCGGACCGTCCGGGCGGCGCTCGACGCGCTGCAGGGCATCGGCCGCCCGCGCGCGGTCCGCCTCGCGGTGCTCGTCGACCGCGGGCACCGGGAGCTGCCGATCCGGGCCGACCACGTGGGCAAGAACCTGCCCACCGCGTCGGACGAGCGGGTCACGCTGCGGCTGACCGAGACCGACGGCACGGACGAGGTCGTCATCGTGCAGCCCGGCACGCCCGGGCAGCCGAGCGCGACCGAGCAGCCCGTGCAGCCCGGCACCGCCGAGCAGCAGGGGGGCGCAGCGTGAAGCACCTCCTCTCCACCGCCGACCTGTCCCGCGCCGAGGCCGTCCACGTCCTCGACGTCGCCGAGGAGATGGCCGAGGTGAACACCCGCGAGGTCCGGAAGCTCCCGGCCCTCCGCGGCAAGACGGTCGTGAACCTCTTCTTCGAGGACTCCACCCGCACCCGCATCTCGTTCGAGGCCGCCGCCAAGCGCCTCTCGGCCGACGTCATCAACTTCGCCGCCAAGGGCTCGAGCGTCTCGAAGGGCGAGTCCCTCAAGGACACCGTGCAGACCCTCGGCGCGATGGGCATCGACGGGATCGTGATGCGCCACCACGCCTCCGGCGCACCGCGCGTGCTCGCCGAGGCCGACTGGATCGACGTGCCCGTGGTGAACGCCGGCGACGGCACCCACGAGCACCCGACGCAGGCGCTCCTCGACGCCTTCACGATGCGGCGCCGCCTGCACGGTGGTGCGAGCCGCGGGAAGGGCCTCGACGGCGTCCGGGTGACGATCGTCGGCGACGTCCTGCACAGCCGGGTCGCGCGGAGCAACGCCTGGCTCCTCCGCACCCTCGGGGCCGAGGTCACCTTCGCCGCCCCGCCGACGCTGCTGCCCGCGGTGGACCGCCCGTTCGGCGCGGCGGTGCACCACGACCTCGACGCGGCCCTCGCCGAGGACCCGGACGTCGTGATGCTGCTCCGCATCCAGCAGGAGCGCATGAACGACGCGTTCTTCCCGAACCCCCGCGAGTACACGCGGCACTTCGGCCTGACCGCGGCCCGCGCTGCGGCGCTGTCCGAGCGCACGCTGATCATGCACCCGGGGCCGATGAACCGCGGGCTCGAGATCGCCGGCGTCGCCGCCGACGACCCCCGCTCGACGGTGGTCGAGCAGGTCGCGAACGGCGTCTCGGTCCGGATGGCCGTCCTGTACCTCGCCCTGACGGGCGAGCACGAACCGAAGGAGTCCGTCGCATGACCGCCCACCTCATCCGCGGCGCGCAGCTGGTCGACGGCTCGCGTGCCGACATCCGCCTGGAGGCGCGGCGCATCACCGCGGTCGGGTCCGGTCTCGACGTGGCCGGTGCCACGGTCGTCGACGCCGACGGGCTGATCGCCCTGCCCGGTCTGGTGGACCTCCACACCCACCTGCGCGAACCCGGCTTCGAGGAGTCCGAGACGGTGCTCACCGGGTCCCGCGCCGCGGCCGCCGGCGGCTTCACGGCCGTCAACGCGATGGCGAACTCGTCGCCGGTCGCCGACACCGCGGGGGTCGTCGAACAGGTGCAGGCACTCGGTGACGACGCCGGCTACGTCACGGTCCGCCCGATCGGCGCGGTCTCGCAGGGGCTGCAGGGCACCCACCTGTCCGAGATCGGCGCGATGGCGACGTCGCGGGCGAAGGTCCGGGTGTTCTCGGACGACGGTTCCTGCGTCGCCGACCCGCTGCTCATGCGCCGGGCGCTCGAGTACATCAAGGGCTTCGGCGGGGTGCTCGCGCAGCACGCCCAGGAGCCGCGACTGACCATCGGCGCGCAGATGAACGAGGGCCGGCTGTCGTCGGAGCTCGGGCTCGCCGGGTGGCCCGCCGTGGCCGAGGAGGCGATCATCGCCCGCGACGTGCTGCTCGCCGACCACGTCGGTGCCCGGCTGCACGTGTGCCACGTGTCGACCGCCGGCAGCGTCGAGGTCGTCCGGTGGGCGAAGTCCCGCGGGATCGACGTCACCGCCGAGGTCACGCCGCACCACCTCGTGCTCACCGAGGACCTCGTCTCCGGGGTCGACGGTGCGCCCGGGTACGACGCCCGGTACAAGGTGAACCCGCCCCTGCGCTCCCGCGAGGACGTCGACGCGCTGCGGGCCGCCCTGGCCGACGGCACCATCGACATCGTCGCCACCGACCACGCGCCGCACACGGCCGAGGCGAAGTGCTGCGAGTGGCCGGCCGCCGCGAACGGCATGGTCGGGCTCGAGTCGGCACTGAGCGTCGTGCACGCCGCCGTGGTCGAGAGCGGGCAGCTCGACTGGGCGGACGTCGCCCGGGTGCTCTCCGAGGCGCCGGCGCGGATCGGGCAGGTCCAGGGGCACGGCCAGGGCATCGTGGCGGGCGCACCCGCGGAGCTGACGCTGTACGACCCCGCCGCGGTGCGCGAGTTCTCGGTCGACGACCTCGCGGGGCAGTCGCAGAACTCGCCCTACCTCGGCATGCGCCTGCCCGGCCGTGTCGTCGCGACCTTCCACCAGGGCTACCCGACGCTGCTCGACGGCCGGCTCGTCGACACCGACACCGTCGCGGCCGCCGCGGCGACCGCGACGGCGGCGCTCCGGTGAGCGGCGACGGGCTGCGCTGGCTGACCGGCGGGGTGGTGCTGCTGCTGGTGGCGCTGCTGTTCGTCGCGATGGCGCGCACCTGGCGGACCCGCACCCGCGCGCAGGCGGCGGCCGTGCCTCCCGTCCCGGTCCCGGCCGGGCTGGGACCGGCGGCCGGGTCCTGGGACGGCTTCACCGTCGCGACGACCCGTGCCGACCAGCCGCTCGAGCGGATCACGGCGGGCGGACTCGGCTTCCGGGGCCGCGGTGGCGTGACCGTGCACGACACCGGTGTGGTGCTGCACCACGCCGGGGTGGCAGACCGCTGGATCGAGGCCGGCGACGTCCGCGGTGCCGACCGCGCGACCACGGCCATCGACCGCGTGGTCGAGCCGGGGGGACTGGTCCGTCTGCGATGGACGGCGACCGGCGCCGCAGGTGCGACGGACCTCGACACCTACTTCCGGTTCCCGCAGGGAGACCAGGCCGCACTGGCCGCCCTGCAGGGACTGACGACGACGAACGACCACCCGCAGAGCGCGGGCGAAGGGACGAACTGATGACACGCGAACGGGCTGTACTGGTCCTCGAGGACGGCACACGGTACGACGGTTGGGCGTACGGCGCACGAGGCCGATCCCTCGGCGAGGTCGTCTTCGCGACCGGCATGACCGGGTACCAGGAGACGCTCACCGACCCCTCCTACGCCGGGCAGATCGTGGTGCAGACCGCGCCGCACATCGGCAACACGGGCGTCAACGACGAGGACCCCGAGTCCCGTCGCATCTGGGTCGCCGGGTACGTGGTGCGCGACCCCAGCCGCGTGGTGTCGAACCACCGCGCGAACGCGACGCTCGACGACCACCTGGTGCGCGACGGCATCGTCGGCATCTCGGGGATCGACACCCGCGCGCTGACCCGCCGGATCCGCGACGCGGGCGCCATGAAGGGCGGCGTGTTCAGCGGTGCCGACGCGGCGCTCGACCCGGACGCGCAGCTCGACGCGGTCCGGTCGCAGGCGACGATGGCCGGGGCGAGCTTCTCGTCGGTCGTGTCGACGCCGGAGACGTACGTCGTCCCGGCCGTCGGCGAGCAGATCGGCCGGCTCGCGGTGCTCGACCTCGGCGTCAAGGCGTCGACCACGCGGTACCTGGCGGAGCGCGGCTTCGAGGTGCACGTGGTGCCGCAGGACATCACCGCCGCCGAGCTCTCGGCGCTCGACCCGGACGCGCTCTTCTACTCGAACGGCCCCGGCGACCCCGCGGCGAGCGACGCGCAGGTCGCGCTGCTGCAGGAGTCGCTGCGGACCGGGCGGCCGTTCTTCGGGATCTGCTTCGGCAACCAGCTCCTCGGCCGCGCGCTCGGCTTCGGCACGTACAAGCTGCCGTTCGGCCACCGCGGGATCAACCAGCCGGTGCTCGACACGGCCACCGGCAAGGTCGAGATCACGAGCCAGAACCACGGCTTCGCGGTCGACGCGCCCCTCGGCGAGGTGCTCGAGTCGCCGGCCGGGTTCGGCCGTGTCGAGGTCTCGCACTACTCCCTGAACGACCAGGTCGTCGAGGGCCTCCGCGCGCTCGACGTGCCGGCGTTCAGCGTGCAGTACCACCCGGAGGCGGCGGCCGGTCCGCACGACTCCATGTACCTGTTCGACCGGTTCGCCGAGATGGTCCGCGCACGACGTGCCGGCGAGCCGCTCGACGCGGCGACCGCCACCGCGACCACCCCCGCAGCCGACGTCACGAAGGAAGCCAACTGATGCCGAAGCGCGCAGACATCGAGTCCGTCCTCGTCATCGGCTCCGGTCCGATCGTCATCGGGCAGGCCGCCGAGTTCGACTACTCCGGCACCCAGGCGTGCCGCGTCCTCCGTGCCGAGGGCGTCCGCGTGATCCTCGTCAACCCGAACCCGGCGACGATCATGACCGACCCGGACTTCGCCGACGCGACGTACATCGAGCCGATCACGAGCGCCTCGCTCGAGGAGATCATCCGGATCGAGCGTCCGGACGCCGTCCTGCCGACGCTCGGCGGCCAGACGGCCCTGAACGCCGCGATCAAGCTCGACGCCGAGGGGATCCTCGCGAAGTACGACGTCGAGCTCATCGGCGCGAAGGTCGACGCGATCCAGCGTGGTGAGGACCGGCAGCTCTTCAAGGAGCTCGTGCTGGAGTCCGGCGCCGACGTCGCCCGGAGCCACATCGCGCACACGCTGGACGAGGCGAAGGAGTTCGCGAAGGACCTCGGCTACCCGCTCGTCGTGCGCCCGTCCTTCACGATGGGCGGTCTCGGCTCCGGCTTCGCGTACAACGAGGAGGAGCTCATCCGCTTCGTGGGGGACGGCCTGCAGTCGAGCCCGACCACCGAGGTGCTCCTGGAGGAGTCGATCCTCGGCTGGAAGGAGTACGAGCTCGAGCTCATGCGCGACAACTTCGACAACACCGTCGTGATCTGCTCGATCGAGAACGTCGACCCGGTGGGCGTCCACACGGGTGACTCGATCACGGTCGCTCCCGCGCTGACGCTGACCGACCGCGAGTACCAGAACATGCGGAACATCGGCATCGACATCATCCGCCGCGTGGGCGTCGACACGGGTGGCTGCAACATCCAGTTCGCGGTCGACCCGTCGAACGGCCGGCTCATCGTCATCGAGATGAACCCGCGCGTGTCCCGCTCGTCGGCCCTGGCGTCGAAGGCGACCGGGTTCCCGATCGCCAAGATCGCCGCGAAGCTCGCGATCGGCTACCGCCTGGACGAGATCGAGAACGACATCACCCGCGTCACGCCGGCGAGCTTCGAGCCGACGCTCGACTACGTCGTCGTGAAGACCCCGCGGTTCGCGTTCGAGAAGTTCCCGGCCGCCGACGCGACGCTCACGACGACGATGAAGAGCGTGGGCGAGGCGATGGCGATCGGCCGCAACTACGCCACGGCGCTGCAGAAGTCGCTCCGCTCGCTCGAGAAGCGCGGCTCGTCGTTCCACTGGGACACCCCGGCGGCGGAGCTCGACAAGGACGCCCTGCTCGAGAAGGCCCGGATCCCGACCGACGGCCGCATCGTGACGGTGCAGCAGGCCCTGGTCGCCGGTGCCACCGCGGACGAGGTGTTCGAGGCCACGAAGATCGACCCGTGGTTCATCGACCAGATCGTGCTCATCAACGAGGTCGCGGCCGAGGTCGCGGCAGCGGGGACGCTCGACGCCGACACCGTGCGCTGGGCCAAGGAACACGGCTTCAGCGACGCGCAGATCGCGAGCCTGCGCGGCATCTCCGAGCAGGAGGCACGCGACGCCCGGCACGCGTTGGGCATCCGCCCGGTCTTCAAGACCGTCGACACCTGTGCCGGCGAGTTCCCGGCCCTCACGCCGTACCACTACTCGTCGTACGACACCGAGACCGAGGTCGCCGCGAGCGACCGGAAGAAGGTCGTCATCCTCGGGTCCGGCCCGAACCGCATCGGTCAAGGCGTCGAGTTCGACTACTCGTGCGTGCACGCGTCCTTCGCGCTGAGCGACGCCGGGTTCGAGACGATCATGATCAACTGCAACCCCGAGACGGTGAGCACCGACTACGACACCTCGGACCGCCTCTACTTCGAGCCGCTGACCACCGAGGACGTCCTCGAGGTCATCGCCGCCGAGGCGGCGTCCGGCGAGCTCGTGGGCGTGGTCGTGCAGCTCGGGGGCCAGACCGCTCTCGGGCTCGCGAAGCCGCTCGAGGCCGCTGGCATCCCGATCCTCGGCACGACGCCGACCGCGATCGACTCCGCCGAGGAGCGCGGCCAGTTCTCGCGCATCCTCGAGGAGGCCGGGCTGCTGGCGCCGCGCAACGGCACGGCGCACGACCTCGCGAGCGCGACCGCCGTGGCGGAGGAGATCGGCTACCCGGTGCTCGTCCGGCCGTCGTTCGTGCTCGGCGGCCGCGGCATGGAGATCGTCTACGACCCGAGCGCCCTCGCCGACTACTTCGACCGGATGGCCGACCAGGCGATCATCGGGCCGGACCTGCCCCTGCTGGTGGACCGGTTCCTCGACGACGCCGTGGAGATCGACGTCGACGCGCTGTTCGACGGGGAGCGCCTGTACATCGGCGGCATCATGGAGCACATCGAGGAGGCCGGCATCCACTCCGGTGACTCGGCGTGCACCCTGCCCCCGGTCGGCCTCGGCAAGACGGAGATCCGCGGCGTGGTCGCGGCGACCGAGAAGATCGCCCGCGGCATCGGCGTGCAGGGCCTGCTCAACGTGCAGTTCGCCATCGGCGCGGGTGTGCTCTACGTCCTCGAGGCGAACCCGCGTGCCAGCCGCACGGTCCCGTTCGTGTCGAAGGCGCTGGGGATCCCGCTCGCCAAGGCCGCTGCGCGGATCATGACGGGCACGACCATCGACGCGCTCGTCGCCGAGGGCATGTTGCCCGAGCGCGACGGTTCCTCGGTGCCGCCGCAGGCCCCGGTCGCCGTCAAGGAGGCCGTGCTGCCCTTCCGCCGGTTCCGCACCCACGACGGCCAGGTCGTCGACTCGGTGCTCAGCCCGGAGATGCGCTCCACGGGCGAGGTCATGGGCATCGACCGCGACTTCCCGCGCGCGTTCCTCAAGTCGCAGGACGCCGCGTACGGCGGGCTGCCGACGAGCGGCACCGTGTTCGTGAGCGTCGCGGACACCGACAAGCGCCAGGTCGTCCTGCCCGTGCACCGGCTGCAGCAACTCGGCTTCACGATCACCGCGACCGAGGGGACCGCCGAGGTCCTGCGCCGCAACGGCATCGAGGTCACGCTCGTCGGCAAGTACAGCGAAGGTGGCGAGAGCGTCGTCGACCTGCTCGCCCGCGACGCCGTCGACATCGTGATCAACACCCCGTCCGGCGCGGCCGGTCGTGCCGACGGCTACGAGATCCGCGCGGCGACCGTGGCCGCGGACAAGCCGCTCTTCACGACGATCGCGCAGCTCGGCGCGGCGGTCGCCGCGATCGAGACGATCGGCACCCCGCTCAGCGCGCGCAGCCTGCAGGACTACGCGCTCGAGCGCGCGAGCTGGTGACGGTGACCGACGTGGTCACGGACCGGCCGGGAGGCGCGACCCCCTTCGGCGTGCGGCTCGCCGCCGCCGTGGGGGAGCGTTCCCCCCTGTGCGTCGGCATCGACCCCCACGCCGCCACCCTGGCGGCGTGGGGGCTCGGCCGCGACGAGGCCGGCCTGACGGCCTTCGGCGCGACCCTGGTCGACGCGGCCGCCGGCCGCGCGGCGATCGTGAAGCCGCAGGTCGCCTTCTTCGAGGCGGCCGGGGTGGCGGGCTACCGTGCGCTCGACGCGACCCTGCGTCGGGCACGCGATGCGGGCCTCCTGGTCGTCGCCGACGTCAAGCGGGGCGACATCGGCTCGACGGGTGACGACTACGCGCTCGCGTGGCTCGACCGCGACGGGCCGTTCCGGGCGGACGCGATGACCGTGTCGCCCTACCTCGGCTACGGATCGCTGGCCGGCACCGTCGACGTCGCGCGCCGGAACGGCGCCGGGGTCTTCGTGCTCGCCGCGACGAGCAACCCGGAGGCGCGCCTGCTCCAGACCGCGGTCGTCGCGGAGGGCCCGCGTGCCGGACGGAGCGTGGCGGCCGGTATCGTCTTGGACGTGGCAGACGACAACCGGACCGGCGGCGACCAGCCGCTCGGGGACGTCGGGCTCGTGCTCGGCGCCACCCTCGACCTCGACGACTTCGGCATCGACGCGCAGGCCATCGGCTCCGCGCCGGTGCTCGCCCCGGGCTTCGGAGCCCAGGGCGCCCGCATCGAGGACCTCCGGTCGCTGTACGGCGCGCGTGCCGAGCAGGTCCTGGTGAGCGAGTCGCGCGGGCTGCTCGTCGACGGACCGGACGGTGTCGCGGCGCTCGTGCGCGACCGTGCGGACCGCATCCGCACAGCCCTGGCGGTCGCCGCGTGACCGACGACCGCGACGCCCTGCCCGCGCACCGCAACCCGCCGGAGGTCGACCGCGTCGCCGCCGCCCGCGCAGCCGTCGCCGCGCGACGCGCCCGGGCCGCGGTGAAGGCCCAGGTCGCCTCGGGGGAGCGCAGCCCCCTCGAGGTGGCGCGGGCCGCCTGGTCGGACGCCGACCTGCCCGCCGAGAAGTCCCTGCGGGTGCGCGACCTGCTGACGAGCATCTCCGGCATCGGTCCCGCACGCGCCGAGGCCGTGATGGGCGAGCTCCGCATCGCGCCGTCGAAGCGCCTCGGCGGACTCGGGTCCCGGCAGCGGACGGCCCTCGCCGACTGGCTCGCCGCACGTGGCCGCAAGCGCGGGGCGTCGAAGCTCGTCGTGCTCGCCGGACCGACCGCCGTCGGCAAGGGCACGGTGAGCGCGTACATCCGCGAGCAGTACCCGGACGTGAACCTCAGCGTCTCGGCGACGACCCGCAAGCCGCGTCCCGGCGAGGTCGACGGCGTGCACTACTACTTCGTGGACGACGCCGAGTTCGACCGGATGATCCGCGACCGCGAGCTGCTCGAGTGGGCGGTCGTGCACAACTCCTACCGCTACGGCACACCCCGTCCGCCGATCGACCGTGCGCTCGACGCCGGCGACAAGGTGATGCTCGAGATCGACCTGCAGGGCGCCCGGCAGGTGCGCGACGCCATGCCCGAGGCCGTGCTCGTGTTCCTGCTCCCGCCGACGTGGGACGAGCTCGTCCGTCGACTGATCGGCCGCGGCACCGAGTCCGCCGAGGAACAGGCGCGACGGCTCGAGACCGCGAAGGTCGAACTGGCCGCCCAGGACGAGTTCGACGTGCGGATCGTGAACTCCGATGTCGGCACCGCGGCACGCGAGGTCGTAGACTTGTTCTCTGCGCCCTGACACGGGCGTCCCCGCGCCCGCCGGCCAGCTCCGGCAGCGCGTCCCGCGAGTCCGGCCCCGGTCGGCGTCGCGCCCCACGCATCCGCTGCCGACAGGAGACACCATGGCCAACCCCCAGGGCATCATCGACCCGCCCATCGACGACCTGCTCGCCAAGGTGGAGTCGAAGTACGCGCTCGTCATCTTCGCCTCGAAGCGCGCGCGCCAGATCAACGACTACTACGCCGACCTGCACGAGGGTTCGCTCTTCGACAACGTCGGCCCGCTCGTCGACTCGACGATCGACGACAAGCCGCTGTCCGTCGCTCTCCACGAGATCAACGAGGACAAGCTGACCGTCACCAAGCAGCAGCAGCCCGCCGACTGATCGCGGTGACGAGCACCAACCTGCGCCTCTTCACGTCCGAGTCGGTGACGGAGGGGCACCCCGACAAGATCTGCGACCAGATCTCGGACACGATCCTGGACGCCCTGCTCACGGTCGACCCGCACGCGCGCGTCGCTGTCGAGACGATGGTGACGACGGGTCTGGTGCACGTCGCCGGCGAGGTCACCACCTCGGGCTACGTCGAGATCCCGAAGCTCGTGCGTGACGTCATCACGGGCATCGGGTACAACTCGTCCGAGGTGTCCTTCGACGGCCGCACCTGCGGTGTCGAGGTGTCGATCGGTGCGCAGTCCCCGGACATCGCGCAGGGGGTCGACGAGTCGCTCGACTCGCGCTCCGGTGCCGGCGTCGACCCGCTCGACCGCCAGGGTGCCGGCGACCAGGGCATCATGTTCGGCTTCGCGACGAACGAGACGCCCGAGTACATGCCCGTCGCGATCTGGCTGGCGCACCGACTGGCCGAGCGTCTGGCCGAGGTCCGCAAGACCGGGCAGCTCGACTTCCTGCGTCCGGACGGCAAGACCCAGGTCACCGTCGGGTACGACGGCGTCGTGCCGAAGACGGTCGAGACCGTCGTGCTCTCGACGCAGCACTCGCCGGCCGTCACGCTCGCCGAGCTCACCGCGCAGATCACCGAGCACGTCATCCGTCCGGTGCTCGACCTGGTCGACCTCGACTCGTCGCACGTCGACGTCATCGTGAACCCGACCGGCCGCTTCGAGATCGGCGGTCCGCAGGGCGACGCCGGGCTCACCGGGCGCAAGGTCATCGTCGACACGTACGGCGGCGCGTCCCGCCACGGCGGTGGCGCGTTCAGCGGCAAGGACCCGTCGAAGGTCGACCGTTCGGCCGCGTACGCGCTCCGTTGGGTCGCGAAGAACGCGGTCGCAGCGGGCCTGGCCGACCGCCTCGAGGTCCAGGTCGCCTACGCCATCGGCCGTGCGAAGCCGGTCGGGCTGTACGTCGAGTCCTTCGGCACCGGCCACGTCGACGACGCCACGATCGAGGCCGCGATCCTCGAGGTCTTCGACCTCCGTCCGGCCGCGATCATCCGCGACCTCGACCTGCTCAAGCCGCGGTACGCGCAGACCGCCGCGTACGGGCACTTCGGCCGCGAGCTGCCCGGGTTCACCTGGGAGCAGCTCGACCGTGTCGACGCCCTCCGCGCTGCAGCAGGGCTCGTCGCCGCAGCCGTCTAGGCACCGCGTGCGTCCGTCCCGCCGACGTCCGGGCACCGTGTGACCACCGTCGCGCGCGTCGTCCTCGACTCGCCGCTCCCGCAGTTGGACCGTCTGTTCGACTACCGGGTGCCGGCCGAGCTCGAGGACGACTGCGTGCCCGGGGTCCGCGTGAAGGTGCCGCTGCGCACCGGTGCCCGGATGTCGGACGCCTACGTCGTCGAACTCGTCTCCGAGGGGGACTGGCCGGGCGAGTTGAGTCCGATCGAGCAGGTGCTCTCGCCGGTCCCGGTGCTCGCGCCCGAGATCTGGACGCTCGCCCGTGCCGTCGCCGACCGTGCGGCGGGGGTGGCGTCCGACGTGCTCCGGCTCGCGGTCCCGCCCCGGCAGGTCCGTGCCGAGAAGGCCTGGCTCGCCCGGGACACGTCGTGGTCGCCGCCGCCGGTCGTCGCCCCGCCGGTCACCGGCTACGCCGAGGGCGTCCTGGAGGCGCTGGTCGCCGAGCGCGGTCGGGCTGCGGTGGCCGCGGTGCCGCACCCGGTGGCGCTCCGCCCGGTCCGGGGTGGTCCGTCGGCGGCGGCCGCGCCGTCCTCGACTCCAGATGTCGCGTCTGCGACGGCGGGCGCCCCGCCCTCGGCGCACGCCGAGCCGTCTGCGACGCACCCCGAGGCGTCTGCGACGCACCCCGAGGCGTCTGCGACGGCGGACGCGCCGTCCGCGGCGGCGGACGTGCCGGCCGCGACGGCACCGGCGCCGGCCTCGACCCCGGGCGGGTCGTCACCGCTCGGCGCGGGCCCCGACGACGTGTGGGTGCCCGGCTGGGCCGCCACCGTCGCCCAGGCCGCCGCGCACGCGCTGGCCGCCGAGCGGTCCGCGGTCGTCGCGGTCCCCGACTTCCGCGACGTGCAGGACCTCGAGCGGGCGCTGCTCGCCGTGCTGCCGCCGGAACGCGTCGTGCGGTTCGACGCGAAGCAGACGAACGGGCAGCGTGCGAAGGCACTGCTGCAGGCCCGGACGCACGCGGTGGTCGCGATCGGCAACCGCACCGCCGTCTACGCGCCGGCGACGGAGCTCGGACTCGTCGTGCTGTGGGACGACGGCGACGCCTCGTTCGTCGAGCCGCGCGCGCCGTACGTGCACACGCGCGACGTCGCCCTCATCCGGGCCGCACAGTCGGGCGCCGGTCTGCTGTTCGTCTCGCACGCGCGGAGCACCGACGTGCAACGCCTCGTCGAGCTGCACTGGCTCGACGAGGTGACGCCGTACCGCGTGCGGACGCCGAAGGTCATCCCGACCGTGCAGCAGTCGGCGGCCGAGGGCCACGCCGCGCAGGCCCGCATCCCGAGCACCGCATGGCGCGCTGCCCGTGAGGCCAGTCGTGAGGGACCGGTGCTCGTGCAGGTCGCGAGCCCCGGGTTCGGCACCGGACTCGTCTGCGCGCAGTGCGGGGAGCGTGCGCACTGCCGCGTGTGCGGCGGCCCGCTCGGGCAGCCCCACCGCGGCGCCACACCGCAGTGCCGGTTCTGCGGCGCCCTCGCGGTCGGGTTCCGCTGCCCGACCTGCGGCAACGGGACCGTCAAGGCCGTCGGACAGGGGGCGCAGCGCACGGCCGACGAGCTCGGTCGGGCGTTCCCCGGCACGCGCATCGTCGTCGCGGACGGTTCACGCCCGCTCGACGAGGTCCCCGCCCGCCCGTCCGTCGTGGTGGCGACGCGCGGCGCCGAGCCGAACGTGCCCGGGGGCTACGCCTGCGTACTG
The DNA here is from genome assembly GCF_001865055.2 of Curtobacterium sp. MCBA15_004. Taxonomy (NCBI): domain Bacteria; kingdom Bacillati; phylum Actinomycetota; class Actinomycetes; order Micrococcales; family Microbacteriaceae; genus Curtobacterium; species Curtobacterium sp. MCBA15_004. The sequence continues at coordinate 2,012,570 of NZ_CP126266.1, read as the reverse complement.
CTGCTCGACGGTGAGCGCATGCTCGCCCGCGAGGGCCTGCGCGTGCAGGAGGACGTGCTGCGCTTCTGGACCGGTGCCGCCGCGAAGGGGGCACCGGGCGCTGAGGTGTACCTCGTCGGCATCGGGGGACGGCTCGCGACCGCGATGGCGCTCTGGCGGCTCGACGGCCCCGCGCACGACGAACTCGTCGACCGCCGGGCGTTGCACTTCCCGCCGGCGGTCCGCGTGGCGACGCTGACGGGCACGGACGAAGCGGTGACCGCCGCGGTGGAGGCACTCGGTGACGCCACGGCCGGCCCCGTGCTCGGCCCGGTCCCGGCGCCGGACGACCCGGTCCCGGGGACGGTCCGGGCGATCGTGCGCTTCCCGTACGCGCACGGCGCCGAGGTCGCGGCGACCCTCAAGGCCGAGGTCATCCGGCGGTCGTCGACCCGCCGCGTGCTGCCGGGCGGCAACCGGCGCCGCGCCGCCCCGACGCTCCGGGTGCGGATGGACGACGTCGAACCCTTCAGCGAGGTCTGACCCCCGTCCCTGCCCGGGCATCCCCGAACGCCCCGGAACGCACGGTCGGCGGTTGCTCGCAGCGAGATGTCGCTACGAGCAACCGCCGACGTGGCGTGGCGCGGGTGCCGCTCGGGGGCGGACCGGCCGGACCGACCGAGGTCGACCGAGCCGGATGGGCGTCAGGCGCTGACCGGGGTGCGACGGCCGCGCGGGAAGATGATCCCGAGCGCGACCATGCCGACGGCGAGCACGAGGTGCAACCAGTTGTCGGCGTTGTTGAGCGGCACGAAGTTCGCTCCGGTGCTGTGGCCGGCGGTGAACAGGCCGTAGATCCAGAGGACGAAGTAGACGATGCCGCCGATGACGAGGTACATGCGGGAGCCGCTGGCGCGGTTGGCCGCGAGCAGGCCGACGACGCCGAACAGCAGGTGGACGACGTTGTGCAGCACCGAGACCTGGAAGATCCCGAGCAGCATCGCCATCGAGCCGTGGCCGGCACCGGCGAGGTCGCCGGAGGTCAGGCCGGGGACGAACCCGGCGATCCCGACGAGCAGGAAGACGATGCCGACGACGAGCGCGACCTTCTGGACGGACGAGCCCGCGTAGCGGTTGGTGGACGTGGTGACGTCAGACATGGTGGTGCTCCTTCGATCGCTGTGGTGCAGACGCTACGCAGGATCTTCACGGGCCGTTCTCAGTCCGACGCGTTCGCGCGTGCCGTGGACAGAGCGGTCTGCTGTGGAGGGCGTCACGGGCTGTGGAGGAGTGCTGGCGGCGGCCCGGCCCGTGGGACCATGGATGCCATGCGTCTCGTCGTCGCCGGCAGCCCCGCTGCGGCCGTCCCCACCCTCCGCCGCCTCGCGGCGTCCGACCACGAGATCGCCGCCGTGCTCACCCGCCCGCCGACGCCGCAGGGCCGCAAGCGCGTCCTCACGCCGACCCCGGTCGCCCAGGCCGCCGAGGAGCTCGGGCTCCCGGTGATCGAGGCCGTCCGTGTCGACGACGAGGTGACCGCCCGGATCGCCGACCTCGGGGTCGACCTCGGGGTCATCGTCGCGTACGGGGCCCTGCTCCGTCGGCCCGCCCTCGACACGCCCCGTCACGGGTGGGTCAACCTGCACTTCTCCGACCTGCCCGCCTACCGGGGCGCCGCTCCCGTGCAGCGTGCGGTCATGGCCGGCGACACCCGCACCGCCGCCACCGTCTTCCAGCTCGTGGAGGCCCTCGACGCCGGGCCGGTCTTCGCGAGCGACCCGTTCACGATCGACGCCGAGGCCACGGCGGGCGAGGTCCTCGCGGCGATGGCCGAGCGCGGCGCCGACACCGTTCTGCGGGTCGTCGACGCGATCGCCGACGGGACCGCCGTCGCGCGCGAGCAGGTCGGCACCCCGACCACCGCCCCGAAGACCACGATCGAGGACGGCCTGGTCCGCTTCGCCGCGCCCGCCGCCGTCGTGCACGCCCACCTGCGCGGCGTCACGCCCGAGCCCGGTGCGTACGCCCACCTCGGCGAGACGCGGGTCAAGCTGCTCCGCAGCGCCCGCCTGTCGCCAGGCTCGTCCGAGCCCGTCCCGTCGCTCGCCCCCGGCGCGCTCGCCCTCCACGGCGGTCGGCTGCTCGTCGGGACCGCCGACGACCCGCTCGTGCTCACCGAGGTCCAACCCGCCGGCAAGAAGGCGATGGACGGTGCCGCCTGGGCCCGCGGGCTCGGCGACCTCACCTCGGCGGTGCTGTCGTGAGCGCCGCACCACGCCGTCCGCAGGGCGGGCGCCCGGCGGGTCCGCGCACCACGAGTGCGCGGCGGGTCGCGTTCGACGTGCTCCGCGCCGTGCAGGTCGACGACGCGTACGCCAACCTCCTGCTGCCGAGCCGCATCCGGCGTGCCGGCCTGTCCGCCCGCGACGCGGGGTTCGCGACCGAGCTCACCTACGGCTCGATCCGCATGCTCGGTCGCTACGACGCGATCATCGGCGTCGCGTCCGGACGCCGTGTCGAGAACGTCGAAGCCGACGTGCTCGACGTGCTGCGGCTCGGTGTGCACCAGCTCCTCGGCATGCGCACGCCCGTGCACGCGGCGGTCTCGGCGACCGTCGAGCTCGCACGCGAGGTCGGCGCGCGCCGGGCCACGGGCTTCGTGAACGCCGTGCTGCGCAAGGTCGCCGCCCGCACCGACGACGAGTGGGACGCCTCGATCACCGAGGGCCGGGCGGGCGACGCCCTGCTCGCGACCCGCTGGTCACACCCAGCGTGGGTGGTCGCGGCCCTGCGGGACGCCCTGGCGGCGGAACGGTCCCGCGACGAGCTCGCGGCGCTGCTCGCGGCCGACAACGTCGCGCCGCGGGTCCAGCTCGTGGCGCTGCCCGGACTCGCGACCGACGAGGACGTGCGCACCGCGGTCCGCCCACCCGCGTCGGCACCGGAGGACGACGCCTCCGCGGCTGCCGACCGCGCCCGGCCCTCGGCCGCGACGGAGGACGACGTGACCGACGCCGTCGACCGCGACCAGTCGTCCGACGGAACGGGGGACCCGTCCGTGACCACGTCGGGGCCGCGAGCCGCCGACGGCACGGACGCCGCGCCTCCCGTCCCGGACGTGGTGGTCGAGGCGGACCGCAGCCCGGTCTCACCCGTCGGCATCCGTGGCGTCTCCGGCGACCCCGCCCGGGTGCCGGGCGTCGCCGCCGGACGCCTGCGCGTGCAGGACGAGGGTTCGCAGCTCGCGGCCCTCGCGCTGAGCCGGTCCTCGGCGGTGCGGCCGGGCGAACGCTGGCTCGACATGTGCGCCGGGCCCGGCGGCAAGGCGGCGCTCCTCGCCGCCGAGGCCCGCGTCGGCGGCGCGACCCTGGTCGCGAACGAACTCGTGCCGGCCCGCGCCGGGCTGGTCCGGAAGGCGCTGTCCACGGTCGCCGACGAATCCGTGGTGACCGTCCGCCAGGGCGACGCACGACGGTTCGGCGCACCGGGGGACGAGCGCTTCGACCGCATCCTGCTCGACGCGCCGTGCACCGGACTCGGTGCCCTGCGACGGCGGCCCGAGGCACGGTGGCGCAAGCAGCCCGAGGACGTCCCCGAGCTGGCGGCCCTGCAGACCGAGCTGCTCGACGCCGCGGTCCGGGCCCTCGCACCCGGCGGCACGCTCGCGTACGTCACGTGCTCGCCGCACCTCGCCGAGACGCGCGGGCAGGTCGACGCGCTGATGTCCCGGCACGGCGACGTGCTCGAACAGCTCGACACCGCGGGCATCGTCCGTGCGGTGGCCGCCCGTGACCCGCAGGTCGCCGACGGTCGGACGGTGCAGCTCTGGCCGCACCGGACCGGCACGGACGCCATGTTCGTCGCGCTGTTCCGCCGGACCGCCTGACGCAGCACGCCCGACCCGTTGCAGTGTCGGAGGGCGTCTGATATGTTGGTCGGACAAGACCGGTTCCGCCTGCTCAGCAGGTCCAGGGCCGGTCCTCTTCGTTGTCGGGGGCGTCCCGTCATCGGGGACGGCCCGCTGTCAGGGCCGCTGATCGCAGGGAAGGTCGGTTCCGTCGCACGGTGTCGACGGGGTGCGGATCGAGTGGGGGTCGATGTCCGAGGTCGAGCGTTACTGCTCTCCGGAGGAACAGGTCGTCCTGCTCCGCGGCCGCGGGTTGCACATCGACGACGAGGGCATCGCCGTCGACCGACTCCGGCAGATCGGCTACTACCGGCTGAGCGGGTACTGGTACCCCTTCCGTGTCCTCCAGGGCGACCGCCGCACCGACTCCTTCGTCCCCGGCTCGACCCTCGACGACGTCCTCGCGTTGCACTCGTTCGACGAACGCCTCCGAACCGCCGTGCTCGGCGCGCTCGGAGCGGTCGAACTCGTCGTCCGTGCTCGACTCGGCGACGCGCTCGGGCGGGTCGACCCGTGCGCCCACCTCCGGCCCGACCTGCTCGGTCCGCTCGCGCGTGACGGACGCGACCACGACGAGTGGCTCCGGCGGCACCACGCCGAGGTCGCCCGTTCGCGCGACGAGTTCGTCGAGCACCATCGCGCGTCGTACGGGGGACGGCTGCCGGTCTGGGCCGCGGTCGAGGTCATGGACTGGGGAGCGCTGACGAGACTCTTCAGCTTCGTGTCGCCACCGGTGCAGCGGTCCGTCGCGAGCACGTTCGACCTCCGGCCGCCGCAGATGGTGTCCTGGCTCCGAGCGCTCAACGTCCTGCGCAACGTGTGCGCCCACCACGGTCGCGTGTTCAACCGCGTCTACGCGAAGCAGCCTCGGCTGCCCCGGCCAGGCGGACCTCGCCGCTCTGGGCGTCACGCGACGCTGCACAGCCGCGTCGGTAGGCTTGTCCGGTGACCATCCGCATCGCGCCGAGCATCCTGTCCGCCGACTTCGCGAACCTCGAGCGGGAACTGCACCGCATCGAGAGCGCCGACCTGGTGCACGTCGACGTGATGGACAACCACTTCGTGCCGAACCTCACCCTCGGCCTGCCGATCGTGCAGCGGTTGCAGGAGGTCTCCCCGGTGCCGCTCGACGTGCACCTGATGATCACCGACGCCGACACGCAGGCGCCGAAGTACGCCGAGACCGGTGCGTCGAGCGTCACGTTCCACTTCGAGGCGGCGGCCGACCCCGTGGCGACCGCGGCGGCGATCCGCTCGAACGGCGCCCGCGCGGCGGTGGCGATCAAGCCCGGGACGCCCGTGACCGACGTGCTGCGGCACCTCGACGCCTACGACATGGTCCTGCTCATGACGGTCGAGCCGGGCTTCGGCGGCCAGTCGTTCATGCCGTCCGTGATGCCGAAGCTCGCCGACGCCCGCGCAGCGGTCGACGCCTCGGGGCTCGACGTGTGGCTCGAGGTCGACGGCGGGATCGCGGTCGACACGGTGCCCGAGGCGGTCCGCAGCGGTGCCGACACGCTCGTCGCGGGGTCCGCCGTCTACGGCGGGGAACCGTCGCAGCGCATCGCCGACCTGCGGGCGGCAGCCGCGGCGGCACGCGCGTGACCGCCGACGCGACCGGCGCGTCGGACCCGGCCCGCGCCTCCCGGCCGACCGGAGCGGCCGACGGTGCGGACGACGGTGCGGACGTCGGCGTGACCGCCGGTGTCCCGGTGGGTGGGTCCGCCGGGGCGGCCGGGGACGGTAGCCTGTCCTCCGTGAAGACGTTCGACGACCTGTTCGCGGAGCTGACCGAGAAGGCGCGGACGCGCCCCGAGGGCTCCGGCACCGTCGCCGAACTGGACGCAGGCGTGCACCAGATCGGCAAGAAGATCGTGGAGGAAGCCGCCGAGGTCTGGATGGCGGCCGAGTACGAGGGCGACGAGCGCACCTCCGAGGAGATCTCGCAGTTGGTCTACCACCTGCAGGTCCTCATGGTCGCGAAGGGCCTGACCCCGGCGGACGTCTGGCGACATCTGTAGGCAGGCGTGTCGCGCACCGAGCGCCACCGCCCCCGCAGCCGTCCCGACCTCCAGCAGAAAGCAGACCCTGATGCTCCGCATCGCCGTGCCCAACAAGGGCTCGCTGTCCGAGACCGCCTCCGAGATGCTCAAGGAGGCCGGGTACGCCGGTCGCCGCGACCCGAAGGCGCTGCACCTGCTCGACGAGCGCAACGGCGTCGAGTTCTTCTTCCTCCGTCCGCGGGACATCGCGACGTACGTCGGGTCGGGGGCGCTCGACGTCGGCATCACCGGTCGCGACCTGCTGCTGGACTCCGGCTCGGCGGCGCACGAGGTCGACGCGCTCGGGTTCGCCGACTCGACGTTCCGCTTCGCGGGCACGCCCGGCCGATTCACCGAGCTGCAGGACCTCGACGGCGTGCGGGTCGCGACCAGCTACCCCGGCCTGGTCGGGGAGTTCCTCGCCCAGCACGGCGTCTCCGCGACCCTCGTCAAGCTCGACGGCGCCGTCGAGAGTGCGGTGCGCCTCGGTGTCGCCGACGCGGTCGCCGACGTCGTCTCGACCGGCAGCACCCTCCGCGCCGCCGGCCTGGAGATCTTCGGCCCGGTCATCCTCGAGTCGACCGCGCTGCTCATCTCGACCGACGAGTCGATCCCGGGCATCGACGTCCTGCGCCGTCGGCTGCAGGGCGTGCTCGTCGCCCGCGGCTACGTGATGCTCGACTACGACATCCCCACCGGCCTGCTCGAACAGGCCACCGCGGTCGCCTCGGGCATCGAGTCGCCGACCGTGTCGCCGCTGCACGACCGCGACTGGTCGGCGGTGCGGGTGATGATCCCGCGCGAGGACGCGAACCTCATCATGGACGCGCTCTACGACCTCGGCGCACGCGCCATCCTCGTCAGCCCGATCCACGCCGCACGCCTGTGACCGACGCAGCGGAGCCGGGCGTGTCCGGTGTACCGGCGGCGGTCGGCGGGGTCGCCGTGCGCGTCGTGCCGTGCCTCGACGTGCACGGCGGTCGCGTCGTCAAGGGCGTCAACTTCCTGGACCTGCAGGACGCCGGCGACCCGGTCGAGCTCGCGGCGCGCTACTACGAGCAGGGCGCCGACGAACTGACCTTCCTCGACGTCGGAGCGACGGTCGAGAACCGCGCGACGATGTACGACACCGTGACGCGAACCGCCGAGCAGGTGTTCATCCCGCTGACGGTGGGCGGTGGGGTCCGCAGCGTCGACGACGTGTCGCGCCTGCAGCAGTGCGGCGCCGACAAGATCGGTGTGAACAGCGCCGCGATCGCCCGGCCCGACCTGGTCGGCGAGATCGCGGACCGCTTCGGCGCGCAGGCGGTCGTGCTCTCGCTCGACGTCAAGCGGTCCGACCGGATGCCGTCCGGCTTCGTCGTGACGACGCACGGCGGGCGCACCGAGTCCGACCTCGACGCGATCGCGTGGGCGCGCGAGGGCGTCGAACGCGGCGCGGGGGAGCTGCTCGTCAACTCGATCGACGCCGACGGCACGAAGAACGGCTTCGACCTCGAGCTCATCGCCGCGGTCCGCGCGGTGTCCTCCGTCCCCGTGATCGGGTCCGGCGGCGCGGGCCGGATCGAGCACTTCGCCCCGGCCGTCGAGGCGGGCGCCGACGCGGTCCTCGCGGCGAGCGTCTTCCACCGCGGCGAGATGACCATCGGCGACGTCAAGGCCGCGCTGCGCGCGGACGGTCTCGTCGTCCGCTGACCAGTCCTCGTCGACCGCGCCCCCGCCCCGTGGTGGACCCGAGGCGCGTGGGCCCTGCCCCCGCCCCGTGGCGCGACCACGGCCGGACGGGAGGCGCGGGGCGGGCCCGCCCCGCGCCCCCCCCCGTCCGGCACGCCGTAGGCTAGGAGCCTCATGACCGACAGCACCAGCACCAGCACGGACGCGGTCCTCGACCGCGCGCGGTTCGGTGCGGACGGGTTGCTCCCCGCCGTCGTGCAGGAGGAGTCCACGAAGGACGTCCTCATGCTCGGCTACATGGACCGGGAAGCCCTCCGCCGCACCCTGACCGAGGGCCGGGTGACCTTCTGGTCACGCTCCCGGCAGGAGTACTGGCGCAAGGGTGACACGTCCGGCCACGCCCAGTACGTGCGTGCCGCGGCGCTCGACTGCGACGACGACACCCTGCTCGTCACCGTGCAGCAGGTCGGTGCGGCGTGCCACACCGGCGCGCACCGCTGCTTCGACGTCGACCCGCTCGACCCGGTCACGGCCTCCGCGCCGCCCGCCGGGTCCGCCGCGGACGAGGCCGTCGCGGCCTGGACCGCACTCACCGACGCCGCCACGTCGGACGGAGCGGCACGGTGAGCGCGGCGACCGCGCACGGCTCCGACGAGCCGCGCACGACGACCCGCGCCGCGTACGACGGTCTGCTCGCCGACCACCGGGTGGTCCCGGTCGTCCGCGCGCTCTACGCGGACAGCGAGACCCCGGTCGGCGTCTACCGCAAGCTCGCGGACGGTCGTCCCGGGTCGTTTCTGCTGGAGTCCGCCGGCCAGGGCGGTCTGTGGTCCCGCTGGTCCTTCGTCGGCGTGCGCAGCTTCGGTGTGCTCACGCAGGAGGGCGACCGCGCCGCCTGGATCGACACCGGCATCAGCGCCGAGCGCGCGGTCGGCTCGCTCGACGGCGCGCCGCTCGAGGTGCTCGCACGACTGCACGAGCGCTGGGCGACCCCGCGCGTCCCGGGCACCCCGCCCCTCGTCGGCGGCACGGTCGGCTTCGTCGGCTGGGAGGCCGTCCGTCAGCTCGAGCACCTGCCCGACGCCCCGCCCGCGGACTTCGACGTCCCGGGACAGGCGCTGTCCTTCGTGTCGGAGCTCGCGGCGCTCGACCACCGCACCGGACTCGTGCTGCTCGTCGCGAGCGTCCTCAACGACGGCACCGACGACGCCGACGCGATGTGGAGCGACGCCCAGGTACGACTCGACCGGATGCAGGCCGACCTCGTGCAGCCGACCGTCGCGACCGTGGCCGAGGCGTTCGAGATCGCCGAGCCCACCCCGACCCACCGCACCTCTCCCGACGACTACATGGCCGCGGTGGTCCGGTCGAAGGACTTCATCCGCGACGGCGACGTCTTCCAGGTCGTCATCTCGCAGCGGTTCGACCACGAGGTCACCGCCGACCCGCTCGACGTCTACCGCGTGCTGCGGACGCTCAACCCGAGCCCGTACATGTACTTCCTGTCGCTCGCGGACACCGCCGACGAGCGGTTCTGGATCGTCGGCGCGTCGCCCGAGGCGCTCGTCAAGGTGCAGGGCGGCCGGGCCATCACGCACCCGATCGCCGGATCGCGTCCGCGCGGGGCCTCGCCCGTCGAGGACGTCCGTCTCGGCGAGGAACTGCTCGCCGACCCGAAGGAGCGCGCCGAGCACCTCATGCTCGTCGACCTCGCCCGCAACGACCTGCAGAAGGTCTGCGAGCCGGGCACGGTCGCCGTGACCGAGTTCATGACGGTCGAGCGGTTCAGCCACATCATGCACCTCGTGTCGAGCGTCGAGGGGTCGGTCCGGCCCGGGGCGTCCGCGATCGACGTGTTCCGCGCGACGTTCCCGGCCGGGACCCTGTCCGGTGCGCCGAAGCCACGCGCGCTCGAGATCATCGACGAGCTCGAACCGGCGAAGCGCGGCGCGTACGCCGGTGTCGTCGGCTACTTCGACTTCGCGGGCGACGCCGACCTGGCGATCGCCATCCGCACCGCCCTGATCAAGGACGGCGTCGCGCGCGTGCAGGCCGGCGCCGGGCTCGTCGCCGACTCCGACCCGCACACCGAGCACGTCGAGGCCGTCAACAAGGCGGCGGCCCCGCTGCGCGCGGTCGCGACGGCGAACCGGATGCGCGAGGTGCGTCCGTGAGCCGCACCCGGTCACTGACCCGCGCGCGGTCGCGCCCGCTGGTGGTCGTCGGCGGCCTCGCGGTGGCCGGCATCGTGATGCTCTCGTGGACGCAGACCTGGTTCACCGTGCGGCTCCACGCCGGGACCGCCGTGGTGTCGCAGGTCGTCGCGGACGGCGCGGCCGCGGTGCCGCAGTACACCGCCCTCGCGATCGCCAGCCTCGCGCTGTTCCTCGCGCTCACGATCGCCGGCCGCGTCCTCCGGGTCGTGCTCGGAGTCGTCGAGGTGCTGCTCGGTGCCGGTGTCGTCCTCACCGGCGCCTCGGCACTGGCCGATCCCGTCGCCGCGTCGAAGGGCGCCGTGGGCGGGGTCGCCGGCGTGAGCGACATCGACGCCGTGCGCCGAACCGTCGCGAGCGTCGTCGTGACCGTCTGGCCGGCCGTCGGCATCGCCGGTGGCGTCCTCGCGGTCCTGCTCGGCGTCGCGGTCCTGGTGCTCCAGCGGTCCTGGCCCGGTCCGACCCGCAAGTACGGCGCGCAGACGACCGGTGCGGCCGCGGCGGCACGGGCTGCGGCACCGGCGCAGCGCGATGCGATCACCGACTGGGACGACCTCAGCGCCGGCGACGACCCGACCGTCCTCGACGGTGCGCAGGGCGGCGCGGTGGGGGAGCCCACCACGACCGGCGCGGTAGGATCGCAGGGGCGTCGATCGGACGACGACGCCGGAACCGAACGAGGAGCACCGTGAGCAACACTGAGCCCGCAGAACTCGGCGAAGGCCACTCGCCCGCCGCCTGGACCGCCGTCGTGATCATGCTGATCGGGTTCGCGGCCGGGACGCTGTTCTTCTGGTTCGACATGGCGTGGGGCGTCTGGGCCTCGGCCGGTGTCGTGGTGGTCGGCCTGATCGTGGGCGCCGTCATGGGCAAGGCCGGCTACGGCGTCAACGGCCCGAAGTACGTCGCCAAGCACCACGCGGAGTAGTCCCGTGGCGAACGTGCTCGAGACCCTCGTCGCCGGTGCGCTCGAGGACGCCGAAGCCCGGCGCCTCGACCGCCCCTACGCCGACGTCGAACGCGACCTCGACCGGGTCGCGTCGCCGCTCGACGCCCTGGAGTTCCTGGCCCCCGGCGACCGCGTGAAGATCCTCGCCGAGGTCAAGCGTGCGAGCCCGTCCCGCGGCTCGATGGCCGCGATCGAGGACCCGGCCGCACTCGCCGCCGACTACGAGCGCGGCGGTGCGTCGACGATCAGCGTGCTCACCGAGGGGCGGAAGTTCCTCGGGAGCCTCGCCGACCTCGAGGCCGTCAAGGCCCGGGTCGGCGTGCCGGTGCTCCGCAAGGACTTCATCGCAGACCCGTACCAGGTCGTCGAGGCACGTGCGTCCGGCGCCGACCTCGTGCTGCTCATCGTCGCGGCCCTCGACCAGCAGCGGCTCGTCGAGCTGCACGGCCTGGCCGAGGAGCTCGGCATGCGCGTCCTCGTCGAGGCGCACTCCGCCGACGAGGTCGCGCGCGGCCTCGACGCCGGGGCACGCATCCTCGGCGTGAACGCCCGTGACCTGACCGACTTCTCGCTGGACCGCGACCTGTTCGGCTCGCTCGCCGACCGGATCCCCGACGGGGTCGTCCGCGTCGCCGAGTCCGCCGTCGCCGGTCCCGCCGACGTCGCGCACTACCGCTCCGCGGGTGCCGACGTCGTCCTGGTGGGGGAGGCGCTCGTCACGGGCACCGACCCGGCCGCAACCCTCGCGTCGTTCATCGCCGCCGCGGACGGCCTCGGCCGCCCGCGCGCCTGACCGCGCTCCGTCCCACCGGCCGCGCCCGACTCCGGGCGCGGCCGCTCCACCCCGGGAGACCCACCGTGACCTCACTCCGTGACCTGCAGGGCCCGTACTTCGGCGACTTCGGCGGACGCTTCGTCCCCGAGTCCCTGGTCGAGGCGCTCGACGAGCTCGAGACCGCCTTCCGTGAGGCCTGGGCGGACCCGGCGTTCCGCGAGGAGCTCGACACGCTCCAGCGCGAGTACACCGGCCGCCCCTCGATCATCACCGAGGCGCCGCGGTTCGCGAAGCACGCCGGTGGTGCCCGGATCATCCTCAAGCGCGAGGACCTCAACCACACCGGTTCGCACAAGATCAACAACGTGCTCGGCCAGGCCCTGGTCGCGAAGCGCCTCGGCAAGACCCGCCTGATCGCCGAGACCGGCGCGGGCCAGCACGGCGTCGCGACCGCCACCGCAGCCGCGCTGTTCGGCATGGACTGCGTCGTGTACATGGGTGCGGTCGACACCGAGCGCCAGGCGCTCAACGTCGCCCGGATGCGGCTCCTCGGCGCCGAGGTCATCCCGGTCGAGACCGGCTCCCGCACGCTCAAGGACGCGATCAACGACGCGCTGCGCGACTGGGTCGCCAACGTCGAGTCGACGCACTACCTGCTCGGCACGGTCGCCGGCCCGCACCCGTTCCCCGAGATGGTGCGCGAGTTCCACAAGGTGATCGGCGAGGAGGCCCGGCAGCAGGTGCTCGACCGCATCGGCCGCCTGCCCGACGCCGTCGCCGCGTGCGTCGGCGGCGGGTCGAACGCGATGGGCATCTTCGAGGCGTTCCTCGACGACGAGTCCGTCCGGCTGCACGGCTTCGAGGCCGGCGGCGAGGGGATCGAGACCGGTCGTCACGCGGCGAGCATCTCGCTCGGTCGCACGGGTGTCCTGCAGGGCACGATGTCCTACCTCATGCAGGACGAGGACGGCCAGACGATCGAGAGCCACAGCATCTCGGCGGGTCTCGACTACCCGAGCGTCGGCCCGGAGCACGCCTACCTCGCATCGATCGGCCGCGCGCAGTACACGCCGATCACCGACGCCGAGGCGATGGAGGCGTTCCGTCTGCTCGGCCGCACCGAGGGCATCCTGCCGGCGATCGAGTCGGCCCACGCACTGGCCGGCGCGATCAAGCTCGGCAAGGAGCTCGGCCCGGACGGTGTCGTGCTCGTGTCCCTGTCCGGACGCGGCGACAAGGACGTGGCGTCCGCCAGCCGCTACTTCGGCATCCTCGACGAGAACGCGGTGCAGCTGTGACCACTCCCGGAACCACCCGCTCGGTCGCGACGACGATCGACACCGCCAACGCCGAGCGTGCGGGCGCGGTCGTCGGGTACCTGCCCGCCGGCTTCCCGGACGTGCAGACCAGTGTCGACGCCGCCGTCGCCCTCGCCGAGAACGGCGTCGACGTCATCGAGTTCGGCCTGCCCTACTCCGACCCGGTCATGGACGGTCCCGTCATCCAGCGCGCCGCCGAGGAGAGCCTGGCGAACGGCTTCCGCGTCGCCCAGGTCTTCGACGCGGTCGACCAGATCACGAACCGCGTGGACGTGCCGGTCCTGGTGATGACCTACTGGAACCCCGTGCTCCGGTACGGCGTGGAGCGCTTCGCAGACGACCTCGTCGCCGCCGGTGCCTCCGGGCTCATCACCCCGGACCTCATCCCCGACGAGGGCCGTGCCTGGATCGACGCCTCGGAGCGCACCGGGCTCGACCGCGTGTTCCTCGCCGCCCCGTCCTCGACGGACGCCCGGATGCAGCAGGCCGTCCGGTCGAGCCGCGGGTTCGTCTACGCGGTGTCGACGATGGGCGTCACCGGCGCCCGGGTCGGCGTCGACGTCGCCGCGCGCACGGTCGTGTCGCGGCTCCGCGACGCGGGCGTCGAGCGCACCTGCGTCGGCCTCGGGATCTCGACGGCCGACCAGGTCGCCGAGGTGCTCGAGTACGCCGACGGCGCGATCATCGGATCGGCGTTCGTGCGCGCCCTCGCCGACCTCGGCGTCCAGGGCGTGGCCGACCGTGCGGCCGACCTCGCGTCCGGCGCTGCGCGCCGCTGACGACGGATCCGGGGTGCGCGGCCGACCGCTCCTCCGGCACCGCTGACCACCGGACCGACGCGCGTCGGGCCGTCACCGCGTTCCGGACGGGAGGCGCGGTGCGGGTGACCGACGTCGCTCACCCGCACCGCGCCTCCCGTCCGTGCGTGCGGTCACAGTTCCCACAGGTCGGCCGCCGGCGTTCCTGCCGGGCGCGGTTCCCGCGCTACAGTGAGCGGGGCCGCCGCCTCGGCGGAACCGCGGCCGTCCAGCACCGAAAGGCGACAGCACCTCCATGCCCCTCCTGAGCATCCCGAGCCCGAGCACCGCGTGGCAGTACTTCGACCTGACCGCCTGGCTGCGCGACGTCTTCGGCTGGAACCTGCCGCTCGACTTCCGCATCCACGCGTACGCCATCTGCATCCTGCTCGGGATCGTGGCCGCGGTGCTGCTCGCGAACCGTCGCCTGAACGCGCGCGGGGTCGAGCGGTGGATCATCATCGACATCGCGATCTGGGCGGTGCCGCTGGGGATCATCGGCGGACGGCTGTTCCACGTGTTCACCCACGTCAAGGACTACTTCGGTCCCGGCCGTGACCCGTGGTCCTTCCTCTACGTGTGGGAGGGCGGTCTCGCGATCTTCGGCGCGATCATCCTCGGGTCGCTCGGCGCGTGGATCGGGTGCCGCCAGGTGGGCCTGCGCTTCACGACGCTGATCGACGCCATCGCTCCGGGCGTGCTGCTCGCGCAGGCGTTCGGCCGGCTCGGCAACTACTTCAACCACGAACTCTTCGGCATGCCGACGAACCTGCCGTGGGGCCTGCAGATCGAGTCGACGAACCCGGCGTTCCCGACCGGCCTGCCCGCGGGCACGCTGTTCCACCCGACCTTCCTGTACGAGATCATCTGGAACGTCGTCGGCGTGGTCGTCATCCTGCTGCTCGACAAGCGTTTCCAGCTGCAGTGGGGCAAGGTCATGGCCCTCTACCTGATCTGGTACGGCACCGGCCGTTCGGTCCTCGAGTCCATCCGTGTCGACACGAGCGAGACCTTCGCCGGCATCCGCACGAACGTCTGGATGTCCTTCGCGGCGATCCTCGTGGGCGTGATCGTGTTCCTCGTGCAGACCCGTCGCCACACCGGCAAGGAGCCCGGCCCGTACCGCCCGGGTCGCGAGCCGCGTCGGACCTCCGATGTAGACTCCGATGACACCTGGTCGGAACACGACGACGACGCTCCGGCAGCCGTCACGGACTCCGATCCGGTCACCGCAGCGGGCCGCGCCTAGGAAGCACCCCTCCCGCGTGGACGGCACCCGCCGGCCACGCGGCCACGCTGCACCGGTCCTCGTCGCCACGAGCGACGGCACGACCTCGCGCGTCGCCACCGACCACACCGACAGCGTCGCGCACGGGCACCTGTCCCGCCCGCTCGGGCGGAACGCACCACCGGGCCACCGACGTCCCTGTTCCACTTCCTCGTGAGGACGGTTCCCCATGGCGCTCCAGCCACACACTGCCCCCCGGTCGACCGGCGCGCTCCTGCCGCCGCACCGACGCTTCTCGGCCGTGCCCGACGCCGTCGGCGCGTACGACCCGGCGAACGAGAAGGACGCCTGCGGGCTCGCGATGGTCGCGACGCTCCGCGGCACGGCCGGACACGACATCGTCGACGCCGCCCTCGGCGCCCTGCGCAACCTCGAGCACCGCGGTGCGGTCGGGTCCGACGCGGGCACCGGCGACGGCGCCGGCATCCTGTGCCAGGTGCCGGACGCCTTCCTGCGCGACGAGGTCGACTTCGTGCTGCCCGCCGCGGGGGAGTACGCCGTCGGCACCGCCTACCTGCCCGTCGACGACGACGCCCGGCACGCGGTGCAGGGCGCGATCGAGCGGATCGCACGCGAGGAGGGCCTCAAGGTCCTCGGTTGGCGTCCGGTCCCGGTCCGTCCGGAGGTGCTCGGCACCCTGGCGCGCGCCGCGATGCCCGCCTTCGAGCAGCTCTTCGTCGCGTCGATGCGGCACGACGCGCACGGGGCCGCCTGGAGCGGCATCGCCCTCGACCGCCAGGCCTTCCGGCTCCGCAAGCGCGCCGAGCGCGACACCGAGGTGTTCTTCCCGTCGCTGTCGAGCCGGACCATGGTCTACAAGGGCATGGTCACGACGCTCCAGCTCGAGCCGTTCTACCCCGACCTGAGCGACGAGCGCTTCGCCTCGAAGCTCGCGATCGTGCACTCGCGGTACTCGACGAACACCTTCCCGTCGTGGCCGCTCGCGCAGCCGTTCCGCACCCTCGCGCACAACGGCGAGATCAACACCGTCCGCGGCAACCGCAACTGGATGCGCGCGCGGCAGTCGCAGCTCGAGAGCGAACTGCTCGGCGACGTCGCACCGCTGCTGCCCATCGTCAGCCCCGGCGCGAGTGACTCCGCCTCGTTCGACGAGACCCTCGAGCTGCTCACGCTGTCCGGCCGCTCGCTGCCGCACGCGGTGTCGATGATGGTGCCCGAGGCGTGGGAGAACCAGGTCGGGATGGACCCGGACCTCCGGGCGTTCTACGAGTACCACTCGATGCTCATGGAGCCGTGGGACGGCCCGGCCGCGATCACGTTCACCGACGGGTCGATCGTCGGCGCGACGCTCGACCGCAACGGCCTCCGTCCCGGGCGCTTCCTCGTCACCGACGACGGGCTCATCGTGATGGGCTCGGAGACGGGCGTCATCGACGTGCCGCCGGGCAAGGTCGTGCGCAAGGGCCGGCTGCGGCCGGGTCGGATGTTCGTCGTGGACACCGAGGCCGGTCGGATCATCGAGGACGACGAGGTCAAGCGCGGCCTCGCGGCCTCCGGTCCCTGGGCGCAGTGGCTCGACGAGGGCCGGATCAACCTGTCCGACCTGCCCGACCGCGAGCACATCGTGCACACCCCGGCCTCGGTGACGCGGCGGCAGCGTGCCTTCGGCTACACCGAGGAAGAGGTCCGGATCCTGCTCCGTCCGATGGCGCAGACCGGTGCCGAGCCGCTCGGTGCGATGGGTTCGGACACCCCGATCGCGGTGCTCTCCACCCGCCCGCGCCTGCTGTTCGACTACTTCACGCAGCAGTTCGCGCAGGTGACGAACCCGCCGCTCGACTCGATCCGCGAGCAGGTCGTCACCTCGATGGGCATGGGCCTGGGGCCGGAGCGCAACCTCCTGGACGCCGGACCCGAGCACGCGAAGCAGATCGTCCTCGACTTCCCGGTGATCGACAACGACGAGCTCGCGAAGATCCAGCACTTCGAGACCGCGTCCGGCCGCGACCTGACCGTGACGATCCGGGGTCTGTACCGCGTCGACGCGGGCAAGAAGGCGATGCAGAAGCGCATCGCCGCGGTGTGCGACGAGGTCGACGCCGCGATCGAGTCGGGCAAGCAGTTCATCGTGCTGTCCGACCGCGACGGCAACGCCGAGCAGGCACCCGTCCCGAGCCTGCTGCTGCTCGCCGCGGTGCACCACCACCTCATCCGCACCGAGCAGCGCATGAAGGTCGGGCTCATCGTCGAGGCCGGCGACGTGCGCGAGGTCCACCACGTCGCGACCCTGATCGGGTACGGCGCCTCGGCGATCAACCCGTACCTCGCAATGGAGACGTGCGAGAACCTCGTGCGCTCGGGCATGATCACCGGCATCACCCCGGAGCAGGCCGTCAAGAACGTCATCAAGGCGCTCGGCAAGGGCGTCCTGAAGATCATGTCGAAGATGGGCATCTCGACGGTGTCGAGCTACGCCGGTGCGCAGGCGTTCGAGGCCGTCGGGCTCAGCCAGGAGTTCGTCGACCGGTACTTCACCGGCACGTCGTCGATCCTCGGCGGTGTCGGCATCGAGGTCATCGCGAAGGAGAACGCCGAGCGGCACGCCCAGGCGTACCCGCAGGACGGCGCGGTGCTCTCCCACGAGCGGCTGCAGACCGGCGGCGAGTACCAGTGGCGCCGCGAAGGGCCGCCGCACCTGTTCAACCCGGACACGGTGTTCCGGCTCCAGCACGCCACGCGTGCCCGCCGGTACGACGTCTTCCGCGAGTACTCCAAGGCGGTCGACGACCAGTCCGAGGAGCTCATGACCCTCCGCGGGCTGTTCCGCTTCCGGCACGGCGTCCGCGAGCCGATCGCGCTCGAGGACGTCGAGCCGATCGAGTCCATCGTCAAGCGGTTCAACACCGGTGCGATGTCCTACGGGTCC
Organism: Curtobacterium sp. MCBA15_004; assembly: GCF_001865055.2. Classification (NCBI taxonomy): domain Bacteria; kingdom Bacillati; phylum Actinomycetota; class Actinomycetes; order Micrococcales; family Microbacteriaceae; genus Curtobacterium; species Curtobacterium sp. MCBA15_004. The sequence goes on along the minus strand of NZ_CP126266.1, from coordinate 1,994,740 downwards.
ATCTCGAAGGAGGCCCACGAGACCCTCGCGATCGCGATGAACCGCCTCGGCGGCCGGTCGAACACGGGTGAGGGCGGCGAGGACGTCGAGCGGCTGCTCGACCCCGAGCGCCGCAGCGCGATCAAGCAGGTCGCCTCCGGCCGGTTCGGCGTCACGAGCATGTACCTGACGCACGCGACCGACATCCAGCTGAAGATGGCGCAGGGCGCGAAGCCGGGCGAGGGCGGCCAGCTCCCGCCGACGAAGGTGTACCCGTGGGTCGCCCGCACCCGGCACGCGACCGCGGGCGTCGGGCTGATCTCGCCGCCGCCGCACCACGACATCTACTCGATCGAGGACCTCAAGCAGCTGATCTTCGACGTCAAGCGGGCGAACCCGTCGGCGCGCGTCCACGTCAAGCTCGTGAGCCAGTCCGGGATCGGCGCGGTCGCCGCGGGGGTGACGAAGGCGCTGGCCGACGTCGTGCTCGTGTCCGGCCACGACGGCGGGACCGGTGCGTCGCCGCTGAACTCGTTGAAGCACGCGGGCACCCCGTGGGAGATCGGCCTCGCCGAGACGCAGCAGACGCTCATGCTCAACGGCATGCGCGACCGCGTCGTCGTGCAGGTGGACGGGCAGATGAAGACCGGCCGGGACGTCGTCGTCGCCGCGCTGCTCGGGGCCGAGGAGTACGGCTTCGCCACCGCGCCGCTCGTCGTCGAGGGCTGCATCCTCATGCGGGTCTGCCACCTCGACACGTGTCCGGTCGGCGTCGCGACGCAGAACCCGGAGCTCCGCAAGCGCTTCACCGGCCAGGCCGACCACGTCGTGAACTTCTTCGAGTTCGTCGCGCAGGAGGTCCGGGAGATCCTGGCCGAGCTCGGGTTCCGCACCCTCGACGAGGCGATCGGCCAGGTCGACGCGCTCGACACCGACCGCGCCGTCGAGCACTGGAAGGCATCCGGCCTCGACCTGGCACCGGTCCTGCACGGGCCCGAGTTCGGCCGCCACGAGCCGCGCCGCCACCTGCGCGACCAGGACCACGAGCTCGACGAGCACTTCGACGTCCAGCTCGTGCAGCAGACCGCCGACGTCCTCGAGCACGGCGGGTCGGTCGCGCTCGACCTCCCGATCCGGAACACCGAGCGCGCGGTCGGCACCATGCTCGGCCACGAGGTCACGCTCCGCCACGGCGAGCACGGGCTCCCGGCCGGGTCGATCGACATCACGCTGCGTGGTTCGGCCGGGCAGTCGCTCGGCGCGTTCCTGCCGGCCGGGATCACCCTGCGCCTGGTCGGGGACAGCAACGACTACGTCGGCAAGGGCCTGTCCGGCGGGTCGATCACGGTGCGCCCCGACTCCGAGTCGGCGTTCGAGGCGTCCGAGAACGTCATCGCCGGCAACGTCATCGGCTACGGCGCGACCCAGGGCAGCATGTTCATCCGCGGCATCGTCGGTGAACGCTTCCTGGTCCGGAACTCCGGTGCGACCGCGGTCGTCGAGGGCGTGGGCGACCACGCGCTCGAGTACATGACCGGGGGCCTGGCGCTCATCCTCGGCGAGACCGGCCGGAACCTCGGCGCGGGCATGTCCGGCGGCACCGCGTACGTGCGGGACCTCCGGCGTGAGCACGTGAACACCGACGCGCTGGCGAGCGGTGAGCTGCGGCTCGAGGAGCTCGACAGCGCCGACGTCGAGATCGTCACCGACCTGCTCCGTCGGCACCACGCCGAGACCGGGTCGACCGTCGCGGCCGACCTGCTCGACTCGGGCGACCTGAGCGGCTTCACGAAGGTGCTGCCGCGGGACTACGCGGCCGTGCTCGCGACCCGTCAGCAGGCCGTCGACGAGGGCCTCGACCCGGACGGCGACGTCGTCTGGAACCGCATCCTGGAGGTGACCCGTGGCTGACCCCAAGGGCTTCTTGAAGGTGCAGGAGCGCGAGCTCCCGCCCCGCCGACCCGTCCCCGTGCGGCTCATGGACTGGAAGGAGGTCTACGAGCAGCAGGAGTCCGGTGCCCTGAAGCGCCAGGCCGGCCGGTGCATGGACTGCGGCGTGCCGTTCTGCCACCAGGGCTGCCCGCTCGGCAACCTCATCCCGGAGTGGAACGACCTGACGTGGCGCGGCGAGGGCCGCCAGGCGATCGAACGCCTGCACGCGACGAACAACTTCCCGGAGTTCACCGGCAAGCTGTGCCCGGCTCCGTGCGAGGCGTCGTGCGTGCTCGGCATCAACCAGCCGCCCGTGACGATCAAGCAGGTCGAGGCGTCGATCATCGACGACGCGTTCAAGAACGGCTGGGTGACGCCGCACCCGCCCGAGCGCCTGACGGGCAAGACCGTGGCCGTCGTGGGGTCCGGTCCCGCCGGACTCGCCACCGCGCAGCAGCTCACCCGCGCCGGGCACACCGTCGCGGTCTACGAGCGCGACGACCGGATCGGCGGGCTGCTCCGCTACGGCATCCCGGACTTCAAGATGGAGAAGCGCCAGATCGACGCGCGCCTCGCCCAGATGCAGGCCGAGGGCACCCGCTTCCGCGCGGGCGTCGAGATCGGTGTCGACATCACCTGGGACGACCTGAAGTCCCGCTACGACGCGGTCGTCGTCGCCACGGGTGCAACGGTCCCGCGCGAGCTGCCGATCCCGGGCCGCGACCTGGCCGGCGTGCACTTCGCGATGGACTACCTCGTCCAGCAGAACAAGACGAACGCGGGCACGACGGTCGACAACCAGGTGACCGCCGAGGGCAAGCACGTCGTCGTCATCGGCGGTGGCGACACCGGCGCCGACTGCATCGGCACGGCCCACCGCCAGGGCGCGCTCAGCGTGACGAACCTGGCGATCGGCAAGCAGCCGCCGCTCGAGCGTCCCGACGACCAGCCGTGGCCGATGTTCCCGACGGTGTTCGAGGTCTCGAGTGCGCACGAGGAGGGCGGCGAACGTCACTACCTCGCGTCCACGGTCGAGTTCCTCGGCAACGCGGCCGGCGAGGTCCGGGCACTCCGCGTGGCCGAGACCGCGTACGTCGACGGCCGGCGTGTGCCGAAGTCGGGCACCGAGCGCGAGATCCCCGCGGACCTCGTGCTCATCGCGATGGGCTTCACCGGCCCGGACACCGAGACGCTCGAGCCGCAGCTCGGTCTCCCGGTGACCGCCGCCGGTGCCGTCGCCCGGCAGGCCGACTACTCCACGAACGAGCCGGGTGTGTTCGTCGCCGGCGACGCCGGTCGTGGTCAGTCGCTCATCGTCTGGGCGATCGCCGAGGGCCGGGCCGCCGCGGCCAAGGTGGACGAGTACCTCGAGGGCTCGACCATCCTCCCGGCGCCGGTCAAGGCGACCGACCGTGCGATCAGCATCTGACGCCGTGGACACCTCGACGACGCACGACCGTCAGTGACCAGCAGGCCACCGGCACTCGATAGGGTGCAGGTGGCCTGCTCGCGTTCCGCGCGGCCCCACAGCGCGGAAACCAGCACCATCAACCACACGAAGGAATCCATTGAGACGCGCAAAGATCGTTTCGACGCTCGGACCCGCCACGTCGGAGTACGAGACCGTCAAGGAGATCATCGAAGCGGGCGTCGACGTCGCCCGACTCAACCTCAGCCACGGTGACTACAGCGTGCACGAGGCCAACTACGCGAACGTGCGCCGCGCCGCCGAGGAGCTCGGCAAGCCGGTCGCGATCCTCGTCGACCTGCAGGGCCCGAAGATCCGCCTCGCGAAGTTCGCCGACGGCCCGCACGAACTCGCGGTCGGTGACGTCTTCACGATCACGACCGAGGACGTCCCCGGGTCGAAGGAGATCTGCGGCACGACGTTCAAGGGGCTGCCCCAGGACGTCAAGCCCGGCGACCCGCTCCTCATCGACGACGGTCGGGTGCGCCTCCGCGTGCTCGACACCGACGGCGTCCGCGTGCGCACCGAGGTCGTCGTCCCCGGTACGGTCTCGAACAACAAGGGCATCAACCTGCCCGGCGTCGCCGTCAACGTCCCCGCGCTGAGCGAGAAGGACGAGGCCGACCTGCGCTGGGCGATCCGCCAGGGGGCCGACCTCATCGCGCTGTCGTTCGTGCGCAACGCCGCCGACGTCGACCGCGCGCACGAGATCATGGACGAGGAGGGCAAGCGCCTCCCCGTCATCGCCAAGGTCGAGAAGCCGCAGGCCGTCGACGCGCTCGAGGAGATCATCGACGCGTTCGACAGCATCATGGTCGCCCGCGGTGACCTCGGTGTGGAGCTGCCGCTCGAGGCCGTCCCGATCGTGCAGAAGCGCGCGGTCGAGCTCTCCCGCCGCATGGCGAAGCCGGTCATCGTCGCGACGCAGATGCTCGAGTCGATGATCTCCTCGCCGATCCCGACCCGCGCCGAGACGTCCGACGTCGCGAACGCGGTGCTCGACGGCGCGGACGCGGTCATGCTCTCCGGCGAGACCAGCGTCGGCGAGTACCCGGTGCAGACCGTCCGCACCATGGCCCGCATCGTCGAGTCGACCGAGGACCACGGCCTCGAGCGCATCGCGCCGCTCGGCACCAAGCCGCGCACCCTCGGCGGCGCGATCACGCTCGCCGCGGTCGAGATCGCCGAGTTCACCGAGGCGTCGTACCTCTGCGTGTTCACCGAGTCGGGCGACTCCGCACGCCGCATGTCGCGACTGCGCCACGGCCTGCCGATCATCGCCTTCACGCCGAACGAGGCCACCCGCCGGCGGATGGCGCTCACGTGGGGTGTCCGCTCGTTCCTGGTCGACCGGAAGACGCACACCGACGAGCTGTTCTCGCAGGTCGACGACGTGCTCCTCGCGAACGGCCTGGCCGCCCCCGGCGACCGCGTCATCGTCACCGCCGGGTCGCCTCCCGGACTCGAGGGCTCGACGAACGACCTCCGCGTGCACCGCGTCGGCGACGCGCACGCCGAGGCCGCTCCGGCCTACGTCCGGAGCTGACGCCCGGTCACCACGCCACGGGGCGCGGACGGGAGGCACGGCGCAGCACGCGCACGCCGCCTCCGGTCCGCGCCCTTCCGCGTCCCCGCCGAGCCCGCCGCCGTCCGTCCCTGCCGCGTCCGGCTCCCGCGAAAGCGACAGTTCGCCGCCTCGGCACGGCCTTGTCTCCCGCGAAAGCGACAGTTCGCCACCGATGGTTCCCGGCGAACTGTCGCTTTCGCGACAGGGACCGAGCACGGCGACCGTGACCTGTCGCTTTCGCGACAGGGACCGAGCACGGCGACCGCGAACTGTCGCTTTCGCGACAGGGACCGAGCACGGCGACCGTGACCTGTCGCTTTCGCGACGGGGACCGTCGCGTCCCACGGCACCGGTGGTGACCCGGCGCCGCCGCGAGCGGGCAGGATGGCCGGTGTGAGCCTCCAGGACGACACCCGCTCTGCACCCACCGCAGCCGACGTGCGCCGGTGGCGTCGCTACCTCGCCGACGAGCGGGCGGAGGCGGCCGTGTACCGGAACCTCGCCGCGCGGCGCGACGGCGAGGAGCGCGAGATCCTCGCCGCCCTGGCCGAGGCCGAGGGGCGGCACGAGCAGCACTGGGTCGACCTGCTCGGCGCCGAGGCCGGCCGGCCGCTGCGCGGGAGCCTGCGCACCCGCGTGCTCGCCGCCCTGGCGAAGCGGTTCGGGTCGGTGTTCGTGCTCGCGCTCATGCAGAACACCGAGGACCGCTCGCCCTACGCCGACGACGACGACGCCACCGCCCGGATGGCCGCCGACGAGCGCATCCACGGCGAGGTCGTCCGCGGCCTCGCGAACCGCGGGCGGATGCGACTGTCCGGCACGTTCCGCGCGGCGGTGTTCGGCGCCAACGACGGCCTCGTGTCGAACCTGGCGCTCATCATCGGGATCAGCGCCTCCGGGGCGGACCGCCACTTCGTGCTGCTCAGCGGCATCGCCGGTCTGCTCGCGGGCGCGCTGTCGATGGGTGCGGGGGAGTACGTCTCGGTGCGGTCGCAGCGGGAACTCCTCGACGCCTCGGCACCGCACCCCGATGCCGGCGACGCCGTGGCGCACCTCGACGTCGACGCGAACGAGCTCGCGCTCGTGTACCGGGCGCGCGGGATGCCGGAGGAGCAGGCCGAGGCGCACGCGGCGGACGTGCTCGCTGGGCTCACCGGCGGAGCGTCGACCGGTCCGGTGCGGACGTCCGAGGACCACGAGGCGGTCGGGACCGGGACGAGCGCGGCGCTGTCGAGCTTCTGCTTCTTCGCCTCGGGCGCGGTGATCCCGGTGCTGCCGTACCTGTTCGGCCTCGAGGGGTGGCCCGCGATCGCGGTCGCCGCGGTGCTGGTCGGGATCGCGTTGCTCGGCACGGGCGCCGTGGTCGGGGTGCTCAGTGGCGCGTCGCCGCTCCGCCGGGCGCTGCGGCAGCTCGGGATCGGCTTCGGTGCGGCGGTCGTGACGTACCTGCTCGGGCTGCTGTTCGGGACCGGCGCGGCCTGACCTGCGCGGCGTGACCGGCGCGGGGTGCCCGAGGCTCCGGACCGGCGGTCGGGAGGCGCGTGGCGGACTGGTGCCGTGCCTCCCGTCGGTGACGGACCGGCGGTCGGGAGGCGCGTGGCGGGCTGGTGCCGTGCCTCCCGTCGGTGACGGGGCGGCGGTCGGGAGGCGCGTGGCGGGCTGGTGCCGTGCCTCCCGTCGGTGACGGACCGGCGGTCGGGAGGCGCGTGGTGGGCTGGCGCCGCGCCTCCCGTCCGCGCGGTGCGCGCCGGGCGGCCGGTCCGCCGTCGTCAGCGGCGGGCCGCGGCCCGCGGTGGCAGCAGGAGCAGCGTCGCGGCGCCCACGACCACGAGGGCGATCCCGGCCACGACGACGAACACGCTGAGCGCGACACCCGGTGCCGCGAGCACCGCGACGCCGCACAGCAGGGACAGGACCCCGCTCACGGTGGTCGGCAGCCGCGACGAGCCGGGGTGCCCCACCACCGCGCCGACGAGCGACGCGACGCCCTCGACGAGGAACGCGATCCCCGCGAGGACGGCGTAGGCGACGAGCGGCACGAACGGGTCGAGGAGTGTCACGAGGCCCGCCAGTCCGACGACCCCGCCGACGACGCCCGTCGTCCACCGCCAGACCGGTGCCGTCCCGTGCCCGCGTGCGGCCGCGAAGACGCGCATCGCTCCGGCCACGACGAGGTACACGCCGAAGAGCAGCGCGACGACCACGAGGGTGGGCCGCGGCCAGGTGATCGCGACGACCCCGAGCACGAGGGCCACCACGGCGGCGGTGACGACGAAGGCCCGGAACGTCCGGACGGCACGGGTGTCCACGTGGGGCTCCTCCTGCTCGTGACGGCGGTTCAGACGGTACCCGCGGGACCGCCCCGGCGTTGCGTCGCGAGCAACCCGACCGTGCGGCGGTCGAACTCGGCGAGGGCCCGTCGGGTGCTCGCCGTCAGCCGTGAGGACGGGATGCGGCCGCCGACCGCGAGCGCCGGGTCGGCCGGCAGTCGCAGCACCGCGGCGTGGTGGTGCCGCGCACGGAACGCCTCGACCGCGCTCCCGCGGAGGGCGTCACCGGTCGCGGCGCTGACGACGACGACGATCCGTGTCGCCGCGGTCAGGCCCGACCGTCGCGCGGCAGCCTCGACCAGGAGGTCGGCATCGGCGAGGCCCGCGGCGTTCGCCGGCGCGACGACCACGAGGAGGTCCGACGGGGACGTGAGCGCGTCGAGCCCGCCCCGCATCGCGTGGGGGCCGGCGTCGTGCACCGCGACGGTGTCGTCGACGGCCGAGACGTCGTCACCGTTGGGCAGGCGGAGGCCGAGGTCACCGCCGGAGTGGTCGTACAGCACCGGTGCGCCGACGGTCGACGCCCGCCGGAGCGCCTCGAACAGCAGGGCGGCGACGGTGGTCGTGCCGACGCCGCCGGCCGTGCCGGCGACGACGATGCGGACCGGGACGGGCGCGGTCGTCATGCCTCGCCCCCGGTCCGGTCGGGGGAACCGAAGTGCGCGACCTGGGCGATGAACGCGCGTTCACCGCGGCGGAGCATGCGTCCGCGGCCCGGGGTCATCGGCTCGGCGTACACCTGGGGCGCGATCTGCCCCTCGCTCCGTTCGCCGGACATGAGGAACGTGCTGCCACCGGTGTCGCGCAGCGCCTGGAGCGTGAGGTCGAACAACGCCCGCTGGAGTCCCGCGACCGGACGGGCGACGAGGACGTGCAGCCGCAGGTCGCGGGCGGACGGGAGGTACGGCAGGAGCGGCTCCAACGGCTGCGTGCCGCCGCTGGCGAGGATGTCGAAGTCGTCGACCACGACCACGATCCGCGGACCGGCGCTGCGGTCGCTCGAGGCCTGCCGCTTCGCGAGTTCCTCCGCGATGGCGGCGGCGAGGGACCGCGCCTCGAGCGCGCTGGTCGCCTGGCCGCCCAGGTAGTCGTCCGGGCAGACGTCCGTCAGGCCGCCGCGGCTGTCCATCACCGCGACGACGAGTTCGTCGGGGGCGTGGCGGTCGACCAGACCCTCGACGACACCGCGCAGCAGCGTGGTCTTGCCGGAGCGCGAGTCGCCGAAGACGAGCAGGTGCTGGTCGCGGTCCGCGAGCTCGAGGAACGCCGGCTGCATGGTGTCCTGCCGGAGGCCGAACGGCACGCGGTCGGGCTCCTCGAACGGGTCCGGGAGGTCGGACGGCTCGTAGTCGCTGGGGAGCAGGCGGATCGGCGCGGCACCGGGCCCGCTCCAGCTCGCCGCCGCCCGGCGGGCGAGGGCCTCGAGCGCGTCGGCGACCTCGTCGTCCTCGACGTCCTCCATCACCGGCAGGGCGAGCTGCACGAAGCGACGCTCCTCGGTGATCGCCCGGCCGCGCTGGTCCGGGCGGATCGTCTGGGACAGCTTGCGCTCGACGACCGAGTCGGCGGGGTCGTTCAGTCGGAGTTCCACACGGGTGCCGACGAGCGGTTGGACGGCCATGCGCAGCTCGTTCCACCGGGTCAGGGTGACCACGACGTGCACGCCGAGACCGGAGCCGCGCTGCAGCAGTTCCGCGATCACGGGCTCGAACCGTTCGTACTCGTCCCGGACGGCGCCGTAGCCGTCGACGAGCAGGACGACCTCCGCGCTCGGGAGCTCCGGCAGGTCACCGTCGGCGTGTCGGGCACGGAGGGCGTCGAGCGAGTCGACGCCGTGCACGCGGAACACCCGCTCGCGGGTCGCGAGCATGAGCTGCAGCTCCTCGAGGAGCCGCTGCATCGTGGCCGGGTCGGCGCGGGTCGCGACGCCGCCGACGTGCGGGAAGCCCTCGATGCGCGCCAGGCCGCTGCCGGTCAGGTCGAGCCCGTAGATGCTCACCTGCTGCGGGGTCGTCGTCAGGGCCGTCGCGGCGGCGACCGACCGGAGCATCGTCGACCGGCCGGACTGCGGAGCCCCGATGACCGCCGCGTGGCCGCCCGCACGGGTCAGGTCGAGGGACCAGGGACGCTGCGCCTGGTCGGACGGGTCGTCGAGCAACCCGAGCGGGATCCGCAGTGCCGGGGTGCCCTCGAGACGCTCGGTCACGACACGGGAAAGTGCCAACCGGCCGGGCAGGGGCGGCAACCAGATCGGTCGCGTCGTCCGGTCGGCGTCGAGCAGGCGCTCGACGGCCTCGTCGACGAGCGCGCGGCCGGTCTGCGGTCGGCGCAGCTCCGGCTCGGCGGCGGACCGCGACGGGTCCTGCTCCGCGGCGAGCGTGTTGAAGACGGGCAGGAGGACCGGCTCGGGGCGTGTCGACGCCTCGGTCCGCGCGGCGCTCGCCTCGACCGGGCCGGACACGTACCCGGCACGGAACCGACGGTAGACGGACGTGTCGACCTTGAGGTAGCCGTAGCCCGGGATCGCGGGGAGGTGGAAGGCGTCCGGGCGGTCGAGGATGGTCGAGCTCTCGGCCTCGGAGAACGTCCGGAGCCCGAGCCGGTACGACAGGTAGGTGTCGAGGCCGCGGAGACGACCGGCCTCGATGCGCTGGCTCGACAGCAACAGGTGCACGCCGATCGAGCGACCGATGCGGCCGATCGTCATGAGCAGCTCGATGAACTCCGGTTCGGCGGTGAGCAGTTCGCCGAACTCGTCGATCACGAGGAGCAGGTGCGGGAGCGGGGCGAGGTCGGGACGCTGGGTGCGGAGCTCCCGGTAGTGCGTGATCGACGGCGCGTTGTCGGCGTCGCGGAGCACCCGCTGGCGTCGGACCACCTCGCCGGCGATCGACGCGCGGGCACGTTCGATGAGCCCGGCGTCGTCCTCGAGGTTGTCGATGATGCCCGCGACGTGCGGCAACCCGGCGAACGGGGCGAACGCGGCACCGCCCTTGTAGTCGACGAGCACCATGCTGAGGTCCTCGGGCGAGTGCGACAGCGCCAGCCCCAGGACGAGCGTGCGGAGCATCTCCGACTTGCCGGAGCCCGTGGCCCCGATGCAGATGCCGTGCGGCCCCATCCCGAGCTGCGCCGACTCCTTGAGGTCGAGCAGCACCGGGGCGCCGAAGTCGTCCAGCCCGATCGGGACGCGGAGGAAGTCGCGGGGCGACCGCGGCAGCCAGACCTGCTCGGGCGAGACCTCGGTGACGTCCTCGATGCCGAGGAGCTCGGCGATCCCGATGCCCTCGGTGGACTCCGCGGCGTCCTGCGCGGTCAGGCTGAGCCGGAGCGGGGCGAGTTCGCGCGCGAGTGTCTCGAAGGTCGACGCCGGGACACGGTCGGTGCGGAAGCGCGTCTCGACGACCTCGCCGTCGGCCTCGCGCCGGGCGTCGGTGACGGTCGCCACCTCGTCGTCGACGACCACGCGCACCGTGACGTCCGACGGCTCGTGCAGGCGGTCGGACAGCAGATGGACGGTCGTGACCTGCAGGTCGGCGAGCCCGAGGTCGGCGTCGGGTACCGGCAGGTCGGAGGCGACGTGCCCGTGGTCGTCGACGAACACGACGAGCCGGGAGTTCTCGGCCTGGTCGCTCGTGCCGGCGCTGCGCTTGGCGGTCGCCGCGAACTGCGCCCGGTCCGCGAGCTCGCCGCCGACGACACCGAGCAGGGCGGGCACGTCCGGAGCGATGCGGCGCGCGGGCACGTCACCGTCGAGCAGTTCGTCGTCGACCGCGTGCGGCAGGAGGTCGAAGCCGCGCCAGTCGTCGGCGACCCCCGCCGGGTGCACGAGTGCGAGGTGCAGGTCCTCGGGGGAGTGGAACGCTGCGAGCTGCGCGATCATGCCGCGGGCCACCTCGAGGACCCGGGCGCGGTCGCCGATCACGGCGACGTGCCCGGCCCGGTCGAGGTCGACCGTGACCGGCATGCCCGCGACCGTGGCGTAGTGCCGGACCACGGTGCTCGCCTCGTCGAGCATGATCGGGTCGAACGGTTGCACGGGGTTGTCGTCGTCGGGCAGCACGAGGTCGAACCACCGTACGTCCCCGAGCCCGGTGCGGACCCGCAGGAAGTCGTCGTGGCCGCGGCGGCGCTCCCAGAGCCGTGCCGGGTCGCGGACCACTTCGACCAGGGCGTCGGGTTCGGGGTTGAGCACGGTCGCCTTCGCCCGGACCTCGCGCGCCCGCGCCCGCATCTCGGTGCGGGTCCGTTCGAGGAAGTCGAGGTAGCGCTCACGCTGGGACCGTCGGGTCCTGGCCTGGTTGCCGCGCTGCGAGAGCGCCATGCCGACGCCGCCGACCAGTGCGACGACGAGGACCACGGCGCCGATCACCATGAACACCGGGTTCGCGTTCCGGAGCACCACGATCATCACGATCGAGGACAGCGAGCCGACGACCGGCAGCAGCGTCTGGATGGGGATGCCGCCGACGGGCCCCTCCGGGAGCGCGGGCGGGGGAGCGAGGTGCTCGGTCGGCTCCTCGCGGAGCGGTCGGCTCACGCGCGTCGGGCGGTGGACGAGGCGACGGGTCATCGTGCGGTCCTCCCGGGGGTGAGCAGCGCGGCGGCGAGGCGGACGTGGGCGGTGCGGGTCGCGACGGTGAGGTCGCGGCTGGACCGCGGCACGTCGCTGCGGCGCGCACGGTCCGTCGGCACCGCGAACACCGTGCCCGGCGGCCAGCGGACGGCGTCGACGGCCTGCGACCCACCACCGCCGAGGTCGACGGCCGCGACCACGACGACCGGGGCGTGCTCGAGCGACCGCACGGCCTCGACCACGGCGACCGCGCGCTCGAGCGACACCCGCTCGCTCCGGGCGACCAGGCAGACCGCGTGACTGGCGTACGCCACCGCGGTGAGGTCGACGCCCGGCGGCCGGACGCCCCAGTCGGTGCACACCACGTCGAAGAAGCGCGTCACGGGCGCGACGGCATCGGCCCACGCCGACTCGGTCGCCTGGCGCGGCGGCGCACCCTGCTCGTCGTCGACCGGCGTCGGACGGACGTCGAGCGCGTACAGCCCGGATCCGGCGCGGACGAGCCCCGCGGTGGCGTCGGCGGTGCTGACCGGGTCGAGGCGGCGGGGGTCCGTCCCCTGCGCGGCCGTGTCGGGCAGCCCGGCGTGCCACAGCATCGACCGCCCGCCGGCCGCCGCGTCGACCCCGAGGACCGGTCCCGAGCGGCGGTGCGCGACGAGGTTCGCGACGAGGGCGGCCGTGGTGGACGCGCCGACACCGCCGGTGAGCTGGACGAAGCCGACCCGTCGGCTGAGCGCCAGGGGCGCCCGGACCGCGCGGTCGGCGTCCCGCAGCACGCTGGTCCGCGCTGCGGTGGCTCCGAACACGGCCGCCGGCGCAGAGCGGACGAGCGAACCGAGCGCGCCCATCAGAACGCCCCGAGGAGCTGCTCGTAGACGCCGAACACGCCGAGCAGGAGCGGGACGAGCGCGACGACCGAGAGCGTCTCGAGCACGTTGCCGAGCCGTCGGAGGGATGCACGCTGGTGTCGCGCCGGGGTGACGAGCACGAGCAGGGCGACGACCACCGCGAGCCCCGTCAGCACCGCGGTGCCGAGGACACCGTCGGTCCCGTGCAGGTGCCGGGAGACGCCGACCACGACGCCGGGCAGGACCGCGGCCCAGAGCGCTCCGACCTGGGTCGCGAGGGGGAACGCCCTGGTGCGGAGGACGGTCACGAGGACGAGCGCCACCCCCAGCCACGGTGCCCAGGGTCCCGGTCCGCCCGCCACACCGACGAGTGCGATCCCGAGCGTCGACGCGACGGCGAACGTCGACCAGGTGAGCGTCCGGTAGGCGCGGTCGACGGTGGTCAGCACCGTGCTGCGCTGTGCCAGGCGGCCGGCGATCACCTGGTCGTCGAGGCCGGTGAGCCCGGAGAGGGACATCGCGTACCAGGGGACCAGTCCGACCACGACGACGGCTGCCGTGGCGAGGACGCCCGCGCCCTCGGCCGCGGTCATCGGTGTCAGGGCGAGGAACGTCGCGGCACCCGCGCCGACGACGCCAACGGCGGAGCCGAGCGCGGCCGACGCGGAGCGGCGCCCGAGCCCGGCGACCAGGAACAACGCGAGCCAGACGAGTGTCGCGACCGGCGCGGCGAGGGCGGGTGTCACCGAGCCGGACGGACCGGAGGAGGTGAGCAGCGCCTCCAGGTCGGCTGCGGCGGGCACGGCGAGACCGAGGGCCGCGCCGAGCAGCGTCCACGCGACCGTGCGGGCGCCGGCGAGGGCGATCCCGGTGCCGCCGAGCACGCAGACCAGCCAGGCGACCGCCGGGACGGCCCCGAGCCCGGGAGCGCCGAGCGCGGTGGTGCCGGCGGCGAGGGTCAGCGCGCCGGTCCCGACGGCGCCGACGAGGAGCCGAGCCCGGGCGTCCCAGAGCCCGGCCCGCGCCCCGAGCGCGTCGCTCACGGCGTCCGTGACGTCACTGACCTCGGGCGGCGGCGGTGCCTCGTCGAGGCGGAGCAGCCGGAGCACCTCGCCGTCGAGCACGCCCTGCTCGGCGGCGGTCGCGGTGGTGTCGAGCTGTTCGCCGGTCGCGCGCAGGAGGGTCAGCGGTCGCGCCACCGGGGCGACGCGCTCGTCGAGCAGCTCCACGAGGCGGGGGACGAGCGAGCCGAGGGTCTCGTCGCTCGGGATGACGAGCGTCGCGCGGCGCGTGGCACCGACGACGGTGAGGCGCGTGAAGTCGGTCACCGGTCCCCTCCCGACGTGGCGGGACCGACGGGGGCGGTCGACCCTGTGGCTGCGGCCGCCCCAACGGCTTCGGTGGACGCCGCGCTCCCGTGGGACGTGGCCGCTCCGGCGGCCCTCGCCGGGGTCGCCGGGCTCGACGGCACCGTCGTCGTCGCACCCCCGACCTGCCCGTCGCGGATGGCGCCGAGGACGAAGGCGGTCCCCACGCAGCCCGCGCAGACCACGGCCGCGAGGACCACGCTCCCGATGAGCCGCCGGACGTTGTCGTTCACGGATCGGCGCTCGTCGAGCCCGCCGATGAGGAACGCACCGCGCAGCCGCACCCGGTGGGTCCGGACGGACTCGAGCAGGATCGTGTCGTCGTTGTCAGGCACGTGCCGTCGTCTCCTCGTGGTCGGGTCGCGGGACCGCGGGCACGGCCCGGGTGCCGGCGGTCACGGTGTAGGTGCGCTCACCGAGCTCGACCCGCCACCCCAGGGCCGCAGCGGTGCGCTGCCCGGGGACGAGCGGTTGCACCGTCCCCTCGGGTGACGTGATGGTCGTGCCGTTCGTGGTGTGCAGGTCGGTCACCCAGAGCAGCTCGTCGGCCCACTCGAGCACCGCGTGGTTCCGGGACAGGGTCCGCGCGATGTCCGGGAGCGCCAGCACCGTCACGTCCGGGGCGTCGGACTCGGGTCGCCGACCCACCAGGACGGTGCCCCGGACGACGATCGCGTCCCCGGTGCCGGGGACGAGCCGGACGTCGAGCAGGCGGGCGGTGTCCCGACCGCCACGACGACTGCTCCCGGCCGAACCCTGTCCGATGGTGTCCGGCTGTCCGGCGGCGTGCGTCGCGGTCCCCGCCGGCGGTCGCGTCCGAGCGGCGCGGCGCCCCTCGGCCGGCCCCGTCGCGACGGGTACGACCGCCGGTCCGAGCTCCTGACGGTCCAGCGGGACCCGCGCCGGGGTGAGCGGGTCGCGCCCACGCCGCAGGTCGGCGGTGATGGTGGCGGGAGCCGACCACGGGACGAGCGCACCGCGGACGGCCGTGAGCGGTGCCGGTGGGAGTGCGGTGAGGACGTCGACACGGCGGGCTCGGCACACCGCGAGCCCGACGGTGCGTCCCGACCGGGCCGTCGCGACGAGCTGCGCGACGAGCACCAGGACCGCCGTGGCGACGCCCCAGGCGGTGCGCGTGGCCGGCTCCGCGGACGGCGCGGCCAGCGCCACGGCGACGGCCGGGAGGACCGTGGCCAGGACGTCGACGAGGACCGCTGTCCGCCGTCGGGTCGCGTTCGCGGGCACGACCCCCGTGAGCAGACCGGCTGCGGTCGACGTCGCGGCACCGCCTGCGGCGGCGACCTGCGGGGCGCCGCACCGCGTGCAGAACCGCTCACCGGACGCGAGGATGCGGGAACACCGTGCACAGCTCAACGAGCCGACGAGCGCGCTCGGCATCGGTTCCTCCCCGTGGATCCGCGTGGTTGCAGGCGTCCGACGTTAGCAGTCCGGCCGCGCGCAGGGCCGGCCCCGAGGGCGTCCGCGGTCCGGCCGGACCGCGGACGCCCTGAACCATCGTCCAGGTTCAGCGTGTGTCCCTTGCACGGGGGGTGGGGATCGACGACAATTGCTCGCTGAACCAGGGACGCACGACCGATCGAGGGGAAGACGACGTGAAGTTCGCGATGGGGGCCGACACACTCGGTCAGCTCGGCAAGAGGACGGGGAGCGCCTCGCAGGACCTCGGCGCGCAGGTCAAGGCACTGCTCGCCGCGGCCGAACCCCTCCAGGGCAAGTTCAACGGTGCGGGCCGTGCGGCGTTCGACCGCTTCAAGGCACAGTCCGACCAGGTCGCCAACGAGCTGAACGCGGCACTCGCCGCGGTCCTCAGCGGCATCGGCGGGATGGACACCGCGTTCGGCCAGGGCGACCAGCAGATGGCGGACGACGCCACGCAGGCGGCCGGCACCGTGAACTTCGACGCAGCGCGCTTCGGCGCCGGTCACTGAGACGAGGGGGACGACCATGGCAGGGAACCAGGCAGACCGCCGCGACTACGACGTCGCCGCGTCGCAGAGCGCCCAGGACAACTTCAACCGGCTCGCCGCGCAGCTCGAGGCGCTGATCGACCAGCGCGACGCCGACGTGCGCGCCGCGATGAGCGACTACCAGGCCGACGGCGTGTCCGACGAGTACCAGTCGAAGGAACTCCGCTGGAAGAACGCGGCGACCGAGGTCCGGGGCATCATCTCGACCCTCCGCACCTCGCTGCAGTCCACCGACCAGACCGCGCAGCAGACCGTCCAGAAGGCCAAGAGCGCCGTCGACAGCATCGGCTGACGACCCGATTCCGCATCCCTCGGCATCCCGGCCGAGGGCGAGTCCACGTCCTTCGGCCGTCCTGGCCGAGGGCGAGTCCACGTCCTTCGGCCGTCCTGGCCGACGGCGAGTCCACGTCCTTCGGCCGTCCTGGCCGACGGCGTGAGAGGTGAGCCATGACGTACAGAGTCGACCCCGCAGGGGTGAAGAGCGTCCTGACGGACGTCGCGTCCAAGAGCCAGCCCGTGATGGACGCGCTCGGCAAGATCGACGGCACCGTGCAGACCGTCGCGACGGGCGCCCAGTCCGAGCTGATCAACGGCGCGCTGTCGAAGTTCTTCGACGCGATGTCGGGGAACGTCACGACGATCACGCGCCACGTGCCGGCGGCGATCGACGGTGCCGTCGCGGCGACGAACGCGGTCGTCCACGGCGACGAGGACATCGCCGCCACGATGGAGACGAACGCGGGCCGTGCGGCGGCGAACGGTGACCTCTCGATCCTCGGGGTCGCGCAGTGAGCCTCATCGACCCGGACGCGTTGCCGGGCGCGAAGATCGACGCCGCTGCGGTGTCCTCCGGGGCCTCGACGCTCGCGACCCTCGCCTCGACCGTGAGCACGGGCGGCGGTGACACCGTCCGCGCCTGGCAGGCGATCTCCGGCTCGTACCAGTCCGACGGTGCCGAGCACCTGTACTCCGTGATGACGCCCGTCGGCACCGCCACCACCGCGCTGGGGGACGGACTGTCCTCGGTGGCCACGGCGCTCACCACCTACGCCGAGACCCTCGCGCAGATCAAGACGAAGCTCGACGCCCTCAAGACCGAGGCCGAGGACTTCGTCCACCGCGCGAAGAACTTCCAGCCGCGGTGGCAGGACTCCGAGGACGGTTACGTGATCGCCTCCCAGGCGGTCAGCACCATGGGCGTCAGCCTGCTCACGGGGACCAAGGTCGAGATCACGTCCTGGGACCAGGACCCCGACATGGTCGACGAGAACAACCGGCTGATCCGACGCGGCGCCGACCTGGCCGAGGAGTGGCTCGCCGCGCAGCAGCAGTGCGCGAACGCGATCCTCGGCGCCGCCTGCCTCGCACCGCTGCCCGGGACCGGCCAGAAGTCGCCGCAGCAGATCATGGCCGAGGCCGAGGCGTCGATGCCGTGGGCGGGCGAGCAGGACATCGACACGCCCTGGGGCTCGACCGGGGACCGCAAGGAGTCCTGCGGTGAGAAGGCCGCGGGCTTCCCGGCGCACCTCGTCAAGGGCGTCGTCGTCGACGGCCTTGGCGGGATGGCGAAGGGGCTCAGTTCGCTGCTCCTCGGCTGGGACGGCACCGGGGTCCCGTGGTTCTCCGAGGCGATCGTCGGTGCGGTCGTCGGGCGGAAGGACATGGTCGACGACGCCTGGGACCGCGCCGGACAGACCTACGGGGGCTCGTGGCTCGGGCTGGGCCACCTCGCCTCGGCGCTGTCCCCGGTGGGCACGGTCGTGAACACCCTCGGCAACACCCCGATCGGTGACTTCCTGCCGAAGGACACCCAGCAGTTCCTGTCCGACTGGGGCCACGACGACACGACCGCCCTGGCGGACACCGTCGGCGGACTCGTCGGGCTGAAGCTGCCCGAGCAGTGGTGGGAAGCCTCCTCGTGGGACGGCTACAACCCGGCGCAGTCGTGGGTCGACGACCCCGGCGGCACCTTCGGTGCGAGCGCGTTCAACATCGGCACGATGTTCATCCCGGGGGCCGGCGAGGCCAGTGCGGGCGCCCACGCGACCGCTGCGGCTGCCGACGCCGCGGGTGACGTCGCGCGCGCCGGTGGGTTCGCGGACGACGCGGCGCGGGCTGCCCGTGGTGCTGACGAGTTCGTGAACGCGGCGAAGGGCGTCACCGTCGGGGACCTGGCGAACCTCGGGAAGGGCGTCGACGCGGGTGACGTCGCGAAGATCGCGCGCGAGGGCGACCTGCCGACGACGAGCGTCGACCTGGCGAGCGATGCCGGCAAGGTCGACGTGCCGACGACGCATGCGGATCCCGCTCCGGCTCCGCACGTCGAGGCGCCGCGCGGCGAGAGCCCGACCGCGGGGCGGGGCGATGCGCCGTCGGTCGCGCGGGATGATGCTCCGGCTGCTGGTCGTGGTGACGTTCCGGCTGCTGGTCGTGGTGACGCTCCGGCGGCTGAGCGGGGCGATGCGCCGTCGGTCGCGCGGGATGATGCTCCGGCTGCTGGTCGTGGTGACGTTCCGGCGGCTGAGCGGGGCGATGCGCCGTCGGTCGCGCGGGATGATGCTCCGGCTGCTGGTCGTGGTGACGCTCCGGCGGCTGAGCGGGGTGACGCTCCGACCGGTGAACGTGGTGACGCCCCCACCGCCGGGCACGGCGACGCTCCGGCGGCGGATCGCGGTGACGCTCCGACGGCTGGGCAGCACGACAGTCCTGCGGGCGCTCGTGATGAGTCTCCGGTCACCGGGCGCGACGATGCGCCGTCGTCGGCGCACGACGAGTCGCAGCCTCCGCAGTCCGCGGACGGGACCGGCGCCCACGACCCGTCGCCGACGACCCACGTCGGGAAGGACGGGGTCGAGCGGACGGTGCTGCAGTTCGACTCGGGTGCCAAGGGTGGCTGGAACACCGACCTCTACCACAAGGCGATCGAGCCGAACACGCGCTACGAGATCGACGGCGGCAAGTGGGTCTACGAGACCGACGAGCACGCGCGGGTCGTCCACGCCGAGGGCCACCTCGACCAGGTGGTCAAGCAGCTCGAGGACCGGAACCGGCACGGCGGTCAGCAGAAGACCGCAGGTGGCGATGACCGCCTCGACGTCGACCACGGCGGTCACATCTTCGCCACCCTGTTCGGTGGTCCCGGTGAAGGCATCAACCTCACCGCGCAGTGGAGCAAGGTCAACCTCGGCTCGTACAAGGCACTCGAGAACCAGTGGGCGGCGGCGATCGATTCAGGGAAGTCCGTCAGAGTCGAGGTCAACTTGGAGTATGCGGGCAAGAACCTTCGACCCGATTTGTACGATGTGAGGTGGCAGGTCGGAGACGGACCGCTCCGTGTCCGACCGTTCAGCAACATCCCGACACCGTGATCAACGACCAGGAGTGACGTGAGCACAGGAACACCGGACGACGAAGCCGCCCTGGTGGAAGCAACCCGGAACCTTCTGGCCCAGGAGGACTGGGTCTCCGCGCAGTTCGAGGGTGCCTTCGTCGGCCCTGAAGCCTCCGTCGTCGGCAAGTTCGTTCGTCCAGACGGATCGACCGGGGTGCTCTGGCCCGCGCTCGCATTCACACGGAAGTGGTGGGCCTTCCACGACTCCTGTGCGAGCCAGGAACGCGGGACGTGGTTCTCGATGAAGATCAACCTGATGCGGGAGCCTGTGGAGGCCGAAGTGTCCTACAACTGGCAGGACCGGGTCTTCTTCGACCAGATGGTTCCGGACCTGGACCCGGCGGAAATGGACTTGACCATGCCCCTCGACGAGTCCTGGGCGGACGAGTTGCAGCGGCACCCTCGGTCGCCTCAGTACGTGCCGACGTGGTTGCGAGAGCTGGTCGGCAGCGAGGACGCGGAGCGAGCATCCGGGGACCATGCTGCCGTCGAGCGGGCGATCGCTGCGGCGCCGACGTGGCCGCCGTTGCGCGCCGAGTTGGCGTCGTCGGCGCGGTGGTCGGCGGTGTTCGATGCCGTGTCCGAGGAGATCGTGCGGGCACTGCGTGCGGAGACCCCGGCGACGGAGTTGCTGCGACGGGAGGCGGACGACCGTGCGTTGGAGCAGGTTGCCGAGACGGCGACGAACGCCCTGCTCACCCGGTTCGTCGAAGACGAGTCGGCGTGTGCTGCGCTCGCGGCGGAGTTGGGTTCGTCGAACGGTCCTGAAGGGGCGGAGGACGACGTGACGGACGCGATCACGGACCTGGTGGACTGGCAGCTCGCACGGCGGTTCGAGCAGTGAGCGGCATGGAGAACCCGGAGCTCGACGCCCAGCTCGAGCAGGCACTCGTGGACCCGTCGTCGCTCGGTGCGTTCGTGAACCACTTCATGAGCAGCCCGCTCCTCGTGCCGATGAACATCGACGGTGACACGGCGTTCCCGATCGCGAAGCGTTTCGATGACGGACCGGCACTCGTGGTCTTCACCGGGGAGCAGCACAGCTTGCAGGTGGACCTGCCGACGGCAAACCAGGTCGTCGTGTTGAACGGAGCGCGGGTCATCGAGTTGGCCGATCCGGACCACGGCGTGCTCGTCAACCCCGGGCCGCAGGAACTCCACCTGCCGATCGGCCTGGTCGCACACCTGCGCCCGCAGATCCCTGCGGAGCTGCTCGCGCCGGCGACGGGCGCTGCGGATCAGCGGCCTGCGGCGCCCGAGCCCGCGCCGGGTGGGTCCTTGGTCGCCGCGCAGCAAGTACAGACGACCCTCGCGGGGAACGCTCACCGGTGGCTGACGCAGGGGCCTGCGTTCGAGACGGCCGACTTCTTCGTGGCGTTCTGCGGGAGCGAGCACACCACGCGGGGTCGCGTCGAGTCCGGCGGCCAGGCCGTCGCGGTGCCGGTCCCAGACCCGATGGTCGATGAGTTCCGTGCACTCCGGCAGGCCGCAGCCGTCCCGGACAAGGGGACGTGGATCGGTGCCGAACTGCACCTGACCTCAGCGGGGTCGTTCTCGTACTCGTTCGTCTACGACGACCGGCTCGACTTCGGCGCGCCCGATCCGCGCGTTGCTCGGACGGACGCCGAACCAGCGCCGGGCCTCGAAGCCTGGCGGTCGGAGTTCATCGCGCAGGGGCGCGCGGAACGGTACGTCCCGGAGTGGGCGCGCTGACCCAGGGATGCGGTCCTGCCGACGGTCGTCTGCTCAGGAACGCGTACCGGTCGAACGGGCTGGTTCTGGCGGTTCCGGCGGGAGGTCGAGCACGACGATCTCGCCGTCCGCGCTCATCGCACTCGGAACGACGTTCGGACGGACGCCGCCGCCTCGCCACAGGGGCAACAGGTTCGGCGAGCACTGTCGGATGAGTTCGGCGTACCAGGGGCCGTACTCTGGATCCGGCTCACGCCCGCGCGCGTCGAGGTCGAGTTCGAGGGCGTCGGCGATCTCGTCTGGCGTCATCGAGGCCGACGGATCGTGGGGGAACGGCATCTCCCAGTCGTCGGCGCCGATGTACAGGCCGAGTCGGAACGGTCGTCTTCCTGATCGCCATCCCGAAGCATGGAGCCAGCAGCGCCAGTCGCCGATCTCGTACAGCTCGGTGAACACGCGCACGGATTCCCATCCGCGCCGGTGGAGGACCGCGACGGCCTGCAGGAAGGCGTGCGAGGGAGTGAGGTCCACGGGGCAGAGGCTACCCCTGGTGCAGCTTCCACCACGGAACGGGCCGCCGTGCCGTGAACCACGTGCCCGTTTCCCGACGATGGTCCACCGCGCAACGAGCCGAGGCGACCCACCACTGACCAGTGGATCGATGAGCTCGAGCGGTAGCCGCGAAGTCCTGAGTGCGTCCCGACGTGGTTGCGGGCGCTGGTCGGGGACGGGAACGCGCAGCGCGAGGCCGTCCAGGGCAGCCATGCGACCGGCCCTGATTCTGGGGGCCGCCAGATGAGGACGATGACGAGGGCGAGGACGAGGACAGTGTCGACGGAGCAGCAGCAAATCGAAGCCACCATCGCCGCGGATGCCCGTCGGGTGCTCGAGCCGATAGAAGTCCCGAGCCCGCTCGCCGACCTCTGGGAGGAGCTCCGCGAGGTCATGGCCGCGCTGGACCGCGGGACGTGGTTCTCGGCGACGCTCGACCTGGTTCGCGCCGACGGCTCCGCCGCGTTCTCCTACAACCACGACGAACGCATCCGGTTCGATCGGCTGATCCCCGAACTCGACCCGGCAGACATGGATTTGACGTCGCCGCTCGACGAGTCCTGGGCGGATGAGTTGCGGCGGCATCCTCGGTCTCCTGCGTACGTGCCGGCGTGGTTGCGGGAGCTGGTCGGGGGCGAGGCCGTGGCACGCGGGTCCGGCCAGGACGGTCGCGGCACGACTCCAGAGCCCGATGTCCACCGAACCACGAGGACAGTGTTGCCCAAGCAAGAACAGATCGAAGCGACCATCGCCGCGGAGGCACGTCGTCTGCTCGAGCAACGTGAGTGGACGACAGCGCGGTTCACTGTCGCTCGGGTCGGTGGCGAAGGAACTTCCGTCGGGCGCTGCACTCGACCCGACGGCTCACTCGAGGCCATCCGCCTCCGCATGCCCTTCAGGGATCTCTGGGAGGAGCTGCGCGAGGTCATGAACGAGCCGGACCGCGGCACGTGGTTCTCGGCGACGCTGGACCTGGACCGCGCCGACGGCTCCGCTGCGTTCTCCTACAACCACGACGAACGCATCTGGTTCGACCGACTCATCCCGGATCTGGACCCGGCGGACTTGCACCTGACCGTGCCGCTCGACGAGTCGTGGGCGGATGAGTTGCGGCGGCACCCGCGGTCTCCGGAGTACGTGCCGGCGTGGTTGCGGGCGTTGGTGGGCAGCGAGGCCGCGGGGAGCGAGCCCGAGGATGGTGCTGCCGTCGAGCGGGCGATCGGCGTGGCTCCGACGTGGCCGCCGTCGCGTGCGGGGCTGGCGTCGTCGGCGCGGTGGTCGGCGGTGTTCGATGCCGTGTCCGAGGAGATCGTGCGGGCACTGCGTGCGGAGACCCCGGCGACGGAGTTGCTGCGGCGCGAGGTGGACGACCGTGCGTTGGAGCAGGTTGCCGAGACGGCGACGAACGCCCTGCTCACCCGGTTCGTCGAAGACGAGTCGGCGTGTGCTGCGCTCGCGGCGGAGTTGGGTTCGTCGAACGGTCCTGAGGGGGCTGAGGACGACGTGACGGATGCGATCACGGATCTGGTGGACTGGCAGCTCGCACGACGGTTCGAGCGATGAGGCGTGCGGAGGAACCCGGCTGACCTTCGCCGGGAACCCCTTCCGTTCAGGAGCGCTGCTCGCCCGATCCGGAGAGCACACCACCCGCGTGCTCGGCGATCGACCGCGCGAGAGCGACCCCGAGCGGTTCCGTGCCCACGGGCGTCGTCCCGTCGTCCTCGTCGTGGAGCGGCACGAAGACGTCGGTCCACCACCAGCCGCCGCCCTCGGCCTGGGCGGGGAGCTCGACGATGTCAGGCAAGAGTCGGCGCACCTCCGACTCCGATCGGATCCGGCGGGGGTGTTGCACCGTCGCGACGACACGGCCCTCGGCGTCGCTGAACCGCCCGACGAGTCCGTCGCGTTCCAGTCGGAGACCGATGCCGTGGCCGACGGCTTCGGCGGCCGGATGGAACTCAGCATCACCGACGAGCGTCGGAGCGATGACGTTCAGCTCACGAGGCATCGCGGTCTCCCTCCGGTCCGGTCGACCGTGCCGCACCGAAGTCGCGGCCGGTGAGGCGTTCGACCGCATCGCGTCCGAGGTGGTCGACGACCGGTCGCAGGCGTTCCCACCCGGTGGCGTCCGGGCGCGACGGTCCGTCCCGGAACCGCAGGACGAGCGACGGGACGCGCGGGCGACCGACGCGTTCGGCGCCGAAGCGATCCCGCATCTCGTCGACGTCGAGCCCGAGCCCCCGCACGGCGGGTGCTCCGAGCAGCATCGCGACCGGCTCCGGCTCCTGCTCGAGCACCGGTCGGAGGGTCAGGTCCCGCGACCCGACCCGCGCGAAGACGAGCGCGACGAGCGGGAGGGCCGTGCTGCAGAGGTCGGCGAGGAGCACGGTCGCGGCGTCGTGCGCGCGCTGCACCTCCGGGGTCCCCGGTGCTCCGACGCCGACGAGGCCGGCCACGACCTCCTCGACACCGTGCTCGGTCCGTCGCGCGGTCACCGAACCGGCGAGTGGTGCGCCGGCGTCCCCGACGACGACGAACCGCGCGTCCGCCGGCATCCTGCCGCGTGCCGCCGCCGTCAGCGTGTCCTTGTCCCAGTCGGCCTCGACCGGCTCGTGGGTGCCCCACCCGGCCGGTGTCGAGCCGGGTCCGAGCGCCGCGAAGGTCTCCCACGCACGTCCGAGACGCGTTCCGGCGTCGGCGCGGTGTCGGATCGACGCCGACACCACGAACTGCACCTGCTCCGGACGAGGGAGCTCGAGGTAGCGCGGGTCGACGGCGTCGGTCGTCCCCGGAGCGCGGAAGGCGTCGGCGACTCCCAGCAGCGCCGTACCGGTCGACCCGTCACGGAGCGCGCCCTCGGCCGACCGGACGACCCAGCGTCCGTCGGCCGCGTCGAGGACCTGCCGGAAGGGTTCGGTCAGCCGGGTGGTCTCGGGGGTGAGGAACACCACCCGCAGTCCGGCGGCCGTGGCCTGGACGACGAGGTCGGCACGCATCGGCGTGAGGGTCACGATCGACCCGACGGTCTCGCTGACCACGTAGCCGTCACCGGTCCCGTCCACCAGCGGGTGTTGCATCCCCATGCACCCGACCATACCGGGGCCCCCGTCGGACCGGACTGCTCGCAACCGGGTGCAACCTCGGCGGTCGTAGCCTCCCGACCGAGGCGCGCAGACCGTGCGCCGTCGACACCGTCGTCGAGAGGGCACCACCATGACCATCGCAGCATCGCCGACCACCTACGCCGCGCCGGGCGAGGACGGAGCGCTCGTCTCCTTCCGCCCCCGGTACGACCACTACATCGGCGGGGAGTACGTCCCGCCGACGGGTGGGCAGTACTTCGAGAACCCGACCCCGGTCACCGGCAAGACCTTCACCGAGGTCGCCCGGGGTGACTCCACGGACGTCGACAAGGCCGTCGCCGCGGCCTGGAAGGCGTTCCCGGCGTGGGGGAGGACGAGCGTCACCGAACGCGCGAACATCCTCAACCGGATCGCGGACCGGATGGAGCAGAACCTCGAGATGCTCGCCGTCGCCGAGACGTGGGAGAACGGCAAGCCGATCCGCGAGACCCTCGGCGCCGACATCCCCCTCGCGATCGACCACTTCCGGTACTTCGCCGGGGCGATCCGGGCACAGGAGGGCTCGACGGGGGAGATCGACCACGACACCGTCGCATACCACTTCCACGAACCGCTCGGCGTGGTCGCGCAGATCATCCCGTGGAACTTCCCGATCCTGATGGCGGTGTGGAAGCTCGCCCCCGCCCTCGCCGCCGGCAACTGCGTCGTGCTCAAGCCCGCCGAGCAGACGCCGGCCTCCATCCACGTGCTGCTGGGACTCATCGAGGACCTGCTCCCCGCCGGCGTCCTCAACGTCGTCAACGGGTTCGGCTTCGAGGTCGGCGCGCCGCTCGCGCAGCACCCCGACGTCCGGAAGGTCGCCTTCACGGGGGAGACCACCACGGGGCGGCTCATCATGCAGTACGCCTCCCAGAACCTCATCCCGGTGACACTCGAACTCGGCGGGAAGAGCCCGAACGTGTTCTTCGCCGACGTCGCCCAGGAACGAGACGCGTTCTACGACAAGGCGCTCGAGGGGTTCGCCTTCTTCAACCTCAACCAGGGCGAGGTCTGCACCTGCCCGTCGCGGGCGCTCGTCGCGGAGGAGATCTACGACGGGTTCGTCGCCGACGGCCTCGACCGTGTCCGCGCCGTGAAGCAGGGCCACCCGCTCGACCTGTCGACCATGATCGGAGCGCAGGCGTCGAACGACCAGCTCGAGAAGATCCTGAGCTACATCGACATCGGCAAGCAGGAGGGCGCGAAGCTGCTCACCGGCGGCGAGCGCGCCGACCTCGGCGGCGAACTCAGCGGCGGCTACTACGTGACCCCGACCGTGTTCGAGGGCGACAACGCGATGCGGATCTTCCAGGAGGAGATCTTCGGCCCGGTCCTCGCCCTGACCCGGTTCAGCGGCTACGACGACGCGATCCGGATCGCCAACGAAACGCTGTACGGCCTCGGTGCCGGGGTGTGGAGCCGCGAGGCGACGACGCTCTACCGGGCCGGCCGTGACATCCAGGCGGGTCGCGTCTGGTCGAACACGTACCACCAGTACCCGGCGGGCGCGGCGTTCGGCGGCTACAAGCAGTCCGGCGTCGGGCGCGAGAACCACAAGATGATGCTCGACCACTACCAGCAGACGAAGAACCTGCTCGTGTCGTACGCCGAGGGTCCGATGGGGTTCTTCTGATGCCGCTGCCGGACGGCGGTGCCACCGTCGGCCGGTCCGAGGGGACCGGCCCCGCCGCCGGGACGGTCCCGGACCGGGTCGCGGTCACGCCGGCGGCGGAGGAGCTCCTGCGCTCCCTCGCCGCCCGGCACGGCCCCCTGATGTTCCACCAGTCGGGTGGCTGCTGCGACGGCTCGAGTCCGATGTGCTACCCCGTCGGCATGTTCCGGACCGGACCGGGCGACGTGCTGCTCGGGACGCTCGAGGTGGCGGGCACGGCTCCGGTCGAGGTGTACATGTCGCGCTCCCAGTTCGAGTACTGGAAGTACACGCACCTGACGATCGACGTGGTCGAGGGTCGGGGCAGTGGGTTCTCCGTCGAGGTCCCCGAGGGCAAGCGGTTCCTCACCCGGTCACGGATGTTCACCGACGCCGAGCTCCGCGCCTTCGGGCTCCTGCCCACGGCAGAGCAGCCGACGGCAGGGCAACCCACGGCAGAGCAGCCGACGGCAGGGCAACCCGCGGGTGAGCAGCCGACGGCAGGGCAACCCTCGGGTGAGCAGCCGGCGGCAGAGCAACCCACGGGTGAGCAGCCGACGGCCGCGCAACCCGCGGCGCACCCCCGGACGGCAGCCCGAGGCTGAGGACGTCACGGCCCGCCGGCGGATGCCCGCACCGACCCCGACGGCGGGCCCACGACGTCCGACGCCGACCCGGCTCCCATTGACTCGAGCACGTCGACCGCCCGCTGCACCCCCTGTTCCCGCCGCACGGCCCGCCCCACCTCGGCCGCACGTCCGCGACGCGACAGCGCGTCGCCCATCGCGCGCCCGAGTGTGTCGGCCGACACACGGCGCAGCGGGACCGGGGCGGCGGCGACACCCTGGCGGTGGAGCTGCGCTGCCCAGAACGGCTGGTCGGCGGTGACGGGCACGACGACCGCCGGCACACCCGCCCGGGCGACCGCGTGCGAGGTCCCGGCCCCGCCGTGGTGCACCACGAGCGTCGCGTGCGGCAGGACCGCGTCGAACGGGACCGAGCGGACGGCCAGGACGTCGTCGTCCGGTCCTCCCGTCGGCAGTGCGAGCCCACCCCACCCGGTCACGAGCAACACCCGGAGCCCGTGTGCCCGTGCGGCTGCGACGACCGCCGCACCACGGGCCGTCGCGTCGCCGACGGCCATCGACCCGAAGGAGGCGACGACGGACGGACCGCCCCGCAGGAAGTCGCGCACCGCCGCGTCCGCTCCGGCCTCGTCAGCGCCGTCGTACCAGGCCCCGGTCTGGTGCACCCGCGCCGGCCAGTCGTCGGGACGCGGCAGCAGCGTGGGGCTGACGGCCATGAGCACGGCGCTCGACGCCGTCCGGTGGGCGGGACGACGGCCGCCCGGCAGTTCCGCTGCGGCACGGGCCACGTCGGTGTCGAAGAGCCGTGCCGCGGCTCGCGGGACGGCGTAGGTGAACCGGTTGGCCGCACCGAGGTCGCGGGTCGCGGTGGGCCCTCCGGCCGCGGGGATCCGCTCGCTCGCCGTGGCGACCGGGGCGAACTCGACGAGCACCCGCGGCACGCCGAGCGCGTCCGCCACCATCGGCGCGCTGAGCACCAGCGGGTGGTGCACCACCACGTCCGGCGCGAAGGCGATGCTCTCCCGCACGGCTGCGGCGAGCATCCGCTGCATCGCCGGGCGGACCTCGACGCGCAGGTGACGAGCGAGTGCGAGCGGGGTCCGGCCGCGCGGCGTGAGCATCCGCTGCACGTCCAGACCGAGCGGCACGGAGTCGACCCCGTCGGGCGCTGCGGCGTCGTCGGGCAGCGCCAACCGGACCTCGTGACCCCGCGCGACGGCGTGCCGTGCCAGCGCCGCGAACGGCTCGACGTCACCGCGGGTGCCGGCGGTGAGCAGCATGATGCGCATCCGACCAGTGTGGCGGGGGCGACTCCGCCGGTTGTCGAGGTGCACCGGGTAGCCTCGGCCCTGTGACCGACGGGAGTGAGTGGATGCTGCGCACCACCCCCTCGGGGACCGCCACGGCCGTGCGCCGACTCGTGCACATCTCGCGGCCGGTGCTGTGGATCAACACGATCGGCTCCGGTCTCGTCGGCGTCTGGCTCACCGGCGCGCTGTTCGACGTCCGCGCCCTGCCGGTGCTCCTGTGGCTCACCCTGCCGTTCAACCTGCTCATCTACGGCGTCAACGACGTGTACGACCAGGACACCGACGCCACCAACCCGCGCAAGGGATCGATCGAGGGTGCCCGGATCCGCCAGTCCGAGGTCCGGCTCATCGCCTGGGCGGTCGCGGTCACGAACGTCCCGTTCCTGGTGTACTTCCTCGTCGCACTGCCGCCGCTCGCGAACGCCGCGATCCTGCTGTACGTCGGCGTCTTCGTCTTCTACTCGGCGCCGCCGCTGCGGTTCAAGGCGCGTCCGTTCCTCGACTCCCTGAGCAACGCGGCCTATGCGCTGCCGTTGGTCATCGTCCCAGCGGCCCTCGCGGAGACGCCGGTCTGGCCGGCCGCCCTCGGGCTCATGGCGTGGAGCGTCGCCAAGCACGCGTTCGACGCGGTGCAGGACATCGGGGAGGACCGGGATGCGGGCATCACCACGACCGCCGTGCTCCTCGGCCCACGCGGGACCGCGCTCTGGAGCGGCGCCTGGTGGCTCGTGTCCGTGGCGCTCTTCGCGGTGGTGAGCGTGCCCGTCGCCGTCGTCGACCTCCTCATCGCGGGTGTGCTCGTGGTGTGCCTGTTCCGCGATCCGACGCCGGCGACCGGCCACCGTCTGTACCGGCTGTCCGTGGCGTTCCCGTACATCGCCGGGACGTTCGCCGGGGTGCTGCTCCTGGTCTCGATCGTGCTCGGGGGGACCCGGTGAGCCGCGTCGTCGTCGTCGGCGGGGGGATCGGCGGCCTCACCGCCGCCGCGCTGCTCGCCCGTGCCGGTCACCGGGTCACGCTGCTCGAGGCGTCCGGCGAGCTGGGCGGCAAGAGCCGCCGGATCCAGCTCGGCGACGAGCGCATCGACACCGGGCCCTCGCTCGTGACCTTCCCCGCCGTGTGGGACGAACTGCTGCGTCGCCTCGGCGACGGCGGAGCCGAACTCGACCGGTCGCGCGCCGACGGCGGAGCCGAACTCGACCGGTCGCGCGCCGACGGCGGAGCCGCACTCGACCGGGTCGACGCCGACCTCGACCTCGTCCGGATGCCCGAGGTGGGCCGGTACTACCACGCCGGCGAGGAGACCTCCCTACCGGTGGCACCGGACCACCCCTGGTACCCCGCGTGGCGGCGGTTCTCCGAGCTGCACGCGCCGCTGGCCGACGACGTCACCCGACTGCTGCTCGCCGACCCGCTCGACCGTGCGGCGCTCCCGGCCGTCCGCCGGCTGCTCGCCGTCTACGGCTCACGCCTCACGACGCGCGCCTACCTCGACGGCCTGCCCTGGCTGCCCGACGGATTGCGCGAGATCATCGCGATCCACACGCTGAACGCCGGTGTCTCGCCTGCTCGCACCCCGGCCCTGTACGCGAGCATGCCCGCGATCATGGCGGCGACCGGGGCGTGGGTCCCGCGCGGGGGCGTGTACGAGATCGTGCTCGCGCTGACGCGCCTGGCCGAGGCCGCCGGGTGCGAGGTGCGCACCGGCGAGGTCGTCACCCGCATCGAGCGCGGTTCGGTCACCACCGACCTCGGTCACCACCGCGCAGACCTCGTCGTCAGTGCGCTCGACGCCGACCGGCTCGCACAGCTGACCGGCCCGTCGCGGGTCCCGGCACTGCCCCGACTGCGCCCGCGCACGCTGTCCTGCTCGGCCGTCGCCCTGTACGGCGTGCTGCGCGAGGAACTCCCGGCGGAGATCGCCACCCACAGCGTGGTGCTGCCGACGAAGCCGGCCGCGCTTCACCGCAGCCTGGAGGCGGGCGACGAGCCGGCCGACACGATGGTGTTCGTCAACCAGTACCGCCCGGGCGAGGTCTACCCGAACGCGCGCGGCACCCTCGGCATCCTGCTCACCGCACCCGCCGACGGCGGCCACTACTCGGTCGACCACCCCTTCGTGCGCCGCGAGGTGGACCGTGTGTCCCGGGCGATGGGGCTCGACGGACCCCTCACGGACCTGCTCGACGAACAGACCGTGCTCGACCCGCAGCACTACGGCACCCTGGGCGAACCGCACGGCGCACTGTACGGTGCCGCGCGACCGCCGTGGCAGAGCGGGCCGTTCCACCGACCGTCGTACAACGACCGGTGGCGGCCGTGGCTGTGGCGCGTCGGTGCGTCGGTGCACCCCGGCGGCGGCATCCCCGCGGTGGTCGGCGGCGCGATGATCGCGGTGGACCGGCTGCTGCGCGCGAACCGCGCCTGACCGACTCGACCGACCGACCGCCCGGACCTCGCCCGACCTGCGCCGGACCGGCGCCGGACCGGTGCCGGACCGGTGCCGGACCGCCAGCACCGCGCCCGACCGCCCGAGCCACGGCCGACCCCCGACCCCTGGCCCCCGCACCCCGCCCGACGTAGGCTGACCCCACCGACCGCGACGACGCGGCCGCGACCTGCGAGGGGAGGCGACGTGCCCGTCCCCGCCGGTCTCCGCCCGCTCGTCGCCGCGTCGTGGCGTCGCTCGTCCCGGGTCGACCCGGACGGCACCCCGGCCCTCGCCCTCGACGACGACCAGCTCGACGCCCTCCGCGCCGAGGGTCCGATCGGGACCGCCCTGCCGGTGGTCCGCCGGCTGCTCCTCGACGAGGTGCGCGCCGCGGGCTGCGTGGTCGCGGTGACCGACGCGACGGGCTGCATCGTCTGGGTCGACGGTGCCCGCCGCGCTCGACGCGCCGCGGAGGACATGGGCTTCACCGCGGGCGCCGACTGGGCGGAGGACCACGTCGGCACGAGCGCCCCGGGGACGGCCCTCCGACTCGGCCGCGGCGTGCAGATCCGGTCGGAGGAGCACTACGCCACCGCCGTCAAGGCGTTCTCGTGTACGGCGGTCCCGCTCCACGCGGCCGACGGCTCGGTCGTGGGCGCCCTCGACATCACCGGCGACGACCGGGCCGTCGAACGGCACACCCTGCCGCTCCTCACCGCCACCGCCGCAGCGGCCGAGGCGCAGATCGCCCTCGCCGCCGTGCGGCGTCCGCCGGGAGCGGCGACCGAGGAGCCCACCGCGGGCGTCGCCCGGCGCCGGACCCCCGTCCGGTCCGAGCTCGACCTGCTCGGGTCCGACACCGCGACCCTGCGGACGGGCGACCGCTCGGTCCGTCTGTCGGAGCGGCACTCCGAGGTCCTCGCCGTGCTCGCATCGACGCCCGGCGGGCTCGCCGCCGAGGACCTCGCGGTCGCCGTCTACGGCGACCGCCGCGCGGTGCCGACGCTGCGTGCCGAGGTGGTGCGGCTGCGGCGCGTCCTCGCGGAGCACGCGCCGGACGCGCGTCTGACGTCGCGTCCGTACCGCCTGACCGGGATCCGCACCGACGTCGACACGGTGCTGTCCGCGCTCGACCGCGGGGCGCGCCTCCAGGCCGTCGACGGGTACCCCGGACCGGTGCTGCCGGGTTCGGCGTCCCCGGGGGTCGACGACCTGCGCGACGCGGTGCGTCTGCGGTTCCGCGAGTCGGTGCTCACCGACGGCGGCGCGGAGGCGCTGCACGCGTGGTCGCGCACGGCGGACGGTGCCGCGGACCCGGAGGTGCTCCGCGCCCTCCTCGCGGTCCTGCCGCGGCGGTCGCCGCGACGAGCCGGTCTGGTGGCCGCGATCGAGGCGCTCGAGCGCCGCTGACGGGTCCGGGACCCGGGCCGGGAGGCGCGACCCGGGTCGACGCGTCGGCCTGCGGTCGCGGGACCCCGTGGCGGGAGGCGCGCCCCGCGTCGACGGGTCGGCTCCCGTGTGCGGAACGCCGGCCGGGAGGCGCGCCCCGCGACGGCCGCCCGGCCGGCGGGTGCGCCTCCCGCTCCTGGTGCGGTCCGGGTCAGGACCCGGAGGTCGGTGCCGGGGTCGCCTGGTCGCCCTGCTGCGGTGCGGCCGGCGCGTCCTTCGGCGTCGCGCCGTCGGCGGGCGGTGCGGGCGGAGCGGGCGCGTCCTTCGGCGCGGTGCCGTCGGCGGGCGGTGCGGGCGGAGCGGGCGCGTCCTTCGGCGCCGTGCCGTCCGCGGGCGGCTTCGGAGCGGTGCCACCGGGAGCCGGGAGTGCGACGCACCCCGGAGCCGGCGCAGCCGATCCGCCGGGGCCCGCGGCGTCCTTGCCCTTCGCGTCCTTGCCGGTCGCGTCCTTGCCCTTCGCGTCCGTGCCGCCGACGCCGGGCGTGGGTGCGCCCTTCGGTGCCCCGGTCGGCGCACCGCTGGGCGCTCCGCTCGGTGCGGTCACCGTCGGCGCGTTCCCGCCCCCGTCGGCCATCGCGGCAGTGACGCCGATCCCGCCGAGCACGAGCACCGCGGCGGCCGCGGTGCCGATGCCCGCGGCACGGAGGGTCCGGCGACGGCGGTCACCGGTGGGCTGGTCGTGTCGTTCGTCGTGCATGGTGTCTCCTGTTCGTCGGGCGGATCGGGTCGGTCCGCCGGCGAGGACGACGGTCCGATCCGAACCTGAAGCAGGACTGAAGTCCAGGTGATGTCCAGGTCGCTCCATGCTCCGTGCGGGCCGAACCCACCTACGGTTGCCGCCGTGAACGCACCAGCACGCATCCTCGTGGTCGAGGACGACGACACGCTCCGCACCGCCGTCGTCACGACCCTGCGCGCCGAGGGGCACCTCGTCGCCGCCGCGGCCGACGGTCGGACGGTCGTCGACGACCTCGAGCGCGCGGTCCCCGACCTCGTCCTCCTCGACTGGATGCTGCCGGGCCCGAGCGGCATCGCCCTGGCCGCCCGCATCCGGGCCCGCTCGGACGCCGCCGTGGTGATGATGACGGCGCGGGACGAGCTCGACGACCGGCTCCGCGGGTTCGCCGAGGGCGCCGACGACTACGTGGTGAAGCCGTTCGCGATGGCCGAGCTCGTCGCGCGCGTGACGGCAGTGCTCCGTCGGCGCGGTCGCGTGCCCAGCGTGATCGAGGTCGGTGACCTCGTGATCGACCCCGAGGGCGCGACGGTCCGGCGCGGCGGCGTGCTGCTCGACCTCACCGCGACGGAGTTCCGGCTGCTCCGCTTCCTCGCCGAGAGCCGCGGCCGGACGGTCTCGAAGGGACAGATCACGACGCAGGTGTGGGGCTACGACGCGGTCGCGGGGAACCTCGTCGAGGTCCACCTCAGCGCGCTGCGTCGCAAGATGGAGGCGCACGGGCCCCGGCTCGTGCACACGGTCAGGGGCCTCGGGTACCGGCTCGGTGTCGACCGGGGTGCGGCGTGACTGCCGACGCGGGCACCGCGGGCACGGCGGGTCCCGCGGGCACGGAGGGTCCCGCGGACGCTGCGGGTCCCGCGGGCACGGAGGGTCCCGCGGACGCTGCGGGTCCCGCGGACGCTGCGGGTCCCGCGGGGCAGCGTGGCCTGCGCACCCCGTCGCTCCGGCTGCGCACCGTCGTCGCCGTGCTCGTGCTCCTCGCCGTCCTGCTCACCGGACTCGTCGTCGCGGTCGAGGCGGTCCTCGGCGCCCGGCTCCGCGCCCAGGTCGAGGACCGACTGCGCGACCGTGCCTCGGCCGCGGCGGCCCTCGTCGGCGTGCTCGACGCCGACGACCTGGCCGACCGGCTGTCCGCACAGGGACTGTCGGTCCGGATCGTGCAACCCGACGGAGCGGCCGTCGACGCCGGACCCACGCCCGACCAGCTGCGCTCCGGACCGCCGGACCCCGCGACCCTCCCCGGACCCGCGGGTCGCGAGGGCCGCGGCTCCGCGACCTCGGGGTCGACCGCGGACCGCGGGACCGACGCGTCGGACGGCACGTCGTCGACCGCGCGGACGGGCGGCGTCTCGGTGGCGTCGTCGTCCGTCTCGTCCGACGACGGGGTCCTGACACTCCGGTCGGTGCTCGACGACGGCACCCGGATCACCCTCACCGCGGGGACCCGGGACGTCGAGGAGACCCTCACCCAGCTCGGCTGGGTGATGGGCGGTGCCTCGCTCGCGTTCCTCGGTGTCGCCGTGGTCGGCGTCGTGTTCGTCGTGCGGCGCTCGCTCCGTCCCCTCGACGAGCTCGCCGCCACCGCACGGTCCATCACGCAGGGCGACCGCGGCCGTCGTCTCCGGCCGACGCGCCGGGACACCGAGATCGGCCGGGTCGCGGTGGCCCTCGACGACATGCTCGACGCCGTCGAGGGTGCCGAGGCGCAGGCCGTGGCCGCCGAGGAGCGCGTCCGTGGCTTCCTCTCCGACGCCGCCCACGAGCTGCGCACCCCCGTGGCGGGGGTCCGCGCGGCGGCGGACACGCTCGTCCGGGACGCCGACCCGGCGATGCGCGAGGAGCTCGCGGTGCACGTGGTCCGGCAGGCCGACCGTGCCGCGCGGCTCGTCGACGACATGCTCACGATGGCCCGGCTCGACCGCGGGATCGCCCTCGACCGACGCCCGGTCGACCTCGTCGCCTGGGCCCGTGCCGAGGTCGACCGCGCGCGGGTCCGGCTCCCCGCGATGACGCTCGACGTCCGGGCGCCCGACCACGCCGTCACCGCCGAGGTCGACCCCGACCGACTCGCGCAGGTCCTCGGCAACCTCGTCGACAACGCCGCCCGCGCCACCGACGGCGTGGGCACCATCCGGGTGACGGTCGCGCGCGAGCACGATGCGGCGCTGCTCATCGTCGAGGACGACGGCCCCGGCATCCCCGCGGCCGACCGCGAGCGGGTGTTCGACCGGCTCGTCCGGCTCGCCGAGGCACGCGACGTCCGGTCCGGCGGGGCCGGCCTCGGGCTGCCGATCGCCCGCGGGATCGCGACGGCGCACGGCGGCACGCTCGCGCACGCGCCCGAGCACGCGCCGCCGGACGAGACGCCGCTCGGCGGCGCACGCTTCGTCCTCCGCCTACCCGTCCGGACGGCCCGAACGGCGCCAGGACCGGCAGCGGGCGACCGCGCCGGTCAGGTGCCGCCGGCCGCGGGCGACCGCGCTGCTCAGGTGCCGCCGGCCGCGGACGACCGCGCCGGTCAGGTGCCGATCGAGGGGACGTCGAACGGCGGGAACGACGGCAGGTCGAGCGTCGGTGTCGGCACGCTCGTCGGCGGTGCCCAGGACGGCACCGGTGCCGGAGCGGGGCGCCCACCCTCGTGCGGCAGGTCCCGTGCCGACGCGTCCCGGAGCCCGAGCGCGCCGAGCACGAGCAGCAGCACCGTCAGGCCGAGGAGCGCGACCAGCCGGTAGCGCACGCCGACGGCGCGGAGCCAGCGCTGCGGTGCGTGCCGACCGGCGCGGACGGCCTCGACGAACGAGGCGGCGGCGACGAGCGCGACCGGCCACGCGACGACGGTGACCGCTCCGTCCGGCGCCGTGGGCAGCACTGCTCCGGCGACGGCTGCCGCGAGGGCCGCGACCGCGAGGCCGGTCCCGAGCGCGAGCTCCTGGCGCAGCCCGCCGTACCGCCAGGCGGTGCCGAACGCGACCCGACCGGAGCGGCGTCGGGCGGCGAGGAGCGCCCGGTCGTCGCCCGGCAGCGGCGCGACGACCACGACCAGGCCGGCCACGACCGCGACGCCGAGGACCCCGAGCACCACGACCGGGGCGACCGTGTCCAGGGGCGTCCACGCGAGGACCACGCCGGCGCCGACCGCGACCGCAGCCGTCCACGCCGCCCACCGGGCCGGTCGTCGTCCGGTCCGGGGCAGGGTGTCGAGGTAGCTCGTGGGCAGCCGGTCCCGCCGGGCGCGGTACCGCCGCCGCACGAGCAGCGCGAGCCCGCCCGATGCCGCGGCGAGCAGCGTCGCCAGCGGGCCGGCGGCAGCCGGAGCGGCGACGACCGCACCGAGCGCGACGACCGCGACCACGACGGGCAGCACCGCAGCGGTGGCGGCGAGCCGGCGCTCCCAGGTGACGGCCGCGTCGAGCAGTTCCCGCGCCTCCTGGTCCGACGGGTTCGTCGTGAGCAGGTCGAGCAGCAGGGCCGGCTGCTCGCAGACGGGCGCGTACTCGGCGCGGAGCCCGAGCAGGGCGGGGGACTGCGGCGCGATCGCGAGCCCGCGCGCCACGAGGTCCCGCGCGACCGCGTGCCGGCGGTACGCGTGCTCGCAGACCGCGGCGACGACCACGTGGTCGGGGTCGTCGGGCGCCAGGTCGATCGCCCGGCGGTACGCGTCGCGCACGGTCGCGAGCGACCCCGGGCGTCGGTCGTCGACGGAGGCCAGCGCGTGGGTCGTCCAGACCGCGGGCACGTCCGGTGCCTGGGCGACGAGCTGCGCGGTGACGGCCCGCGCCTCGCGCCCGCGTTGTGCCGCGACGAGCACCAGGGCCAGCCGGACGTACCCCGCGAGCGACTCGGGCGCGGCGCGGACCGCGGCTCGCGCGGCGGACTCGGCGCCCGCGAGGTCGCCGCGGTGCTGGAGCAGGGTCGCCCACTCGACGAGCAGCACCGGGTCCTCGGGCGCGTGCGCGGATGCCTCGCGCAGCACCTGCTCCGCACGGTCGAGCTGCCCGACGGCGCGGAGCGACCCGGCCAGTGCCGCCGCGGACGCGGTCGCGTCGGCGTCAGAGGACACGCTTGCGCCGCAGGTACGCGACGAGGTCGTCGTACCGGCCGTCCGCGTTCGCGAAGGCCGCGACGTTCTTCGCCGTGACGAGCCAGGACCCGGTCGACGGCTGCACCTGCGAGCGGGCACGCAGGACGTCGTCCATCACGACCGGTTCGATCCGTCCGGCGGCCACCGACCGCGCCATCGCCTGCTCCGCCGCCGAGGTGACGAGGTGCTCCAGGTCGGCTCCGCTGAAGTCCTCGGTCGCGGCGACGACCTCCGCGAGGTCGATCCCGGCGATCGGCCGTCGCGCGAAGTGGTGCCGGAGGATCGCCTCGCGAGCCGGGGCATCGGGCGGTAGCACGAGCGTCATCCGGTCGAAGCGACCGGGTCGCAGGAGCGCGGGGTCGACGTCCCACGGGCTGTTCGTCGCGGCGAGGACGAACAGGCCGTCGTTGTCCGACCCGACCGAGTCGAGCTCGAGCAGCAGCTGGTTGACCATCTGCCGCAGGCCGCTCCACCCCGTGCCGATGCTCGAGCGGCGTGCCCCGAGGGCGTCGATCTCGTCGAGGAACAGGACCGCGGGCGCCTTGGCCCGCGCGGCCTCGAACACGGCGTGCAGGTTCTTCTCCGTCGCGCCGACGTACGGGTCGAGCACCTGGTCGATGCGCACGGTGAGGAAGTGCGCACCGAGCTCTCCGGCGATCGCCCGCGCCATGAACGTCTTGCCGCACCCGGGCGGGCCGTACAGCACGAGGCCGCCGCGGAGGGTCTTGCCGAACGCCGCCGCCAGCTCGGGGTGCCGCATCGGTTCGAGGAACGACTCCCGGATCCGCTGCTTGACGTCCTCGAGGCCGCCCACGTCGGCGAGGGTCACCTGCGGGCGCTCCACCTCGACGTCGACGACCGGTTCCCCGTCGCCGCCGTCCACCCGGATCCGCTCCGGGCGGTCGCCGTCGCCGTCCGCCGTGGACCGGTCGGACGTCGGGGTCGCGTCGACGAACGGCGGCGGCACGACGTGTCCCAGCTCCGCCTCCGCACGTCGCCAGTCGAAGTCGTCGCCGGCACGGCCGGGAGGCGCGGTGCCGGTCCCGGGACCGCCCGCGTCGGCGGGGTGGTCGCCGTCCGCCGCGGTGCTGCGGTCCCCGGTCGCCTCCGGTGCCGCATCCGCGTGCGGCCGGACGCCGCCGTCGGTCCCGCGCTCCGGGGTCGGGACGGCGTCGCCCGCCGCCGACCCGCGCAGGGCTGCGGACGCCGCGGTCAGCACCCGCAGTGCGGTCGCGTCGCGCGGGGCGTGCTGCAGGGCGACCGCCGCGTGCTGCAGCGCCTCCGCCGGACGGCCGCGGTCGAGCAGGAGCTGTGCGACCTGCCCGCGCAGGCCGACGTCGTCGGGGGCTGCGGCCACCGCGGCGAACAGGCTCGAGAACAGGGCGTCGTCGGTCATGGGTGCCTCCGGGTCGGTGCGAGGGGACGACGACGTCGGCCTCGCGCCCCCGCATCCCCGTGCGACCGACTGTAGCGGCCGGCCCCGACGACCGCGGCGGACGGCGACCGCGGCGGACGACGACCGCGGCGGACGGCGGGCGCGCGAACGGGGTGCGGCGTGCCGGGCTGCTAGCCTGGTCTCCTCGCGAGTGTGGTGGAACGGTAGACACGGGGCACTCAAAATGCTCTGCCTCACGGCGTGCGGGTTCGAGTCCCGCCACTCGTACCGATCGTCCGTCGGCCGGGTCCTCGGTCGGGCCGGTCGTCCGTCGGGATGCCCGGCGGCGTCCTCTCCGGCCGTCTAGTAGGCTCTCCGTCGTGAGTGACACAGAAGCAACCCCAGCAGCACCGCGTCGCGTCGTCGTCGCCGAGGACGAGTCGCTCATCCGTCTCGACATCGTCGAGATCCTCCGCGACAACGGCTTCGACGTCGTCGGCGAAGCGGGTGACGGCGAGACCGCCGTGCAGCTCGCGACCGACCTCCGCCCGGACCTCGTGGTCATGGACGTCAAGATGCCCCAGCTCGACGGCATCTCCGCGGCCGAGAAGCTCTCCAAGAACCACATCGCTCCGGTGGTCCTCCTCACGGCGTTCAGCCAGAAGGACCTCGTCGAGCGCGCGACCGAGGCCGGTGCCCTCGCCTACGTCGTGAAGCCCTTCACCCCGAACGACCTGCTCCCCGCGATCGAGATCGCCCTCTCGCGGCACCAGCAGATCATCACGCTCGAGGCCGAGGTCGCCGACCTGGTCGAGCGCTTCGAGACCCGCAAGCTCGTCGACCGCGCCAAGGGCCTGCTCAACGAGAAGATGGGCCTCACCGAGCCCGAGGCGTTCCGCTGGATCCAGAAGGCGTCGATGGACCGCCGCCTCACCATGCACGACGTCGCCAAGGCGATCATCGAGCAGCTCAGCGCCAAGAAGTAGCACCCGCTCGCTCACGCGACAAGCGCCGCCGGACACCGTCCGGCGGCGCTTGTCGCGTTCCCGGGCCGCCCGCCCCGGCCGCCGATGGAGCAGGAACCGTCGGGTGGGCGCCCGCGACCCGACGTCGTCTGCTCCGTCGGCGCGGGTGACGGCCGACGCGTGGTGCGGGTCGGACGGGAGGCGCGGGTCGGCCCCGCCGCGGACCGGCCACCTGGCAGGGTGGGGGCATGGACGACGTGGTGATCCGTGCCTCCCGGCCGGAGGACATGGCAGCGGTGGCCGACCTGCGGTGGCGGTGGAGCGTCGAGGAGGACGGTCGGGTACCGACCGTCACACCCGAGGCGTACCGCGACGCGACGGCGGCGTTCGGGCGCGAGCACGCGGACTCGCACCGGTGCGTCGTCGCGGAACGGGGCGGCGTCGTGCTCGGCATGGCGTGGCTCGCGCTGAACCCGCGCCCGCCGGTGCCGCACCGGCCGCACGGCCGCGTCGCGGCGGAGCTGCAGAGCGTCTACGTGCACCCGGACCTGCGTGGTGGGGGCGTCGCGGGTGCGCTCGTCGCCGCGCTGGTCGACCTCGCGGACGAGGCCGGCGCGGAACGGGTCGTCGTGCACTCGAGCGTCGTCGGGGAGCGGCTCTACCGGCGGCTCGGCTTCGGCGACGCGCGACTGTTGCTGCAGCGACCGCCGGAGGACTGACGGCTGCGGGGTCAGCGCCGCTCGCGGATCATGTTCGTGATGCGGACGGTCGAGCAGCGTCGGCCCTCGTCGTCGGTGAGCACGATCTCGTGCGTGGTGAGCGTCCCGCCGAGGTGGATCGCCGTGCACGTCCCGGTGACCCGGCCGCTCGTGGCGCTGCGCGAGTGCGAAGCGCTCAGCTCGATCCCGACGGCGTACCGACCCGGGCCGGCGTGCACGTTCGCGGCCATCGACCCGAGGCTCTCGGCGAGCACGACGTACGCGCCGCCGTGCAGCAGGCCGACCGGCTGCCGGTTGCCCTCGACCGGGATCGACCCGACCGCGCGCTCGGCGGTCAGCTCGGTGATGACCATGCCCATCTTCTCGGCGAGTTCCCCCATGCCGCGGTCGGCCAGACGGGGGTCCACCCCGGCGTCGGCGAGGGTTCCACCGGTGGTCGCTTCGTCGGTCACGCGCGCAGGACTCCCGTGTCGTATGGCGTCGGTAGGCTGTCCGGGTGTCGGACTCCGCAAAGCCTACCCTCATGGTCATCGACGGCCACTCGCTCGCCTTCCGTGCCTTCTACGCCCTGCCGGTCGACAGCTTCGTGAACCGCGAGGGGCAGCACACGAACGCCATCCACGGCTTCATCTCGATGCTGCTCATGCTCCTCCAGCGCGAGAAGCCCACGCACCTCGCGGTCGCGTTCGACATCTCCCGGTTCTCCTTCCGCACGCGGGAGTACGAGGACTACAAGGGCACCCGCTCCGAGACCCCGGCCGAGTTCAAGGGGCAGATCCCGCTCCTGCAGCAGGCGCTCGAGGCGATGGGCATCACCACCGTCACGAAGGAGGACTACGAGGCCGACGACATCCTCGCCACCTTCGCCCGCCAGGGGTCCGAGCAGGGCTACCAGGTGTACGTCGTCTCGGGCGACCGCGACTCGATCCAGCTCGTCAACGACGACGTGACGCTGCTGTACCCGTCGGTCCGCGGGGTGTCCGAGCTCACGCGCTACGACCGCGACAAGGTGTACGAGCGGTACGGCATCGAACCGCACCAGTACCCGGACATCGCCGCCCTCGTCGGTGAGACGAGCGACAACCTCATCGGCATCGACAAGGTCGGCGAGAAGACCGCGGTGAAGTGGATCACCCAGTACGGCTCGCTCGACGGCGTCCTCGAGCACGCCGACGAGATCAAGGGCGTGGTCGGCGGCAACCTGCGCGACCAGAAGGACCGGGCGATCCGCAACCGCAGGCTGAACCGACTGGTGGACGACGTCGAGCTGCCGGTGGGCCCCGGCGACGTGGCGCTCCGCCCGCTCGACGAGCAGGCCGTGCGCGAGCTGTTCGCGAAGCTGCAGTTCCGCACCCTGCTCGACCGCGTGCTCAAGGTCGCGGGCACCGGCGAGCCGTCCGACGGCACCGCTGCCGAGGGCGCCGTCGACAGCGGTGCGCCGACCCCGCCGCCCGTGAAGACCGTCATCGACGAGGAGCTCGGCCACTGGCTCGACCAGAAGGTCGCGAAGGACGCCGAGAACGGGTTCGGCGTCGCGGTCGAGGTCATCGACGGCCGCCTCAGCGCCATCGGCATCGCGACCCACGACGACGCCGTGCTGGTCCCGGGCGGCAGTGGCACGAAGGACTACGAGCAGCTCGCGGCCTGGTTCGCCTCCGATGCGCCGAAGCACTTCCACGACGCCAAGGCCGCGATCAAGGCGCTCGGCACGGTCGGCATCACCGTGCACGGCATCGCCGGTGACGCCCGACTGACCGGGTGGCTCGCGCAGCCCGGCAAGCAGGGCCAGCCCCTCGCCGACCTCGTCTACCAGGAGCTCGGCGAGGAACTCCCGACCGCCGACCCGAACCAGCTCGTGCCCGAGACCGACCCGGTGAACGTCGGGGTGCACGCCTGGTACGTGCTCCGCGTGGACACGGCCCTGCGCGCCCGGGTCGACGAGTCCTCGCTCCGGGTCCTCGACACGATCGAGCTCCCGCTCGTCCCGGTCCTCGCCGGCATGGAGACCATCGGCGTCGGCATCGACCGGCCCGTGCTCACCGGTCTGTCGCACGACCTGGGGGAGCGCGCGGCCGAGCTCGCGCAGCAGGCCTTCGCCGAGATCGGCCACGAGGTGAACCTCGGCTCGCCGAAGCAGCTGCAGGAGGTCCTGTTCACCGAGTTGGCGATGCCGAAGACCCGCAAGACCAAGACCGGCTTCTCGACCGACGCCGCGAGCCTCGCCGACCTGCAGGAGCAGCACCCGCACCCGTTCCTCGGCCTGCTGCTCCAGCACCGCGACGCGACCAAGCTCCGGCAGATCGTCGACACCCTCGACGCCGCGGTCGTCGACGGCCGCATCCACACCAGCTACGAGCAGACCGGCAGCAGCACCGGCCGCATCTCGTCGACCGACCCGAACCTGCAGAACATCCCCGTCAAGACCGCCGTGGGCCGTCGGGTGCGGTCGGCGTTCGCCGTCGCGGAGCCGTACACGACCCTCGTCACCGCCGACTACTCGCAGATCGAGATGCGCATCATGGCGCACCTGTCCGGCGACCCCGGGCTGATCCAGGCGTTCAACGAGGGCGAAGACCTGCACCGCTTCGTCGGCGCCCGGGTGTTCGGTGTCGAGCCGGCCGACGTCACGCCCGAGATGCGCACCAAGGTCAAGGCGATGTCGTACGGCCTCGCGTACGGGCTCAGCCCGTTCGGCCTGTCCAAGCAGCTGCGCATCGAGCAGTCCGAGGCGCGCACGCTCATGAACGAGTACTTCGCCCGGTT
Organism: Curtobacterium sp. MCBA15_004; assembly: GCF_001865055.2. Classification (NCBI taxonomy): domain Bacteria; kingdom Bacillati; phylum Actinomycetota; class Actinomycetes; order Micrococcales; family Microbacteriaceae; genus Curtobacterium; species Curtobacterium sp. MCBA15_004. The sequence continues at coordinate 1,951,858 of NZ_CP126266.1, read as the reverse complement.
CGGCGCCGTCCGCGACTACCTGCGCGGGGTCGTCGAGCAGGCCCGCGAGGACGGCTACACCGAGACGATCTTCGGACGCCGACGCCCGTTCCCCGACCTGAAGAGCCCGAACCGCGTCCTGCGCGAGAACGCCGAGCGCGCCGCGCTGAACGCGCCGATCCAGGGGTCCGCCGCGGACATCATGAAGATCGCGATGCTCGGCGTCGCCGCCGACCTGCGGGACGGCGACCTCGCGTCGCACCTGCTGCTCCAGGTGCACGACGAGCTCATCCTCGAGGTCGCACCGGGGGAGCAGGAGCGTGTCGAGGAGATCCTGCGCACGCGCATGGGCGGTGCCGCCGAGCTCAGCGTGCCGCTCGACGTGTCGGTGGGCGTGGGCCCGAACTGGGAGGCGGCGGCGCACTGACGTCGACCGCGACCAGCGGACGGACGGGAGGCGCGGTGCGGGCCCGCACCGCGCCTCCCGTCCGCCTTCCCGGGCGTTCCGCGGCCGCGCCAGTGTCCCGGAACGCACGTGGGTAGGGTCGGGGACATGACCGAAGCCCGTCCCGTCCGCCAACCGTCCGCCGTCGACCGCGTCGCCGAGGACTGGGTGTCCACGCTCGTCGACCTCGACCCGACCGTCGCCACGTACATCGGCGTCCCGGGCCGCACCGACGGGTACGGCGACACGTCGCCCGCCGGTGCCGACGCGCTGGCCGACGCCGCCCGCGCCGCGCGTCGCGCGCTCGACGCGGCCCCCGCGGCCGACGACGTCGACCGGGTGACGAAGACCGACCTCGGTGCCGAGCTCGACCTCGTGGTCGAGTCGCACGAGCGGCAGCTGCACCTGCGCGACCTCAACGTCATCGCGAGCCCCGCGCAGGAGCTCCGGGACGTGCTCGACCTCATGCCGACCGCGACGACGGACGACTGGCAGCACGTCGCCGGCCGACTGCACGCGCTGCCGGACGCCCTCGAGGGCTACCGCGAGACCCTCCTCCAGGGCACCCGGGAGCAGGTCACGCCGGCACGGCGGCAGGTCGCGCTCATCGCCGAGCAGGCCGCCCGCACCGGCGCCCCTGACGGCTTCTTCCGCCAGTTCGTCGCGTCCGCCGCGCTCGAGGGCGGTGCGCCGCTGCCCGAGTCGCTGCAGGCCGAGCTCGCCCGCGGCGCCGAGGTGGCCGCGGCTGCCTACCGCTCGTTCGGCGGGTTCCTCGAGCACGAGCTGCTGCCCCTCGCGACGCCGGTCGACGCCGTCGGACGCGAGGACTACGCGCTGCACTCCCGCCGCTTCCTCGGCGCGGTCGTCGACCTCGACGAGACGTACGAGTGGGGGATCGAGGAGCTCGCCCGGATGCGCGACGAGCAGGAGCGCATCGCCGACCGCATCGAGTCCGGCGCCTCGGTGGCCCGCGCCATCGAGCTGCTCGACGCCGACCCGGCCCGGGTCCTGCACGGCACCGACGCGCTGCAGCGGTGGATGCAGGAGACGAGCGACGCCTCGATCCGCGCGATGGACGGCGTCTACTTCGACATCGCGGACCCGATCAAGCGCCTGGAGTGCCGGATCGCCCCGACGCAGGAGGGCGGCATCTACTACACGGGGCCCTCGGACGACTTCTCCCGCCCCGGCCGCATGTGGTGGTCGGTGCCCGAGGGCGTCACCGAGTTCGGCACCTGGCGTGAGAAGACGACGGTCTACCACGAGGGCGTCCCGGGCCACCACCTGCAGATCAGCCAGGCCGTGCACAACCGCGGCGAGCTGAACACCTGGCGCCGGCAGCTCGCCGGACCGTCGGGGCACGTCGAGGGCTGGGCGCTCTACGCCGAACGCCTGATGGAGCAGCTCGGCTTCCTCGACGACGACGGCGACCGGCTCGGCATGCTCGACGGGCAGCGGATGCGTGCCGCCCGGGTCGTGCTCGACATCGGCGTGCACCTGCAGAAGACGAACCCGGACGGTGGCGGCTGGACGTGGGAGTACGCGCTCGACTTCATGGGCCAGAACGTCAACATGGCGCCCGAGTTCGTGCAGTTCGAGGTCGCCCGGTACTTCGGCTGGCCCGGGCAGGCGCCGTCGTACAAGGTCGGCCAGCGCGTGTGGGAGTCGATCCGCGACGAGGTCCGGGCGCGCGAGGGCGACGCCTTCGACCTCAAGGCGTTCCACCACCGCGCGCTCGCACTCGGCGGCGTCGGGCTCGACACGCTCCGGAGCGCACTGCTCGACTGAGCGGACGCCGGGGGCGGGTCACCGTCGCCGGTCATCGGGGCCGGCCCGCGTCGCCGGGGGTGCGCACCTGGCGGACGGGAGGCCCGTGGCGGCCCCGCCACGGGCCTCCCGTCCGCCGCGGTGCGGCCGCACCGCGGCACCACCGCCGGGTCTGCACCGCACGTGACGCTCCGTGACACGCCCGACCGGCCTGGTTGTGGGTGCCCGCGCGGTGCGGTTAGACTCCATTGGCGCAATCCGCGCCAACCAATCACTGCCATGACGGCTCGCACCGACGATCGGTGTGGACCAGGGGGTCGCTCCCTCGTCGTCACGGCCCGACTCATGTCCGTTCGGAGCAATCTCTACATGACAACCACCACGACCAAGGCTCCCAAGCAGGTCGCCATCAACGACATCGGCTCGGCTGATGACTTCCTGGCCGAGGTCGAGAAGACCCTCAAGTTCTTCAACGACGGCGATCTGATCTCCGGAACCGTCGTGAAGATCGACCGCGACGAGGTCCTCCTCGACGTCGGCTACAAGACCGAGGGCGTCATCCCCTCGCGCGAACTCTCGATCAAGCACGACGTCGACCCCAACGAGGTCGTCGAGGTCGGCGACGAGGTCGAGGCCCTGGTCCTCCAGAAGGAGGACAAGGAAGGTCGCCTGATCCTGTCGAAGAAGCGTGCGCAGTACGAGCGTGCGTGGGGCGACGTCGAGAAGATCAAGGAGTCCGACGGCGTCGTGACCGGCACGGTCATCGAGGTCGTCAAGGGCGGCCTGATCGTCGACATCGGTCTCCGCGGCTTCCTCCCGGCCTCGCTCATCGAGCTGCGTCGCGTCCGCGACCTGACCCCGTACCTGGGCCAGGAGCTCGAGGCGAAGATCCTCGAGCTCGACAAGAACCGCAACAACGTGGTCCTCTCGCGCCGCGCCCTGCTCGAGCAGACGCAGTCCGAGTCGCGCACCACCTTCCTCAACAACCTCCACAAGGGCCAGGTCCGCAAGGGCATCGTGTCGTCGATCGTCAACTTCGGTGCGTTCGTCGACCTGGGCGGCGTCGACGGTCTCGTCCACGTCTCCGAGCTCTCCTGGAAGCACATCGAGCACGCCAGCGAGGTCGTCGAGGTCGGTCAGGAAGTCACCGTCGAGATCCTCGAGGTGGACCTGGACCGCGAGCGCGTGTCGCTCTCGCTCAAGGCCACCCAGGAGGACCCGTGGCAGGTCTTCGCCCGCACCCACGCGATCGGTCAGATCGCGCCGGGCAAGGTCACGAAGCTCGTGCCGTTCGGTGCCTTCGTCCGCGTCGCCGACGGCATCGAGGGTCTCGTCCACATCTCGGAGCTCTCGAACAAGCACGTCGAGCTCGCCGAGCAGGTCGTCTCCGTCGGTGACGAGGTCTTCGTCAAGATCATCGACATCGACCTCGACCGTCGCCGCATCTCGCTCAGCCTCAAGCAGGCGAACGAGGGCGTGGACCCGGAGGGCACCGAGTTCGACCCGGCGCTCTACGGCATGCCGACCGAGTACGACGACAAGGGTGACTACAAGTACCCCGAGGGCTTCGACCCGGAGACCAACGAGTGGCTCGAGGGCTACGACACCCAGCGCACCGAGTGGGAGGGCCAGTACGCGGCCGCCCAGGCGCGTTGGGAAGCCCACAAGGCGCAGGTCGCGAAGACCATCGCCGACGAGGAGAAGGGTGGCTTCGACCTCCCGGCCGGCGCGTCCTCGACGTCGACCTCCTCGACGCCGTCGTTCTCGAGCGAGTCGAACGGTCAGGGCACCCTGGCCGACGACGCCTCGCTCGCGGCGCTCCGCGAGAAGCTCAGCTCGAACAACTGATCGAGCTGGTCGCACCGACCGGAAGCCCGGCACCCATCGTGGGTGCCGGGCTTCCGGCGTTCCCGGGCGTCGTCGTCCCCTCGTGCGTGCGGCGTTCCGGGACGCCGTCCCGTCCGGGTGTCGCTCGGTAGCCTGGTGGCGTGCGCATCATCGGTCTGACGGGCGGCATCGCCGCGGGCAAGTCCACGGTCTCCCGACGCTGGGCGGAGCACGGCGCCGTCGTGGTGGACGCCGACCAGCTCGCTCGGCAGGCGGTGGCGCCGGGGAGCCCCGGACTCGCCCGGGTCGCCGAGCGCTTCGGGGCCGGTGTGCTGACCGCAGACGGCTCGCTCGACCGGCCGGCACTCGGCAGCATCGTCTTCGCCGACCCGCAGGCGCGGAAGGACCTCGAGGGCATCACCCACCCGGAGGTCTGGCGGCTCGCCCAGCAGGCCTTCGACGCGGCCGAGGCCGCAGACCCGGACGCGGTCGTGGTCTACGACGTCCCGTTGCTCGCGGAGGCCCGGGGGAGCCGTCCGCTCGCGTTCGACGCCGTCGTGGTCGTCGACGCCCCGGCCGCGCAACGGGTCGAGCGGCTCGTCGCACACCGGGGGATGCCCCGCGACGAGGCCGAGCGGCGTGTGGCGGCCCAGGCGTCCGACGCCGAACGGCTCGCCCTCGCCGACCACGTCGTGGACGCCACGGGGACGCTCGACGACACGGTGCGGTCTGCGGACGAGGTCTGGCGGCGGATCGCTGGCGTGCGGGACTGACCAGGTGGGCGGGGTCCTTCTGCCCTGGGCGAAGCGGCCGGTCCGGTGTCGGCGGTCCCGACTACCGTTGCCTGCATGGCAGTGTCGATCGAGCCCACGCGGGCGATCCGTCCGTTCGAGGTCATCAGCGAGTACTCGCCGAGCGGCGACCAGCCGGCGGCGATCGCCGAGCTCGCCGGCCGCATCAACGCCGGTGAGACCGACGTGGTCCTGCTCGGCGCGACGGGTACGGGCAAGTCGGCGACGACCGCCTGGCTCATCGAACAGGTGCAGCGTCCGACCCTGGTCCTGGCGCACAACAAGACCCTCGCGGCGCAGCTCGCGAACGAGTTCCGCGGGCTCATGCCGAACAACGCCGTCGAGTACTTCGTCTCGTACTACGACTACTACCAGCCCGAGGCGTACGTCCCGCAGACCGACACCTTCATCGAGAAGGACTCGTCCGTCAACGCCGAGGTCGAGCGCCTCCGCCACTCCACGACCAACTCGCTGCTCAGCCGGCGCGACGTCGTGGTGGTGTCGACCGTGTCGTGCATCTACGGCCTGGGGACGCCCGAGCAGTACATGAACGCCTCGGTCGCGCTGCACGTGGGCCAGACGATCTCCCGCGACCAGCTCGTCCGCAAGTTCGTCGGCATGCAGTACCAGCGCAACGACGTCGACTTCGCGCGCGGCACCTTCCGGGTCCGCGGCGACACCATCGAGATCATCCCGATGTACGAGGAGCACGCGATCCGCATCGAGATGTTCGGTGACGAGATCGAGGCGCTGTCCTCGCTGCACCCGCTCACGGGCAGCGTGATCGACGACCTGCCCGCGGTGTCGATCTTCCCGGCGTCGCACTACGTCGCGGACACCGACGTCATGCACAAGGCGATCGAACGCATCAAGGACGAACTCGCCGACCGGCTCGCCGAGCTCGAGGGCCAGGGCAAGCTGCTCGAGGCCCAGCGGCTCCGCATGCGCACGACGTTCGACATCGAGATGATGGAGCAGATCGGGTTCTGCTCGGGCATCGAGAACTACTCGCGGCACATGGACGGGCGCGAGGCCGGCGAGGCCCCGCACTGCCTCATCGACTACTTCCCCGACGACTTCCTCATCGTGATCGACGAGTCGCACGTCACGGTGCCGCAGATCGGCGCGATGTACGAGGGCGACGCCTCGCGCAAGCGCACCCTGGTCGAGCACGGTTTCCGCCTGCCGAGCGCCCTCGACAACCGCCCGCTCACGTGGGAAGAGTTCCTCGAGCGCGTCGGGCAGAAGGTCTACCTGTCGGCGACGCCCGGCAAGTACGAGCTCGGCGTGACGGACAGCGTCGTCGAGCAGATCATCCGCCCGACCGGCCTGGTCGACCCCGAGATCGTCGTCAAGCCGAGCGACGGACAGATCGACGACCTGCTCGAGGAGATCAAGCTCCGCACCGAGCGCGACGAGCGTGTGCTCGTCACGACGCTCACCAAGCGCATGGCCGAGGAACTCACCGACTTCCTCGGCAACGCGGGCGTGCGGGTGCGGTACCTGCACTCCGACGTCGACACGCTCAAGCGCGTCGAGCTCCTCACCGAGCTGCGCCAGGGCGTGTACGACGTCCTCATCGGCATCAACCTGCTGCGCGAGGGCCTCGACCTGCCCGAGGTGTCGCTCGTCGCGATCCTCGACGCCGACAAGGAGGGCTTCCTCCGGTCGTCGACCTCGCTCATCCAGACGATCGGTCGCGCGGCGCGCAACGTGTCCGGCCAGGTGCTCATGTACGCCGACAAGATGACCGACTCGATGCGGAACGCCATCGACGAGACCGACCGGCGCCGCGAGAAGCAGGTCGCGTACAACCTCGAGCACGGCATCGACCCGCAGCCGCTGCGTAAGAAGATCGCGGACATCACCGAGGTGCTGCAGCGCGAGAACGACGACACCAAGGCCCTGCTCGAGGGCCGGGGCGGTGCGGACGGTCGGCGGTCCCCGACGCCGAACCTGCGTCGCGAGGGCATCGCGGGCGAGGGTGCGACGCAGCTCGGCGCGACGATCGCCGACCTCAACGAGCAGATGCTCCAGGCCGCCGCCGAGCTGAAGTTCGAGCTCGCCGCCCGCCTCCGCGACGAGGTGCAGGACCTCAAGAAGGCGCTCCGGCAGATGGAGTCCGCCGGCCATGTCCGCTGACGCCGTCCGGGCCGAGCCGGAGCACCGCACGGTCGTGGTGACCGGGGCGAGCGCCGGGTTGGGCTACCACGCGGCCGAACAGCTCGCGGCCCGTGGGCACCGGGTGGTCCTGGCCGTCCGGGACCCGGAGCGGGGTGCGGCCGCCGAGCGGAGCATCCAGCGCCACGTCGACGGTGCGGACACGGCGGTGCTCCGACTCGACCTCGCCGACCTCGACAGCGTCCGGTCCGCGGCCACGGCCCTCGCCGACCACGGACCGGTCCACGCGGTCCTCAACAACGCCGGCGTCGTCGGGTCCGCCGAGCGCCGCAGCACGGCGCAGGGGTTCGAGCTGCAGGTCGGCACGAACCACCTCGGGCACTTCGCCTGGACCGCGCGCGTCCTGCCGCTGCTCGACCCCGCGGTCGGCCGCGTCGTGCACCTCGGCTCGATCGCGCACCGGTTCACGACGCTCGACCGGACGGACCCGCTCGCGACCGGTCGGTACGAGGGCCACCGCCAGTACGCGCGGAGCAAGCTCGCCGTCATGCTCTTCGGGTTCGAGCTCGCCCAGCGCCTCGGCGACGCGGGGTCCCGGCTGCGCAGCGTCGTGGCGCACCCCGGCCTCGCGCTCGACGCGGCCGCCCCACCGCGGCCGGAGATCGCGCCGACCCGTTCCGAACCGGCGTGGATGCGTGCGGGCTCCGGCTGGGTGGCACAGGGCAAGGACGCCGGTGCGCACCCGCTCGTGCACGCTGCCGTCGGCGACGGTGTCCGGTCGGGGGAGTACTGGGGGCCGGGCGGTCCGCTGCAGTTCGCCGGTCCGCCGGCGCTCGTCCCGGCCCGGACCCGCGCGCACGACCGCACCGCGGCAGCGCGGCTGTGGGCCGCGAGCGAGCGGGCGACCGGTGTCGCGTTCGCTCTCGACGGAGTGCTCTGACCCGCCACGCGCGGGCGGATGTCGGTGCGGGTTCGTAGACTCGTCTCCGATGACCATCACCTCTGACCGCGGAACCTCGACGTCGGGCGGCGACGCCTTCGGCGAGCCCGCCGACCTCCACATGCCCGGCGGGACCGCTCCGCACAGCACCTCGACGCTCAGTGTCCGGGGTGCGCGCGTGCACAACCTGCAGGACGTCGACCTCGAGATCCCGCGGGACTCCCTCGTCGTGTTCACCGGGCTCTCCGGTTCCGGCAAGTCCTCGCTGGCGTTCGACACGATCTTCGCCGAGGGGCAGCGTCGCTACGTCGAGTCGCTGTCCGCCTACGCGCGCCAGTTCCTCGGCCAGGTCGACCGCCCGGACGTCGACTTCATCGAGGGCCTGTCGCCCGCGGTGTCGATCGACCAGAAGTCGACGAACCGCAACCCGCGGTCGACGGTGGGCACCATCACCGAGGTCTACGACTACATGCGCCTGCTCTGGGCGCGCATCGGCGTCCCGCACTGCCCCGTCTGCGGCGAGGTGATCAGCAAGCAGAGCGTGCAGCGGATCGCCGACCAGCTCATGCAGTTCGAGACAGGGACGCGGTTCCAGGTGCTCGCGCCGGTCGTGTCGAAGAAGAAGGGCGAGTTCGTCGACCTCTTCCAGGAGCTCGCCGCCTCCGGCTACGCCCGCGCGATCGTCGACGGCGAGCGTGTGCAGCTGAGCGACCCGCCGACGCTCAAGAAGCAGGTCAAGCACGACATCTCGGTCATCGTCGACCGCCTCGTGGCCAGCGACGACGGCCTCGGACGCCTCACCGACTCGCTCGAGACGGCGCTGCGCCTGACGAACGGCACGGTGGCGATCGACCTCGTCGACCACGAGGGCCCGGGTGCCGTCCGCACCTACTCCGAGAACCTCTCCTGCCCGAACAACCACCCGCTCGCGCTGACCGAGATCGAGCCCCGAACGTTCTCGTTCAACGCGCCGTTCGGTGCGTGCCCGGAGTGCTCGGGCCTCGGCACCCGCATGTCGGTCGACCCCGACCTCGTGCTCGGCGACCCCGAGGCCTCGCTGCGTGACGGTGTCCTGCTGCCCTGGACGGGCACGAGCGGGCTGTACTCCTACTTCGAGAAGCTCCTCGCGGGTCTCGGCAAGGAGCTGGGCTTCAACCTGGACACCCCGTGGAACCAGCTCGACCCGAAGGTGCAGGCGTCGATCCTCACCGGCAAGGACTTCGAGGTCTCGGTGTCCTGGCGCAACCGGTTCGGTCGCGAGATGCGCTACACGAGCGGCTTCGAGGGCGTCATGCCGTACATCGAGCGCAAGTTCGCCGAGGCCGAGTCGGACTCGCAGCGGCAGCGCTTCCAGGGGTACCTGCGCGAGGTCCCGTGCCCGGTGTGCGACGGCACGCGCCTGAAGCCCGAGGTCCTCGCCGTGACGGTCGACGGGCGCAGCATCGCCGACGTCACCGACATGTCCCTCGACCAGGCGTACGACTTCATGGACTCGCTCACGCTCACCGAGCGCGAGGCCCACATCGCCGCCGCGGTCCTGCGCGAGATCCGGGCGCGGCTCGAGTTCCTGCTCGAGGTCGGCCTGAACTACCTGACGCTCGCGCGCGGGGCCGGTGGCCTCTCCGGCGGCGAAGCCCAGCGCATCCGGCTCGCGACGCAGATCGGTTCCGGCCTGACCGGGGTGCTGTACGTGCTCGACGAACCGAGCATCGGCCTGCACCAGCGCGACAACCGCCGGCTCATCGACACCCTCGTCAAGCTCAAGGACCTCGGCAACACGCTGATCGTCGTCGAGCACGACGAGGACACGATCCGCACCGCCGACTGGGTCGTCGACATCGGCCCGGGGGCCGGGGTCAACGGCGGCAAGGTCGTACACTCCGGGTCGTACGAGGGCATCATCGCGAACCGCGAATCGGTCACGGGTGACTACCTGGCCGGGCGCCGCGCCATCGAGGTCCCCACCGAGCGCCGGAAGATCAACCCGAAGCGCGTGATCAGCGTGCAGGGCGCGCGGGCGAACAACCTCAAGCAGGTCGACGTCGACTTCCCGCTCGGCGTCTTCACCGCGGTCACCGGGGTGAGCGGCTCGGGCAAGTCGACACTGGTCAACGACATCCTCTACAAGGTGCTCGCCAACCAGCTCAACGGTGCACGGCACATCGCGGGCAAGCACACGCGCGTCAAGGGCCTCGACCAGCTCGACAAGGTCGTGCACGTCGACCAGGCGCCGATCGGCCGTACCCCGCGGTCGAACCCGGCGACGTACACGGGCGTCTTCGACCGCATCCGTCAGCTCTTCGCCGAGACCCCCGAGGCGAAGGCACGCGGCTACCAGCCCGGCCGGTTCAGCTTCAACGTCAAGGGCGGCCGCTGCGAGAACTGCTCCGGCGACGGCACGATCAAGATCGAGATGAACTTCCTGCCCGACGTGTACGTCGCGTGCGAGGTCTGCGGCGGCGCGCGGTACAACCGCGAGACGCTGCAGGTGCACTACAAGGGCAAGGACATCTCCGAGGTCCTCGACATGCCGATCAGCGAAGCGGCCGAGTTCTTCGAGCCGATCTCCGCGATCCACCGGTACATGGCCACCCTCGTCGACGTCGGTCTCGGCTACGTCCGGCTGGGGCAGAGCGCCACGACGCTGTCCGGCGGCGAGGCACAGCGCGTGAAGCTCGCGACCGAGCTCCAGCGCCGGTCGAACGGGCGCACGGTGTACGTGCTCGACGAGCCGACCACGGGTCTGCACTTCGAGGACGTCCGCAAGCTCCTGCTCGTCCTGCAGAGCCTGGTCGACAAGGGCAACACCGTCATCACGATCGAGCACAACCTCGACGTCATCAAGTCGGCGGACTGGCTCGTCGACATGGGCCCCGAGGGCGGTGCGGGCGGCGGCACGGTCCTGGCCGTCGGGACCCCGGAGCACGTGGCCGACGTCCCCGAGAGCCACACCGGCGTCTTCCTGCGCGAGATCTTCGACGCGCAGGACGCCCGGGTCGGCAAGCAGCAGGCGGTGGGTGCGCGGACGGCGACCCAGAAGCGGTCCGGCACCGCGACGAAGCAGAAGGCAGGGGCTCGGTAGGTGGCGAACACCGTCTCGTGGCGGCCGAAGGCGTCGGAGATCCCGACCGACCCGGGCGTCTACCGGTGGCGTGACGAGGCGGGGCGGGTGCTCTACGTCGGCAAGGCGAAGAACCTCCGCGCCCGCCTCAGCAACTACTTCGCGCCACTGCCCACGCTGCACGAGCGCACCCGGCGCATGGTCCTCACGGCGCGCAGCGTCGAGTGGACCACGGTCGGCTCCGAGATCGAGGCACTCCAGCTCGAGTACACGTGGATCAAGGAGTTCGACCCGCCGTTCAACGTCAAGTTCCGGGACGACAAGTCGTACCCGTACATGGCGATCACCCTCGGCGAGGAAGCACCGCGGGTGATGGTGACCCGCAACCGCAAGATCAAAGGTGCCAAGTACTTCGGTCCGTACCCGAAGATCTGGGCGGTGCACGACACCATCGACCTGATGATCAAGGTGTTCCCGATCCGTACCTGCTCGGACTCGTCCTACAAGCGGGCGATGCAGACCGGCAAGCCCTGCTTCCCGGGGCAGATCGGCAAGTGCGGTGGCCCCTGCTCGCAGAAGGTCACGATCGCCGAACACCGGGCGATCGTCGAGCAGTTCGTCCGCTTCATGGCGAGCTACGACCGCCGCGTCATCACCGAGCTGAAGCAGCGCATGGCCGCGTCGGCCGACGCCATGCAGTACGAGCAGGCGGCGCGCTACCGCGACCAGGTCGGCGCGCTCGAGGCCGTGCTCGAGAAGTCCGCCGTCGTGCTCCGCGACTCGGTCGACCTCGACCTGTTCGGCGTCGCCGAGGACGAGCTCGCGGCCGCGGTGCAGCTGTTCTCGGTCCGCGGCGGCCGCATCCGCGGTGTCCGCGGCTGGGTGGTCGACAAGGAGCTCGACATCAGCACGGGCGACCTCGTCGAGCAGATCGTGCAGGGGCAGTACGCCACGACCGAGGAGCCCCCGCGCGAGGTCGTCGTGCCGGAGCTGCCCGAGGACGCCGAGGCGCTGCAGCAGTGGCTCAGCGAACGGCGCGGCGGGCGGGGGACCAAGCTCAGCACCGCCCAGCGCGGCGACCGTGCCGGACTCGCCCGCACGGCCGCGCAGAACGCCGCGCAGGCGCTCATGCTCTACAAGACCAAGCGCAGCGCGGACTACACCACGCGTGCCGCGGCCCTCGCGGACATCCAGGAGGCCCTCGGCATGACCGAGGCACCGCTGCGGATGGAGTGCTACGACATCTCCCACCTGCAGGGCACGAACGTCGTGGCGTCGATGGTCGTGTTCGAGGACGGTCTGCCGCGCAAGGACCAGTACCGCCGGTACTCGATCGCCGAGACGACCGACGACACCGACAGCATGTACCAGGTGCTGTCGCGCCGACTCGCCCGACTCGACGAGGACGCCGCCGTGCCGGACGTCCCCGACGCCACGAGCGACGCCGTCGTCGAGGGCACGAAGCCGACCAAGCGGTTCGCGTACCGACCGCAGCTGCTCATCGTGGACGGCGGGCAACCGCAGGTGCAGGCCGCGAAGCGCGCGATGGACGAGGCCGGCGTGCACGACATCGCCCTCGTCGGGATCGCGAAGCGTCTCGAGGAACTCTGGCTGCCCGACGACGACTTCCCGGTGATCATGCCGCGCAACTCCGAGGCGCTGTTCCTCATCCAGCGCATCCGCGACGAGGCGCACCGGTTCGCGATCACGCACCAGCGCACCCGTCGCAAGCGGGACGTCCGGTCGCAGCTCGCCGAGATCCCGGGGCTCGGGCCGACCCGGGTGTCGGCGCTGCTCAAGCACTTCGGGTCCGTGGCGCGGCTGCGGGAGGCGACGGCGGAGCAGATCGCCGAGGTGAACGGCGTCGGCCCCGCGACCGCGGCGGCCGTGGTGACGAAGCTGGCACAGGCCCCGGCCAGTGCGGCCGAGCCGGGCAGCGCCCCGACCGACAGCGCACCGCAGCCCGCCAGCGCGCCCGAGCCGGGCCGCACGCCGACCGACAGCGAGCCGGAGCCGACGAGTGCGCCGGAGCCGACCAGCGCGCCGGAGCCGACCAGCGCACCGGAGCCGAGCCGCGCCTCCCGACCGGACCGCGAGCCCGGCGCGGCCAGCGACACCGTCAGCGTGCCGGCCGTCAGCGCGGACGGACCGCACCGCCCCCGCTGATGGCCCCAACTCGCTCCGACGACCCCGTCCGGACGCCGGGCGGTACCCTCGAGACCAACCGAAGCCGCCCCGGGCCACGGGCCCGGCCCGTCACGACGGAGCCCTCCCACACATGAGCGACACGAGCGACACGAGCGACCGCACCAGCAGCGACCCGGCACCGGCCGACGACCACGACGAACCGGGGGCCGAGCACGCCGCGGACGCCGCCCCCCGCAGCTCCCAGCAGCACGACATCCTCATCGTCACGGGTATGTCGGGCGCCGGCCGCTCGACGGTGGGCAAGGCCCTCGAGGACCTCGGCTGGTACGTGGTCGACAACCTGCCGACCCAGATGCTCGCGCCGCTGACCGAGCTCGCCGACCGCGCGGGTGAGAAGATCCCCAAGATCGCGACCGTCGTGGACGTCCGCGGCGGCCGGTTCTTCACCGACCCCGAGCAGGCGGTCGTCCAGGTGCGCGCGAGCGCGTCCGCGCGGGTCCGGGTGCTCTTCCTCGAGGCGACGGACGCCGTGCTCGTCCGCCGGTTCGAGCAGGTCCGCAGGCCGCACCCGCTGCAGGAGGACGGCACGCTGCTCGACGGGATCGGGCGGGAGCGCGCGCGGTTGGCCGGGCTCCGCGAGGCGTCCGACGTCGTCATCGACACGTCCGACCTCAACATCCACCAGCTCGCGAACACCGTCACCGAGCGGTTCGCCGACGACCACTTCGTCGGTGTCCAGGTGACGCTCATGAGCTTCGGCTTCAAGTACGGTCTGCCCGCCGACGCCGACATGGTCGCCGACGTCCGGTTCATCCCGAACCCGTACTGGGTCCCGGAACTCCGGGCGCACACGGGCCTCGACGCACCCGTCTCCGAGTACGTCCTGGCCCAGCCGGGTGCCCGCTCGTTCGTCGAGCGGTACGCCGCCGTGCTCGAGCCCGTGCTGGCGGGATACCAACGCGAGAACAAAAGACACGCTACGATCGCCATCGGCTGTACCGGCGGCAAGCACCGCTCGGTCGCCGTCGTCGCCGAGTTGGCGAACCTCCTCCGCGGGATGCCCGACGTCGCCGTGCGTGTGAAGAACCGAGATCTCGGCCGGGAGTGACCGTCCCTCCGGCCGTGCCACACGAGTGCGCCGGGCCCGCGGACCCCACCGAAGAAACGTTAGGAATGATGCTGTGCCGTTGACTGCCGAGGTCAAGGACGAACTGGCCAGGGTCGTCGTGAACCGCAACACGGTCCGCGCCGCCGAGCTCGCGACCATCCTGCGGTTCGCGGGCGGCCTGCACGTCATCTCGGGCAGGATCGCGGTCGAGGTCGAACTCGACACCCGGATCATCGTCCACCGGGTCCGCAAGGACCTCGCCGAGCTGTACGGGGTGCGCTCCGAGGCGTCCGTCGGTTCGACGGCATCGTCGCGTCGCGGCACCCGCTACCTCGTCCGCGTGCTCGAGGCGGGGGAGACCCTGGCCCGCCAGACGGGCCTGATGGACGCCCGTCGCCGCCCGGTCCGCGGGCTGCCGAACCGGCTCACCACGGGCAACCGTGAGGACCTCGCCGCCGTGTGGCGCGGCGCGTTCCTCGCGGCCGGCACCCTGACCGACCCCGGGCGTGCGGCCGCCCTCGAGGTCACGTGCCCGGGCAACGAGGCCGCGATGGCCCTCGTCGGCGCGGCCTCGCGGCTCGGGATCGCCGCCAAGGGCCGCGAGGTCCGGGGCGTGCACCGCGTCGTCATCCGCGACGGCGAGGCCATCGGCCAGATGCTCACCGTCATGGGTGCCGCCCGCACCACGGCGGACTGGGAGGAGATGCGGCAGCGCCGCGAGGTCCGCGCGACCGCGAACCGGCTCGTCAACTTCGACGACGCGAACCTCCGCCGGTCGGCGCAGGCAGCGGTCGCGGCGTGCGCCCGCGTCGAGCGTGCGCTCGAGATCCTCGCCGACGAGGTGCCGGACCACCTCAGGTACGCCGGCGCCCTCCGCCTCGAGCACCGCGACGCGTCGCTCGACGAGCTCGGACAGCACGCCGACCCGCCCATGACCAAGGACGCCATCGCCGGACGCATCCGTCGACTCCTCGCGATGGCCGACAAGCGGGCGTCGGACCTCGGCATCCCGGGCACCGAGGCCAGCGTGCCGGAGGAGCTCGAGGGGGTCTGACCGACGCGGGTCCCCACCCACCGGACGGGAGGCGCGGTGCCAGCCGGCACCGCGCCTCCCGTCCGTCGTGTGGCGGGTCCACGGGCCGGTTCCCGGCCCGTCGGGGACCGTCCGGACGGACCGTCTCACGGCGCTGCTGCGCAGTGTCCGACTGCTAGGGTCGAGACGGCGACGTCACGGGCGTATCGTCCACCGCAGGTGGGCCCGCAGGGCCCGCGACTCCGAACGCAGCGCCCTCCGGGCGCCCAGACCCAACAGGAGATCCATTGACCGTCAAGATCGGCATCAACGGCTTCGGCCGGATCGGCCGTAACTTCTTCCGGGCCGCCCTCGCCAAGGGCTCCGACCTCGAGATCGTGGCGGTGAACGACCTCACCGACAACGCGGCCCTCGCGAACCTGCTGAAGTTCGACTCCGTCACGGGTCGTCTCGGCGTCTCCGTCGAGCTCGACGGCGACAGCATCGTCGTCGACGGCAAGCCGATCAAGGTCCTGGCGGAGCGCGACCCCGCGAACCTGCCCTGGGGCGAGCTGGGCGTCGACGTCGTCATCGAGTCGACCGGCTTCTTCACCAAGGCCGCCGACGCGCAGAAGCACATCGACGCGGGCGCCAAGAAGGTCATCATCTCCGCCCCGGCCACGGGTGACGACGTCACCATCGTGCTCGGCGTGAACGAGGACCAGTACGACCCGGCGAACCACCACATCATCTCGAACGCGTCCTGCACCACGAACAGCCTCGCGCCGCTCGCCAAGGTGTTCCACGACAAGTTCGGCATCGAGCGTGGCCTCATGACGACCGTGCACGCGTACACGGCCGACCAGAACCTGCAGGACGGCCCGCACAAGGACCCCCGTCGTGCCCGCGCCGCCGCGCTGAACATCGTCCCGACCTCGACCGGTGCCGCGAAGGCCATCGGCCTGGTCATGCCGGAGCTCGCCGGCAAGCTCGACGGCTACGCGCTGCGTGTCCCGGTCCCGACCGGTTCGATCACCGACCTCACCCTCGAGACCAAGTCCGAGGTCACGGTCGACGAGATCAACGCCGCGTACAAGGAGGCCGCCGAGGGTCCGCTCAAGGGCATCCTGCTCTACAGCGAGGACCCGCTGGTGTCGACCGACATCACCACGGACCCGCACTCCTCGATCTACGACTCCGGCCTGACCAAGGTCATCGGCGGTCTCGTGAAGATCACCTCGTGGTACGACAACGAGTGGGGCTACTCCAACCGTCTCGTCGACCTGACCGAGTACGTGGGCGAGCGACTCTCGGCATGAGCCTCCGCACCCTCGAGGACCTCGGCGACCTCGCCGGCAAGCGCGTCGTCGTCCGCTGCGACCTGAACGTCCCGCTCAAGGACGGCCGGATCACCGACGACGGTCGTGTCCGCGCCTCGCTCGGCACGCTGAACACGCTGGTGAACGCCGGGGCGCGGGTCGTCGTGATCTCGCACCTCGGCCGCCCGGACGGCAAGCCGGCGCAGGAGTACTCCCTCGCGCCGGTCGCCCAGCGGCTCTCCGAGCTGCTCGGGAAAGAGGTGACCTTCGTCGGCGAGACCGTCGGCGACGAGGCCACCGCGGCCGCCGAGGCCCTCGGGGACGGCGACGTCCTGCTGCTCGAGAACCTCCGCTTCAACCCGGAGGAGACCTCGAAGGACGCGTCCGAGCGGCAGGCCTTCGCCGAGCGGATCGCCGCCCTCGGCGACGCGTTCGTGTCCGACGGGTTCGGGGTCGTGCACCGCAAGCAGGCCTCGGTCTACGAGCTCGCGGCGGCGCTGCCGAGCGCGGCCGGCTCGCTCATCGAGTCCGAGCTGCGCGTGCTCGACCGCCTGACCGCCGACCCCGAACGGCCGTACACGGTCGTCCTCGGCGGCTCGAAGGTCAGCGACAAGCTCGGCGTCATCGACCACCTGCTGCCCCGCGTGGACACGCTGTGCATCGGTGGCGGCATGCTCTTCACGTTCCTCGCGGCCCAGGGTCACGGGGTCGCGAAGTCGCTGCTCGAGCAGGACCAGCTCGACACCGTGCGGACGTACCTCGCCCGCGCCGACGAGCTCGGCGTGACGATCGACCTGCCCACCGACGTCGTGGTGGCCTCCGGCTTCGCGGCCGACGCCGACCACGAGACGGTCGCCGCGGACGCGATCGAGTCCACCGCGTTCGGCACGGACGGTGTCGGCCTCGACATCGGTCCGGAGACGGCGGAGCGCTTCGCCGCTGCGGTGTCCGGGTCGAAGACGGTGTTCTGGAACGGGCCGATGGGCGTGTTCGAGTTCCCGGCCTTCGCCGCGGGGACCAAGACCGTCGCCCAGGCGCTCACCGAGGTCGCCGGCCTCGGGGTCGTCGGTGGCGGCGACTCCGCTGCGGCCGTGCGGTCGCTCGGGTTCTCCGACGACCAGTTCGGGCACATCTCGACCGGTGGCGGTGCGAGCCTCGAGTTCCTCGAGGGCAAGTCGCTGCCCGGTCTCGAAGCGCTGGGGTGGTCCGCATGAGCCGCGGTACCCGCACGCCGCTGATCGCCGGGAACGCTCGGGGAGGCACAGCATGAACCGCACGCCGCTGATCGCCGGCAACTGGAAGATGAACCTGGACCACCTCCAGGCCATCGCCACGGTGCAGAAGCTCGCGTGGACGCTGAAGGACGCGCGCCACGACCACGACGACGTCGAGGTCGCGGTGTTCCCGCCCTTCACCGACCTCCGCAGCGTGCAGACGCTCATCGCGGCCGACAAGCTGTCGATCCGCTTCGGTGCCCAGGACCTGTCGCAGCACGACTCCGGTGCCTACACCGGTGACGTGTCCGGCGCGTTCCTCAAGGCCCTCGACGCGCAGTACGTGATCGTCGGGCACTCCGAGCGTCGCACGATGCACGGCGAGACCGACGAGGTCGTGGCGGCCAAGACCGCCGCAGCCGTCAAGCACGGACTCGTGCCGGTGGTCTGCGTCGGCGAGACCGGTGCGCAGCGCGAGGAGCGCGGCGCCGGTGTCGTCGCGGTCGAGCAGCTGCAGGTCGTCCTCGACGCCGTGGAGCCCGCCGAGATCGTGGTCGCGTACGAGCCGGTCTGGGCCATCGGCTCCGGCCAGGCCGCGACCGCCGAGCAGGCCCAGGAGGAGTGTGCCGCGATCCGTCGTGGCATCGCCGCCGCCTGGGGTGACGAGGCCGCCGCGGCGACCCGGGTGCTCTACGGCGGTTCGGTGAAGTCGGGCAACATCGCCGGCTTCCTCCGCGAGCCCGACGTCGACGGTGCGCTCGTCGGCGGCGCCTCGCTCGACGTGCAGGAGTTCGCTGCGATCGCGCGCTTCCGCCAGCACGTCGGCCTCTGAGGCTCCCGACCCGTTCGCTCCGACAGGCCGTCCGCGTCCGCGCGGTCGGCCTGTCGCACGACCCGGGCGACAGCGCCCCGGGCACCCGACCACGCCCCGACCGGGGCCACACCCGTGCCGGTGCGACGGGCCGCCGCCCCGGCCCGCTACACTTGCAAGGCTGACTGACACGAAAGGTACGTCGTGGCGATACTCTCCGTCGTGCTGCAGGTCCTGCTCGCTATCACGAGTCTCCTGCTCACGCTCCTCATCCTGCTGCACAAGGGCCGCGGTGGCGGCCTCTCCGACATGTTCGGCGGCGGCGTGACGAGCAACCTCGGGGCGTCCGGCGTCGCCGAGCGCAACCTCAACCGCATCACGGTGATCCTCGGTCTGATCTGGATCATCTCGATCATCGTGCTCGGTCTCATCAACAAGTTCACAGCGGGGAGCTGAGCCATGGCATCCGGAGGCAGTGCAATCCGAGGGTCCCGCGTCGGAGCAGGACCGATGGGGGAGCAGGACCGCGGGGTCCAGGCCGAGCGCGTCGCCGTCTCGTACTGGGACGCGCTCGGCAACGAGGTCGTGCGGTACTTCTCCGCGACCCTCCCCGACGAGGAGATCCCCGAGACGGTGGACTCGCCGTCGAGCGGGCTCCCGGCTGGCCGTGACAAGGAGAACCCTCCGCAGGTCACGAAGACCGAGCCGTACAAGACGCACCTGGCGTACGTGAAGGAACGGCGCACCGAGGAAGAGGCAGCACAGCTCCTCGAGGACGCGCTGCAGCAGCTCCGCGCCCGCCGCGGTACCGCGAAGTAGCGACTCCCACGTCGAAGGCCCCCGCACCGATCCGGTGCGGGGGCCTTCTGCGTCTCCCGCCTGCGGGCTGCCGCGCGGTTCGGTCGGACAGCAGCTGCAACAAGCCGAGGCGCGCTCGTCGAGGTTCCGCGAAACGCCGCGTGGCGTCCTGCGAGGTCGCACTGCGAGGTCGCACTGCGAGCTCGTGCCGGCCGCGAGATGCCAGAATTCTGGACCCTCGGGGGTCACCGGACACACGGAAGACGGGAGGCGCGGTGCCAGCTGGCACCGCGCCTCCCGTCCGTCGTCGCGCGCGTCAGTACGTCGACGCGATGAGGTTCTCGGGTACGTCGCGCGCCGCGTCCTGGTCGACGAAGAACACCGTGCGCTTGCGACCCTGCACGCCACCGACGGGGACCTCGTCCACCGCGGCGCCGGCGAGGGCGAGACCGAGCACCGACGCCTTCTCGGCACCCGACAGGATGACCCAGACCCGCTGCGACGCGTTGATGACCGGGAACGACAGCGTCAGACGCTGCGGCGGCGGCTTGGGGGAGTCGTCGACCGTGAGCACCGCGCGGTCGGTGACCGACAGCTGCGGGAACTCGGGGAAGAGCGAGGCAGTGTGCCCGTCGGGGCCGACGCCGAGCAGCGTGATGTCGAAGCGCGGCGCGACGGCACCGTCGGGGGCGGCGTCCTGGAGCTCGCGCTCGTACTGCGCGGCGGCCTCGTCGATGGAGAGCCCGGCGTCGGACGCAGCCATCGGGTGCACGTTCTCGGCGGGGATCCCGACGTGGTCGAGGAAGTCGGTCTGGGTACCGGTGACGTTGCGGTCGGTGTCGCCCTCGGCGACCCAGCGCTCGTCGACCCACCAGACGTGCACCTTCGACCAGTCGACGCTCTCGCGCGCGGGGGACTGCCCGATCGCGGCGAGGACGAGCGTCGACACCGAACCGCCGCTGATGGCGATGTCGGCACGCTCCTGCTCGTCCAGCACGTCGATGATCTTCGTGATGAAGCGAGCGGCGACGGATGCGCCGAGGGCCTGCTTGTCCGGGTGCACCAGCACCCGTCGTTCGTTGGTCACGTGACTCCCGTGTTCGTGGCGGCCGATCGGGTGCGACCGCCTTCGGTCCGACCGGAGGCCTCGGCCGGCCGGTCCGGCCGATCGGAGGGCCGGGCCCGGCGTCGGTGACGCTCGTTCCCGGCCCGTCCGGCCGACCGTGTGTGGGTGCTAGCCCGCGATCGACTCGCGGAGCTGGGGCACCCCGTGCTTGACGACGTCCCCGAAGAGGACGTCAGGGTCGAGTCTACGGAGTTCCTCGGCCAGGCAGTCGCGCAGGTTGCGGCGCGGCAGCGACAGGTCGTGCGTGGGCTGGCCCGGCATCGAGAGCGTGGCGACGTCCACCAGGGAACGCTCGAGGTCGATGACGCCCGAGGCACGTTCGAGCTTGACCCCGTGGATGCCGCTCGACCCCGTGGCCCGCGGCGACGTCACGACGCGGACCGGGACCTGGAGCTGCAGCTGGAGCCACGCGGCGAGCAGGATCGTCGACGGGCTGTCGCTCGCACCGGAGACCTCGACGCCGGTGATCGGCTCGTAGGGCGGCTGGTCGAGCGCCGCGGCGAGCTGGTTCCGCCAGAGCGTCAGACGGGTCCAGGCGAAGTCGGTGTCACCCGGAACGTAGGTCGCACCGAGGGCCTCGATCGCCCGGTTCGGGTCCTTCTGCGCGGCGGCGTCGGTGATGCGACGCTGCGCGATCCGGCCCAACGCCGACGCAGCGGGCTGCTCCGGGGCGTGCTGCGGCCACCAGGCGACGACCGGGGCGTCCGGCAGGAGCAGACCCGTGACCAGGCTCTCCTCGTCGGTCGCGGTCTCGCCGTAGGCACGGAGCACGATCACCTCGCTCGCACCCGCGTCGCTGCCGACACGGATCTGGGCGTCGAGGCGACCCGGGGACTTCGTGTCCCCGGCGTTCTTCGACACGATGATGACGCGCATCGGGTGCTCGCGGGACGCCTCGTTCGCGGCCGAGATCGCCTCTTCCTCGTGGCCGAGGCCGGTCGAGATGATGAGGGTCAGGACGCGGCCGAGGGCGACGGCGCCACCTTCCTCGCGGATGTGCACCAGGGTCTTCTGGATCTTCGAGACCGTGGTGTCGGGCAGGTCGATCTTCATGGACGCCTCCAGGTCCGGCCGTCACGGGCGAGCAGGTCGTCGGCCGAGGCCGGACCCCACGTGCCGGGACGGTACTGCTCGGGCTGGCCCTGCGTGGCCCAGAACTCCTCGATCGGGTCGAGGATCTTCCAGGAGAGCTCGACCTCCTGGTGCCGGGGGAACAGGGGCGGGTCGCCGAGGAGCACGTCGAGGATGAGTCGCTCGTACGCCTCGGGGGATGCCTCGGTGAACGCGTGGCCGTAGCCGAAGTCCATCGTCACGTCGCGCACCTGGGTCCCGACGCCGGGGACCTTCGAGCCGAAGCGCAGGGTCACGCCCTCGTCCGGCTGGACGCGGATGACCAGGGCGTTCTGTCCGAGGGGGGACTGCGGGATGCCGAAGACGTCCTCGGGGACGCGCTTGAACACGATCGCGATCTCGGTCACCCGTCGGCCCAGACGCTTGCCGGCGCGCAGGTAGAACGGCACGCCCTGCCAGCGGCGGGTGGCGATGTCGAGCTTGATGGCCGCGAACGTCTCGGTCGTGGACTCGGGGTTCATGCCCGCTTCCTCGAGGAAGCCGAGCACCTTCTCGCCGCCCTGCCAACCGCCGGCGTACTGACCGCGGGCCGTCGCCGTGGCGAGGTCCTCGGGCAGGCGCACCGCGGAGAGCACCTTCTCCTTCTCGGCGCGGAGGTGTCCGGCCTTGAACGAGACGGGCTCCTCCATCGCGGTGAGGGCGAGGAGCTGCAGCAGGTGGTTCTGGATGACGTCGCGCGCCGCGCCGATGCCGTCGTAGTACGCGGCACGACCGGCGACGCCGATGTCCTCGGCCATCGTGATCTGCACGTGGTCCACGTAGTTCGAGTTCCAGATGGGTTCGTACATCTGGTTCGCGAACCGGAGCGTCAGCAGGTTCTGGACGGTCTCCTTGCCGAGGTAGTGGTCGATGCGGAACACGTCGTCGGGCGCGAACACGCTCTCGACGATCGCGTTCAGCTCCCGTGCGGTGCGGAGGTCCGACCCGAACGGCTTCTCGACGACCACGCGGCTCCAGGAGCCCTCGCGCTGCTCGGTCAGCCCGGACAGCTTGAGCTGCTCGGTGACGACCGGGAACATCTTCGGCGGGATGGACAGGTAGAACGCGTGGTTGCCCAGCGTCCCGCGCTCCTCGTCGAGGGTGTCGACGGTGCGCTTGAGCTCGCGGAACGCCTCGGGGTCGTCGAACGAGCCCTGGACGAACCGGATGCCCTGTTCGAGTTGACGCCAGACGTCCTCGTCGAACGGGGTGCGTGAGTGTTCCTTGACCGCGTCGTGCACGAGCTGGGAGAAGTCTTGGTCCTCCCAGTCGCGACGGGCGAACCCGACCAGCGCGAACCCGGGCGGCAGGAGCCCCCGGTTCGCGAGGTCGTAGACCGCGGGCATCAGCTTCTTGCGTGACAGGTCGCCCGTCACGCCGAAGATGATGAGGGTGCTCGGTCCCGCGATCCGGTTCAGTCGACGATCGGTCGGCAACCGGAGCGGGTTGTGCTCCGGGGTGACAGCCACCGGTGACATGAGTCGGTGAACTCCTTCGAGAGTCAGAGGGAGACGGCGGAGCGCAGTGCTGTGGTGACAGCGGCGACGTCCGTCGTCGTGAGGGTCAGGACCGGGCGGCCGTGCGCGGCGAGGACGCTCGCGTCCCCGGCGGCCTGGGCCTGGATGAGCTGGCCGAACGTGAACGGCCGACCGGGGATCGCGAGGTCGTCGGCGTGGTCCGCCACGATCTGCAGGAACACACCGTTCGCGGGACCGCCCTTGTGGTACTGGCCGGTCGAGTGCAGGAACCGGGGGCCCCAGCCGAACGTGACCGGGCGGCCCGTGCGGGCCGCGAAGGCGTCGCGCAGCGACGCCAGGTCGGCGTTCGCGGTGCGGTCGACGTAGGCCTGCACGGCCAGGTAGCCGGTCGCGTCCACCTCGGCCAGGAGGCTCGACACGGCCTGGGCGATGGAGGTCCCGACCGCGAGTCCGGGCGTCGCGCGGACGGCGGTGCCGTCCTCGACGAAGGCCGGCTCCGACGGTGCGGGGCGCGCGTCGAGCAGCTCGCGCGTGGCCGCCTTCGCGGCCTCGACGTCGGGCTGGTCGAACGGGTCGATGCCGAGCAGGCGGCCGGCGACCGCGACGGCGTACTCCCAGACCAGGAGCTGACCGCCGAGGGAGCCGGCGATCTCGACCTCGCCGTCGTCGACGTGGCGTTCGTCGTCGCGCGAACCGACGAGGCGCACGACCTGCACGTCGGGCACACCGGCCGTGATCTCGGGGGAGTCGGGGTCGAGCACCACCGGGAGCAGTCCGCGACCGTCCTTGCCGGTCGACTCGGCGATGAGCTGCTCGGCCCAGTCGCCGAAGCCGACGATGTGGGTGCCGTCCGCGACGATCGCGATCTTGTCCCGGAGGGGCTGCGTCCCGGCGAGCACGGCACCGAGCACGAGGCCCGGGTTCTCGTCGGTGTCGACCGCGAGGAGGACCGAGATCGCCTCGGCCTCGTCGAGCAGCTCGGCGATGTCCGCGCCCGCGAGCCCGGAGGGAACGAGACCGAACGCGGTGAGCGCCGAGAACCGGCCGCCCACGTTCGGGTCGGCCGTGAAGACGCGGTGTCCCGCGTCGGTGGCCGCCGCTTCGAGCGGCGAACCCGGGTCGGTGACGACGACGATCCGTGACGCGGGGTCGAGCCCCGCGTCACGGAACGCCTGTTCGAACACCCGGCGTTGTGCGTCCGTCTCGACGGTCGAGCCGGACTTCGACGAGACCACGAGCACCGTGCGCTCGAGGTCGTGCTCCACCGCTGCCCGCACCTGGGCGGGGTCGGTCGAGTCGAGCACCGTCAGCGGGACGCCGGCCGTGCGCGTGATCACCTCGGGCGCCAGCGAGGAGCCGCCCATGCCGGCGAGGACGACGCGGTCGATCCCCTCGGCACGGAGCGAGTCCCGCAGCGCGGTGATCTCGGCGACGAGCGGGCGGGAGACCGCGACGGCCTCCACCCAGCCGAGGCGCTTCGACGCCTCGGCCTCGGCGTCCGGACCCCAGAGCTCGGGGTCCTGCGCGGTGATGCCCGACGCGACCAGGTCGGCGACGAGCCGCGGGACCGTCGTCTCGACGGCCCGTGCGGCGTCGCCGGTGGCAGCGATGGAGACCGTCACTTACTTGGCGTTCTCGAGCGCGGTCTTCACCGTGTCGACGAGCTCGCCCCAGGAGACGTTGAACTTGTCGACACCCTCCTTCTCGAGCAGCGCCACGACGTCGTCGTAGTCGATGCCGACGGCGGCGAGCTGGTCGAGGACCTGCTGGGCGTCGTCGAACGAGCCGGCGATGGCGTCGCCGTGGATCTCACCGTGGTCGAACGTGGCGTCGAGCGTCTTGCCCGGCATGGTGTTCACGGTGTTCGGCGCGGCGAGCTCCGTCACGTACAGGGTGTCGGGCAGCGACGGGTCCTTGACGCCGGTCGAGGCCCAGAGCGGACGCTGCGTGTTCGCGCCGGCCTCGAGCAGGCCGAGGGCACGCTCGGTGGAGAAGAGCTCGGTCCAGACCTGGTAGGCGAGCTGGGCGTTCGCGATGCCGGCCTTCGACTTGAGGGCCTTCGCCTCGTCCGTGCCGACGGCGTCGAGACGCTTGTCGATCTCGGAGTCGACGCGCGACACGAAGAACGACGCGACCGAGTGGATCTTCGACAGGTCGTGGCCGGCGGCCTTGGCCTTCTCGAGCCCACCGAGGTAGGCGTCGATGACGGCGCGGTAGCGCTCGAGCGAGAAGATCAGGGTGACGTTCACCGAGATGCCGGCACCGATGACCTCGGTGATGGCCTCGAGGCCCTCGACGGTCGCGGGGATCTTGATGAGGACGTTCTCGCGGCCGACCTTGTCGAACAGGAACTTGGCCTGCTCGATGGTCTTCGCGGTGTCGTGCGCGAGGCCCGGCTCGACCTCGATCGAGACGCGGCCGTCGAAGCCCTTGGTCTCGTCGTAGATCGGCTTGAAGACGTCGGACGCGTTCGCGACGTCCTGCGTGGTGATCTCGAAGATCGCCGCGGTGACGTCGGTGCCCGCCGCGGCGAGCTCCTTGACCTGCGCGTCGTAGCGCTCGCCCTTGGCGAGGGCCGAGGCGAAGATCGTCGGGTTGGTGGTGACGCCGACGACGTTCTTCTGCTCGATGAGCTCGGTCAGCTTGCCGGTCTCGAGCAGCTCGCGCGACAGGTCGTCGAGCCAGATGCTGACGCCGACCTCGGAGAGGGCGGCGGTGGGGGTGTTCTCAGCCATGGTTCCTTCTTCTGTGACGGGCCCGTGTGGGGCCGTTGAGTCTGGGTCCTGCGGACGGGAGGCGCGTGGCGGAGCCGAGCCGCGCCTCCCGGCAGGAGGGCCTGATCCGGTGTCCCGGACCCGGCCCCGGTGGGTCAGGAAGCTGCGATCGATTCCTTGGCGGCGGCCACGACGTGCTCGGTCGTGAAGCCGAACTCGGCGAACAGACGCTGGTAGTCGGCCGACGCACCGAAGTGCTCGATCGAGACGCTGCGGCCCTTGTCGCCGACGATGTCGCGCCAGCTCATGCCGATGCCGGCCTCGACCGAGACGCGGGCGGTGACGTCCTTCGGCAGGACCTGGTCGCGGTAGTTCTCCGACTGCTCGAAGAACCACTCGAGCGACGGCGCGCTCACGACGCGGGCGTTGATGCCCTCGCCCTTGAGCTGCTCGCGTGCGTCGACCGCGATCTGGACCTCGGAACCGGTCGCGATGAGGATCACGTCCGGGGTGCCGTTCGGCGCCTCGGCCAGGATGTACGCACCCTTGCCGACGTTCTTCGCCGAGGCGAAGGTCTCGCCGGACGCCTCGCCCTCGCCACGCTCGAAGACGGGGAGGTTCTGGCGGCTCAGCGCGATGCCGGCCGGGCGGTCCTTGTGCTTGAGCATCTCGAGCCAGGCGTACGCGACCTCGTTGGCGTCGGCCGGACGGACGACGTCGAGACCCGGGATCGCACGGAGGGCCGTGAGCTGCTCGATCGGCTGGTGCGTCGGGCCGTCCTCGCCGAGGGCGATGGAGTCGTGCGTCCAGACGTAGATCGCCGGCGCGCCCATGAGCGCGGCGAGACGGACGGCCGGGCGCATGTAGTCGCTGAAGATCAGGAACGTGCCGCCGAAGGGGCGGGTGTTCCCGTGCAGGACGATGCCCGACAGGATCGAGCCCATCGCGTGCTCGCGGATGCCGAAGTGCAGCACGCGGCCGTACGGGTCGGTCGACCAGGTCTTCGTGCTCGCCTCGGCGGGACCGAAGGACTTGGCGCCCTCGATGGTGGTCAGGTTCGACTCGGCGAGGTCCGCCGAACCGCCCCAGAACTCGGGCATGAGCGGCGCGATGGCGTTGATCACCTTGCCGGAGGCGGCACGGGTCGACACCTCCTTCTCGGTGGAGAACACCGGGAGGGCCTCCTCGAGGCCCTCGGGGAGCTCGCCCGAGTTGATGCGGTCGAGCATCGCCTTCTTCTCCGGGTTGGCCGCGGCCCACGCGTCGAAGGTCTGCTGCCACTCGGCGTGCTCGACCTGGCCCTTGGCGATGGCGCCGCGGGTGTACTCGAGCACCTCGGGGTCGACCTCGAAGGTCTTCTCCGGGTCGAAGCCGAGGACCTCCTTGAGGCCCTTGAGCTCGTCGGCACCGAGGGCCGAGCCGTGGATCTTGCCGGAGTTCTGCTTGGTCGGCGACGGCCAACCGATGATCGTCTTGAGGACGATGAGCGACGGCTTGGTCGTCTCGGCCTTGGCGGCCTCGACGGCGCGGTACAGGGACTCGACGTCCTCGGAGTACTCGCCGGTCTTCTTCCAGTCGACGTGCTGGACGTGCCAGCCGAGCGCCTCGTAGCGAGCCGCGACGTCCTCGGAGAAGGCGATGTCGGTGTCGTCCTCGATCGAGATCTGGTTCGAGTCGTAGAACACGACCAGGCGACCGAGCTGCTGGCGACCGGCGAGGCTCGCGGCCTCGTTCGTGACGCCCTCCTGCATGTCGCCGTCACCGGCGATCACGTAGGTGAAGTGGTCGAACGGCGACTCGCCGTCGGCGGTCTCCGGGTCGAACAGGCCGCGCTCGAAGCGCTGCGCGTAGCCGAAGCCGACGGCCGAGGCGAGGCCCTGGCCGAGCGGGCCGGTGGTGATCTCGACACCGTCGGTGTGGCCGTACTCCGGGTGACCCGGGGTCTTCGAGCCCCACTTGCGCAGGTGCTGCAGGTCCTCGAGCTCGAGGCCGTAGCCGTGCAGGTAGAACTGCACGTACTGCAGGATCGAGGCGTGACCGGCGGAGAGGATGAAGCGGTCGCGGCCGATCCAGGTGGAGTCGCTGGGGTCGCGACGCATCACCTTCTGGAAGAGCAGGTGGGCGACGGGAGCGAGGCTCATCGCGGTGCCGGGGTGACCGTTGCCGGCGGCCTCGACCGAATCGGCGGCGAGGACCCGTGCCGTGTCGACGGCCTTCCGGTCGATGGCGTCCCAGGTGAATTCAGCCACTTGGATGTAGACCCTTCGTTGTTGCGACATGTGCGAGGGCTCGTGCCATCGCACGGACATGGTCGCCGTCCCGGGCCGTGTGTCGTGTCGCCGTCGAGCGGCGGCCGATCCGGCACGGTGCGGCCGACGTCTTCGGGGCACGCACTGCGGGAGGGCACCCCCAGCATAGTGACCACGTACTCAGAAGGTGTTCAGGTGACACGGTCTGGTGTCGGACGTCGACCGGTCCGGCGGGGCGGGGCATCGTCGCGGCGCCGTGATGGCCTAAACTGACGGTGACCCGTGTGCATTCCGGGTCGACGCACGCCCCGACGACGACGGAGCCGTCCACCGAGTGTGCGAGCCGATGCGAACAGACTGAGGTTCCCTTGCCGACTGCCACCGTGACCCGGCCGGACACCGATCGACCCCGTTCGACGCTGTCCCGCAAGGTCCGTGCGTACGTCTCGCTGACGAAGCCGCGCGTGATGGAGCTGCTGCTCGTGACGACCGCGCCGACGATGTTCCTCGCCGAACGCGGCGTGCCGGACCTCTGGCTCGTGTTCTGGACGATGCTCGGCGGCGCGATGTCTGCGGGCTCCGCCTCGGCGTTCAACTGCTACATCGACCGCGACATCGACCGGCTGATGAAGCGCACGAGCACGCGTCCGCTCGTGACGGGGGAGCTGTCCGACCGCGAGGCCCTGGTGTTCTCGTGGGTGCTCGCCGTCCTGTCGACCGCGGTCCTCGGGTTCCTGGTCAACTGGCTCGCCGCCGCGCTGAGCGTCGTCGCGATCCTCATCTACGTGTGCGTCTACACGCTCTGGCTCAAGCGTCGGACGCCGCAGAACATCGTCTGGGGTGGCTCGGCCGGCTGCATGCCCGTGCTCATCGGCTGGGCCGGGGTCACCGGTTCGCTGTCCTGGACGCCGATCATCCTGTTCATGGTGATCTTCCTCTGGACGCCGCCGCACTACTGGCCGCTGTCGATGAAGTACCGCGACGACTACGACGCCGCCGACGTGCCGATGCTCGCCGTCGTGCGGGGCCGCACGGTCGTCGGGCTCCAGGTCGTCCTGTACGCGTGGGCGACGCTCGTCTGCTCGCTGTTGCTCGTGCCCGTCGCGAACATGGGTCCGCTCTACACCGTGGTCGCGCTGGCCGGGGGCATCTGGTTCGTCGTCGAGTCGCACCGCCTGTACTCGCGGGCGATCCAGCACGTCGAGCACGTCCAGCCGATGCGCGTGTTCCACAGCTCCATCACGTACCTGACGCTGCTGTTCATCGCCGTGGGCATCGACCCGCTGCTGCCGCAGGTCTTCACCTTCTCGGTGTAGTCCCGCGGGTCGCACGCCGCGCCGCCTGGCCGGATCCGTGCCTCCCGTCCGACGGGTGGCAGGCCGGGAGGCGCGTGGCGGGCTGGTTGCGCGCCTCCCGTCCGACGGGTGGCAGGCCGGGAGGCGCGTGGCGGGCTGGTTGCGCGCCTCCCGTCGCGTGGGTGGTCCGGTCGCAGGGGCCCCGTCGCTGTCGAGCGTCATCGCCGCTGTCGTCCGACGTCGGAGTCGTCGCACGACGCGGCCGAGTGTCCGTGGGGCGGCTGTCTGCGTCATCGCCGCTGTCGTGCGACGTCGACGATGTCGCGCGCGCCGGGCGCGTGCGACGCCGTCCGCCCGGACGCGACGATGCCCCGCGCGCCGAGGGCGCGCGGGGCATCGTCCAGTGGTGTGGACGGGTCAGGCGTGCAGGGGCTCCCGCACGGCCTGGCGACCGGCGCTCGCGCGCGTCGAGAGCACGACGACCGTGACCGCGCCGACGAGCAGACCCGCGAGGACCATGTGCGTGCCGACGAGTCCGACGGGGAGGCCGGTGCGCGCCTGGGTGAGGCCGACCGCGATCTGCACGAACTCGACGACGAGGAGCACGAGTGCCCACCGGCTCGACATGCGCAGCACCACCGCACCGGCGACGAGGACGAGCGTCAGGGCGAACAGGACGTAGGCCGGGACCGCGTGCAGGTGCTCCATGAGCTGCGGGTCGAAGCCCGTGCGGTGGAGTCGTCCGCCGTCGACGGCTTCGTCGGCGCCGGCGTGCGGGCCGCTCCCGGTCGTGAGGATGCCAACGAGCACCGTGACCGCGACGGCCGCGACGGTCGCACGGACGACGCCGGTGTACCACGCCGGGACCAGACGGGCCGCGGCGCGGGGGCCGTTCATCGACCGGTACACGAGCGTCGCGGTGACCGCCACGAGGGTCGCCGAGACCACGAAGTGCAGGCCGACGACGAACGGGTTGAGGTTCGTGAGCACGCTCAGGCCACCGATGACCGCCTGCACCGGGATGGCGATGCCCTGGGCGAAGGCGAGCCAGAACAGCTCCGGGCGGGTGCGGCGCATCCGGACGACGGCCAGGAAGGTGGCGATCGCGACGACGACGAGCACGAAGGTGAGGAGCCGGTTCCCGAACTCGATCACGCCGTGGATGCCCATCTCGGGCGTCGACACGAGCGACTCGGCCGTGCACTTCGGCCACGTCGGGCAGCCGAGCCCGGACGCCGTGAGCCGGACGAGCCCGCCGGTGCCGATCAGGACGACCTCGACCACGAAGGACGCCCACGCGAGCCAGATCACGCGGGGGTCGACCGCCCGGGGGAGGGACCACCACCGTGCGGTCCGGCCGTCGTGTGCGACGTGCTGTTCGACGGGTGGTCCGACGCGGGTCACGAGGATGGTGCCTTCCTGTTGTTCGGTGCGCTGAGCCTGTAGGATTCGAGGGTTCAGCAGCAGTCAAGTCTAGGCAGGCGCCGGCTCCGAATGGGCCGTGATCGCCGATCGATCCGGGGACTGCGTGGGACCATCGACGTTGCGAGGCAGCAACACCGCGTCCGCGGCACACGGCAGCACCGTGTCGGGGGTCTGCGGTGGAATGTCGTCCGACACCGACCGGTTGCACCGGCTGCAGCTGCCGCGAAGAGAATTGAGGAGACCATGTCCGACGTGCTCATCGACCGTCCCGAGCTCGAAGGGCTCGGCCAGTACGAGTTCGGCTGGTCCGACTCCGACACCGCCGGGGCCTCCGCCCGCCGCGGCCTGTCCGAGGAGGTCGTCCGCGACATCTCGGCTCGCAAGTCCGAGCCGGAGTGGATGCTGAAGAACCGGCTCAAGGCCCTGACCCTCTTCGACCGCAAGCCGATGCCCTCCTGGGGTGCCGACCTGTCGGACATCGACTTCGACAACATCAAGTACTTCGTCAAGTCGACCGAGAAGCAGGCGCAGTCCTGGGAAGACCTGCCCGAGGACATCCGGGCGACCTACGAGCGCCTCGGCATCCCCGAGGCCGAGCGTCAGCGCCTCGTCGCCGGTGTCGCCGCGCAGTACGAGTCCGAGGTCGTCTACCACCAGATCCGCGAGGACCTGGAGCAGCAGGGCGTCATCTTCATGGACACCGACACGGCGCTCCGCGAGCACCCGGAGTTCTTCGAGGAGTACTTCGGCTCCGTCATCCCGGCCGGCGACAACAAGTTCGCCGCGCTGAACGCCGCCGTGTGGTCGGGCGGCTCGTTCGTCTACGTCCCGAAGGGCGTGCACGTCGAGATCCCGCTGCAGGCCTACTTCCGGATCAACACCGAGAACATGGGCCAGTTCGAGCGGACGCTGATCATCGCGGACGAGGACTCCTACGTCCACTACATCGAGGGCTGCACCGCGCCGATCTACAAGTCGGACTCGCTCCACTCCGCCGTGGTCGAGATCATCGTGAAGAAGAACGCCCGTGTGCGCTACACGACGATCCAGAACTGGTCGAACAACGTCTACAACCTCGTGACCAAGCGTGCCATCGCGCACGAGGGCGCCACGATGGAGTGGATCGACGGCAACATCGGCTCCAAGGTCACGATGAAGTACCCGTCGATCTACCTCGCTGGCGAGCACGCCAAGGGCGAGACCCTCTCGGTCGCGTTCGCCGGTCCGGGTCAGCACCAGGACGCCGGCGCGAAGATGATCCACATGGCGCCGTACACGACGTCGTCGATCGTCTCGAAGTCCATCGCCCGCGGTGGCGGTCGTGCCGGGTACCGCGGCGAGGTCCGGGTCGACCCGGGCGCCCACCACGCGGCGAACACCGTCCGGTGCGACGCGCTCCTGGTCGACACGGTCAGCCGCAGTGACACCTACCCGGCGATCGACATCCGCGTCGACGACGTGCAGCTCGGCCACGAGGCCACGGTCTCGCGCGTGAGCGAGGAGCAGCTGTTCTACCTCATGTCCCGCGGCATGCCCGAGGACGAGGCGATGGCGATGATCGTCCGCGGCTTCATCGAGCCGATCGCCCGCGAGCTCCCGATGGAGTACGCACTCGAACTCAACAAGCTCATCGAGATGAGCATGGAAGGATCCGTCGGCTAGTGAGCAGCACCACGCCCACCCCCCGCATCGACCAGCCGGTCGCCCCGGCCCCCGGCTCGGAGCAGCACGGCGCGAAGGCGCACTCCGACGGCGGCTGGGACGCCCCGACCGCCGACGGCGCCGAGAAGAAGGTCCCGGTCCAGACGCGCTCCGAGCGTCCGCAGTCCGGTGACCTCGAAGCCTTCCCGCCCGTGACCGGGCGCGAGGTGAACTGGAAGTTCGCGCCGATCGCCAAGCTGCAGCCGTTGCTCGACGGCGGGCTCGACGGATCCGCGTACCCGTTCCTCGCCCGTCAGACCGCGGGTGCCGACGTCGAGTGGGGTCGCAGCGACGACCCGGCCGTCGGGACCGCTGGCCTGCCGGAGGACCGTGCGGCCGCGGCGGCCTGGACCGCACGCGACGCTGTGCTGAAGGTCACGATCAAGGCGACCGAGGCCCACGAGTCGATCACGATCACGCGGTCGGACTTCGGCTCGCAGGCTCGTGCCGCGCACACGGTCATCACCGCCGAGCAGCACGCGCAGGGCATCGTCGTGATCGACAACCGCGGGTCCGCACTGCTCAGCGAGAACGTCGAGATCGTCGTGCGGGACGGCGCTCGCCTGACCGTCGTCAGCCTGCAGGACTGGGACGACGACGCCGTGCACGTGTCGACGCAGTTCGCCGAGGTCGGCCGTGACGCCTTCCTCAAGCACGTGGTCGTCTCGCTCGGCGGTGACGTCGTGCGCGTCAACCCGTCGACGCACCTCGGGGCACAGGGCGCGGACACCGAGATGTACGGCGTGTACTTCGCGGACGCCGGGCAGTACATCGAGCAGCAGGTCTACGTGAACCACGACGCGCCGAACACGCGCGGTCGGGTCAACTACAAGGGCGCGCTGCAGGGCGAGGGCGCGCACACGGTCTGGATCGGCGACGTGCTCATCGGCCGTGCCGGCGACGGGACCGACTCGTACGAGCAGAACCGCAACCTGGTCCTCACGGACGGCACGCGTGCGGACAGCATCCCGAACCTCGAGATCGAGACGGGCAACATCGAGGGCGCCGGGCACGCGAGTGCGACCGGGCGCTTCGACGACGAGCAGCTGTTCTACCTGCAGGCCCGCGGCATCCCCGAGGAAGAGGCCCGTCGCCTCGTCGTCCTGGGCTTCCTCGTCGAGGTCATCCAGAAGATCGGCGCACCCGAGCTCGAGGAGCGCCTCATCGCCGCGGTCGAGCAGGAGCTCGCCGCCGGCCGGACCGTGATCGCCGAGCCCGAGGCCGGCGCCGAGCAGGCGGACGCCTGATGGCCGAGAAGGTCTGCGCCGAGTCGGAGATCACCGTCGACAGCCCGATGCGGGTCGTCGTCGACGGCACAGCGGTCGCGATCGTGAAGGACTCCGCGGGTGCGGTGCACGCCATCGGCGACACCTGCACGCACGGCGACATCTCGCTGGCCGAGGGCTTCGTCGAGGGGGACACCCTCGAGTGCTGGGCGCACGGCTCGCGGTTCTCGCTGGCCACCGGCAAGCCGCAGAACTTCCCGGCCTACGAGCCGGTCCCGGTCTTCCGGGTCAAGGTCCGGGACGGCGACGTGTACGTCGACGTCCACGACCCCGTACCCGTCGACTGACCGTCCCCGGTCCGTCGACCGGCCTCGTGCCCGTCGCCCGACCGGGCGCAACGACTTCCCGCGGCTCGTCCGCGGCACGACCGCAAACGAAGGAACACACGCAATGTCCACTCTGGAAATCCGCGACCTGCAGGTCTCGATCGACACCGACCAGGGCACGAAGGAGATCCTGAAGGGTGTCGACCTCACCATCAACGAGGGCGAGATCCACGCGATCATGGGGCCGAACGGGTCCGGCAAGTCGACCCTGGCCTACACGATCGCCGGTCACCCGCGCTACCACGTCGTCGGCGGCTCGATCACCCTCGACGGCGAGGACGTCCTCGCGATGAGCGTCGACGAGCGCGCCCGGGCGGGCATGTTCCTCGCGATGCAGTACCCCGTCGAGATCCCGGGCGTCACGGTGTCGAACTTCCTGCGCACCGCGAAGACCGCGATCGACGGCGAGGCCCCGGCGCTCCGCGGCTGGGTCAAGGACCTCCGCAGCTCGATGGCCGACCTCAAGATGGACCCGGCGTTCGCCGAGCGCAACGTCAACGAGGGCTTCTCCGGTGGCGAGAAGAAGCGCCACGAGATCATGCAGCTCGAGCTCCTCAAGCCCCGGTTCGCGGTGCTCGACGAGACCGACTCCGGCCTCGACGTCGACGCGCTGAAGATCGTGTCCGAGGGCGTCAACCGCGCCAAGGCCGCGACCGGCCTGGGCGTGCTGCTCATCACGCACTACACGCGCATCCTCCGCTACATCAAGCCGGATTTCGTGCACGTGTTCGTCGCGGGCAAGGTCGCCGAGCAGGGCGGCCCCGAGCTCGCCGAGCGTCTCGAGAACGAGGGCTACGACCGCTACGTGCAGGCCGCTGCCGCGACGACGGCGGAGTGACCGTGATCACCGCACTCTCCCCGGAGAAGTTCGACGAGGTCGTCGAGGGCCTCAAGGAGGTCCAGGACCCCGAGCTCGGCGTGAACATCGTCGACCTCGGCCTGATCTACGACCTCGCGATGGACGACGAGGCCAACGCACTCGTCATCAGCATGACGCTGACGAGCGCCGGCTGCCCGCTGACCGACGTCATCGAGGGCGACACGGCCAACGCGCTGGACGGCATCGTCGACGCGTTCCGCATCAACTGGGTGTGGATGCCGCCGTGGGGTCCGGAGCGGATCACCGACGACGGGCGCGAGATGATGCGCGCGCTCGGCTTCTCGATCTAGTCGCGACCCCCAGACGGACGGGAGGCGCGGTGCCAGCTGGCACCGCGCCTCCCGTCCGTCGTCGGTGTGGGTCGCCGCCGGGCGGATCCGACGGCACCGCGCCTCCCGTCCGTCGTCGGCGCAGGGCACCGCCGAGCGGGACCGTTTCGTCACCCTCCCCGCGTCGGGTCGACCGGTCCGGCCCGCTCGGCGTTGGACCCACGGCGTGTCCCGCCCGGTCGTGGCCGCCCCCCCCCGAACGACGGAGGGCCCCGCACCGTCCGGTGCGGGGCCCTCGTGGGCGGGACGCTGCGTCACGACGCAGCGTCGGCGCGCTGCGTCAGCGGCGGCCGACCAGCTTCCACGTGAGGGGCAGCAGGCCCGCGGCGATGAGCGCCTTGGCGACACCGCCGACGACGAACGGGTAGAGGCCGGCGGCGAGCACCGACTGCAGGTCGTTCGGCGCGCCGAGCTCACCGAGCACGACCGCGAGCCAGGGCAGCCCCGTGACGAAGGGGATCGCGCTCGCGAGGAGCATGGCGACGGTGGCGCGGCCGACCTTGCGGTCCCAGTCGCGACGAGCGAGCCAGCCGACGACGCCCGCGGCGGGGACGAAGCCGACGACGTACCCGAAGCTCGGCGAGGCCAGCGCTGCGAGGCCGCCGGAGGCCTCGGCGAAGAACGGCGCACCGGCGAGCCCGGCGACCGCGTAGACGAGCAGCGAGAGCATGCCACGGCGGGCACCGAGGGTGGCGCCGACGAGGACGACCGCGAGCGTCTGCCCGGTGATCGGCACGGGCCACATCGGGACCTGCACCTGTGCCATGGCGGCGGTGAACAGCGCTCCACCGGCGACGAGTGCGACGTTCGTGGCGAGGCCGTGGGTCCGAAGACGGTCGGCGAGGACTGCGCGGCGAGCGAAGCCGGTGGCGTTCGTCATGGATTCTCCTAGAATGGACTGCTGGTCCCGTTCGGTGACCATCGGTCCCGTCAGCGTAGCGGTGCACCTCCCGCACACACCGTTGTGCAAAACCACCAACTGATTGGACGTCCTCTGTGCTTGCCGTGCACGAACTCGAGATCCGCGTCGGGGCCCGACTCCTCATGGAGGACGTGTCGTTCCGCGTCGAGAAGGGCGACAAGATCGGTCTGGTCGGGCGCAACGGCGCCGGCAAGACCACGATGACGAAGGCCCTCGCGGGTGAGACGCAGCCGACCGGCGGCAAGATCGAGCGCACCGGGGAGATCGGCTACCTGCCGCAGGACCCGCGCTCCGGCAACCCGGAGGACACGGCACGCAAGCGCATCCTCGACGCCCGTGGTCTCGGCGAGCTGGTCGAGGGCATCCGGCAGGCCACCCTGGACATGGCGAGCGAGGACCCGGCCGTCTCCGAGAAGGCCATGCGTCGGTACAGCCGGCTCGACGACCAGTTCAACGCGCTCGGCGGCTACGCGGCCGAGGCCGAGGCGGCGTCCATCGCGTCGAACCTCAAGCTGCCGGACCGGATCCTCGACCAGCAGCTGAAGACCCTGTCCGGCGGTCAGCGTCGCCGCATCGAGCTCGCCCGGATCCTGTTCTCGGACGCCGAGACGATGATCCTCGACGAGCCGACGAACCACCTCGACGCCGACTCGGTCGTGTGGCTCCGGGAGCACCTCAAGACCTACCCGGGCGGCGTCATCGTGATCTCGCACGACGTCGAACTCGTCGACGAGGTCGTGAACCGCGTCTTCTACCTCGACGCGAACCGGCAGAGCATCGACATCTACAACATGGGCTGGAAGCTGTACCAGCGCCAGCGTGCCGCCGACGAGGAGCGCCGCCGCAAGGAGCGCGCGAGCGCCGAGAAGAAGGCCGCGACCCTCAAGGACCAGGCCGCGCGCTTCGGGGCGAAGGCGTCGAAGGCCGCTGCGGCACACCAGATGGTCGCGCGCGCCGACAAGCTGCTCGCCGGGCTCGAGGACGAGCGCGTCGCCGACCGCGTCGCGAAGCTGCGCTTCCCGACGCCGGTGCCGTGCGGACGCACCCCGCTCATGGCCGAGGGCCTGTCGAAGTCGTACGGGTCGCTCGAGATCTTCGCGGGCGTCGACCTGGCGATCGACCGCGGTTCGCGCGTCGTCATCCTCGGCTTCAACGGTGCCGGCAAGACGACCCTGCTGCGCATCCTCGCGGGCGCCGACCAGCCCGACACGGGGGAGATCCAGCCCGGCCACGGCCTGCGCATCGGCTACTACGCGCAGGAGCACGAGAACATCGACGTGAACCGGACCGTCATCGAGAACATGGTCTCGGCGTCCACCGAGCTCAACGAGACCGAGGCCCGTCGGGTGCTCGGGTCGTTCCTGTTCACGGGTGACGACGGCTACAAGAAGGCCGGCGTCCTGTCCGGCGGCGAGAAGACCCGCCTGTCCCTGGCGATGATCGTGGTCTCCGGCGCGAACGTGCTGCTGCTCGACGAGCCCACCAACAACCTCGACCCGGCGTCGCGCGAGGAGATCCTCGGCGCGCTGGCCGGCTACGAGGGCGCCGTCGTGCTCGTGTCGCACGACGCCGGGGCGGTCGAGGCCCTGAACCCCGAGCGGGTCCTGCTGCTGCCGGACGGCACCGAGGACCACTGGAACAAGGACTACGCCGAGCTCATCGAGCTCGCGTAGCGGCCAGGGTGCGCCGGTCGGCGCACCCACCGGACGGGAGGCGCGGTGCCGGCTGGCACCGCGCCTCCCGTCCGTCTGTCCGTCCGTCTGTCCGTCCGTCCGTCGAGCGGTGCGCGCTGACGGTGGAGGTCGGCGCTGTTGCCGCGTCGTCGGCGCCGTGCGCCGGTCGTCGGTTCGGTTCGGTGCGGCGCCGGTCGTCAGCGCTGCGCGCCGAGCAGGGCGTCCTCGACCTCGTCGTCCGACCGCGGCTTGGCGTCCTTGCGCCGCTGCCGTTCGAGCGCGCGCTCCCGCTCCTCGGGGTCGTCCTGGTTGAGGTTGCGGTACTCCTGCACCATCACGTAGGCCAGGAAGCCGAAACCGCCGAACGCGAAGAGGAACCACTGGATGAAGTAGCTGAGGTGCAGCCCGGTGTCGGCCGAGGGGCGGTCCCAGCCGAGCGGCCGTGCCTCGGTGGGCCCGGGGCGCTCGGTCGCGAGCTGGCCGTACGCACCCGTCCAGATCGGGACGTCGACCTTGTCCGCGACGTCCGGCAGGGTGACCGACTGGACCTGGTCGGTGTGCTTCGGGTCGGTGCGCCCGGGGATCCGCGGCTCGCTCTGCTGCAGGCGTGCGGTGACCGTGACCTCGCCCGACGGCGGGGCCGGGACGTGGTCGGGCGCGTCCTGGGCGTTGCCGGTCGGCACCCAGCCGCGGTCGACCACGAACGCACGACCGTCGGCGGTGACGAGCGGCGTGAGCACCTCGAAGCCGGGTTGGCCGTTGTGCACCCGGTTCCGGACGAGCAGCTGCTCGTCGGTGTCGTAGCGTCCGGTGACCTCGACCCGCAGCCAGGTCTGGTCGTCGTCCCAGCTCGACGCCCGGGGGAGCGCCTGGTCGAGGGGCACCGGGGTGTGGTCGTAGTTCGTGGCGATCTGCTCGTTCACCCGCACGGCTTCGTTCCGGCGGTCCCACTGCCACATGCCGAACAGCGTGCAGATGATCGCGAACGCGACGGCGATCGCGAAGTAGCCCAGCCAGCGACGACTGCGGACGAAGTGCCACCCTGGCGTGGGGCCGCCGGTGCCCGGTCCGCCATCGCGGTCGGACGACGGCGTGGTGTCGGGGTCGACGGGCGGTCGTCCGCCGGCCTGCTGCCGGATCTTCGCCGCGTGCTTGCGCCCGTACCGGGTGCTCGGGTCGAACCCCTGGGTCATCGCCCGGTTCCGGAGGAACGCACCCCGACGTCGTTCTTCGGGGCGTCCTCACGCGCACGGACGTCGTCCAGGTGGTCGACCTCTTCCTGCATGCCGGTCACCCGCACCGGGAACGAGCGGGACCGCAGGTAGTCGGCGAGGAAGTCGCAGTGCTCCTCGCACGCCGCCCAGATCTTCACGCGGTCGACCGAGTGGATGCGCGGGTTGCGCCAGTTGATCCGCCACTCCGCGGTGTTCGTGCACCCGGCACGGGAGCACACCGGCGTCGAGCCCGGCTCGGTGAAGAGGTCGAACGTCGCCCCCATCAGCGGTGCGCTCGGGACTTGGAGGACCAGACGCGGGAGCGGTCGCCGTTGCGCTGCCATTCTTCCTGCGCGTGCTGGGCCTGCTCGCGGAGGCGTTCCTGCTCGGCGCGGTAGGCCTCGGCCCGGGCGTCCTCCTGCTGCTCGCGGAGGCGCGGGTCGACCGCGTCGTAGAGCTCGATCGCACCGGCCGGGGACACGAGGTCGCTCTCGGTGTGGTTGCCGGCGTTCGCGACGATGACCGCGACCCACGGGATCACGGCGGCGAGGACGATCGGGATGACCGCGAGCCAGGTGTGCCACGTGGTCCAGATGAGCACCGCCCCGACGAAGCACACGACGCGGACGCCCATCTGCCACACGTAGCGGGACAGGCGGTGCGCCCGGTCCTGCTCGGGCGAGTCCGGCAAGGACGTGATGCTGTTCGTGCTCTGGAGCTGTCGCGCCCCACGACGACCGGCGTCGTGACGTCGCTGCTCTTGGTACCGCTGCGTCGACTTCATCCCGTGTTCTTCCCTCGGTCTCCGACAACCCTAAGCCCGCACCACCGACAGTCACCCCGCCGCGCGGGGGACAAGTGCGGGGATCGGCTCCGGTACGCTCGTCCGGGCGTGTCCGGCCGGGAGACCGACGGCGCGCCGAGCCCCACACCACCGAACGGAGCGACCATGAGCACCCCCCGTACCGTCCTCATCACCGGCGGCAACCGCGGCATCGGCCACGCCCTCGCGGAGCGCTTCGTCGCCGCCGGGCACCGCGTCGCCGTGACCTCCCGCAGTGGCCAGGGCGGCCCCGAGGGTGCGCTCACGGTCGCCGCGGACATCACCGACTCGGCCTCGGTCGACGCCGCGTTCTCACAGGTCGAGGCGGAGCTCGGGCCGATCGAGGTCCTCGTCGCCAACGCCGGCATCACGAACGACCAGCTGCTGCTCCGCATGTCCGAGGAGGACTTCACGAGCGTCGTCGACACGAACCTCACGGGCACCTTCCGCGTCGTCAAGCGCGCCACGAAGGGCATGATGAAGGCGAAGTTCGGCCGCATCGTCCTGATGTCGAGCGTCGTCGGCGCCTACGGCCAGGTCGGTCAGGTCAACTACGCGTCGTCGAAGGCCGCCCTCGTCGGCATGGCCCGGTCGATCACGCGCGAGCTCGGCTCCCGCGGCATCACCGCGAACGTCGTCGCGCCCGGCTTCATCCAGACCGACATGACCGCCGCGCTGCCCGACGAGCTGCAGGCCGAGTTCAAGAAGCAGATCCCCGCGGCGCGCTACGGCACCGTGGACGACGTGGCCGAGGCGACGCTGTTCCTCGCCGGCGACGGTGCCGGGTACGTCTCCGGCGCGGTCATCCCCGTCGACGGCGGCCTCGGGATGGGTCACTAGCCCGACCGCGGCCGGCGTCCGCGCTAGCCGCGCAGCCCGAGGGTCGCGAGCACCGCGGACAGGTCTCGGTCGACGACCGCCACGTCCGCCCGCTCGCGCACGAGCGGCTTCGCGTCGAACGCCACCCCGAGCGCCGCGACGCCGAGCATCACGAGGTCGTTCGCCCCGTCCCCGACCGCGACCGTCCGCGTCATGGGCACGCCGTCCTCGTCGGCCCAGGCGCGCAGGGTCTCGGCCTTCGCCGCGGCGTCGACGACCGCGCCGGACACCCGCCCGGTGAGGACGCCGTCGACGACCTCGAGCCGGTTCGCCCGGCAGTGGTCGAGCCCGAGGCGCGCCGCGAACGGGTCGAGCACCTCGTGGAACCCGCCCGACACCACACCGACGGTCCCGCCGGCGGCGTGCACGCCGCGGACCAGGTCGTCCGCACCCCGCGTGACGCGGACCGCCTGCTGCGCGCGGGTGCACACCTCGGCCGGGAGGCCCGCCAGGGTCGCGACCCGCTCCCGCAGGCTCGCGGCGAAGTCGAGTTCGCCGCGCATGGCGCGCTCCGTCACCGCCTGCACCTGTGGCCGGGTCCCGGCGTGGTCGGCGAGCAGTTCGATGACCTCGTCCTCGAGCAGCGTGGAGTCGGCATCGAGGACGACGAGGAAGCGGGGCACGGACCAACGGTACCGACAGCAGGAGGCGCGGCCGACGTCCGTGACGTCAGCCGCGCCTCCCGGCCCGGTGCCGCGTCGTGGACGCGACCGGGCGTGGCGGTCGGTGGACCTGCCTAGGCCTCCACGCGGACGCCCTTGCCGACGACCGTGATGCCGGACTCGGTGACCGTGAAGCCGCGGGCCTCGTCGGTCTCGCGGTCGACGCCGACCCGGGCGCCGGGGGCGATCACGACGTCCTTGTCGAGGATGGCGCGGTTCACGACGGCGCCGGCACCGATCGAGGCCCGCTCGAACACGATCGAGTCGAGGACCTTCGCGCCGGAGTCGATCCCGCACCACGGACCGATCACGCTGCGCTCGACCTGCGCGCCGGACAGCAGGCAGCCGAGCGACACGATCGAGTCGACGGTCGAGCCGGTGTTGCCGTTTGCGTCGCGCACGAACTTCGCCGGGGGCAGGTTCGTCTGCTGGTTGAAGATCGGCCAGTCCTGGTTGTACAGGTTGAACACCGGCACCGGCGCGATGAGGTCCATGTGGGCGTCGAAGAACGAGTCGATCGTCCCCACGTCGCGCCAGTAGTACCGGTCGCGCTCGTTCGACCCCGGCACGTCGTTGCCCTTGAGGTCGTAGACGCCGGCGTCGCCACGGGCCACGAAGTCGGGGACGATGTCGCCGCCCATGTCGTGCTTGCTCGTCTCGATCTGCCCGTCGCGGAGCACGGCGTCGACGAGCGCGTCGGCGTTGAAGACGTAGTTGCCCATCGACGCGAGGATCTCGTCGGGGGAGTCGGCCAGGCCGACGGCGTCCTTCGGCTTCTCGAGGAACGCGTCGATCCTGGTCGGGTCCTCCTCGTCCACCTGGATGACGCCGAACTGGTCGGCGAGACCGATCGGCTGACGGATCGCCGCGACCGTGGCACTGCGGCCGGAGGCGATGTGGGCCTCGATCATCTGGTGGAAGTCCATGCGGTAGACGTGGTCGGCACCGACCACGACGACGATGTCGGGGCGTTCGTCACGGAGCAGGTTGAGCGACTGCAGGATCGCGTCGGCCGAGCCGGCGAACCAGCGCTTGCCGAGTCGCTGCTGCGCGGGCACCGACGCGACGTAGGACCCGAGGAGCCCCTCCATGCGCCAGGTCTCGGCGACGTGGCGGTCGAGGCTGTGCGACTTGTACTGCGTCAGGACCACGATCTTCTGCAGCCCGGAGTTGACCAGGTTGGAGAGCGCGAAGTCGATGAGGCGGAAGTTGCCGCCGAACGGGACTGCGGGCTTCGCGCGGTCGGCCGTGAGCGGCATGAGCCGCTTGCCCTCGCCACCGGCGAGGACGATGCCGAATACCTTCTTTGGTGCCATGTGGTTCACAGTAGGCGTCCGGACAGTGAACCCGTTACGTTGAACCAGTGCGAGTCGATCTGCTGACCAGGGAGTATCCGCCGGAGGTCTACGGCGGAGCGGGTGTCCACGTTGCCGAACTCACCGCTGCGTTGCGGTCGGGGACGGAGACGGACGTCCGTGTCCGGGCCTTCGGGGCCTTCCGTGACGAACCCGACGTGTGGGCGTACCGCACGCCCGCCGGTCTGGAGAACGCGAACGGCGCGCTCCAGGCCCTCGGCACCGACGTCGCCATCGCGGCCGACGTCGCGGGCGCCGACATCGTGCACTCGCACACCTGGTACGCGAACGCCGCGGGCCGCATCGCCCAGTTGACGCACGGCATCCCGCACGTCGTCTCGGCGCACAGCCTCGAGCCGCTGCGTCCGTGGAAGGCCGAGCAGCTCGGCGGCGGGTACCGCCTGTCCAGCTGGATGGAGCGCGAGGCGTTCGAGAACGCCGACGGGGTCATCGCGGTGTCGAAGGCCATGCGCGCCGACATCCTCCGCTCGTACCCGTCGATCGACCCGGCGAAGGTCCGCGTCGTCTACAACGGGATCGACATCGACGCGTGGAAGCCCACCGTCGACGAGGACGCCGTCCGCGCGCTCGGCATCGACCCCGGCAAGCGCAGCGTCGTCTTCGTCGGGCGCATCACCCGCCAGAAGGGCCTGCCCTACCTGCTCCGCGCGGTCGCGTCGCTCCCCGAGGACGTCCAGGTCGTGCTCTGCGCGGGCGCGCCCGACACCCCCGAGATCATGGCCGAGGTCACCGGGCTCGTCGAGTCCCTCCGGACCGAGCGCGAGGGCGTCGTCTGGATCGACCGGATGCTGTCGCACCAGGAGATCGTCAACGTCCTGTCCTCCGGCACGGTCTTCGTCTGCCCCTCGATCTACGAGCCCCTCGGCATCGTCAACCTCGAAGCCATGGCGTGCGGCATCCCCGTCGTCGGCACGCGGACCGGCGGCATCCCCGAGGTCGTCGCCGACGGCCTGACCGGCCGGATCGTGCCGATCGACCAGGCGCAGGACGGTACCGGGACGCCGAACGACCCCGACCGGTTCGTCGCCGACCTGGCCGCGACGCTCGAGGAGGTGCTCGCCGACGAGGGCCTCGCGAAGCTCATGGGACGCGCGGGCCGCCTGCGCGTCGAGACCGAGTTCACGTGGGACGCGATCGCCCGCCGGACACGGCAGGTCTACGACGAGGTGCTCGCACAGAAGCCGTAGGCTGGGGCCATGCCCTCGGTCGTGCGCTTGTCAGACGTCTCCGTTGTCCGCAACGGGTCCACCATCCTCGACGGGATCTCGTGGGAGG
Organism: Curtobacterium sp. MCBA15_004; assembly: GCF_001865055.2. Classification (NCBI taxonomy): domain Bacteria; kingdom Bacillati; phylum Actinomycetota; class Actinomycetes; order Micrococcales; family Microbacteriaceae; genus Curtobacterium; species Curtobacterium sp. MCBA15_004. Next base: position 1,907,774 of record NZ_CP126266.1, on the reverse strand, counting down.
TGCAGGACGACGAGCGCTGGGTGGTGCTCGGCGCGAACGGCGCGGGCAAGACCACGCTGCTGCAGGTGGCCGGCGCGCAGACCTTCCCGACGTCCGGTTCGGTCGAGGTGCTCGGCACCGAGCTCGGCAGCGCGGACCTGGCCGAGCTGCGGCCCCGCATCGGCTTCGCGTCGACGGCACTCGCGCGCCGCATCCCGGTGACCGAGAAGGTCGTCGACGTCGTGCTCACCGCCGCGTACGCGGTCACCGGGCGCTGGAACGAGGAGTACGAGGAGCTCGACGTCCGCCGTGCCCAGCGCGTGCTCGACGAGTGGGGCCTCGGGTCGTTCACCGATCGGACGTTCGGCGAGCTGAGCGACGGTGAGCAGAAGCGCGTCCAGATCGCCCGCGCCGTGATGACCGACCCCGAGGTGCTGTTCCTCGACGAGCCGGCGGCGTCGCTCGACCTCGGCGCCCGCGAGAGCCTCGTCCGCACCCTCGGCGGCTACGCCCAGAGCAGCGACTCGCCCGCGATCGTGGTCGTCACACACCACGTCGAGGAGATCCCCGAGGGCTTCACGCACGCACTCGTGCTGTCCGACGGACACGTGCAGGCGGCCGGTCCGATCGACGAGGTCCTGACCGGCGAGACGCTGTCCACGGCGTTCGGCATCGGGCTCACCGTCACGAAGGACGCGGGTCGCTGGACGGCTCGCGCGTCCTGACGACGCGCCGCTCCACACCCGCCCGGATGCTCCCGTGCGGGCCGGTCGTCTGGTAACGTAGACGGCTGGCGCACGCCACAGACTTCCCGTGCCGCGCTCGTCTCGATCGCGACACAGTCCGACCCATCTCAACCGAGGAATCGCCATGAAGACCGAAACCCACCCCGAGTACAACGCCATCGTCTTCCGTGACCTGGCTTCCGGTGAGACGTTCCTGACGCGTTCGACCGCGACCAGCGACAAGACCATCGAGCTCGACGGTGCGACCTACCCGGTCATCGACGTCGAGATCTCCTCCGCGTCGCACCCGTTCTACACGGGCAAGCAGCGCATCCTCGACTCGGCCGGCCGCGTCGAGAAGTTCAACCAGCGCTTCAAGGGCTTCAGCAAGTAAGCAGCCACGGCGTCCGGACGGGCGGTCCTCCCCTGGGAGGGCCGCCCGTTCTGCGTGTGCGGCGTGGGTCGTGTCGGACGGGAGGCGCGGGGCGGGCTGGTCGCGTGCCTCCCGTCCGGCGGATGGTCGGACGGGAGGCGCGGGGCGGGCTGGTGGCGCGCCTCCCGTCCGGCGGACGGTCGCTGGTGGCGCCTCAGGCGCGCGCGACCGCTGCGGCGGCGCGGCGCACGATCTCCTCGCCGGCGAGCACGCCGGACGCGTCGGTGACGGTGCAGTGCGGGGCCGTCCACCCGGCGGCGTGGAGTTCGCCGTGCGCCGGTCGGAGCGCGACGTCTGCCCAGGCGAGCATGTCCCGGTCGAGCAGGGAGTCGCCGGCGGCGACCGAGGTGGTCGCGCCGACCCGGGCCCCGACCTCGGCGAGGGCACGTTCCTTGCGGATCGCGCGCGGCACGGCGTAGAGCTTCCGGCCCTGCAGCGAGACGACCCAGCCGCGGGCGTCGAGTTCGGCCGTGAGGGTCGCGAGCGCGTCGTCGGGGAGCTGTGCCCGGTCGACGACGGCGTAGACGAACAGCTCCTCGGCGCGGTGGTTGCGGAGGAGCGCCCCCTCGGGGAGGAGGGCGAGGAAGCGTTCCTCGGCTTCGGGCAGCGGTGCACTCGACGCGTCGATGTCGGTGCGGAGCGTCCGCGTCCAGTCGGCGTCCGGCTCGCCGTCGTGCAGCACGACGGCGCCGTTCGTCGTGACCGCCCACCCGGCGGTCGGGAGCGGGAGGCGGATGCGACGGTACTGCGCCACCGTCCGGGTGGTGACCGGCACGACCGTCGCGGCGCGGGCGAGGTCGGCGAGGGCGGTCTCGGCTGCGCGTGTCATGAAGGACAGCGGGGCACCCTGGTAGACCTCCGCGACGACGAGGGGTGGGGCGTCCTGGTCGGGGCCGCCGAGGAGGAGCGCGGCGGCCGAGTAGACGAGGGTGCGGTCGAGGTCGAACCCGACGAGGGCGGTCACCGGGCGACCCGGGTCGGTGTCGTGGGGGTGTCGGTCGTGGTCGCGTCGGGTGCGGTCGCCGTTGCGTCGGTCGTGTCGGTACCCGCGTCCGTCGCGGTGCCGGTGTCGGTCGGCACCCCTTCGCTCACGCGGCTGCCGAGGGGGTGGATGAGACCGACGCAGCTGTAGGCGAGGTCGGGGCGGGTGACGACCGGCACGCCGCGTTCCCGGGCGAGCGCGACGACGTGCGCGACGTCCACGTCGTCGGGGTCCCGCACGAGCACCTGCCACGGGACGCGCCGGAGCAGCACCCGGGTGGTCTCCCCGACGCCGGGCTTGACGAGGTGCAGGTCCGCGATGCCGAACTCGGCCCCGATCGCCTCGACGGTCCGCATGCCGCGCCAGTCCACCGCGCGTCGGGCGACGGCGTCCGGCCCCTCGTCGGCCAGGGCGGCGCGGACACGGGGGAGGACGGCGCCGAAGTGCGCCTCGATCGCGGCGACGAAGGCCTGCGAGTGGTCACGGGCGGCGAGGTGCCGGTACTGCTTCGCGCCGTGCAGCGTGCCGAGCGGCGTCACCGCGCGGTTGAACACCGTCCGCGAGACCAGCCCCGAGACGGTCGAGTTCAGGCACGCCGAGGGCACGAGGTAGTCGTCGCGCGTCCCGTGCAGCGGGGTGCACCCGGCCGGGTCGGCGAGCACCGCGAGGTCGTCGCGGAAGCGGACCCCGTCGGAGGCCGCGAACCGGTCGAGCGCGTCGGTGAGTTCGCGGGTGATGGCGCCCTTGCCGGTCCAGCCGTCGACGAACACGACGTCGTCCGGGTCGTGGTGCGCGGCGAGCCAGCGGAGGGCGGTCTCGTCGATGCCGACCCCGCGGACGATGCTCGCGGTGCGGTGGGGGAGCAGGACGCCGTGCTGGCGCTCGGCCCACCGGCGCATGAGGATCCCGACAGGCGTGCCGGCACGGGCGAGCGACACGAGGACCGGTCGGCGGCGGTCGCGCAGCACGAGTTCGGTGACGACGCCGACGGCCTCGGCGATGCGCTCCGCCGAGCGTGCCAGCGCGTCCTCGTACAGCCGCTCGTAGGCCTCGGACGGGACGTACTCCACGGGCAGGGACTCGGCGTAGTTCGCGCCCTCGAGCTGGATCGCGCGTTCCCGGTCGGCGGTGTCCGCCTCGAGCGCGACGTCCGCCAGGTCCTGCAGCAGCCAGGTGACGTCGTCGGGCGTGTAGGAGCCGAAGGAGGGGCCGGTCAGGGGTCGGGGCCCGGCGGCGGTCGACGCCGTCGGGGCCGTGCCGGCCGACGTGGACCCGCTCGACGCGGGGACGTGGAGCGGGGCCTCGACCAGGACGACGTGCGCGGTGACCGCCGTCAGGGCTGCGAGCAGGCCGTCGTCGCCGTCGAGCAGCGCACGGTCGGTGCCGGGTTCCGGCAGCACCACGATCGCGTCGAACCCGTGGACGTTGTACGCGAAGCGCTCGCCCGGCCCGTCGACGGTCCGTTCCCGTGAGCGGAACCGGACGCCGGAACGCACCGGCCAGGCCGGGTCGTCGAGGACCGCGACGGGCGACCGGGTCGTCGTGGACGACGTCACGTCGACACCGGTCCGGCGCAGCGCATCGGCGACCACGAGCGGCGTGTGCATGTGCTCCTCGGTGCCGAGCACCAGGACGCGTCCGGGCTCCTCACCGAGGATCCGTCGGAGGTCGGCAGCGGTCCCCTCGACGTCGGTCCGCGGCAGGCGGCTGCGTCCGGCGGGCACGCCGTGGCGGTCGACGTCGGTCGGTGCGGCCGTCAGCGCGGTCACGCGACCCGGCCCGCTCGCGCCGCTCGTCGGGGTCGTCCCGTGGTCGGCCACGACCCGTGCGGCGGTGTCGACCAGGCCGTCCGGGAGCGACACCGAGCCGCGTCCCAGTCCGACGACGGTGACCGGGGCGCCGAGTTCGCGCGCGAGGTCGTCCGTCGCTGCGACGTCGGCGGGGGAGCGCAGGTCCACCAGGTTCGCGACGACCCAGCGGCGCTGCGGCGCGATCGCGTGCAGTGCTCGGATCGTCGCCCGTGCGGTGGCGCCCGTGCTGAGCTCGTCGTCGACGAGCACGACCGTGCCGTCGGTCGGCAGCCACTCGGGGTCGCTCGGGAGCAGGCGGTGCGCGGTCGCGTGCGAGTGCGCCTCGTCGAAGCCGGCCGCCGCGGTGGCACCGACCGGGTCGTGCCGGGTGGAGTGCAGGTACCGGGCCCCGAGCGTCTCGGCGACCATCGCCCCGAGGGCGGTCGCGGTCTCGGCGAAGCCGAGGACGAGCACGTCTGGTGCATCCGGGCGGTGGACCGCGAGGTCTGTGCGGAGGGCGGTCGCCGCGCGGTGCAGGTCGGCGTCGGAACGGTCGGCGTCGAGCAGCGCGGCGAGGCGGCCGGCGGCACCGGCGTCGAGACGGGACCCGCCGTCCAGGGCGTCCGCGACGCGCGCGCCGAGTGCCTCGCCGGCGGCGAGGGCGACCGCGGGCACGGTCGGGACGTGCTTCGCGAGCACGGTCGACACGAGCAGGTGCGCGCGCTTCGGGTTGCGCCGCAGGGCGACGCGGACGAGGGCGGCGAGCGGGACGAGCGGGTGGGGCGCGGTCGTCGCGTCGGTGAGGACGACGCCGAGGTCGGCGGGCGTGGGGATGGTCACGGCAGGCTCCGTTCGAGCAGGTCGACGAAGGTCACGTCGGGTGCGGCCACGCCGAAGGCCCGGGCGCGGAGCAGGGTCCGGGTGGCCCATTCGTGGTGCGGCTTCATCTCGTTCATCTTGTTGCCGTAGCGGGACGCGGCGGCCCCGCCGGCGGTGTTCGCGAGCACGTCGGAGGCGTCCGAGAACTCCTCGTCGGTCACGACGGACATGGCGTGCACGAGCGGGACGTGGCGGGGGTGGATGACGGTCTTGCCGGTCAGTCCGTTCGCGCGGTCGAGGGTGACCTCGCGGAGGAGTCCGTCGAAGCCCTCGAGCAGCAGCTCGCGACGCAGTCCCGGGTCACCGGCCTGCTCGAACGGCGTCGATCGGAGCTGGGTCCGGAAGACCCGGTCCGAGCCGGGGTAGTGCTCCCAGACCGGACCCGACACGACGAACCCGTCGCGCGCCCGGCCGAGCACGTTCACCACGTCGCCGATCACCGACGCCAGCATCTGCACGTCGTAGACCGTCAGGTGCGACGGTCGACGGAGCCCGTAGACGCTCGACAGGTCGGTCGCCCCGATCCGGACCGCGAGCACGTCACGTCGGCGGGCGAGCAGCAGGCCGCGGATGGCCGCGAGGGCGCCGACACGGCTCTCGCGGTGCATGATCGACGGCGACTCCAGGATCGGCATCACGAGCAGTCGTCGGTCGTCTCCCCGGTCGGCGTTGAGCTCGTCGAGCACCTCGAACCACCGTGCGCCGCGGCCGTCGCTGGCCTCGAACTTCGGCAGCACGATGCCGCTCAGGGCGTCGAGGGCCGCGGGACCGAGTCGCCCGGCGAACCGGGCGAGGTGCTCGGCGTCGCGCACGCGCAGGAAGAGCTGGGGGAGCGCGGCCACCGAGTCCGCGCCGGAAGCGGCGAGCTCGCGGAGGGCGGCGTCGACGTTGTCCTCGGCGCGGGGCAGGTCGGTGTCGGCCACCGAGTCCTCGAGGCACAGCACGATCGACGCGGCACCGAGGTCCCGCTGGCGCAGGACGTCGCGGACGAGTTCCGGCCGGATGCCCGGCGTGTAGAGGGTCGCTCCGAGCGCGACGGCGCGGAGGTCCTGGTCGCTCGCGCGGGTGACGTCCTCCGGCGGCGTGCGGAAGAACGCCGCGTGCCCCTCGGGATCGCTGCGCTCGAGCTGGGCGAAGTGGCGCACGGGTCAGGCTCCGATCGGCGGTGCGGAGAGGGTGAACCCGAACGCGGCGAACACCTCGCCGTCGTGGAGGGCACGGGGGAACGGTTCGGCGCGGAGTTCGACCTCGCCGTCGATCACGGACAGCGCGGTGATCGTCATCGTGTCGGCGGTGCCGGGGTCCACCGCGAGCGTGGTGCCGTCGTGCAGGGCCACGACGGTGCGGTCACCACCGCGGTTGATGAACAGCGCGCGGCGCAGGGTGCGGACGTGCCGGAGCGTGACCAGGGCCACGTCGCCGTCGAACCCGACGAGGGGCCGGTTGCCCGGGGTCTGCACCGGGCGGCCGGCGGAGCGACCGTCGACGGTGAGGGCGCCGACCACGTGGTCGACGCTCTCCCAGACCGTGCTCGTGCAGCCGGAGACGACCAGCGTGCCGACCGCGGAGCGGCGGCGGTCGACGCGGACGACGGGCGTCTCCGCACCGAGGACCTGGACGTCACGGGGGTCGGGCGCCGGGAAGGGCCGGACCCGTGCGGCACGGGCGGCGAGCCGCGCGGCCACACGTGCCGACGGCCCCTGCGCGGCGGGGGCGCCCGACACCGCGGACGGGCTCGGCGTTCCGGACGCGCCGGCGCCGCTGGCCGTCCGTGCCGGGCTGGGAGCGGTCGCCGGGACCGGTGGCGTGCCGGTCGCGCCACCGAAGGACAGCTGGAGCCCGGCACCGCCGGGACGCGGGCCCGTGCTGGCCCTCGTGCTCGTGCCTGCGGCAGCGGGCCCCGTCGACGCGCCGCGGGAGGGCTCCGGGGCGGTGGCGGCGGGGCCGGTCACCGGTGCGCCGGGGGTCGGACGGTCGCCGGTGTGCGCCGAGGGCAGCGTGGCGGTCGTGGCGTCGGCAGGGGTGGCGGGCCTCGGGCGTGTCCGCCGCCGGAGCCACGGGTGCGCGGAGGTCACCGGGCGCGACCGATGCCGTGGTCGGCGCGCAGACCGGTCAGCCCGGTCGTGTAGCCCTGGCCGACGGCCCGGAACTTCCAGTCCGACCGGTGCCGGTACAGCTCGCCGAGGATCACCGCGTCGATGGTGTGGTTGCGGTCGGCCGGCACCGCGAACGAGACGAGCTCGCGACCGTCCGGTGCGCACACCCGGATCGCCATCGACCGGACCGACCCGAGGTCACGCGGCGAGCGGCGCTCGGGGTCGAGGTAGAGCGCGAACACGATCTTGTCGACGACCGCGGGGACCGAGACGAGGTCGACGTCGATCTCCTCCTGGTCGGACTCGTCGAGGTACCGGACGGAGGCGTCGGCGCTCTCGAGCTGGTTGAAGAACACCAGGTCCTCGTCGGACAGCACGAGGCCGTCCTGCCCGCAGACCAGTGCGACCGGCACGAGCTCGGCGGACGGACCGCGGCTCGGGATCTGGTCCCACGAGATGCCGACCACGACGGCCTGCAGGTCGGGGTTCTCGGCGGTGAGCGCGGCGTTCGCCCCCGGGACGAGCCGGCCGGTCACGAGTCGGCTCCACGCAGGCGGAGACCGGCGTCGCCGTCGCCGAGGCGGTCCCGGAGGAAGCGTCCGTGGGTGGAGAGTTCGGCGATGGCTCCGCTCCTGATCTGTTCGTGCATGTCCTCGACCGTCTCGGCGACGACCTGCAGCTGGTCGGCCAGGGTGCGGGTCGCGGCGCTGTCCTCGCGCCGGTCGGACGCGGGCAGGGACCGGTACGTGCGGACCGGTGTGGGCAGGTAGTCGTCGACGACGGCCTGGAACAGGTACCGCTGCTCGGTCGAGGCCCCGCGCGCGACGGTCGTGCCGGCCGCGTCCCGGAGCAGGTCCTCGACGTGCCGGACGCGGGAGGCGATCACGGTGGGGAGGTCGTCCCCGGCGGCGCGCACGAACGCCCGGAGGTCGTCGAGCCCCGCGGCGACCGCGCCGTCGTCCGCCGCACCGCCCGCGCCCCGGACGTCGATCCGCGCCGCGGCCGCGGCTGCCGCCTCGTGCGCGGTGGGCGCCGGGGCCTGGTCGTCGCGGTCGTCGTCGCGGCCGAACAGGGACCGGAACCGGTCACGCACGGCGCGCGACCGTCCGGGTCATCGGCCGACCGACCGGGGGTCGTCGTCCGTCTGCCGGGCGCGCTCCAGGTACGGCTTCGCCCGCTGGATGCCCGACTCGAGCGCGGACACGGTGGACGCCATGTTCTGCGCGGCCTCGGAGCGGAATGCGTCGATCGCGTCCATCGTCTGGAACACGTTGTCGAACGCCTTCTGCAGGGTCTCGACGCTCACGCCCGAGTTCGTTGCCTGCTGGTGGATGCGCGTCGTCTGGTCGCGCAGCATCTCGCTGGTCTGCAGGATCATCGCGTTCGTCGTGTTGTTGACCGCGTCGATCTGGTCGAGCACCATCCGCTGGTTCGCGAGTGCCTGCGCGACGACCACCGCGGTGCGCAGGGCGGCGATCGTGGTGGTCCGGGCGCGCTCGACGCCCTTGATGAGCTCGGTGTTGTTCTTGCGCACCAGGTCCATCGCGAGGTACCCCTGCACCGAGACGGCGAGCTGCGTGAGGATGTCCTGGTGTCGCTGGCGCACCGGGAAGAGGACGTCCGACTCGAGCTGCTGGGCGGCCTCGACCTTGCCGGCGTTCCGGAGCGACTCGACCTTGGTGACGGTCGCCTGGTCGAGGGCCTTGGCGAAGACGGCGTACTCGCTCAGCTGCTGCATGGTCTCCCACAGCTGCACCTTCTCGTCGGCGAGGGTGGCGTTGTCCTTGCGGAGCTCGTCCTGCCCGGCCATGAGCGACTTGATGATGTGGTCGAGCTGGGTCTGCGCCGACTCGTAGCGCTGGAAGTACTTCGCCAGCTTGTTGCCGCCCGGGATCATCCCGAGGATCTTGCGTCCGGTGCTGAGGTCGGCCTGGTTCGGTGTGAGGTCCTCGACCGTGGACCGCAGGTCGCCGAGGGTCGTGGCGACCCGGACCTGCGCGTCGTCGCCGGAGCGCTTGGCCCCGGCGACGGACGACTGGGACCGCTCGAGCATCCGCGACGAGAATCCGCCGGAGCGGGCCATCTCACTGCCGGCGATCTGGTTGATGCCGTCGATCTTCTGCCCGAACTCCGGGGAGCGCGGGTCGAGCGCCGCGACCTCGTCGACGAACTCGCGGGCCTGCGCCGCGATCTGCGTCTGCCGCTCGGCGTCGACCGGCACCATGCCCGGCGCGTCGTCCGGGGTGATCGTCTCGGCGGCGTCGGCGGGCCGGAGGACGAGGGCGTCCTCGGACGAGTCGGCGGGTTCCGGCGGTGCGAGGGGTCCGGGCATCGTTGCGCTCCTGGGTCGGTCTGCTCGTGCGGGTGGTGCGGTTCGTGCAGGTGGTGCGGGTGGTGCGTGGTGTCGGGCCGGGCGGGTCAGCCCAGCTGCACGCCGAAGTCCGTGGCGATGCCGGCGAGGCCCGTGGTGTAGCCCTGACCGACGGCGCGGAACTTCCACTCGCCGCCGTTGCGGTAGACCTCGGAGAAGATCATCGCGGTCTCGGGAGCGGCGTCCTCCGACAGGTCGTAGCGGACGATCTCGGTGCCGTCCTGGTCGAGCACGCGCGAGTAGGCGCTGCGGACCTGGCCGAAGTTCTGGCCGCGGGCGTCGCCCTGGTCGATGGACACGACGATCACCACGCGCGCGACGTCGGCGGGGAGCGCCTGCAGGTCGATGCTGATCTGCTCGTCGTCGCCCTCGCCCTGGCCGGTGCGGTTGTCGCCCTTGTGCTCGACGGCTCCGTCGGCGCTGCGCGGCTGGTTGTAGAAGATGAAGTCGGCGTCCGACCGGACCTTGCCGGACTCCCCGATGAGGAGCGCCGAGGCGTCGAGGTCGAACTGCTCACCCGAGGTCGTGCGCGGGTCCCAGCCGAGGCCGACGGTCGCGACGGTCAGCCCGGGGCTGGTCTTGGTGAGGGAGAGGTTGTTGCCCTTGGCGAGCGAGAGTCCGGCCATGGTCGGGTTCCTTCCTGGTGGTGCGGTGGGTGGTGCGGCGGACACGGCCGGTCGACCGTGTCCGCGTGGCGTCAGTCGAGGACGACGCCGAAGTCGGTCGCGACGCCGCGCAGCCCGGTGGCGTACCCCTGGCCGACGGCGCGGAACTTCCACTCCCCGTTGTACCGGTAGATCTCCGAGAAGATCATGCCGGTCTCGGAGGCGGCGTCCTCGGTGAGGTCGAAGCGGACCACCTCGTTGCCGGTCTCGTCGTTGACGACACGGCAGAACGCACCCCGGACCTGGCCGAAGTTCTGGTGCCGGGCGTCGGCCTGGTCGATCGTCACGACGATGACGACGCGGTCGACGTCGGCAGCGACGGCGTCGAGGTCGATGAGGATCTGCTCGTCGTCGCCCTCGCCCTCGCCGGTGCGGTTGTCGCCCTGGTGGACGACCGAGCCGTCGACCGACTGCAGCTGGTTGTAGAAGATGAAGTCGTCGTTCGAGCGGACCCGGCCGTTCGCGCCCACGAGCAGCGCGGACGCGTCGAGGTCGAACTGCTCGCCCGCGGTCGTCCGCGGGTCCCAGCCGAGGCCGATCATCGCGCGGCGGAGGCCCGGGTCGGTCTTGGTGAGCGAGAGGTTGTTGCCCTTGGAGAGCGAGAGGGTCGCCATGGTGGGTCCTTCCGGGTCGATCAGAGCGCGGCGGCGGCCGGGGCGATGAGGTCCTGGACGGTGCGGCCGTCGGCACGCTCGCCGATCGCGCTGAACGACCAGCCGTTCGCGCCGCGGGACACCTTCGCCATCACCATCGCGGTGTGCGGACCGGACTCGGTCAGCTGGTACCGGACGACCTCGGGGGAGCCCGCGGTCGAGTCGTCGACCACGCGGCAGAACGCGTTCTGCACCCGGTCGAACGTCTGACGGCTGTAGCTGCTGATCACGAACACGATCTGCGCGACGGCGGGGTGCACGGCGCTGAGGTCGATGCGGATGGTCTCGTCGTCGCCCTCGCCGGCACCCGTCAGGTTGTCACCGGTGTGCTGCGCCGAGCCGTCCTTGCTGCGGAGCTGGTTGAACCAGACGGTGTCCACCGCCGAGCCCTGCGCGTCGAAGAAGATCGCCGAGGCGTCGAGGTCGACCTCGGCCTCCTTCCGTCCGCCGAACAGCCCCCGCTTCGCGGCGACCGCGTCCCAGCCGAGACCGAGACGGACGCGCGACATCGCGCTGCCGTCCTGCTTCGTCAGGGAGAGCGACTGACCCTTCTGGAGGCTGAGACCCATGGTGTGACCCTTTCGTCGGTTCGTGCGGTGCGCGGATCGGGTCGCGCACGCTGGGGGAACGGCTCAGTGCACTCGGTTCAGTGCACGAGGGAGGCGGGCCGCTCGGCCTGCTCCGTCTCGGCCTTGCGCCGGTTGCGGACCACCGAGGACGTGAACGCCGCGAGGATGAACACGACGCCGATCAGGCCGGTGACGACCTCGTTGACCTCGGTCGAGATGGTGACGAGCAGGATGACCGCGAGCGCACCGATCGCCCAGTGGGCGCCGTGGTCGAGGTACTCGAACTCGTCGAGCGTGCCCTGTCGGACGAGGAACACGGTCAGCGACCGGACGAACATCGCCCCGATGAGGCCGAGGCCGAGGGCGATGATGATCGGGTCGGCGGTGATCGCGAAGGCGCCGATGACGCCGTCGAACGAGAACGACGCGTCGATGACCTCGAGGTACAGGAAGAGCAGGAACGCCGCGCGGCCGGCGACGTGGCCGACCCGGCGCTTCTTCGTGATGCGGTCGGCCTCGGCGACCATGTGGTCGGCGCTCTCGAGCGCGTCGCCCTCGTCCTCGGGGTCGTCGACGTCGAACAGCCCGCCGAGTCCGGTGACGAGGAAGTACGTGACGAGCCCCGCGATGCCCGCGATGAGCACGACGCTCTGGTGGTCGCCCGAGGTCACGGCGAAGACGGCGAGGAGCACGAGCGCGATGACGACGTTCACCATCGGCAGCTTGCCGACGAACTGCAGCGGGCGCTCGAGCCAGCGCAGCCACAGGATGTCGCGCTCCTCGAACATGAAGTCGAGGAAGATCATGAGCAGGAACATGCCGCCGAAGGCCGCGATCTGCGGGTGCGCCTCGTGCAGCAGGTACGCGTAGGTGCCGGGCTCGTCGATCGGGCCCTTCTCGAGCGCGAGCTGCACGGCCTCGACCGGGTTCAGCTGCGCCGTGACGCCGACGATGAGCAGCGGGAACAGCACGCGCATGCCGAACACGGCGATGACGATGCCCACGGTGAGGAACATCTTCTGCCAGAACGGGTTCATCCGCTCGAGGATCCGGGCGTTCACGACGGCGTTGTCGAAGCTCAGGCTGATCTCGAGCACGCCGAGGATGAGCGTGATGACCACCGCGCTCCACCCGCCGTAGACCAGGGCGGTGGCGAGGGCGATTGCGGTGATCACGAGGGACCACCCGAAGGTCTTCAAGAACACGTGCGGTCGTCTCCCGATCGGTACGTCGTCCAGCGGTGGGCGGGACGGACCACGTCGATCTGCCCCCGCCGTGATGCTACAGGTCCGCGGCCCCGCGGTGCGGCCAGCGACCGTCGGCCGTGAACGACGGGTCGCGCTTCTTGCGCATGTACTCCTGGAACGAGGTGGCCTGCTCGGCGCACCAGCCGACCTGCTTGCGGTGCAGTTCCTCTGCGGAGACCCCGAGCTCGTCCGGGTACTTCTTCGCGATCGCCTGCGCGACCCGACCGGCGGCCACCGCGTCGGCGCCGGCGTCGTGGGCGTCGGACAGCGTCACACCGTAGGTCTCGGAGGCGGCCTCGAGCGTGCGCTTGCCCTTCCGGTACGTGTCGAGCGCCTTGTCCATCACGAGCGGGTCGACGACGTTGCCGATCACGGGGGAGGGCAGGCCGTGACGCCGGGCCTCGCGGTCGAGGACGGTGAGGTCGTACGGGGCGTTGTAGATGACGAGCGGGATGCCCCGTGCGAAGACGGCCTCGACCGCGGCGATCACCTCGGCCACGACCTCGGCGGCGGGGCGACCCTCTGCCCGGGCGCGCTCGGTCGTGTACCCGTGCACCGCGGCGGCGCCCTCGGGGATCTCGATGCCGGGGTCGGCGGTCCACGCGCCCTCGACGATGGAGCGGCCCGTCATGTCGATGAGGCCGACGTGCGCCGTCACGATCCGTGCGGTCTCGACGTCGACGCCGGTGGTCTCGAGGTCGAACACACCGAGTGCGTGCCACCAGGGCCGGCCGGAGAGGTCCTGCACCGTCGGGGCGTCCGGCGTGGCCGTGTCGATCGCTGCTGCGGAGGAGGTCACGTCACGAGGCTAACGGGACGCACCGACACGACCACCGCGACCCGCGCGCCGGGCGCGCACCGCGCCTCCCGACCGACCCGGCCGCACACCGCGACCCGCCGGCCGGGCGCGCACCGCGCTTCCCGACCGAACCGGGTCGGCCGCGCCGACCCGCCGACGCCGCGCCGACCCGCCGACGCCGCGCCGACCCGACCCGACTACCCGACCGGCGCGCCCACGTGCAGCCAGTAGAACGACTGCGTACCCATCGTCAGCGTGACGTTCCCGTCCTCGTCGAACGACGGGAACGAGCCCCCGCCGAACAGGTCGTAGAGCGGCCGCCCCGCGAACTCCGGAGCCGACACCGTGACCGACGTCGGGTTCGTGGCGAACGAGAACACGCAGAGCACGTCCTCGGCGCTCGGGCCGAACTGCTGCCCGGAGCCCTCCCACGACCGGACGAAGGCGAGCACCGAGTCGTTCGTCGTGTCCTGCACGTGCAGGCTGCCCATGCCGAACACGGGATGGGCCTTCCGGACGTGGATGACGTTCCGCACCCAGTGCAGGAGCGAACGCGACTGGGCGAGCTGCGCCTCGACGTTGACCTGCGCGTAGTTGTAGACGAGCGACTGCACGACCGGCAGGTAGAGCTTGCCCGGGTCGGCGGTCGAGAACCCGGCGTTGCGGTCCGGCGTCCACTGCATCGGCGTGCGCGAGGAGTCGCGGTCCGGCAGCCAGATGTTGTCGCCCATCCCGATCTCGTCGCCGTAGTACAGGAACGGCGAGCCCGGCAGCGAGAACAGCAGCGCGTGGATGAGCTCGAGCTCGGCGCGGGAGTTGTCGAGCAGCGGCGCGAGTCGGCGGCGGATGCCGATGTTGCTGCGCATCCGCGGGTCGTAGCCGTACCAGCCGTACATCGCCTGGCGGTACTCCTCGCTCACCATCTCGAGCGTCAGCTCGTCGTGGTTGCGGAGGAACACGCCCCACGCGGCCTTCTCGGGCACGTCGAGCGTCTCGGACAGGATCGCCTTGAGCTCGGCGGCGTGCTGGGCGCGCAGCGAGTAGAAGATGCGCGGCATGACGGGGAAGTCGAAGGCCATGTGGCACTCGGGCTCCTCGTCGGTGCCGAAGAACGCGGCGGTCTCGCGCGGCCACTGGTTCGCCTCGGCGAGCAGCACGCGGCCCGGGTACTCGTCGTCGACCATGGCGCGGAGCTTCTTGATGAACTCGTGGGTCTCCGGCTCGCCCTCGCCGTTGCCCTCCTCGGACTGGAACAGGTACGGGATCGCGTCGAGCCGGAGCCCGTCGACGCCCATGTCGAGCCAGTGCCGGACGACGTCGTACACGGCCTCGACCACGGCCGGGTTCTCGTAGTTGAGGTCCGGCTGGTGCGAGAAGAAGCGGTGGAAGAAGAACTGCCGACGGACCGGGTCGAAGGTCCAGTTCGACTCCTCGGTGTCCACGAAGATGATGCGGATGTTCTGGTAGTGCTCGTCGGTGTCGCGCCAGACGTAGAAGTCGCCGTAGGGCCCGTCCGGGTCCTCGCGGGACTGCTGGAACCACTCGTGCTGGTCGCTCGTGTGGTTGAGCACCATGTCGATGACGATGCGCATGTTGCGCTCGTGCGACTTCGTGACGAGCTCGCGGAAGTCGTCGAGCGTCCCGAACTCGGGCAGGATCGCCTTGTAGTCGGCGATGTCGTAGCCGCCGTCGCGCATCGGCGACTGGAAGAACGGCGGGAGCCACAGCGCGTCGACGCCGAGCCACTGCAGGTAGTCGAGCTTGCCGATGACCCCCTGGATGTCGCCGATGCCATCACCGTTCGAGTCGACGAACGAGCGGATCATGCACTCGTAGAAGACCGAGCGCTTGTGCCACTGGGGGTCGAGCGTGAGTCCGGGCAGCTGGATCGGGGCCGTGAACGTCAACCGTGCTCCTCGTCGAAGGGTCGGCGGGCCGGCGAGGTGGCCCGACCACGGCCACACTAGGCGCGCGATCCTGCGACTGTCCGCGGGGAGTCGTCGGTGGGCGCGTCGCGGAGCGCCCGGGGTCGTCGGGTGGGTGCGGCGTCCCGCCCGTCGCGTGGGCGCGGCGTCGCGCCTCGTGCGCGCGGACGGATTCGCGGCGTCGCGCCTCGTTCGTGCGGACGGGGCGCGGCGTCGCGCCTCGTGCGTGCGGACGGACGGGAGGCGCGGCTCCTCCTCCACAGGCGTGCTCGCTGCGGCGGTCTCCACAGCGGGGCGCGGGGCGCCGCGCCCGCCGGGTGCGGCTTCGTAGACTGGCGGCGATGCAACCGCCCGTGATCTCCCCGTACCAGTCGCTGATGGCGGCCACCCCGGTCGTGCACCGAGCCGTCGTCGTCGACGGCCGCACCACGCACTACTGGGAGTACGGCCCGACCGACGCCGAGCAGACCGTCCTCGCCGTGCACGGGTTCCGCGGTGACCACCACGGGCTCGAGACGATCGCGGCGCACCTGCGCGGCGTCCGCGTGCTCGTCCCGGACCTGCCCGGCTTCGGGCTCTCCGACCCGCTGCCGGTGTCCGACGTCGACGCCTACGCGGGCTGGCTGGCCGGGTTCCACGACGCGCTCGGTCTCGGCCACGACACCGTGGTGCTCGGGCACTCGTTCGGTTCGATCGTCACCGCGGCCGCCGTCGCCGCCGGGCTCGACACCCGGTTGCTCGTCCTCGTGAACCCGATCGCGGCGCCGGCGCTCCAGGGGCCGCGCGCGGTCGCCACCGCCGTCGCCATCGGGTACTACCGCGCGGGGGCGGTCCTGCCGAAGGCCCTCGGGCTCGGGCTGCTGCGCAACGGGGCGATCGTCCGCGCGATGAGCGTCGCCATGCTCAAGAGCCGTGACCGCGACCTGCGCCGCTGGGTGCACGACCAGCACGACCGCTACTTCTCGGCCTTCGCCGACCGCACGAGCGTGCTCGAGGCCTTCCGGACCTCGGTCACGCACGACGTCTCCGAGTACGCCGACCGAATCGACGTGCCGGTGTTCCTCGTGGCCGCCGAGCACGACGACATCACGGCGGTGCCCGAGCAGCGTGCGCTGGCGGCCCGGCTGCGTGACGCCGAGCTCGTGGTCGTGCCGGGAGTCGGCCACCTCGTGCACTACGAGACCCCCGGGGCCGCGGCCGACGCGGTCCTGCGGCGGATGGCCGACCGCGGTCGCGAGCGGCGGGGGCGGGCACGCCAGCGCGCACGCGGGCGCGGGACGACCGCGAAGGGCGGCACGACCACGGGCGGGGCGACCACCGGCGGGGCGACCGCGGGCCCCGGCAGGACGACGGGCTCCGACACGACGACCGGCCCGGGCTCGGACAAGGGCCACGGCACGACCGGGGCAGCGTCGTGACGCGGCTGCGGATCGGCATCGACTGCCGCTACGTCCGGATCGGCCGGCACGACGGGATCAGCCGGTTCACCGCGGGCATCGCGGCGCACCTGCCCGACCGCCACGACCCCGTGCTGCTCGTGCACGACGAGCGCCAGCTCGAGTCGCTCCCCGACCTGCCGTGGGAACGCATCCCGGCACCGACCGACGCGGGGGAGCCGCTCGTCGCCCGGGCCGTGAACCGGCTCGGGCTCGACGCGGTGTTCTCACCGATGCAGACGATGGGCTCGCGCGGTCGTCGGTACGCGCTCGTCCTGACGCTCCACGACCTCATCTACTACCGCAACCGCACGCCCCCGCGGGAGTTCTCGTGGCCGATCCGGCTCGGCTGGCGGCTGTTCCACCTGTCGTGGGCGCCGCAGCGGTTCCTGCTCGACGGGGCCGACGGCGTCGTCACGGTGTCCGAGACCACCGCGGAGTTGATCGCCGAGCACCGGCTCACCCGACGCCCGGTGACCGTGGCGTACAACGCCGCCGACCCGGCGGAGCCCCGTGACCCGGCGGCGGGTCGGGAGCGTTCGCTCGTGTACATGGGCTCGTACATGCCGTACAAGAACGTCGAGACCCTCGCGGCGGCCCTCCCGCTGCTCGGAGCCGACTGGGTGCTGCACTGCATGTCCCGGATCTCCGACGCCGACCGGCGACGGCTGACCGCGCTCGCCCCGTCCGGGTCGATCGTCTTCCACGACGGCGCCTCGGACGACGAGTACCTCGCGACGCTGCGGTCCGCGACCGCGCTGGTGACCGCCTCCCGCGACGAGGGGTTCGGGATCCCGCTCGTCGAGGCGATGGGGGTCGGGACGCCGGTCGCCGTCAGCGACATCCCGATCTTCCGCGAGATCGGCGGGAGCGCGGCCGAGTACTTCGACCCGTCGTCGCCCTCGGCCGTCGCGGCGGCGGTCCGTCGGCTCGAGGACCGCTGGGACGAGGCCTCGGTGGCGTCGCGGGAGCGAGCGGCGCGGTTCCGCTGGCAGGACTCCGCCGAGCAGGTCGTCCGGGCCGTCGAGCGGGCCGTGGCGGACCGGGCACAGCGGGGGCGCTGACCTCCCGGTCCGACGGTCCGTCCCCGCGCGGTCCGACGGTCCGACCCCGCCCGGTCCGACCTGGCGGGCCCACGTGCGGCAGACCGGCGCGGTCAGTTCGGCGACGACACCACGGTCGCCCCCGGGAACACGCCGTGCGCGCGCTCCGACGCCGTCGCCACGATCGTGTCGAGCGCGGCCCCGGTCCCGCCCGTGACGACCTCGATCCGCTGCAGGGTGGGGTCCTCGGCCGTGCGCTCCGCCCCGACCGAGCACCGGACGGCGGCCACGCCACCGATCGCGGCGACCGTGCGAGCGACGTCCAACCGCTGTGTGCTCAGGACGGTGTCCGCGGTGACCCCGATCGACAGGTTCCCGGCGACCACGACGGCCCCGACGCGGACGCCGTTCCCGCCGGCGTCGTCCGCCGCGGCGCTGACGGCTCGGACCACGGCGGTCTGGTCGATCGGCGCGGTGTCGTCGTCGAGGACGACGGTCGCCGTGACGTCGTACGCCGCGAACGCCCGTTTCTCGGTCGTGCCGTCGAGGACCTGCTGCACGCCGTCGATCGCGGCCGCAGCGGTGCTGAACCGCGCGAGTGCGGCCTCGGGCCGGGGGAACACGCCGCCGACACCGTCCTGCACGCGGCCGATGATCGTCCACAGTGCGGCGGCGAGGACCGCGGCGGTGAGCAGCACCCCGATCCCGATGACGGTCCCACGGCGGATCCGCTGCCGCGGCGTGGCGGTGCGGACCGACGCGGTGTCCGGTCCGAAGGCACGCGCGAGGTCGTCGTCCGTCGCGGCGGCGTGGTCGGGAGGTCGATCCGTCATCGCGTCCCCCTCCCGCCCGTCGTCGGACGCCACGAGTGTCCGTCAGGTGGCCCGTGGGACGGAGCGTAGCCCCCCGGGGCCCGGGGCGCCGCGCGCGCCGCACCGGGCTGTCCGCCGTGGGAGGTGGGGGCGTGCTGCGTCCGAGCGGGTCAGCTGCGCTGTTCGAGCGGGTTCTGCCGCTCGAAGGGCTCCTCGCCGGTCTGCTCCGACAGCTCGTCGATCGGGTCGTCGAAGCGCACCAGTTCGGCGCGGAACCGCTCCGGGTCCCAGCGGAACGCGTGCACCGAACCGTTGCGGATCGGGGTCGCGTACCGGTCGGCGGTCCCGGGCGCGGCCTCGTTCACCAGGCTGCGGATCACCGCACCGTGCGTGGCGACGACGACCGCGCCGGCGTCGTAGCGCACCGCGATCTCGGCCAGGGTCTCGGTGGCGCGGGCCACGAGGGCTGCGCGCGACTCCCGTCCCGGGACGTCGTCGTCCGGGTAGCGCTCGGCGACCTCGGTGTCGGTCAGCCCCTCGGCCTCGCCGTAGGACCGCTCCGCGAGCCCGGCGTAGGTGGTCGGTGCGGGCAGGCCGAGGTGGGCGGCGATGATCGCACCGGTCTCGGCGGCACGGGACAGCGGCGACGCGACGACGGCGTCGAACCGGCGACGGCCGAGCAGCAGTGCCGTGGCGGCCGCCTGCGATCGACCGGTCGCGTTGAGGGGGATGTCCGTCGAGCCCTGGATGCGGCGTTGCGCGTTCCAGTCGGTCTCGCCGTGCCGGACCAGGTACAGGAGCGTCGTCACCGCTCGATCATCGCAGACGGCAGGAGCCGCGCGGCCAGCGCCTCGAGCGTCTCGGTCGTGCCCGCGTCGACCTTCACGGCGGCGCGTCGGTCGCTCCGGGTGTCGCCGCGGTTGACGATCACGACCGGGTGCCGACGGCGCGTGGCGTGGTCGACGAGTCGGACGCCGGAGTTCACGGTGAGCGACGAGCCGACCACGAGCAGCGCGTCGGCCTCGGCCACGATCGACACCGCCTCGCGGAACTTCTCGGTCGGGACGAACTCGCCGAAGAACACCACGTCGGGCTTGAGGACGCCGCCGCACACCGAGCAGTCCGGCACGCGGAAGCGCTCGACGTCGGTGATCTCGACGTCGCCGTCGGGCTGCAGCTGCACGGTCCCGGGGTCGTCGATCCACGGGTTGTCCCGGTCGAGCACGGCGGCGAGGTCGGCGCGCGAGAACACCTGCCCGCAGGTCAGGCAGACGGCGCGGTCCATCGACCCGTGGATCTCGACGACGCGGCGTGACCCGGCGCGGAGGTGGAGGCCGTCGACGTTCTGCGTGACGACCCCGGTGACGAGGCCGGCCTGCTCGAGGCCGGCGAGCGCCCGGTGCCCGGCGTTCGGACGGGCGGCGGCGAAGCTGCGCCAGCCGAGGTGCGACCCCGCCCAGTACCGCTGCCGCTTCGCGGGGTCGGCACGGAACTCCTGGAACGTCATGGGCTTGCGGACGACGCGACCGGAGCCGCGGTAGTCCGGGATGCCCGAGTCGGTGCTGAGCCCCGCGCCCGAGAGCACCGCGAAGCGCTTGCCGTCGAGCAGGTCGACGACGCGGTCCAGCTCGGCCTGCATCGGGTCGGTCAGCACGTCGTCCACGGTACCCTCAACAGCCGACCGCCCCGCCCCCTTCCCATGAAACGAGCCCCGTGCAGACCGTCCGCATCGACTCCCTCGACGACCCCCGCCTCGACGACTTCGCGCGGTTGACCGACGTGGCCCTGCGGCGGGTGTCGGAGCCCGAGGGCGGCCTGTACATCGCCGAGTCGAACACCGTGATCGAACGTGCGGTCCGGGCCGGGCACGTCCCGCGGAGCGTCCTCGTGCAGGAGAAGTGGCTCGACGGCGTGCTGCCGCTCGTGGCCGACCACGACGGCCCGGTCTTCGTCGGGCCGGACGCCCTGCTCGAACAGCTGACCGGCTTCAACATGCACCGCGGAGCCCTCGCCGCGATGCACCGTCCGGCGCTGCCGAGCGTCGCCGAGGTCGTCCGGGACGCCCGGCTCGTGGTCGTGCTCGAGGACATCGTGGACCACACGAACGTCGGTGCCGTGTTCCGCAGCGTGGCGGGCCTCGGCGCGGACGCCGTGCTCGTCAGTCCGCGCTGCGCCGACCCGCTCTACCGCAGGAGCGTCCGGGTGAGCATGGGCACCGTGCTGCAGGTCCCGTGGACGCGCATCGGCGACTGGCCGGCGGCGGGGGAGGACCTGCGCGCGCAGGGCTTCCACCTGGCCGCGATGGCCCTCACGGACCGGTCGGTCGACCTCGACGCCTTCGCCGCCGACGTGCCCGACCGGGTCGCCCTCGTGATGGGCACCGAGGGGCAGGGGCTCACCGACGCCGCGATCCGGTCCGCCGACACGACGGTGCGGATCCCGATGCACCACGGCGTCGACTCGCTCAACGTGGCCGCGGCGAGCGCCGTGGGCCTCTGGGCGGTCGCGCACGCCCAGCGCTCGGCCCGCTGACCCCGCTACGCTCGGCTCCCGTGCCGTCAGTCGTCCGTCGCCCCCGTTCCGCCGTCCGGAGGCCGGTGACGATCTCGGTCGTCGCCGTGCTCCTGCTCGTCGTGGGGTACCTCGTCGCCGCGGCCGTGGTGCCCTTCGCCCCGGCGAGTGCCCGCACGACGACCTACGCGGCACCGACGTCGACGGTGCCGGACCTGTCGTTCCCCGCGTACGGGGCGACGGCGGTCGAGGCGACGGACTTCCCCGAGAGCCTGCGGACGAGCGGCGACCGCACGCCCCGGTCGATCGCGAGCATCTCGAAGGTCGTCACGGCGCTCGTCGTGCTCGACGCGAAGCCGCTCCAGCAGGGGCAGGCCGGTCCGACGATCGCGTTCGACGCGCAGATGCAGGCCCTCTACGCGCAGTACCTCGCCCAGGACGGCGAGGTCGCACCGATGCCGGCGGGGCTGCAGCTCTCCGAGTACCAGACGCTCCAGGTCATGCTCATGAAGTCGGCGAACAACTACGCGGGTGCCCTCGCGCTCTGGGCGTTCGGCTCGATGGACGCGTACCGGTCGGCTGCCGACCGGTGGCTCGACGCGCACGGCCTCGACCACACGACGATCCGCGAACCCACCGGGCTCGACGCGGGCAACACCTCGACCGCGACCGACCTCGTCGACCTCGGGCAGCTCGCCCTCGCGAACCCCGTCGTCAAGGAGGTCGTCGGGACGAAGCAGGCGACGATCCCCGGTGCGGGCGCGATCGAGAACTCGAACAAGCTGCTCGGGATGGACGGCGTCGAGGGCATCAAGACCGGCACGCTCGACGAGGCCGGCGCCTGTCTGCTGTTCGCCGCGACGTACGAGCGCGGCGGCCGCACGGTCACGGTGGTCGGCGCGATGCTCGGCGGGGTGGACCACGCGGCCCTCGACGGCGACGTGCAGCGCCTCCTGCGGTCCGTGGCCGACAACTTCCAGGTCATCACGCTCACCCACGCCGGTCAGACGTTCGGCACGTTCTCGACGCCGTGGCGCGACGAGGCCGACGCGGTGTCCGCGCGCGCGGCCGAGGTGCTCGTCTGGGGCAGGACGACCGTGACCGCGAAGACCACGCTCGAGCAGGTGACCTTCGGGACGAAGGGCGAACGGGTCGGCACGGTGCGGTTCACGGTGTCGGACCACGACCCGGTGACGGTGCCGCTCGTGCTCGAGCGCCCCATCGAGGACCCGGGCGTGTGGTGGCGCTGGACGAACCCGTTCCAGGGCACGGACGCCTGACGGCGCCCGGTCCGCACGCACGACCCACCCGGTCCGCACGCACGACCCACCCGGTCCGCACGCCACACCGACACGACCGCGCGCGGGCCGCCCGCCACACCGCCCGTCCACCCGCCCGACCCGCCCCGTGCTCGCGTAGGGTCGGCAGCGTGACGACGACGTTCCCCCGGTCCACCCCGTCCGCCCTCGGCATCGACGCCCGCGGGGTGTCCGCCTTCCTCGACGCCCTCGAGTCGACGCCCGACGTGGAGCCGCACAGCATCGTGCTGCTCCGGCACGGGCAGCTCGCCGCGCAGGGCTGGTGGGCCCCGTACGCCCCGGAGCGCGTGCACCTGCTCTACTCGCTCAGCAAGAGCTTCACCGCCGCCGGCGTCGGGATCGCCGTCCGCGAGGGCCTGGTCGACCTCGACGCCACGGTCCTGTCGTACTTCCCGGAGCTCGACGCCGACGTCACCGACGACCGCAGTCGACGGATCCGCGTGCGGCACCTCCTCGCGATGGCGTCCGGGCACCGCGAGGAGACCCTCGACCGGGCCCGCGCCGCCGACCAGCACGACCTGGTCCGGGGCTTCCTGCTCACCCCGCCGGACGAGGAGCCCGGCACCGTCTTCGCCTACAACCAGCCCTGCACCTACACGCTCGCAGCGATCGTCCGGCGGGTCACCGGCGGGTCCCTCGTGGACTGGCTCCGCCCGCGGCTCCTCGACCCGCTCGGGATCGACGACCTGGCGTGGAAGCGCGACGAGACCGGTGCGGAGCTCGGCTTCAGCGGCTGCCACGCGCCGACCTCGGCCGTCGCGGCGCTCGGACAGCTGTACCTGCAGCGCGGCGTGTGGGACGGGCAGCGCATCCTCGACGAGGACTGGGTCGACGCCGCGACGAGCGCGCAGGTCGCGAACCCGGACGAGGCGAACCCCGACTGGAGCCAGGGCTACGGCTTCCAGTTCTGGATGGCGCGCCACGGCTTCCGCGGCGACGGCGCGTACGGGCAGTTCTGCGTGGTCCTGCCGGAGCAGGACGTCGTCCTCGCGCTCACCGGGCAGAGCCTGGACATGCAGGCCGTCCTCGACGCGGCGTGGGCACACCTCCTGCCGGCGATCGCCCCGGTGGACGACGCGGCGGCTGACGACGCGGCGCGCGACACGACGGCGGACGACGGCCTGGAGGCGCGGCTCGCCGTCCTCGGGCTGCCTCCCGTCGCGGGGTCGGAGCCGACCGACGACGCGGCCGGCTCGTACGACGCGACCGGCGTGGTGGACGGGGTCCGCCTCGCGGCGGACGCCGACGGCTGGCGGGTCACGCTCGACGTCGACGGCGGCATCCTGTCCGCACCGGTCGGCGTGGGGGACTGGCGGGTCGAGGGTCCGCTCGCCGCGAGTGCCGCAGTCGACACCGACGGGGCGGTGCAGCTGGACGTGCGGTTCGTCGAGACGCCGCACCTGCTGCACGTGCGCCTCGACGTCGCGGCCGGGACCGCCACCTCGGTGTGGGCGACGCAGCCGCTGCACGACGGACCGCTGACGCTCCGCCGTCCCGCCGACTGACGGGGGCCGGAGCGGCGTCGGTTGCCACCCGGCCGCGCCGACGGCGCCCGCGCGGCCGGGCTCACGGCAGCGCGTGCCGGATCGTGCCTACGGGGTCGTGGAGCGCCGGTCGACGGGCTGCAGCTCGGGACGCTTGGCGCTGATCCCGTCGCCGGAGGACGTGTGCCGGATCCGGCGCACGACCCACGGCACGAGGTACTCGCGCGCCCAGCCGAGGTCCTCGACGCGGGCCTCGCGCCACGGCCGGGCCTCGAGCGGCTCCGGCGTGGACGGTGCCAGCCCGTGCTCGACGCCGAGGGTGTCGAGCACCGCGGCCGCGACCGTCGCGTGGCCGGTCGGGGAGTGGTGCAGTCGGTCCGGCGCCCACATCCGCGGGTCCCGGAGCACCCGGAGCGCCCACATGTCGGCCACGTGTGCGCCGTGCTTCAGCGCGATCGCGTGCAGGTTCTCGTTGTAGACCGCCGTCTTGCCCCGGACCATGCCGAGGACCGGCGTCATGCCGACGTCCGGGCCGGTGAAGAGCACCACGGTCGCCCCGCCGCTCCGGAGCCGCTCGACCATGCGGTCGAACCGCTCGGCGAGCTCGTCCGGGTCCGAACCGGGGCGGATGATGTCGTTGCCCCCCGCCGACACCGTGACGAGGTCCGGGCGGAGCGCGAGGGCCGGCTCGACCTGTTCGTCGACGATCTGCCCGAGGAGCCGCCCGCGGACCGCGAGGTTCGCGTAGGCGAAGTCGTCGGTCCGGGCGGCGAGCACCTCGGCGACGCGGTCCGCCCAGCCGCGGTGGCCGCCCCGGGCGGTGGGGTCGGGGTCGCCGATCCCCTCGGTGAACGAGTCACCGATCGCGACGTACCTGGACCACGGATGACGATCTGACACAGGTGCGACCGTAGTCTCGTGCCATGACCAAGGCCACCTCGCCGGGCTGGACCCTGCCGGACGACCTGCTCACGCGGATCGCCGAGCGGGCCCCGCGGTACGACGCCGAGAACACGTTCTGCACCGAGGACCTCGACGAACTCCGCGCCGCCGGGTGGCTCCGGATCGGTGTGCCCGTCGAGCAGGGCGGCTCGGGCCTCGGCCTCGCCGCGACCGTCGCGCTCCAGCAGCGCCTCGCGCAGGCGGCGCCGGCGACGGCGCTCGGGCTCGGGATGCACCAGGTGTGGGTGCAGGCGGCCCGCAGCGTGTCCGCGCGGGGCGGGACGTTCCTCCAGACCGTCACCGACCACGCGGCGGACGACCACCTGCTCGCGTTCGGGGTGAGCGAACCCGGCAACGACGCCGTCCTGTTCGACTCGTCGACGACGGCGGAGCCGGACGGCGACGGCGGGTACCGCTTCACCGGCACGAAGGTGTCCACGTCCCTCGCGCCGGCGTGGGACGTGCTGAGCGTCTTCGGCAAGGACACCACCGGTCCCGAGCCCCGGCTCGTGCACGGGTTCGTGCTCCGCTCGGACGGCGACGTCGAGCACGTGGACGACTGGGACACGCTCGGCATGCGCGCGACGCAGAGCCGCACGACCCGACTGCTCGGCGTGCACGTCCCGGCCGAGCGCATCGTGCGGTCGCTGCCCGTGGGTCCGACGGCCGACCCGCTCGTCTTCGGGATCTTCGCCGCGTTCGAGCTGCTCGTCGCCGCGGTGTACGTCGGCGTCGCGTCCCGCGCGGTGGAGCTGGCGGTCGCGGCGGTGTCCGGTCGACCTGGCCGGGACGGCGTCGCGCGGTCGCAGGACCCGGACGTCCGTCGGGCGGTCGCCGACATGCGCGGTGCCGTCGACGCGGTCGCGCTGCAGGTCGGGTCGCTCGCACGGTCGGTGGACGACGGCGACGACCTCGGCGCGCGGTGGTTCCCGCTGCTCGTCGGGACGAAGGCGCGGACGGTCGACGCGGCGCGGCACGTCGTGGACGAGGCGATGCGCGTGGTCGGCGGCTCCGCGTACGCGGCGACGTCGGAGTTGTCGCGGCTCGCCCGTGACGTCCGCGCCGGCCAGTACCACCCGTCGACGCGCGACTCGGCAGCCCGGACGATCGCGGCGGCCGAGCTGGGGCCGCTGCCGTAGCGGGCCCGCCGTCCGGCGACGCGCCGGCGACCGGCAGGCGGCGCGGGCGTGCTGACCGGCGGCGGACCCGGCGTCGCGCCCGTGTCGCTCGTCGGCGGACGGGCGGTGTCGGCGGCCCGTGGCATCATCGGCGGGTGAGCAAGCAGGACGGACGCAACCGGTTGGTCTCGGACCGACCGGTCGACGACGTGACGGCGACGGTGCTGCACGTCGACATGGACGCGTTCTTCGCCTCCGTCGAGCTGCTCGACCGCCCCGACCTCCGCGGTCTGCCCGTCATCGTCGGCCACGACTCCGACCGGTCCGTCGTCACCGCCGCGACGTACGAGGCCCGGAAGTACGGCGTGAACTCCGCGATGCCGATGGCCGTCGCCAAGCGTCGTTGCCCGAACGCGGTCATCGTCGAACCCCACTTCGAGAAGTACACGGCCAAGTCCGCCGCGGTGATGCGCGTGTTCGGCGAGTTCACGCCCCAGGTCGAGAAGCTCGGCATCGACGAGGCGTTCCTCGACGTCGCCGGGGCCATGCGCCTGTACGGCACGCCGTGGCAGATCGGCACCGCGATCCGCGCCGCTGTCCTCCGCGAGACCGGACTGCACTGCTCGGTCGGCGCCGCGTCCACGAAGTTCGTCGCCAAGCTCGCGTCGAGCCGGGCGAAGCCGGACGGGCTCCTCGTCGTGCCGGCCGAGCACACGGTCGCGTTCCTGCACCCGCAACCGGTGTCGGCACTGTGGGGCGTCGGCGGCACCACCCAGGAGAAGCTCGAGCGCCGCGGCATCCGCACCGTCGGCGACCTCGCACACACCCCATTGGCGTCCCTCGTCGCCGCCCTCGGTCCGGCCGGCGGGCAGCGCCTGCACGACCTGTCCTGGGGCCGGGACCCACGCGTGGTCGACACGGGCGTGAGCGAGAAGTCGATCGGGCACGAGGTCACGTTCGGCCGCGACCTCACCGAGCGCGACGACGTCGCCCGCGAACTGCTCCGCCTGGCCGACAAGGTGGCCGTGCGCCTGCGCCGAGCCGAGGTCCAAGCCCGCACCGTCGCCCTCAAGGTCCGCTACACCGACTTCAGCACGCTGACCCGGTCGCGCACGCTCGCCGAGCCCACCGACGTGGCGAAGCGCCTGCACCACGAGGCGGTCGAGCTGTACGACGTCCTGCACCGTCCGGGCAACCGGATCCGGCTCATCGGGGTCCGCGGCGAGAACCTCGTGCCGGCGGCCGCGAGCAACGCACTGTGGGACGACGACGCGCCGTGGCGGGACACCGAGACGACCGTCGACGCGGTCGCCGCGCGGTTCGGCGCCGGCGTGCTGCGGCCCGCGTCGCTCGTCCGCGGCACGCCCGAGCAGCGGCCGCCGCACGCCCGACAGGACCCGGCGTGACGGTAGGATCTCCCGGAGTGAGCGCAGCGGAACACCAGCACCAGCAGCAGCCCGCGACGCTGTGGGGCGACACCCCCGAGAGCGCCGAGGGCCGTCCGGCGAACGGTCCCACCGAGCAGGCCGACGGCACCGCCGACACGGTCGTCCGGCCGCACGACGAAGCCGTCGTGCAGGCCGAGAACGCGGGCAACGCGGCGGCCGAGCACCTGTCCCCGGCCTTCCCCGAGCGTGCCGCGTGGGGAACGGCGTCGAAGCTCCGCGCCTGGCAGGTCGAGGCCCTCACGAAGTACTTCGAGAAGGAGCCGCGGGACTTCCTCGCGGCCGCGACCCCGGGCGCCGGCAAGACCACCTTCGCGCTCCGGCTCGCGACCGAGCTCCTCGCCCGCGGCACGATCGACCGCATCATCGTCGTCGCGCCGACCGAGCACCTCAAGCGGCAGTGGGCGGACTCCGCCGACCGCGTGGGCATCCGGCTCGACCCGATGTTCAAGAACGGCGACGGCATGTACGGGCGCCACTACCAGGGCGTCGCGATCACCTACGCGCAGGTCGGCATGAACCCCGAAGTGCACCAGCGGATCACCGAGGGCGGCCGCACGCTCGTGATCCTCGACGAGGTCCACCACGGCGGCGACGCGCTCACGTGGGGCGACGGCATCCGCGAGGCGTTCACCAAGGCCACACGCCGCCTGTCGCTGTCCGGGACCCCGTTCCGCTCCGACACCGCGCCGATCCCGTTCGTGCAGTACGCGCCCGACGAGCAGGGCATCCGCACCTCGGTCTCCGACTACAACTACGGCTACGGCCGCGCGCTCAAGGACGGCGTGGTCCGGCCGGTGCTGTTCATGGCGTACGCCGGGCAGATGCGCTGGAAGACCCGGATGGGCGACGAGATGTCGGCGTCCCTCGGCGAGCAGGTGACGAAGGACATCACCGCGCAGGCCTGGCGCACGGCGCTGTCGCCCGACGGCGAGTGGATGCCCGCGGTGCTGTCGGCCGCCGACAAGCGCCTCACCGAGGTCCGCCGCGGGGTCCCCGACGCCGGCGGTCTGGTCATCGCCACCGACACCACCACCGCGCGCGCCTACGCCCGGATCCTGCAGCAGATCACGGGGGAGCGGCCGACCGTGGTGCTCTCCGACGAGGCCGCCGGCTCGAGCCGGATCCAGGCCTTCGCCGAGGACACCTCGCGGTGGATGGTCGCGGTCCGGATGGTGTCCGAGGGCGTCGACGTCCCGCGGCTCTGCGTCGGCGTGTACGCCACGAGCGCGAGCACCCCGCTGTTCTTCGCCCAGGTGATCGGCCGCTTCGTGCGCGCCCGACGCCGCGGCGAGACCGCGAGCGTGTTCCTGCCGAGCGTGCCGAACCTCATGGCACTGGCGGCGACCCTCGAGCTCGAGCGCGACCACGCCCTCGACCGTCCCAAGGACGCCGACGACGGGATGTACAACCCCGAGGACGCCATGGTCGCCGAGGCCAACAAGGAGGACCGCGCCTCCGAGAGCCTCCTCGAGGTGCAGCCGTTCCAGGCGCTCGACTCGCAGGCGTCGTTCGACCGCGTCCTCTACGACGGCGGCGAGTTCGGGACCGGCGGCGAGGTCGGCTCGCTCGAGGAACTCGACTTCATCGGGATCCCGGGGCTGCTCGAACCCGACCAGGTGCGCGACCTGCTCCGGGCACGACAGGCGACCCAGGCGAAGCGCTCCCGCGGCCGGACCGCCAAGGACGGCATGCCGAAGCAGCAGCCCGCCCCCGACCGCCCGATGTACCAGACGCTCAAGGAGCAGCGCACCGAGCTCGCGCGGCTCGTGTCGATCTGGTCCCGGCACGCGAACGAGCCGCACGGCGCGATCCACGCCGAGCTCCGTCGCATCAGCGGGGGACCGGCCGTCGCGCAGGCGAGCATCGAGCAGATCCAGAAGCGCATCGACGTGCTGCGCTCCCGTATCGGCAACCGACGGTGAGCGTCCGCGCGTGATCGACCCCGTCGACGACCGCACCTGGCTCGTCCGTCGCACGCCGGAGTCGTCGCCCGAGGCGATCATCGACCGGTTCGGCGGCGGCTACCGGCTGCGGCGGTTCTCGCTCACCGAGGCCCGGCGCACCCCGCACGGCGTGTACACCGGCGTCGAGCTCGCCGAGACGGCGTGGTGGCGGCTCCAGGACCGCCCGCTGCGGCGCTGACCGGCACCGGCAGGGTCCGATCACGCCGACGCGTGACGGAGGGCACCGCCCGGATCCGCCGACGCTCGGCGGACGGTGCGGCGCGGATCGGCCGACGCTCGGCGGACGGTGCGGCGCGGATCGGCCGACGCTCGGCGGACGGTGCGGCGCGGCTGGGTGACGCGACCAGGGTTCTTCCGGTAGACCGGACCCATGGCAGACTCCATCCCCCACGTCCTCGTCCTCGGCGGCGGCTCCGCCGGCTACACCACGGTCAAGCAGCTGCAGAAGCACGCCGCGACCGTGCCGATGCGCATCACGCTGGTGGACCAGAACACGTACTACACGTACCTGCCGTTCCTGCCCGAGGTCGCCGGCGGCCACATCGCGCCGAAGGACGTCACCTTCGAGCTGCGTCGCGCGCTGAAGAAGACCCGCGTCATCCAGGGCAAGGTCACCGGGATCTCGTCGAAGGACAAGACCGTCTCGATCGCCACCGCCGGCGGCGACGACCGCACGCTCGGCTACGACCAGCTCGTCGTCGCGCTCGGCTCGGTCACCCGTACCTTCCCGACCCCGGGCCTCGACGAGGTCGGCGTCGGCTTCAAGACCGTGGAGGAGGCCGCCTACGTGCGCGCCAAGCTCCTCGACAACATCGCCAAGGCGGCTGCCACCCGCGACGAGGACGAGCGTCGCCGGCTGCTCACGAGCATCTTCATCGGCGGCGGCTACACCGGCGTCGAGGCGATCGGTGAGCTCTTCGACGTGTCCCAGGCCGCCATCAAGACGTACCCGTCGCTCGCCGGCGAGCAGCCGCGCTGGGTCCTCATCGACGCGCTCGACCGCGTCGCGCCCGAGGTCGGCCCGGAGCTGTCCAAGTGGACGCTCGAGTCGCTCCGTGCCCGCGGCATCGACGTGCGACTGAAGACCACCATGCCGAGCTGCGAGGGCGGCGTCGTCAAGCTGTCCGACGGCGACGAGTTCGCGACCGGCCTGCTCGTCTGGACGGCCGGCGTCAAGCCGAACCCGCTCCTCGACGCGACCGACCTGCCGCGCGGTCCGAAGGGCCACCTCGCCGCGAACGCCAAGCTCCAGGTCGAGGCCGAGTACACCCACGAGGTCGTCCCGGGCGTCTGGGGTCTCGGTGACGTCGCCCAGGTCCCCGACCTGACCGCCGAGAAGCAGCCGGCCTACTACCCGCCGAACGCGCAGAACGCCGTCCGTCAGGCCGTCGTCGCCGCCGACAACGTGGTCGCCACGATCACCGGCAAGCCGCTCGAGGAGTACCGCCACCCGTCGATCGGCACCGTCGCCTCGTACGGTGTCGCGAAGGGTGCCGCGAACATCAAGGGCGTCAAGATGACGAACCTGTTCGCGTGGCTCGCCCACCGCGCGTACCACGTGTACGCGATGCCGACGCTGAACCGCAAGGTCCGCATCGTGATCGGCTGGGTCACGGGCGCGGTCTCGGGCCGCGACGCGACCTCGCTCATCAAGGAGACCGACCCGCGTCGCACCTTCGTCGAGGCCTCGAAGAGCTGACGCAGGACCCCCTGCTGGTCGCGTCCCGTGGACGCGACCGGACGACGGACGGGAGGCGCGGTGCCGGTCGGCACCGCGCCTCCCGTCCGTCCGTGCTCGCCCGCCGGGCCGGGGCCGGGTCGGGCGGTGCCACGCGCGGACCGGTCCGGGCCCGGCGCGCGTCGGGTCGCGCACGGCGCGCGCGTGCGGCAGACTGACTCCCTCGCCGCGCGCGGCCGAGGTCCCGGAGGTGTCCACGTGAACCCCGAACCGCCCACCACGCCCGTCGTCCGTCGCCCCGCACCGGACCACCTGCACCGCACGATCGCGTCGATGCCCGGCGCACGGACCGTGCTCGACGCCCTGCACCCGCTCGGCCGCCCGCTCGTCGTGGGCGGGACCGTCCGCGACGCCCTGCTCCGCGAGGCCGGACGTCCGGTGCCGGGGACGGCCGCCGGGGACCTCGACGTGGAGCTCCACACGGGGCACGGCGTCGACCGGGTCGTCGCGGCGCTCCGGGAGGTCGGCGCATCCGTCGTCCGCGCCGGAGCCCGGTTCGAGGTGTGCAAGGTCGCGCTCGACGGTTCCCAGGTCGACGTCGCGGTCGTCCCCGCTGCACTCGAGCCCGACACGGGCTTCCGGGACGCCTCGGCACGCCGCGACTTCACGGTCGACGCTGTCGCGTGGGACCCGCACGAGGACGTCCTGCTCGACGCGCACGGCGGCCTCGAGGACGTCCGGTCCGGTGTCCTCCGGCACACGTCCGACCGGTTCGTCGAGGACCCGCTCCGGGTGCTCCGCGCGGTGCAGCTGGTCGCGCGGTACGGCTTCGTCGTGCACCCCGACACGGTCGCCCTCGCGCGGCGCACGAGCGACCGCTGGACCGAGATCGCACCCGACCGGGTCTGGCCGGAGCTCCGCCGGCTCGCGTCCGGCGACCACGTCGCAGCGGCGCTCGAGGTCCTGCACGCGGTCGACTGGGAGCGGCACCTGCCCGAGCTCGCGGCGGTCCGGGACGTCCCGCAGGACCCGTCCTGGCACCCCGAGGGTCCGGTGCACGTCCACCTCGGGCTCGCGGGCGACGCTGCCGCTCGTGCCTGCACCGCCGACGGGGTCACCGGCGAGGACCGCGTGGTCGCCGTGCTCGGCGCGGTCCTGCACGACCTCGGCAAGGCCGGCGACGGGACGCAGGTCGTCGACGAGGACGGGCGACGGCGGATCCGGAGCCTCGGCCACGAGGTCACCGGTGCCGAGGCGGCCCGCGCGCTGCTCCGTCGCGTCGGGGCACCGCGGTCCGTCACCGAGCGCATCGCCCGGATCGTCCGCGAGCACATGGTGCCGCACTCGACCGGCGGGGCCGCCCCGACGGTGCCGGCGGCGCGTCGCCTGCTCCGTCGCCTCGGTGGGACGCGGGCCGACGTCGACGCGTGGGCGCGGGTCTGCGCGGCCGACGTGCACGGGCGTGGGAGCGCCTGCGGCGTCCCGCAGGGCGTCGGCACGAGCACGTCGAGCACGTCGAGCACGAGGCTGCCGGACCCCGTCGCGCGGTGGCTCCGGGTGCTGACGAGCGACGCGGTCCTCGGACGCCGCACGCCGCTGCTCACCGGGCGGGACCTGCTCGACGCCGGGCTCGCTCCGGGGCCCGCGTTCCGGACGGTGCTCGACGCGGCGACGGCCGCGCAGGACGACGGCGTCTTCGACGACGTCGACGGCGCCCGCGGGTGGCTGGCCGCGCACATCGCCGAGCGCTGACGGCGACCGGGGACGGACGGGAGGCACGGGGCGGGCCCGCACCGGGCCTCCCGTCCGTCGTCCGGTCGCCGCGCGATCCGCTGGCGGGCACGTGCCGCGCGGACGGCGTTTGGTCGTTGCACGCGGTCCTGGACCGGCTCCCACGCGCCGGCCACGAGCGTGGGCCGCACGAGCGAGAGGAGCGCGCATGCGCGCCATGACGTACCGCGGGCCCTACCGGGTCCGTGTCGAGGAGAAGCCCGACCCGCGGATCGAGCACCCGAACGACGCGATCGTCCGTGTCGAGCGGGCGGCGATCTGCGGGTCCGACCTGCACCTGTACCACGGCATGATGCCGGACACGAGGGTCGGTCACACGTTCGGCCACGAGTTCATCGGGGTCGTCGAGCAGGTCGGGCCGTCGGTCCGCAGCCTGGACGTCGGCGACCGGGTGATGGTCCCGTTCCACGTGTCCTGTGGGAGCTGCTGGTTCTGCGCCCGCGGTCTGTACACGAACTGCCACAACGTGAACCCGAACGCGACCGCGGTCGGCGGCATCTTCGGGTACTCGCACACGACGGGCGGCTACGACGGCGGGCAGGCCGAACGGGTCCGCGTGCCGTTCGCCGACGTGGGGCCGCAGGTGATCCCCGAGTGGCTCGACCCCGACGACGCCCTGATGATGACGGACGCGCTCGGCACCGGGTACTTCGGGGCGCAGCTCGCGTCGATCCGGCAGGGCGACACCGTCGTCGTGCTCGGCGCCGGGCCGGTCGGCCTGTACGCGGCGAAGTCGGCGTGGTTCATGGGCGCTGGCCGCGTGATCGTCGTCGACCAGTTCGAGTACCGGCTCGAGAAGGCGCGGACGTTCGCCCACGCCGAGACGATCAACTTCGCCGAGGTCGACGACGTCGTGGTCGAGATGAAGAAGCAGACGGACTACCTGGGTGCCGACAGCGTGATCGACGCCGTCGGCGCCGAGGCGGACGGCAACTTCCTGCAGCACGTGACCTCGGCGAAGCTGAAGCTGCAGGGCGGCTCGCCGGTCGCCCTCAACTGGGCGATCGACGGCGTCCGGAAGGGCGGCACCGTGTCCGCGATGGGCGCCTACGGCCCGATCCCGAACGCGGTCAAGTTCGGGGACGCGATGAACAAGGGCGTGACGATCCACATGAACCAGGCACCCGTGAAGCGGCAGTGGCCGCGGCTGCTCGAGCACATCCAGGCGGGCCACATCACGCCGAGCGAGATCATCACGCACCGGATCCCGCTCGAGCACATCGACGAGGCGTACCACCTGTTCTCGGCGAAGCTCGACGGCTGCATCAAGACGGTGATCGTCCCGTGAGCGCCGTGGAGGGCGGGGACGCCGTGCCCGGCGGCGCGGGCGATGTGGACGTGCCGGGCGGAGCGGCGCCGGGAGACGCCGTCGCGGCCCGGCGGGCGGGTGCCGGGGTGGACGCCGTGCCGCCCGGAGCGCTCGACCACACGCCGTACGTCGCGGACCCGCCCCGACGGGTGCCGTCGGCGGCCGAGCTCCTGGAGCGCATCCCGGGGTGGGGGAGCGACCTCGACCTGGAGGACCGTCCCTCGGTGCCGAAGCTGTCCCGCGAGGTCGGGGCCACCT
The DNA here is from genome assembly GCF_001865055.2 of Curtobacterium sp. MCBA15_004. Taxonomy (NCBI): domain Bacteria; kingdom Bacillati; phylum Actinomycetota; class Actinomycetes; order Micrococcales; family Microbacteriaceae; genus Curtobacterium; species Curtobacterium sp. MCBA15_004. The sequence goes on along the minus strand of NZ_CP126266.1, from coordinate 1,873,548 downwards.
CGGGCGCGCACTGGGACCTGCCCGACCAGCAGCCCGGCGGTGAGGGCCGGGAGCGCTCGATCGAGCACGCCCACGTCACGCCGGTCTTCGGCACCGCACAGCCGCTGTCCGGGCCGGCCGGGGTGGTGCGGCGCTACGCCTACCGGCGGTTCAGCGAGGGACGGCTCGCGCACTGGATGCTGCTCGTCCTGGGTGACCGGATCGACGTGGCGACGCACCGGGTCACGGACGCCCTGCGTGGACGGCCGGACCGGGTCGTGCACGAGACCGGCGTGCGGGCGGAGCTGCGCCACCACCCGGTGGCATCGCGTGCCGGGTCGTCGCGGCGGGACTGGCGGCACGGGCTGCTCGACCCCGTGGTGGCGAACTGGGGGTGGTTCGCGGCGCTCGGCGGCGTGGTGCTGCTCGTCCGGCGGCTCCGGCGTCGCTGAGCACGAGCGCACGGGCGGTGGGCGGCGCGCGAGGGCGAGCGCGCGGCGGATGCGACATCGCCGCTGTCGTTCGACGTCGGAGATGTCGCACGCGCCGAACTCGCGCGGCTCGTCGTGGGACAGGCGTCAACGCCGCTGTCGTCCGACATCGGAGATGTCGCACGAACAGCACGCCCGCCCCGCCTCACCCACCGGAACGACCCCGAGAACGACGAAGGCCCCGCAGCCTGAGCTGCGGGGCCTTCGTCTTTGCTGTGTCCGAGAGGGGACTTGAACCCCTACGCCCTAATACGGGCACTAGCACCTCAAGCTAGCGCGTCTACCAATTCCGCCACCCGGACAGGTGGTACTGCTGTCGTGCAGGCCGTCTCACCGGGCTGTTTCCCCGGCGTTCCTGCCGAGAGAAGACACTAGCACGGCTCTGAACGCCCGATGAACACGGCTGTACATCCCGGGCGCGTCCTCCCGCGTCACACCCGTGCACGACAGCCCCGGGACCGGACCGACGCCCGGTAGCGTGGGCGCATGAGCGACTCCCGGGCGACCGAGCAGGACCTCGAGGGCACCGCGGCGATCGCCCGTGACCTCATCCGCATCGACACGACGAACTGGGGCGGGGGCAAGTCCCGCGGCGAGACCGAGGCGGCCCACTACGTCGAGGCCGAACTGCGCGCGCTCGGGCTCGAGCCGCAGCTGTTCGAGTCCGAACCCGACCGCGTGAGCGTCGTCGCCCGGGTCCCGGGCCGTGACCGCTCGAAGCCGGCACTCGTCGTCCACGGGCACCTCGACGTCGTTCCGGCCGACCCGGCGAACTGGTCGGTCGACCCGTTCGGCGGCGAGGTCCGTGACGGCTCGCTGTGGGGGCGCGGCGCGGTCGACATGAAGAACATGGACGCGATGATGCTCACCGCCCTCGGGGACGTCGTCGCCCGGCAGGGTGCTCCCGAGCGCGACCTCGTGATCGCGTACTTCGCCGACGAGGAGGCCGGCGGCGTGCTCGGCTCGCACCACGTCGTCGAGCACCACCCCGAGGTCTTCGCCGGCGCGACCGCGGCCATCAGCGAGGTCGGCGGCTACTCGATCACCCTCGGCGACCGGCGCGCCTACCTGCTGCAGACCGGCGAGAAGGCCCTCATGTGGGTCAAGCTCGTCGCGACCGGCACCGCCGCCCACGGCTCGCACGTGATCCGGGACAACGCCGTCACGAAGGTCGCTGCGGCGGTCGCCCGGATCGGCAGCGAGGAGTGGCCCGTCCGGCTGTCCGCGACCACCGACGCGATGGTGGCCGAGATCGCCCGGTTCCTCGGGGTCGACCCGGCCGTCACCGGACCGGACGAGGTCGCGCTCGCCACCGGCTCGGCGTCGCGGTTCATCCACGCGGCCCTGCACACCACCTCGAACCCGACGGTGCTCACGGCCGGGTACAAGCACAACGTGATCCCGGACCGTGCCGAGGCGCTCGTCGACATCCGCTGCCTGCCGGGCGACGAGGAGACGGTGCTCGCCCGCGTGCGGGAGCTCGCCGGCGACGACGTCGAGGTCGTCACCGAGTTCCGCGACGTCGGCCTCGAGCAGGACTTCGGCGGACCGCTCGTCGACGCCGTGCGGGACGTGCTCGAGCGGCGCGACCCGGGCGCCCCCGTGCTGCCGTACCTGCTCTCGGGCGGGACCGACAACAAGGCGCTGTCGACACTCGGCATCGCCGGCTACGGCTTCGTACCGCTGCAGTTGCCGGCCGGGGTCGACTTCCCGGCGATGTTCCACGGCGTCGACGAGCGCGTGCCCCTCGACGCCCTGGCCTTCGGGCGGCGCGTCCTCGGGGACCTGCTCGCCACGTACTGATACATTGCCGGGTCGCCACCGCGGCACCGTCCTGCCTGCCGACCCCTGAAAGGCCCGCACGATGCACATCCTCGAGGCGATCTTCCTCGGCTTCGTGCAGGGGCTCACCGAGTTCCTGCCCGTGTCCTCGAGCGCGCACCTGCGCATCGTGGGCCTGTTCCTGCCCGACGCGAAGGACCCCGGTGCCGCGTTCACCGCCGTCACGCAGCTCGGCACCGAGACCGCGGTGCTCATCTACTTCTGGACGGACATCACCCGGATCATCGGTCGGTGGTTCCGCTCGCTGTTCCGACGCGACGTGCCGAAGGGTGACCCGGACGTCCGGCTCGGCTGGCTGGTGATCCTCGGCACGATCCCGATCGGCGTCGCGGGACTCGTGCTCAAGGACGCGATCGAGACCACCTTCCGCTCGCTCTGGATCGTCGCGGTGGTCCTCATCGTGTTCGGTGTGGTCCTGGGCGTCCTCGACGTGGTCGGGCGCAAGGTCAAGCCGATCGAGCAGATGACCTTCCGCAACGGTCTGCTCATCGGCGTCGCGCAGATGCTCGCGCTCGTCCCCGGCGTCTCGCGTTCGGGTGCCACGGTGTCGATGGGGCTCGCGCTCGGGTACACCCGCCCGGCGGCCGCCCGGTTCGCCTTCCTGCTCGCCGTCCCGGCGGTCTTCCTGTCCGGCTTCTACGAGGCGGCGACGAGCCTCGGCGACACCGGTGCGCCGTTCGGACTCGCCGACACGCTCATCGCCACGGTCGTCGCGTTCGTGGTCGGCTTCGTCGTGATCGCGGCGTTCATGAACTACATCAGCAAGCGCAGCTTCATGCCCTTCGTGGTCTACCGGATCGCACTCGGTATCGTGCTCATCGTGTTGCTGTCGCTCGGAGTGGTCCAGCCGTGAGGGCCTGGGAGGCCCCGTCCGTCCCCGACGTCCCCGGGGAGGGCCCTCGTCCCGTCGTGCACGACACGGCGTCCGGGCACCCGGTGGACCCGACGCACGGTGAGGACCGCGCGGCGCTGTACGTCTGCGGCATCACGCCGTACGACGCGACCCACCTCGGGCACGCCGCGACCTACCTGGCGTTCGACACGCTCGGCCGCGCCTGGCGCGACGCCGGGCTCGAGGTCGAGTACGCCCAGAACACGACCGACGTCGACGACCCGCTGCTCGAACGCGCCGCACGCGACGGCGTCGACTGGCGCGAGCTCGCCGCCTCGCAGATCGACCTGTTCCGCCGCGACATGGAGGCACTCCGCGTCCTGCCGCCGGACGAGTACGTCGCCGTGACGGACGAGGTCGACCGCGTCGCCGAGGCCGTCGCGTTCCTGCAGGAGACCGGCTACGCCTACGAGGTCCCCACCGCCGACGCCGCGGGCGACGACCTGTACTTCGACGTGAACCGCCCGACCGAGGCCTGGTCCCTCGGCGACGAGAGCCGGCTCGACCGCGAGACCATGGCTACCCTGTCGGCCCAGCGCGGCGGCGACCCCGACCGCCCCGGCAAGCGCGATCCGCTCGACCCGCTGCTCTGGCGAGCAGCCCGCGAGGGGGAGCCGAGCTGGGACACCGTCGTCGGTCCCGGCCGCCCCGGCTGGCACATCGAGTGCAGTGTCATCGCCGGCGACCGCCTCGGCCTGCCGATCAGCGTGCAGGGCGGTGGCAGTGACCTGGTCTTCCCGCACCACGAGATGAGCGCCGGACACGCGGCCGCACTCGCGCACCAGCCGCTCGCGAACGCCTTCGTGCACACCGGGATGATCGCCTACCAGGGCGAGAAGATCTCGAAGTCGCTCGGCAACCTCGTCACCGTGCGCGGGCTGCTCGACGACGGCGCCGACCCGCGCGCGATCCGCCTCGCGCTCCTGTCGCACCGGTACTCGGACGACTGGGAGTGGTTCGACGGCGAGCTGTCGAGTGCCACGGCACGCCTCGCGACCTGGGACGCCTGGGCCGGCGGTGCGCCGGCCGGGCACGCGGACGACGCCGCCGACGTGGTGGCGCGGGTCCGCGCGCGCGTGGCCGACGACCTGGACACCCCGGGTGCGGTCGCCGCCGTGGACACCGCGATCGCGGGCGGGACCGCGGTGACGCCCGAGCTCGTCGACCTCGTCGACGCGCTCCTCGGCATCCGCCTGGGCTGACCAGGGGACGGGCGCGCAGCGCACCGGGCCGCCCGTGCGCGGGTGTGCAGGGCGTGCGCCGGGGTGCGCGGCCGGACGCACGCGGGACGCGACCCCACGACGGACGGGAGGCGCGGTGCCAGCTGGCACCGCGCCTCCCGTCCGTGTCGTGGGTGCGTCTACTGCGGCGGCTGCGGCGGACGGAACCCGCCACCGGCCGTGCCGCCGTCCTTGCCGTCCTTGCGCTCGCGTCGGCGGAGGTACTGCTCGAACTCCTGCGCGATCGCGTCGCCCGAGGCCTCGGGGGAGTCGACCGTGTCGCGCGCCTGCTCGAGCTGGCCGATGTAGCTGGCCATGTCCTCGTCGTCGGCGGCGAGGGCGTCGATGCCCTCCTCCCACTCGGTGGCCTCGTCGAGCAGGCTGCCGCGCGGGACGGTCACGTCGGTGAGCTCCTCGATCTTGTCGAGCAGCGAGAGCGTGGCCTTCGGTGAGGGCGAGTTGTGCACGTAGTGCGGCACCGACGCCCAGAGGGACAGCGTCGTGATCCCGGCCCGGTGCACCGCGTCGGCGAGCACGCCGAGGATGCCGGTCGGACCCTCGTACGTCGAGCGGTCGACGTCGAGCGCCGTCCGGACCGCGGCGTCGTCGCTCGACACGAACACCGATATCGGTCGGGTGTGCGGGACGTCGGCGAGCATCGCGCCGACGAAGACGACGGCGTCGATGGCGTGCACGTCGACCAGGTCGACCACCTCGGCGCAGAAGCTCCGCCAGGTGCGCGAGGGCTCGGGGCCGACGAGCACGAAGACGTCGCGGTCGATCTCGGTGCCGGTCGCGGAGACGACGCGTCTGGCGGCGGCGTCCGGGCCCGGGCCGTGCAGGACGATGCGCGGCCAGGTGATCTCGCGGGAACCGTCCTCGGCGGTGCCGACCTCAGGGCGGTTGAACTGGTAGTCCACGTACCGCTCGCCGTCGAACTCGCGCAGCTCCTCGAGGCCCATCGCGTCGACGATCCGTCGCGCGAGGCCGCTGGCCGCCTCTCCGGCGTCGTTCCAGCCCTCGAACGCGACGACGAGCAGTCGTCCGTCGCTGAAGGGGGAGTGCTGTGGCACGGGGGCCTCCTGGGTCGGAGCGGGCACGCGCGGGACGCGCGCGGCCGGACACGGTACGGGTGCTGCGGCGGTGCCGGGACCGTCGCGGTGGTCGTGCCGCGACGGTGCGGACACCGACGCGGTACGGGTACCCAAGGATAGGCCCGACGCCGGTCGGCCCGTCCCGGCGTCCGCGTGCAGCGGAACCCCGCCCGCTAGACTCGTCGCCCGTGACCGCCCAGCACCCCGACCGAGTCCTGCCCGCAGCCGTGCTGTGGGACATGGACGGCACGATCATCGACACCGAGCCGATCTGGCAGCGGTCCCAGGTCGAGCTGACCGCCCGGTACGGCGCCGAGTGGACGCACGAGGACGGGCTGTCGCTCGTCGGCAGCGGCCTCGAGCGCTCCGGTGAGATCCTCCGCGACAAGGGCGTCGACATGGAGGTCGAGGAGATCGTCCAGTGGATGACCGACTACGTGATGGAGCACCTGCTCGCCGGTGAGCTCCCGTGGCGTCCCGGCGCACGCGAGCTCGTCGAGGAGCTGCACGACCGCGGGGTGCCGACCGCGCTCGTGACGATGTCCCGCCGCAAGATGGCCCTCGTCGCCGCCGAGGCCTTCGGTGCCCGCGGCTTCCGGGTCGTCGTGGCCGGGGACGACGTGGACCGGCCGAAGCCCTACCCGGACGCCTACCTGGCCGCCGCCGCGCAGCTCGGCGTCGAGCCGACCGCGTGCGTCGCGATCGAGGACTCGGCCACCGGTGTCGCCGCGGCCGTCGCGTCGGGTGCGGTCACCGTCGCCGTCGAGCACATCGTGCCGCTCTCCGAGATCGACGGCGGCGACGTGCACCTCACCACGCTGCAGGGGGTCGACGTCGACCGGCTCGCCGAGCTGACCGGCCCGGCCCTGACCGCGCGCGCCGCAGCGGTCGCCCGATGACGACCGGGGCCCCGACACCGGGCGGCCGGACCACCACCGGCACCGAGCCCGCCACGGGCACCGAGCCCACCCCCGGCACCGACCCGACGACGGACGAGCACACCATGAGCGACCAGCACCCGACCACCGACGACACGGACGGCACCGGCGACGCGCTGCCGGAGACCGACGCGCAGCCGTTCGCCGCGCAGCCGGCAGCCCCGGTCCCGGCCGACCTGCCGCACACTGCCGGCGGCGCCCCGCACACCCCGCCCCGCGGACCGTTCCGCGCGGGCGACCGCGTGCAGCTGACCGGGCCGAAGGGCAAGCTCACGACCCTGTCGCTCGAGACCGCCGGCGAGTACCACACCCACCGCGGCGTCCTGCGGCACGACGACGTCATCGGGCAGCCGGACGGCTCCGTCATCCGCGCGAGCACCGGGGACGAGTACCTCGCGCTCCGACCGCTGCTCAACGACTACGTCATGTCGATGCCGCGCGGCGCCGCGATCGTCTACCCGAAGGACGCCGCCCAGATCGTGGCCTTCGCCGACGTGTTCCCCGGCGCTCGCGTGGTCGAGGCCGGCGTGGGGTCCGGCGCGCTGTCGCTGTTCCTGCTCCGCGCGATCGGACCGACCGGCCGCCTGCAGTCGTTCGAGCGTCGCGCCGAGTTCGCCGCGATCGCCCAGGGCAACGTCGGCACGTTCCTCGGTGCGGTCCCGGACAACTGGTCGGTGACGGTCGGCGACCTCGTCGAGGCGCTGCCCGAGGCCACCGAGCCGCAGAGCATCGACCGCGTCGTGCTCGACATGCTCGCGCCGTGGGAGTGCGTCGACGCCGCAGCCGACGCCCTCGTGCCCGGCGGCCTGGTCGTCTGCTACGTCGCGACCGTCACGCAGCTGTCCCGCACGGCCGAGGCGCTCCGTGACACCGGACGCTTCACCGATCCGCAGTCGAGCGAGACCCTGGTGCGCACCTGGCACGTCGAGGGCCTCGCCGTCCGCCCCGACCACCGGATGGTCGGCCACACCGGCTTCCTCGTCACCGCCCGACGACTCGCCGACGGCGTCGTGCTGCCCAACCTGAAGCGTCGCGCAGGCAAGACGGAGTTCTCGGACGAGGACGTCGAGGCCTGGACCCCCGGCGCCGTGGGGGAGCGCTCCGCGAGCGACAAGAAGCTGCGCAAGGTCGCCCGCCAGGCCGCCGCGCAGGCCCGCAAGGTCGCCGCCGCCGAGGCCTCGGACGCAGCCGGGACCGACGAGGGCGACCGGTAGGCTACGCACCGTGCCCGTCCTGCATCGAACGGAAAGAGGGTCCGTGCGCACCATCCCCGCACTCCTGGTCACCATCGGCCTCGCAGCCTCCCTCACCGGCTGCGCCGCGAGCGGAGCCGGCACCGCCGCCTCCGACTGCGCGACGCCGGGTGCAGCATCGCGCGCCGTGACCGCATCCGGCGCGTTCGGCAAGGAGCCGAAGGTCTCGGTTCCCGCCGGCCTCACGACGACCGGCACGCAGGTCTCGGTGCTCCGCTCGGGCGAGGGACGCCAGGTCGAGGCGGGCACCCCGGTCGTCCTCGACTACACGCTCGTCGACGGCGCCACCGGCAAGGCCGTGCAGTCGAGCGGCTACACCGGCCCCTCGGAGCCGATCGTCGCCGGCGCCGCGAAGTCCGGCCCACTCGGCAAGGCCGTCGAGTGCGCGCACGTGGGTGACCGGCTCGCGGTCGCGATCCCGAAGAGCTCCCTCACGCAGGGCGGGGCCACCGGCAGCGAGTCGCGTCGCAGCGACGACGCCGTCGTCCTCGTGATCGACGTCGAGCGCGCCTTCGACTCGCGTGCCACCGGGACCCCGCAGCTCGCGGGCGACGGGATGCCCGCGGTCGTGCTCGCGCCGTCCGGCCAGCCCGGCATCACGATCCCGTCCTGGAGCGCGCCCGCGAACGACCAGCAGCACCTGCTCCGCAAGGGGTCCGGCGCCGAGCTCACCGAGCGCGACACCGTGGTGCTGAAGTACACCGCGGTGTCGTGGCCGCAGGGCGGCGGGACCTCGACGGTCCTCAGCTCCAACTGGTCCGACGGCGACGGCCCGCTCACCCTGCCGCTCGCGAAGGGCCAGCTCGCGGACGGCGTCCGGGACGCCATCGTCGACCACCACGTGGGCGACCAGGTGCTCGCGGTCGTGCACCAGCAGAGTGGTCCCGCGGTCTACGTGATCGACATCGTCGGCCGGATCGCCGGCTGACCGACAGCCCTCCACCGACGGCAGCGCGGGTGCACTCCGGTGCACCCGCGCTGCCGTAGGATCGGGCTCGTGCCAGCGACCCGAGCTCCCCGCGTGCCCGCCGAGGAGCGGCTCTTCAGCCTCGTGCTGGCACTGCTCTCGACCGAGTCGGGGCTGACGAAGGCCGAGATCCTGGCCAACGTCCAGGGCTACCGGCAGCGGTTCACCCCCGGCGGCGACAACGCCTCGCTCGAGCGGCAGTTCGAGCGTGACAAGGACGACGTCCGCGAGCTCGGCATCCCGCTCGAGACGATCGAGACGCCCGGTGCAGCCGGGAACAACCAGACGCTGCGCTACCGGATCCCCAAGGGCGAGTACGACCTGCCGCTCGACGTCCGGTTCACGCCCGACGAGTCCGCGCTGCTCTCCCTGGCCGCGATGGCGTGGCGTGAGGGCGCGCTGTCCGCCGACTCCCGCCGTGCCCTGCTCAAGGTCCGCTCCGCCGGCGCCGACGAGGACCCGGCCGGTCCGCTCGGCACCGCCGCGTACGCCCCGCGCCTCCGCACGCGTGACACGGCCTTCGAGCCGCTGCGATCGGCGCTCGACCGGGCCGCTGCGGTCCGCTTCGACTACATCACCCCGGGCGAGCACGAGCCCCGGCAGCGCGACGTCGCACCGCTCGCGCTCGTGCAGCACGGCGGCCGCTGGATGCTCGCGGCCCACGAGTTCGCGACCGACAGCGTGAAGAACTACCTGCTCTCGCGCATCGTCGGACCGGTCACCGCGCACCACGCCGGTCAGCACCCCGCGCCGGCCGGGGCGGGGGAGCGCGCCCTCGCGGAACTCGACCGCATCTGGTCGGAGCGCACGGCCCGCATCGCCGTCGCGCCCGGCTCGGACGCCGAACGGCGACTCCGACGGCGCCGCGGGACCGAGGTCGACGGCGAGGGCGTCCTGCTCGTGCACCACGTCGACCCGCACATCCTCGCCGAGGAACTCGCCGCCTTCGGCCCCGAGGTCCGCGTCCTCGAACCCGCCGCCCTGCGCGAGCGCGTGGTCGCCCGGCTCCGGGCACTGGTCGCCGACCACACCGACGCAGCCGGCACCGCCGGCACCGCCGACACCACCGGGGGAGACGACCGTGGCTGACCAGCACCCGCTGCAGGCGCAGGACAAGCTCGCGTTCCTGCTCGTCCTCGTCCCGTACCTCATCGACCACGAACGCGTCTCGGTGCGCGAGGCCGCGCGGCACTTCGGTGTCCCCGAGCAGCGCATCCGCCGCGCGGTCGAGCTCATCGCGGTCTCGGGCGTGCCCGGCGAGACGATGCAGTACCAGCACGGCGACCTGTTCGACATCGCGTGGGACGACTTCGAGCAGAACGACATGATCGTCCTGACGAACCTCGTCGCGATCGACGACGCGCCCCGGCTCTCGGCACGCGAGGCGTCGGCGCTCATCGCCGGTCTGCAGTACCTGTCCGCCCTGCCCGAGGCAGCCGACCGCGACGCGATCCACGCCCTGATGGCCAAGCTCTCCCGCGGTGCCGGCGGAGCGGCGTCCAACGTCGCCGTCGGGCAGGACCTGCACGACGCGACCCTCGCGACCGTGCGCCGCGCGATGTCGGACTGCCGCGGCCTGACGTTCGAGTACGCCGGCCCGCGCACCCGCGGCGGCACCCGCCACGTGGACCCGCTGCGCGTCGAGTCGATCGACACCGACTGGTACCTCCGCGCCTGGGACCTCGACCGCCAGGCGATCCGCACGTTCCGCTTCGACCGCATGTCCGACGTCCGGGTCGACGAGCGCGCGGCCGAGAAGTCGCTCGCCGACGTCACGCTGCCCGACACGCTGTTCCAGCAGTCGAGCCAGGACGTCATCGTCACGGTCGAGCTCGACTGCTCGTCCCTGCCCCTGGTCGCCGACTTCCTCGCCGACACCGCGGACGACGAGGACGCCGACGGCCGGGTGCGCATCCGGCTCGCGGCCTCGAACGGCTTCGACGGCGTGGTCCGGCTCGTGGCCGGTCTGCCGGGTCGCGCGGTCGTCATCCACCCGCCCGCCGCGCGCGCGGCGGTGCGCGCGTTCGCCGAGGCGGCCCTCGCCGCCGAGTAGCGGCCGACCCCGTCGGCGCCGCGGGGCGACGGCCCGCGGCACGCGCTCCGGACCGGACCCGCAGCCGGACGGGAGGCGCGTGCCGGGCCCGCCACGCGCCTCCCGTCCGCGCGTCCTGGACGGGAGGTCCGTGGCGGCCCCGCACCGCGCCTCCCGTCCGCCTCGACGCCCCCTGGGCGTCCGCCCGGCCACGGCCGTCCTGTCGGTCCCCGTCCCGTAGGATCGGTCCATGGCTTCGACGACCGCGAGCGGGCAGGCGAAGCGGCCCGGGCGTCCGAAGAAGGACACCGAGGGTCGCATGTCGCTCGGGCAGCACCTCATCGAGCTGCGCAACCGACTGTTCAAGGCCGTCGTCGCGGTCGCCGTGTGCGCGATCGGCGGCTGGTTCCTCACCCCGTTCGTGCTCGACGCGCTCCGCGCCCCGGTCACGCAGCTGGCGAAGGTCGGCGGCCACACCGCCGAGCTGAACTTCCCGATGATCACGGGTGCGTTCGACCTCAAGCTGCAGATCGCGATCACGATCGGCATCGTGATCTCGAGCCCGGTCTGGCTGTACCAGCTGTGGGCGTTCATCGTCCCCGCACTCGTGCGACGCGAGAAGCAGTACGTGTTCGGGTTCCTCGGCACCGCGATCCCGCTGTTCTTCGCCGGCTGCTGGTTCGGGTGGTACATCCTGCCGCACGTGGTCGGCATCCTCGGCAGCTTCGTGTCGTCGTCGGACACGTCGATCGTCGACGCGAAGGCGTACTACGACTTCGTCATCAAGCTGATCGTCGCGGTCGGCATCGCCTTCGTGCTGCCGGTCTTCCTCGTCCTGCTCAACTTCGTCGGCGTGCTGTCCGCCGCGTCGATCATCAAGTCCTGGCGCGTCGCGATCCTCTGCATCCTCGTGTTCTGCGCGATCGTGACCCCGTCGGCCGACGTCGTCTCGATGTTCCTGCTCGCGGTGCCGATGGTCGTGCTGTACGTGGCCGCGTGTGCGATCACCTGGCTGCACGACCGCCGCGCCGCGAAGCGCCAGGCGAAGCTCGACGCGGAGTACGGAGCCTGATGTCCACCCAGCTGAGTCCCGCCGAACGGTTCGCCGCCGCGAAGTCCCGCAGCCGCTCACGCAACCTCGAGTTGTTCCGCACCGACCTGCGGTTCGACCTCGACCCGTTCCAGACCGCGGCGTGCGACGCCCTCGACCAGGGCCGGAGCGTGCTGGTCGCGGCTCCGACCGGCGCGGGCAAGACCATCGTGGCCGAGTTCGCCATCTGGCTGGCGATGCGGCAGCCCACCGCGAAGGTCTTCTACACGACGCCGATGAAGGCGCTGAGCAACCAGAAGTACGCCGAGCTCGTGCAGGCCTACGGCGAGTCCGAGGTCGGGCTCCTCACCGGTGACACCAACGTGAACCCGCGGGCGCGCGTCGTCGTGATGACGACCGAGGTGCTCCGGAACATGATCTACGCCGGGTCCGACCTGCTCGACGACCTCGCGTGGGTCGTGCTCGACGAAGTCCACTACCTCGCCGACCGGTTCCGCGGGGCGGTGTGGGAAGAGGTGATCCTGCACCTGCCGACCGAGGTACGACTCGTCTCGCTCAGCGCGACGGTCTCGAACGCCGAGGAGTTCGGCGACTGGCTGCAGACCGTCCGCGGCGACACCGACGTCATCGTGTCCGAGGAGCGTCCGGTCCCGCTCGAGCAGCACGTGCTCGTCGGGTCGAAGATGGTCGACCTGTTCGACTCGAGCGGTGCGGCGGCGACGAACCGCGTCAACCCCGAGCTGCTCCGCATGGTCGGGGGAGCGGCGCGCAGCGAGCGGCACGGCGGCGGTCAGCGCGGGCGACGCGGCCGCGGCGGGTACCCGGAGCGCCGGGGTCCACGCACCGAGAAGATGTTCCGCGAGCAGATCGCCCGCGTGCTCGACGAGCGGATGCTGCTGCCCGCGATCTTCTTCGTGTTCAGCCGCAACGGCTGCGACCAGGGCGTCCGCCAGGTCCTGCGGTCCGGGGTGTCGTTCACGACGGCGCAGGAGCGCAACGAGATCCGCGAGACCGCGGAGTACCACTGCCGCACGCTGCTCGACGAGGACCTCGCCGTGCTCGGGTACTGGGAGTGGCTCGAGGGCCTCGAGCGGGGCGTCGCCGCCCACCATGCCGGGCTCCTGCCGGCGTTCAAGGAGGTCGTCGAGGACCTGTTCCGCCGCAAGCTCCTCAAGGTCGTGTTCGCGACCGAGACCCTGGCGCTCGGCGTGAACATGCCCGCGCGCACCGTCGTCCTCGAGAAGCTCGAGAAGTTCAACGGCGAGGCCCGCGTGCCGATCACGCCGGGGGAGTACACGCAGCTCACGGGTCGTGCCGGGCGCCGCGGGATCGACGTCGAGGGCCACTCGGTCATCCAGTGGTCGGACGGCCTCGACCCGCAGGCCGTGGCGTCGCTCGCGAGCCGTCGCACCTACCCGCTGAACTCGTCGTTCAAGCCGACGTACAACATGGCCGTCAACCTCATCGACCAGTTCGGCCGGCAGCGCACGCGCGAGGTCCTCGAGACGTCGTTCGCGCAGTTCCAGGCCGACCGTTCGGTCGTCGACCTCGCGCGCAAGGTCCGGTCGCAGCAGGAGTCGCTCGACGGCTACCAGCAGGCCATGCAGTGCCACCTCGGCGACTTCACCGAGTACGCCGCCCTGCGCCGACGCCTGTCGGACCTCGAACGCACCAACGTGCCGGGCGGCCGCGAGGCGTCGCACGGCGCGAAGCAGGAGCGCCAGGCCGCGATCACCGAGGTGCGTCGCCAGATGCAGCGCCACCCCTGCCACGCCTGCCCGGACCGCGAGGCGCACGCCCGCTGGGCCGAGCGCTGGTACAAGCTCAAGCGCTCGCACGACAAGCTCGTGCAGCAGATCCGGTCGCGCACGGGTGCCGTCGCGACGACGTTCGACCGCGTCACCGACGTCCTGCTCCAGCTCGGCTACCTGGTCGACACCGGGAACGGCGAGGCCACGGTCGCCGCGGGCGGGCGACGCCTGCAGCGGATCTACGGCGAGCGGGACCTGCTCGTCGCCGAGTGCCTCGAGGCCGGGGTCTGGAAGGACCTCACGCCCGCACAGCTCGCGGCGATGGCGTCGACGATCGTCTACCAGCCCCGGAGGGAGGACGCCCCCGGCACCGAGCACGCCCTGCCCCGCGGCGCGTTCCGCCCGGCGCTCGACGAGACCCTGACGATCTGGGCGCGGCTCGACGACGTCGAGCGCGACGCCCGCCTGGCCGGCTCGCAGCCGCCCACCCCGGCGATGTCGGTCGGGATGTTCCGCTGGGCGTCGGGCACCTCGCTCGACGACGTCCTGCGCACGCTCGACATGCCCGCCGGTGACTTCGTCCGCTGGTCGAAGCAGGTCATCGACCTCCTCGACCAGGTCCGGAACGCCGGCGACGAGGAACTCGCCCAGACCGCGCGGCGCGCGACGGACGCGGTGCGCCGCGGCATCGTCGCGTACGCGACGGTCTGACGGGAGGCACGGTGCCGGCTCCCGAGATCGCGGTGCGTCCGTCGCGCGGCGGCGTCCCGTCGTCCGTCCCCGCCCGGGCAGGTCACCGGCCGTCGTGGCGCCCGGCCGGACCGCGTCCGGTCGGCACCGGTGCGTCCGAGTTCGCGGCGCTGCCGCTCCGGAGCGCGTTCCCGCTCGCCGTCGTCGGCGGGCTGCTCTTCGCCCTGTCCTTCCCGTCGCCCGGCTGGTGGTTCCTCGCGTACCCGGCGATGGCGTGCATGCTGCTCGCGGCGATGGGACAGCGGGCCCGCCGAGCCGCGTGGCTCGGCTACGTCGCCGGGGCCGCGTTCTGGTTGCCGGCGATCTCGTGGGCCGGCCGGTACCTCGGCCCGGTGCCCTGGCTCGCGCTGGCGCTGTTCGAGGCCGCGTACTTCGCCCTGGGCAGCGTCGCGATCGCGCTCGCGTACCGCTGGGTCGCGCGCGTGTTCCCGTCGACCGCCTGGCGGGTGTGGGGGCTGCCGGCCGTCGTCGCGGGACTGTGGACCGGGCGTGAGTGGTTCTCCGGCAGTTGGCCGTACGAGGGCTTCGCGTGGGGGCGGGTCGGGCTGTCGCAGTCGCAGGGGCCGTTCACGCACCTGGCCGCCTACGTCGGGGTGCTCGGGGTGACGTTCGTCGTCGTCTACTGCGTGGCCGTCGTGCTGTCGCTCGCCCTGGTCGTCCCGCGGGCACCGGGTGCCGTGCTGCGGCTGCCGGTCCGCATCGCCACCGCCGGGCTGCTCGTCGCGGTCGTCCTCGCGGTCCCGGCGTGGCCCACCCGCGTCGACGGGAGCATCCGCGTGGAGGCCGTGCAGGGCAACGGACCCGCGGGCTACTTCGACCGGGCGCAGCCGGGCGAGGTGCTCGCCGACCAGGTCGCCGCGACCGACGTCGACGCGAAGGGTGTGGACCTGGTCGTCTGGCCCGAGGCGGCGGCGGAGGCCGACCCGCGCGTCCAGCCGGTCGTCGCGCAGGCGCTCGACAGCGTCGTGTCGAGCGTCGGAGCGCCCATCGTGGCGGGGGCGATCACCCGGACGTCGACGGGCGTGCTGCACAACACGTCGTTCGTGTGGACCGCCGACGGATGGCAGTCGTCCTACGACAAGAAGCGTCCGGTGCCGTTCGGCGAGTACGTCCCGGACCGCTGGTTCTTCTCGAAGCTCGCACCGTCGCTCATCGGGCTGCTCCAACGCGACTACACGCCGGGCACGAAGCCGAACGTCCTCGACGTCGCCGGGGTGCGGGCCGGCATCGCGGTCTGCTTCGACATCGTCGACGACGGTCTGACGAACGACATGGCGCGCGGGGGAGCGCAGGTGATCCTCGCGCAGACGAACAACGCCGACTTCTCCGGCACCGACGAGAACCTGCAGCAGCTCGAGATCGCCAGGTTGCGTGCCGTCGAGACCGGTCGCTCGCTCGTGAACATCTCCACGGTCGGGGCGTCGCAGGTGATCGACCCGACCGGACGCACGATCGACCGGGTCCCCGCGTACACCGCGACGTCGATGGTGACCGACGTGCCGCTCGGCACCGGGACGACGCCGGCGACCGTCGCGTCCGGCTCGGTCACCCTGGTGGTCTCGCTCGGCGCGCTGCTCGCGCTCCTCGCGTGCGCGCCGTGGTCGCCACGCCGCCGGTCGACCACCGTCCGGCCCTGACCACCTCGACCGCCGCCCGGCCCTGACGACGTCCGCACGCGCCGTCGGGTCGACGCTGCGCGGGCTCGGAAGCCCGCCGTGACCACCCACTGGGAACGGTCTGTGAATGCGCCCCACCGGGATTGATGCTGCGTGGGACAGTGTTGGGGAGGGCAGACGAGCGAGAGGAGCACACACATGGCTGATCGGAGTCTCCGCGGCATGCGGCTCGGGAGCCAGAGTCTCCAGAGCGAAGAGGGCGTCGAGCTCTCGGACCGCAAGCGTGCGGTCTACCAGACCGAGTCGGGCGAGACGTTCGACATCGTGTTCTCGGCCGACGCGGACGTCCCCGCGAACTGGTCCGAGCCCCGTTCCGGACGTGAGGGTCGGCTCCTCGGCGACGACGGGATCCCCGTCGAGGTCGCGGCCGAGGACGTCAAGGCGCCGAGGACCCACTGGGACATGCTGCTCGAGCGGCGGTCCCGCGAGGAGCTCGAGGAACTCCTGCAGGAACGCCTGCAGGTCCTCCGGGCCCGACGCGGCGCCTGACCGCACCACACACGACGACGCCCGTCCCGGATCGATCCGGGACGGGCGTCGTCGTGCGTGCGGGTGTGCTCAGGCGGGCGTGCCCTGCCCCGTGCTCGGGTCGGTCGTCGAACCGGCCGCGCCCCGTGCGGCCTCGTCGGCCGCGGCGATCTTCTCGTCGACACTGCGGTTCGACTCCGCGAGCCGTTCGTCGATCGCGGCGTCGGGCACGATGTCCGCGGCGGTCGCGTTCGGTCGGGGGTCCGACCCGGCGGCACCGGCGGACGCGGTGTTGGCGAGGCTCTCGTTCGCGAGTGCGGAGATCCGGGACAGGAAGTCCGTCCCGCCGGCACCACCGGTGACCGGGCCGGAGCCCGAGCGTCCCGCGGTGAAGCCCTTCGCGATGCCCGACAGCGCCTCGGTGAACTCGCTCGGGATCATCCAGAGCTTGTTCGCGGTGCCCTCGGCGATCTTCGGCAGGGTCTGCAGGTACTGGTACGAGAGCAGCTTCTCGTCCGGGTCGCCCGTGTGGATCGCCTCGAAGACGGTCGCGATGGCCTGGGCCTCGCCCTCGGCGCGGAGGACCTGCGCCTTGGCGTCACCCTCGGCGGCGAGGATCGCGGCCTGCCGCTGGCCCTCCGCCTCGAGGATCTGCGACTGCTTCGTGCCCTCGGCCTGCAGGATCGCCGCACGACGGCTGCGCTCGGCGCGGAGCTGCTGCTCCATGGCGTCCTGGATGGACACGGGCGGCTCGATCGCCTTGAGCTCGACCCGGCCGACGCGGATGCCCCACTTGCCGGTCGCCTCGTCGAGGACGACGCGGAGCTGGCCGTTGATGTTGTCGCGGCTCGTCAGCGCCTCCTCGAGGTTCAGACCGCCGACGACGTTGCGGAGCGTGGTCGTCGTGAGCTGCTCGACGGCGCCGAGGTAGTTCGCGATCTCGTAGGTCGCGGCGCGCGCGTCGGTGACCTGGAAGTAGACGACGGTGTCGATCGACACGACGAGGTTGTCCTCGGTGATCACCGGCTGCGGCGGGAAGGACACGACCTGCTCGCGCATGTCGAGCAGCGGGCGGAGACGGTCGATGAACGGGACCAGGAGGTTCAACCCGGGGTTGAGGGTCTTGTGGTACTTCCCGAGGCGTTCCACGATGCCCGCGGTCGCCTGGGGGACGATCCGGATGGCGCGGGACAGGACGACGATCACGAAGATCACGACGACGAGGACGAGGACGAGCAGTGCGATCGTCCCGGCTGAGATGGTCACTTGGTGGCCCTTTCTCCGAGGCGGACGACGGCTGTCGACCCCTCGATGGACTCGACGACCACGGGGGTGCCGAGCGGCGGTGTGCGGTCGGGGGAGTCGGCGGCGAGCCGGGCGCTCCAGGTCTCGCCGTTCGCGAGCCGGACCTGTCCGGGGGCGGACGTGGTGAAGGCCACGGCCACGGTCCCGGGGAGGCCGATGAGCCCCTCGACGTTGGTGCGGTGCGGATCGGCGTTGCGGCCGAGGGCGACGAGGAGGCGCGGGCGGACGACGGCGAGCAGGAGCAGCGCGACCCCGGCGGCCACGATGGCCGACAGCCACCACGGTGCGCCGACCAGGCCGGCGATCAGTCCGCCGGCCGCGCCCGCCGCGAGCATGAGGAAGACGAAGTCGAGGGTGAAGACCTCGACGACCCCCAGCAGCAGCGTCAGTCCGATCCAGACGACCGTCTGGATCCAGTCGATGTTCACGCGATCTCCCTCCCTCGGTCGCGCGCTCCGGCGTGCAGCGTCGCGACGGCCGGTGTTCTTCCCTCCACGGTACCGGTCCACCCGCCGGGTCGGCTGACCACCTACGGCGCGGTCCCGGACCGCCCGGCACCGTTCGGCACCGCCCTGCGCTGTCCCGGACCGGTCGGCACCGCACGGCAGGGGACGGCACGGTGCCGGTCGACTCGGTGGTGGTCGGTCCGGGCGGTAGGCTCGTCGGCGGCCGACCGGCCGGTACCGCGACCTGGAGAACACGACTGTGACGAACCCCCTCGCCCCCGGATCCCTCGCCGACACGCGCGCACTCGTCACGGGTTCGTCGCGCGGGATCGGCGCCGACACGGTCGGGTACCTGGCCGAGGCCGGCGCGAAGGTCGTCGTCAACTACCGCAACAAGGCGCGTCGCGCAGAGCAGATCGCCGAGAAGATCGTCGCGGACGGCGGCGCTGCCCTGGCGATCGGCGCCGACCTCACCGACCACGAGTCGGTGCAGGCGATGGTCGACGCGGTCGTGGCCGAGTGGGGCGGCATCGACCTGCTCGTCCTCAACGCCTCCGGCGGCATGGAGAGCGGCCTCGGCGAGGACTACGCCCTCCGCCTGAACCGCGACGCCCAGGTCGACATGCTCCAGACCGCCGTGCCGCACATGCCGGCCGGCTCCCGCGTCGTCTTCGTCACGAGCCACCAGGCCCACTTCGTCGAGACCGCCGAGACGATGGACGAGTACGTCCCGGTCGCGAAGAGCAAGCGCGCGGGCGAGCTTGCCCTGCGCGAGCTCATCCCGCAGCTCGAGGCCGTCGGCATCGAGTTCGTGGTCGTCTCCGGCGACATGATCGAGGGCACGATCACCGCGACGCTCCTCAACCGGCTGAACCCCGGCGCGATCGAGGGCCGACGCCAGGAGGTCGGCAAGCTCTACAGCGTGTCCGAGTTCGCGGCCGAGATCGCCCTCGCCGCGGTCGAGCCGATCCCGGCCGACCACACCAAGCTCGTCGGCGACGTCAGCGGCTTCACCGCCTGACGGCGCGGCAGCCCGACGGCGCGGCAGCCCGACGGCGCGTCCGCGCCGGTCGCGACCCGCACGAGACGGCGAGTCGATCTGCCAGCGCGACCACCGTCCGACCGGCTAGCGTCGTGGACGTGACCGCCAAGCCCGGCCTGCGCCGTTCCTCCAGGATCATCCTCCTCGACCCCGACGACCGTGTGTTCCTGATGGACACGCGGTCGCCGTCGTCCGACGGGTCCCACCGCTGGATCACGCCCGGCGGCGGCGTCGACCCGGGGGAGTCGCACCGGGTCGCGGCGGTGCGCGAGCTCCGCGAGGAGACCGGCATCGTCGTCGACGACCCGGGCGAGCCGGTGTGGACGTGGGACTTCACCGTCGAGTGGGACCTCGCCGACCACGACCGCGGGCACAGCGAGTTCTACGTCGTCCGCACGCCGGGCTTCGTGCTGTCCGAGGCGGGCTGGACCGACGACGAGCGCGTCGACATCCTCGCGTCCCGCTGGTGGACCGCCGACGAGCTCGACGCCACCGACGAGCCGTTCGAACCCGCCGAGCTCCCGGAGCTCGTGCGCCGTCACGCCGCGCGGTCGGGCACGGTCTGAAGCCCGACCCCGGCACCGACCGGGGGTGGCGGGGGCGGGGTGCGGAGCAGTAGCGTCCTGACATGCAGCACGCCACCGACCACGCGGCGGACCGACACGACCGTATCCGCGTCCGCGGTGCGCGCGAGAACAACCTCCGCGACCTCGACGTCGACCTGCCGAAGCGCCGGCTGACGGTCTTCACCGGTGTCTCCGGGTCCGGCAAGAGCTCGCTCGTCTTCGCGACGATCGCGGCCGAGTCGCAGCGGATGATCAACGAGACCTACAGCGCCTTCCTGCAGGGCTTCATGCCGTCGACGGCGCGACCCGACGTCGACGTGCTCGACGGCCTCACGACCGCGATCGTCGTCGACCAGGAACGCATCGGTGCCGACCCCCGGTCCACGGTGGGGACGGTCACCGACGCGAACGCGATGCTCCGGTTGCTGTTCAGTCGACTCGGGACGCCGCACATCGGGGGACCGAACGCGTTCTCGTTCAACCTCGCGACCGTGACCGCCGGCGGGGCGATCACGGTGCAGAAGGGCAAGGACGCGAAGGCCGAGAAGGTCTCGTTCTCGCGGCTCGGCGGCATGTGCGCCGACTGCGAGGGCCGCGGCACCGTCACGGACATCGACCTGACGCAGCTCCTGGACACCGACCGGTCGCTGGCGGACGGGGCGATCACCGTCCCGGGGTGGGGCACGGACGGCTGGATGGTGCGGATGTACGCCGAGTCCGGCTTCGTCGACAAGGACAAACCGGTGCGCGACCTCACCGAGCAGGAGCGTGCCGACCTGCTGTACCGCGAGCCGACCAAGCTGAAGATCGCCGGCATCAACATGACCTACGAGGGACTCGTGCCCCGCGTTCGCCGGTCGTTCCTGCAGAAGGACCGCGAGGCGATGCAGCCCCACGTCCGTGCCTTCGTCGACCGCGCGGTGACCTTCACGACCTGTTCGGCGTGCGACGGCACCCGGCTCAACGACACCGCCCGGTCGTCCCTCGTCGACGGCAGGAGCATCGCGGACGTCTGCGCGATGCAGGTGTCCGACCTCGCGGCGTGGCTGCACGGACTCGACGCGCCGTCGGTGGGCCCGCTGCTCGACGGTCTGCGGGACGCGGTGGACTCGTTCGTCGAGATCGGCCTCGGGTACCTGTCCCTCGACCGGCCCACGGGGACGCTCTCGGGTGGCGAGGGCCAGCGCGTGAAGATGGTGAAGCACCTCGGCTCGAGCCTGAGCGACGTCACGTACGTCTTCGACGAGCCGAGCACCGGGCTGCACCCGCACGACGTGCAGCGCATGAACGCCCTGCTGCTGCGGCTCCGCGACAAGGGCAACACGGTCCTCGTCGTCGAGCACAAGCCCGAGGTGATCGCCGTCGCCGACCACGTGGTGGACCTCGGGCCCGGGGCGGGGGTCGAGGGCGGCACGCTGTGCTTCGAGGGCACCGTCGCGGAGCTCCGAGCGAGCGACACCGTCACCGGCCGCCACCTCGACGACCGTGTCTCGGTCAAGGACGAGGTCCGCCCACCCACGGGTGCGATCGAGGTCAGGGGAGCTGACCGGCACAACCTCCGGGACGTCGACGTGGACGTCCCGACGGGCGTGCTCACGGTCGTCACCGGGGTCGCCGGGTCCGGCAAGAGCAGCCTCGTCCACGGGTACCTCGCCGGTCGCGACGACGTCGTCGCGATCGACCAGAGCGGTATCCGCGGCTCGCGGCGCAGCAACCCGGCGACGTACACGGGGCTGCTCGAACCCGTCCGCAAGGCCTTCGCGAAGGCGAACGGCGTGAAGCCGGCGCTGTTCAGCGCGAACTCCGAGGGTGCCTGCCCCGCGTGCAACGGCGCCGGGGTGCTGTACGTCGACCTCGGCATGATGGCGGGCGTGTCGACCCCGTGCGCGGAGTGCGAGGGCAAGCGCTTCGACCAGTCCGTGCTCGCCTACCGACTCGGCGGGAAGGACATCAGCGAGGTCCTCGCGATGTCGGTCGCCGAGGCCGAGCGCTTCTTCGCCGCGGGGGAGTCGCGTGTCCCGGCAGCGCACGCGGTGACCACCCGGCTCGTCGACGTCGGCCTCGGCTACCTGACGATCGGGCAGCCGTTGACCACCCTGTCCGGAGGCGAACGGCAGCGCCTCAAGCTCGCCACGCACCTCGGCACGCCCGGCGGGGTGATCGTGCTCGACGAACCGACCGCGGGCCTGCACCTGGCCGACGTCGCGCAGCTGCTCGGCCTGCTCGACCGGCTCGTCGACGACGGGCGCACGGTCGTGGTGGTCGAGCACCACCAGGCCGTGATGGCGCACGCCGACTGGATCATCGACCTCGGCCCGGGCGCCGGGCACGACGGTGGCCAGGTCGTCTTCGCGGGGACGCCCGCCGACCTGGTCGCCGCACGGTCGACGCTCACGGGGGAGCACCTCGCCGCGTACGTCGGCTGACCGGCCGGTGCCGCGGCGAACGGGCGCGGCGGGAAGCGCCTACCGTGAGCGCCGACGGTCGCGTGCACCCGCACGGCGGGCCACGACACGAGGAGTGACCATGTCCACCAACGGATACCCGCCGGCACCGAACGCTCCCGGCGGCGCACCCGCGAAGAGCGGCGGCAACGGGCTCGCCGTCGGCTCGCTCGTCCTCGGCATCGTCGGCGTCGTCTTCGGGTTGATCATCGCGCTCGTCGGCATCGTCGCCGGCGTCGTCGGCCTCGTGCTCGGCATCATCGCGCGTCGCCGTGGACTGTCGCGCGGCATGACGCTCGCCGGCATCATCCTGTCGGCGATCGCCATCGTGCTCGGCATCATCGGCTACATCCTGGCTGCCGTCGCGCTGACGCAGCTCGGCACGAACTGACGCGACCGCGGGCGGACGGGAGGCGCGTGGCGGCATCGCCACGCGCCTCCCGTCCGTCCACCACCCGCGTCCGACGGGCGACGCGTGCCGGGGCCGCGCCGCGCCTCCCGTACCGTCGGGCGCGTGGTCGGGCCGGTCTGGAGGCGCGGGTCGCGACAACGCGGTGGCTGCCGGCGCCGCAGGTGGCCGGGTCGCGCACCGCCC
The DNA here is from genome assembly GCF_001865055.2 of Curtobacterium sp. MCBA15_004. Classification (NCBI taxonomy): domain Bacteria; kingdom Bacillati; phylum Actinomycetota; class Actinomycetes; order Micrococcales; family Microbacteriaceae; genus Curtobacterium; species Curtobacterium sp. MCBA15_004. Next base: position 1,850,746 of record NZ_CP126266.1, on the reverse strand, counting down.
GACCACCCAGGGTGGTCGGGAGTAGCGTCCGCGGCATGACGTACAGCCAGCCGGACCCGGCAGAAGAGACCACGCAGGCAGAGGCACCCGAGCAGCCCGACACGGACCGCCCCGACCTCGAGGAGCACGGCGAGGAGCAGGCCGCGCTCGAGATCGACGCGGACGACGTGCCCACCGGGGACGAAACGCCCGAGCACTGAGCTCGTGACCGGCGGGCGCGGCCCGTCGTGACCACCACGGACGCCCGGACCACGCCGGTCCGGGCGTCCGTCGTCGCGGGTGGCGGGTCCCGCGGGCGGAACGCCACGGAGGCTTCGGTGCCCCTGCTCGAGTCTAGCGCCGATAATGCATATTATGTCAACTCAGGTGCAGCCGGCCGGTCCCGTCGGGCTCCCCGGCACCTCCCCGCAGCCGGTCGGCTGCCGCTGACCACCGGGTGGACACCGCCGGTGATCGTGTCGGCGGATGCCGCGGCGGCGAGGTGCGACGATCATGGGTCCGTGTCCTCCGTGCTCATCGTCGATGACGAGACCCTGGTCCGATCCGGCCTGTCGATGATCCTCGACGCCGACCCCCGGATCGACGTCGTCGGAGCCGTCTCCGGTGCGGACGCCCTCGAGGCGGTCGAGACCGCCCGACCCGACGTCGTGCTGCTCGACATCCGGATGCCCGACGTGGACGGTCTGCAGCTGCTGGCCGAGATCACCGGCCGGCCGGACGCCCCGGTCGTGGCGATGCTCACCACCTTCGACAGCGACGACCACCTGACCGCGGCTCTGCGTGGCGGCGCCGCGGGGTTCCTCCTGAAGAACACCGACCCGGTCGCGCTCACGCAGATGGTGCACACGCTCGCCGCCGGAGGGACGGTGCTCGCCCCGGGCGTGAACCGGACCGTCCTGGCGTCCGCGGCGCTCGACCCGGACGCCCGCGCGCGGGTCGCGACCCTGACGGACCGGGAACGGGACGTCCTGCGGCTGGTCGCGGAAGGTGCCACGAACGGTGAGATCGCCGACGCCGTCGGGGTCAGCCTCGGCACCGTCAAGGACGACGTCGGGACGGTACTCGTCAAGCTCGGCGTCCGGAGCCGGGTGCTCGCCGCGCTGACCGCAGCCCGCGCCGGACTGGTCGACCGGTGACCGCCGACGAGGACCGCCGCGACACCGGGCGGACGCACCGCGGTGCCCGGTGGTCGCCGTTCCTGATCGACGTCGTGCTCGTGCTCGTCTCCGCGTCGTACTCCGCGCTGAGCGTGTACAGCGACGCGGACGCGCCGTCGAAGTGGGTGCTGACGATGATCGCCGCCGCGGGCTTGCTGCTGCGTCGTCGCTGGCCGTACGCCAGCCTGGTGCTGGCGCTGCCGGGTTTCGAGTGGGGCTTCGCGGTGTTCGCGGTCATGTTCGCGCTGTACAGCGTCGCGCGCAGCGAGCGCCGCACCGCCTGGATCGTGGGCGCCGCGGTGGTCGCGTTCTGCTGCTCCCCCTCCTGGCGCGGGATGACGACGGGGATGCGGTTCGACCTGTCGACCCTGCAGTCGCTGGTGACCGCCGCGCTCTTCTCGGCGCTGTACGTGGCAGCGCCGACGGCACTTGGTGTGGCGATCCGCGTGGGCGCCGAGCTCCGCCAGGAGATCCGCGAGCGTGCCGCCCTGCAGCAGCAGCGCGCCCGTCTCGCAGCCGAGCACGCCCTCGAACGCGAACGTGCGGTGCTCGCCCGCGAGATGCACGACGTCGTCTCGAACCAGGTGAGCCTCATCGCGGTGCAGGCAGGCGCGCTGCAGGTGGCCTCCCCCGACGCCACCGCTCGACGGGTCGCCGCCACGATCCGCGGGCTCAGCGTGACGACGCTCGACGAGCTCCGCGCGATGATCGAGGTCCTCCGTGCCGCCGGTGGCGCCGACCGCGGGCCCGCTCCACAACCCACCCTCGCGGACCTGCCAGGACTCCTCGAGCAGAGCGGCATCGCCGTCGACACGCACGTCGAGCTCGACCGACCACTCCCCTCCGCGGTGCAGCGTGCCGTCTTCCGACTCGTGCAGGAAGGCCTGACGAACGCTCGGAAGCACGCACCGGGAGCAGCGGTGCACCTGACGATCAGCACGTCCGGGACCCGGGTCTCCGTGGAGCTGGTCGCCGAGCCGCCACAGGGTCCCCCGCTCGACCTGCCGAGCGCGCACCACGGTCTCGTCGGGCTGCGGGAACGGGCGGAACTCCTCGGCGGCTCACTCGAACGGCACCTCGGCGACGACGGGACCCACACGCTCCGGATGACCCTCCCCGCACCGCGGACGACGACCGGGCCACCCGCACCCGATCAGCCGGACCGGCGTCCAGACAGCTGATCGACACCGCCGTCCGGCACATGCCGTCCGACGTCGGGGCCGATGTCGCGGCCGATGACGCGGGCGGCGTCCGCAGCCGGGCGGCCAGCCGATCGGCTGCGGGACTTCATCCGGAGGACTGATGTCGGTGTCGGTTCCCCGGTGCCATGATGGTCTCGTACGGGGGGCGCACCAGTCGGGGTGCCTTGTCTGGTTCGATTTCCGGAGCCCTCCACCATCACGACGTCGATCAGGTCGGCATCCGGAGCAGCGTCCGATCAGGCTGCCGCGCCGAGCACCGACCGGTCGTCCCGAACGGCCTCGGTCACCTCGTCACCACTGCCACCGTCATGCCCGCAGCGGTCGGCGGCCCGTCCATCGCGAGGATCGCGTCCGGCAGCTCGTCGAACCCGATGGTCCGGCCGATCGACTCCGACGGACGCAGCCGCCCGGCGACGACGTCGTCGAGCATCGCGGCGTACTCCCCGACCGAGATGCCGTGACTGCCGAGCAGTTCGAGTTCGTCACCGACGACGCGACCCATCGGGATCGCCGGGACGGCCTCGTCGCCGAGCAACAGGCCGACCTGCACGTGTCGTCCGCGCGGGCGGAGCGAGGCCACCGCGGCGACCGAGGTCGCTCGGCTGCCGAAGGCGTCCACCGAGACGTGCGCTCCCCCGCCGGTGAGGTCGTGCACAGCGTCGACGACGTCGTCGTCCATCGACAGGGTCTCTGCGCCGAGCGCCGCCGCCCGCTCGAGTGCCGCCGCGGAGACGTCGACCGCCACGACCCGGGCGCCCGCCGCGACCGCGACGATCACCGTCGAGAGGCCGACTCCCCCACAGCCGTACACGACGACCCACTCACCCGCGGCCACCCGACCCCTGGCGTGCACGGCGTGGTACGCCGTCCCGAAGCGGCAGCCGAGGCCGGCCGCCTCGGCGAACCCGACGGCGTCGGGCAGTGCCACCAGGTTGACGTCGGCGTGCGGCACCACGACCGACTCGGCGTACGAGCCCGGCAGCGTGAAGCCGGGTTGCTGCTGTCGCGTGCAGACCTGCGTCGCGCCCTGCTGGCACTGCTCGCACGTCCCGCACGCGAAGACGAACGGTGCGGTGACGCGGTCGCCGACCGCGAAGCCGGACACCCCGGCCCCGACGGCGCTGACGACACCCGCGAACTCGTGTCCGGGCACGTGCGGCAGCACGACCGAGTCGTCGTGGCCCTTCCACGCGTGCCAGTCGCTCCGGCACACGCCGGTGGCGGCGACCCGGACGACGACCCCCTCGGCCGGTGCGACGGGTTCGGGCAGGTCGACGATGGCGGGGGCGGCTCCGAACCGGTCGTACTGGACTGCGCGCATGCCGTCATCCTGGCAGACCGGTCGCCGCCCGACCGAGCCGGGTGGAGCCCTGTGGGCGACCGCCCGACCCACCGCCGCCTGTGGAGGAACCGGGCCCCGCGCCTCCCGGCCGGGCCCCGCGCCTTCCGGCCGGGCCCCGCGCCTCCCGGCCGGGCCCCGCGCGTACCGGCGCGGGCCCCGCGCGTACCGGCCGGGCCGCGCGCGTACCGGCGGGGACCCGCGCCTCAGTACGCGATCCGGCCGTTCCGGCCGTGGAACTCCCCCGTCGGCCCGTCCTGGTCGAGCAGCGCGAGCCGCACGGTGGCGTCGGTGCCCTCGGTCACGGTCTGGTGGCCGCCGAACCCGTTGAACTCGGTCGCCGTGTAGCCGGGGTCGCTCGCGTTGACGCGGAACCCGGGCAGGTTCTTGGCGTACTGCACGGTCATCGCGATGAGGGCGGCCTTCGACGCGGCGTACGGCACCGCGGCGACCGGGTACTCGTCGTGACCAGGGGTGGTCAGCCACCGGGTGAAGCCGACGCCCGAGGCGACGTTGACGACGACCGGGTTCGCCGAGCGCCGGAGCAGCGGCAGCGCGGCCTGCGTCACGCGCACGACACCGGTGACGTTCGTCGCGAGCACGGCGTCCATCGCGGCCGGGTCGAGGTCGTCGACGCCGAAGGCCGTCCCGAGCACGCCGGCGTTGTTCACGAGCACGTCGAGTGCGGGCAGGGCGGCGATCGCGCGGTCGACGCTCGTCTGGTCGGTGACGTCGAGCTGCACGACCTCGGCGCCGAGCTCGCGGACGGCGTCGGCCGAGGCAGGGTCCCGGACCCCGGCGACGACCGTGTGGCCGGCCTCGAGGAGGCGGCGGGTGGTCTCGAGTCCGAGGCTGCGGTTGGCCCCGGTGATGAGTGTGGTGGTCATGGGTCCAGCCTGGCCCCCGCGGCTGCACTCCCCCAGGCACGGGTCGACCATGGGACCGGCAGTACCAGGGAGCCCGGGCCGTCCGGGGCCAGGATGGACGCATGAGCGAGTTCGCCGAGGTGCTGCGCGCGTGGCGCGACCGGGTCCGACCCGAGCAGGTCGGCCTGCCTGCGGGGCCCGGGCGCCGCACGGCCGGGCTCCGCCGCGAGGAACTCGCCGCACTCGCCGGGGTCAGCGTGGACTACGTCGTCCGGCTCGAGCAGGGGCGGGCGACGAACCCGTCGCCGCAGCTGCTCGGCGCACTCGCGACCGCGCTGCGACTGAGCACCGCGGAACGCGACCACCTGTTCCGGGTCGCCGGCGCGGCCGCGCCGTCCCGCCTCACGGTGCCGACGCACGTCCCCCCGGGCGTGCAGCGCATCGTCGACCGACTCGGCGACGTCCCCCTCGCCGTGTTCACCGCGGCGCACGACATCGTCCTCTGGAACGAGCTCTGGGCCGCCCTCGGGGACGACCCGGGACGCTGGACCGGCCTGGACCGGAACCTGGTGTGGCGGCACTTCGTGCACGGCCACGAGGGCGTGGAGTGGGACGACACCCACCAGGAGGACTTCTCGAGCGACCTCGTCGCCGACCTCCGGGCCGCGGTCGGGCGCTACCCCGCCGACGCACGGCTGGCCGACCTCGTCGCACGCCTCCGACGGGAGTCGGCCGAGTTCGAACGTCGGTGGGACAGCGGACGGATCGCCGCACACCGGACCAGCCGCAAGGTCGTGCACACCCCGGTCGGGCCGGTCGAGATCGACTGCGACGTCCTCGGCGTGCCCGGCAGCGACCTGCGCATCGTCGTCTACACCGCGGTCCCGGGCAGCACCGACGCCGCGACGCTCGACCTGCTCCGGGTCACCGGCCTGCAGGAGCTCACGCCGGGCTGAAACACGGCAGGACGCGTCCGCAGCGCGCCATCGCCCTGCCCGCACCGACCGGCCCGGCACCGGACGCGTCCGCAGCGCGCCATCGCCCTGCCCGCACCGACCGGCACGGGCAGGGCGGCGGATCACTCCCCGAAGCCCGAGCGCACCAGGCTGACCAGGGTGTCCACGGCGTCCCGGGCGTCCGGCCCGGTCGCGTCGATGGTCACGGACGCGCCCTTCGGCAGGGCGAGCGCCATGATCGCGAGCAGGCTCTTGGCGTCCACGCCGTTCACCGACACCCGGGCCTCGTGCTTCGCCGCGGCCTTGACGAACTCGGCCGCGGGGCGGGCGTGCAGCCCGCTCTCGTTCACCAGTTCGACGGTCGCGGACGCGACCGCGTCGTCACCGTCGGCTGTGCCGTCCACCGGCACCGCGCCTCCAGGCCGGTCACCCGACGGCGCGTCGGACGCGGCCTCGGCGGTCTGGTCGCCGAGCACCGGACTGGAGGCGCTGCCCGCGTCCGCCCCGCTGGTCGCGGCGGTCGCCGCCGCGGCGAGCACGGCGTCGGCGTCGCCTCCGGTCTGCGCGGCCACGGCCGCGGCGACCGTGCCCTCGACGACGGGTGCCGAGGACACGTGCACGCGACCCCGGGCGTCGTCGTCGAGGAAGTCGAGCGCGGTGTCCACCGTCAGGTAGGCCGAGCCGAGGTCGCACAGCACCACGACCGCGTCGGCACCGGCGAGTTCCCCGATCCCCTCGGTGATCGCCTCGAACGAGGTGCCGATCCCGCCGTCGTCGGTCCCGCCGGCGGCGACGAGCGGCACGTCCGCGGCCATCTGCCGGGCCAGGGCCACGGTCCCCTCGGCGATCGCCGCGCTGTGCGAGACGACGAGGATCCCGACGGTCACGCCGCGTCCGCCGCGGCGCGCAGGATGTACGCCGTCGACTGTGCGCCCGGGTCGCGGTGCCCGACGGCCCGCTCGCCGAGGTAGCTCGCACGACCCTTGCGGGCGACCAGCGGTTCGGTCGACTCGGCACCGGTGCGCGCGGCGTCCGCGGCGGCCTCGAGCACGCGCTCGGGCGACTCCCCCGCAGCGGCGGCCGTCGCTGCGGCGTCGACCGCTGCCGACCAGGCGTCCACCATCGTCTTGTCGCCGACCTCGGCCTTGCCACGGGACACCACGCCGTCGCGGGCCGCCGTGAGCACGGCCACGAGGGCGTCGGCGTCGAGCTCGGTCGCGTCACCCGCGGCCTGCGCGGCCTTCAGGTACGCCGTCCCGAACAGCGGCCCGGCAGCGCCTCCGACGGTCGAGATGAGCTTCGTCGCGACGACCTTGAGCACCGCGCCGGGGGTGTCGAAGGACCCGGCGTCGACGGCCTCGACGACGGCGCGGAAGCCGCGGTCGAGGTTCTCGCCGTGGTCGCCGTCGCCGATCTCACGGTCGAGCGTGACGAGCTCGGCCCGGTGTTCGTCGATCGTGGCGAGGGTGCGGTGCACCCAGTCGGTGGCCCATGCGGTGTCGAGCGCCAATTCGTGTCCCTTCCTGGATGGTGAACGGTGGTCCCGGGCCGCGTCGGGCCGGGTCAGCGACCCCAGCGCAGGGCCGGGGTCTCCACCGGGGCGTCCCAGAGGGCGGTGAGTTCCTCGTCCAGCACCGTGACGGTGAGCGAGAACCCCTGCATCTCGAGGGACGTGACGTAGTCGCCGACCACGCTACGCGCGACCCGGTGGCCACGCTCCGCGAGCACCTCGGCGGCGCGTCGGTAGACGATGTACAGCTCGGAGAGCGGCGTGCCGCCCATGCCGTTCACCAGGAGCAGCAGGTCAGAGCCCGCGGGGGCGTCGAGATCGGTGAGCACCGGCTCGATCACCCGGTCCACGAGTCGGTCGGCCGGCGCCATCGGGATGCGCTCCCGACCGGGCTCGCCGTGGATGCCGATGCCGAGCTCGACCTCGTCGTCGGCGAGCGTGAACGACGGTTCGCCGGCGTGCGGCACGGTCCCCGAGGACAGGGCGAGCCCCATCGACCGGGTCGCGGCGTTCACCCGGCGGGCGATCGCGGCCACCGCGTCCAGGTCGTCGCCGCGCTCGGCGGCGGCGCCCGCGCACTTCTCCACGACCACGGTCCCGGCGACCCCGCGGCGGCCGGCCGTGTAGAGCGAGTCCTGCACGGCGACGTCGTCGTCCACCACGACGGCCTCGACGCGCACGTCCTCCATCGCCGCGAGCTCGGCGGCGGTCTCGAAGTTCAGGACGTCGCCGGTGTAGTTCTTGACGATGTGGAGCACGCCCGCTCCCCCGTCGACGGCCTTCGTCGCGGCGACGATCGGGTCCGGGGTCGGGCTCGTGAACACCGGTCCGGGAACGGCCGCGTCGAGCATGCCGTACCCGACGAACCCGGCGTGCAGCGGTTCGTGGCCGCTGCCACCACCGCTGACGATCCCGACCTTGCCGGCCACGGGAGCGTCCACGCGGCGGATGTGGATCGGGTCCTCGACCAGGACGACGTGGTCGGCGTGCGCCTGCGCGAAGCCTCGGACGGTCTCGGTGACGACGGCCTGCGGGTCGTTGATGAGCTTCTTCACTGGTGCCCTCCACGGGTGCGGGGCCGTCCGCGGAGGTGCGACACCGCCGTCGTCGACCGGAGTGCGTCCACCCTACAGCGACCACCCGTTCCGCACAGGTGCACGTTCGTGCACTCCGCACCCGGTCCGGGAGCCTCCCGCGATCCCCCGGCGCACACGCGTCCTGCACGTTCGTGCACTTTGGTGGACTTCGCTCAGTGATGCGTCGCGCAGCGCGGAACGGCGTCACTATGCTCGGCCCCAATCACTCAACGGGGAGTGCCGGACGCAGCACCACCGGACCCCCGACCCTCATGCACTGGAGGTCACCGATGGACGGCATCGGCGTCAATTTCCTCAGCGAGCTCGTCGGTACGGCGATGCTCATCATCCTCGGTGGCGGTGTCGTCGCCGCCGTGTCGCTCACGAAGTCCAAGGGCTTCGGCGCGGGCTTCCTCATGGTCACGATCGGCTGGGGCTTCGCGGTCTTCGCCGGTGTGCTCGTGTCGTACAAGTCCGGCGGCCAGCTCAACCCCGCGGTCAGCCTCGCGCAGGCGATCCTCGGCAACATCACCATCGGCGAGATGTTCCTGTACTGGCTCGCGCAGCTCATCGGCGCGATCATCGGTGCGGTCATCGTCTGGCTCGCCTACAAGCAGCACTTCGACGAGGAGCCCGACGCAGCAGCGAAGCTCGGCGTGTTCTCGACCGGCCCCGCGATCCGCTCGTACGGCTGGAACCTCGTCACCGAGATCATCGGCACCTTCGTCCTCGTGTTCGTCATCCTCGCGATGACCAACGGCAAGGCCCCCGCCGAGCTCGGCGCGGTCCCCGTCGCCTTCCTCGTGATCGCGATCGGTGTCTCGCTCGGTGGCCCCACCGGCTACGCCATCAACCCGGCCCGTGACCTCGGCCCCCGCATCGCGCACGCCCTGCTGCCGATCAAGGGCAAGGGCACCAGTGACTGGTCCTACGCCTGGGTCCCGGTCGTCGGCCCCCTCGTCGGCGGCGCGCTCGCAGCGATCGTCTCCGGGCCCCTCCTCCCCCTCGTCTGACCCCCCTCCGCGTCGGTCGGCCCCACCCCGGGGTCGACCCCCGCACCGGTCGGTCCGTCACCGGGCCCGACCACACCGAACACACCCGCAAAGGAGCACCAATGGCCGACTACATCGTCGCCATCGACCAGGGCACCACCTCGACCCGAGCGATCGTCTTCGACCACTCCGGCTCGATCGTCTCGGTCGGGCAGAAGGAGCACGAGCAGATCTTCCCGCGCGCCGGGTGGGTCGAGCACGACCCGTCGGAGATCTGGGACAACACGCGTGAGGTCATCGGCCAGGCGCTGTCCCGTGCGGACATCACCCGCCACGACGTCGCCGCGGTCGGCATCACCAACCAGCGCGAGACCGCGGTCGTGTGGGACAAGACCACCGGCAAGCCGGTCTACAACGCCATCGTCTGGCAGGACACCCGGACGCAGGCCCTCGTCGACAAGCTCGCCGACGGCGACACCGACCGCTACAAGGCGATCGTCGGCCTGCCCCTGGCGACGTACTTCGCCGGCACGAAGATCATGTGGATCCTCGAGAACGTCGAGGGTGCCCGCGAGAAGGCCGAAGCCGGCGACCTGCTGTTCGGCACGACCGACACCTGGGTCCTCTGGAACCTGACCGGTGGCACCGACGGCGGCGTGCACAAGACCGACGTCACGAACGCGTCGCGCACCCTGTTCATGGACCTCGAGACCCTGCAGTGGCGTGACGACATCCTCGCCGACTTCGGTGTCCCGAAGTCGATGCTCCCCGAGATCGTCAGCTCCTCCGAGGTCTACGGCCACGTCGAGTCGTCGAACCTGCTCCGCGAGGTGCCGATCGCCGGCATCCTCGGCGACCAGCAGGCGGCGACGTTCGGTCAGGCCGCGTTCGACCAGGGCGAGTCGAAGAACACCTACGGCACCGGCAACTTCCTCATCTTCAACACCGGTACCGAGATCGTCCGCTCCGAGAACGGCCTCCTCACCACGGTCGGCTACAAGCTCGGCGACCAGGACACGCACTACGCGCTCGAGGGCTCGATCGCCGTCACGGGGTCGCTCATCCAGTGGCTCCGCGACAACCTCGGCATCATCGGCAGCGCCCCGGAGGTCGAGGCCCTCGCCAAGACCGTCGAGGACAACGGCGGCGTCTACTTCGTCCCGGCGTTCTCGGGGCTGTTCGCGCCGTACTGGCGTCCGGACGCCCGCGGTGCGCTCGTCGGCCTGACCCGCTACGTGAACAAGGGCCACATCGCCCGTGCCGCCCTCGAGGCGACGGCGCTCCAGACCCGCGAGGTCCTGGACGCCGTGAACGCGGACTCCGGCGTCGAGCTCACCGAGCTCAAGGTCGACGGCGGCATGACCGCCAACGACGCGCTCATGCAGTTCCAGGCCGACATCCTCAACGTGCCGGTCGTGCGCCCGGTCGTGGCGGAGACCACCGCGCTCGGCGCGGCCTACGCCGCCGGTCTGGCCGTCGGGTTCTGGGCGAACCTCGACGAGCTCCGTGCCAACTGGCAGGAGGACAAGCGCTGGGAGCCGCAGCTCGACGAGGAGGAGCGTGCGCGCCAGCTGCGCCTCTGGAAGAAGGCCGTCACGAAGACCTTCGACTGGGTCGACGAGGACGTGCGCTGACGCGCAGCTGAGGTGACCGCCTGGAGGCGCGGTGCGGGTCCGACGGACCGGCACCGCGCCTCCGGTGCGTTGCCGGCTGGTGCGGTGTGGAGTGCGGGTCCGGCGGCCACACGCCGCGCCTCCGGCGCGTGGCCCGCTGGTGCGGTCCGTAGTGCGGGTCCGGGAGCCCCTGTCGGGCTCAGGCGGCGGGCGCCGCGCCCACCCAGTCAGCCAGTTTGCGCGCTCCGGCACCCGAGTCGATCGCGTCGGCCGCGACGGCGAGCTGGTCGCGGAACCGCTGCAGGATCGGCACGTCGACCTGCTCCGGGTCCTCGGCGAGCCGGAAGGCCACGAGACCGGCCGCGGCGTTCAGGAGGACGATGTCGCGGACCGGTCCGGTCTCCCCCGCGAGCACCCGGTGCACCACCTGCGCGTTGTGCTCGGGGTCCCCGCCCAGGAGGTCCTGCGTGCGGGCCCGGGCGATGCCGAGGTCGCGCGGGTCGAGGTCGTGCTCGGTGACCCGGCCGCCGGTGACCTCCCAGATGTGGGAGTGGCCGGTGGTGGTCAGCTCGTCGAGACCGTCGTCGCCGCGGAACACGAGGGCCGTCGCCCCGCGGGTCTGGAACACGCCCGTGATGATCGGGACGAGGTCGAGCTGCGCCACGCCCACCGCGTTCGCTTCGCACCGGGCCGGGTTCACGAGCGGACCGAGGAAGTTGAACACCGTCGGCACCCCGATCTCGCGCCGGACCGGGGCTGCGTGGGCGAACCCGGGGTGGAAGGCGCTCGCGAAGGCGAAGGTCAGTCCGACACGCCGGAACGTCTCGGCGACACGCGCGGCGTCCATCGTCAGGTCGAGGCCGAGGGCCGCGAGCACGTCGCTCGACCCCGACTTCGACGAGCTCGCCCGGTTGCCGTGCTTCACGACCGGCACGCCCGCGGCGGCGATGACGATCGCGGCCATGGTCGAGACGTTGACCGTGCCGACGACGTCGCCGCCGGTCCCGACGATGTCCAGCGCCATCGGGTCCACGTCGAGCGGCACCGCCGCGTCGAGGATCGCGTCGCGGAAGCCGACGACCTCGTCGACCGTCTCGCCCTTCGCCCGCAGCGCCACGGCGAACGCGGCGATCTGTGCGGACGTCGCGCGTCCCTGGACGATCTCCTCCATGGCCCATGAGGACTGACTGATGGAGAGGTCCTCGCGAGCCATGAGCCCGCTGATCACCGAGGGCCAGGAGAGTGGGAGCGACATGGCTCGATCGTAGTGAATTCGGAAGACCCGCCAGTCTGCTGCGAAAACACTGTCACAGGTTTCGGCCATAATGGAGGACGTGACTAGCACCCCTCTCTCCAGAAGCGCCAGCGGTCCGGTCCTGAACAGGCCCAACGCCGTTGCCGTGGGGACGATCGTGTGGCTGGGCAGCGAGGTCATGTTCTTCGCCGGCCTGTTCGCGATCTACTTCACGTTGCGCAGCACCTCGCCCGAACTGTGGGCCACCGAGACCTCCAAGCTCGAGGTGCCCTTCGCCTCCGTGAACACGATCATCCTGGTGCTGTCCAGCTTCGCCTGCCAGTTCGCGGTGTTCGCCGCGGAGCGCTTCCAGGTGCACCGCACGAGCTGGAACCCCAAGGACTGGGGCATGACGGAGTGGTTCTTCGTCACGTACTGCATGGGAGCGATCTTCGTCTGCGGCCAGATCTTCGAGTACGCCAACCTCTGGCACGAGGGCATGACGCTCTCCTCGAGCGCGTACGGCTCGGCGTTCTACATGACCACCGGCTTCCACGGCCTGCACGTCACCGGCGGCCTGATCGCCTTCCTCCTCACCCTGGGTCGCGGGTTCGCCGCGAAGAACTTCGGGCACAAGGAGGCGACCACCGCGATCGTCGTGTCGTACTACTGGCACTTCGTCGACGTCGTCTGGATCGGTCTCTTCGCCGTCATCTACCTTCTCAAGTAGGAACTGGACACCCCCCACAGCATGTTCACCAGAACCAAGACCAAGAAGGGCCGCCGTTCCCCGATGGCGACCGTCTCGCTCATCGTCGTCGGTCTCATGACCACCGGCGGTGCGTACGCGCTGTTCAGTTCGACGGCCAACGCCGACGACAGCACCACCGCCACGGCGGCCTCGAGCCAGTCGCAGGTCAACGAGGGCCAGAAGCTCTTCGCATCGAACTGCGCGACCTGCCACGGCCTCGACGCCCAGGGCACGAGCGAGGGTCCGTCCCTCATCGGTGTCGGCGCCGCGTCGGTCGACTTCCAGGTCGGCACCGGCCGCATGCCGATGGCAGCGCAGGGCCCCCAGGCCGAGGAGAAGCCCGCCCAGTTCACGGACGAGCAGGTCGACGCCATGGGCGCCTACGTGGCCTCGCTCGGCCCCGGCCCGGGCATCCCCTCCACCAAGCTGACGAACGGCAAGGACGGCGACGCCGCCGAGGGTGCGGAGCTCTTCCGCATCAACTGCGCGATGTGCCACAACGTCGCGGGTGCCGGCGGCGCCCTGACCGAGGGCAAGTACGCGCCGAACCTGCAGACCGTCTCCGGCAAGCACATCTACGAGGCCATGGTCACCGGCCCGCAGAACATGCCGGTCTTCAACGACCTGAACCTCACCCCGGAGCAGAAGGCCGACATCATCACGTACCTGAAGTACGTGCAGGACAACAAGTCGCCGGGCGGGTTCGCCCTCGGCTCCCTCGGCCCGGTGGCAGAGGGTCTGTTCATCTGGATCTTCGGTCTGGGTGCGGTCGTCGCGATGACCGTGTGGCTGACCGCGAAGTCCAACTGATCGTCCGTGTCGCACGACACTGAAGGGAACACCATGGCAGAGCACGACGACGAGGCACTGAACTCGTCCTCGGCTGTCGAGAAGCACGGCACGACCAGCAGCGCCTCGGCAGGTACCGCGGTCGTCCCCGCGGACGCCTTCGAGAACCCGGGTGAGCCGCCGCACCGCGCACGTCGCACCGACGTCGACCCGAAGAAGCAGCGGCTCGCCGAGCGCCAGGTCGCCACGTTCTTCTACCTCTCCATCGTCGGCAGCGTCCTCGCGATCGCGGCGTACGTCGCGTTCCCGATCGACCCGGAGGACTTCGGCACGGTCCGCGCCGGCAACCTCTGGCTCGGCCTCGCCATCACCCTCGCGCTCCTCGCGCTGGGTCTCGGCGCGGTCTACTGGTCGAAGTCGCTCGTGGTCGACCGCGAGATCACGGAGATGCGCCACGGCACCCGTGGGACGGACGCGACCCGCGCCAAGGCGGTCGAGGCGTTCCAGCTCGCCGACAAGGAGTCGGGCTTCAGCCGTCGCAAGCTGATCCGCAACTCGATGATCGGTGCACTCGCGGCGTTCCCGCTGCCCGGCATCGTCCTCGTCCGTGACCTCGCCCCGGCGGAGGACCCGAACGAGCTGCTCCGCCACACGTTCTGGAAGTCCGGCCTGCGCCTGACCAAGGACCCGACGGGTCTCCCGATCAAGGCGTCCGACGTCACGATCGGCTCCGTCTTCCACGTCATCCCCGAGGGCATGCTCGAGTCCGAGCACATGCTCGAGGAGAAGGCCAAGGCGTCCGTGCTGCTGATGCGCCTCGACCCGAAGGACCTCAACCCCTCCAAGGGGCACGAGGACTGGGGTTACGACGGCATCGTCGCCTACTCCAAGATCTGCACCCACGTCGGGTGCCCGGTCGCGCTCTACGAACAGCAGACGCACCACCTGCTGTGCCCGTGCCACCAGTCGACGTTCGACGTCTCGAACAACTGCGAGGTCATCTTCGGCCCGGCCGCACGTCCCCTCCCCCAACTTCCGATCGCGATCGACGACGACGGCTACCTGGTTGCCCAGAGCGACTTCCACGAGCCGGTCGGACCGTCCTTCTGGGAGCGTGAACGCTGATGACCAGCACCACCACCACGAACGCCCCGTCGACGGCCACCAAGCCGCAGCCGGAGCGCGGGTCCCGCATCATCGGGGCCGCCGCCAACTACATCGACGAGCGCACCAGCATCTCCGGCCTCGTGAAGGAGGTCGGGCGCAAGATCTTCCCCGACCACTGGAGCTTCATGCTCGGCGAGGTCGCGCTGTACAGCTTCGTCGTCGTCCTGCTCTCGGGGACGTTCCTGACGTTCTTCTTCCAGGCGTCGATGACCGAGGTCGTCTACAACGGCTCGTACGTCCCGCTCAAGGGCGTCGAGATGTCGACCGCCCTGCAGTCGACCCTGAACATCTCGTTCGACATCCGCGGTGGGCTCTTCGTGCGCCAGGTCCACCACTGGGCAGCCCTGCTCTTCGTGGCCTCGATCATGCTGCACATGGCCCGCGTGTTCTTCACCGGTGCCTTCCGCAAGCCGCGTGAGATCAACTGGGTCTTCGGCTTCGTGCTGTGGGTCCTGGCCATGGCCGAGGGCTTCACCGGCTACTCGCTCCCCGACGACCTGCTCTCCGGCAACGGTCTCCGCATCATCGTCGGCATGATCGAGGGCGTCCCGGTGATCGGTGTGTGGATCGCCTACCTGCTGTTCGGTGGCGAGTTCCCGGGCACCGACATCGTCGGCCGCCTCTACACGCTGCACATCCTGCTGCTGCCGGCGATCCTCGTCGCGGTGCTCGGTGTCCACCTCGTGCTCGTGGTGATCAACAAGCACACGCAGTTCGCGGGCCCCGGCAAGACCAACGACAACGTCGTGGGCGTCCCGATCCTCCCGGCGTTCGCCGCGAAGGCCGGTGGCTTCTTCTTCATCGTCGCCGGCATCCTCGCCGCCATCGCGTCGCTGTTCACGATCAACCCGATCTGGAACTACGGCCCGTACGACCCGTCCCCGGTGTCCGCCGGTACCCAGCCCGACTGGTACATCGGCTTCGCCGACGGCGCGCTCCGTCTTGTGCCGCCGCACTGGGAGGTCGTGTGGTTCGGCTACACGGTGTCGTTCAACATCCTCGCGCCGATCGCCGTCCTCATGGCGCTCATCGTGGCGATGTTCGTCTACCCGTTCATCGAGGCCTGGGTCACGGGCGACAAGCGTGAGCACCACCTCGCCGACCGTCCGCGCAACGCGCCGACCCGCACCGCCATCGGTGCCGCGGGCATCACGCTCTACGCCTCGCTCTGGGCCGCCGCCTCGTCCGACATCATCGCCACGCACTTCATGGTGTCGATCGAGCACGTGATCCACGTCATCCAGGCCACGACGGTCCTCGGCCCGTTCGTCGCCTTCTGGATCACGAAGCGCGTCTGCCTCGCGCTGCAGAAGAAGGACCGCGAGATCGTCCTGCACGGCTACGAGTCGGGCCGGATCGTGCGGCTCCCCCACGGCGAGTACATCGAGGTGCACGAGCAGCTCGACGAGTACGAGCGCTGGAAGCTCCTGCAGTTCAACGAGTACAAGCCGCTCATGATCCGTCCGGACGCCAAGGGCCGGATCAGCCAGGCGCAGAAGGTCCGCGCCCGTGTCTCCCGCTTCTTCTTCGAGGACCGCATCGCGCCGGTCACGAAGGCCGAGCTCGAGGCCGCCCACGCCGCGCACCACGGTCCGGAGCTCGACAGCTCCGCGCCGGCACCCGCGGTCGGCGCCGGGAACCACTGAGTCTCCTCGGCAAGAACGAACGAGCCCCTCGTCCACTTCGTGGTCGGGGGGCTCGTTCGTTCTCCGCCCTTTCAGGAACACACCCCTCCGGTTCACCTCGGATTCACGATCGGGTGGTGGACTCGTCCAGGACGGTGTGGCAACGTGTTGCACCACGCATCCGCCAACGGAACGAGAGACCGATGGACAGCCGGACGGCCGAACACCCCAGGCCGAACCACTTCCTCCTCCACCTCAGCGACACCCACCTCGTGGCGGGTGACCGCGCCCTCTACGGCGACGTGGACTCCGCCGCCCGACTCCAGGCGATCATCGACGACGTCGAGGCCTCCGGGACCCGGCCGGAGGCGATCGTCGTCACGGGCGACGTCGCCGACAAGGGCGAGGCCGGCGCGTACGCGCGCGTCAAGGCGATCGTCGAGCCCGCCGCCGAACGCATCGGCGCGCAGGTCATCTGGGCGATGGGCAACCACGACGAGCGCGGCGCGTTCCGCCAGGAGCTCTTCGGCCTGCAGCCCACGGATCGTCCCGTCGACTTCGTCTACGACGTGAACGGCCTGCGGGTCATCACCCTCGACACGAGCGTCCCGGGCGCCCACCACGGCGAGGTCTCCCCCGCGCAGCTCGACTGGCTGGCCGAGGTCCTCTCCGAGGCGGCACCGCACGGCACCATCCTCGCGATGCACCACCCGCCGGTGCCGAGCGTCCAGGACCTCGCCGTGCTCGTCGAGCTCCGCGACCAGGCGTCACTCGCCGAGGTCGTCGAGGGCTCGGACGTCATCGCGATCATCGCCGGACACCTGCACTACTCGACGAGCGCGGTCTTCGCGGGCATCCCCGTCTCCGTCGCGAGTGCGACCTGCTACACGCAGGACCTCACCGAGTACCTCGGCGGCACCCGCGGTCAGGACGGTGCGCAGTCGTTCAACCTCGTGCACGTGTTCGGGACGAACGTCGTCCACTCGGTTGTCCCGATCGGGCACTACTCAACGGTCGGCGAGCCGGTCTCGGCCGAGCAGACCGAGGCCCGCCTCACGGCCGCCGGTGTCACGATCCCCGCTGCCGTCGAACCGGCCCCGGTCACGTCGAGCATTCCCGTGTTCACGCACGACACGGTGCCCACCTCGCCCATCCGTCGCTGACGGTCCGTCCGAGGTCGGCGACGGCAGCGACGGGAGCCCCGACCGTCACCCAGCGCCGAGACCCGCGCCACTCCGGCGGGATCGGCTGATGTGCCCCGCCGCCGAGCGGGCAGGACACGCCGCGCGCGTTCCGTCGAGCGCGCGGTGATCGTCGGACGGGGCTCACGAGCGTGACGGATCCGGCCCGCTCGCCCCCGAGCGTGACGGATCCGGCCCGCTCGCCCCCGAGCGTGACGGACCCCGCCCGCCGACGGACACCGGCCGGCGGGCCGCTACGCGTCCGTGCGCTCCCACGGCGCCGGGAACGGGAAGTACTTCTCGAGGAAGTCCGTCACGCGCTCCGTGCGCTCCTCGTCCGAGACCTCCGGGAAGCTCCCGTCGTTCAGGCAGAAGAAGTCGACGTCGCGCTTCTTGAGCAGGTCCTGGAGCGCCTTGAGCCCGGACTGCATGGTCGTGTCGATGTACCGCACCGGAGCGTTCTCCTGCACGATCGCCCGACCCGTGAGCAGCGCGTAGTAGTGGTACAGCGAGTTCGTGACGGAGATGTTCTCGGCGGCCCGGAACCGCGACGCGGCGGTCGCCCGGAACTCGTCCGCGAACTCGTGCTCCATCTCGGTCAGGATCGACGCGCGCAGGGGCGTCGGCGCGTGTTCGAGGTGCCTCGTGGTCACCGCCCCGAAGCGCTGCTGCAGCAGCCGCCGGTTGACACGGGCCGAGTTCTCGAACCCGCTGCGCGCCGGGTTGTTCGAGCCGAGTCCGATGCGGGTCGTCGCGAGGATGAACTTCGTCACGGACCCCGGGCTGAAGAACACCGACGGGTCGACCGTGCGCCCGAAGAACATGTCGTCGTTCGAGTAGATGAAGTGCTCGCTGATGCCCGGGATGTGGTGCAGCTGCGACTCGACGGCCTGCGAGTTGTGCGTCGGCAGGACGGAGGGGTCGGCGAAGAACTCCTCGCTGCGGACGATGCGGACCTTGGGGTGGTCGGCGAGCCACTTCGGCGCCGGCGAATCCGTGGCGATGTAGATCTGCCGGATCCAGGGCGCGAACGTGTGCACCGACCGGAGCGCGTACTTCAGCTCGTCGATCTGCCGGAACCGCGCGGGGGCGTCGTCGCCCTCGCCGAGCACCGCGTTCGCCTGCGCTGCCTGACGGGCGCGCTGGTACTCGATCGCGTTGCCGTCCACCCACGAGAACACGATGTCGATCGGGAACCGGATGTCCGAGACGTGGTCGTCGAACATGTGCTCGACGGTGCGCCAGGTCCGGCCGTAGCGCTCGATGTCGACCAGGACGAACTCGTCGACCGGCAGGCTGCGGCGCATGAGCGCGTTCTCGACCGGGGCGAGGACCTCGGTGTCCGTCACCCGCCAGAACTCGACCTGCACGCTCGTCTCGGCGCCGTAGCGGAGACGGCCGAGCGGCTCGAGCCGCGGGCGGAACACGCGCAGGACGGGCTCTTCCGGCGAGCCGAGGCCGTCGTCGATGACGAGCACGGCGGGCTCCCCCGGCGGCTTCGCGTAGAACGGCTCGTTCGCCGACGCCGCCATGATCGCGCTCTCGGCGCGCTGCCGGTCGCGCTCGTCGAGCGCGATCACCGGCCGCTGGTCGTTGCCACGGATGAGCAGGTGGTCGACGTCACCGGCGGTGAGCGCGTCGTCGAGGAACAGGAGGTCCTCGATCATCGACTGCTGGGGCGTGAGGTGCCCGTTCACCAACGTGAGGCGGCCCTTCCGGACCACGACGTCGGGACGGTCGAGACCGCCGGAGGACGGTCGAGGGTTCAGCAGAGGACTCTCGGTCGCCGGCTCGGTCTCGTGGCTCATCCATGCCCTTCGGGTCGCCGTCGGGCCCTGCGCCCGACCTTCCCGATCCTACCGTCCGGACGGCGGCCCGGTCCGCGCGGCACCGCTGGGCCGCCCGGCCTGCGGGAGGCGGGTGCCCGGGTGCGGTCTGGAGGCCGGTCCCGGCTCCGTCCCGCGGCCGGCGGTCGGTCTCCGGTCAGGGACGGGAGGCGGTGGTCGCGTCCGTCCCGCGGGGCACCTTCACGACGATCCCCACGACGATGAACAGGGCCGCGGCGAGCAGCTGCAGGGCTGCCCAGACCTGCCCCGGGATCGGCACGACCACCACGGGGTTCCAGCACACCGCGATCGCGGCGGTCAGCACCGCGGCCCACCAGACCCGCCCGCGCACGGCGAAGACGAGCACGATCAGCGCGAGCACCGTGATGCCCCAGCGCGCGAACACGAACGCCGACGAGTCGATCACGGCGACGCAGGCGAGCAGGACGATCGCTGCCAGCAGCGACGGGGCCAGGGCGGGACGCGTGTACCCGGGTGTGCCCGTGGCACCGCCCACGGGGGCCGTGCGACCCGCGGCGGACCGGGTCGGACCCGCCGGGACGCCGTGCAGCGACGACCCCGCCGGGGGGCGACCCTTCCGCGCCATCAGGCGTCGGCCTCCTCGAGGTCGATCGCCTGGATCGGTCGGGACATCGGCGGGAGCCCGCGCAGACGCTCGAGTGCCGGGACGAGCTCGTCGACGACGGCGCGGTAGCCGTCCTCGGTCAGGTGCAGGCCGTCCTCGGTGAAGCGTTCGTCGAGGTGGTCACCGTCGGCCAGCGCCGGCCACAGGTCGAGGTACTGCGCGTGGCACGTGGCGACGAACTGGCGCAGGTGCCGGTTCGCCTCCTCGATCTTGGCGGACCAGTCGGCCTGGCGCGGCAGGATCGACACGAGGAGCAGGCGGACGCCCGGCAGCTCGCGGCGGAGGGTGACGAGGATCGACTCGACGCCGCGGACGACGTGCTCGACGCTCGACCGGTGGTTGCCGAAGTCGTTCGTGCCGATGAGGAGCACGATCGACTCGGGCTTCGCGGCGACCACGTCGTCGAGGCGCGCGAGCACGCCGTCGGTGGTGTCACCCCCGACACCCTGGTTGACGGTGCGTTCGCCCGGGAGCCACTGGTCCCACGACCCCTGCTCGGTGATGCTGTCGCCGAGGAACAGGACGGTGCCCTGGTGCTCGGTCGCGGCCTGCGCGGTCATGCTGCCTCCTCGTGTGCGGGTTGCTGGGTCCCATCATGCTGGGTCCAGTTCCGCCCCGTCGACTCCGTGTGCTCGGACTCCCGCTCGGCGGCCGCCGTGATCCGCTCGACCATGCCGGGGAAGATCACGCCGTGGAAGGGCAGGATCCCGTACCAGTACAGCCGGCCGGACAGGCCCTGCGGGAAGTAGATCGCGCGCTGGTGGTAGTCGCTGCCGCCGGCCTCGTTCGGGGTGACGGTCATCTCGAGCCACGCGCGGCCCGGCGACTTGAACTCGGCGCGGAGGCGGAGGTACCGGCCGCGCTCGAGGCGTTCGACGCGCCACCAGTCGAGTGCGTCGCCCTGCTCGAGGCGCTTCGGGTCGCGACGGCCGCGGCTCAGGCCGACCCCGCCGGCGAGCTTGTCCATCCAGCCGCGGGCGACCCACGCCAGCGGGAACGAGTACCAGCCGTTGTCGCCGCCGATGCCCTCGACGACGCGCCAGACGTCCTCGGCGGACGCGGACGTGTGCCGTCGGCGGTCGTCGACGTAGACGGTGTGGCCCGCCCAGTCGGGGTCGCTCGGCAGCGGGTCTGCGGGGGTGGCCGACAGGGTCGCGCTCCGCCAGCTCGTCTCGACCTCGCCCGACCGCATCCGCGCGAGCGCCAGACGGACCGCACGTCGGTACGAGGTGAGCCCGCCCTCGGGCCGGGGCACGAGGCCGTCGATGTCGTGTTCGCGCTGGACGCACTCGAACTGCAGCGACTCGATGATCGGCGTCGCGAGCTTCTTCGGGATGGGGGTCACGATGTTGAACCAGTGCGCGGACAGCCCGGGGGTCAGGACAGGCAGCACCGTGAAGCGCCGCTGGGGCAGCTTCGCCTCGACCGCGTAGCCGTTGAGCATCTGCCCGTACTTGAGGACGTCGGGACCGCCGATGTCGAAGGTCCGGTTCACGTCGGCGGGGATGTCGATCGCCGCGACGAGGTAGTACAGGACGTCGCGCACCGCGATCGGCTGGATCCGGTTCCGGACCCACCGGGGCGCCGGCATCCACGGCAGGACGTCGGTCACGTGGCGGATCATCTCGAACGAGGTGCTCCCCGAGCCGATGACGACGCCGGCCTGGTACGCGATCGTCGGGACGCCCGACGCGAGCAGCACGTCGCCGACCTCCTTGCGGCTGCGGAGGTGCTTCGACAGCTCGCCCTCCGGGTGCAGGCCACCGAGGTACACGAAGCGCCGCACCCCGGCGTCCCGGCCCTCGCGCGCCATCGTCTCCACGGCGTCGCGCTCGGCCTGCTCGAAGTCGCCGTCTGCGCCCATCGCGTGCGCCAGGTAGTAGACGGCCTCGACGCCCTGCACGGCGGCACGGACGGCCTCGGCGTCCTGCAGGTCACCCGCGGCGACCTCGACGTCGTCGTGCCAGGGGACGTCCTGCAGCTTCCGCGGGGTGCGGACGAACACCCGGACCTGGTGTCCGGCTTCGAGGAGACGGGGGACGAGCCGACCACCGATGTAGCCGGTGGCGCCGGTGACGAGGACCTGCATGCAGGGCACGGTACGCGCGCCGCCTCCGGGTAGGCTTGCCGGGTGGACAACGCAGCCTCCCCCGCCGGTCCGGTCGCCCTCGACGCCGATGCCGTCCGTGCCCTCATCGACCACGCGATCCTCAAGCCCGAGCTGACCCGCGACGACGTCGACGCGCAGCTCGACGAGGCCGCGGCGCACCGCGTGTTCAGCGTGTGCGTCCGTCCGAGCGACGTCGCGCACGCGGTCGAACGCCTCCGCGGCACCGGCGTCGGCGTCGGGACGGTCATCGGCTTCCCGCACGGCACCACGACCACCGCGACCAAGGTCGCCGAGTCGCTGCAGGCACTCGCCGACGGCGCGTTCGAGCTCGACATGGTGCAGGACATCGGCGCCGCCCGCTCCGGCGACTGGGACCGCGTCGAGCAGGACGTCCGCGCGGTCGTCGACGCCGCCGGGGACACCGTCGTCAAGGTGATCCTCGAGACCGCGTTCCTCACCGACGACGAGGTCGTCGCCGCCTGCCGTGCCGCGCAGTCGGCCGGTGCCGCGTTCGTGAAGACCTCGACGGGCTTCGCCGGCGGCGGCGCGACCGTCGAGCACATCCGCCTCATGCGCGAGACCGTCGGGCCCGACACGGGCGTCAAGGCCTCCGGCGGTGTCCGCGGCCTCGACACCCTGCTCGCGATGGTCGAGGCGGGTGCGGACCGCATCGGCACGAGCGCGTCGGCACGCATCCTCGACGAGGTCGCCCACCGCGCCGCGACGGGCACCGCGTCGACCGCGGGCGACGACACGTCGTCCTACTGAGCTCGTCCCGCCCACCCGGCACAGCCGGGTGGGCGGGACACCCTGCTCCCGTCCGCACCCGCGATCGGGAGCACCCACCACCACCGGACCGAGCCGTGCCGGACGCGACGAACGTCACCGAGCCGAGCCGGGCCTCCCGTCCATCCGCCGCATCGGAGCGCGCATGACCACCACCTCGTCCCCGGAACCGGCGACCACCGGTCCGACCACCGCCGGCGCACGCTTGGCCCTCGCCGTCGACCTGGGCGGCACGAAGGTCGAGGCGGCCCTCGTCTCCGACGCCGGCGTCGTCCTGCCGGCCACGCGCTTCCGCAGCCCGACCGGGCCCGGCCGGACCTCGGAGGAGCTGCAGGCCGCCGTGGACCAGGTCGTCACGAACGCCCTCGCGGCGCTGCCCGCGGACGCCGAGCTGGTCGGTGTCGGCGTCGGCTCGGCGGGACCGGTCGACGAGCAGCACGGCCTGGTGTCGCCGCTCAACATGCCCGTCTGGCGCGGTTACCCGCTGCGCGACCGTGTCGCCGCGCACGTGCCGGCCGGTGTGCCGGTGACGCTCCGCATGGACGGCCTCGCGATCACGCTCGCCGAGCACTGGGTCGGCGCCGCGCAGGGCCACGACCACGTGATGGGCATGATCGTGTCGACCGGTGTCGGCGGCGGGCTGATCCTGCACGGCCGCACCGTGAGCGGGCCCACCGGCAACGCCGGGCACATCGGGCACGTCGAGTGCGGCGGGTACGACGACCCGTGCGCCTGCGGTGGGACCGGCTGCCTCGAGGCCGTCGCGAGCGGCCCGAAGACCGTCGCCTGGGCCCGACGCCAGGGCTTCACCGGGACCACGGGCGAGGAGCTCGCGGCTGCGTACGCCGCCGGCGACGAGGTCGCGGTCGCAGCCGTCCGGCGCAGTGGTCGGGCGCTCGGACAGGCCATCGCGTCCGCCGCGAGCCTGGTCGACCTCGAGGTCGTCGCGATCGGCGGCGGGTTCTCGCACGTCAGCCCCGACCTGTTCGCGTACGCCCGCGAGGCGGTCGCCGAGCGCGTCGAGTTCGGGTTCGTGACGAAGGTGCAGATCGTGCCGACCGGGCTGTCGCAGGACGGGCCGCTCATCGGTGCAGCCGCGCTCGTGCACCGGGCCGACGTGCTGCGCTGAGCCGCGGCACCGGCGGTGCCCGGTCGCTCTCCACAGGGGGTGCAGCCGACGGGCATGGTCGGGCAGGATGAGCGGGTGTCGTCGCCCCGCCTCGTGACCAGCGACGACTGGCCGGTCGCCGAGCTGCACGCGGCGGTCCTCGCCGGGGAGCTCGTCGCGGTGGGGCCGTGCTGGGCCTCCCCCGCCGAGCCCCAGGACCCTGCCCTCCGAGCCGCTGCGCACGGCTGGCGACTGCCGGACCCGCGGCTCGTCGCGAGCGGGCGCAGTGCCGCCTGGATCTGGGGCGCGTGCTCGCGGGCACCCGAGCCCCTCGAGGTCAGCCTGCCGTCGCGCGTCCGCGTGCCGGTGGACCCGGACGTGCGCCTGCGCGAGGTCCGACTCCCGCCGACCGACGTCGTCCGGTTCGGGACGGTCGCCGTCACCACACCGTTGCGCACGGCGGTCGACCTGCTCCGGGTGCAGGACGGCTTCGACGACGCGTCCGCCGGTGCGGTGCACGGCCTGCTGGTGACCGGCACGGTCGACGAGGACGCCGTGCACGCGGCGCTCGACGCGCTCGGTACCGTCCCGATGGTGCGCCAGGCCGCACGACGGCTCCGGACCCTGACCGGCCGAGCCGGACCGACCCGGTCCTGACCGGCAGGTCAGCCCGACCGGGGTGGGTGGCACAGCGGCCCGCCGGCCCGGAGGGCTCGGCCGCACGACGACCCGGAGGCTCGGCCGCACGACGACCCGGAGGCTCAGCCCGCGCTGACCCGGAGGTTCAGCCCGCGCTGACCCGGTACACGTCGTAGACGGCATCGATGCGTCGCACCGCGTTGAGGACCCGGTCGAGGTGCGTCGTGTCGCCCATCTCGAACACGAACCGGCTCAGCGCAAGCCGGTCGGACGAGGTCGAGACCGTGGCCGACAGGATGTTCACGTGGTGGTCGGTCAGGACCCGCGTGACGTCGCTGAGCAGACCGGAACGGTCGAGCGCCTCGATCTGGATCTGCACGAGGAACACCGACTTGGACGACGGGGCCCACTCGACCTCGATCATCCGGTCCGGCTCGTTCATGAGCGACTTCACGTTCGTGCACGACGCCTGGTGCACCGACACGCCCTGGCCGCGGGTGATGAACCCGACGATCTGGTCGCCCGGCACCGGGGTGCAGCACTTCGCGAGCTTGACGAGGATGTCCGGCGCACCGCGGACCAGCACGCCGCTGTCACTGTTGCGCAGCTGCCGGCTCGTGACCTGCCGGGGGAAGGCGAGCTCGGACTCGTCCGTCTCGGTCTCGGTCTGCACGTTGCCGAGCACCTTCTCGATGACCGACTGGGTCGAGACGTGTCCCTCGCCGATCGCCGCGTACAGCGCCGAGACGTCGTCGTAGCGCATCGACGACGCGACCTCGGAGATCGAGTCCTGGCTCATGATCCGCTGCAGCGGGAGGTTCTGCTTGCGCATCGCCCGCGCGATCGCGTCACGACCCTGCTCGATGGCTTCCTCGCGGCGCTCCTTCGTGAACCACTGCTTGATCTTGTTCCGGGCCCGGGGGCTCCGGACGAAGGTCAGCCAGTCCTGGCTCGGCCCGGAGTCGGGGTTCTTCGACGTGAAGATCTCGACGACGTCACCGCTGGAGAGCTGGCTCTCGAGCGGCACCAGGCGGCCGTTGACCTTCGCACCCATCGTGCGGTGCCCGATCTCGGTGTGCACGGCGTAGGCGAAGTCGACCGGGGTGGCACCTGCGGGGAGCCCGATGACCTTGCCCTGGGGCGTGAAGACGTACGTCTCCTTCGCACCGATCTCGTACCGCAGCGAGTCGAGGAACTCCCCCGGGTCGCTCGTCTCGGCCTGCCAGTCGGTGATGTGGGCGAGCCACGCCATGTCCTGGTCGTCGGTGCTCGTCGTGTCGACGTCGCGGCCCTGCGCCCGCTGCTTGTACTTCCAGTGCGCTGCGACACCGAACTCGGCTCGCTGGTGCATCTCGTGCGTGCGGATCTGGATCTCGACCGCGCGCCCCTGCGGCCCGAGGACCGTGGTGTGCAGCGACTGGTACAGGTTGAACTTCGGGGTCGCGATGTAGTCCTTGAAGCGACCGGGCAGCGGGGTCCACCGCGCGTGCACCGAACCGAGCATCGCGTAGCAGTCGCGCACGGTCGGCACGAGGACGCGGATGCCGACCAGGTCGTAGATCTCGTCGAACTCGCGCCCCCGCACGATCATCTTCTGGTAGATCGAGTAGTACTGCTTCGGTCGGCCCATGACGTCGCCGCGGATCTTCGACGACTTGAGGTCCTTCTTGAGCGTGCCGATCACGTTCTGCACGAACTGCTCGCGCTTCGGCTGCCGTTCCTTGACCAGGCTGTCGATCTCGACGTAGAGCTTCGGGTGCAGGACCGCGAACGACAGGTCCTCGAGCTCCAGCTTGATCATCTGGATGCCGAGCCGGTGCGCCAGGGGCGCGTAGATCTCGAGCGTCTCCTTGGCCTTGCGCGTGGCCGAGGCGGACTCGACGAAGCCCCAGGTCCGGGCGTTGTGCAGCCGGTCGGCGAGCTTGATGACGAGGACGCGGATGTCCTTCGACATCGCGATGACCATCTTGCGGACGGTCTCGGCCTGCGCGCTGTCGCCGTACTTGACCTTGTCGAGCTTCGTCACGCCGTCGACGAGCATCGCGATCTCGTCGCCGAAGTCGGCGCGCAGCTGGTCGAGCTGGTAGTCGGTGTCCTCGACCGTGTCGTGGAGGAGTGCCGCCGCGATCGTGATCGTGCCGATGCCGAGGTCCGCGAGGATCTGCGCGACCGCCACCGGGTGGGTGATGTAGGGCTCACCTGACTTGCGCTTCTGCCCGTCGTGGGCGCGCTCGGCGACCGAGTACGCCCGCTCGATGAGCGTGACGTCGGCCTTGGGGTGGTGCGAACGGACCGTGCGGATCAGCGTGTCGACCGCGCCCGCGGGCTGCGCACGCGAGAACAGACGCGGCAGGAGGGACCGGAGCGAGCCGATGTTCCCCGTCGTGTTCGGTCCGAGCGGACTCGACGGGCGCGGGGCCGAACCGGGACGACTGGCGTCCTGACCACCGGCTCGTTGCGCAGGACCGCCCTGGGGCGTGGACTCACGGGTGTCCGTCATGAAGCGCCTCCAGCGACCGGTGTCCGGGTACGGTCCAGCAAGACTACGCGCGTCCGGTCAGTGCTCGTGACGCGGTTCGCCGTGGGCGTCGGCGTGCTCCACCTGGCCACCGTGCACGACCGGCTGGCCCGCCTGCTCCCACGCGACCATGCCGCCCGTCAGGTTCACGGCCGGCACACCCGACTGCTCGAGTGCCGCGACGACGCGGGCCGAGCGGGCGCCGGAGTGGCAGACCACGATCGCGGGCTGGTCACCCCCGTCGATCTCCTGCCAGCGCCCGACGAGCTCGGACATCGGCACGAGGGTGGCCTCCGGCGCGTGCACCGCGTCCCACTCCCCCTGCTCGCGGACGTCGAACAGCCGTGCACCGGCGTCGATGCGACGACGCGCCTCGGCGACGTCGACGTCCTGGACCTCGACCGCCATCAGACGGCCTCGGCGGTCGCGTCGACCTCGCGCTGCCGCTTGGCGGCGGCCTGGCGCTTCTTCTCGTCGGCCTGCTTCACCTTGGGCTCGTTCTCGCGCAGGTGCGCGTACATCGGCGACGCGATGAAGATCGTCGAGTAGGTGCCGACGATGATGCCGATGAACAGCGCGAGCGAGATGTCCCGCAGCGTGCCGGCACCGAGCACGTACGACCCGATGAAGAGGATCGCCGCGACGGGCAGCAGCGCCACCACGGAGGTGTTGATGGAGCGCACGAGCGTCTGGTTCACCGCGAGGTTGACCGACTGCGTGAACGTCCGGTGCGACTCCTGCGACGTGTTCTCGCGCACCTTGTCGAAGACCACGACGGTGTCGTAGAGCGAGTACCCGAGGATCGTCAGGAAGCCGATGACGGCGGCCGGGGTGACCTCGAGGCCAACGATGCCGTAGACGCCCGCGGTGATGAGCAGGTCGTGCAGGAGCGCCACCATCGCCGAGAGCGACATCTTCCAGGTGCGGAAGTACAGCGCCATGACGACCGCCGCCAGTGCCAGGAAGATCACGAGACCGCGGATGGCCTGTGCGAGCACGTCGGCACCCCACGTCGCCCCGATGTAGGTGGAGGCGACCTGGTCGTCGGAGACGTCGTACGCCTTCGCCAGGGCGTCCTGGACGTCGCTCGTCTGACGGTCGGTCAGCTGCTCGGTCTGGACGCGGATGCCGTCCTGGCCGACCTGCGAGACGCGCGGGATGCCCTCGGGGACGATCGACTCGACGGTGCGGGTCGCGATCGACTGGTCGAGGTCCTTCGCGTTCGAGATCGTGAACTCCGAACCACCGGTGAACTCGATGCCGAGCTGGTAGCCGCCGCGGAGCCACGGCACCGCGAGCGAGACGACGATCGCGATGATCGCGACGAGGTACCAGGTCTTGCGCCGGCCGACGATGTCGTACGAGCGCTTGCCCGTGTAGAGGTCGCTGCCGAACTGGCTGAAGCTGGCCATCAGTCGTCCTTCCCGTCCGTGGTCGAGCCGGTGGTGCCCGCGTTCTGCTGCGCCTTGCGCTCGGCGATGGTCTGGCGACGCTGCGCCTCGCCCGCGCTCCGCTGCCGCTTGCCGTCGACGACCGGGGCGCGGAACTGCGCGCGACCGCGGTAGACGGCGCCGAGCGCGGCCGGGTCGAGCCCGCTGAACCGGTGTCCTTCGCCGAAGAACCGGCTGCGGGCGATGAGCTGCATCATCGGGTGGGTGAAGAGCACGACCACGACGACGTCGATCAGGGTCGTCAGCAGCAGGGTGAACGCGAAGCCCTTCACGTCGCTGACCGCCAGGACGTAGAGCACGACCGCGGCGAGGAAGTTGATCGAGTCCGACGCGAGGATCGTGCGGAGGGCGCGCTTCCACCCGGCCTCGACGGCGCTCTCGAGCCCGCGTCCGTCGCGCAGTTCGTCACGGATGCGTTCGAAGTAGACGATGAACGAGTCCGCGGTGATGCCGATGGCCACGATGAGGCCGGCCACACCCGCGAGCGACAGTCGGTAGTCGACGCGCCACGACATGATCGCGATGACGAGGTAGGTCAGCGCGGCGGCGACGCCGAGCGACAGGACGGTGACGAACGCGAGCGCCCGGTACTGGATGACCGAGTAGATGATCACCAGGATCAGGCCGATCAGGCCGGCGACGAGGCCGCCGATCAGCTGCGCGGTCCCGAGCGTCGCCGAGATGTTCTCGTTCGACTGCACCTGGAAGTTGATCGGCAGCGCGCCGTACTTCAGCTGGTCGGCCAGGGTCTTCGCGGACTCGGCGGTGAAGTTGCCGGTGATCTGCGCCTTGCCGTTGGTGATCGCGGCGTTCGTCGCCGGAGCGGTGATGACCGTCCCGTCGAGGACGATCGCGAACTGGTTCTGCGGGGACTGCAGCTTGACGAGACGGTTCGTGACGCTGCTGAAGTCCTTCGAGCCGTCGCCGTTGAACGTCAGGTTCACGGCCCACTGGCCCGTGGTCGCACCCTGCGAGTCCTGGGCCAGGCCCGAGGTCGCGTTGCTGATGTCCGCGCCGGAGACCTCGACCGGGCCGAGCACGAACTTCGCGGTGCCGTCGGCGTCACAGGTGACGAGCGGCTCGTCGTCGGGCGCGGAGGTGACGTCGCCCGGCGCCTTGCAGTCGTAGTTCGTGTACAGGTCCTGCAGGCGCGGCGTGATCTGGTTCAGGTCGCTCGCGTCGGTCGGCTTCGCGCTCGGCGTCGCGGGCAGCGAGGCCGGCGGGGTGTAGGGCGTCGGCGACGCGGTCGCGGAGTCACCGCCGACGGCGGCGTTCGTCGCGGCCGAGGTGGTGAGCACCGGACGGAAGGTCAGCTTCGCCGCCGCCTCGATCCGGTCGATCGTCGCCTTGTCCGGCTTGCCCGGGATGGACACGACGATGTTGTTCGTGCCCTGCGTGTTGATCTGGGACTCGGAGACACCCGTCGCGTTGATGCGCTGGCGGATGATGTTGACCGCCTGGTTCAGCTGCTGCGAGGTGACCGAGCCGCCCTCGGTGTTCTGCGCCGCGAGGGTGAGCTGCGTGCCGCCCTGCAGGTCGAGCGCCAGTTCCGGCACCCAGCTCGCACCGGCGAACCACTTGCCCGTGTCGTCCTTGGTGTTGGCGGCCAGCACCGACGCCGCGGTGTTGAGGCCTGCGAGGGCCGCCATGATGATCACCAACCAGGTGAGCGAACGCAGCGCCTTCTTGACGGGTGTCGATCGTGCCACCGGTCGTCTCGTCTTTCTGTCAGGACCGACGGCGACGCCGGCGGCAGAGGTGAGGCCACCGGGTCCCGAGGGACCCGGTGGCCCGGGGTGTCAGTCTTCGGTCTTGCGCTTGGTCACATCGGGGTCGACCGGCTCGACCCGCTCGCCGAACTCCGGCTCGACGCGGCGGTCGGTGTCGTCCTTGCCGAGGTCGAGCACCGGGGCAGCGGCCGCGGTGTCGGTGACGACCGGGGTCTCCTCGACGTCGGAGGCGTTGTCGTCCACCACGCGCGAGAGCGTCTGGCGGTGGACGGTCACGACGGTGCCCGGGGCGATCTCGACGTCGGCGGTGACCTTCTCGTCGTCGACGGAGAGCAGCGTGCCGTACAGGCCGAAGGACAGCATGACGCGGGCACCCGGCTGCATCTTCGTCTGCAGCTCGGACTGCTGCTTCTTGCGCTTGCGCGAGCTGTAGAACATGAAGGCTGCGAACGCGACGATGATGACGATGAGGAAGATGGATTGGTCCATGGGGGCGTTGCCTTCTCTGGTTGCTCGACTTCGGGCCGTAGCAGTCTAGGGCACGGGTCGGCGGGCGGTCCTGCACGGTGCTGTCGCGCGGGGTGTCCGCTGGGCGGTACACAACATACCACGCGGTCTAGTCGTCGATGGGGAGTCCTGGTTGCGCAGCGGCACCCGCGCCCGGCGTGAGGCCGAAGTGCCGCCAGGCCTGCGGCGTGGCGATGCGCCCGCGCGGGGTCCTCGTCACGAGGCCGACGCGGACGAGGAACGGCTCGACGACCGACTCGATGGTCTCGGACTCCTCGCCCACCGACACCGCGAGGGTGTTCAGGCCGACCGGGCCGCCGTCGAACCGGGTGAGCATCGTCTCGACCACGGCGCGGTCGAGACGGTCCAGGCCGAGTTCGTCGACGTCGTAGAGGTCGAGCGCACCCTGCACCGCCGCCATCCCGTCGGACGTGCGGTGCACGAGGGCGAAGTCCCGGACGCGCCGCAGCAGGCGGTTCGCGATGCGCGGCGTCCCGCGGGAGCGCCCCGCGATCTCTCGCAGGGCGGTCCGGTCGATCTGCAGGTCGAGCAGGTGCGCCGCCCGGATGAGGACCTGCTCGAGTTCGCCCTTCTCGTAGAACTCGAGGTGGGCGGTGAAGCCGAAGCGGTCGCGCAGCGGGTTCGGCAGCAGGCCCGCCCGCGTCGTGGCGCCGACGAGGGTGAACGGGGCGAGGTCGAGCGGGATGCTCGTCGCGCCGGCGCCCTTGCCCACCATGACGTCGATGCGGAAGTCCTCCATCGCGAGGTAGAGCATCTCCTCCGCCGATCGCGCCATGCGGTGGATCTCGTCGATGAACAGGACCTCGCCGGGGACCAGGGACGACAGCACCGCGGCGAGGTCGCCGGCGTGCTGGATCGCCGGGCCGCTCGACATGCGCAGCGGGCGACCGGACTCGTGGGCGACGATCATCGCGAGCGTCGTCTTGCCGAGGCCGGGCGGACCGGCCATCAGGATGTGGTCGGGCGTGCGCTCCTGCATCGCTGCGGCCTTGAGCAGCAGGTCGAGCTGCCCGCGGACCTTGCGCTGCCCGACGAACTCGTCGAGGGACTTCGGGCGGAGCGCGCCCTCGAAGGCGAGTTCCTCCTGCGACTCGGCACCGGCGGACGTGATGCCGCTCACCGGCCGGCACCCGTCGGGCGGAGGGTGCCGAGCGCGGCACGGAGGAGCGACTGCGTGCCCATGGCTGCGGCGCCGGGGTCGGTCGCGACGACCGCGTCGACGGCGGACTGCGCGGCGTCCTCGCGCCAGCCGAGGCCGATGAGCGCCGACACGACGTCGAGCGCGGCCGGGTGCGCACCGGCGGCACCGGCGACGGGCGCACCGGCGGGGGCCCGCTCGAACGCGACGAGCTTGCCGGCCAGGGCGACCGTGATGAGCTTCGCGGTCTTCGGACCGATGCCGGACACCTTGCGGAAGGCCGCGTCGTCCTCGTTCGCGACGGCGTTCGCGACCTGGGACGGGTCGAGGTGCGCCAGGACGCCCATCGCCGACTTCGGTCCGACGCCGGACACGCTCCGGAGCAGGTCGAACACCTGGAGCGCGTCGGTCGACTCGAACCCGAAGAGCAGGTGCTCGTCCTCGCGCACGATCATCGCGGTGCGCAGGAACACCTCGGAACCCTGGCGCATGGTCAGGGCGTGGGCCGGGGTGACGGTGACGGCGTAGCCCACTCCCCCGGCCTCGACCACCACGGCCGATCCGGCGACGTCGATGCAGGTGCCCCGGAGACTCGCGATCATGCCCACGAGCCTAGGGCCGCCCACCGACGGCACCGGACCGCCGCGCGGCGACGGGCACGCCTGCCCGGCTGCGGTCGACCCGGCCAGCAGCGCGCCGACGGAGGCGCTCGGACGGGCAGCGGCGGACCAGGCCGGCCGCGACGCGTCGGATCAGGCCTGGCGGGCGGCCGCGCGACGCGCGGCGGCTGCTCCGTTCGGGCGCGCGGCGGCCGCCGCGGCACGCGCGAGCGGCGAGTCCGCGGTCCCGCCGTTCTGCGCCTCGCGCCACGCGCGTTGCGCCGGGGTGAGCGTCGCCGGACCGGGACCGACCCGGTCGGGTGATCCGAGCCTCCAGGCATGGCACACGGCCAGGGCGAGCGCGTCCGCGGCGTCGGCGGGCTTCGGGGCCTCGTCGAGACCGAGCACCCGCGCGATCATCGTCTGGACCTGCCGCTTGTCGGCGTTGCCGTACCCCGTGACCGCGGCCTTCACCTCGGAGGGGGTGTGCAGCCCGACGGGCAGCCCGCGCGCCGCGGCGGCGTGAAGGGCGAGCCCGGCGGCCTGCGCCGTCCCCATCACGGTCCGGACGTTCGCCTGCGCGAACACCCGCTCGACCGCGACGGCGTCCGGACGGTGCTCGTCGATCTCGGCGGCGATGCCGTCGGCGATGCGGAGCAGGCGCTGCTCGAGCGCCATGTCAGCCGGCGTGCGCACGACCGTGACGTGCACGAGCCGGGCGCGCCGGTTCGGTGCGACCTCGACCACGCCGACGCCGCACCGGGTCAGCCCGGGGTCGACCCCGAGCACCCGGAGCATCTGCCTAGTCCTCGTCCTCGTCGAGCTCGGCCTGGACGTCCGCGGGGATGTCGAAGTTCGCGTAGACGTTCTGCACGTCGTCGCTGTCCTCGAGCGCGTCGATCAGCTTGAAGACCTTGCGCGCGGTGTCGGCGTCGATCGGGACCTTGAGCCCCGGCACGAATTCGGCGTCGGCCGAGTCGTAGTCGATGCCGGCCTCCTGCAGCGCGGTGCGGGCCGCCACGAGGTCGGACGCCTCGGTGATGACCTCGAAGCCGCCGCCCTGGTCGATGACGTCCTCGACACCCGCGTCGAGCACGGCCGTCATGACGGTGTCCTCGTCGAGGCCGTCGACCTTCGACACCGAGATGACGCCCTTGCGGGAGAAGTTGTACGCGACGCTGCCCGGGTCGGCCATGGTGCCGCCGTTGCGCGACATCGCCGTGCGGACCTCGGCCGCGGCACGGTTCTTGTTGTCCGTGAGGCACTCGACGAGCATCGCGACGCCGTTCGGGCCGTAGCCCTCGTACATGATCGTCGTGTACTCGATCGACTCACCGGTCAGGCCGGCGCCGCGCTTGATGGCGCGGTCGATGTTGTCGTTCGGCACCGAGGTCTTCTTGGCCTTCTGGACCGCGTCGACCAGGGTCGGGTTGCCCGACAGGTCGGCACCGCCCATCTTGGCCGCGACCTCGATGTTCTTGATGAGCTTGGCGAACGACTTGGCACGACGGCTGTCGATGACGGCCTTCTTGTGCTTGGTCGTTGCCCACTTGGAATGCCCGGACACGGTGCTCCTTGCGTCTAGCGGAAGATCCGCACCAGTCTACCGGCCGGGAGGCGCGGATCGCCGCCGCCCCGCGGGTCGCGTCAGGCCGATGCGACCATCGCCAGGAAGCGGCGGTGGAAGCGGTCCTCGCCCGCGACCTCCGGGTGGAACGCGCTCGCGAGCACGTTGCCCTGCTGCACGGCGACGACCTGCCCGTCGGCGAGGGCACCGAGGACCTCGACGCCCGCGCCGTGCTGCTCCACCACGGGGGCCCGGATGAAGACCGCGTGCACCGGGGCCTCACCGAGCGCCGGCATCGGGATGTCGGTCTCGAAGGAGTCGTTCTGGCTGCCGAACGCGTTCCGCCGCACGGTGGTGTCGAGCACGTCGAGCGTCTGCTGCCCGGGGATGCCCGCGGCGATCCGCGACGAGAGCATGATCATGCCCGCGCACGTGCCGTACGTCGGCAGCCCGGCGCGGATCGCGGCCGACAGGGGCTCGGCCACGCCGAACGCCCGCGAGAGCTTGTCCATGACGCTCGACTCGCCGCCGGGGATCACGACACCGTCGAGGGTGTCGATTTCTTCCGGGCGGCGGAGCGGCACGACGTCCGCGCCGAGTTCGGTCAGCGAGGCGATGTGCTCGCGGAAGTCACCCTGCAGCGCCAGGACCCCGATGCGGGGTCGGGCGCTCACCAGCCGCGCTCGGCGAGACGGTGCGGGGCGGGGACGTCGGCGACGTTGATGCCGACCATCGCCTCGCCGAGCCCGCGGGACACCTCGGCGATGACCTTGGGGTCGTCGTGGAAGGTCACGGCCTTGACGATCGCGGCGGCCCGCGCGGCCGGGTCGCCCGACTTGAAGATGCCCGAGCCCACGAACACGCCGTCGGCGCCGAGCTGCATCATCATCGCGGCGTCGGCCGGGGTGGCCACGCCACCGGCAGTGAAGAGCACGACCGGGAGCTTGCCGGTCTGGGCGACCTCCTTGACGACGTCGAACGGCGCCTGGAGCTCCTTGGCGGCGACGTAGAGCTCGTCCTCCTTGAGGTACCGCAGCGCCGCGATCTCCTTCGAGATGGTGCGGATGTGCTTGGTCGCCTCGGAGACGTCACCGGTGCCGGCCTCGCCCTTGGAGCGGATCATCGCGGCGCCCTCGGTGATGCGACGGAGCGCCTCGCCCAGGTTGGTGGCACCGCAGACGAAGGGGGTGGTGAAGTTCCACTTGTCGATGTGGTTGACGTAGTCGGCCGGCGACAGCACCTCGGACTCGTCGATGTAGTCGACGCCGAGCTCCTGCAGCACCTGCGCCTCGACGAAGTGGCCGATGCGGGCCTTCGCCATGACCGGGATCGACACCGCGGCGATGATCTCCTCGATCATCGACGGGTCGGACATGCGGGCGACGCCGCCCTGCGCGCGGATGTCGGCGGGCACGCGCTCGAGGGCCATGACGGCGGTCGCGCCGGCCTCTTCCGCGATGCGCGCCTGCTCGGCGTCGATGACGTCCATGATGACGCCGCCCTTGAGCATCTCGGCGAGGCCGCGCTTGACGCGGTCGGAGCCGGTGATCGAGGTGCCGTTGCCGTTGGTGCCCGAGGTGCTGGTGCTGTCGCTCATGATGCCGACAGTCTAGTCCGCAGCGGGCCAGCCCTCCGCGACGAGACGGCGGGTGTCCCCCAACAGCTGGGACATCGACTTCGTGCGGGCGATGATCGGGAAGAAGTTCGCGTCCGAGGCCCACCGCGGCACGACGTGCTGGTGCAGGTGCGCGGCCACACCGGCGCCGGCGACCTCGCCCTGGTTCATGCCGATGTTGAAGCCGTCGCAGTGCGAGACCTCGCGGAGGACGCGCATCGCGGTCTGGGTCAGCTCGCCCATCTCGCGGAGCTCGTCGGGGGTCGCCTCGTCGTAGAGCGGGACGTGGCGGTAGGGGCAGACCAGCAGGTGGCCGTTGTTGTACGGGAAGAGGTTGAGCAGCACGTACGCGTGCTCGCCGCGGGCGACGATCAGGCCGTCCTCGTCGGACTTCCCCGGTGCCTCGCAGAACGGGCAGTCGTCCTCGTGCCCGCGCCCCTTGCCCTCGCGACCGGCGTCGATGTACGCCATCCGGTGCGGGTTCCAGAGGCGCTGGAAGGCGTCCGGCACCGCGGCGCCGGTGGCGGCGTCACGGATGACCAGCGGGTCGTCCGCGGACCCGGTGCCGGCGGCCCCGGGGCGGACCGTGTCCGTCGCGCCGGGCGCAGCATGGGCCCCGGAGCCGGCCGCGTCGACGACGTGACCGGTCCCGGGGACCTCGGGTGTGCCTCCCGGCTGCTCGGCGACCATCAGACCTGCGCGCGGTCGCGGATCGCGGTGGTGATGCGCTCGACCGCCTCGTCGACGGGCACGCCGTTGTCCTGGCGGCCGTCGCGGAACCGGAACGAGACCGCCCCGGCGTCGCGGTCGTCGCCACCGGCGATGAGCTGGAACGGCACCTTGGCCTTGGTGTGCGTGCGGATCTTCTTCTGCATGCGGTCGTCCGAGTGGTCGACCTCGGCACGGACCCCGTGCGCGCGGAGCTTCGCGACGACCTCGTCGAGGTAGTCGCCGTACTCGGCGGCGACCGGGATCGCGACGACCTGGACCGGCGACAGCCAGGCCGGGAAGGCGCCCGCGTAGTGCTCGGTCAGGACGCCGAAGAAGCGCTCGATCGAGCCGAACAGGGCGCGGTGGATCATCACCGGGCGCTTCCGGGAGCCGTCCGGCGCCGTGTACTCCAGCTCGAAGCGCTCGGGCAGGTTGAAGTCGAGCTGCACGGTGGACATCTGCCAGGTGCGGCCGATGGCGTCACGCGCCTGGACGGAGATCTTCGGGCCGTAGAACGCGGCACCCGCGGGGTCCGGGACGAGCTCGAGCCCGGACTCCTCGGCGACCTCGCGCAGGGTGTTCGTCGCGATGTCCCAGACGTCGTCGTCGCCGACGTACTTCTCGGGGTCCTTCGTGGACAGCTCGAGGTAGAAGTCGTCGAGGCCGTAGTCGCGGAGCAGCGAGAGCACGAACTCGAGGGTCGTGGTCAGCTCCTCCTTCATCTTCTCCTGGGTGGTGAAGATGTGGGCGTCGTCCTGGGTCATGCCGCGGACGCGCGTCAGGCCGTGGATGACGCCGGACTTCTCGTTGCGGTACACGGTGCCGAACTCGAACATCCGCAGCGGCAGGTCGCGGTACGACCGGGCCTGCGAGCGGTACGCCAGGATGTGCATCGGGCAGTTCATCGGCTTGAGGTAGTAGTCCGCGCCCTGCCGGGTGACGTTGCCGTCCTCGTCGCGCGCCTCGTCCATGTGCATGGCCGGGAACATGCCGTCCTTGTACCAGCCGAGGTGCCCGGACTGCTCGAACAGGTCGCCCTTGGTGATGTGCGGCGTGTAGACGAAGGAGTAGCCCTCCTGCTCGTGCCGACGGCGCGAGTAGTCCTCCATCTCGCGGCGGATGATGCCGCCCTTCGGGTGGAAGATCGCCAGCCCGGAGCCGATCTCGTCGGGGAACGAGAACAGGTCGAGCTCGGCGCCGAGCTTGCGGTGGTCGCGCTTGGCGGCCTCCTCGAGGCGCACGAGGTACGCCTTGAGCTGGTCCTTGTCCGGCCAGGCGGTGCCGTAGACGCGCTGCAGCTGCGGGTTCTTCTCGGAGCCGCGCCAGTACGCCGCGGCGACGCGCATGAGCTTCGAGGCGTTGCCGATCCAGCGGGTGTGCGGGACGTGCGGCCCGCGGCAGAGGTCCTGCCAGACGACCTCGCCGGTCTTCGGGTCGACGTTCTCGTACACGGTCAGCTCGCCGGCGCCGACCTCGACGCTCTCGCCCGAGTCACCCTCGGCAGCGGCGCCCTTGAGCCCGATGAGCTCCTGCTTGTACGGCTCCCCCGTCATGAGCTCGCGGGCCTCGTCGTCCGTGACGACCTTGCGCCGGAAGCGCTGGGCCTGCTTGACGATGCGGTCCATGCCCTTCTCGATCGCCTTGAGGTCGTCCGGGGTGAACGGCTCGGCGACGTCGAAGTCGTAGTAGTAGCCGTCGGTGACGGGCGGGCCGATGCCGAGCTTCGCGTCGGGGTTGATCTGCTGCACGGCCTGCGCGAGCACGTGCGCGGCCGAGTGGCGGAGGATGTCGAGGCCGTCCTGCTCGTCGAGCGTCACCGGCTCGGCGGTCTCGCCCGCCTGCACGTCGGCGGCGAGGTCCTTGAGCACGCCGTCGACGCGGATCGCCACCACGCCGCGGACGCCGTCGAAGAGCTCGGTGCCCGTCGTGGTCGTCGTCGCGGTGCGGGGCTCGGGTGCCTGGGGAAGGTCTGCGGGCGCGGGTGCGACTGACTCGGTCACGATCGTGGTGCTCCTCGGTTGGATCAGGGGTGGGTCAAGACTAGTGCGCGGCCTCAGGCGGGGACGCGTCCGAGCGTGGTCACGGGCAGGCGCGGCTCCAGGCGCTCCCGACCCGCCAGCCCGTCGAGCTCGAGCAGCGACGCGAACCCGATCGCCTCGTACCCGGCGCGCTCGAGCAGCGTGATCGTCGCCGCACCGGTCCCACCCGTGGCGAGGACGTCGTCGACGACGAGCACCCGGGTGCCCTGGGGTAGCTGCCCGGGGCGGAGCTCGAGTTCGGCCTCGCCGTACTCGAGCGCGTACTGCTCACTGAGCACCTCGCCGGGGAGCTTGCCGGCCTTGCGGACGGTCAGGACGCCGACCTGGTGCTGCGCGGCGATCCCGCCGGCCAGGGCGAACCCGCGTGCCTCGATGCCCGCGACGGCCGAGAACCCGGCGCCGATCGCGAACGGGGCGGCGAGGGCCTCGCAGACGCGGCCGAAGGCGACCGGGTCGGAGAACACCGGGGTCACGTCGCGGAACAGGATCCCCGGCTTCGGGAAGTCCGGGACGATCGCGGTGAGTCGTTCGACGAGGGCAGCAGCGGTTTCGGTCACCGCACAACGGTAGTCGACCGTGCCCGCACCACGCCGCCGCGGAGCCGTCAACCCCCTCCTTCTGGTGCTCGACCCGGCACGGGAGCAGGAGTTCCCATGGTCGGCACCGGGACCGCGTGCGCAGGGCACACGCCCGGTCGGGAGGAACCGTGCACCACCACAGGACCACCATCCCGGGCAGGGCCGGCTCCCACGGGACGACGACCAGGACGACGACCCCGGGCAGGGCCGGGCGCCGGGCAGCCGTCGTCACCGCCGCGGCCCTCCTGACCGGGGCGGTCGTGCTCACCGGCGCACCGGCGATCGCCGCACCGAGCGGGAGCACCGCCGCGCGCACGTCCGCCGTGGTCCCCCGCGGGTCGACCAGCACCACCGCGAGCACGACCGCCGTCGCCCGACCCCCGGTCACGCCGGGCACACTCCGCACCGCTCCCCCCGTCGAGGTCTTCGCGGGCGGCCCGACGCTGCAACCCGACGCGCAGGCCGGGGTCGCCGCCACCCGGCTCGCCGCCGAGGGCCGCACGACCGAGGCCGCCGCCGCCCGCACGATCGCCGCGCAGCCGGTCGCGACCTGGCTCGGCGACTGGCTCCGGGGCGACCTGCTCGACCGCGTCGTCGCGCGCAACCTCGCCGCCGCCGAGGCGTCCGGCACCACCCCCGTCTTCGTCACCTACGCGGTGCCGAACCGCGACTGCGGCGGGTTCTCGGCCGGCGGCCTGACCGCCGCCGACTACACCGCGTGGAACGAGCGCATCGCCGGGATGCTCCGCGGGCACCGGGCGGTGGTGCTCGTCGAGCCGGACTCGCTCTCGCACCTGCCGACCTGCCGCTCGGAGGACGCCACGCGCCCGGCACTCCTCGCGGCCGCGGTCGACGCGTTCGCCGCGGCCGGGGTGCCCGCCTACCTCGACGGCGGCAACGAGAACTGGAACAAGCCCGCCGTGCAGGCCGACCTGCTGCAGCGCGCCGGCATCGACCGCGCGCGCGGGTTCTTCACGAACGTGTCGAACTTCTACGCCCTCGAGGGCGAGCAGGCCTACGCCGAGCGCCTCAGCGCGCTGACCGGTGGCTCCCGCTACGTCGTCGACGTGTCGCGGAACGGCCGGGGCTGGCTCGGCACGTGGTGCAACCCGCCCGGCGCCGGGCTCGGGCAGACCCCGCGCGTGGCGAACGGGACGACCGGGCTCGACGCCCTGCTGTGGGTCAAGACCCCGGGCCTGAGCGACGGCACCTGCAACGGCGGCCCGGCGGCGGGCACCTGGTACGCGTCGTACGCGGTCGCGCTGGTCGCGAACAGGGCGCGCTGAGGCTGGCCGGGAGGCGCGCCCCACCTCCCTGCGCCCCCACCGCCCGCCGCGTGGGCGGCGCACCGCCGCGGGCTCGCCGGGCGCGCGAGCGCCGCTCGGCACCCCGCCCGAGCGGCTCGGGTGCGCGTCGCACAACGGGGAGCACCTCGCGCCACGGCGATGCGTGGCGCGAGGTGCTCCCCGTTGTGCAGATGGTCCGGCAGCGGAGCGCCCCCGGCGTCGGGCGACCGGGCCGGTCAGCGCCACATGCGCATCGCGGCGCCGCGGACGAGCAGGTCGAGCTCGCGCTCGCGCCGCTCGCGCTCCAGGCGCTGCCGGGTCGCGTGGTCGACGGACGGCCGCACGCGGCGGGTCCGACGACTCCAGATGATGAGCGACATGCCGACGCGCAGGGCGATGCGGTCGGCCAGGGACACGCGTCGCACAGCTGCGGCTGCGGCGGTGTCGGGCGGACGGGTGGACGTGGTCTTCGACGACACGGTGGTTCCCCTTCAGGGAGTGGTGCCCGGGAACGGGCGGTACGGAGGGTGCGGCGGAGCGCCGGCGCGGACGCCCGGCGGTCGGGCATCACGAGGACCCGGTCGACCGGCGCCACGGAAGAACCCGTCGGGAGGACGGTCCGACAAGCCCGGAGAACGGGCACGACACCTCGTCCGGGAATGCGGACGGGAATGTCGGGAACAATGCACGGACGGTGCATTCCGCAACGGTTCCGGATCGGAACGGGAGCGGTGTGGTGGAATGCCGCTGGACGAGCGCCGCACCGGCACGGGTACCCGCCGGGCGCAGCCGACACCGTCGCGACCACGCCGACACGGTCGGCGGTCACGGGTGCGGATGGGCAGGGCCCGGCGACGCCTGGCAGGTCACCCCCGGAGGGCGGACCTCAGTGCAGACGTGCCGGAACGGCAGGTGTCGAGCGGTGCGGGACGCTCGCGGTCAGCGGACCCGGAGCGGGGTCCAGCTGGCTCCACGGAATCCACGGAACGGAGTCATCGCGGTGATCATCATGGTCAGCCCCCCTCTCGGTCTCGTGCTGACGCGGTGTGCTCGTGAACACTATCCACACCGGGAATGCATGCGCAACCCTTTCCTCGAAGAATCTCGGAATGCATTCCTGCGCACACGGGACGACCCCGGTACCGAGGTGGTACCGGGGTCGTTGCGATCGTGCACGGACCGGGGTCCGGGCGCGCCGTCACCTACCGCGTGGCGTGCTCCGCGACCCGCGCCGTGAGCGCGCCGTCCTCGACGTCGACCAGGACGGTGTCGCCCTCCGCGACGGCGCCGTCGACCACCAGGGTCGCGATGCGGTCGTCCACCTCGCGCTGCACGAGGCGGCGGAGCGGTCGGGCGCCGTACTCGGGCTCGTACCCGTGCTCGGCGAGCCAGTCGGCGGCCGCGTCGGTGACCGTCATCGTCATGCCCTGTGCGAGCAGGCGGAGGCCGGTCTCGTGCAGCAGCAGCGACACGATCGAGCGGAGCTGTCCGGGCTCGAGCTTGCGGAAGAGCACGACGTCGTCGATGCGGTTGATGAACTCCGGCCGCATCGCCTCGCGCAGCTTGCCCATCACCCGGGCGCGGAGGTCCTCCTCGGCGTACCCGTCGGCACCGGCCGCCGAGAACCCGAGCGCGCCGGACCGCGACGCGAGGAACTCCGACCCGATGTTCGACGTCATCACGACGACGGTGTTCCGGAAGTCCACCGTGCGGCCCTGCCCGTCGGTGAGCCGCCCGTCGTCGAGCACCTGCAGGAGCAGGTTGAAGACGTCCGGGTGGGCCTTCTCGACCTCGTCGAGCAGGATCACCGAGTACGGGTTCCGCCGGACGCGCTCGGTCAGCTGGCCGGCCTCGTCGTAGCCGACGTACCCGGGAGGGGCACCGACGAGCCGCGACACCGTGTGACGCTCGCCGTACTCGCTCATGTCGAAGCGGAGCATCGCCGACTCGTCGCCGAACAGCGACGCGGCCAGGGCCTTCGCGAGCTCGGTCTTGCCGACACCGGTCGGGCCGAGGAACAGGAAGCTCCCGACCGGACGGCGCGGGTCGCCCATGCCGGTCCGGCTGCGCCGGACCGCGGTGGCGACGGCGCGCACGGCGTCGTCCTGGCCGACCACCCGCTCGTGCAGGTCGTCCTCGAGCGCGGCGAGCCGGGACCGGTCGCCCTGTGTCAGGCGCGTCGCCGGGATGCCGGTGGCGCGGGACACCACCTCGGCGACGTCGGCCTCCGTGATCGTGCGGTCACCGGCTGCCGGACGGGAGGCGCGGCTGACGTCACCCTGCGACGCGGCGGTGATCCGCGCCTCCAGTCCGTCCACCTCGTCGCGCAGGCGCGACGCGTCCTCGTAGCGCTCCTCGGCGACCGCGGCGTCCTTGGCCGCCGTGAGGGCGACGACCTGCTCGCGCAGGGCCGCGACGTCGTCGTCGCCCGACAGGGCGAGCCGACGGCGTGCGCCCGCCTGGTCGACGAGGTCGATGGCCTTGTCGGGCAGGTGCCGGTCGGTGACGTAGCGGTGCGAGAGCTCGACCGCGGCGCGCAGGGCGTCCGGGGTGTACTCGACGTCGTGGTGCTCGGCGTAGCGCGGGGCGAGGCCGGTGAGGATCGCGACGGCGTCCTCGACGCTCGGCTCGC
This sequence comes from Curtobacterium sp. MCBA15_004, assembly GCF_001865055.2. NCBI lineage: Bacteria > Bacillati > Actinomycetota > Actinomycetes > Micrococcales > Microbacteriaceae > Curtobacterium > Curtobacterium sp. MCBA15_004. The sequence goes on along the minus strand of NZ_CP126266.1, from coordinate 1,807,781 downwards.
CGACGGTCACGGGCTGGAAGCGCCGTTCGAGGGCTGCGTCCTTCTCGATGCGGCGGTACTCGGCGAGGGTCGTCGCACCGACGAGGTGCAGGTCGCCACGGGCCAGGCGGGGCTTGAGGATGTTGCCGGCGTCCATCGAGCCGCCCTCGCCGCCACCGCCCGCGCCGACCACGGTGTGCAGTTCGTCGACGAACAGGACGAGCTCGTCGGCGTGCGCCGCGACCTCGTCCATGGCCGTCGTGAGGCGCTCCTCGAAGTCGCCGCGGTAGCGGGTGCCGGAGAGCATGGCGGCGAGGTCGAGGGCGACCACGCGCTTGCCGCGCAGCAGGCCGGGGACGTCACCGTCGGCGATGCGCTGCGCGAGGCCCTCGACGATCGCGGTCTTGCCGACGCCGGGCTCCCCGATCAGCACGGGGTTGTTCTTGGTGCGACGGAGCAGGACCTCGACGGTCTGCTCGATCTCGGCGGCGCGGCCGATCACCGGGTCGATGCGGCCCTGCCGCGCGCGCTCGGTCAGGTCGGTCCCGAACCGGTCGAGCGTCGGGGTGTCGGACTGCTGCTGGTCGGTCTGCTGGTCGGACTCGGTGGTGCCGGGCATCGGGCGCCCCTCTCGTGCGGCCTCGGCCGCCTGCTGTGCGTACGACTGCAGGACCTGCGGCGTGACCCCGGCGCTCGCGAGGAGCTGACCGGTCACGGTGTCGTGGTCGGTGACGAGCGCGAAGAAGACGTGCTCGGGGTCGGTGTAGGTGCTGCCGAAGCCACGCGCGGCCTGGGCGGCCTCGAGCAGGATCCGCTGCGCGGTCGCGGTCAGCCCCGGACGCCCGGGAGCCGCGTCCTGGGACTCGCGGGCCATCGGCAGGCGCTGCTCGACCTCGGCGGCGAAGCGCTCCGGGTCGACGCCGGCGTGCTGCAGGACGGCGCCGAAGGGGTCGGTCCGGACGAGCACGTGCAGGACGTGGAGTGCGTCCACCTCGTGCTGGCCCTGGGCGACGGCGTACTCCGCGGCCTGCTGGAGCAGACCGTGGGTGCGGCGGCTGAGCAGCCGCGTGATGTCGACCGGTCGACCGAGCGGTACCGACCGCTGGCCGCCGGGCTGCTGTGCCGCGAGCAGGCGTGCGAGGAACGCGTCGAACGCGTCGCCGCCGGTCGGGCCGAACGTCTCTGGCAACGGGACCTCCTGGGGAACGTGAGTGCCTTCGACTCAGTGCAACGCAGGAGGGGTCGGCTCATTCCCGGCAGCGGGAAGAACTTGCGCCGGGGTGACTCAAGTCCGGGCGATCCGGGCCGTCCGGGCGTCCGTGGCCCGGACGAGGTCGGCCGGGGTGAGCTCGATGTCGAACCCGCGACGGCCGCCCGAGACGAAGATGCTCGGGTAGTCCGCGGCCGACGCGTCGACGACCGTCCGCAGGGGCGTCTTCTGCCCGACGGGGCTGATCCCGCCGACGACGTACCCGGTGCGCTTCTCGGCGAGGGCGGGCAGCGCGAGGGACGCCTTCTTGCCGCCGAGCACCGCCGCGACGGCCTTGAGGTCGAGACGGTTCGCGACCGGGACCACGGCGACGGCGAGCTGCCCGTCGACCGAGACGACGAGGGTCTTGAAGACCTGCTCCTCGCGGAGGCCGAGCGCGGCGGCGGCCTCCTCGCCGAAGTTCGTCGCCGTCTCGTGGTGTTCGTACACGTGCGGCGTGAACGGGATCCCTGCCCGTTCGAGGGCGAGGGTCGCTGGGGTGCTCGGCGATCCTGCGGTCATGGTCCGATCCTGCCCGCCCGGACCCGCCCGCCGACCGAGCCACGCGGGGCGCTAGCCTGAACCCACCATGACCGTGATCGAGCCCCTGCTGCGCATCGTCGCCGCGCTGGTGCTCGGCGACCCCTCGATCGGCCCCGCGCCGCTCGTCGCCGTGGTCGCCGTCCTCGGGGTGACGGCCGTCGCGGTCGCCGTGCTCGTGGCGCACCTGCTCGCGGTCGCGTTCGGGTTCGACCTCGCCCCCCTGCACCCGCAGCGGGGCGACCGCGACGACGACCTGCCGACACGGATCGCGTGGAGTCACCCGGACGCCGACGGACACGTCCGCGCCCGGGCACCGGGAGTGTGCACGCCGGCCTGACCACCGCGGTGGTCGGGTCACGCCTGCCCGTCCCTCCACCGAACGGAACGTCATGGACCCCACCACCCTGCCCGTCGTCGGCATGCTGCTGCACGGCGGCGCCGACCTGCTCACCGCCGTCGCCGAGGGCCTCTCCCCGTTCGTCGGGGACGCCGCCTCGGCGCTCGCCGTCGTCGCGCTCACCCTGGCCGTGCGCCTCGTGCTCGTGCCGCTCGCCGTCGTCCAGGTCCGGGCCGAACGCGACCGCCGGCGACTCGCCCCGCGACTGGCCGAGCTCCGACGTCGACACGGCCGCGACGCACAGCGTCTGCAGCGTGCCGTGCAGGAGCTGTACACCTCGGAGCGGGTCTCGCCGCTCGCCGGGTGCCTGCCCGTGCTCGCGCAGGCTCCGGTCCTGTCGCTCGTGTACACGCTGTTCAGCCACGGGACGATCGGCGGCGTGACGAACACGCTGCTCGAGGCGACGCTCGTCGGCATCCCGCTCGGGCGGTCCCTCGTGGTGGTGCTGACGTCCCCGCTGTGGACCCACGCCTGGGTCGTCGTGCTGCTGCTCGTGCTCCTCGCGCTCGTGGTCGAGGCCAGCCGCCGGGCGAACCTGCGGTGGAACCCGGTCGCGCCGGTGGCCGACGGGGCGGCGGACCCGAGCAGCGGGGCCGCCACGGCCGTCACCCGGTGGGTGCCCTTCGTGTCGGTCGTGTTCGCGGGGATCGCACCGCTCGCGGCGACGCTGTACGTCGTCACGAGCGCGGTGTGGACCTACGGCGAGCGGGCGGCGCTCCGTCGGGTGATCCGGTAGCGCCGAGTCGACACGCGCGCCCGCAGCGGTCGCGCCGGTCGCGACGGCCGGGTCGGTCCCGTCGACCGACCCGGTCCGGTGCGTCGGGTCAGCCGCCCTGGCCCTCCTGCTGTGGGCCCTGGTCGACCGGGTCGTACTCGGTGCCGCGCCCCTGCTCCTCGTCGGCGGTCGGGACGTGGCGCTCCGTCCCGCTGCCGCCGGGGCTCGTCGCGACGTAGTCGGCCTCGCCGGACTGGGTGTCGTGGCTGAGCGCCTCGAGGGTCTCCGGGTCGGCGTCGTGGCGGACGGCGTCGTGGCGCTCGGCGTCGCCCGTGGTGGTGGTGTCGGGTCCGGTGTCTGCGGTCATGGCACCCGTCTACCCGTCGCCGACTGGACAGCGGTCGGACGGTGGGCCCCGGGGAACGGGCACGCGGGTCGTCCCGGTGGGAGCATGGGCAGGTCCGGTGCGTCCGGACCGGGAGCGCTGATGGTCGACGACGACGTGGCACGGGAACGAGCACGGCTCGAGGCCCTCGCCTGGGGCCCTGCGACGCCTCCCGACGAGGCCGCGCGCGCCCGGGTCGCCCTGGCAGCGCTCGTGCCGTCCGACGATGGCCGAGCGGGCAGCGTGCACCCCGACTCCGCGCCGTCGGCCGACGGACCCGGACCCGGACCCGGACCGTCGAGCGGCACGCCCGCCGCGGTGTCGTCGACCCACCTCCCCGGGACGGACGCAGCCGGGGCGGAGCCGGTCGACCACGACCACGACCACGACCACGACCACGACGTGATGGGGTCCGCCCGCGCACGCTCCGACGGACCGCCGGGCGTGCGCGGACCCGGCGAGCCGACCCGTGTCGTGGACGCACCCGCTGACGGCGGCGACGGACGAGGCGGCGGTGGGTCGGGCCTCCCGTCCGACCGCGACGGCGGTCGTCGCGACCTGGTGACCCGGGTCCGCGAGGCGGTCCGCACGACGCGACCACGGATCTGGATCGTGCTCGGCGCGGCCGTGACCGCGGTCGTGGCGTTCGGTGCCGGCACGGTCGTCGGGACCGCGCACGAACAGACGGTGTCGGCGCCCCAGACCACCCCGACGCCCGGTGCGGTGACGCTCGAGGAGCTGCTCGACATCCCGCAGACCTACGCGGACCAGCTGCCGGGGCCGGTCGAGGCACCGGTCAGCCTGCGGACCACCCGCCTGGTGTTCACCAACCGTGCGCTCGACGGCAGCGCGTTCGAGACGCCCTGGAACGTGTGGGCCGGCGTCGGGACGGACCGGTCGACGATCTGCCTGGTCGCCACCGCGAACCGCCTGGCGTCGACGACGGCCTGCTACCCGCGGGAGGACGCCCTGCACGGGTCGGTGTCGCTCTCGGCGCAGTCGACCAGCGGGACCCTCACGGTGACGCTGCGCGGCGGCGCCGTCCAGGGCACGGTGACGAACGAGAGCTGATCGGGAATGCCCGCTCCAGCACTGCGTTGGAGCGCTCCTAGGACTTTCTCGGCTCCGCCCCTCGCGCAATCCGGATGCAGCGTGCAACACTGGATGAGCGCACTCGCCGTGGAGTCGTCCACAACCATCCCGGGTCACTCGACCCGGTCCACACCCACCGCGAGCGCGCACCTCGCACCGCCGTCACGACGGTCCGGTCAGACGCGTGCTCCGCCGTGCCCCGGAGGAGGTCAGCAGCGTGTCCACCAACACCACCACCTCGGCCGTGTCGACGAACACGCGGCCGATCACCGTCACCACCCAGTCCGTCGTCGGCATCGCCGTGCTCGGTCTCGCGACGTTCTTCGCGATCACCACCGAGCTCATGCCGGTCGGGCTGCTCGGGACCATGAGCCGCGACCTCGGCGTCAGCGAGTCGACCATGGGCATCGTCGTGACCGTGTACGCCGCCGCGGTGGCGCTGCTCGCGCTCCCGCTCACCTCGCTCACCGCCCGGCTCCCCCGCAAGGCCGTGCTCGTCGCGACGCTCGTCGGGTACGCGGTGTCGAACGTGCTCGTCGCGACCGCACCCTCGTTCGCGGTCGTGTGCGCCGGCCGGGTCGTCGGCGGCGTCGCGCACGCGCTGTTCTTCTCCGTGGCCTCGGCCTACGCGACCCGGATCGTCCCGCCGCGCCTGGCCGGCCGCGCGATCGCCTTCGTGTACTCCGGCAGCTCGCTCGGCTTCGTCCTCGGCGTCCCGCTCGCGACCTGGGTGGCGCAGAGCGTCGGCTGGCGTCCCGCCGTCGGCGGCGTGGCCGTCGCGGCAGCCGGGCTCGCGGTCGTCGCCGCAGCGTTCCTGCCCGCCGTCCGCGGTGCTGCGTCGCCCCACATCGGTTCGCCGCGCGCATGGGCACGCACCGGCCTGCTGTCGGTCGTCGTGGCCGACCTGCTGCTCTTCGGCGGCCACTACGTCGTCTACACGTACATCGGCCCGTACGCGATCGACGCCGGACTCGACTCCGGGATGGTGAGCGGCGCGCTGCTCGTGCTCGGTGGCACCGGGATCGTCGGGCTCTGGCTCGCGGGCATGTTCGTCGACCGTGCGCCCCGGCAGACCCTGCTCGCCGCGATCGCCGTGATGGTCGTCGCCTTCGCCCTGCTGCCGTTCGTGCACGGCTCCCTCGTCGGGACCATGGTCGTCGCCGGCGTGTGGATGGCCGCCAACGGCACCACGGGCACCCTCTTCATGGCCGCGGCGATCCGGACCGGGGGCGTCTCCCCCGACATCGCCGGCGCGCTCGTCAACGGTGCGTCGAACATCGGGATCGCCGGGGGTGCGGCCGTCGGCGGACAGGCGCTCGGGGCCGTCGGGCTGCAGTGGATGCCGCTCGCCGGTGCGGTCGTGCTCGTCGGGTCGCTCGGCGTCGTGCTCGTCGCGCGGCGCGGGTTCCCGGTGCACTCGCACACGCAGGAGCACCTGTCGACGTCGTCGATCGAGGCCATCACCTCGTCGCTCGCGGTCGTCACGACGTCGGTGCCGGTGGTCGGACGGGCGATCCAGACGCTCACCGGGTCGATCGGCGTGGTCACGGGGACGGTGCGGACGGCGACGGGGTCGGTGCGGACGGCGACCGGGTCGGTGCGGACGCACCGGGGCTGAGGGGCGGCGAGGCTGCGCTGCTGCGCCCGCTGCTGCGCTGCGCGCGTGCCGCGTGGTGCGAGCTGTCTGCGCACAACCAGAAGCACGTCGCGCCACGGAACCACGTGGCGCGACGTGCTCCTGGTTGTGCGGGAGCGCGGTGGACCGCGGAACCGCCGGACGGGAGGCGCGGGGCGGGCTGGCGCTGCGCCTCCAGACCGATGGGGCGGTCGCGGCCGCAGGCGCGGGCGCGGGCGCTGCGCACAACGGTCGGCACGTCGCGCCGCGGAACCACGTGGCGCGACGTGCTCCTGGTTGTGCGGGAGCGCGGTGAACCGCGGAACCGCCGGACGGGAGGCGCGGGGCGGGCTGGTGCCGCGCCTCCCGTCCGGCGGGCGGTCGCGGCCGCAGGCGCGGGCGCGGGCGCTGCGCACAACGGTCGGCACGTCGCGCCACGGAACCGCGTGGCGCGACGTGCTCCTGGTTGTGCGGGAGCGCGGTGAACCGCGGAACCGCCGGACGGGAGGCGCGGGGCGGGCTGGTGCCGCGCCTCCCGTCCGGCGGGCGGTCGCGGCCGCGTAGCGCTGCGCAAAGCGGCGGGCACGTCGCGCCACGGAACCACGTGGCGCGACGTGCTCCGGGTTGTGCGGGAGCGCGGGGAACCCTGGAACCGCCGGGCGGGATGCGCGGGGCGGGCGAGCGCCGCGCCTCCGGGTCGGCGGGCCCGCGGCTCCGCGCGAACCTCGCCGCGCTCAACCGCGCTCGGCGCCCACCCGCCGTCGCGTCCGGGCGGCGCGCGCCGTGAGGACGGCCGCACCGATCAGGACCAGAGCACCCGCGGCGATCGCCGTCGGGGCGACCTCCGCGCCGGTGAACGCGAGCGGCCCGCGGGGAGTCGCGCTCCCGACGCCGCTCGGGGCCGTCGGGCCGGCACCCGGTGTCGGAGCGGGCGTCACCGGGCCCGGCGTGACGGCGGCGGCGCGCAGGCGCAGCGCCAGCGGCACCGGCGTGGCACCCACGGCCGCCGTGGTGACCCGCTGCGCGGTACCCGCCGTCGCTCCGGTGCCGGCCGCGACGTCGTACTCGGTCGCCGACTGCAGACCGGGCAGCGTGAAGGTACCGTCCGTCGCGGTCGTCGTGGACACCGGGTCACCCGCGGTGGGCGTCGCGACGACGGGGACGCCGGCGGCGGGCCGTCCGTCCGCGTCCGTGACCGTTCCGGGTTGGTCGACCGTCGGCAGCGGGAGGACGAAGTCGACCCGGGCGGTCGCAGCTCCCGTCGCACCCGTCGTGACCGACGTGGTCTCGGCACCGGTCACGGTCAGGCGGTAGTCGGTCAGCGGGGTGAGACCCGTGAGGTCGTACGACCCGTCGGCTGCGGTCGTCACGACGACGACGGTGCCCGAACCGGCCTCGACCGGTCGGGCCGTCACGGTCGCTCCGGCCACCGGAGCGCCGCCGCGGTAGCTCACGGACCCCGCCTGTGAGGTGGTCGACGGGACGGGCGTGGCGAACGGGAAGTCCGCGCTCGCCGTCCCGGAGCCGGTCGCCGTGACCGTGACCTCGGTGCTGCCCGTCGCACCGACCACGGGCTCGGTGGTGCGGACGGTGTAGGTCCCGGGAAGGACGCGGAAGTCGTAGGAGCCGTCGGGCGCCGTGGTGGTGGTCGCGACCACCCTCCCGGCCTGCACGAGTTCGACCGTCGATGCACTCGGCGCGGCACCGTCGAGGGTGACCCGCCCGCTGATCGTGGCGAGCGGTGCCTGCACGACGATGGGCGCCAGGACGACGGTCGGCGCGCCGTCCGCACCGGTCGTGGCCGCGACCGGGGTGCCGCCGACGACGCTCGCCACGATGGCGGACCCCGCGGGGAGACCGACGGCGGTCCAGGCGCCGTCACCGTCGGTGGTGACCTCGGCGAGGACCGTGCCGTCCGTCGCGTCCCTGACGACCACCGGGACGTCGGCGACCGGGGTGCCCGCGGTGTCCACCACGGTGCCGTCCACCGCGACGGTGCCGGGCGGCGTGACGAAGGCGGTGTCGGCGCCCGTCACGTCGGCGCGGAGGGACACCGGGCCGGGAGCGGTCTGCACGGTCGCGTTGTCCGGGGTCGAGACCGAGACCCGGTAGCCGTCGGCCTGTGTCAGCGCCGGGACGGACCAGCGCCCCTGCGCGTCGGTCGTGGTCGTGACGACCGACCCGTTCGGTGCGGTCACCGTCACCAGGGCGTCCGGGAGGGCCGCCCCGTCGAGGGTCGCGGTGCCGGAGAGGGACGAGGTGCGGTTGGCGAACCAGGTCTGGTAGACGGGGGCACCGCTGCGCTGCTGGAACGCGATCGTGAGCGTCGCGAGGGAGGCCGTGGGCGTGAACCACGCGGTCGCCCCCGCGGTGTCGACCGCACCGGCGTTGCCACGCAGGACGCCGGTCGCGGCGTCCCAGGTCGGCACGTCCTGCCCGGCGGGCACACCGCCCGGGTCCCTCGGGCAGCTCCACCCGCCGGGCGAGACGGTCGAGCACGAGTTGTACGACCCCTGGTACCCGAGCTGTGCGACGGAGGCGGGGCTGCCGTCGGCAAGGGTCGCCGCGATCGTCGCCTGGTCGGCGTCGATGTCCCCGAGCACGAACGACCACCCGCCCGCACCGGGCGTGCCTCCCGCGAAGGTGTAGGTCGTCCTGGCTGCACCCGACGCGTCGGGGCGGTCGGCGGCCGGACGGAGGTTGAGGTACGAGTTGCCCCTGCTGTCCCCGTAGACCGCGCCGGGCGGCGTGGACGGGCCCTGACCCGTCGTCGTGCCGCCGATGACCTGTGCCTGGCGCGAGGTCGACGTCCAGGTGGTCGTCGGGAAGCCGGGCAGGGCCACCTCACCGGTGTAGGCGCCCGCCTTCCCCGTGGCGGTGAAGACACCCCAGTGCCCCTCGGTCGCGGCGGTCGCTGTGGTCGCCCCCGCGAGCACGAGGCCCAGTCCGAGGACGACGCCGGTCGCGCCGGCCGTGATCGTGCGCAGTCGGCGCATGAGTGTTCCCCTGTCCCGCGCCGGATCCTTGACGAGTCCTCAGGTTATCCGATGAGCGAGAGCATGTCCGTGCCTGCCTCGACGGAACCCGTGGCGGGTCCGTCGGCCGGGAGGCGCGGGGCGCGCTGGTGCCGCGCCTCCCGGCCGGTGGGTCGTCGCGCCCGGTGCGCGGGCGCGTTGCGCACGCCGGGCGGCGCTGGACGCGCGGTGGCTGCGCACAACGGGAGGCAGGTCGCGCCACGGAACGACGTGGCGCGACGTGCTCCCCGTTGTGCGGAGGCGAGGTGAACCGCGGAACCGACGGACAGGAGGCGCGGGGCGGGCTGGTACTGCGCCTCCCGGCCGGCGGGTGGTCGCGCGCGGTGCGCCGGCGCGCTGCGCCCGCCGGGCGGCGCTCGACGCGGGGTGGCTGCGCACAACGGGAGGCACGTTGCGCCACGGAACCACGTGGCGCGACGTGCCTCTGGTTGTGCGGGAGCGCGGTGAACCGCGGCACCGCCGGACGGGAGGCGCGGGGCGGACTGGAGCTGCGCCTCCAGGCCGGTGGGTGGTTGCGCGGCGGTCGCGCCTTGCGCACGCCGGGCGGCGCTCGACAGGCGGTGGCTGCACACAAACGGAAGCACGTCGCGCCACGGAACGACGTGGCGCGAGCTGCCTCTGGTCGTGCGGGAGCGCGGCGGACCGCGGGCTCCGGGCCGTCAGCCCGGCAGGCGGTCGAGCACGGGGACCTGTCCCGCGACGAGCAGGTCCCGCGCCGCGGCGAGCGGCACCCACCGGGCGTCGTCCACCTCCGGGACCTCGACGAAGCGGCCCGACCCCCGCGGGAGTTCGAGGCGCACGGTGTTGCTCCGGACGACGTCGACGCCGAAGTCCTCCGCACGGACGGCGAACACGTGCACGCGCTTGCCCGACGCCTGCCGGACCTCGCCGAGGTCGACCACGGTGCCCGTCGGTGGCGGGACGCCGATCTCCTCGGCGAACTCGCGCCGCGCGGTGTCGAGCGGGTCCTCCCCCGCCTCGACGAGGCCCTTCGGGATCGACCAGGCGCGCGGGCGGGAGCGCCAGAACGGGCCGCCCATGTGCGCGAGGAACACCTCCGCGTCACCGCCCGCGACGGATCCGCGGTGCAGCAGGAGTCCGGCGCTGGTGACCACGGCCCGAGGCTAGCCCGACGGGACGGGGCCCGCGCGCCGGCGCTGCCACGGTCGGGATCAGCCGGCGAGGGTCTGCAGCTCGGCGGCCACCCGCCGGGTCAGGTACGCGACGCCGCGCTCGTTCGGGTGCAGTGACCCGGCGACGAGGTCGATGCGGCTGAGGTTCCGGCTGCCCTCCAACGTCACCCCCTCGACGTACGCACGGCTCGTCGCGCACGCGGTCCGCGCCTGGGTGCTCGTGAACGCGTCGACGTAGGACACGCCCGCTGCGCGGGCCGCCGCGGCCGAGACCTCGTCGAGGTCGGCCTGGACGCCGTGCAGGTAGCGCACGTCGGTGTCGGTGAACGGGTACGTGTCGGTCGGGAAGCGCCCCGCCAAGGTGCCGAGGTCGAGGGTCGGCCGGAAGCAACCGCCCTTCGGCGTGTGCTCGGCGTCGGGGAAGATCGCCGGGTACCCGACGAGGACGACGACCGCGTTCGGTGCCGCTGCACGGACCCGCGCGAGGGTGTCGGCGATGCCGAGCGAGACGTCGGACCGGATCGTGTCGCCGAGTTCGTCGACACCGCCGCGCACGAGCTGGCTCCGGCACGACGGTGCGTCCCGCCCGGAGAACACCGGACCGTCCGGCGCGAGCGCCAGGCACGAGGCCGCGGTGCTGAACAGCCCGGCGTCGTTGCCCCCGATGGACAGGGTCACGAGCCGTGTCCGGTCGGACAGCGCCCGGATCTGCGGCGGCACGCCCTTGAACTGGTGGCCCGAGACGACGTCGCGGCTCGTCGCCCCACCGCACGTCACGTCGTGCAGCACGAGGCCGTACCGCGCAGCGATCCGGTGCGGGTAGTCCCGCGCGGACTGCCCGCACACTGCTGTCGGCAACCCGGTCGGGTCCGGCAGACCGTAGCCGGCGGAGTACGAGTCGCCGAGCGCGACGTACTCGCTGCCCGGCGGGAGACCCGCGAGGGTGTCGGTCGGCGGGTCGGTCGTCGGGAACGGGGCCGGCACCGGCCACATCGGCGCGGCAGCAGCGGACGGGACCCCGAGCACGCCGCCGGCACCGGTTCCGCTGCCCACGGCGACCCCGCACACGGCGACGAGGACGACGGCCAGCGCCGTGGCCAGGGCGCGCGGGATCCGGGAGCGCAGCAGGGGGACCTCCACGGGACGGGACGGACGACACCGCCGCGCGGGGCGCGGGCGGGACGGACCAGGCTACCGGTCCGACCCGCCCGCCGCGGTCAGCGCCGTCCCAGGCGCCGCTCGCCGCCGCTGCCGGTCTGGTACTGCAGGCCGTAGTGCTCGTACAGCACCGGCTCGGTCGTCGCCTCGAGCTCGCCGTCGGTCGGGATCGACGGCGCGTCCTTGACGAGCTTCTTCGGGAACGCGACACGCAGGTGCTTCGGCGCGACGGTGGCGCCGACGAGCGGCACGAACAGGAGCTTCTGGAAGCCGACGAGGCCGGTGGTCACGGAGCCGAAGGCCGGCTCCGACGTGGCGGTGTCGTAGTAGATGCTCTCGAGGGTGCCGATCTTGTCCTCGGTGTCGTCGACGACGGCGAGGCCGATCCAGTCGCGGACGTCAGCAGCTTCGAACACGGGGTGCTCCCTTCGAGCAGGACAGGTCGTCCTCGACGCTACCGAGCGCTGCTGCGGACGGTCACGGGCAGCGAGTCGACCGCGGCGAGCACGTCGTCGACGCCCACCGCGAGGAGCGCCGGGTCCGGGTCCTCGGCGAACACGTCGCCACGGCGGACCGACGCGTCGGTGAGGACGACGTGCGGACCGGACGCCGGCGGACCCCATGCCTCGGGCGGCGCCGGACCGAACACCACGACCGACGGGACGCCGTAGGCGGACGCGAGGTGCGCCGCGCCGGTGTCGACCGTGACGACGACCGCCGCATCGGCGATCACGGCCGCGAACGGCTGCAGGTCGAGCACGCCGGCCAGCACCGCCTCCGGCGCCAGACCGGCCCCCTGCGCGACGGCCGCCGCGCGGTCGACGTCGTCCGCGCCTCCCGTCAGGACCACGTCGTGTCCGCGCTCCCGCAGCCCGCGCGCGACGGCCGCGAACCGGTCGGTGGGCCAGTGCCGGGCACCGTGGAAGGCGCCCACGTGCACGACGGCCGCCCCGGGCGCGACCGAGGGGGTCTCGGGGCGGGCGATCGCGACGTCGTCCGGGTCGGCGGGGATGCCGTGCCAGGTGACCAGGCGTGCCCAGCGCTCGCGCTCGTGGACGTCGTCCGGCCACTCCGGGCCGTCGTACCCGTGGGCGGGGTCGGCGTGGCCGATCACCCGGCGCGCACCGAGCGCGGCGACGAGGTCGGACGACTCCGGGCCGACGCCGTGCAGGTTGACCGCCACGTCGACCGCACGGTGCGGCGCGGCGATCGCGTGGTCGAGCCCGTGCTGGGCGAGGTGCACGTCGACGGGGAGGAGCTCGACGACCGGGGCGAGCCAGGCGGTGGTCGCGAGGGTGATGCGGTGGCCCGGGAAGGCCCGGCGGAGGGCGTGCAGCGCGGGGACGGCGACGAGGGCGTCGCCGAGCTTGATGGCGCGCAGGACCAGGAGGTCCGGGCGCCCGTCGGACGGGGGCAGCGTGGGGACGGCGGTCACCCCGGCGACGCTAACCGGATCGCACTGGGGGCGTTCGCGGGTGCGCTCCGGTAGCACTGGGGCATGGCCCTCGCGAAGGACCGCGTCGTGCGCGGTCTCCTGTTCGACCGTGACGACACGCTCGTGATCGACGTCCCGTACAACGCCGACCCGCGACTCGTCGTGCCGGTGCCGGGTGCGCACCGTGCGGTCGAGCGTGCGCGTGCCGCCGGGCTCCGCGTCGGCGTCGTGACGAACCAGTCCGCGATCGCGAAGGGCCTCGCCACCCGCGAGCAGGTGGACGCGACGAACGCCCGGGTCGACGAGCTCGTCGGCCCCTTCGACGTGTGGTGTGTCTGCCCGCACGACGCCGGGGACGACTGCCGGTGCCGGAAGCCGCGGCCGGGCATGGTGCTCGACGCGGCGGAACGGCTCGGGATCGACCCGTCCGAGCTCGTCGTGGTCGGGGACATCGGCGCCGACGTCGGCGCCGCGGTCGCCGCCGGCGCGCAGGGCATCCTCGTGCCCACCCCGCGGACCCGCGCAGAGGAGGTCGACGCGGCGGACACCGTCGTCGACTCGCTCGACGACGCCGTGACCGCGGTGCTCGCCCGCGTCCCCGCCGCACGCGCGTGAGCGGGGAGCCGGGCGGCACGCCCGTGGGCGCGGAGCCGGACGGCACGCCCGTGGGCGCGGAGCCGGACGGCACGCCTACGGGGACGGAGCCGGTCGGCACGCCCGTGGGGACGGAGACCGGAGGCACGTCCCCCGCCGACGAGCCCCGCCGCCCCCGCGTCCTCGTGGTGCGCCTCGACTCGTTCGGTGACGTCCTGGTCGCCGGCCCCGCCGTCCGCGCCGTCGCGGCCGGCGCGTCGCACGTCACGATGCTCTGCGGGCCGCAGGGCTCCCCCGCCGCCGACCTCCTGCCCGGGGTCGACCGCGTGCGGGTGTGGGCGGCGCCGTGGGTCACCGAGACCGCCCGACCGATCGACGACGCCCTGCTCGGCGAGTTCCGCGCGCTCGTCACCGAGGAACAGCCGGACGAGGCCGTCGTCCTCACCTCGTTCCACCAGTCCCCCCTGCCGGTCGCGCTGCTCCTCCGCCTGGCCGGGGTCGCCCGCGTCTCCGGCGCCTCGGTCGACCACCCCGGGTCGCTGCTCGACGTGCGGCTGCGGCCCGGCGAGGACCTGCCCGAGGACCTGCCCGAACCGGAGCGGGCGCTGCGCATCGCCGAGGCCGCCGGGTTCCGGCTGCCGCCGGGTGACGACGGGAGGCTCGCGGTGCGGCACGACGCCGTCGCACCGCCAGAGGTGGTCGCGCTCGACCGCTACGTGGTCGTCCACCCCGGAGCGAGCGTCCCGGCGCGGTCGTGGCCCGAGGGCCACCACCGCGCGCTCGTCGCCGCGTACGCGGCCCGCGGCGTCCCGGTCGTCGTGACCGGCAGCCCGGGCGAACGCGCGCTCACCGCGGCGGTCGCGGGCGACACCGCGCTCGACCTCGGCGGCCGGACGAGCCCCGCCGAGCTCGCGGCCGTGCTCGCCGGCGCCGAGGTGGTCGTCGTCGGCAACACCGGGCCCGCGCACCTCGCGGCCGCGGTGGGTGCCCCGATCGTCAGCCTGTTCTCCCCCGTGGTGCCCGCGGTGAAGTGGGCGCCGTACGCCCCGGCCGTCGAGCTGCTCGGTGACCAGGCCGCACCGTGCCGCCTCAGCCGGGCCCGCGAGTGCCCGGTCGCCGGGCACCCGTGCCTGTCCGGAGTGCGCGTCGAGGACGTCCTGGCGGCCCACGAGCGACTGGTGGTCGCGCTGCGCGGATGATCGCGCGGAAGCCTGCGAGGAGGAGGAGCAGTCGCTGCGTAGCGTGCGCCACTGCTCCTCCTTCTCCTCGACCACGGGTCACCGACCCCGGCCGCAGGCCTCCCGGAGGGGCACCGACGAGACGGAAGGCCCTGCATGCGGATCCTCGTGTGGCACGTGCACGGCGGCTGGATGGACGCCTTCGTCCGCGGCCCCCACGAGTACCTCATCCCGACCACCCCCGCCCGCGACGGCTGGGGCCTCGGCCGAGGCGGACGTGACTGGCCGGACTCGGCGATCGAGATCGACCCGGCCGACCTGGTCGACGCCGAGGTCGACGTGGTCGTCCTCCAGCGCACCGAGGAACTCGAGGAAGCACAGCGGCTGCTCGGTGGCCGGGACGTCCCGATGGTCTTCGTCGAGCACAACGCCCCGCGGGTCGACGTGCCGGGCAGCCTGCACCCGATGCGCGACCGCGACGACCTCGTCATCGCGCACGTGACGCACTGGAACGCCCTGATGTGGGACTGCGGTCGCACCCGCACCACCGTGGTCGAGCACGGCGTCGTCGACCCGGGTCCGCTGTACACGGGGGCGCTCGAGCGGTTCGGCGTCGTCATCAACGAACCAGTCCGCCGCGGTCGCGTGGTCGGGACCGACCTGCTCCCCCGCTTCGCCGCGGTCGCACCCGTCGACGTCTGGGGCATGGGCACCGACCGGCTCCCGGAGCTCGGCTTCGGCGACCGCGTCGTCCCGCTCGGAGACGTCCCCGCCGACCCGATGCACGCCGCGCTCGCCGAGCGGCGCGCATACGTGCACCCGAACCGGTGGACGTCCCTCGGGCTCTCGCTCATCGAGGCGATGCACATGGCGATGCCGGTGCTCGTCCTCGCCACGACGGACGCGCCGCGGTCGGTGCCCGCCGACGCCGGCGCGATCGCGACCGACGTGGCGGACCTGGTCCGCGCCTCCCGGACGCTCCTGGAGGACCCCGAGGAGGCCCGCCGCCGCGGTGCCGTGGCACGGGAGGCCGCGCTCGCGCGGCACGCGCTCGGCCGGTACCTGGCGGACTGGGACGACCTCCTCGACGACGCCGTCGCGCGCGGAGCGCGACGCGACCGCGCGGCGACGCCCGCGCTGGAAGGGAGCGCGCGATGAGGATCGCCATGGTCTCCGAACACGCCAGCCCGCTCGCCGTCCTCGGCGGCGTGGACGCCGGCGGACAGAACGTGCACGTCGCGGAGCTCTCCGGGGCCCTCGCCGACCGGGGGCACCAGGTCACCGTGTACACCCGCCGCGACGACGCCGACCTGCCCGTCCGGGTCGCCCTGCGGCCCGGGGTCGAGGTCGTGCACGTCGACGCCGGACCCGCGCGCCACGTGCCGAAGGACGACCTGTACCCGTACATGGGGACCTTCGCCTCGGTGCTCGCCGCCGAGTGGTTCCTCGACCGACCCGACGTCGTGCACGGGCACTTCTGGATGTCCGGGCACGCCGCGATCGACGCCGTCCAGCAGGTCCAGGCGCGCACCGGCGGTGTCCGCATCCCCGTGGTGCAGACGTTCCACGCGCTCGGCGTCGTGAAGCGTCGGCACCAGGGGACGGCGGACACGAGCCCCGGGGAGCGCGAGTGGGTCGAGCCCGCGGTCGGCCGCACCGCCGACCAGGTCATCGCGACCTGCTCCGACGAGGCGTTCGAGCTCAAGGCGCTCGGCGTCCCCCTGCACGCGATCTCGGTCGTGCCCTGCGGCGTCGACACCGAGCTGTTCACGCCCGACGGACCGGTCGAGGAGCGCGGTCGCACCTTCCGTGTGCTCACGGCGTCGCGCCTGGTGCGCCGGAAGGGCGTCGGCACGACGATCGCCGCCCTCGCGAAGCTCCTCGACGAGGGACGCGACGTCGAGCTCGTCGTCGTCGGCGGCGCCGGTGTCGCCGGGGCCGACCTCGTCGACGACCCCGAGTACCAGCGCCTGGACGCCCTGGCCCGCTCGCTCGGTGTCCGCGAGCACGTGTCCTTCCGGGGGCAGCTCGGCCAGCGCGACATGCCGGAGGTGTACCGCAGCGCCGACGTCGTCGTCTGCGCCCCCTGGTACGAGCCCTTCGGGATCGTCCCGCTCGAGGCGATGGCCTGCGGCCGTCCCGTCGTGGCGTCGAGCGTCGGCGGCCTCATCGACACCGTCGTCGAGGACGCGACCGGCCTGCACGTCCCCCCGCGGGACGAGCACGCGGTCGCGGCCGCGGTCGGCCTCGTGCTCGACGAGCCGGAGCGTCGCGAGGCGTACGGCCGCGCCGGGCGACGTCGCGCCGAGACGAAGTACACCTGGCACAAGGTCGCCGCGGACAGCGAGCGCGTCTACGAACGGCTCGTCGCCGGGTCGGCCGCCGTGCCGACCACCACGACCACGGGCTCCCGCCCCACCCGCGTCGGACGGACCTCCCGCTCCACGCTCCCGACGGAGAGGACCGCACGATGACCATCGACCAGCAGGCCGGCACCCGCGACCCGGGCACCGAGGACAGCAGCGTCCGCACCGTCGTCGACCACATCGCGGCCTCGGTCCCGGTGATCGCGTCGCTCGTCGACCACAAGGACCACATCGCCGCCTGGGCGGACGACATCGCGTCACGGCTCGTCGCCGGTCGTCGGCTCCTCGCCGCCGGGAACGGCGGGTCGGCCGCGGAGGCGCAGCACCTGACCTCCGAGCTCACCGGCCGCTTCGACGGCGACCGCCCGGCGTACTCGGCGATCTCGCTGCACGCCGAGTCGTCCGCCGTCACCGCGATCGGCAACGACTACGGCTTCGACGAGGTCTTCGCCCGCCAGGTCACGGCGCACGCCCGAGCCGGGGACGTGGTCGTGCTGCTCAGCACGAGCGGCAAGAGCCCGAACCTGCTCCGCGCCGCAGCGGCTGCCCGCGCGGTGGGCGCCCGGTCGATCGCGATGACCGGCCCCGGCCCGAACCCGCTGGCCGACGCCGTGGACGACGCGATCCGGATCGAGGGGCCGTCGGCGAACGTGCAGGAGGCGCAGCTCGTCCTCGTGCACGCCCTGTGCCGAGCGATGGAGCCCGCCCTGCGCCGCGGAGCACGCCGATGAGCGGCGCACCGGGTGCAACCGAGACCGCCGGCACACCCCGCGCCACCAAGACCGCCGAGACCGCCGGCACGCCGCGCGCCACCGAGACCGCCGACACTGGCGACACTGCCGGCACGCACGGCACACGCCGCCGCGTCGTCGTGGTCGGCGACACCCTGCTCGACGTCGACGTCTCGGGCACGAGCGAACGACTCAGCCCCGACGCCCCGGTCCCCGTCGTCGACGTCCGCACCGACGACCGCCGTGCCGGTGGCGCCGGGCTCGTCGCCTCGATGCTCGCCCGGGACGGCCACGACGTCACCCTCGTCACGGTCCTGAGCGACGACGACCGCGCCGACGAGATCCGAGCCCTGCTGCCGGACGTCCACGTCGTCGCCGGACCGTCCGGCGCCCCGACGCCGGTGAAGACCCGCGTACGGGTCGTCGACCACGCCCTCGTCCGCATCGACGAGGGCTGCGCGACCCCGCCCGTCCCGGACACCACCCCGGAGATGACCGCCGCGCTCGAGGGCGCCGACGCGATCGTCGTCGCCGACTACGGTCGCGGCGTCGCCGCCTCCGCCGGCCTGCGTGCCGCGCTCGGCCGGGTCGCCGAGCACACCCCGGTCGTGTGGGACCCACACCCGAAGGGCGCAGCACCGGTCGCCGGCACCGCGGTCGTCACGCCGAACTCGAGCGAGGCACGGCGCTTCACCGACCTGTCCGGCGAGGGCGTGCCCTTCGCCACCGACGCCGCCGCAGCGCTCGTCGCCACCTGGGACGTCGCCGCCGTGGCCGTGACGCTCGGCGACCGCGGCGCCCTGGTCGCGAGCCGGCGTCCCTCGGCCGACGGCGGCGCGCACGCGCTCGACAGCCGGTTCGTCCCCGCCCCGTCGGTCACCGCGGGCGACCCCTGCGGCGCCGGCGACCGGCTCGCGGCCGGCGTCGCGGTGGCCCTGGCCGAGGGTACGGACGTCGCCGACGCCGTCGCCGCCGGGGTGCTCGCCGCATCGGAGTACCTCGCCGCGGGCGGCGTCACCGCGCTGTTCGCCGACGACGGTCCCGCGCCCGTCCCGGTCCCCGGCGTCGACCGCGACGCGATGCGGGTCGTGCACGAGGTCCGCAGCGCCGGCGGCACGGTCGTCGCGACCGGCGGCTGCTTCGACCTCCTGCACGCCGGACACGCGCGCACGCTCTCCGCGGCGCGCGCGCTCGGTGACTGCCTGGTCGTCTGCCTCAACTCCGACGACTCGGTCCGCGCCCTCGAGGGCCCGGAGCGGCCGATCATGACGCAGGACGACCGGGTCGAGCTGCTGCTCGCGCTCGACTGCGTCGACGCCGTGGTCGTGTTCGACGAGCACACCCCCGACGAGGCGCTCCGCCGCTTCCGCCCCGACGTCTGGGCGAAGGGCGGCGACTACGCCGCGAGCGAGCTGCCCGAGGCGGCGACGCTCGCCGAGTGGGGAGGCCGTGTCGTCACGGTGCCGTTCCACGCGGGGCGCTCGACCACCCGGCTCGCCGCCGCCATCGCGCGGGTCGGCTGACGCCGCCCCACCCGACCACCCACCGGACGGGAGGCACGGCGCACCGCCGCCACGCGCCTCCCGTCCGCCGGTCCCCACCTCCACGACCGTCCGCCGGCACCACCGACGGACCGCACCACGACCTCCCGGAAGGAAGTCCATGCCCGTCCCCACCACCCCCATCGGCCGCGTCCTCGTCACCGGCGGCGCCTCGGGTCTCGGCGCGGCGGTCGTCGCCGCCGTCACCGAGGCCGGCGGTACCCCGATCGTCCTCGACCTGCGGATCGACGCGGTCCCCGAGGGCGTCGACGCCGTCGCGGTCGACGTGACCGACACCGAGGCCACCGAGCAGGCCGTCCGCGCCGCCGCCGAGCGCCACGGCGGACTCGACGCCGTGGTCACCGCCGCGGGCATCGACAAGCCGGCCCCGATCGGCGCACTGACCTCCGGCGACTGGGAGCAGATCGTCGGCGTGAACCTGCTCGGCACGGCCGCCGTCGTGCGTGCCGCGCTGCCCGCGCTCGAGGCCACGCACGGCCGCGTCGTGACGATCTCGTCCTCGCTCGCGCTGCGCGGGGTCGGCGACGGCACCGCCTACTCGGCGTCGAAGTTCGGCGTCCGCGGGTTCTCACAGGCCCTCGCGGCCGAGACCGCCGGGCGCATCGGCGTGACGAACATCATCCCCGCCGGCATGCGCACGGCGTTCTTCGAGGGCCGCACCGAGCAGTACAAGCCGGGCCCGGACGCGCAGCTCATCGAGCCGGAGTACGTCGCGAACGCGATCCTGTTCGCGCTGTCGCAGCCGGCCGGGTGCGAGATCCGCGAGCTGTCGATCATGCCGGCGACCGAGCCCAGCTGGCCGTAGGTCGCCCGGGTCGGGTCGAGAGCGCCCCGAGGTCCCAGAATCCTGGAACCGCGGGGCGTTCTTCGTGCCGCCCCTGACACCTCGACGTACACGCCACGCGCGTCCTCGGCACCTCGACGTGCGGGGCCGCGCGTGGCGACGCGACCGACGGCCGGGCCGGACCGGCGGGGCGGGGTGGGCGGCGCCTCCCGACCGATCGTGCGTCAGCGCGCGACGGCGACCGGCCTGACCGTCGTGGCCAACAGGTCCGCGACGTCCGCCAGGACGGCCTCGGGCGTGACCTCGTCGACGTACGACGGGTCGTGCTCGCAGCGCTCCGCGGTCCAGCCCACCTGCGTGACGTCGACGCCGCAGACCGGGCACCGCGTGACGAAGGACAGGTGCACACGGTGGCGGCCGCGGTCGGTCGGGCCCGCGTTGACGACGTTCCCGAACCAGAACACGCCGACCGTCGGGGTGCCCACGGCGACCGCGAGGTGCCGCGGTCCCGAGTCGTCCCCGACCAGCACGTCGGCGGCGGCGAGCACCGCGGGCAGCTCGGTCAGCGGCAGCGCGTCGGTGAGGTCGTGCAGGTGGTCGTGCAGCGCCGTGGGGACCGCGCCGCGGATCGCCTGCGACGCCGGCACGTCGGACGCGTCGCCGACGAGCACCACGTCGTCCCCGGCGTCGAGCCGGGCGGTGACGACGGCCGCGAAGTGCTCCGGGCTCCAGCGTCGCCGCGGGTCGGTGGCACCGGGGTGCACCGCGACGAGCCGGCCCGTCACGCCGAGGCGCTCCCGGACGGCCGAGCGTTCCTCGTCCGTCACGCGGACGCGGGGGTCGAGCGTCACCGGTGCGGCGCCGGCGAGCGAGGCGACCTCGAGGCCGCGCAGCACCTCGTGCTGGTAGTAGACGTAGCGGACCCAGCGCTCCAGGACCTCGGCGTCCTCGGTGGCGGTGCCGACGGTGTGCCGGGCGCCGAGCCGGAGCAGGAACGGGTTCGAGTTGCGCCCGCCGCCGTGCACCTGCACGGCGAGGTCGAAGCGGCCGTGCAGCCGGGCGACGAACTCCTCGAGGTCGGGGGCGCCGTCGCCGGACTCACGGACGCCGGGGGCGACGGGGAGCTCCTCGAAGGCGTGCACCGCGTCGGTGCGTCCGCGCAGGACCGCCGGTGCGAGCGGGGTGCCGAGCAGGGTGATGCGGGCCTCGGGGTACGCGGCGGCCAACGCCTCGAGTGCGGGGACCGCGAACATCAGGTCTCCCAGGCCACCACCGCGGAGCACCGCGATCTCCCGGACGTCGTCGAACCGTTCTCCACCGTTGCCGATCAGCTGCACGCATCCTCGTCTACCGGAGCGGTCCCGAGAGCGTGGTCGGACTGCGCGGGCACGGGGCGCGCGACGGCCGGATCGCCCACCACCGGTGCGCTCCGCGGACGACGGTCGTGGGGCGCCTGCGTTCTGCGGATGAGCACCGCGCACCCGGACGGCCGCCCAGGGTGGCCCGAGCAGCGTGGGGCTCCCCGCCCGCCACTCGAAGGACATCCATGACCCTCGCTGCACCGTCCACGACCGAGACCGACGCCGATGCGATCGTCGTCACCGACCCCGTCACGGGCGCGGTGGCGTCGACCACCGCCCGCACCGCGCCGACCGAGGTGCGCACCGCGGTGGCCCGGGCACGTGCGGCGTTCCCGGCGTGGGCACGGACGGCACCGGCGGAGCGCGGGGCGCTCCTGCACGCGGCGGCCGAGCACCTGCGTGCGCACGCCCAGGAACTCGCCGACCTCAACACGCGCGAGACCGGCAAGGTCCCCGGTGACGCCCTCGGCGGCGTGCACGCCGGCATCGGCACGCTGGTCCAGTACGCCGAGCTCGGGCCGGTCCACCGCGGCGAGGCCCTCCGCGGGCAGTTCGGCGCCGCCGACTGGTCCGTCCCGCACCCCCGCGGCGTGGTGCTCGCCCTGACCCCGTGGAACGACCCGGTCGCCGTGGCGTGCGGGATCCTCGGCGCGGCAGTCGTGACCGGCAACACCGTCGTGCACAAGGGCAGTGAGCGCTCCCCCGCCACGACGGCCCGGCTGAACGCCCTGCTCGCCGAGGTGCTCCCCGAGGGCGTCCTCGTCGGGGTCGACGGTGACGCGACCACGGGCGAGCTCCTGCTCGAGCAGGACGGCATCGACGTGTACGCGCACGTCGGTTCGACCGCGACGGGCGACCGCCTCGCCGAGGTCGCCACCCGCACGCGCGCCCACGTCATCCGCGAGAACGGCGGCAACGACCCCGTGGTCGTGGACGGCGACGTCGACCCGGAGTGGGCCGCGGCGCAGGTCGCCCTCGGCGCGTTCGCGAACACCGGGCAGATCTGCACGAGCGTCGAGCGCGTCTACGTGCACCGCGCGGTCGCCGAGCCCTTCGTCGCCGCACTCGTCGCCGAGGCCGAGCGCCGCACCGCCTCGGCGGCCGCCGACTTCGGCCCGCTCGTCGACGAGCGGCTGCGCCACACCGTGCAGGCCCACGTCGACGACGCCGTGCGTGCCGGGGCCACGGTCGAGACCGGCGGGGTCGTCCCGGGCGGTCCGGGAGCGTTCTACCCGGCGACGGTCCTGACCGGGGTCACGGACACCATGCTCGTGATGATCGAGGAGACCTTCGGGCCGATCGCCCCCGTCCGCGTCGTCGAGTCCTTCGACGAGGGGCTCCGCCTCGCCGCCGCCGACCGCTACGGCCTCGCCGCGACCGTCCTGACCGCCGACACCGGCCACGCGCTGCGTGCCGCGGCCGAGCTGCCGGTCGGCACCGTGAAGGTGAACGCCGTCTTCGGCGGCGCACCGGGCGGCAGCGCCCAGCCCCGCGGTGCCTCGGGCGCCGGCTTCGGGTACGGGCCGCACCTGCTCGACGAGATGACGACCACGACGGTCGTGCACCTCGAGGCGGCACCGGCACGACGCTCCGACAGCACGAGCACGAGCACGAGCACGAGCACCGCAGTGGCCGGGACCGGCGCCACGACACCGGCCACCACGACGCCGAGCACCGCGGCGGCCGAGACCGGCGACACCGCCGGTACGGATGCCGCCGCCAGCACCGACGCCGGCACCGGTGCCGCCGCCGGCTCCGACGCCGGCACCGGTGTCGCCACCGGCTCCGGGGTCGGCACCACAGCGAACACCGAGGAGACCCGATGACCGCCGACGTCCGTCTCGTCCGCGACCTCGTCGCCGCCGTCGACGACCGCGAACCGCTCGTCGTCGTGGTCGGCGACTGCATCCTCGACCAGTGGACGGTCGGCGAGGCCGAACGGGTCTCCCGCGAGGCCCCCGCACCCGTCGTCCGCGTCACCGAGACCGTCGCGGTCCCGGGCGGCGCCGCGAACACCGCCGTCAACGCACGCGCCCTCGGCGCCCGCGTCCGGATGGTCGGGCTCGTCGGCGACGACGAGTCCGGACGCGTGCTGCGCGAGCGGCTCAGTGCCGCCGGCGTGGACACGACCTTCCTCGTGGAGGTCCCCGGCGCCCGCACCACGACGAAGACCCGTGTGGTCGGCGGCGACCGCGTGGTCGTCCGCGTCGACGAGATCACCGAGGCCCCGCACGCCCGGGACGGCGCACGGCTCGCCGAGGCGGTCGCCCGTGCCGTCCGCGGTGCCGACGCCGCCGTGGTCTGCGACTACGGCCTGGGCGTCGAGCCGTCGGACGTCGTCCCCGTGCTCGACCGGGACCGCCCCAACGCGGTGGTCGTCGACGCGCACGACCTGACCCGCTGGGCCGCCCTGCACCCCGACCTCGTGACGCCGAACGCCGGCGAGACCGCGGGCCTGCTCGGCCGGGAACTCGGCGCCGGTGCCGCCCGGGTCCCCGTCGTGGTGGACGCCCGCGCCGACGTCCTCGCCCGGTCCGGTGCGCGCGCCGCCGTCGTCACGCTCGACCGGGACGGCACCGTCCTGCTCGAGCCGGACGCCGAGCAGGCGTTCCGGACCCGCGCGACCCCCGCCTCCGAGCAGCAGGCGTCCGGCGCCGGCGACACGTTCTGCGCCGCCGCCACCGTCGCGCTCGCCGTCGACACCCCGCTCCGGGACGCCGTCGCGGTCGCCCAGGCCGCCGCCGACGTGGTCGTGCGCGAGGCCGGGACCTCGGTGTGCTCGGCCGCCGCCCTGCTCGAGTCGGTGACCGCCCCCGCCGCGACCGTGGTCGACCACGACGACCTGTCGCTCGCCGTGGACGCCGCCCGTGCCGCCGGACGACGCGTGGTGTTCACGAACGGCTGCTTCGACGTGGTCCACCGCGGGCACACGACGTACCTCCGGCAGGCGCGCGAGCTCGGCGACCTGCTCGTCGTCGCACTGAACGACGACGACTCGGTCCGCCGGCTCAAGGGCCCGGAGCGCCCGATCAACACCGCCGAGGACCGCGCGGGCGTGCTCGCCGCGCTCGCCTGCGTCGACCTCGTGACGGTGTTCGCGACGGACACCCCCATCCCGCTCATCGAGCGCCTCCGCCCCGAGGTGTACGTCAAGGGCGGCGACTACTCCCCCGAGATGCTCAGCGAGACCGACGTCGTGCGCGCCTACGGCGGCGAGGTCGTCATGGTCGACTACGTCCCCGAGCACTCCACGACGGCGGTCGTCCGGCGCATCCGCGAGGCAGCGGCGAACACCGCGGCGGCAGCGAACGCGGCCGGCCGCGTGGCGGCCGACCCCGCACCGTCGGCAGACACCGCGCCGGTCCCCGTCGACCGTCCCTCCGACGACCGCGCCCCGACCGCCGAACCGGTCGAGCCCGACCCGGCACCGTGAGCGCCGTCGGCACGTCCACCCCACCGGCCCTCCCGGTCGCCCGCTGGTCGGGCGACTGGGCACGTCCCGCCGCCGACGGTCCCGCGGTCGAGGTCGACGTCCTCGTCCCGACGGTCGGTCGTCCGGCCGAGCTGGCCACGACCCTCGCCGGGCTCGCCGCCCAGACCGACGTCGCCCTCCGCCTCGTCCTCAGCGACCAGTCCGCGGGCCAGGACGCCGCCACCGCGCCGGCGGTCGCCGCCATGCTCCGCGTCCTGGAGGCACAGGGCCGCCCCGTCACGCTCCTCGCGCACCCGGAACGGCGTGGCCTGGCAGAGCACCGGCAGCACCTGCTCGACCACGCCGCGGCCGCCGCGGTGCTGTACCTCGACGACGACGTCTGGCTCGAACCGGGCGCCCTCCGCCGGATGCTCGACGCCCTGCACGACCTGGGGTGCGGGTTCGTCGGCAGCGCGGTGCAGGGGCTGTCCTACCTGGCCGACCGGCGCCCGCACGAGACGGTGGTGTTCGAGCGGTGGGACGGGCCCGTCGTCCCCGAGGTCGTGCGCCGCGGCACACCGGCGTTCGACCGGCTCTCGCTGCACAACGCCGCGAACCCGGCGCACGTCGCGGCCGAACTCGACGTCGAGCCCGGCGGATGGGTGCCGTACCGGGTCGCCTGGGTCGGGGCCTGCGTGCTCTACGACCGGGACGCGCTCGAGGCCGTCGGCGGGTTCGGCTTCTGGTCGGCGCTGCCGAGCGAGCACGCGGGCGAGGACGTCGTCGCCCAGTGGCGCGTGATGGAGCGCTTCGGCGGTGCCGGCATCCTGCCCTCTGGCGCGGTCCACCTGGAGAGCCCGACGACGGTCACCGACCGGCGGGTCGACGCGCCGGACGTGTTCTTCGAGGACGCCGGGGCGAGGCACGGGGCCTGACCGGCCCCGGCCGGGCCGCACGCGACCGCAGGCCGCGCCGCCGCGTGCAGCGTCGGACCGGTCGCCGCGGCGGTCGACCCGGCCACCAGGGGACACGGCGACCCGTCGGTGGACCGCACCGGCCCCGTCGACCCGAGCCGCGCCTCCCGGCCGACCGGTCCCGTCCGTGACGGGCGCAACCAGCGGTCAGCCGCCGGACTCCACCTGCACCTGCTGCCCGGTGGCGGCGAGGTCGATCTGCACGATCGACCGGGCACGCTCGACCCAGGGGCTGTCGACGCACCCGATCCACACCGCGGTGTAGGGCTCGGAACCGACGACGCACCACTCCGCGGCCCAGGCCGTGACGGCGTCGGCGAGCAGTTCGCCGTGGTCGGCGAACAGCAGCGTCGTGATGGTCGACGGCCAGTCGCTGCGGACCAGCCACGTCACGGTCAGGTGCGGCGGGGCGGGCAGGATCCGGACCTCGTCGGCGAAGGCGACCTCGACGAAGACCTGGCCGTACGCGGAGTCGGGCAGCTCCTCGAGGATGCGGCGGACCTCGGGCAGGTCGGCGAGCCCGCCCGCCACGAGGACGCGGTCGGTGATCGGGCCCTGGTCGGTGTGGAGGTCGCCCAGGGGGTAGGCGTCGCCCGTGGCGTGGGCATCGCCCGTGCCGTGGGCGTCGCCCGGCGCGTGGTCGTCGTCGGTGTGGTCGGTGGGGTGCTCGTCGCTCCCGGACATGGCACGAGGCTACGCGCTGCCACCGACGCGTCGGCTGGGACAGTGGCAGGAGTCCGACCCGCCACGCCCGACGCGCCGCGCCCGACGCGCCGCGCCCGACCCGCCGCGCCCGACCCGCCGCGCCCGACCCGCCGCGCCGCCCGTGCGTCCCGCCCGCCGACCCGGCATGATCGTGAGCGACGGCCGGACGAAGGAGCACCCATGGCGACGTTCACCCGCGGCTTCGGTCGGGGACGGGACGACCGCGACGACGCGCGGATCCCTCCGGGGCAGACCCTGGTCGGCGACTGGCCCGTCCTCTCGGCGGGTGCCACCCCCGACGTCGCGCCGGCCGACTGGACCTTCTCGATCCGCACGGAGTCCGGCCAGCGCACCTGGACGTGGGACGAGGTCCGGGCGCTCGGCGTCGAGGACGTCACCGTCGACATCCACTGCGTGACGCACTGGACGAAGCTCGACATGGCGTGGCGGGGTGTCCCGCTCGACCGGCTCTTCGCCGAGGTCGACACCGCCCTCGGGTACTGCATGGTCCACAGCACCGGCGGCTACACGACGAACGTCCCGCTCGACGACCTGCTGCACGGCAAGGCGTGGATCGCGTTCGAGGCCGACGGCGCTCCCCTGACGCCCGAGCACGGCGGTCCGGCCCGCCTGCTGGTCCCCCACCTGTACTTCTGGAAGAGCGCGAAGTGGGTCAGCGGGATCGTCATGCAGGCCGACGACCAGCCCGGCTTCTGGGAGGATGCCGGCTACCACATGCACGGTGACCCGTGGAAGGAAGAGCGGTACTGGTGAGCGCGGCCGTTCCGTCCGACGCGCCGGCACCCGGTCTGGAGGCCCGTCCCGCCGCCGCCCCGTCGGCGACGGCCCGCAGGCGCCCGGCCTGGCACGCCGCGACCGTCGCGTCCGCCGCGCCGGAGACCCCGAACGCCCGCCGACTCGTCCTCGACGTACCGACGTGGCCCGGCAACGAACCCGGTCAGCACCTCGACCTCCGCCTCACGGCCGAGGACGGCTACCAGGCCTCGCGGTCGTACTCGATCGCGTCCTCCGGCGACGGCACGCGCGTGACGCTCGCGGTGGACCGGGTCGACGACGGCGAGGTCTCCCCGTTCCTCGTCGACGCGATCGAGGTCGGCGACGGCCTCGACGTACACGGTCCGCTCGGTGGCTGGTTCGTCTGGCGTCCCACGGGTTCGGCGCGCCCGGTGCAGCTCGTCGCGGGCGGGTCGGGGTTCGTCCCGCTGCTGCCGATGATCGTCGCGCACGCCGAGGCCGACGACCCGCAGCCGTTCCGCCTGCTGTACGCGACCCGCACGCCGGAGGACGTCTTCTTCCGCACCGAGCTCGACGACGCCCGCCGTGCCGACGCTCCGCTCGAGGTGACGCACGTGTACAGCCGCCGCGGTCCCGACGGGTCGGACGAGCCCGTGGGACGCCTGACCCGGGACCGCCTGGAGCGGTCGGTGCTCCCGCCCGAGGCCGGCGCCCTGGTCTACGTCTGCGGGTCGACCCCGTTCGTGGAGCAGGTGCTGCGGTGGCTCGGGGAGCTCGGCCACGACACGTCGGACGTCCGCGCGGAACGGTTCGGCGGGGCCTGATCCGGGCCGGGGACCGGATCTGCACCGGGACCCGATCGGTGCCGGGGACCGGATCTGCACAGGGACCCGATCGGTGCCGGGGCCCGGCACCGCGGACCTGATCCGCGCCGGCAACGACGAAGGCCCCGGTCGGTGACCGGGGCCTTATGTCCGAGCGGATGACGAGATTCGAACTCGCGACCCTCACCTTGGCAAGGTGATGCGCTACCACTGCGCCACATCCGCGTACGACACCACTCTAGCGCGCCCGGCCGCAGACCCCGGCATCCCCGCGGTGCCGGGCGCGTCGCGCGTCCGGCTCGCACCCTGGGTGCCGTGGACCGCCGGACGGACGAGCACCTCCCGGGGGCCCGTGGCCGCTGACCACCGGCCGGAGCAGGATCGTGCGGGATCCCGGGGCACGGGACTGCGGGACTGCGGGAAACCGCACGGCGCGGACCGGGACCAATCCGGACGGCCTCCGGCTCCGGATGTCTCCTCGGTGCCCGTCGTCGGCCAGACCCGCGCAGCACCCGGGGCCACCCACCCCGCCGTCCGGCCGATCGCGGCGACCCGAACGCTGCGAGCGGCCGGACGCACCCGGCCGGGCCGGTCGCGGCAGCCCGAACGCTGCGAACGGCCCGACCGGCCCCGCTCCCAGGGCCCGCGGGTTCACTGGTGCCATGAGCTACGTGCACGACAACCCGGGCGGCACCGAGGCCCACGGCGTCGACCTGATCGACGGCGACGCGCCCGCGGTCCGCATCCTGGTCCACGGCGACCTGCCGACGACGATCGAGCACGAGGGGACGACCTGGCTCGCCACCGGCGACGCGCACGACGACGGCGACCCGTCCGCACCGCCCATCGCGATCTACCACCCCGTCCGGCACCCCTGAGCGCGCCCCGGCCGAGGTCGGGTCCGGACGACTGCCCGTCGCACGTTCCGCCCTCCGGATGATGCGGCTGGCCGACCGGTTGCAGCACCCTGGTCGAGGTGGGGAACCCGCCTGGTCGCGGTCGCAGCTGTGGGGGCAGCGGCCGCGACCACCCGGGCGGTACGGTCGTGGCACCGACGGAGGGACGGCGATGACGGAGACGGCAGGCACGGGCGAGACGGGACCCCGCGGGGACGGCTCGGCCGCACGCGCGACCGCGGTGAGCATGACCGCCGCCCTGCTCGCGACCGCGGTGGCGCCCGTCGTGGAACTCGCCGGCGGAGACGTCTCCGCGACCACCGTCCGCCTGCTCGGTCTGCTCGGCGCCGTGCTGGCCGTGGTGTCGGTCGTGCTCGGGCAGCGCCGCAAGGACCTGCCGACGATGGTCCTCGGTGCGGGCATCGCGCTCGGCACGCTCAGCGGGGAGCTCCCGAACCCGAGCGGTGTCGTCCTCGTCTCCCCCGCCGGGGTCCTGTTCCTCGTCGCCGTGGCGCTCGTCGCCGTCGCCGGGGTCCTCGTCGCTGCTCGGACCGTCCGCTGGCCACGGGCGGTCGGCATCCTGCTCGCCGTCCTCGGGGCGCTCCGACTCGGCTACCTGGTGTGCATCGGGTACACCCCGGCCCTGCTCGCGCTGCCCCAGGACAGCCTCGGCGTCGCCCTCGCACTCCCGGCGCTGCTCGCACTGCTCGTGTTGCTCGTCGCCGCGCTGCTGTTCGCCCCCGTGGTGTTCGCCCCGGTCGGCCGTGGCGTTCGCTGGCTCTGGCGCACCGCCGACGTACGCTGACCGCTGGCCGGACCGACACGACCGGCCGCACACCACCGGGGGAACATGACCACGCTCACCAGGCGCGAGCGCGAGCGCCGCACCGCGCAGCTCTTCAACGGGGCCTTCGCCGTCCTCCTCGCCGTCGCGACGGTCGTCCTGCACCGCGAGATCATCGCCGCGCACCCGCTCGACTTCTGGCTGCCCACGGTCGCCGGGCTCGCCTACGGCGCGGTCGCCTGGCGTCTCGGACGCGACAGCACGTCGGCGTGGTTCCCGCTCCTGCCGGTGCTCGGATGGGTCGCCGGGGTCGTCCTGCTCGCACGCCTGCACGTCGCCGCCGCCCCGGCGTGGGGCTTCGCGGTCATGATCGGTGCGTTCGCGGTCACCGCGGCGTTCCCGAAGCGACCGGCTCCGCGTCCCGCCCGCAAGGTCGCGTCGACGGAGGTCCGGCCGTGGACCGGCTCCGGGGTGACCGCCGTCCCGACCGAGCACGACCTCGGTCGTCGGTCCGCGCACGCGGTCTCCGTCCGGACCGGCAGCGCGACCTCGACGTTCCTGGTGTCCGACCTGGCCGCCTTCGTCGACGCCGAGCGGCAGATCGCCGACTCGGCTCCGGGAGCCCCGCTGATGTTCCTGGCCCGCGCCGGCGTCGCCTCGTCCGACTCGATCATCGGCGAGGTCACGACGGACCTGCCGGACGGCACGGTGTTCCTCCACGCCGGCGGCGAGGGCGTCCCGCCCGCGGCCGTCCTCTCCGAGGACGACGCGCGGACGTTCGAGGACTGGGTCCGGTCGCTGCCCGAGGACTGACGGCCCGCTGCTGACGGCGTCCGGCTCAGTGTGCGTCGGAGAGCCCGCTCGCGACGTACTCCGACGTCACCGAGTCGTCCGTGAGCGTGCAGTTGTAGACGGCCCAGGGGTCCTCGTGCCCGTCGAGGAACGTGAACGGGTAGATCACCTGGTACCTGCCGTCGTCGTCCCGGTACCCCGTCGGGTGCTCGGTGAAGCTCAGCCGGACACCTGCCTCAGGCGCCCCGCGGGAGCACTCGTCGAAGACGTGCTGGGCGAGCGCCGACCCGGCGGGCTGCCCGGCAGAAGTGCCCGGAGCGGGAGCGGCCCCGCCCTCCGGGGCGGGGCCGGACGTCTGCGTACCCGACGGCGCCGACGTCGTCGGGGTCGGGGTCGCGCTCGCGGTCGGCCGCGCCGTCGTCCGGTCGGGGACCGGCCCGGAAGTGTCGGTGGTGCACCCGGAGAGGACCGCGACGGCGGCGAGTGCGGTGGTGACGGTGATGATCGGACGGCGCATGGTGTTCCCCCTGGGGTCGTCGTGGCCTGTACCCAGGAATGTCCCCGACCGCCCCGATCCTGACAGATCGTCCCGCTGCGGCGCGTCGCTTCCGGCGACGAGGAGTGGTCGGTGGTCGCCTCGGCCTCGTCGGAGGCGCGACACCGTCGGTCACGGCGCCGCCGCACGCTCCCAGTCGGTGTTCACGTCGGCGAGGTGCGGGTACACCTCGAGCATCCGGTCGGGATCCACCTGCCACGTGTCGTGGTCCCAGTCACGTGGCTGGTCGGCGCCGATGTACCCGACGCCGTCCCGTCGGCGCTCCTCGAGATTCGACGCCGCGATGTCGTCCCGGATCCGTTCCGACAGCGGTTGCAGCGCACCGGCGTCGGCGAGCCAGGTGACGACGGCGTCCATGACCGGTCGACGGGGCCCGGAGCCGCGGGTGTCGTCCATCAGCGCCGAGTACACCCGCCCCGGCATGACGAGCCAGCCGTTCGTCGGGAACGGCACAACGCGAGCATCCACCTGCCGACCCCAGGAGCGGGCATCGACGACCTCGCGGAGCAGGTACGTCTCGCACCGGTGGAAGCGCGCGAGCTCACTGCGGTCGAGGGGCGGGTACGGGATGGTCGCCCGTCCGGCGTCGTAGACGCTCGGTCGGGGCTGCTCGTCCACCGACCGCCACCAGGCACGGAGCCGGCTCACGACGGGACGCCCGACACTGCGACGTCGGCGCGGCGATCCCCACCCGGACGCACTACTCGGCCGGCCCCTGCGCAGCCGGCTGCGCCGTGAGCAGGGTCACCAGCTCGCCGATGTGGTGTTCCTGGTCCATCGGGTGCCGCATCCGCGCGTCCGGGTTCAGCGTGTACCGGTTCCGCCGACCGTCGCGCGCCTTCGTGAGGTAGCCGGCGTCCTCGAGCTCGGTGAGGATCCGCTGCGTCGCCCGCTCGGTGACGCCCACGGTCTGCGCGATCTCCCGCACGCGCGCGTCCGGGTTCGCCGCCACGCACAACAGCACGTGTGCGTGGTTGGTGAGGAAGGTCCACTGCGTCACGGGCCCAGCGTAGACCTCGACGCCCTCTCAGGTGATCTGCGTTACACGACATCGAAGTCCGGTTATAGTTAGCACGTAATCCGAATCCGGAAAGGCGGGACGCTCATGGTCCTCGAGTTCGTGGCAGCCCTGGTGTGGCTGGTCGGTGCCGCAGCGGCGGCACACCCCGGGATCCCCCCAGCACGAGCGGCATCACTCGCAGTCGGAGTCGGCTCGGTCGGCATCGCGGCCGCCGTGGGCTCGGTGGCCCTCCGTTGGACGACCGGTGCCGGGCCGGCCTGGTTCGCCGTCCTCGCGGCCGTCTTCGTCGCTGGGCTCAGCGTGTGGATCCAGCGGTTCGCGGTGGCGCACCTGCGCGGAGACACCGGGCAGCGCCGGTTCGTGGTGTGGGTGAACGTGCTCACCGCCGCGGCCGTCGGTCTGGTGCTCGCGCCGTCGGTGCTGTGGTTCGCCGTCGCGTGGACCGTCGCGGGCGCTGCGCTGATCGTCCTGCTCGCGACCTACCGACGGTCCCGCCAGGCACGCGACGGCGTCGCGCGAGCCCTGCGGCAGCTCGCCGTCGGCGACCTGGCGCTCTGGGCGGCCGTCGTGACCGTCAGCGGGACGGCGCGGGGCGACGTCGAGTGGGCGCGCCTGGCGGCGGTGACCGAGCGCCTCCCGGCCTGGTCGGCGGCTGTGGTCGCCCTGCTCCTGGTCGTCGCGTGCGTCTCGCGGTCCGCGCAGTTCCCGCTGGACGGCTGGCTCCGGACCACGCTCGCCGCGCCGACGCCCGTCTCGGCGGTGATGCACGCCGGGCTGGTGAACGCCGCCGCGTTCCTCGTGATCCGCTTCGCCCCGATGGTCACCGCCCACCCGGCCGCGCTCGCCCTGCTCGGGGCGTGCGGGGCGGCGAGCATGGTCGTCGGCTCCGCCGGGTACCTGGTGCGCGCCGACCTGAAGGGACGGCTCGTCGCCTCGACCACCGCGCAGATGGGCGTGATGCTCGTGACGCTGAGCGTCGGCGCCTGGGGTGCGGCGGTCTTCCACCTGGTCGGCCACGGCATGTACAAGGCGCGGCTGTTCCTGCGGGCCGGCGAGCAGGTGGACGACAAGCGCCGTGCGCTCGCCACCCCGGTGACCGATCCCGCCCCGGCCGCGCAGCGCCGGGCCGCCGCGGTCGTGGCTACCGTCCTGCCGGGCCTCGGCATCGTCCCCGCGGCGTGGCTGTCCACCGGGCCGGCGACCCTGTCGAGCACCGTGCTCGCCGCCTCCGGGTGGGTCGCCGCCGCGCTCGTGCTCCACAGCGTGCTGACGAACCGCGGGGTGCACGTCGGCGTGCGGGTGCTCGCGGTCCCGCTCGTGATCGTGGCGAGCGCGGTGTACACCGCCGCCGTCCACGCCCTCGACGCCCTGGTGTCGTCCGACGTGCCCGCCGCCGTCGATCCGCTGCCGGGCTGGGTGCTCGTCGTCCCGCTGCTCGTCGTCGGCGCCCTGTCGCTCCTGCCGCACCTGCCGATCGCCCGCGACCCCGTGCTCTACGGCTGGGTCGCCCGGGTCGCCGGCACGCCCGTCCCGCGCCTGCGGCTCACGCGTCGCAGCACCCTCGCCCGCCCGACGTCCACGAGCCCCGTCCAGGAGACCGCATGACCCAGCCATCCGCACCCCAGGTCCGCGCCGCCGTCGCCGGTGCCGCGCGGACGATCACCCCGACCTGGCCGCTCACCTCGTTCATCGCGGTCAATCCCGCCTCGGGACACCTGCGCCGACCGATGCAGGCGCTGCACACCGTCCCCGGCGAGACCCCGACCCGTCCGGAGCACGAGTACCTGCAGGGCGACGTCGACCTCGGCGCGCTGCGGACCGCCGTCGCCGAGGTGTTGCCGGCGCTGACGACCGCCGACGACCTCGAGCTCGCCGGACGCCGGTCCACCGCACTCGACGTCGCGGTCGCCGCGCTGCTGCACCCGCCGGTCGACGCCGCGTCGGCGTCGGATCCCGAGCGGGACGACGCCCTCGACCCGGTCGACCAGTACCTGTCGCAGTCCCTCGCGCGGTTCTCGGCCGACCCGGTCTGGGCACCGGCACCCGGTACCGGACTGTTCGACCGCTTCCGGCAGCTCGCCGGGCACGACCGCACCGTGCCGAAGCGCGCCCGGACCACCCTGCTCGCACTGCCGACCACCGTCGAGGCCGCGATCGCCGAGGTCATGCGGGCGAACGGGATCGGGGCGGCGTCACGGGCCGCGG
Organism: Curtobacterium sp. MCBA15_004; assembly: GCF_001865055.2. Taxonomy (NCBI): domain Bacteria; kingdom Bacillati; phylum Actinomycetota; class Actinomycetes; order Micrococcales; family Microbacteriaceae; genus Curtobacterium; species Curtobacterium sp. MCBA15_004. Next base: position 1,773,544 of record NZ_CP126266.1, on the reverse strand, counting down.
TGGTCGGCGCCCAGCTCCACGCACTGCCCGGGTGGGCAAGCCACCTGGCGTGGCGGGCCCAGCACACCGGGGACGCCACGTTGACCGACCTGGTCGCGTGCCGGTTGGCCCTCACGCACGCCCTTGGTGCGGTGGTGGACGTCCCCGCGGTCGATGCCGCTGCTCCGGCGGCGGACAGGGTGTCGGTCGCCGCGCCGGACGCCGGCTGGGTCGAGCGGGCCCTCCGGCTCTGCGTGGGCGACACGACGCACGAACCTGCGCCTGCCGAACGCATCGCCGTGTCCCGGGTGCTGCGGCTGCTCGACCCCGCGACGCGCACGACGGTGTGGCAGACCGCGGCGGAGACGGCCTACCGCGACGGACTGATGGCGACCATCGCGCGGGGCGGGCCGGCCGACACGGTGGCACCGGAGGCGCGCCTCGACGTGCAGATGGTGTTCTGCATCGACACCCGGTCCGAGGGCCTCCGCAGGCACCTCGAGCTGACCGCCGGCGTCCGGACGTTCGGCCTCGCCGGGTTCTTCGGCGTCCCGCTGCGGTACACGTCGCTGTTCGGGCAGCAGCCGCGGGAGCAGTACCCCGCCCTGCTCAGCACCGGGTACGAGGTGACGGACCAGGCGGTCGACGCCGCGGCAGCCCGTCGCGCCCGCGACCGCCGGGCCCTCGCCGGTGCCGTCCGGTCGACGACCAAGCGGGTGGCCAGCACCCCCGCGTCGGCCTTCGGGTGGGCGGAGCTGTCCGGGTGGGGCACGCTCGTGGCGGACCTCGTGCGCCCGGTCACCGGGAACCGTGACGGAGGTCGGATCCCGACGCCGGACACCGTCCTGGACGTCTGCGAGCAGATCCCCCTGGACGACCGGGTCGTCGCCGCCGAGGCCGCCCTGCGGATGACCGGCCTGACCCGCTTCGCGCAGCTGGTCGTGCTCACCGGGCACCGGACCGAGACCGTCAACAACCCCTACCGGGCCGCGCTCGACTGCGGTGCCTGCGGCGGCAACCCCGGCGGTGCGAACGCCCGTGCGGCCGCCGCGATCTGCAACGACCCCGCCGTCCGCCGTCGCCTGGCCCAGCGTGGTCTGTCGATCCCGGACACGACGTGGTTCGTGGCCGCCGAGCACGAGACCACGACCGACCGGCTCACCGTGCTCGACCGGCACCTGGTCCCCGGCACGCACCGCGAGACGGTCGACCGGCTGCTCGCCGCCGCCGCCGTGGCCGGCGACGCGCTGACGGCCGAGCGTGCCCGCGACCTGCCGGGTGCGGGCGAGCGGACGTCGCTGCGCCGGGTCCGCCGTCGCGCGACCGACGGGTCCGAGATGTACCCGGAGCTGGGCCTCGCGAACAACGCGGCGATCATCATCGCGCCGCGGGCGATCACCCGCGGCGTCGACCTGGAGCGCCGGACGTTCCTGCACGACTACGACCCCGCCGCCGACCCGGACGGCAGTGCCCTGACGAACATCATGACGGCGCCGCTCATCGTCGCGCAGTGGATCAACGCGCAGTACTACTTCTCGACCATCAACCCCGAGCGGCACGGAGCCGGCAACAAGACCGTGCACAACCCGCTCGGCGACCTCGGGGTGCTCGCCGGGCACACCGGGGACCTGCGGACCGGTCTGCCCTGGCAGTCCGTCGCGGTCGGCGGTCGACTGCTGCACGAGCCCCTCCGGCTCAGCGTGCTCATCCAGGCACCGCTCGACCGGATCGCGCAGATCGTCGCGGCCACCGACGCGCTCCGCGCCCTGCTCGACGGGGGCTGGATCTCCCTCCACGCCCGTCAGGACCCCCACCAGCCGTGGCAGCGGTACCGCGCCGCCGGCTTCACCACCGACGAGAGGAACCTCCCATGAACCACCTCATCACGATGATCCGCATCGAGGTGATCGCGCCCTCGGACGTGAGCACCGCGGTCCACGAGCTCATCACCTCGGCCGGCGCGACCGGCTACACCAGCGTCGCCGGCGTCTCCGGCGTCGGCCACTCCGGAGCGCACAACGGGCGGCACCTGTTCAACGACCACGACGCGCTGGGGATGACCATCACGGTCCTGCCGGCCGAGCGGGCCGAGCCGTTGATCGAGGCGCTCCGCGAACTGCTCGAGGGCGGGAGCGGTGTGATGTTCATCACCGACACCTGGGTGTCCCGCTCCCAGTACTTCCAGTGACCGACGCGGACCGTCACCGTGGCGCCACCGTCGTCTTCGCGACCCGGCACGGCAAGCAGGACCAGGCCGCCGAGGTCTTCCGCGAGCTCCTCGACGCGCGCGTGGTGGCACCGGACGACATCGACACCGACCAGTTCGGCACGTTCACGGGCGAGACCGCCAGGGTGCGCACACCTCGGCAGGCGGCACTCGACAAGGCACGACTCGGCATCGCGCTGACGGGGCACCGGTTCGCGCTCGCGTCCGAGGCCACGTACACGAGCGCGTGGCCGACCGGCAGCCACCACGAGCTGCTGGTGTTCCTCGACGACGATCGCGAGGTGGTCCTCACCGAGGAAGCCGTCGTCCCCGCACCCGGGCAGGGTGCGGTCACACTCCGCGACCCCGGGGACGCCCTCGCCGTCGCCGCCCGGTTCGGCTTCCCCGACACCCGCGCCGTCGTCGTGTGGCGGCGGGACGGGCTGACCGTCGCCCGCAAGGGTCTGACCTCGGCTGCCGCGGTCACGGCGGCGGTCGCCGACGCGGTCGCCGACGTGACGCCCGACGACGGCACCGTGCTCATCTGTCCGGACCTGCGGGCCCACGCGAACCCGGCCCGTCGACGGGTGATCGCCGACCTGTCCCGTCGCATGGCCGAGCGGCTCGCGCGGCCGTGCCCGGCGTGCCGCTCGGCGGGCTGGGGACGCATCGGGGTCGAGCGTGGCTTGCGGTGCTCGGGGTGCGGGACCGCGTCGGCGGGGGTGGCTGCCGACGTGCTCGGGTGCGCGGTGTGCGACGCGACGGAGGTGGTGCCGCGCTCTCCCGGAACGATCGAGCCGGAGTGGTGCGAGGTCTGCAACCCGTGAGGCCGGGCCGTCCGTCCCGCGGCCCGGCCCGGCCCGGCCCGGCTCGTCCGGCTCGCCCCGCTCGTCCAGCTCGTCCGGCTCGTCCGGCTCGGCGGTCGGCGGTCGGCGGTCGGCCGTGCGGCGCCGTCCCGCGGCGCGCGCTCGGCCGCGGGACGCGTGACGGATCGCCGAGATCACACCGGGAGCCCGGGCATTCAGCCGGAAGAGCACCCGGCAACCGGAACAACACCCGGGAACACGAAAGCCCCCGGATCGAATGATCCGGGGGCTCCCTGCTGTGGGCGATACTGGGATCGAACCAGTGACCTCTTCCGTGTCAGGGAAGCGCGCTACCGCTGCGCCAATCGCCCAGAGACCTGCTGACCGAAGTCCTGCATGGTCTTGGAGGGTGTTGCTGGAGGTGGGGACGGGATTCGAACCCGCGTGGACGGCTTTGCAGGCCGCTGCCTAGCCTCTCGGCCACCCCACCATCGAGGTTCACGTCTCCGTGAGTACCCGAACGGTGGGATACCCTCTGGTGAGTCGTGGTCGTCCGGGGACTCCCACACTCGAGCGGATGACGAGATTCGAACTCGCGACCCTCACCTTGGCAAGGTGATGCGCTACCACTGCGCCACATCCGCATTTGGCCCGACCGAGAGCAAGTCTCGCTCAGTCCGTGTCTCTCCGCTGTCGCGGCGACGAGAAGAACTCTATACGAACCCGGGCGCTTCCGCCAAAATCCTCGCCGTTCACCGGGCGTGTCCCCCGAGTTCACGCGGATCGCGGCCCTCCCGACCCTGTCCCCGGGCTCCCCACCGAGCCTCCCGGGGGTGGGATGGAGCAGCAACTGTCGGGTCGGGAGCGCGGACCCGACAGTTGCTGCTCCATCCCGGGCGGGCACGCGGACACGCAGACGGACGGGAACCCGCCCCCGAGACCCGCGCCACACCCGGGCTGCGCGCCGTGTTCGGAGGAGCCCCGGACTTCCGCTACTATCGACTGGCACGCAAGTGCAGGGGGCGATTGGCGCAGTTGGTAGCGCGCTTCGTTCACACCGAAGAGGTCATCAGTTCGAGTCTGGTATCGCCCACCCCGCCGGCCACCACCGGCACCGAGAAGCCCGGCGCCACACCGCGCCGGGCTTTTCGTTTCCCCTGGCGGCCCTCCGTCAGGACCGGACAGCGCCCGGGCCCGCACACGCGCGAACCACGAGCCACCACGACCCGACGACCGACGACCCGAGAGGCAGCATGACCGACGTCGACCTCGAGTTCGCACGCGTCCGCGCCGTGCTCGACCGCCCGACGCTCCGGCTCGTCTCCCGCCCCACCAGCGCCGCGGTGCTCGCGGTCTTCCGCACGGTGTTCGACCGCGACGTGCAGTACGTCCCCGCCGACCGGATGCACCTGCAGGTCGAGGAACACGTCGCGCGCCTGCGGGCGACCGGCGCACGCGTGCCGGCGGGCGACCAGGGCGAGGGCGACCCCGCGGACGCACGACCGAACGGCCGGGCGCTCTGCCGGGACTGGGTCGCGGCGCAGTGGCTCGTCCGCTCGAACTCCCCCGACGGCGACGAGCAGTACTCGCTGACGAGCCACGCGCTCGAGGCCCTGAGCCTGGTGGACGCCCTCTCGGCCGACCGCGCCCTGATCAGCGAGAGCCGCCTCGCCATGATCGTCGACGCCGTGCACCGCTGGGCCGCCCGCGCCGAGCCGGACCCCGAGGAACAGGTCCGCCGGCTCGACGCCCAGATCGCCGAACTGCAGGCGCAGCGGGAACGCCTGCTGTCCGGCGAGGAGGCCACGACGGTCGACGACGACCGGATGCGCGACGGCTACACGAACATCTCGGACCTCATCCGCCAGCTCCCGAGCGACTTCAAGCGCGTCGAGGAGGCCGTGGCGGCGATGCACCGCGAGATCGTCGAGGACTTCCGGCAGGAGGTCCGCCCGATCGGCGAGATCCTCGACGACTACCTCACGCGCACCGACAACCTCATGCAGGCCACCCCCGAGGGCCGCGCGTTCGAGGGCGCCTTCGAACTGCTCCGCGACGACGGCCTGCTCCTCCGGCTGCGCGACGACATCGGCACGATCCTCGCCCACCCCTTCGCCGAGTCGCTCGGCGCCGGGGAGCGACGCGCCTTCCGCAACACGGTCGCGATCCTCCGCCAGGGCATCGAGGACGTCCTCGCCCAGCGCCGGCAGCTCACCGCCACGCTCCGCGACCAGATCGTGGCGCACGACGTCGTCCGCGACCGCGAGCTCGACGCCGTCCTGCGTTCGGTGAACCGCGGGCTCGCCGCCTGGATCGAGCGCGGGACCGCCCGCGACCGCGTCCCCCTCCGCCTGCTGCCCGCGACCGCCGAGGTCGGCACGCTCCGCGAGCGCTTCCACGACCCCGACGACGACGCCGTCCCGCCGCCCATCGAGGAACCGGACGACGACGTCTTCGAAGAACTCGACGTGGAGAGCCTCCGCCGCCACGGCGGTCCGCTCCTCACCGAGCTGCGCGCCGTGCTCCGCTCCGCCGCGCCGGACAGCGCCGACGCGTTCCACGCCCTGCCGCCCGAGCAACGGCGCCCGGTCGAGCTCTTCGGTCTCGCCCACCTGCTCACCGGGCGCGAGGACTTCGAGTCCGCCGCGCACGTGGTCGCCCACCACACGGTGCGTCCGGACGGCGAGACGGTCACCTTCCACATGCCGACCGCGGCCCTCCCCGGCACGTCGGCCCACGACCCGCACGACGACAACGGCCAGGAGGCACGGTGAGCGACACGACGCCGGCACCCGTCGACCAGGTGGTCACCGACCACGGCGACACCCACCACCGCGACGCGGCGCACGTCCCCGACGCGGTCCCCGCCGACCTGTCGGACCGGTCCGGTCCCGCCGACGGCCTCGACCCGGCCGGCGCGGACGACACCGTCGACGAGGAGCGCGACGAGACGACCTTCGCCCTGTTCGAGGGCGACGAGGGCCGGCTCGACGAACCGCAGCGACGCGCGCTCGTGGCACTGCTCCGCAACACCTACGTCAGTGCCCGGACGCACGCCGACGAGTGGCGCGCGATCACCGACGGCGAGCACCAGCTGCGCTCGCGGTGCAACGACCTGTTCCTCGAGCTGCACGTGGACCGCGTGCGCGAGGTCGCGTGGAAGCGCCAGGCCCGCTCGGAGAGCCAGCGCCGCACCTTCCCGACCCTGCTGCGCGACGTCCCGTACACGCGCGAGGAGACGATCGTCCTCGTCTACCTGCGCATGCGGCTCCGCGCCGACGCCCGCCCCGGCCTCGACCAGGTGGTCGTCGACCGGTCCGAGATCCTCGGCCACGTCGCCGGCTTCCTCCCGCCGACCACCGACCGCACCCGTGACGAGTCCCGCGTCGCGAAGGCGATCGACCGCCTCGTGACCTCGCGCATCCTGGTGAAGACCACCGACCCGGACCGCTTCCGCGTCGCGAGCGTCGTCGAGGTCCTGCTCCCCCTCGACCAGCTCCGCGACCTCGACCGCTGGCTGCAGGGCGCGACCACCGACGGTGGTGCGCCGACCGACGGCGGCGACCCGGGCCTCCCGGCCGACCCGACCGACACCGACGACGAAGGCGAGCCGAGCGCATGACCGACACCGCCACCGGCCTGTCCGGCCTCGACCTCGGGACGCCCGCGCTCTTCGACACGGTCGCGCAGTGGCGCGCCGAGTCGATGCAGGTCGTGAACTGGGGCGGCTTCCACGGCCACCGCCACGTGGAGCTGTCCGGCACGGCGACGCTCATCTCCGGTGCCTCCGGGACCGGCAAGTCGACGCTCATGGACGCGTACCTCGCGGTGATGATGCCGTCCGACGTGCCGTTCAACGGCGCGTCGAACGACGCGACCACGGGGCGGGCGCGCAGTGCCGACCAGCGCAACCTGCTGACGTACCTGCGCGGCAAGGTCGACACCCGCCGGGACCCCGAGACCGGCGCGCTGCGCGACGTGAACCTGCGCGGCGACGACCAGACCACGTGGGGCGCGGTCGCGGTGACGTTCCGGAACGACGACGAGCGGCGCTTCACGGTGCTGCGGGCGTACGTGGTGCCGAAGCGGGCGCGCGGCGTCGGCGACATCCAGATGACGATGGCGACCGTCGACGACACCTTCGACCTGCGGCGGCTCGAGGAGTTCGTGCCGTCGCGCTTCCACCACCTCGAGCTGACCGGCCGCGTGCCGGGACTCGTCGTGCGGGACACCTACCAGGAGCTCGCGTACACGCTGCAGACGCGTCTGGGCATCGGCGACTCGGGTGGCGGCAACCGGGCGATGCGCCTGCTCGCCCGGATCCAGGCCGGCCAGCACCTGCCGACCGTCGACGCGCTGTACAAGTCGCTCGTGCTCGAGACCCCCGGGACGTACGAGGCGGCCGACCGCGCGCTCGCGCACTTCTCGGCGCTCGACGAGGCGTACGAGGCGATGGACACCGAGGAGCGCAAGGTCCGCATCCTCGCGCCCATCGTCGAGCTGCACGACGAGATCGACCGTGCGACGACCGCCGCCCGTGCCCTCGACGGGATCGCCACGGGAGCCGAGGTCTCACCCTTCGCGCACTGGACGGCGTCGCGGAAGCGCGCGCTGCTCGACGCCGAGGTCGCCCGCAACCGTCGTGAGGCCACCGCCGCGCGTGCCGACGTCGCCGCGACCGAGGCCCGGCACGGTGCGGTCGAGATCGAGCTCCGCGAGGCCGAGGGCCGTCTGCGCGACCAGGGCGGCAACGCGCTCGCCCAGCTCGAGGACCGCATCGAGCGGCGCACCCGGGAACGCGACGCGGTCGCCCGCACCCGCACGACCTTCGAGGAGCGCACCGCGCCGCTCGGACCCACACTCGACGACGAGACCGCGTTCGCCGCGGCGCAGCGCTCGTCCCGGGAGTTCCTCGGAGCGGTCGCCGACCGGCGCGCCGAGCTCGACGCCCGACGGGACGCCCTGACCCGCGAGGAGTACCCGCTCCTCGACCGCGAGCGGACCCTCCGCCAGGAGCGGCAGTCGCTCGAGCACCGCCAGGGTGCGATGCCGCTGCCGATGCACGAGGCACGGCTCGCGATGGCCCGCGCCGCCGGGATCGACCCCGCGTCGCTGCCCTTCGTGGCCGAGCTGCTCGACGTGCTCCCCGGTGAGGAGCAGTGGCGCACCGCGATCGAGTCCGTCCTGGCCCCGCTCGCCCGCACCCTGCTCGTCGACCAGGACCGGCTCTCCGACTTCAGCGAGGCCATCGACGCGCTCCGCCTGCCCGTCCGTGTGCAGTTCGAGGGCGTCCCGACCGGCCCGCACCTCGACCTCGACGGCGACCCCGCGATGGTGTCCGGCAAGCTCACGATCAAGGACTCCCCCTTCAGCACCTGGGTGCGGGAGCGGATCGAGTCGGACCGCATCGACGCGCGCTGCGTCGACACGGCCGCCGAGCTCGGTGGCGGCGGACGACGGGTCACGCCCTCCGGTCAGCTGCGCGACGGCCGACGCGGCGCCCACGGCGACCGCCGGCAGTCGAACGTCATCGGCTTCACGAACGAGGCGCGGAAGGCGTCCGTCGAGCAGGAGCTGACGGCGATCGCGCAGGACCTCGCGACCCTCGAGGCCCGCCGCACCGACGTCGCGCAGGACCTCACCGCGCTCGACGTGCTCCGTGCCGCCCACCAGCACCTCGTCGACACCACCTGGGACGCGATCGACGTCGCGGGGGTCGAGGCGTCGCTCGAGCGGCTCGACGCGGAACGCCAGGCGCTGCTCGCCGCCGACGACGGGCTCCGCACGCTGCGCGAGTCCGTCGCCCGGCTGCGTCGCTCGCTCGACGAGGCCGCGGACCGTCGGTCCGCCGCGCGGCTCAGCGTGACCCGGCTCGACGAGCGCCACGCCGTGCTCGTCGACGGCCAGGACGCCGCGGCCGAGATCCTCGAGCGCTTCGAGGAGGCCCCGACGCAGGTGCCCGACGAGGAGCAGGACCGGCTGCTCGCCGAGGCGTTCGACGAGGTCGGCGCCCCCGACGGCATCGACGGCTTCGACGACGCCACCCGACGCCTGCGCCGACGGCTCGAGGAGCGGCTGTCCCAGGCGCTCGACGGGGCGGCCGCTGCGTCGACCGCCCTCACGCTGACCTTCCAGCGGTACCAGGACGCCTGGCCCGACCCGAACCTCGGCACCGGGGTCGCGTCGTACCCGGACTACCACGCGATCCTCGACCAGATCCTCGCGACCGGCCTGCACGCCCGCCGCACCGAGTGGCGTCGGCGGCTGTCGCAGTGGAGCGGCGAGGACCTCGTGCCGCTCGCGGGCGCCTTCGACCGGGCCGTCGTCGAGATCGAGGAGCGGCTCGAACCGGTCAACGAGATCCTGCGGGAGCTGCCGTTCGGTGCGAACCGGGACCGGCTGAAGATCCAGATCCGCCGGGTCACACGCGAGGACGTCACCGCGTTCCGCCGGGAACTCCGTGCCCTGTCCGCCTCGGTCGACACCGAGCTGACCGACGACGTGCTCGAGACCCGCTTCCGCCGACTCCGGCGCTTCATGGCGGTCATCCGCCCCGAGCCCGGTGCCCCTCGTGGTCGGACGACGCAGCGCGACGCCGTGCTCGACGTCCGTCGGCACATGGAGATCACGGCGGTCCGGTACGACACCGACGGCAACGACCTGGGCGTGTACTCGTCACTCGGCGACAAGTCCGGCGGCGAGACGCAGGAGCTCGTGGCGTTCATCGTCGGCGCCGCCCTGCGCTACCAGCTCGGCGACGAGACCCGGCCCCGGCCGCGGTTCGCCCCGGTGTTCCTCGACGAGGCGTTCATCAAGGCGGACTCCGAGTTCGCCGGGCGTGCGGTGACGGCCTGGCTCCGGCTGGGCTTCCAGCTCGTCGTGAGTGCGCCGCTCGACAAGGTGACGGCGCTCGAGCCCTCGATGGAGCGACTGCTGTCCATGCGGAAGCACCCGGACACCGGGCACTCGTCGATCACGGAGATCGCGCGGGGGTAGGGCGCCCGGGGCCCCGAGGTGGGCGTCCGGCGCGCCCAGGTTCCAGAATTCCGGAACCTGGGCGCCCCCGCACCCCGGCACGTGACACCTCGGCGATCCGTCGACGGCGCGTCGCGGAACCTCGACGTCGGGCTGTCCGGCGCGTCGGAGGTGGACGCGACGGTCGTGACGCTGCCTCCGTACCGACCGCGGTACGGTGGGCGGGTGTTCGGCCGCCGCTCCCCCACCTCCCGTCCCGACGAGCCCGGTGTCGGTATCGGCGCGCTCGTGCAGGTGGTGAACGGCGACCGCGGCGGGGAGCGTTGGGCGGGCGACCCGGTCGGCGTCGTCGTCGCACCGGGCGGGAACCAGATCGGCGGACTCCAACGTGCGTGGGTCGTCGCGTTCGACGAACCGGTCTACACCGAGGACGGGCGCGGCCCCTACGAGCGGGCGACGGTCCTGACCCGGCAGCTCGTGCCGCTCACGCCCGACGCCTGACGCCTGACGGCCGACCCCCGACCGCCGACCCCGGACCCCGGACTCTGGACGTTCGTCGCGGAGTCCCTGACCCAGCCGGCCGACGGCGGGTCCGTCGGCCGCGGACCGACCGGTCGTCGTGTGTGCTGCGAACGCGACACATCTCGGAGCCGTGCGGCCGTCGTACCCGCGAGGGCGACAGATCGTGGCGGATGGTCCACGCGGATCTGTCGCTTTCGCGAGATGCCAGCCGGGCAACGGTGCAACGGGGCGGACGGGGCGGGCTGGGACGGGGCGGACGGGGCGGGCTGGGACGGGTCTGGGCGGCACCGCCGCCGGACAGCACGGCGCCCCCGCCGACACGTGGTCGGACGGGGGCGCCGTCGTGCTCGGACCCGGACGCTCGGCCCGGTGCCCGCGAGGACTCAGTACTCCTCGGAACCGCTCTTCATCATGGCGGCGACCGCCATGCACATCCCCACGCCGCCGAGGACGCCGATGCCGATGATGACGCCTGCGATGACTTCGAGCATTGGGGACTCCTCGGTTCCGGGGCCGGCACCTGACCGGCCGGGGTGACTGCGTCCAGGCTACCGGACGGCAGCAGTGGGGGTGGGTGCGGCACACGGTCCGTGCCACCGCGCACGGCGGTCGGGTCCGCTGTGCGCCGTGCCCCGTGCGACCGCTCGGAGGGTCACCGCACGCCGCGCATGAGCCGCAGCACCGGCTTCGTGCACAGGAGCAGCACGACCCCGACGGCGACCGCCGCGAGGCCGAGTACCGTGAAGTACGGCGCCTCGTTCGTCGGGTCGTAGTACTTCGCGAGCACACCGGTGACCGCGGTGCCGAGCGACACCGACAGGAAGAACAGCGCGACCATCTGCGTCTGGAAGCGTGCCGGCGCGAGCTTCGTCGCGATGGACTGCCCGACGGGCGACAGGAACAGCTCGGCGATCGTGAACACGAGCAGGATGCCGACCAGGGCGACGAGCGGGGTGCCGTGCTCGCCCGTGCCGGCGAACGGCAGGAAGAGCAGGAAGGCGAGGCCCATGATGCCCGTGCCGAGGGCGAACTTCACCGGGGTGGACGGCTGCCGGTCACCGAGCTTCGTCCACACCGCGGCGAACACGCCGGACAGCAGGATGATGAAGACGGGGTTGATCGACTGCGCCCACGCGACGGGCATCGTCCAGTGCCCCAGCGACCGGTCGAGGCGCTCGTCGGCGTAGGTCGTCACGACCGTGAACTGCTGCTGGTACAGCGACCAGAACACCGCGCTCGCGACGAAGAGCGGGATGAAGCCGAGGACCCGGGACCGTTCCTCGGCCGTGATGCCGCTCGTCAGGATGACGACGAAGTAGGTGATCGTGGCCACGACCACGACGGCGACCACGATGCTCGGCAGGGTGCTGACGGTGAGCAGGCCCGTGAGCACCGCCACGACGACGAGGACGAGCACCACGACGGCGATGCCCGCGACCAGCGGCAGCCGACGTCGGTCGACGGGGTTCGTGGCGTGGCGGACGACCTCGGGCAGCTTGCGGCGCCGGACGCCGTACTGCACGAGGCCCGCGGCCATCCCGACGGCTGCGAGCCCGAAGCCCCAGTGGAAGCCGAGCGTGCTCTGCAGCAGGCCGGTCAGGAGCGGACCGGCGAACGCACCGAGGTTGACGCCGAGGTAGTACAGCGAGAACCCGGCGTCACGCCGCGGGTCGTCCCGCGAGTAGAGCCCGCCGACGATCGTCGTCGCGGTGGCCTTCAGCCCGCCCGACCCGAGCGCGATGAGCACGAGACCGGCTCCGACACCCGCGACGCCCGGGACGAGGGCCAGCGCGACGTGGCCGAGCATGACGATCACCGCGCTGCCGAACAGTGTCCGGTCCGCGCCCGCCAACCGGTCGGCGACCCAGGCCCCGATGATCGTGAACAGGTACACCGAGCCGCCGTAGGCGCCCATGATCCCGGTCGCGAGCCCGCGGTCGATGCCGAGCCCGCCCTTCGTGAGCGAGTAGTACATGTAGATGAGGACGATGCCCTGCATCCCGTAGAACGAGAACCGCTCCCACAGCTCGACCGCGAACGGTGTGGACAGCTCGAACGGCTGCCCGAAGAACGTGCGTTCCTGCTTCGGCTTCGGTGGTGCGGTGGTTCCAGACATCCGCTCAGTCTCCCCCGTGGTCGGGCCTGCCCGGAAATCGACGATGCCCGCTCATCAATCCCGGACCGTGTGTGTTGGAGGGTTCCCACCACGACCACCCGCTCCTGCGGGACGCGGTTGTGCACCGGCACGGCGTCCGGGCGACTGTCGGCGAAGGTGCCTAGCGTGGGTTCTGCAACACGGACAGAGCAGTTCAGGAAGGCTCCCACCATGGTCGACACCGCACCCGCACGCCCCGGCACCGAGGCCCCGAACGCCGACGCCACGGGCGACCCGGCAGCGGGCACCCCGATCGGCGCCACCGACACCGACGTCCGCATCGACACGACGCTCCTCGGCGAGCTCCTGCTCGGGCGCTGGGCCGAGGACCGTCGCATCTCGCGCCGGCTGACGAAGGACCCCGCGCTGCACAAGATCGAGGGGCAGCCGCTCGCCGAGCACCGCGCCCGCGCGCTCGAGCAGCTGCAGATCCTCGTCGACGCCGGGGCCATCCAGCGCCCCTACCCGCTCGAGTTCGGCGGCCAGGAGAACCACGGCGGCAACCTCGCCGCGTTCGAGGAGCTGACCACCGCCGACCCGTCGCTCCAGATCAAGGCCGGCGTGCAGTGGGGGCTCTTCGGCTCGGCCGTGCACCACCTCGGCACCGAACGGAACCACCGCGAGTTCCTGCCCGGCATCATCCGCTTCGACGTGCCCGGCTGCTTCGCGATGACGGAGACCGGCCACGGCTCCGACGTGCAGAGCATCGCGACCACGGCGGTGTACGACCCCGACACGCAGGAGTTCGTCATCCACACGCCGTTCCGCGGCGCGTGGAAGGACTACATCGGCAACGCCGCACTGCACGGCAAGGCCGCGGTCGTCTTCGCGAAGCTCGTCACCGCCGGGGTCGACCACGGCGTGCACGCGTTCTACGTCCCGCTGCGCGACGACGAGGGCGCGTTCCTGCCCGGTGTCGGCGGCGAGGACGACGGCGTCAAGGGCGGCCTGAACGGCATCGACAACGGTCGGCTGCACTTCGACCACGTCCGGGTCCCGCGCACGAACCTGCTGAACCGCTACGGCGACGTCGCCGAGGACGGCACGTACTCGTCGCCGATCGCGTCGCCCGGCCGCCGGTTCTTCACCATGCTCGGCACCCTCGTGCAGGGCCGTGTGTCGCTCGACGGCGCCGCGGTCGTCGCGCAGAAGCTCGCCCTGCAGATCGCGCTGACGTACGCGCGCGAACGCCGGCAGTTCCCGACCGGGGGCGGCGAGGAGGGCGTGCTGCTCGACTACGGCCGCCACCAGCGCCGGCTCATCCCGCGCCTGGCGACGGTGTTCGCGCAGTCCTTCGCACACGAGAAGCTCCTGCGCACCTTCGACGACGTGTTCAGCGGTCGCGAGGACACGCCCCAGCGACGGGAGGACCTGGAGACCCAGGCCGCGGCGTTCAAGTCGATGTCCACGTGGTCGGCCCTCGACACCCTGCAGGAGGCACGCGAGGCCTGCGGTGGTGCCGGCTTCCTGGCCGAGAACCGGCTCACCGGGCTCCGCGCCGACCTCGACGTCTACGTGACGTTCGAGGGCGACAACACGATCCTGCTGCAGCTCGTCGGCAAGCGCCTGCTGACCGACTTCCGCGCGCGTGCGCCGAAGGACCCGACCTCGACCGCGAAGTTCGTCGCGGCGCAGGCGGCCTCGAAGCTCGCCGACGCCTCGGGCATCCGACGCCTCGGGCAGACCGTGGTCGACCGCGGCTCGATGGCGGCCTCGGTCGCCGACCTGCAGGACCCGTCGACGCAGCGCGCCCTGCTCGCCGGCCGGGTCGACACGATGGTGACCGAGATCGGGATGCGGCTCGCCTCGGCGGGCAAGGACCGGGCGAAGGCGGCGCGGCTGCTCAACCGGTCGCAGCACGAGCTCATCGAGGCCGCCAAGGCGCACGCCGAGCTCATGCAGTGGGATGCGTTCACCGAGTCGATCGAGTCCGTGGCGCCCGGCGACACCCGGACGGTCCTCGTCTGGCTCCGCGACCTGTTCGCGCTCGGCCTGCTCGAGCAGCACCTCGACTGGTACCTCGTGCACGGTCGGCTCAGCGCCCAGCGCGCACGGGCGGTCTCGGCCTACGTCGACCGGCTCATCGCCCGGGTCGTGCCGATCGTCCCGCAGCTCATCGAGTCGTTCGGGTACGCGCCCGAGCACGTCCGCGCGCCGATCGCCCTCGGCGAGGAACGCGCCCGACAGGACGAGGCGGCGGCGTGGTTCGCGGCCGAGGCGGCGGCGGGACGACTCCCCGAGCAGGAGAAGAAGCCCCGGCCCTAGCGCGGCGGACCGGCCCCGCGCGCATCGCGAGCGCGTGCGGGGCCGCCGAGCGGGCCCCCACACCGCGGGCGCGACCGTGCAGCGGGCACCGACACCGCGACCGGGCAGCGGGCACCGACACCGCGACCGTGCAGCCGGCACCCACACCGCGAGCGCGACCGGGCAGCGGGCACCCGCACCGCAGCCGGACGACACGCGTCAGGTCGGCGTCGCGGGGTTCAGCCCTCGCCGCGGGGACGATCCGCGCCGAGCGCACGTCGCAGTCGCGCCTCGGCGTCGTCAGCCGTCCCGGCAGCAGCACCAGCACCCGACGCCCCACCGGCCGCGCCCGCGGTCCCGGCCGACGTCCCCGACGCCCCGGCACCGGCCCCGGCTCCCGACGCAGCGGCAGCAGCAGCGGCCTCGGCGTTGGCCTCGATGACGGCGCGGACGACCTCCTCGCGCTGGATCTTCACCCCGCGTGGCGCGTCGATGCCGATCCGCACACCGTCGCCCCGGCTGTCGAGGACCGTGATGACGACGTCGTCACCGACGAGGATCCGCTCGCCGACCTTCCGCGTGAGTACCAGCACTCCGTCAGCCTAGCGACAGCACGGGGACGCCCAGTCGGTGCACCGACTCCGGCGTGGCGGTCTCCCCCGCCCCGATCGCGACGATCCCGGCGACCGGCGTGCGCGACGCGACGGCTGCGACCATCGCGACGGTGTCCTCGTGCTTGCGGCCCACGTCGACGACGACCCACACCTGGTCCGGGGCGAGCCCCGCGACGGTCGCCGCGTCGTCCCACGCCGCGACGCCGAGCAGGGCGTGCCCCTGCCGCACCCCGTCGGCCCGGGCGAGGATCCCGGACCGTCGGTCGGCAGCGGGCGTGGCCCGCAGCGCGTACCGGGCCGCGAAGACCCCGGCGGCCGCGTCGACGTCCCCCGCGCGCCCGACCAGGAGCACGAGGTCGCCGTCCGCGGACCGCACGGCGGGCAGCGACGCACCCACGAGCGCAGCACCGACCACCCCGTCGACCGCAGCCGACGCGGCCACCGCACCAGCGCCTCCCGTCCGACCGTCGCGACCGTCGCGGCGGTCACCACCGTCACCGCGGTCACGTCCGTCAGCGAGGTCAGCTGCGTCACGCCAGTCGTACCCGTCCTGGAGGCGCGACCCGGCCCCGTCGACCCGGCCCGCCTCCGGCGGGTCCGCCGTCGGGCGCGGTGCGCGGGGCGCGATGCCGTCCGCGACGAAGCCGTCGAGCACCGACGCGAACGCGTCGGCCCGTGCCGTCGCGGTGCCGTCGGCGCGGGCGATGCGTGCCTCGGTCTCGTCGGCCTCGGCGAGGAGCGCAGCGATCCCGACGCGGGTGACGGGGGTGTCGGCGATCGCGACGCGGGCGGTGACGGGGGTGCCGGGGTCGGGCACCTCGACGACGGCCTCGACGTGGGCACGCTTGAACAGCCCGCCGATGCCGGGGGTGGTGACGCGTTCGGCGGAGACGATCCGGGCGCCCGGGCCGAACTCGGCGCGGACGGCGTCGCGGACGGCCTCGAGCGTCGGACCGCTACGCAGCGATCGGGTCGGCGGCACGGACCACCCCCACGGTCTCGATGGTGGAGCCCGCGGCGGTGGCCTCCTGGTACGACAGCACCGGCAGGCCGTTCGCCTGCGCCGACACCATCCGGTGCACGGCGGGGCGCAGCTGCGGCGCGCAGACGAGGACCGCGGACAGGCCCTGCTCCTCGACCGAGCGCACGGCGTCGCGGAGGGACCCGAGGACCTGCTCGATGCGGTGCGCGTCGAGCACGATCTGCGTGCCCTGCTCGGACGGCCGGAGCCCCTCGAGCATCGACTGCTCGAGGAGCGGGTCGATCATGATGACCCGCAGCGTGCCGTCCTCGGCGTGGCGTGCGGGCAGGGCGGGCCCGAGTGCGGCGCGGGCGGCCTCGACGAGCCCCTCCGGGTCGCTGGACACCTTGGCGCGCAGGGTGAGCGCCTCGCAGATGCGACCGAGGTCGTTGATCGGGACCCGCTCGGCCAGGAGCCCCTGCAGCACGCGCTGGAGCTCGGCGAGCGAGAGCATCCCGGGCACGAGTTCCTCGACGGCGGCGGGGTTGACCTGCTTGACGCCCTCGGTGAGGACCTTGACGTCCTCGCGGGTGAGCAGGCGCGCGGCGTTGTCGCCGATCACGGCCTGCAGGTGGGTGACGAGCACCGAGACGCGGTCGATCACGGTCGCGCCGGTCATCTCGGCCGCGTGGCGGAGCTCGGCGGGCACCCACTTGCCGGCGAGTCCGAACACCGGCTCGACCGTCACCGTGCCGGGCAGCCCGTCGAGCTGGTCGCCCAGTGCCAGGACGCTCCGCGCGGGGGCGGTGCCGCGGCCGGCCTCGACGCCCGCGATGCGCACCGCGTAGGTCGACGGCGGGAGCTCGATGCTGTCGCGGGTCCGGACCGGCGGGACGACGATGCCCATGTCGACGGCGATCTTGCGGCGGAGCGCGCGGACGCGGCCGAGCAGGTCGTCGGAGGACCCGGACACCATGTCGACGAGGTCGGGCGCGAGCAGGATCTCGAGGGCGTGCACGCGCATCTGCTCGAGCAGGTCCTCGGGGGTGTCGGCGGACGGCGCGGCGGCTGCGAGGGCCTGCTGCTGCTCGGCCTCGGCCTCCTGCCGCTTCGCCTGCTGCCCGAGCCGCCAGCCGGCGAACAGCAGCCCGGCGCCGATGAGCAGGAACGGCACGATCGGCATCCCCGGGATGAAGCCCATCGCGATCGCCGCAACACCCGCGATCACCAGCGCGTTCCGGGACTGCGACAGCTGCTGCGCCGCCGAGGAGCCGATGTCGGTCTCGGCGCCGGAGCGGGTCACGATCATGCCCGTGGACACCGCCATGAGCAGGGCCGGGATCTGCGTGACCAGGCCGTCGCCGATCGTCAGGATGCCGTACTTCGACAGGGCGTCGGTGACCGACAGCCCGTTCTGCACCATGCCGATCGCGATGCCGCCGACGAGGTTGATCACGATGATGAGGATGCCCGCGATCGCGTCGCCCTTGACGAACTTCGACGCGCCGTCCATCGCGCCGTAGAAGTCGGCCTCGGCGGAGACCGCCGCGCGGCGCTCCTTCGCCTCGGCGTCGGTGATGAGCCCCGCGTTGAGGTCGGCGTCGATCGCCATCTGCTTGCCGGGCATCGCGTCGAGGGTGAAGCGGGCCCCGACCTCGGCGACGCGCTCGGCGCCCTTCGTGACGACGACGAACTGGATGACCACGAGGATGAGGAACACGACCGCGCCGATGATGACCGACCCGGACACCGCGACGTGGCCGAACGCCTGGATGACGTCGCCCGCGAAGCCCTCGCCGAGCACGAGCCGCGTCGAGGCGACGTTGAGCCCGAGCCGGAACAGCGTCGCGACGAGCAGCAGGGACGGGAACACCGAGAAGTCGAGCGGCTTCTTCACGAACAGCGTCGTGAGCAGGATCACCAGCGCGAGCAGGATGTTGCAGATGATGAGCACGTCGAGCAGGAACGACGGCACCGGCAGGATCAGCAGCAGGACGATGCCGACGATGAAGATCGGGACGGCGAGCTTGGCGGTGTCCTTGCGGTTCATGCGGGGGCTCCCTGCGGGTCGGCCGAGGGCTCGGCGGTGGGACGGGACGGGCGGAGCCGGCGCGGACGCAGGTCGCCGGTGAGCGTGGTGGGGTCGAGGACGGTCGCGACCTCGTCCGGGGTGGTCGGCCGCGGCGCCTGGTGCGTGCCGGCCGCGGCCCCGCGGGTCCTCAGGGCCATCACGAAGGACAGGACCCGGGCGACGGGCGTGTAGAGGTCGACGGGGACCTCCTGCCCGAGCTCGCACGCGGCGTGCAGGGCACGGGTGAGCGGGACGTCGCGGACGATCGGCACGCGTTCCTGCTCGGCGCGCTCGCGGATCACCTGGGCGACGGGCCCGGCGCCCTTCGCGGTCACCCGCGGTGCGGAGCGGCCCGGCTCGTACTTGAGCGCGACCGCGTAGTGCGTCGGGTTCGTCATCACGACGTCGGCGTCGCCGATCGCGGCGACCATCCGGTTCCGGCTCATCGCGAGCTGGCGGGACCGCCGCTGCGACTTCACGAGCGGGTCGCCTTCGCTGTGCTTCGACTCGTCCTTGACCTCGCGCTTGGTCATCATCGTGCGCTTGCGGTTGCGGCGCACGACGACGAACACGTCGAGCGCGGCCAGGACGAGCCCGGCGGCGACGGCCGCGCGGAGCAGCGTGCCGGTGCCCTCGCGGGCCGCGTCGAGCACGGAGGACAGCGGCAGCGACCCGCTCGACATGAGCACGGGGACGAGCGACTGCACCGCGAACCACAGGACGAGCCCGACGACCGCGGTCTTGAGGAGCGCCTTCACGCCGTTCCAGAGCGCCTGGACGCCGAACACGCGCTTGACCCCGGCGACCGGGTCGAAGTGGTCGGGCTGCGGGGTGAGTCGGCGGACGTGCACGCCGCCCTGTACGACCGAGACGGCGAGGACCGCGACCGCGACGACCGCGAGCATCGGCCCGAGGGTGGCCGCGAGGGACGCCAGCGCGTCGGTGAGCGCCTGGCGGGCGACCGCGAGCGACGGTTCCGCGATGACGTGCTGCACGGCGCGGAGCTGCTGCTCACCGGCCGCCGCGGCGTTGCCGATCGTCGCGGGCATGACGAGCGCCGCCATCGCGATGCCCGTCCACGCGCCGAGGTCCTGCGACCGGCCGAGCTGCCCCTTCCGGTGCACCTCCCGCATGCGCTTCTGGGTGGCCTGTTCGGACCGTTCCCCGCTGTCGGACACCGGGCCTCACCCCCGTCCCGTGATGGCCGCGACGGCGTCGCCGGTGAGCGACGACACGACGGCGGGCAGGGCCATGAAGAGGGCGCCGGCGAAGACGACGGTCAGGCCGATCTTGATCGGGAAGCCCATCTGGAAGGCGTTCAGCGCGGGTGCGACCCGGGTGAGCAGGCCGAGCCCGACGTCCGCGAGGAACAGCACGACGACGAGCGGCCCGGCGATCTGCAGCGCCGCGAGGAACATCTGGGACAGCGCGGCGACGAGCACCCCGGCGAGCGGTCCGAGTGCGAGCGTCCCCGGTGCCCCGTCCGCGCCGACGAGCGGGACCGCGTCGAACGACCGCACGAGCCCGCCGACGATGAGCTGGTACCCGCCGCTGGCGAACAGGAGCGCGAGCGAGGCCATCTGGAACAGGCGGGTGAACTGCGCGCCGTTCACCTGCGACTGCGGGTCGAACGCCTGCGCGAGGGTGAAGCCGCCGAACAGGTCGATGAGCGCGCCGGCCGACTGCACCGCGGCGAAGACGAGGTACACGAGGAAGCCGAGGGCCAGCCCGACGACGAGCTGGGTGAGCAGGGCGAGCAGGAACCCCCCGGTGTCGAGGGACACGTACCCGGCGGCGACCCGCGGTGCCACCCCGATCGCGAGAGCCAGGCCGAGGATCACCTTCACCATCGCGGGGAAGGCCCGGTACGCGAACGGCGGCGCGAGCACGAAGAACGCGACGAGCCGCACGCCCGCGAGCATCGTGGCCTCGAGCCGGGACGCGTCGACGACGAGGTCCATCAGCCGGTCCCGAGCAGCTTCGGGATCATGTCGAACGCGACGTGCGTGAAGGACACCATCTCGGCGATCATCCAGTTGCCGCAGACGACCAGGGCGATCGCGACGGCGACGGCCTTCGGCACGAACGACAGCGTGACCTCCTGGATCTGGGTCACGGACTGGAACAGCGAGATCGCGAACCCGACCACGAGCGAGGTGACGAGGACGGGTGCGGCGAGCTTCCCCGCGACGAGGAGCGCCTGCAGCGTGAGGTCGATGACGGCCTGCTGGTTCATCAGTGCACCACCTGGTAGCTCTGGATGAGCGACGTGATGATGAGCCCCCACCCGTCGACGAGCACGAACAGCAGGATCTTGAACGGCAGCGAGATCATCACCGGCGGGAGCATCATCATGCCCATCGACATGAGCGCAGCGGAGACGACGAGGTCGATGACGAGGAACGGGATGAAGATGACGAACCCGATGATGAACGCGCTCCGCAGCTCGGAGATGACGAACGCCGGGATCACGGTGGTCATCGGGACCGCGTCCATGTCCTTCGGGTTCGCCTGGCCGGCCGCGCGGGTGATGAGGGCGACGTCCTCCTCGCGGGTCTGGTGCAGCATGAACGTCCGGAGCGGCTTCGTGCCGAGCTCGACGGCCTTCGCGAAGTCGATGTGCCCCGCCAGGTAGGGCTGGAGGGCGTCGTCGTTCACGTGCCCGAGGACCGGCGCCATCACGAACAACGACAGGAACAGCGCCAGCCCGGCGAGCACCTGGTTCGGCGGGATGCCCTGCAGCGCGAGGGCGTTCCGGGTCATCGCGAGGACGACGAAGATCTTCGTGAACGACGTCATCATGAGCAGCAGGGCCGGCGCGACGCTGAGCAGCGTGATGCCGAGCAGCGTCACGACCGCCGACGACGGCGCACCGTCCGGGCCGTTCACGCTGACGCTGAAGTCGCCGGTCGCCGGGGCCGTCGGGGTCGCGGGCGCGGTCGGCTGGACGACCCCCGCGGCGTGCGCGCCGGTCGCGGTGAGCAGGACGACACCGGCGACGACCGCGGTGGCGAGGAGGACGACGGTGAGGGTGCGCCCGGCGCGGGCGGCGGTCACCCGGCCCGCCGGTCACGGAGCGCGGCGGCCGCCTGCCGCCAGGTGTCCACCGACAGGATCGAGCCCTGCAGCTGCTGCGCGGTCGGCAGCGCGGCGCGCTGGGGACGGCGGTTGCGCGGACGCATGGGCAGCGGCTCCGCCGCGTCGGTCGGGAGGACCGTGGCCGGGTCCACGTGCTGCTCCAGTTCCGCACGGAACCGGTCGGCGGAGGTGGTGGTCGGCTCGGCCACGGAGCGTGCGGCGGGCGCGTCGGGTGCGGACGGGACCGCGCGGGGCACGGTCGGGAGCACCACGGGGCCGGTCACGATCGCGAGCTCGGGTGCGGGGGCCTGGCCGCTCGTGAGCAGGGCGACGCCGTGCTCCGAGACGCCGAGCACGAGCCGCTCCCCCTCGACGTCGACCACGACGACGCTCGCCTTGCCGCCGATGCCGGTGCGGCCGACGACCTCGACGGTCGCCGAACGGCGTCCGCGGGCCTTCGTCCGGCCGAGCTGTCCCTTCGCGACGCGGCGGTGCAGCACCCACATGAGGGCGAGCACGACGCCGAGCGACAGCGCGACGCGGAGGACGATGACGAGGGTGTCCACCGGCGGGCTCAGACGCTCTCGGCGACGTCGAGGATCTTCGTGATGCGCACCGCGTAGTCCTGGTCGACGACGACGACCTCGCCGTGCGCGATGAGCCGGCCGTTCAGCAGGACGTCGGCGGGTGCACCGGCGCTCCGGTCGAGCTCCACGACCGCGCCGGGCTCCATGCCGAGCACGTCCCGCACGGACATCCGGGTGCGGCCGATCTCGACCGTCAGGGTCATCTCGACGTTGTTGATCCGGCCGAGGTTGCCGGTGGGCGTCGCGGCTGCGACCGCGGGGGCCGACACCGTGCCGTTCTCGCGGACCCGGATGCCGAACCAGCCCCCGGTGACGCCGGCCGACGACAGCTCGAACACGACCGTGTCCGGGTCGGCGAACAGCGACGAGGCCGACTCGCGGCGGGCGTCGCCGAGGACACCGACGCCGAGGACCGCCGCGGCGGCCTCGAGCGAGGGGCGCAGGACGTCGGTCACGTCGACGATCCCGGCGTCGGTGCCGCCGGCGGCCACGACGGCGTCGAGGTCGATGAGCACGAGGGCCAGGTCGGCCGACAGGCCGCCGACGAACGAGGCGACCACCGCGTCGGCCGCCGCTCCGAGGACGACGGGGGTCGCGCCTCCCGGCTGGGCCGTCGCGGTGAGGGGAGCCGCCGTCGGGAGCTGCGCCGCGAGCGACTCGGCGGCGGTCGTGTGGAGGGTGGTCGTGCTCATGCGTGCTGCTCCGAGGTGGTCGTGACGACGATGCCCGCGAGTCGCGAGCCGTTCGCGCCGACGGCGGCGGTGCCGACGGGTTCGCCGTCGACCGCGATGGTGAGGGGACGGTGCTGCGGGTGCGGCAGGGGCAGGACGTCGCCGACGGCGAGTCCGAGCACCTGCGCGGGCAGGACGGTGGCGGGCGCGAAGCGCAGGCCGACGCCGACCGGGACGGCCGCGAGCTGCGCGTCGAGGAGGGCCTTCGCGTCGGCGGCCGTGACGCTCGCGGTGTCCTCGCCGAGCTGCGGCAGCACCGCCTCGGCGGGCAGCGCGAGCGTGCCCGGGGCGATGCGGTCGCCGACGCGGATGTCGAACGAGGCGACGATCATCAGGTCGCCCTTCTGGGCGGCCTGGGCGAACTGGCTGTTGAACTGGAAGCCGCCCGTCGTGACCTCGTGCGCGAGGAGGCCGCCGAACGAGTACCGGAGGTCGTCGAGGGCGTCCTCGACGATCTTGCGGACGAGGGCTTGCTCGATCGGCGTGAAGGTGCGCTCCGGGGTCGGCAGCGGCTTCGAGGCGCCGAGCGCGTGCGACACCCAGGTCAGCGCGGCGTCGAGCGGCACCTGGAGGACGCCCTTCGGCACGAGACCGGCGATCGGCAGCAGCACCATGCCGGTGAGCGCGGGCAGCGACGAGGCGTACTCGTCGTACGTGCGGATCTGCACCTGGCCGCACGTGACCTGGCTCACCGCGCGGACCTTGGCGGTCAACTGCGTGCCCCACTGCCGCGCGAAGGTCTCGAAGGCGAGCTCGAGGACCCGTGCGTGCTCGCGGGCGAGCGTCGACGGGCGCGCGAAGTCGTACACCTCGGGCGCGGGCAGGGTCTCGGTCACGTAGGGCGTCTATCGGACCGCTGGGGATCGGCCGGTAGCGCTGTACCCCGTACTGGGGAGGCGGAGGGTGTCTCGTCGCGGTCAGCCCTGGCGTGCTCCGTCCTGTGCCGAGGCGAGTGCGGGCATCAGGGCGCTGACGTCCTGGTCCTGGTTCGACAGCACGACGATGTCGACGCGGCGGTTCAGCGCGAGGTCGGCCTCGGTGTCGCCCTTCGCCAGCGGGCGGCTCGACCCGAAGCCGACGCTCTGCACGTGCTCAGCCGACATGCCCCCGCGTTCGACGAGGTCCCGGAGCACCCCGGTCGCGCGGGCGGCGCTGAGCTCCCAGTTCGTCGCGTACGGGGCGGTCGAGTTCCGCTGGTCGGCGTGCCCCTCGACGCTGACGTCGTGCTGGCTGGTCGACAGGACCGGGGCGATCGCGTCCATGATGCGGCGGGCCTGGTCGGACAGGTCCGCGCTGTTCGTCCCGAAGTACGTCTCGCTGCCGATCAACCGGACGGTCAGGCCGCGGGCGTCGACCGAGAACTGGACGTTCGCGGTCTGCCCGGACTGCTGCAGGTTCGCCTGGATCGCGGCCTCGATCGCCTTGAGGTCGTCGAGCTCGTGCTGTGCTGCCGCGAGGTCCGCCTTCGACGCGACCGGCGGCACGGCGGTCGACGCCGGGTCGACGTTCGTGTCCTTCGCGCCGGACGCCGCGGTCGAGTGGTCGGCGTCCGACTTGTCGGTCGCGTAGCCCTTGCCGTCCTTCGTCACCTCGGACTTCGTGACGACGGTGCCCGAGGCGGTGTCCACCTTGCCGCTCTTGACCTCGCCGAAGCCGGTCGCGAGCGAGTTCTTCAGCGCGATGTACTTGTCCTGGTCGACCGAGGACATCGCGAACAGCACGAGGAACATGCACATCAGGACCGTGATCATGTCCATGTACGAGGCCATCCAGCGCTCGTCGGGGTGCTCGGCCTCGTCGTGTCCGCCGCGCTTCCGGCCGCGGCCCCGACCACGGGGGTTCGCGCTCACGTCAGGCCGCCAGCTGCTGGTCGTCGACGTCGGCGGTCCTGCCCTTGCCGGTCTTCCCGCCGGTCTCCTGGCGGGCGGCGGGCGGCACCATGGCCTTCAGGCGCTCCCCGAGCAGGCGGGGCTGGCTGCCGGCCTGCACGGCGAGGAGGCCCTCCATGAGCAGCGTCTGCCGGTCGGTCTCGAGCTGCGCGAGCTTGCGGAGCTTGCCGCCGAACGGCAACCACAGGAAGTTGGCGGTGAGCAGACCCCAGAGGGTCGCCACGAACGCGCTCGCGATGAGCGGGCCGAGCTCGTCCGGCTTGCCGAGGTTGGCGAGCACGTGGGTGAGCGAGACGACGGTGCCGATGATGCCGACGGTCGGCGCGAAGCCGCCGAGGCCCATGAAGAACGCGCTCGCGCTCCGCATCGGTGCGGCGTTCGACTCGATCTCGTCCTCGAGCAGGATCCGCAGCTCGTCGCCGTCGGTGCCGTCGGCGATGTTCTGCAGCGCCTTCTTCATGAACGGGTCGTCGTGCTTCTCGGCCTCCTGCTCGAGTGCGAGCAGCCCGTTCGCCCGGGCGGTCTCGGCCAGCGCGACGACGTCCTCGATCACGGACTGCGGCGGCGTGACCTTGCCGGTGAAGGCCTTCGGGACGGCCGTGAACGCGGCGATGGCGTCCTTCATCGTGGTGCTGGCGACGCCGCAGCCGATCGTCGCGACGAACACGAGGAGCATCGGGGCGGGGAGGAAGAGCCCCGCCATCTCGACGTGCTCCATCTGCGCCATGCCGAACAGGGCACCGAAGGCGAGCAGGATGCCGACGATGGTCGCGATGTCCATCAGCGGCCCCCGTCCATCGACCGGGCCGGGGTGGGCAGCGCGGCGACCGGGGCGAGGACGGGGTGCGGGCCCGTCGCGGCACGGAGCCCGGGTTCGGCGGCACGGAGTGCGGGGTCGGCGGCACCGGATGCCATGCCGACGATGCGGGCGCGGTACGCGGCGACGAGGTCGATGACCGCGGCCATGGGCTCGCGGACGATGTACTTCGCCCCGTCGACCATGATGAGCGTCGTGTCCGGTGTCTCCTGGATGCGCTCCACGAGGTCGGGGTTGACAGCGAATGCGCTGCCGTTGAGTCGTGTGACGACGATCATGGCCCGTCCTGGTTCTCGATCGTCCCGCCGCCGTCCGTGGGGCGGGATGCAGCTCCGTCCGTGGTGCTGCACCGGGGCCTATCGGCGGTGCCGTCGGGGGCGTTAGCGATCGGCCCGAGGGCGATCGACACCCGTCGCCGAACTTCTCATGGACGAGATATTCCCGATCCGTTCCTGCGAGTCTGGTGCGTGTACGCCCCTGCTTTATCTCATGAGCGTGTTAGCGTGGCGCCCATGTCCGACACCACCACCGTCGTCACGTCCGCCGACCAGGCTGCTGCCCCGGCGACCCCCTCGGCCCCGCTCCGCGAGGTCGGCGCCCTCATCCGCGGCGCCCGCAAGGGCCGCTCGATGACCCAGACCCAGCTCGCCGAGCGCGTCGGCACCAGCCAGAGCGCGATCAACCGGATCGAGCAGGGTGGCCAGAACCTGTCCCTCGAGATGCTCACGCGCATCAGCGAGGCACTCGACCAGCAGATCGTCTCGATCGGCGGCGCCCCGCAGCGCTCGCACCTGCGCGTGCAGGGCGGGCGGAAGCTCAGCGGCTCGATCGCCGTGAACTCCAGCAAGAACGCCGCCGTCGCGCTGCTGTGCGCGTCGCTCCTGAACCGTGGGGTGACCCGTCTGCACCGGGTCGCCCGGATCGTCGAGGTCGACCGCATCATCGACGTGCTCCGCAGCCTCGGTGCCACCGTGACGTGGTCCGAGGACGGCGAGGTGCTCGAGATCGTCGCCCCCGACGACCTGCGACTCGACGCCATCGACGCCGACGCGGCCCGCCGCACCCGCAGCGTCCTCATGTTCCTCGGCCCGCTCAGCGGCCGGTACCCCGAGTTCCGCCTGCCCTACGCCGGCGGCTGCGACCTCGGCACCCGCACCGTCGAACCGCACCTCATCGCACTCCGGCCGTTCGGCGTCGACGTCGAGGCGACCTCCGGCTGGTACGAGGTCGGCGTCGCGAACCAGGCCGTGCCGACCTCGTCGGTCGTCCTCACCGAGCGTGGCGACACCGTGACCGAGAACGCGATCCTCGCCGCGGCCGCCCGCGACGGCGTGACCACGATCCGCAACGCCAGCCCCAACTACATGGTCCAGGACCTCTGCTTCTTCCTCGAGCTGCTCGGGGTGCAGGTCGAGGGCATCGGGACCACCACGCTCAAGATCACGGGTCGCAGCCGGATCGACGAGGTCGTGGACTACTGGCCGAGCGAGGACCCGGTCGAGGCGATGAGCCTGCTGACCGCCGGCATCGTCACGTCCTCGACGCTGACGGTGACCCGCGCGCCGATCGAGTTCCTCGAGATCGAGCTCGCCACCCTCGCCGAGATGGGCCTGCGCTTCGACGTCAGCGAGGAGTACGCCGCCGCCAACGGCCGCACCCGCCTCGTCGACATCACGGTGCACCCGTCCGAGCTGCACGCGCCGATCGACAAGATCCACGCGATGCCGTTCCCGGGGCTGAACATCGACAACCTGCCGTTCTTCGTCGTCATCGCCGCGATGGCCGAGGGCACCACGCTCGTGCACGACTGGGTGTACGAGGGCCGGGCGATCCACCTGCTCGACCTGACCCGCCTCGGTGCGACCGTCACGCTCCGCGACCCACACCGGCTCGACGTCACCGGCCCGACGCACTTCTCGGGCGCCGAGGTGAGCTGCCCGCCCGCCCTCCGCCCCGCGGTGGTCATCCTGCTGGCGATGCTCGCGGCGAAGGGCGAGAGCGTCCTCCGCAACGTCGGCATCATCGCGCGCGGGTACGAGCAGCTGCAGGAGCGCCTCAACTCGCTCGGTGCCTCCATCGAGACGTTCCACGACTGAGTCCGACACTCCGGCACACCTGACGAGGGCGGTCTCCCGCAGCGGCACGACGCTGCGGGAGACCGCCCTCGTCGCGTCGTGCGGGAGGGGCGGTGTTCGCCCGATGCCGCGTCGAGCGGACGCCCGGCACGGATCGGGAAGGGAACGCAGGGTCCCACGCGTTGACTGGCCCGGCGGACGGGTCCACCGTCCGACAGCGTGAGGAGACACGTGCTCGGTCCTGAACTGGTGGTCGTCCTCGGCCTGGCGATCGCCGTCACGGCCGCGGTGGCCGACCGCATCCGCGTCGCACCGCCCGTGCTGCTGCTCGTGATCGGCGCGTTGCTCGCGTTCGTGCCGACCTTCGCGCGCGTCGAGCTCCCCGCCGAGGCCGTGCTGCTGCTCTTCCTGCCGGCCCTGCTGTACTGGGAGAGCCTGACCACGTCGCTGCGCGAGATCCGCAAGAACCTCCGCGGCATCGTGCTCATGGGCACGGTGCTGGTCGTCGTGACGGCCGGGGTCGTCGCCACGCTGCTGCACCTGCTCGGGCTGCCCTGGGGACCCGCGTGGGTGCTCGGCGCCGCGGTCGCCCCGACGGACGCCACCGCGGTCGGTGTGCTGACCAAGATGCTGCCCCGCCGGAACGTCACGGTGCTCCGGGCCGAGAGCCTCGTCAACGACGGCACCACCCTGGTCGTGTACGGCATCGCGGTCGCGGTGACGGTCGGCACGCAGGAGCTGACCTTCTGGAACGTGTCCGGGATGCTCGTGCTGTCGTACGTCGGCGGCGTCGCGGCCGGACTGCTCGCCGCCTGGCTCGGCTCCCTGGTCCTGCGCCGCGTGGACACCGTGGTGCTCGAGAACCTGGTCACGCTGCTCGTCCCGTTCGCCGCGTTCCTCGCTGCCGAGGCGATCGGTGCCTCCGGGGTGCTCGCGGTGGTCGCGGCCGGCATCGTCGTGAGCCAGGTCGCCCCGAAGCTCGACCGCGCCGAGACCCGGCAGCAGGTGCGCGCGTTCTGGTCCTTCCTGACCTACCTGCTCAACGGGGCGCTGTTCGTGCTCGTCGGGATCGAGGCCATGATCGCCGCGCGCGAGCTCGACGCCGGCGAGGTGCTCCGCGGGATCGGCATCGTCCTCGCCGCCTCGGTCGTCCTGGTGCTCGTCCGGTTCGCCTTCGAGGGGTCGATCGGCGGCACGGTCTGGCTCGTGACGCGGCGGTTCGGCGGTGAGCCCCGCGAGGGCCGCCGCGACCGGCTCGTCAGCGGGTTCGCCGGGTTCCGCGGTGCCGTGTCGCTCGCGATGGCGGTCGCCGTCCCGCGCACGCTCGAGTCCGGCGGCGCGTTCCCCGAGCGGGACCTCATCGTGTTCGTCACCGCGGGCGTCGTCGTCGTCACGATCGTCGGCCAGGCGCTCGTGCTGCCCGCGGTCCTGCGCCGTGCGGCCCTGCCGGAGGACGAGTCGGTCGGCGAGGAACGGCGACTGGCCGAGCGCACCGCGATCGAGGAGGCCCTCGCGGCACTCCCCCGACTCGCCCGCGCCGCCGGGGCCGACCGCGCGACCGTCGACCGGATCCGCAAGGACTACGAGGCGCACCTCGACGTGATCCAGGCCCGCGAGGAGGAGGACGAGGACCACCCGGCGCTGCAGCGGCACGACTCCGCGGTCGCACTCGAGCTGGCCCTCGTGCAGCACAAGGCGGCCACGTTGCTGCGGCTGCGGGACGCCGACGAGATCGACGACCTCGTCCTCCGCCAGGTCCGCGCCGGCTACGACGCCGAGGAGGCACGGCTCGAGGGGTCGACCCCGCCCTGACCGGGCCGGCCCCGATCGCACCTGACCGGCCGGGAGCCCACCCGATGGCGCCGCACGGCCGACGTCGAACGGCCGGGACCCTAGTGCGCCGGCACCTGCCCGGTCCGGCGCATCGCCCGCTCGAGCAGTTCGAGGTCGATCCCGACGTGCCGCCGGGCGACCTCCCCCGCCTCGACCGCACGTCCCGCGCAGACCGCGTCGACGAGCGCCTCGTGCTCGCGGAGCGCCCGGTCCTCCATCTCCGCCATGCCCTCGGCCGTCCCCCACAGGTGCGCCGGCGCCGCGATGGACACCTGCGACTCGAGCCCGGCGAGCTTCCCGGCGAGGACGGCGTTGCCCGCCGCGTCGATGATCGTCCGGTGCAGGACGGCGTCGGCCTGCTGCTTCTCGAACCCGGTGGCCGCGCTCCGGAACGCCTCGAGCCGTTCCCGGATCCGTTCGGCCGTCGCCGGCGTGACCCGCTCGGCGGCAGCGGTCGCGAGCGCGCCGTGCAGGAGCGCGACCGCGTCGGTGGTCTCGCGGATGCCCGCCCACCGTGCGATCAGGGTGCGGCCGACGGCGTCGGAGGACGAGTCCGGCCACTGGGTGCGGACGAAGGTGCCGCCACCACGACCCCGCCGGGTCTCGAGCAGCCCGCGGTCGACCAGCCGGGCGAGGGCCGACCGGAGGGTCACCCGCCCCACCCCGAGCAGCACGGTGAGCTCGCGTTCGGCGGGGAGCCGGGCACCGGGCAGGTACTCGCCGACGGCGACGGCCGTGACCAGGCGGTCCTCGACCTCGTCGACCCGGCTCTCCGGAGCGCGTTCCGCGACCACTGGCTCCTCCTCGCGTTTCGTCCACGTTAAAGGACGCGGAAAGGTCTTGCACGGGACCATTGAGCGGGCCATGCTGCACACCATGTCCCGCATCACCGAAGGCACGATGCCGTTCCAGGACGGCCACACGTGGTACCGCGTCACCGAGCCCGACCGCCCCACGCCGGGAGCGCTGCCCCTCGTCGTCCTGCACGGCGGCCCCGGGATGGCGCACGACTACCTCCGGAACCTCGCGGCCCTGGCCGACGAGACCGGTCGGACCGTCGTCCACCACGACCAGTTCGGCTGCGGTCGGAGCTCCCACCGCCCGGACGCCCCCGTCGACACGTGGGTCCCGCAGCTCTTCGTCGACGAGTACGCCGCACTCGTCGAGCACCTCGGCCTCGGCGACCACCACGTCCTCGGGCAGTCGTGGGGCGGCATGCTCGGCGCCGAGATCGCCGTCCGGCGGCCGGTCGGCCTCCGGTCGCTCATGATCTGCAACTCCCCCGCGTCCATGCAGCTCTGGGTCGACGGCGCCGCCGAGCTCCGCGCGCAGCTGCCCGAGGACGTGCAGGACGCCCTGACCCGGCACGAACAGGCCGGCACGGTCGACGACCCCGAGTACCTCGCCGCGACCCAGGTCTTCTACGAGCGGCACGTCTGCCGTGTCGTGCCGATGCCGCAGGACTTCGTCGACTCCGAGACCCAGATGGAACAGGAGCCGACGGTCTACCACACCATGAACGGCCCGAACGAGTTCCACGTCATCGGCACCATGCGCGACTGGACCATCGTCGACCGGCTCGACCGCATCACCGTCCCCACCCTCGTCGTCGCCGGTGAGCACGACGAGGCCACCCCCGCCACCTGGCAGCCCTTCGTCGAGCGCATCGCCGACGTCCGCCAGCACGTCTTCCCGGGCGCGAGCCACTGCACGCACCTCGAGCAGCCCGAGGAGTTCCGCCGCGTCGTCGCCGCGTTCGCGGCGACCCACGACGACCATCCCACCAGGTAGGTCGCGGCCACCCACCGGACGGGAGGCGCGGCACGACCCCGCCACGCGCCTCCCGACCGTCGGTCCACCGGACGTGCGGTGCGGCACCACCCCGCCACGCGCCTCCCGTCCGTCTCCCCCTCACCACGCACCGTCTCCCCGAACGGAACCCCATGTCGCACCAGCACAGCGAGCTGTCCGCACAGCAGCAGCTCGAGGCCTACGGCTACGAGCAGGAGCTCAAGCGCTCCGTGTCCACCACCGACCTGCTCGTGTACGGGCTGGTCTTCATGGTGCCGATCGCCCCGTGGGCGATCTTCGGCACCGTCTACAACGCGTCGAGCGGGATGGTGCCGCTCGTCTACCTGGTCGGCCTCGTCGCGATGATCTTCACCGCCCTGGCCTACGCGCAGATGGCGAAGTCGATCCCGCTCGCCGGCAGCGTGTTCTCGTACGTCGGCCGCGGCATCCACCCCACCGCCGGGTTCTTCGCCGGCTGGGCGATCCTGCTCGACTACCTGCTCGTCCCGACGCTGCTCTACGTGTTCGCCGCGGAGAGCATGGTCGGGATCTTCCCCGGGACGCCCCGCTGGCTCTGGGCACTGCTGTTCGTCGCGATCAACACCGTGATCAACCTGCTCGGGGTGTCGTCGCTCAAGCTGGCGAACCGCGTGTTCCTGCTCATCGAGCTCGTGTTCGTCGCGATCTTCGTCGTCATCGCGATCGTCGCCCTCACCGGCGGGACCGTGCCCGGCGCCTCGTTCTCCACCGACCAGGTGTGGGACCCCTCGAAGGTGTCCGCGCCGCTCATCGCCAGCGCCCTGTCGATCGCGGTGCTGAGCTTCCTGGGCTTCGACGGCATCTCGACGCTGTCCGAGGAGTCCACCGGCCGCCGGGGCGGTGCCGGACTCGCGATGATCCTCGCGCTCGTCATCGTCGCGTTCCTGTTCGTCCTGCAGACGTGGCTCGCGTCGGCGCTCGCCGCGGGTCGCGATTCGTTCTCCGACAGTGAGGCCGGCAACGCCTTCTTCACCATCGTCGAGCAGGCGTCGTCGAGCGGCTGGGCGACCGCGTTCTTCGCGGTCAACGTCCTCGCCGTGGGCATCGCGAACGCCATGGCCGCGCAGGCCGCCACGAGCCGCCTGCTGTTCTCGATGAGCCGCGACCGGCAGCTCCCGGCGTTCCTGCACAAGCTGAACGGCCGACAGGTCCCGCAGAACGCGATCATCGTGGTCTCGGTGCTGTCCGCGATCCTCGTGCTGTTCTTCGTCGGGCAGATCGACACGATCTCGTCCCTGGTGAACTTCGGTGCACTGTTCGGCTTCATGCTCCTGCACGTGTCGGTGGTCGTGCACCACGTCGTGAAGGGGAAGTCGCGCAACTGGCTGCTGCACCTGGTCGTGCCGCTGATCGGGTTCCTGATCATCGGCTACGTGCTGGTCAACGCCGCGGTCGAGGCGAAGGTCGGCGGCATCGTCTGGCTGGTCGTCGGCGCGGGCGTGTTCCTGTACTACCGCGCGACGGGCCGCTCGACCGAGGTCGGCTCGGAGGAGCCGGGGACGCTCGGCGAGGGCGGCGCCGGCACGGACGCCGCGTCGACCACCACCGGGAAGGACCACGCATGACCCCCGACCACTTCCTGCCGAACACCCTGGGCGTCCCGGGCTTCGCCGCCGACCGGGAGCCCGTGCTGCGGGTCCGTCCCGGCACGGGCGAGACGATCGGCTTCGAGACGACCGACGCCGTGTACGCCGAGCTCGACCGGCACCACGACCTCGGACAGCTGCAGGCACCGATCAACCCGGTGACCGGCCCCGTCCACGTCGAGGGTGCTGAACCCGGCGACACCCTCGCGGTGCACATCCACGACATCCAGCTCACCACGCACGGCTGGTCGGTCTCGCTGCCCGGGTCCGGCGCGCTCCAGCACGTCATGCCCGAGGGCGTCTTCGCCCGCCGCTGCCCGATCGAGGACGGCGTCGTGCGGGTCACCGACCGGCACGCGTTCCCGGTTCGGCCGATGATCGGCTGCATCGGCGTCGCCCCGGCCGAGGGGACGAACTCGACGATCATGCCCGCGTACGCCGAGGGCGGGAACATGGACGTCACCGAGGCCCGGCCCGGCTCCACCGTGTACCTGCCCGTCCGGGTGCCCGGGGCGCTGCTGTCCATCGGGGACGTGCACGCGCTGATGGCCGAGGGCGAGTCGTCCTTCGTCGCGATCGAGGCCCAGGGCACCGCGATCGTCTCGGTCGACCTGGTCAAGGGCGGCCCGGCCCTCCGCGCACCCCGGATCGAGACACCCGAGGAGTGGCTGTTCGTCGGCCTCGGCGACCCGGTGCAGGAGAGCGTCCGGCGCGGCTACGAGGACGCGTTCGCATTCCTGGTCGACGAGCACGGGTGGACCGCCGAGGACACCTACGCCGTGCTGAGCGCCGTGGGCGACTCGAAGCTCGGCGGCCCGACCGGCTCGGGTGACCCGGACCCGCTGCACCCGTTCGCAGCCGTCGGCGCCGTGACGCTGCACCGGGTGCCGAAGGCTGTGCTGTAGGGCCGCGGAGGGTGCTCGCGGTCGCGGTCGCGCTGCGGTCGCGGCGCGGTTCGCACAACGGAAAGCAGCTCGCACCACGGTTCGCCGTGGCGCGAGCTGCTTCCGCTTGTGCGGGAGCACCTCGCACCACGCGCCGCCCGCCACCCCCGAGCCAACGCGGCAGGACCCGGCAGCGCGGTAGCCGAGGGCTGAGCGCACCCTCATCGCGCCGGGCGCGACCCGCGTTGTACCTTCCTGTCGTCAGACGATCGTCTGGCGACAGGAAGGAGCGGCGGCATGGTGCTGCACCGCGTCACCACGGTCTACCCCGGACTCGACGTGCCCGTGATCGAGTCGTGTTCGTGCCCGTCCGCGGTGGACCACGTCGAGGTCTACCCGGTGTGGTCGGAACTCGTCGTGGAGCCCCTCCGTCGGGCGCTCCGACGCCGGAGCACCGAGGTGTCGATCCGCTTCCTCGACCAGGAGGAGACAGGACACCCATGGACCACGGAACCACGACTGCTCGACGACGAGCCACGATGACCACCGCCGTGCTGCTGGGCCTCGTGGCCGCGGTGGTCGGCTCCGGTCTCACCGCGGCTGCGCCCGCCGTCGCCGCGACCACGACCCGGCCGGCCGTCGTCGATCCGGCAGGCCAGCCGGCGGCGGCGGAGCGAACGCGGGCGACCACGTCGCAGGCCGACGCCGATCGGCTCCGGCCCGTCGGCGACCTCGTCGTCAGCCGACTGGCGCTCGCCGAGCCCGTCGCCGAGAGCAAGTGGCTCAGCGGGAAGCCGATCGCCGACCCGACGCGGGAGCAGGCCGTCGTCGACGCCGGCGTCGCCCGGGCCCGCGCGGAAGGGGTCGACCCGGACCTCGTGGAGCGGGTCCTCCGCGACCAGATCGCGGCGAGCAAGCTCGTGCAGCGCGGCCTGTTCACGCGCTGGACCCACGACCCGTCGTCCGCTCCGACGACGGCTCCGGACCTGACGGCGGTGCGCACGCAGATCACGCAGATCGACGACGACCTGGTCGACCGGCTCGCGGCGGTGACGCCCGTCGCGTCCGAGCCGCGCTGCGCCCACGCCGTCGTCACCGAGCGGCAGCGGGTCGAACCGGGGCTCGGGTCCCTGCAGCGCAAGGGCCTGCACGTCGCGTGGTCGAGCTTCTGCCGCGCCTGACGCCGACGGTCCACAGCCTCCTAGAGTGGTCCCGGGTCGACCCGACGACCCGGGACCGACCAGGAGCACCGTGAACCGACGACAGGCAGCGATGGCAGCCTCCCGCGACGCGATCATCGCCGCGGCCGGGGCCCAGTTCGCCCGCTACGGCTACGAGGCGACGAGCTTCGCCCGCATCGCCGAGGCGATGGGCCGACCGAAGTCCGCGATCGGCTACCACCTGTTCCCCTCGAAGCACGCGCTCGCCGTCGCCGTGATCGAGGAGCAGCAGGTCCGCTGGACCGCCACGGTCGCCGAGGCCTCGGACGAACCCGCCGGGGTCGAGCGTCTGACCCGGGTGCTGCTCGACACGGCGCTCGAGACCCGCGAGCGGCCCGGTGCCGGCGGCGCCGTCCGACTGCTCCGCGAGCTCCTGCACACCGACGTCGAGGTCCCCCGCGGCTTCGTGTGGGTGGACTTCATCCGCGAGCAGCTCGACGCCGCTCGCTCCGAGGATGCCCCGCCACTGCCGGACCGCGCCGAGGAGCTGCTCCTCGAGGCGACGTTCGGCCTCGTCACCTCGTCGGTGCCGACGACGGCCGAGGACCTCGTCGACCGCCTGCGCGCCCTCTGGGTCCCCCTGCTCACGTCCTTCGGCATCCCCGACGCGGCCGACCGGGTCGCGTCCGTGGCGGAGGCCGCGACCAGCGGTCGCGTCTGACGGCACGGACGGCGGACGGGAGGCGCGGGGTCACAACCAGCCGCGCCGTTTGAAGACGAACCAGAGCACCACGGCCATCACGAGCATGAGCACGATCGCGAACGGGTACCCGAACGTCCAGTGCAGCTCGGGCATGTGGTCGAAGTTCATGCCGTAGATCGACGCGACCAGCGTCGGCGCGAACAGGATCGCCGCCCACGAGGAGATCTTCTTGACCTCCTCGCCCTGCCGCATCGACGCCTGCGCGAGCCGACGACTCTCCTCGCCCTGGGCGAGCGACGCACTCGTCATCCGGCGCATCGCGTCGTTCTGTTCCTGCGTGACGAGGGTCGCGTGCAACGTGAGGGCGTTCTCGAGCAGGGCGCGGAACGTGTCGGCGCGCTCGGTGATCCGGATGGCGTGGTCGAGGACGTTCCGCAGCTGGTTCTGCACCTCCGGGTCGGTGCCGTACTTCTCGGCGCCGAGCAGGAGCGAGCGGGCCATGCCGGGCAGCGGACTGATCGCCCGTTGGAACCCGATCACCTCGCTGAGCAGCTGGTAGATGCGCTTCGAGGAGTCCGGGTCGACGTCGCCGTCGAACAGGTCGTCCTCGATCTCGTCGACGTCGTCCTGCAGCCCGGCGACGACCGGGGCGTAGCCGTCCACGACCTCGTCGAGCACGGCGCACAGCACCGCCTCGGACCCCCGACCGAGCCACTCCGGGTCCGTCTCGAGCCGCTTCCGCACGTCGGCGAGGTTCGGTCGCGCGGCGTGCCGGACGGTCACGACGAAGCCGTCGCCGGTGAACAGGTGCACCTCGCCGAACTCGACGGTCTCGGCGTCGTGGTCGTACCAGGCGGGCCGGAGCACGACGAAGAGCGTGTCGCCGTACCGTTCGAGCTTCGCGCGCTGGTGGCCCTTGCTGGCGTCCTCGACCGCGAGCGGGTGGAGCCCGAACTCGTCGGCCACCGAGGTCAGCTCTGCGTCGGTCGGCCGGAAGAGCCCGATCCACGCCATCGCTCCGCCCCCGGCAGCGTCGAGCGCGTCGTACGTCCGTCGCAGGTCGGTGGGTGACTGGGTGCGGACGCCGTCCACGTAGATGCCGTTGTCGATCAGGGCCATCGCGGTCCTCCTCGGTCGGGTGCCGGTGCGTGGCCGTCGGACGGCCCGTGCGATCGTACCCGCGGTGACGGCCACGACCCGGCGTCCTGACGGGATCCGAACGGCCCCGTGCTCGCCGGGACGGCCGCACCCCGCCAAGCGCACGGCGGCACGCGCCAGGCGGCGGGCGGCGACCGGCGGGCCCTCCCGCCACGTGCAGCGCGGGCCGGACCTGGGCGCACCCTCAGCAGCAGGCGCACGCTGCACGGTGCCGTGACGGCGGACGCGGCCAGGGTGGAGCCGTGTCCCCGTCCCCGAACCCGCCGGCTCCTGTCCCGACGCCGACCCCGCACGTCGGCCGCTCCCGGCGCTACCGCACACGCCTCGTCCTCATGGTCGTCGTCTGCGTGGTCGCGGCCGTCGTCACCGCCCTCGTCGTCGGCCCCCGCTGGTCGGCGTCGGTCGGGTGGGCGGCGGCGTGCGCGGTCTACGTCGTGACGGCGTTCCCGCTCCTCGACGACGACGCCGAACGCACCGCGCAGCACGCCGCCCGCGAGGACCCGCGCCGCACCGTGTCGGACCTGCTGCTCGTCGGTGCCTCCGCCGCGAGCGTCGTGGCGATCCTCGTCGTGCTGAGCACCGCCCGGGACCTGCACGGCAGCGCGCAGGACGCCGCAGCCGCCCTCGGCGTCGTGAGCGTCTTCCTGTCGTGGCTGCTCGTGCAGACCCTGTTCACGCTGCGCTACGCCGAGCTGTACTACAGCGGAGCACCCGGCGGGATCGACTTCAACCAGCAGGAGCCGCCGCGCTACTCCGACTTCGCCTACTTCGCGGTGACCGTCGGCATGACGTACCAGGTGTCCGACACGTCGATCACGTCGAGTGCGATCCGCGTCGCGACGCTGCGGCACGCGCTCCTGTCGTTCTTCTTCGGCACGGTGGTCATCGCGAGCGTCATCAACCTGGTGGCCGGTCTCGGCAGCTGACCGACCGCGGGCGAGCGCAGTCCGGGTCCCGCCCGGCTCGACACCCGACCACGGTCGGACGGGAGGCGCGTGGCGGGCCCGCACCGTGCCTCCCGTCCGTCAGGCGGTCGCGTCCATCCGCGCGAGCCAGTCGCGCACGAGCGCCGCGGTGACCGTGGGCTGCTCCAGGTGCACGTTGTGTCCGGCCGTGTCGAGGACCACGAACGACCCGCGCGGGTAGTGGTCGCGGAGGGCGAGCCCGTCCTCGTACCCGACGACCTCGTCCTGCCGACCGAACAGGTGCAACGTCGGCGCGGTGAACGGCTCCGGGTGCGCAGCCTCGGGCTCCACCGGGAGCGCGTAGTCCTCCGCGACGGCGTCGAGCACGGCC
This sequence comes from Curtobacterium sp. MCBA15_004, assembly GCF_001865055.2. Taxonomy (NCBI): domain Bacteria; kingdom Bacillati; phylum Actinomycetota; class Actinomycetes; order Micrococcales; family Microbacteriaceae; genus Curtobacterium; species Curtobacterium sp. MCBA15_004. The sequence continues at coordinate 1,735,384 of NZ_CP126266.1, read as the reverse complement.
TGGTCGGCACCCCGGAGGCCGGGCAGCACCCCCGCGACGAAGGCGTCGAAGGTGGCTGCGTCCTGCACGACGCTGTTCGCGACGAAGTCGTCGCGGGCGTCACCGGCGCGGTCGAGCACGGACGGATCGACGCGCAGGACGGTGCGCTCCGGGACGGTCCGGGCAGCGTGCACGGCCTCGACGACGCCGGCGAGGGTGGCGAGGCCGAGCACCTGGTCCCGGAGCTCGTGCGCGACGTACCGGGCGACCATGCCGCCGAACGAGTTGCCGACCACCGCGAACGGCTCGTCGCCGAGCGCGTCGCGGAGCTCGGCGACGACGCCCCGAGCGACCTCGAGGGTGCTGGTCGGGACCCGCGCGGAGCCGGAGTCCGCTGCCGCGCGCCGGGCGGCCGCGGTCCACGGCAGGTCGACGTAGACCCGCCGCCACGGAGCGTCGCCCACCATGTGCTCGAGCGGCAGCATCACGCGGTGGTCGAGCCCGAAGCCGTGCAGCGCGACGAGCGGACGACCGGAACCCTCGGTGCGGATGATCACCGGACAACCGTAGCGACCGACGCCGACACAGCCCGGCCTCGTGCTGCCGTGATGTGCCGATGGAGAGCACTCCGGAACACCGCGCGGCGCGGTTGATCGCGGCGACCGCGCCCTGACACGCCGCCGGAGCGCTGGTCCCGGCCCGGTCCGACGCCCGCTACCGTGACCGGATGGACGACCGCACCCTCGCCACCGCCCTCGTGACCGACGCCGCGGACCTCGCGGCCACCATGCGCCGTGCGGGGACGGAGACGACGCAGAAGACGTCCGCCGCCGACCTCGTCACCGCGGCCGACCGCGCCGCCGAGGACCTCGTGCGCCGGATGCTCGCCGAGCACCGTCCGGACGACGGCGTCACCGGCGAGGAGGGCGCGCACGCCGACGGCACCTCCGGTCGCCGGTGGCACGTCGACCCGATCGACGGCACGTGGAACTACGTCGCCGGGCTGCCCGCGTGGTGCAGCGCCGTCGCGCTCGAGACGGACGGGGTGCTGACCGCCGGTGCCGTCCGTCGGCACCTGCCCGACGAGACCTGGGTCGCGCTCGACGGCCGGACCGAGTGCGACGGGCAGGTCGTGCCCGACATCGCCGACCTCCCGCTGGCCCGGGCGAGCGTGGCGACGTTCCTCGACGCCGCACACCTGCGCGACGACGCCACGGCTCCCCTGTTCGCGCTGCTCGCCGCGGCGGCGACCCTGCGCGTGAGCGGCTCCGGCTCGTGCGACCTCGCCGACGTCGCCGCGGGACGCATCGGCCTGTGGGTGCAGGTCGACTGCGCCGCGTGGGACTGGCTGCCCGGCCGGGCACTCGTCGAGGGCGTCGGCGGGACGGCCGAGGTCGTCCGGGCGCACGGGCACGACTGGCACCTGGCCGGTGCGCCGACGGCCGTCCGTGAGGCCGCCGCACTGCTCCGGACGCAGGCGGGCTGACGCCACCGGCAGCGCGCCCCGGGCCCAGCGCACCCGGGCCCAGCGCCCCGGGCTCAGCGCCCAAGGGCCCGTCGCCCCCCCGGGCTCACCGCCCCGGCAGCTGGGCCAGCGGCTCGGACCGCACCCGGAGCAGGTCCGCGTAGGTCCCGTCCCGCTCGGCCCACCGCAGGTACTGCGCGGCCTCGACGACGACCTCCTGCGGGGTCGGCTCGGTGGCCAGGATCGCGAGGACCTCGTCGAGGAACGCGTCCAGCGGCAGCGCCCGCGGGTTCACCCGCTCCTGCCCGGCCGTCGCGACCGCCGGCGGAACGAGCTCGGTGACGGTCACGCCGGTCCCGGCGAGCTGGGGACGCAGCGCCTCGGTCCACGCGTGCACGCCGGCCTTCGACGCCCCGTACGCCGGCATCAGCGGGAAGGGCAGGAACGCGATCCCGGAGGACACCGTGACGACGTCGGCAGCGCCCCGCGCGGTCAGGTGCGGCAGGAACGCGTCGACCACGCGCATGGTGCCGAGCAGGTTGACCGCCACGGTCGTCTCGGCTGCTACTGCATGACCGGGGTCGAGCAGGTCCTCCTGCGACATCACCCCGGACATCGTCACGAGCAGGTCGAGGTCGGGGTGGCGGTCGAGCACCTCGTCGCGTGCGCGGAGGACGGACGCCGGGTCCGTGACGTCGATCCGGACGGTGTCGAGGCCGTCGAACCGGCCCGCGTCGCGCTCGGGGTCGCGTCCGCCGACGACGACGGTGCTGCCGGCTGCGGCGAGCCGTCGCGCGAGGCCGAGGCCGATGCCGGAGGTGCCCCCGACGACGAGAGCGGTGCGGTCGATGGTGCGCATGGTGTCTCCTGTCCGTGCTGGTCGGGAGCGGGGCCCGACGCTGTCCGTCGGACCGGGCGGTCCGACGGTGTCGATCGTGCGACGACGCGGAGCCGGGCGGGAGGACCCCGCGCATCCGGGGAGTGGCAGGACCCCCGCTGCGGGCGCCGGGGTCGCGTAGCGTCGGCGGGGTGGAGACGACGGGACCGGTCAACGTGCTCGGCGAGTACCTGCGCGCCCGACGCGCCCTGGTGACGCCCGAGCAGGTCGGCCTGCCCGAGGGCACGCGGCGACGGGTCCCCGGCCTCCGCCGCGAGGAGGTCGCCCTCCTCGCCGGGATCAGCGCCGACTACTACCTGCGCCTCGAACGCGGTCGCGACGCCAACCCCTCGCCCCAGGTGCTCACCGCGATCGCCCGGGTCCTGCAGCTCGACGACGTCGAACACGCCTACCTCCTCGGGCTCACCGCGCCGCGACCCCGCACCCCCCGCGCCCCGGCGGCCGAGCGCGTGCCACCGCGCCTGCACCACCTGCTCGCCGCGCTCGACGTCCCGGCCTTCCTCGAGGGCCGCACGTTCGACGTCCTCGCCGCGAACGGCCCGGCGACGGCGTTCTCGCCACGACTGACGCCCGGACAGAACCGGCTGCGGTCACTCGTGCTCGACCCGGAGGAGCGCGCCTTCCAGGTGGACTGGGAGGACTCCCTCGCGTCCTTCGTCGCCGCGGCCCGGCACACCTCCGGCGAGGACGGCTCGGACCCACGCGCCGCCGCCCTGGTCGGTGAGCTGTCGATCGCGAGCGCGCGGTTCCGCGAGCTCTGGGCACGCCACGACGTCCGGGAGATGACCGGCGGCAGCGTCGTCGTCGAGCACCCCGTGGTCGGTCGCCTCGACCTGCTCCGCGAGAAGCTGCCGGTCGACGGGCTCGTCCTCGTCACGTACTACCCCGAGGCGGGCAGCGCGAGCGCGGAGAAGCTCCGGCTGCTCACCGCGCTCGGCGCGACCGCGGGATCCGCGAGCCAGCACTGACGGGTGCGGGTCGCGTGGACGCGACCGGGGGACGGACGGGAGGCGCGGGTCGGGCCCGCACCGCGCCTCCCGTCCGTCTCGGCGCCGGACCGGCGGCCACCTACCGGGGGCGGCGGAGGGTCTCGCTCGGCGACTCGCCGAACCGCTTCGCGTAGGCGGCCGAGAAGCGGCCGGCGTGCGCGAAGCCCCACTCGCGTGCGACGCCGGCGACGGTGACCTCGCCCAGCGCACGGGAGCGCAGCACCGACCGCACCCGGTCGAGCCGCATGCCGCGGAGCATGCCGTTCGGGGTCTCGCCGACCTGGCGCTGGAACCCCTGCTGCAGCCCGCGGACGCTCAGGCCCACGTACTCGGCGACGTCCGTGGTCGAGAGCGGGCGCTCGACGTTGGCGTGCATGTACTCGATGGCCTGCTCGACGCGGCCCGTCGCCTGGGGCGGCACCGGTGCACGCGTCGCGAGGGTCACGTGCGGGAACGTCCGGAGCATCGCGAACGCGGTCCGCCGCGCGGCCTCGGCCATGGCGAGCGGCGACAGCGGGGCGGAGCCGAGGACCGTCGGGGCCGTGCCCCGGAGTTCGGCGTCCCAGAAGCGCAGCGCGCTCCGGACCGGGGCGGCCGCGTGGTCGAAGACGATCGGCGCGGGTTCGGTGCCGTGCAGTTCCGCCGCGACGTGCTCGAGCGTGGTGCGGTCGAACTGCACGACGTTCTGCCGGACGTCGGCGAGGTCGAAGCGGAACGGCCGCGCGCTGGGGAACACGACCGGACGACCCGGGGCGAGCACGACCTCGTCGCGGCCGATGTCCATGACGCCGCCGCCGTCGCTGACCCAGGTGACGAAGTAGTGGCTCGTCGCGTCGACCTCGCCGGCCATCCGACCGTCGAACCGCTTGGCGTCGAGCGTCAGGGTGGCGTTGCCGACCGACCGGAACCGGTACCCGAACGGACGCGCCGTCCGCTCCGGCAGGAAGCCCGCCGCGTCGTACGCGCCCTCGAACAGCGCCCGGGCGGCGTCGAGGTCGTCGCCCGTCGCTGCCGCCACCTGGCGGACGTCCGGGACTGCGGCGGTCATGGGGTGATGGTCGCACGCGGCCGGGAGGAGTGGCTGTGAGTCACGAGCGAGACTCACCTCGGTCCGGGCGCCTCACGGAGCGGTGAAGAAGTCGCTGTAGGTCGGCTCGGTCGGGACGTCCTCGAGGAGTCGTCGGTGCACCATCGCCTGGAGCTCGTCGGGGTGGCTCATGCCCCGGCGGTGCCACTCGCTCGGGCGGGTCCGGAGTTCGGACAGCGTCGGGTGCGGCTTCACGGGGACACCGTCGTCTCGGTGCGACCGGCAGCCGTCTCGCGGTCGGCGGTGGAGGGACCTGCTGTCCGTGCCATGACGACCCGCCTCACTGCTGGGGAGTGCACCTCGGGTGGGCGCCGGACCAGCATGCGACCCGGAGGTTAGTTTGTCTAACTACGTTCGCCTTCCGGCTAGCGCCACCCGCCGCGCACGGTGGCGCCGCTGCGCGGACGTGCGCTAGCCTCTGGCGCAGAGGGAAAAACGCCTCCGGCCCCGGCCGGCGGTACCGCGTACGTGACTCACGGGAGTCGCCACTTCTTCGTCGAAGGAGTGCGCCCGTGTCCGTCCCCACCTCGTCCCCGGCCTCCGAGACCGCGGCTCCACCCCGTCTTCGTGACGCCTGGTTCGCCCTCGCCGGACTCTCAGCCGTGTTCCTGTTCGAGATGCTCGACAACTCGGTCCTCACCGTCGCGCTCCCGACCATCGGCCGCGACCTCACCGCGTCGACGGCCGCCCTGCAGTGGGTCTCCGGCGCCTACTCGGTCGCGTTCGGCGGCCTCATGCTCCTGTTCGGCGCCGTCGCCGACCGGTTCGGCCGCCGCCGCGTCATGCTCGTCGGTCTGGTGCTGCTCGCCCTGGTGAGCATCGCGACCGTCCTCGTCACCTCGGTCGAGCAGCTCATCGTCGTCCGCGCGCTCACCGGTGTCGCCGCCGCGATGACCACGCCGGGGTCGATGGCCCTGGCGTTCCGGCTGTTCGACCGGCAGGACCTGCGCGTCCGGGCGCTCACGGTCATCTCGACCGCGGGACTCGTCGGCCTCGCCGTGGGACCGACCATCGGCGGGTTCGTGCTCGCGGTGGCGCCGTGGCAGGTGCTCCTCGTCGCGAACGCCCCCGTCGCGGTCGTCGCGTTCGTCGGCATCCGCGCCGGGATCGCCGTCGACCGTGCCGGCGACCTGCACCGCGACCCGGTCGACCTGCTCGGCGCGGTCACCGGTGCGGTGGCGGTGGCCGGGGTCCTCGTCACGCCGACGCTGTTCGTCGTCGGTGCCGGTGCCGGCTCGTGGGCCGCCGTGGTGCTCACGGTGCTCGCAGCCGCGGGCTTCGTCGTCCGGCAGCACACCGCGCCGTACCCGCTGCTCGACCTCCGGCTCGTCGCGCGCCCCCTCGTGGCCAGCGGCCTCGCCCACAAGGCCGCCGCCGGGCTCGCCACCGCCGGCCTGTCGTACCTCGTCACGCTGCAGCTGCAGTCCGGGTGGGGGTGGCCGCCCGCCCTCGCCGCCGTCGGGACCCTGCCGCAGGTGGTCGTGCTCCTCGCGAGCGGCCGCCTGGTCGGGCCGTTCGTCGCCCGCGTCGGCCTCGATCGAGCGGCGTGGACGAGCGCGGTGGCCGTCGTCGCCGGACTCGCCGTCTTCGCCGGGCTCGGTCGCCACGGGTACCCGTTCGTGGTGGTCGCCCTCGTGCTCGTCGCCGCCGGGATGCGGGTCGTCGGGGCGGTCGCCGGCACGAGCGTGCTGACCGGCCTGCCCGCCGACCGCACCTCGGTCGGCGCGGCCCTCGTCGACACCGCGAGCGAACTCGCCACCGCGGTCGGGATCGCCGCGAGCGGCACCGTCCTCGCCGCCCTCGTGACCGGCAGCGTCGCAGCGGTGCACCGGTCCGCCGCCGAGGGTGCCGCGTTCTCGTCCGCGGTGCAGGTCGCCGCCGTCGCCGTGACCGTCCTCGCCGCCGTGCTCGTCACCCTCGGCATCGTCGCGGGCCGCCGCGGTCGCGGCACCCGGACCGACACCCGACCGGGCGACGACACCGAGCCAGGGGCCGGGACCGACCCGCGCACCTCGCCCGTCCACACCACCCCCACCACCGACCAGGAGTCGACCCGTGCCTGAGACGCCCACCACCACCACAGCAACCACCACCGTCGCCCGCCCGCCGTTCGACCCCGAGCTCGTCCCCTTCCTGACGGCCCTCGAGGCGCGCGGCCCGTTCACCCTGACCCCCGAGGCACTCCCCCACATGCGCCGGCTCGAGCAGACCGAGGAGTCGCTCGACGCCTGGCTGCACGCCCGCGGGTGGGAGCGCCGCACCGTCAGCGTGCCCGGGCACCTCGGGGCACCGATCGACCTCGCCGTCGTCCGGCGCACCGGGCAGACCGGCACCGTCCCGGCCGTCTACACGGTCCACGGCGGCGGGATGGTGATGGGCCACCACCTCGGCAACCTCGACGCCTACGAGGGGTGGCTGCTCGACCACGACGTCGTCCTGCTGAGCATCGACTACCGCCTCGCGCCCGAGCACCCGGACCCCACCCCGGTCGAGGACTGCTACGCCGGCCTCGTCTGGGTCGCCGAGCACGCGGCCGAGCTCGGCATCGACCCCGACCGCATCGTCGTCGCCGGACAGAGCGCCGGCGCCGGGCTCGTCGCCGGCACCGCACTCCTCGCCCGCGACCGCAGTGGGCCGGCGATCCTCGCGCAGGTCCTCGTCTCCCCCATGCTCGACGACCGCGACGACACCGTGTCGACACGGCAGATCGACGGCGTCGGCGTCGCCGACCGCGGGATGACGCGCTTCGGGTGGGACGCCTTGCTCGGCACCCGCCGCGGCACCGACGACGTCTCGGTGTACGCCGCACCGGCGCGCGCCACCGACCTGTCCGGCCTGCCCCCGGCGTACGTCGACTGCGGGACCGCCGAGGTCTTCCGCGACGAGACCGTCGTGTACGCGAGCCGCCTCTGGGCGGCGGGCGTCGACGCCGAGCTGCACGTCTGGCCGGGCGCGTTCCACGGCTTCACGAGCATGGTGCCCGACGCCGTCGTGTCGCGGCGCGCCGTCGGCGCGCTCGCCGACTGGACGACGCGACTGCTGGGACCGGCGGCACCGCGTCCGTGACGTGCGGACCGCCGGACGGGAGGCGCGGTGCCAGCGGGTGCCGCGCCTCCCGTCCGACGTCCGGTCGCGTCCCGCGCCCGTCCCTGGTGGCGGCCCGGCGACCCAGGGCTAGCGTCTGAGCGGTGACGGACGACCGACGGCGGGAACTGGGCGAGGGCGACGCACCGGTCGAGGACGAGATCGAGGAGTCCTTCGACGCGGTGGTCGAGGAGGGCGCGGAGCGGCTGCAGCGCACGCTGCGGGTGGTCCTCGCGACCGGGTTCGCCGGTGGGCTCGAGATCGGCCTCGGTGTGATGGGGTACCTCGCGGTCCTGCACGCCACCGGCGACCACCTGCTCGCCGGCCTGGCGTTCAGCGTCGGACTCGTCGCGCTCTTCCTCGCGCACAGCGAGCTGTTCACCGAGAACTTCCTCGTCCCGATCGTCGCGCTCATCGCCCGCGAGGGCACCTGGCTGCAGCTCGTCCGTCTCTGGGCGGGCACGTTGCTCGCGAACCTCGCGGGCGGGTGGGTGTTCATGTGGATCGTCGTGCAGGCGTTCCCGCAGTGGCACACGGTGCTCGAGGAGTCGGCCCGCCACTACGTCGACAGTCCGTTCGGCCTGCAGACCGTGGCGCTCGCGGTCCTCGGCGGCAGCACCATCACGCTCGTGACCCGGATGCAGCAGGGCACCGACTCCGACCCGGCGAAGATCGTCGCGGCTGTGCTCGGGGGCTTCCTGCTGTCCGGGCTGCAGTTGTTCCACTCGATCCTCGACTCGCTCCTGGTGTTCGGGGCGATCCAGGCGGGCGCGTCGATCACCTACGGGCAGTGGCTCGGGTGGTTCGGGTACACGCTGCTCTGCAACGTGCTCGGCGGGGTCCTCCTCGTCACGGCGCTGCGGCTCGTGCGCTCGGCGGACCTGCTGAAGAGGCGCCGACGGAATGCACCGGACGCGCCTGACCGGTCGGGGCGCGAGCAGACCTGAACTCGGTGCGCGTTCGAGATGGGCGCTGCCCGGGAGGCCCGGTGCCTACCGCGATCTCCTGGACGCGCGGCCCGCACTCGACTGGCTGGATGTCGTCGGTGATGACGGCCGCCGGCTTACATGTGGTGATGGGCTTCACGCCTGCGGTGCCGTGATCTCCGGAACGTCGCGTGCGCGGCCAAGGCACTCCAAGAGTGCATGGACACAGCTCTTCCCTCTCAGCGGCAGACACTGGTACCGAGTCGGCACTCGCGACTTCTACATCAAGTTCAGACTTCTCGCGTCCATCGCGCGAATCCACCCATTGATGAGGAGCAACGCCGTCGCCGTCTTGTCAGCAGACAAGATCTTCTCCTCGAGAAGCGTCTCTAGAAGAGCAATCACGCGATCATGATCAAGAAGATCTTGAGATATCGAATACTCCGTCGCGTTTGCAAGCAGAATCGCCCAATCCGCCTTCAAATCTTCGCCGTTGATGAGTAGTGGGAGACTCCTTCGAGCCAATCGCGTCGTATGAGGACGCCTGGGCGTTGTGACGACAAGCCCGAGCCCACCCCAGCCCTCCGTCACGAAATCGATGCGCAGCAAAAGCTCACGCAGATTGACGGGAGCATCAAGATAGGTCATGAGGTACCGCATTCGGCGTCGTCGGATGAGCTGTGATGATGTGCCCGTGCGGGTCTACGGCAACGCGAGCATCACATGAACCGTAGTACTGATGATCTTCTTCGTCTTCTGACAGCGAAGCCCAGAGTTCGCGCCGACGCTCCTCATGCCAACGCATTCCCGCATGGAAGTCATCCGGGCTCAGGCTGCAGCTCACGCCCTCCGAGCGCGTGATCGCGTCGATCAGGCCACCCTCGCCGGCTCCGCAGAGATGATCACTCGAACCGTTCACGACCACGTCGATGGAGTCTCCGGTGATTCTGATCTCCGGTGCTGGAAGCCAGAGTCGGTACGCGTTCGGATGGTGCTGGGATACAGGGATGCGTCCTGCCACGAACCAAGAACTGGCATGTCGAGAAGACCGCGGTCTCCCGGCGACACCGCCAGGAGGCCACGATTCCAGCGGCGGAACGAGATTGCTCGATGGAATGAACGGCGTCATCTCTGCACGTACTCGTTCACGACGCCCTCGTCGACTCAAGCGCATCAAGATCTCCCCTCGGCGTCCGACGTGCAGACCGCGGTGGTCATCGCGTCGCCGGTGAAGTGAACCATCGCCATCTTGGCGCACGGTACGACGAGACAGTTCCGGATGACGGTCCGACCCCGACCGGGCCGCGCCCGCGGACGCAGGGCCCACGACCTCGTTCGTCGCGGGAGAACGTCACAGCGTGTACCGGACGATCCGACCCCAGGGCGGGAGCGCGGTGCCAGCGGGTGCCGCTCCTCCCGTCCGTCGTCCGGTCGCGTCCCGCTCTCCTCAGGCTTCCGAGGAGTCCGCTGGAGCGGTGTGCGCGGCGCTGCGGGCCTGCTCCAGGTGCTGCAGGTTGTCGGCAGCGTGGGTGTCTCCTCGTTCTTGGCCACTCGTGTACGCCGCTCGAGCACCGTCCACGTCGGCGAAGTGATCGAGGAGCAGGTTTCCGAGCGGTACAGCCGCCTCGACATTGGTGTCGATCATGCTCTCGAGAGTCAGCCGAGCGAGCATGAGTCGGCCTTGCTCGGCCCAGAGCCGGCACAGTGTCGGCCCGGCACTCGGATAGATCCCGAACCCGCGCACCAACATGCTCTCCGTGGAGTCGTCGCGATCTCCCTCGTCGAACTTCCACACTCCGATGACCCCAGCCGCCTCCGCTCGCATCGCGGGATCGTCCGAGTCGACGACGACCTCCATCAGTCGCATCGCCTCGTCGTCGTTCTCGTCGACCTTCTCCATCCAAGCCAGGGCGTACGCGCACTTGACATCACCCCCGCTGAGGCCTTGCGCAAACGCGCGCCTGGCGGCAGTGGCGTCACCGTCCTCTTCCAGCACCGACCCTGCATTGAAGAAGGCCTCGACCACACCTTGGAAACCCTCCGGGTAGGACCACTTCGCGTGCATGTCCCTGCCGTATTTTGTTGCTCCCGTCTCTCCGTTGGCGCGCCCAGGCTCCTCACTGAGGGGCTTCGCCCCGGCGCCACCGACGGGGTCGCCCCAACCCCCGGCAGGATCGAGTTCTTCGAACGTCGAGCGGCCGGTGAGGTCGAACGCATCGATGGGATCGTTGACGTACGCGTAGGCATTGTCGGTGCCCCCTTCAACGGGGTCGACCTGCAGGAATCGTCCGAGCGCTGCGACGGACTGCCGGGCGCCCATCTCGATCGTGGCGATCGAGCCGAGGTGTTCGCTGAGCTTCTGGTGCTGCCCGAGCCATCCGTAGTCGGCGTTGCCCTGCTGCGTGTCCGGCCCGGACTGGTTCGCCGTGGCCGTGCCGAACAGGCCGGTGGCCTGGTCCATGACCTGCCCGAACGGGTCGTACACCGGCAACACCTGCGAGGCGAGCTGGCCCGACCCGTCGGTGGTGGCGACGATGTCCCCGTGGAGGTTCGGGTACGACCACACCGCGCTCGTCCCACGGAGCTCCGCGGTCAGCCCGCCCGGCAGGGGCAGGTCCCACTCGGTGAGCTTGCTCGCGCCGTCGTAGACGAAGTCCGGGGTGTCGCCGTCGCCGGTGAACCCGTACCGGGTGACGGTCTTCGTCCCACCTGGGGTCTGTTCCGTGCGCTGCACGATCCGGTTCGACGCGTCCCGCACGTACGACACCTTCGACCCGTCCGTCAGCGTCGTCTGGACGTGCCGGTCCTGCCCGTCGTAGACGAGGGTCTCGTCTGCCAGGGTGGTCGTGTTCCCGTGCGCGTCGTAGACCAGCTGCGCACCGGTCAGGGACTGGTTCACCGGCGTCGCTCCCGTGACCGGGTTCGTCACCGTGGTGCCGATGAGCCGGTCCGCTGCGTCGTAGCAGGACGCGACCTGCGTCGCCGACCCGACGGCGGCTCCCGAGGCGTCGAGGAGCTGGTCGGACGAAGCGGTTCGGTTCCCGTTCTTCCCGGCCGCAGCGACCGCACCCGACTGGGCGCACGTGCTGGCACCGAAGCCGTAGGTCAACCGGTGCCGCGGGATCGACGCGGCCACGAGCCTCCCAGCCGTGTCGTAGGAGGCGGGCGTGGCCGTTGTGATGGTGCTTGCGGCCGGGGCGAATGAGCGAGCGCCCCGAACGGCCGGTCCTGAATAGCCAGGCGAACGTCACCGCCGGTGATTCGGCTCTTCACGCTTGACACGTTCCGGTAGACCCGCCCACTTCCGAATGATGGCCGCATTGCGCTCAGCAGTCTTCCTCGACGAGATAGTAGCCGGGAGTCGAAGCTCACGCCCAGCATGTCGAACGACCAGCATTCGACAAAATTGCCAAAGCGGGTCAATGCCGCTTTCGGCACTTCGATTGATCAATCCGCTATAAGGCAATAGATCGACGCCATGGATTGCATGCCTGGCGATCCGATAGTTCCTATACCAGGAGTGTACGATCATCTCGTCCCCGCGCAGTTCAATCCCCATCATTGAAGCACGCCCTGTGAAGAGCATGAAGGGTACATAGAACAAGATTTGCCCAAATCCAGGGCTGTAGGCGGCTGACGCGACCGTGAACACCAGCGGCAGTGGAAGCGTGATGGTGATTGATGCCACGACAGCCCCTAGCCTGCTTCCCCTTATTCGTCTAATGATCATCTCCAATACTTCCAAACGGCACGCTTGCTCCAAGCGCTCCCATCCGCGTGGGACCCGACCGCCTTCTGTGCCACATTCGACACTGCGTTAGCTCGGAAATTGGCCCGCCGGCGCTGAGTGGACGCCCACTTTCGAGTCACAGTGCGCCCCGCTTTGAACACGCGATCAACGTGACTGCGACTCATTACCCTTTCCGCTGCAACCAGGCCCTTTGACGCATATGAACCGCCGATCATGCCCACCGCTGAAACCGCAGCCATACCGACCCTCCCTTGAACCAGATAGGCTGCCGTCTGAATTCCTCCACAAACCATGGAGACGACCCCCGGAACCACTCCGCATGCAAAGAACACGGCACTCATGACCGAATTGTCAGTGAGGAACTTTGAGAAGCTGCGCGGCCGAGCTCGCGTCGGTCCACTGCTGGACCTGTCCGGTCACGTCGAACGACGCCGTCCCGGTGTACCCGGCCGTGAAGTTCGTGCGGGATGCGTTACGGACACCGCAGTTCCACGCGTATGCCGACGCCCACCCAGCGACCGACGTGGTCGCGGTCGCGGTCCCGGAGTTGGCCTGTGTCTCCGCCAGCTGTGCGGAGAGGATCTGCTTGCCGTAGAGCTGCTCGTACGGGAACTTCAGCACGGTCCGCCAGACGCTCGGTGCGTTGTTGATCCGCGAGTTGCCGATGCTCGCGTACGACGCCGTCGCAGCCACGCTCTGACCGCTGTTCGTCGACATGTACGACTGCAGCGCGGACGGACCGTTCCAGATCGACGGGTCCAACGACACCGGGTACACCCGGGCATCGTCGCGGAGCCACTCGGCGTCGGGCGTCAGGGTGATCCGCCAGTCGTCCCCGGACAGGTGGTCGATGCTCACCGGGATCGTCGCGACCGCGTTGTCGGACTTGCCCGAGACACCGGACGAGTCCGTCATCAGCGGCGTCGGCGTCGAGAACACGGTCTTGCCGTCGTCGTCGACGAACTTGATCGATCCGACCGGGCCGTCCTCCACCGACAGGCCCGGAGCGTGCACCTTCCAGCTGTAGGACGGCTTCGCGGCCTTCGGAGCACGCTCGAGGATCAGCGCCTCCTTCACCCCGCCAGCATCGACCTGGTACGACATGTCGGTCCCGGGCAGCACGTCGTCGTAGGCAACACCGTGCGATGCCTTGGCGTCCGGCTGGTCCGATGCCGCGAGCTGGCTCTTCGTCGGCACGTGCGCGTCGGCGTCCCGTTCGCCCTCGAGCTCGAACGACACCCGGTCCCCCGTGGACGACGACGTGACCGTGTAGTCCGGACCGTCCTCCCCGGTCGACGCGGCGAACTCCGGCTGCAACGGGTGGTCATCGACTGCGAAGCCACCGCCGTCGGTCTCCTCGACCTTCGTCGAGATCGGCACCCAGTCCCCGGAGCCGTCCTTCACGTTCAGCGGCACGCGTGACATCTGCGTCACCTTGGTGCCGTTCGGGTTGGTCCACGTGTTCTGGTACGTCGACCGGGACGTCAGGTCCGCGCCCTTCGCGATGCCCGTGGCCGAGGCCCCTGCCGCAGGGTCCTTGCTGGCGGGAGCCTGGTCGTCCGGGTCTCCGGTCTTCATCGCCTTCGTCAGCAACGATCCGGGCGCCTGCAGACCGTTCGCAGCCAGTGACGAGCCCGCGTGGAGGTCGTCACCCTGCGACGACGGCAGCGCCGGCAGATCCGTCGGCGACGTCGCCGTGACCGGATCGGCATGCGCCGGCACGCCCACCAGCAGCCCAGCGACCAAGGCACTCGACGTGATGACCCCAGCGAGCACACCGGCTCGCGAAGAACGCCCCGACATGGGACTCCCCTACTACTGCAACGGGACGAACCCGAGAACGCTCCGCCCTCCCCTGGAGAGCACGGGCCTGAGCGTAGGGAAAGCGGGTCACAGGAAATTCTTCGCCCGTGGCCCCCGTTCGGGGCCCCATCTGCCCTCGGGGTACAGCGCATGTTCCGACTGACAGGCGACTTGTGGACCGGAACGGAGGGTTCGTGTGCGCCTGATACGTCTTTCGGGGTACATCGAGGAGGTGAAGGTCCGCACAGCGCGGACGTTGGCGAGAACTATCCGCTCCGCGTGTGTCACCGAGCGTGAGCTTTGCGCCTTCCTGACAGGGCGCTCCGCAGCCGCATCATGGGTCAGTCATCGAGCTCGGAGACCGGTCTCATCGGGCCCTTGAGCATGGAAGGCCGGGCCGGGCCGTCGCGGGCCCATTCGGCACCGGCGGCGACCGCGAGGGTCGCGGCATTCGGGTCGCCCTGGTGAGCCCTGCCCACGCGACCCGCCGTCGAACCGCTCCACGCCCCCCGGGCGCCTCAGCGAAGACGGAAACGATCGCGCGGACGGCGATCAGAACGGGCACCATCTTCGCGCATGGCGCAACGAGGCAGCTCCGGACGGCGGCCCAACCCCGACCGGGTCGCGCCCGCGGACGCGGTGCTCACGGCCGCGTTCGTCGCGGCAGAACGTCACAGTGCCGCGGTGGCCGCGCTCGATGTCGACAACGCTCAGGCAGGTCCATCGACGGCTCGACGACGAGTCCGTCGGGCGCTGCGAGCGGGCAGACTGGAGCGACGACGACCTGGGGGGCAGGACATGGACGACGCGACGGACACGACGGGGGCGACCGCAGCCGCAGCAGGGACAACACGGGCGCAGGCCGGAACGGGACAGACCGGGAAGGCGCGACCACGATCCGTGGCATGGCCGCTCGGGCTGCTCGCGATCTCGGGGCCGGTGGCGATGTTCGTCGTGCTCGTGGTGACCGTCGCCCGGATGCAGGTCTCCGGCGTCCCCTTCGTGGTGGCCGCGGTCTGGTGCGTGGTGAGCCTGCTGCTCGGCGGCGCCGCCATCGTGGTCGCCGTCGAGGACCGCAAGGCCCCACAGGGCACCGGGCCACGCCTCGCGGACGCGGGGATGGCGCTCGGGACGGTGGCTGCGGCGCTCGTCGGGGTCGGGATCCTCGTCGTGTTGCTCGCCTGGGCCTCACTCAGCGTCTGAGCCCCCGCGGTGCGGTGGCGGGACGCGCCAGCGCCTACCCTGGACGGATGCTCTCCCGACGTGAGGCCGCCGTGCGCCTCGACATCCCCCTCGAGATGGCGGCGCACCACGGCATCCCGTCGCGCCTCAGCGAGGACGACCTCGCCGCGATCGAGCAGGACCCGCCCGCCTGGCTCGTGCAGTCCCGTGCGAACCGCACCGGCACGAAGAAGGTCTGGGTCGAGCTGGCCTGCGTCGTCTGCGGCTACACCGAGACCGCGCGGCCGAAGAAGTGGTGGCCGGACTGGGACCACCTGATGTGCGACTACCACGCCCCCTACCAGGCGCCCGAGCCGCCCGCCGGCTTCGTCCGAGGCGAGGTCGAGGGAATCGGCAGCCGCTTCGTCGCGCTGGTGGACGAGAAGCCGTAGCGGCGATCGCCGGGCTGCGCCCGGTGGCGGACGGGAGGCCCGTGGCGGGGCCGCACCGCGCCTCCCGTCCGGCGGTGGGTCGCGACCGGAGGCGCGTGGCGGGACCGCGCCGCGCCTCCCGTCCGCCTGTTGTAGCGGTCCGACCGCCGGTCCTGCCGGTGTGCGCGCTGCCGCCGACCGCGGCGGCGGGCCGGGGCCGCGCCGCCGCCGACCTCAGTGCAGCTGCACGCCCAGATCGCGGCCGGAGACCACCACGGCGTCGATCTCGACACGACCGGCACCCTGGCCGACGGTGCGCGTCTGGATCTGGTTGAACGCCCAGTCGTCCGGGAGCGGTCGGAGCACGTTGCCCTCCCAGCCCGTGGACATCCCGGCGACGAAGGAGTGGTGCGCGAGACCCGCGTGCGCGACCGCTGCGCAGGTCCGGCGCGATCCGTAGACCCCCGGGTGGTACTCGTCTCCACGGGCGCGCAGCCCTGCCGCGACGCCGCGGAAGTAGGGCAGCACCCGCTCGGTGACGTCGTCCGCGGTGGCGTCGTAGTCGACGGCGAACGAGATCGTGGTCTGCTTCGGGATGCCGAGCGCACGAGCGGCGTCGTGCGCGCGTTCCGCGTCGCGGACCCCCTGTTCGTGGCTGAACCACGATGCCTCGTACCCGCCCTCCTCGAAGATGGGCCAGACCCGCAGGCACGCCGAGGCGAGCGCGTCGAGTTCGCTCGGGGTGAGGGCCTTGTCGAGCGCGCCGGGCACCTGTTCGTCCGTCAGGTAGCGCCCCACGAGGGAGATGCCGGACGCTCGGACCGCGGCGGCCTGGTCGGCGGTGAGGCGGGTCGCGGTGTCGGCCCCGGTGACCGGTCGGTCGGCGTCGCCGCAGCTGACCGCGAGGGCTGCCCAGCTGGCGGGGTCGCAGGCGCCGGTCTGCGCAGCGGGCTCGAACGCCTGGGAGGCCTGGAACTGCCGCATCGACTCGACGTCCACGGCCGACCACGCGGCGTCGAACGGGACGTGGACGCCGTTCAGGACCAGCAGGCCGGCGGCGAGCTGCGCCCAGCTGCCCGTGTCACCCGGGCGGACCGTGGCCTGGGTCGCGGCGCGGAGGGCGGCGGCGGTCGCCGGTCCCCAGACGCCGTCGACGTCCTGCACGCCGATCGCGGACTGGAGCGCGCGGACGACCGCGCCACCCGTCGGGACGTCGGCGACACCACCCGTCCCGCAGTAGGCACCGCCAGGCACCTCGGCCGCGGTGCGGTTCAGGTACTGCTGCACCGCACGGACCTCGGTCGACCCACCGGGCACGAGCGTGGCGGTCCCGACCGTGAACAGTGCGGCGAACAACGCCGGGGACACCTCGGCACCGCGGGTCGGGTCGGCCGTCGGGGCCCCGAGGTCCGCACGGTAGGCGTCGAGGGCTCGACGGGAGGCGTCGTCCCAGTCCCCCGTGACGCGCACCCCGGCTCCACCGGCGCAGATCAGCCCGGCCTGGACGAGGCTGCACCAGGCGGCGGCGTCCTGATCACCGTCGAGCCGGACCGGACCGTGGTCCCGGAGACGCTGCTCCGTCTCCGGGCCGTACGCCGGGACGAGCGGCGTGATGCCCAGCAGCGACTGCGCTCCCTGCAGGACGCCGGTGCGGGTCCCCGCTCCCGCGACACCGTCCTCGTCGACGTGCTGCCATCCCTGGAGCTGCCCGAACGTCGCGTTCAACCACCGCTGCACGGCTGCGACGTCTCCGGGAGCACCGTCGGCGGTGCCACCGGTGGGCGACGGGGAACCGCTCGGTTCCGCTGCCGCCCGGGCCGGATCGGCGAGGACGGCACCCAGGATCGGGACGGCCCCGAAGAACGCGAGGGCACCACGGCGCGAGACGGACATGGGAGGGCTCCTTCGTGGTCGGACTCTGCGGCTCCGGTCCGACCGCCGTCCAGCGCGCCGGCGAGGTCGCTCACGGGCACGTCGAGCTCCCCCACACGCTGGTCAGACGATCGTCTGGCCAGCAGCGTAGTTCGACGCCGACGCGCGGACGATGAGGCTCCTCTCAGGCCACGGGGCGGCGGCGCGCACCGGCGATCGGCGCGACACCACGGCTCGTCGAGTCGAGCGCGTCGCGGGAGCCGGTCGCCGGGCCGTCTACGCTGGAACGCGAGTCCGTGCAGACTCACCGACGAAAGGCAGTCCCGCTCACCATGCCAGCCCCCAAGCACGCGCTCGACCTGAAGACTCCCCCGCCCCTGAAGCGTGGCGCCCTGCGCGTCACGCCGCTCGGCGGCCTCGGTGACGTCGGGCGCAACATGACCCTCTTCGAGCACCGCGGGAAGCTGCTCGTCGTGGACTGCGGTGTGCTCTTCCCCGAGGAGAGCCAGCCGGGCATCGACGTGATCCTCCCGGACTTCACCGCCGTGCGGGACCGTCTCGACGAGGTCGAGGGCATCGTCCTCACGCACGGGCACGAGGACCACATCGGTGGCGTCCCGTACCTGCTCAAGGAACGCCCCGACATCCCCGTCATCGGCTCGAAGCTCACGCTCGCGTTCATCACCGCGAAGCTCCAGGAGCACGGCATCACGCCGCGCACCCACGAGGTCGCCGCGGGCGACCGGCACAGCGCCGGCCCGTTCGACCTCGAGTTCGTCGCCGTGAACCACTCGATCCCGGACGGTCTCGCCGTCGCCATCCGCACCAGCGCGGGCACCGTGCTGCACACCGGCGACTTCAAGATGGACCAGTTCCCGCTCGACCAGCGCCTGACCGACCTCAACGGGTTCGCGCGGCTCGGCGACGAGGGCGTCGACCTGTTCCTGGTCGACTCGACCAACGCCGAGGTCCCCGGCTTCACGACCGCCGAGCAGGACATCGCACCGGCGATCGACCGCGTGTTCCGCGAGGCACCGAAGCGCATCGTCGTGTCGAGCTTCGCGAGCCACGTGCACCGCATCCAGCAGGTCCTCGACGCCGCGCAGCGCCACGGGCGCAAGGTCGCGTTCGTCGGTCGGTCCATGGTCCGCAACATGCAGATCGCGGCCGACCTCGGCTACCTGCACATCCCGGACGGTCTCGTCGTCGACCTGAAGCGTCTCGGCAAGCTGCCGGACAACAAGAGCGTGCTCATCTGCACCGGTTCGCAGGGCGAGCCGATGGCCGCCCTGTCGCGGATGGCCCGTCGCGAGCACCTCATCACCGTCGGCGAGGGCGACACGATCCTCCTCGCCAGCTCGCTGATCCCCGGCAACGAGAACGCGATCTACGGCGTCATCAACGGGCTCATCCGCTGGGGTGCCACGGTCGTGCACAAGGGCAACGCGAAGGTGCACGTCTCGGGCCACGCCAGCGCCGGCGAGCTCGTCTACTGCTACAACCTCGTGAAGCCGAAGAACGTGCTGCCGGTGCACGGCGAGTGGCGGCACCTCGTCGCGAACGCCGAGCTCGCCGTCCGCACGGGCGTACCCGAGGACCGCGTCCTCGTCGTCGAGGACGGCGTCGTCGTCGACCTCGACCGCGGCCGTGCCCGCGTCGTCGGCCGCATCCCCGCGCCGTACGTGTTCGTCGACGGGACCACCATCGGCGTCGCGACCGAGTCCGCCCTGAAGGACCGGCTCTCCCTCGCCGAGGAAGGGCACATCACGGTGCTCGGCATCTTCGACGAGGGCACGCAGAAGCTCGTCGACCCGGTCGAGTTCCTGCCGAAGGGCTTCGTCGAGGCGGAGGGCTGGATGCAGCACGCCGAGCAGGTCGCCGAGAAGGCGATCACCGAGGCGGCCGGTCGCGGACACATCGACGGCGCCGCGGCGGAGCAGGCCATCGCGACCGGTCTGGAGCGGTGGTTCCTCCGCCGGCACCGCCGGACGCCGGTGATCACCGCGGTGGTCGTCGACGCCGACTGACGCCGGACCGCGGCGGACGGGCGTCGGTCCGGGCCGGGCTCGCGTCCGGGGTCCGGGCTCGTGTCCGGAGTCCGGGCCGAAGCCCCCTAGCGCCGGATCCCCGGACCGACCATCACGAGCAGGGCCAGGGAGTCGGCGTCCGGTGATCCCGGTGCCGCGGTGTAGAGCACCAGGAACTGGTCGGCGTCCGTGAGCGCCAGGGTGTCGCAGTCGACCGTCACCGCGCCGACCGCCGGGTGGTGGAAGGTCTTCGTGAGCATCGGCGCCGGCTGGACGTCGTGCCGGTCCCACAGCCGCGCGAACTCGGCGTTCCCGGCCTGGAGGTCGTCGACGAGCGCGACGACATCGTCGTCAGCGGGGTGTTCCGCGAGCGTGGTCCGCAGCCGCATCACGACGTGGTGCCGGAACTCCGCGGCGTCCGAGATGCCGTAGGGCGGCTCCGTGGGGTGGTCGGCACTGCCGACGGGGAACGCCAGGCGGGCGAGGTTGCGACCCGCGCGGTCCCGGAGCGCGAAGTCCTCCATGAGCGCCGCCGCCAGCGGGTTCCACGCGAGGACCTCGAAGTCCGCGGCCAGCACGATCGCCGCGGTCTGCGGCAGCCGCTCGATGACGGCCAGGATGCTCGGGCGGACCGCGCGCCGGAGCGACCCGGTGCGCGGGCGAGCCGTTCCGGCCAGCAGGAACAGGTGGTCGGACTCGGCGTCCGTGAGCCGCAGCGTGCCCGCGATGCCGGCCAGGACCTCCGCCGACGGCCGCGGCGCGCGGCCCTGTTCGAGCCGCACGTAGTACTCCGTCGAGATGTGGGCGAGGACCGCCACCTCCTCACGGCGCAGGCCCGGCGTCCGCCGGCGCGTGCCGGACGGCAACCCGACGTCCTCGGGGCGCAACCGCTCTCGACGCGACCGGAGGAACGCGGCGAGTTCCTGCTTGTCCATGCCCCGATCCTCCCCCGCCGGACCGACGGCGTCCTGGTACCGGCTGTACCTGGATCGGGTGGCCGCGCCGGACCGACGCTGGGGCCATGACCGACACCACCTCCCCCACCCGAACGCCCGACCTGCTCTCCGGCAAGGTCGTCCTCATCACCGGAGCCAGCCGTGGCATCGGTGCCGCAGCCGCACGACTCTTCGCCCGCGAGGGTGCCGCGGTCGTGCTCGCCGCCCGGAGCACCGACGCCCTGGAGGCCCTCGTCGCCGAGGTCCGCAGTACCGGTGGCACCGCGGACGCCGTCGCCCTCGACCTCGCCGACCCCGCCAGCATCCGCGCCGCCGTGGCCCGGGTCGACGCCCTGCACGGTCGACTCGACGGCGCCTTCAACAACGGTGCGGCGATCCAGCAGCCGGGGCCGCTCGACACGACGAGCGACGAGGACGTCGAGACGCAGTTCGCCGTCAACTTCCGCGGGCACTGGGTCGCCATGAACGCCGAGGCAGCCCTCATGCGGCGGTCCGGCGGCGGGGCGATCGTCAACACCTCGAGCATCGGGAGCCGCCGCGCGAACCCGGCCCTCCCCGCCTACGGCGCCATGAAGCGCGCGCTCAACAGCATCACCGAGACGGCCGCGGTGACCTGGGCACCCGAGGGCATCCGGGTGAACGGCATCACCCCGGGCGGCACCGAGACCGAGATGATCGAGGAGTGGGAGGCCGCGACGCCGGGGATCACCGAGCAGATCAACGCGTCGGTACCCCTCGGCAGGATGGCGCGGCCGGAGGAGGTCGCGGAGGTCGCCGCGTGGCTGCTCAGCGACCGCGCGTCGATGGTGACGGGGGCGAGCATCCCGGTGGACGGCGGGGCCGGGGCGTAGGGGCGGTCCGGTGGGGTCCGGTCCGGTCCGGTCCGGTGGGGTCCGGTCCGGTGGGGTCCGGTGCGGTGCGAGGTCCTACAGGGACCGGCCGCGGGCCGCGGGCTCGCAGTAGCCTCCACCGGAACCGTGCTCTCGCTCGGTCCGGTGGCCGTCCGCTCCGCGATGGAGCATCCCGAGGAAGGACCGTGTCGTGACCGCCGACCTCTCGAGCCCGTTCGCCGGTCAGGGCTGGACCCAGATCGGTGAGCTCCTGCTCGCGTTCGTGCTCGCCTCGTCCATCGGGCTGGAACGGCAGCTGCGATCGAAGAGTGCCGGGCTCCGCACACAGGCGATCGTCGGGACGGCTGCGGCGCTGATGATCCTCGTGAGCAAGTACGGCTTCTAACGTCGTCGACGCGCTCCTCGGCGACGCCGTCTTCGAGAGCTGCACCGCGGCGGTCGAGAGCGTCGGCACCGTTGCCGGAGACTGGATCAGCGACCGGTTCCCGGGGCACGCGACCGTGCCGCACGCCGAGCTCAAGGCGCGGTGCGCGGATGCGCGTGTGTTCGTCCGGACCGGCGAGGCGACGTCCTACGCCAACGTGCTCCTGACCTGCGGCGTCCCGTTCTGACACCGGCGCGACGACGGCCGCGGTCGGGCGGCGGCGTCCCGCCGCTCGGTCGGTCACGCCAGGTCCGCGACCGCCGGTGCCGGCGCGCTGCGCCGTGTGGTCCCACCGCTGCGACCTGCTGGTCGCTCCCGTCCCTCGGGTGGTCACCGGACGGACGGGAGGCTCCTCCCGCGGCCCCGCCACTCCGCTCTCGGTCCTCGCGGGCCGCCCCTGACGCCAGGGTTGGCAACTGCTGCCTCGGCATCGGTCGGGAGACGGTCGTGCTGACGGTCGCTCCGCCTGCCGGCGTGATCGCGCTCGTGGCCTCGGTTCTTCCTGTGGAGCTCCAGTCCGAGCCGTCGGCGGACCCAGTACTGCTGCGATCGCCCGCCGGGCACGAGGAGACCGCCGTCCTCGGCTCCGCGAGCGCCTCTGCTGGATCGCCGACGAGCCTCACCGTCTGCGGCGCGGTCCCGTTCGTGTCGAGCGGAGGACTGGGGCTGTGGACCGGACGCCGTGACGGCCCCCGGGTGCGCCGCCGCTCCGCCTCTCGGAGCTTCGACCACTCGCGCTGGAGACGCCACGCTGCATCCCGGGCCCGGTCACGGGCGGTCGCTTCCGTCACGTCGTCCAGCGCGGCGTACGCGTTGAGGAGGTCACGCTGCGCCAGAGCGCCGCTCCGTCGCACCCCGGTGGCCGGGAACGAGCGGAAGGACGATCCGGTGGCGGCGAGCATCGAGGTGTTCCCGGTCCGCCGGCCGTCCGACAGGAAGAACCAGTCGTCCCACTTCTCGACTCGGAAGCGCGTGTCCTCGTCCAGCGGGATCCGGCATGTGCAGAGCCAGCTCCGCACGAGGACCGAGCCCGGGCCGCGGACACCGGTCGAACCGAGCCGCTCACGGCCGCGGATGAGGATCGTGGGCGTGGTTCGGATCGGCGGTGAACGCGCGCTCGTAGATGTCGTAGACGACCGCGGCCTTCGCGTCGTTGTACCGCACCGCTCCGCTCGCGCGCACTGCGCTCGCCTTCGCCTCGGCGTAGGTCGCTCGGTCCTCGGGGTGGGCCCGCAACCACTCCACGAACAGCCGGTGCCGTCGGGGCTCCACTGCGTCCGGCTGCCACACGTGCAGGTTGGTGTTGGGTTCGCCGAGGGTGAGCTGGCGGTGCGGATCTCCCGCGATGGCGTCGCGGAAGACCAGACGGAACCCGACCGCTTCGAGCTTCGGCAACCAGGCTTGCTCGTCGAGCACGTCAGGCACGAGCAGGTCGACGTCGATGACGGGCTTGGCCACCATCCCCGGCACGGCGGTGGAGCCGACGTGCAGGACGGTGCGGTCCGACCCGAGTGTGCTCGCGACGAGGTCGCGCACACGGGCGAACGATGCTTCCCACCGTCGGTCGTAGGCCTGCGGCGGACCGGGTTCGGTCTGTCGGAACGCCACGCGCTGGGACTGACGGGCGGCGTTGCTTCCGATGGCGATCGGGCGCCAGAGGGGATGTGTGGCCACCGTCACATCATGTCTCCTCGACCGGTCTCAGGAACCGATCGTCGATCGGGCAGCGTCGTCAGGACGAGCTCCGTCCCCCTCGGCGCGGCCCAGGAGAACACCGGCGCGACCTGCCCGGCCTCGACGATCGACACGACACAGACCACCAGTGCCACAGCGGCCAGTGCGATGGAGACACGTGCCCACGGGCGCGAGACCGCTCGAGCAACAACGAGACGATCGTAGCGACGGATGGCCGTCGATCGTCCCGTTCCGCCCGCGGATCTGCTGACGGCGCGGCAGCGGTGTTCGCGCTGAGGCCCCCTGAGCTGAGGCGCCCACGTGTCGGGAGCCGATCGACCGGTGCCCCGCCGCGCGGTCAGTAGCCCCGGCGGTGGAGCGCTCGGAAGACGAACACCCAGGCGATCAGGAGCAACAGCCCGACGGTGCCGACCCACCGCTCGGCTGTCCCGCCGTCGAACACCGCCCAGAAGCAGACCAGGGCCGACAGGCCGGTCCCGACAGCGATGGGGATGCGCCAGACCGTCGTCCAGGTCCTCGTGGCGGGTCGGTCCGACTCATCCGGGTTGGTCATGACGCGAGCGTACGGGTCTGTCACGGCATCCCGACAGCGGATCCGCTCCGGGGATGGGCCGGCGTTCATCCGAAGAGGACGACGCCTTGGAAGAGCCCGCCCACGAACGACACGCTGCCAGCAGCACCCAATGCGGACGGTCTCGGGTCCGAGGCATCGCAGCGGCGGATGGTCGCTGACCGACCGCGTCCAGCACGAGGCCTGACCGTCCGGTCATCGGTCGGTCATCGGAACGGCTCCGAGGTCGGCTCGACCGTGTCCAGCACGATGCGCACCGCCTGTCTCGCTGCGTCGGGAACGAGCCCCTCCTCGTCGAGTGACGTTGCCGCGACCCAGCTCGGCTCGTACTCGTTGCGCGCCGAAGCTCGGCGCAGTTCGGGTCCGCCGAGCGACACCGCCGTGGACGTCACCCGTACCGCGAAGTACACGGCAGGTGTCTGCTGGTCGACGGGGACGTCGAGCAGATCGCCCACGTCGCCGTCGAGCCCGGTCTCCTCGAGGAGCTCACGTCGGCACGCCTCGCGCAGGTCCTCACCCGCTTCGACGCCGCCTCCCGGCAGCACGCAGTAGCTCCGGCCGTCCCTGCGCCGTTTCACCACGAGCACCCGCTCGTCGAGCGTGACGACTGCCACCGACCGGATACGCACGACGACAGTGCACCATGCGCGGCCGCGATCCGCGAGACGCCTCGACGGCAGATCGGCTCCGGCGACAGCGCGTCGAGCAAGGATCTCGGACCAGACGTGCACCGGAACGCTCGAGGAGTGGCATGCTCCGGCTGTGACGAACGGCGAACAGCTCTTCGCGCCGGAGGTGCGCGGCACGTTCTACCGGGCCGTCGACCCGCGCTTCCGCCGGTCCGCGATCGCCGGCTCCCGCGCGGCGGGACGGTACTCGCGGGCGGACCAGCCGACGCTGTACCTCAGCTCGTCCGTCGAGGGCGTGGAGGCAGCGCTGATCGCCCATCCCGGAACGCGGTCGGCCGACCCGGTGGTCCTCGAGGTCGACGTCGTGGCCTCCCGGATCATCGACCTCCGCGACGGGTCCGCCCGCGAGGCAGCCGGCATCGACCTCGGCGATGCGACCGCGCCGTGGCAGCAGGTCGTCGCCGACGGCGGTGTCCCGACTTCGTGGCTCGTGCGTGACCGCCTGACCGAGCTCGGCGCGACCGGCCTGATCGACCCGTCGCGCAAGCACCCCGGGCTCTGGCACCTGGTGTTGCTCCGGTGGAACGAGGACGACGCGCCCAAGGTCCACGTCCGAGGTGCAGCGGCGGACTGACGGCCCCCGTCGGTCCCGGCGAGATCTGCGGACGACGGCGACGGCGCCGCCAGCCGATCGGGCACCGGGGCGAGCAGCTGCCCCGGACGCTCGCACCGCGCGCGGCCGGGGCGTCCGTCCGCGCGCTAGCTGTAGTTCCTCGGGACGTTGTGAACGGGTGACGTAGAAGAAGACCTCCGGGACGATGTGGGTTACCACACCAACACGTCGCACCGGAGGTCTTCGTGACTCACGCTAACGCCCCGTTCACCCCGACCGGCAGGGAACGTCTTGCTCGGCTGATTGTCGAAGATGGTTGGCCCGTTCGTCGCGCTGCGGAACGGTTCCAGTGCTCGCCCGCGACTGCTGCCAGATGGGCGGCCCGATACCGGGCTGGAACCTCGATGCAAGATCGGTCATCACGACCGTTGACCAGTCCGAAACGACTGCCCACACGGCTGGAGCGCCGCATCATCGCGTTGCGCGTGACAAGGCGTTGGGGTCCGCACCGGATCGCGTTTCACCTGCACCTGGCGCGCTCAACCGTCGGTCGAGTCCTGACACGGTTTCGGATGCCGTTACTGCGCAACATTGACCAAGCAACAGGGCTGCCCGTCCGCCGGCCGATACCGGTCCGATACGAGAAGGCCCGGCCAGGTGAGCTGGTCCACGTCGACATCAAAAAACAAGGCCGTATCCCGGACGGTGGCGGGTGGCGTTTCCATGGCCGCGGGTCTGCGCAGGACCGATCAGCGGGGTCCGCTCGCGATCGTGCTGCCCGAGGTGGTGCGCGTGGTTCTCGCGGGTTCAGGTTCCTCCACCACGCCGTCGATGACCACTCCCGATTGGCGTATTCAGAGGTCCTCGATGACGAACGCGGGACCACCGCTGCCGGGTTTTGGGAGCGCGCGAACACGTTCTTCGCCGCTGCTGGGATCCGGGTCGAGGCGGTCATGACGGACAACGGCGCCTGCTACCGGTCCCGGGACTTCGCCGCCGCGCTCGGTCAGGCGAAGCACCGCTTCACCCGCCCCTACCGGCCACAGACCAACGGCAAGGTCGAGCGGTTCAACCGGACCCTCGCAGCCGAGTGGGCCTACGCCTGCCACTACGAAAGTGATGCAGCCAGAACCGCGACTTACGCGGACTGGCTGCATCACTACAATCACCACCGACCACACACCGGCCTCGGCGGCCAAACCCCATCAGATCGCGTTCACAACCTCACGGGGAACTACAGCTAGCGCTTGAGGTTCGTCAGCTCCTGCAGCACCTCGTCCGAGGTGGTGATGATGCGCGCGTTCGCCTGGAACCCACGCTGCGCCACGATCAGGTTCGTGAACTCCTGCGACAGGTCGACGTTCGACATCTCGAGCGTGCCCGAAGCGAGCTGTCCGACGCCGGGCTCCCCCGGTGCGCCGACGGTGGCCTGGCCGGAGTTCGCGGTCGCCCGGTAGCCCGAGGCTCCGGTCTTCTCGAGCCCGGCGGGGTTCGCGAACGTGGCGAGGGCGATGCGGCCGATCGCGAGCGAGGCGCCGTTCGAGAACGTGCCGACGAGCGTGCCGTCCTTCGCGATCGAGTACCCCTGGAGCGCACCCGCGGCGGCACCGTTCTGCGACGAGATCGAGGACGTGTCGAGCGCGGCGAAACCGGTGAGCTGGGTCAGGTCGACCGCGATGTCGCCGACCTGCATCGAACCGCCGCCGGTGAGCTTGCCGTTGCCGTCGAAGGTGACCGCGCCCTGGACAGCGGTACCGCCGTCGATCTGGCCGCTGACGTTCCAGCCGGCGTCCGACCGCGCGAAGGTGAGCTTGAGGACGTGCTTCTGGCCCGCCGCGTCGTACACGGTCGACTCACGGACGCGCTGCCCGTTGACCGCGGTCTCCGACGGCAGGTTGCCGGTCATCGCCGCGGTCGTGGTGCTGACGGCGGGAGCGGCGGCCTCGAGCGGGAGGCGGATGTCGCCGAGCTGCCCGCCCTGGTTCACGACGCCGTTCGTCGCCGGGTAGCCCTGCACGATCTTGCCGTCGGCGCTCACGAGCCGACCGTCGGCGTCGAAGTCGAACGCACCCGCACGCGAGTAGACGGTGTCGCCGCCGAGGCGGGTGACGAAGAAGCCGTCGCCCGAGATCATCAGGTCGGTGGCCTTCCCGGTCGCCTGCGCCGAGCCCTGCGCGAAGTTCGTGGACACACCGGCGACCTGCACGCCGAGGCCGATCTGGGCGGGGTTCGTGCCGCCGATGCCGGTCTGCGGTCCGCCGGCGCCCTGGGTCATCTGCGACAGGGTGTCCTGGAAGACGGTGGACGACGACTTGAAGCCGACGGTGTTCACGTTGGCGATGTTGTTGCCGGTGACGTCGAGCATCTGCTGGTGCGAGCGGAGGCCGGAGATCCCGGAGTAGAGCGAGCGGAGCATGGTGCGACCTTTCAGAGGAAAGAGCGAGGGAAGAACGAGGAACGAGCGAGGAAGAGCAGGGGACGAAGCAGAGAAGGGCCGAACCAGCGCCGGGCGGCGCGGACCCGTCAGGCGCCCCGGATACCGGAGATCACGTCGAGGTCGACCTCCTTCCCACCCACGGTGACGGTCGGCACGCTCGCCGCGTAGGACACCGCGGTCGCCGTCCCGGTCACGGCCGTACCCGACGCGGCGTCGGTGTAGGTGACTTGCTTGCCGACGAGGTTCGCCGCGGCCATCCGCATCTGCAACGAGAAGCCCTCGTTCGCGGTGGTGGTCTGGTTGGTGATCTGCTCCATCATCGCGAGCTGCGTCTGCTGGCTGATCATCTGGTTCGTGTCCATCGGCGAGGACGGGTCCTGGTTCCGGAGCTGCGTGACGAGCAGCTTCATGAACACCTCGGAGTCCATAGTCTGGGACTTCTTCGTCGCGCTGTTCGCGGTCAGGGCCGCGGCCTGCGCGGCCTTGTCGACAGTGCCGGTGATGCCGTCGATGGGCATGGTGCCTCCTAGGCGAGGACGTCGAGTCCGACGCTGCGGACGGTGGACGGACGGGTGGTGACCGGCGTGGCGGCGGCGGGGCGCGCCTCCAGGCCGGTGTCGGGCCGGGCCGCGCCCGGCGCGGGCCGGTCGTCGCGGGAGCCGGGGTGGTTCTGCGAGGACAGGTCGAGGGTCGTCGCGACCCCCGCGCCGGCGTCGCGGCGCAGGTCCGGTAGGACCTGGCGGACCGCCTCGCGGCCCGCGTCCGAGGCGGCGAACAGCTCGACGTGCATGCCGTGCGCGGTGACGAGCGCGCGGACCGTCACCGGGCCGAGCGCGTCGGGCTGCACCTGCACGGTGACGACGTGCTCGCCGTGACCGGCGTGCGCGAGCGTGAAGAGCGGGCGGACGAGCTGCTGGGCGAGCGGCGCGGGTGCCGCTGCCGGCGCGGGTGCTGCCGGAGCGGCCGGCGCCGCGGCCGTCGTGGCGGGGACGACGAACGGCGTCTCGCCGCCGCGCGGGGCGGCGACGGCCGGGAGGCCCGGATCACCCTGGCCGGACGAGCGCGCGTCCGTCCCGTGGCCGGTCCGTTGGTCGGCGGTGCCGCCCGCGGGGAGGGTCGCGACGGTCGGCGCGGGCGCGGTGGTCGCGGTCGGCGCGGGCGCGGCCGTCGTGGTGCCGGCCGTCGGGCTCGGGACAGTCGTCGGCGCGGCGGCGACGGGGGTGCCCGCCGGAGCGGCGGGTGCGGCGGGTGCGGCGGGTGCGCCGGGGGTCGCGGCAGCGGGTGTCCCGGGGGTCGCGGCTGCGGGTGTCCCGGGGGTGCCGTCGGCGGAGGCTCCCGCGGCCGCGGCCGCGGCCGCGGCCGCGGGGGTTCCCGTGGTGGTCGAACCGGTCGCGACGGCGCCGGGGTCTGCGGCGGTGCCGGAGGCTCCGGCGTGCGGGCCCGGTGCAGCCGGTGTGGTCGGGCGACCGGAGCGCGCCGGAGCGGTCGTCACGGATGCGGACTCCGGGCCGGCAGTGGCAGTACCGGTTGCCGGGGTCGACGCGATGCCGGGCACCGGGAGTGCGGGCTGCGCCGACGCGGACGCCGACGCCGACGCTGCGGATGCGTCCGTCGCTGTGGCAGCCGCGGCGCGAGGCGACGCACCGACCGCGGCGGCCGGTGTGCCGAGACCAGCGGGTGCGGTGGCGGTTCCTGCCGCGGGCCCCGCCGTCGTCGGCGTCGTCGCTGCCGCCGACAGCGCCGCCGACGGTGCCGACACGGGCTGTGCCGTCACGGCCGAGGCGGACGGCGTGGTGGTGGCGGGGCTCGTCGAGCCGTCGTCCGTCCCGGCGCCGGTGTCCGGGCTCGTACGCTCCGTCGTCGACGTCGGCTTCGACGACGGCTTCGACGACGGCTTCGACGACGAGCCGGTCCCGCCGTCCTGGTGTCCCTCGGCCGAGCGACCGGCCCGGGCCAGCGCTGCCCCGAACGGGACGGCCGAGTCGGAGACGCCGGACGGACCGCGTGCGGCACGCTGCCCGAGCAGACCGGCACCCACCGCGGGTCCGCCGGTGGGCAGGCCGGTCGTCACGGGGCTCATGCCGCACTCCCCGAGCGCATCATCGACAGCAGGGCCGCCGTCTGCAGGTCCGCCGAGCCGGCACCGCCGACCGCGCGCGCAGCCGGGGTCGCCGCGCTCGCCGCCGGGGCGTCCGACGGCACGATGCGGCGGATGGTCGCGATGTCCGAGTCCTTGTACCAGTTGTCCACGATGCGGACGTCCTTCCCGGGTCGTGGCGCGTGCAGCACCTTGCCGTCGCCGAGGTAGATGACGATGTGCTGCTCGCCCTTCGGCACGATCAGGTCGCCGGGCTTCGCGTCCTTCAGCGAGCCGACCGGCACGCCCATGTCGGCCTGGTCCGGGACGACGCGCGGCATCGTGACGCCGAGGTCCTTGAACACCGTCTGCACGAGTCCCGAGCAGTCCATGCCCGACCGGGTCGTGCCGCCGAACACGTACGGCACGCCGAGGTACTTCTTCGCGTCGGCGACCACGTCGGCACCGGTTGCTCCGCTGCCGGTGGCGATCGAGCCGCGCCCGGCGTCGACCGACGTCGCGGGCGACGCCGCCCCGGCGTCCGCAGCGGCCGCCGTCCCGGACGCCGTGCCCGTGGCGGTCGCGAGGGCGTCGGCGAACGCGGTGGAGGACGCGGCGGAACCGGCGGTGCTCGCGGCGCCACCCGTCGGGGCGCCCACGTCGGCGCGCAGGGCGTCGATCCGCGACCGGATCTCGTCGATGCGGGAGAGCACGGCGTCGACGCTCATCGGGCACCACCTTCCGTGCGGCTCCGCGCCGCGATCTCGTCGAGGGCGGCCTGCTCGGTGCGCAGGTCGGCGGCCGTCTCCTCGCGGTCGTGCTGGTCCTCGAGCTTCTCGAGTCCGAGCGCGGCCCGGCGGGCGGCGTTGTACGCGGTCTGGGCGGCGTCGGCGTCCGCGCGTCGGGTCTTCGCGACGGCGTCGAACTCCTCGAGCATCCCGCGCGTCGAGGCCCGGGCAGCGGCGACCGCGCTCAGGGTGGCGGCGTCGCGGACGACCGTCGAGCCCTCGGCGTCGGCCAGGGTGCGGCGCGCGGCGAACCGGGCGTCGGCGGCGTCGCGCACCCGGTCGTTCGCGGCGGCGAGCTCGGCCGCGGCGCGGTCCTGCTCGGCGTGCCGCAGCCGCAGGAGCCCGGCCAGGGGGAAGCGGCGGGCCATCAGCGCACCCCTCCCGCCGGGACGAGCGTCGCGACGAGGCGGTCGAGCGCGTGCCACGACGCCTCGGCCGTCGCGCGCTCGTCCATGCCCTGCTGCAGGAACGCGTCGATCGCGCCCTGGTGGTCCACCGCGGCGTCGACGAGCGGGTTCGTGCCGCGCTGGTACGCGCCGACGTCGAGCAGGTCCTGCGCGTTCCGCCGTGCGGCCATCACGGTGCGCAGGGTCGTCGCCGCGGCACGCTGCCCGGGGGACGTGACCTTCGACGCGACGCGCGACACCGAACCGAGCGCGTCGACGGACGGGAAGTGTCCGGTGACCGCGAGCTTCCGGTCGAGCACGACGTGGCCGTCCAGGATGCTCCGGGCGCTGTCGGCGATCGGCTCGTTGTGGTCGTCGCCGTCAACGAGCACCGTGTACAGACCCGTGATGCTGCCGACACGGTCGGTGCCGGCACGTTCGAGCAGCCCGGCGAGCACCGAGAACGTCGACGGCGGGTAGCCCCGGGTGGCCGGCGGCTCCCCCACCGACAGCCCGATCTCGCGCTGGGCCATCGCCACGCGGGTCAGGGAGTCCATCATGAGCACGACGTCCTGGCCGGCGTCGCGGAACGACTCGGCGATCCGGGTCGCGACGAACGCGGCCCGGAGGCGCATGAGCGCGGGCTCGTCCGAGGTGGACACGACGACGATCGAGCGGGCGAGGCCCTCGGGTCCGAGGTCGTCCTCCAGGAACTCCCGCACCTCGCGCCCGCGTTCGCCGACGAGCGCGATGACGTTGACGGCAGCGTCGCTCCCCCGCGCGACCATCGACAGCAACGAGGACTTGCCGACGCCGGAGCCGGCGAACAGGCCCATGCGCTGCCCGCGGCCGACCGTGGTCAGGGTGTCGAGCACGCGGACGCCGAGCTGTATCGGGGTGTCGATCCGGGTGCGGGCCATCGCGTTCGGCGTGGCGTGGTCGAGCGGCACCCAGGCGTCGGCGGCGAGCGGTCCGCGGCCGTCGATCGGTCGCCCGAGCCCGTCGAGCACCCGGCCGAACAGCCCGGTGCCGGTCGGCACGAGCACGGGACGCCCGGTCGGTCGCGCCGGGGTCCCCGCGGTCACGCCGACGAGCCGCCCGAGGGGCATGCAGCGCACCCCGTCCGCGTCGGTCGCGACGACCTCGACGGCGGTCTGCGGGCCGCCCTCGGTGCCCACGGTCACGACGTCGCCGATCCGGGCGTCGAGTCCCGCGACGGTCAGGCCGAGCCCGACCGCGCTCGTCACGGTGCCGACGCGCTGCGGTGCCGCCGCGGCGAGGGCGTCGTCGAGGCCACGCGGGCGCAGCAGGGTCGCGGTCACCGGGACGTCTCCGTCGGGGCGGCGGCCGGTCGGGCCGGCGCGCCGAGCGCCGAGCGGGCCCGGTCGAGCGCGGCGTCGATCCGCGCGTCGAGCAGACCGTGCGGCAGGTCGACGACGGCGTCGCCGTCGCGCAGCGCCGGGTCACCGACCACCGGGACCGGCAGGTCCAGGTCCGCGACGCGGGCGGCGTCGGCAGGGCTCACGCGGATGGCCAGTGCGATCGTGCGGTCGACCGAGGCGAGCGCACGTCGGACCGTCGCCTCCGCGCCGGTGGTGGGTCGCGCCTCCCGGCCGGACTGCCGGGTCGCGTCGGACGCGCCCAGCTCCTCCTGACGGGAGGCGCGGACCACGTCCCCGACGACGGCCTCGGCCAGCTCCAGCGCGGCCGCGACGACCGACTCCTCGGCGTCGGCGAGGACGGGTGCGACGTGCGACAGGAGCGCGTTCGTCGCGGCGTCGAGCACCTGGACCCGGCGCGCGGTGTCGGCCTGCAGGGCCGCGAGCCGGGCGGCGTGCTCGGCCTCGAGCCGGGCGCGCAGTGCGTCGGTGTCGGCCTGCGCCGCGCGCAGTCCGGCCGTGTAGCCGGCCGCGTGGCCGCGGACGTCTGCGGCGGCGGACCGGTCGCGGGTCGCGGTGCCGCCGAGGGCGGGGAACGCGATGCGCTGGACGACGGGGTCAGTCAACGAGCTCGTCCTCCTCGGCGCGGTGCACCGTGATGACGCCCTGCGCCTCGAGTTCGCGCACGGAGCGGACGACCTCGGCGCGGGCCTCCTCGACCTGCGAGACGCGGACCGGGCCCATGGCCTGCAGCTCGTCGTCGAGCAGCGAGCGGTTGCGCTCCGACACGTTCGCGCGGATCGTCTCGACGACGGGGCCGGGCGCGCCCTTCATCGCGGTCGCGAGGAGCTTCGAGTCGATGCCGCGCAGCACCTGCTGGATGTCGCGGGACTCGAGCTTGACGATGTCGGCGAAGGTGAGCATGCGGGAGCGGATGTCCTCGGCGAGCTCGGGGTCGCGCGCCTCGAGGCCCTCGAGCACGGCCTTCTCGGTCGCGACGTCGGCACGGTTGATGATGTCGACGAGGGGCGCGATGCCCCCGACGACCTCGATGCTCTCGCGCGGGGACACGACGGCCCCGGCGCGCTGCCGGAGGACCCCGGCGACGATGCCGACCGCCTCGGGCGTGGCGCTGCCCATAGTGGCGAAGGCCTGCGCCACGTCGGTGCGGGCGCGCTCGTCGACCCCGGCGAGCACGGCGCTCGCCTGCGCGGGCTTGAGGTGGGCGAGCACGAGGGCGATGGTCTGCGGCAGTTCGCCCTCGA
Organism: Curtobacterium sp. MCBA15_004; assembly: GCF_001865055.2. NCBI lineage: Bacteria > Bacillati > Actinomycetota > Actinomycetes > Micrococcales > Microbacteriaceae > Curtobacterium > Curtobacterium sp. MCBA15_004. The sequence continues at coordinate 1,701,840 of NZ_CP126266.1, read as the reverse complement.
GCAGCGAGACGACCTGGCCGGGCTCGGCGTCGTCGAGGAACTCGAAGGACTGTCCGGCCAGGTTCGAGGCCAGGCGGTCCATCACGCCCGCCGCGCGCTCGGAGCCGAACGAGGCCTCGAGGAGCCCGAGCGCCGCGTCCTTGCCGCCGCGCTTCTGCACCCGACCGCGCTGGGTCATCCGGTGGAACTCGGTCATCGTGCGGTCCACCACGGCGTCGTCGACGCGGCGCATCCGGACGATCTCGGCGGAGATCTCCTCGGCCTCGAGCTCGGTGAACTGCTTCATCACCTCGGCGGCGCGCTCGGTCTCCATCTGCATGAGGATGAGCGCGACCTTCTGCGCGCCGCTCAGCGCGCGGTCGGCCGTTCCCCCGGCTGCGGGGGCCGGGACGAGCGCGCTCACACCGGCGCCCGGTCGTCGAGGAGACCGCGCAGGAGGTCCGCGGTGCGCTTCGGGTCGCGCTCGGCCAGCGCGGCGATGTCCTGCCGGCGGCGCTCGGCGCTGATCTCGTCCGTGGTGAGCACCTCGGTCGGGGCGTCGTCGTGCGGGATCGCGGGCAGGGCGACCGTCGGGGCGTCCCCGGCACCGAGCGGGGTGCGCTCGGCGTCGTCGAGGGCCAGCGGCAGCTCGAAGGTCTCCCCGGCGAAGGCGTCGAGCTCGCCGACGTCCACCGCCTCGCGCTCCTGGCGACGGCCGCGGCGTGCGAGCACGATCGCGAGCACGATGGCCGCCGCGATCACGGCGAGGACGATGCCGGCGGTGCGGATCGCCGACCACGTGCTGGCCTGCTGGTCGGCCTGCTCCTGCTCCTTCAGCGCCTTCGCGGCGTCGTCGGCGGCACTGCGGTCGAAGTCCATCATCGCGACGCGGACCTGGTCGCCCCGGACGTTGTCCACCCCGGCCGCCGCGGCGACGAGGTCGTTGATGCTCTGCAGGTTGGCGTTCTTCACGGCGTCGGCGCGGGAGTTCAGCGCGACCGAGATGGTCTGCCGCTGGACCCCGCCGGCCGGGATCTGCGTGGTCTCGGTGGTGTGGTCGACGGCGTTGTTCTTCGTCGCCGACTCGTTCTTGTAGCCGCCGTCGCCGTTCGCGCCCGTGCCGTTCGGGACGGCGATGTTGTCCGGCCCGAGGACGCCCGTCGCACCGGCGCCGCCGGCACCGGAGCCCGCGCCGTACTGCTCGGTCGTGCTCGACTCGTTCAGCGCGATCGGACCCGTCGTCGGGTTCGTGTAGCTCTCCTGCGTCCGGGTGCCGGACTGCTGGTTCATCGTCGCGGCGACCACCACGCTGGCGTTCCCGGCGCCGAGGGTCGTGTCGAGCAGGTCCTGGATCTTCTTGCTCGTCGTCGCGTCGTAGTCGGCGGCCTGGTCCGCGCCGCTGCCGGTCGCGCCGGTGCCAACGGCGGACAGGGTCTGCCCCTTCGAGTCGACGACCGAGACGTCGGTGGGCTGCATGCCCTCGACCGCGGCGCTCGTCAGGTGCACGATCGACTGCACCTGGTCGGTGCTGAGCTGCTTGCCGTTCTGGGTCGCCACGAACACCGAGGCGGTCGGGTCCTTCTCCTCGGCGGTGAAGACGGTCTTCTTCGGGATCGCGAGCTGCACGGTGGCGGCCTTCACGCCGTCCATCGACGAGATCGTCTTCGCGAGCTCGCCCTCGATCGCCCGCTTGTAGGTGACGTCCTGCTGGAACTCGGAGCTCGTCACGCCCATCTTGTCGAGCAGCGAGTAGCCGCCCTCGTTCGACGACGGCAGGCCGTTCGACGCGGCCTTGAGCCGCTCCGAGTACACCTGCGACTGCGGCACGAGGATCGTCGCGCCACCGTCGGTGAGCTGGTACGGCACGCCGTCGGTGTTCAGCTGGTCGGTGATCGAGCTCGCGTCGGCGGCGGCGAGCCCGGTGAACAGCGGCGCGTAGGACGCCTTGCCGAGGAAGCTCGCGAGGGCGATGCCCCCGAGCACGACGGCCGCGATGCCGATGATCGCGATGGTGCGCTGCGCGGCCGAGAAGCCCTTGACGTAGGCGACCAGGCGGCCGAGCGTGTTCCGGACGGCGGTGGGCATCAGGCCTGCATCCTCATGATCTCGTTGAAGGCGTCGACGCCCTTGTTGCGGACGGCGGCGACGAGCTCGAGCGTGACCTGCGCGCGGGTGGCGGCGATCGTGGCGTCGTGGATGTCGTCGAGGTTGCCGGTCACGGCCTTGAGAGCGAGGGTCTTCGACGTGTCCTGCAGCTGCTGCAGGCCGTCGACGGCGTTCGTCATGCTCGCGCCGAAGCCGTCACCGGTCGCGCCGGTGGTCGCCGCGGTGCCAGTCGCGCCGGATGCGCCGGTCGCGCTGGAGACGTCGGTCATCGAGGGGAACGCGCGGGTCATCGCGTTGGTGGTCACACCGTTCACGGCGTCGACGGGCATCAGTTCTTCCCGATCTGCAGGGCCGCCTCGTAGGCGGTCTTCGCCCGGTCGACGACGGCGGCGTTCGCCTGGTAGCCGCGCTGGGCCATGATGAGGTCCGCCATCTGCGTCCCGAGGTCGATGTCCGGCATCCGGACGTAGCCCTCGGCGTTCGCGAGCGGGTTGTCCGGGTCGTACGTCACGCGGCCGGCGGCGCTGCCGAACGCGGCGCCCTTGACGTAGGCGCCCGACGTGCCGGCACCCTCCTGCACCTCGACGTAGCGGGCCTGGAAGGCGGAGTCGTCCATCGACCGCACGGTGTTCGCGTTCGCGATGTTGTCCGAGACCGCGTCGAGCCACTTCCGGTGCACGGTGAGGCCGGTGCTCGCGATGCCGATCGCGTCGAAGGTCGTCACGAGTTCGTCCGCATCGCCGCGCGCACGCTCGTGAGCTCGCTGTTCATCGCCTGCGTGGCGAACTGGTAGCGCAGCACCGTGTCGACGTTGGAGAGGGTCTCCTGGTCGAGGTTGACGTTGTTGCCGTTCGTGTTCGTCGGCTCGAGGCTGCGCGAGGTGGTCGCCTCGGCGTGGCCGTCACCGTGCACGATCGACTGCGCGAGGGTGTCCTCGAACCGGACCTTCTCGGCGTGGTAGTTCGGCGTGTTGATGTTCGCGATGTTGTTCGCGATGGTGCGCTGGCGCAGCGACAGGCCGTCGAGGGCACTCTGCAGCGCGACGCTCGTCACGGAATCGAACACGGGGCCGTCCTCGTGGGGCGCGACGTCCGGGGACGCCGACGGGTGGCTGTGGCCGATCCGTGGCCGAGGGGTGAGCGATCCGTGCTCGCGGGGGTCTGTCGGCCCCGGGCGGGGGTGCGTAAGCGGCTGCCCCGAACGGGGGTCGGGTGCGGGGGTGCCCGACCGTCAGGCGGACGCGTCGAGGTACACCGACCCGCGCGGCTCGCGCGTCGCGTCGACCGCCCGCAGCGCACCGAGGTGTTCCAGGGTCTGCCGCCGCTCCGCCTCGAGGGTCGCCATCCGGTCCCGCTGCGCGGCGAGCAGCCGGGAGGCGCGCCCCACCAGGTCGCGCGGCACCGGTCCCAGCCCGGTCGGCTCGGTCCACGTGGTGGTCGCCTCCGCGGTCAGGTCGCGTTCGAGCGCGTCGAGCACGGCGACCCACGCGCCGTGGTCGGCGTCGGTGGTCACCGCGCCGGTCGCGCCGTCGCGCGTGGCGTCAGGCGACACCGAGGGCCCCGCCGGTCGACGTCACCGGGGTCGCGGTGGGCAGGGCCGCGGCGGCCTCGTGCCACGACTGGCGGAGGGGCTCGAGGATCCGGATGCAGTCCCGCGTCGCCTGGACGTCCCGGTGCACGTTCGCGGTGATGAGCGAGGTCGAGGCGTAGTTGTAGATCGCGAGCAGTCCCTCGCTCCCGTCCCACACGTCGATCCGGAGCGTCGAGGACAGTTCGCCGACGATCGCCTGCGCGTGCAGGAGCTGCTCACGTGCGGCGTCCCAGTCGGCGGTGGTCTGTGCGGCCTCGGCACGGTGCAGGTCGAGCAGCAGCCGGTCGTACAGCATCGTGACGAGCTGCGCCGGCGTCGCCGACAGGACCGCCTCGTTCGTGTACTGGGCGCGGCGCTGGTCGGTGACCGTCCGCGGCTGGGCGGCCTGGCGGAAAGCGGCGGACTGGAGGTCGAAGGCGTTCATGGGTCTTCCCGTCAACTCGTCGGCGTCGAGGCGAGGTGGCTGGCGATGTAGCTCGACTGCGACTGGAGCTTGCTGAGGCTGGTCTCGAGGGCCGCGTACTGCGCCTGCAGGGTCGCGCGGCGCTGCGTCAGGCGGTCGGTCCAGCTGTCGATCTGGGTGGTGAGGTCCTTCGCGACGGACTGCTGTCCGGTGATCGACGTCGTGATGGAACCGGTGTACTTGTCCGAGGCGGACGTCGCGGCGGCGCCGACGTTGGTCGCGACGCCGGACAGGATCGCCTGCGTGCCCTCCGGGTCCGCGGCGAGGGCCTTCTGGAACGCCGCGGCGTCGAAGGTGAAGTCACCGTTCTTGGTGATGACGATGCCGATCGACGACGGCGACTTCCCGTTCACCGGGGCCGACATCGTGCTCGTCAGGCGCTGCACGGCGTCGCGGGTGGTCGCGTCGCCGGTGAGGACACCCGCCGTGGTGCTCGTGGTGCCCGTCGTCGGGCTCGTCGTGCTCGTGACCGCGGTGTTCGACCCGTAGTAGGCCGTGATCGCGTTGAGCGCGTCGACCAGACCGGACGCGACCGCCTGGGCCTTCGACGTGTCCTGCCCGATCGTCACCGTGACCGGGTCGGTCGTGGCCTGCGAGACCGTGACGTCGACGCCCGGGAGCAGGTCGGTGAAGGTGTTCGTCGCACTCGTGACCGTCTGCGCTGCGGCCGTGCCGGCCCAGAGCGTGACGGAGGCGTCGCGGGCCGCCGTGACGACGGCCGCGCCGGTCGCCGACAGCACGTTCGGCGCGGTGCCGGCCGTGACCTGGTCGCCGCTGCCCGCGAACACCTGGAAGGCTCCGGCGGCACCGGTCTTCGTCGCGGTGAACTGCAGGCGGTAGAGCTTGGTGCCGTCGGTGTCGGTGCCCGCTGCGACCTTCGTCGCGGAGACCCCGGCGCCGGCCTTGTTGATCGCGCTGACGGCGTCGTCGAGCGATCCCGAGGTCGGCGTGACGGTGGTCTGCTTGCCGTCGGACCCGACGATCGTGATCGGCGCGGCCTGGGCGTCCCACGTCGACATCGCTCGGGTGACACCGACCTGCGCCGCGGCGGTCTGCCCGACCGTGAAGCTGACGGAGCCCGCCGTCGCCGCGGCGCCGGTCGCGACCGAGACGCTCGTCGCCGAGCTCTTCGCCGTGAACACGTCGAGCGAACTCGGCTTCGCCGCGTCGGAGGCCTTGGTGGCCAGGGTCTGCACGAGACCGTTGATCGTCTGCAGCGACGACACGAACGCGTTGGTGTCGGTGAGCTTGCTCTTGAGCAGCGTCTGCGGGACCTGCTCGATCGACATGAGCGAGTTGATGAGGTCCGAGGTCTTGAGACCGCTGACCAGACCGTCGATGGCGAGGCTGCTCGCCGAGGACACGGACGACATCGAGGGCTCCCTGCCGTCGGGGTCGGGTGGTGGGAGGGTGACGCCGCCACCCGGGGGCTCGAACTCCCCCGGGTGACGGCGTCAGGGGTGCTAGCGCAGGAGCGAGAGCACGCCCTGCGTGCTCTGGTTCGCCTGCGCGAGCATCGAGGTGCCGGCCTGGCTCAGGATGTTGTCGCGCGTGTACTTGACCATCTCCTGTGCCATGTCGACGTCGGTGATGCGGGACTGCGCCGCGGTGAGGTTCTCCTTGGCCACGTTCGTCACGTTGATGGCGTGGTCGAAGCGGTTCTGGATCGCACCGAGGTTCGAACGAGCAGCCGACACGGCAGCGATCTGCGTGTCGATCAGCTTGATCGCGTCCTGCGCGTGCTGGGCGGTGTCGAACTGCACACCCACCTGCGACGTCGCGCTGGCGGTGCCGTTGGTCAGACCAGCACTCGTGGTGGTGCCGCTGACCGTCCCACCGCTGAGCGACGAGACGACGATGCCCTTGCCCGCACCGTTGTCGTCCTTGACGACCGAGACGCTGAAGTTGGCCGAGAAGTTCGCGTCCTTCGACAGTGCGTCCGCGTACTCCTGGACGCTGTCCCAGCCGGCGGTGGTGCCGCTGGCAGACGAGAGGGTCCCCGTGGTGACCGTCTTCGCGGTGGTCGAGCCATCGGCGTTCGTCTGGTTGAGCGTGAACGATGCCGTCGTGCCGAGGGTCGCCAGGGCTGCGTCGAAGGACGTGCCAGCGTTCTGCACCGATCCGGTGGTCAGCTTCGTCGCGATCGCCGCCACGTTCGCACCGGAGAGGTCGACCGAGATCTGGCTTCCCTTGTCACCGTTCGCGCCGACCTGGAACTTCAGCGAGTTGTTGCTGCCGTCGAGCAGGTTGATCCCGTTGAAGTTGGTCGACGAGGAGATACGGGTCAGTTCCTGCTGGAGCTGCCCGACCTCGGTCTTGATGGCGTCTCGCGACGTGCCGTTGTTCGAGTCGTTGCCCGCCTGGACGGCCAGGTCACGCATGCGCTGGAGGATCGAGTGGGTCTCGGTGAGCCCACCTTCAGCGGTCTGCACGACGGAGATGCCGTCCTGTGCGTTGCGGGCGGCGACCGTGAGGCCACCGACCTGCGACTTGAGTCCCTCGGAGATCGTCAGACCGGAAGCGTCGTCGGCAGCGCGGTTGATGCGGAGACCCGTCGAGAGCTTCTCGAGGGACTTCGACAGGTCGTTCTGCGTCGAGTTCAGGTTCCGGTACGTGTTGAGTGCCGAGAGGTTGGTGTTGATGGACAAACCCATGGTGGTTTCCTCCGTGAATCCTTGGGTGGTGGTGTCTGCCCGTCCATGGGCTGACACGGGTGACTCTCGGCAGGTGCGCCGAGGTCGTTAGCGCCCGACGAGATTTCCTCGTCGAGAAGTCTCGAGCGGTGCGAGCCGGAGCGAGACTCGAGCGGTGCGAGCCGCAGGCCTAGCCCGCGGCCACGGCCGTCGGCACCGCGACCTCGTGCACCGCACGCGCGACCCCGGCACTCGCGTTCGCCGCGACCCGCGCCAGGTACGCGCTCCGTCGCGCCGCCGTCGTCCGCGAGGCCGGCTCGACCGCGGTCCCGTCGCCGTAGTGCTCGGCGAGCCCGTCGCGGAGCAGCCGCATCGCCTCGGAGCGCTGCTGCGACACGGCCGAGTGCGTGATGCCGAGCTCGGCGGCGACCTCGGTCACCGTGCGGTCGCCGAAGTACACGTTCTCGACCACGTACCGCATCCGCTCGGGCAGCGCGGCGACCGCGGCCCGGAGGTAGCGGCGCTTCTCGGCTGCGAGCAGGTCCTCGCCCGGCAGCGGCTGGTCGGCGGCGAGGGTGTCGTGCACCGTCTCGTCGATCGGACCGACCGTGCGGGCGGCATCGCTCATGGCGCCGGCCGCGGTCTGCCGGTCGACACCCATCGCGTCGGCGATCTCCTGCACGCCGACGCTCCGGCCGAGTCGGGCGGACAGCGCCTCCTGCGTGGCGAGGGTCTCGCGGATCCGCTTCCGGGTGCCGCGCGACGCCCAGTCGGCGGAACGCATGTCGTCGGCGAGGGCGCCCGCGATCCGGGTGCGGGCGTACGCACCGAAGGGCACGCCGAGCTCCGGGTCGAACGCCTCGGCCGCGGCGACGAGGGCCAGCGACCCGACGGCGGCGAGGTCGTCACGGTCCAGGTGGGTGGCGCGGGAACGGACGTCGGCGACGATGTAGCCGACGAGCGGCAGGTGCTCCACGATCATCGCGTTGCGTGCGTTCCGGTCCATGTTCCATCCCCTGGTCGACCTGCGTGACTGACCCGTCCCTGGGCACGACGGACGACGGCCTGCGGAGGGCCGTGGTGTACGCCGAAGAGCCGCCCGGATCCGTCCGGGCGGTGCCCGCATCCCTGCGATGCGGTGCGGGGTCTGTCCCCCGCGTGCCGTTCGAATGTATCGGCTGTGAAACCCGTGAGCGCTGTCAGGATCGACCCCAGTGCGGGGGTGCACACGGGGTTCTCCGGTCGGCATTTCTGGGGACCCAGGGCGGGGAACGGTCGTTCTTGTCCCCCGGCGCGGGTACGGACGGGAGGCACGGTGTGCTTCCCTGACGGATTCTCGCGTCCGTCGGTGCTTACGCCGCGTCCCGCCGCGTCGATAGTCGTCGGTGTCCACCGGAAGGCGGACCGACCGACCTGAACGAACCCCGAACGACCCGTCCCCCCGGGAGGAGCTGATGAGCGTGAACGACCTGTCCGCCGTCCTCTGGCGCGAGCGTGAACTGCTCGAACTGCTCACCTTCAAGCTCGAGGAGGAGCAGCTCCTGCTCGCTGCCGGGCGCTCCCGCTGGGTGTCGCACGCCAGCCGTGAGGTCGAGCAGGTCCTCGAGCGCCTCCGCAGCACCGGCCTCGAGCGTGCCGCGTCGAGCGCCGCCGTCGCCGAGGAGTGGGGCGTGCCCTCCGAGGCACCGCTGCACGACGTCGTCGCCGCCGCACCCGCCGGCCCGTGGGGTGAGATCCTCGCCGCCCACCTCACCGCGATGATGGAGCTCACGACGCAGATCGGCGCCCTCCGCGACGAGAACGACCGCTTCCTCCGCACCGCCGCCCAGGCGACCGAGGAGACCCTCGCCGGGTCGGTCACCTCCGCGGCCACGTACGACGCCTCCGGCTCGTCGGGGGCCACCGGCTCCGACGGCGCCCGCCTGTTCGAGGGGACCCTGTAGCACCGTGGTGAGCACCTTCGGATCCCTCGCGACCGCGTACTCCGGCCTGACCGCTGCGCGCACCGGCATCGACGTCACCGGGCAGAACATCGCCAACGCCGGCACCGCCGGCTACACCCGGCAGCGGGTCACGCAGTCGTCGATCCCCACCGTCCAGACCGGCTTCGTGCACGGCACCGCGGCCCTCGCCGGTCAGGGCGTCTCGGTCGACGGCATCGCACGGCTCGGCTCCCTGACGCTGGACGCGGGGCTCCGCGTCGCGACGGGTTCCTCGACGTGGGCGACGACCCGCGCCACCGCGCTGTCCGACCTCGAGGACGGGCTGCACGAACCGGGCAAGGACGGTCTGTCCGCGAAGCTCGACGCCTTCTGGTCCTCGTGGAGCGGCCTCGCCGCCCACCCGGACGACCCCGGCGCCGCGTCCTCGGTGATCGCGTCCGCGTCGACCGTCGCCGGCGCCCTCGCCTCCGGGTCCCGCGCCGTCGACGCACAGTGGACCACCGTCCGGGCCACCGCCGCGACGCAGGTCGGCCAGCTCAACGACGCTGCCGCGCAGGTCGCCGACCTCAACGGCCGGATCCGCTCGACCCTCGCCTCCGGCGGGAGCGCGAACGAGCTGATGGACCAGCGCGACCAGCTCACCCAGCAGATCGCCGGGCTCGCCGGCGGGACCGTGCGGGCGCACGCCGACGGCACGGTCGACGTGCTCCTCGACGGCAACGCCCTCGTGCAGGGCACCGACGCCCGCACCGTGCAGCTCGCCGGTGCCGACCGCATGGCCGACGGCCGACCCGTGACCCTGCAGTGGGCCGGTGCCGAGCCGCGCGACGTCGCCCTCGGCGGCGGGTCGATCGGCGGCGCACTGTCACTGCTGGCCCCCGCGTCGTCAGGCACCGGCGGCGCCCTGGCCGAGGCCGCGGCGTCCTACGACGCGGTCGCGACCGCCCTGGCGACGACCGTCAACGCGGCACACGCCCGTGGCACGACGCCCACCGGCACCGCCGGCGCACCGTTCTTCGCCCTCGCGTCGGGCACCCCCGCCGCCCAGGGCCTGTCGGTCGTCCCCGTGGACGGGTCCGGCCTGGCGACGCGGAACGCGGCGAACCAGCTCGACGACTCGTTCGCCGACGCGCTCTCGCGACTCGGCACGGTCGCCGGAGGTGCGGACAGCACCTGGGCAGGCTTCGTGGCGGGGGTGGGCAGCGCCTCCAGGACGGCCACGTCGGAATCGACGCTGACCGGCCTCGCACTCACCAGCGCACGCACCCAGCAGCAGTCGGGTGCCGGCGTCGACCTCGACGAGGAGAACGTGAACCTGCTGAGCTACCAGCACGCGTACCAGGGCGCGGCGCGCGTCCTGACCGCGGTCGACGAGATGCTCGACACCCTCATCAACCGCGTCGGACTCGTCGGGAGGGGCTGACCGTGATCACCCGTGTGACCACCCAGATGTCGATGGCGGCCGCCGGCGAGCGGCTGCAGGCGAACGCGGCCCGCGTCGCCGAGGCGACCCAGCGCGCCACCACCCTCAAGGCGATCGCCCGCCCGTCGGACGACCCGGTCGGCACCGGCTCGGCGATGCAGGTCCGCAAGGAGCAGGCCGCCGCGGCGCAGTACGCCCGCAACGCGGACGACGCCGTCGGCTGGCTCGCGACGACCGACAGCACCCTGACCGGGGCCTACTCGGTGCTCGGCAAGGTGCGCGACCTCACCGTGCAGGCCGCGAACTCCGGCACGATGGGCACCACCGAGCGCGACGCGTTCATCACCGAGCTCCGCGGCCTGAAGACCGACCTCGAGGCCGCCGCGAACACCACGTACGGCACCCGGTCGGTGTTCGCCGGCTCCTCCACCGACGCTGCCGCGTACACGCCCGGCACCGGCTTCGCGAGCGCCACCACGGCCGTGCAGCGCCGCGTCGGCGACGGGTCCACGATCCGGGTGGACACCCCCGGCGCCGCGGCCTTCGGCTCCGGTGACACCTCGGCGTTCGCCGTGATCGACCGCATCGTGTCCGACCTGCAGGCCGGCGTGAACGTCAACCCGCGGCTGAACGACGTCGACGGCGCGATCGACGCCGTGCGCGCGACCCAGGCCGACGTCGGCGTCCGGCACGCCGCCGCGCTCACCGCCCAGGACACGCTGAAGTCGACGTCCGTGTCGCTCGAGAACCGCCGCTCGGGCATCGAGGACCTCGACCTCGCCGGCGCCGTCCTCGACCTCCAGGTGCAGCAGACCACCTACCAGGCAGCCCTCGCCGTCACCGCGAAGGTCCTGCAGCCGACCCTGATGGACTACCTCCGATGAGCATCGACCTGACCTTCCCCGTGCCCCCGTTCGGCCTGTCCCCCGCGCCGGTGTTCTCGCTCGTGCCGGTCGACGGCGTCGAGGGGCTCTTCGCGCTCACCGGCGACGACGCCCGACTGTTCGTGCTCGACGCCGCGGTGCACCTGCCCGACTACGCGCCCGAGCTGTCCGACGAGCAGGCCGCCACGATCGGGCTGACCGACCCTGCTGAGGCGATGCTGCTCGTCGTGGCGAACCCCGGCGCGGAGTCGACGACCGTCAACCTGCTCGCGCCCGTGGTGGTCAACGCCCGCACGGCCGTCGGCGCCCAGTTCATCCTCGAGGACCAGGACCTGCCGCTGCGCGCGGAGCTCGCCCGGCGCTGAGGTGCCGGGCCGGGCGGGGTCGCCCGGGCTGCGGCTCGCCGGGCTGGTGGTCGCCCGGGATGTGGGTCGCCCGGGCTGTGGGTCGCCGCTGGTGATCGACACCGCCGCTGTCGTTCGACGTCGGCAATGTCGCATCATGCGCACGCACCGGTTCCGGGCGCGAACAAGCGTCACTGCCGCTGTCGTCCGACATCGACGATGTCGCAACACGCGCACGTATGCGTCCCACCCACGAAGAAGCGTCATCACCGCTGACGTCCGACGTCGACGACGTCGCCTCCGGCACGCGCGGCGTTCCTCCACAGCCGGGAGGCGCGGCTCACCATCCACAGGTCGGCCCTCTTCCGCCAGTCCCTCGGCCCGACCGCGACAAGCTGCCGGCATGCACGAACGAGTCCTCTCAGTACCGCTCATCCGGACGAGCGGGTTCCCACCCGCGGAACGCCGCAGCCTGCAGCGCCAGGTCCGACGCGGCACCCTGGTCGCGGTGCGGCCGGGAGCGCTGGTCGACCCGGCGGACGTGGCCGGGCTGCGTCCCGAGGAGCAGCACCTGTTGCTCGTCCGGGCGACGGCACCGCGGATCGTGCCACCCCTCGTGCTGTCGGACCGGTCCGCGGCGGCTGCTCACGGGCTGCCGTTCGTCGGCCCGACGCCGGACCGTGTCGAGGTCCGCGACCCGCGACGGTCTCGGACGGAGACCACCGCGCGGCTCCGCGTCCGGCCGGCGAGGCAGCGGACGAGCACCGGCACCGACCGGTGGTCCGGGACGCCCCCGTTCCGACCGGCCGACTTCGCCGGGGTCGTCGTCGAACCACTCGTCGACGTGCTCGTCGAGGTCGCTTCCACGGAACCGCTGCTCAGCGCGCTGCCGATGATCGACGCAGCGCTGCACGATCGGCGCATCCTGCCCGAGATGCTGGTCGACGAACTGCGCTCGGCCGACTGGAAGGGGCACGCGAAGGTCGCGGCGGCGGTCGAGATGGGGTCGGCGGCGTCCGGGTCGCCGGCGGAGTCCGTGTGCCGGGTGCGGTTCCGGCAGCTCGGGCTGGCGCAGCCCGTCCAGCAACACCGCTTCGTCCGGCCCGGGCACCGCGACGCGGTCGTCGACTTCTGGTTCCCCGACCACGGGGTCGTCGTGGAGGTCGACGGACGCGCGAAGTACGAGGACGATGCGATGCTCGCCGGGCGTTCGACCGCCGAGGCGCACTGGCAGGAGAAGCAGCGTGAGGACTTCGTCCGTTCCTTCGCAGCGGTCCGTCGGGTCGTCCGGGTCACCTGGGCGGACCTGATGGACCCCGAACGACTGCGGGCGGCGTTGGTCCGGGCAGGGTTGCCGTGCCGATGAGTACCGAGCGGACATCCGGGCCGACGCCGACGCCGACGCCCGTGACCGCCCCCGCCCCCGCAGCCGGTCCCGCTCCGGCCCCCGGCGAGGGCGCACGCAGGGGGACGCTCCCGAGCGTCGCTCCCACCCGGTCCGGGTACGGTCGTCCGCATGGCTCGACAGCAGAAGAACGAGGCGATCGTGCCGATGCCGCCCGCAGCGGTCCGCGCCGGTGGCCCGGACGACCAGGACGGACGCCGCGTGCAGGAGCAGCAGACGGGCTGGGTCAAGATGCTCGACCGCGTCATCGCCGTCCAGCGGCCGGTCGTCGTCGCGCACGTGAACGCGATCCGTCGGCGCCACCCGGACGCCGACCCGCAGCAGGTCGTCCAGATCCTCGAACGGCAGTACCTGGCAGCCGTGACGACCGGCGGTGCAGCCGTCGGCGCGAGTGCGGTGATCCCGGGTGTCGGGATGGTCGCAGCCCTCGGGCTCAGCGGCGCCGAGACGGTGGGCTTCCTCGAGGCGACGGCACTGTTCGCCCAGTCGGTGACCGAGGTCCACGGCATCGCGCTCGACGACCCGGAGCGGTCGCGCACGCTCGTCATGGCGTTGATCCTCGGCTCGCCCGGGACGCAGCTCATCAAGCAGCTCGCGGGCCAGGCTGCCGGTGGTCAGGCACGGACGGCCTTCTGGGGCGAGATGGTCACCTCGACGCTGCCGAAGCAGGTCGTGAACGGCATCGGCGGCAAGGTGCGCGACCAGTTCATCAAGCGTTTCGCCGCACGTCAGGGAGCATCGGTCCTCGGCCGTGCACTCCCCTTCGGGATCGGCGCAGCGGTGGGTGGCCTCGGCAACCACGCCCTGGGGCGGAAGGTGATCCAGGCGTCGCGCGAGGGGTTCGGCCTGCCGCCGCGCCACTTCACCATCGTGCTCGACGCGAACCCGGTGTCGGACCGCAAGGCGAAGAAGGCGCTCGACGGCGGGAAGGCCTCGGAACCGAAGCAGCGCGGACGCTCGCGGCGCCGCGGTCGGGACCAGGACGAGGACCTCTGGGGCGACACCCCGGACCGGGACGATCCCGCCCTGCGCTGACCCCGGCGGTCGGGGGCGTCAGCGACGCGCAGCCTCGACCACCCCGACCCGGTGGTGCCGCGCGCCGCCGACGCGCCTCAGCGCCGCCGGACCGGCGTCGTCACGACCTGCCCTGCGTGCGCGAACCCGCCGCCGAAACCGAACAGCAACGCCGGCACACCCTCGGGCAGCTCACCGCGCGACCACGCCTTCGAGAGTCCGAGCGGGACGCTCGCCGCCGAGGTGTTGCCCGACTCGACGACGTCGCGCACGACGTACTTCGACTCGCCGCCGAGGGCCGCCGCGAGCGGTTCGATGATCCGCAGGTTCGCCTGGTGGAACGCGAACACCTCGATGTCGTCGAGGGTGAGCCCGGCAGCCTCGACGACGGCGCGCGCGTGCCCCTCGGCCTCGGTGATCGCCCATCGGTAGATCGACCGGCCCTGCTGCGTGAAGTACTCCGGGTCACGCGTGACGAGCACGGCCTCGTTGAGGTGCGGCACGCTCCCCCACGACACGGGCCCGATCTCGGCGGTGTCGGAGGCACCGAGGACCGCTGCCCCGGCGCCGTCACCGACGAGGACACAGGTCGAGCGGTCGGACCAGTCGGCGATGCTCGAGAGCGTCTCCGAGCCGATGACCAGTGCGGTGTCGGACGCCCCGACGCGGATCGACTGGTCGGCCAGCGCCATGGCGTACTCGAACCCGCTGCACGCAGTGTTGATGTCGATCGGTGCGGGCCCGTTCGTCATGCCGAGCGCGGCGGCGACACGTCCGGCGGTGTACGGCGACCGTTCGCGGTGCGTGGTCGAGGCGACGATGACCAGACCGATGTCCGACGGCTGGAGCCCGGCGTCGGCGATGGCGTTGCGGCCAGCCTCGATGGCCATCGAGACGACCGAGTCGTCCGGTCCGGCGATGTGCCGGGTCTTGATCCCGGTCCGGGTGGTGATCCACTCGTCGTTCGTGTCGACCATGGTCGACAGTTCGTCGTTGGTGAGGACGCGCGAGGGCTGGTGGTGCCCGAACCCGAGGATCCGGCTGCCACGGAGAGCTGGGGTGTTCATCCGCGGCACGCTACTCCTGTCGACCGGCGCCACATGCCCAGCGCGGCATGCGCGTCGGGTGCTGGTGCCAGATCAGGCGCGGCAGGAGTGGCAAGCGCCGGGTGCGCGACAGACGCGGCGGGCGCCGAGTGCGCGGCAGTCGCGGAACGCGCCGCATGCACGGCAGGAGCGGCGGCCGCCTTGTGGACGGCACGAACGGCGTCCGCGGCCCGCCCACCAACACCCGCGTCACTCCCGCGCCGCCGCCGTCGCCCGGTCGTTGGCCCGCTTGATCGCCTCGACGAGCTCGTCCTTCGTCATCGACGAACGTCCGTGCACGTCGAGTCGTCGCGCCACGTCCATGAGGTGCGCCTTGGTGGCGTTCGCGTCCACCCCGCCCTCGGTCGTCCCGGACCCGCGCGTCCCCTCGGCGCCGGAGTCGGACGGACCGCGGTGGTCCTTCTCCTCCCAGTGGTCACCGACCTTCTCGTACTCGTGCTTCACCGCGGCGAAGGCCGTGCGGTGGGCGCGTTCGCCGGGGCCGTAGGTCTCGTTCGCCGAGTCGAGCGTCTTCTCGAAGATCTCCTGCGCGTGCTCGGGCGAACGTCGCAGGGTGCTCGGGATCTCGTCCTTCGCGGGCATCGTCGTTCCTCTCGTCGATCGGTGCTCCCCTCGTACACCCCGCACCTGGCGACACCGACGGAACGCCCCGGCGCACCCCGCCGGGTACTCCCAGGGCCTGGCTCCCCCAGCCCACGCCGCGTAGACCGGCCACATGGACTACACACACCTCGGTCGGACAGGGTTGTCAGTGTCCCGAGCAGTGCTCGGCACCATGAACTTCGGCCCGGAGACCAGCGAGGACGACTCGCACGCGATCATGGACCGAGCCCACGAGCTCGGCGTGAACTTCTTCGACACCGCCAACGGCTACGGCGGCTCGGTGGGCAAGGGTACCACCGAGGAGATCATCGGCCGCTGGTTCGCGAAGGGCGGCGGTCGTCGCGAGAAGACCGTCCTCGCGACGAAGGTCTACGGCGAGATGATCGACTGGCCGAACGGCGGCAAGCTCTCGGCGTACAACATCCGGCAGTCGCTCGACGCCAGCCTCCGGCGCCTGCAGACCGACCACGTCGACCTGTACCAGATGCACCACGTCGACCGGGACACGCCCTGGGACGAGATCTGGCAGGCGATGGAGCTCGCCGTGCAGCAGGGCAAGGTGCTCTACGTCGGCTCGTCCAACTTCGCCGGCTGGCACATCGCCCAGGCGCAGGAGGCAGCCGCGCACCGGAACTTCCTCGGCCTGGTCAGCGAGCAGTCGATCTACAACCTCGTCGTCCGCGACGTCGAACGCGAGGTCCTGCCCGCCGCCCGCCACTACGGCCTCGGGGTCATCCCGTGGTCACCGCTCCAGGGCGGGCTGCTCGGCGGCATCATCGAGAAGACCGAGCAGGGCTCGCGCCGGCTGTCGGGCCGGAGCGCCGAGTACGTCGAGGGACACCGGGACCAGCTGACGGCCTACGAGGCGCTCGCGAAGGACCTCGGCCACACCCCGGGCGAACTCGCCCTCGCGTGGCTCCTCCACCAGCCCGGCGTCACGGCGCCGATCACCGGCCCCCGCACGATGGAGCAGTGGGAGTCGGCGGTCCGCGCGACGGACGTCCGCCTGGACGACGCGACGCTGGCGCGCCTCGACGAGCTGTTCCCCGGCCACCGCACCTCGCCCGAGGACTACGCCTGGTGAGCTGACCAGCGGCGGCCGACCGGCGCAGTCCTGCGCCGTCGGCCCACCCCACGCCGCGGTCGCGGCCACGGACGGGAGGCGCGGTGCGGGTCGCTCCGACCCGCTCCGCGCGACCTCACCCGCACACGACGAAGGGCCCCGCGCCGTGCGCGGAGCCCTTCGTCCCGACCGGTCCGACCCTGCGGGCCCTTCCGGCCGACCGGCCCTACCGGACCGAGACCGGGGTCTTGTCCGACTCCTCGTAGAGGACGTAGCCCTCTTCACCGTGGACCGCGGTGTCGATGCCGGCGACCTCGTCCTCGGTCTTCACACGGAAGCCGATGGTCTTCTCGATGGCGAACCCGATGACCAACGCGAGGACGAACGAGTACGCGCCGACCGCACCGGCCGCTGCCGCCTGCTTGCCGAGCTGGACGAACGAGCTTGAGTAGATGAGCCCGGTCGTGTTGGCGAAGATGCCGAGGTAGAGCGTGCCGAACACGCCGCCGACCAGGTGGACGCCCACCACGTCGAGCGAGTCGTCGAAGCCGAGCTTGTACTTGAGGTCGATCGCGAAGCAGCAGACCACGCCGGCGAGGAAGCCGAGCAGGATGCCCCAGCCCGGGGTGAGGTTGGCGCAGGCCGGGGTGATCGCGACGAGACCGGCGACGGCACCCGAGGCGGCGCCGACCGAGGTGGCCTTGCCGTCCTTGATCTTCTCGATGAGCAGCCAGCCGAGGACCGCGGCAGCGGGGGCGGCGAGCGTGTTCACCCAGGCGAGGGCTGCGGTGCTGTTCGCGGCACCGGCCGAACCGGCGTTGAAGCCGAACCAGCCGAACCACAGGATCGCGGCGCCCAGGAGGACGAAGGGCGGGTTGTGCGGCTTGTGCGCGCCCTTGGCGAAGCCGACGCGCTTGCCGAGCACCAGGGCGAGCGCGAGACCCGCGGCACCGGCGTTGATGTGCACTGCGGTGCCACCGGCGAAGTCGATGACGCCCCACGTCGCTGCCCAGCCCGAGGTGAGGTTGAAGACCCAGGAGGCGACGGGGAAGTAGACGACCGTGACCCAGATGCCCGCGAAGACCATCCAGGCGCCGAACTTCGCACGGTCCGCGATGGCGCCGGAGATGAGGGCGACGGTGATGATCGCGAACGTTGCCTGGAACCCGACGAACGCCAGGTCCGGGTACGTGGCGGCGAGCTTCGTGGCCTGCGACTGCTCGAACGCCTGGCCGAGACCGATCTGGTTCCAGTCGATGCTGAAGAAGCCGACGATGCCGGACACCGCGGTGTGGTCACCGGTGTTCGCGAAGGCGATCGCGTAGCCGTAGAGCACCCAGAGGACGCCGACGAGCGCGATCGCGCCGAACGACATCATCATCATGCTGATGACGGACTTCGCCTTGACGAGACCGCCGTAGAAGAAGGCAAGGCCGGGTGTCATGAACAACACCAGTGCAGCCATGATCATGATGAAGCCGGTTTGGCCCTGATCGAGCATCTGTTCACCTCTCGCGCGAATGCTGTGCGGCTCTCGGTCCGCCTCGGGTGTTCAGAGTCTGGCGACGCGGTGTTTCACGAGGGGGCACGAACTGTTTCGCGGGTGTAACGCCGCGACGCGGCGTGTGAACGTTGTGTTTCGTGGGCCTCCGACGTCGCCGTCAGGAGGCGGGGCAACGGCTGTGCCGTGTCGGACGGGAGGCCCGTGGCGGGCACGTCCACGGGCCTCCCGTCCGGTGCGGGGCCCGGTCCAGGGCGCGCACCAGCGCGAGGGCGGCGAGCAGCGCGCGACAGCGCGACAGCGCGACAGCGCGACAGCGCGACAGCGCGAGGTCGGTCAGCAGTCAGCAGTGCGCGGCAGCGCCGTCACTCCGCAGCGCGCGACAGCGCCGTCAGTCGGCAGCGCGCGACAGCGCCGTCAGTCGGCAGCGCGCGACAGCGCGACGACGCGCGACGCGGCGCGCAGGTACTTCTTGCGGTAGCCCCCGTCGAGCATCGCCTGCGGGTAGACCTGGTCGAGCGGCGTGCCCGAGGCGACGATCCGCACCTGCGCGTCGTACAGCCGGTCGACGAGCGCGACCCACCGCAGGGCGTCGGTCTGGTCGGTGAACGCATGGGCGTCGGTGAGCCCGACGGCATCGAGCCCCTCGACGAGCGCGACGTACTTCGAGGGGTGCACGGTCGCGAGGTGCGCGACCACCGCGCGGAAGTCGTCGAGCGTGGTCGCACCGGCGGGCAGCTCCCCCGCGACGTCGTCCACCACGCGGGCCGACTCGTCGACGGCGCGGCGGCGGTAGTCGAGGCCGTCGATCCGCATCGTCTCGAAGCGGTCCGACATCGCCTGGATCTCGCGGAGGAAGTCCTGCGCCGCGAACCGGCCCTCGCCGAGCGCGCCGGGCGGGGTGTTCGACGTCGCAGCGAAGCGCGTGCCGGTCTCGGCCAGCTCCTTGATGAGCCGGGTCATCACCATCGTGTCGCCCGGGTCGTCCAGCTCGAACTCGTCGATGCAGACGAGCGACGTCCCGCGCAGCAGGTCGACCGTGCCCTGGAACCCGAGCGCCCCGACGAGGGCGGTGTACTCGATGAACGTGCCGAAGGTCTTCCGGGACGGCTCCGCGTGGTAGGCGGCGGCGAGCAGGTGCGTCTTGCCGACACCGAACCCGCCGTCCAGGTAGACCCCCGAGCGTGCAGGTGCCTCGGGGGCCTTCCGACGGCCGAACAACCCGCGCCTCGCGGGCTCCGGGCGAGTGGCGACGAAGGCCTCGACCGCGTCGCGCACGGCGGCCTGCGACGGGTACTCCGGGTCCGGGCGGTAGCTCGCGAAGGACGCGTCGGCGAACTGCGGCGGCGGCACGAGTGCGGCGGCCATCTGCTGCGGCGTCACCTGCGGGTCGCGGTCGACGAGGTGTCCGGGCACGGAGGTCACTGCGGGGGAAGCCAATCGAGGGGCCCTTCGGGAAGCTTGTCGTGCGGTGTCACGTTGCAGGTGGCGGTCGGTACGTCCGCGTACCGTTGCCAGCAGGCACCGAGGTCCGATCCTAGTCTCGGCCCGCCCGACGTCACGCCCTGGAGGTACCCCCGATGACCGCACCGGTCGACCCGTCCGAGAAGTTCGCCGCCTACGCCCACCCGGAGCGCCTGGTGTCGACCGAGTGGCTCCAGGAGCAGCTCGACGCCGGGGTCGGTTCGCCCGACCTGGTTGTCGTCGAGTCCGACGAGGACGTCCTGCTCTACGAGACCGGCCACGTCCCCGGTGCGGTGAAGATCGACTGGCACACCGACCTCAACGACCCGGTGCAGCGCGACTACGTCGACGGCGCCCGGTTCGCCGAGCTCGTCGGCGGCAAGGGCATCGGACGCGACACCACGGTCGTCATCTACGGCGACAAGAACAACTGGTGGGCCGCCTACGCCCTCTGGGTCTTCACGCTCTTCGGCCACGAGGACGTCCGCCTGCTCGACGGCGGCCGCGCCAAGTGGATCGCCGAGGACCGCGCGCTGACGCGGGACCGCACCGAGGTCGCGCCCGTCGAGTACCCCGTGGTCGAGCGCCGCGACGACGAGGTCCGTGCCTTCAAGGAGGACGTGCTCGCCCACCTCGGCAAGCCCCTCATCGACGTCCGGAGCCCCGCCGAGTACGACGGCTCCCGCACCACCGCCCCCGACTACCCGGAGGAGGGCGCCCTCCGCGCCGGCCACGTCCCCACCGCCGTGAACATCCCGTGGGCCACCGCGGCCGCACCGGACGGCGCGTTCAAGACCCGCGAGGAGCTCGACGCCGTGTACCGCGACGGTGCCGGCATCGGTGACGCCGACGAGGTCGTCGCGTACTGCCGCATCGGCGAGCGGTCGAGCCACACCTGGTTCGTCCTGCAGCACCTGCTCGGGTACGAGAACGTCCGCAACTACGACGGATCGTGGACCGAGTGGGGCAGCGCCGTCCGCGTGCCGATCGCCGTCGGCAGCGAACCGGGTACCGTTCCCTCCCGATGAGCACCGAACTCCCCCAGTCCCTCGCCGAGATCCGCGACGACTTCCTCGAGCTGACGCAGCAGGACCGCCTCCAGCTGCTCCTCGAGTTCTCCGACGAACTGCCCGCGCTGCCCGAGCGGCTGCAGGGGCACGAGGACGAGCTCGAACGCGTCGAGGAGTGCCAGTCCCCCGTGTTCATCACCGTGACGGTCGGTGCCGACGGCGACGAGCCCGACGTCGTCCGCATGCACGCCACCGCGCCGCGCGAGGCACCCACCACCCGGGGCTTCGCCTCGATCCTCGCGCAGGGGCTGTCCGGCCTGACCGCCGAGCAGGTGCTCGCCGTCCCGACCGACTACCCGCTGACCCTCGGGCTGAGCGAGGCGGTCAGCCCCCTGCGCATCCGCGGGATGGTCGGGATGCTCGGCCGGGTGCAGCGGCAGGTGCGCGCGGCGGTCGCCGCCTGACGGCGACCGCCTGATCACGACCCCCTGACGGACGGGAGGCACGGTGCCGGCTGGCACCGTGCCTCCCGTCCGTCAGCCGGTCGCGTCTACCGGGCGCTGGTCGCGTCGGTCGGCTGCACCACCTCGGTCAGCCACGCGAGGATGCGGGCGTCGAACCAGTCGGCGTCGTGGTTCCAGAGCTTGGTGTGCCGCGCGGTGGTCTGCACCTCGAGCCGGACGATGTCCGGCCGCGCCCGCGCGAGGTCGTGCGACGCGGACGACGGCACGAACCCGTCGTCGTCGCTGTGCAGGATGAGGATCGGCACCGTCAGCTCGTCCGAGCGGGCGACCATGTCGAGCTCGCGCAGGTCGACCGGGCGCTGCAGACCGGCGACCCGGTGCAGGACGGGTGTGCGGAGGACGCGCTGAGCGACCTTGCGGACCGGCCGCGGCAGCTTGAGCACCCGGCTCTGCGACTTCAGCACCGCGTGCCAGTCGACGACCGGGGACTCGAGGACGACGCCGTCGACGAGTCCGGCGAACCGAGAGCGGACGAGGGTCTGCAGCACGACCGCGCCGCCCATCGACCACCCCATCAGCACGACGCTGCTCGCACCCCGCGCGGACAGCCACCGGAGGACCGCGTCGACGTCCTCCCACTCGGTGCTGCCGAGGCCGTACCGACCGTCGGCGCTCCGCGGGGCGACGCCGTCGTTCCGCCACGACGCGAGGACGACCGAGTAGCCGGCGGCGCGGAAGACCGGCACCGCCCGGATCGTCTCGGCGCGGGTCACGCCGCGGCCGTGCACCAGGACCGCCCACGGTGCGTCGGGGTCGTCGGCGCGGACGACCCAGGCCGGTGCGGGACCGTTCGGCGTGGGGACGTCGACGTCCTCGACGGGGACGTCCAGCTCGCCGGGGGTCAGGTAGAACCAGCCGCCCCAGCGTCCGCGTCGCGCGGCGGTCGGGTCGCCCGCGTCGACCGCGATGATCCGCCGGGTGACCGTCGTCTCCGTCGTGCCGAGGACCTCGCCGATCCGCATGTGCCCGGTACCGCCGCCGAACCACAGGCTGTAGCGGCCCTGCAGCTCCGTGTCGGCGGTGCGTTCGAGCGTGACGGTCATCGCGTCGGTGTCGACGGCGTGGATCGGGACGCGTTCGGTGCGCTTGCGGTCGGGCGTCACGACGGCACGGGCGACGGCGGCGACGAAGCCACCGACCACCGCGGTGGCGACGGCTGCCGCCGCGATGCCCGCCCCCAGGGCGACGAAACCGGCCGATCGTGCGGTCTCCTGGACGACGTCCTCGGCGGGTCGCGCGGATCGGGACATGGCCGGGAGCCTAGTCTGCATGCGTGTCCGATTCCCGAGAGCCCGAGGCCTTCGCGCGACTGCGTGCGTTCGTCGAGTCGGGCGGGACCCGCACCGAGACCACCGTCACCGAGATCCCCTCGCCCTCGCGGATCGCGCCGTACTCGATCGCCCTCGCGGCGGACGTCAGCGGAGCCGTGCACGGCATCGACTCGGACCTCGGGACCGGCCGGTTCATCGCCCTGTACGACCCCGAGGAACCCGAGGGCTGGGGCGGCGCGTTCCGCGTCGTGACCTTCGCCCAGGCGCCCCTCGAGCCGGAGATCGGCGTCGACGAGTTCGTCGCCGACGTGACGTGGAGCTGGCTCGTCGACGCGCTCGCGGCGCACGGCGCGACGTACGACCGGGCATCGGGGACGGCGACCAAGATCATCTCGCGCGGCTACGGCGACCTCGCGGCCCAGGGGGACGGCGCACAGCTCGAGCTCCGGGCCTCGTGGACGCCCCGCGACGAGGACCTCACCGCGCACGTCGAGGCCTGGGAGGAGATCGTGGCGATGCTCGCCGGTCTCCCGCCGGCCTCGGACGGCGTGACGCTGCTGGCTCCGAGGAGGACCACGAAGTGACCGACCCCGCCGCACCCGCCGGCACCCCCGCTCCGTCCGGCTCCCCCGCCGAATCCGGCGGCGCCGCTGCCTCGGGTCGCACCGCAGCGTCCGGCGACGCCGCTGCCTCCGGTCGCACCGCAGCGTCCGGCGACGCCGCTCCGACGGGCCGCACCACGCGCGGCGGCGGCGCCACGCGTCCGGCGGACCCGGCGTTCGAGGCCGCGCACGCCACGGTGCACGTCATCGAGGAGCACGACGAGTACCTCGAGGCCGTCCGTGCGATCGCCGCCGGCCACGGGCCCGTCGCGGTCGACGCCGAGCGCGCCAGCGGCTACCGGTACTCGCAGCGGGCGTACCTCATCCAGGTCTTCCGCCGCGGCGCGGGCGCCTTCCTGTTCGACCCGATCGCGATCGGCGACTTCTCCGAGCTGCAGGACGCGATCGTCGACGAGGAGTGGCTGTTCCACGCCGCCTCGCAGGACCTGCCCTGCCTGCAGGAGGTCGGCCTGGTCCCGACCCGCATCTTCGACACCGAGCTCGGGGCCCGTATCGCCGGGTTCCCCCGCGTGGGCCTCGGAGCGGTCGTCGAGCAGCTGCTCGGCATCACGCTCGCCAAGGCGCACTCGGCCGCCGACTGGTCGACCCGACCACTGCCGCAGGCCTGGCTGGTCTACGCCGCGCTCGACGTCGAGCTGCTCCCCGACCTCCGCGACGCGCTCGCGACCGAGCTCGACGCCGCGGGCAAGTCGCGCATCGCCGCCGAGGAGTTCGCGGCGGTCCTCGCACGAGCCCCGAAGCCGCCCCGCGCCGAGCCCTGGCGTCGCCTGTCCGGCATGCACGCCCTGCGCGGTGCACGGGCCCTCGCGATCGCCCGGGCGCTGTGGACGGCCCGTGACGCGTTCGCGCGCGAGACCGACGTCGCGCCCGGCCGGACGATCCCGGACTCCGCGATCGTCGCCGCCGCCGCTGCCGCCCCCGCGACGAAGGCCGAGCTCAGCGCGGTCAAGGCCTTCACCGGCCGCGCGAGCCGCTCCGAACTCGACCGCTGGTGGGCCGCCGTGGAGGAGGGCCGCACGACGGACGACCTGCCGAAGCTCCGCGGCTCCGGCGAGGCCACGCTGCCGCCGCCCCGCGCGTGGGCGGAGCGCAACCCGGAGGCCGACCGCCGGTACAAGGCGGCCCGTGCGGCGGTCGTCGCCCGGGCGGAGGAGCTCGACCTGCCCGTCGAGAACCTGCTCACGCCGGAGACCCTCCGCGTGGTCTCGTGGGACCCGCCGAAGCCGATCGCGACCGAGACCGTGGGCGCCGCCCTCGCGTCCCACGACGCGCGGCCGTGGCAGGTCGAGGAGACCGCTTCGCTCATCGCACACGCCTTTGTCGCAGACGCACAGGAGCCTGCTGCGGAGAGCAACACCGACTCGTAGGAACACCCCAACGGGCATGCGTCCGCCCAGCCTCGGGGCATAGCGTCGAGGCCGTCGCCGGGTGCAGCCCGGCAGGTCGGGGCGACAGGTGTCCCGACTCGATCAGTGAGGATCTGGAGGCCCAGATTGCCCAAGGCATCAGACGTCGTCTTCGTGGACGGCGTTCGCACCCCGTTCGGACGAGCAGGCGAGAAGGGGGTGTTCTGGAAGACCCGCGCGGACGACCTCGCGGTCCACGCGATGCGGGGGCTCCTCGACCGGAACGCCCAGCTCGACGGAGCGGCGGTCGACGACGTCGCCGTGGCCGCCACCACCCAGCAGGGCGACCAGGGCCTGACCCTCGGCCGGACCGTGGGCATGCTCGCCGGGCTGCCGAAGTCGGTCCCCGGCTACGCCATCGACCGCATGTGCGCGGGCGCCATGACGAGCGTCACGACGCTCGCCGGCGCGATCGCCTTCGGCGCCGCGGACGTCGCGATCGCCGGTGGCGTCGAGCACATGGGGCGCCACCCGATGGGGTTCAACGCGGACGTCAACCCGCGCTTCGTGGCCGAGCGCATGGTCGCGAGCGACGCGCTCGTCATGGGCAGCACGGCCGAGCGCCTGCACGACCGTTTCCCCGCCATCACGAAGGACCGCACGGACGCCTTCGCCGTCCAGTCCCAGCAGCGCTACGCCGCCGCCTGGGGCGCCGGCAAGCTGCAGCCCGACGTGGTCCCCGTCGAGGTCAACACCGGACAGGGCTGGGACGTCGTCACGGCGGACGAGCCGCCGCGACCGGGCACCACCCTGGAGGCGCTGGCCGCCCTGCGCACGCCGTTCCGGCCCCACGGACGGGTCACCGCCGGCAACGCGGCCGGCCTGAACGACGGCGCCACGATGAGCCTGCTCGCGTCCGAGGAGGGCGCCAAGCAGCACGGCCTGCCGACGAAGATGCGCATGGTCTCGTTCGCCTTCGCGGGCGTCGACCCCGAGGTCATGGGCATCGGCCCGGTCCCCGCGACCGACAAGGCGCTCCGCAAGGCCGGGCTGACGATCGACGACATCGGTCTGTTCGAGATCAACGAGGCGTTCGCCGTCCAGGTGCTCGCCTTCCTCGACAACTACGGCATCGCGCAGGACTCCCCGAACGTGAACGCCTGGGGCGGCGCGATCGCCGTCGGGCACCCGCTCGCGTCGAGCGGTGTCCGGCTCATGAACCAGCTCGCGGCGCAGTTCGCCGAGCGGCCGGACGTCCGGTACGGCATCACCACGATGTGCATCGGGCTCGGCCAGGGCGGGACCGTCATCTGGGAGAACCCGAACTTCAGCAAGAGCGCGGCACGGAAGGCGGCCTGAGCATGACCACCACCCCGATCGACCAGCTGACCGCGCTGAGCGAGGACGAGGTCGTCACGCACTCGTACGTCAAGCACGTGGCGCTGCCCTCCGGTGGCACCCTCGCGCTCATCACGCTCGACAACGGCAAGGACTACAAGCGTCCGTCGACGCTCGGCCCGCGCACCATGCGCGAGCTGTCCGACGTGCTCGACACCCTGCGCGACGAGGCCGCGAAGGGCGACGTCCAGGCCGTCGCGATCACCGGCAAGGAGTACTGCTTCGCCGCCGGCGCCGACCTGTCGCAGGCCGCGGCGCTGCCGTCCCGCGAGGTCGCACACGAGCTCGGCGTGCTCGGGCACGCGACGCTCCGGAAGTTCAGCGACCTGGGGGTGCCCTCGTTCGCGTTCGTGAACGGGATCGCCCTCGGCGGCGGCCTCGAGGTCGCGCTGCACTGCACCTACCGGGTGTTCTCCTCCGCAGCGCAGGGCATCGGTCTGCCCGAGGTGTTCCTCGGGATCATCCCCGGCTGGGGCGGGGCGACGCTGCTCCCCCGCCTGATCGGTCCGGAGAAGGCGCTCCGCGTCATCGTCGAGAACCCGCTCAAGAACAACCGCCTGATGGACGGTCCGGCCGCGGTCGAGATCGGCATCGGCGACGCCCTCATCCCGTCGGTCACGTTCCTGCCCTCGGCGGTCGCGTGGGCCGACGGCGTCGTGTCCGGTCGGACGAAGGTCAAGCGCGCCAACGAGCCCGGGATGCTCGAGAAGGCCGCGTGGGGCACGGTCGTCAAGGTCGCCCGCCAGCAGGTCGCGTCGAAGATCGGCACGGTGCCGAAGTCGCCGTTCCGCGCGCTCGACCTCGTCGCCGCCGCGAAGTCCGGCTCGCTCGAGGAGCGCTTCGCGGGTGAGGACGACGCACTCGCCGACCTCCTCGCCGGGGACCAGTTCGCGGCGTCGATGTACGCGTTCGACCTCGTCCAGAAGCGCGCGAAGCGTCCGGTGGGTGCCCCCGCCGACGTCGAGGCGAAGAAGATCACGAAGGTCGGTGTCCTCGGCGCCGGGCTCATGGCGTCGCAGTTCGCGCTCCTGTTCGCCCGCCGCCTCGGTGTGCCGGTCGTCATCACCGACGTCGACCAGGCGCGCGTGGACGCGGGTGTCGAGCGCATCCGCGGCGAGGTCGCCAAGCTCCGCGAGAAGGGGCGCATCTCCCCCGACGACGCGAACCGGATCTCGGCGCTCGTCAGCGGTTCGGTGTCCTACGACGCGTTCGCGGACGCCGACTGGGTCATCGAGGCCGTCTTCGAGGAGATGAGCGTCAAGCAGGAGGTGTTCCGGAAGATCGAGCAGGTCATCGCCCCGGACGCGATCCTGGCGACGAACACGTCCTCGCTGTCGGTGTCCGAGATGGGCTCGGTCCTGTCCGACCCGTCGCGGCTCGTCGGCTTCCACTTCTTCAACCCGGTCGCCGTGATGCCCCTGCTCGAGGTCGTCCGGACCGAGCAGACCTCGGACGAGACGCTGGCAACCGCGCTGGCCGTCGCGAAGACGCTCAAGAAGACCGCGATCATCACGGCCGACCAGCCGGGCTTCGTCGTGAACCGGGTGCTCGCCCGTGTCCTCGGCGAGGCCATGCGCGGCGTCGAGGAGGGCACCTCCTTCGAGACCGTCGCCGAGGGTGCGGCACCGCTCGGCCTCCCGATGTCGCCCTTCGAGCTGCTCGAACTGGTCGGCCTGCCGGTCGGCGCGCACGTGCTCGACTCGCACCACGCCGCCTGGCCGGAGCGCTTCTACCCCGGTGACGGGCTGAAGCGCATCGCCGAGCACGGGACGATCCTGACCCGCGACAAGAAGGGCAACGCGACCGGGTACGACCCCGCTGCCGTGAAGCTCGTCGCACCCGCGAAGAAGGACGCGAAGCCGGTCGACGCCGCTGAGATGCAGCGCCGGTTCGAGGACGCCCTGGCCGACGAGGTGCACCGCATGCTCGAGGACCACGTGGTCGAGCACGTCGAGGAGATCGACCTCGGTCTGATCCTCGGCGCCGGTTACCCGTTCCAGGCCGGTGGCATCAGCCCGTACCTCGACCGTTCCGGTGCCTCGGAGCGGGTCTTCGGCGGCACGTTCCACGACCCGGCGATCGTCGGCCCCGCCTCGCGCTAGCCGCGCCCTGCACGAGCGGAAGCAGCTCGCGCCACGGATCCCCGTGGCGCGAGCTGCTTCCGCTTGTGCGCGAGCACGTCGCGGCGCCGAGCGGCGCCCGCGGCGCCGAGCGGCGCCCGCGGCGCCGAGCGGCACGCCGCCGCGGCCGCCGCCAACCCCTGCACAGCGGAAAGCACCGCGCGCCACGGATTCCCGTGGCGCGCGGTGCTTTCCGTTGTGCGCGAGCACGTCGCGCCGCCGCGCGCCGCGCGGCACGCCCCGCGCACCGCGCCCTCAGCGCCCGGCGGACTCCCGCGACCGCGCCGGCTTCGCCTGCGGCACCTTCGTCCCGACGACCTGGTCGATGACGTCCCGGGCGATCACCTGCGCGGTCAGTCCCGCGTCCGCCAGGATCTCGGACCGCGACGCGTGGTCGATGAACGCGTCCGGCAACCCGAGTTCGTTCACACCCGTGTCGACCCCCGCGGCGCGCAGGTCCTGGCGCAGCCGCGTGCCGACTCCGCCGACGCGCACGCCGTCCTCGATCGTGATGACGAGCCGGTGCTCGCGGGACAGGTCGACGAGCGACCCGGGGACGGGCACGACCCAGCGCGGGTCGACGACGGTCGCGCCGATCCCCTGCGCCTCGAGCAGCGCCGCCGCGTCGAGCGCCACGGGCACCATCGAGCCGACGGCCACGAGGAGCACATCCGGCTCCTGTCCGTCGGCCGGGTCGCGCAGCACGTCGACCCCGTCGGCCAGTCGTCGGAGCGCCGGCAGGTCCGGGCCGACCGACCCCTTCGACCAGCGCAGCACGGTCGGTGCGTCGTCGACGGCCACGGCCTCGCGGAGTTCCTCGCGCAGCGTGACGGCGTCCCGGGGTGCCGCGATGCGGATCCCGGGCACGACCTGCAGCAGCGCGAGGTCCCACATCCCGTGGTGCGACGGCCCGTCCGGCCCGGTGATGCCGGCACGGTCGAGGACGAACGTCACCCCGGCGCGGTGCAGGGCGACGTCCATGAGCACCTGGTCGAACGCCCGGTTCAGGAAGGTCGCGTAGAGCGCCACCACGGGGTGCAGCCCGCCGTACGCCAGGCCGGCGGCGGTCGTCACGGCGTGCTGCTCGGCGATGCCGACGTCGATGACGCGGGACGGGTGCCGCTCCTGGAACAGGTGCAGCCCGGTCGGGCGGAGCATCGCAGCGGTGATCGCGACGATCCGCTCGTCCTCCGAGCCGATGTCCGCGAGCGTCGAGGCGAACACCGACGTCCACGACGGCCCCGACGACACGTCGAGCGACTCACCGGTCTCCGGGTCGATGTGCCCGACCGCGTGGAACTGGTCGGCCTGGTCGCGGAGCGCCGGCTCGAAGCCGTGCCCCTTCTCGGTGATCGCGTGCACGATCGTCGGCGCGCCGTAGGCCTTCGCCTGCCGGAGCGCCGCCTCCATCGCGCGCTGGTCGTGCCCGTTCACCGGACCGATGTACTTGATGTCGAGGTTCGAGTACAGCGCCTCGTTGTTCGTGAACCGGGCCAGGAACCCGTGCAGCCCCCCGCGCAGCCCACGGTAGAACGCCCGACCGGGGGCGCCGAAGTGCGATGCGACCGCCTGCGACTTCTCGAACAGCGCGCGGTACTCGCGGCGCGTGCGCACCGAGCTGAGGAACCGGGCCATGCCGCCGATCGTCGGGGCGTAGGACCGCCCGTTGTCGTTCACGACGATCACGAGCCGGCGGTCGTTGCTGTCCGAGATGTTGTTGAGCGCCTCCCACGTCATCCCGCCGGTCAGCGCGCCGTCACCGACGACGGCGACCACGGTGCGGTCGTCCTGCCCGGTCTGCCGGAAGGCGCGGGAGATGCCGTCCGCCCAGGACAGCGACGACGACGCGTGCGAGGACTCGACGATGTCGTGCTCCGACTCGCGCCGCTGCGGGTAGCCCGCGAGCCCACCCCGCTCCCGCAGCCGCGAGAAGTCCTGCCGCCCCGTGACGAGCTTGTGCACGTACGACTGGTGCCCCGTGTCGAACACGAACGGGTCGTGCGGGGAGTCGAACACGCGGTGCATCGCGAGGGTGAGCTCCACGACACCGAGGTTCGGCCCCAGGTGCCCGCCGGTCTTCGCGACCTCGGCGACGAGGAACCGCCGGATCTCCGCGGCGAGGTCGGTCATCTGCGCGTCCGACAGACGCTTCAGGTCACGCGGCGACGTGATGCTCGAGAGCAGGCTCACGGGCGCTCCTTTCGTGGGGCAGGCCCCCACACTATCCGCGCGACCGGACGACGGACTGGAGGCCCGTGGCGGTGTCGCCACGGGCCTCCGGTCCGTCAGATGGTCGCGTCAGCGACCGGTGCGCGCGTCGCGCGCCGTGCTCACACGAGCGAGCGGAGCACGTACTGCAGGATGCCGCCGTTGCGGTAGTAGTCCGCCTCACCGGGGGTGTCGATGCGGACGACCGCGTCGAACTCGACGGTCTGCTTGCCCGCCGGCGAGTGCTCGCTCGGCTCGGCCGTGACGTGCACGGTCTTGGGCGTGCGGCCCGCGTTGAGCTCGGTCAGACCGGAGATCGAGACGACCTCGGTGCCGTCGAGCCCGAGCGAGTCCGCTGACTCTCCCGCCGGGAACTGCAGCGGGACGACGCCCATGCCGATGAGGTTCGAGCGGTGGATGCGCTCGAAGCTCTCGGTGATGACCGCCTTGACGCCGAGCAGGTTCGTGCCCTTGGCCGCCCAGTCACGCGACGAGCCGGAGCCGTACTCCTTGCCACCGAAGATGACGAGCGGGATGCCCTGCTCCTGGTAGTGCTGCGACGCGTCGTAGATGAACGACTGCTCGCCGTCGGCCGTGGTGAAGTCGCGGGTGTAGCCGCCCTCGACCCCGGCGCCGTCGTTGGCCGAGGCCAGGAGCTGGTTGCGGAGACGGATGTTCGCGAACGTCCCGCGGATCATCACCTCGTGGTTGCCGCGACGCGACCCGTACGAGTTGAAGTCCTTGCGGTCCACACCGTGCTCGTCGAGGTAGCGACCCGCGGGGCTGTCCGCCTTGATCGAGCCGGCCGGCGAGATGTGGTCGGTCGTGACCGAGTCGCCGAGCTTCGCGAGCACACGGGCACCGGAGATGTCCGACACCGCGTCGGGCTGCATCGTCATGCCCTCGAAGTACGGGGGCTTCCGGACGTAGGTCGACTCCTGGTCCCACTCGAACGTGTCGCCCGTCGGGGTCGGCAGGTTCTTCCAGCGGTCGTCGCCCTCGAACACCGAGCCGTACTCGTGCGTGAACATCTCGGTGTCGATCGAGGTGTCGATGACCTGCTGCACCTCGGCCGCGTCGGGCCAGATGTCCTGCAGGTAGACGTCGTTGCCGTCCTGGTCGGTGCCGAGTGCGTCGGCGTCGAAGTCGAAGTGCATCGACCCGGCGAGGGCGTACGCGATGACCAGCGGCGGCGAGGCCAGGTAGTTCATCTTCACGTCGGGGTTGATGCGGCCCTCGAAGTTGCGGTTGCCCGAGAGCACCGCGGTCACGGCGAGGTCGTTGTCCTGCACGGCCTGCGAGATCTCCTCGGGCAGCGGGCCCGAGTTGCCGATGCAGGTGGTGCAGCCGTAGCCGACCGTGTAGAAGCCGAGCTCCTCGAGGTAGCTGGTGAGACCGGCCTTCTCGTAGTAGTCGGTGACGACCTTCGAACCCGGCGCGAGGGTGGTCTTCACCCACGGCTTGGCCTTCAGGCCCTTCTTCGCCGCGTTCCGGGCGAGGATGCCCGCGGCCATCATGACCGAGGGGTTCGACGTGTTCGTGCACGAGGTGATCGCGGCGATCGCGACCGCGCCGTGGTCGATCGTGAACGTGTCGCCGTCGCCGACCGTGACCGAGGTCGGCTTCGAGACCGTGCCGGGCGCGCTCGACGCGTGCACCGGGACCTCGGACGCCTGGGCGTCCTGCAGGTCGTCGACCGCGTGCTCGTCGCCGGGCGCCGCGGCGACCGGGTCGGATGCCGGGAAGGTGTCGGCGACGGCCTTGTCCTCTTCCGAGTGGTCGATGCTCGCGTAGTTGGCGAGGTCGACCTCGAACTGGTCCTTGGCCTTCGACAGCTCGATGCGGTCCTGCGGACGCTTCGGGCCGGAGATCGAGGGGACGACCGTCGACAGGTCGAGCTCCATGTACTCCGAGTAGGCCGGCTCGACCGAGGGGTCGTGCCAGAGGCCCTGCTCCTTGGCGTACGCCTCGACGAGGGCGATCTGCGCGTCGTCGCGGCCGGTCAGGCGCAGGTAGTCGAGCGTGACGTCGTCGACGGGGAAGATCGCGGCCGTCGAGCCGAACTCGGGGCTCATGTTGCCGATGGTCGCGCGGTTCGCGAGCGGGACCGCCGAGACGCCCTCGCCGTAGAACTCGACGAACTTGCCGACCACGCCGTGCTTGCGGAGCTCCTGCGTGATGGTGAGCACCACGTCGGTCGCGGTGACGCCGGCCGGGATCGCGCCGGACAGTTTGAAGCCCACGACCTTCGGGATGAGCATCGACACCGGCTGGCCGAGCATCGCGGCCTCGGCCTCGATGCCGCCGACGCCCCAGCCGAGCACGCCGAGGCCGTTCACCATCGTGGTGTGCGAGTCGGTGCCGACGAGGGTGTCCGGGTACGCGTAGAGCTCGCCGTCGAACTCGCGCGTGTACGTGACCTTCGCCAGGTACTCGATGTTCACCTGGTGGACGATGCCCGTGCCCGGCGGGACGACCTTGAAGTCCTCGAACGCGGTCTGGCCCCAGCGGAGGAACTGGTAGCGCTCACCGTTGCGCTCGTACTCGAGGTCGGTGTTGCGCTGCAGGGCGTCCTCGCGACCGAACAGGTCGGCGACGACGGAGTGGTCGATGACCATCTCGGCCGGGGACAGCGGGTTGATCTTGTTCGGGTCGCCGCCGATCTGCGCCATCGCCTCGCGCATGGTGGCGAGGTCGACGATGCAGGGCACGCCGGTGAAGTCCTGCATGACCACGCGGGCCGGCGAGAACTGGATCTCGGTGTCCGGGTCGGCCTCGGGCTTCCACGAGCCGAGGGCGCGGATCTGCGCTTCGGTGACGTTGGCCCCGTCCTCGGTGCGGAGGAGGTTCTCGAGCAGCACCTTCAGGCTGTACGGGAGCTTCTCGTGCCCGGGCACGGCGTCGATCCGGTGGATCGCGTAGTCGACACCCCCAACCGACAGTGTGTCCTTCGAGCCGAAGCTGTTGACTGCAGCCACTGTGCCGCCTCCCTGGTGATCGGTGTGCCCTCATCCTCGTGGGCCGCGGACCGTCCCACCAGCAAGGCAAACCTAATCCCGGGGCCGTGCGAGCGCCGCCGGGAAACTGTCTCGATGTCGAGACAACCCTACACCGCGGCGGTGTCGTCCCGACGCGTGAACACCGTGCGGACGAGCAGCCACGTGACCCAGAGCACGGCGGCGTAGAGCGGCACGCCGAGGATCAGCTTCAGCCCGGCGAGCAACTCGACCTGCGCCGTCAGGTACAACGGCACCTCGACGGCCAGGCGGAGCGCGAACAGTCCGACCCAGACCCACGTGGCCACCGTCAGGACCCGCCGCTTCGCGAGATCCGCGCGCCAGTCGACGTGCGAACCGTCCTCGGCCGCCGGCAGCAGGAAGCCGACGACGACGCCGATGAGCGGCCACCGGACCGCGAGCGACACGAGCAGTCCGACGAGCCACACGGCGTTGATCACGATGCCGGGGATGAAGTTCGTCTCGGCACGTCCGGTCAGGAGCGCGAGCCCGGCGGACACGGCCACGCCGAGGATGCCGGCGAACGACATCGTCACGGACTGCCGCTGCACCAGCCGGAGCACGACGAAGACGAGCCCGACGACGACCGGGATCACGACGCTCGGGACGAGCTCCTTCGTGATCGTGTAGACGACGAGGAACGCCAGGCCCGGAAGGATCGACTCGGCGAGCCCGCGGATCCCACCGACGGCACCGAGCAGGTCGCGGCCCGACGGCGTCTCGCCGGGTGCGACGCGGGCGATCCCGGCGTTCTGCACCGCGGCGCGGAACTGCTCCGAGAAGGTCGGCTGCGCCGCACCGGGCTCGCCCGCCACGGACGCACCCGTGCCGGACGCACCCGTACCGGCCGCGAGCGTGTCGGACGCGTCCGTCGGGACCGCGCCCGTGTCGGGACGTGGGCTGTCGTCGTGGACCGGCACCGTGCCTCCAGGCCTGATCGTGTGTCGGGACGGCGTCAGACGGCGCTCTGCGTCGCCTTCGGCATGTGCAGCGGGATGAGGTCGCGCGGCGGCATCGGCGTGGTGCCGCGCACCACGACGACGCTGCGGAACAGCTCCTCGATCTCGGTGGCGTCGTCGGGCTGCTCGGCGGCCTTGCCGGCGATCACGCCGCGGAGGAACCAGCGCGGGCCGTCGACCCCGACGAAGCGTGCCGGGCGGGCACCGTCGGTGGTGCCGGTGCCGTCGGTGACGACCGGCACGAGGGCACGGAGCTCGGGGCCGAAGGGACCCTCGACCTCGTCCACGGTGCCGCCCTGGCGCTCGATCTGCTCGGCGATCTGCGCGCGGATCTCGTGCCACAGGCCGGTCGACCGGGGCGCGGCGAACGGCTGGACCTGCAGCGTCGACTCGTCGTAGTCGAGGCCCACGGCGACGACGCGCTGCGAGCCCTCCTCGACCTCGAGACGCAGGTGCAGTCCCTCGCGCGGCAGGACCTTCACGCCACCGAGGTCGACGTACGGGCGCACCAGGTTCGCCTCGGTCTCGTCGTGCGGACCGTTCTCGGCACGGTCGGCCGGTGCGGACTTGTCGGTCGGGGCGACCGCGTCCACCTCGTCGACCCCGGCGTCGGCGTCCGTGGCGATGTCGAGCTCGGGCGTCGTGTCCGCCACCTCGGCGTCCGCGGCGACGGCGTCCGCCACCTCGACCTCGCTCTGCTTGCGTCGACCGAACTTCATGCGTCCGTTCCTTCCTGAACGTCGTGGGCGGCGCCGGGGGCACCGCTCCGGTCACCGTAGCCCGAGGACCCGAACCCGCCCTCACCGCGACCGCTCTCGGGCAGTGCGTCGACGCGGGTGAACGACACGCGCGGCACCGGCATGACGATCAGCTGGGCGATGCGGTCGCCGACGTGCACCTCGTACGGCTCGGTGGCGTCGGTGTTGAGCAGGGCGACCTTGACCTCGCCGCGGTAGCCCGCGTCGACGGTGCCAGGGGCGTTCACGATCGTGATGCCGTGCTTCGCCGCGAGGCCGCTGCGCGGGACGACGAAGGCGACGTGGCCGTCGGGCAGCGCGATGCGCAGGCCCGTCCCGATGAGGCGGCGCTCGCCCGGACGGAGCACGAAGGACTCGGTGGAGACGAGGTCGGCACCGGCGTCGCCGGGGTGCGCGTACGCGGGGGTGTTCTCCCCCGTCCAGAGGACGTCGACTGGTTCGGTCACGTGACGAGGGTAGTGCAGCCCGTGACCGTTCCGTGACCTGGACCGGTTCGTGGTCGAATGGACCCCGTGACCGTGTACCGCGAACGACTCTGGGCCCCGCCCGCCCTCTACCTGGCGACGGCGCTCGTCATCCCCGCGA
Organism: Curtobacterium sp. MCBA15_004; assembly: GCF_001865055.2. Taxonomy (NCBI): domain Bacteria; kingdom Bacillati; phylum Actinomycetota; class Actinomycetes; order Micrococcales; family Microbacteriaceae; genus Curtobacterium; species Curtobacterium sp. MCBA15_004. Next base: position 1,666,500 of record NZ_CP126266.1, on the reverse strand, counting down.
GCCTCCTCGTCTTCCTGCCGATCAGCGTCCTCGCCGGCGTCCTCGTGGCGATCGGGATGTACGCCGGGGTCGTCGTCCTGCTCGGGGTCCTCGCCCCCGTGGTCGAGGTCACCGACACCGAGTTCCGCGCCGGACGCGCACACCTGCCCCGAGGCCTCGTGGGTGCGGTCACCGCGTACCAGGGCGCGGAGGCCACGACCCAGCGCGGTCCGAAGCTCGACGCCCGTGCGTGGACGCTCTTCCGCGGCTACGTGCGCGGCGTCGTCAAGGTCGAGGTCGCCGACCCCGCCGACCCGACGCCGTACTGGCTCGTCAGCGTGCGGCACCCGGAGCGCGTGGTCGAGGCGCTGCGCGCCTGAGGACCGGCCGGGAGGCGCGGGTCGGGCCCGCCCCGCGCGCCGGCCCCGTCGGCTGGTCCCGGCCGCCGGAACCGTCGGCTGGTCCCGTCCACCGACACCGTCGGCTGGTCCCGTCCACCGACACCGTCGGCTGGTCCGGCCCGCCGGGACGACGGAAGGCCCGCCACCCCGAGGGGTGACGGGCCTTCCGGTCGATCTGCCTAGAGCGAGGCGCACTCCGCGCACACGGGTCCGAGCTTCGACTCGTGGTCGAGCTGCGAGCGGTGCTTCACGAGGAAGCACTCCACGCACGTGAACTCGTCGACCTGCGGCGGGAGCACGACGACGTCGAGGTCGACGTCGCTGAGGTCCTGTCCGGCGAGCTCGAAGCTGCCGGGGTTGTCCGAATCATCGTCGACGACCCCCGACATCTTGTCGGGCACGCGCTCCTTGAGGGCCTCGATCGACTCTGAGTCAGAGGATTCGTCGGTCTTCCTGGGGGCGTCGTAATCGGTGGCCATGCCCATCCATTTCTCGGTTCGAGAGGTCGTCGCCGGTGATCGGCGGCGACAGTTTGCACCACGGCCCCGCAGAGCGCAAACCGAACGCGCTGTGGGATCGTCAGGCCCTGCAACCGGACACCCGACCCGGACATTCCCGGGTGCCGCACACCGGTCGACACCAACCCGCGGCGCGCCCGTGCGCCTCCGCCGGATCGGCCCGGGGCCCCTGCATACTCCTCGGGTACGCGCACGACCGTACGGACGCTCGGGAGGCGGAACCATGCAACACGTGAGAGTCATCGGAGTCGAGGCCGGGGCACTCCTGCTCGCGACCGACGGCGGCACCGAGTTCCGGTTGCCGGTCACCTCGTCGCTGTCGAGCCAGGTCCGGCAGGCGAACCCCGACGCGGGCCCGCAGAAGCGCGTCTCGCCGAAGGACGTGCAGGCACGCATCCGCGGTGGTGCCGACGCCGCCGACGTGGCCTCGGCGCTCGACGTCGACGTCGAGTACGTCCGTCGCTTCGAGGGCCCCGTGCTCGCCGAGCGTGCGTTCATCCTCGACGCAGCACGCCGCGTGCCGGTCACCCCGGCGGACGCCGAGTCCCCGGACACCTTCGGCGAGGCCATCGACGCCAAGCTCGCGTCCGGCGACGCCACCGCGGTCACGTGGGGGTCCTGGAAGCACGCCGAGCACGGCTGGCAGGTGCGCGTCCGCTACACCGCGTCCGAGGTCGAGCACGACGCGCAGTGGCTCTTCGACCCGAAGACCTCGACGCTGACCCCGGACAACGGTGACGCCCACCGGCTGTCCGACACCGAGGAGGAGGGCATCGCCCCGCGCCTCCGTGCGGTGGAGAACGACCACCAGGCAGCCGACGGCACGCGCTTCGACTCGGGCGCGTTCCGCGTCGAGCAGGTCGAGGAGCAGCAGCCAGAGCCGGAGGCCGCCGAGCGTCCGCTCCGTGCGCCGCTCCCCCGCATCGGCGCCGCACCCGTCGAGGACCGCTCGCCGGGCAACGAGACCGCCGACCTCCTCGAGGCCCTGCGCCGCCGCCGTGGTGAGCGCGAGGCCGCGGCGTTCGGCGAGCAGCAGGACGAGCCGCGCGGCACGTCCATCAGCGTCGTCGACATCCCCCTGCAGGGCTTCGACTCGCCCGTGTCGGCCCCCGAGCGCGGCGATGCCCGCCCGGCATCGGCGCCGGACGCCGACGCGCGTCCCGACCGCAAGAAGCGGAACCGCCGCTCGATGCCGAGCTGGGACGAGATCGTCTTCGGCACCCGCCCGGAGGACCCGGCCTGACCGAGCGCGCCTGACCGCCGTGGTCAGGCGGCGAACGCCCCGCCGAGCCGGAGCGGCACGAACACCTCGTCGTCGGTCATGGCCCCGTGCTGGCCGACCATGCGCTTCGGCGTGTCGCGCGGCCCGACCTCGCGGTCGTCGTTGAAGGCCCAGGAACCCCGCGCCACGACCACGACGTCGCCGATGCGCGGGAGCACGCGCGCGTCCACGGCGCCGAACCACCCGGCCGCGACCGCCTCGTCACGGCTCGCGACGTACGCCTTCTTGCCGTAGCGGACCCGCCAGGCCTCGACGAGCGCCGGGACGTCGGTCCCGGGTGCGACCGTGAGCTGCCGGCAGCGCGGGTCACCGGCGACCCCGACGACGTCCTCGAGCAGCGCCGGGTCGATCGCCACGTTCGCCTGCTCCGGCACGTCGAGCACCCCGTGGTCGGCGGTCACGAGCAGCCCGACGTCGGGCGCGCCGCGGTCCTCGAGCCGGGCAAGCTCGCCGTCGAGGAGCTCGAGCGCGGCCGTCCACCGGTCGGACTGCCACCCGTGCTTGTGCCCGATCGAGTCGAGCTCCGGCACGTACAGGTAGACCAGGGACCGGCCGGTCGCGGTCTCGGCCAGTGCGGCGTCCACCCGCTGCGGGATGCTGTCGGCGGCGACGTAGCGCGCGCCGCCGAGCACGCTCGCGGTCATCCCCGACGCGCGGTACCGGGTCGGACCGACCACCACGGGGTCGACCCCGAGCGGGACCGCGTCGGTGAAGACCGTCGACGCGAGCAACCAGTCCGCGGGCACGACGTCGTCCCACCCGCTCAGCAGGTTCATCACCCGCGCTGTGTCCGGGTTCCACCCGCTGTACCCGACCACGCCGTGGGTCCCGGGCGAGCGACCGGTCGTCAGGGTGCTCAGGGCGGCGGCGGTCGTCGTGGGGAACCCGCTGCGCATCCGCTTCCCCCCGGTGGCGAGCCAGCGCGCGTGTCCCGCTCGCGCAGCCAGCGCGGCGGACCCCAGGCCGTCGACCAGCACGACGACCGCGGAACGGGCGGGACGGAGGGTGATCCGCGCCTCCCGGCCGGTGGCACGCAACCACGCGTCGTCGGCGGCGCCGAGTGCGACGAGGCAACTCGGCAGCACGTCGGCGAGGTTCGCGGGGGCGTCGGGGGCGCTCGGTACGCTGGGGGGCACCCCCAGATCCTCCCAGAAAGGTCCCATGGCACGCACGGAAGCAGTCGGCCTGCCCGACGGTGAGCGCATCGAGGACGTCGACGTCTCCGAGGAGATGCAGGGTTCGTTCCTCGAGTACGCGTACTCCGTCATCTACTCGCGGGCACTGCCCGACGCACGCGACGGCCTCAAGCCGGTGCAGCGTCGCATCCTGTACCAGATGGCCGAGATGGGCCTGCGCCCGGACCGCGGGCACGTCAAGAGCGCGCGCGTGACGGGCGAGGTGATGGGGAAGCTGCACCCGCACGGCGACGGCGCGATCTACGACGCCCTCGTGCGGATGGCGCAGCCCTTCACGATGCGCGTCCCGCTCGTCGACGGACACGGCAACTTCGGCTCGCTCGACGACGGTCCGGCGGCCGCGCGCTACACCGAGGCCCGGCTCGCCGAACCGTCGATGGCGATGACCGAGGGGCTGAACGAGGACGTCGTCGACTTCGTCCCGAACTACGACAACCAGATCATGCAGCCGGCGGTCCTGCCCGCGGCGTTCCCGAACCTGCTCGTCAACGGGGCCTCGGGCATCGCGGTCGGCATGGCGACGAACATGGCGCCGCACAACCTCGGCGAGGTCGTCGAGGCCGCCAAACACCTGCTCCTGCACCCGTCGGCGACGCTCGAGGAACTCATGGAGTTCGTCCCCGGTCCCGACCTGCCCTCCGGCGGCACGATCGTGGGGCTCTCCGGGGTGCGCGACGCCTACGCCTCGGGGCGCGGCTCCTTCCGCACCCGCGCCAAGGTCAGCGTCGAGAACCTGACGCCGCGCAAGACCGGCCTGGTCGTGACCGAGCTGCCCTACCTGGTCGGCCCGGAGCGCGTGATCGAGAAGATCAAGGACGGCGTCCAGTCCAAGAAGCTCGTCGGGATCTCGGACGTCAACGACCTGACCGACCGCAACCACGGGCTCCGGCTCGTCATCGGCATCAAGTCCGGCTTCAACCCGACGGCCGTGCTCGAGCAGCTCTACAAGCACACCCCGCTCGAGGACGGCTTCGGCATCAACAACGTCGCACTCGTCGACGGATCCCCGCGCACCCTCGGGCTGCGGGAGCTGCTCGACGTGTACGTGCGGCACCGCATCGCGGTCGTCACCCGTCGGTCGGAGTACCGCCTCGCCCGGCGCCGGGAGCGGCTGCACCTGGTCGAGGGCCTGCTCGTCGCGATCCTGGACATCGACGAGGTCATCGAGGTCATCCGTTCCTCCGACGACTCCGAGACCGCTCGCGGCCGCCTGCAGGACGTCTTCGACCTCTCCGAGGTACAGGCCGAGTACATCCTCGAGCTCCGGCTGCGGCGGCTGACGAAGTTCTCGCGCCTCGAGCTCGAGGGCGAGCGCGACCAGCTCCTCGCCGACATCGCCGCGCTCGAGGAGCTCCTGGCCTCGGACGACCGGCTCCGTGCCCAGGTGGCGCTCGAGCTCACCGAGGTGTCCGACCGCTTCGCGACGCCGCGCCGCACGCTGCTCACCGAGGCCGACGCCCCGGTCCGCGGCGCACGGAAGGCCGCGGTCGACCCGGAGTCCCTGCAGGTCGCCGACTCGCCGTGCCGCGTGCTGCTGTCCACCACCGGGCGGCTCGTGCGGGTCGACATCCCGGACACCGACCTCGGCATCGTGCGGGTCCCGAAGCGCTCGAAGCACGACGCGGTCCGCTCCACGGTCGTCTCGACGGTCCGCGGTCGGGTCGGTGCGCTGACCTCGACCGGACGGGTGCTGCGGTTCTCGCCGGTCGACGTCCCCTCGGTGCCGCCGGCGTCGGTGCGGCTCGACGCGGGCGTCCGGGTGGCCGAGTACCTCGGCATCGCACGCACCGAGACCGTCGTCGCCCTCGTCGACCTGTCCGACGGCGCCACCGACTCGCTCGCGATCGGCACCGAGCAGGGCGTCGTCAAGCGCGTCGCCACGGGTGCCTGGCCCGACAAGGACGAGTTCGTCGCGATCGGGCTCAAGCCGAGGGACACCGTCGTCGGCGCGGCGCAGGCACCGGAGAGCGACGACCTGGTGTTCATCACCTCGAACGCGCAGCTCCTCCGCTTCCCCGCCGTCGGCGTACGCCCGCAGGGACTCCCGGCCGGTGGCGTCGCAGGCGTGTCCCTCGCTGCGGGTGCCTCGGTCGTCTGGTTCGGCTCGGTCCCGCGCTCCGACGACGCGGTCGTCGCCACGGTCTCGACGTCGTCGGGTGCGCTGCCCGGCACGGATGCGGGCCGCGCCAAGGTGTCGGCGTTCTCGGAGTTCCCGGTCAAGGGCCGGGCGACCCAGGGGGTCCGCGCGCACGCGTTCCTCAAGGGCGAGGACGGCGTGACCGTCGCCTGGGCGGGCATCGCACCGCCGCACGCCGTCGGGTCCGACGGTGCCGCACGGACGCTGCCCGACTGGCTGTCGAAGCGCGACGGTTCCGGTGCGCCGCTCGAGGCCGTGATCGCGACGATCGGCGGGAGCGCAGCGGCGCTCGACGGGACCGCGGGCGAAGCGTAGCGGCGGGCTCGCCGGTGTCACCGCGTGCGGGCGGCGCCGGCGTCACCGCGTACGGGCTGTGACGCCAGCGTCACCGCTCGGGGGCTGTGGCGCCGGCGCCCCCGCCTGCCGGCGTCCCCGCCCTGGCTCGGCGACGCCGGCAGGCCTCGCTCGCAACTAGGCGTCGATGCGGTCCCGGTCGAGGCCCTCGCCGGCCAGGATGAACTCCTTGCGCGGCGCGACGTCGTTGCCCATCAGCAGCTCGAAGACCTTCGCGGCGCCCTCGGCGTCGGTGACGTTCACCCGACGCAGGGTCCGGTGCGTCCGGTCCATCGTCGTCTCGGCCAGCTGGTCGGCGTCCATCTCGCCCAGGCCCTTGTACCGCTGGATCGGCTCCTGGTACTTCTTGCCCTGCTTCGCGAGCTTCTTCAGCACGGCCTGCAGCTCGGCCTCGGAGTAGGTGTACAGCGTGTCGTTCGGCTTGCCGCGGTTCACGACGACGACCCGGTGCAGCGGCGGAACGGCGGCGAAGACGCGGCCCTGCTCGATCATCGGGCGCATGTACCGGAAGAACAGCGTCAGCAGCAGGGTGCGGATGTGCGCGCCGTCGACGTCGGCGTCGGACATGATGATGATCTTGCCGTAGCGGGCCTGGTCGATCTCGAACGAACGACCGGAGCCGGCGCCGATCACCTGGATGATCGACGCGCACTCGGCGTTCGAGAGCATGTCGGAGACCGAGGCCTTCTGCACGTTGAGGATCTTGCCGCGGATCGGCAGGAGCGCCTGGTACTCGCTGTTGCGCGCCAGCTTCGCGGTGCCGAGCGCCGAGTCCCCCTCGACGATGAACAGCTCGGTACCCTCGGCGTCCTGCTTGCGGCAGTCGGCGAGCTTCGTCGGCAGCGAGGAGTTCTCGAGCGCGTTCTTGCGACGCTGCGTCTCCTTGTGGGCGCGCGCGGAGATGCGGGTCTTCATCTCGGCGACGACCTTCTCGAGCACGAGCGCCGCCTGCGCCTTCTCGGTCCGCTGCGTCGAGGTGAGGATGTCGGTGAGGTGCTTCGACACGACCTGGTCGACGATCTTGCGGACCGCCGGGGTGCCGAGGACCTCCTTCGTCTGCCCCTCGAACTGCGGCTCGGGCAGGCGGACGGTCAACACGGCGGTGAGCCCGGCGAGGACGTCGTCCTTCTCGAGCTTGTCCTGCCCGACCTTGAGCTTGCGGGCGTTGGCCTCGACCTGGGTCCGCACGGCCTTCACGATGCCCGACTCGAAGCCGGCCAGGTGCGTCCCGCCCTTCGGCGTCGCGATGATGTTGACGAAGCTGCGCTCGATCGTCTCGTACCCGGAGCCCCAGCGCAGCGCGATGTCGACCTCGCACGCGCGCTCGACGGACGTCGACACCATGTGGCCCTTGTCGTCGAGCATCGGCACGGTCTCGGTGAACGTGCCCGTGCCCTGGATGCGCCAGACGTCGGTGACGGCGCTGTCGAGGGCGAGGTGCTCGACGAACTCGCTGATGCCGCCCTCGTACCGGAAGCGCTCGACGACGGGACCGGCGGCGACGGTCGTGCCCGTCGCCTCGGCCCGCTCGGCCGCGGCGGCGATCGACGCCGGGCGCTCGTCGGTGATCGTGATGCCGAGGCCGGGCACCAGGAACGCGGTCTGACGCGCCCGGCTGACCAGGTCGCTCGTGCTGAACTTCGCGTCCGGGGTGAAGATCTGCCGGTCCGCCCAGTACCGCACGCGGGACCCGGTCACGCCCTTCTTCACCTTGCCGACGACCCGCAGCTCGCTGCCCGACGTGTACGGCGAGAACGGTGCGTCCGGGCCGTCGCCGTCGAACACCCCCGGCTCACCGCGGTGGAAGGACATGGCGTAGGTCTTGCCGCCCCGGTCGACCTCGACGTCGAGGCGCTCCGACAGCGCGTTGACCACCGAGGCGCCGACGCCGTGCAGTCCGCCCGAGGCCGCGTACGACCCCGAACCGAACTTGCCGCCGGCGTGCAGCTTCGTGAACACGACCTCGACACCGGTGAGCCCGGTCTTCGGCTCGACGTCGACCGGGATGCCGCGCGCGGTGTCCCGTACCTCGACCGAGCCGTCGGCGTGGAGCACGACACCGATCTCGTCACCGTGTCCGGCGAGGGCTTCGTCGACCGAGTTGTCGATGATCTCCCACAGGCAGTGCATGAGGCCCCGGGAGTCGGTCGACCCGATGTACATGCCCGGACGCTTGCGGACCGCCTCGAGCCCCTCGAGGACGGAGAGATGGCGCGCAGAGTAGTCGGAGCTCACCCGCCGATGGTACCGACGCGCACCGACACCCTCGGCCGAGCGGAGCGGCGCGCCTCGGACTGGGGACAAGTGGTCCGCGGTGAGCGAAACAGGGTGCGCGCGATGCAGGGTTCCCAGCCACCACGTGTTCAAATGGTGACTCAACGCACCCCCTGCGATCCGTGAGGAGCACAGCAATGACCCAGACCGTGCACGACCTCTCCATCGACGAGACCACCAGCAACCAGCTCACCGCGCTCGACCGCTGCGACAGCTGCGGAGCGCAGGCCTACATCCGCGCGACGATGGCGAGCGGCGAGCTCTACTTCTGCGCGCACCACGGTGCTGAGTTCAAGGACAAGCTCGCGGCCACCGCGATCGAGTGGCACGACGAGAGCAGCCGACTCTACGAGTCGAAGTAGGCGCTCCCCCACAGCAGACGGGAGGCGCGGTGCCAGCTGGCACCGCGCCTCCCGTCTTGCTGTGTGCGGCAGGTCCCCCGGAACGGGTCGGTCTGCCGGCCCGCGGGATCAGGTGATCCGCTTGAAGGCCTTGTCGACGTAGCGGTCGACCGTCGCGCGCGCCTCGCGCGCGTACCGGTCGATCGTCGCGGTCCGCTCCGGGTCCGGGGCGTACGCGCGGCCGAGCCGCGCGGTGGCCGCAGCGAGCACGGCGTCGGTGAGCTGCGGGTTGAGCGGCAGGAGCGGCCCCTGCGTGTGCGTGCCGAAGGACGTCCCGACGATCGCGCCCTCGACCGGGGTGCCGGCCTGGTTGCCACCGCCCGAGACGACGTCGGCGAACGGCTCGACGCCGGCGCCGAGCTCGATCCGGGTCGCGTGGTCCTCGAAGCCGGCGAGGCGCGTCGGAGCACCGGGTAGGAGCGGGTACCGGGCGTCGAGGACGAAGTAGTTCACGCGACGCTCGGCCCCACGGACCGCACGCGCGTCGAACACGCCGAACCCGGTGACGGGCTCGCCCTCGGTCGGGACGACCTCGTTCGTCGCGAGGTCGAAGCCGCCACCGACCGCGACCACCGGCACGCCGGAGGCCGCCAGGTCGCGCAGCGGGGCGCCGACACGGACGACGTCCGCCCCGAGCGACCGCATGGCGCTGAGGGGTCCGTTGCCGACCACGACGACGTCGGCTGCGGTGGGCAGGTCGTCACCGGGGGCGTACTCGACGACCTCGGTCGCGATGTCCGCGGCCTCGGCCCGGCGGACCAGGGCCGCGACGTTGCCACGGTCGCCCGAGACGCCCATCTGGCGCGGGTACACGTGCAGGATGGTCAACCGGTCGGCGGTCATGCCGTCTTCTCCATGTCGCCGTGCCCGAGCGCCTTGCGGGCGATCATCATGATCTCGTAGTTGACGATGAAGTTCTTCGTGCCGGAGGTCGTCGCTCCGAGCTGCTCCATGTGACGGATCGCCGCCTCGACGTCCGGCTCGACGCGGTCGATGCGGACACCGGCGTGCTCGAGCGCGATCGCGATCTGCCAGGCCTTGTCGCCCGACACGACGTCGACGTGGTCGAGCTTCGAGAAGTCGATGTCGTAGATCCACGAGATGTCCGGGGTGCCCTCGTCGATCGCCATGAGGACCTGCTCCGGGCTGTCCGGCAGTGCGTCGAGGTTGAGCTGGAGGCTCGCGGCGTTCTTGAACATCGTGAACTCGGCGGACTCGCCGGCGATCGGGAGCCGCTCGCCACGGCCGTACGCCGGCTTCATCGTGCCGAACGCCCGCGTGACCGCCTCCGCGCGGAACTGCGCGCCGAGTGCAGCACTCGCGGTCGCGGTGGCCGCCGCGGCGTCGACCGCGTAGTGCAGGCCGCGCGCCGGCAGCCGGACGGGGATGTCCGTCCCGGCGAAGCGGATCGTCGCACCGTCGCCGGTGTTGACGACCACCTCGGACTCGGCCGGGTTCGGCTCGCCGTCGGTGCGGTCGAAGTCGTCGGCGTTCTGCAGGCCGTTCGGCGCCGCCGCCACGACCTCGGCGCTCGCACCGAACCGGAGCACGCGCTGCCCCGGCTCCGCCGTGTAGGCGTCGAGGAACTGGTCGTCGCGGTTCGTGATGACGTTCGCCGTCGAGAGCGCCGCCGTGTCGAGCATCATCGCCGCGACGCGCTCGGTCTCGAAGAATCGGTAGAGCTGGTCGACCTGGACGTTGAGCATCGTGACCGTCGACGGCGACAGGATCCCCGCGAGTTCGACCGCGAAGGCCTCGTCGACCTCGAGGATGCCGATGTCCGCCTTGAGCCGACCGGTCAGCGACACCTCGGACAGGAGCGCCGAGGCGATCCCCTGCGGAAGGTTCGCACCGGACGGGTTCGTGAACACCCGGAGCCCGTGCGCCCGCACGATGTCGGAGATCATGTGCGTCGTCGTCGACTTGCCGTTCGAGCCGAGCACGAAGACGACGCCGTTCGGGAACTGCTTCGTCACGTGCTGCAGGAAGTCCGGCACGAGCTTGAGGACGATGTAGCCCGGGTAGGCGGATCCCCCGCCGCGCGCACGTGCGAGGGCGCGGAGGACCCGCCCGACCAGGATCGGGATGAGGAAGCGCATCGGCCTACTCGAGGTAGTCGCGCAGCGACTGCGACCGCGACGGGTGGCGGAGCTTCGCCATCGTCTTGGACTCGATCTGGCGGATGCGCTCGCGCGTCACACCGAACGTGTCACCGATCTGGTCGAGGGTCTTCGGCTGGCCGTCGCCCAGGCCGAAGCGCATGCGGATGACGCCCGCCTCGCGCTCGGACAGGGAGTCGAGCAGGCTCTCGAGCTGCTTCTGCAGCATCGTGAACCCGACCGCGTCGGCCGGCACGACCGCCTCGGTGTCCTCGATGAGGTCACCGAACTCCGAGTCGCCGTCCTCGCCCAGGGGCGTGTGCAGCGAGATCGGCTCGCGGCCGTACTTCTGCACCTCGACGACCTTCTCCGGGGTCATGTCGAGCTCGCGGGCGAGCTCTTCCGGAGTGGGCTCGCGACCGAGGTCCTGCAGCATCTGGCGCTGGACGCGGGCGAGCTTGTTGATGACCTCGACCATGTGCACCGGGATGCGGATGGTGCGGGCCTGGTCGGCCATGGCGCGGGTGATCGCCTGGCGGATCCACCACGTCGCGTACGTCGAGAACTTGAAGCCCTTGGTGTAGTCGAACTTCTCGACCGCACGGATCAGGCCCAGGTTGCCCTCCTGGATGAGGTCCAGGAACTGCATGCCGCGGCCGGTGTAGCGCTTGGCGAGCGAGACGACCAGACGGAGGTTCGCCCCGAGCAGGTGGCTCTTCGCGCGCTGCCCGTCACGGGCGACCCAGCGGAGCTCGCGCTCCTCGGACTTGGACAGCCCCGTGCTGTGCTGCAGCTTGTCCTCGGCGAACAGGCCGGCCTCGATGCGCATCGCGAGCTCGACCTCCTGCTCGGCGTTGAGGAGGGCGACCTTGCCGATCTGCTTCAGGTAGTCCTTGACCGGGTCGGCCGTGGCGCCCGTGATGGTCGTCGAGTAGACCGGGGCCTCGTCGTCGTCGGACTGCGAGATGACCAGCGCACCGGCGGCGACGGCTGCCGCGGCGTCGGGCTTCGCAGCCGTGCCCTCGGTCTCGGTCTCGTCGGCGTCGTCCGTCGCGTCGACGACCTCGTCCACGGGCTCGACGGCCTCGTCCTCGTCGACCTCGTCAGCCTGCTTCTTCGCACGGCTGGTGGTCTTCTTCGGCGCAGCCTTCTTGGCGGCGGGCTTCTTCGCGGCGGTGGCCGGTGCGGCGCGCTTCTTCGGCGCGGCCTTGGTCTCGGCCGCGGGCTCGTCGCCGGTGGCGACGCCCTCGGGCTCGGTGTCCTTCGTGGGATCGATCGTCGTGCTCCGGGCAGCCATGCGATCACCTCTCTCGTCGTGCCACGTTCGTGGGGTCGTGGCCTCCCTCGCCGCCCAGGGCGTCCGCCGCAGTCCCCCGCGTCACACGTCCTACCGTTCCGGGCAGCACGAGGACCCATGTCAAGTCCCCCGCGTTCGCGGCGCAGTCGAGCGTCACGGTTGCGAGGGGGCCAGAACGGGTCCTCGGTCTATTGTTGCACGGCCTTCTTCCGCAGGCGCGCAACGAGTGCAACCCAGAGCGGTCCGACCTGTATTCCTTCCTGCGCGTGCAGCTCCCGACGAGTGCGCCGACGGGCGTGCAGGAGCATGCCCACGCCGACGCCGACGACGACGTACTGCACGGTCAGGGCGACCCGGAAGTTCTCCCAGTCGAAGACCGTGCGCCCCGTGGCCCCGGACACGACGTCGAGCAGGGTCCCGATGAGGAACATCATCACGAAGGCCGCCAGGAAGCCGCCGACGTTGACGACGCCGTTCGCCGATCCGAGGGACCCCACCGGGTTGAAGCTGCGGGCGAAGTCGAAGCCGATCAGGGAGCCCGGTCCGCCCACGCCCATCGCCACGACGAGCAGGACGAGCAGCCACGTCGGCGGGTGCCCTGGCCAGAGGAGCACCGCGGTCCAGACGAGTGCGAGCGCACCGACGATGCCGAGCACGAGGTTCGACCGACGCAGTGGGAACCGCGCGCAGAGGACCCCGAGCACCGGACCGGCGACGAAGCCGACGACGACGATGACCGTGAGGAAGGTCGCCGCCTCGGACGGGGTGTAGCCGAGCCCGCGGAGCATCGGCACGCCCCACAGGAGCGAGAACACCGTGCCGGACGACTGGGTCACGTAGTGCGACCAGAACCCGAGCTGGGTGCCCGGTCGGCGGAGGGCGTGCCCGAAGGTGTGGAACGCGCCTCGCCACGAGTGCGGCAGGGGCAAGGGGATGGTGTCCGTCCGGACCGGCACCGGCCCGTTGTGGACGAACACCACGGCGAGCAGCAGCCCGACGAGGCTCGCCGCCGCCGCGACACCGAACGCCGGGGTCCACCCGGCGGTGTGGAGCAGGACGGCGAACGGGAACGCGGACAGCACCTGCCCGACCTGGCCGAGGTTGCCCGTCCACTGCGAGACCTGCGGCAGGATCCGACCGCTGAACCACATCGGCACGAGCCGGATCACCGAGATGAACGTCATCGCGTCACCGGCACCGACGAGGACCCGGCCCGCGATCGCCGGCCCGATCGTCGGCGAGCAGGCGACGACCGCCTGGCCGGCCACCAGCAGCGCCGCGCCGAGGAGCACGAGCCGGCGCGGTCCGACCCGGTCGAGCGCGATGCCCACCGGGATCTGCAGCCCGGCGTACACGGCGATCTGGACGACCGCCAGGGTCGACAGGACGGCGGCGGACACCCCGAAGCGGTCCTGGGCGTCGACGCCCGAGACACCGAGGGACGAGCGCTGCACCACGGCCAGGACGTAGGCCAGCACCGCGACGCCCCACACGAGGAAGGCACGACGGGAGTTCACCCCACCAGGCTACCGAGACCGGTGCGTCACCAGCGTCCGCCTGTGCACGACGCGAGTGACGAGGCGGGCTGTGGAGGAGCCTCCAGTCCGACCGCTCGGCACGCTGGGACGGGAGCCGCCGCGTGTGCGCTCCGCGCGCTCAGTCGGCGGCTGCGTCGCCGTCCGGACGGCGGTCGGCGAGGAACCGCTCGAGCTCCGCCGCGATCGCGTCGGCCGTCGGGACCTCGCCGTCCACCCCGGTGAGGGGCGACCCGACGGGGTTGCCCTCCATGTAGGTGTCGTGCCGTTCCTCGAGGACCGAGACCAGCCGCTGCAGCTCGGCGTTGCCGGCCACCTGCTCGTCGACGCGCGTCAGGAACTCGCGACCCGCCTCGCGCAGGGCGTCGGTCGGGAAGATGAGCCCGGTGGCCGCGGAGATGCCCGACAGTCCCGCGACCGCCGCGTCGGGGAACTCGGTGTCGCCGAGGTAGTGCGGGACGAGCAGGACGAGCCCGGTGACCTGCGCACCGGACGAGGCGAGGCGGTGCTCGACGAGGTGCAGGACGTTCGCCGGCGCCTGCGTCTCGGGCTTCCAGACGCTCATCTGCTCGACGAGGTCGGCCCGCGTGCCGGAGACCGTGAGCCCGACCGGCCGGGTGTGCGGGACCGGCATCGGGATGGACTGCAGCCACGTCGTGTCGGCCACCTGCAGGCGGTCGGCGAGCTCGGTGACGGCGCGCACGAAGCGGTTCCACTGGAAGTCGGGCTCGTACCCGGTCAGGAACAGGAAGGGCTGCCCGAGCTCGTCGCGCACCAGGTGGAGCACGAGCCGGGGCGGGTCGACCGCGGTGATGTGGTCCTGCTCGAAGGTGATGACGGGGCGGCGGGCGCGCCAGTCGAGCAGCGCGTCGGGGTCGAACTCCGCCACGAGCTCGTGCTCAAGCCCGAGGATCGACGACGCGACCTGGGCGACGGCCGACCCCGCGTCCACGAAGCCGGTCAGTCCGGCGACCAGGTGCAGGCCGGCCGGGACGTCGGGAGCGGCGTCGGCGACGGTGTACAGGTCCTCGGGGTGGTTCACCGTCCCATGCTAGGCGGAGGCCCCGACGGGACCGGGCCGGACACCCACGCTGTCGGCGAACACGTGCTGGATAGGCTGGGCGCATGGTCCGACCGACGCTCTCCACCTCATCATCCGCACCCTCCGACGTCGAGGCCGACGTCCTCGTCCTCGGGGTCGTCCCGGGGAAGGACGGCGGCGCGCCCACCCTCGCTGCGGGCGCGACCGGCACGCTGGACGCCCTCGTCGACCTGGACCTCGCGACCGTCGGCGTCACCGGCGCGAAGGACCAGCTCATCCGCCTGCCCGGCACCGGGGTCGCCGCCGCCGGCATCGCGCTCGTCGGCCTCGGCTCCTCGGTCGACGTCGCGGCGATCCGCTCGGCCGCGGGCAGCGCCGTCCGGCAGCTCCCCCACGCCTCGTCGATCACGCTCGCCCTCCCCACCGACTCGGCCGAGCTCGTCGACGCCGCGCTCGAGGGTGCCGCACTCGGCGCGTACGCCTTCACACGCCACAAGGGCGCCGGCACGACCGGCCCGACCCGCGGCGACCAGCGCATCGAGGTCCTCGCACCGTCCGACGTGCCGGCCGACGCCACGGTCCGTCCGGCGATCGTCGCCGACGCCGCCGCGCTCGTCCGCGACCTCGTCAACACCGCGGCCGGTGACCTCGGTCCCGCCGACGTGGCCGACGTCGCGGTCGCGCAGGCCGAGGGGCTGCCCCTGACGGTCGAGGTGCTCGACGAGCACGCGCTCGAGGAGCAGGGCTTCGGCGGCATCCTCGGCGTCGGACGCGGATCCGAGCGCCCGCCGCGCCTGGTCGTCGTGCGGTACCAGCCCGAGGGCGCAGCGAAGCACCTCGCCCTGGTGGGCAAGGGCATCACGTTCGACACCGGCGGGCTCTCGCTCAAGCCCGCCGCGTCGATGCTCGGCATGAAGACCGACATGACCGGCGCCGCGACCGTGCTCGCCGCGACCGTCGCGGCCGCACGGCTCGGGGTCGACACGCGCATCACCGCGTGGCTGTGCCTCGCCGAGAACATGCCGTCCGGCTCGGCCACCCGCCCCGGTGACGTGCTGACGCTGAAGAACGGCAAGACCGTCGAGGTCACGAACACCGACGCCGAGGGCCGTCTCGTGCTCGGCGACGGCATCGCAGCGGCCTCGCTCGAGCAGCCCGACGCGATCGTCGACGTCGCGACGCTCACCGGTGCACAGGTCGTCGCGCTCGGCGACCGCACCACCGGCCTGATGGGCAGCGACGACCTCGTCGCCCGCGTCCGCGCCGTCGCCGACGCCGTGGCCGAGCCGATCTGGCCGATGCCGCTGCCCGAGGAGCTCGACGCACGCCTCGCCAGCGACGTCGCCGACATGGTGAACGCCACGGTGGGCAACCCGTCCGGCGGGATGCTCCTGGCGGGCAAGTTCCTCGAGCGCTACGTCGGCGAGGGCATCCCGTGGGCGCACCTCGACATCGCCGGTCCGTCCGAGCACAAGGGCGGCGGCTACGGCTGGCTCGGCAAGGGGGCCACGGGAGTCATGGTGCGCACGCTCGTCCGGCTCGCAGAAGAGCTCCAGTCCAAGTAGTAGGTTGGTCCCGGCGGGGCAGCGCACCGACGCGCCCCCGCCGGAACCAGCGGGACGGGACCGGAACCATGCGGTCCGACCGTCGGACGCCGCCTCCGCGGTGTCCAGTGGGGTCCGACCCGGACCCCGACACGCACGAGGGAGTTGCACCAGGTGACGGAACAGACTTACGACGTCGTGGTCCTCGGTGGCGGCAGTGGTGGCTACGCCGCTGCGCTCCGGGCCGCGGAGCTCGGCATGAGCGTCGCGCTCATCGAAGGGGACAAGCTCGGTGGCACCTGCCTGCACCGCGGCTGCATCCCGACCAAGGCGCTGCTGCACGCCGCCGAGGTGGCCGACGCGACGCGTGACGCCGAGAAGTACGGCGTGGTCGCCGAGTTCGCCGGTGTCGAGGTCCCGAAGGTCATCGAGTACCAGCAGGGCGTCATCAACTCGAAGTACAAGGGCCTGCAGGGCCTGGTCAAGGCCCGCGGCATCACGGTCGTCGAGGGCTGGGGCCGCCTCACCTCGCAGAACACGGTGCAGGTCGGCGACCAGACCGTCACCGGCAAGAACGTCGTGCTCGCCACCGGCTCCTACTCGAAGTCCCTCCCGGGCCTCGAGATCGGCGGCCGCGTCATCACGTCCGAGACCGCGTTGAAGATGGACTACGTCCCGAACAAGGTCGTCATCCTCGGTGGCGGCGTCATCGGCGTCGAGTTCGCGAGCGTCTGGAAGTCCTTCGGCGCCGAGGTCACCATCGTCGAGGGTCTCCCCCACCTCATCCCCGCCGAGGACGAGTCGATGTCGAAGCAGCTCGAGCGCGCGTTCCGCAAGCGCGGCATCGAGTTCTCGCTCGGCATCCGGTTCGACCACGTCGACCAGCACGAGAACGGCGTCGTCGTGACGCTCGAGGACGGCAAGACCTTCGAGGGCGACGTCCTCCTGGTCGCCGTCGGCCGTGGTCCGCTCACGCAGAACATGGGCTTCGACGAGGTCGGCGTCGCGATGGACCGCGGTTTCGTCACCACCGACGAGCGTCTCGCCACCAACCTGCCGAACGTCTACGCCGTCGGCGACATCGTCCCCGGCCTGCAGCTCGCGCACCGCGGCTTCCAGCAGGGCATCTTCGTCGCCGAGGAGATCGCCGGTCTCAAGCCGGTCGTCATCCAGGACGTCAACATCCCCAAGGTCACCTACTCCGACCCCGAGGTCGCATCGGTCGGGCTCTCGCAGTCCAAGGCCGAGGAGCAGTACGGCGCCGACAAGGTCGACACGTACGAGTACAACCTCGCCGGCAACGGCCGCAGCCACATCATCGGCACGTCCGGTGCCGTGAAGGTCGTCCGCGTCGTCGACGGTCCGGTCGTCGGCGTCAGCATGATCGGCGCCCGCGTCGGCGAGCTGATCGGCGAAGCCCAGCTCGCCGTCAACTGGGAGGCGTACCCGGAGGACATCGCCCCCCTCATCCACGCGCACCCGACGCAGAACGAGTCGCTCGGCGAGGCGTTCCTCAAGCTCGCGGGCAAGCCGCTGCACGCACTGTGATCACCACGACCACCGTGCGCAGCGCGACCACGACATCCACCACCACAGCAACCCGCGAACAGGAGCCCACCCGATGAGCGAATCCGTCAACCTCCCGGCGCTCGGCGAGAGCGTCACCGAGGGCACGGTGACCCGATGGCTGAAGAACGTCGGTGACCGCGTCGAGGTCGACGAGCCGCTGCTCGAGGTCTCGACCGACAAGGTCGACACCGAGATCCCGTCGCCGATCGCCGGCGTCGTCGAGGAGATCCTCGTCCAGGAGGACGAGACCGTCGAGGTCGGCACCGCGCTGGTGAAGATCGGCGACGGCTCCGGCTCGGGTTCCTCCGACTCGGGCGACTCAGGCGCCGAGCAGGCCCAGGGTGCCGACGAGTCCGCCGCCGAGGCGAGCGAGCCCGAGACGGCTCCGAGCACCGAGCAGCAGGAGGAGCAGCAGGCTCCCGAGCCCCAGCAGGCCGAGCCGGCTCCGGGCGGGCAGACGCAGCCCGCCGCCCCGCAGGCCCCCTCCGCTCCCCCGGTCCCGCAGGCCGCTCCGGTGCCGCCGCCCGCCGCCGTCCCGGCAGCGGTCCCGGCGCCCGCCCCGGCCGCCGCTCCGGCCGCATCGGGCTCCGCCGCCAGCGCGTCGGTCCCGCAGCCGAACCAGGACGCCGCCGCATCCGGCTACGTCACCCCGCTCGTGCGCAAGCTCGCGAACGAGCAGGGTGTCGACCTGTCGACCGTGACCGGTTCGGGTGTGGGGGGACGCATCCGCAAGGAGGACGTCCTCGCCGCCGCCGAGCAGGCCAAGTCCGCAGCCGGGTCGTCCTCGACCGCGGCATCTGCCCCGGCCGGCCCGTTCGTCGCTGAGACCTCGCCGCTCCGCGGCACCCGCGAGAAGATGTCGCGCCTCCGCAAGGTCGTCGCCGAGCGTGCCGTGCAGTCGATGACCTCGACCGCGCA
The DNA here is from genome assembly GCF_001865055.2 of Curtobacterium sp. MCBA15_004. NCBI lineage: Bacteria > Bacillati > Actinomycetota > Actinomycetes > Micrococcales > Microbacteriaceae > Curtobacterium > Curtobacterium sp. MCBA15_004. The sequence goes on along the minus strand of NZ_CP126266.1, from coordinate 1,647,954 downwards.
GCTCACCAGCGTCGTCGAGGTGGACGTCACCAAGGTCGCGCAGTTCCGCGACGCGAACAAGGCGCAGTTCCTCGAGAAGACCGGCTCGAAGCTCAGCTTCATGCCGTTCTTCGCGCTGGCCGCCTCGGAGGCGCTCAAGGCGCACCCGAAGATCAACTCGACGGTCGAGGGCGACGAGATCGTCTACCCCGAGCACGAGAACGTGTCGATCGCGGTCGACACCGAGCGCGGTCTGCTCACCCCGGTCATCAAGGACGCGTCGTCGCTCGACCTGGCGCAGTTCGCGAAGGCCATCGCGGACCTCGCCGAGCGCACCCGGAACAACCAGCTCAAGCCCGACGAGCTGGCCGGCGGAACGTTCACGCTGACGAACACCGGGTCGCGCGGCGCGCTGTTCGACACCCCCGTCGTGTTCCTGCCGCAGTCGGCGATCCTCGGTACCGGCATCGTCACGAAGCGTCCGGCGGTCGTCAAGGTCGACGGGCAGGAGGCGATCGCGATCCGCTCGTTCGTCTACCTCGCGCTGTCGTACGACCACCGGATCATCGACGGTGCCGACGCATCGCGCTACCTCGTCGCGGTGAAGAACCGCCTCGAGGAGGGCAACTTCGGCCCGAACCTCGGGTACTGATCCCGGCGCTCGAGCCCTGCCACCGGAACGGCCCCGGTCCCCTCGTGGGACCGGGGCCGTTCCCGTGCGACCCGGGAGTGCCGGTCACGCGGGTGCCGGGGGTCGGCCGTCACGGGGTCGCTGAGCACTCCACGGCGTCACGGCTCGGGGGTGCGTCGCGGCCTCACGCGGCCGACGCGAGCACGAGGACGCCGACCACGACGACGAGTCCCACGAGCACCATCCGGAGCGGCACCCGGCGAGAGGCCCCGATCGGCACACCCTGTTCGACCACCTCGCGGAGCACGACCAGGGCACGGTCGAGTCCCCCCGACGGACTGGTCCCACCGGTCGGCTCGGCCGAGGGATCGACCGGCGTGCCCAACGACACCCAGGCCGGCCGGACCCAGCGCACGGGCCTCGGCGGTGCCGCGGCCAGAACCGCGTCGAGCGCCGCGCGGACGACGTCGGCGTCGCCGGCGCGCGCGGCGTCGAGCAGGGGGTCCAGGGCCGCACGAGCCGGTTCCCGAGGGTCCGTACGGTCCCACACCGTTCGTGCGGCGGTGAGGAGGCCCCGGGCCCCGTCGCGGTCCTCGAACGTCGTCCGCGTGCTCGGTGACCGTGGCGAGTCGGTACTCCCGTCGTGCGGGTCCGGACAGCACGGCGCTCCGCCCGGCGGCCGGTCGGCCACCACGACCGCGCCGGCCTCGTCGACGCCGATGCCCTCGGCAGCGACGGCGCCGAGTTCGAGCGCACCCGCACGGCCTCGGTGGGCGAGTTCGAGCAGGGGGACCGAGAGCGTGACGGCGACGCCGCTCGTCGGGACACCGAGGACGTCGAGTGCCGCGTCGAGCGATCGCACGGCCGGTCGGAGCACCTCGGCGGCGAGGTGACCCCGGGGGCACCGGCCGACGCGGGTGATCGGGACGAGGTGCGGTCCGCAGCCGGCGGCGCGGTCTGCCACCCAGCGCGTGAAGGCGGCCGCGTCCTCGGCGCCGCACCACAGCTCGGTCCGCTCCCCCGTCGTCATGGTGACCAGCGTGGCGGAGGGCGGGCGGGCCTCCCGTCCGGTGGCGACCACCTGTGGACAGCGACGTTCGCCCACAGCCTGACCGCGAGCGGTCCTCGTGACACGGCGCAGGCCGTATCCTGTTGGCATGGCACGCAGCACTCCAGAAGGTACGACGGCGAAGGAGCCGGGTCGTCTCAAGCAGATGTACCAGGTCTTCACCATGACCCGCCGGGCAGACCCGAAGTCTGTGTGGTGGTTCCTCCTCGCCTTCCTCGGACCGGTCGTCGCGGGCGTGCTGCTCGCGTTCCTCCTCCCGGGTCAGAACTGGCTCGCGATCACGCTCTGGATCGTCGCCGGCGTGCTGCTCGGAGTCCTGCTGTTCCTGATCGTCCTCGGTCGTCTCGCCGAGCGTGCGGCCTACTCGCAGATCGCCGGCCAGCCCGGTGCCGTCGGTGCCGTGCTGTCGAACTCCCTGCGTCGGCAGTGGCGTTCCAGCGAGATGCCCGTCGCGGTGCACGGTCGCTCCCAGGCCGCCGTCTACCGTGCGGTGGGCGCTCCGGGCGTCGTCCTCATCACCGAGGGTCAGCGTGGCACCCTCAAGCGCCAGCTCGACGAGGAGCGCCGCAAGGTCCAGCGCATCGTGCCGAACGTCCCGGTGCACGTCGTCCACGTCGACGACGAGCAGGACGGTGTGACGCTGCACAAGCTGCCGCGTGCGATGAACAAGTACAAGAAGTCGCTGAACCGCAACGAGGTCCTCGCGGTCGCGAACCGGCTCGAATCCCTGACGCACAGCCCGGCGTCGGCGATCCCGAAGGGCATGGACCCGATGCGGGTGCGTGCCGGGCGTCCGCGCTGAGCCAGCGCCGTTCCCGGCGCAGCCGCCCCGACGGCTGACCGAACGGAGGCCCCCGACCGTGCCAGGTCGGGGGCCTCCGTCGTGTGCGGGGTACGGGTGCGGCAGGCCTGGGGCGGCCGGTGGGGCGCACCGGCGTCACGCGCCCCGGGGGCCCGCGCTGCCGTTCGCACAACCGAAGGCACGTCGCGCCACGGAACGCCGTGGCGCGACGTGCTTTCGGTTGTTCGGGAGCACGTCACACCAGGCCGCGTCGCGCTAGGACGCCCGCGCCCCGCGCCCACGCCCACGCCCACGCCCGCGCGCCCGCGCGCCCGCCGGTCAGCGTCGGACGAGCACCGTCCCGGCGATCCGGTCGTGGGCGCCGCGGCTGTCGCGGTCGATGATGAGCGCCGGCACGACGATGCACAGCAGCAGGGTCCGGACCACCGGCCGCCACACCCCGACGTAGCCGCCGCGCATCGGCACGACGCGCAGCCCGACGCACAGGTGGCCGAACGACCCCGAGAACGTGCAGATGAACAGGACCTGCAGCACGGCGAAGATCGCCAGCTGGATCCACGTGTGCGCGATGTCGCCGGAGCCGTTCACGGGCGACCAGACGCCGAGCAGGAAGGCCACGAGGTCGGCCAGGACCCCGTCGATCAGGAGCGCGACGACCCGCCGTCCGATGCGCCCGACGCTGCGGGGGCCCTCCTCGGGAAGACCGAGCTCCTTGCCCGGCCAGCCGTCCGGGTGTCCGCCAGCGGCGTGTGCGGATGCGTCGGAGGGCGGGGTGGTGCTGCGGGCCATGCCTCCAGCGTAGGCGACCACCTCGACGTAACACGCGCGAAACAACGCAGTCATGTCCGGGAAACTCTTGGTCAATAGCCTCGTCGGAGGGTGCACCCGCGGCACCTCCGACATCACCTACCCCCCAGGAGATCGACACACATGTTCAGCGATTCCTCCGAGGTGCTCGCCTTCATCAAGGACACGGACGTCAAGTTCCTCGACATCCGGTTCACGGACCTCCCCGGGGTCCAGCAGCACTTCAACATCCCGGCGTCGACGGTCGACGAGGACTTCTTCTCGGTCGGTCAGCTCTTCGACGGTTCGTCGATCCGCGGCTTCGCGTCGATCCACGAGTCGGACATGCAGCTCATCCCCGACGTGACGACGGCCTACATCGACCAGTTCCGTGCCGAGCGCACGCTGATCATGATCTTCGACATCTACAACCCGCGGAACGGCGAGATCTACGGTCGCGACCCGCGCCAGGTCGCCAAGAAGGCGGAGAAGTACCTCGCCTCGACCGGCATCGCGGACACCGCGTTCTTCGCCCCCGAGGCCGAGTTCTACATCTTCGACGACGTCCGCTACTCGGTGACCCAGAACCAGTCGTTCTACGCGGTCGATTCCGAGGAGGGCGCGTGGAACACGGGCCGCGAGGAAGAGGGCGGCAACCTCGCGAACAAGACCCCCTACAAGGGCGGCTACTTCCCCGTCTCCCCCGTCGACAAGACGGCTGACCTCCGCGACGACATCACCCTCAAGCTGATCGAGGCGGGCTTCGTGCTCGAGCGCTCGCACCATGAGGTGGGCACGGGCGGCCAGCAGGAGATCAACTACCGCTTCGACACGATGGTCCACGCCGCGGACGACATCCTGAAGTTCAAGTACATCGTCAAGAACACGGCCGACCAGTGGGGCAAGGTCGCCACGTTCATGCCGAAGCCGCTCTTCGGTGACAACGGTTCGGGCATGCACACCCACCAGTCGCTCTGGAACGACGGCAAGCCGCTGTTCTACGACGAGAACGGCTACGGCGGCCTGTCCGACGTCGCCCGCTGGTACATCGGCGGCCTGCTGAAGCACGCCCCGGCGCTCCTCGCGTTCACGAACCCGTCGATCAACTCGTACCACCGCCTGGTCAAGGGCTTCGAGGCGCCGGTCAACCTGGTGTACTCGGCCGGCAACCGCTCGGCGGCGATCCGCATCCCGATCACCGGCACGAACCCGAAGGCCAAGCGCATCGAGTTCCGCGCGCCGGACGCCTCGGGCAATCCGTACCTCGCCTTCGCCGCACAGCTGATGGCGGGCCTGGACGGCATCCAGAACCGCATCGAGCCGCACGAGCCGGTCGACAAGGACCTCTACGAGCTCCCCCCGGAGGAGGCCAAGGGCATCCCGCAGGTGCCGGGCTCCCTCGACGAGGCACTCGAGGCCCTCGAGGCGGACCACGAGTTCCTCACGAAGGGCAACGTCTTCACCGAGGACCTCATCCAGACGTGGATCGACTACAAGCGTGAGAACGAGATCCTCCCGCTCGCGCAGCGTCCGCACCCGTTCGAGTACGAGCTGTACTTCGGCGTCTGACCCTCGCTGAACGCAGGAGAGCCCCGCACCGTCCCGGTGCGGGGCTCTCCTGCGTTCGCGGCACCGGTCAGGACGGCGTCCCGAGTGGGATCGGGCGTACCTGGGCGGATCAACGGACCTGGTACACCCGGAAGGACCAGCTACGCCCGGGAGCAACAGGTCTGCCCGGCAGGTGGTGCGGTGGTGACCAGCCTGGAGGCGCGGGGTGGCCTGGCGGACGGGCGCCGCGCCTCCAGGCTGGTCGCGACGCACCCTCGTGGTCACCGCACCGCGTCACCGTGCCGCGCCACCTCGCTGCCGGAGCAGACGGCGGCACGCAGTGCCGCGCCGTGACCCGCCCCCGGGGCCCACGGACGACGCAGCACCCGGGTGCCGGACACGCGCACACGCACGGACGGGGCCCACGCCGCCCCGGCGCGGGCCCCGTCCTCGGGGCGACGAGTGCCTACCGCGCCGTCGCCAGCACGTCGGCGGCACCCGCCGCCACGCTCACGGGTGCACCCGTGACCGGCGTGGGACGTCCCAGGGAACGGACGGACCACCCCGCCTCGACCCAGTTCGCGACCGGGAGGCAGTTGCGCGCGTCGATCACCGAACGGCGTCCGACGAGCGCTCCGAGGGCGGCCGGGTCGGCACCGACGACCTCGTCCCACTCGGTGAGCACGAGCACCAGGTCGGCGCCCTCGACCGCGTCGGTCATCGACGTGGCGTACGTCAGCGTCGGGAACGACCGACGGGCGGTGTCGTTCGCCTCCGGGTCCCACAGCGAGACCTGCGCGCCGCGCAGGTGCAGGGCGGCGGCGACGTTGAGCGCCGGCGAGTCCCGCACGTCGTCGGTGAGCGGCTTGAAGGCCGCCCCGATGACCGCGATGCGACGGTTGAGCACCGAGCCACCCAGGGACTCGATGGACATGTCGATGACGCGTTCCCGCTGCCCCATGTTGATCTCGTCGACCTGCTGCATGAGTCCGACGACCCGCCCGGCGCCGAGCTCCCCCGCACGGTGCATGAGGGCACGGATGTCCTTCGGCAGGCAGCCGCCGCCGAAGCCGAGGCCGGCGTTGAGGAACTTCCGGCCGATTCGCTCGTCGTGCCCGAGGGCGTCGGCGAGGGTGGTGACGTCGGCACCGGTGATGGCGCACATCTCCGAGATCGCGTTGATGAAGGAGATCTTCGTCGCGAGGAACGCGTTCGCGCTGACCTTGACGAGCTCGGCGGTCGCGAGGTCCGTCGAGACCACCGGGGTGCCCTCGGCGATCGGGGCGGCGTAGACCTCGCGGATGACGGCGTCCGCAGCGGCCGAGGCACCGCCCCACACCAGGCGGTCCGGGTGCAGCGTGTCCGCGACGGCCTTGCCCTCGCGCAGGAACTCGGGGTTCCAGATGAGCTCGGCGTCGATCCCGCTCGGGGTGAACTCGCGGACGATGCCGCGCAGGCGCTCGGCGGTGCCGACCGGCACGGTCGACTTCCCGACGATGAGGCCCGGGTGGGTGAGGTGCTCGGCGACCCCTCGGGTGGCGCTCTCGACGTACGCGAGGTTCGCCGCGTGCGACCCGGCCTTCTGCGGGGTGCCGACGCAGATGAAGTGCACGTCGGCCGCGGCGACCGCGTCGGCCATCGAGTCGGTGAAGCGGAGCTTGCCGGTCGCGACGTGCTTCGTGATGAGCTCCGGCAGCCCGGGCTCGTAGAACGGGACCTCGCCGGCGGAGAGCGCCGCGAGCTTCGCCGGGTCGACGTCGACGCCGATGGTGTCGAAGCCCATCTCGGCCATGGCGGCCGCGTGGGTCGCACCGAGGTAGCCGGTGCCGATGACGCTGATCACCGGCGCGGGGCGGGTGTCGGGGGACGTGGATGCCTTCTTCGGAGCGGTCACTTCGAGACCTCCTGCAGGTCGTAGTCGATGTCGGTGCGGGCGATGCCCTTCGCGAAGGTCGCGAGGCTGTCGGCGCGGGAGTCGATGCGCCAGTCGTTCGTGGTGCGGGTTCCGTCGACGATGGTGGTCGCCACCTGGCTGAAGTACGCGAAGCCGATGACGTCACGGTTCGCCGGGTCGGCCAGGGCGTCGAACAGCGAGTCGAGCCACTGCGACTTCTGGCTGTCGGAGACCGTGCCCCCGGTCTCGGTCGCGCCGATCTCGTTGAGGACGATGTTCTTGCCCGGGGCGACCTTGCGGATCTGGGCGAGGGTCGCGCCGAACGTGTTCTGGAAGGTCGGCTGCTCGGTCGGCGTGCGGTAGTAGCCGGACATGCCCACCCAGTCGACGTACTGCGCGCCCGGGTAGTACTGCTGCATGTACGCGAGCGTCTGGTAGTCCGGGTTGCCGAGCTTGTCGATGCGCGACGGCGACCAGTTCCAGATGACGTAGTCGTTCGCGCCGTTCGCCTGGAAGACGTTCCACACGTGCTGCCACATGGCCGTGTAGGAACCCTTCGCGTTCTGCTGCTTGGCGCCCTCGGACCAGTTGTACCAGGAGCCGTTCATCTCGTGGTCGAGGCGGATGACGAGGGGCATGCCGTTCGCCTTCAGCGCCTGCGCGTACCGCGTCAGGTAGTCGTCGAACCTGCCGGAGACGATGTCCTGGTTCGTGTAGCCGGCGACGTAGGCCTCGTCGTTCCCGGTCTTCGCGGGCACGGTCTCCCACGTCATCATCGGCAGTCGTCCGTTCGCCCAGGACCGCTGGACGGCGGTCTGGTTGAAGTCCTGGTCGAAGCCCTGGAAGAAGCCGACCATGTTCGTGGCCTTGCCGACCTCCTGCGAGACGCTGTCGTACTCAGCCCAGTTGAACGGTGCCTGCGCCGTGTAGAGCCCGAACCAGCGGGACTGCTGCCCGAGGATCTCGGCCTTCGACGGCGTGCTGATCGGTTCGGTCGCGGGGTCCTTCGAGGGGCCGGCGTTCGGCGAGCCAGCGCCGCCGCCGTGCGCCCCGGAGCCACCCTTCGCCGCACCGCCGGCACCGGCGGCCTTGGCCGCGCCGGCCGCGCTCGCGGCCCCGGCCGCGGCGCTCTTCGCGGCGCCGAGGTCGGACTGCAGCGACGCGATCTGCGCCTTGAGCTTCGTGATCTCCTCGGCCCGCGAGCCGGCCTGGGCCCCGGAGGCGTCGAGCTTGCCCTCGAGCGCCCAGATCTGCTTCTGCGCGGCGGTGAGCTTCGTCTGGAGCTCGGCGGCGGACACCTTCTTCGACGCGGACGCCGGTGGGCGGACCCCGAGGGCCTCGCCGACCGCCGTCGACACCGGACCGCCCGGCGACACCCAGACCATCCAGGTGATGAGTCCGAGGACGAGGACGATCGCGGTGGTCCCGATCGCGGTGCGACGGGCGTGCTTGCTGGACTGTGCCCACCAGGTGCCGGTGGAACGGATGAGGTCAGACAATGAGGAACGCCTCCAGAGCGAAGATCGCGATCCCGATGCAGTACGGGATCGCCGCGTACGGGTTGAGCCGGCGACCGCGGCGCGGCGCGGGGCGCCCGGCCGGGGCCGCGGCGGTGGCCGTCGAGCGGCGGGTCGCGAGGACCGTCGTGGTCGAGGTGGTGGTCGCGTCGGCGCCGAACAGCTCGTCGAAGGCGCGGTCGGCGGCGGCCTGTTCGGCCGGCAGCGCGCGGTCCGCGGCACCGGTCGCGGGGCCGTTGCCGGTCCCTGCGGCGTCGACCGGGCTCACCGGCGCGAGACCGGTCGTCGGCTGCACCGGCTCCTGCTCCATCGGTCCACCGGCGTACGCCCCGGCCCGGGTCCCCCACCCCGACGCGTGCGCCAGGCGGAAGAAGCCGATGAGCCGGATCGGCATGAGGAAGAAGGTCGACACGATGATGAAGAGCGGGAGCCGGAAGAAGTCGCTCGGCTTCTCGGACAGGTGTCGGATCTGCCGGATCGCCATGCTCAGCACGCTCGACACGACCATGAGTGCGGCGACGTAGACGAAGCCGGTCGAGAAGCCGTACTGCTGCAGGATGCCCTGGTACAGGTTCTCGCCCTGCCCGGTGAGCGCCCGGTAGATCCACCCGGCGATGACGCCGAACAGCATGAACGGCAGCAGGATGTCGGTGACGAAGAAGACCGCGAGCAGCGGGGCGTGCCCGAGCATCCACGGCAGCATCCGCAGCGTGTTGTACTGCGACCCGCGTGCCCAGCGCAGCTGCTGCTTGAACAGCTTCTTCACCTGGAGCGGTGCGTCCGTGTAGACGAGCGACGTGTACTGGTAGACGGTCCGGTACCCCTCCTTGAGCGTCAGGTTCGTGAGCGTCCGGTCGTCGGACACCTCGAGGAAGACGCCCATGAACTCCTCGTGCATGAACTTGTCCATCACGCGGGTGAGGATGCTGCGGCGGAACGCGATGGTCCGCCCGGGCAGGCAGCCGATCTGGCCGAGCACGCTCTGCGCGGGCATCGAGTACAGCGCCCGGGAGTTCTCGAGCCAGTCCGCCCAGCGGGTGATCCAGGACCGGGTCGGCTCGAGGATCCGCTGGCGGGTGGTGACGCCGCCGACGGACTCGTCCGCGAACGGCTTCAGCAGCTCCTCGAGCGTGCCGGGCGTCCAGACGGTGTCGGAGTCGACGAGCACGGTGATGTCACCGTTCGAGAGCTCGGTGCCGACCTTGACGGCGTTGCGCTTGCCGGGGATCGGGGTGTGGGTCCAGCGGACGAGCGGGGCGAACTCGTCGCAGACCTCCTCGAGTGCCTCGTTGCGGGCGCCGTTGATGACGACGATGATCTCGCCCGGTCGCTGCTCGACCATGCGGCCGATGACGTCCCGGAAGAGGTCGAGTGGCTCGTCCACCACGGGGACGACGACACTCGTCGTCCCGGTGTACGTGCCGGTGAAGGGGCGGTACCGGGCGGACAGCACGACCTTGAGGATCCAGAGCAACCAGATCACCGCGGAGTACACGGCGAACAGGTAGAACTCGGGATGCCCTTCGACCATCTGCCGGATCTGGAGGATGAAGGTGAACATCGATCCCTGCTTCAACGTTCGAGGTGGGGATTCCGCTCCATCGAGGAACCTGTGGGGGTTCGGGTGTCCTCATTGAGACAGAACCTGAACGTCGGCGCAACGCGTCCCCCGTCCGGGGGCGGTCGGGTCCCCTCGCGGGGTACGTCGGTGTCCCCCACGGCATCGGGGAACGCTGTCCGCACTGCTGCTGACAGCACTGATGCGGACCGGTCAGTGTCGCGTCACCGTTCCGTCGGGGCGCGTCGACGGCCGGGAGGCGCGACCCGCGTCCGCGAGGAATCCCAGTTCAGCAGGTGGTCCCGACCGATCCGCGGGGTCGCCCGGCCCGGCCCGGTTGCGGGTCGCCGACGAGCGGAGCCGTCCGATGGTGCTCGTCGGCGCGGGGGTGGCGGCGGGGTACGCCGTGATCGCGATCGGGGGACAGCGTTCGATGCGCAGGAATCGACCCGGAGACCTTCTCAAGTTCGGGTCTCGGAGGTCGTCCCGGGCGTGTCGCGGCCGGGGTCAGCGCCGGGTCAGGCGCCGTAGAACTCCCGCTCGAACACCTGCCGCGCCCGTCGGGTGACGCCGAGGTAGTCGTCCTCGAGGCGCGACGCGGACCCCGGCGGGTACTCCAGCAGCCGCGCGATGCCCTCGAGCTGCACCCGGTCGACGGGCAGCACGTCCGTGGTCCTCCCCGACCAGAGCACGAGCGCACTGCGGGTGCGGGACGCGAAGCGCCAGGCGGCGCCGAGCTTCTCGGCGTCCTCGGCGGCGACGAACCCGGCCGCGGTCGCCGCGTCCAGTGCCTCGAGCGTCGACGTGGTCCGGAGACCGTGCACCGCGGTCGCGTGCTGGAGCTGGAGCAGCTGCACGAACCACTCGACGTCGCTCAGCGACCCTCGTCCGAGCTTGAGGTGCCGCGCCGGGTCGGCGCCGCGCGGGAGTCGTTCGGACTCCACGCGTGCCTTGATCCGGCGGACCTCGCGGACCTCGCGCTCGTCGATGTGCTCGGGGTAGCGCGTGCGGTCGGCGAGGTGCTCGAAGTCGCGGAGCAGCTGCTGGTCGCCGACGGAGCCCCGGGCGCGCAGGAGCGCCTGGGCCTCCCACGTGAGGGACCAGCGGGCGTAGTAGGCGCCGTACGAGTCGAGCGTGCGGACGACCGGGCCGTTCTTCCCCTCGGGGCGCAGGTCGATGTCGAGCTCGAACGGGTGGATCGCGTCCTCGGTGAGCCGGGACAGCTCGCGCACGATGCGCTGCGCGGCCCGGGACGCCTGCTCGGACGGCAGGTCCTCGGCCGCGCGGTACACGTACAGGACGTCGGCGTCCGACCCGAAGCCGAGCTCGCGTCCGCCGAACCGGCCCATCGCCACCACACCGAACTCCAGCCCCTCCGGGGCGTCCCGTCGGGCGAGGGCGAGGACGCCCGCGAGCGTCGCCTCGGTGACGTCGGTGAGCGCGGGGCCGAGCTGGTCGACGTCGAGGTGGCCGAGCACCGCCGCCATCCCGAGCCGCAGGGTCTCGCGACGCCGGGCCGACCGGACGAGCGCGGCCGCACCCTCGACGTCGTCGCCGTGCCGGGCCGTCGTCGCGCTGTGCTCGGCGAGCAACGACTCCGCCGGACGCGGACGCAGCAGGGCCTCGGGCTCGTCGAGCCACGCCACGGCCTCGGGGAACCGTTCGAGCAGGCCGGCGAGGAAGGCCGACTCGGACAGCACCGTCGTCAGCGAGTGCGCGGCACCGGACGAGTCGCGGAGCATGCGGAGGAACCAGCTCGACTCGCCGAGGGTGTCGCTCAGGCGACGGAAGGCCAGGAGCGCACGGTCCGGTGCCGGCCCCTCCGCCATCCACCGCAGGAGCACCGGGAGCAGGTTCCGCTGGATCGCCGCGCGCCGGCTCGTGCCCTGCGTGAGCGCACGGATGTGGCCGAGGGCACCGGACGGGTCCGCGAAGCCGATCGCGCCGAGGCGGTCGGCCGCCTGGTCGTTCGTCAGGACGATGTCGCCGTCGGTCGCCGCGACCGCGGAGAGCAGCGGGCGGTAGAACAGGCGCTCGTGGAGCCCGCGGACCTCGAGCTTCACGCCGCGCCACCGCTGTTCGAGCGCGGACGCGGAGGTCGCGAGGCCGGTCGACCGGGCGAGCACCCGGAGCTCGTCCTCGTCCGAGGGCATGAGGTGCGTGCGCTGCAGCCGTCGGAGCTGGATGCGGTGCTCGAGCAGCCGCAGCAGGGCGTAGTCCGGCCCGAAGCGCGCGGCCTCGGGGCGTCCGACGTACCCGGCGCTGGCGAGGGCGTCCATCGACTCGAGCGTCGAGCGCACCCGCACCGATTCGTCGTCACGACCGTGCACGAGCTGCAGGAGCTGCACGGTGAACTCGACGTCACGCAGCCCACCCGGACCGAGCTTCAGCTGCCGGTCGACCTCGGCGTCCGGGATGTGCTCCGTGACCCGCTCGCGCATCCGCTGCACCGACTCGACGAAGCCCGGCCGCTGCGCCGAGCTCCAGACGAACGGGGCGACCGCCGCCGCGTACCGCGCCCCGAGGTCGGCGGACCCCGCGATCGGACGGGCCTTGAGGAGCGCCTGGAACTCCCACCCCTTCGCCCAGCGCTCGTAGTACGCGACGTGGGAGTCGAGGGTCCGGACGAGCGCCCCGTCCTTGCCCTCCGGTCGGAGGTTCGCGTCGACCTCCCACAGCGCGGGTTCGGCGGCGAGGTCGGTGATCGCGTGGGTCGCCGCGATCGCCAGGCGCGTCGCGATGAGCACGGCCCGGTCGGTCCCGACCCCGGTGTCGGCGTCGTCGTCGCGGGTCGGCTCGGTCACGAAGATGACGTCGACGTCGCTGACGTAGTTGAGTTCGCGCGCGCCGGCCTTGCCCATGCCGATGACCGCGAGCGGGGTGGCCGCGACGTCGGCGGCCGGGAACGGGACCTCGCGCCGGGCGACATCGACCGCGGCCTCGAGCGCGGCACCCGCGAGGTCGGCGAGTCCGGCCGCCACCGACGGGAACACCTCGGTCGGGGCGGGGTGGAGCACGTCGTACAGGGCGATCTGCGCGAGGTGCCGGCGGTACCGGACCCGCAGGCGCAGGCGGGCGTCCTCACCCGTCGCTCCGTCGACGGCTTCGAGGAGCGACGACGTGTAGGCGTCCTGGTCCCACGGCGCGGTCACCGGGTCGAGCAGCAGCGCGATCTCGGCCGGGCGCCGGTGCAGGAACTCCCCCAGCCCGACCGACGCCCCGAGCAGGCGTACGAGCCGCTCGGTCGCCTGCCGGTCCGCCAGGACCGGCCGGAGCTCGTCCGGGGCGCGCTCGAGCAGGCGCTCCACGAGGCGGAGCGCACCGTCGGGATCGGCCGTGGCCTCCCACAGGGCCGGGGCGTCGCTGACCGGCACCCGCAGGTCCGGGCCGAACCGCGCCTCCAGGCCGGCGATCCGTTCCAGGCTCTCCGACAGCTCCGCGAAGCCCAGGCGGGCCATCTCGGAACGGGACGTCCTCGTCCGACCGGTCACGTGGTGCTCCGGGCGGGCTGCTAGAGCGCGCCGAGGTTCGTGTCGAGCTCGAACGGCGTGACCTGGTCGCGGTAGGCCTTCCACTCCTGCCGCTTGTTGAGCAGCACGTAGTTGAAGACCTGCTCGCCGAGGGTCTCGGCGACGAGCTCGGAGTCCTCCATGAGGCCGAGCGCGTGGTCGAGGCTCGCCGGGAGCTGCTTGTAGCCCAGTGCACGGCGCTCGGCGTCGGACAGGCTCCAGACGTTGTCCTCGGCCTCGGGCGGGAGCTCGTAGCCCTCGTCGATGCCCTTCAGACCGGCCGCGAGGAGCAACGAGTACGCCAGGTACGGGTTTGCCGCGGAGTCGATGCCGCGGTACTCGACCCGGGCGGACTGGCCCTTGTTCGGCTTGTACAGCGGGACCCGGAGCAGCGCCGAGCGGTTGTTGTGCCCCCACGTGACGAACGAGGGTGCCTCGTCGCCGCCCCAGAGCCGCTTGTAGGAGTTGACGAACTGGTTCGTCACGGCGGTGATCTCGGGTGCGTGGCGGAGCACGCCCGCGATGAAGTGCCGCGCGGTCTGCGAGAGCTGGTACTCGCCGCCGGCCTCGTAGAACGCGTTCTGGTCGCCCTCGAAGAGCGACACGTGCGTGTGCATGCCCGAGCCCGGCTGCCCGGAGATCGGCTTCGGCATGAACGTCGCGTAGACGCCCTGCTCGATCGCGACCTCCTTGACCACCGTGCGGAAGGTCATGATGTTGTCCGCCATCGTCAGCGCGTCGGCGTAGCGGAGGTCGATCTCGTTCTGCCCGGGACCGGCCTCGTGGTGGCTGAACTCGACCGAGATGCCGAGGTCCTCGAGCATCCGGACCGAGCGGCGTCGGAAGTCGTGGGCGCTGCCGCCCGGGACGTTGTCGAAGTAGCCGGCCTGGTCGACGGGCTGCGGGCCGCCGTCCTTCCAGTCGCGGCTCTTCAGCAGGTAGAACTCGATCTCGGGGTGCGTGTAGAACGTGAAGCCCCGGTCGCTCGCCTTGGCGAGGGTGCGCTTGAGCACGTTGCGCGGGTCGGCCACGGCGGGCTGGCCGTCGGGCGTCGTGATGTCGCAGAACATCCGCGCGGTGGGGTCGACCTCACCGCGCCACGGCAGGATCTGGAAGGTCGAGGGATCCGGGTGCGCGAGCACGTCGGCCTCGTAGCTGCGGGTCAGGCCCTCGATCGCGGAGCCGTCGAAGCCGATGCCCTCGGCGAAGGCGCCCTCGACCTCCGCCGGCGCGATCGCCACCGACTTCAGGGTGCCGATGACGTCCGTGAACCAGAGGCGGATGAACTTGATGCCCCGCTCCTCGATGGTGCGGAGCACGAAGTCCGTCTGCTTGTCCATTCGAGGCCCTTTCCGTGGTGCTGCAGGACCCCCAGCCTATTGGTCTTCGTCGTCCCAACGCTCGTTGTTGGCCTTGATGCGGTCCAGGGCGTGTTGCGCTTCCTCGCGCGTCTCGAACGGGCCGATGCGGTCGCGCTGCGGGGACTGCGGGCCCTGCTCGACCGTCTTGGTCTTGTCGTTGAACCACCACTGGGACTCGATGCGTTCGTCGCTCATGCCGCCACCGTACCCACGCGGACGCGGGCGCGGCCGGGCGCGGTCGGGCGGGGTCGGGCTCGGCGGGCGAGCGGGCGGGTCGTTGTCGCCGAACTGTCGCTTTCGTGAAAGCGACAGATCTGCGCGGAACATCGACGGCGATCTGTCGCTCTCGCGTGGTGGAGGGGCCGACGGAGACGTGATCTGTCGCTTTCGCGACACGGGCGTGGGTGCGTGGGAGGGTCGGGCGCGGCGGGTGGGTCTGCGTCGCAGATCTGTCGCTTCCGTGAAAGCGACAGATCTGCGCGGAACATCGGCCGCGATCTGTCGCTCTCGCGTGGTGGACGGGGCGACGGAGGCGGAATCTGTCGCTCTCGCGACAGGGCCCGGTGCCGTGGCGGCGGGGCGGCGGGCGTGCGGTCCCCGTCGTCCGCGCTCCGCGCAAGGGCGACCGTCTGGAGGCCCGGTGCCGGTCCGGCGGGCCGGCACCGGGCCTCCAGGCGGTCGCTTCCCGGCTACCACCCGCCGCGCTCCGCGGGCGCGCAGCCGCGTGTCGGCCACCACCCGCCGCGCTCCGCGGGCGCGCAGCCGCGCGTCGGCCGCAGCCGTCCGCACTTCACGGCCACCCGCGGGCGACCGACCGCGCAACGCGGCCGCGCGACGGCGCAGCGCGGCGCCCGGTTAGAGTGGTCCGCATGCCCCGGGACGCACACGGACACCTGACCGCCGGCCGGATCTCCCCGCAGCGACCCGTCCCCCGGGACATCGAGCGCCCCGAGTACGTCGGGAAGGCCGAGCCGCACGAGCACGGCCTCGGCGACACCTACACGCCCGACGAGGTCGAGCGGATCCGCGCGGCGGGGCGCATCGCCTCGCGGGCCATCGACGCCGTCGGTGCCGCGATCCGGCCCGGGGTCACGACCGACGAGCTCGACCGGATCGGACACGAGTACGTCGTGTCGCACGGCGCCTACCCCTCGACGCTCGGCTACCGCGGCTACCCGAAGTCGCTCTGCTCCAGCCTGAACGAGGTGATCTGCCACGGCATCCCGGACGACACCGTGCTGCAGGAGGGCGACCTCGTCAACATCGACGTGACCGCGTACAAGGACGGCATGCACGGCGACACGAACCGCACGTTCGTCGTCGGCGAGGCCGCCCCCGAGGTCACCGACCTGGTCACCCGCACGGAAGAGGCACTGCGTCGCGGGATCAAGGCCGTCGCGCCCGGACGCCAGGTCAACGTCATCGGACGGGCCATCGAGGCCTACGCGAAGCGCTTCGGCTACGGGGTCGTCCGCGACTACACCGGCCACGGCGTCGGGCGCGCGTTCCACTCCGGGCTGATCATCCCGCACTACGACGCACCCCAGTACGACACCGTCATCGAGCCCGGCATGGTGTTCACGATCGAGCCGATGCTCACCCTCGGCGGCATCGAGGCCGACATCTGGTCCGACGACTGGACCGTCTCGACGCGCGACAAGTCCTGGACCGCACAGTTCGAACACACCCTCGTCGTCACCGAGCGCGGCGCGGAACTCCTCACCGTCTCCTGAAAGGGCCCCAGTTCCCATGACCTCACTCGCAGTCGGCGTCGACATCGGCGGTACGGGCATCAAGGGCGCGATCGTCGACGTGACCACCGGCGAGCTCCAGACCGACCGGATCAAGAAGGCCACCCCCGAGGGCGGGAAGCCGCACGACATCGTCGCCGTGGCGAAGTCGATCCTCGACGAGCTCGCCCCCGGCGCGGACGTGCCGGTCGGGGTCTGCTTCCCCGCGATCGTCCGTGACGGCAAGACCATGTCAGCCGCGAACGTGTCGAAGAAGTGGATCGGCTTCGAGGCCGAGGCGCTGTTCGAGAAGGAACTCGGGCGCTCCATCCACTTCGTCAACGACGCCGACGCCGCCGGGTTCGCCGAGCAGCAGTTCGGCGCCGCGAAGGGCAAGGATGGCCTCGTCGTCGTGACGACCCTCGGCACCGGGATCGGCACCGCGCTCATCAACGACGGTGTCCTCATCGTCAACTCGGAGCTCGGACACCTGGAGATCGACGGCCACGACGCCGAGTCGCGGGCCTCGTTCGCGGCGAAGGAGCGGGACGAGCTCAGCTGGAAGCACTGGGCGAAGCGCCTGCAGACGTACTACTCGACGCTCGAGGCGCTGCTCTCCCCCGAGCTCTTCGTCGTCGGCGGCGGCGTGTCGAAGCACCACGAGGAGTTCCTGCCGCTCCTCGACCTGCAGGCCGGGATCATCCCCGCGACGCTCCGCAACAACGCCGGCATCATCGGTGCGGCGACGCTGGCCGCACGGTCGCACGCGCCCCGGTAGACTCAGCGGTGCGAACGGGTCGGTGAGACGGTCGCGTCACTCCCCCGGGAGTGCCGAGGAACGTCCGGGCTCCACAGAGCAGGGCGGTGGGTAACACCCACCCGGAGCAATCCGCGAGACAGTGCCACAGAGAACAGACCGCCGGCGGCGACGTCGGTAAGGGTGAAACGGTGGTGTAAGAGACCACCAGGGGTCCGGGTGACCGGATCCGCTCGGTAAACCTCGCCCGGAGCAAGGTCAGACAGAGGACGTCGAGGCTGCTCGCCGAGTCCTCGGGTAGACCGCTGGAGGCCGACGGCAACGTCGGTCCGAGAGAGATGGCCGTCACCGCCGCGTCAGCGGCGGGACAGAACCCGGCGTACGGCCGGCCCGTTCGCGCACCGACCACGAGACGGACGGGAGGCGCGGTGCCAGCTGGCACCGCGCCTCCCGTCCGTCTGCTGGTCGCGTCGGCTACAGGCCCGACTCGGCCGTCCGCACCAGGATCGCGTCGCTGTCCGGGCAGAGCACCACGTCGTCCGGTGCGGCGCGACGGATGGTCTGCAGGTCCGAGTTGGTGAGCGTCACCCCGGACGCCGTGGAGACGCCGCCCTGCAGGAGCGACGCGCCGAAGCCGTACCGCGCCCGCTGCCGGTCGTACAGCGCCAGGAGGTCGGCGGGCACCTTCGCGGCGACCGCTGCCCGGCTCTGCACCGCGGCGTCGCGGTCGGCCTCGACGCGGGCGATCTCGGCGTCGCGTTCGGCGACGAGCGAGGACCGGGAGGCCTCGACGTCGGCGAGCTGCGCCTCGATGTCCCCGACCCGGGCACGGTGCACGTCGAGCTGCTCCATGACCTCGAGCTCGGCCGTCTCGAGGTCGCCGATGCGCCGCTGGAGCGACTCCATCTCGCTCTGCAGCCCGGCGGCGTCCTTCGCGTTCGAGACGTTCTGCAGCATCGTCGTGTCGCGGGTGATGCGTGCCTGAGCGGTCGCGGTGTCGGACTCCAGGCGTGCGAGGTCCCGCTCGGCGTCCTCGGCGCGGCCGGTGGCGGCGACGAGCTCGGCGCGGAGCTTCGCGGCGGCGCTGCCGAGCTCGGTGAGCTTGTCGCCCTTCTGCAGCGACGTGATGCGGTGCGTGAGGCGGGTCACGTCGTTGTCGAGTCGCTGGAGGTCGAGGAGGACGACCTGGTCCTCGGGTGCTGCCTTCACGGTCGGTCTCCTTCGGGGACGGTGGTGGTGTCGGGGTGGGACGCGGCGGTGGCGGGCTGGTCGGCCCGCGTGGCGGGCTGGTCGGCCCGTTCGGCCGGCTCGGCGGGCTGCTCGGCGGGCCCGCCGGGCTCGGCTGCCGGCAGGACGGCGAAGTCCCAGGGGTCGGTACGGAGGTCGCTCACGGTGACGCGGACGCCGGCTGCCCGGCGGAGCTGCTCGGCCGCGACGTCGAGCCAGAGCCACTCGGTGGCCCAGTGCGACGTGTCGACGAGTGCGGGGCCGTCGCCGAGCATCGCCTGCTCCCGGAACTCCGACGCGGGGTGGTGGCGCAGGTCGCTCGTGACGTAGACGTCGGCGGCCCGCACCGCGGAGTTGCCGAGGAGCGAGTCGCCCGCACCCGCGCAGAGCGCCACGGTGCGGACCGGCCGGTCGAAGTCGCCGGACACGCGGACGCCGGTCGCGGTGGGCGGGAGCAGGTCGACGAGGGACCGCGCGAGGGCCCCGAGCGTCGTGGCCGTCGGCAGGGTCCCGACGCGGCCGATGCCGGTCTCGGGGTCCGAGCCGGACTCCAGCGGGCGCTGGTCGGTCAGCCCGAGCCGGTCGGCGAGCACGGCCGAGGTGCCGGTCGTGACGACGTCGGCGTTCGTGTGCGCGGCGAGGAGCCCGGCACCGCCGCGGACGAGGGTCGCGAGGACCGCACCCTTGTAGGTGGACTCGTCGATCGTGGTGACCCCGCGGAGCAGCAGCGGGTGGTGCGTCAGGAGGAGGTCCGCGCCGAGCTCGACGGCCTCGCTCGCGGTGGCCGGGACGGCGTCGACGGCGAGGTGCACGTGCTCGACCTGCTGGTCGGGGTGTCCGGCGACGAGCCCGACAGCGTCCCAGGACTCGGCCCCGGCGGCGGGCCACAGGTCCTCGATGACGGCCTGGAGTTCGCGGAGCGTCGGCATCCCGTCAGTCTACCGAGCCGTCCGGTCCCGCCGGGCCGCGGGTCGGACCCGGCCCGGGCGGTTCAGCGTCGGCCGACGAGGCGCAGCAGGCGCGTCACCAGCCGTGCCCACCAGCCCGGCTGGTCCTGGTCGACCGCGGCGGATGCGCCCGAGGTGTCGGCGGACCGTGTCGCGTCGGCACCGTCCGGACCGAGGCCGGAGGCGACCGTCTCGGGCAGGACGACGGGCGTGCTCGCGGTGGCGCCGGTGTGCGCGGTCAGCACGGCCGCGAAGGCGGCACGGTCGATGACCGTGGGGCCGGTGGCCGGCTGCACGAGCGGCGTGGGGCGCGTGTTCGCCGAGACCGGGCTGACGGCCGGGAGGGACAGCACGAGTCGGGCCGGTTCGTCGCGGCCCGGGGCGGTCGCCTCGGCGCCGGGGGCGACCGTGGGGACCACCGGGGACGCCATCGCGGCCCGGCGCGCGGCGGCGCGGCCGACGGTCCGAGCACCGCGGTCCGCGGTGCCGCGGCCGGTGTCCGCGAGCGAATGTGACGCCGTGGCCCGGCGGGCGGCGGCGCGGTCACGGCGGTCCGACTCGGCGGCTGCGTCGGCGAGCAGGTCGGCGAAGACGGCGTGTGCGAACTCGCGGGCGGCGGTGACCTCGGCGTCGTCGTACCCGGCGACCGTGGCCTCCCAGGCGGCGAGGCGGGCGAGGTCCTCGTCACGACGTCGGACCTCGTCCTCGAGCAGGACGATGCGTTCGATGGTGGTGCGTCCGCTGCTCGCGGCGACCTCGACGGCGAGGTCCTCGATGCGGAGGGCGATGCGCTCCGGCGGCTCCGGGAAGGCCGGGGCGCAGGCGGCGACGTGGCGGGCGCGGTCGCGGCGGCGGAAGGCGCTGGGCGCTGCCGCCTCGGGTGCCGCGTCTGGTGCGGTGCGCGCGGCGTCCGGGCTGGTGCGCTCGGCGTCGGGTGTGGTGACACTCGGGTCGTGGGAGGTGGTCGCGTCGGCGGCGGCCGCGGTGTCCGCTGCGGTGGTCGGCTCGACCACGGCGGTCTGCGCGCCGTCGACCGCGGCGAGGTCGGCGGCCGCGGGGCGCTGCACCGGTCCGGTGACGGGCGGGACGACGAGGTCGGCCAGGTACGGCGTCCGGGTGGCCGGGGCGTCCCGGAGCCACTCCTCGAGCTCGCGCCCGAACGGGTCGACGAGGGGAGCGCGTGCACCGGACTGCGTTTCCATGTGACGCAGGATAGATATCACGCGCCTCGAGATGCGGCACATCCGCGGTGTGTCGCGGTTCCCGGGGTCCGGCGCGTGGTGTGCCACCCCGGACGTGAGCGGCGTGTCGCACCCCGTCCCACCGTCTCGGGAGCGCGGTCAGCAGCGAGCGGAGAAGGCCTCGAGCAGCCGACGGCCCTCCGGCCAGTCCCCCACGCCGCTGGCCACGTTGACGTGCTGGCGGGGACCCACGCGGAGCGCCTCGGCACCGAGGGTCGCCGCGAACCCCAGCGCCCGGTCGACGCCGCAGTACGGGTCGTCGTCGCTCACCACGAGGGCGGTCGGTACCTGCACCGCCCGGTTCGGGGCGCGGAACCCCGCCGCCGCGGCCGGGAACGCGGGGCCGTCGGGGTCGGGCGGTGCGACGAGGAACGCCCCGGCGACCTGTTCCGCGTGGTCGACGAGCCAGTGCGCCGCCGCCAGCGCCCCGAGGCTGTGCGCCACGAGGACGGGCCGGCGGGGCGCCGCGGCCACGGCACGCGAGATGGCGTGTGCCCAGTCCTCCGGGTCCGGTTCGGACCACGACCCGGGGGCGATGCGCACGGCGTCGGGACCGCGGTCCCGCTCCCACCGGGACTGCCAGTGCTCGGCGTCGGAGCCCCAGATGCCCGGGATCACGACCCAGGGGTGGCCCACAGCGCCGTCGACGGGGAGTTCGGTCACGGTCGGATCGTAGCCGTCGGCTCCGTCCGTGCGTCGTCCCGCGTCACCGGGTGACGCCGGACCGGTCGGCCTCAGTGCCCGAGGGTCTCGCGGGGGTACTCGCCGAAGCGCTTGGCGTACGCCGCCGAGAACCGGCCGAGGTGGGCGAAGCCCCAGCGGACGGCGACCTCGGCCACCGTGGTCTCGCCCGGCGTGCCGCGCTGGAGTTCCTCGCGGACGCGGTCCATGCGGACGCCGCGGAGCATCGCGTTCGGTGCCGTGCCGACCTGCCGCTGGAACGCCTGCTGGAGTCCGCGGACACTGAGGCCGACGTGCTCGGCGACGTCGGTCGTCGTGATCGGCGTGTGCGCGAAGGCGTGCAGGAACTCGATCGCCTCGCGCACACGGCTGCTCGCTCCCTCGGGCACGGGTGCCGTCGGGACGAGCTGGCGGTGCGGGAACGTGCGGAGCATCGCGAGGGCGGTGTCGCGTGCGGTCTCGGCCATCGCGATCGGCGACACCGGTGCCGACCCGAGCACGGTCTGCGCGGCCCGACGCACCTGGGCGTTCCAGGCGCGGAGGTCCTCGGCCCGCGGGGTCTGCGCGTGGTCGAACACGAGCGGACCCGGGCCGGTCTGTCCGAGCTCGGCCGCGATGCCCTCGAGGTAGCCCCGGTCGAAGTGCACCAGGCTCTCGCGGACGTCCTGGAGCTCGAAGCGGAAGGACCCCTCGGTCGGGAACACGACGGGTGTGCCCGGCGCGTAGCTGACCTCCTCGCCGCCGGCCGTGATCGTGCCACCGCCCTGCGAGGTCCACATCACGACGTACTCGTCGTCGGTGCCGGCCTCTCCGGCGGCACGCGCGTCGAACAGCGTCGAGCGGAACGACATCGTCTGGTCGCCGACCACCCGGAACCGGTACGAGAACGGACGTTCGGTGCGCGACCCGACGAACCCGGAGCCGTCGTACGCCCGTCCGAACGTGTCGAGGGCGTCACCGAGGTCGGTGCCCGCCGTCTCGAAGCGCGTCCGTGGGTCGGCGGGGGTCTGCATGGTCATCAGGGGGAGCGTCCCACCCGGCACGGGCGGTGTCCGGCGTGTCCGTCCAGCGTGCGGGGACCGTCTCCCGCCGTGCGGGAAGTGGATGACCGCCTCCCCCGCTCGGGTGACGAGCGGTACCGGGCAGGGGTCAGTGCCGGCCGCGGTGCGCGGTCCAGCGGTTCCCGTCGCCGACACGCTCGTAGCGGAGGTCCTCGACGACCATCTGCACGAGCGCGAGCCCGCGGCCGCTCTCGGCGAGCCCCTCGGGCAGGTGCGCCTTCGCGGGGTCGACCGGAACCGGCACCCCGTCGTCGGTGAGCAGCACCCGCACGTCGTCCGCCCCGACGTCGAGGCGGAGCGAGCAGGAGACCGGGCGGCCGCCGGCGCCGTGCTCGATCACGTTGGAGGCGAGTTCGACCAGCGCGAGCTCGAGGGCCATCCGGTCCTCGACGGACACGTCGGGCTCGCGGTCCCACACGGACTCGAGGAACGTGTGCACCGCCGTGACGTCGTCCGGCGGGCAGGCGAGGTCGAGCACGTGGCCGCCCATGACGGGGCTCATCCCCAGTTCGTCACCGCGGCGTCCCCGTCCGGGTACGTCCGCAGGATCTTGTCGATGTTCGAGAGCTTGAGCACCATCTGCACCTGCTCGGACGGTGCCGCGATGCGCAGGTCACCGCCGGCCTGCCGCGCGGTCTTCAGGCAGCCGACCAGGGCGCCGAGACCGGACGAGTCCATGAACTCGACACCGGACAGTTCGACGACGAGCCGAGCGCGCCCACCGTCGACCACGGTCGCGACGGTCTCGCGGAACGTCCCCGCGCTCACCATGTTGAGCCGGCCGCTGCACTCCAGCACCGCCGTGTCCGACGAGACCTCGTGTACCTGGATGTCCATGCAGCCGCCCTCCTGATCAGTGTCGGTGCACCCAGCAACCTACCGGGTCGGTGCCGTCAGCCGGTACGGGTCCTCCGCGTGGCGAGGACCTGGACGACGAGCGCGGCCGTGATGAGCACCGCCATCACGCCGCCCATCGCGAGTGCCGTCCCGCCGAGCGCGCCCGCGAGCGGGGTGCCGAGCCCGCCGAGTCCGAACGTCAGCCCGCCCTGGAGCGCCGCCGCGGTCCCCGGGTGCGCGGCACCGACGTGCTGGGTCCTCGTCATCGCGGCGGGCAGCACGAACCCCCAGGCGCCGGTCACCACGGCGAGACCGCACCACACGGGTACCGGCCCGGCACCGGTCGACGCCGCGACGAGCACGACCGAGCTGCCGACCGCGCCGACGAGCAGGCCGGTGGTGAGCAGCGCGTCCTCGGAGAACCGGCCGACGACGCGGCGGAACACCAGGGTCGTCACCACCATCGCCGTCGCGTTCGTGGCGAACACGAGCGTGTAGCGCTGCTCGCTGAAGCCGAACTGCTGCTGGAACACGAACGAGCTCGTGGCGATGTACGCGAAGAACCCCACGGTGGACAGCACCCCCGTCAGCACGGAGGCGCGGAACCTCCCGATCGCCAGCAGGTCGCGGATGCGTCGACCGTTCGCGCGGAACCCCGTCCCGCCCCGGGCCGACCGCGGGAGCGTCTCCCGGAAGCGCAGGACCACGGCGACCGCGAACACGACCCCGAGCGCGGCGAGCACCACGAACATCGCCCGCCAGGTCGACACCGTCAGCACCGCTCCCCCGGCCAGCGGTGCGACGACCGGGCCGAGGGCGTTGATCGCCGCCAGGGTGCCGAACACGCGGGCGGTCCGCGCGCCGGTCGTCGTGTCGGACACCATCGCCCGCCCGGCGACGGCACCCGCGGCCCCTGCAAGGCCCTGGACCACGCGCGCGGCGACCAGCGTCCCGACGTCGGGGGCGACCGCGCACCCGACCGAGGCGATCGCGAACCCGACCGTCCCGACGAGCAGCAGCGGGCGGCGGCCGATGCCGTCGCTGACCGGACCGGCGAGGAGCTGGCCGACGGCGAACGCCACCAGGAACGCGGTCAGCGACAGCTGCACGGCGCCCGGTGTCGTGCCGAGTTCGCGTGCGATCGCCGGCAGCGCCGGGATGTACATGTCGGTCGCGAACGGCGAGACCCCGACGATGAGGGCGAGCGGGACGATCGGGGGCAGGGCGGCCCCGGTGGTGGCCGTCGACCCGGTCCCTGCGCGCTCCGTCGTCACGCGCGCCACGGTACGCGCCCTCGAATCGGTTCGACGGGACCAGGGCGGCAGATGCGTGCGCATCGTGCGACACCGCGGCCGTCGGACGACAGCGGACGTGTCGCACGGGAGCGGCAGGCGGCGCGGGTGGGCGCGCGGGGCGACCCGACCCGGTCACCCGGTGTTCTGCAGGCCGGCGGCGATGCCGTTCACGGTGAGCAGGAGCAGGCGGTGGTCGCCGTCCGTCGGGTCGGTGCTGCCGGACGTCCGGATCGCCCGGAGCGCGCGGAGCTGCAGGTGCGACAGGGCGTCGACGTACGGGCTGCGGAGGCGCACGGCGCGGGCGAGGACGGGACGGTCCTCGAGCACGTCGCTGCCGCCCGACACCCGGAGCACCCACTCGCGGGTGCGGAGCATCTCGTCGAGCACCTGCGCCGCGAGGTCGTCGCGGTCGGCGAGCTCGAGGTACCGGCGCGCGATCTGCTCGTCGGTCTTCGCGAGCGACATCTCGACGTTCTTGATCATCGCGCCGAACAGCGGCCACTCGCGGTACGCCGTGCGCAGCAGCTCGACGTCGCCGACGGCCTGCAGCGCGGACCCGAGGCCGTACCAGCCGGCGAGGTTGATGCGCGCCTGCGTCCACGAGAAGACCCACGGGATGGCCCGGAGGTCCTCGAGCGACTCGACGCTCAGGCCGCGACGGGCCGGGCGCGAGCCGAGGGGCAGCAGGCCGATCTCCTCCATCGGCGTGACCCGCGCGAACCAGGGCGCGAAGCCGTCGGCCTTGACGAGGTCGTAGAACGCGGCGCGGGAGACGTCGTCGAGCTGCTGCGCGAGGTCGGCGAACCGGTCTGCTGCGGCCGCGGTGCGGTCCTCGTTCGACGGCGACGACGCGAACAGCGTGGCCGAGGCCATCTGCTCGAGGTGCCGGGCGGCGATGTCCTGGTCGCCGTACTGGGCGAAGATGACCTCGCCCTGCTCGGTGAGCTTCAGGCGACCGTCGATCGACCCCGGCGGCTGCGCGAGGACGGCCTCGTTCGCGGGTCCGCCGCCGCGGCCGAGCGAGCCGCCACGGCCGTGGAACAGGGTCAGCTCGACGTTGTTGTCCCGCGCCCAGTCGGCGATCCGGGCCTGGGCGTCGTACAGCGCCAGGTTGGCCGACACCGGACCGACGTCCTTCGACGAGTCCGAGTACCCGAGCATGACCTCGAGTCGACGCCCGGTCGCGGCCAGGCGGCGCTGGAAGGGTGCGGTGCGCACGGCCTCGTCGAGGATGTCGACGCTGGCGTGCAGGTCGGCGAAGGTCTCGAACAGCGGGATGACGTCGAGCACCGGCGCGGCCTCGGGCGAACCGAGCGCGGCGACGGCCAGCTCGTGCACGTTCGCCAGGTCGGCGGGCGACTGGGTGAAGGAGACGATGTAGCGGTGCGCGGCGCGGACGCCGTACCGCTGCTGGAGCTCGGCGATCGTCCGGAAGACCGCGAGGACCTCCTCCGTGGTCTCGCTCAGCGGGCCACCCGCGCGGATCTCGGCGAGGGCGGTCCGGTGCACCTGCGAGTGCTGGCGGACCTCCAGCTCGGCCAGGTGGAAGCCGAAGGTCTCGACCTGCCAGACGAGGTTCTGCAGGTCGCCGTTCGCGGTCCGTGCCGCGCCGGCCGCGACGAGCGAGGCCTGGATGACCCGGAGGTCGGCGAGGAGCGCCTCGGGGCCGTCGTAGACGAGCGGGCCCTGGCCGCGGCGGGTGGCACGGATGCGGGCGGCCACGAACAGCAGCGCGCGGCGGTGGGTCTCGTTCGGGGCGCGGACGCCGATGCGCTCGGCGATGCCCGGGTCGAGGGCCTCCTGCGCGGCGACGAGCGCCTGCAGCCCGGCGTCGGCCGGGGTCTCGGCGGCGTCGAGCGTCAGGGCCGACCCGATCCGGGTGGCGGCACGGGCAAGGCCGAGCAGGATGTGCTCGGAGGCGATCTCGGCCGCCTGCCGTGTGACGTCGGCGGTCACGTGCGGGTTGCCGTCGCGGTCGCCGCCGATCCAGGTGCCGAACCGGACGAACGCCGGGGCGGTCACCGGCACGCGACCGGCGTCGTCGCCGAGCAGCCGGTCGTCGAGCAGGCGGTACACCTGCGGCACGATCTCGAACAGCGTCTGGTCGAACACGCTCATCGCGGTGCGGACCTCGTCGAGCGGGGTCGGCCGGGTCGTGCGGAGCGGCGAGGTGCGGAGGAGGGTCGTGATCTCCTCGAGCAGCCGGCGCTCGTTCTCGGCACGCGCGGTGGCGTTGCGGGCGCGGTCGCGCTCGTCGATGAGGTCGGTGATCCGTCGGACCGCCGTGGTCACCGCGCGACGGCGGGCCTCGGTCGGGTGCGCGGTGAGGACCGGGTGGAACCGGAGGTCGCGGAGCCGCTCGGCAGCGGCGTCGGCGCCGACCTGCTCGACCAGCGATGCGTAGGTCGCGGGGAACGAGTCGCCCGCGACGCCGCCGTCGTCGCCGCGACCGCGGAGGACCCGGACGCGGTGGTGCTCCTCGGCGAGGTTCGTGAGGTGGAAGTACGTCGTGAACGCCTGGGCCACCGCCTCGGCGCGCTCGGCCGACATGCCGGCCACGATCGCCTCGGCCCGCGCGGCACCCTCGGCGTCGGAGCCCTCGTAGGCCCCGATCACCGCGGCCCGCAGGTCCTCGACGTCGTGCAGCAGGTCCTCGCCACCGGTCTCCCGCAGCACCCGCCCGAGCAGGTTGCCGAGGTACCGCACGTCCGCGCGCAGGTCGCTGTCGACCGCTCCGCTGACGTCGTCCCGTGCGCGCCCGTGGCGCGTCGATCCGTCGATCGCCGTCATGGGTTCCTCTCACGTCCGCCGGGCACGCGGCCCGGGTCCCCAGCAGCGTACCGGCGGACGGCGACGCGTGACGACGCGTGACGAGGACCGTCCGGACGGACTCCGAGCGGTGCGACGGCGCCGGTGCTCAGGCCGTCGCGGCGGGGGCGCCGTGCCCGATGGACCGCAGCACCGCACGGTCGAGCGACGCGGCCAGGTCGACCTCGGCGAGGACGGCCTCGCGCTCCTCGGCCGACCACGGGGCGGCGTCGAGTTCGGCGCGGTAGGTGTCCTCGAACGCCGCCGGGTCGGCGACCTGGTCGAAGATCGTGAAGAGCACGCCGTTCGTGTCGAAGCCGAACCGCTCCTCGAGCAGCCGGGCGAGCGACGGGCCGCCGCTGAGGTCGCCGAGGTACCGCGTGTAGTGGTGCGCCACGAACCCGCCGGGCGACGTCGCCGCGACCTCGTTCAGGCGTCGGACGTACGCCGTGGTGGCGGGGGTCGGGCAGCACAGCTCCGACCAGTCCGGGCCGACGAGGTACTCGAGGTCGGCGCGGATCGCGGGCAGCCGGGTGAGCTGCGCCGTGACGAACGGCGCCGCGACGGGGTGGTCCGCCATCCGTTCGGCGGCCCGTTCGAGTGCGGCGTAGACGACGGCGTACTGTCCGAGCAGGTCGGCGTAGTCGGCGACCTCGCACTCCCCCGCGAGCAGTCCGTGGGCCCCGGACGTG
Organism: Curtobacterium sp. MCBA15_004; assembly: GCF_001865055.2. Classification (NCBI taxonomy): domain Bacteria; kingdom Bacillati; phylum Actinomycetota; class Actinomycetes; order Micrococcales; family Microbacteriaceae; genus Curtobacterium; species Curtobacterium sp. MCBA15_004. The sequence continues at coordinate 1,620,024 of NZ_CP126266.1, read as the reverse complement.
CCGGCGGCCGCGTCCGATCGGCCCGCCCGCCGCAGCAGCAGCTCGGAGAACGTCGTCACGGTCGCACCCATGAGGTAAGGCTAACCTCAGTGCTCGGAACGTCAAGCAGCCCACTGACAGGAAGTCCCCCGATGACCCCCAGCCCGAAGCGCCAGCAGCACGTCTTCGTCGTCGAGCGGACCGAACGGCTGACGCCGCACATGGTCCGCGTCCACCTCCGCGGACCGGCCTTCCGGGACTTCGTCGACGGCGCCGACCCGGACCGGCTCGCGGCGACCGACAAGTACGTCAAGCTGCTGCTCGCCCCGCCGTCGTCCGGGCTCACCCCGCCGTACGACCTCGAGGCGCTCCGCACCGCCCTGCCGAAGCACGAGCGGCCCGCGCGCCGCACGTACACCGTGCGCGCCGTCGACCACGCGGCGGGGACGATCGCGATCGACTTCGTCGTGCACGGCGACGACGGCCTCGCCGGGCCCTGGGCGGCCGCGGCCCGTCCCGGGGACCTGCTCGCGCTGAGCGGCCCGGGCGGCGGGTACACGCCGTCCACCGACCCGGCCGTCACGCACGTGCTGCTCGGCGACGACAGCGCCCTGCCCGCGATCGGTGCCGCCCTGGAGGCGATGCCCGCCACCGCGCAGGGCGTCGCGCTCGTCGAGGTGGCCGGTGCCGCGGACGAGCAGGCGCTCGCGGTGCCCGCCGGGGTCGACCTGCGGTGGCTGCACCGCGACGCCACCGGCGCCGAGCCGGGCACGCTCCTGCTGGCGGCGGCGCGCGCACTGCCCCGCGCCTCCCGACCGGTCCGGGTCTTCGCGCACGGCGAGCGGACCGCGGTCAAGGCGATCCGTCGGCTGCTGCAGGACGACTGGGGACTCGACAAGGCCGACCTGTCGCTGTCGGCGTACTGGGCGCTCGGCCGTGCCGAGGACCGGTTCCAGGAGGAGAAGCGCGAACCCGTCGGCATGGTGTTCCCGGACTGACGCGGGCGCGCGGCGGTCGCCGCGGTCGCGGTGGGCTGCGGCCGCCGCGGTCGCTGTCGTCGCGGCTGCGCGCTCCGGTGCGGCCGGGAGGCGCGGTGCACGTCGGTGGGTGCGGCTAGCGTCCGGCGCGTGGTCACCGCGAAGCGCACCCCTCCCGTCCCCGACGGCCGTGCGGGCGACCGCGCGCGGTGCGCGATCCCCGGGTGCGACGGCGACGCACTGCCCGCCGTCGCGGCCGTGCTGCCGCTGTGCGCGGGGCACGTCGCGCTCGTGGCCGACCTGGCCGCCGAGCACACCGGTGTCGAGGACGTGCTGCCCGGGCCGTGCCCGCTGTGCGGGTCGCGGAGCGGCGTCCGGTTCCCGTCGGGCAGCCTGTGCGCCGTGTGCGAGTGGCCGTGGGGCGACGTGCCGGACGGCGACCTCGCGCCGCCCCGCGTCGACGTCGTCTACTACCTGCGGCAGCGCGACGACTTCGGCGACCGGATCAAGATCGGCACGACGACGAACCCGCGGCAGCGCCTGGCGGCGGTCCCGCACCAGGAGCTCCTGGCGTTCGAACGGGGCGACCGCACGCTCGAACGCCGACGGCACCGCGCGTTCGCGGCCGACCGGTACCCGCGCACCGAGTGGTTCCGGACGACCCCGGCACTGCTCGCGCACGTCGCGGTGGTCGGGGCCGGGGTCACCGACCCGTGGGCGCTGCACGCGCGGTGGACGAGCGAGGCGCTGGCCCTGCGGGGGTGACGCACGACGCCCGCCGACCGGGTGGTCGGCGGGCGTCGGGGCGGGGCCGTGCCTGCACCGGTGCGGTGCCGGCGTTCTCGCTCGGGTGGGCGTGCCCGGCGTCAGCGTCAGGCGTCAGGCGTCAGGCGTCAGGCGTCAGGCGTCAGGCGGCAACGGTCGCCGCTCCCGCCCGGTCCGCCGCGGCGTCGTCTCGGAGGAACCGGTCGGCCGTGCGGAGCGACAGCGCCATGATCGTCAGCGCCGGGTTGGCGATGACCGCGCTCGGGAACACCGAGTTGTCGCAGATCCACATGTTCGGCACGTCCCACGACCGGCCTGCCGGGTCGACGACCGAGCTGCCGCCGTCGGCCCCCATGCGCGCGGTGCCGATGGTGTGCGCCGTGCGCTCGAGCACGCGGACGTCGGTGCCGCCCGCCGCCTCGACGATCGCGGTCATGGTGCGGACGGCGTGGGCGCGGATGGCGTCCTCGTTGCTGCCGGGCGAGAACGACACCCGGGCCCGCGGGACACCGTGCTCGTCGAGCTCCTCGGACAGCACGAGCCGGTTGTCGTCGTACGGCAGGCACTCGGCGTTGATCCCGACGCCGGCCGTCCGGGGGTAGTCGCGCATCGCCCGCACCAGCTCGGCGCCGCGCAGCCCGCCGCCGCGCACGAGCGTCGTGGCGAAGGTCAGCGGCTGCACCCCCAGGCTCTGGATGAGGTAGCCGCCCGCGAAGTCGGCGTCGGCCGGGCGGACGAAGTCCTCGGTGATGATCGACGACGGGTACCCGCGGTACGAGCGCATCGACTCGTCGAAGGTCGCCCAGACCTGGGTCGCACCGTGCGCCGTGAAGTTCCGGCCCACCTGGCCGCTGCTGTTCGCCAGGCCCGTGTGCAGGAGCAGGCGTGCCGTCTCGACCCCGCCCGCTGCGAGCACGAGGGACCGGCAGCGCTGGCGGCGCTCCTGGCCGTCGCGCGTGTAGAGCACGGCGCTGACGCGTCCGGACCCGTCGAGCTCGATGCCGTGCACGAACGAGCCGGGTCGGATCTCCGCGCCGAACGCCACGGCGGCGGGCAGGTACGTGGTGTCCATCGACACCTTCGCGCCGTTGCGGCAGCCCTGGTGGCAGGACCCGCACGAGACGCAGGCCTGGCGGAGGCCGTGGTGCTCCTGGTGCCGGTCCTCGGTGGTGAGCGCGACCGGGGCGTCGGTGGCGGTGATGCCGAGCGCCGCGGTGCCGCGCATCATCATGTCCGAGGACGCGTTCCGGGCGGGCGGGCCCATCCGGTAGCGGCGTGCGGGGTCCCACGGGTAGTGCGCGGGGCCGGCGACGCCGACCTCGTGCTCCACGCGCTCGATGTACGCGGTCAGCTCGGCGTGGTCGACCGGCCAGTCCTCGCCCTGCCCGGACTCGGTGCGCAGGCGCAGGTCGTGGGTGCTCGGCCGCGGGGTGAACGCGCCCCAGTGCAGGGTCGACCCGCCCACGCCCGTGCCGCTGTTGTTCGGGCCGAACGCGGTCGGGGCGGATCCGCCGCTGATCCGCTCGTCCATCCAGTTGATGTCCGCCGGCGCCTCGACCTCGTCGGGCAGGTGGTCCTCGGGTTCGGTGTTGCGGCCGGCCTCGAGGGCGACCGCGGTCAGGCCCTCGCGGGCGAGCCGGGCGAGCAGCGGAGCACCGCCGGCACCCGTGCCCACGACGACCACGTCGACGACCTCGTCGTCCTGGTAGCGGCGCTGTGCGTCGAGTCTCATCGTCGTGCTCCCTCTGGTTCCCATGCTTCGCGTTGCCCGGCTCCGAGCAACTGGAAGCCCTGTTTGCGGACGCCGTCGCCGCCGTTGGCGTAGCCGTCGTAGTCGATCTCGGACATGGTCGCGGGGTGCGCCAACCACTGCTTCACCAGGTCCACGCTGGCGTCCTCGAACCAGGCGCGCAGCGCCCCGGCGTCGAGCGGGCCGTCCGACCGGTGGCGACCGGCGGCGACGGCCTCGAGGACCGCGTCGAGGTCCCCGCCGTCGACCACCGGGGCGAGCACGTCGAGTGCCGCCCGGTACGCCTCGACGTCGGTCGGCAGACCGTCGGGCCGCCAGCCGTCGCCCGCGCCGGCGGCGAGCTGGGCGTCCACGCGCAGGGCCAGGTCGACGTGGTGCGGGCCGGGCTGCGGGACGACCGTGCGGGCCACGGCGCGCAGGGTGTCGAGCTGCCGACGGGTGAGCGCGGCGGGCTCGGCGGCGGGGTCGTCCGCGAGGGAGCGCACCGCGAAGACGCCGCGCGTGCGGGCGCTGACCCGGGGCGAGGCGATCACGCGCACCGCGCCGGCGGGGACGGCCGGCGCGTGCGCGACCCGGCGGTTCCAGAAGTCGCGCACGACCGCGGCGACCTCGAGCGGACGCTCCCACGGCAGCAGGTGCGCCGCACCGTCGACGACGTGCAGCTCGGCGGCGGGCCAGTGCGGCATCGTCAGGCGTCGCTGGGCGTCGGCGTCGAGGTCGCCGTCCTCGGCCCCGGCGATCACGAGCGTCGGGACGGGGTTCGGCACGGCGTCGGCCGACCAGTCCTCGCGGCTGCCGCGGAGCAGCCAGTCCCGCCAGGCGCGGGGGTCGGCACGCTCGACGTCGTGCACGGCCATCTCGTGCCGGTCGGGCGGCAGGACCTCGGCGGTGTTCGCGTCGACGAACGCGGCGGCGTGGTCCGGGCGGATGCGACCGTCCTCGGCCCACGAGAGCATCGAAGCGCGACGGTCCTCGGCCATGGGCTCGGGCGACAGCGGCGAGGCCGCGAGCAGCACGACGGCGCGGAGCCCGAACAGGCCGTTCGCACCGGAGACGGTGCGGTCCGCGACCACCGTGGCGACCTTGCCGCCCATCGAGTGGCCGACGAGCACCCACTCGGTGGCGCCGCTCGTCCCGACGGCGCGCTCGACGGCGACGGCCATCTCCTCGACCGTCGTGCCGGCCGACGCCGGGCTGCGACCGAAGCCGGGGAGGTCGATCCCGACCAGGTCGAGGTCGCCGGCGAGCTCGGACCGGAGCAGCACGAACTCCTCCGAACTCGACCCGAAGGCGTGGAGGCAGAACGCGGTCGCAGTCATCGTTCGTTCCTACCGGCGGCTCGGCGTCGGTCTCAGGCTGGCGTACCCCGTTGCCGTACCCCGACCGCGGTCGTCGGCGGCGCGGGCGGCGGGCGCGGTCACCGGGCGTAGGCGTCGACGAACAGCGGTCCGCGCAGGTCGCGCAGCGTGTCGGCGAGCTGGTCGACGGTCCGCCGGGAGATGCCCGACACCTGCAGGTCGTACGGGCCGAGCGCGGGCAGGCGTCCGGTGCGGATGCGGACGACCTCCCAGCCGACACCCCGCACGGCGCGGTCCTTCCGCCGGTCGGTCTCCTGCCGCGGACCGACGTGCTCGAGCCCGTGGCGGCCCGTGCTGTCGTACTCGATCGCGACGCGGAGCTCCGGCAGGACGATGTCCGGCCAGGCCTCGACGTGGTCGAAGAACGGTCGGTCGAGGCGGATCGCCGTGTGCGAGAACGTGAACGCGAACCGCTCCTGCAGGGCCGCGCGGAGGTCCGCCTCGACCGCGGACGCGGTGGCCGGCGCGCACGTGCTCGTGAAGGACTCGCCCGACGGCAGCCGCGGGGTCTTCGGGCAGACGGCCCGCGGGATCGGCTGCCCGGCACGCACCGGCACGCCACCGCCGACCGGTCCGCCACCGCGCACGGGCGCACCGCCACGGACGGGCCGACGACGGGTCGAGGCCACCGCACCGGGCGGGAGGCCGCCGGACGGGACGGCACCGGGCAGCGCCGCGACGGCCGCCGGTCCGCGCGCGGCTGCGGCTCCCCCGCGCGCCGACGGCAGGGTCTGGCGCCCGACGCTCCGGACGGCGCGCTGCGGGACGGGCACCGACGCCGGCCAGTCCTCGGGCAGCACGGGCCACCGCTGCGGCTGTGCCTGGACCTGGCACTCCGGGCACCACACCGAGCGGCGGCGTTCGCGGCCCGGCCGGGAGCGCTGCTCGGCGGGGGTCGCGACGAAGACGTGGCCGACGTCGCACTCCCACGTGAGCAGGACCTCGGCGAGCGGGGGCACCTGGGTCAGGACGACCCCGTGGTTCCACTCCGGGTGGTACTGCCGGACCAGGACCGGGTACGAGGCCCACGCTTCACGGAAGGTCCCGACGGCGTACGGCACGGCTGTGCCGCGCGACCACTGTCGCCGGCGCCACCAGGCGTCCACGGGTTCCACCACGTGGGCCACCGTAGGCACCGCCACCGACAGCGCCGACCGCCGCCGCACGAGCGCGCGACCGGCCGCGCGACCGGTCCCGCCCGCGTCCGGTCGCTCGTGCCCGCGGGTCAGTCCTGCGGCGGCGTCGCGAAGGTGAAGCGCTCCGGCCCGGACTCGGACCCGTCGTCGAGCACCCGGATCCCGGCCTCGCGGCAGGCGGTGACCCCGTCGCGGTGCACCCGCTCGGGTCGTGGACGGCGGGGCACACCGGCCGCCCCGAAGACCGCCCAGGCGTTCGCGGCCGCGGCGCTCGTGAAGCGCGTGCTGTACCGCACCCCCGCGAACCCCGCGGCGTCGAACGCGCGCGCCCAGGCCTGCGGCACGCGGTAGTCGCCCATCGTCTGGAGCTCGGCGCCCACCCCGGAGCGCACGGCCGCCGGGTGCGTGACGTCGGCGAACCGTCGCCCGCGGGACGCCCGGGCCGCGACGACGACCATCTCCCGGGCCCGCGACGCGAACACCGTGTTCGTCGAGAGCACGTGGTGCGCCAGGCGCTCCCGGACGGCGACCTCGACCGCGTCCGCCCAGTAGCAGGTGCCCCGCGGCACGGCGAGGTCGAACCGGCCGCCGTCGACACCGTCGGCGTCGGGCTCGGTGCTCGCGAACCACCACGCGCCACGGTCGTGCCGCTTCGCCCGGTAGAACGTCGTGCCCCGCGACTCCTCGGCCGGGAAGTCGGTCAGGTCGAGGTCGGGTCGCGGGCGCCGCTGGGCGACCTCGTTGCGGTCCGGTGTCACGCGTCGGCCGCCCACGCGGTCGCCGCCCGACGGGCCGCCGCGAGCACCTGTTCCTCGCGGCCGTCGCGGAGCGCCTGGGCGGCCGTGGTCCCGCCGAACTCCTCGGCCTCGGTGTTCAGCCAGAGCGCACTCCCCCACGGGTCGATGCGGTCGGGGTCGACGAGCGCGAGGACCTGGCGCAGGTGCGGCAACGGACTGCCGGACACGCCGAACTGGAACGACGGGAAGACGAGGCTGCCGTCGCCGATCTTCAGGCCGATGAGGTCGCGCTTCGCCGTCGCCTTGCTGAGCGCCTGGCGGGTCACCCCGCGCCACGCCGCGAGGGTCGGCGTGTCGTAGAACGGCCCGATCAGGGCGTCGGCCTCGTGCTTGACCGACGGGAGCGCCGCGACCATCCGGTCGGCGAGCAGCTCGACGTCGACGCCGGAGTCGAGCGCCCCTGCCGCGCGTCCGCTCTCGATGCGGCGTCGGAGCGCGTCGAGCAGTGCGGCACCGTCCGCCCCGACGCCCGGACGCCCGGCCTGCTCGTGTCGTGCCTGTGTGGTCGCAGCCATGGTTCCTCCTGTCAACCCAGTCAACCACGGGGGACCGTGCTTCGACAACCCCGTCAACCTCTCGGGAGCACTCGGCACGCGGACACCACCACACCGACGACGGGACGAGTGTGACGCCGTGTTCCGTCGTGTGCCGTCGTGTTGCGCCGGTGCTTGCCGCGCCCGGACCGCCGCTCGTACGGTCCTCGCCATGACCGACACGGCAGACGTGACCACCCGCTCGACGCGGCGTGGCGAGCTGGTGTTCCGCGTCGTCCACCCGGACGACCCCGCCGCCGCTCCGCTCCTGGCCGACCTCGAGCGCGAGTACGACGCGCGCTACGGCGACCAGCTCGACGGGGGTGCGGCGGCGGAGCTCGCCCGCTACCCCGCCGAGGACTTCGTGGCCCCGCGCGGGGTGTTCCTCCTGCTCCACGAGGACGACCGACTGGTGGCCGGCGGTGCCTTCATGCCGCACGACGACGAGACCGTCGAGCTGAAGCGGATCTGGACCGCGCCCGGTGCCCGCGGGCGGGGCCTGGCCGGCCGCGTGGTCGCCGAGCTCGAGGAGGAAGCGCGTCGCCGGGGCTCCCGCCGGGTCGTCCTGACCACCGGCCCGCGCCAACCCGAGGCCGTGGCCCTGTACCGGCGCGCCGGCTACACCCCGCTGTACGACGTCACCAGACCGGCCGAGGAGGTCGGCGTGCACGCGTTCGAGAAGACCCTCGCGCCCGGCCCCGCCGACGGTGACCGCGGCACGCGACCCGGCCACCCTGCCGGGGCGACCCGCGCTGCGGAGGGGGGCCGCGCCTCCCGTCCGGTCGCCCCGACCATCGACGCGGCCGCACGCGCCGCGCTCGACCGCCCCGTCCTGCCGCTGCGCCACCCCGTGCGGTGGATCGCCGCCGCGGTCGTGCTGGTGCTCCTGCTGAACGGCGTCGAGACGCTGTTCACGAACCCGGCCTGGGGCTGGCCCGCGGTCGGGAAGTGGCTGTTCAGCCCGGCGATCCTGACCGGGCTGCAGCTCACGCTCGTGGCGACCGGCCTGAGCGCGGTGATCAGCTTCGCCGGCGGGGTCCTGGTCGCGCTCGCGCGGCTGTCGCGGAACCCGGTGCTGTCCGGGCTGGCGTGGGGGTACGTGTGGTTGTTCCGGTCCGTGCCGCTCATCCTCGTGCTCGTCTTCCTGTACAACCTCGGGTCGCTGTACCCGACGATCGGCATCGGCGTCCCGTTCGGCCCGCAGGTCACGGTGCCGACCGCGGACGTCCTCGGCGACCTGGCGATCGGCGTCCTCGCACTGAGCCTGAGCGAGGTCGCCTACGCGTCCGAGATCGTGCGGGCGGGGGTGCTCGCGGTCGACCACGGCCAGCTCGAGGCGGCACGGGCGCTCGGGCTCCCCCCGCGACGGCAGTTCGTCCGGGTCGTCCTGCCGCAGGCGCTGCGGTCGATCGTGCCCGCGTTCGTCAACCAGGTGGTGGGGTTGCTCAAGGCCTCGTCGCTGCTGTTCTACGTCTCGCTGCTCGACCTGTTCGGCGTGGTCCAGAACCTGTCGAGCACCTACCCGACGGACATCATCCCGCTGCTCGTGGTCGCGACGCTCTGGTACCTCGCGCTGACCAGCGGGGTGTCGGTCGTGCAGTACCACGTCGAGCGCTGGACGAACCGCGGATCCGCGCGCTCGCTCCCGCCGACGCCGTGGCAGCGGGTGCGCGGTGCGGTCCGGCGACGGACGGGAGGCGCGGGTCGCCTTCCGTCGTCGGCGCGCGGGGCCCGGGTGCTCACCGCCGACGCCCGGAGCGCCCGGTGAGCGCGGCGATCGGCGTCCACGGCGCGGTCAAGGCGTTCGGCGACCAGGTCGTGATCGACGGTGTCGACCTGTCGCTGCCCGCCGGGAGCGTCACCGTCGTCCTCGGGCCGTCCGGATCGGGCAAGTCGACCCTGCTCCGCACGATCAACCACCTCGAACCGCTCGACCGGGGCGTCGTCACGGTCGGCGGCGAGACGATCGGGGTCCGGCTGCGCACCGGGCGGTACGGGCGCGTCCGGTACCAGGAGCTGCCCGAGCGGCACATCCGTCGGCAGCGCTCCCGGATCGGGTTCGTGTTCCAGCACTTCGAGCTGTTCCCGCACCTCACGGCGCTCGAGAACGTCGCCGAGGGGCCGGTCGCCGCCGGGGTCCCGGTCGCAGCGGCGCGCGCTCGCGCCCAGGAGCTGCTCGAGCGCGTCGGGCTCGGCGACCGCGGCGCGTCCCGGCCCCGGCAGTTGTCCGGCGGCCAGCAGCAGCGCGTCGCGATCGCCCGGGCGCTCGCGCTCGACCCGTCGGTCGTGCTCCTCGACGAGCCGACGTCGGCGCTCGACCCGGAGCTCGTCGGCGAGGTGCTCGGCGTCGTCCGGGACCTCGCCGCGTCGGGAACGACCCTCGTGGTCGTCACGCACGAGGTCGCGTTCGCCCGCGAGGTCGCCGACCACGTCGTCTTCCTCGACCACGGGCGCGTCGTCGAGCAGGGGCCGCCCGCCCGGGTCATCGACGCCCCCCAGCACGCCCGGACCCGGGACTTCCTGTCCCGCGTCCGGTGAACCCGCACCCACCGAAGGAGTCCGCCTTGCCCACCACCGCCCTCTCCCCCACGTCCGACGCACCGCCCGCCGCGCCGCCCGCCCGCTGGCGTGTCCGCGCCGGGGCCCTCGTCCTCGCCGCCGGGGTCGTCGTGGCCCTCGCGGGCTGCTCGTCGGGCGCCGCCGCCACCGGGAGCGGCCCGGGGTCCTCGCGCGGTTCCGTGACCATCGGCGCCGCGTCGAACGGAGCGGCCACCGAGACGACGGTCCGGGTCGCCGAGGACACGACGCTGCACGACGAGCTACCGGCCGCCGTCAAGTCCTCCGGCAAGCTCGTCATCGGTGTCGGCGCGCTGCCCGCCGGGTTCCCGCCGCTCGCCTTCACGGGCGACGACCAGCGGACGCTGACCGGTTCGGAACCGGACCTCGGACGACTGGTCGCCGCGAAGCTCGGGCTCGAGGCCGACGTGCGGAACGCCACGTGGGACAACCTGTTCGTCGGCATCGACGGCGGCAAGATCGACGCCGGGTTCTCGAACGTCACCGTGACCGAACAGCGGAAGGAGAAGTACGACTTCGCGTCCTACCGCCAGGACAACCTCGCCCTCCAGGTGCTCGCGACCTCGAAGCTCGCGTTCGACGGCGACCCGTCCGTGCTCGCCGGCAGGACGATCGCGGTGAGCTCCGGGACGAACCAGGAGAAGATCCTGCTCGAGTGGAAGGCCGACCTCGAGCAGCAGGGGAAGACCATCGACGTCAAGTACTACCCGGACGGCAACGCGGTGCAGCTCGCGCTCGGCTCCGGCAAGATCGACGGCTACTTCGGCCCGAACCCGACGATCGCGTACGCGAACACGCAGAGCGCCGGCAGCGCACACCCGACGAAGACCGCGGGGACGTACTCGGGCGCCGGCTCGACGCTGCAGGGGCTCATCGCGGCGACGACGAAGAAGGACAGCGGGCTGGCGGAGCCGATCGCCGACGCGATCGACGCGCTCATCGCGGACGGGACCTACGCGAAGTGGCTGCGGGCGTACAACCTGTCGAACGAGGCCGTGCAGACCTCGCAGGTGAACCCGGAGGGGCTGCCGCTCGACAACGGCTGAGCGGGGCTCCGATCGTCGGACACCCCCGTGACCGTCGTGGTCACGGGGGTGTCCTCCGTGTGGCGGTGCGCGATGCGCGGTGCGCGGTGCGCGGTGCGCGTCAGGCGGGCTCGCCGACCGCGGCCCGCCGCGCCCACTCGGCCGCGAGCAGCTCGTACGAGCGGGCCCGGGCGTCGTGGTCGTGCGTGATGGTCGTGACGAGCAGCTCGTCCGCCCCGGTGACGCGACGGAGCACCTCGAGCCGGTCGGCGACGTGGCCGGCGTCGCCCACGAACCGCGTCGCGAGACGGTCCCGCACGGCGGCAGCGGCGTCGTCCGGGAGCGGCGTCGCACGGGCCGCGTCGGGCGTCGGGTACGGGATCGCACCCGCGCCCGAGCGGATGGAGTACACCCACGGGCCGTAGCCCTCGGCGAGCTCGTCGGCCTCCTCGGTGGTGCGACCGACGACCACGTCGGCGGACACGATCACGTGCGGCGCCGCGAGCACGCCGGGTCGGAACGCCGCCCGGTACGCCGCGACGGAGGCCAGGACGGTCCCGGGTGACGAGTGGTAGTTCGCGCCGTAGGGCAGGCCCAGGGACCCGGCGACCCGGGCGCTCTCGCCGCCGGTCGACCCGTGGATCCAGAGCTCGACGTCGGCACCGGTCGCCGGGGGTGCCTCGACGACCGCACCGTCGCGGGTCCAGGTGCCGGCGAACAGCTCCCGGACCAGCGCGAGGTCGCCGTCGAACCGCTCGACGTCGCCGGGCACCCGACCGAGCAGCTCGCCCTGCAGCGCGAACTTCGATCCCGGCGCGATCCGGAGGTCGAAGGGCGCCGGGACGAGCAGCCCGTCGACGACCTCGTCGGCCCGCGGTGCGAGCGACGGCGGCTTCGGCGTCCCGGGTGCCGGCGCTCCGGAGCGCCCGAGCCCGAGGTCGAACCGGGGACCGTACAGGCCGGTCAGGGTCCCGAAGGTCTCGGCGATCTGCAGCCCGCGGACGTTCCCGACGAGCGTCGCCGCACTGCCGACGCGGATCCGGGAGGTCACGGCCGCGACGGCCCCGATGACGACGTTCGGCGCGCTGCCGGCGACCCCGGGGTTGAGGTGGTGCTCGGCGAGCCAGTACCGCGCGTACCCGGCGCGTTCGGCGGCCCGGGCGAGGTCGAGGGTGTTGCGCAGGGCCGTCGCCGAGGACGACCCGGACGACACCGGGACGAGGTCGAGGACGGACAGCGGGACGGCGTTCACGCGGAGACCTCCTGGCGGTCGAGGACGTGGCCGGGCAGCCCGAGCGTCGACCGCAGCGTGGCACCGTCGTCGTACGCCTGTCGGTACACGCCGCGTTCCTGCAGCAGCGGGACGACGCGGTCGACGAACTCGTCGAGGCCGTACGGGTTCGTGTGCGGGACGACGACGAAGCCGTCGGACGCGCGCTCCTGCACGTACCGGTCGATCTCCGACGCGATGTGCGACGGCGTCCCGACGAAGCCGCCCCGCGTCGAGACCGCGATGACGAGGTCCCGGGTCGACAGGTGCTCGGCGTCGGCCCGGTCGCGCCACGCCTGCACGGTCGCCCGTGGGTCGCGGACGTGCCGGACCCGACCGCGCGTGATGGTCTCGGCGTCCACGTCGGGCTCGACGTCGGGCAGCGGCCCGTCGACGTCGTGGTCGGACAGGTCGCGGTTCCACACCTGCTCGAGGAACGCGATCGCCGTGGCCGGGCTGACCTGGGCGCGACGGATCGCGCGGGACCGCTCCTCGGCGTCCGCGGCGGTGTCGCCGAGGACGAACGTCGCCCCGGGCAGGACGAGCAGCTCGTCCTCCGAGCGGCCGACGCGCGCCAGCCGCTCCGTGAGGTCGGCGCGGAAGGCACGGGCGTCGTCGAACTCGGTGTGCAGCGAGAAGACCACCTCGGCCTGTCGGGCGGCGAGGTCGCGGCCCTCGTCGGAGTCCCCCGCCTGCACGACGACCGGGTGCCGCTGCGGGCTCCGCGGCACCGGGAACGTGCCGCGGACGTCGAACTGCGGCCCGTGGTGGTCGACGTCGCGGATGCGGGAGCGGTCGGCGAACACCCCGCCCGCGGCGTCGGCGACGACCGCGTCGGGCGCCCACGAGTCCCACAGCTCGCGCGCCAGGGTGACGAACTCGTCGGCCCGCGTGTACCGGTCGGCGTGGTCGAGGAACCCGCCGCGGCGGAAGTTCGCACCGTGGAAGGCGTCGGAGCTCGTGACGACGTTCCAGCCGGCGCGCCCGTCGGTCAGGTGGTCGAGCGTGGCGAGCTGCTCCGCGAGCTCCACGGGCTCGTTGAACGTGGTCTGCAGCGTCCCGACCAGGCCGATGCGGGTCGTCACGCCGGCGAGCGCCGCGAGGATCGCGAGCGTGTTCGGTCGACCGACCACGTCGAGGTCGTGGATGCGCCCCTTCTGCTCGCGGAGCCGGAGCCCCTCGGCGAGGAACAGGAAGTCGAAGCACCCCCGCTCGGCGTTCCGCGCGAAGTGCTCGAACGACGAGAACGCGATCTGGCTCTCCGCGCGGTCGTCGCTCCACACGGTGGTGTTGTTGACGCCCGGGAAGTGGGCGGCGAGGTGGACCTGACGCTTCGTGCTCATGCCGGGACCTCCTGGTCGGCGGTGGTGCGGGCGTACCGGCTGACCGCGGGCGCGACGCCGAGTCGGGTGCGCAGGTCGGCGGTGGGACGGGAGGCCACGTCGGCGCGCAACCCGGCGGCGACGAGCGCCGGCACGAGTCGGCGGGCGACGGCGGTGCTGTCCTCGGGGATGCGGAGCGGCCGGAGCCGGACGCCGGCGTACCCGAGGGACGCGAGGTCCCCGACCAGGGACACCAGCTCGGGCACGGTGGTGGCGAGCACCGGAGCGTCGGACGCCTCTGCGTACGACGAGCCCGCGGCCGCGTCGAGCGCGGCGAGGGCGTCGGCGGCCTCGGACGCGGACGCCCCGACGAGGACCGCGAGGTCCGCGAGGACCGGACGGCGGACGTCGGACCCGGCCGCCTGCTCGGCGTCACGGACGAGCGCCAGCGCACCCCGCGCCTCCAGGCCGGCTCCGTGCGACGGACCGGGCCCACCCGTCGGACCGGCGCTCCCCGACGGACCGGCCCCACCCGGCGTGACGAGCACGACGTCCGCCGCGTCGGCCGCGAACGCCGCCGCGTCGGCGCGGTGCGCGAGCGCGAACACCGGCGGCCGTCCCTGCGGCGAGCGCGGCACGATCGACGCACCGTGCACCGAGACGTGCTCGCCCACGAACGCGGCCCCGTGGATGCGGTCGCGGTCGATGAAACGACCGGTGGCGACGTCGCGGATGATCGCGTCGTCGTCCCAGCTGTCCCAGAGCCGCGAGACGACCTCGGCGACCTCGCGTGCCTCGGCGAACAGCGTGGCCGCGTCGTCGCCGCCGGGGCGGCGGCCGAAGAGCGCGGCCTCGCGGGCCGTCGGGCTCACCTGGATCCGCCACCCGGCTCGCCCCGCGGAGACGTGGTCCAGGGTCTGGAGGCCCGTGGCCACGTGGAACGGTTCGGTGTGCGTCACCGAGACGGTCGGCACCAGACCGACGGCGCGGGTCGCGGGGGCGACCGCACTGGCGACGAGCAGCGCGTCGAGTCGCCCGACGACCGTGCGGGTGTCGAGGTCACCTTCCTGGTTGAGGGGTCCGGCGGTGAAGGAGTCCTCGAGGGTGACGGCGTCGGTGCCCGCGCGGTCCTGCTCGACGACGACGTCGCGCCAGTGGCGCAGGCTCGTCAGACGGCGTGCGGCGGGTCCGGCAACGCGCCAGGCGGCCGGGTGCCAGCCGGCGCCCTGGAGTGCGGTCACCAGGACGGGGCGCGTGCTCACGGGTTCGTCCCCTGGTGCGGCTGGTCCGCGCCGTGGTCGTGCGGCTCGGGCTGGCCCTGCGTCTGCGGCTGCGAGGCGTGCTCGGGCGGGGTGGCGTCGGCGCCGAACTTGAAGCCGAGTCGCCCGTGGGCGAAGCCACCGCCGGCGCGGATGGCGGTCGCGACCCAGGCGGCCTCGGCGAGCTCGGCCTCCGTCGCGCCGGCGGCCACCGCGCGCTGGCTGTGCGCGTCGATGCAGTACACGCACTGCGTGGTGATCCCCACCGCGAGCGCGATGAGCTCCCGGTACCGCAGTGGGATCGCGCGCCCCTCGGGCTGGAACACCGCGGCGTCGAACTGCACGAAGGCCTGCAGGATGTCCGGGGTCTGCTGCTTGTAGACCCGGGTGAAGGTCGTGTCCCGCTCGCGGTCGAGGTAGTCGGTCATGCGGTGACGCTACGACGCGCCCCGGCCCGCGTCGGCGGGTGTTGCGGCACGTGACCGTGCGTTGCGTCGTGTGACGTGCGGCGCTGTCCCGGGGTCAGGCGAGCGCGTGCCGCACGTAGGCGACGAGGGCGTTCGCGTGGCCGTGCCCGAGGCCGTGCTCCTCCTTGAGCCACGTCACGACCTCCATGTGCCGGTGGGTGTCGAGCCGGTCGGCCACGAGGTCGAGCCACTCCTGGACCGGACGGCCGGAGGTCTTCTCGATGCTCGGGAAGTACGACGCCGGCCCCTTCGGCTTCGTGCCGTCCGCCGGCGGCTGCGGTGCGGTCACGCGGTGCGCTGTCATGGCGTCACGGTAGCGAGCACACCGGTGCGGGGCCAGGGGCGCGGTCCGGGGTCGGCGCTCGGACGAGCGCCGCTACCGGGTGGTTCCGTGCGCTGGGGCTCGTCTCACCACTCGATCCGGGCGAACAGCGCCCGGAGCTTCGCTGCCCGGTCCGGGTGCACCTGACCGACCCAGCCGATCCGGCCGAGCAGGTGCGCCCGGAAGTCCGCGTGCCCCGCGCGGTCCTGCGACGCCGGACCGTGCACGACGCAGTTGTGCAGCACGGCCTTGAGACGGTCGACCTCGCGGCGGCCGGGTGCGGTGCGCTCGTTCACGACCACACCGGTGACCGACTGCCGCACCCCGGCCGGCCGGACCCGGGTCTTCCGGGGGTTCAGCGTGTGGCCCTGGTCGGCGACGATCCGCTCGACACCGCGGAGGAACGCGTCGGCGCGGGCAGCGAGGCGGTCGTCGCCGCTGAAGGTCAGGTCGTCGGCGTACCGCGTGTACGTCGCCCCCGCTGCGGTCGCCCACCCGGCCAGTCGGGCGTCGAGGTGTCGGAGGGCCAGGTTGGCGAGCGCCGGCGACGTCGGGGCTCCCTGGGGCAGGTGCGCCTCGACGAGGGCGTCCCGGAGCGCCCGACGCTCGTCGATGCTCCCGCCCGGCGGCATCGCCGTGAGGACGTGGACCGGGACCCGGTGCGTGCAGAGCCCGGTGAGGACGTGCGCCAGCGGCTCGGCGTACCCCGCGGCGCGGAACACGCCGTACACGGTCGGCGCTCGGACCGTGGCGAAGAACGACGTGAGGTCGGCGGTCAGGACGACCCGGCGTCCGACGTGCCCGGTGGCACCGGTGACGACGCTGCGCCCGGTCACGAAGCCGTGCGCTGCGTCGTGGACCGGCAGCGCCGCGAGCAGGTCGTCGAGGACGGTGCGCTGGGTGCGCCGGAGCATCGCCATCGGCTTCTCGAGGAGCCTCGGGGTCCGCCCGGGCCGCGCGACCCACTCGTGCCGGACGTGGTGGAGCGGGCTCGACGCACCCGGACGGCGGTTCCACCCGCGGGTGTCGGCGAGCCAGAGCAACCGCCCCACCGTCAGGTCGAGCGCTCGGGCGAGCTCGGGCAGCGTGTCGACGAGCAGCCGGCTGTCCGTCACCGGACGCGCCCGCACGGCCGTGGCCTGCCGGGCCAGGACCCGGACGGGCCGTCGTGGTCCGCGGCTGTCGTGGAGGCGGACGAGGCGCGGGGCGGTCGCGAGCACCGCGGCGAGCTGCCGGGGCGCGTCGACGGGCGGCCGTGGATACGCGTCGAGCGCCGTCCCGACCGCGACACCGACGTACGTCCGCTCCACCCCGAGCACGTCGTACCCGGCGGCGGTCAGCGCGTCGCGGCTCCAGTCGTCGGCCGCGAGGAAGGCGTCGGCGAGCGCCTGCGCCACGACCGGGAGCGGTGCGTGCGTGGGGTTCCCGGGGGACCTGTCGGTGCCTCCGTGAGGGCTGGTGCGCGGAGCGCGCCGCGCCTCTCGGGGCGTGTGGTCCTGCTGGTCCTGCGTGCCCCGGGGTGACCCCGGAGAGGTCGACGCGTCACGCGCGCCGTCCGCCTCCCCCGGGAACTCCACGAGCACACCATACGACCGACCCCTGCCGTGGTGGTGGACGGGTCTGCCAGGCTGTGCCGGTGCCGTCGTTCTTCCTGACCCACGCCGAGGTCGTCGTCGACCCCGCGGTCCCGATCGAGTCCTGGGGACTGTCGGACTCCGGCCGCGCCCGGGCGTCCGGCGCGCACCGCGTCGCGTGGGCACCCGGGGTGCGCCGGATCGTCTCGAGCACCGAGCGCAAGGCCGTCGAGACCGCGGCCGTCCTCGGCGCGGCGGTCGGTGTGGTGCCGGAGCAGGACGCGCGGCTCGGCGAGATCGACCGGAGCGCGACCGGCTACCTGCCTCCCGAGGCGTTCGAACCGGTGGTCGACGCGTTCTTCGCGCGGCCCGAGGAGTCGGTGCGAGGGTGGGAGCGGGCGGTCGACGCGCAGCGCCGGATCGTCGGGGCGGTCCGCGACCTCACCGCCGCCGCCGGTCGGGGCACGGACGTCACCGTGGTGGCCCACGGCGCTGTCGGGGCGCTGCTCCTCGCCGACCTGCGGGGCGAGCCCGTCTCGCGGCGCCTGGACCAGCCGGGCATGGGCAGCGTGTTCACGTTCGACCCGCGCACCTGGCGGGCGCTGAGCGGCTGGACCCGCCTCGACCCCTGACCCGAGCCGGAGGTGCCGGCCTCGGGGAGGATGGCGTCATGGTCAGCGCTGTGCAGCTCATCCGGTCCTCGTCCCTCAGCTCGGTCGCCGAGTACGCCTACGCCGCGACCGCACCGGCCGATGCGCGGCTCGTCTTCCTGGCGGGGGCCTGCCCACTCGACGCGGACGGCCGCACGGTCGCCGTCGGCGACCACGCCGGGCAGGCCGCCGCCTGCGTCGCGAACCTGCGCCAGGCGCTCGCGGACGCCGGCGCCGCCCTCGAGGACGTCGTCTCGACCCGGGTGCTCGTGGCCTCGACGCGGCAGGCCGACCTCGTCGCCGCGTGGCAGGTCGTCCGCGACGCCTTCGGGGAGCACGACGTGCCGAGCACGCTGCTCGGCGTCACCGTCCTCGGCTACGACGACCAACTGGTCGAGATCGAGGCGGTGGCCGCGGTGCTCGACGGCCCGCGCGGCGTGACGGGACGGCCGGTCGCGACGGCCGGGCACGCGCCGACCCGGTCCGGCGGCCCGCGCCCGTGACGCGACCGTGTGACGGACGGGAGGCGCGGCACCGACCGGTGCCGCGCCTCCCGTCCGTCCGGTGGTGCGTCAGCGACGCGAGCGGCCGAGCACGACCGTGCCCACCACCGCGGCGATGCCCGCCCACAGGAGCGGGCGGGTGACGCGGCGGCGCTTCGCGACCCAGCCACCGTCGGTCGCGTTCGCGTGGTCGGCGGGCGCGTAGAGGTTGCCGTCGGTGGGCGCCTGGCGACCGCGGAGCGCGAACACCTCGACAGCGGGACGGGTGATCCGGTGGAAGATCCCGGGGACGATGAACTCGGCGGGGACGAGCGCCGCCTGCAGGCGTCCGACGTAGCGGTTGCGCTTCGGGTGCAGCGCCTGGCGGACGACGGCCTTCGCGGCGCGCTCGACCGGCACGGTCGGCGGCAGCGGGTGCGACGCCTTCTCGGTGTAGTTGGCGCCGTTCTGGTAGATCGGGGTGTCGATCGTCGACGGCAGCACCGCGCCGAAGCGGATCCGGGTGCCCTGGTGCTCGTCGGCGAGCACGTCCATCAGGCCGAGGGCTGCGTGCTTGCTCGTCACGTACGCCGACTGGTACGGCGCGGACAGCAGCGACTGGATTGAGCCGACGAGCACGTAGGTGCCCTCGCCGCGCTGCTTCCAGTGCGGCAGGAGCGCCTTCACGGCGTGCACGTGCCCGTGCAGGTTCGTGTCGACGACCCGCTTGAAGGCCTCGACGGGGGTCTGCTCGAACAGGCCGTAGACGAACAGCGCGGCGTTGCCGACGAAGACGTCGATGTGGCCGAAGCGCGTGGTGGTCGTGGCGACGAGGTCGCGGACCTGGTGTTCGTCGGCCACGTCGGTCGGGATCGCCACCGCCTCGGCACCGAGGTCGCGGCACTCCTGCGCCGCCGCCTCGAGGCTCTCCCTGCCGCGAGCGGCGAGGACGAGGGTCGCGCCCTGCCGCGCGAACTCGTGCGCGGCGGCCCTCCCGATGCCGCTCGATGCTCCGGTGACGACGACGATCTTCCCGCGGAACCGATGTGCCATGTCCCCATCGGTACCCGGTGCGGCCTGCGGTGCCGTCCAGCGGGTCGTCCACCGGACACCCGACGTCGACGGGCGACGGCCGCGGCGAGCGGACGAGCCGTGCGGGGTCGTCACGACCGCGCACCGGCATCGTGCGCGGTCGTCGGGTGTCGCGACGACCGGGCACCGTCAGCGTGCGCGCTTCGGCCACACCGTGTAGCTGACGGCCCACAGGAGTTCGACGCCGAGCACGACCGCGAGGACCGGGAGCCACGCGACGAGGGCTGCCGTGCGCTCCCCGGTACCGAACGCGAGCACGAACGCTCCGATGACGCCGGCCGCGACGACGACGCCGACGCCGGTCCGGAGCACGTCGGCCCAGCACGCACGGGTGTACGCCCACCCGGTCCTGCGCTCCGGGAGCGGACGCCCCGTCCGCCAGTGGGCGAAGCGCGCGTCGGCCCAGGCGACCATGCGGCGCCCGTGCGCGAGGGAGACGCCGACGTACAGCGCGGCGAGACCGTGCATCCAGTCGGCCGTCCCGCCGCGGGCGAGGTCGAGTGCGGTCACCGCGAGCAGGACGACGTCGAGGACGGGCCCGAGGGCGAGCAGGACCGCTCCGGTCCGGCGGAGTCCGACGACGTACCGGAGGACCAGGCCGCCGAGCACCGCCACCCAGAAACCCGCTTCGCAGGCGACGATGACGGCGATCAGCACGGGAACCCCTGGGTACCGGAGGACTGATCGAGTACGACTGTGTTCACAACGGCGATGCTAGTACGACTGTGTACGATCGGCACGTGCCCCGCCTGATCGACCACGACGAACGCGACCGGCAGATCGGCGACGCAGCCTGGCGGGTCCTCACGCGCGACGGGCTCGTGGCGTTCTCGGTCCGGAACGTCGCCGAGGAAGCGGGCATCGCGACCGCCTCGCTGCGCCGCGCCTACCCGACCCAGGACGCCCTGCGCGTGGCCTGCCTGCGGCGCGTGGCCGCACGGGTCCAGGAGCGCATGGACGCGGTGTTCGCAGACCCCTCCCTGCCCGCGCCCGAGGTCGACCCGGTTCCCCTCGTCTCCCGGTGCCTCGAGCAGCTGCTGCCGCTCGACGACGAGCGCCGTACCGAGACCGAGGTGTTCCTCACCCTCGGGTCCGTCGCCCTGACCGATCCCGGGGTGCGTGCGGCGTGGGACGAGGCCGACCGCGCGGTGCGGTCCGCGTGCGCGTCGCTCCTCGCACTGCTGAACCCGTCCGGGACCGGGAGCGGAGCACCGGCCCCGACCGAGCGCCGGGTCGCGCGGCTCCACGCCCTCCTCGACGGGCTCGCCCTGCACCTGGCGCACCGTCCCCGGCAGGACGACGTCGGGTGGGCACGCGAGCTCCTGGCCGAGGAACTCGCTCGCCTGCGGGCCGAGGGCGGCCCGACCCGCTGAACCCGTCACGGCTCCTGGCCGCCGCACGGCACGGGGTGGGACGATGGCCCCATGCCGAAGGACGAGCTGACCGTCGCCGAAGCGACGGCGATCGCGGAACACGCCCGGTCCGGGGCGCTCCCGCTCGACGACCCCGAGGTGCGCAAGGTCGTCGAGCAGGCGAACCGCACGCTCGTGCGGGCGCAGATGTGGGGTGACGACGACCGCAGTCCGCGCCTGCGTCGGCGCCGTCGGTTCATCGTCGGCGGGGCGCTCGTGATGGTGCTCGTGTGGGTCGTCGGCCTCCTCGGGCCCCTGCTGCTCCGCCTCGGCGTCTGACCCGGCGGCGCCCCTGGGCGATGCCGCGACGCCCCGCGTGCGGACCCGCCACGTCCTTGGTGCGAACGCGCGACGCCCCGCGCACGACCGGGCGACGCCCGTCGTCCAACGTCGCCGATACCAGTCCAACCTGCGCGACACCCCTGGACGCGGACTTGCCGAGTGATGCTCGACCCGATTGACTCGGGCGCGTGACGAGCACCACCGGCAGCCACGCCTCCCCCACGTGGACGGCGTCCGTCCGGGACGACACGGGGCCGATCGTCCTGAGCGCTCTGCGCGCGTCGTGGCACCCGCTCACGAAGCAGACCGTGGTCGCGGTCCTCATCGTCGCCGCCGCGGTGACGAGCACGGTCGTGCAGGGACTCGACGTCACCGACGCGCGTGCCATGTGGTCCGGCGTCGGCCTCGCGCTCGTCGGGCTGGTCGCCGCGGGGGCGATGGCACGGTGGCCCGCGGTCACCCGTCTCGAACTGCTCGTCCCCGCACTCGACTTCCTGGCGATCGGACTCCTCCGCTACGGCACGGGCGACGCTCGGTCGGTGTTCCTGGCGATCGTCGTGCTCCCGGTGATCTGGATGGCGACGAACCCGGGCCGGCAGCACGTGGTGTACCCCCTGGTCGGGACGGCCGCGACGCTCATGCTGTCCTACGCGATCGCGCCGCGGACCCCGCAGCCGAGCGAACTCGTCCGACTCGTGCTCGCCCTGCTCGTCTACGCCGCCGCGGCAGCGGTCACGAACGAGCTCGCACGCCTGTCCGGGCTGCAGCTCGACACCGCGCAGCGCCGCCGCCGGATCGCCGAGGGCGAGATCGGTCGCGCGGCGCTCGTGCAGCAGTCCCTGCTCCCGACGACCGCCGCCGGGCTGCCCGACGAGTTCCGCGCCGTCGGGGTCTGCATCCCGGCCCGGACCGTCGGCGGCGACTTCTACGACTGGTTCCCCACCGCCGACGGTGCAGCGTTCACCCTCGGCGACGTGATGGGCAAGGGCGTCGGCGCGGGCATGATCGCCGCCGCGGTGCGCTCCCTCATCCGCAGCACCGTCGACGAGTCCGACCCGGCCGTCGCGGTCCGTCGGGCCGCCACGGGGCTGGCCACCGGGGTCTCCGACCTGACGAGCGGGCAGTTCACCACCTGCTTCCACTTCCGCGTCGCCCGGGACGGCCGGGCGCGGTGGGTCGACGCCGGACACGGGCTCGCCGTGCTCCGCCGGGCCGACGGCACCGTCCACCCCCTGCGCGCGGCGCACCTGCCGATCGGCGTCGGCACCGAGTGGACCGCTGACCAGACCGACCTGGAGCCCGGCGACGTCGTCGTGGCGGTGAGCGACGGCGTGCTCGACCTGTTCGGCGGCGACCTCGACGCGGTCGAGCGCTTCGAGGCCTGGGTCGCGGAACGGCAGCACCCGCAGCAGATCGTCGACGGCATCGCCGAGCTCGCCCACGCCGGTGACCACCCGGACGACGTGACCGTCCTGTGCGTCGGCTACCGCCCCTGACACCGCCCGACGCAGGCCGACACAGCCTGACACAGCCCGACGCAGGCCGACACAGCCTGACACAGCCCGACGCAGGCCGACACAGGCCGACACAGCCCGACACAGGCCGACACAGGCCGACACAGGCCGACACAGCGTGACGCGAGACGTCGCTCGGCCTCCGCGCGGGGCCGGAAAGCGCAGCCGGACCGGACCCGCGACACGCCGGACGGTGCGGCCCCGGCACCACGCATCCCCGGCCGGCCGCGAGGCGCAGCGGCACGCCGACCTCCCTCGTCCGGGTGCCCCCCGAACACGGACTGGCGCACCGGGGCCGGAGGGGACAAGATCCTCCAGCCCCCCACCCACACCCGCCGGAGCACCCGTCCGGTCCAGCACAGGGACCACCCCATGCCCCAGCACCACGACGCGCTCGACCGCCGTCGCTTCCTGACCCTCGGCCTCGCCGGCGGTGCCACCGCGGCCGTGGCCGGCTCCGCGTTCCTCGCGACCGACAGCGCGTCCGCCGCGACCCGTCGGACCACGAGCACGACGCCGACGGCCGGCACCACCACCGCGCTCCTCGCCGCCGACGAGTTCAACGGCCCCGCCGGGACCGCCCCGAACCCCGGCATCTGGCGCTTCGACACCGGCGCCGGCGGCTGGGGCAACGCGGAGCTCGAGACCTACACGGACTCCCGCCGGAACGCCGCCCTCGACGGCAACGGCAACCTCGTCATCACGGCGATCCGGGAGGCCGACGGGTCGTACACCTCCGCCCGGCTGAAGACCGAGAGCACCTTCACCGCCCAGTACGGCCGGGTCGAGGCCCGCATCCGCATCCCGCGCGGGCAGGGCATCTGGCCGGCGTTCTGGATGCTCGGCGCCGACATCGGCCAGGTCGGCTGGCCGGCCTGCGGTGAGATCGACGTGATGGAGAACGTCGGGTACGAGCCGACGGTCGTCCACGCGACCGTGCACGGCCCCGGCTACTCCGGCGCCTCCGGCCTGTCGGCCGCGTACACGAACCCGACCGGCGCGGCCTTCGCCGACGACTTCCACGTCTTCGGTGTCGACTGGCGCCCGGGTTCGATCACGTGGCTCGTGGACGGGGTCGCGCAGCGGACGGTCACCCGGGCCGACGTCGGCGCGAACCCGTGGGTGTTCGACAAGCCGTTCTTCGTGCTCCTCAACGTCGCCGTCGGCGGCACGTGGCCGGGGTCGCCCGACGCGACGACCCGGTTCCCGCAGCAGATGCTCGTCGACTGGGTGCGCGTCTCGCAGCTCGCCTAGCAGGACGGCCCGGCCCGGCACGGGACGGACGGGAGGCCCGTGGCGACGCCGCCACGGGCCTCCCGTCCGTCCCGCGGTCGCGTGGACCACACGACCGGACCCGCCCACAGGACGGCCGACGGCGGCTGACAGCCGCCGCTGCGGCGGGATCCGCGCGGCCGCCTCCGCGGCGGGACCCGGACGGCCACCTCAGCGGCGCGACCGCGCCAGCAGCCAGAGGTACGTCGCGTGCCCAACCAGGGCCAGGCCGAAGAACACCGCGGCGACGGCGTACACGCGGTCGAGCTTGCCCTGGCCGATCACGAGCATCACGACGCAGAAGACGACGGCCGCGGCGAGCACGCCGACCTGGATCGTCGACCAGACGCGACGGAAACGGGGCATGCCGGAGTCGTCCACGGGTCCATCCTGCCCGATCGCGGCCCGGGCACGGTGCCCGGCCCGGCCCGGCCCGGTCGGTCGGTCGTGCTCACTTCTCGGGTTCGTGGCCCCAGTTCATGAGCGAGTAGCGCCACTTCGAGTCGTGCGCGTCGCCCTTCGGCTCCTGCTTGCTGTGCCGGGCCACGTACCCGACGACCTTGCGCATGTGCGCGTAGTCGTCGTCGGTGTAGTCACCCTGCTGCTTCTCGAGGATCCGGACGATGTGGCGCCCGCTCTCGTGCCCGGTGGACTCGCCGCCGCTCGACGGCTTCTGCCCGACCTCCTTCGACTCGTCGGAGTCCAGCCACCGCTGCAGCTCCGACGCGGTCATGTTGACGGCGTCGGCGAAGTCGTCGCGGGTCTGCTGCTCGTCGTGCTGGTCGTCGCTCATGGCGGTCACGCTGCCCGTGCAGCCTGGGCGGCCGCGCAGGAGCCCGTGTCCCCCGGAACGGTGCGCACAACGGACGCCACTGCAGGTGCTTCCAGGGGTGGACGGGTTGTGTGTCCCCCGGAACACCCACCGTCGAAGGAGCCACACGAGCATGACCGAGCAGGACGGGCACGCGCCCGACGACCAGGCAGCACCCGTCGACCAGTTCGTGTTCGGCGACCCGCGGACCCGCTACCCGAACGTCTCCCCCGATCCGCAGACCCAGGACGAGCCTGGCCTGCAGTCGCAGATGACCCCGGTCCCCGACCTCGGCGAGGACTCCTACCGCGGCACCGGGCGCCTGCAGGGCCGACGTGCGGTCATCACCGGGGCTGACTCGGGCATCGGCGCGGCCGTCGCGATCGCCTTCGCCCGCGAGGGTGCCGACGTCGTCCTCGCGTACCTGCCCGAGGAGCAGTCCGACGCCGACCACGTGGTCGAGCAGGTCGAGGCCGCCGGTCGCCGCGCGGTGACCGTGCCGGGAGACCTGCGCGACAAGGCGTACGCGGGCGAGTTGATCGAGCGCGCCGTGGCGGAGCTCGGCGGGATCGACACGGTCGTGAGCGTCGCCGGCAAGCAGCGCTGGCAGCCCGACCTGCTCGACATCACCGACGACCAGTTCGAGGCGACGTTCGACGTCAACGTGTTCGGGCTGTTCCGGCTCGTGAAGGCCGCGCTCCCCCACCTCGAGCCCGGGTCGACCATCACGACGACCGCGTCGATGGAGGCGTACCAGCCGGCACCCGACCGGCTCGACTACGCCGCGTCGAAGGGCGCGATCAACAACTTCTCGAAGGGGCTGTCGCAGCTCCTCGTGGAGCGCGGGATCCGGGTGAACGTCGTCGCTCCGGGGCCCACCTGGACCGTCCTGCAGCCGAGCGGCGGTGTCGACCCCGAGTCGCTCCCCGAGTTCGGCAGCAGCGAGTCTCCGATGGGCCGCGCCGCGCAGCCCGCCGAGCTCGCGCCGGCCTACGTGTTCCTCGCCTCGCAGGAGTCGAGCTTCGTCGTCGGCGAGACCCTGAACGTCAACGGCGGCATGGTCACGCCGTGATCGGGAATGCCGGAGCCGCCCCCGGCGTCGAACCATCCACAGACCTGCGAAGGAGCACATCATGAGCCTGGACCTCCACGAGGGGCACGGCGCCGACACCGAGCGACGCTGGAACCCCACCACCACGACGCTGCGCGTGCTGCACGACGAACACGAGGCGACCTTCGGTCGCTGGCTCGGCCAGATCAACGGTCAGCACTGATCAACGGTCAGCACTGATCAACGGTCAGCACTGATCGACGGACGGCACTGATCGCGGATCGGCGCTGACCGTCGGTCAGATCCGGTCGGTGGTCAGCACCGATCGACGGACGGGAGGCGCGGTGCCGGCTGGCACCGCGCCTCCCGTCCGTCCGTGGTCCCGCGGACCGCGACCCGGCCCGCTCAGGCCGGGACGCCGCTGACGTTCACGAGCCAGGTGACCCCGAAGCGGTCGGTGAGCATGCCGAACGTGTCGCCCCACGGCGCCTTCGTCAGCGGCTCGATGACCGTCGCGCCGTCGGCGAGGCCCTCCCAGTAGCCGGTGAGCCGTGCCTCGTCGTCGCCGCTGAGGGACACCGAGATGTTGCTCTCGGTCGGCGTCGGCATGCTCGCCGGGGCGTCCGAGGCCATCAGCGTCAGGTCCTCGGCGACGATCTGGCCGTGCATGACCTTGTCGGCGTCGGCCGGGTCCTGGACCATGCCGCCCTCGGCGAAGGTCATCGTCTTGAGCTCCCCGCCGAAGACGCGGTGGTAGAAGTCGAGGGCCTCGCGGGCCTGGTCGCGGAAGCCGATGTACGGGTTGAGCGTGACGGACACGGCGGGGTCCCTTCGGGTCTGACGGACGTCGTCGTCCGGTGGGGACCATGCTGGCAGGTCGTCGCCGCCGGCGGAAGTCCGGCGGGTGCGCGGCGGGTGCCCGACGGACGCCCGGCGGGGCCCTGTGGACGCCCGGCGGGTGCTCGCTCGTGACCGGATCCACAGCGCCGAGCGGCCGGTCTCACGTGCTCCTCCCAGTCACGGAGCGAAGCGCGCCCTGGCCCCGCAGAAGGACTGGGCCGTCAATTGCCGGACCGTCCCCGTCGTCGAGGCCCTGCGTGGCGTGCAGGCGGACTTCGCCCGCACCTCCGGCGGCCGGCAGGTCTCGCTCGCCGACCTCGTCGTGCTCGCCGGGTGCGTCGGCGTCGAGCAGGCGGCACGGGCCGCCGGCACCGAGACCACCGTGCCGTTCACACCGGGTCGGGTCGACACCACGCAGGACCGCACCGACGTCGAGATGTTCGAGTGGCTCCGCCCGGTCGCCGACGGCTTCCGGAACTTCGTCTCCCCGCGGTACGACGACTTCGCGGCGGGCGTCGCGCCCGAGGCGGTCTTCCTCGACCGGGCGAACCTGCTCACGCTGACGGCACCCGAGTGGACCGTCCTGACCGGCGGACTGCGCGTGCTCGGCGCGAACTGGGACGGCTCGGACACGGGCGTGCTCACCGACCGGGTGGGCGTGCTCACGACGGACTTCTTCGTCGACCTGACCGACACGGCGCTGGTGTGGACGAAGGACGACGACGCGGCCACGACCTTCACCGGCCGGGACCAGGCGTCCGGCGAGGCACGGTGGACGGCCTCGCGCGCCGACCTGGTGTTCGGGTCGAACGCGCAGCTGCGGGCCGTCGCCGACGTCGACGCCGGCAGCGACGGCTAGGAGCGGTTCGTCCGCGACTTCGTCGCGGTCTGGCACAAGGTGATGATGCTCGACCGCTTCGACGTCCGCGGGCACCGCCGCTCCGGTCCGATGGCGGCCTGACCGGGCGACCGTCGGTCTGACCGTGGTCGGCTGACGGACGGGAGGCGCGGTGCCGGTCCGGTGCCGTGCCTCCCGTCCGTCACCGCTTGCGGTCGGCTCACCGGTCCAGGTCCGCGTCCGCGGACGCGGAGGCGGACGCGGCTCAGTCGTCGTAGCGGTAGAACCCCCGACCGGTCTTCACGCCGAGGTGTCCGGCGTCGACGTACTCGTGCAGCAGCCGACGCGGCCCCTCCGGCAGGTGCGGGTCCTCGGCGGCGTAGTGGTCCTCGATGTCGAGCACGACGTCGAGACCGACCTGGTCCATCATCCGGAACGGCCCGGCCGGGGCACCCGAGTTGATCCGGAACATGGCGTCGACGTCCTCGGGTGTCGAGACGCCGTCGGCCACGACCGCCAGCGACTCGCGCTTGATGGCCGCCCAGATCCGGTTGAAGATGAACCCGGTCGACTCCCGGCGCGCGACGAACGGGAAGACGCCGTAGCGGGGCAGGTGCTCCTGCAGGAACGTCATGATCCCCGGGTTGGTCTCACCGTCGCTCATCAGGTCGACGGCGTTCTGCTGGGGCGGCATGGAGAAGTGCACGTTGAGGACCCGCTCGCGGTGCTCGACCTCGTCGACCACGAGCCGCGACGGGTACGACGACGAGTTCGTGGCGAGGATCGTGTCGGCGGCGACGAGCCGGTCGAGCTGTCCGAACAGCGGCGTCTTCAGGTCGAGGCGCTCGGGGATCGCCTCGACGACGAGCCAGGCGCCCTCGACGGCCGAGGCGAGGTCGCCGTCACCGCGGACCGAACCGGCGACCGCGCCGTCCCGCGCCGCGACGACCTCGGGCAGCGTGGCCTCGACGTAGGCGACCGCGTCGTCCCGGACCTGCTCGGAGCGGTCGTGGACGCGGACCTCGGCACCCCCGCTCGCGAACATGAGCGCGATGCGGCGGCCGAGCGTGCCGCCTCCGATCACGGCGACGGGGCGGGACCGGTGGTCTGCGGGCAGCTGGTACGCCATCTGGGCTTCCTCTCGGGTGCGGGGTCCCTCGTGGGGACGGATGGGGCCCGGGACTTGTCACTCCGGACCTCTCGATACAGACTGTACTCGATACGATCTGTACTGCAATCGGAAGGACGACCCATGGATCCCCTCGACGCGCTGCGCCGGGGCACCACCCCGCTCACCGCCCCCGTGTACCCGATGCGCGCCACGCGCTTCCGGGACCGCGAGTACCTCAACGTCGTCTACCGCACCGACCCCGAGGCGCTCCGCGCGGTCGTGCCCGAGCCCCTGGTCGTCGAGGAGCCACTCGTCCGGTTCGAGGTCATGAAGATGGGGGAGGTCGACGGCTACGGCCCCTACGTCGAGTCCGGACAGGCGATCCAGGTCACCCACGACGGCGAGCACGGCGAGTACCTGCACGCCATGTACCTCGACAACTTCGCCGCCACGGTCTCCGGCCGCGAGCTCATCGCGTACCCGAAGGTGCTCGGCACCCCGCGGCTGCGCGTCGACGAGGGCGCCCTGGTCGGGACGCTCGACCGCGGCACCGAGCGTGTGGCGACCGCGACGATGGCGTACGAGTGGGAACCGCTCGACCTCGACGAGGCGCGGGCGCAGATCGCGGTGCCGACGTTCATGGTGAAGTTCGTGCCCGACGTCTTCACCCAGGGCCTGCGGGCCGCACACCTCGTGCGCACCGAGATCACCGACGTCACGGTCAAGGAGGCCTGGACCGGACCGGCGCGACTGCAGCTCTTCGAGCACGTCATGGCACCGATGGCCGACCTGCCCGTCCTCGAGGTCGTGAGCGCGTCGCACGTCCTGACCGACCTGACCCTGGCCCCGGTCCGGCCCGTCCACGACTACCTCGCCGCGGTGCCGCCGACGGCTCAGTAGCGTGGACGCATGAGCACTCCCCCTCCGGCAGCCGCGCGACCGGTCCGACGGCGCAGCAGCACCCGGGCGCAGCTCGTCGCGGCCGCCGAGGCGGTGTTCGACGAGACCGGCACCACGGCGGTGAGCGTCGAGGCGGTCGTCAGCCGCGCGGGGTTCACCCGCGGCGCGTTCTACTCGAACTTCAGCAGTGTCGACGAGCTCTTCTTCGCCGTGTACGAGCAGCAGGCGGCCCTGGTGTTCGAGCTGCTCAGCGGCGTGCTCGAGCGCGCCGAGACCGCCGACGACCCGACCATCGACGACGTCGTCCGCGGCGTCGTGTCGGGGCTCCCGCCGGAGGAGAAGTGGTACGCGATCCGCTCGGTGCTGATCACCCGCGCGCGGCACGACGAGGCGCTGAACCGGCTGCTGCGCGAGCACACCGACCACTTCCACGACACCCTGCAGCCGCTGCTCGTCGGCAGCCTCGCGCGGATCGGGCGACGACCGACCGTCGACCCGGCACTGTTCACCCGCGCCGTCGTCGCCGCGCACGTCGGCGCGGTCAGCCAGAGCGTCCTGCACGACGACACCGAGCGCGTCCGCATCGCGGCGGTGGAGGGCTGCATCCTCGGCCTCACGGAACCGGTCCCGCAGCGCTGACGGCGCCGCCTGCGCGCCGCCGCGATGACGGCTTCGGTCGGTGACCGGAGGACGGACGGGAGGCGCGGTGCGGGCCCGCACCGCGCCTCCCGTCCGTCCCGGCGTCCGTCCCGCTCACGGGTGTCGGCCCCGACGACCGGTCACCCGTCACCGGTCCGGCCCCGGCGTCGCCGGGTCAGCGTCCGGAGGACGCCAGTCCGACCATCGCGGCGCTCCGCTCCCAGAGTCCTGCGGCGAGGGCAGGGTCGGCTGCCTGCGGGTTGGTCCGCGCCACGACGCCCTTCTCGTAGTACTCGCCGGAGGTCCAGTCGACGCCGGGCTCCCCCTCGGCGAACTGCGAGATCGGCGCCGCGCCGGCCTCGGGGCCGATGAAGCCGAACACGCGGGCGAGCGGGGTGCGGTACACGAAGCGCATGAGGCTCGTCGTGTCGGCGGCGAAGTTGGTGCGGACCACCCCGGGGTGGAACGCGGCGGCGGACAGCCCGTCGGCGTGGAAGCGCCGGTGCAGTTCCTTGGTGAACAGGACGTTCGCCAGCTTCGCGTCGCCGTAGGCCTTGTTCGACGAGTACCGCCGCTCGTTGCCGAGGTCGTCGAGGTCGATCCGGCCGAACAGCCGTGCCGCGATGCTCGACGTGTTGACCACGGTCGCGTGGCTGTCGAGGAGGGTGTCGAGCAGCAGGTTCGTCAGCAGGAACGGGGCGAGGTGGTTGACCTGGAGCGTCTTCTCGAACCCGTCCGCGGTGCGGGCCCGGTCACCGAAGATCCCGCCGGCGTTGTTCACCAGCACGTCGATGCGGGCGTGCTCGGACCGGAGCGCCGCGGCGAGGGTGCGGACCTGCTCCAGCTCGGCGAAGTCGGCCAGGTGGAACGGCACGTGCAGTTCCTCCGCGAGAGCGCGCGTCTTGTCGGCTGAACGGCCGACGACCACGACGTCGTGCCCGTCCGCGACGAGCTGACGTGCGCCGGCGGCACCGATGCCGTCACTGGCCCCGGTGATGACGATGGTCTTGCGGGACATGGGTCTCCTCGTGCGTGACGACGTGCGGTGGCGGTCGGCTCCGGTCGGCGTCGACCACCCGGAGCCGCGCGCTCGACGGACAGGTCAACCCTGCCACGCGTCCCGGCTGCGGGCCGTCCTGGCGGCGCGGACGGCCGGCGGCTGGTCGGGTTCTCAGGGCTCGCGATGCAGGGTTCGCCATACGATCGTCTCGCGAGGCGGTGCGGCCTGCACTGCTCGTTCGGATCCGTTCCTGTCCGATCCGACCGTCCGCCCATCCGACCGTCCGTCCGTCCGTCCGTCCGTCCGGAGGAGAACCTGATGACGACCTCGACCTCGACCCCGTCCCTCTCGTCCCTGGGGGCGCTCGTGCCCCGGATCGGCCTCGTCGCCGCGGCGGTGGCCGTCGCGGCGACGGCCGCACTCGGCGGGCCCGCGACCCCGACGACCGCCCACGCCGAGTCGGCGCACGGGGGCTCGACCAACAACTCGATCGGGTGGCACGTGCACTGGTGACGCGTTGCACGTCGGCCGGGGCGGGGGGCGTGTCGCCGCCGCCCCGGCCGTCGCGCGTCGCGGGTCCTACCGCGCCGCGAGGTGGGACCTCCAGGACCCCGCGTCGGTGATGTCCGGTGCGTCGACGGTCGCGAGCGGTTCGCAGAGGAAGCCGAGGACCGTGTCGCCGGACCCGAGCTCGACGACGCCCACGGTCATCGGCGCGACGAGCTGCGTCAGGAAGGTGCCGACGCGTGCGGCGGGGATCGACCACCGCTCCCCCGTGATCGCGGCGCCGCCGTCGTGCACGCGGACCAGGCCGGGCTTCGGCGGCGTCGTCGGGAGGGCGTGGAGGCGGTAGCGCGGCGCGGTGACCGCGGGTCCGGCGTGGACGGCACCCAGGTCGGTGAGCTGCCGGTTCAGGGGTTGTCCGCTCATGTGGGCTCCGAACACGGCGATGTCGATCGTCGGCGGGCGCCACGGCGCAGATCGCCCCGTCTCGTGCAGGAGGAACCGGTCGGCCAGGTCGGCGAGGGCTGCGTCGGAGAAGGCCGGACCGATGAGCGTGACGCCGAAGGGTCGGCCGTCGGCCTCGGCTCCGGGGACCGCGATCGCCGCGAGGTCGAGCAGGTTGACGAAGTTGGTGAAGGTCCCGACCCACGAGTTCACGCCGATCGGGTCGGCCTGCACGTCGGCGATGCTCGGGTGGCCGGGCGCGGTGGGCAGCAGGAGCGCGTCGACCTCGCCGAGGAGTGTCCGAGCGGTCAGGGCCGCGCGCCGGAGGGTCTGCTGGTCGGCCACCAGGTCGACGGCACTCGGACCGTGCCCGCCCCGGATGATCGCGGTCACGCTCGGGTCCCCCGATCCGTGGTCGGGGTCGAGGTGGTGGCCGACGGCGTACGTGCGCTCGGCGACGAGCGCACCGTCGTAGAGCAGCTTCGCAGCGTCCAGCAGCGGGGTGATGTCCGTCTCGACCAGTTCCGCGCCGGCGGCGCGCAACACCTCGAGCGTCTGGTCGTAGCTGGCGCGCCACGCGGGGCTGAGCGGCGCGAGGTCCGGTTCCCGCGCGATCGCCAGCCGCGGCGTGGGCGGCGCGGCGGCGGGAGCAGCCGGGTCCCACGCACGGCTGGTGGGGTCGAGCGGATCGACCCCGGTGATGACGGCGGCGACGTGCTCGGCGACGGCGAGGGTGGGAGCGAACACCGTGACGGTGTCGTAGGACGGAGCCGCAGGGGCCATGCCGCGAGCGGGCACCAGTCCGAGGGTCGGCTTGATGCCGACGAGCCGGTTGTACGCGGCCGGGACTCGACCGGACCCTGCCGTGTCGGTGCCGAGGGCGGCGTCGACGATGCCGAGCGCGGTGGCGACCGCCGACCCGGAACTGGACCCGCCGGACACGAGTCCCGGGTCGAACGCGTTCCGGACGACGCCGTGGGGGCTGCGGGTACCGACGAGACCGGTGGCGAACTGGTCGAGGTTGGTCTTGCCGATCACGACCGCACCGGCGTCCTCGAGACGGGCGACGGCCGTCGCGCTCTCGTCGGGGACGAACCCGGTCCACGGTGCTGCGCACGTCGTGGGCAGTCCCGCGACGTCGATGTTGTCCTTGACGGCGATCACCGTGCCGGCCAGCGGGAGGCGTTCGGCACCGACCGTGTCCAGGCGTTCCTGCACGGTGCGTGCCCGGGCCAGCGCGTCGTCCCGGTCCCGGAGGGTGATCCAGACCTCCGGTCGGTCGACGGACGCGATCCGCTCGTAGGCCGCGGTGACGCGGGCGACCGGGTCCGGCGTGGGAGCGGCGGCCGTGGGACGGAAGGTGGGAGTGGTGGTGCTCATGGTGCGGGTCGTCTCCGTTTCGGGGCGCTGGCCGGTGGTCAGACGTCGGCGTGGACGTCGGCTGCGGTGACGACGGCGAGGGGCTGGCCCGCCGCCACGGTGTCCCCGGGGGCGACGAGCAGTTCCAGCACGGTGAGGTGGTGCGGCGCCCGGACCGGTGTCTCCATCTTCATCGCCTCGAGCACCAGCAGGTCCGCGCCGTCGTCGAGGACGTCGTCCGCGGCGGCGTCGACCCGCCAGACGGCCCCGGCCATCGGTGCCTCGACGACGGTCGCTCCGTCGGGCAGGCGGCTGTACACGTCGTCCGTGGTCGTCGCAGCGGCCGCTCCGTCGTCGCGCGGTGCGAACTCGCCGGCGGCTTCCCACGCGAGGCGCTCGGTCTCGAACGCGGCGGCCTGGCGGGCGCGGAACGCCTCGATGTCCGCGGCGTGTCGGGTGAGGAACTCCTGGTGCTGCCGGAGGGAGAACTCGCCGGGGCGGATGTCGAGCTGCAGCCGGTCCGCTGCCATCTCGGCGCGCAGGTCGGTGAGTTCGTCGGGGCTGACGAGGTGGAACCTGATGCGGTCGAAGAACCGCAGCAGCCAGGGGTGTCCGTCGGTGAAGGACGTCCGTCGCGCTCGGAGGCCGGCCCAGATGGGGACGGTGCGCCCGACGAGCTGGTAGCCGCCGGGGCTGTCCATGCCGTAGATGCACATGTACGTGCCGCCGATGCCGACGGTTCCCTCTGCCGTCCAGGTCCGGGCCGGGTTGTACTTGGTGGTCAGGAGTCGGTGCCGGGGGTCCAGCGGCGCGGCGGCGGGGGCGCCGAGGTACACGTCGCCGAGTCCGAGGACCATGTACTCGGCCTCGGTGACGATGCGTTGCACGTCGTCGGTGGTCTCCAGCCCGTTGGCGCGGCGGATGAACTCGATGTTCGAGGGGTTCCACGGGGCGTCGTCGCGGATGAGGGAGCCGTAGCGGGCGATCGCCTCGGCGACGGTCGGGTCGTCCCACGAGAGCGGCAGGTGCACTTCCCTGCTCGGGACGACGAGGTCGTCCGTGGCGGGCAGGTGCTGCTCGATCTCGACCAGCAGGTCGACGAGGCGTCGGATCGGCAGCACCGCGGGGTCGACGTGCAGGTGCAGTGACCGGACGCCGGGGGTCTGGTCGACGAGCCCGGCCGGCGCCGCCTCGCGGAGGCCCTGCATCAGGGCGTGGACCCGCATGCGCAGGCCGAGGTCCAACGTCATCGGCCCGTACTCGACGAGCACGTTGTCGTCGCCGCCGCGCCGGTACACCACCGCCGGGGTCGTCCCGGTGGCGGGCAGGGCGGCCAGGACGCCGTCGTCGTCGTCGCGACGGCTCAGGGTCGGCGTGAAGACGGTGTTCGTGCGGTTCGCCTCGGCGATCGCGGGCAGCTGGGTGCTGTCGACGGGGACGAACCGGAGGGTGTCGCCGGGGCGGAGCTGGCCGAGCTTCCAGCGGTCCGCGCTCACCACGGTGACCGGACACGCGAACCCGCCGAGACTCGGCCCGTCCGGGCCGAGGACGGAGGGGGTGTCGCCGGTGAAGTTGACGACGCCGACGGAGTACGCGTTGTCGTGCAGGTTCGAGGGGTGCAGGCCGGCCTCCCCACCGTCGCTGCGCGCCCACGTCGGTCTCGGGCCGATCAGGCGCACCCCCGTGCGGGCGGCGTGGAAGTGCACGGTCCACGTGGCGTCGTAGAGCTGCTGCACGTCCTCCCGGGTGAAGTACTCCGGGGCGGGCTGGGGGCCCTCGGTGACGTGCAGCTCCCAGCTGCTGCTCGTGCTGATCCGGGCGGCGGGATCGATGACGGTCGGCGTGGCCAGCGACGTGGTGGTGGTGGCACGGAGGACGTCCCCGGTGGCGATCGGGCGGCCGCCGTGCCCGCCGAAGCGGCCCTGCTCGAAGGTGGCTGCGCTGCCGAGGTAGCTGGGCACGTCGAGGCCGCCGCGGACGGCGAGGTAGGTGCGCACCCCGGTCCCGCGGACGGTGCCGACGTCGAGCGTGCCGCCCGCGGGGACGGTGATCGGCTCCCACTGCGGGACGGCGACCCCGTCGACCGTGACGGGTGCGGGTGCGCCGGTGACGGCGACGACGGTCTCCTCCGTGAACCGCAGCGCCGGTCCGGAGACGGTGCACTCCAGGGCCGGGGCGCCCTCCGGGTTGCCGACGGCGGTGTTCGCCGCCCGGAAGGAGCGGTCGTCCATGGGGCCGCCGGGGCTGATGCCGACCTGCCAGAGACCGATCCGGCCGGGCCAGTCCTGGATGGTCGTCGATGCGCCGCCCCGGAGCACGTCGATGCGTGGCCGGGGATCGGAGACGTCCTCGAGGAGGTTCGTGGTCACGGCCGCGTCGAGCACCGCGTCGGTGGTGCAGATCGCCCCCAGCAGGCCGAGGTTCGACTCGATGCCGGCGACCTCGGTGTCCGACAGGGCGCGCTGCAGGGCGGCGAAGGCGGTGCGACGGTCGTCGGCGGTGACGATCACCTTCGCGAGCATGGGGTCGTAGACCGGAGAGACCTCGTCGCCCGTCTCGACGCCCGTCTCGATCCGCACGTCGCCGCGCTCCGCACCGTCGGTGTCGGGGAACCGGACCCGGGTGAGCAGCCCCGTGGAGGGCTGGTAGTGCTTCACCGGGTCCTCGGCGTAGACACGCGCTTCGATCGCGTGACGACCGTTCGGGACGGGTGTGGTGCCGGCGAGGAAGCCGGACGGGCCGGTGTCGCCGAGTCCGACGCGGAGCATCCACTCGACGAGGTCGACGTCGAAGACCTGCTCGGTGACGGGGTGTTCGACCTGGAGGCGGGTGTTGAGCTCGAGGAAGTACACCTGTTGCGTGTCGGTGTCGTAGACGAACTCGACCGTCCCCGCGGACCGGTAGCCGACGTGCTCGGCCAGTGCGGTCGCGCTGGCGTGCATCAGCGTGCGGACGTGTCCGGGCAGGTCCGGGGCGGGGGCTTCCTCGACGACCTTCTGGTGTCGGCGCTGGAGGCTGCAGTCCCGGTCGCCGAGGATCCGGACGGTCCCGTCGCCGTCGCCGAAGACCTGCACCTCGAGGTGGCGCGCACGGGCGATGAACTTCTCGACGAAGACCCCCGGTGTGGCGAAGTTCGCAGCCGCCAGTCGGGTCACGGACCCGAACGCTGCCCGCAGGTCGGCCTCGTTCCAGCAGGTGGAGATCCCCACGCCGCCACCCCCGCCGGAGGCCTTGACCATCACCGGGTAGCCGATCCGCTCCGCGGCCGTCGCCGCCTCGTCGACGGTGTCGACCAGTCCTGACCCGGGCACGCAGGGCACACCGCACTCCGTCGCGATCGCGATGGCGGTGTGCTTCGGTCCGAACGCCTCGATCTGCTGCCACGTCGGGCCGATGAACACCAGCCCGGCGGCTTCGACCACTCGGGCGAACCCGGGGTTCTCGGACAGGAACCCGTAGCCCGGGTGGACGGCGCCGGCCCCGGACGCCCGTGCGGCGGCGAGGATGCGGTCGACGTCGAGGTAGCTCTGCTCCGGGGCGGCCGGGCCGAGGCGGTGCGCTTCGTCGGCCTCGCGCACGTGGGCGCTGGCACGGTCCGCGTCGGAGTACACCGCGATGGTGCGCAGGCCCATCCGCTTCGCGGTGCGGATGACGCGGCGGGCGATCTCCCCGCGGTTGGCGATCAGGACGCTCTCGAACGCAGGCTGCTGCTCAGGCATGGTGGGTGGTTGCCTTCCCGGGTGGTGGCGAGACGGAGGAGGGGCACCGCCCGCGCCGACCGACGGCGGCGCGGGCGGCGGTCGGGGTGGGGTCAGAGGACGCCGCGGGTGACCATGTTGGTGATCGCGCGCGTCGCGCGCGCCATCACCGTGTCCATGGACTCGCCGATGTGTTCCCCGAGCGCGGTCTTGGCCTGCTCGAGGTGTCCGGCGACCACCAGGTCACCGATCGCGAGGTGTTCGTCGATGGTGGCGGTGATGCGGTCTTCGGTCACGTAGTCGTACATGCGGACCGCGCGGATGCGGTGGTTGACGCTCTCCAGCGCCTCGACGAGGGCTTCGTTCCCGGCGGCGCGGCACAGCGTGACGTGGAAGCGTTCGTCGTCCATCACGAACTGGGGCGTGGGCGACGGGGGCGATCGGCGCAGCTCCCGCCACCGGTCCAGCTCCGCGCCGAGGAGCGCGAAGTCGTAGCCGGCGAGCTCCCGTTCGACGGTGCGCTGCACGCCGCGCATCTCGATCGTGACGCGGAGCTCGTACAGCTCGGCCAGGTGGTGCAGGTCCGGCAGCACCACCCGGTACCCGTACTCGTCGTTGTCGATCAGCCCGTCGGCACGGAGCATGAACAGCGCCGTCCGGACCGGCGTGCGGGACACCTGCAGTTCGTGCGCGATCGCGTCCTCGCGGAGTCGGCTGCGCGGCGCGTACCGGCCGTTCATCAGCTGTTCCCGGAGGTGCTCGTAGACGACGTCGGTGCGGGAACGCCCCCGCCGACCCGTCGCGGGGGCCCGGTCGTCCGCGGCGGTCATCGCTGCTCCGGCAGGACGTACCGGCCCGTCTTGTCCGTCGCCAACGCCAGGGACGAGATGTACTGCGCCGACCCGTCCGGAGCGCGTTCTGCCGAGAGCAGCATGTCCGGGCGTTCGAACTCGAGGCCCGTGACGTGGCAGCGCAGCAGCTCCCCGCTGGGGTTCCCGTCGGCGTCGAGCATCGGCAGGTCGATGCCGTCGTCGGTGCGGCGCAGGTAGAACCGCCCGCGGGTCAGCACCGCCGTCAGGGGCGTCACCACGATCGGGATCGCGACGGCGAAGATCGCCGAGAACGGAGCGACGCCGGGACCGAACGCACCGAAGAAGACCGCGATCGAGACGCCGGCGGCGAGCAGGAGCGACACCACCCCGACCGGGTTCCAGGCGTACAGCATGCCGCGGCGGAACTCCGGGTGCTTCGGCGACAAGCCCAGCAGGTACTTGTTGACGGCGATGTCCACGGCGACCGTCACGATCCAGGCCATCCCGCAGTTGGCGTAGAAGCCGAGGATGGTGTTGAGGAAGTCGAACATCTTCAGCTCCATCAGCGCCAACGCGATCGCGAGGTTGACGACGACGAACACGAGCCGGCCCGGGTACGTGCGGGTGACCCGGGTGAAGGCGTTCGTCCACGCCAGCGAGCCGGAGTAGGCGTTGGTGACGTTGATCTTGATCTGCGACAGCACCACCAGGACCACGGCGAGCGTCATGGCCAGCCACCCCGGCATCATCCGCTCGTACACGCCGAGGAACTGGTGCACCGGCTCGTTCGCCGTCGCCGACGCTGCCGGGTCGAGCGTCGCGATCAGGTAGACGGCGATGAAGAGGCCGATCGCCTGCTTCAACGCGCCGAACACCACCCAACCCGGGCCCGCGATGATCACCGCACGCCACCACGAGCGACGGTTCGCGTCGGTGCGGGGCGGCATGAACCGGAGGTAGTCGATCTGCTCGGCGATCTGCGCGATCAGCGACAGGCACACACCCGCAGCGAGCATGACCGATGCGGGACTGACCCCGGTCCCGGAGCCGTCCTTGCCCGCGTAGGCGAAGAAGGTCGACAGCGACGACGGGTCGGAGACGAGCAGGTAGGCCAGCGGCACCACCATGAGCACCAACCAGAACGGGGTGGTCCACACCTGCAGCTTCGAGAGCGCCTTCATCCCGTACACGACCAGCGGGATGACGATCAGCGTGGACACGGCGTACCCGAGCGGCCGCGGCACGTGCAGCCCGAGCTCCAGGCCCTGCGCCATGATCGACCCCTCGAGGGCGAAGAAGATGAACGTGAAGGTGGCGAAGACCACGTTCGTGATCACCGAGCCGTAGTACCCGAAACCCGACCCCCGGGTGATGAGGTCCAGGTCGATGTTGTACCGGGCGGCGTAGTACGCCAGCGGGATCCCCGTGACGAAGATGACCACCGCGGCGACGAGGATGCCCAGCAGCGCGTTCGTCGTCCCGTAGGCGATGCCGGCGTTCGCGCCGATCGAGAAGTCGGCGAGGTACGCGATCCCGCCCAGTGCGCTCGTCGCGACGACTCCTGCGCCCCACTTCCGGTAGGAGCGAGGAGCGAAGCGCAGCGTGTAGTCCTCCAGGCTCTCCCGCGTCGCAGCGCGGGTGTCGGACGATGCGGAGGAGCCAGGAACAGTGATGGTGCCGTCGTGAGGTGCCTCGACGTCAGTGGACACGGCGAACCCTTTCGATCGGTGGTGCACGGCTGAGGTGAAGACCCGGAACGACACACACCACGTCATCGGAGTGGACCGGGCGACGCCACCGGGACACGACCGGGGGCGTGGCAACGAGCCTGGCGACGGGATGTTTCCGGCATGTTCCCCGGAACGAACTTTCCTGTGTCGACAGCGCTGGACACACTGTTGTACACAACTTCGCGGGCCCGGTCGTGCGACGCTCGGTGCACCTCACCCGTCCAGGAACAGACCCGGAGGCCTACCGTGACCACGACCAGCACCACCACCACGCCGCACGTCCTCGGCGATCTCGTCGCCCGCGGAACCACTGCGAACGTCGCCACCGTCGTCGCCGGGACCGGTCTCTTCGCAGCGGCAGCGCAGCTGACCGTCCCGCTGTGGCCCGTACCGATCACCGGTCAGACGTTCGCGGTCCTCGTCCTCGGCGCCGCGCTCGGCACCCGCCGGGCAGCCGCCGCCACCAGCCTCTACCTCGTCGCCGGCACCGTCGGTCTGCCGGTCTTCACCGGCGGCGCCTCCGGCAACCCGTTCGCGATGCCCTCCGGCGGCTACCTCGTCGGTTTCGTCGTCGCCGCCGCCCTCGTCGGCTTCCTCGCCGAGCGAGGCTGGGACCGCACACCGCTGCGCTCCCTCGCCGCGTTCGGGCTCGGTTCCGCCGCGATGTACGCCGTCGCGCTGCCCTGGCTCGCGATCAGCCTCACGCACCTCGGCGCTCCGCACTCCCCCGCAGCCGTCCTCGGCGCAGGACTCGTGCCGTTCCTCGTCGGTGACGCGCTCAAGGCCCTGCTCGCCGCCGGACTCCTCCCGCTGACCTGGCGACTCGTCCCCCGCCGTCCGCGCCGGGCACACCAGGGTCGACGGACCAGCGGACCTTCCGCCTGAGTCCTTCCGCGGCGCCCGCGTCCGGTCCGGGCCCTGTCCGGGGCGTCAGCCGAACTTCCTGCCCACCGCGACCCGCGGCGACCGACCCTCCGGAGCACCGGTGGGCGGCGCACCGGAGCACGCCGCCCACGCTCGCGTCGGACCTCAGCCGCAGTGCGACTTCCAGACCTGCGGGAAGTCGAACCAGTACCCGCGACCGCATCCACCGCTCTTGATGAACTCCGCCGCACCGGCGACGAGGACCCCGAGGGCGGTGCACGAGGTCTTCGACAGGTCGAGGCTGATGCAGACGGCGGCGAGGTAGACGCCCGCACCGACGGTGACGATCGTGCGGACCACCTGGCCGGAGAGGAAGTACTCGTGGTTGCTCCACCAGTGCTTGCTCTCCCCGATCTCGGCGGCCGGGTCCCCGGCCGCGGTGCGCGGCGCGGCGACGGCACCACCGTCACCGGAGGTGCCGAGCAGCTGCTGCGGCGTCATCCGCGATGCCGTCGCACGCGCCTCC
The DNA here is from genome assembly GCF_001865055.2 of Curtobacterium sp. MCBA15_004. Taxonomy (NCBI): domain Bacteria; kingdom Bacillati; phylum Actinomycetota; class Actinomycetes; order Micrococcales; family Microbacteriaceae; genus Curtobacterium; species Curtobacterium sp. MCBA15_004. Next base: position 1,579,082 of record NZ_CP126266.1, on the reverse strand, counting down.
GCGTCCTCCTGCGTGGTCAGGTCGGTCCAGTGGCGCATCGTCTGTCCACCGACGCTGAAGCCAGTCGTCGCGACCTGGTCGAGCATCGTCGACGAGAGCGCCCCGGACCGGATGTCCACCAGGACGGTGCCGCGCTCGATCGAGCGGACCACTGCCGCTCGTGCATCCGACGGAGTGGTCGTCGACGCGGACGCCGGCCCGGGCGCGACGAGCACCGCGAGCAGGACCGCCAGGGTCGACACGGTGAGCGCGAGGAGCGTGGTGCGCCGGCGCTCGGTGGCACGAGTCGGAACGAGGGTTCCCATGACTGTTCTCCTTGCTGACGAGGGGTGACCATCACCCGTCGGGATCGTCGGTGCCGGAACCGACGTACGGCCGAAGGACGACCCCTCCGCCGACCAACTCGGGGTGACGGTCAGACGAACGTCTGGTGAGTGCGCGTTCAGCGGCGCGACCCGACGCGATCCTGGTCGTGCAGGTCAGCAGGCCGCACCGCCCGATGGCACGGCCGCCGCCGGCTCGCTGAACGACCTCTCCGTCTGCGCCGACAGCCCGCGTGCACGCTGGGAATCAGCAGCGGTGGCCCCATCGTTCGCCATACGATCGTCTGACGAAGACCGATGATCTGTCAGGGACGAGGCCGGGCCGATGACCACAGCAGTGCGATGGAGTGACGACGTGCAGGCAGCGGCAGCGCAGCGCCTCGTGGCCCCGGGTGGCATGATCGTCGCCCCCACCAAGGTCGGCTACATCGTGATGACGACCGATCGACGTGGCCTGGAGCGGAAGTTCGACGCCAAGCAGCGGCCCCTGTCGAAGCCCGGGGTGGTCCTCGTCAGCTCGCTCGAGATGGTGCATCGACTGGCCGAGACGACGCCGGAGATCGACGCACTCTACGAACGCTGCTGGAACGAGGACGTCCTGCTCGGCTGCATCCTCCCCTGGCGCCCGGACGGACTGCGACACATCCCCGACGACGGCTCCCGCGAACTCGTGATGGACAGCCGGGCGACGTCGTGCTTCGTCATCCGCTTCGGAGTGCCGGCCGAATCGATCGCGCGAGACCTCTGGGAGCAGCACGAACTGCTCTCGTTCGCGAGTTCGGCGAACCCGTCCGGGCAGGGGAACCGCGGTGTCCTCGCCGGGATCGGCGATCGGATCGCTGGCGCAGCGGACCTCCTCGTCGAGGCCGACGACTACGTCGCCTCCGTCCAGCCCGACCGCGACGCTGACACCCGCTGGGAACAGGGCGTCATGGTGTCGATGGTCGACCAGGGCGGGCACCTCGTGCCCGAGCAACACGGAGCCCGCTCGGTCGCTCCGGTTCCGACGCTCATCCGGAAGGGACTCGACCTCGACCGCATCATGCGGTTCCTGTCCGACCAGTTCCCGAGCTGGGACCACCGCCACGGGCAGTACCACTAGGCAGGCGTCCGACCGAGTGAGGACCGGGAGCACGCCGTCCGAACTCGTCGATCGCGTCGGGACGCGTCCGTCCGAAGTCCCCGATCGCGACCGCCCGCAGGAGCGGGTGCACCGACTGTCCTCACGAGCACGAGCACGAGCACGAGCACGAGCACGAGCACGAGTCGCGGGACGGGTTCCGCAGCGCGGGATCACCCGCGACCACCCAGCCACCCGTCGGATCAGGAGTCACCATGACGAACACACCGTCCCCATCCCGCCACGTCGAGACGTTCACCGGCATCGCGACCGGTGAGCAGATCCTCGTCTGGTGCGACTGCCCCGTGGGGCACGACCACCGCTCCGGACCAGGCGACACCACTGGCGCCCGGTAGTCGATCGGCACCGGACACCGGATCGGGCCCACGAGTCGGCGGGGAGCTCGGGCTGGCACGGGACGGCTCGGTCCTCGACCGTGCACGTGGAGTCGAGCGCGCCGCCCGATGTGGAGCGCCGTCGAACGGTCCCGAACGCCCTAGAGTTCGAATCGAGGACGCGCGGCGTCCCTGACGGAAGAGAGACGCATGCGGGTTGCGATCACGGGCGGGACCGGCTTCGTCGGACGGCACCTCGCGGAGCGGTACGACCCCGAGGACGTGGTGATCGTCTCCCGTCGGACCGGGATCGAGATCGACGACGTCGACGCGCTCACCGAGGCGTTCGCGGGCGTCGACACCGTGGCGCACTGCGCGGGCATCAACCGCGAGATCGGTGACCAGTCGTTCGAGCGGGTGCACATCCGCGGGACGGCCGCCGTGCTCGAAGCAGCGCACCGGGCAGGGGTGCAGCGAGTCGTCCTCCTGAGCTTCCTGCGGGCGCGACCGGGCACGGGGTCTCCGTACCACGAGACGAAGTGGGCAGCGGAGGAGATGGTCCGCGCCTCTGGGCTCGACTACACCGTGCTCAAGGCCGGCATGATCTACGGCCACGGTGACCACCTCGTCGACCATCTCAGCCACACCGTGCAGACCGTGCCGCTGTTCGCTTCCGTCGGTCTGCGCGAGAAGACGATCAGCCCGATCCCGGTCGCTGAACTCGTGGACGTGCTGGTCGGCGCACTGGAGGGACGACTGTCACGCAGGACCGTCGCGGTCCGCGGCGGCGAGGCGCTGCTGCTCAGCGAGGCCGTCCGCCGTGTCGCCGGCGTGGTCGGTCGGCCGGTGTGGGTGTTCCCGGCACCGGTCTGGGCGCACCGGGTGCTCGCGCAGGTCACCGAGTGGACGATGCGGGTGCCACTCGTCGCCAAGGCGCAGGTGCGGATGCTCGCCGAGGGTGTCACGGAGGCGACACAGCCCGCCGGGGATCTGCCCGACGACCTGGCACCGAAGGCCCGCTTCGACAGTGATCACATCCTGGCCGCACTCCCACCCCGAGGCGGCTTCACGTGGCGGGACCTCCGGCTGCCGGGACGTCCCTGACCCGTTCGGAGGGCCGCTCTCTCCTGAGCCGCTCCCGCGCTCGACGCTCAGTACGCTTGCTCGCGGGCGCCGGCCGTCGGCTGTCGGTCAGTGTGGAAGGGAATCATGTTGCCGCTGCCGTCGAATCCGGACGAGTGGGTCCTCCACCCCGCTCCGGCGTGGGGCGACAAGGTCGACTTCGTTGCGAACACGACGTTCGATGACAGCGGCCCAGGGTCGCTCCGGTTCGAACAGTTGCTCTTCGAGAAGCTCCGTGACCAGCGCTACCGGCTGTGCTGCATCCCGTTCTTCACCTACGGCTTCTGCCTCGGTGATGTCGTCGCGCTCGCGGACGACGCCGAGATCGGCCTGACCCCTGGGGACGTCCTGGAGCGGAGCGATCACTGGTCGCTTCGCGTCCTCCTCGCACCCGACGGAGACGTCGCCGCGTTGCGGGACCTGCTCACGACCCACTGCGCAGCGGTCGAGACGCGCGGGCGCCTCGTGGCTTGCTCCGTCGTCGGTCGTGGACGGCTGGAGTCCCTCCGTCGGGGCCTCGACGAACTGGAGCGCGGCGAGCACCTCTCGTACGAGACCGCTTGGATCTGACGGAGCCAGCACCATCGGGTCCCGGTGGCCGCTCGGGTCGCGATGTGACCAGCCGAGAGTGGTGGGCTCATCCTGCCCGCAGCGCCACGCGCGGAGGACGCCGGCTGCGGGACGACGGAGCGGCGACCCCGGGGATGCCGACGCTCTACACCGGTGTCACTCGGTGCGCCGACGCCGGCGACGCAGCACCAGCGTTGCGGTACCGGCGAGGAGGAGCAGCGTTGCGAGCGACGCCGGCCCGAGGGGCGACGGTGCTCCGGTCGCGGCCAGCGTGCCCGTCGCCGGGACCACCGGCGTGCCGGCGCCCTGAGCCGCTGATGTCGTGGTCACGGCCGGCATCGGGGAGGGCGACGAGGCGGGCGTCCCCGCCGGTCCCGGCGTGGCAGCAGCGATCAGCGGGCTCTCGGACATCGCCGCGCCGGTGAGGCAGCGCTTGAGCTCGGTTTCCTTGACCCAGTTCGACCCGGCGGCGACCGCACGGCACCCGGCGGCGAACGCGATCTCACGCTCGTTGTAGAGCATGCGCACCAGCGGCGTGTAGGCCGCGCCGGTGGCGGGGTCGATGCCCGTTCGCGCCACGACGTCCCACTGCACGTTCGCGGCCATGGGTGTCACCTGGGACCCTCGCCACGGGTTGGTGGCGGAGTCGTAGACGTCGGCATCCGACGCCGGAGCAGGATCGTCGGGTGCGGCGACCGTGGATCCCGGAAGACGCAGCAGCGCAGCGAACGGGATGATCGTCTCGGCGTGCGCGAAGCGGAAGGTCGCGACCACGTCGCCGCCGGCGACGCGGTCGTCGATGGTCGCGAAGAAGTCGTCGAGCAGGGGCTCGGCGATCGAGTACGTCTCGTCGTGCCCGGCGAGGCTCGGGCCCTTCTCGTAGAAGTCCTCGGCGTCGAGCAGGTACGCGAACCACTCGGCATCCGCCGATCGGCCTGCGAAGTACTGGGTGAAGTCGAACTCGTGCGGAGCGACGTCCTCGTCGTGCATGTCCGCCGCGATGATGTCCAGGTTGTACAACGCCATCGCCGCATCGACCGGGGTCTTGATCGACTTCTTCGGATCGCCGCAGGCGTCGGGGTCCGCCGTCCTGTCGGCGCCGGGCGCGCACGTCACCCCGCCGCCCTTGGTGCCGTCGGCGGTGTCGTACCAGACGTGCGCCGCGTCCGTGCCGATCGCAGCGATGAACCGGGGCGTGAAGATGCCGGAGAGCAGGTCGTCGGCCGCCGTGACCGAACGCGGCCGGCTCTCGATGTACTGCAGCGCCGCCGCGATCGTGCCGCCGGCACCGGTCTGTCGGGCGATGTAGTCCTCGTACGCCTGGGCACGCGCACGCTCGGGCGAGCCCACGGCCTTGTCGGTGCCGTCCGGGTTCTGGACCTCGTGGAAGTAGAGCAGATCCGGACGCGGCTCGAGCGCGACACCCGGCATCCCGAAGCCCGCCAGGAAGTTCTCGCCCGACTCGGTGGCGCGTGGCTCACCCGAGGTCTCGGCGACGACACGCCCACCCGTCTTCGCCGCGTCCGCGAACAGCTGCGCGTTGCGCTGTGCGGCCCGCGCGCCGATGCCACGGTGCTGGGCGGCGCCCTGACCGGTGAGCATGCCGTAGCCGTTCTCGACGTTCGCCGCCGTGATGGCGTCCAGGTTCGCGGAGAACTCCCTCCCGATCTCCGGCGTCAGGAACCCGTTCTCGGCCTGCGCCGTCGCGGCGACACGGTGCAGGAGCGCGTCGTACTTGTAGGAGGAGAGCCCCCGGGAGCCGTGTCGGGCGACCGACTCCGTGGCGACGGGTGCGTAGCCGTCCGGAGCGGGCGAGTAGGCACCGATGTCCGACGGGCTGGGGGCGACGTAGGGCTGCTTGCTGCTGAGGGAGGGGGTGTCGTCGGCGTGTGCCGGTACCGCGAGCGCCAGCGACGCGAGGGCGGTGACGGCGATGCAGGACAGTGCGGTGCGCGCGTTCATGGGTTCTCCGATGTCGGGAGCCTCGGACGAGGTTCCGACGAGCAGAGGTAGTGGCAGCCGGTGAACAGCGCTTGACCCGGAGGTGGCCGGTCGGTGCTCCCGGCACGGCCCGCGGCGTCCGTGCGCGGCGCCGTCCGGCTCCTGCTCGGGGGTTTCTCCAGTGGGCCCTGCCGGGATCGAACCGACGACATCCACGGTGTAAACGTGGCGCTCTACCAGCTGAGCTAAAGGCCCTCCCGGCCGATCCTACCGGCCGAAGCGCTCGACCAACTCGCGCTTGAGCACCTTGCCGCTCGGGCCGAGCGGGAGCGCGTCGACGACGTGGACCGTGCGCGGGTACTTGTACGCGGCGATCTCGTCGGCGACGAACCGGACGAGCTCCTCCGGGGTGACGGTCGCTCCACCGCGCAGGACGACGGCGGCGGCGACCTCCTGGCCGTGCACCTCGTGCGGCACGCCGAACACCGCGGCCATGGTCACGTCGGGGTGGGTCGCGAGGACCTCCTCGACCTGCCGCGGGTACACGTTGTAGCCGTTGCGGATGATCATGTCCTTCGTCCGGTCGACGATGGTGAGGTACCCGTCCTCGCTCTTCGTCCCGAGGTCTCCGGTGCGGAACCACCCCTCCACCATGACCGCGGCGGTGTCCTCCGGGCGGTTCAGGTACCCGTTCATGAGGTTGTGCCCGCGGATGACGAGCTCGCCGATCTCGCCACGGGGCAGGAAGTGCACGGCGTCCTGGACCTCGGGGTCGGCGATCTCGATGTCGACGCCCCAGACGGGCGTGCCGATGGTCCCGGGCCGCGGTGCGGTGCCGACGTGGTTGAACGACGCGACGGGCGAGGTCTCGGTCAGGCCGTAGCCCTCGTGGATCGGAGCGTCGTACACCTGCTGGAAGCGCTCGAGCACGGCGAGCGGCAGGGAGGCTCCCCCGGAGATGGCGTAGCGCAGGGCCGGGCGCGCGTCGCTCCGGCTCGCGGCGTCGAGGAGCGCCATGTACATCGTCGGCACCCCCATGAAGATCACGCACTCGTGCTCGACCATCGCCGCGAGGGCCGCGTCGCCGTCGAACCTCGGCAGCATGACGATGGTGGCGCCGGCGCGGAAGCCGGTGTTCATCGTGCAGGTCTGCCCGAACGTGTGGAAGAGCGGGAGCGCGCCGAGCAGGACGTCACCGCGGCGCATGTCGAACGTGCTCATCAGGTTCGTGTCGACCTGGGCGAGGAGCGCGAAGTGCGACCCCTCGGCACCCTTGGGCCGCCCCGTCGTGCCGCTCGTGTACAGGATCGTCGCGGTGTCGAAGGGATCGCGGGGCGTGTACGTGGTGAGGGGCGTGGCGGCGGCGGCCAGCGCCTCCAGGCCGTCGTGCCCCGTGTCGGCGTCGGCCGGCGCGAGCACGGTGACCACGTCGACACCGGCGAGGGCCGCACCCGCGGCCCCCTCGGCGAGCAGCGGCGCCGCGCAGACGAGGACGGCTGCGCCGCTGTCCTGCAGGACGTACTCGATCTCGCGGCGCTTGAGGAGTGCGTGCACGGGCACGACGACCGCGCCGAGCGCGAGGGTCGCGTAGTAGACGCGGGCGAAGTCCGCGACGTTCGGGACGAGCATGGCGACCCGGTCGCCCTCGCCGATGCCGCGCGCACGGAGCGCACCGGCGTACGCGAGCGTCTGCGCCCACAGCTCCGAATAGGTCGTGCGCTCGTCCCCCACGACGACGGCGACGTCGTCGGGCAACCGGGCGGCGGACTCCGCGAGGATCGCGGCGACCGACGCGGTCGCCTGGGTACGGCGGACGGGGGTCGCCGTGGTGTCGGGGGTGGGTGCGGTGCTGGTCATGCCGACCTTCCGTCTCGTGTGACGAGTGCTCACCCCGGAGCATACGGTCCGTGCCGCTCCGGCGGACGGGTGCCCCGCCGACGGGTGGGGCGCGCCTCGGCGACGGGTCAGGCGTGCCGCGCCGACGGGTGGGGCGCGCCGCGGCGACGGGTCAGGCGTGCCGCGCCGACGGGTCGGGGGTGTCCCGACGGTGGGACGACCGTGGATCTGTACCCCGACCTGCGAGCGGACCCCGGTACCGTCTGGGCCACTGCGGGAGGTGGTGCGGGGTGAGCGAGGACGACACGTACGGCGCGACGGGGTACTGGTACCCGGGCCGTCCCGGTCGGAGCGGTGTCGAGCTGCTGACGATGATGCGGCGCTACCGCGCCTCGGAGGTCGCGATGCGGGAACGCACGCGCCGGTCGATGGGCATGAACGCCACCGACATGGAGGCCGTGCGGTTCCTGCTCCGCGCCGGTGAACGCGGCCAGCAGGTGCGCCCGGGTGACCTGACGGCACACCTCGGGATCACCTCGGCGTCGACCACCGCGGTGCTCAAGCGACTCGTCGCCTCGGGGCACGTCGAGCGGCGCGCCGACCCGAACGACGGCCGCGGGGTGCTCCTGGTCGCGACCGGCCACACCGACGACGAGGTGCGGACCGAACTGACCGACGTGCACGCCCGGATGATCGCCGCGGCGGAGCGGCTGTCCCCGCAGACGATCGACGAGATGCGCGCGTTCTTCGCGGACGTGATCGATGCGATGGACGCCGACGGGTCGGAGGTGGGCGACCCGATGTCCCATATGCGTACGCATCCAAGTCGGTAGTTAGACAAACTAGGGAAACAGGCGCAGTCTGGTCCCAGCACCGCAGCAGCGGGTGCGACGACACAGGGAGGGCCCGGCCATGAGCACCATCGACGCGACACACTCGCAGTTCTCCGAGGTCCGGGAAGCGGCACACGGGCGCCTGCTCGCCGCGGTCGCGACCTCCGTCGGCATCGTGGCCGTGACGGTCACCGCCGCCGCCGTCAGCATCGTCACCCTGGGAGCGTGAGCCGCGTGGTCCACACCAGCGACCTCGGCGCCCTGCAGCGCGACCCGCACGAGTGGCACCGCCGCGGCATGCGGCACCCCGACGAGATCGAGGCGCTCGTGCACCACCGCACGCTCGGCGACGTGCCGCGCGACCCGTCCTACGGCGACTTCTTCCGGGCCGCCTGACCGACCCGTCCGTGCGGGCCGGCTGATCGGACCAGCGCGATCAGCCCGACACGGCTGCCGACGCCCCGGGCGAACGCCAGGTCAGTCCGAGCTCAGGACGAGGATCCGTCGACCCCGGACCCGTCCGCCCCAGCAGCGCCGTGCCGGCCGTCCGCGCGCCGACCCATCGCACGCAGCTCGGGGAACTGGTCGTCGCGCCACTCCCCCGTCACCGCCGTCCCCGACGCCGCGGCACGCTCCTCGCGCTCCCGCAGCTCGACGCGACGGATCTTGCCCGAGATGGTCTTCGGCAGCTCGCCGAACTCCACCCGACGCACCCGTGCGTAGGCGGGCAGCGCGGTCCGGGCGTGCTCGAGCACACGCCGAGCGGTCTCCTCGGAGGGTTCCCACCCCGCGGCGAGCGTCACGTAGGCCTTCACCACGTTGAGGCGCGCCGTGTCGGGTGCGGGCACGACCGCGCTCTCGGCCACGGCTGCGTGCTGGAGCAGGGCGCTCTCGACCTCGAAGGGCGACACCTTGTAGTCGGACGACTTGAACACGTCGTCGGTCCGGCCGATGAACGTCAGCTGGCCGTCGGCGTCCCGCGAGGCGACGTCGCCGGTGTGGAAGAACCCGTCGCGCATCGCGTCCGCGGTGCGGTCGGGGTCGCCGAGGTACCCGGCCATCAGGTTGGTCGGCCGCTCGGCCAGGTCGAGGCAGACCTCGCCCTCGTCGACGGGCGCACCGGTCAGCGGGTCGAGCAGGGTGACGGTGACGCCGGGCAGCGGTCGGCCCATCGCACCGGGTGTGACCGGTGCGCCGGGGGCGTTCGCGATGATCGCGGTCGTCTCGGTCTGGCCGTAGCCGTCGCGGATGGTCAGGCCCCAGGCGCCCTGCACGCGGGCGATGACCTCCGGGTTGAGCGGTTCGCCGGCCGAGACGACCTCGCGGAGCGCCCGCGGCCTCGGGCCGAGGTCGGCCTGCAGCAGCATGCGCCACGCGGTCGGCGGCGCGCAGAAGGTGTCGACGCCGGCCTGGTCGAGCTGGTCGAGGAGCCCGGCCGGGTCGAACCGCGGGGTGTCGTACACGAACACGGTCGCCTCGGCGATCCACGGCGCGAAGAAGCAGCTCCAGGCGTGCTTGCCCCAGCCGGGCGAGCTGATCGCCAGGTGCACGTCGCCGGGCCGGATGCCGAGCCAGTGCATCGTGCTGAGGTGGCCGATCGGGTACGAGGCCTGCGTGTGCACGACCATCTTCGGCTTCGACGTCGTGCCCGAGGTGAAGTACACCAGGCAGGGGTCGGTCGTCAGGGTCGTGACGACGGGGCGCGCGGCGGTGTCGGTCGGGGTGCCGAGGTCGTCGGGGTAGGTCGTCCAGCCGTCGGCCGCGCCGCCGATCACGATGCGCGACGGCGCTCCCGTGACACCGTCGAACTTCGGGGTCTCGCCGTGGTTCGTCACGACGTGTGCGACGCCACCGCGGTCGATGCGGTCCTGCAGGTCGGCGGTGTCGAGCATCGTGGAGGTCGGCAGGATCACGGCGCCGAGCTTCATCACGGCGAGCATCGTCTCCCACAGCTCGAGCTGGTTGCCGAGCATGACGAGCACGTGGTCACCCTTGCGGACCCCGAGGCGGTCGAGGTGCACCGCGAGGCGGTCCGAGCGTGCGGCCATCTCGGCGTAGGTCGTGCGCGACCCGCCCTCGCCGTCGACGATCCAGAGAGCGACGCGGTCGTTCCCCCGGGCGACGACGTCGAACCAGTCGGTCGCCCAGTTGAACGTCTCGCCGACGTCGGGCCACCGGAAGGCACGGCGCGCTGCTTCGGCACGGCCGGCGTCGTGCTCGTCGAGGACGGCGAGGAGCTCGTCGCGCGCCGCGCGGTAGGCCGTGGTCGGGTTCGAGGAGGGCACCGGTCGATCATGCCGCACCCCGGCCGTGCGCGCAGCGTCCCGCGCACCACGGCCCACCCACACCGCCCGCGCGCCCCGGCCGTGCGCGCAGCGTCCCTCCCGCCGAGCCGGGTACGGTCGTCCCCGTGGACGGTGTCGGAGTGCTCGACGAGGCCGGGCGGCTCCGCCTGCTCGGTACCGCGGTCGCGGGCGCGGCCTTCGGCGCGGTCCTGGTCGTCCTCGTCGCCTCGTCCTGGGCGGAACCCACCACGGGTCTCCTGGTCGCGGTCGGGGTCCCGGCCGGACTGCTCGGTGCCGCGCTCGGCGTCTGGACCCAGCTGCGCAGCTGGCGCTCCGGCGGTGGCTACGAGCAGTCGGTGCGCGCCCAGCGCTGGGTCGCCGACGGCGCGGTCCCGCCCGACGTCACCGCCGACGTCTGGATCCCCCTCCTGCAGGCACAGGCCGACCGCGAGGGCGCCGGCTGGAGCAAGATCGTCCTCTGCGTGCTGTGGACGGCGATGACCTGGTCGGCCCTCGACCAGCACGGACTGCTCCTCACGCTGCTGCTCAGCGGCCTGTGGGTCGGCATGGGCGTGTGGTCGGCCTGCTGGGTGATCCCCCGTGCCCGCGCTGCGCGCGCGGTGCTGCGCCGCGGGGTCACCACCGCGTCCTGACGGCGCAGCCGTCGGTCTGGAGGCCCGGCTCGGCTCCGACACGGCGGGTCCGGTCGTCCGCGACCGGCCGGGAGGCGCGACCCGCCTCCTCGGGGCCCCGCCACGACCGGTCCGCGGCGAGCGCGGCGCGCCCCACGGGGGGCCGCACGGGTCGTGCGAGCCTTCCGCAGGTGGGGTCGACACGCGGGACGGGACCGGATCGGGACGGAGTGGAACCGATCGGCACCGAGCGGACACTCCTGGGCATGGGGAACGAGCAGCCCGGCAGACCGGGCACGAGCACCGACGAGGACCGCGTCGACTGGGGCCGGGCCCTCGGTGGTGACGGCGAGGCGTTCGGCCGCGTGTTCGACCGGCACCGGCACCGTGTGCTGCGGCACGCGCAGCGACTGCTGCCCGTCGAGGCCGACGCCGCCGACGCGGTCGCGGTCGTGTTCCTCGAGGCGTGGCGGCTCCGGGCCCGTGTGCGGCTCGTCGACGGGTCCGTGCTCCCGTGGCTGCTCGTCACGGCGACGAACACGGCGCGGAACCAGGGCCGCGCGACCCGCCGGTACCGGGCGGCGCTCGACCGGCTGCCCCCACCGGAGCCGTCGCCGGACCACGCCGACCGCGAGACCGACGGGGAGGCCGTGCGTGCCCTCCGCACGCTTGCTCCCAGGGACCAGGAGGTCCTGACCCTCGTCGTCCTGGAGGGCTACGCCGAGCGGGAGGTCGCCGAGGCGCTCGGGATCCCGCAGGGCACCGTCAAGTCCCGACTCTCCCGTGCGCGTGCCCGGTTGGCGGCACGGGTCGCGCGGTCGTCGGATGCGGAGCCACACGACCACCAGCACCAGCACCAGCACCAGCCCGCACGCCGGACCCGACCGAACGGAGCACGCCCGTGACCCACCACGACCAGCCCCGAGCCGACGACCGCGGCGCTCCGGCAGGCGCCGTCGACGAGCGGACCCTGGCACTGCGGTCCCTGCTCGTCACGACCGTCGAGCAGACCGCCCGGCGACGGCGGTGGCGGTCCGCGAGCGTCGGCGGTGCGCTGCTCTGCGTGCTCGCCGGTGCGACCATGGGCGGGGCGATCACCGCCGCCGCGACGCCTGACGCCGACGCCACGGCCGCCCGTGCCGGAGCCCGGGCCGCGGTGCAGGGCACGACGATGCCGTACACCCCGATCGTCGGGGATCCCGAGGCCGTGCTCGGGTCGGGGGACGACGAGGTCTCGGTCGGTGCACCACCGCCCGGCGCCGAGCAGCTCGCCTGGTCACTCCGCTGCCTGTCCGACGCCGGGGCGACGCGGGTCGGCTTCGCGGCATCGGAGGCAGGCGGGTCCTCGGTGCCCTCGTGCGACCCGGGTCGGACCGTGACGGGCACGATCGCGGTCGGAGCGCTGCCGTCGCGCACCGTCGTCGTCCGCACCACGCCCGGTGCGCGCTGGACGCTGTCGACGGGGTGGCTCGGGGCTCCGCCGCTGCCCGGACCCAGCGCCGCGCAGCAGGAGGCGGTCCGGGACGGCGTCGTCACCCGGAGCGAGTACCTCGCGGCGTTCCACCGGTTCCAGGGGTGCATGACGGCCAGGGGCGAGTCCCTCGGCATCGTGCCGGAGTCCTCGCTGTTCGTGGTCTTCGGCGTCTCGGACCTGTCCGCGGGCGACTGGTGCGGCGCGTCCGAGTTCGACGACGTGAGCAGCACCTGGCAGTCGGAGCACCCGGCCCCACCCGGTGACGACGGGACCTGGGGCGACCAGCGGTACGACCCGTCGACGGACCCCCGCTCCGCGGACTGACGACGGGGACCGAGCGCGGCGCGACCCCGGTGATCGGCCGGGCTCCCCTGGCGTCCGGCGCACCCGCGAGCGTCAGTCGCCCGGCGGCGGACTCGGGCGCCGTGGAGCGGAACGGCGCAGCCGCACCCACCGCAGCGCGAGTCCGACCGCCAGCACCACGGTGCCCGCCACCACGGATGACGGTGGCAGGGCGGCGACGAGCACCACGCACCCGACCACCCCGGCGAGCGCCAGCGCCCGGGGCCAGCGGCGGTGCGCGCGGTCCTGCGTCCACGCCGCGGCGTTCGCGACCGCGTAGTAGAGCAGGACACCGAACGCCGAGGCGCCGATCGCCGCGCGCAGGTCGACGGTCGTCACGAGGACGCAGACGACGACGGCGAGGAGCGCCTCGGCGCGGTGGGGCACCCGGCGGCGGGGGTGCACGGCGGCGAGCGCCGCGGGCAGGTCGCCGCCGCGGGCCATGGCGAGGGCGGTCCGACCGATGCCGGCGACGATCGCGAGCAGCGCCCCGAGGGAGGCCGCGGCGGCCCCGACGCGGACGACGACCGGCCACGGCCCGCCGGGGAGCGCGGCGACGGCGGCGAGGGGTGTCGGCGTGCCCGCCGTGCCCGCCGGGCCGAGGGCGTGCAGCATGGCGAGCGCGACCGCGGCGTAGACGACGAGGGCGAGCCCGAGCGCGAGGACGACCGCGCGCGGGATCGTCCGGGCGGGGTCGACGACCTCCTCGCCAATGGTGGCGATGCGGGCGTACCCGGCGAACGCGAAGAACAGGAAGCCCGCGGCCTGCAGCACCCCGAGCGGTGACGGGCCCCCGGCTGGTCCGTCCGCGGCGGGGGCGGTGGTCGTCGCGCCGATCACGACGACGGTGACGAGCGCGACGAGGGCGACCGCGACGAGCACGCGGGTGAGCCGCGCGGTCCGGGTGATCCCGAGCAGGTTCACCCCGGTGGTCGCGAGCACCGCGAGGACGGCGACCGGTCTCGTCCAGGGCCCCGGGGCGACGTGGGACGCGAAGGTGAGCGCCATGGCCGCGGCACTCGCGGTCTTCCCGACGACGAAGCACCACCCGGCGGCGTACCCGGCCCACGGTCCCAGCCGCTCCCGTCCGTACACGTAGGTGCCGCCCGAGGTCGGGTACTGCGCCGCGAGCTGGGCGGACGAGGTGGCGTTGCAGAACGCGACGGCACCGGCGAGCGCCAGGGCGAGGAGCAGCCACGCGCCCGCGGCTGCGGCCGCGGGTGCGAACGCCGAGAACACGCCCGCCCCGATCATCGACCCGAGCCCGATGAGCACGGCGTCGGGCAGGGTCAGACGGCGGGCGAGCGACGGCTGGGGCGGTGCGGCGGCGGGACGGTCCACGTCGCCGATCCTGCCGCACGACGACGGTGCCCGGACCGGACGGTCCGGGCACCGCCCGCACCGGCCGTGACTACGCTCGACGGCATGCAGAGTCGCACCCTCGGCCGTACCGGCCGCTCCGTGTCCGTGGTCGGTCTCGGCACCTGGCAGTTCGGCGGTGACTGGGGTCCCGTCAGCGAGCAGGACGCCGCCGCCGTGATGGACGCCTCGGTCGAGTCCGGCGTCACCCTGTTCGACACCGCCGACGTGTACGGCGACGGCCGGAGCGAGCAGCTCATCGGAGCCTGGCGACGGGCCAACCCCGACGTCCCGCTCACCGTGACGACCAAGATGGGCCGTCGCGCCGACCAGGTGCCGGAGAACTACGTCGCCGCGAACTTCCGCGCGTGGGTGGACCGCTCGCGGCGGAACCTGCAGCAGGACACGCTCGACCTCGTCCAGCTGCACTGCCCGCCGACCGCGGTCTTCGAGGACGACCGTGTCTACGACGCCCTCGACGCCCTCGTCGCCGACGGGTCGGTCGCCGCGTACGGCGTGTCCGTCGAGACCGCGGACCAGGCACTGACGGCGATCGCCCGGCCGGGTGTCGCGAGCGTGCAGGTCATCCTCAACGCGTTCCGGTTGAAGCCCCTGGACCGCGTGCTGCCCGCCGCGCGTGAGGCGGGAGTGGGCATCCTCGCCCGGGTGCCGCTGGCCTCGGGGCTGCTGTCCGGCGGGTACACGACCGAGACGACGTTCCCGGAACAGGACCACCGCAACTACAACCGGCACGGCGAGGCGTTCGACCAGGGCGAGACCTTCAGCGGGGTCGACTTCGCGGACGGCGTGCAGGCGGCGCAGGCGTTCGCCGCCGCCCTGCCCGAGGGCGTCTCGGTCCCGCAGGCGGCGCTCGCGTGGATCGTCGCCCAGGACGGCGTGACGGCCGCGATCCCCGGTGCGCGCAACCCCGAGCAGGCCCGCTCGAACGCGGGCGCCGCGGACCTCGGCGAGGTGCCCGGCCTCGACGCCACGGTGCACGAGCTCTACGACCGGTGGTTCCGTGCCGCCGTGCACGACCGGTGGTGAGCACGACCGCGGCCGGGCCGCGTCGCCGAACGGGCGGTGCGGGCGCCCGCCCCGCGCCGCGCGCGGTGGTGGTCGTGGCGGCGGTCGCCGTCCTGCTGCTGGCCGTCTGCTCGACGCCGGCCGCGGGCACGACCCGGTCCGCGCCTCCGTGGCCGGCCCCGACCGACCTGCAGACGCGGGCCGACGCGGCGGGCCTGCGCAACGTGTGGGGTGAGCCGCTCGCGGAGCACGTGCACACCCACCTGACGATCCTGGACGGGGACGTGCCGGTCACGGTGCCCGGGAACGTCGGACACTCGTCGCGCGAGCGGTTCGCCGCGGAGCTGCACACGCACGACACGTCGGGCATCCTGCACGTCGAGTCGCCGGAGCGCCGCACGTTCACCCTCGGGCAGTTCTTCGACGAGTGGGGCGTCTCGCTCGGCGCCGGGCACGTCGGCGGGCTGCGGGGGGAACTGACCGTGTGGGTCGACGGCCACCGCTTCCTCGGCAACCCCCGGACCATCGCGCTCGAGGACCGTCGGCAGGTCGTCCTCGCGGTCACGACGATCGGCGAGGTCGCCCACCGGCCGGCGCCGTTCGACTGGCCGCCGCAGTACCGCTGACGTCCGGCACGTCGGTCGTCAGTGCAGGGCGCGACCGGGTCGCGCCCGGCGAGCCCGGCGGGTGCGGTCAGGCGAGCCCGAGCAATGCGGGTCAGCCGGATCCGAACGGTGCGGGTCAGGCGAGCCCGAGCAGCGCGGCGACGGCGTCCGGGTGCTCGACGTGCGCGAAGTGGCCGCAGTCCTCGAGCACCGCGGTCCGGACCCCGGGCAGCAGCGCCCGCAGGTCGTCCAGGTCGGTCGTCCGGGCGAACACGTCCTGCCTGCCGACGACCGCCGTCGCCGGGCTCGTCACCGCGCGCCAGCGTCCGACGTCGTACCCGGCCGCCGAGCGGGCCGCCGTGGAGAACAGCTCCGGCCGGAACTCGGCGACGAACGCGTCGAGCACGCTCGGGTCGAGTCGGCGGACGTGTGCGAAGACCGGTGCGGCGAGCAGCGGGAGCACCCCGACCCGGGCCAGCCCCCGCAGCAGCGACCGGGCGGTACGACCGGTGACCGCGAGCCCGGCGCGCAGGAGCGTGAACGCCGGCAGCGTGGCGAGGGCACGGACCGGGTGCCGTGCCGCCCGGACCGTCGCCGTGGTGGTGCCCGAGACGAGACCGAGCGAGCGCACGCGCGTCGGCGCCGCGACGGCGGTCTCGAGGCCCACGAACGCGCCCATCGAGTGCCCGACCACGTCCACGGGCCCGGTGCCGAGGGCGTCGAGCACCGTGACGACGGCCCGGACGACCGCGTCGAGGTCGGCTGGTCCGGCACCGACGGCCGTCGACGCACCCCACCCCGGCAGGTCGACGAGCACCAGCCCGCGGCCGGGCAGCCCGTCGACGGCGGTCAGGAGCGGCGTCCAGGTCGTCCACGAACCCGCGACGCCGTGCAGGAACAGCACCGGGCGCGGTCCGGGCCGGTGGTGCACGACCACGGGGCCGGCGTCCGTCGCGACGGTGGTGCGCACGAGCGACCACACCGCGGGGTCGGCAGTGACCGGGTGCGGCGCGTACGAGCCTGGCGACGGGGTGGCGGTGACCACCCGTGCACCGGCGGGGTCGTCGACGGCGTGCACCGCGCCTCCCGTCCGGTCACCGGGACGCGGTCGCGCCCCACCGGTCCTTCGGAGCGGCGGCGTCAGCCGACGGGGACGGGTGCCGTGCAGGCGGCGAGGCGGTCGAGCGCTGCGCGGTACTCCGCGACGTCGCGCTGCAGGCCGGGCTCGGTGATGATCGAGGCCTTGATGCGGCCCTGCACGTCGATCACGAAGGTGGCCCGCGTCGCGAACCCCTTCTTGTCGAGGAACACGCCGTACTCCTTGGACACCGCGCCGTGCGGCCAGAAGTCGGCGAGCAGCTCGAAGTCGTAGCCGTTCTGCTCGGCGAACGAGCGCAGCGTGGCCTTCGAGTCGACCGAGATGCCGATCAGCTCGACGCGCTGGTCCTGGAACATCGCGATGTTGTGTTGCAGGGTGCACAGCTCGTTCGTGCAGCCCGACGAGAACGCGAGCGGGAAGAAGACGAGCGCGACCGGGCGGACGCCCCGGAAGTCGCTGAGCCGGACGTGCTCACCGAACTGGTTCGGGAGCTCGAAGTCCGGCGCGAGGGAGCCGATCTCCAGTGCCATCGGTGCGCTGCTGCTTCCTGGGCGTGGGGTCTGCCCGTCGACGTCGTACGGGCACGGGTCGCGCACGCACGATCGGCAATCGTACGCCGACGACACGCAGATGCAAGCACCTGTCCACCCGCACGGCACCGTCAGCCGGACGGTCGGCGGTGGGGCCTAGAGTGGTGTGGGTCTCCCTGCTCGGTCGCGACCCGACCGTCCCGGGAGCCACCATGTCCACCACCACGAGAACGAACGAGGTCAACGGTGACGGTGAACGACCAGGACCCGCGCAGCACGGCAGCGACCGACCAGGACCCGGAGGAGACCGCCGAGTGGCGTGAGTCGCTCGACGGACTCGTCGCGACGCACGGCCACCAGCGGGCCCGCGAGATCATGCAGAGCCTGCTGAAGCGCTCGAACGAGCTGCACCTCGGCGTGCCCATGGTCCCGACGACCGACTACGTGAACACCATCGCGCCCGAGGACGAGCCCGAGTTCCCCGGTGACGAGGAACTCGAGCGTCGCTACCGCCGGTGGATCCGGTGGAACGCCGCGATCACCGTGCACCGCGCGCAGCGCCCCGGCATCGCCGTCGGCGGCCACATCTCGACGTACGCGTCGAGCGCCGCGATGTACGAGGTCGGCTACAACCACTTCTTCCGCGCGCAGGACCACCCGTCCGGCGGCGACCAGGTCTTCTTCCAGGGCCACGCCTCCCCCGGCATGTACGCCCGCGCCTACATGGAGGGCCGCCTCAGCGAGGACCAGCTCGACGGCTTCCGCCAGGAGCACTCGCACGCCGGCGGCGGGCTGTCGTCGTACCCGCACCCGCGCCTCATGCCGCACTTCTGGCAGTTCCCGACCGTGTCGATGGGCATCGGCCCGATCAACGCGATCTACCAGGCGCAGCAGGCCAAGTACCTGTCCAACCGCGGCATCAAGGACGCGTCCGACCAGCAGGTCTGGGCGTTCCTCGGCGACGGCGAGATGGACGAGGTCGAGTCGCGCGGTCAGCTGCAGGTCGCGGCGAACGACGGGCTCGACAACCTGAACTTCGTCATCAACTGCAACCTCCAGCGCCTCGACGGCCCGGTGCGCGGCAACGGCAAGATCATCCAGGAGCTCGAGGCGTTCTTCCGCGGTGCCGGCTGGAACGTCATCAAGGTCGTCTGGGGCCGCGAGTGGGACGACCTGCTCGCCCGTGACACCGACGGCGCGCTGCTGAACCTCATGAACGCCACGCCGGACGGCGACTACCAGACCTACAAGGCCGAGAACGGTGCCTACGTCCGCGAGAACTTCTTCGGGCGCGACCCGAAGGCGCTCCAGCTGGTCGAGGGCTACTCGGACGACCAGATCTGGAACCTCAAGCGCGGCGGGCACGACTACCGCAAGGTCTACGCTGCGTTCAAGGCCGCGACCGAGCACAAGGGCCAGCCGACCGTCATCCTGGCGAAGACGGTCAAGGGCTACGGCCTCGGCCCGAGCTTCGAGGGCCGCAACGCGACCCACCAGATGAAGAAGCTCACGCTCGACAACCTCAAGCAGTTCCGCGACGAGATGCGCATCCCGATCTCCGACGCGCAGCTCGAGGAGAACCCCTACACGCCGCCGTACTACCACCCGGGTCACGACGACGAGGCGATCCAGTACATGCACGAGCGTCGCCGCGAACTCGGCGGCTACGTGCCGGAGCGTCGGACGAAGTACACGCAGTTCACGCTGCCCGACGAGTCGAAGTACCAGGTCGTCAAGAAGGGCTCCGGCAAGCAGGAGGTCGCCACGACGATGGCGTTCGCCCGCCTGCTCAAGGACCTGCTGCGCTCCCCCGACTTCGGCAACCGCGTCGTCCCGATCATCCCGGACGAGGCACGCACGTTCGGCATGGACGCGTACTTCCCGACGGCGAAGATCTACAACCCGAACGGTCAGCACTACACCTCGGTCGACCGTGAGCTCCTCCTGGCCTACAAGGAGAGCCCGCAGGGCCAGATCATCCACGTCGGCATCAACGAGGCGGGCGCCCTCGCGGCCTTCACCGCGGTCGGTACCTCGTACTCCACGCAGGGCGAGCCGCTCATCCCGGTCTACGTCTTCTACTCGCAGTTCGGGTTCCAGCGCACCGGCGACGCGATCTGGGCAGCCGGCGACCAGATGGTCCGCGGGTTCATGATCGGCGCGACCGCCGGACGCACCACCCTGACCGGTGAGGGCCTGCAGCACGCCGACGGCCACTCGCCGCTCCTCGCCGCGACGAACCCCGCCGTCGTGTCCTACGACCCGGCCTACGGCTACGAGATCGGGCACATCGTCCGGTCCGGCCTCGAGCGGATGTACGGCACGAACGAGGACGGCTCGCCGAAGCACGCCGACCCGAACGTCATGTACTACCTCACGGTCTACAACGAGCCGCTCGTGCAGCCGGCCGAGCCCGAGGGCGTCGACGTCGAGGGCATCGTCAAGGGCATGTACCTGCTCAAGCCGAGCGAGCACGACGGCCCCAAGGCCCAGCTGCTCGCGTCCGGTGTCGCGGTGCCGTGGATCCTCGAGGCGCAGCAGCTCCTCGCCGAGGACTGGGGCGTGTCCGCCGACGTCTGGAGCGTCACGAGCTGGGGTGAGCTGTACCGCGACGGTCTCGACGCGGAGCAGCACGCGTTCCTCAACCCGAACGAGGCACCGCGCACCCCGTACGTGACCGAGCGCCTGCTCGGCACCGAGGGCCCGGTCGTCGCGGTGAGCGACTTCATGCACGCCGTGCAGGAGCAGATCCGCCCGTTCGTGCCGACCGACTACGCGACCCTCGGCGCCGACGGCTTCGGCTTCTCGGACACCCGTCCGGCCGCCCGCCGCTACTTCCACATCGACGGCCCCTCGGTCGTCGTGCGGACGCTGCAGCAGCTCGCCCGCCAGGGCAAGGTCGACCAGGCACTCGTCCAGCAGGCGATCGACAAGTACCGCCTGCACGACGTGACCGCCGGCACGACCGGCAGCGCGGGCGGCGAGAGCTGACCTGCGCGTGAGCACCCCCCGCACCGTCCCTGCCGTGGGCCAGCAGAGCGACCGCGACCGCGCGCTCTCCTGGCTCCGGCAGGTGTCGGGCGAACTCTCGACCGCGACCATCAAGCGGCTCGAGGACACCCTCCCCTGGTACAGCGAGATGCCCCCGGGTCGGCGGTCCGCCGTCGGCATGGTGGCGCAGGCCGGCATCACGTCGTTCATCTCGTGGCTCGAGGGCACCGCGTCGACCCCGTGGATCGCCGCGGCCGACGTCTTCGGCTCCGCGCCGCGCGAACTCCTCCGCTCGGTGAGCCTGCAGCAGACGCTGCAGCTCATCCGCGTGGTGGTCACCGTCGTCGAGGAGCGTGCGAAGGACGACGAGATGCTGCAGGAGGCGATCCTCAAGTACTCGCGGGACATCGCCTTCGCCGCGGCCGACGTCTACGCCCGCGCGGCCGAGGCCCGCGGGCTCTGGGACGCGCGGCTCGAGGCGCTCGTGGTCGACTCGATCCTGTCGGGTGAGTACGACGACGAACTCCCGTCGCGCATCGCGGCCCTCGGCTGGCACGGCCACGGCGAGGTCGCGGTCCTCGTCGGCAACGCCCCGAAGCAGCTCGAGGTCGACCAGGTCCGCCGCACCGCGCGGCACATGGACGCCGACGTGCTCATCGGTGTGCAGGGCTCCCGGCTCGTCGTGGTCATCGGCCGCGCCACCCCGCGCGACGACGTGCCCGAGGGCGAGGAACCCGTCTCGTTCACCGCGATCGCTCAGGCCCTCGAGCCGTCCTTCGGCGAGGGGCACCTCGTGCTCGGCAACGAGGTCCCCGGGGTCGTCGACGCGTCGACGAGCGCGAAGGGCGCCCTCGCCGGGTTCGCCGTCGCGCGGGCGTGGCGCGGCGCACCCCGTCCCGCACTGGCCGACGACCTCCTGCCGGAGCGGGCGCTGGCCGGCGACCCCCTCGCCCGGTCGGCCCTGGTCCAGCGCATCTACGTCCCGCTCAAGGACCAGTCCACCGAACTGCTCCAGACGCTCTGGTGCTACCTCGACACCGGGCGCTCGCTCGAGGCCACCGCACGGGAGCTCTTCGTGCACCCGAACACCGTCCGCTACCGCCTCCGCCGGGTCGCCGACGTGATCGGCTGGGACGCCACGCACGCCCGCGACGCCCTCATCGTGCAGTCGGCGCTCATCCTCGGCGCGATGTCCGAGTCGAGCACCGGACGCCGCCGGGTCCCGTCCCGGCGCTAGGGATCGCACAACGTCTGGGCGTGTTTCGTGTGGCAACCCCACACGAACAGCAGCGGGCGCTCCCGGGAGGATTGTCCGGTGATCGTCGTCGTCGCGCCCGGACAGGGCTCCCAGACCCCCGGCTTCCTCGCCCCCTGGCTCGAGGACGCCTCCGTCCGTGACCGCGTCGGGGCGTGGTCCGAGGCCATCGGCATCGACCTGGTCCGCCACGGCACCGAGTCCGACGCCGACACCATCAAGGACACCGCACTCGCGCAGCCGCTGATCGTGGCCGCCGGGCTCGTCACCGCGGACGCCCTGCTCGCCGAGGGCCGCCGCACCCTCGTCGGCGGCGTCGCGGGCCACTCTGTCGGCGAGTTCACCGCCGCCGCGGTCGCCGGGGTCCTCGAGCCGACCGACGCGCTCGCGCTCGTCGCCGAGCGTGGCCGGGCGATGGCCGACGCCGCCGCGCTCGAGCCGACCTCGATGGCCGCCGTCCTCGGCGGCGACCCGGACGCCGTCGCCGCCGCGCTCGCGCAGCACGGCCTCGTGCCCGCCAACCACAACGGCGGCGGCCAGACCGTGGTCGCGGGTCCCGCGGACGGCATCGCGGCCCTGGCCGCCGAACCCCCCGCGAAGGCGCGCGTGATCCCGCTCGCGGTCGCCGGCGCCTTCCACACCGCGTTCATGGCCCCCGCGGTCGCCCGTGTCGCACCGGTCGCAGCCGCCGCGACCGCGCAGGACCCCACGCTCCCGATCTGGACGAACGCCGACGGCTCGCGCGTCGACGACGGCCGCCGCTTCGTCGACCTCATGGTGCGGCAGATCGAGAACCCCGTGCACTGGGACGCCGTCATGGAGTCGTTCTCCGCCGCGGGTGTCACCGGCATCATCGAACTGGCCCCGGCCGGTGCCCTGGTCGGCCTCGCCAAGCGCGGACTCCGCGGCACCCCGACCGTGGCGATCAAGACCCCCGACGACCTGCCCGCGGCGATCGAGCTCCTCGAGCGCGACGCCGACCGCGACGGTTCCGCAGGCCAGGAAGCAGACGCACCCGCATGACCGACGCCACCACCCCGACCACCGCAGCCGACGAGACGGCGCCGACCAGCGCCTCCCGTCCGCTGCTGCAGCAGCGTCGCGGCCACGAGTTCACCCGCATCCTGGCGTTCGGCGCCGCCCGCGGTGAGCACGTCGTGCCGAACGACGACCTCGTCGGCCCGATCGACTCGTCCGACGAGTGGATCCGCCAGCGCACCGGGATCGTCACCCGCAAGCGCGCCGGTGCCGACGTCGAGGCCGTCGACCTCGCCGAGGCCGCCGCCCGCGAGGCGATCGCCAAGGCCGGCATCGAGCCGTCCCAGATCGGCGTCGTGCTCGTCAGCACCGTCACGCACACCGTCGCGACCCCGTCGATGGCGTCCCTGCTCGCCGAGCGCATCGGCGCCACGCCCGCGGCCGCCTACGACGTCAGCGCCGCGTGCGCCGGCTACGCGTACGGCATCGCCCAGGCCGACTCGTTCATCAAGTCGGGCCTGGCAGACCACGTGCTCGTGATCGGCGCCGAGAAGCTCAGCGACGTCGTCGACCCGACCGACCGGTCGATCTCGTTCCTGCTCGGCGACGGCGCGGGTGCCGCGGTCGTCGGCCCGAGCGACTTCCCCGGCATCGCCCCGACGATCTGGGGCTCGGACGGCTCGAAGTGGGACGCCATCGGCATGACGGCGACCTACAACGAGTGGGCCGCCGGCGCTCCCCGCCCCACCATGCGCCAGGCCGGGCAGACGGTCTTCCGCTGGGCCGTGTGGGAGATGGTCAAGGTCGCCCGTGAGGCGCTCGAGGTCGCCGGGGTCCGCCCCGAGGACCTCGCCGCGTTCGTGCCGCACCAGGCGAACATCCGGATCATCGACGAGTTCGCCAAGCAGCTCGGCCTGCCCGACACGGTGACGATCGCGCGCGACATCACCACGACCGGCAACACCTCCGCCGCGAGCATCCCGCTCGCCACGCACCGCCTGCTCGAGGAGCACCCGGACCTGTCGGGCGGCCTCGCCCTGCAGATCGGCTTCGGCGCCGGACTCGTGTTCGGCGCGCAGGTGGTCGTCCTCCCCTAGTCCCCCGCGCCTCCGCGCACGGAACACACCCGTGCCCTAGGCTGTCCCACGGTCAAACGACACCCCCCTCAAGGAGAACACCCATGGCCCTGTCCAACGAAGAAGTCCTCGCCGGCCTGGCCGAGCTGATCAACGACGAGACCGGCATCGCGACCGACACCGTCGCCGCCGACAAGTCGTTCACCGACGACCTCGACATCGACTCCATCTCGATGATGACGATCGTCGTGAACGCCGAGGAGAAGTTCGACGTGAAGATCCCGGACGAAGAGGTCAAGAACCTCAAGACCGTGGGCAACGCCGTCGACTACATCGTCAAGGCGCAGGCCTGACGCGAGCTTCCTGAGCGCCGCGGCCCCGGCGGACCAGCCGCGGGCCGCGGCGCTCACCTCGTCCACCCCCGGCTCCTGCGAGCCAGCTCGTCCACACGAAAGAACGCGTCGTTCCATGACCAACAAGACCGTCGTCGTCACCGGGATCGGTGCCATCACGCCCCTCGCCGCGACCGCCCCGGAGACGTGGGAGGCGCTGCTCGCCGGGAAGTCCGGCATCTCCCGCATCGAGGACGAGCGCTACGCCGACCTCGAGATCCCCGTCGAGTTCGCCGGCCAGGCGCGACGCTTCCTCACCGACCAGCTGACGCGCCCCGAGGCCAAGCGCCTCGACCCGTCGTCGCAGCTCTCCCTCGTCGCCGCGCGTGAGGCCTGGGCCGACGCCGGCATCGACGCCGAGTCCGTCGTGCCCGAGCGCCTCATCGTCGACTGGGCCACCGGCATCGGCGGCGTCAACACGCTGCTCGACGCCTGGGACACCCTCCGCGAGAAGGGCCCCCGCCGCGTCCTGCCGATGACCGTCCCGATGCTCATGGCGAACGGCCCCGCCGCCGCCATCGAGATGGAGTTCGGCGCCCGCGGCGGTGCCCGCACCTACCTGTCCGCGTGCGCGTCCTCGACCGAGTCGCTGGCCGAGGCGTACCGCCACGTCGCGAACGGCGAGGCCGACATCGTCATCGCCGGTGGCGCCGAGGCCGCGCTCCACCCGCTGCCCCTCGCCGCGTTCGCGTCGATGCAGGCGCTCTCGCGTCGCAACGACTCCCCCGAGACCGCGTCGCGTCCGTACGACGTCACGCGCGACGGCTTCGTCCTGGGTGACGGCGCCGCGGCGCTCATCCTCGAGTCGAAGGAGCACGCCGAGGCCCGCGGCGCGAAGATCTACGCCGAGGTCGCCGGCTCCGGCATCACCTCGGACGCGTTCCACATCACCGCGCCGGACCCCGAGGGCAGCGCCGCCGCCCGTGCCGTCATCACCGCGCTCGAGCACGCCGGTGCCGCCCGCGAGGACGTCGTGCACGTCAACGCGCACGCCACGTCGACCCCGGTCGGCGACGTCGCCGAGTACCACGCGATGCGCCGCGTCTTCGGTGACCACCTCGACTCGATCGTCGTCTCCGCCACGAAGGCGTCGACCGGGCACCTGCTCGGTGGCGCCGGCGCGATCGAGGCCGTCTTCACCGTCCTCGCCCTGCACGAGCGCGTCGCCCCGCCGACGATCAACCTCACGCAGCAGGACCCGGAGATCGTGATGGACGTCGCGACCGCCCCGCGCGAGCTCCCCACCGGCGGCCTGGTCGCGGTGAGCAACTCGTTCGGCTTCGGCGGACACAACGCCGTGGTCGCGTTCCGCACGGCCTGATCGCGTCCGGCGGGACCCCCGTCGGTCTGGAGGCCCGTCCTGCGTCCGCAGGGCGGGCCTCCTGCCGTCCGTGGCGGGTTCGGAGCGCGAGTGGGCAGGACGTGCCGCTCACGTCCCCGGCGCGTGCACGGGACGTCGGGTGGAGGCGCCGAGCGGGCCGGATGTGGCCCGCTCGAGGATGCTGCCCCGTGACGACGGACGCCGTCCGCTCCGGAGGGAGCGGACGGCGTCCGTGGTGGGGCGGAGGAACGGGAGGGGGTCAGCCGACGCGGTGCAGCCAGACGACGGGGTTGCCCTCGGCGGCGTGGCGGAACGGCTCGAGCTCGTCGTCCCAGGCCTGCCCGAGCGCGAGCCGGAGCTCCCGGTGCAGCTCGAGTGCGTTGCTGCCCGCGACCTCCATGGCGTAGCGGACACGGTCCTCGGGGACGACCATGTTGCCGGACACGTCGGTCTGCGCGAAGAACACCCCGAGGTCGGGCGTGTGCATCCACCGGCCGCCGTCGGAGTCGGTCGTCGGCTCCTCGGTCACCTCGTAGCGCAGGTGCTCCCACCCACGGAGGGCAGAGGCGATCGACGCGCCGGTGCCGACCGGGCCCGTCCAGGTGAACTCGGTCCGACGGGATCCGTCGAGCGCGGGCTGGTCGAGCCACGAGAAGTTCACGGCGCGGCTCATCGCGCGACCTGCCGCCCATTCGACGTGCGGGCAGAGCGCGCGTGGTGAGGAGTGCACGTAGAGCACCCCTGTCGTCGTTCCGTTCACGATTCCTCCGCTTCGTCAGGTGCGACTTCCCCATCGACCTGTGGTGCGGAGTCCCGGTTCCGGAACCATCGATATCCGATTGTGATGTCCTGTCGGACACGCCCATTATGCAGCGTCAGCGCTGGGAACGCCACACCCGGGTCACCGCACGGTCGTCGCCGAGCGGATCGGCGCCACCGTCGCCGAGCGGATCGGCGCGTCCGGCAGCGCCGGGAGCCCTCAGTGCAGGACCGCGCCCGACGCGTCGACCGGGTGCCGCTCCCCCGCCCGGATCGGCACGGTCAGGCGGTTCTGCTCGGGCGGGATCGGGCAGGCGTACTGGTACGAGAAGGCGCACGGCGGCAGCACGAGCCGGTCCCAGTCGAGCGCGACCTCGGCCTCGGTGCCGGGGTCGTCGAGGAACAGGAAGCGGCCCATCGAGTACGAGCTGCCCGGATCGTCCTCGGGCAGGGCACTCGTCGCGTCCTGCACGATGAGCTGGAGTCGGGGTGTCCCGCGGTGGACGGCGGCCTGCACCGCGAGCAGGTGCGCTGCGACGCCGCCGATGACGGCCGAGACGGTGCCGGCGACCAGCAGCGGGTCGCCGGCGGCGTCGCGGACGCTGCCCCGTGCCTCCAGACCGTCGACCGGCGTGTACCTGCCGGTCGTGACGTGGGTCGGGTCGGCGGGGAACCGGGCGATGTGGTCGAAGCGGGCGACCGCGTCGGAGGCGGGGTCCCACACCCGCAGGGTGGTCCCGTGCACCGAGCCGGCCAGCCCGCCGGGGAAGGCGACCAGGGACGGCACGACGGCGGTGTCCCCCGCGACCAGCTCCGTGCCGTCCACCGGGACGCCGTCCACGACGACCCCGTCGGTCGCCTCGGCCGTGACGGACAGGCCGCCGGGCGCGGGAGCCCAGCGCCCCGGCACCGGCCACACGGGCTGCGGCTGCTCGACCGCCTGCGCCGTGACGAGCGCGAGCGGGCCGCGCGGACCCCGCGCCCAGCGGTCGCGGTCGGCGACGTGCTCCTCGAGGGAGGTCACCGGCGCCCGCTCACGAGAGCTCCTGGCGGGGGTAGATGACCTTCTGCACGATGATGATCGCCGACGCGGCGAACGGTACCGCGACGAGGGCGCCGAGCACGCCGCCGATCGTGCCGCCCGCGACGGCAGCGATGACGACGAACGCCCCGGGCACCTGCACGGCACGCGACATGATGCGCGGCGAGATGATGTACGCCTCGACCTGCATGTACACGAGGTAGTAGATCGCTGCGGCGAGGGCCGTCGCGGGTGAGGCGAACAGGCACAGCAGCGAGATGACGACCGCGGCCGCCAGCGTGCCCACGAGCGGGATGAGCGACCCGAGGAACGCGAACGTCGCGAGCAGCACGGGCAGCGGTGCACCGATGATGAGCAGGAACACCAGGCTGAGGATGCCGTTGATGAGCGCCTGGCTGATCTGCCCGACGACGTAGCGGCCCACCGCCTGCGTGATCTGCTCGCTCACGTCGATGAAGTTCTGGCGACGGGACGCCGGCACGAAGCGGTACGCCATCGACTTCAGCCCACGCATCGAGGCGAGGAAGTACAGCATCAGGATGATGACGATGACCGCGCCGGTGAGCCCGGAGAGGATGCCGCTGCCGACCGCCAGGATGCCGCCGCCGAGGCTGAGCAGGTTGCCCGGGTCCTCGACGAAGGACTGCAGGGACTGCAGGGAGTGGCCGATGTCGAAGGACCCGGCGAACTGCTTCGAGAGGTCCTGCACCCACTCCTGCCGCGCGATGTCCTCGACGATCTCGGGGAAGTTCTGGATGAGGTTCGTGGCCTGCTGGATGAGGATCGGCACGACCGCGAAGACGACCCCGGCGAACCCGCCCAGGACCCCGACGACCACGATCGTGATCGCCGTCCACCGTGGGATGTACCGCTCGAGGAACGACACGAGCGGGTCGACGCCGAGGGCCAGGAACAGCGCGACCCCGATGTAGACGAGCACGGTGCTCAGCTCGCTGACCACGGCCCCGACGACGAGGGCGATCAGGACGCCGAGCGCCCCGGTGAAGCCGAGCCGGAAGGCGTTGATGCGGACTCCGGTGCCGCCACGGGTCGTCTCGAGGGTCACGTTCGGCGTGGGTCCGCGGTCGTCGGCCTCGTCGTGCTTGCGCTTGAACTGCATCGTGGAACGGGAACCTTCTCTGGGCCGATCGTCAGCCCGCAGGCCGTGTACCAGTGGGGCGGGCGGGACTTGAACCCGCGGATCGTTCGGTTATGAGCCGACTGCCTTGACCAGCTTGGCTACCGCCCCGCGGCGACCGTCAGGCCACCGGTTCCCCACGATACAGCGACTCGAACGTCGAGAGCGTGCGGTTGATGTCGTGCGCCTCGATCATCGCGAGGCTCCGGGCCCGCATCGCCGCGTAGTCCTCGTCGGACGCCGTCAGGACGCTCGTCAGCTTGGCCGCGAGGTCGTGGACGTCGCCGGGCGCGAACAGGTACCCGTTGCCGTCGATGAGGTGCGGCAGGGCCATCGAGTCGGCGGCCACGACCGGCAGGCCGGACGCCATCGCCTCGAGCGAGGAGATGCTCTGCAGCTCGGCGGTCGACGGCATCGCGAACACGGTGCCGTTCGTCAGGGCCTCGCGCTTCGCCTGGTCGGTCACGAACCCGGCGAACCGGACGCGGTCGCCGAGGCCCAGCTCCTGCACGAGCGCGGTCAGCTTCGGGATCATCTCGCCGCCACCGACGATCGTCAGGTGCGCGTCGAGCTCGGCCGGCAGCAGCGGCAGCGCCCGGACGAGGAGGTCGAGGTTCTTCTCCGGGGCGACGCGGCCGACGAACACGATGTCGTTCGTCGCCGGCCGACCGGGGCGGGCCACGTACCGGGTCGCGTCGATGCCGCACGAGATCGCCAGGACCTGCTGCCCGGCGATCGCCTTCCGCAGGTAGTCCGCGGCGAGGACCGTCGGGGTCGTGATGGCGTCGGCCAGCCGGTAGGTCTTCGCGGCGTCGTTCCACGCGATCTTCAGCGCGATCGGCAGGGTGCGTCGGCCGAACGGCACGTACTCGAGCAGGTTCTCGGGCATGAAGTGGTTCGTGCCGATCACCCGGATGCCGCGCTCGTGTGCCTCCTGCACGATGCCGCGGCCGATCACGAGGTGCGACTGGATGTGCACGACGTCGGGCTGCACGGCGTCGAGGATCGGGCCGGTCCACCTCCGGACGCTCCAGGGCCAGACGAAGCGGAGCCAGGCGTGCCACGGCCACTTGTACGACTTGAGCCGGTGCACCACGAGGGTGACGCCGCGGTGCTCCTCGTCGAAGGTGCCGTGGTGGGCGCTGGCCGCCGGGGCGACGACGTGCACCTCGTGGCCGCGCTCGGCGAGCCCGACGGCGAGCTGTTCGGCGAAGGTGGCCGCGCCGTTCACGTCCGGTGGGAACGTGTCCGCGGCGATCAGCACGCGCAGGGGTCGGGACCCGCCCGTCGCACCCGTCGTCGTGGCGGTGGCGGTGGTGGCGTCATCGGTCACGGCTGGCGTCGTCCTCTCGTGGGCGTTGCTGGTCGGGCCTCGACGGTACCGCACCGGTCCGGGCGGAGTCGTCCGCCTCGCGGTGGACCCGGGGACGCGTCGGCGCGGCCGCCGTGCGGTGGGCGCCAGGGCGCAGCGGCACGGCCGCCGTGCGGTGGGCGCCGGGGCGCGGCGGCACGGCCGCGTGCGGTGGGCGCCGGCCCCCGGAGGCAGGCCTGGGGACGTCCGCCGTCAGGACCGGCCCTGCGGGTGGTGCTTCGCGAGCAGGAAGACGCCGGTGATCGCGATCGCCGCCGCCACCAGGAACCCGAGCACCGCGAACCACGGCGCCCCGTCGGCCTCGCCGAGCACCACGACACCGATGCCGACGGCGATGATCGGGTCGATGACCGTGAGGCCGGCGATCACGAGGTCTGCGGACCCGCTCGAGTACGCGTTCTGCACGAAGTACCCGCCGAGCGCCGCCGCGACGAGCACCCCGACGATCGCGAGCACCGTGAGCCAGTCGAAGGTGCCGTTCACGAAACGGTTCAGCACGACCTTCGCGAGCGTCGCGACGAAGCCGTAGAGGACCCCCGCGCCGACGATGTAGTACAGCGCGTTCTGGTGCTTCGCCACGAACCGGAACGACGTCAGCACGATCGCGAGCACGACCGCCAGGATCACCAGCACCGTGACGAGCTGCGGCCGGTCGATCGCACTCTCGTGCCCGACGAACGCGGCGATGCCGACGAAGATCGCGACACCGATGATGCACGTCCAGACCGCCCGTCGGGCGCGGTCGCCGAGCGGCACCCCCGAGGACCGTGACGAGAACCACGTGGTGATCACGAGCGCGACGGCGCCGAGCGGCTGCACGACGATGAGCGGCGCGTACGTGATGCTCACGAGCTGCAGCACGACCGCGAGCCCGAGCATGAGGGTGCCGAGCACCCACCACCCGCTGCCGAGCAGCGCGAGCACGTGCCGCACGGACAGGCCCTTCGACTGTCGGCCGAGCTTCGCCTCGACGCGCTGCACGCCGCGGCTCTGGAACTGCGCCCCGAGCGACAGGAACACGGCCCCGACGAGGGCGACGGGGATCATCAGTGCCTGGAACGGTGTCAGGTTCACCGCGCCCGGGATCTGGAGGTCCGTCGTCACGCGATGAGGCTACCGGTCCCGTCCGGATAACCTGGGTGAATGGCCGTCCTCCCGATCCGCATCACCGGCGAACCCGTCCTGCACGAACGCGCAGCCGAGGTCACCGTCTTCGACGACGACCTGCGCGCACTGGTGGCGGACATGTTCGAGACCATGGACCTGGCACCCGGCGTCGGGCTCGCCGGTCCCCAGGTCGGGGTCGGGAAGCGGCTGTTCGTCTACGCATGGACCGATGATGACGACGTCCTGCACCGCGGTGTGGCGATCAACCCGGTCCTGTGGACGAGCCCGCTCGTCCCCGAGGCTGTGGAGGAGCTCGACGAGGACGACGAGGCCGAGGGCTGCCTGTCCATCCCGGGCGAGCGCTTCCCCCTCCGTCGGGCCGATGCCGCGCTGCTCCGTGCCGTCGACGCCGAGGGCACCCCGTTCGAGGTCGAGGCCCACGGCTGGCTCGCCCGGATCTTCCAGCACGAGTACGACCACCTGGACGGCTACCTGTACGCCGACCGCCTCGTGCACCCGTACGCCAAGCAGGCCGCGAAGGCCGTCCGCAAGAGCAGCTGGGGCGGCCCCGGCAAGTCCTGGCTGCCCGGCCGCGACCACCCCGAGGGCTGACGCAGCGACGACCCCGAGGGCTGACGCAGCGACGACCCCGAGCGCTGACGCCGCCACGACCCCGCCACGACCCCGCGGGCTGACGCCGCCACCGGCGACGGCCGGGAGGCGCGGCTCAGCCCCGGTAGGCGCGCAACGCGTCCTGCAGGCGGTCGCGTTCCGGGTGACCGGGGCAGTACTCCAGGAGGCCCGCGGCCAGGCCCGCCTCGGCCGGTGAGGAGACCGGCGCGGTCCACGGCGCCACACCGCGCTCCGCGCAGGTCGCGGCGAGCTCCTGGAGCGTCGCCCCCTCGTCCGCTGCGCTGACGGCGGCCTCCTGCTGCGCGGACGGCTCGGTGCCGGTGACCGGCTTCGCGCTGCAGTCGGTGCGCTCGGCCTCCCACGCCGCGGCGTAGGTCGAGTAGGTCTCGGTCGCGTCACCGTCGCCCGTGCCGCACACGAACGCGAACACGATCGGCGCGCTGCCCGACGCGGCCACTCCGGTCCGGGAGCCGGTGTCCGCGGAGTCGGCAGCCTCGGGCTCCCCCGACGGTGTGCACCCGGCGAGCCCGAGCGCACCGACGACGACGAGCATCGTCACGAGGGCACGGCGGGAGGAGAGCACCTGTGAACGCTAACAGCTTCAGACCGGACGCCGCCTGCGAACACGACGGCGCCGGAGCACGGCGACCCCGGGACGCGAGAAGGCCCCGGAACACGAGGACTCCGGACGCGAGAAGGCCCCCACCGCGAACGATGAGGGCCTGCCTGCTCCCCGAGTTGGACTCGAACCAACAACCTGCCGGTTAACAGCCGGCTGCTCTGCCAATTGAGCTATCGAGGATCACTGCCCGCCGAGGTGAACCCCCCGCGAACAACGGGTACCAGCATAGCAGGACCCGGAGCCCGGTCCGCGCATCCATCGCGCATCCCGGGCGCGCCGTGCTCCCGGAGGCGGATCAGTAGCCCGCGGCCGGGTCCACGACGCCGACGAACCCGGTCCCGTCCCCACCGAGGAACGCGGTCGTGTTCGCCCACACGCGCTCGGCGAGCAGCGGCGCCACCATGTCCGGCGTGTCCGCCTGGTGCGGCGTGACGACGACACCGGGGGTGGTCCACAGTGGGTGGCCGTCGGGCAGCGGCTCGGGGTCGGTGACGTCGAGTCCGGCGCCGGCGATCTCGCCGTCGCGGAGCGCGGCGACGAGGGCGTCGGTGTCGACGAGTCCCCCGCGGGCGATGTTGACGAGCCGCGCGGAGGGCTGCATCAGCGCGAACTGCTCGGCACCGAACAGCTTCGCCGTGCCGCTGGTCATCGCCGCGGCGACCACCACGACGTCGGCGTCGGGCAGCACCGCGTCGAGCTCGTCGGTCGTCACGGTGCGGTCGGCACCGTCGACGGGGTCGGAGGACCGTCGCACCACCGTGACCGAGGTCTCGAACGGCGCGATCAACCGGATGTACTCGAGCGCGATGCCCCCGGCACCGACGACGACGACGTTCCGGCCGTACAGCGACACGCCCTCGGGCTCGGTCGCCCACGAGGTCGCCCGCGCTCGCGCCGGCAGCACCCGCAGCGTCGCGAGCGTCAGGGCGAGGGCGTGCTCGGCGACGGGTTCCGCGTACGCGCCCTTCGCCGACGTGAACAGCACCCGGTCGCCGTGTTCCTCGATGAGGTGTGCGAACGCGTCGACACCGGCGAACGGGAGCTGGACCCAGCCGACGGCGGGTGCGTCGTCGAGTGCCGTGGCCAGACCGTCCGGGTCGCGTGCGTCGAGCCAGACGATCCCGCGGGTGTCGGCACCGAGGGGCGCGACCGTCCCGCCGGCGTCACGGACAGCGGCTTCGTGCAGGTCGGCGGCCTCGGGCAGGATCGCGACCGGACCCGGCGTCGGTGCCTCGACCGGCAGCGGTGCCCCGGCGTCGGTGACGACGGCGCGGTGTCCGCGGGCGCTCGACGTGGTCGGTGCGTCCCGGGTCATGCGTTCTCCTGCCGTCCGGCGCGGGGACCGGTCCCGGCGGCGGCGGGCTGTCGCGGCGCCGCAGACCGGCGTGCCACGGTGGGCGAGCTGCCCGCGGGACGACGTTTGACCGGCCGGGCCGCCGTCGCCGCGAGGGTCCGGACGTAGGGGTCGACGGGGTTGTCGAGGACCTCGTCGAAGGTGCCGAGACCGACGACGCGGCCCTCGGACATGATCGCGACACGGTCGGCCAGCGCCCGTGCCTCGCGCAGGTCGCTCGACACCACGATCGCCGAGAACTGACGGCCGCGCTGCAGGTTGGTGAGGGCCTCGAGGACCGACTGCCGGACGAGGACGTCGACGCCGCGTGCCGGTTCGTCGGCGACGAGCAGCTGCGGCTCGAGGACGAGCGCCCGGGCGAGCGCGACGCGCTGCCGCTGGCCGCTCGACAGCTCCCACGTGTTCAGGCGCATGACGCCGAGCGGCAGGTGCACCGCGTCGACCAGGCGGGCGACGATCAGGCCGGCCTCCTTGCGGTCGAAGCGGCGGTCGCGCATGTAGATGGGCTCGGCGATCGCCTCGCCGACGGTCAGGTCGGGGCTGAGCCGGTCCGCCCCGTCCTGGGGCAGGTAGCCGATGCGCCCGGTGAGCCGGGCGGCCTTCCGCGACGACGGCCGGAGCCCGCGCACGTGCTCGCCGAGGACCGTGAGCTCGCCGCCGGTGATGTGCCGACGGTGCGCCCCCTCGCCCTCGCCGGTGGCACCGAGCTGGCCGGCGACCGCGGCGGCGAAGGTGGACTTGCCCGAGCCCGATTCGCCGAGCACCGCGAGGATCTCGCCCTGCCGGACGGTCAGGCTGACGCCGTCCACCGCCCGGATCGGAGCCGAGCCACGTCCGCCCCGGTACTCGATCGAGACGTCGTCTGCGACGACCGCCGGGCCGTTCACCGCGATCATGGGTCCCCTTCCACGCCGCCCCTGGCGACGGTCCACACGCGGCCCGTGTCCCGGGCGCGGTGCGTGCCGTGACGGCGCGCGAACGCGGCCACGGCGGTGTGCCGCCTCGACGACGTGAGTTGTCGTCGGGACGGTTCGGTGCCCTGGAGGTGCCGGCCTGGAGGCGCGACCCGCGTCGTCGACGCGGGTCGCGCCTCCAGGCTGGTGGCGTCGGGTCAGGACCCGGCGCGCTCCAGTGCCTCCAGCGTACGCCGTCGCTCGGCCTGCTCCGCCGGGTCCGGGACCGGCAGCGACGCGAGGAGCCGCTGCGTGTACGGGTGCTGCGGCGCGCCGAGCACCTGCGCGGTCGTGCCGGTCTCCACCATGTCGCCCCGGTACAGGACCGCGATGCGGTCCGACAGGGCGCCGACGACCGCGAGGTCGTGGCTGATGAAGAGCGACGCGAACCCGAGGTCCTGCTGCAGGTCGAGGAACAGCTCGAGCACGCGCGCCTGCACGGACACGTCGAGCGCGCTCGTCGGCTCGTCGGCGATGAGCAGCTTCGGCCGGAGCGCGAGCGACCGGGCGAGCGAGGCGCGCTGGCGCTGCCCGCCGGACAGCTCGTGCGGGTAGCGGTCGCCGTACGCGGCGGGGAGCTGCACGGCCTCGAGCAGCTCGTCGACGCGCTTGCGGGCGGCGCGCGGGTTGCGCTCGGCGCCGTGCACGACGAGCGGCTCGGCGACGCACTCGGCGATCGTCAGGAGCGGGTTGAACGAGGTCGCCGGGTCCTGGAACACGAACCCGATGTCCTTGCGGTGCCGCTTGAAGTCGCGCTCGCGGTACCCGAGCATCTCGGTGCCGAGCACGTCGAGCGAGCCGCCCGTGATCCGGGTGAGTCCCGCGATCGCCCGGCCGATGGTGGTCTTGCCGGAGCCGGACTCCCCCACCAGGCCGAGGACCTCGCCGGGGCGGATGTCGAGGTCGACGCCCTTGACGGCCCGGAACACGGGCGACCCGAGCCGTCCGGGGTACTCGATCTCGAGCCCGCGGGCCGACACGAGCGGCGTCACGTCCTCGGCGATCGCGGCGCGGCGGGCGGTGCCGGTCGAGGCCTCGAGGCGGGGCACGGCGGCGAGCAGGCGCTTCGTGTAGTCGGCCTGGGGGGCGGCGAAGAGCTGCGCCGCCGGGGCCTCCTCGACGACCTCGCCCTGGTACATCACGGCCACGCGGTCGGCCAGGTCGGCGACGACGCCCATGTTGTGCGTGATGATGACGATCGCCGCGCCGAACTCGTCGCGGCACCGTCGGAGCAGGTCGAGGATCTCGGCCTGCACCGTGACGTCGAGCGCCGTGGTCGGCTCGTCGGCGATGATGACACTCGGCTCGAGCGCCAGCGCCGACGCGATGACGACGCGCTGCTTCTGACCGCCCGAGAACTGGTGCGGGTAGTGGTCGACGCGCTCCTCCGGGTCGGGGATGCCGACGCGGCGGAGGTAGTCGATCGCCGTGGCGCGCGCCTCCTTCTTCGAGACGCCGCCGTGCGCCCGGAGGCCCTCGGCGATCTGCCACCCGACCGTGAACACCGGGTTCAGCGCGGTCGACGGCTCCTGGAACACCATCGCCCCGGCGGTCCCCCGCAGTTCGCGGAGCTTCTGCGCGCCCACGCTGATGACGTCGGTGCCGTCGAGGTAGACCGCGCCGCCCAGGGTCGCCGTCTCCGGCATCAGGCGGAGCATGCTGCGCGCCGTGACCGACTTGCCGGAGCCGGACTCGCCGACGAGGGCGAGGACCTCGCCCGGGCGGACGTCGAGGCTGACGCCGCGGACCGCGTCGACGGCGCCGCCGTCGGTCGCGAAGGTGACGGTGAGGTCGTCGACGACGGCGACGGGTGCGCCGTCGGCGCTGCGTCGGCCGGTGCTGCTGCGGCTGGCGCGGTCGTCGCTGCTGCCGCCGGTGCCGTCGTCGCCGTCGGCCTGGAGGCGCTGGGTTGCGTCCGTCATGCGGCCGCCCCTTCCGTGCTGGTCGCCCCGCGGCGCGACACCAGCTGCTTCAGCCGGCGACGGGCACGCAGACGCGGGTCGGAGATGTCGTTGAGGCTCTCGCCGATGAAGGTCACGCCGAGCACGAGCACGACGATCGCGACGCCGGGGAAGACGCCGGTCCACCAGACGCCGGAGGCCACGTCGGACAGCGCACGGCTGAGGTCGTAGCCCCACTCGGCGCCCGCGGTCGGACCGATGCCGAACCCGAGGAAGCCGAGCCCGGCGAGCGTGAGGATCGCGTCGCTCGCGTTGAGGGTCAGGATGAGCGGCAGCGAGCGGGTCGAGTTCCGCAGCACGTGGCGGGTCATGATGCGCCACGGGTTCGTCCCGAGCACACGAGCCGACTCGACGAACGCCTCGTTGCGGAGGCGGACGGCCTCGGCACGGACGACGCGGAAGTACTGCGGCACGTAGACCACGGTGATCGAGATCGCCGCCGCGACGATGCCGCCCGAGTAGCTCGAGTTCCCGCCGGAGATCACGATCGAGACGACGATCGCGAGCAGCAGGGAGGGGAAGGCGTAGATCGCGTCGGCGACCACGACGAGGATCCGGTCGAGCCAGCCGCCGAGGTAGCCGGACACCATGCCGAGGATCACGCCGATGGTGATCGAGACCACCACGGCGACGACCACGACGAGGACCGCGGTGCGGGCGCCGAACACGACGCGGCTGAACACGTCGAACCCGCCGACCGTCGTGCCCCAGATGTGCTCGGGGCTCGGGGAGCCGGTGCGCGGGAAGCTCTGGCCGTCGGCGCCCTGCAGCTGGCCGAAGCCGTACGGGGCGATGAGCGGCGCCGCGAGCGCGACCACGAGGTACAGCGCGCAGATGACGACGCCGGTGACGAGCATGCCGCGCTGCCAGCCGGTGCTCTTGCGGAGCTGGACCACCACGGGGAGGCGCTTCCAGAGCGGCTCGTGGCGGTCGACGAGCGAGGTGTCGGCCATCGCTAGAACCTCACTCTCGGGTCGATGAAGGCCGCGACGACGTCGACGACGAAGTTCGTCACGGCGACGATCACGGCGAGCATCGCGACGATGCCCTGGACCGCGACGAAGTCACGGGCGGACAGGTACTGGTTGAGCTCGAAGCCGAGCCCCCGCCAGCCGAAGGTGGTCTCGGTGAGGACCGAGCCACCGAGCAGCATGGCGATCTGCAGGCCCATCACGGTGATGATCGGGACGAGCGCCGGACGGAACGCGTGGGTCCGGACCAGCCGGGACTCCCGGACGCCGCGCGAGCGGGCGGCGTCGACGTACTCGGAGCCGAGCGAGCCGATCATGTTCGCGCGCACCAGGCGCAGGAAGATGCCCGCCGTCAGCAGACCGAGCGTGAGCGCCGGCAGCACGGCGTGCAGGAGCACGTCGCCGATCACCTGCGCGTTGCCGGTCCGCAGCGCGTCGATGATGTAGATGCCCGTCGCGCCGGGGATGTTGTCGAGGATGAGCGACACCCGTGTCGACGCGCGGTCCCCGAGGGGCAGCCAGCCGAGCCAGACCGAGAACACGAGCTTGAGCAGCAGACCGCCGAAGAACACCGGCGTCGCGTAGGTCAGGATCGCGAGGGCGCGGAACAGCACGTCCGGCCACTTGTCGCGCACGTAGGCGGCGACCATGCCGAGCGGGATGCCGAGCAGCAGCGCGACGATGAGCGCGTAGAACACGAGCTCCGCGGTGGCGCCGCCGTACGTGACGATGATCTCGGTGATCGGCCGGTTGTCGGTCGAGGTCGTGCCGAAGTCGCCGCGCACGATGTTGCCGAGGTACTCGAGGTACTGCACGAACACGGGGCGGTCGTAGCCGGCCGCGTGCAGGCGTTCCTGCAGCTGCGACGGCGTCAGTCGACCGCCGACCGAGGCGGTGATCGGGTTCCCGATGACGCGCATCAGGAAGAACACGAGCGTCACCAGGATGAAGACGGTCGGGAAGATGAGCAGGAACCTGACGAGGACGTACCGGCCGAGCCCGCCGCCGCCCTTGGCACTGCGCTGTGCCTGCGGCTTCGTGGGCTCCGACTCGATCGCCTCGGGTGGGATGACGGTCACGGTTGGGGGTGCCTTTCGGGACGTGACCAGGGGGCGTTCCTCGTGGGAACGCCCCCTGGTGTCCGGTGGGTGTTACTTGCTGAGCGTTGCGTAGCGGAACTTGTACGAGGAGTCGAGGACCAGGCCCTTGACGTCCTTCGCGGCGACCGCGACCGACTTGCCCTGCAGGAGCGGCAGCGTCGAGATCTGGGTGGCCTCGCGCTCCTGTGCCTGCTCGATGAGCGTGGCGCGCTTGTCCTTGTCGGACTCCTGCTGCTCGTCGGCGATCAGCTTCTGGATCTCGGCGTCGTCGTAGTGGTTCTGCACGAAGTTGTCCTTCGAGAAGAACGGCGACAGGTAGTTGTCGGCGTCCGAGAAGTCCGGGAACCAACCGAGCTGGTACACCGGGTAGGCGTCCTTCACGCGCTCCTGCGAGTAGGTCGTCCACACGGTCGACTGCAGGTTGACGGTGAACAGGCCCGAGTTCTCGAGCTGGGTCTTGATCGCCGCGTACTCGTCGTCCGAGGTCGAGCCGTAGTGGTCGGGCGAGTACTGCAGGTCGATCTGCACCTTGCCGCTGACCCCGGCCTTCGACAGGGTCTCCTTCGCCTTGTCGACGTCGGGGCCACCGTCACCGTTGCCGTAGAGCTTCTCGAACGGCTTCGCGGCACCCGTCAGGCCGTCCGGCACCATCGAGTACAGCGGCGAGTAGGTGTCGTTGTAGACCTCCTTCGCGATCGACGCGCGGTCGACCACGTCGGCGACGGCCTGGCGCACCGCGAGGGCCTTGGCCTCGTCGGCGTCGGACTGGCTCGCACCGAACGGCTGCGTGTTGAGGTTGAAGACCATGTAGCGGATCTCGCCGCCGGGGCCGTCGGTGACCTCGAGCTTGTCGTCCTTGCGGAGGTCGGCGATGTCCGTCGGCGTCAGGGAGCGGTACGCCACGTCGACGTCGCCCTTCTGCACGGCGAGCTTGAGGTCGGTCTCCTTGGTGTAGTAGCTGGCGGTGACCGAGTCGGACTTGGCCTTGCCGAGGAGCCCGTCGTAGTTCGGGTTCGCCTTGTACTGGATCGTGTCGTTCTCCTTGTACGAGGTGATCTCGTACTGCCCGGCGAACGCCTTGCCCTTGACGATGTCCGCCGCGGGGGTGACCTTGTCCGCCGAGAACACCTGCTCGTCGACGATCGGACCGGCGGGGCTGGAGAGCACCTGCGGCCAGGTCTGGTCGGCGTGGTCCAGGTTGAACACCACGGTCGTGGCGTTCGGGGTGTCGATGCTCTTGAGGTTCGCCAGCAGCGACTGCGGGCCGTTCTCGTTGTTGATCTTCAGCTCACGGTCGAACGAGAACTTCACGTCGCTGGACGTGAGGTCGTGGCCGTTCGCGAACTTCAGGCCCTTCTTGAGGGTGACCTCGTACGTCGTGTCGTTCGTGAACTCCGCCTTCTCGGCGATGTCCGGCTTCACGTCGGGGCTGCCGACGGGGGTGTTCATCAGGAACGGGAAGACCTGGTTCTGCACGGCGAACGAGCCGTTGTCGTAGGAACCGGCGGGGTCGAGGGACGTGATCTTGTCCGTCGTGCCGATGCTCATGCCGTTCAGGTCGGTGTCGGAGACGCTGCTGCTCGCGCACCCGGTCAGCACCAGCGCCGTCGCTGCTGCCCCGGCGCCGAGCGCGATGCCGCGCTTGCCCCACTTGCTCACGGATGCCATGTCCGCTGCCTCTCTCGGTGGTGTTCGAAGGGGTCCCCGGACCGGAGGTGGATCGACTGTGTGCCCGGTCAGGGACGCTCATTGCTACCACCCTGACACGGAATTCCACGAGCTGAGGGAGATTTGTTTACACCCTTGTAATGCACGAGACCGCCGCATGGCGCATGATGCGCGCGTGCAGGCACGGCGTGTCACGCAGGAAAGTTGCGTCGTGCAACGGTCGGCTCCGAGGGGCGGGTGGGGTGGGCGCGCCCGGCCGCGGTCGGCGAACGAGCGGTCTCCGTCGGTCGCGGCGGTCGAGCGGCCCGGACACGGCTCCCGCGGCGAAGGGCGCACGGCGCGTCCTGCCCGCTCGCGCGACCGACCGGAAGGCGCGGGTCGACCCCGGCACGCGGGCGCGCCGACGCGCCCGGCCGCGATCGGCGAACGAGCGACGCCCGTCGGTCGCGGCGGCCGAGCGGCCCGGATACGGCTCCCACGGCGAAGGGCGCACGGCGTGTCCTGCCCGCTCGCGCGACGGCCGGGAGGCGCGGGTCGACCCCGGCACGGGGCGCCCCGACGCGCGTGCCCCGACCGGGAGGCGCGGGTCGACCCCGGCGCGCCGACGCGCCCGGCCGCGATCGGCGAACGAGCGACGCCCGTCGATCGCGGTGGCCGAGCGGCCCGGATACGGCTCCCGCGGCGAAGGGCCCACGGCGCGTCCTGCCCGCTCGCGGGACCGACCGGGAGGCGCGGATCGGCCCCGGCACACGGCACACGGCACACGGCACGCGGCACCGGCCTGCGAAGTCCGAGGACCGTACAGCGCCGGTCAGCGCTGCGCGTCGGCCTCGCCGTCGGCGCGGAGCCGCATCCGCTGCTGGTCGATGTCGACGAGCTGCCGCTGGATCTCGGCGCGTCGGTCACCCTGTTCGTGCGGGTCGGCACGCTGCAGCTGCCCGAGGAGCGACGCCTTGCGGGCGAGCAGGTCACGCTCCACCAGGGCGACGACGATGCTCCGCGCGTACAGCGCGAGGTCCTCGTCGGTCCTGGCCGGGATCGGCGCGAGCGCGAGCTCCTGCACGAGGCCCCGGAACGGCGTCGGGACGTCCTGCAGCAGACGGTCGAGCCAGTTCGGCGCACCGATCACGTCGACGTTGGCGACGACGGCGTCCCGCACGACCGAGAGCATCGGCGCCGAGAACGTGGCCTGTGCCGCGAGCCCGAGCAACGGCGCACCGACGTACCCCGGTTGCTGCACCATCGCCATCACGGCGTCGCGCTCCATCCGGGTGATCGGGTCGTTCGGCAGCAGGCGCAGCCCGGCCACGGGCTCCTCTGCCGGGGTGACCAGTTCGCCACCGGGACCCGCCTGCCCGACCGGCACCGGGCCTCCCGGCTGGTCAGCGCGGGACGCGCGCTGGCGAGCCGACTCGACGGCGCGGCGGACGTCCGGGATGTCCATCCCGAGCCATCCGGCGAGCTCGCGGACGTACCCCTGGGTGAGCGACCGGTCTCGGATACCGGCGAGGACGGGAGCCGCCGCACGGAGGGCGCTGACCCGGCCCTCGACGGTCTCGAGGTCGTGTCCGTCGAGGGTGCGCCGGATCATGAACTCGAACATCGGTCGCTTCGCGGAGACGAGCCGGCGGATCGCGTCGTCACCGCGCTGCAGGCGCAGGTCGCACGGGTCGAGCCCGCCCGGGGCGACCGCGACGAAGGTCTGCGCAGCGAAGCGCTGCTCCTCGGCGAAGGCGCGCGACGCGGCCCGCTGGCCGGCCTCGTCCGGGTCGAAGGTGAACACGACCTCGCCGTTGGCGTTCGGGTCGGCGCCGCTGACGTCGCC
The DNA here is from genome assembly GCF_001865055.2 of Curtobacterium sp. MCBA15_004. NCBI lineage: Bacteria > Bacillati > Actinomycetota > Actinomycetes > Micrococcales > Microbacteriaceae > Curtobacterium > Curtobacterium sp. MCBA15_004. The sequence continues at coordinate 1,537,132 of NZ_CP126266.1, read as the reverse complement.
GAGCATCGGGCGGAGCACCTTGATGTGGTCGACGCCGAACGAGGTGCCGCAGGTCGCGACCGCGGTCGTGATCCCGGCGAGGTGGCACGCCATGACGTCGGTGTAGCCCTCGACGATGACGACCTGCTTGCCCTTCGAGATGTCGCGGCGGGCGAGGTCGAGCCCGTAGAGCACCTGGCTCTTGTGGTAGATCGGCGTCTCGGGGGTGTTCAGGTACTTCGGGCCCTTGTCCTCGTCGAGCAGCCGGCGCGCGCCGAAGCCGATCGTCGACCCGGTGACGTCACGGATCGGCCAGACGAGGCGCCCGCGGAACCGGTCGTACGGGGACCGGTCGCCCTGCCCGGCGAGCCCGGCGGCGAGGATCTCGTCCATCGTGAAGCCACGCCCGCGCAGGTGTTCCCGCGTCGCGTCGTACGACTGCGGCGCGAAGCCGACACCGAAGTGCTGCGCCGCCGCCGGGTCGAAGCCGCGCTCCCCGAGGAACCGGCGGGCCGGCTCGGCAGCGGGGGTCGTGAGCTGCGCCTGGTAGAAGGCGAGCGCCGCCTCGTTCGCGGCGATCAGCCGGGCGCGCTGGTTGTAGTCGGTGCGAGGGCCGTCGCCCTCCTCGTAGTGGAGGGTGAAGCCGATCTTCGCGGCCATCCGCTCGACGGCTTCCTGGAACGTCGTGTGGTCCATCTTGATGATGAACTCGAAGACGTCGCCGTCCTCACCACACCCGAAGCAGTGGTACCGGCCCACCTGGGGGCGCACGTGGAAGGACGGGGACCGCTCGTCGTGGAAGGGGCAGAGGCCCTTGAGCGATCCGACGCCCGCCGACTTCAGCGTGACGTGGTCACCGACGACGTCCGCGATGTTGACACGCGAGCGGACCTCGTCGATGTCGTTCCTCGCGATCCGGCCTGCCACCCCTCGATCCTAGTTCGTGCCGACGACGCCGACCGACCGGAGGGGCTGCCCTGTGGACGGACGCCGGCGCCGGGTCAGACCGGGATGTGCGTCGTCTCGCGCTCCCCGACGACCAGCCGCTTGTGCCAGGCCAGTGCACCCTGGTCGGTCAGGCTCGCGACCTGGTCGACCACGGCCCGGAGCCGCCCGGCGTCGTCGGGGGCGTCGCGCCAGTCGGCGGCGAACCCCGGGTCGAGGTCGGCGCTGCCCGAGGCCGCCAGGGCGTCGAGGAGCTCGGTGAGCACCCGCCGCTGGTCCTCGTACACGGGCTGCCGGTCGCCCTGGGTCATCACGAACGCCGCGACGATGCCCTTGAGGACCGCGATCTCGCCGATGATCTCGGGCGGCGTGACGACCGAGGCGGCGAACCGCACGAGCGAGCCGGACGCGTAGGCCTCCCGCGTCGCCGCGGTGGCCGTGCGGGCGAAGCGACCGATGAGCTGCGAGGTCAGGTTCTTCAGGCGCGCGAGGTCGCGCCGGGAGCCGTCGTACGACGTCATCCAGAGCGGCAGTGAGCGGAGCCGGTCGAACGCCTCGAGCAGTTCGTCGCGGCTGAGGTCCGAGCCCACCCACGCGTGCATCGCACTCACGATGTCGTTCTCGCCCACGCGGTCGCCGAGCGCGGCCACGTCGATGAAGCCCGCGACGACGGCGTCCTCGAAGTCGTGCACCGAGTACGCGATGTCGTCGGACAGGTCCATGACCTGCGCCTCGATGCAGCGCTGGCGCCGGGGTGCACCCGCGCGCAGCCACTCGAAGGCGTCGTGGTCGTCGTCGTAGAAGCCGAACTTCGTGCGACCGGAGGACGCCTCGGCGACCCCCTGCGCGGCGGGCCACGGGTACTTGCAGCTGGCGTCGAGGGACGCGCGCGTCAGGTTGAGCCCGTACGGCCGGTCGTCGTCACCGGTGCCGTAGACCTTGGGCTCGAGCCGAGTGAGGAGCCGGAGCGTCTGCGCGTTGCCCTCGAACCCGCCGATGCCGGCGGCCCACGCGTTCACCGCGGTCTCGCCGTTGTGACCGAAGGGCGGGTGTCCGATGTCGTGCGCGAGGCAGGCGGTGTCGACGACGTCGGGGTCGAGCCCGAGGGAGTCGGCGAGCTCCCGGCCGACCTGCGCGACCTCGAGCGAGTGCGTCAGGCGGTTGCGGGCGAAGTCGAGCCCGGTGGTCGGGCTGAGCACCTGCGTCTTCGCCGCGAGCCGGCGCAGGGCGCTCGAGTGCAGCAGCCGGGCGCGGTCGCGGGCGAAGTCGGAGCGGCGGTTGCCGTGGGTCTCGGGCAGCCAGCGCTCGGCGTCGGCGGGCCCGTAGGAGGCGGTGGCGCTCATCCGCCGCTGTGGTGCAGCTCGGCGGCGGCGAGCACCTTGCGGAACTCGGCGTCGACGTCGCGGGACTCGAGCCAGCGGTCGGGCAGCGCGGTGCGCTTCGGGTGCCCAGAACGGCCACGCGGGCCCTCGACGTCGGCGCCCGGGTACGGGGCCGACCAGTCGAGCTTGCCGAGCAGGTCGTCGATCTCCTGCAGGCTCGACGCCATCGCGAGCGCGCTGCGGACCTCGCTGCCGATCGGGTACCCCTTGAAGTACCACGCCACGTGCTTGCGGACGTCGCGGCAGCCGTGGTCCTCGGAGCCGAAGAACTCGACGAGCAGTTCGGCGTGCCGGCGGAAGGCCACGGCCACGTCGCCCATCGACGGCATCGCACGGACGTCCTCGCCGCGGAACGCCGCCGCGAGGTCCCCGAACAGCCAGGGACGCCCGAGGCACCCGCGGCCGACGACGACCCCGTCGCAGCCGGTCTCGTCGACCATGCGCAGCGCGTCGGCCGCCGACCAGATGTCCCCGTTGCCGAGGACCGGGATGTCGGTGATCGTCTCCTTGAGGGTCGCGATCGCGCTCCAGTCGGCGTGCCCGGAGTAGTGCTCGTTCGCGGTGCGGGCGTGCAGCGACACCGCGGCGACGCCGGCGTCCCGCGCGATGCGCGCCGCGTCGAGGTAGGTGAGGTGGTCGGCGTCGATGCCCTTGCGCATCTTCACCGTGACCGGGACGTCACCGGCGGCGCGGACGGTCTTCTCGACGAGGTCCTTGAACAGGTCGAGCTTCCAGGGCAGCGCCGCTCCCCCGCCCTTGCGCGTGACCTTCGGCACCGGGCACCCGAAGTTGAGGTCGATGTGGTCGGCACGGTCCTCGGCCACCAGGATCGTCGCGGCCTCGGCCACGGTGTTCGGCTCGACGCCGTACAGCTGGATCGACCGCGGGGTCTCGGACTCGTGGTGCTGGATGAGCTGCATCGACACCGGGGTCCGCTCGACCAACGCGCGTGACGTGATCATCTCGCACACGTAGAGCCCGGCGCCGTACTCGCGGCAGAGCCGCCGGTAGGCCATGTTCGTGATGCCCGCCATCGGCGCCAGCACGACCGGCGCCTCGACCTCGATCGGGCCGATGCGCAGGGGCTTCGCCGGGCGGGTGCCCGTGCGGGGTGCGTCAGTGATCGTCATACCTCGTCCATCCTCCCATGCCCGTTCCCCGCCGGTAGCGTTCTCCACATGTCCGACACCGCCATCGCCCGCTTCGACGCCGACGCAGCAGCCCGCGGGCTCGACGTCGAGGTCGTCGAACGCCCCGCTGCCGACTCGCTCGAGCAGGCCGCAGCCCTGCTCGGGATCACGCCGGGCGACATCGTCAAGACGCTCGTCGTGAAGCGCCACGACGGCGGGTTCCTGCTCGCGCTCGTCCCCGGCGGCCGCAGCATCGCCTGGAAGAAGCTCCGCACGGTCGTCGGCGTGAACAAGCTCTCGATGCCCGACGCCGCCACCGCGCTCGAGGCGTCCGGCTACGAACGGGGCACCATCACGCCGATCGGTGCGACCGGGGACCTGCCGGTGTACGCCGACGAACGCGTGCTCGGCCGCCGGGTCGCGCTCGGCGCCGGTCGGCACGGCGCGAGCGCCTTCGTCGACGCCGACGCCCTGGTCGCGGCCTACGGTGCGACGGTCGCCGACATCACCGACGAGGAGCCGGTCCGCCAGGGCTGAGCGCGCCCGGCCGACCCGGCAGCACGACCGACCGCGGCCGTCGCTCGGACGGCCGGGCCGGACGCGGTGTCAGTCCGGGACCTCGGCCCAGTCGCCCTCGGCGCCGGGCACGAAGCAGCTGTCGCCCTCGCACACCGGCGCACCGCCGGACGGTACGAGCGTGAGCAGCGCGGGTCGCGCCTCCGCCCCGTCGCCGGCCTGGAGGCGCGCCCCGGCCCCGCCGGCCGCCGTCACGGCCGTCACCGGGTCACCGCCGCGTCCGCTGCCGCGTCGTCCGCGGCACGCTGCTGCTGCTCGGCGATCTCCTCGGGCGTGGTCTCGCGGAGTGCCACGACCTGCCGGAGCACCTGCTCGAACGCCTGCGGGTCCTGCGCCCCGGAGACGCCGTACTTGCCGTCGACGACGAAGAACGGCACCCCGTTGATGCCGTAGGCGCGGGCCTGTTCCTGGTCCGCGCGCACCGCGGCGAGCTGGGCGTCGTCGCGCAGGGTCGCCAGGACCTCGTCGCGGTCCAACCCGATCGACGCGCCGAGGTCGGCCAGCGACTCGTCCTGCCCGACGTGCTCGCCGCGCTCGAAGTAGGCGGTGAACAGGCGCTCGACCATCTCGAGCTGCTTGCCGTGCTGCTTCGCGAGGTGGATGACCTGGTGCGCCTTCACGGTGTTCGTGTGGTGCATCCGCTCGAAGTCGTACGACAGCCCGACCGAAGCGGCGATGCCGGCGACGTGGTCGAGCATCTGCTGGGCCTGCTCGACGGGCATGCCCTTGTGGCCGGACAGGAACTCGGCCTCGGTGCCCTCGAAGTCGACGGGGGTGTCCGGGCTCAGCTCGAAGGAGTGGTACTCGACCTCGACCGCGGGGGTGTCGTCGGACGCATCGAACGCGGCGACGCCGGCCTCGAACTTCCGCTTGCCGATGTAGCACCAGGGGCAGGCGATGTCAGACCAGACGTCCACCTTCACAGGAGTGTTCACGCCGACGACAACGCGGCCGCGCCCCGGGCATTCCCGGGGGCACGGCCGCGTGTGTCGGTCGGTGCTGGGCGCCGAGCGGACGCTCCGGTTCGGTGCTGGGCGCCGAGCGGACGCTCCGGTTCGGTGCTACGCGCCGAGCAGACGCTGCGCCAGGTAGCCCTGCAGCTGGTCGAGCGCCACGCGCTCCTGCGCCATGGTGTCTCGCTCGCGCACGGTCACGGCCTTGTCGTCGAGCGTGTCGAAGTCGACCGTGATGCAGAACGGCGTGCCGATCTCGTCGTGGCGACGGTAGCGACGACCGATCGCACCGGCGTCGTCGAAGTCGACGTTCCAGTGCTTGCGGAGGTCGTCGGCCAGGCCGCGCGCGACCGGGGAGAGCTGCTCGTTGCGGGACAGCGGCAGGACCGCGGCCTTGACCGGCGCGAGGCGCGGGTCAAGGCGCAGGACGGTGCGCTTGTCGACGCCGCCCTTCGCGTTCGGGGCCTCGTCCTCGTGGTAGGCGTCGAGCAGGAACGCCATGAGCGCTCGCGTCAGGCCGAACGACGGCTCGATGACGTACGGCACGTACTTCTCGTTCGCGGCCTGGTCGAAGAACCGCAGGTCCTTGCCGGAGGCCTCGATGTGGTTGTTCAGGTCGAAGTCGGTGCGGTTCGCGACGCCCATGAGCTCGCCCCACTCGGAGCCGGCGAACCCGAAGCGGTACTCGATGTCGGCGGTCGCGTCGGAGTAGTGCGCCCGCTCGCCGTCCGGGACGTCGAAGCGTCGCAGGTTCTCCGGGTCGATGCCGAGGTCGGTGAAGAACGCGACCGAGTCGGCGATCCACTGCTCGTAGTGCTCCCCGACCGAGGCCGGCGGGACGAAGTACTCGATCTCCATCTGCTCGAACTCACGCGTGCGGAAGATGAAGTTGCCGGGCGTGATCTCGTTGCGGAACGCCTTGCCGACCTGGCCGATGCCGAACGGGGGCTTCATGCGGCTGGTCGTCACGACCTGCGCGAAGTCCACGAAGATGCCCTGCGCGGTCTCCGGGCGGAGGAAGTTCAGGCCCTCCTCGGACTCGACCGGGCCGAGGTAGGTCTTGAGCATCCCGGAGAACTCACGGGGCTCGGTCCACTCGCCGCGGGTGCCGCAGTTCGGGCAGGCGATCTCGGCCATGCCTCCCTCGGGCTGGCGGTCCTTCTTCGCGACGAAGGCCTCGACGAGGTGGTCCTCGCGGAAGCGGTGGTGGCAGTGCAGGCACTCGACGAGCGGGTCGGTGAAGGTCGCGACGTGGCCGGAGGCCTCCCACACCTTGCGGGGCAGGATCACGGCGGAGTCGAGGCCGACCATGTCACCACGGCCGCGGACGAACCGCTGCCACCACTGGCGCTTGATGTTCTCCTTGAGCTCGACACCGAGGGGCCCGTAGTCCCACGCGGAGCGGGATCCACCGTAGATCTCCCCCGACTGGAACACGAAGCCGCGGCCCTTGGCCAGGGCGATGACGCTGTCGAGACGGGAGGACGGTGCCAAGAGGGACTCCTGTGGTCGCCGGACTGGGTGCCCGGTGCGGGAACGGTACCGGGCAAGCGTAGCGGCCCCGCAGGGCGGCGCGGTCGCCGGCACCGCCGGTCGGGACGGGAGGCGCGGCGCGGCTCCGGCATCCACCGCACGGTGACCACGGGGCGGACGGGAGGCGCGGCGCGGGCCCGGCACGCACCGCACGGTGACCACGGGGCGGACGGGAGGCGCGGTGCGGGGCCGCCACGGGCCTCCCGTCCGGTGTCAGCCCGCCGGTCGGACGGCCGCGATCACCTCGGCCACCTCGTCGGCGTCGCGCTCGTCGTTCCAGTGGTGGAACGCGAGCCGGACGCGGCCGGCGCGGCCGGACGCCGTGATGCCGGCGGCACCGAGGGCCGCGAGCTGCGCACCGTCGGCGTCGGGGAACGTCGCGATCGCCCGGCCCTGGCGGGGAGCACCGAGGGCGTCGCAGAGCCGGTCCGTCAGGGACGTCGCGTGCCGCCAGGCCGCGACCGGGTCGAGCGAGGCGACGTGCCGGAGCGCGGCGACCGCGCCGGGCCAGGCCTGCCAGGCCGGCGAGACGTCGAAGCGACGGGCGTCCTCGGCGAGGCGCATGGTCGGGCCGTAGCAGGACGACCACACGTCGGCGCCGGCGTACCAGCCGGCCTGCACCGGTCGGAGCTCGTCGAGCGCGCGGTCCGAGACGGTCATGAAGGCCACGCCCCGCGGCGCGCAGAGCCACTTGTAGGCGTGCGTCACGGTGACGTCGTACGGCGAGGCGTCGACCGGCAGGACACCCGCGGCCTGGGTGAGGTCGCAGAGCGTGCGGGCGCCGACCGCGCGGGCGGCCTCGACGATCGCCGCCGAGGGGGCGAGCGCACCGGTGGCGGACTGCACGTGCGACCACGCGACGAGCGCCGTGCGCTCGTCGACCGCCTCGGGCAGGGTGTCGAGCGGGACGCTGCGGACCCGGACGCCCCGGTGCTCCTGCTGCAGGAAGGGGAAGACGATCGAGCTGAAGTCGCCGTCGGGGACGAGCACCTCGGCGCCGTCGGGCACCGAGGCCGCGACCACGGCGGTCATCGCCGAGGCCTGGGAGCCCGTCGCGACCCGGTCGGCCCCGACGCCGACGAGTCCGGCGAAGAGCGCGCGCCCCTCCTCGACGAGGTCGCCGTACGCCGCGGGACCGGTCTCGGCCCGGGACCATGCGTCGAGGTCGGCGCGCATCGCCCGGAGCGTCCCGTGGGTCGGGAGGCCGGCCGTGCAGGCGGCGAGGTACCGGCGACCGTCGACGAAGGAGTCCATGCTCCGAGGATCGGTCCGCCGACGTCATCACACCAGACCAGGTTCCTTGTCGGTCCCATACGATGACGTGATGACCGTCGACCCTCATCTGCTCCGCGTCCTGCACGCCGTCGGTCGCACCGGGTCGATCACCGGGGCCGCGGCCGAACTCGGGTACAGCCAACCGGCGCTCAGCCAGCTGCTCGGCCGTGCGGAGCGGCGGCTCGGGCAGACCCTCGTGCTGCGCGCCGGCGGACGCGCAGCCGTGCTCACCGAGGCCGGGCGGATCCTCGCCGCGCACGCCCTGCACGTCGACGCCGCCCTCGCCGCGGCGCAGGAGGACCTCGACGCCGTGGACGGACTCGCACGCGGACGGGTTCGGCTCGCGGGCTTCCCGAGCGCCTCGTCCACGCTCGTGCCGGCCGTGCTCGCGCGGATGGCCGCAGAGACCCCGGGGATCGCCACCTCGTACGTCGAAGCGGAGCCGCCCGAGGCACTCGACCTGCTGCGGGCGGGGCACGTCGACGTGGCGCTGACCTTCACGCACGACGGGGACGCCGTCGTGCCGGACCCCGCGCTGCAGGTGCACGGGCTCGGGCAGGACCCGCTCGTGCTCGTGCGCTACCGGGCCGCCGGGGACGGGGACGGGGACGGGGACGGGGACGGGGACGGTGCCGGTGCCGGTGCCGGTGCCGGTGACGGTGACAGTGCCGCCGGTGCCGGTGCCGGTGCCGGTGACGGTGCCGCCGGTGCCGGTGCCGGTGCCGGCCTCGTCGACCTGGCGGGTCTGCGCGAGGAACGCTGGATCGGCGGCTGCCCACGCTGCCGCGGGCACCTGCTCGCCTCGTGCGCCGCCGCGGGGTTCTCGCCGGACATCGTCCTCGAGACCGACAACGCCGCGGCCGTCGTCGGCATGGTCGCCGCCGGGCTGGGCGTCGCGCTCCTGCCCCGGCTCGCCCTCGCGACGACCGTCGTCCCCGCGACCGTCGAGGTCCGCGCGGTCGACCCGGACCTGGCCCGGCGGGTCGAGGTCGTCGTCGCCCGCGGTGCGGAGCGGGTGCCGAGCACCGCGGTCGCGATCGCCGCTGCCCGGGCCGCCGCCGGCGTGCTCGGCTGACGCGGGGGACGTCCGGGTCCCCGGACGGTCAGGCGGTCGGGGTGTCCACCGCGCCGCCGTAGCGCCGGTCGCGGCTCGCGTACTCCTCGATCGCTCCCCACAGGTCGGTGCGCCGGAAGTCCGGCCAGAGCCGGTCGAGGAACACCATCTCGGCGTACGCCGACTGCCACAGCATGAAGTTCGACGTCCGCTGCTCCCCCGAGCTCCGGAGGAACAGGTCCACGTCGGGCAGCTCGGGCACGTAGAGCCGCTTCGCCAGGGTCTTCTCGGTCACCTGGTTCGGCTTCAGCCGACCGGCGGCGACGTCCTCGGCCATGCCCCGGACCGCGTCGACGATCTCGTTCCGACCGCCGTAGTTGACGCACATCGTCAGGGTGCACACGTCGTTGTCGGCGGTCAACCGCTCGGCGGTCTGCAGTTCGTCGATGACCGACCGCCACAGCCGGGGCCGTCGGCCGGCCCACCGCACGCGGACGCCCCACGCGTGCAGCTGGTCGCGGCGACGGTGGATCACGTCGCGGTTGAAGCCCATCAGGAAGCGGACCTCCTCGGGTGAGCGCTTCCAGTTCTCGGTCGAGAAGGCGTAGGCCGACACGTGCTTGACACCGATCTGGATCGCCCCGGCGACGACGTCGAGCAGCGACGCCTCGCCCGCCTTGTGCCCCTCGACGCGTGTGAGTCCGCGCTGGTTCGCCCACCGGCCGTTACCGTCCATCACGATCGCGACGTGCTCGGGCACGAACTGTGCCGGGATCGCGGGCGGCTGCTCCCCCGTCCAGTCGACGGGCTTCATCACCACGGGCTCGGCGGACCGGCGAGGGCTCATGCAGGGGCTCCTTCGGGATCGGACTGGAGGGGCACGGCGGGCGCCGGGGTCGCGGCCACCGCTGCCGGGACACCTCCGGGCGTCGGGGCGAGCGGCGCGGGGTGCTCCGTCCGGTCGACGTGCGGCAACGACCGCAGCGATCGTTCCAGGTGCCACTGGGCGTACGCCGCCACCACGCCGGAGGCACGGGAGCGCGTCCGCTCGTCCGAGGCGTCCACCGTCGCCCAGTCCCCCGCGAGCAGGGCGCCGAGCAGGCCGAGCGTGTCGGTGTCGAGCCGCGGGGTCCCGGGCGGTGCCGCACGGTCGGCGACGACCCCGCCGAGCTGTACGACGAACGCCGTGTGCGGACCGGGCTCGCCCGTGACCGCGCAGTCCCCGAAGGACGGTGCCCAGCCCGCGATGCTCATCGCGCGGAGCAGGTAGGAGTCGAGGGTGGCGCTCGTCACGTGCTCCCGACGGGACAGCGAGCGCAGCGCACCGACGAGCAGGAGGTACTGCTGCAGCCCGGCGTCCGCCTCGCTCAACCGGTCGGCGGTCTCGACCATGGCGCTCGCGGCCGTGTACGCGCCGTAGTCCGCGACGATCTGCGCGCCGTACGACCCGAGCGACTCCGCCTGCGTGACGATGTCGAGCGACCGTCCCTCGTAGAACTGCGCGTCGACGACCATGAAGGGTTCGAGGCGGGAGCCGAACTTCGAGGCGGTCCGGCGGACGCCCTTCGCCACGGCACGGATCTTGCCGTGCTGGCGGGACAGCATCGTCACGATGCGGTCGGCCTCGCCGAGCTTGTGGGTGCGCAGCACGACGCACTCGTCCCGGTACAGCGGCATCGCACCAGTATCCCCCGGGCCGCCGACACCGCCGACTGCCGCAGGGTCGTCAGTGCCGGTGCCGGTGCCGGTGCCGATGGGCGGTGCCGGTGCCGGTGGGCGGTGCCGGTGCCGGCGCCGGCGCCAGTGCCAGTGCCAGTGCCAGTGCCAGTGCCAGTGCCAGTGCTGGGATCCGCGCCGACGGTCCGAGCCGAGCGGGCAGGACACGCCGTGCGCGTCCCACCCAACGAGCGGAACACGTCGCCGGAAGGCACCGAACGTGCCACATCTCGCCCGCTCGACGCCGATCCGCGCCCGGCGCCGTCGGTCCGCTCCCCGCGCCGTCCGCCGGCCCGAGCGGGCAGGACTCGCCGTACGCGGCCCACCCAACGTGCGGAACACGTCGCCGGAAGACACCGAACGTGACACATCTCGCCCACTCGACACCGATCCGCGCCCGGCGCCGTCGGTCCGCTCCCCGCGCCGTCGGCCGGCCCGAGCGGGCAGGACACGCCGTACGCGTCCCACCCCACGAGCGGAACACGTCGCCGGAAGGCACCGAACGTGCCACATCTCGGCCGCTCGACGCCGATCCGTGCCCGGCGCCCGGCGGCGGGCCGGGCGGGCAGGACACGCCGTACGCGGCCCACCCAACGTGCGGAACGCGTCGCCGGAAGGCACCGAACGTGCCACATCTCGCCCGCTCGACCGCGATCCGGGCCGGTGCCGAGCCGCCACCGAACTCGGCGGGGAAGCGGGACAGACGGGAGGCGCGGTGCGGGACGGACCCGCACCGCGCCTCCCGTCCGGTGGTCGCGACCGCGACTAGGCGGAGACGAGCTCCGGAGTGGGCGAGCCGGTCGCCGCCCCCGCGCGCACCGCGCGGTTCACCGCGGACACGATCGCCTTGAGCGACGCCGTCGCGATGTCGGCGTCGATCCCGACACCCCAGAGCCGCGTGCCGTCGACGTCGAGCTCGACGTAGGCCGCGGCCTTCGCGTCGCCCGAGGCGCTCATCGTGTGCTCCGAGTAGTCGTAGAGGGTCACGTCGACGCCCTGGCCGCGCATCACCGTCAGGAACGCGTCGACCGGACCGGTGCCGACGGCGTCCGACGTCACGGAGCCCTCGTCGACGCGCATCGCGACCGAGAGCTTCGTCGTGCCGTCGAAGTCGCTCGACGTGGCGGTCTTCGTGATCTCGTAGCGACCCCACTTGTCCGACTCGTCGTCGGCGGGCAGGTACTCGTCGCGGAACAGGTCCCAGATGCGCTCGGACGAGAACTCGCCACCCTCGGTGTCGGTGCGCTGCTGCACGACGCCCGAGAACTCGATCTGCAGCTTGCGGGGCAGGTCGATCGCGTGGTCGGTCTTGAGCAGGTACGCGACGCCACCCTTGCCGGACTGCGAGTTGACGCGGATGACGGCCTCGTACGACCGCCCGATGTCCTTCGGGTCGACCGGCAGGTACGGGACCGCCCAGGCGATCTCGTCGACGGTCGTGCCGGCAGCCGCGGCCTTCGCCTGCATCGCGTCGAAGCCCTTCTTGATGGCGTCCTGGTGCGAGCCGCTGAACGCCGTGTAGACCAGGTCGCCGGCCCAGGGCTGGCGCTCGGGGACGGGCAGCTGGTTGCAGTACTCGACCGTGCGCTTGACCTGGTCGATGTCGCTGAAGTCGACCTCGGGGTCGATGCCCTGGGTGAACAGGTTCATGCCGAGGGCGACGAGGTCGACGTTGCCGGTCCGCTCCCCGTTGCCGAACAGGCAGCCCTCGATGCGGTCGGCACCGGCCATGTAGCCGAGCTCCGCTGCGGCCACCGCGGTGCCACGGTCGTTGTGCGGGTGCAGCGAGAGGATGACGTCCTCGCGGTGCGCCAGGTTCCGGGACATCCACTCGATCGAGTCGGCGTAGACGTTCGGCGTCGCCATCTCGACCGTGGCGGGCAGGTTGATGATGACCTTGCGCTCCGGGGTCGGCTCGAACACCTCGAGCACGGCGTTGCAGATCTGCACGGCGACCTCGAGTTCGGTGCCCGTGTAGGACTCCGGCGAGTACTCGTAGTAGATCGTGGTGTCGTGCTGCAACCGCGCCTCGGCCGCCTTGCACATGTGCGCCCCGGCCACCGCGATGTCCACCACACCCTGGACGTCGGTGCGGAAGACGACCTCGCGCTGCACGACCGAGGTCGAGTTGTACAGGTGCACGATGGCCTGCTTCGCGCCGTCGATCGCCTCGTACGTGCGGTCGATGAGGTGCTCACGCGCCTGGGTCAGGACCTGGATCGTCACGTCGTCCGGGATGGCGCCGTCGTCGATCAGGCTGCGGACGAAGTCGAAGTCGGTCTGCGAGGCACTCGGGAACCCGACCTCGATCTCCTTGTAGCCCATGCGGACGAGCAGGTCGAACATCGCCCGCTTGCGCTCGGCGTCCATCGGGTCGATCAGGGCCTGGTTGCCGTCGCGCAGGTCGACCGCGCACCACCGAGGTGCCCGGTCGATGCGCTTCGTCGGCCAGGTGCGGTCGGGCAGGTCGACACGGATCTGATCGTGGAACGGGACGTACTTGTGGATCGGCATCCCGGAGGGGCGCTGCGTGTTCTGCATCGTCTGGTCGCTTTCGTCGTCACGCCACGGTGGGCGCTGCACCTGGTCGGTGCTGGTGGGTGGCCACGACGGACTCCGCGACGAGGTGGGCCGAGTGTCAGGCCTCGTCGCGGCAGCGAAGGAGGAGGAGCGCCGAGTACATCGCTGCCACCGTAGCACTGGTACACCAGCACGGTGCAAGTGCGTGACGGTGAGCGGCGGACGCCGCCCGCCCAGCCCTCCGGTGTCCGTCGGGACCGGCGGCGGTCCGCGAGCGGCGTCCGGCGCGACGGCGCGGGTCAGTCGACGGCGAGCGCCTGCGTCGGCGACACGCGGACGGCACGCCGCACCGGCGCCACGGTCGCGACGACCGCGAGGACCAGTGCACCGAGGACGACCGCCCCGACGGTACCGAGCGGCAGGACCGGGGTGACGACGCGACCGATCGACCCGAGCATCGTCTGCCCGCCGACCCATCCGTAGCAGGTGCCGAGCACGAGGCCCGTGACCACCGCAGCCGTGACCATCTGCACGGCCTCGGTCACGATCATCCGGCGGACCTGGGCACCCGTCAGACCGAGCACCCGCAGCAGTCCGAGCTCTCGTCGCCGCTGCATCACGCTCAACGCCAGGGCGTTCACGACACCGACGGCTGCGATCACCGCGGAGAACCCGACGACCACGTCGACCACGGCGTTCACCTGGGCGAAGAAGCCCCGCTGCGCGTCGAGCATCGCGGGCGTCATCGATCCGTCGTCCATCGCGACGAGCTGCTGGGTCAGCACCTGCTCCATGATCCCGAACGCGACGGCGAACGTCACCAGCAGCGTGACGCCGATGACGAGGCCGATCGTGGCGCGCGACGACCGTGCGGGCGCACGCATCGCGTTCCGTCCGGCGAGGAGCACGACCGGGTCCGACGACCCGATCCGACCGATGAGCTGCAGGACGGGCGGCATCACGACGGCAGCGCCGACGCTGATGCCGGCGAAGGACACGAACCCACCGAGCGCCGCCGGGAGGACGGCGGACGGCGACACCGGGCTGAACGCCAAGCCGACCAGCATGAGCAGGACCCCGGCGGCGACCAGCACGATCGCCCACACGGTGCGGGCCTTGCCGGAGCGGACGTCCTCATGGGTGGGTTCGACGTCCTCCGACAGCGCCTGCAGCGGGGTCACGCGGAGCACCCGGCGGGAGCCGGCAGCGAAGGCGCCCCAGGTCGCGAGCACGACGGCGACCGCCGGCAGGACGAGCTCGACCGGGACGAGCGTGTACGTCGTGTCCGGCAGGAAGCCGTTCCCCCGCAGGGCGACGACGAAGAGCGCGGAGAGGCCGGTCCCCACGACGACACCGATCGCCGCGCCGACGACACCGACGAGCAACCCGGTCCGGGTGATCCGTGCCCGGAGCGACGCGCCGGTCGCACCGATGAGCCGTTGCAGCGCCAGGATCCGGGTCTGCCCGGCGATGATCGTGGCGCAGGTGTTGGCCGTGACGACGGCGCCGACGTACAGCGCGATCGCGAGGAACAGCCACCCGAGGACGGACAGGATCGCGCGGATCGCCCCGAGGTCGCCGAACCCGGTCGTGGCGAGCGCCTCGGTGACGATGCCCGGGGCGATCACGAGCGCCGACCCGAAGGTCGTGCCGAGGGCGGCGACGAGGATCGTCGGCGCGAAGGAGCGGAGCCCGCTCACGCTGCGGCCTCCATCCCGAGCATCGTGGCGGAGATCTCGGTGGCCGTCATCGCAGGACGGTCGTCGACGATCCGGCCGTCGGCCAGGAAGAGGATCCGGTCGGCGTTGGCCGCAGCGGTCGGGTCGTGCGTCACCATGACGACGCTCTGCCCCCACTCCTGCACCGCTCCACGCAGGATCGCGAGCACGTCGCGACCGGTGCGCGAGTCGAGTGCGCCCGTCGGTTCGTCGGCGACGACCACCGCGGGACGCGAGGCGAGCGCGCGCGCGATCGCCACGCGCTGCTGCTGTCCGCCGGAGAGCTGGTGGGGGCGGTGCGTCAGCCGGTCGCTCAGTCCCAGCCTGTCGACGAGCCGGTCGATCCAGGCGCGTTCGTCGGCACTGGGAGCCCCGCCGCCGAGCAGGAACGGGAGCCGGATGTTCTCGCCGACGTCGAGCGTCGGCACGAGGTTGAAGGACTGGAACACGAAACCGAGTCGTCGACGCCGGA
Source organism: Curtobacterium sp. MCBA15_004 (assembly GCF_001865055.2). Lineage (NCBI taxonomy): Bacteria > Bacillati > Actinomycetota > Actinomycetes > Micrococcales > Microbacteriaceae > Curtobacterium > Curtobacterium sp. MCBA15_004. The sequence continues at coordinate 1,521,879 of NZ_CP126266.1, read as the reverse complement.
GTTCGGTGAGCTCGCGGTCGGCGAGCCCGGTGATCTCGACACCGTCGATCTGGATGCGTCCCGACGACACCGCGTCGAGGCCCGCGGCGACGTGCATGAGGGTCGACTTGCCCGAACCGGACGGCCCCATGACCGCCGTGAACTCACCGGCCCCGATGTCCACGCTGACGTCGTCGAGCGCCGTCACGCGCCGGGACGTGTCCCCGTAGTGCTTCGAGACGTGGTCCAGTCTGATGATCGGTTTCTGCGTCGTGGTCATGCACCCAGGATCGCGACCGGGAGGCCCGTCCCGCGTCGGCCCGACGGCTCCTGTGGATGGTCCGCTCGGCTCGGTCTGGTGTGCAGGAGTCATCCGATCGGAGGACCGACCGTCCGTCAGCCGGGCAGCCGGGCAGCCGGGCAGCCGGGCAGCCGGGCAGCCGGCAGCCGGCAGCCGATCTGCGCGGGGACACCTCGGACCGTCGGCCCGCCGTCCGTCCGGCCCGTCGCCCGGTCAGTCGGCCTTCGGCACCAGACCGTGCTCGTGGGCGAACACGACGAGCCGGACGCGGTCCCGCAGGTCGAGCTTCGTGAGCACCCGCGAGATGTGCGTCTTGACCGTCGCCTCGCTCACGTACTCGTGCTGGGCGATCTCGCTGTTGCTGAACCCCCGTGCCGCGAGGTCGAAGATCTCCCGCTCGCGCGGCGTCAGCTCCGCGAAGGCAGCCGGGACCGGGACCGCGTGGGCGGTGGGGTCCTCGTACCGTCGCAGGAGCTCCCGGGTCGCCGACGCGGCGAACACCGCGGTACCGGCGTGCACGGTCCGGACGGCCGCGAGGAGGAACTCCGGGTCCGCGTCCTTGAGCACGAAGCCACTCGCGCCGGCCCGGATCGCCTTCGCGGCCGCCTCGTCGAAGTCGAAGGTGGTGAGCACGAGCACCTTGGTCGCGTCGGCGCCGCCCTGTTCGACGATCTGCGCGGTCGCGGTGATGCCGTCCATGACCGGCATGCGCACGTCCATGAGCACGACGTCCGCGCGGGAGCGCCGGACGAGTTCGACACCCTCCGCGCCGTCACCGGCCTCGCCGACGAACTGCAGGTCGGGCTGCGAGTCGATGAGCATGCGGATCCCGGTGCGGAACAACGCCTGGTCGTCGACGAGTGCGACCCGGATGCGGGCGGTCGGCGGGGTGGAGGTCATCGGCGGGTGTGCTCCTGCTCGGTCGGGGTGATGCGTCCGCGCGGCACCTGGCCGCTCGCGGGGACCGTCGGCATCCGGACGGCCACGGTGAAGTCGTCGCCACGGGGGCCGGCGGTCATCGAGCCGCCGGTCATCACGGCGCGCTCGCGCATGCCGACGAGTCCGTGCCCGGTGCCCGGGCCGCTCGCGCCGTCCTGCGCGCGGCGGTTGACGACGGTGATCTCGACGGTGTCCGGACGGTAGGTCAGGGCGGCGTGCACGGGCGCGCCCGGCTCGCCGTGCTTCCACGCGTTCGTCAGGCTCTCCTGGATGATCCGGTACACCGCGAGCTGGGTCGTGGTGGGCAACCCGGCCGGGTCACCCTCACGGTCGACGCGCACGTCGAGTCCGACGTCGCGCATGCTCGTGACCAGCTGGTCGAGGTCGTCGATCGCCGGCATCGGCGCGGTCCCCTGCTCGTGCCGCAGGGCGCCGAGCAGCTCGCGGACGTCGCCCAGTGCACTCCGTGCGGTGCTCGAGATCGTGCTGAGGGCCTGGTCGGCGATCGCGGGGTCGGCCTTCAGGGCGTACCGGGCACCGTCTGCCTGGGCGATGACGACCGCGAGCGAGTGGGCCACGATGTCGTGCATGTCGCGGGCGATGCGGACGCGTTCCTGCTCGACGGCGACGGCACGGTCGGCGCGAGCGGCATCGCGCTCGGCGAGGAGGAGCGCCTCGCGGCTCATGCTGGCTGCCTGTCGCGCGCGCCGGACGAGCCCCGCGAGCCACGGCAGGAGCAGCACGAGCAGGACCGCCGCGAACACGCCGAGGACCAGCTGGAGCTCCTGCCCGGGGAGCCGCGCGTCGCGACCCGAGTCCTCCAACGTCCGCAGGTCCTGGAGCGCGGTGTAGCCCGCTGCGATGAACGAACCGCTGATCGCCGAGACCAGGCCCGCGAGGCGGACACGTCGGCTCCCGTAGGCGCTCGTCGTGTACGTGACGCCCCCGATCAGGGCGTTGAGCGGGTCGGGCGGTTGCCAGGTCACGAGTTGCAGGACCGCGACCGCCCAGGCGACGGCCAGCGCGAGGCCCGGCGCGAGTCGCCGGAGCGCCAGGGCACTGCTCAGCCCGACGATGACCAGGGTCGAGACGGCGTCGGGCCACCCGTCGCTCCTGGTCACCAGGAAGAACGCACCGATGACCGCCGCCACCACCACGTCGGTGGCGATCTGCGCGCGGAGCATGGGGCGGAACACCACCCCACGGTACGTCCCGGACGGTCGCGACGCGTCCATCCCGCGGATGACCCGTCGCGGTCGACCGGCACCGTCACGACCGCCGGCCGGTGCGCCCTCCGGTGTCGAGCCGACGGTGGTCGACCCGCGGGCCGTCAGAACCCGAGGCGACCGAGCTGCTTCGGGTCGCGCTGCCACTCCTTGGCGACCTTGACCCGGATGTTCAGGTACACGTGGCGGCCGCCGAGCAGCGCCTCGATCTCGGTCCGGGCACGCGACCCGACGTCCTTCAGCCGCTCGCCGCCACGACCGATGACGATCGCCTTCTGGCTGTCGCGCTCGACGAACAGGTTGGCGAAGATGCGGAGCGGTCCGTCCGGGTCGTCGTCCTCGTCCGGTTCGACGACGTCCTCGATGACGACCGCGAGCGAGTGCGGGAGTTCGTCGCGGACGCCCTCGAGCGCGGCCTCGCGGATCAGCTCGCCGATGCGTTCCTCGTCGGTCTCCTCGGTCACCGTGGTCGAGTCGTACAGCTGGGGCGACTCCGGCAGCAGTGACGTGATCTCGCCGAGCAGGGCCTCGAGCTGCAGGCCCTCGGTACCCGACGTCGGCACGATGGCGTCCCACTCGCGCAGCCGGGACACCGCGAGCAGCTGTTCGCCGACGCGGTCCTTCGGGGTGCGGTCGATCTTCGTGACGATCGCGACCTTCTTCGCGCGCGGGTACTGGTCGAGCGACTCGTTGATCCAGCGGTCCCCGGGGCCGATCGGCTCGTTCGCGGGGACGCAGAACCCGATGACGTCGACGTCGCCGAGGGTCGACTGCACGAGGTCGTTCAGCCGTTCGCCGAGCAGCGTCCGGGGACGGTGCACACCCGGGGTGTCGACGATGATGACCTGGCCGTCGGGCCGGTGCACGATGCCGCGGATCGCGCGGCGGGTCGTCTGCGGCTTCGAGGACGTGATGGCGACCTTCTCGCCGACCAGGGCGTTCGTCAGCGTGGACTTGCCCACGTTCGGTCGGCCGACGAAGGACACGAACCCGGCGCGGTACGGCCGCTCGGGTGCGTTCGGTTCGGTGTCGGTCATGCGTTCGTTCCCGTCGTGGTCGGAGTCGTGACGTCGAGAGCGTCCTCGGCGTCGTGCAGTGCGGCGGTGCGTTCGGCGAGGACCGTGAGCAGGTGTCGCCGTTTGCCCTCGACCCGGTCGGCGGTCAGCACGATGCCGGACACGGTGACCTGTTCGCCGCGCACCGGGAGCCGACCGAGTTCCTTGGTGAGCAGTCCACCGGCGGTGTCGACGTCGTCGTCGTCGAGCTCGACGCCGAACAGGTCGCCGAGTTCGTCGATCGGGAGTCGGGCCGAGACCCGCCAGGTGCCGGGGGTGAGCTCGGTGCGGTCGACCACGGCGCGGTCGTACTCGTCCGAGATGTCCCCGACGAGCTCCTCGATGAGGTCCTCCATCGTGACCAGGCCCGCGACGCCGCCGTACTCGTCGACCACGAGCACCAGGTGGTTCTTGGCGACCTGCATGTGGCGCAACGTGTCGTCGGCGTGCTTCGAGTCGGGCACGAACTCGGCCGGCCGCAGGAGACCGGTCACCGGCTCCTGACCGGCACCCGGACGCTCGTAGAGGGCACGGGACACGTCGCGCAGGTAGAGCACGCCGAGCACGTCGTCGCTGTCCTTGCCCGTGACGGGCATGCGGGAGACCCCCGCGACCAGGAACTGCTCCATGCCCGCGGCGAGCGTGTCGTCGCCGTCCACGGTGAGCATGTCGGTACGGGGCACCATGACCTCGCGCACCAGGGTGTCGCTGAACTCGAACACCGAGTGGATGAGCTCGCGGTCGTCCTGTTCGAGGACGTTGCTCTCGGTGGCCTCGTCGACGAGCGAGAGCAGCTGCTCCTCGCTCGAGACCGTCGAGGCGCTGTCGCCACGGCCCGGCGTCACCCGGTCGCCGATCGCGACCAGGAGCCCGGCGAGCGGGCCGAGCACGATGCGGACCGCCCGGACGAACCCGCCGGTGGTGCCGATGAGCCGTTCGGCGTGCGCCCGACCGACGCTCCGCGGGCTCGAGCCGACGAGCACGAACGACACGGCGGTCATGATCGCCGCGGAGACGACGAGGGCGACCCACCAGGTGTCGAACACGGTGACGAGCGCGATCGTGACGAGCACCGCGGCGGCGGTCTCGGCCAGGACCCGGACGAAGTTGAGTGCGTTGACGTGCGCGCCCACGTCGTCGGCGACGGCCTCGATCGCGCGACGGTGCTTGCTGTCACGCGCGATCTCGTCGAGGTCCGCGCGCGACAGCACGGACAGCGCCGCGTCGGACGCGGCGAGGAGCCCCCCGACCACGACGAGCACGAACGCCACCACGAGCAGGGCGACGACGAGCACCATCAGGTCACCGCCCGCGACGCTGGGCCGCGAAGCCGGACAGGATCTCGCCCTGCAGTCCGAACATCTCGGCCTTCTCGTCGGGCTCGGCGTGGTCGAACCCGAGCAGGTGCAGGATGCCGTGGCACGTGAGCAGGAGCATCTCGTCCGTGGTCGTGTGCCCGGCGGTCTTCGCCTGCTCGGCGGCGACCTGCGGGCAGACCACGATGTCGCCGAGCAGACCGGCCGGCGTCGGGTCGTCCTCGGTGCCCGGGCGGAGCTCGTCCATCGGGAAGCTCAGCACGTCGGTCGGACCGGGTTCGTCCATCCACCGCACGTGCAGCTGCTCCATGGCGCCCTCGTCGACCAGGACGATCGCGAGCTCCGCGTCCGCGTGGACGTGCAGCGCGTCGAGTGCGAAGGCGGCGAGGCGCTGGATGGCTGCCTCGTCGACCTCGACACCGGACTCGTTGTTGAGCTCGATGCTCACCGGGTGCCTCCTCTGGCGTTCTGGTGGCCGGCCTGTTCGGCGAGCCGCTCTTCGTCGTAGACCGTGTACGCGTCGACGATCCGGCCGACGAGCGTGTGGCGGACCACGTCCTCGCTGCCGAGCCGGGCGAAGTGGATGTCGTCGACGTCGCCGAGGATCCGGGTCACGAGTCGGAGTCCGGACAGGTTGCCGGGCAGGTCGACCTGCGTGATGTCGCCCGTGACGACCATCTTCGAGCCGAAGCCGAGGCGGGTCAGGAACATCTTCATCTGCTCGGGCGTGGTGTTCTGCGCCTCGTCGAGGATGACGAACGAGTCGTTCAGCGTCCGACCACGCATGTACGCCAGCGGCGCGACCTCGACGGTGCCGGCGGCGAGGAGCTTCGGGACGAGCTCCGGGTCCATCATCTCGTTCAGCGCGTCGTAGAGCGGGCGCAGGTACGGGTCGATCTTGTCGGTCAGCGTGCCCGGCAGGAAGCCGAGACGCTCGCCGGCCTCGACCGCGGGACGCGTCAGGATGATGCGGTTCACCTCGCGCCGCTGGAGCGCCTGCACGGCCTTGGCCATCGCGAGGTAGGTCTTGCCGGTACCGGCCGGGCCGATGCCGAACGTGATGGTGTGCTGGTCGATCGCGTCGACGTAGGCGCGCTGGCCGTCCGTCTTCGGCCGCACCGACTTGCCGCGGCTCGCGACGATCGGCGTGCCGAACGTGTCGGACGGTTTGCGGTCCTCGTCCAGGATCCGAGCCGAGGTCGGGATGTCGGCCTGGCCGATGTCCTGCCCACGCCGGACCATCCCGACGAGTTCGTCGACGAGCGCGTGCGCCCGGGCGACGTCCCGCTCGGGCCCGGACAGCGTGACCTCGTTGCCCCGGACGAGCACACGGACCGCCGGGTACTGCCGCTCGACGGTCTTCAGCAGGCGGTCCTGCGGTCCGAGGAGCTGGACCATGGCGATCCCGTCCACGTGGATGTCGTCGGTGACGTCCGTGGGGTCGGGCTCGGGGTGGGCGGTCGCGTCAACCGGCAAGGAGATTCCCTTCGTGCAGTTCACCTGCGAGGACGTGCGCGTGCACGTGGAACACGGTCTGGCCGGCGGCTTCGCCGGTGTTGAAGACGAGTCGGAACTGGCCGTCGGCCCGCTCGTCCGCGATGCGCTGCGCGGTGGCGACGACGTGGGCGAGGAGGTCCGGGTCGGCCGCTGCCAGGGCGGCGACGTCGCGGTACTCGGTCTTCGGGATCACGAGCACGTGCACCGGGGCCTGCGGCGCGATGTCCTCGATGGCGATCACGCGGTCGTCCTCGGCGACGACGGTCGCCGGGATCTCGCGCGCGATGATCTTCGAGAAGACGCTCGGGGTGCTGCTCATGTCACCATCGTAGAACCCGCGACCGACGCCGGGCCTTCCCCGAGGGGCTCACCAGCGTCCGAGGCGCGTCTGCAGGACGGCGAGCGCGGCCGGACCGGCCGTGGAGGTCCGCAGCACGGTGTCCCCGAGCCGCACGCGGACCGCGCCCGCGCCCTCGAGCCGGTCGAACTCCGACCCGTCGATGCCGCCCTCGGGTCCGACGACCAGGACGATCTCGTCGACGTCCGCCGGCGGCGCCCAGGCGGACAGTCGCTCGGCGCCGACGGGATCGAGCACGAGCACCACGGTCCGGGTGCCGTCGCCCCCGGCCGGTGCCCCGGCGGCGACGAGTCCGGCCAGCTGCGCGGTCGTCACGGGCGCGTCGACGGCGGGGACACGTGCACGCACGGCCTGCTTCGCCGCCTCGTGTGCGATGGCGGCCCACCGTGCCCGGCCCTTCTCGACCTTCGTGCCCTCCCACCGGGAGACGCTGCGCGCGGCCGACCAGGGCACGATGCGGTCGACGCCGATCTCGGTGGCCGCCTGCACCGCCATCTCGTCGCGGCCACCCTTCGCCAGCGCCTGCACGAGCACGAGCGCCGGACGCGGAGCGGGTTCCTCGGTCCGGGACGCGACGACGACGGTCACGGTGTCACGGCCGACCGCCGACACCGCGCCCGTCACGACGGTGCCGGCACCGTCCGCGATCCGCAGGGTCTCCCCCACCCGGACCCGCGCGACGGTCGCCGCGTGCCGACCCTCGGCGCCGTCGAGCAGCACCTCGGCACCGACCGCGACGTCGTCGAGCGTCCCCGCGTCGACCGTGTAGAGCGAGGCCATCAGAAGTGCAGGAAGCGGTCGCGCAGCTTGCCGAACATGCCCTGCTGGAACCGCGCGAGCTGCGGGCCGCCGGCCTTGCGCGACTTCGCGAGCTGCTCGACGAGCTGGCGTTCCTTGTGCGACAGCTTGGTCGGGGTCACGACCTGCACGCCGACGCGCAGGTCACCGCGGCCGTTGCCCCGGAGCTTGGTGACGCCGCGGTCCTTCACGACGAGCACGTCGGCGCTCTGCACGCCGGGGCGCAGCTCGAGCTCGACCGGGCCGTCGAGGCCGTCGATGGTCGTCGTCGTGCCGAGGATCGCGTCGGTCATCTGGACCTCGAGCGTCGCGAGCAGGTCGTCGCCGTCGCGGCTGAACACGTCGTGGTGCCGGACCTTGACCTCGAGGTACAGGTCACCGGCGGGACCGCCGGCCTGCCCGACCTCGCCCTGGCCCGGCATCTGCAGGCGCAGCCCGGTCTCGACCCCGGCGGGCACGTCGACGGGGATGGTGCGGCGGGCACGGACGCGTCCCTGGCCCTGACACGTCGGGCAGGGGCTCGGGATGACGGTGCCGTACCCGCGGCACGTACCGCAGGGTGCGCTCGTGACGACGTTGCCGAGCAGCGAGCGGACCTGGCGCTGGATGTGCCCGGAGCCGCCGCAGATGTCGCACGTGCGCGGGCTCGTGCCCGGGGCGCAGCACGACCCGTTGCAGGTCTCGCAGAGCACGGCGGTGTCGACCTCGACGTCCTTGTGGGTGCCGAAGACGACCTCGTCGAGGTCGACCTCGATGCGGAGCAGGGCGTCCTGGCCGCGCTCGGCACGACTGCGCGGGCCGTTGCCGCGTCCGCCACCACCGCCGCCACCGAAGAAGGCGTCGAAGATGTCGCTGAACCCGCCGGCTCCCCCGCCGAACGGGCTGTCGGCCTGAGGGCCGGCGTCGTAGCGCCGGCGCTGCTCGGGGTCGCTCAGCACGTCGTACGCGTGCGTGACGTCCTTGAAGCGCTCGGCCGCGTCGGGACTCGGGTTCACGTCCGGGTGGAGCTCACGCGCCAGGCGGCGGTAGGCCTTCTTGATGTCGGCATCGGAGGCGTCCTGCTGGACGCCGAGGACGTCGTAGTGGTCTGCCACGTATCCCTCAGTCGGTCGGAGTCGGTCGGTTCGGTCTGGTGGGCGCCGCCGGGACGGCGGCACCGGCTCGGTGCGGCTGGCGCCGCGCCGGTGGTCGGTCTGGAGGCGCGGTGCCCGTCAGCGGGGCACCGCGCCCGGGTGGGGCGCGGCGGGGCTCAATGTTCGCCCAGCAGCTTGGACAGGTACCGTGCGACGGCGCGCACGGCGGCCATGTTCGTGCCGTAGTCCATCCGGGTCGGGCCGAGCACGCCGAGGCGCGCGACCTCGCCCCCGGCGAGGTACCCGCCGGCGACGACGCTCGTCGCGTCGAGCCCGTACTCGGCGTTCTCGACGCCGATGCTCGCGGCGACGGCGACGTCGTCCACCTGCATCTCGCCGAACAACCGCAGCAGGGTCACCTGTTCCTCGATCGCCTCGAGCACGGGGAACAGGCCACCGGAGAAGTCCCGTTCGCTCTTGGCGAGGTTGGCCGCGCCGGCCATCACGAGGCGGTCCTGCCGGTTCGCCGCGACCTGCTCGATGAGCGTCGCGACGACGACGCCGCCGAGCGCCTGGACGTCCGGCCGGAGCTGCTGCGGCACCTCGCGCAGCGCGCGGGCCACGTCCTGCAGGAGCAGGCCGACGGAGGCACCGTTCAGGACGGAGCGGAGCTCGCCGAGCGCGGCTTCGTCGAGCGGGACGTCGGTCTCGACGACGCGCTGCTCGACCCGCGCGGTGTCCGTGATGAGCACGACCATGAGCCGGGTGTCGCCCAGTCGGACCAGCTCGACGTGCTGCACGCGTGCGCGGACCATCGACGGGTACTGGACGAGGGCGACCTGGTTCGTGAGCTGGCTGAGCAGGCGGACGGTCCGCCCGAGGACCTCGTCGAGGTCGTTCGGGGTGCCGAGGAAGGTCTCGATCGCGTGGCGCTGGGCCGAGGACAACGGTCGGGCCGCGGCGAGGTGGTCGACGAAGACCCGGTACCCCTTGTCGGTCGGCACCCGACCGGACGAGGTGTGCGGGGCCGCGATGAGCTGCTCGTCCTCGAGCAGGGCCATGTCGTTGCGGATCGTGGCGGCACTGACCCCGAACGCGTGGCGGTCCACGATCGACTTCGAGCCGACGGGTTCGCGCGACGCGACGTAGTCCCGCACGATCGCCTTGAGGACCTCGAGGGAGCGTTCGCTGACCATCCGGACCCCTTCCGTTCGATGCTGGCACTCGGACGTCTCGACTGCTGATCCTACGCCCGACCGCCGACGGACCGGGACCGGGAGCGTCCCTCCCGCTACGCTCTGGCCATGAGCTACGGACAGCAGCCCGGCGGCCCCCAGTCCCCCGGAGGACCGCAGTACCCCGGCGGGTACACCCCGCCGCAGCAGATGTCGCCGGAGGACCAGCGCCTTTGGGCGACCCTCACGCACATCGGCGGCGTCTTCTTCTCGTTCGTCGTGCCGCTCGTCGCGTACCTCGTGCTGCGCGACCGTGGCGCGTTCGTCCGCGAGCACACCCGCGTCGCGCTGAACTTCCACATCACGATGGCGATCGTCTACGTCGCCGGGTCGATCCTGTCGATCGTGCTCGTGGGCTTCCTGCTCATCGCCGCCGCCGGCATCGTCACGATCGTCTTCGCGATCCTGGCGGCCGTCGCGGCGAACCGCGGCGAGATGTACAAGTACCCGCTCTCGATCGAGTTCATCAAGCAGTAGTCGCGGCGCGGGCCGGGACGGCCGCGACGAGCGGCCGCCCCGGCCCGCGGCCGTCCCGCCGCGGTGCCGGACCGACGTGCCGACGTGCCGACGTGCGCTCAGTCGAGCAGTTCCCGCACGACGGCGTCGGCGAGCAGGCGACCCTGCAGGGTCAACTCGAGCCGTCCCCGCACCGCGGCCGAGCCGTCCACGAGACCACGCGCGATGAGGCCGGCGACGCGGCCACGGGCCTCCCGGCCGAGCTCTGCCGTCGTCAGTTCGCCGCGCACCCGCGCGGCGAGCAGGACCCGCTCGACGTACCGGGTGTCGTCGGCGAGTGTCTCGCGACCGGCGGCCGGCGACTCCCCCTGCAGCACTCGGGCGGCGTACGCCGCCGGGTGCTTCACGTTCCACCAGCGGGTGCCGGCCACGGCCGAGTGCGCACCCGGGCCGATGCCCCACCAGTCGTGCCCCTTCCAGTAGGACAGGTTGTGCTGGCTCGCGTGCCGGTCCGTCCCGCCGTCCGCGTCGAGCCGGGCCCAGTTCGAGACCTCGTACCAGCCGTACCCGGCATCCGCGAGGACCCGGTCGGCGAGCTCGTACATGTCGGCCGCGAGGTCGTCGTCGGGCGCCGGGAGCTCGCCCCGCGACACCGCGCGACCCATCGCCGTGCCGTCCTCGACGATGAGCGAGTAGGCGGACACGTGGTCCGGCTCGCAGGCGAGCGCGGCGTCGAGCGACGTGCGCCAGTCGTCGAGGGACTCGCCGGGCGTCGAGTAGATGAGGTCGAGGCTCACGTCGAGCCCCTGCTGCTTCGCCAGGTCGACGACGACCGGCACGCGCTCGGGGTCGTGCGTCCGGTCGAGGGTCGCGAGCACCTGCGGCACCGCCGACTGCATGCCGTAGCTCATGCGCGTGAAGCCCGCGCGCTGCAGGGTCGCGATCGCGTCGGCGTCCACCGAGTCCGGGTTCGCCTCGGTCGTGACCTCGGCGCCGGGCAGGATCCCCCAGGTGTCGTCGATCGCGCGCAGGATCATCGCGAGGTCGGACGCGGGCAGCATCGTCGGGGTCCCGCCACCGAAGAACACCGTCGACACCGGGCGCCGCGGGACGCCGGACCGGTCGAGCACCTCGGCCGCCCACCGGACCTCGCGCACGGCGTGGCCGGCGTAGTCGTCACGCCGCACCCCGCGCAGCTCGGACGCCGTGTACGTGTTGAAGTCGCAGTACCCGCAGCGCACCCGGCAGAACGGGACGTGCACGTACACACCGAAGGGGACGTCCCCGGCACCGGCGCCGGGGGTGAGCAGCCCGTCCGCCGGGGCGGGGTCGGCGATCGGGAGAGCACTCGGCATGGGCTCCATTCTCGGCCATGATGGAGGACATGGAGCACCACACCGTCCCCACCACGGTGCTGTGGGACATCGACGGCACCCTCGTCCTGAACGCCGCGTCGCCGGGCAACCTGTACCACCTGGCCCTCGAACGCGCGGTCGGGAGGGACCTCGCCCTGCGCGTCGGGCACCAGCACGGTCGGACCGACGCCGGGCTCATCGCCGAGCACGTCCGGGCCCACGACCTCGACGACGCGCTCATCCCGACCGTCAGCGGCCACCTGCGCGACCTCACCGACGAGCGGTACGGACGGGGCGAACGCCGTTCCCCCGCCCCCGGCGCGATCGCGCTGGTCGCCCGGTTCGCCGAGCTCGGGTGGCGCAACGGCCTGCTGACGGGCAACTCCGAGCACCGCGCCCGGGTCAAGCTCCAGGGCGCCGGGTTCGACCTCGGCGCGTTCGACTGGGAGCACTCGTACTTCGGCGACACCGAGGTCGAGCGCACCGGGGTCACCGCGGTCGCGGCCGCCGCGCTCAGCGGGACGCGGGCGGCGATCGTCGGCGACACCCCGCGTGACGGCGAGGCAGCCGACGCCGTCGGCATCCCGTTCGTCGCGGTGGCGACGGGCGTCTACGACGTCGATGCCCTCCGGCGCACGGACGCCGTGGCGGTGGCCCGGGACTGCGTGCAGGACGCCGACCTGCTCGAGGAGGCGATCGCGGCGCTGCCGCCGCTGCGCTGACACGGTCGCCGCGTCATCGGTCGCCGCGTCGTCGGTCGTCGGTCGTCGGTCGTCGGTCGCCGCGTCGTCGGTCGCCGCGTCGTCGGTCGCCGCGTCGTCAGTCGCCGCGTCGTCAGTCGCCGCGTCGTCAGTCGCCGCGGAGTGCGACGAGGTACTTCGCCGCCATCGTCCGCTGCTGCCGACGGACGAGCGGTGCCACGAACTGCCACCTCCGGCTGGAGGGCTGCGAGAACTGCCGGATCTGCAGCCACACCGAGCCGTCCGGGGTGCGCTCGACGACGAACGACTCCTCGCCCGAGAGCGGGTGCCCCTCGAGGGTGCCGTAGGCGAAGCCCTTCCGGTCGGGCTCGTCGATGATCGACACGACCCGCACCGGCGCGTGCACCGTCTGGCCGAACGCGTGCATCTCGAGCGTCGCGGTGGTGCCCGCCGTCATAAGCGGCGTGCCGTCGGCGGCGAACTTCTCGACCCGGGGCGTGCCGATCGAGGCCGGCGCGACCGGCACCCCGTGCTCGTCGAACGTCACCGGGTTGTAGCGGACCTCGTCGTCGTCGGGCTGGTCCTCGACGCGGACGCGGATGCCGCTGCGCTCCTGGATCTGCCACGTCAGGGCCTGCGTGACCGCGGTCTCGAAGCGCTGGTCGCCGTGCCCGATCCGGCCGCGGGACTCCGCCGGGGTGAACCCCTCGGGCGGGTAGGTCATGAGGTCCGCCGCCTGCGTCGCGCCGACGGCGCCGTACGTCAGGGAGGTCCGGTAGCTGCCGCGGGAACTCATGCGGCAAGCCTACCCGGGCTCGTCGGCGGGGCCGGTCCGCTGGTCGGTGACCGCGTTCGCGCGGCCGGTCGCGTCGCTGGGCCCGGTGCCCATGTCGGTCGCCGCGCTCGGCGCAGCCGGTTGCGCTCGGCCGCGGGCCCCGGACTGGAGGCACGACACGCGTCCGCAGGGTCGCTACCGTGTGCGCGTGCTCGGTGTCGTCCGGCACGCGGTGCTGCCCGCGACCCCGTGGGTGCTCGGCGCCGCCGCCGTGGCGCTCGGGCTCGGAGCCGCACTCGTCGGTGCGATGCTCGCCGGGACGACGGACTTCGGCACCGCGACGGGATTCGTCCTGCTGCGCACCACGCTCGGCGGCCTGGCGGTCGCGGCGCTCCCGGCCCTGGTGGTCGCCGTCGTCAGGACCGGGCGGACCCGGTCCTGACCCGTCGGGACCAGGGGTACCTGGTCCTGGCCCGTCGGGACCAGGGGCACCCGGTCCTGACCCGTCGGGACCAGGGGTACCCGGTCCCGACCCAGCGGCCGGACCGCCCTACTTCTTCTTCTCTTCGACGTCCCCGGAGAGCGCAGCGATGAAGGCTTCCTGCGGGACCTCGACGCGGCCCACCATCTTCATGCGCTTCTTGCCTTCCTTCTGCTTCTCGAGGAGCTTGCGCTTGCGGGTGATGTCACCGCCGTAGCACTTCGCGAGGACGTCCTTGCGCATCGCGCGGATGCTCTCGCGGGCGATGATGCGTGCGCCGATGGCAGCCTGGATCGGCACCTCGAACTGCTGGCGCGGGATGAGCTTGCGCAGCCGCTCGGTCATCAGGGTGCCGTACGCGTAGGCCTTGTCGCGGTGCACGATCGCGCTGAACGCGTCGACCTGTTCGCCCTGCAGCAGGATGTCGACCTTGACGAGGTCGGCCGCCTGGTCGCCGGTCGGTTCGTAGTCGAGCGACGCGTAGCCCTGCGTCTTGCTCTTCAGCTGGTCGAAGAAGTCGAACACGATCTCGCCGAGGGGGATCTCGTAGCGGATCTCGACGCGGTCCTCGCCCAGGTACTCCATGCCGAGCAGGGAGCCGCGGCGCGACTGGCACAGCTCCATGATCGCGCCGACGTAGTCCTTCGGGGCGAGGATGGCCGCGCGGACCATCGGCTCGCGGACCTCGAGGATGCGGCCGCCCGGGAACTCGGACGGGTTCGTGACCTCGACCACCGTGTTGTCCTCGTTCGTGACCTCGTAGATCACGCTCGGGGCGGTGGTGATGAGGTCGAGCCCGAACTCGCGGGACAGGCGCTCGGTGATTATCTCGAGGTGCAGCAGGCCGAGGAAGCCACAGCGGAACCCGAAGCCGAGCGCGACCGAGGTCTCCGGCTCGTACACGAGGGCCGCGTCCGACAGCTTGAGCTTGTCGAGGGCTTCGCGCAGGTCCGGGTAGTCGGAGCCGTCGATCGGGTACAGGCCCGAGAAGACCATCGGCTTCGGGTCGGTGTAGCCGGCGAGCGCTTCGGTCGCGGGCTTCTGCGCCGTCGTGACGGTGTCGCCGACCTTCGACTGGCGGACGTCCTTCACGCCGGTGATCAGGTAGCCGACCTCGCCGACGCTGAGCCCCTTGGTCGGGGTCGGCTCCGGCGAGGAGACACCGATCTCGAGGATCTCGTGCGTCGACTTCGTCGACATCATCTGGACCTTCTCGCGCGGGTGGATCGTGCCGTCCACCATCCGCACGTAGGTCACGACGCCGCGGTAGCTGTCGTAGACCGAGTCGAAGATCATCGCGCGCGGCGCCGCGTCGACGTTGCCGACGGGCTGCGGCACGGTGCGGACCACGCGGTCGAGGAGCTCCGGGACGCCGACGCCGGTCTTGCCCGAGACGCGGAGGACGTCCTCGGGCTTGCCGCCGATGAGCTGCGCGAGCTCGGCCGCGTACTTGTCCGGGTCGGCCGCCGGCAGGTCGATCTTGTTGAGGACCGGGATGATCTCGAGGTCGTTCTCGAGCGCCAGGTACAGGTTCGCGAGCGTCTGCGCCTCGATCCCCTGGGCGGCGTCGACGAGCAGGATCGCTCCCTCGCACGCGGCGAGGGAGCGGGAGACCTCGTACGAGAAGTCGACGTGCCCCGGGGTGTCGATCATGTTCAGCGCGAAGGTCTCGCCGTCGAGCTCCCACGGCATGCGGACCGCCTGCGACTTGATCGTGATGCCGCGCTCGCGCTCGATGTCCATGCGGTCGAGGTACTGCGCGCGCATCGCCCGGTCCTCGACGATGCCGGTGATCTGCAGCATGCGGTCGGCCAGCGTGGACTTGCCGTGGTCGATGTGCGCGATGATGCAGAAGTTGCGGATCGCCTCGGCCGGGGTCGCGGCGGGCTCGAGCGGCGCGGATGCTTGTGGGCTCACGGTTCCTCAGGGGTCGGGGCGGTCGAACGATTGTCCCACGCCTGCGCGCGGACAGCGCGCAGCGCTGCCGTCCCTGTGGAGACCGGCCGGCGCATCGGTCGCTGTGGAGGACGGACGGGAGGCACGTGGCGGCGCCGCCACGGGCCTCCCGTCCGTCAGACGGTCACCGGGGCGGGGGCGGGCAGCGCGCCCAGGCCACGGCGGAGGTCGTCGGCGGTCGCCGCGAGGCAGACGCGGATCCAGCCCTCGCCCGACCGACCGAACGCGCTCCCGGGCGCGACGGCGACGTGCTCGCGGTGCAGCAGGGCGAGCGCCCAGGCGGCGACGTCGCCCTCGGCGGCGTGGGAGACGTCGACCCACAGGTAGAAGGCGCCGCGCGGGTCGAGGTACCGGATGCCGGCGTCGTCGAGGACCTCCTTCGCCACGACCAGGTTGGCGCGGTAGTGCTCTCGGGCGTCCTGCACGGCCTGGTGGTCCCCGACGATCGCCGCGAGCGCTGCCCACTGGTCGGGCTCGGCGACGCAGCTGATCATCGACTCCTGCACGGTCCGCATGGTCGCGCCGAGGCCCTTCGGGGTCACGAGGTACCCGACACGGACGCCCGTCATGGCGTACGTCTTGCTGAGCGAGAACGCCGTGAAGACGCGGTCGTCCTCGTCGAGGGCGGCCAGGCTGACGTGCCGGGTGCCGTAGGTGAAGTACTCGTAGACCTCGTCGCTGATCACCCAGAGGTCGTGTCGCTTCGCCAGGGCCAGCAACCCGCGGAGCGTGTCCTCGCTGAAGACCGAGCCGAGGGGGTTCGACGGCGAGTTCACCACGAGGGCCCGGGTGCGCTCGGTGATGCTCGCCTCGAGCGCCTCGAGGTCCGGCTCGAACCCGTGCTGCGGCTCGAGCCGGTACGGCACCGGTGTCGCGCCGAGGATGTGCGCGTTCATCGTGAACGTCGTGTAGCCGGGGTCCGGGACGAGCACCTCGTCGCCCGGGCTGAGCACGAGCGTCATCGCCTGGAACAGCGCCTGGCTGGCACCGATCGTCATCCAGACCTGCTCGAGGTCGACCTCGATGCGGTTCTCGCGCAGGAGCTTCTGCCGGACGGCCTCGCGCAGCGGTGCGATGCCGCCGTTCGGCGTGTAGTCCGTGCGGTCCTCCGACCACGCCCGACGGGCTGCCTCGCCGATGTGCGCCGCGACCGGGACGTCGGGCTCGCCGATCACGAGCATCGCGACGTCCGTGCCGTCGGCCTGGAGGAGCGCGGCCTGCTCGTACACGCGGCGGATGCCGGAGGCGGGGACGGAGTCGATCCGGGGCGCGAGGGAGGGCATCCCGTCACGGTAGCGGCTGCGTGTTGCGGCCCGGTTTCCGCGACCCCGGGCCCCGGCGCGGCTCGTCGGGCACCGACCCGCGGTGCTTTGTCGCGGCTCGTCGTGCTGGTAGTGTTGCTTGCTGGCTTCCGCGTTCCCCGCCCACGGGTGGAACGCGATGCGACCAAGGGCCCCTCTACCCAGCGGTCGCGACCACCCGTAGAGACGACGAAGGAGCAACACGCATGGCGAACATCAAGTCGCAGATCAAGCGCATCAAGACCAACCTCAAGGCCCAGGAGCGCAACAAGGCCTACCGTTCGGAGCTCAAGACGGTCATCCGTCACACGAACGAGGCCGTCGCCGCCGGTGACAAGGACAAGGCCGTCGCAGCACTCGCCCTCGCGGGCAAGAAGCTCGACAAGGCCGTGAGCAAGGGCGTCATCCACAAGAACCAGGCTGCGAACCGCAAGTCGGCCATCGCCAAGAAGGTCGCTTCGCTCTGATCTCCTGAGCGCTGCACGAAGGCCCCGTACCGGAAGGTGCGGGGCCTTCGTCGTGTGCGGGGGTGGCGGGGTGCCGGGTGGCGGGGTGCCGGGTGGCGGGGTGCCGGGCTGGTGCGTCGCACAAGAGGAAGCACGTCGCGCCACGAACTTCCGTGGTGCGACGTGCTTCCGGTTGTGCAGGAGCAACGCGCACCAGCGAGCGGCGGGCAGCGGCGAGCGGCGGGCAGCGGCGGGCAGCGCGACCGTGCCAGGCCGCGACGGCCGCAACGCGAGAGGTCAGCGGGCCTCGCCGCGCCGGGCGATCACCCGGACCATGACCTCGAGCGCGTAGTGCGCGTCGCGCGAGCCACCCTTCACCGCGGTGTCGGCCTCGGCGACGCTCGTGATCGCGTTCGCAAGCCCGGCTTCGCTCCACCCGGCGACGTCCCGTTGCGCACGCTGCACCTGCCACGGCGCCATGCCGAGCGCCGACGCCGCCTGACCGCTCGACCCGCGGAACGAGCTGACCTTCGCCATCGTGCGCATCTTGCTCGCGAAGGCGGCGACGATCGGGACGGGGGCCTCACCCGTCGCCAGCGCGTGCCGGAGCTCCACGATCGCGAGCGCCGAGCGCCCGGCGAGTGCGAGGTCGGCCACCTTGAACGCGTTCGTCTCGACGCGGCCGCCGTAGTACTTGTCGACGACCCGGTCGGTGATCTCCTGCGCCTCGTCGGCCAGCAGCTGGCGGCAGGCCGCAGCGAGCTCGGCGAGGTCGTCCGCGAAGGCGGCGACGAGGGTGCGCACCGCCGAGGGTGCGATCTTGCGACGGGCGGCCCGGAACTCGGCGTTGACGAAGTCGATCTTGTCGGTCTCGCGCTTGAGTTCGTCGCACTGCACCTCGATGCCGCCACCGACCCCGCTGCGGATGGTGTCGAGGAGCTTCTTGCCGCGGACACCGCCACCGTGCCGGAGCACGAGCGTGACGTCGTCGGCGGGCGCCTGCAGGTAGCTGATCGTCTCGGTGATGAAGGCGTCGGTGCACTTCTCGACGTTCGTCACCCGCACGAGTCGGGGCTCGCCGAAGAGCGACGGGCTCGCGAGGGTCGACAGGAGACCGGGCGCGTACTGGTCTGCCTCGAGGTCGTGGACCTCGAGCGCCGGGTCCTCGCCGACCAGCAGGTCGCGGAGGACGCTGCTCGCGCGCTCGGCGAGGAAGGACTCGGGGCCGGTGACGAGCACGACCGGCGCGGGTCGGATGCCCGACCACGGGACCTGGTCGATCGCTGCGGCGGCGCGCGAGGGCTTCTTGGCGGGCATGCGGTCCTTCCGTCGCGGGCGCGAGCGTCCTCGGCCCGCGACGATCCTACGGCCCGCCGCCGACCCTGCCGGCGCTCCCGCCGGCCACTGCCCCGGCTCCCGGTCGGGCAGCCGCGCGGACGAGACCGGAGCAGCCGGCAGCACCGACGTCGTCGTCGAGGGTGATGCCGACGGCCGCTCCTCGGCCCTGCGCTCCGTCCACACCCGCAGTGCTCCCCCGGGCGCTCGCGACACCACGACCGTGCCCTGGGTGTCGGTGCGGAACGCCTCGGTCCCGGCCGCGCGCAGGTCGTCGAGTGCCGCGCGCGTCGGGTGCCCGTACGTGTTGTCGGCGCCGACGCCGATGAGCCCGACAGCGGCCGCGAGCTGCCGGTACAGGCCCGGGTCCTGGTCGGAGGAACCGTGGTGCGCCACCTTGACCACGTCGGGGTGTCCGGGCACGTGCGGACGGAGCCGACGCTGCGCGTCCTCGCCGAGGTCGCCGAGGAAGACCCCGGGGACACAGGTGGCGCAGTCGCTCCCGGCCCCCGTCTGCAGGACCACGCTCGCGTCGTTGCCCGCGGTGGTCGAACCCGCTGTCGGCCACCGGACCGACCACCGCAGCCGCCCGAGCTCCCCGGCCGTCGTGTCGTCCGCGGCGCGCACGTCGACCCCGGCGTCCCGGAGGTCGTCGACCACGCGCTCGTCCGCCGCACGACCGGTCGGGCCGACGAGTGCACGGTCGCTGCGGTGCGCGACCGCGGACACGGCGCCCACGTGGTCGCGGTCGAAGTGGGTCAGCACGAGCAGGTCGATCCGTCGCACCCCGAGCAGGTCGAGGCAGGTGCGCAGGCGCTCCTCGTCGTCACCGGTGTCGACGAGGGCGACGGGGTCACCCGGACGTCCGTCGCGCACGAGCACGGCGTCGCCCTGCCCGACGTCGCACGCGGCCACCGCCCAGTCCCCGGGCACGCTCCCCCGCACGACCCACCGTGGGACCACGACCGCACCGATCCCGACCAGGAACACGACCGCTCCTGCGACGAGCACCCGGGACCGGACGGCCGGTCGGGTGAGGACCGCGACGGCCACGGCCGCACTGACGACCGCGGCCGCGGCGACCCCGACGATGCCGGACGGCCAAGCGAGGGACGATCCCGGCAGCGAGGACGCACCGTGCGCGATCGCACCGATCGCCGCGGCAGGCGCCCACGCGACGACCGCCAGCGCGCCGGCACCGGCGGGCCACACCGGTGCGACGAGGCAGGCCGCGAGCCCGAGGACCGTCACGAGCGGCGCGAGCGGCTCGGTGAGCAGGTTCGCCGGGACCGCGTAGGTCGGGAAGGTCGGCGCGAGCACGACCGTGACGGGCCAGCACGCGGCCTGGGCGGCGACGGGCACGGCCACGGCCGCCGCGACCGGTCCCCACAGGCGCCTGCCGAGGAGCACGGTCAGGGGCGGCGCGAGGACGACGATCCCGGCGGTCGCGAGCACCGAGAGCACGAACGCGACGGACCGCGCGTACCAGGGGTCGACCACGAGCATCCCGCCCGCGGCCAGCGCGATGAGCGGGACGCCCCGCACCGGGCGCCCGGCGAGGCGGACGACCAGGACGACGACGGCCATCACGGTCGCTCGGAGGATCGACGGGTCGGGCCGGACCAGGACGACGAACCCGACGAGCAGCACCACCGCCGACACGGCACGCACGACGCGCGGCACCCCGAGTGCACGACCGACGACGACCACGAGCCCGACCACGACGGCGCTGTTCGATCCGGACACCGCCGTGAGGTGCGTCAGTGCCGACGTCTCCATCGCCGCCTCGGTCTCCGCGTCGAGCCCGCTGCGGTCCCCGATCGCCAGACCGCGGAGGAGCGCGGCGCCCGGCTCGGGCCGGTCCTCGGTCACGGCGACGAAGGCCCGGCGCGCCCGGTCGGTCGCCGCGAGGAGCCCGGACGGTGGCTCGACCTCGGGGCGTCCGCGGAGGAAGACGACGGCGGCCGTCGGTGAGCCGGGCTCGTCGCGTTCGACGGTCCCCCGCCCGACGAGCCGGGTCCCGGCGGCTGCGACGGTCCGGTCCGCGGGCACGACCCGGACCGGGACGTCGAGCGTCGACCGTGTCCCACCCGCAGAGGCCGAGCGGGCGTCGGTGGCGCGCCGCAGGGTCGCGGAGACGGAGCGGTCCCCGGGTCCGAGGTCACGGGTGAGCACGAGGTCGACGGTCACGGTCCTGCCGACCGTCCGGACGAGCTCCTCCGGCGACCGGCGGTGCTCCCCCGTCACGACCGCGAGCGACACGAGGGAACAGCACCCCGCCGTGGTGAGCAGCACCGCGGCGACCACACGGACGGCAGCCGCTCGGGACACGGTCGGCACCGCTCCTGGTGACGGGCGCACGAGCACCACCAGCGCGAGCAGCAGGCCCACGGCGGACGCGACCGCGGTGGTCGTCGCTGCCCCGGGCGCACCCACGAGCAGCGCGGCCAGCACCCAGGCGACGGCGACCGGCCCGGCGGACCGCAGATCGGCCAGAGCCGGCCGCAGGTCGACGCCCGCAGCGGCTCGTGGGTCCACTCCGGCGGCGCTCACACCCGCACCCGGTCGCGCAGCTCCGCGAACCGTCCGTCGCCGATCCCGCTGACGTCCAGGAGGTCCTCGACCGACGAGAACCGGCCGTGCTCGGTCCGCCAGGCGATGATCCGTGCGGCGAGGGACGGGCCGATCCCGGGCAGGGTCTCGAGTGCGGCCTGGTCGGCGGTGTTGAGGTCGACGACCGCGTCCGGCCCCGAGGTGCCAGCAGCCCCGCCACCAACAGCACCCGCGCCGGCACCACCCGTCCCGCTGCCGCCCCCACCGCCCGTGTCCGGCGCCAGGGCCTCGGGCACGACGTCCTCGCCGACCCGTGGGACGTACAACCGTTCGCCGTCGACGGCGAGCCGCGCGAGGTTGAGCCGGGTCAGGTCGGCGTCGGCTGCGGGTCCCCCGGCGCGCTCGAGCACCACCTCGATGCGGGAGCCCGCGGGCACCTGCACGACGCCGGCGTGCCCGACCGCACCGAGCACGTACACGGCGACGCTCGACGGCGCGCCCGAAGGCGGCGACGTCGACGGCGGCGACGATCGGCCTGCCCCGGGCTCCCCGTCGGCAGCAGCGGGTCGGCCGGCTGGCGCTCCGCCGCCCGCACCGGACAGGGCCGTCCCCGCCCCGGTGACGGTCACGTCCTCGCTCGACGGGCCACCGATCGCGCCCACGCCGACGACGACGAGCGCCACCGCGACGACCACCGCGCCGGTGAGCACGGCGGCGCGGGGCGAGAGCGTCCAC
Source organism: Curtobacterium sp. MCBA15_004 (assembly GCF_001865055.2). Taxonomy (NCBI): domain Bacteria; kingdom Bacillati; phylum Actinomycetota; class Actinomycetes; order Micrococcales; family Microbacteriaceae; genus Curtobacterium; species Curtobacterium sp. MCBA15_004. Next base: position 1,500,008 of record NZ_CP126266.1, on the reverse strand, counting down.
CGGTGCCACCAGGAAGCGCTCGGCGTCGGGTCGTCCGGTGTCGGCGTGCTCATGCCGGCACGCTACGAACTCCGGAGGTCCTCGACGGGCCCAGCCGGCCCACCTGTGGACGAGCGACGCACAACCGCCCCTGTGCAGGAACGACGCGAGCGACTCGCACGACACACCCGACAGAAACGACACGAGCGACACGCACGACACGCGCCACACGAAGGACACGCGTGACAAGAACGACACGAGGGCCCGGGCACACGCCCGGACCCTCGCGACGACCAGCCAGACGGGACGGTCAGCCCCGGCCGATCAGCCCTTGATCGCGATGTTCACGAGCTTCGGCGCCCGCACGATGACCTTCACGATCTCCCGGTCACCGATGTACCGCTGCACGTTTGCCGACGACCGCGCGAGCAGCTCGAGCTCGTCCGGCTCGATCGACTTCGACACCTCGAACGAGTCGCGCACCTTGCCGTTCACCTGGACCACCGCGGTCAGGGTGTCCTGCACGAGCAGCGTCGGGTCGGCCTTCCGCCAGCCGTACGTGGCGACGGTGGCCTCGTAGCCCAGCTTCTCCCACATCTCCTCGCCCGTGTACGGGGCGAAGACGGCGAGTGCCAGCGCGACCGTCTCGACGGCCTCGCGCACGGCGGGGTCGCCGGCACCGGGGCCGCTGTCGATGGCCTTGCGGGTGACGTTCACCAGGTCCATCAGACGGGCGATCACGACGTTGAACTTGAACGCCTCCATCATGCCGGGGGCGTCGGCGAGGAAGCGGTGCGTCACCTGGCGCAGGGCGCGGTCCCCGTCCGCCCACACGGCGTCGGGCGACGAGGTCACGTCGAGCGCCAGACGGTACGCGCGCGCCAGGAAGCGCGCGGACGCCGACGGCGACACGTCCTCCCAGTTGATGTCGTCCTCGGGCGGTCCGGCGAATCCCATGACGAGGCGGATCGCGTCGACACCGTTCGCGTCGAGCTCGTCGCCGAGCGACACACCGCCCTTCGACTTCGACATCTTCGAGCCGCCGGACAACACCATGCCCTGGTTGAGCAGCGCCGAGAACGGCTCGGTGAAGTCGAGGTACCCGAGGTCGAACAGGACCTTCGTGACGAAACGCGCGTACAGCAGGTGCAGGATCGCGTGCTCGATGCCGCCGATGTACTGGTCGACCGGGGCCCAGCGGCGTGCCGCCTCCGGGTCGAACGCCTGGGTGTCGTCGTTCGCCGACAGGAAGCGCAGGAAGTACCACGACGAGTCGACGAACGTGTCCATCGTGTCGGTGTCGCGCGTCGCGGGCGTGCCGTCGACGGGGTTCGGGACGTTCACCCAGTCGGTGGCCCCACCGAGCGGCGAGGTGCCCTTCGGCTTGAGGTCGAGCCCCTCGGTGGACGGCAGACGCACGGGCAGCTGGTCGAGCGGCACCGGGTGCTCGCTGCCGTCCGCACCGTGGATGATCGGGATCGGGGTGCCCCAGAAACGCTGGCGCGAGATGAGCCAGTCGCGCAGGCGGTAGGTCTTCGCGGCGCGACCGGTGCCGCGCTCCTCGAGGAGCGCGATCGCCGCGGTGATCGCGTGCTGCTTCGACATGCCGTCGAGCGGCCCGGAGTTGATCATCCGGCCCTGACCGGTCAGCGCCTCGCCGGTGGACGCCGGGTCGAGGGCGGGCAGGTCCTCGAGCGTCGCACCCTCGGGGATGACCGGGATCGCACCCGTCACCGCGGCGTTGGTGTCGACGACGACGCGGACGGGCAGGTCGAACGCCCGCGCGAAGTCGAGGTCGCGCTGGTCGTGCGCCGGGACGGCCATGACCGCGCCGTGGCCGTAGTCGGCCAGCACGTAGTCGGCGGCCCAGATCGGCAGGCGCTCCCCCGTCAGCGGGTGGATCGCGGAGCGGCCGAGCGGCACGCCGGTCTTCGGGCGGTCGGCGTTCTGCCGGTCGATCTCGGAGGTCTTCTGCGTCGCCGTCAGGTAGTCGTCGAACGCGGCCCGGACGTCGTCGGGCGCGGACGCGACGAGCGACGCCGCGAGGTCGGAGTCCGGCGCGACGACCAGGAAGGTCACGCCGTGGATGGTGTCCGGACGCGTCGTGAACACCGTGACGGGCTCGTCGCGGCCCTCGATCACGAAGTCGACGTCGGCGCCGACGGACCGGCCGATCCAGTTGCGCTGCTGCGCGATGACCTTCGCCGGCCAGCGGCCCTCGAGCTGGTTGAGGTCGTCGAGCAGGCGATCGGCGTACTTCGTGATGGCGAAGTACCACTGCGTCAGCTTCTTCTTGACGACGACGGCACCGGACCGGTCGGAGGTCCCGTCCGGCAGCACCTGCTCGTTCGCGAGCACGGTCTGGTCCACCGGGTCCCAGTTGACCCAGCTGTCCTTCCGGTACGCCAGGCCCTTCTCGTACATCTTGAGGAACAGCCACTGGTTCCACTTGTAGTACTCGGGGTCCGAGGTGTGGATCTCGGTCGTCCAGTCGAAGGACGGCGCGTACCGCTTGAACGACGCCTTCTGCTGCTCGATGTTCGCGTAGGTCCACTCCGCCGGGTCGACACCGCGCTTGATCGCGGCGTTCTCGGCGGGCAGGCCGAAGGAGTCCCACCCGATCGGGTGCAGGACGTTGAAGCCCTGCTGCCGCCAGTAGCGCGCCACGAAGTCGCCGAGCGCCCAGTTCTCGGCGTGCCCCATGTGCAGGTCGCCGGACGGGTACGGGAACATCTCGAGGATGTACTTGCGGGGTCGCGTGTCGTCGAGGTCGGTCGTGAAGAGCCCGAGCTCCTCCCACCGGGGCTGCCACTTCTCCTGGATTCGGCGGAAGTCGTAGGCGTCCGGGTCGACGGCTGCGGGCTCGGTGGGGTGCTCGGTGGTCACGGTCACCCAGCGTACAAGGCCTGGAGGCCCGGTCCGGCCCCGTCGGACCGCCTGCGTCCGGCAGGTGGCCCGGTCACGCTCGGCGGGTCGCTCCGGTGACCCGCCGCCCGGTCACGCGGGGCCTGGAGGCCCGGTCCGGCCCCGTCGGCCCGCCCGCGTCCGGCAGGCGGCCCGGTCACCACCGCGCACGCGCGGGCCGGACGATCAGGCCGACGCGGGGCGACCGGTCACACCGACACGAACCGCCCGGCCCGCATCCGGAGCGTCCGGTCGACGAGGTCGGCCGCGACCGGCACGTGCGACACCACGAGCACGGAGCGCCCGGCGGCACGGGCGACCCCGACGAGGTCGCGCAGGACCGCGTCGCCGAGGTCCGGGTCGACGTCGGCCGTCGGCTCGTCGAGCACGAGCACGGGGAACGCGTGCAGCAGCGCCCGCGCGAGGGCGAGCCGGTGCGCCTGTCCGCCGGACACGAGCCCACCGCGCTCCCCCACGGGCGCGTCCAGACCACCACGACGCGCGGCCCACGCCCCGAGTCCCACCCGGTCGAGCACCGCGAGCAGCTCGGCGTCGCTCGCGGTGTCCCGAGCGAACAGGAGGTTCTGCCGGACGGTCTGGTCGAAGACGAACGGGTCCTGCTCGATCAGCCCGACCCGGGCCCGGACCGCGTCGGGGTGCATCGTCCGCGTCTCGACGCCGTCGAGCGTGTATGAGCCCTCGTGGTCGACGAACCGGACGAGCGCGTCGACGAGGGTCGACTTGCCCGCGCCGCTCGGCCCCTCGAGCACGACGACCTCGCCGGGGAGCAGGTCGAACGACACCCCGTCGACCGCGGGCGCGGACGTTCCGGGCCAGCGCACGGTGAGGTCGCGCACCCGGACCGTGACGGGCCCGTCGACGACGAGGTCCCGGGCGTCTGCGGGCTCGTCCGGCTCGGGCACGATGCCGGCTGGCAGCTCGGCGGGCACGACCTGCTCGACGCGCTCGGCCGCGGCCCGGACCCGGCGGTACGTGAGGACCGCGAGCGGGACACCCCCGACGACCTCGAACAGGGCGAGCGGGACGAACACGGCGAGGGCCCAGAGCGGGCCGTCGAGGGCACCGGACACGACGGCCGGGGCACCGACCGCGATGATCCCCACCACCGCACCGCCGCCGACCAGGCCGACGAGCGCCCCGACCAGGGACTCGACGGCGGCACGGCGTCGGACCGCACGGGTGACCCGGGCGTCGAGCGCGGCCACGTGTGCGAGGCGGTCGTCGAGGGTGCCGTAGGCGGTGAAGACGTCGAGGGTGCGGACGGTGTCGAGCACGAGGTCGGCGACGTGCCCGCGCTCCGCGGCGGTCTCCCGGTCCGACCGGCGGGCGACCGCGAGCGTCACGACCGACCCGACCAGGGCCGCGACGACGATCGCGGTGACGAGCACGAGCGCGGCGGGCACCGAGACGAGCGCGACCGCGACGACCGAGGCGAGCGCCACGACGCCCGCGGACACCAGCGGGCCGACCACCCGGATGGGCAGGTCCTGCAGCCGGTCGGTGTCGGTGACGAGCCGTGTGGTCAGGTCACCGCGTCCGGTCTGCCCGAGACCGGCCGGTGCCACGGACGCGAGCCGGCGGTAGGTCTCGGTCCGGACGACCGCGAGCTGGCGGAACGACGCGTCGTGCCCGGCGAGCCGGTCGACGTACCGCAGCGCGGCGCGACCGAGGGCGAACGCGCGGACGCCGACCATGACGAGCGTCAGGTACAGGATCGGCGGGTGCTCCGCCGCCCGGGTGATGAGGTACCCGCTCGCCGCGAGCAGGGCGACCGCGCACAGCGCGCTGAGGGTCCCGGCGACCAGCGCGCGCGTCCAACCCGCCCCGCGTGGCAGGGCGAGCCGCAGGACGGAGGTGGGTCGCGCCTCCCGGCCGGTCCGCCGTGTCGTGGCGGTCATGCGCCGACCTGCGCGAGCCGGGTGACCGCCGTCGAGCCGTCGGGTCGCACGTCGACGCGGACGTCGGCCGCGGCGAGCAGGGCTGGGCGGTGGCTGGCCACGACGACGACCGCGCCGCCGTCGGCGAGCGCGCGCACGGCGCGCACGACCTGCTGCTCCGCCTCGGCGTCGAGCGCCGAGGTCGGCTCGTCGAGCAGGACGAGCGGGGTGTGCGTGCGGTCCGCGCGGTACAGGGCGCGGGCGACCGCGACGCGCTGCGCCTGCCCGCCGGACAGGCCGGTGCCGCCGGAACCGACCGGGAGGCGCGGGTCGAGTCCCAGCCCCACGGCGGCCAGGGCGCGGCGCACGTCCGCGTCGACGGGCTCGGTGTGCAGGGCGACGTTCTCGCCGACGGACCCGCGCACGAGACGCGGGCGCTGGTCGGCCCAGGTGGTCCGCGCGGCGCGCGGCGTGCCGCCGGGTCCGGGGACCTGCACGGTGCCCTCGTGCGGCAGGACGCCGCGGATCGCGGCGAGGAGGGTGGACTTGCCCGCGCCGCTCGGGCCGGCGAGGGCGACGACCGTGCCGGATGCGGCACGCAGGTGCAGCGGGCCGACCACGACGTCGGGACGGCGGACGGTGAGGCCGTCGAGCACCAGGTCGGTGCCGACGGGGTCGGTCGTGCCCGTGGCGGTGACCGCGTGAGTGTCGGTGTCGGTGTCGGTGGTCGTGGTGGACGGGGCGCGGTCGTCGAGCACGTCGAGGACGGCGCCGGACGCCTCGACGCCGTCCTGGGCGGCGTGGAAGTCCGCGCCGACCTGTCGGATCGGGGCGAACGCCTCCGGGGCGAGGACGAGGACGAACATCGCGGCGCCGAGCCCGAGCGACCCGTCGACCAGGCGCACGCCGATCGAGACGGCGACGAGGGCGATCGACAGGCTGGCGGCGAGCTCGAGGGCGAAGCCGCTGACGAAGGAGAGCCGCAGGACGCCCATCGTGCCCCGGCGGTACTCGTCCGTCACGGTGCCGATGCGGCCGACCTGGCGTCGCGCCCGCCCGAAGACCTTGAGGGTCGCGAGTCCCTCGACGGCCTCGGTGTACGTCGCACCGAGCCGCGCGAGCGCGTCCGACTGCCGACGCTGCAACGCCTGGGTCGCCAGGCCGATGAGGACCATGAACACCGGGATGACCGGCATCGCGAGGAGGATCACGAGGCCGCTCGTCAGGTCGGCGGCCCCGATCGCGAGGAGCAGCACGGGCGTCGCGACCGCCGTGAGCGCGAGCTGGGGCAGGTACCGGCCGAAGTACGCGTCGAGCGCGTCGAGCCCCGGTCCGAGCGTGGTGGCGAAGCCCGCCGTCGAGCGCCCGGCGAGCCACGCCGGTCCGCGCGCCGCCGCCCGTTCGAGCACCGTGGTGCGGAGTTCGCTCTTCACCCGGGCGCCGGCGCGTGCCGCGAGGTCGTCGGTCGCCCACGCCGCTGCGGCCCGCACGACGAAGGCCGCACCGAGCAGCGCGAGCGTCGGGGTCAGTGCCGCGGGGACCACGCCGGCACGGACGGCGTCGACCCCGAGGGTGACCGCGGCGGCGATCCCCCATGCGATGCCGATCGTCGCCGCCGTGCGGACGAGCCCGGTCGCGGCCGACGCGACGAGGAAGCCGCGCGCCGTGCGGGACAGCCGGAGGAGCCGCGGGTCGAGGGGCTTCATCGTCGTGTCCGTCCTAGTGCGCGGCCTGCGCGACGTGTGCGCGGGAGACCCGCTTGCGGAACACCCAGTACGTCCACGCCTGGTAGGCGAGCACGAGCGGCAGGAAGACGAGTGCGACCCAGCTCATCACCGTGAGCGTGTAGGTCCCGCTGCTGGCGTTCGCGACCGTGAGGCTGTTCGCGGGGTCGTTCGACGCGGGCATCACGTCGGGGAAGACCGCCGTGAACATCGCCAGGACGACGGCCGCGATCGTGAGGGCCATGAGCGCGAACGCACGTCCTTCCTTGCCCCACGCGGAGCAGAGCACCGCGAGGACGAGTGCGACGGCGGCGACGACGGACAGGACGAGGCTGGCCGGGGTCGCGCGGACGAAGGCCATCGCGACCAGGAACGCCGCCGCGACGAGGATCGTGACGATGCCCGCACGCGTCGCCAGGCGCTTCGCCCGCTCCCGGATCTCGCCCTCGGTCTTCAGCGTGACGAACACGACGCCGTGGGTGAAGAACACCGTCAGCGTCGCCAGGCCGGCGAGGAGCGCGAAGGGGTTCAGCAGGTCGAACAGCGTCCCGGTGTAGTTGTGCCCGGCATCCATCGGGATGCCGCGGACGACGTTGCCGAAGGCGACGCCCCACAGGAACGCCGGCACCGCACTGCCGACCACGATCATGAGGTCGAAGCGGCGCTTCCAGGCGAGGTGCTTCTCCTGGTGGCGGTACTCGAACGAGACGCCGCGGGCGATGAGCGCCGCGAGGATGAGCAGCAGCGCCAGGTAGAACCCCGAGAACATCGTGGCGTACCACTCCGGGAAGGCTGCGAAGAGGCAGGCCCCGGCGACGATGACCCATGTCTCGTTGAGGTCCCACACCGGGCCGATGGTGTTGATGAGGACGCGGCGGTCGGTGTCGTCGCGGCCGAGGAACGGCAGGGACATCCCGACGCCGAAGTCGAACCCGTCGAGGACGAAGTACCCGACGAAGAACACGCCGACGATCGCGAACCAGAGCACTGGCAGGTCCATGGCTACACGGTTCCCATCACTAGTAGACCGTCACTTCGTGCTTGACCTCGCCGGTCTCCTCGTCGACCTCCGCCGGGGCGGCTGGGCCCTCCTGCGCGACCTTCTTGATCAGTCGGAACTCGACGACCGCGAGCGCGCCGTAGATGAGCGTGAAGACCACGAGCGAGATGAGGACCTCGAGCCCGGTGACGTTCGGCGAGACGCCGTCCGCCGTCCGGAGCAGCCCGAAGACCAGCCACGGCTGCCGGCCCATCTCGGTGAAGACCCAGCCCATGATCATCGCGGCCATGGGCAGCGGGACCGACCAGGTCGCCACGCGCCAGATCCAGCGCTTGACGGGCAGCCGACCGCCGCGGGTCAGCCAGAGCCCGACGACCGACACCAGCACCGCACCGACCCCCAGGGCGATCATCCAGCGGAAGGACCAGTAGGTCACCCAGATGATCGGCTTGTAGTCGCCCGGGCCGTAGACCGTGGAGTACTGCGCCTGCAGGTCGTTGATGCCCTCGACGGTCCCCGTGAAGGTGTGCGTCGACAGGAACGACAGCAGGTACGGGATGCGGATCGAGAAGAGCTCGTGCACCCCGTCCGGCGTCCCGAGCGTGAAGATCGAGAACGACGCGTCCTTGCCGGTCGAGGTGTTGTAGAGCGCCTCGGCCGCGGCCATCTTCATCGGCTGCGTGTCGACCATCGTCAGGCCGAGCTGGTCGCCGGACAGGACGGTGAGCGCCCCGGACGCGAGCATGGTCCACATGCCGAACTTCAGGGCCGGCAGCATCGTCTCGAGGTGCTGGTTCCGCGCCAGGTGGTAGGCAGCGACCGCCACGATGACCGACGCGGCCACCATGAACGCGCCGAAGAGCGTGTGCGGGAAGGCCGCGAGGGCGACCTTGTTGGTCAGCACGGCCCAGATGTCGGTGAGCTCGGCCCGGCCCTTGGCGTGGTTGATCGCGAAGCCGACCGGGTGCTGCATGAACGCGTTCGCCGCGAGGATGAAGTACGCCGACAGCATCGTGCCCACGCTGACGCACCAGATGCTCGCCAGGTGCAGCGCCTTCGGCAGGCGGTCCCAGCCGAAGATCCACACCCCGATGAAGGCCGCCTCGAAGAAGAAGGCGAGGATGCCCTCGAGCGCGAGCGGGGCGCCGAACACGTCGCCCACGAAGCGGGAGTAGTTCGACCAGTTCATGCCGAACTGGAACTCCTGCACGATGCCGGTCACCACCCCCATCGCGAAGTTGATGAGGAAGATCCGTCCGAAGAACCGCGTCAGCTGCAGGTAGTGCGGCCGGCCGGTGCGGACCCACGCGGACTGGAACACGGCCACGACGAGGGCCATGCCGATCGTCAGCGGGACGAAGAGGAAGTGGTAGATGGTCGTGAGACCGAACTGCCACCGCGACAGGACGAGGGGATCGAGGAGGTCGTTCATGCGGCGTGTCCTTGCCGGGCCGCCGCGCGCTGTTCGTGCACGTCAGTTGCTTCCTGTGGAAGGGGGAACTTCTGCTGTCACACTCCGTTGGGACACCTCCACGCTACTGCTCGGACACCTGCTTCGACAAGTTGTAGAGAGGCGCTCTGCACGAACGTGCAGGGGCCGTGATCGGCACAAGCGTGCGGAACGAGCGTGCATTCTCCGGGTGCTGGGACGACGACAGGCGCCGGGCTCGAAGCCCGACGCCTGTCGTTCTTTCCGTACCGGGTCGTTACAGCAGGCCCTTGTCCTGCAGGAACGCCTTCGCGACCGACGACGCCGACTTCTGATCGACCGAGTTCTGTCGGTTCAGCTCGATCAGCACGTCGGTGGTGAGCAGCTTGTTCACCTTCTCGATCGCGTCGGCGGCCTTCGAGTCGAGGTCCTTCGACACGATGGGCGTGACGTTGTTCGCGGGAACGAGGTGCTTCGGGTCCTCGAGGGTCACGAGCTTCTCGGTCTTGATCGAGGCGCTCGCGGAGTAGATGTCGGCGACCTGGGCGTCGCCGTCCTGGATCGCCTTGATCGTGAGCGGGCCGCCCGAGTCGTTCTGCTGGTTCACCGTGCCGTCGATGCCGTACTTCTCCTTCAGTCCCTTCGGGCCGTAGGCGGCCGTCGCGAACTCGGGGTTGGCGGCGATCGAGATCGTCCCGCCGATCTTCGACAGGTCGGCGATCGACTTCAGGCCGTACTTGTCCGCCGTCTCCTGCGTCACGGTGTACGTGTCGGCGTCCGACGCGTCCGCGGACGGCAGCGCCTTGACCCCGGAGGGCAGCGCCGACGAGAGGGCCGAGTTGATGCCGTCGGTCGTCGTCTCGGTGGTGGTCGACTTGCCGTCCTCCTGCAGCAGGAAGTTCAGCAGGTTGCCGTTGTACTCGGGGAACACCGAGATGCTCCCCTTCTCGATCTCGGGCCAGTACGCCTTGCGCTGACCGATGTTGAGCTTCTTGGTGACGGTGAAGCCCTCGTGCTCGAGCTCCTGCGCGTACAGCTCGGCGATGATCTCGTTCGAGGGGTACGCCTGCGAGCCGACGACGATCGTCTTCGAGTCCCCCGAGCCCGAGCCGGACGACAGCGGGTCGCTCGAGGAGCAGCCCGCGAGGGTGAGGGCGACGGCGGAGGCGACGGCGACGGCCGCGGCGAGCCGCTTGGTGGGTGCTGTGATCACGGGTGGGTTCCTTCCACAGGGGTTGCTGCTCGTGGTGCCGAGCGACGGGTGTTCCGACGCGCCCGGCCCGCGGACCCGGCAGAGACACCCGCGGGGACGGCGAGCCGCTGGAGCGCGGCGAAGAGGACCTCGAAGGCGATCGCGAGCGCGATCACGATGATCGAGCCGCCGAGCACCTCCGCGTAGTCCGAGTTGGCGATGCCGGAGAAGGCGTAGCCGCCCAGCCCTCCGGCGTTGATGTAGGCCACGAGGGTCGCGGTCGCGACGACCTGCAGCACGGCGGCGCGGATGCCCCCGACGATCAGCGGGAGCGCGAGCGGGACCTCGACACGGACGAGCAGCTGCCAGGCGGTCATGCCCTGGGCGCGTGCGGCGTCGATCGTGACCCGGTCGATGGCCTCCACGCCGGAGTAGGCGCCGGCGAGGACGGACGGGATCGCCAGGACGACGAGGGCGATGAGCGGAGCCTGGACGCCGAGCCCGATCCAGAGCGCGAGCAGCGTGAGCAGCCCGAGCGTCGGGAGTGCCCGGATGCCGCCGGAGACACCGACCGCGATCGAGCGGCCCTTGCCGGTGTGGCCGATGAGCAGACCGATCGGGACCGCGATCACGACGGCGATGCCGACCGCGAGCAGCGTGATCCAGACGTGCTCCCAGAGCCGGACACCGATGGCGTCCGGTCCGACGTGGTTCGCGGGGTCGAAGATCCAGGCGATGCCCTGGGCGAAGAGGTTCACGCTGCCACCTCGCTCCGGCGGACGCCGTCGGTGCCGGCACGACGGGCGGAACGCGCCACGCGTCCGTTGCCCCGTGTCCAGGGCATGAGCAACCGGCCGAGCGCCACCAGCAGGACGTCGAAGACCAGGGCCAGGACGATCGTGAGCACGATGCCGGTCAGGATCTCCACGCTGATGGCGCGCTTCAGGCCGTCCGTCAGCAGGAAGCCGAGGTTCGGGATGCCGATGAGCGCACCGACCGTCACGAGGCTGATCGTCGAGACGGACACGACGCGGATGCCCGCGAGCAGGACCGGCCCGGCGAGCGGCAGCTCCACCTTGAAGAACCGCTGCGACGCGGAGTACCCGAGCGCCTCGGCGGCTCCGACGACGTCCGCGTCGACCGCGTCGACGGCATCGGCCGCGGACCGGGCCATCAGCGCGACGCCGAAGATCGTCATCGCGATGACCACGTTCACCGGGTCGAGGTAGCTCGTGCCGATGATCGCCGGGAGCACCAGGAACAGCGGCAGCGCCGGGATCGTGTAGAGCAGGCTCGTGACGACGACGAAGGCCGATCCGGTCGCCCGCGCGGCCCGGTTCGGGCGGCGACGGAGCCGACTGATGAGCAGCCCGATCGGGACCGACAACAGGAAGCTCAGGACGATCGGCGGGACCGACAACCAGATGTGGGCGACCAGGTTCGACGTGATGGTGTCGAGGTTCCCCGTGACCCAGTTCACCGGTCGCTCCCACCCTGCGCCGGAGCACCCGCGGCGGTGTCACGCGCCCCGGCCTCTGCTGCGTGCGGCACCGATGCCGCAGCGTCCACCACCTGCACGGGGCCGGTCAGCACGCCCGCGGCGCGCCCGTCCCCGTCGACGACGATCGGCCCGGTGGGCGTCTGCTCGACCCGCAGGGCCCGTCGGCCGCGTCCGGCGCCGATGAAGTTCGCCACGAAGTCGTCGGCCGGCTCCGACAGGATCTCGGCCGGCGTGCCGAGCTGCGCGATCTCGCCGCCCTTCTTGAGGATGACGACCTGGTCGCCGAGCTTGAACGCCTCGTCGATGTCGTGCGTGACGAAGACCACGGTCTTGCCGAGCTCGCGCTGCAGTCGGATGAGCTCGTCCTGCAGGTCGTTGCGCACCAGCGGGTCCACGGCGCCGAACGGCTCGTCCATGAGCAGGACGTTGGGGTCCACCGCGAGGCCCCGTGCCACGCCGACGCGCTGCTGCTGCCCACCCGAGAGCTGCGAGGGGTACCGGTCGGCGAACGCCCGGTCGAGCCCGACGGTGTCCATCAGCTCGAGGGCACGCGCACGCGCCTCGGCCTTGGACACGCCCGTGAGCAGGGGCACGGTCGCGATGTTGTCGACGACCTTCCGGTGCGGCAGCAGACCGGCGCTCTGCATCACGTAGCCGATGCGGCGGCGGAGCTGCACGGGGTCGACGCCCGCGACGTCCTCGCCGTCGATCTCCACGGTGCCCGACGAGGGGTCGACCATGCGGTTGATCATGCGGAGCAGGGTGGTCTTGCCGCAGCCGCTCGACCCGACGAAGACGGTCGTGGTGCGGGACGGGATGACGAGGCTGAAGTCGTCGACCGCGGTGGTGCCGTCCGGGTACGTCTTGCGCACGGAGCGGAACTCGATCATGGTGGGTGCCCTTCGGTTCGGAGGTAGCCCGACTCCGAGTGACCCTACCCGTGTGCCCCGGGCGGTGTTCCGTGGTGACGATCCATGACGGCATGCGGACAACGGACGATCTGGACGCGCACCCAGCGACCGTCGGGCACCGGACCGGGCGGCGGACGGCGCCGGACGGCCGCGGACGGCCGCGGACGGCCGCGGACAGCCGCGGACGGCCGCGGACAGCCGCGGACGGCCGCGGACGGCCGCGGACGCGACGATGCCCGCACTCCGTGGGAGTACGGGCATCGTCGACCCGGGCGGGTCGTGGCCGTCAGGCGGCGGCGACCACCGCTTCGAGGTGTGCGCGGCTCATCGTGCGGTACTCGTCGATGAGGGCGGTGTCGGGATTGCTGCGGTCCGCGGTCGCACGGGCGATGACGGCGTGCGCGGACTCGGCGAGCACGACCCAGGTGCGCTCGACCCGTTCACCGGTCGGGAAGCCGAACCGGTCGTGCAGGACCTGTGCGACGGCCGCCCCCAGCGCGCCCATGCGGTCCTCGGGGTCTCCGGTGCCGGTGTCCGCGGCGTCGCCGAAGCGGATCGCGCGGAAGCCCGGCTCGGTGCGGTACATCGCGACGGTGGCGTCGATCAGCGCGTCGCAGGCGTCCTGCCAGGTCTCGGCGTCGCTCTCGTCGAGCGCCGTCAGGAAGCGTTCGGCCAGCCGCTGCGTGCTGCGGATCGCGAGCGCCTCGACCACGGCGATGCGGTCCGGGAAGTAGCGGTAGACCGTGCCGATGGACGCACCGGCACGTTCGGCGACCATCGCGGTGGTCAGGCGCTCGAAGCCGATCTCGTCGATCACCGCCGCAGCAGCGTCGAGGAGGCCCGCGAGGCGCGCCGAACTGCGGGCTTGGACCGGCTCGTTCCTGAGCAGTGATGATCCCCCCGGCAGTGCGTTCGATACCTCGGTGACGAGCACGTGTTCTCCTCTTGCACCACGTGGGCGCGATCAGGTGGGCGTCCTTCCGGACGCTGTCGTCTTGCGTGACGGGGCAATGCTCGCAGAGCACGGCTGGAACGTCGCTGCGACTCACCACAGGAGAGCCGGGTCGCGCGGCCCTCCCGAGCGTGGTCCGACGCCGCACGGCCCGGCGTGGGATAGTGGGCAGATGCCCGACCCGAAGCCCCACGAGCTGTCGCTGGCCGAGCCGATCCTGCACCGTGCGGCCCGCATCGAGGATGCCGTCCAGGAGTTCCGGGAGCACCGCGCGCGACGCCGGGGCCTCGTCCCGACCGTCGTGCCGTACACCGGCTACGGCGCTCCGGGGTGGATCCGGGTGCTCTGCCGCGTGCTGCTCACCCGCCGCGGCCTGGCCTCCGACGCCTCGTTCTACGGCGTGCGCGGGTGGAAGAGCTTCACGAGCGTCGCGGTCGACGACGCCGAGGTCACGGTCACCGCGGGCGGGACGACCCACGTGGTGCAGTCCGACCGCGGCGGTGTCGTGGACGTCAAGGTGCCGATCACCCTCGAACCGGGGTGGCAGACCGTGCGCCTTTCGGCCGGTGGGATGCGTGACGTCGAGGCGGACGTCTTCATCGTCGACCCGGACACCCGCTTCGGGCTGCTGTCCGACATCGACGACACCGTGATGGTGACCTCGCTCCCCCGCCCGATGCTGGCGGCGTGGAACTCCTTCGTCCTCACCGAGCACGCCCGCCGCCCCGTCCCGGGCATGTCCGTGCTGTACGAGCGCGTGCTCGCCCAGCACCCGGGCGCCCCGACGGTCTACCTGTCCACGGGGGCGTGGAACGTCGCACCGACCCTCCAGCGCTTCCTGACGCGCAACATGTACCCGACCGGCACCCTGCTGCTGACCGACTGGGGCCCCACCCACGACCGGTTCTTCCGGAGCGGCCAGCTGCACAAGCAGGAGAACCTGCGGCGCCTCGCGGCGGACTTCCCCGACGTGCAGTGGCTGCTCGTCGGCGACGACGGGCAGCACGACGAGGCCCTGTACGGCGAGTTCGCGCGGGAGCACCCGGAGAACGTCGCCGGGGTCGCGATCCGGCAGCTCTCCACCAGCGAGGCCGTCCTCGCCGGTGGTCGGTCGCGGGGCCAGGAGCGCACGCGTGACTCCTCGTCGCCGTGGGTGTACGCCCCCGACGGCGCCGGCCTCTGGTCGGAGCTCTCCCGCGTCGGCATCACCGAGGCGGACTCCTCCGCACCGCTCTGACCAGCACGGCTCCGAGCGGGACCGCTCCGAGCCACACCGTGCCGAGCCGCCGCGCGGCTCCGGAGCCGGGCCGCCCGGCCCTGGCCCGTCCCCGCTCCGAACCGCTCCCACGGCGCTGAGCACACCCTCAGTCCCCCGACCGTCGTCCACGGCCACCGGTGGTTGGATCGCCACCATGAGCCACGCGACGCCGCCGCCGAACCGCATCGAGGACCACGCCCTGATCGGCGACACGGGCACGGCCGCGCTGGTCGGCCGCGACGGCACGATCGACTGGGCGTGCCTGCCGCGGTTCGACAGCCCGTCGACCTTCGCGTCGCTCCTCGGCGACGAGGACCACGGCCACTGGACGCTCCGCCCGGCCGCCCCCGGCGCCACCGCCGTCCGACGGCACCTGCCGGACACGCTCGTCCTGTCGACGGTGTGGACGACCGACACCGGCGTCGTCGAGGTCACCGACTTCATGCCGGTCGGCGCGCACCGGGCGGCGATCGTCCGACGGGTCCGGGGCCTGCAGGGGTCCGTCGAAGTCCAGCAGACCCTGCGCATCCGGTTCGACTACGCCCGTGCGCTCCCCTGGGTCCGGCAGATCGGCGACGACGACGACCCGTCGCTGCTCGCCACCGCCGGTCCGGGATCGGTCGTCGTCCGCGGCGTGCGCTTCCACGCGGAGGACCACCGCCACACCGCGACGACGACCGTCCACGACGGGGACGTCGTCGACACCGTGCTCACCTGGTACCCGTCGCACCGCGAGCCGCCGGAGCCGCTCGACGTGGACGCGGCCCTCGCGCACACCACCCGGTGGTGGCGGGACTGGTCGGCGACCGCGCACACCGAGGGCCCGTACGCGGAGGCGTCGCGCCGGTCGCTCCTCCTGCTGCGCGCGATGACCCACGGCGAGACGGGCGGGGTCGTCGCCGCGGCGACCACGAGCCTGCCGGAGGACCCCGGCGGCGAACGCAACTGGGACTACCGCTACGTCTGGCTCCGCGACGCCTCGCTCGCTCTCGCGTCCCTCATCGCGCACGGCTACCGCGACGAAGCGACGCACTGGCGCGGCTGGCTGCTCCGCGCGATCGCCGGCGACCCCGCCGACGTGCAGATCATGTACGGGGTGGCCGGGGAGCGCGAACTGCCGGAGCGGACGCTCGACGAGCTGCCCGGCTACCTCGGCTCCACGCCGGTCCGGGTCGGCAACGGCGCGTCGACGCAGTACCAGGGGGACGTCTTCGGCGAGGTGCTCGCAGCGCTCCACGACGCCCGCGAGCTCGGCGTCGAGGAGAACGCCGACTCCTGGGCCCTCCAGCGCGCGCTGCTCGGCTACGTCGAGGACCACTGGCAGGAACCGGACAACGGCATCTGGGAGATGCGCGGACCCCGCCGGCACTTCACCCACTCGCGCGCGATGATCTGGGCCGCGTTCGACCGGGGCGTCGCCGCCGTCGAGGAGTTCGGGCTCGAGGGCCCCGTCGACCGCTGGCGCACCCTGCGCGACCAGGTCCGCGCCGAGATCGAGGAGCACGGCTGGAACGCGGAGCGCGGCGCCTACCGCCAGCACTACGACACCGACGAGGTCGACGCGAGCCTGCTCGTCCTCCCGCAGGTCGGGTACTGCCGGGCCGACGACCCCCGCATGACCGGCACCGTGGCGGCGATCGAACAGGACCTCCGCGTCGGCGACGACGGACTCGTGCTGCGCTACCGCACGAGCGCCGGCTTCGACGGGCTGTCCGGCAGCGAGCACCCCTTCCTGGCGTGCTCGTTCTGGCTCGTGGAGCAGTACGCCGCATCGGGTCGCGTCGACGACGCCGAACGCCTCATGGACGTGCTCGTCGGCTACGCGAACGACGTCGGCATGCTGTCCGAGGAGGTCGACGTCGCCACCGGACACCAGATCGGCAACACCCCGCAGGTGCTGTCGCACCTGACCCTCGTGTCCGCGGCCGACGCGATCGCCCGCGCACGCGGCGAGGCCTCCGGCCACCGCACGCGCCTCGCCGTCCACGACGGCGGCACGCGGTCCTGGACCGGCGAGGGGACGCGCGCCGGCTCACCGTCCTGACCCCGTGACGGACGGGAGGCGCGGTGCCAGCCGGCACCGCGCCTCCCGTCCGTCAGGGGGTGACGTCCGTCAGGACGACGAGACCCACTCGGCCGGACCGCGCGAACCGGCGCGGTACTCCTCGAGCGGGACGTCGCCGGCCTTCCAGGCGGCGACGACGGGCTCGACGATCTCCCAGCAGCGCTCGGCCACGTCGCCGCGGATCGAGAGCAGCGGGTCGTCGTGGAAGATGCCGTTGAGGACCTCGCCGTAGGGCGTCAGCTCACCGTCGTCGAACGAGGACGACAGGGTGACCTGGCCCATCTCGAACGGGTTGCCGCCGCCGTTGGCCGACACCGACAGCTCGATCTCGTCCGGGTTGAGGACGATGCGGAGCGTGTCGGCCTTCGGGCGACCGGACAGGCCCGAGGGCAGACGCGGCACCGGCTTGAAGGTGATGAGGACCTCCTTGCGGCTGGCGCCGAGCGCCTTGCCGGAACGGAGGGTGAACGGCACGCCCTTCCAGCGCGCGGTGTCCACCTCGACCTCGATCTCGGCCAGGGTCTCGGTCTCGCGCGACTTGTCGACGCCGTCCTCGTCCTGGTACGACGGCAGTTCCTTGCCGTCGATCGTGCCGGCCGTGTAGACGGCACGACGGGACGCGATCGTCGCGTCGTCACCCTTGAGGCGCGTCGAGCGCAGCACGCGGGCGAGCGAGGAGCGGAACTCGACCGAGTCGATGGCCGCGGGGGCGTCCATCGTCACGAGCCCGAGGATCTGCAGCAGGTGCGACTGGATCATGTCGACCATCGCACCGGCCTCGTCGTAGTACTGCGCGCGGTTCTCGAGGCCGAGGGTCTCGTCGTAGAAGACGTCGACCTTCTCGATGTTGTCCGCGTTCCAGATCGGCTCGAACAGTCGGTTCGCGAAACGCAGACCGATGATGTTGAGGACCGTCGTGCGACCGAGGAAGTGGTCGGTGCGGTGCACGCGCTCCTCGGGGACGAGCTTGAGGACCGTCTCGTTGAGGGCCCGGGCGCTGGCGACGTCGGTGCCGAACGGCTTCTCGAACGCGAGGGTGGTGCCCTCGGGGAGCTCCACCTGCTGCAGGGCCTCGCAGATGTCGGACGCGATCTGCGGCGGGAGCGCGAAGTAGAGGATCGGCTCCGACTCCGCGGCGTCGAGGAGCGCCTCGAGGTGCTCGGGGTCGGTGGGGTCGCCCTGGATGAAGCGGGTCGACTCGAGGGTCGCGTCGACCTCGGCGCCGTGCACGTCCTGCGAGGCGAAGGACTTCGTGACGACGTCCTTCCACTGCTCCTCGCTGCGGGCGCTGCGGCCGGTGCCGATCAGCTGGACGGGAACCGCTCGACCGCTCTGCAGGAACGTGCCGAGGCCCGGCAGCAGCAGGCGGGAGGCGAGGTCGCCCGTCGCGCCGAAGATGATGAGGGTGCGCTTGTCGGTCACCGGAGGTGACTCCTTTCGCTGGTGGGAGGGTCCGCTCGGGCTCAAGCCGCGTGCGGGCCGGTTGATTCCCGGGATACCCGGTCCGGACCGAGTGTTCGGTCGGGGTGGGGTACGGGTGCCGGGACGATGAGGGGTGCTCGACCTGCTCCGGACACACGTCGGGCGGCACCGGATGAGGTGCCGCCCGAGGGTGTCAGGTGCGCTGCAGCGTGGAGATCAGTGTCCGAAGTTGCCGCGGTAGTACTCGTAGACCCAGCCCACGAGGGTCACGGTGACCATGGCGAGCCCGATCGGGACGATCCACAGACCGGCCGCGAGACCGAGGAAGCACAGGGCAGTGGAACCGGCGAGCAGGATCGGCCACCACGACCACGGGCTGAAGTGCCCGAGCTCGGCGTCGCCGTCCTCGATGTTGGCGTCCGGACGGTCCTCGGGCAGCACGCCGCCCTGCGAGGACATGACCTTGCCGAGGTAGAACGCGATGAACGCGGACATGATCCCGGTGAGGCCGATCGCGACCGTGCCGACCCACTCCGGGCGACCGTAGTAGATCAGTGCCCAGATCGTGTACGCGGCGTCCGCGAGGATGAAGAACCCGAAGAGGATCCAGAACAGGTTGGTGTTGGCGCGCATCGGCTTACTTCACCTCGCCCTTCGCGGCGTCGTAGGTCGGAGCGTCCGGTGCGTCCTTCGCAGGACCCACACCGATCGGCACACCCGCTTCCGGGTGGTTCAGGTCGAAGGCCGGGGATTCGGAACGGATCCGCGGGATCGACGTGAAGTTGTGGCGGGGCGGCGGGCAGCTGGTCGCCCACTCGAGCGAGCGGCCGTAGCCCCAGGGGTCGTTCACCGCGACCTTCGGAGCGTTCCGAGCGGTCACGTAGACGTTGAAGATGAACGGCAGGAACGAGATCGCGAGGATCATCGAGCCGATCGTCGACAGCTGGTTCATCCAGGTGAAGCCGTCGTTCGGCAGGTAGGTCGCGTAGCGACGCGGCATGCCGATGACGCCCAGCCAGTGCTGGATGAGGAACGTCGTGTGGAAGCCGATGAACAGCAGCCAGAAGTGGATCTTGCCGAGACGCTCGTTGAGCATCTTGCCGGTCCACTTCGGCCACCAGAAGTAGAACCCGGAGAACATCGCGAACACGACGGTGCCGAAGACCACGTAGTGGAAGTGCGCGACGACGAAGTACGAGTCGGACACGTGGAAGTCGAGCGGCGGCGACGCCAGGATCACACCGGTGAGACCACCGAACGTGAAGGTGATGAGGAAGCCGAGGGCCCAGAGCAGCGGCGTCTCGAACGTGACCGAACCGCGCCACATGGTGCCGACCCAGTTGAAGATCTTCACGCCGGTCGGGACCGCGATGAGCATCGTCATGAGCGAGAACCACGGGAGCAGGACGCCACCGGTGACGTACATGTGGTGCGCCCACACCGTGACCGAGAGGGCCGCGATGGAGATGGTCGCGTAGACGAGGGTCTTGTACCCGAAGATCGGCTTGCGGCTGAAGACCGGGAAGACCTCGGAGACGATGCCGAAGAACGGCAGCGCGATGATGTAGACCTCGGGGTGCCCGAAGAACCAGAACAGGTGCTGCCAGAGCAGGGCACCGCCGTTGGCCGGGTTGTAGATCTGCGCGTCGAACACGCGGTCGAGGCCGAGGCCGAACAGCGCCGCGGCGAGGACCGGGAAGGCCATCAGCACGAGCAGCGACGTCACGAGGGTGTTCCACGTGAAGATCGACATGCGGAACATCGTCATGCCGGGGGCACGCATCGTGATGATCGTCGTGATGAAGTTCACCGCGCCGAGGATCGTCGAGAAGCCGGTCATGCCCAGGCCGAAGACCCAGAGCGTCCCACCGAGACCCGGCGTGAACGTCGTGTCACTCAGTGGCGCGTAGGCGAACCAGCCGAAGGACGCGGCACCCTGCGGGGTGAGGAAGCCACCGACGGCGATCAGCGAGCCGAACAGGTAGAGCCAGAAGGCGAACCCGTTCAGACGCGGGAACGCGACGTCCGGAGCACCGATCTGCAGCGGCATGATCGCGTTCGCGAAGCCCGAGAACAGCGGCGTCGCGAACATCAGCAGCATGATCGTGCCGTGCATGGTGAACAGCTGGTTGTACTGCTCCTTCGTGGCGACGACCTGCAGGCCGGGCTCGAAGAGCTGTGCGCGGATCACGAGCGCCATCACACCTGCGAGCAGGAAGAAGACGAACGAGGCGATCAGGTACATGTACCCGATGGTCTTGTGGTCGGTGGAGGTGATCCACCGGACGATGATGTTGCCCTTCCGACCGACCTTCGACGCCTGGAAGTCCGGCGTCGAGGGCCTGGTCGGCTGGCCGACGAGTGACGTTGTCATCTGACGAGCCCCTACTTCTTCGCGCTGGACGCCTCTGCCGGCGCCTGGTTGTTCGGTTCGTTCGTGTTGGTGTCGTACTCGTTGCCGAGCAGACCGACCTTGCCCTGGTCGCGGAGCGTCTCGAGGTAGGCCTTGTAGTCGGAGTCCGACACGACCTTGACCTGGAAGAGCATCAGCGAGTGGTACTCACCGCAGAGCTCGGCGCACTTGCCCTGGTACGTGCCGATCTTCTGCGGGACGAAGTACTCGTAGTTCGTCTTGCCCGGGAGCATGTCCTTCTTGTAGAGGAAGTCGATGACCCAGAAGGAGTGGTCGACGTCGCGGGACGACAGCTCGATCTTGACCTTCTTGTCGACCGGCAGGTAGAGCGTCGGCAGCTGCGACTCGTCGATCGCGCCCTTGCCGTTCTCTTCTTCCTGCGCCTGGATGCCCTGGTAGTAGACGCTGTCCTCGGGGTTGGACTGGTCGATGTAGTTGAAGTCCCACGCCCAGCGCTTGCCGTACACGTGCACGGTGGCGTCCGGGTTCTCGAAGGGCTTCTCGATGGCCGACTGGTCCTTGGCGGTGAAGGCGAAGAAGCCCAGCACCAGGATGAGCGGCACGATCGTGTAGAAGATCTCGAGCGGCATGTTGTACCGCATCTGCACCGGGAGGCCGGTCTGGCCCTTGCGGCGGCGGTAGACGATCGCGGCCCAGATGATGAGGCCCCAGACGATGAGACCCACCGCGAGGAGGACGATCCAGCTGGTGGTCCACAGGCCGACGATGCGGCTCGTGTGGTTCGTGACGTCCTTCGTCTGCTCCGTGCCGGGGAGCCATCCGTTCATCTGCTGCTGCGTGCAGCCAGCCAGTGCGATGACCAGACCGACGGCCACCGGGACGGCCGCCCAACGTATACGGCGATTCGAACGCACTGTTACCTCTCGGAAGACGTGGCAGGGAGCCGGCGGCACGAAGGCCGCACATTGCTGGCTCCCAGCTTGGTTGGAACACTCCTAGCTTACTCGCAGCTCACCGACACTCGCGCACACGACCCCCGGTTCGGGTCGGTCCACGCGTCGGTTCCCGCCCTCGAGCGGGGCGGAGGACGAGCCTTTCCCCCGGTCGTGCGGGTCCGCCGACGACGAGGAGTCGGACGGACGACGAGCGGGGAGCGGCCAGATCGGCCGCTCCCCGCTCGCGTGTCGGTCGGGTCCGTGCAACGGACGCCGTGCGCTCCCCCGTGGCGGAGCGCTCGCTCCTAGTGGAAGCTGTCGCCGCAGGCGCAGCTGCCCTGCGCGTTCGGGTTGTCGATCGTGAAGCCCTGCTTCTGGATCGTGTCCTCGAAGTCGATCGTCGCGCCGTCCAGGTACGGGACGCTCATCTTGTCGACGACGACCTCGACGCCGCTGCCGAACTCGGCCGTGGCGTCGCCGTCCATCAGACGCTCGTCGAAGTAGAGCTGGTAGATGAGGCCGGAGCATCCGCCGGGCTGGACCGCCAGGCGCAGGCGCAGGTCGTCGCGGCCCTCCTGCTCGAGCAGGCTCGCCACCTTCGCCGCCGCGGTGTCGCTCAGTGCGACGCCGTGGGTACGGGCGTCCGTCGACGGTGCGTTGTCGGTGATGGTGTCGCTCATCCGCGCGTCTCCCTCCGGGCGGTGTCGATCACCGCGCCTGTCGTTGATTGTAAGCACTGCCGCCGACGGAGTGGGTGGTGCTCCACAGGAGACCGCGCTCCACGGGTGACCGCGCGCGCTGTGGGCGACCGCGCTCACAGCACGCGACCGCGCTCGCCCCAGGGGACCGTCGACGCGACGGGAGGCGCGGTGCCGACCGGCACCGCGCCTCCCGTCCGGATCGCGCCGTCAGGCGCGCGTCGCGAGCCGCGCGAGCAGGATCGCCTCGGCGGCGATCGCGCGGTGCAGCACGCCGAGGTGCTGCGACTCGTTCGGGCTGTGTGCGCGGGTGTCGGGGTCCTCGACGCCCGTGACGAGGATCTGCGCCTCGGGGAACTCGGCGGCCAGGTCGGAGACGAAGGGGATGGACCCGCCGATGCCCTGCTCGACCGCGGGGGCGCCCCAGCCCTCGTGCATGGCGGTGCGCGCCTCCTGGACGGCCCAGCCGGCGGTGTCGACCAGGAAACCGTCGCCGGTGTCGACCTCGGTGATCTCGAGCTGCGCACCGAACGGCACGTTCGCACGCAGGTGCCGCTCGACGGCGGCGTACGCATCGGTGGCCGACTGCCCGGGCGCGACGCGCACCGAGATGCGGGCCGCGACCGAGGGCAGCAGCGTGTTCGAGGCGTTCGCGACGCTCGGGACGTCCATGCCGGTCACCGTCAGCGACGGCTGGAACCACATGCGCGACAGCACCGGGCCGGTGCCGACCGGCCGGACCCCGGGCAGCAGCGCGGCGTCGGTCGCGAGCTCGGCCTCGGAGCGCTCGGGGACTTCGGCCTCGTACGCGGTGAGGCCCTCGACGGCCACCGACCCGTCGTCGTCGTGGAGCGACGCGAGCAGGCGGACCATCGGGATCATCGCGTCGGGGGCCGCGCCGCCGAACATGCCGCTGTGGCTGGCGTGCTCGAGCGTCGTCAGCGTCGCCTTGAACGTGACGTTGCCGCGGAGCGAGACCGTGATGGACGGGACGTCGACCGACCAGTTGTCGCTGTCCGCGACGACGATGACGTCGGCGGCGAGGTGCTCCTTCTGCTCGCGCAGGAACGTGCGGAACGAGCGGGAGCCGAACTCCTCCTCGCCCTCGACGAAGAGCACGACACCGAGGTCGAGGTCGTCGCCGAACTGCGCGTGCAGGGCCCGGAGCGAGGCGATGTGCGTCATCACGCCCGCCTTGTCGTCCGAGGCGCCACGGCCGTACAGCCGGTCGCCGCGGAGCGTCGGCTCGAAGGGCGGGGTCTCCCACAGCGCGTCGTCGCCCTGGGGCTGCACGTCGTGGTGGGCGTAGAGCATCACCGTCGGCTTGCCGTTGCGCGCCGGGCGGACCGCGAGGACGGCGGGCTGGCCGAGCTCGACCCCGGCGGCGGCCGCGGTGTCGGAGGGCGCGGCGTCCGTGGCCGCGGCGTCGCCGGACGGGGTGTCGCTGACCGCGGTGCCGGCGGCCGGGGCGTCGGTGGTCGGGGCGTCGGTGGCCGGGGTGTCGCCCTCGACCGCGGACCGGACGATGCGCACGGCATCGTCGGCGAAGACGCCGGTCGACCGGGCGAGGTCGGCGACGGCCTCGGCACTGGCCTGCACGTTCGCCGGGTCGAAGGCCGACCACGACACCGACGGCAACCGGACCAGGGCGGACAGGTCCGCGATCGTCGTCGGCAGCGCGCCCTGCACGTGTTCGCGCAGGGCGTCGAGGAGCGCGGGGTCGGTCGCGGGGCTGTGCTGGTCGGTGTCGGTCATGTCCCGTAATCTAGAGGACGATCCAGCACGCAACCGCAGTCAGGAACGCACCGTGGCGAAGGCAGCCCCCAAGACCAACACGACCGTGAACCCCTCCGAGGAAGAACTCCTCGAGCAGGGCAAGGGTCGTCCGACGCCGTCGCGTCGCGAGCGCGAGGCCGCCAACCGCCGCCCGCTCGTGGGCAACAGCCCGCAGGACAAGAAGGCCGCCCGCGCCCGTCTGACCACGGAGCGCGAGAAGGCCCGCGTGGGCATGGCGAACGGCGAGGAACGCTACCTCCCGGCCAAGGACAAGGGCGAGCAGCGCAAGTTCGTGCGCGACTGGATCGACGCCCGCTGGAACGTGGGCGAGGTCATGATGCCCGTCCTCGTCCTGTTCCTGGTCGTCGGGTTCGCCGCCGCGCAGACTCCCCTGGCCTCGTACTCGCTGCTCATGGTGTGGGCGTTCGTCGCGCTGTTCGTGCTCGACTGCGTGATCCTCTGGTTGTCGCTCCGCAAGAAGCTCACCGCGAAGTTCGGGAGCACGCAGCGCGGGACCTTCCTCTACATCCTGACCCGGGCGTGGCAGCTGCGCTTCCTGCGCCTGCCGAAGCCGCAGGTCCGGCGCGGGCAGTACCCGACGCTGTAGGGCCCGCTCCAGTCCCTCGAAGCGCCACCCGGCTCGCCGGGTGGCGCTTCGTCGTTCCTGGTGGCGGCGCGGCGCGAGGGCCGCGCGCGGGCGCGGGCCGCGCGCGGGCGCGGGCCGTGCGCGGGCGCGGGCCGGGCGCGGGCGCGGCCTCGCGCGGAGTCGCGAGCGGGCAGGACGCGCCGCGTGCGGAGCGCCGAGGGAGCACGATCCGTCACGCTCGCGCGCCCGGAACGACAGGAACGGCCCACTCGGCGTCAGCATCCGGGCGCGCCGTCCGGGGCGCCCGCCCGCCGGACGGGAGGCACGGTGCCAGCGGGAGCCGCGCCTCCCGTCCGACGCTTCCTCAGTCCGGCCCGCGCACCACCGGCGGCCAAGCGCGGACCAGACAGGGGCGCGACCTGCCCGCGCACAAGGGAAAGCACGTCGCACCGCGGCGAACCGCGGCGCGACGTGCCCGCGGTGGTGCGGAGGACGGGAGGCACGGTGCCAGCGGGAGCTACACCTCCGTCCGACGCTTCCTCAGTCCGGCCCGCGCACCACGGGCGGCCAAGCGCAGACCAGGCGCGGCGCAACGTGCCCTCGCACAAGCGGAAGCGCGTCGCGCCACGGCGAAGCGTGGCGCGACGTGCTCATGGTTGGGCGGAGGACGGGAGGACGGGAGGCACGGTGCCAGCGGGAGGCGCGCCTCCCTTCCCGCGGTCCCGCCGGCCCGGCGGCCGCCGCCGCGGCGGTACCGCGGCGTCGCCGAGGCACGACCTGCCCCCGCACAACGGAAAGCACGTCGCACCACGGCGAACCGCGGCGCGAGGTGCCTCGCGTTGTGCGCCGCCACGACACCGCCGCATCAACCGCCGACGCAACAGGCACCGCGTCGACCGCCGACGCAACAGGCGCCGCGTCAACGCCGGCGCGACAGCACCAACGTCACTGCTCGGCCGGCGAGGTCAGCGCGCTGCGCGCCGCAGACGCCGCCGCCGCAGCCGGTTGATCCGCGTTGCCCAGGTCGGCCCCTCGTAGAGGAACGCGGTGTAGCCCTGCACGAGCGTCGCACCCGCGTCGATGCGGTCCTGGACGTCCTGCTCCGAGGTCACTCCCCCGACGGCCACGACGCAGAAGTCGTCGGGCACGGCAGCACGGACGCGGCGCAGGACCTCGAGGGACCGCTCCGCGACCGGCGCACCGGAGAGTCCGCCTGCGCCCATCGCCTCGACCTCGGCGGCCGGGGTCCGCAGTCCGGTCCGCGCGATCGTCGTGTTGTTCGCGATGATTCCGGACAGCCCGAGGTCGACCGCGAGCCCGGCGATCGCGTCGATCTGCTCGTCGGTCAGGTCCGGGGCGATCTTCACGAGCACGGGCGTCCGTCCGGCGGCGTCCCGCACGGCCGACAGCAGCGGACGCAGCTGGTCCAGCTCCTGCAGTCCGCGGAGTCCGGGCGTGTTCGGCGAACTGACGTTGACCGCCAGGTAGTCGGCGAACGGCGCGAGCAGCCGCGTGGACTCGAGGTAGTCGTCGACGGCGTCCTCGACCGCGACGACCCGGCTCTTGCCGATGTTGACGCCGATCACCGGGCGACCCGGGTTGCGGCGCGCACGTTCGAGGCGACGTGCGGCTCGGGCGGCACCGTGGTTGTTGAAGCCCATGCGGTTGATCAGTGCCCGGTCGGCGATGAGGCGGAACAGACGCGGACGTTCGTTGCCCGGCTGCGGCTTCGCGGTGATCGTCCCGACCTCGACGTGTCCGAAGCCGAGGAGCCCGAGCCCCGCGATGCCGCGCGCGTCCTTGTCGAACCCGGCGGCCAGGCCGAAGCGCGAGGGGAAGTGGATGCCCATGGTCGTGACGCCGTCCTCGGCGGCCGGGCGGGAGTACCGCTCGACCGCGCCGCCGAGGACCGGGACCTTCGGGAGCGCGCGGATCACGGCGAAGGCGATGTGGTGCGCCCGCTCCGGGTCCATGTTCGCGAACACCGACCGGAACACGACCGCGTACCCGGCGCGGACGAGCCGCTCGGCGACGCCGCTCATGCGCCCGAGCCCGAGGCGCCGGAACCGGAAGAGCCAGAACCGGAGGAGCCCGACCCCGAGGAGCCCGAACCGGCGGTGCCCGACCCCGAGGAGCCCGAACCGGCGGTACCCGACCCCGAGGCGCCAGCCCCGGCCGTGACCGTCCCGGCTGCCTGCGCAGCGTCCCGGTGGTCGATCCGCAGCTGACCGATGGCGTCCTCGAAGTCCTCGAGCGACTCGAACGCCTGGTACACGCTCGCGAAGCGCAGGAACGCCACCTCGTCGAGCTCGCGCAGCGGCGCCAGGATCGCCAGGCCGATGTCGTTCGCGTCGATCTGGCTCGACCCCGAGGAACGGACCGTCTCCTCGACCCGCTGGGCCAGCACGGCGAGGTCGCCGTCGGTCACCGGCCGGCCCTGGCACGCCTTGCGCACACCGGAGACGATCTTGTCGCGGCTGAACGGCTCGGTGACGCCGTTGCGCTTCACGACGTTCAGCGAGGCGGTCTCGGTCGTCGAGAACCGCCGTCCGCAGTTCGGGCACTGACGACGGCGACGGATCGAGGTCCCGTCGTCACTGGTGCGGGAGTCGACGACGCGGGAGTCCGGGTGGCGGCAGAAGGGGCAGAACATGGCCGTCCCAGGCTACCGGCTCCCGCCTGCCGTCAGGCCCGGCCGGTGCGTTCCGTCACCGCGGCGGCGTGACCGGGGAGCTGCTCCTCGGTCGCCAGCGCCACGATGTGCGGAGCGACCTCGGCCAACGCTGTCGGCGAGTACCGGATCACCTGCTGCGGGCGGAGGAACGTGGACGCCGACAACCCGGACCCGAAGCGCGCCTGACCCCCTGTCGGCAGGACGTGGTTCGACCCCGCCAGGTAGTCCCCGAGGCTCACGGGCGTGCTCGGTCCGACGAAGACGGCACCGGCCGCGTCGATGTCGGCGAGGACCGCGTCGTCGTCGGCGGTCTGCACCTCGAGGTGCTCCGGCCCGTACGCGTTGCTCACGGTCGCGGCGTCGGCGAGCGAGTCCACGAGCACGACCGCCGACTGCGGTCCGTCCAGGGCGGTCTGGAGGCGCGCAGCCGTCCCGAGCGCAGCCACCCGTTCCGGGATGGCCGCCTCCACGGCGTCGGCGAACGCCTCGGACGTCGTCACGAGCACGCTGCCGGCCTGCTCGTCGTGCTCGGCCTGGCTCACCAGGTCGGCGGCGACGAAGCCCGGGTCGGCGGTGTCGTCGGCGATCACGAGGATCTCGGTCGCCCCGGCCTCGGAGTCGATGCCGACGACGCCGCGCACGAGGCGCTTGGCCGCGGCGACGTAGTTGTTGCCCGGACCGGTGACGAGGTCGACCGGCTCGAGGCCGATCGACGCGACGCCGTACGCGAGGGCACCGACCGCGCCGGCACCGCCCATGGCGTAGACCTCGTCGATGCCGAGCAGCCCCGCCGCGGCGAGGATCGTCGGGTGGACCCGGCCGCCGTGGTCGCGCTGGGGCGGCGACACGAGCGCGATGGAGCCGACGCCGGCGACCTGGGCCGGGACGACGTTCATCACGACGCTCGACGGGTAGACGGCCTTGCCGCCGGGGACGTAGAGCCCGACGCGGCGCATCGGCTGCCAGCGCTGGTGCACCTCGGCGCCGTCGGCGAGGGTCGTCACCGATCCGGCGGGCACCTGCGCGGCACTCGCGGCACGGACGCGGCGGATGGCCTCGTCGAGCGCGGCCCGGAGCTCCGGCGTGAGTCCCGCGACGGCCGCGGCGATCTCGGCGGCGGGCACCCGCACGTGCTCGGGCGCTCCCCCGTCGAACCGCTCGGCCTGGTCGCGCAGTGCGTCGGCTCCCTGGTGTCGGACCGCGTCGACGAGCTCGCGCGCGGACGCCACGGCGGACGAGACGTCACCGGCGGCGCGCGGCATGAGACGGAGGAGTTCGGCACGGGCGGGCAGACCGCCGCGGAGGTCGATTCGCTGCATCATGAGGGGTCCAGCGTACCGGCGGCACCCGACAGGAGCGCGTCGACGACGGGCCCGTGCCGGGCGGTCGATCCGGCGTCCCAGGCGCCGAGCAGGTGCAGCGTGACGACCCGGAACGCGAGCGCACGGACGAGCAGCTGCGGCCACTCGGGCGCGGCGGCGAGTTCCCCGAGCGGCCCGAGCCGTCGGAGCGGGACACCGTGCCAGCAGACCGCGTCCACGGCGGCGACCGCGGCACCGTACCCCGCCGGTCGCCAGTAGGGCGCCCAGTCGAACACCGCGGGCGGCTGCCCCGGCGCGAACAGCACGTTGCCGAGCAGGTCGCCGTGCACCGGCTGCTCGGGCGTCCGGACGGGCCGGAACGATCCGGCCAGGCGGCGCAGCAGCGGATCGGTGCGGAGCAGCCGGTCGGTGCGCGGTGCGCGGTCCCCCGGGGCGTCGGGCCGTGCTGGCCCGGCCTCCCACACCACGCGGTCGGCGCGGCTCCACGGGTCGTCGACCAGGTCGAGGAACGCGGGCCGGTCGAGACCCGCCAGGGCTGCCTCGAACGCCGACCCGGCGCGGACGACGTCCTCGACGCGCGCCGGGTCCGTCGCACCGTCGAGCCACTCCCACGCCTCCCACCCGTCGACGAACCAGGGACCGGCCGACCGCACGTCGCCCGACCCGGGTTCGACGGGCCTCGGGTCGACGGGCCCCAGTTCGACGGGCCTCGGGTCGACGGGCCCCAGTTCGACGGGCTCCGGGTCGACGGGCTCCGGGTCGACCGGCCCCGGGTCGACGGCCCGGCGGTCGACGCCCGCGGGGCCGACTGCGACGGCCCCGGTGCCCACGGACCTGCCTCCGCCGACCGCAGCCGCGACCGGGCGGGGCGTCCGGAACGCGGCCGTGTGCGGGAGCCGGGCCAGCGTGTCGGACCGCCACCGCGCCTCCCGGACGTCACCGTGCGGACGCAGGACGACGTCACCGGCGCGCCACGTCTCCCCGCGCCCACCGTCGAGGCGGACCGGCGTGCGGCCACCGGCCCCGAACGCCCGGAGCACCGCGGCCGACGGCCGTGGTGCTCCGGGGGCGGTCACGCCGTGCCTAGACCAGACAGCGCGGGCCGAGCAGGCTCTTCAGCTCGCCGAACAGGTCTGGCGTGAGGTTCACCGGCATCGGCAGCTCGAACGTGCGCGCCACGGAGTCCTTCACGAGCTTGAGCCGCACCTCGGTCTCGCCACTGTGCCGGCCGAGCACCGCGGCCAGCTCCGTGACGATCTCGGTGGTCGCCTGACGCTCCGGCACCGACAGCGTCAGCGGGCCGGAGCCCATCGCGTCGCCGACGTTCGGCTGGAACATGCTCACCGCGTGCAGCGCCTTGCCGTCGTCGCGGACGTTCACCCGGCCGCGCAGCACGACGATCGAGTCGGCGACGAGGGACGGGCCGAACTCCTGGTACGTCTTGCCGAGGAACATGACCCCGATCTCGCCGCCGAAGTCCTCGATCTGGACGATGCCGTACGGGTTGCCGCTCGACTTCGCGACGCGGTGCTGCACGCTCGTGAGCAGGCCCGCCACCGTGACGGTCTCGCCCTCGATCGAGTCGTCGGCGCTGAGCAGGTCGGCGATGGTGATCGACTGGTGCTTCGCGAGCTCGATCTCGAGGCCGGCCAGCGGGTGGTCGGACACGTAGAGGCCGAGCATGTCGCGCTCGAACGCCAGCTTGTCGCGCTTGGACCACTCCGGACGGTCCGGGACCTGCGACACCGGGGCCGAGGACGGCTGCTCCTCGGCGACCTCGGCGAACAGCGAGTCGAAGTCGAAGCCGACGTTGCCGTGGGCCTCGTCGCGCTTGACCTTGACCGCGCCCTCGACCGCGCCCTCGTGGATCTCGACCAGGGCGCGACGGGTGTCGCCGAACTCGTCGAACGCACCGGCCTTGATGAGCGACTCGACGGTCCGCTTGTTCGCCGACGAGATCGGGATCTTGCGCAGGAAGTCGTGGAACGACTCGAACGCGCCCTTCTCGGTGCGCGCCTGCACGATGTCGTCGACGACGTTGAAGCCGACGTTGCGGATCGCGCCCATGCCGAAGCGGATGTCGTCCCCGACGGCCGCGAAGAAGCCGATCGACTCGTTGACGTCCGGGGGCATGACCTTGATGCCCATGCGTCGGCACTCGTTGAGGTACAGCGCGAGCTTGTCGCGGGCGTCACCGACGCTCGTGAGCAGCGCCGCCATGTACTCGGCCGGGTAGTGGGCCTTGAGGTACGCGGTCCAGAACGACACGACGCCGTACGCGGCGGAGTGCGCCTTGTTGAACGCGTAGTCGGAGAACGGCAGCAGGATGTCCCAGAGCGTCTTGATGGCAGCGGCCGAGTAGCCGTTGTCCTGCATGCCCTTCTGGAAGCCCGCGTACTGCTTGTCGAGCTCGGACTTCTTCTTCTTGCCCATCGCGCGGCGGAGGATGTCCGCCTGGCCGAGGGAGAAGCCCGCGACCTTCTGCGCGATGGCCATGACCTGCTCCTGGTAGATGATCAGGCCGTAGGTCGTGCCGATGATGTCCTGGAGCGGTTCCTCGAGCTCCGGGTGGATCGGCGTGATCGGCTGCTCGCCGTTCTTGCGGAGCGCGTAGTTCGTGTGCGAGTTCGCACCCATGGGGCCCGGACGGTACAGGGCGATGAGCGCGGAGATGTCCTCGAAGTTGTCCGGCTTCATCAGGCGGAGCAGACCGCGCATCGGGCCGCCGTCGAGCTGGAACACGCCGAGGGTGTCGCCGCGCTGCAGGAGCGCGTAGGCCTCTTCGTCCTCGAGCCCCATCGTCTCGAGGTCGAGGTCGATGCCGCGGTTGCTCTTGATGTTGTCGAGGGCGTCGCTGATGATCGTGAGGTTCCGGAGCCCCAGGAAGTCCATCTTGATCAGGCCGAGCGACTCCGCGGCCGGGTAGTCGAACTGCGTGACGATCTGGCCGTCCTGCTCGCGCTTCATCACGGGGATGATGTCGATGAGCGGCTCGCTCGACATGATGACGCCGGCGGCGTGGACGCCCCACTGGCGCTTCAGCCCCTCGAGCCCGAGCGCGGTGTCGAACACCGTCTTCGCCTCGGGGTCGGTCTCGACGACCGTGCGGACGTCGACGGCTTCCTTGTACCGCGGGTGGTCCTTGTCGAAGATCCCGGTCAGCGGGATGTCCTTGCCCATCACGGGCGGCGGCATCGCCTTCGTGAGCTTCTCGCCCATGCCGAAGGGGAAGCCGAGCACGCGGGAGGAGTCCTTGAGCGCCTGCTTCGCCTTGATGGTGCCGTACGTGACGATCTGGGCGACGCGCTCCGACCCGTACTTCTCGGTGACGTACTTGATCGCCTCACCACGGCGCCGGTCGTCGAAGTCGACGTCGAAGTCGGGCATCGAGACGCGGTCCGGGTTGAGGAATCGCTCGAAGATGAGGCCGTGACGGATCGGGTCGAGGTCGGTGATGCGCATCGCGTACGCGACCATCGAGCCGGCACCGGAACCACGGCCCGGTCCGACGCGGATGCCGTTGTTCTTCGACCAGTTGATGAAGTCGGCGACGACGAGGAAGTACCCCGGGAAGCCCATCTGGTTGATGATCCCGACCTCGTAGTCGGCGCGCTCCTGGACCTCGCGCGAGATGCCCTCCGGGTACCGGTACTCCAGACCCTTCGCGACTTCCTTCTCGAACCACGAGTGCTCGGTCTCGCCCTCGGGCACCGGGAACTTCGGCATGTAGTTCGCCGCGGTGTCGAACTCGACCTCGCACCGCTCGGCGATGAGGAGCGTGTTGTCGCAGGCCTCGGGGTGGTCGCGGAAGACGTGGCGCATCTGCTGCGGGGTCTTCAGGTAGAACTCGTCGGCGTCGAACTTGAAGCGGTTCGGGTCGTTCAGCGTCGACCCGGACTGCACGCAGAGCAGCGCCGCGTGCGACTTCGCGTCGTGCGCGTGGGTGTAGTGCAGGTCGTTCGTCCCGATGAGCGGGATGCCGAGGTCCTTCGAGATGCGGACGACGTCCTCGATCACGCGGCGCTCGATCTCGAGGCCGTGGTCCATGATCTCGGCGAAGTAGTTGTCCTTGCCGAAGATGTCTCGGTAGTCGGCGGCGGCCTTGAGCGCTTCGTCGTACTGGCCGAGACGGAGTCGGGTCTGGATCTCGCCCGAGGGGCAGCCCGTCGTCGCGATGATGCCGTCGTGGTACTGGTCGAGGAGCTCGATGTCCATGCGGGGCTTGAAGTAGTAGCCCTCGATCGAGGCGCGGGACGACAGCCGGAACAGGTTGTGCATGCCCGCGGTGTTCTCGGCGAACATCGTCATGTGCGTGTACGCACCCGAGCCCGAGACGTCGTCGCCCCCGCCGTCGCCCCAGCGCACACGCGTCTTGTCGGTGCGGTGCGTGCGCGGCGTGATGTACGCCTCGGTCCCGATGATCGGCTTGACGCCGCCGGCCTTCGCGGCCTTCCAGAACTCGAACGCGCCGAACATGTTGCCGTGGTCGGTGACGGCCACCGCCGGCATCCCCTGCGCGGCGGTCTCGGCGACGAGGTCGGTGAGTCGCGCGGCGCCGTCGAGCATCGAGTACTCGCTGTGCACGTGCAGGTGGACGAAGGAGTCGGTGTCCGACACGGTACCTCCGGTTCGACGGTCTGCTGCGGGGCGGGAACAGCCTAACCGCGACCGGCGACGTTCCCGCGCGTGTCCGACGTGACCGCAGACGTTCCCGCGCGTGTCCGACGCGAGCGCAGACCGGCGTCCGGCGCTGCCCGCCCCGCGAGCGGGCAGGACACGCCACGGGCGTTGCGCCGATCGGGCGGTTCGCGTCGCTCGATGCCGCCCACCGTGACGGAGAAGGCCCGCTCGGCTCGCCGGGCGGGCCGGCCTCGCCGCTCGGCTCGCCGGGCGAGCCGGCCCTGCCGAGCGGACAGGACATGCCGCGCGCGTTCCGCGGAGCGGGCGGTACACGTCGCCTGATGGCGCCGATCGAGACGGAACGTGCGCGCTCGGGGGCCGACGGTGGACGTGACCCGGTGCCGGACGGGAGGCGCGTGGCGGCGCCGCAACGCGCCTCCCGTCCGGGCGTGGACTGGCTCGGCGCCGAACGAACGCGCGGGACACGCCGCGCGGTGTTCGCCGAGCGGATGCGGACCGTCGGGCGGACGCACCGAGTGGGACGGATCGGGCCCGCTCGGCCAGGGCGGCGCCGCCACGCACCACGCGCCGCCCGCCCGGCGCCGCCCGCCCGGCGGCGCGTGGCCCGGCGGCGGTCGCCCTCAGGCGGACGCGGCCCGGATCCGGTCGAGCGCGACCTGCAGGTCCTCGGGGTAGGACGCCTCGAACGACACCCACTCCCCCGTGCGCGGGTGCGCGAAGCCGAGCCGGACCGCGTCGAGCCACTGCCGCGTCAGCCCGAGCTCCCCGGCGAGCACCGGGTCGGCGCCGTACGTGGTGTCCCCGACGAGCGGGTGACGGGTGGCAGCCATGTGCACGCGGATCTGGTGGGTGCGCCCGGTCTCCAGGTGCACCTCGAGCAGCGACGCGGCTCGGAACGCCTCGAGGGTCTCGTAGTGCGTCACGCTCGGCTTGCCGTCCGCGGTGACCGCGAACTTCCAGTCGCTCGACGGGTGCCGTCCGATGGGCGCGTCGATCGTGCCGGAGCTCGGGTCGGGGTGCCCCTGCGCGAGCGCGTGGTAGACCTTCTCGACGGTCCGCTCCTTGAACGCCCGCTTCAGGTGCGTGTACGCGGTCTCGGTCTTCGCGACGACCATGAGCCCGGACGTCCCGACGTCGAGCCGGTGCACGATGCCCGCGCGCTCGGCGGCGCCGGAGGTCGCGATCGTGAAGCCCGCGGCGGCGAGCCCCCCGGGGACGGTCGGGCCGTCCCACCCGGGCGACGGGTGCGCGGCGACACCGACTGGCTTGTCGACGACGACGATGTCCTCGTCGTCGTGGACGATCGTCATGCCCGGCACCTCGACCGGGACGATCCGCGGCGGCTCCTTGGGCGACCACGACACCTCGAGCCAGGAGTCGGCGTGCAGCCGGTCGGACTTGCCGACCGTCACGCCGTCGACGCTGACGCCGCCAGCGGCGACGACGTCGGCCGCGAACGACCGGCTGAAGCCGAGCAGCTTCGCGAGGGCGGCGTCGACGCGCTCGCCCGCGAGCCCGTCCGGCACGGGCAGGGACCGGGACTCGACGCTCACGTCGCGTCGTGTCCGAGCGCGTCGCGGAGGTCGTGCGGCCCGCGCGGGTCCGTGGTGCGGTCGGCCGGCCGGGAGGCGCGACCCGCGTCCGCAGCGTCGGCCGCGGTCGTCGGGACGGCTGCGTCACGGGCGGCGGTCCCGTCGTCCGCGACGCGGTGCGCGGAGCGCTCGACGTCGTCGGACGACGTGGCGGTGGCGGCCGCGTCGGCGCGCTGCTGCTTCGCCGACGGCGTGCGCGTCCCGTCGAGGTTGACCCCGAACACGACGAGCAGCACGAACACGACCATGCTGACGCAGATGAACGCGTCCGCGATGTTGTAGATCGCCGGCATCATCCACGGCGTGGAGATGAAGTCGACCACGTGCCCGCGACCGAAGCCGGGCTCTCGGAAGAGCCGGTCGAGCAGGTTGCCGAGCGCGCCGCCGAGCAGCATGCCCAGGACGAGCGCCCACCACATCGACCGGATGCGCCGCGCGAAGACGATGATCGCCACGACCACGGCCGTCGACACGATCGAGAACACCCACGTCATGTTGACCGCGAACGAGAACGCGGCGCCGGGGTTCCGCACGTAGAAGAACTGCAGGGCGTCCCCGAGGACGGCGACGGGCTGGCCGTACGGCAGGTTCGCGACGACGAGGGCCTTCACGCCCTGGTCGAGCGCCACCACGACGACAGCGGCGAAGGCCAGTGCCGCGATAGCGCGGACACTGACCTTCGCCGATGGTGCTGGTCGGACCAACGTCAGTTGCCGAAGCCCTGCGCCGATGCCGGCGCGGGGGTGAGGCCGGACTGCTCGGAGCCCGAACCGTCGAGCTCGGCGAGCTGCCCCTGGATGTAGCTCTTGAGCTGCGCACGGTAGTCGCGCTCGAACGTCCGGAGCTCGTCGATCTTGCCCTCGAGCTGGCGCTGCTCCTGCTCGAGCACCTGCACGCGCTGGCGGCTGGTGTTCTCGGTGTCCGCGATGATCTGGCGCTGCTTCGCCTCGGCCTCGGAGACCAGGCGGGCGGCCTGCGCGGTGCCCTCGGCGATGAGCGCGTCACGCTTCTCGACGCCCTCGCGGACGTGCTCCTCGTGCAGACGACGAGCGAGCGTGAGGAGGTTCGTGGTGCCCTCGGTGTCCTCGTCGGCGGGGACCGTCGACGGGGCCGGCGCGGCGGCGGCGACCGGAGCGGGCTCCGGTGCTGCGGCGACGGGGGCCGGGGTGGGCTCGGGCTCCGGAGCGGAGGCCGGTGCCGACTGCTCGTCCTTCGCCAGCTTCGGCGCGGACTCGGCCGACTGCAGGCGCTGGCGCAGCTCGTCGTTCTCGGCCGTCAGACGACGGAGCTCGACGACGACCTCGTCCAGGAAGTCGTCGACCTCGTCCTGGTCGTAGCCCTCACGGAACTTCGTCGGCTGGAACCGCTTGTTGACTACGTCTTCCGGCGTCAAAGCCATTGCCGTCACCTCGATAGAACTGCTGAACGTGTGGAACCACTTGCGTCACGACCGAACCTACCAGCCGTGCCGAGTGGTGCGGAGGCCTGCCGGAGCGGGCCTCGATCCCGACCACCGTACACCGACACCGTGCCCGGAACGGTGTCCGGGCCCCGGCGTGGCGCGTGTCGGGACCGATCCGGTCAGAACGACCGGGCGAGCGTGCCGACGATCACCCGGAGGATGATCACGACGAGCATGACGATGGTCCACCCGAAGTCGAGTGCGACCGGCCCCATCCGCAACGGCGGGAGGAGCTTGCGCACGGCCCGGATCGGCGGGTCGGTCACGGTGTACACGAACTCCGAGAGCACGAGCACGCCGCCCCGGGGACGCCACGACCGGTTGTACGCCTGCACGATGTCGAGCGCGAACCGGCCCCACATCACGAAGAAGTAGAGGAGGAGGGCGAAGGACAGGATCCCGAAGACCAGTGACACGATGGGGCTCGCTCGGCTCGGGTGCGCCCGTCAGACCGACGGCCGCACGGGGGCGGGTGAACCGGGGGCCGGCTCAGGACTGGGCGAAGAAGGACGCCTCGATGTCGGACTCTACCTCAGCCGGCTCGCCGCTCACCGCGACGTGGGCGGGCGACAGCAGGAAGACCTTGTTGGTCACGCGCTCGATCTTGCCGTACAGCCCGAGGGACAGCCCCGACGCGAAGTCGATCATGCGACGGGCGTCGGTCTCGGTCATCTGCGAGAGGTTGATGATGACGGGGATCCCGTCGCGGAAGCTCTCGGCGATGGACTGGGCGTCCTTGTACTCGCGCGGGTGGACGGTGAGGATCTCGTTCATTTCCTGGACCGGGGTCGCCTTCTGTGCGGTCGTGTGCGAGCGGCGGAGCGGGGTGACCTGGGCGCCGCGCTGGTGGGTGTGCGTCTTGGGCTCCGCGGGTGCCGCTGCCGGAGCGGCCGCGGGTGCCGGGGTCTCCTGCACGGGCGCCACCGACGGGGCTGCGGCGGGGGCGGGAGCGGCGTGCTGCCGCTGCTGCGCGGGAGCTTCCTGCTGCTCGTCCTCGTACAGTTCCTCGTCGGCGAGGCCGAGGTAGACCATCGTCTTCTTGAGCGGGTTGGCCATGGTTCCTCCGGTCGTGCTTGCTCGTGGGTGCCCTGCCACGAGGCTAGGGCGCGACCGGTCGGTTTCCCGTGATTGCGGTCCCGATCCGCAGGTGTGTCGCGCCCTCGGCGATCGCCTCGGCGTGGTCGCCGCTCATCCCCGCGGAGATGTCGGTCGCGCCGGGCGCCAGCGACGCCACCCGCTCCGAGATCGTCCGCAGTCGGGCGAACGCGGCGCGGGGCGACCCCTCGAGCGGCGCGACCGCCATCACACCGCGCAGGCGGACGGTCCCGGTCGCGAGCACCCGCTCGACCATCGCCTCGACGGCGTCGGGCTGCACGCCGCCACGGCCCGGGTCGTCGGTGAGGTTCACCTGCACGAAACCCTCGACGACGCGCGGGTCGGGCTCGGCCTCGGTGGGCGCGAAGGCGTCGACGACGGAGTCCCGGTCGAGCGAGTGCACGACGTCGGCGTAGCGGCGGACCTGCCGCGCCTTCTTCGACTGGAGCTGGCCGACGAAGTGCCAGGTCAGCCCGAGGTCGGCGAGCTCCGCGGCCTTCGCCTGCGCCTCCTGGTGGCGGTTCTCCCCCACGTCGGTGACGCCGAGTGCCGCCAGGTCGCGGACGAGCGACGCCGGGTGGTACTTCGTGACGACGACGAGCGTCAGCTCGTCGACGCTGCGTCCCGCGACACGTGCCGCGTCGGCGATGCTGCCGCGCACCGTCGCGAGCCGCGTCGCGAGCGCGTCGTCACCACCGGACGCAGCACGCGCCTCCCGTCCGTCGTCGGGTGACGAGGCGGACGGGAGGCGCGTGTCGGCTGCCATCGTTCCTTACTTGAGGAAGTCGGGGACGTCGAGCTCGTCGTCACCGTCGAAGGCCGGGTCGGCGGCGCGCTGCGCCGGCGCCTCGTGCTGCTGCGAGGCCCACGACGGCGTGCTGGTCGCGGTGTCCTCGATCGAACCGGTCGCACCGCTGGACGCGGGAGCGGACGAGCCGCCCTCGGGGTCGACCCAGCTCGAGCGACGCTCCTTCTGCTGTGCGCTCGGCTCGCCGCCGTCGAAGCCGGCGGCGATGACGGTCACGCGGACCTCGTCGCCGAGGGTGTCGTCGATGACGGCACCGAAGATGATGTTGGCCTCGGGGTGGACCGCTTCCTGCACCAGGCGCGCGGCGTCGTTGATCTCGAAGATGCCGAGGTTCGACCCACCCTGGATCGAGAGCAGCACACCGTGCGCACCGTCGATCGAGGCCTCGAGCAGGGGCGAGGCCACGGCGAGCTCGGCGGCCTTGATCGCCCGGTCGGCCCCGCGGGACGAACCGATGCCCATGAGCGCGGAACCGGCGCCCTGCATGACCGACTTGACGTCGGCGAAGTCGAGGTTGATCAGACCCGGGGTCGTGATGAGGTCGGTGATGCCCTGCACGCCGGCGAGCAGCACCTGGTCGGCGGTCGCGAAGGCCTCGACCATGGAGATGCCGCGGTCGGAGATCTCGAGCAGGCGGTCGTTCGGGACGACGATGAGCGTGTCGACCTCGTCCTTGAGTCCGGCGACGCCGTTCTCGGCCTGGGACTGGCGACGCTTGCCCTCGAAGCTGAACGGCTTCGTGACGACGCCGATGGTGAGCGCGCCGATCGACTTCGCGATGCGCGCGACGACCGGCGCACCACCCGTACCGGTGCCGCCGCCCTCGCCTGCGGTGACGAAGACCATGTCGGCGCCCGCGAGGGCTTCCTCGATCTCCTCGGCGTGGTCCTCGGCGGCACGACGGCCGACCTCGGGGTCCGCGCCGGCACCGAGGCCGCGCGTGATCTCACGACCCACGTCGAGCTTCACGTCGGCGTCGCTGAGCAGGAGCGCCTGGGCGTCGGTGTTGATCGCGATGAACTCGACGCCGCGGAGGCCGAGCTCGATCATGCGGTTCACGGCGTTCACGCCGCCGCCGCCGACGCCGACGACCTTGATGACGGCGAGGTAGTTGTG
The DNA here is from genome assembly GCF_001865055.2 of Curtobacterium sp. MCBA15_004. Classification (NCBI taxonomy): domain Bacteria; kingdom Bacillati; phylum Actinomycetota; class Actinomycetes; order Micrococcales; family Microbacteriaceae; genus Curtobacterium; species Curtobacterium sp. MCBA15_004. The sequence continues at coordinate 1,460,694 of NZ_CP126266.1, read as the reverse complement.
GTTCGTGGTCACGTCAGTCGGGCCTCCGGTCGAAACCCTCAACCTCTACTTGAAGTTCAGGGGTCTTGCTGGTAGATGTGGTGCTCCGACGACGCTACGGGTGCCCCGGGAGCCCTGTCGCCCCGCCACGCCGCGTGTCGTCATTCGGGTTCCGCAATTCCGGCACCCGGACCAGCCGCCAGCGGTCGGTCCGCCGCACGCCCCGACACCCGGGCCGTGCGGCCCGGCGCACTGCTCCGCGCGGACGATCCCGTCGCCCGGCTCACTGCTCCGCGCGGACGATCCCGTCGCCCGGCTCACTGCTTCGCGCGGACGATCCCGTTGTCCGGCGCGGACACGTCGTACTCGACCGGCGTCCCCGGGGCGCGGCCCTCGTGGTCCTTGACGAGCGCGGCGAGCAGCGCCGCCTTCGCCTCGGAGTCCTCCGGGCTCCCCCACACGACGTTCGACCCGTCGCGCAGCGTGAGCGTCACGTCGTCGGCCGTCGAGGCGCGCAGGTCGGTCACCTGCGACCGCACCGCCGACGGCAGCGCGAGCACCACCTCGGTCATCGTGCGGAACACCGGCGACCCGAGCTTCGCGCGCGACACGTCGGCGAGCGGCACCCCGTCCGGCCGCGAGGGCGACGACTGCACGACGATGCCGGCCGGGTCCACCAGGTCGAACGCGCTGCCGGACTGCACCGCGACGACGGGCGTGCGCTCGGTCACCGTCACCACGAGCGTGTGCGGCGGGACCTCCTCGGTCACGTAGCTCTCGATGAGCGGGAACCCGGCGACCTCGCGCTTGACCTCGCCGAGGTCGAGGCGGGCGAGCGGCGTGCCGAGCTGCGCGGACAGCGCCTGGCGCAGCGCGGTCTCGTCGACGCGGTTCGTCCCCTTGATCTCGATCGTCTGCAACGCCATCAGCGGCGAGTAGACCGCCACGAGCAACGAGGCGCCGAAGACCACGACGACCGCGGCCGCCGTGGTCCAGGCGGCGCGGCGGTGCCGGGAGCGCCGGGTGAACCGGCGCACCTCGTTGCGCTCGAGCAGCCGGCGCCGACGCTTCGCGACGCGCGCCTCGCGCGCCGTCTCGGCGGCACGGACACCGGCACCGATCGGGGTCGCGTGGTCCTCGTGGTCGTCGGACGGCCGGGAGGCGCGGTGCGCGTCGAGCACGTCGGTGACGGTCGCGACGTGGTCGCGTCCCCCGTCGCCCCGGTCGTCGTCGGCGTGCTCGGCACGGCCGGACCCAGCGGGACGGTGCTCCTCGTCGGGAGCGTACCCGCGGAGTCGTTCGGCGACCGAGGACAGCCCGGCGCCGAGCCGGCGGCCGGCGACGCCCGCGGCGGCACCGGCGCGGTCCCGCACCGACCCGCCGTCGGCCGACGCCTGCTCGTCGTGCCCGGCGTCGGGTGCGGCACCGGGCGGTCGACCCGCCGTCTCGGGGACCGCGGCTGACGGGGCGGGAGCGGGCTGCGCCTCCCGGCCGTCCGCCGGCACCGCGCGGGACGCACGCCGCGGGATCCGGGGACCACGACGCTGCCGTGGCGCGTCGGCACCGTCGGCCGGGGCGTCCGGGTGGTCCGGACGCTCGTCGAAGCCCTCGGGACGCTTCACTTGCCGAGCGCCTCGAGCACCTGGGGGATGATCCGGTACACGTCGCCGCAGCTGAGCGTCATGATGATGTCGCCGTCACGGGCGACCGCGGCGGCACGGGCCGCCGCCTCGTCCCAGTCGGGCAGGAACTCGACGCGCGACTGGTCGGCGAAGCGCTCCTGCACGAGGGCACCGGTGACGCCGGGCTCCGGGTCCTCGCGGGCGCCGTACACGTCGAGCACGACCGTGTGGTCGGCGAGCTCCTCGTAGACCCGCGCGAAGTCGCCGGCCATCAGGCGGGTGCGGGAGTACAGGTGCGGCTGGTGGATCGCGATGATCCGGCCGTCGCCCACGACGTTGCGCGCGGCACGGAGGGCCGCGGCGACCTCGGTCGGGTGGTGCGCGTAGTCGTCGTACACCGACACGCCGCGCTCGACACCGTGCAGCTCGAAGCGCCGCTCGGTCCCGCCGAACGCCTCGATGCCGCGGATCGCGTCGGCCGGAGCCACCCCGAGTCCGGTGAGCACCGCGAAGGCGCCGACCGCGTTCACGGCGTTGTGGCGACCCGGCACGCGGAGCGTCAGGTGGTGGCTCCGGCCGTCGGCACGGAGGTCCACCTCCACGCTCGCGGCCTCGACGATGCGTTCGATCCGGACGTCGGCGTCGGCGGCCTCGCCGAACGTGACGACCTCGGGGGCGTGCTCGAGCGCTCGGACACCCTCGGTGACCCGCTTCGCGCCCGCATCGTCGCTCGACACGACGATGCGCTCGCGCGCCTTGCCCGCGAAGGTGACGAAGGCCTCGATGAAGGCCTCCTCGCTGCCGTAGTGGTCGAGGTGGTCCGCGTCGACGTTCGTGATGAGCGCGACCGCGACGTCGTAGAGCAGGAAGGAGCCGTCCGACTCGTCGGCCTCGACCACGAACAGGTCGCTGCTGCCCGGAGCGGAGCTCGTGCCGAGCGACTGGATGACCCCGCCGTTGACGAAGCTCGGGTCGAGGCCGAGCTCGACGAGCGCGGTCACGATCATCCCCGTCGAGGTGGTCTTGCCGTGCGCACCCGCGACGGCGACGAGGCGGTGCTCGGCGATCAGCGCCGCGAGGGCCTGCGACCGGTGCAGCACCGGCAGGCCGCGACGCTGCGCCTCGAGCAGCTCGGGGTTGTCCGGCCAGAGCGCACTCGTGACGACGATCGTGTCGGCAGCGCCGACGTTCGCCGCGTCGTGGCCGATGTGCACCTCGGCGCCGAGGTCGCGCATCGTGGCCGTCGTCGCGGTCTCGCGGGAGTCGCTGCCCGTCACGCGGTGCCCGGCGGCCAGGAACATGCGGGCGATGCCGCTCATGCCGGAGCCACCGATGCCCACGAAGTGGACCGTACCGAGGTCGTCCGGGATCGGCTGGGTCAGGTCCGGCTTGATGGTCATCGTTCCTCCGTGGTGCTGGTGGTGCTCGGGGCGCGCTCGGCGTCCCGGACGAGGTCGGTCATCCGGTCGGCACCGTCGCGGTGTCCGACGCTGCCCGCGCGGACCGCCATGTCGGCGATCCGTGCGCGGTCCTGCAGGATGCCGAGCAGCTGGAACGTCACCCAGTCCTCGTCGAATTCCCCGTCCGCGACGAGCACCGCTCCCCCGGCCCCGACGACGTCGGCCGCGTTGTGCCGCTGCTCGCCGTTGCCGACCGGGTACGGCACCAGGACGCTCGGCAGGCCGACCGCGGTGAGCTCGCACACCATCCCGGCACCGGCGCGCGAGACGACGAAGTCCGCCGCGGCGTACGCCAGGTCCATCCGGTCGCAGTACGGCAGCACGTGGTAGCCGTCGAGGTCGCTCGGCCCGATGTCCGACTTCCCACCGACGACGTGCAGCACCTGCCACCCGGCGCCGACGATCGTCGCCGCCGACCGGTTGACCGTCTGGTTGATGCTCCGCGCCCCGGAGGACCCGCCCGTGACGAGCAGGACCGGGCGGGCCGGGTCGAGGCCGAACTCGGCGAGGCCCTCGTCGCGCCGCGCCCGTCGGTCCAGCGACTCGATCTCGCGGCGGAGCGGCATGCCGACGACCCGGCCGTGCCGGAGCCGGGTGTTCGAGAAGGTGAGCCCGACGTGCGACGTCAGGAAGGCCGCGAGGCGGTTCGCCAGGCCGGGCTTGGCGTTCTGCTCGTGCACGACGATCGGGGTGCCGGTGCGCTTGGCCGCGACGTACGCGGGGGCGGCCGCGTACCCGCCGACACCGAGGACCACGTCGACCCCGTGCTCGCGGATGTAGCGCTCGGTCTGCCGCACGGCCGCGGCGAACCGGCCCGGGAAGCGCAGCGCCGCGGCGTTCGGCTTCCGCGGGAACGGCAGGCGCGGGATCGTGAGCAGCTCGTAGCCGCGCATCGGGACGAGCCGCGACTCGAGGCCCTCGGCGGTCCCGAGCACGAGCACGCGGGCGTCCGGGTCGCGCTCGGTCAGGCGGTCGGCCACGGCGAGCAGCGGGTTGACGTGCCCGGCGGTGCCGCCGCCGGCGAAGAGGTAGGTGCTCACCGGAGCGTTCCGTTCTGTGGTGCGAAGCCGTTCGACGGCAGGGAGCGGTCGGTGCCGCTCGCCCCGGTGCCACGGCCCTTGCCGGGCAGGTCCCGCGCGAACGACAGCACGACGCCGATGGCGACGAGCGTCATGATGAGCGCCGACCCACCGGCCGAGATGAGTGGGAGTGGCACGCCGAGCACGGGGAGCAGCCCGAGCACGACGGCGATGTTGACGAGCGCCTGGCCGATGATCCACGCGACGATCGCACCCGTCACCGTCCGGACGAAGGGGTCGTTCGACTGGCGGATGACCTTGACCATGCTCACCGCGAGCACCACGAACAGGGCCAGCACGACGACCGCGCCGACGAGCCCGAGTTCCTCGCCGATGATCGCGAAGATGTAGTCGTTGTCCGCCTCGGGCAGCCAGGACCACTTCGCCTTCGAGTTGCCGAGCCCGACGCCGAAGACGCCACCGGAGGCGAGCGCCCACATGCCGTGGACGGGCTGCCAGCACAGGTCCTGGTACTGGTTCGAGTCGGTGCAGCCGGAGAGCCACGCGCTGATGCGGGTCTGGCGCGAGGCCGACGCCATCGTGACGAACGGCAGCACGACCGCGATCGAGCCGAGGATCACGAGCAGGTGCCGCGCACGGGCGCCGCCGATGTAGAGGCCACCGAGCACCAGGATGAGCATGATCATCGCCGTGCCCTGGTCGCCGCCGAGCAGGACCATGCCGAGCGGCAGCACCGTGGCGATGCCGACCGGGACGAAGATCTCCTTCCAGTCCTCGAGCTTGTCGCGCTTGACGTACATGATCGCGCCGATGCCGAGGGCCAGCGCGAGCTTGATCGCCTCGGAGGGCTGCGCGGTGAACGAGCCGAAGCCCACCCAGTTCCGGTTGCCCTGCACCTCGATGCCGAGGGGCGTGTACACGAGCAGCTGCAGGGCGAGCGCGGCGCCGAGGATGCGCATCGCCCACTTCCGCCACAACCGGGCCGGGACCCTGCTGGCGACGAGCATGAGGGGGACGCCGAGCACCGCGTACAGGCCCTGGCGCGAGGCCGCCCCGAAGAAGTCGTGCGTCTTGGCGTACTGCTCGACGCTCGACGAGGACAGCACCATCACGACGCCGAAGACGACCAGGAAGAGCGTGATGCCGAGGATCGTGTAGAAGGTGCTCGACTCGGCGACGAAGACGTTCTTGACCGCGACGACCGCGCCGTTCGGGCGCCGGGACGCACCGGTACCCGCGGGCCGGGACGCACCCGTCCCCGTGGCCCGACCGGTCGTGCCCGGCGTCGTCGTCTGCCGGCCGCTACGCCCGTTCGGGAGATCCGTGGTCGCCATCGGCTGTGCCTCCCAGGTGTTCGTGGACCGCCGCCGCGAATCGGCGCCCTCGGTCGGCGTACGACTCGAACTGGTCGAACGACGCCGCAGCCGGGGCGAGGAGGACCGTGTCGCCCGGTCGCGCGACCGATGCGGCATGCCGGACCGCCTCGGGCATGACCTGATCAGTGTCCGTCGCCTGGACCTGCAGGACCGGGACCGCGGGCGCGTGTCGCGCGAATGCCTCCAGCACGGGGGTCCGGTCGGTGCCGATCACGACGACCGCACGGACGTCGGGGCCGAAGCGCTCGACGAGCCCGTCGACGTCGACGCCCTTGAACAGACCGCCGACGACCCACACGACGGTGTCGAACGACGCGAGCGACGCGGTGGCCGCGTGCGGGTTCGTCGCCTTCGAGTCGTCGACCCACGTGACGCCGTCCGCGGTCGCGACGTGCTCGGTGCGGTGGTGGTCGGCGTGGAAACCCTGCACCGCGGCCCGGATGTGCGCCGGCTCGACCGAGGCCGCGCGGGCCAGGGCCGCCGCGGCGAGCACGTTCATGGTCATGTGCGGGCTCGCGAGTCCGGCGGCCTCGAGGTCGGCGACGGTCGCCAGCTCGAGCGCGCTGTTCCGCCGGTCCTCGGTGAAGGCCCGGTCGCAGAGCACGTCGTCGACGATGCCCACGTCGCCGGCTGCGGGGAGCCCGGGCGTGAAGCCGACCGCACGGCAGCCCTCGACCACGTCGGCCTCCTCGACCATGCGACGGGTCGCGGCGTCCGCGGTGTTGTAGACGCACGCCATCACGGAGCGCTCGTAGACCTTGGCCTTCGCCGCGCGGTAGGCCTCGGCGGAGCCGTGCCACTCGAGGTGGTCGTCGGCGATGTTCAGGCAGGCGCTCGCGAGCGGGACGACCGCGCCGTCACCGGTCGTCGGCATGTAGTGCAGCTGGTGGCTCGACAGCTCGACCACCAGGACGTCGAAGCCCTCGGGGTCGCGCACGACGTCGAGCACCGGCACCCCGATGTTCCCGCACGCGACCGCGCGCAGCCCGGCGGCCTGGAACATCGCGGTCGTGAGCTGCGTCGTCGTGGTCTTGCCGTTCGTGCCCGTGATGGTCACCCACGGCGCGGCGATCGGACCGCGGACGACCTTGTCGCGCACGCGCCAGGCGAGCTCGACGTCGCCCCAGACCGTGCTGTGCTCGACGGCCCACCGGACGGTGGCGTTGTGCGGCGGCAGGCCCGGCGAGACGACGACCAGGTCCGGCGCCTGCTGCTCGAGCGCGGCGGGCACGGCGTCGAGCGGGGTGCGCTCGAAGCGCGCCCCGATCACGTCGAGCAGCTCGACCGTGTCGGCGGGACCGTCCGGCGCGTAGACCGTCACGGCACTGCCGAGCTCGACGAGCGTGTCCGCGACCGAGAAGCCCGTGGCGCCGAGCCCGAGGACCGCGACCCGCAGGCCCTTCCACCCCTCGGCGTACCAGCTGTCGAGACCTTCCGTACGGGCGTCAACCAACTCGTGCGATCCATTCCAGGTAGAAGAGTCCGACCCCGGCCGCGACGCACAGCCCCGCGATGATCCAGAAGCGGACGACGACGGTGACCTCGGCCCAGCCCTTGAGCTCGAAGTGGTGGTGCAGGGGGCTCATCCGGAAGATGCGCTTGCCGTGCGTGATCTTGAAGTACGCGCGCTGCAGGATGACCGATCCGGTGACGATGAAGAACAGACCGCCGATGAGGACGAGCAGGAGCTCGGTGCGGCTGAGGATCGCGAGCCCGGCAAGGGCACCGCCGAGGCCGAGCGAGCCGGTGTCACCGAGGAAGATCTGCGCGGGCGAGGTGTTGTACCAGAGGAAGCCGATCAGGCCTCCGCACACGGCCGCCGCGACGACCGCGAGGTCGAGCGGGTCCGAGGTGCTGTAGCAGGCGGCGCGCGTCGTCTCGTCGAGCCGGATGCCGCCGCAGATCTGGTTCGACTGCCAGAACCCGATGATGACGTAGGACCCGATCGCGAGGATGCTCGACCCGGTCGCCAGGCCGTCGAGCCCGTCGGCGACGTTGACGCCGTTCGAGGTCGACACGGTCAGCAGGACGATCCACGCGAGGAACAGGATCGTGCCGATCACGGTGCCGAGCGCCATGAAGTCGAGCCACGGGACGTCCCGGATCGCGGAGATCATCGTGGACGCCGGGGGCTTGCCGTTGCCGGTCGGGACGACGAGCGCGATCGTCGCGAACACGACGCCGACGATCACCTGCCCGAGGACCTTCGCCCAGCCACCGAGCCCGAGGCTGCGCTGACGGCGGACCTTGAGGAAGTCGTCGATGAACCCGACGAACCCGAGCCCGACCATGAGGAACAGCACGAGCAGCCCGGACAGCGTGACCGAGTCACGGCCGACGAGGTGCCCGACGAAGTAGCCGAGCACCGCGCCGAGGATCAGGACGATGCCGCCCATGGTCGCGGTGCCGCGCTTGGTGTGGTGCGACTGCGGGCCGTCGTCGCGGATGAACTGCCCCCACCCGAGACGGTGGAACAGCTTGATGAACAACGGCGTGAGCAGCAGTGTGAACACCAGCGACACGGCGCCGGCGATCAGGAGCGCGATCATTCGGTGACACCTCCGAGGCGGTCGCCGAGGAATCGCAGTTCCGCGGACTTCGAGGACTTGACCAGGACGACGTCACCGGGACGCAGCATGTCCTGCAGGGTGCGGACGGCCTCGTCGACGTCCTCGGCGTACACGGACTCGCCGTCCCACGATCCCTCGAGGGTGGCGGCCTGGTGGATGGGCAGCGCGCCGCGGCCGACGACCACGAGCTGGCCGATGCCGAGCCGCACGACGAGCCGACCGATGCGGTCGTGCTCCTCGACGGAGAACTCGCCGAGCTCGGCCATCTCGCCGAGCACGGCGACGGAGCGCTCCCCCGGTCGCACGACCTGCGCGAGGGTCCGCAGTGCAGCCGCCGTCGAGTCGGGCGACGCGTTGTAGGCGTCGTTGATGACGGTCACGCCCTCGGGGCCGCCCTGGAGCAGCTCCATGCGCCAGCGCTCGGCGCGCGTCATCGACGCGAGCGCCGCAGCACCCTCGGCGAGCGGCACGCCCCACAGGTGCGCGACGGTCAGGGCGGCGGACGCGTTCATCGCGTGGTGCTCGCCCAGGATCGCGAGGCGGACGTCGACGGTCTCGGGGACCGGCGCCGTGTCCGCCGCGTGGTCTGCCGCGGCCTCCGACGGGACGGGAGGCGCGGTGAGCGTGAAACGGGTGCCGCTGCGGTCCGTCTCGATGCCGCCGATGCGGTAGTCCGCGCCGGCGGAGGTCCCGAAGCCGACCACACGGGCGTCCGTGACGGCGCACATGGACGCGACACGGTCGTCGTCGACGTTGAGCAGGGCCGTCGCGGTGGCCGGTAGGTCGGTGACCATCTCCGACTTGGCGCGCTGGGTCGCCTCGATGCCGCCGAACTCACCGGCGTGCGCGAGTCCGACCTTGAGGACGACCCCGACGTCGGGCTCGGCGATCGTCACGAGCTTCGCGATGTGGCCCTTGCCGCTCGCGCCCATCTCGACCACGAGGAAGCGCGTGTCGTGCGTGATCCCGAGCATCGAGATCGGCGCGCCGACGTGGTTGTTGAACGACCCCTGCGGCGCGACCGTCTCGCCCTGGGTGGCGAGGATCGTGCGGAGCATGTTCTTCGTGCTCGTCTTGCCGTTCGAACCGGTGATCCCGACCACGCGGAGCGGTGCCGGGGCGCCGTGCTCGTCGGTCCGGTCGGCGCTCGAGGCGCGCACGCGGGCGACGACCTCGTGCGCGAGCGCGGCGAGGGCGGCGTAGCCGTCGGCCACGACGACCTGGGCGGTGTCGGAGCCCTCGGGCAGCTCGACGGCGCGCTCGGTGACGACGAGGGCGGCACCGGCGGTCGCGGCGGCGGGGACGAAGCGGTGGCCGTCGGTCTCCTCGCCGAGCAGCGCGAAGAACACGCTGCCCGGTCCGACCAGGCGGGAGTCGGTCTCGACGCTGCCGTCGACGACCTGCTCCGGGGCACCGCTGACGAGCTCGCCGCCGATCGCGGCGGCGATCTCGGCGAGGGTCAGGGCGATCATCGGATCTCCTCCGAGGGGCCGCTGTTCGGCTCCCAGCCGGCCTCGCGGAGCGCCTGGCGGGCCTCGTCGCGGGCGGAGTACGGCGTGCGGACGCCCTGGATGTCGCGGTAGTCCTGGTGGCCGGGTCCGGCCCACAGGATCGAGTCGCCCTCGCCGAGCAGGCTCACGGCCTTGCGGATCGCGGCCTCGGGCGGGCTGACCTCGTAGGTCTCGTGGTCGGGGAACGCCTCGCGTGCGGCGTCGACCAGGGTCTTGCGGATGCTCGCGGCGTCCTCGAAGCGCGGGTGGTGGTCGGTGACGACCAGGATGTCCGACCCGGCTGCGGCGACGCGGGCCATGGCGGCGCGCTTCGTCGTGTCGCGGTCGCCGTCGGCGCCGAACAGCATCAGGACCCGGCCGGGGGTGAACTGCCGGACGGCCGCGAGGGTGTTCTCGAAGGCGTCGGGCGAGTGCCCGAAGTCGACGTACACGCTCGGGCCGTGCTCACCCGAGACGCGCTCGGTGCGGCCCGGCAGGTAGCACTCGATCGCGCTGACGCGGGGGCCGTCCTCGGTCTCGTCCGGGTAGCGGCGGTGGCCCGACTCGAGCGCCTGGGCGATCGCCCCGAGCTCGAAGCCGCCCTCGACCAGCATGACGATCGCGAGCGCCGCGTTGGCGGCCATGTGCCAGCCGATGAGCGGCACCCGCGTGGTGAGCGCGCGGCCCTCGGGCCCGGTCAGGCGGAACTCGGTGTACGCGGCCTGCGCCGAGACGATGTCGACGTGCCACTCGGCCTCGACGTCCGGGTGCACCGTGATCGTGGTGACCGGGATGCGGGAGTCCTGCACCACGCGGCGGCCCCAGTCGGTGTCCAGCGAGACGACGCCGCGACGGGCGTGCTCGGGCTGGAACAGCGGGAGCTTCGCTTGGTAGTACTCCTCCATGTCGGCGTAGTCGTCGAGGTGGTCGTGCGACAGGTTGGTGAACCCGGCGACGTCGAAGACGATGCCGTCGACGCGGTGCCGGCTGAGGGCCTGGGCGCTCACCTCGACGGCGACCGCGCGGACCTCGGACTCGCGCATCCGGGCGAGCAGGGCGTGCATCTCGCTCGCCTCGGGCGTGGTCAGCCGGCTCGTCACGCTGAGCGACCCGATGTGGCGCTCCGCGGTCGAGCTCAGGCCGGACACGAGGCCGAGCTGCTTGAGGATGCCCTCGAGGATGTACGACGTGCTCGTCTTGCCGTTCGTGCCGGTCGTGGCGAACAGCTGCGGCAGGTCGGTGGCCTCGTCCGGGTGGGTGCGGTAGACCCAGGCCGAGACGTCGCCGAGTGCGGCACGGGGATCCTCGACCACGAGCACCGGCAGGCCCGCGGGCTCGGCCAGTGCCACGCCCTCGGCGTCGGTCAGGACGGCGACGGCACCGCGCTCGGCGGCCTCGGCGGCGAACTGCGCGCCGTGCCGGTTCGCACCGTGCACACCGACGAACAGGTCACCCGGCTGCACCTCGGCGGCGCTCAGGGTGACGCCCGTCGCCTCGACGGCGTCGACCGTGCCGACGACGCGCATGCCGAACGCGTTCGCGAGTTCGGCCACGCTCCTCGGGGTCGGGTGTTCGGGTCGGAGGACCGGGGGGATCCGTGCGGACAAGTGCTCCTTCTTCCTCACCACGTGGACGGGTACAGCTGCGCCTCGGCCGTGGAGGGGGCTACTCGGTACTTCTCGAGCACCTGGGACATGAGAGTTCGGAACGCCGGAGCCGCTCCGCTGGACCACTTGTTGGTCTGCGGCTTCGTGAACGTCACCGTGACAACATACTGGGGGTCCTCGGCGGGTGCCATTCCGGCCACCGACGTGATGCGCTGACCGCCGTAGCCCTTCGAGCCCTCGGCGACCTCGGCCGTACCGGTCTTCGCGGCCACGTTGTAGCCCGAGATCGGCTTCATGCCGACGAGCGTGCCGCCCGTGACGACGCTCTGCAGCATCTTGACGGTCTGGTTCGCGGCCGCGGGCGAGACGACTTGCTGGCCCTGCACGTCGGGCGCGTCGATGGTCTTGCCGTCGGCCGTCTGGCAGCCCTTGACCATGTGCAGCGGGATCCGGACCCCGTTGTTCGCGAGCGTCTGGAACACGCTCGCCACCTGGACCGCGGTCGTCGAGATGCCCTGGCCGAACATCGAGTTGATGTTCGTCTGGCTGCTCCAGTCCGGGCTCGCGCCGTACTGCATGGACGGCTGGCCCGGGTACTGGATGGCCGACTCGGGCTCGAACAGCCCGAACTTCTTCATGTACTCGTAGCGCTGCTGCTGCGACAGGCGCTCACCGAGCTCGGTGATGCCGACGTTCGACGAGTTCTGCAGGATGCCGGTGAGCGTCAGGTTCTCGGTGGGGTGGAACTCCGAGTCCTGGATCTTGCCGCCCCACGGGAACGAACGCGAGTAGGGGACGACCGCACGGTCGGTCGGGCTCGACTTGCCCTCGTTGATGAGCGCCGCGGCGATCGCGGCCTTGATGGTCGATCCCGGTTCGTACGTGGCGGTCAGCGCGCGGGAGCCGTACGCCCCCGTGTCCTTCGTCGCGTCGACGTCGTTCGGGTCCACCGTCGGGTAGTCGGCGACGGCGAGCAGCTCGCCGGTCTTCACGCTCGTGACGGTCGCGGTCGCCGACTCGGCCTGCAGGTCCTTGGCGGCGGACGCGATCGTCTGCTGGGCCATGTACTGCAGGTCACTGTCGATCGTGGTCTGCAGCGTGCCGCCGTCCTTGGCCTGCGTCTTCGTCACGGTGCTGCCGGGCAGCTGGACGCCGTCCTCACCGCGCTCGTAGGTCTCGGAGCCGTTGCGCCCCGCGAGGCACGCGTTGTAGGAGTACTCGAGCCCGGCCTGGGCGCCGTCGGTCCCCATGAACCCGGTCAGGGCACCGGCCGTCGCGCCGGTCGGGTAGATGCGGGCCGACTGCTGCTCCGGGTAGACCCAGGGCACCTCGAGCTCGCGCACCGCCTCGTACCGCTTCACGTCGAGGCCCTTGACCAGGTAGGCGAAGTCGGACCGCGGGTCGGCCGCGACGTTCTTCTGCATGGTCGCGACGTCGCCGCCGGACGCCTTCGCGATCGCGCGCAGGGCCTCGTCGACCGTGACGTCCTTGACGCGGGTGCCGCCGAGGGTCCCCCGGAAGTCCTTGACGAGCCGCGGCGCGGTCGTGATGTTGTAGCGGTTCACGCTGTCGGCCAGCTCGACGCCGTTGCGGTCGACGATCTCGCCACGCGTGCCGTAGATGGTCACCGGGATGCTGCGCTTGGCCTTCGACTGCTCGTTGAGGTCGGCGGCCTGGACCACCTGGATGTCGACCAGCCGGATCACGAAGACCGCCACGAGGGCGATGACGGCGATCATCACGACGCTGTAGCGCAGTCGTCGGCTGCGGATCGTCTTGGTCACGCGGTGCGGTCCTTCCCGTGTGGTGCGTCAGGGTGCCCGGGGTCCACGTCACGGCGTGTCCCGGGCCGCAGGTCACCGCGTCGAGGGCGCCTGGAGCTGGTTCGGGTCGGACTCTACGTCGGGCGCGGACGATGCCCCGCCCGACGCGCTGGCGCCTGCGGTCTTCCCAGCGGCACCGCTCGTGGCGCCGGGGCCGGAGGCGGTCCCGGCGGCGGAGCCCGTGGTGCCCGTCGACGCGGTGTCGGTCGGCGCCGGTGCGGCGTCGCCGTTCTCCTTGCTCGTGGCGGTGTCGCCCTTGCCCGCGGCGAGCGGCACCGGGTCGAGCAGTGCGTTCGGCACCTGGTTCGCCGTGCTCGCGGTCGCCTCGTCGGGGGCGGCCGGGGTCGGCGTCCCGTAGACCTGCCCGGTCTTCGGGTCGAGGTACACCGGCGTGGAGTTCGCGATCATCCCGAGGGCCTGCGCGTTGCGGGCGAGGTTCTGCGGCGAGTCGAGCACCCGGAGGTCCTCGGACAGCGACTGCTGCGTCCGCGAGAGCTTCGTCTGCTCGGCGCCGAGCGAGGACAACGTGTAGGCGCCCTGGCTGAGCACCATGCTGATGCCGAGCTGCGCGAGCAGCAGGATGCCGAGCGACGCCACCGCGACCACGGCGTACGCGATGCGCGGCCGTGCCCGGCGCTGGGCCTTCGTGGGCGCGACCTCGACCAGTTCCGGCCGGTCGTGGCGGGACGGGCGCGGGGCACGCGACGGGGCGACGACAGGGTCGACGAGTGCGAGGTTCGTGCTCATGTCACTTCCGGATCCGCTCGGCCGCACGCAGGCGCACGGGGATGGCACGGGGGTTGGCGGCGCGTTCGGCCTCGTCGGCCAGTTCCGCGCCCTTGACGACCAGGGAGAAGGTGGGGGCGTGCTCGGGGAGCTCGACCGGCAGGTCGGCCGGCGCGCTCGAGGTGGTGCGGGCGACGAGCGCTCGCTTCACCAGGCGGTCCTCGAGCGACTGGTACGACTCGACGACGATCCGACCACCGACCGCGATCGTGTCGAGCGCCGCCGGGATCGCCCGCTCGAGCACGGCCAGTTCGGCGTTCACCTCGATGCGGAGCGCCTGGAAGACGCGCTTGGCCGGGTGTCCCTGGCGCTGCACGGCCACCGGGGTGGCGTCGTGCAGGACTTGGACGAGGTCACCGGACATCTCGAACGGCCGCTCGGCTCGACGGGCGACGATCGCCTTGGCGTACCGCCCGGCGAGCTTCTCCTCGCCGTAGCGCTGGAAGATGCGGCGCAGCTCGCCCTCGTCGTAGGTCGCCAGGACGTCGGCGGCGGTCTGCCCCTCGGTCCGGTCCATGCGCATGTCGAGCGGTGCGTCCTGGCTGTAGGCGAAGCCGCGCTCCGCCCGGTCGAGCTGGAGCGACGAGACGCCGAGGTCGAACAGCACGCCGTCGACCTCGCGGAACCCCTCGCCCTCGACCGCGTCGACGATGCCGTCGTAGACCGTGTGCACGAGGCGCACGCGGTCGCCGAAGCGGGCGAGCCGCTCCCCCGCGATGCCGAGGGCGTCGGTGTCGCGGTCGAGCCCGATCAGGGTCAGCTCCGGGAAGCGCTCGAGGAGCGCCTCGGAGTGTCCGCCCATGCCGAGCGTGGCGTCGACGACGACCTTGCCCGGCCCCTCGAGGGTCGGTGTGAACAGGTCGACGATGCGCTGCAGCATCACCGGCGTGTGCGGGAACTTCGGCTGGTCTTCGACCATGTGCAGCCCCTCGGCCTCCTGGGCCACGCACCCGGATCCCCATCCATGCGACCTGACACCGGGGAAGGTGTGTCAGGGCACCACGGCTGGGAGTCCCGATCCGCGGATCAGAAGATCCCCGGGATCACCTCCTCGTCGTTGTCGGCGAAGCCCTCTTCGACCTCTGCGTAGTAGGCCTCCCACGCGGGGGTCGACCAGATCTCGGCACGGTCACCGCTGCCGATGACCGTGAGGTCCCGCTCGAGCCCCGCGTACTCGCGGAGGTTCTGCGGGATCGTGACGCGGTTCTGCTTGTCCGGGGTCTCCGCGCTCGCTCCGGAGAGGAACAGGCGCATGTAGTCCCGGGTGCGCTTCGACGTCATCGGTGCGGTGCGGATCCGTTCGTGCAGCTGCTCGAACGTGTCCGCGCTGTAGACGACGACGCAACGCTCCTGTCCACGGGTCATCACGAGCCCGCCGGACAGTTCGTCCCGGAACTTGGCGGGGAGGATCACGCGACCCTTCTCGTCGAGCTTCGGGGCATGGGTACCGAGCAACACGTCGGGGCCTCCCCTCCGCTCCACCGGACCGTCGTGTTCCCCACTTTACTCCACTTCGCTCCCCGCGGAACGGTCAGGGCTCCCCGATCTGCCCGGATCCCCCGTTCTGGGGGCCCCTGGAGCGCCCATGATGTCGGGACGGGCGGCACCGATCCGCGCAGACACGGCGATCGGGCGCGCGGTGGCGCGCGTGGAGGGAAGTGGAGGACTTCCACAGGTCGGTGGCGGTCGGAGGGCGCGCCGGACGGGAGGCGCGGGTCGGCCCCGCCCGCGCCTCCCGTCCGTCACCCCACCCCCGGGAACGACGAACGGGGCCGGTCCCGAAGGACCGGCCCCGTGGAGGCGTGTGGAGGAGCGGCTACTGCTGCCCGGGATCGTTGCGCTTGTCCCAGCGCTCGTTGAGCCGGTCCATGAAGGACCCGCCCGACGATGCGGGACGCGCGGGGCGACCCGGCGCGGAGGACCCGGCGCGGGGCGCCCCGGCACCGGTCTTCGGCATGCGCATGCCCGGACGCAGCGCGTAGAGCACGCCGGCGAGCATCACGACGAAGCCGGGCAGACCGAGCAACGGCTGCTTGAGGACGAGCGCGAGGACGAGGACGGCGATCCCGACGAGGGCACCGAGCACCCCGATGGTGATCGTCGTGTAGCTCGGACGGCCCTGGCGACGCGTGACGCGCGCCACGAAGTCGGAGTCGTTCTGGTAGAGGCTGCGCTCCATCTCCTCGAGGAGGCGCTGCTCTTGCTCCGAGAGTGGCATCTTGTTTCCCTCTGTTCCTGGGGATGCTGTCCTGGTGACCGCGGGTCGTGCTCGCACCGGTCGTGACGGGCACTGGTTGCTCCGGCTCGACCGAGGTCACGGCCCGTTCGTGCGGGTCGGTGGAGTCAGGTCGGCACCACCGCCGGAAGTGGACCGAGTCTACGTCTCAGCCGCTCCACTAGGGTAGGGACCGTGGCTGAGAGTACGCGATTAGTGGACCTCGTTTCGGCACGGGTGGAACGGGCCCTCGACGAGCAGCGTGAGCGGCTCCTCGCGATCAGCCCGGACCTCGCGCCGTTCGACCGGTACGCGCGGGACCTGCTGTCCGGCGGCAAGCGCTTCCGGGCGCTGTTCTGCTACTGGGGATGGCAGTCGGTCGCGGGCCGGTCGGGCTCGTTCGACCCCCTGGCCGAGGGGTCCCGGCAGACCACCGCCGAGGCGATCGTCACCGTCGCCGCCGCGCTCGAGGTCTTCCACGCCGCAGCTCTCGTGCACGACGACATCATGGACCGCTCCGACACCCGTCGCGGGCGCCCCGCGGCGCACCGCCGGTTCGAGTCACTGCACGCCGAGTCCGGCTGGGCCGGTGACCGTTCCCTCTACGGCACGAACTCCGCGCTCCTGCTCGGCGACCTGCTGCTCTCCCTGAGCGACGCGGTCTTCGACGAGGGCCTGGCCCTGCTCGACCCCGCCCGTGCCCGGATCGTGCGGCGAGAGTTCCACGCGATGCGGCTCGACGTTACCGCCGGTCAGTACCTCGACGTCCACGAGGAGACCGCCTGGCCGTCGATCGACGAGTCCGAGCACCTCGTCCGCGCCCAACGCGTCATCGTCTTCAAGTCGGCGAAGTACTCGATCGAGGCCCCGCTCGTGATCGGCGCCCTGGTCGCCGGTGCGTCCGAGGCCCAGCTCGAGGGCCTCCGCTCGTTCGGCCTCCCCCTCGGCGTCGCGTACCAGCTGCGGGACGACCTGCTCGGCGTCTTCGGTGACCCCGAGGTGACCGGCAAGCCCGCGGGCGACGACCTCCGCGAGGGCAAGCGCACCGTCCTCATCGCCTCGGCCCGCAAGGCGCTGTCCCCCGGCCCGCGGCAGCTCCTCGACGAGCTCCTCGGCGACCCGGAGCTCGACGAGGCGCAGGTGCAGATGCTCCGCGCGACGCTCACCGAGTCCGGCGCGGTCGCCGCGGTCGAGCGTTCGATCGAGCGGCACGTGCACCGCGCGAAGACCGCGCTCGAGGCGACCCCGCTCACGCCGTCCGCGCGCGACCAGCTCCTCGCGCTGGCCGACACGGTCAGCCGCCGGGTCGCCTAGCGACGCACGCGCAGCCCGGGACGCGACCCACCGACGGACGGGAGGCGCGTGGCGAGGTCGCCACGCGCCTCCCGTCCGTCTTCGGTCGGTCCGTCAGGGCAGCGACTGCCCGTCAGGGCAGCGACTGCCCGTCAGGGCAGCGACTGCCTGTCAGAGCAGCGACTGTCCCTCAGAGCAGCGACTGGGCGACGCGGCGCACCTCGGCCTTGCGGCCGGCGCGCAGCGCCGCGA
The DNA here is from genome assembly GCF_001865055.2 of Curtobacterium sp. MCBA15_004. NCBI lineage: Bacteria > Bacillati > Actinomycetota > Actinomycetes > Micrococcales > Microbacteriaceae > Curtobacterium > Curtobacterium sp. MCBA15_004. The sequence continues at coordinate 1,443,181 of NZ_CP126266.1, read as the reverse complement.
TCGGCGAGGTCCCCAGGGCGGGCTCCTCGGACAGCATCCAGCGCACGGCCTCGTCGTCGGTGAAGCCGTTGTCGCCGAGGACGACGAGCGTCCCGCGCAGCTCGGGCAGGGGCTCGCGGCCGTCCAGGAACTCGCTCGGGACCCGGAGGACACCACCGACCCGGGCGGCGAGCAGGGTCTTCTGCTCGAACAGGCGGTGGATGCGCCCCGGGCTGGTGCTCAGCATGTCCACCAGGTCGGGGACCGTCAGCCAGCGCTCGGAGAGGGTCGTGTCGTCGATCGGTGCAGCACTCACGGACCCATCGTGCCAGAGGAGACGCCCGGTGCCGTCGGTCTCGTTCGTCACACGAGTCACATGCACCCCACTCGACTCTCTGGTTGACTTGGGAATCACGCCATGCCAGCGTGGAGTCACCTGTGAGTGCTCGCACGCGCGAGGACGGCTCACCCCAGACAGGAGAAACCCGTGGACAACGCTGCAGACGAAGTCGCCCGGCGCGCACGATCCGCCCGGTTCGCCACCATGCCCATCGTCCTCGCGGGCACGATCGCGGTGACGGCCGGCCTCACCGGTCCGATCGCCCACGCCGAGCCCCGGCACGACGACGACTCCGCGAAGAAGCGGCAGGTCGACCAGGACCGCAACGTCGGGGACCGCCCGGTCTTCGGCACCGCGGTCGCGCGCCCCGGCCAGGCCACCGTCACCACGGTCGCGTCGGTGTCGGCGGCGCCGACCACGTACACGGTCCGCCAGGGCGACACCATCTCCGGCATCGCGTCCCGCTTCGGGCTGTCCGCGCAGGACGTCCTCGTGCGCAACGGCCTCGGCTGGAACACGATCATCCACCCGGGCCAGACCCTGCACCTGGCGTCGCAGCCCGCGGCCCCGGCAGCAGCGCCGGCCCGCCCGGCGTCCACCGCGACCGCGAGCGCCACGGGCAGCTACCACGTCAAGCAGGGCGACACGGTGTCCGCGATCGCCGCGCGCGTGGGGGTCTCCACCTCGGCGCTGCTCAGCGCGAACAACCTGTCGCAGCGCTCCACGATCTACCCCGGCCAGACCCTGACCGTCCCGGGCGCGTCCGCCCCGGCGCCGGTCTCGGCCACCCCGGCTCCGGCGGCGACCGCAGCACCGGCCGCCGCGAGCGCTCCGGCGCGGGCCGGCAGCGTCCAGATCCGGACCGGCGACACCATCGCCGCGATCGCCACGGCGAACGGGGTGTCGGTGAAGGCGCTCCTGTCGGCGAACGGCCTGACCTACACGAGCACGATCTACGCGGGCAAGACCCTCGTGCTCCCGGCGTCCACCGTGACGGCGTCCGCGCCGACGACCGTCGCCGTCGCCGGCCCCGTCCAGTCCAGCGTCAACGGGGTCGCGCTCTCCGCCGAGCAGCGCGCGAACGCGGCCACGATCGTCTCGGTCGGTCGGTCCATGGGGGTGCCGGAGCGCGGGATCGTCATCGCCCTCGCCGCCGCGCTCCAGGAGTCGAGCCTGCGCAACCTGCCGAACGGCGACCGCGACTCGGTCGGCCTCTTCCAGCAGCGTCCGAGCCAGGGCTGGGGCGACAAGGCCACGCTGCAGGACCCGGCTTCGGCCACGCGCCTCTTCTTCAAGGGCAACCCGGGCAAGACCCGCGGCCTGCTCGCGATCCCGAACTGGTCGGGCATGGCCCTGACCGACGCGGCGCAGGCCGTGCAGGTCTCCGCGTACCCGGGCGAGTACGCGAAGTGGGAGCAGACCGCGAAGTCGCTCCTGGCCACGCTCTGACCCCGACGTCCGTAGCGGACACGCGCAGCCGGTCGGTCGGCCGACCCGACTCATCCTCGAGATCGAGATCGGGTAACGACCGGTGCGTCAGCGCGGGCCCGACCAGGACGGCTTCGTAGAATGCCGCCGATGACCACCAACGCCACGGACCCCATGATCGGTCGCATGATCGACCAGCGGTACCGCGTGCGCTCGCGGATCGCCCGCGGCGGCATGGCCACGGTGTACCTCGCGACCGACGTCCGGCTCGAGCGCCGGGTCGCGATCAAGATCATGCACGGACACCTGGCCGACGACCAGGCGTTCCGGGAGCGCTTCATCCAGGAGGCCCGGTCGGCCGCCCGGCTCTCCCACCCGAACCTCGTCGGCGTCTACGACCAGGGTGCCGAGGACGACACCGCGTACATCGTCATGGAGTACATCCCGGGCATCACGCTCCGGGACCTCCTGCAGGAGCACCACGCGCTCACGCCCGAGCAGGCGACCGACATCCTCCGGGCCGTCCTCGCCGGTCTCGCCTCGGCGCACCGCGCCGGGATCGTGCACCGCGACCTCAAGCCCGAGAACGTCCTGCTCGCCGACGACGGGCGCATCAAGCTCGGCGACTTCGGGCTCGCCCGTGCGACGACCGCGAACACCGCGACCGGCGCGGCGCTCCTCGGCACCATCGCCTACCTCTCCCCCGAGCTCGTCACCCGCGGGTCCGCCGACTCGCGCAGCGACATCTACGCGCTCGGCATCATGCTCTACGAGATGCTCACCGGCGAGCAGCCCTACAAGGGCGACCAGCCGATGCAGATCGCCTACCAGCACGCCAACGACACCGTGCCGGCCCCGAGCGCGTCGACGCCCGGGATCCCGCCGGAGCTCGACGACCTCGTGGCCTGGTCGACGGCCCGCGACCCCGAGGACCGACCCCGCGACGCCCGCGAGATGCTCGACCACATGTCGGGCGTCCAGCAGCGCGCGACCGGGCAGTACCGCACGGCCGTGCTGCGCCCCGAGAACGCGACCGCGATCCTCCCGGCCGGTGCCGTCTCGCCGTCCTCGATCGGCTCCGCGCCGGACTCGGGCGACGCGACGAGCGTCATCCCCCGCGCCACCGCCGACGCCCCGTCCGCCCCGTCCGCCCCGGTCCGTCGCGGTGCTCCCGGCCCCCGCCGCACCGGCTCCCAGCCCGGCGCGCTCTCCCCCGCAGGACAGCGCCTCGCCGACAAGTCCGCCAAGCGTCGACGCCGCGGGTGGATCGTCCTCACGATCGTCGTCGTCCTCGCGGTCCTGGCCGGCGTCGTCGGCTGGGCGTTCGGCCCCGGCCCGTGGGGCAACGTCCGCATCCCCGAGGTCGCGGGCAAGTCCGTCTCCCAGGCCCGGCAGCTGCTCGAGGCGCAGGGCCTCCGGACCGCAGCGGCCACCGCGAGCCGGTTCGACGCGGTCGTCACGCGCGGCCAGGTCTCGACGACGAAGCCCGCAGCAGCACGCGAGGTCCGCAAGGGCACCTCGGTGCAGATCGTCGTCTCGGACGGCCCGCGGATGATCACCCTGCCGGCGATCGTCGGCCAACCGGTGTCCACCGTGACCGCGGCGCTCGACGACGACTTCCAGCTGCAGGACGACCGCTACGAGTTCGCGGCCGACGCGCCGAAGGACACCGTCATCGCCGCCACCGGGGTGGGGACCGACGGCCAGACCGTCGACCTCGCCCAGGTGCCCGAGTACGGGGAGCGCGGCCCGGTGACCCTCACGGTCTCGCTCGGCCCGGTGCCGGACGTCCGGGGCAAGACCGTCGCCGACGCGTCGACGACGCTCGAGAGCGTGGGACTGACCCTCGGCGAGCAGACCCAACGGTACGACGACTCGGTGCCGAAGGGGCAGGTGATCTCGGCCGAGGCCGAGGGCTCCCCCGTCGTGCAGGGCAGCGCGGTGAACGTCGTCGTCTCGCGCGGTCCGACCCCGATCACGCTGCCGAACGTCGCCGGAAAGACGATCGACGAGGCCACCGCCACGCTCGAGAACCTCGGGCTCGAGGTCTCGGTCCCGGAGTGCACCAACCTGCTCTGCCGCATCGGCGACTGGAAGTCGGTCCTGCCGGTGTCCTCCACCGACCCGGTGCAGGGCACGACCGTGCACCGCGGCGACACCATCACGCTCCGCTACGACCTCTAGCCACCGGCTCGCGCGGGGCGCGGCGTCGGGCGCCGCAGCGTGGCGCGGGTGCGCCGCCGTGCGGCGCGGGGTGCGCCGCCGTGCGGCGCGGGGTGCGCCGCCGTGCGGCGCGGGGTGCGCCGCCGTGCGGCGCGGGTGCGCCGCCGGGCGGCGCGGGTGCGCCGCACGGCGGCGCGGGTGCGCCGCACGGCGGCGCGGGTGCGCCGCACGGCGGCGCGGGTGCGACGGCGCGCCGCTCGACCGTGCTGCGAAGGCGACAGTCCTCGTCCGCCCGGCGCCGACGTGTCCGCGGAAGCGACAGATCACCGCGGACCATCCGCGGTGATCTGTCGCTTTCGCGAACAGGCGGGCGGGGTGGGCCTGGCGGGCGAGGTGGGGCGGGCGGGCCGACGGCCGACGCGTGGGGCGTGACCACGTGACGGACGGGAGGCGCGGTGCCGGCTGGCACCGCGCCTCCCGTCCGTCATCGGGTCGCGTCGGGACTACGCGCGCACGTACGGGTGCGCGCCGAGCTCCTCGGCCACGAGGAACGCGAGCTCGAGCGACTGCATGTGGTTCAGGCGCGGGTCGCACAGCGACTCGTAGCGGGTCGCCAGGGTCGCCTCGTCGATCTGCTCCGAGCCGCCGAGGCACTCGGTGACGTCGTCACCCGTGAGCTCGACGTGCATGCCTCCCGGGTACGTGCCCACCTGTCGGTGCGCCTCGAAGAAGCCGAGGACCTCGTCCACGACGTCGTCGAACCGGCGGGTCTTGTAGCCCGTCGGGGTGGTCAGACCGTTGCCGTGCATCGGGTCGGTGACCCAGAGCGGGTTGGCGTCCATGCCCTTGATCGCCTCGAGCAGCTTCGGGAGCTCGTCACGGATCTTGCCGGCGCCCATGCGGGTGATGAACGTCAGGCGCCCGGGCTCGCGCTCGGGGTCGAGCTTCTCGACGAGGGCCTGCATGTCGGCGACCGAGGTGGTGGGGCCGAGCTTCACGCCGATCGGGTTCCGGACACGGGACAGGAAGTCGACGTGTGCGCCGTCCAGGTCGCGCGTGCGCTCCCCGATCCAGATGAAGTGGCCGGAGGTGTCGTACGCCTGGCCGGAGCGGGAGTCGATCCGGGTCATCGGGCGCTCGTAGTCCATGAGCAGACCCTCGTGCGAGGCGTAGAACTCGGTGTGCTTGAGCGCCTCGAAGTCGGCACCGCAGGCGTCCATGAAGCGGATCGCGCGGTCGATCTCCTTCGCCAGGTGCTCGTACCGGGCGTTGGCCGGGTTCGACGCGAAGCCCTTGTTCCAGGAGTGCACCTGGCGCAGGTCGGCGAACCCGCCCTGCGTGAAGGCGCGGACGAGGTTCAGGGTCGACGCGGCGGTGTGGTACCCCTGCACGAGGCGGCGCGGGTCGGCGCGGCGGCTCTCCGGCGTGAAGTCGTAGCCGTTGACGATGTCGCCGCGGTAGGCGGGCAGCGTGACGTCGCCGCGGGTCTCGAAGTCGCTCGACCGGGGCTTGGCGAACTGTCCCGCCATCCGGCCCATCTTGATGACCGGCATCGAGGCGCCGTACGTCAGCACGACCGCCATCTGCAGGATCGTCTTCACGCGGTCGCGGATCGAGTCGGCGGTGGCACCGGCGAAGGTCTCGGCGCAGTCGCCGCCCTGGAGCAGGAACGCCCGGCCCTGGGCCGCGGCGGCGAGCCGGTCGCGCAGCTTGTCGACCTCGCCCGCGAAGACGAGCGGCGGGAGCGTGGCGATCTCGGCCGAGGCGGCCTCGGCCTCGGCGGCGTCCGGCCACGTCGGCTGCTGCTTGATCGGCAGGGTGCGCCAGTGGTCGAGGCCCTCGATGACGTCCGGATCGTGCAGGGCGACGGGGTCGAGCGTCTCGGGCAAGGCGGTACCTCGGAGTTCTGGGTTCCAGACCTGGTGGGACAGGTCGTCCGGCGGGTGCCGGGGTCCTCAGATCCTAGCGGGCGGCCGGACCCCGACGGGTCTGCATGACCTGCTCGCGTGCGGAGCTCGCGCGCTCCTTGACGCTCGTGGCGTAGACGTCGACGTACTCCTGGCGGCTCAGGCCGGCGAGCTCGTGCATGACCTCGTCGGTGACGCTGCGCAGGATGAAGCGGTCGGTCTCGAACCCCTCGAAGCGCGAGAAGTCGAGCGGCTTGCCGAACACGACGCCGACGCGCTTCGGCTTCGGGAACCGCTGCCCGATCTGCTGGACCTCGCGGGTGCCGATCATCGCGACCGGGACGACCGTGACGCGGCCCTCGAGGATCATCCGCGCGATGCCGGTGCGCCCGCGGTAGAGCTTGCCGTCGGGGCTGCGCGTGCCCTCGGGGTAGATGCCGAGCTGCTCACCCCGGGCGAGCACCTGGAGGCCGGTGTGCAGCGACGCCTCGGACGCCTTGCCGCCGGACCGGTCGATGGGCAGCTGACCGATGGCGTTGAAGAACGTCTTCGTGGCCCAGCCCTTGAAGCCGCGGCCGGTGAAGTAGTCGCTCTTCGCCAGGAACGAGATGCGCCGGTCGAGCACCGCGGGCAGGACCACCGAGTCGATGAACGAGATGTGGTTCGACGCGAAGATCACGGGCCCCTTCGCGGGGACGTGCTCGCGGCCGATCACCCACGGGCGGAAGAGGGTGAGGATGAGCGGGCCGAGCAGGAAGTTCTTCAGCAGCCAGTAGGTCATCATCGACTCCAGTTCGCGACGGACGTGCCGGTGGGACCCTACGCCGTGCGGGCGTGGATGCGGGCGAGGTCGGCGGCACCGACGACGCCGGCGTCGTTGACCAGCTCGGCGATGACGAAGTCGGGCTCCGGGTGGTACCCGCGGGCCGGGAGGTTCGCGAGGTACGCCTGCTTGATCGGCTCGAGCAGCCGGTCCCCCGCGCTCGCGACGCCGCCGCCGAACACGAAGAGCTGCGGGTCGAGGACGGCGGAGAGCGAGGCGCACGCCTCGCCCAGGTGCCGGCCGAGGCGGCGCAGGGCAGCGAGGGCGCCCGGGTCGTCGGCGAGGATGAGGTCCCCGACGATGCCGCCGTCGAGCTGCCCGCCGTTCTGCTCGCGGGCGTCGGCGAGGGCCGAGCCGATGCCGCCGGCGTCGGCGACGTCGTTCGCCATGCGCTGCAGGGCACGACCGGAGCCGTACTGCTCGATGCAGCCGCGCGCACCGCAGCCGCAGGGCAGGCCGTTCGGCACGATCCGGAGGTGACCGATCTCGCCGCCGGTGCCGAATCCACCGCGGAACAGGCGGTCCTCGGTGACGATGGCCCCGCCGACACCGGTGCCGATCGTGAGCATGGTCATGTCCGACACGAGCCGACCGGCGCCGAAGCGGAACTCCGCCCAGCCCGCCGCGTTGGCGTCGTTGTCGACCGTGATGTGCAGGTCGCCGAGCCGCTCCTGCAGCTTCTGCCGCAGGGGCTCGTTCCGCCACCGGATGTTGGGCGTGTAGTAGACGATCGACTGCGAGGCGTCGATGAAGCCCGGCGCCGCGACGCCGACCGCTCCCACGTCGTGGGCGGCGCGGAGACGCGTGACCATCGTCACCACGTCGTCCAGCATGGCGTCCGGGTCAGCCGCGTTGGTGGCGACGCGGTCCTCGGCGAGGATCTCGCCGAGCTCCGTGACGACCGCTCCCGCGATCTTGGTGCCCCCGATGTCGATTCCGATGGCATGCACGAGCACCGAGCCTACCGCCTCCCTGCACCCGACCGGGACGGCGGCGGACCGGGCCGCCGGGCTCCACGGCGACCACCCGCCCGGTTCGCACCGGATCCCCGGCTGCTCGCCATATGCTGATCGGGACACCTCGTCGCTGAGGCGTCCTCGAATCGAACCGGCCGACAAGGGAGTCAACCGTGAACGATCAGCGGCAGCCCGCACCCACCTCCGCACCCGACCACGGGTCCGCGGCCCGCCTGCTCTCGGAGCGGGCCCGTCGCACGCCCGACCGGCACATCCTGGCCGAGCGCCACGGCGACACCTGGACGCCGATCACCGCGGCGGACGTGCTCGCACGCGTGCGCGGCATCGCCAAGGGCTTCGTCGCCGCCGGCCTGCAGCCCGGGTCGCACGTCGCGATCCTGTCCCGCACGCGGCTGGAGTGGACCCTCGTCGACTTCGCGGTGTGGACCGCCGGCCTCGTGTCGGTCCCGGTCTACGAGACGAGTTCGCCCGACCAGGTGCGCTGGATCCTGTCCGACTCCGAGACCGTCGCGATCGTGGTCGAGCAGGAGGAGCACGCGCGCCGGGTCGCCTCGATCGCGCCGGACCTGCCGCACCTCGGCCAGCACTGGACGATCGACGGCGGCGGACTCGACGACCTCGTGCGGCTCGGCGAGACCGTCACCGACGCCGAGCTCGACGCCCGCACCGCCGACGTGCACGGCCACGACGACGCGACGATCATCTACACGTCGGGCACCACCGGGCGGCCCAAGGGCTGCGTCCTGCGGCACGACAACTTCACCGCGACCGTCGAGGGCGCCACCGAGGCCATGCCCGAGGTCGTCGCCGAGGGCTCGTCGACGCTGCTGTTCATCCCCCTGGCACACGTCTTCGCGCGCTTCATCGCGGTGATGTCGGTGCACACCGGGGTCCTCGTCGGCCACGAACCGGACACGCGCGACCTCATGCAGGCGGTGTCGACGTTCCGCCCGACGTTCCTGCTGGCGGTCCCGCGCGTGTTCGAGAAGATCTACAACTCGGCCGAGCAGAAGGCCGACCTCGGCGGCAAGGGAAAGGTCTTCCGCGCGGCCGCCGCGGTCGCGGTCGCGCACTCCGAGGCGGTGGCCGCCGGCCGCGTGCCGTTCGGCCTCCGCGCCCGCTACGCGCTGTTCGACAAGCTCGTCTTCTCGAAGCTCCGCGCGGCGATCGGCGGACGGGTCGAGTACGCGATCAGTGGTTCCGCGCCGCTCTCCCCGCGGCTGTCGCACTTCTTCCGGTCGATCGGCGTGAACATCCTCGAGGGCTACGGACTGACGGAGACCACCGCGCCCGCCACGGTCAACCGTGCCGCCGAACTCCGGATCGGCACCGTCGGACGGGCCCTGCCGGGCGTCGAGGTGCGGATCGCCGACGACGGCGAGATCCTCATCCGCGGCGTCGACGTCTTCGACCGGTACTGGCACAACGAGGAGGCCACCGCGAAGGCGTTCGCCGACGGCTGGTTCCGCACCGGCGACCTCGGACGACTCGACGCCGACGGCGTGCTCACGGTCACGGGTCGGGCCAAGGAGCTCATCGTCACCGCGAGCGGCAAGAACGTCGCCCCCGCCCCGCTCGAGGACGGCATCCGCGAGCACCCGCTGGTCGGCCAGGTGGTCGTGGTCGGCGAGGGCAAGCCGTTCGTCGCCGCCCTCGTCACCCTCGACCGGGAGATGCTGCCCGGCTGGTGCCGCTCGCGCGGCATCGACCCCGTGCTCACCGCGCGCGAGGCCGCGTACGACGAGCGTGTCCACCAGGCCGTGCAGGAGGCGATCGACGCCGCGAACCAGCGCGTGTCGCGCGCCGAGTCGGTCCGGTCGTTCACCGTGGTGGACACCGAGCTCACCGAGGCGTCCGGGCACCTCACGCCCAAGCTGACGATCAAGCGCGCGGTCGTGATGAAGGACTTCGCCGCGGAGGTCGAGCACATCTACTCGGGGTCTGCGGTGCAGACCACCGCGACGCCGGTCGTGACCTCGCGGCGGCGACGCGGCTGACGGCCCGTCAGGGCCGGGGCGACCGCCTGGAGGCCCGGTGCCGGTCCGTCGGGCCGGCACCGGGCCTCCAGGCCGTCACCAGCACGACCGGCGGCCGGTCCCGGGACCGGCACCGGGTCGCGCGGGCGGTCCCGCGGACGACCGGCGGCCGGTCCCGGGCCGGCACCGGGTCGTGCGGTCGGTCAGGCGGACGACCGGCGGCCGGTCCCGGGACCGGCACCGCGCCTCCCGGCCTGCGCCCGGACGGGCTGCCGGACGGCAGCGGACCCGGTGCCGCTCGTGGGAGGGGCACCGGGTCCGGTCCGTGCTGGGCTGTCCGCGGGGCACGACCCGCGCGGGGTCAGCGCTGCGGCTCCTGCGACGCGTCGGCGACGTCGAGGACGGCGATCGAGGAGGTCGCCACCGGGGTGGGGTCTGGGCGACGGTTGGTGCGGGTGCGGTGCGAGCTGAGCTCGTCGTTCTGAACGGTCATGCGGGGTGTCCTGATGGGGGTGGGGTGACGCGTCGGTGGGTGCCGACGCGGACACCGTACCTCGCGTCGGGCCCCCCGTGGCAATCCCGCGAAGGGGTGTCACGGTTCCCCGCACGCGAACGTGCGGTGTCGGTGCGCCCTCGGCTCCGCCGGGTCACCGGCACGCGGTCAGTGGAACCAGTCCTGCGACCGGATGTCCCGCAGCGCCTGCCGTCGGAGCTCGGGGTCGAGCGTCATCACGTAGACCGTGCCGTCGAGGTGGTCGACCTCGTGCTGCAGCGCCTCCGCCATGAGGCCGTCGCCCTCGAGCACGACCGGCTGGCCGTCGACGTCGACGCCCTCCACGCGGGCGTGCGGGTGGCGCCGGGTCGGGTAGGCGAGGCCGGGCACCGACAGGCAGCCCTCGTCCATCAGCTCGGGCTCGCCGGAGACTGCGACCACCTCGGGGTTCAGGACGTACCCCACCACGCCGTCGACGTTGTACGAGAACGCCCGGAGCCCGACGCCGATCTGCGGCGCCGCGACACCGGCCCGACCGGGCTCGCGCACGGTGTCGAGGAGGTCCTGGACGAGGTCGCGGATGCCCTGCGAGCCGAGCGCGGCCGGCGCGATCGGGTCGGCGGGCGAACGGAGGACGGGATCACCGAACAGGCGGATGGGACGGACGGTCACGTTGCTGCAGCACCACCAGGAGGTCGTCGACGGGCGCGCACGGCACCGTCGGGGTCGCGGGACGGCCGTCGGTACCGGTCGGCGGCCGCGTGTTCCTTCACCTCGACCACGCCCGGACGGACCGGTCCGTCGGTGGCCGTCGGGACCCGGTGCAGACCCTGCCGGACGGCGGCCGGGACGGCGATCCGCCCTCCGTCGCGCGACGGGGAACCTGCTGGACTCGACGACCCTCCCAGCGCGGGTTGAGGTGTCACAACCCTAGTGGCGGTAACGTGGCTCACCGTGCATGTACTCAGCGTGAGCTCCCTCAAGGGTGGTGTCGGCAAGACGACGGTGACGCTCGGCCTGACTTCGGCCGCGTTCGCCAGGGGACTGCGCACGCTGGTGGTGGACCTCGACCCGCAGTCCGACGTCTCGACCGGCCTCGACATCGACATCTCCGGCCACCTCAACGTCGCCGACGTCCTCGAGAACCCGAAGGAGAAGATCGTCCGTCAGGCGATCGCACCGTCGGGGTGGACGAAGGGCTCGCAGGGCAAGGTCGACGTCCTCGTGGGCTCCCCCTCGGCGATCAACTTCGACGGGCCGCACCCGTCGATCCGCGACATCTGGAAGCTCGAGGAGGCACTCGCCAACGTCGAGCAGGACTACGAGCTCGTCCTCATCGACTGCGCGCCGTCGCTCAACGCCCTCACGCGCACCGCGTGGGCCGCGTCCGACCGCGTGACCGTCGTCACCGAGCCGGGCCTGTTCTCCGTTGCCGCCGCCGACCGTGCCCTCCGCGCGATCGAGGAGATCCGCCGCGGTCTCTCCCCCCGCCTGCAGCCGCTCGGCATCATCGTGAACCGTGCCCGCGTGCAGTCGCTCGAGCACCAGTTCCGCATCAAGGAGCTGCGCGACATGTTCGGGCCGCTCGTGCTCTCCCCGCAGCTGCCGGAGCGCACGTCGCTGCAGCAGGCGCAGGGTGCCGCGAAGCCGCTGCACGTCTGGCCCGGCGAGTCGGCGCAGGAGATGGCGCGGAACTTCGACCAGCTGCTCGAGCGCATCATGCGCACGGGCAAGATCGGTCCCTACGCCGACGGTGGCGGGGCCGGGGCTGCCGCGGGGGCCGTCACGGCGTAGGGCGCGCGGGGGCGGCCTGTCGGCCGTCCTGCGGTCGTCTGGCCGGCTTGCCGGTCGGCGTCGGTCGACAGCGCCGAGCGGGCATCTTCCGTCACGCTCGCGGCCCGCGGGCGACGTACCGCGCCCGCGGCACGACACGCACACGGCACGTCGTGCTCGCTCGTGCCCGACGGCGGACGACGGCCGGGGCCCAGCTGAACGAGCCGTTCCTGTCACGCTCGCGGCCCGGCAGCGACGCGAACCGCCCACGCGACGACGCGCACGCGGCACGTCCTGCTCGCTCGCGCTCGACGGTGCGTCCGGGAGGCACGACCTCCGTTGCGACGGCGGGTCACGACCGCGGGTGCTCGGCTCGCAACCGGGTCGCCTCGATCGCCCGGCTCACCACCGGGACGCCTCGATCGCCCGGGTCGCGTTCCGGCTCGCCCGGGCGGCGTCACTGGCTGATCCAGCTCGCCCGGGCGGCGTCACTCACTGATCCGGCCCCCAAGGTCCTGGACCCCGATCCCGACCGCGTACTGCCAACGCCGTCGAGCGAGCAGGACGCGCCGCACGGGTTCCGTTGAGCGCGCGGAATCCGGCGCGTGCGCACGTCCAGGGTGACGGATGTGGCCCGCTCAGGAACGTGCGTGCGTCCAGGGTGACGAATATGGCCCGCTCAGGAACGTGCGTGCGTCCAGGGTGACGGACGTGGCGCGCTCAGGAACGTGCGCGCTTCGGGCGCAACGGACGTGGCACTCGCGGACGGGCGCGGGGCGGGTGACCCGGTCGGGTCAGGAAGCGCGCGATGCCCGGCGGGCGGCGAGCTCGTCGTCGGGGTCGGCAGCCGGGGTCGCGTCGAGCTCGACGAGCGAGCTCTCGACCTCGCGCAGGACCTTGCCGACGGCGATGCCGAACACGCCCTGCCCGCGCGAGACCAGGTCGATGACCTCGTCGTCCGACGTGCACAGGTACACCGAGGCGCCGTCGGACATGAGCGTCGTCTGGGCCAGGTCGGAGACACCGGACTCACGGAGCTGGTTCACGGCGGTGCGGATCTGCTGGAGCGAGATGCCGGTGTCGAGCAGTCGCTTGACGAGCTTGAGGACGAGGATGTCGCGGAACCCGTAGAGCCGCTGCGAACCCGACCCAGCGGCACCGCGGATGGTGGGCTGCACGAGCTCGGTCCGGGCCCAGTAGTCGAGCTGGCGGTACGAGATGCCGGCGGCTCGGGCGGCGACGGTGCCGCGGTAGCCGTTCTGCTCGTCGTGCTCGGGGAGACCGTCGGTGAAGAGCAGACCGAGGTCGTACCGAGTCATGTCGGACTCGGTACCGGGGGTGTCAGTCCCACTCATGTGCATGCCTTCCACGACGTTCGAGCTCCCACCCGAAGGTTCAACGACGGGTTGAGAGTTGTTCCGGGGTCCACGGTAGCGACTCGGGTGCTCCGCACGCGGCACATCCGGCTCGGCGCGTCCGGCGTGTCGAGGATACGCCCCGACCACCGACCGCCGACAGGGGCGGGAGCAGTCACGACCGGCGCGGATCCGCTGCTCATGCGTCGAGACGACCGATGGCCGACCGGATGAGACTCGACCGGATCACCTCGAGCTGCGCGGCGATCTCGCGGGCCATCTCGGTCGCCTTGGCGCGCGACGTGGCGTCCCCGCGGCGGGAGACCGGCATGAGTGCCGACTCGATGAGCCCGACCTCGCGCTCCGCGACGCCACGCATGCTGCGCAGGTGGCGCGGTTCGATCCCGGTGCGCTGGAGGTCGACGAGCGCCTTGAGCACCGCGACGGCGTCGTCCGTGTAGGTGTCGGCCGCGGGCAGCAGCGACGCGGAGACGGCGTCGGAGAGCAGCATCGGCGACGCCCCGGCGGCACGGACGGTCTCGTCGCGGGTGTACCGACGCTCGCGGCCCAGGATCGAGGGCTTCGGTGCGTCTCCACCGCCCGGCAGCACCGGGTCGCGCCCGGCGTCGAGGTCGGCCAGGTAGTCCTTGATGACCTTGAGCGGCAGGTAGTGGTCACGCTGCAGCCCGAGGACGATCCGCAGCCGGTCGACGTCGGCCGCCGAGAACTTGCGGTACCCGCTCGCCGTGCGGACGGGCGTGACGAGCTCGCGCTCCTCGAGGAAGCGCAGCTTGGAGCTCGACAGGTCGGGGAACTCGGGCTTGAGGCGAGCGAGGACCTGCCCGATGGTGAGCAGGTCCGGGACCGCGGCACCGGAGAGGGCCGCGGCGGACCGCCCGGCCACTACGCGTTCGCCAGGCGCGCCAGGTCGACCCGTGATGCGTAGAACGTGAGGCGGAACTTGCCGACCTGGACCTCGGCCCCGTCGGTCAGCAGCGCTTCGTCGATCCGGACACCGTCGAAGTACGTGCCGTTGAGCGAGCCGTTGTCCTTGACGCTGAAGGCGGTGCCGTGGCGGAGGAACTCGGCGTGCTTGCGGGACACCGTGACGTCGTCGAGGAAGATGTCGGCGTCGGGGTGCCGACCGACCGTCGTGACGTCGGAGTCGAGGAGGAACCGCGCACCCACGTTCGGACCGCGTCGGACCACCAGCAGGGCGGAGCCGGAGGGCAACGCGTTGATCGCGTCGCGTTCCTCGACCGACACCCCGGACTCGGGGGTGAGTGCCGCCCCCATGTCCATGCTGAAGGTCAGGGTGGTGTCGACCAGCCGCTGCTCTGGGGTCTTCTGACCGCCGTGCTGCGGGACCACTGGATCTGGCATCGTGGACCTCCTCCTCTTGGCGCCCCAGCGTATCGGAAACCGGTGACCGTGCGGGAGCCCCGAACGAGGCTGTGGAGAAAGCGACAGCCGACGCCCAGGGAACGCATCGAAGATGCCCGCCCCGCACACCGACGACGGACAGGTACCCGCCCGCTCCGACCGGTCGGTCAGCGCCCCCGCGCGAGCAACCAGAGCAGGTACGGCGCGCCGACGACCCCGGTCACGACGCCCACGGGCAGCGCGTTGCCCGGGATCGCGAACTGCGCCACGAGGTCGCTCGCGAGCGTGACCACGGCGCCGACGGCCGCGATCGGCCCGAGGGCGACCCGACCGTTGCCGACGAGCCGCCGGGCGATCGGCGCGGCCATGAGCGCGACGAAGGACACCGGCCCTGCGGTCGCGACCGCCCCCGCCGTCAGGCACACGGCGGTGAGCAGGAGGAGCACCTTCGCGCGGTCCGGCCGCAGCCCGAGCGCGGCGGCGACGTCGTCCCCGAGCGCGAGCACCGTGAGCCGGGGGGACTGCAGCAGGGCCGCCGTGAGCAGGACGACCACCGTGACCGCGAGCACGCCGACGAGCGTCCGGTCGACGGCGTTGAGGCTGCCCGAGAGCCAGAGGAGCGCGGTCCCGGCCTGCTGCACGGACCCGGAGGTGAGCAGCCAGCCGGTGACGCTCAGGCAGACCGCGGCGACGCCGATGCCGACGAGGACCACCCGGTTGCCGGTGATCCCCCGCCGCCAGGACAGCGCGGCGATGACGACCGCGACGAGCACGGCCCCGACCACGACGGCCGCGAACAGGGTGCCGCCGCTCGCACCGAACAGCACGATCGCGGTCAGCCCGGCGGCGCTCGCCCCGGACGTCACCCCGATGACGTCGGGGCTCGCGATCGGGTTCCGCACGACGCTCTGCACGATGCCGCCCGCGACGCCGAGCGCCGCGCCGACGAGGACCGCACCGGCGACCCGGGGCCCACGGAGCTGCCCGACGACGAAGTCCGACACGGTGTCGCCGTGCCCGACGAGCGCTCCGGCGACCTGGAGCGGGGACAGCGGGATCTCCCCGACGCCGAGACCGACGAGCACGAGGGCCACTAGGAGCAGGAGGACCCCGCCGAGGACGGCGACCTCGCGACGGACGGCGGTCACAGGCCGGTCACCACCCGGGAGCGCACGAGCCAGATGAACACCGGGGCACCGATGAGCGCGGTCACGATGCCGACCTGCAGCTCCCCCGGGTACGCCACGAGACGGCCCACGACGTCGGCGACGAGCAGGGGCGCGGGCGCGACCAGGGCGGACAGGAGGATCGTCCAGCGCTGGTCGGATCCACTCAGCCGACGGACGGCGTGCGGCACGGCGAGGCCGACGAACGCGATCGGCCCCGCGGCGGCGACCGCCGACCCCGCCAGCAGGACCGTCACGACGCCGCCGACGACGCGGACGAGCACCACACGCTGTCCGAGCGACGCCGCGAGCTCGTCGCCGAGCGCGAGGGTGTTCAACGAGCGCCCGAGTGCGGCGGCGACGACGAGTCCGACGAGCACCGGCACGGCGATCACCCCGGCGGTCCCGAGGTCCTTGCCCGCGAGCGCCCCGACCTGCCAGAACCGCAGCTGGTCGAGCAGGCTCTGGCTCGTCACGAGCACCGCGGTGGTGACCGAGGACAGGGCGGCCGCGACGACGGCCCCGGCGAGCGCGAGGCCCACGGGCGACAGGCCCCTTCGGGCGACCGCGGCCACGCCGTACACGAGCAGCGCGGCGAGCCCGGCGCCGACGAACGCGAAGGGCAGGTAGGCGGCGGTCCCGCTGATCCCGAGCACCGCGATGCCGACGACGACGGCGAGTGCTGCACCGGCGTTGATGCCGAGCACGCTGGGGTCGGCGAGCGGGTTCCGCGTGACGCCCTGCATGACGGCGCCGGCGACCCCGAGCGCGGCACCGGCGAGCAGCCCGACGACGGTGCGGGGGACGCGGTTGCCGAGGACGATCAGCCCGACCTCGTCCTGCCTGCCGGGGTGCAGCAGGGTGTCGACCACGGTCCCGAGCGGGATCGGACGGGACCCGAGGGCGACCGACAGTGCGACGGCGACCAGCAGCACGACCACGGCGAGCACGGTGGCGAGGACGAGACGACTGCGCGACGCCGGTGCGGATCGCGGGCGGCGTGCGGGGGTTCGGGAGGAGGACGTGCGCATGGGCGGTGTCGTCAGCCTAACCGCGGCCGCCGAGCCGGACCGGTGGGGCGGGTCCCCCGACCGCGCGGGCACGGACGACGACGGCCGGGGACGAGGTGCCCGCACGGTCGTCGCCGCGTGCGGCCTCCTCGTGGCGAGCGCGGAGGTCACACGTGGCTCGCTCATAGGGTCGTCATGGGTTCGGCTCCTGTACTTGCTCCATCGACACCCGCCCGGGTCGTCGAGGACGGATCGACACCGGCGGCGCGAGCCCCGGGTCGGCGACGGACCACCGGAGAGCACCGATGAACGAGACCACGAACCCCGCACCGGCCGACGACCAGCACGGCCTCGGTCAGCACGACGCCGACCGCTCCGCGACCGCACAGCCGGCCCCCGGTGCGGCGGGCGGACCGTGGTCCGGACCGGAGGCGCCGCACGCCGACCGGGCCTCGCTCCGCTCGGCGTACGCGTTCGACGGCAGCGGCCCGTGGCTGTACGGCCAGGACGGCTCCGGCCCCTACGCCTACGCGTCGGACGGCCGCGGTCCCTTCCTCGTCGGGAGCACGGCGCTCGGCGGCGTCGGCGGGCCCGGTACGGCCGGCTCCGGGACCACGACGCCCGGCACGGCCGCGGGCTCCACGTCCGCGGGGTGGGCGACGGCGGCCGCGAGCGCGGACCACGCCTCCCCCGCGTGGGGCGGCACCGCGGACCGGCGTGGCCGGAGGCGCCGCCTCGGCCTGGCGATCGGCTCGGGCGTCGCGGCCCTCGCGATCGTCGGTGCGGCCGGCGGCACGGCGTTCGGCCTGTCCTCGCAGCACACCACGACCACCTCGAGCCAGTCGCAGGGGTCGACGACCCTGCCCGGCACCGGCTCCGGCACGAACGGCTTCACCGTCCCCGGGGGCGGGAGCGGCACGGGCGGCAGCTCCGGCACCGGTGGCAGCACCGGCAGCGGGACCGGCACCGAGTCCGCCGCGACCCCGGCCACCGCGGCGCAGCAGCGCGGCGTCGTCACGATCGACACCGTCGTCGGGTACGACGACTCGTCCCGCGCGGCCGGCACGGGCATGGTGCTGACGGCGGACGGCACGGTCCTGACGAACAACCACGTCGTGCAGGGCGCGACGAGCATCACGGCCACCGACGAGACGACCGGGAAGCAGTACACCGCCCAGGTGGTCGGGACCGACGCCACGCACGACGTCGCCGTGCTCCGGTTGCAGGGCGCCTCCGGCCTGTCGACGGTGACGCTCGACGACGACGGCGAGCCGCGGACCGGCGACACCGTGACCGACGTGGGCAACGCGGGTGGGACCGGTGACCTCGTCGCCGCGCAGGGCACCGTGACCGCACTCGGTCAGGACATCCAGGTGCAGAGCGAGTCCGGCACCGGGACCGAGTCGCTGCAGGGCCTCATCGAGGTCGCCGCGGACATCGTGCCCGGCGACTCCGGCGGCCCGGTCGTCGACGCCGAGGGCGAGGTCGTCGGCATGGCCACGGCCGCGTCCTCCGGCTCGGCCGACGTCACCGGCTACGCCATCCCGATCGCGACCGCCAAGGCGATCGCCTCGCAGATCCTGTCCGGCGAGGCGTCCGACACCGTCACCATCGGCCTGCCGGCGTTCCTCGGCGTCGAGGTGTCCTCGGCGCAGGGCACGGGGACGGGCGTCGCAGTGGCGGGCACCGTCGAGGGCTCCGGCGCGGCCGCTGCCGGTCTCGTCGCGGGCGACACGGTGACGAGCCTCGACGGCACCGCCGTGACGAGCAGCGACGCCCTCACCGCCGCGGTCCGCACCCACGCCGTCGGTGACCGCGTCCAGGTCGGCTACACCGACGCCACCGGTGCGGCGAAGACCGTGACGGTGACCCTGACGGCCGGCCCCGCCGCCTGATCCCAGAGCGACGGCCGCCCCGGACCGGGACGACCGCCGCCGACCCGGTCAGGGCGTCAGGCGGTCAGGACCGCGCGCACCACGCTCCGGTACACGTTCGCCGGGGAGTCCGTCCGGAAGGCGGTCTCCCCGGCGACCGTGCGTCCGACGCGCGCGAAGCCGTGACCGGCAGCGTGCACGATCGTCACGGGCTCCGGGCGGCCGGGACGGCGCAGGTGCGACACGGTCCACGGAGCGGCCCAGAAGCGGGCGAGGCGGGGGTCGCCGTCGGCGACCGCCGGCGGCAGGTCCGGCACGTCGGGTCCGCCGCCCGCCCTGCGGGCGAGCAGGTCGGCCCGGAGCGACCCCGTGCGGAACGGGAAGGTCCACGTCGGACCGATGCCGAGCCTCCCGGCCAGGAGCGCGACCGTCCGCTCGGGCGGCAGGGACGCGACCACGACGTCGTCGGCACCGTCGACGACGGTGTCGGACCAGGCCTGGAGGCGCGTCCTGCGCCCGTCGGGCAGCTGCTGTTCCAGGGTGACCGGCTCGGTGCCGTCCTGCCAGGGCACGAGGAGCGCCTGCGTCGGCTCCGGCAGGGTGCCGAGCCGGCCGACCAGGCCGGCCTCGACGAGTTCGCGGCCCGCCTCGGTGCGGAGGACGGTCGGGTTCCAGCGTCGGCCGACGAGCCCCTGGAGCGTCCCGAGCGCGGCCGCGCTGATGCGCGGACCGGCGAGGGGCGGCTCGGGCGGGGCCTCCGGGAGCGGTTCGAGCTCCCGCTGCGGTCGTGCCGGAGCGGGCTCGGTGGCCCGCACGCCGTCGAGGACCGCGAAGACGAGGTCGTCGGTCGCGAGCAGGCGCGCGAGCGGGCGCTCGACCGTGACGTCGACGCGGTGCCGACCGGTGACGAACAGCAGGTGGGCCCCGGCGACGTCGCGCTCGTCGTCCGGGCGCACGTACTCGACGAGGCGCGCGGGGGCACCGGCGGCCGTCCAGGCGTCGCAGCCGACCAGGCGGAGGCCCTCGACCGAGCCCGGGAGCCGCTCGAGCAGACCGGTGTGCTCCTCGGCGATGGTGCGCTCGCTCGGGCGGGACCGCACGGTGAGCACGACGTCGTCGCCGGTGAGGCGGAGGTCCGCCTGCGGGTGCTCCTCGCGGCGCCAGTGGTCGGGGCGGCGGAGGGTCAGCCGGGCGGTCCGGTCCTCGGTGCCGAGGGGGACGGGAGCGGGCATGCCCCGAGGCTACGGGTGGGGTGCTGCGCGGACGGACGCGGCTCGCCGGGAGCGTCCGGGACACGAGGTCGGGCGGTGGTGGCTCACGGTGCCCGGCGGGGTCGGCGCTCGGGTGGCGGTGGCACGGGCTTCGCGGCCACGACGTCGTCGAGCGGGACCTCGACCGGGCCTCGGCGGTTGTCGACCGTGACGGTCGACGCCGTCCGGGCCGTCAGCACCCCGAGGGCGTCCCGGGCGCCGTCACCGTGCCGGGCGCGCACGACGAGCCGGTCGCCGAGGGCCGCGGCGCGGAGCACCGCGAGGGCGCGGGACCGGGCGAGGGCGTCCTGGTCGGTCGCCGCCGGGGGTGCGACGGGACCGGTCGGTGCCGGCGGGCGGGACGCGGCGTGGTCGACCCCGCCGCCCGTCGCGCCGCCCGTCGTGCCGCCGGTCGTGTGGTCGCTCGGGTGGTCCTGCACGCTCCGACGGTAGCGGGCGCGGTCCGGGTCGCGCCGGGTCGGCACGCCTAGGGTGGACGGATGGACAAGGCACGCGTCGACAGCTGGATCTGGGCGGTGCGGATCACGAAGACCCGCTCCGCGGCGACCGCGGCGTGCAAGGCCGGCCACGTCCGGGTGAACGGCGAACGCGCGAAGCCGGCGCAGACGGTCGGTCCGGGCGACGAGGTGCGCGTGCGCCAGGCCGGGTTCGACCGGATCGTCGTCGTGACGGGGATCATCCTCAAGCGCACGAGCGCGCCCGAGGCCGCGAAGCACTTCGAGGACCGCACGCCGCCGCGGCTCCCCCGTGAGGAGGCCGGGTTCGTCCCGATGCGCGACCCCGGGACCGGGCGGCCGAGCAAGCGGGAGCGCCGCGACCTCGAGAAGCTCCGCGGGTACTGAACCCCCGCAGTCCGGTCAGCGTAGCCCGGTCGGTCCGGTCCGGTCGGTCAGACGAAGCGGACGGTCTGCTGCATCCGGTCGCGGACGTCGAACACGTCGACGCTGCCCTCGGGCGACCACACGCCGCTGAGCACCTGACCGAGTGCGCTGCGCCGGACCACGAACGCCGTGGGCTTCCGCGGGGAGCCGACGACCTGCACGTCCTCGTCGACGGCGCCGTCGGGGACGACCAGGAGACGCCCGGTGAAGCGGACCCGCGTCTGCTTCTGCACGGCTCGGGCCGCGCGTACGAGTTCCTTGACCGGCCGCTCCCCCGGTGCGAGCGTCTCGCCGACGACCTCGCCGTGCTCGATGCGCACCGGACCGCCCCAGTCGATCGACTCGACGGCCCAGAGCCCGCTCGGGGTGAGCACCGCGTGGTCGAGCTTGCCCTCGGCCCCGGCGTCGAGGTCGTGCCACACCGTCACGCCGATGCCCATGCCGGCGACGATCGCGGCGGTGGCCTCCTCTGCCAGGGCCTCGCCGAGGAGGCGCCGGACGTGCCGCGGGGCGGAGCGGACGAGCGCGGGGTCGTACGGGTCCTCGATCGGGTCGCCGAGGCCGACCCACTCCCGCTCGGCCTGCAGGAACACCTCGCGCGACCGACCGCCGGGGTGTCCGTGGGACCGCGCCCGGGGGCGGGAGTCGCGACGCGCTGCCGGAGGTGCGTACTCGTCGCGACCGGAGCCGTCCCTCCAGACCGAGGAGCCCGACGGACCGGACGCGCCCTGCCCGCTCGTGGCGCGCGATCCCGCGTCGTAGGCCCGGCGTGCCGCGGGCGTGCCGATGCGTTCCCAGGCGAGCTGCACCTGGCGGAAGCGTCGGGGGTCGCCGCCGAGGTCGGGGTGGGACTCGCGGGCGGCGCGACGGTACGCGCGGCGCAGGTCGTCGTCGTCGGCGGTCGCGGGGACGCCGAGGACCTCGTAGGGGGTGGTGTTGGCCGGGCTGTCGGTCATGGCCCTGCGACAGTACCCGAGGCGGGGTCGGAGCCGGCCGCGTGCGGGCTGCACGGCGGCTGGACGCCTGCCGCCGGTCAGGGCGCGGTGACGGCGTCCCGGATCGCGTCGGCGTTCGCCTCGAGGTACGCCACGTCGGCGCGGTAGAGCTCCGCGTGCCCGTGTTCCAGGTCGCTGACGAACTTCGGGTTGCCGGCGGCGGCCTCGGTCTCCATCGTCGTGACGAGGGCGACGAGGGACGCCGTCATCGTGTCGACGAGGACACCGCGCGACCGGTCGTCCAGGCCGTAGGCGCGGCAGAACTCCGCGGCG
Source organism: Curtobacterium sp. MCBA15_004 (assembly GCF_001865055.2). Lineage (NCBI taxonomy): Bacteria > Bacillati > Actinomycetota > Actinomycetes > Micrococcales > Microbacteriaceae > Curtobacterium > Curtobacterium sp. MCBA15_004. The sequence continues at coordinate 1,421,114 of NZ_CP126266.1, read as the reverse complement.
CGGGCGAGCCGCTCGCCCAGGGACGGTGCGGTGCTCCCCTCGACGACGCCCGTCGTGAAGGGGGCGAACCGGTAGACGGCGCTCGCGACGTCCCAGACCCGCGGGCCGGGGTGCGCGGTGTCGAAGTCGATGAGGCCGCTCGCGGCGATGCCGTCGTAGACGCAGTTGTAGGGGGCGAAGTCGCCGTGCACGATCGTCTCGACCGGCAGCCGCTCGGCCTGCGACCACACGTCGGCGGCGCTGCGCGGGTACGTGGCGGCGGCGTCGTGGTACTGCCGGAGCAGCCGGGCCGAGGTGACGAGCGCGGCCTCGCTCGCGATCTCCGCGGTCCACGGGTAGTTGCCCGCGGTGCCCGGGACGAAGGTCACCGTCTCGAGGACGTCGCCGAGGGCGATCGGTTCCGGTGCGGCGACGAAGCCCTGCTCGTGCAGGTGCGCGAGCAGGTGGTGCACGGTCGGTGTCCACGGCCCCGCAGGACGGTGGACACGGTCGTCGGCTCTCGTGACGCGTTCCATCGTGGACCTCCTGTCGGCACGTCTCCGTCGACGTGGGGGCCAGCGTACCGGCGACGGGGCCCCGGTGGGCGATCTGGTCGCGATCCGCGGACAGGGCGTCGCGGGAGCACCCTGCTGCCCCCGCCCGCGATCGCGGTCAGGGCGTCGTCGGAGCGCCCTCGTGGTCCTGCTCGCGGAACCACCCGGGGCCGCGCACCTCGGCACCGAGCGCCTCGACGCGGGACCGCAGGCCACGGTCCGCCGTGACCACGACGACGGGCGCGTCGCCCGCGTCGACGGCGGCTCCGGCGGCCGCCACGATCGCGTCGTCCCCTGACCCCTCGGCACGCACGACCTCGACCGTGCCCGCGGCGTCGGCAGCGGCACGGGCCTCGCCCTCGAGGACCACGGTCCACCCCGGCCACCACCGGGTGAACCCGAGCCCGAGCGACGACGCCGGCAGCCCGGCCGCGGCGAGCGCCGTCACGGTGTCGAGCAGCCGTCCGGCCGCGCCCGCCCGGTCGCGCCACCACCCGTCCGGCACGCTGCCGACGACGTTCGCGGCGTCGACGACGACGTGCGGGGTGGTCGGCACCGCGGCGCGGAGCGCGGGCCAGGAGGCGCCGAACCCGGGGTGGAGCGGCAGGTCGTCGACCTCGTCGACGGGCACCCAGGACAGCGCGAGGCTCTCGCGGTCGGCGATCACCGGTTCGAAGGGCCGGGAGGCGCGCCCCACGACGGTCGTGTAGGTCCAGAACCCCAGGTCGAGCACGGACGTGTGCCGCAGGGTGACGCCGTCGGCCGGCACGCCGGCCTCCTCGGCGGACTCGCGGAGCGCCGCGCGCACGGGGTCCTCGCCCTGGTGGCGGGCGCCGCCCGGGATCCCCCAGGTGCCGCCGTGGTGGCTCCACTCGACGCGGTGCTGCAGGAGCACCCGTCCGGCGCCGTCGTCGACGAGCAACCCGGCGGCGCCGAAGCGGCCCCAGGCCTTGGTGCCGTCGGGTCCGACCGCCCAGGCGTCCCCGGGGTCGCGGGGGCCGGGTGGCGGTCCGGGAGGCGTTGCGCGCTGCACCCGTCAACCCTGGCACAGGGTCCCCCGGGTCCGTCCGGCGAGGTCGCTGGACGTCACCGGGCGGCCCGTCCCCCGACCGGAGGACCGGGCGAGGACCGGGCGGCGGGCCGGGCGGCGGGCCGGACCACGGGCCGGGTGCCGGACCGGTGGTGGACGCTCGCCGACGCCCCTCCCGCAGGGCCCCGGAGCTCGTGTACGGTGACGCTCGAGACACGGGGTGCCGCCACCGGGCGGCTGAGATCACACCCGTCGAACCTGCTCGAGCTCGTACTCGCGAAGGGATCGTCCATGGAGAACGCTGCGCCCTCCCCTGCCTGGGCACACCGCACCGCCGAACTGCTCGAGGCCGTCCGCGCCCGGGCACCGCTCGTGCAGTGCATCACGAACACGGTGGTGCAGAACGTGACCGCGAACGTGCTGCTCGCGCTCGGCGCCTCGGCCGCGATGGTCGACGTGCCGACCGAGGCCGGGCCGTTCGCCCGCGTCGCGGACGCCCTGCTCGTGAACACGGGCACGCCGCACGCGGAGCCGCGGGTCGCGTCCGTCGAGGCCGCCACCGCCGCCGTCGACGCCGGCACCCCCTGGGTGCTCGACCCGGTCGCGGTCGGCTCGCTCCCGGTGCGCACCGCGCTCGCCCGCGAGCTCCTCGCGCTCCGTCCCACGGTGCTGCGCGGCAACGCCTCCGAGGTCCTCGCCGTGCTCGGCGCCTCGGCCGGCGGGCGCGGCGTGGACAGCACGGTCGGCCCCGACGACGCGCTCGCGGCCGCCGTCGCCGCGTCGGACGGGAGGACCGTGGGCGCGCTGGCCGTGTCGGGTCCGGTCGACCTGCTGGTCGCGCCCGGCACCGGGACGGTGCGCGTCGCGAACGGCACGGAACTGCTCACGCGGATCACGGGCGGCGGGTGCGCCCTCGGCGCCGTCGTCGCCGCCTTCACCGCGGTCGCCCCGGACGACCCCGGCGCGGCCGCCGTCGCGGCCACCGTGGTGCACACGGTCGCGGCCGAGCTCGCCGCCCGGGACGCCGGCGGTCCGGGCACGTTCCAGCCGCTCTTCCTCGACCGGCTGGCCGCGCTCACCCCGGACGACGTCGTCCGCGAGGCCCGCGTCACGGTCACGGCCGCCCCGGTCGGTGCCGGCACGACGGACGGCGTCCGGTCGTGACCGCCGACCTCGGCGTGTACCTGGTCACCGACGGGGCGCTCTGCGACCGGCACGGCGTCGGCGTGCTCGGCGTCGTCCGCGCCGCGGTACAGGCCGGCGTCCGGACCGTGCAGGTGCGCGACAAGACGGCCTCGGCACGGGACCTGCTCGCGCTGACCGCGGCCGTCGCCGACGCGGTGGGCGACCGTGCCACGGTGGTGGTCGACGACCGCCTCGACGTCGCGCTCGCCGCCCGGGTCGCCGGACACCGGGTCGCCGGGGTGCACCTCGGACAGTCCGACCTGCCCGTGACGGCCGCGCGGGCGCTCCTCGGCCCGGACGCCCACGTCGGCCTCACCGCGAACACGCCGGCGCACCTGGCCGCCGTCGACCGGCTGCCCCGCGGCACCGTCGACCTGCTCGGCGTCGGGGTCGTGCACCCCACCTCGACGAAGCCCGACCACCCGGCACCGCTCGGCCACGCGGGGGTCGCGCGGATCGCGGCCGCCACCGACGTGCCGTGCGTGGCGATCGGCGGCGTGGGCCTCGACGACGTCCCGGCGCTCCGCGCGGCCGGCGTCGCCGGGGTGGCCGTGGTGTCCGGGATCTGCGCGGCGGCCGACCCCGGCGCGGCGGCGGTCGCGTACCTGGCGGCGTGGGCCGGCGTCGCCGACCTCCGCGACGGGGTCGGAGCCGTCCACGGGACGGAGCCGGACCCGACCGCGGGCGGCGATCCGCGCCTCCAGGCCGGTGCCGTGCCGGACGGGGGCCGACGGTGACCCGGCCGACGGTCGCGGGCGGGGACCCGCGTCCGGTCGTGCCGCGCGTGCTGGCGATCGCGGGGACCGACCCGACCGGCGGCGCCGGGCTGCAGGCCGACCTCAAGGCGATCGCGGCGCACGACGGCTACGGGATGGGCGTGGTGACCGCGCTCGTGGCGCAGAACACGCACGGCGTGCGGTCGGTGCACGTGCCCGACGTGCGGTTCCTGCGGGAGCAGCTCGACGCCGTGTCCGACGACGTCGAGGTCGACGCCGTGAAGGTCGGGATGCTCGGCACCGCGGCCGTGGTGCGCGAGGTGACCGCGTGGCTCCGCGAGCACCGGCCGCCGGTGGTCGTCGTCGACCCGGTGATGGTGGCCACGAGCGGCGACCGGCTGCTCGACGAGGACGCCACCGACGCGGTGCGCGCGCTGCTCGGCCTCGCCGACCTCGTGACGCCGAACCGACCGGAGCTCGCCGTGCTGGCGGAGCTCGCCGGGGACGCCGACGCCGCGGACCCGGCGCTCCTCGTCGCGCGGACCTGGGACGTCCGGGTGCTGGCGAAGGGCGGGCACGACGACGGACCGACCGCGGACGACGAGCTCGTGTCGCCGTCCGGCGAGCGGCGGACCTTCTCGGCGCCGCGGGTCGCGACGACGAACACGCACGGGACGGGGTGCTCGCTGTCGAGCGCGGTCGCGACGCTCGCGGCCGCCTCGGGCGACTGGGAGCTCGCGGTCGGCGAGGCGAAGGACTGGCTCGGGCAGGCGCTCGGCGGGGCGGACGCGCTGCGGGTCGGGAGCGGGAACGGGAACGGACCCGTCGACCACGGCGCCGCCGTGCGCGCGCTGCTGCCGGAGCGGCGGTGGACGGACCGCTGGTGGGCCGACGTGGCGGGGGTGCTTCAAGAGACGCTCGCGACGCCGTTCCTGGTCGGGCTGCGGGACGGGTCGCTGCCGGCGGACGTGTTCGCGGGGTACCTGGCGCAGGACGTGCACTACCTGCGGGCGTACCAGGGGCACCTCGAGGCGCTGGCGCGGGCGGCGGGCGGGGACGGGTCGGGGGCGGGGTCGGGGCTGGAGCCGGTGGGGTCGGCGGGCTCGGCCGGGTCCGGGGTGTCGGCGGAGTCGGAGTCCGCCTTCTGGGCGGCTGCGGCGCAGGGCTGCGCGGACGAGGCGCGGGACCTGCACCACCGTCGGCTCGCCGGCACGCACGCCGACGACCCGGTGCACCCCGTGTGCGCCGGGTACCTCGCACACCTGCAGCGGGCGGCCGACACCGGCTCGGCGGCGGTGCTGGCCGCCGCGGTCCTGCCGTGCTTCCGGGTCTACGCCTGGGTCGGGACGCAGCTCGGCCGGGCGCCGGAGGGGCACCCGTTCGCCGACTGGCTCGGAGCGTACGGCGACCCGGGGTTCGCGGCGGCCTCGGCGGAGGCGACGGACCGGGTCGAGCGGCACGCGGTCGCGGCGAGCGCCGAGGAGCGCGGCCGCATGGCCCGGGCGTTCCGGGTGTCGACGGCGTGGGAGCTCGCGTTCTTCCGGATGCCGACGGGCTGATCCGTCGGCGGCGTCAGCGCGGCGGCAGCCGCACGAGCTCGACGGACAGGTCGGCGCCGGACACCGTGCCCCGCATCCACGTGTGGTGCGGCTGCCGGCGCCGGTCGGTCGGCGACCCGGGGTTGAGCAGCCGCATCCCCGACGGGGCGACGGTGTCCCACGGGATGTGCGAGTGACCGAAGACGAGCACGTCGGTGTCCGGGTACGCCGCGTCCGCCCGGCGCTCCCGGCCCGTCGACGTGCCGGTCTCGTGCACGAGGGCCCAGCGCAGGTCCTCGACCGCGAAGCGCGCCACGAGGGGCAGGCGGTCGTCGAACTCCGGGCCGTCGTTGTTGCCGCGGACGCCCGCGAACCGCCGCGCACGCCCCTGCACCGCGTCGAGGGTCGCCAGGTCGACCCAGTCCCCCGCGTGCACCACGAGGTCGGCGGCGTCCACGTCCGCCCAGAGGCCCGGGGGCAGGTCCTTGGCGCGCTTCGGCAGGTGGGTGTCTGAGAGCAGGACGAACGACGTCGTCACCGGCGGCTCACGACTCCGCGCGTCCGGGCATCGGCAGCCCGGCCTCGTCCGCGGCGCCGAGCCGTTCGAGCAGGCCGGCGAGCAGTGCGACGTCGTCGTCGGACCACTCGGCGAGCCGCTCCTCGAGTGCGTCGCGGTGCAGGCGCACCGACCGTTCGAGGGCATTCCGTCCGGCCTCGGTGGCCTCGAGCGGCTTGGCGTTGCCCGAGCCGCCGTCGGTGGTCCGCACGAGCCCGGCCGCGAGGAGCCCGGAGAGCTGCCGCGAGATCGTCGACCGGTTCAGGCGCAGGTAGCGGGCGATGTCGATCGCCATGCACCCGGGGTGCTGGACGACGAAGTCGACGAGGGACTGGTCGACGATGCTGAGGACCTCGTCGTCACCGCGCGCCCGGATGCTCGCGCGTCGGGTGATGCGCGAGAGCTCGGTGTACGCGCGGCCGATCGAGGCGTCTCGGAGGTCGGGCCCGGGGCTGCTCATCGCCGTCTCCAGCCTGTCGCTGACGGCGCCGGCCGCTCGGCGCCGTTCGGTCCCGTCACCCTACCGGCGACCATCTCCGACGATCCCTCAGCGACCCGCCGCCGCGGCCTGCAGCGCGGGGATGTCGAGCTTCACCATGTCGCGCATCGCGGCGAACACCCGGGCGTTCGCCTCCGGGTCACCGTTCCCGGTCATCAGGTCGCCCATCATCGACGGCGTGACCTGCCACGACAGACCCCACCGGTCGACGAGCCACCCGCACGCGACCGGCTTCCCGCCGTCCGCGAGCAGGGCGTCCCAGACGCGGTCGAGCTCCTCCTGGGTGTCGACGTCGACCTGGAAGGACACCGCGTCGGTGTGCGGGTGCCCGGGGCCGCCGTTCATCGCGCGGTAGGGCTGGCCGAGCAGCGTGAACTCGACGACGAGCGCGGTGCCGTCGGGCGTCCGGGCGACGCTGTCGACCCGACTGTCCGGGAACAGGCTCGTGTAGCTCTCCGCGGCCTCCTCGGCCTGGTCGTCGTACCAGAGGAACGGGGTGATGGACGGCATCGTCGCCTCCAGGTCGGGCTCAGTCCGCGGCACCGCGGCTGAGCAGGGGTGCCTTGTCGGGGTGCTCGTCGAACCACTTGCCGACGAACCAGCACATCGGGACGATGCGCTTCGTGGTGCGGCGCTCGACGTCGGCCACGGCGTGCTCGACGAGCTCCGCCGCGTAGCCGTGTCCGCGGTGCGCCGGCACCGTGTACGTGTGCGGGAACGACACCGCGTCCTCGCCGACCCGGTAGTCGAGCACGCTCACGAGCACGCCGTCGACGTACATCGCGTAGCGGTCGCGGTCGGTCTCGTCGCGGAACTCGTGGGCCATGCGGCCATCATGCCCCTCGTCCCGCCGTCGGTGTCGCAGCGTCGGCGACCGGCAAGCCCCACCGACCGCCGCGGCCCGCCGGCGGGAATGGCCGGGCGCCGCTCTGGTTGCACACCGCATGACAGTCATCGGCATCATCGGAGCAGGCAACATCGGATCCCAGCTCGCACGCCTCGCGGTGCAGCACGGCCACCAGGTCGTCATCGCGAACTCGCGCGGACCGGAGACGCTGCAGGACCTCGTGGCGGAGCTCGGCGACGGCGCTCGCGCGGCCACCCGCGACGAGGCGGCGTCGGCCGGCGAGGTCGTCGTGGTCACCACCCCGCTCGCGGCGATCGAGACCATCCCCGTCGAACCGCTCGTCGGCAAGGTCGTCATCGACACGAACAACTACTACCCGCAGCGCGACGGACACATCGCGCAGCTCGACGACGAGACCACGACGACCGCCGAGCTCCTGCAGGACCACCTGCGCGGCGCGCACGTCGTCAAGGCGTTCAACCACATCGGAGCCGACGCGCTCACCGGCGACGCCTCACCGGCCGGCACCCCGGACCGTCGTGCCCTCGTGGTCGCCGGTGACGACGAGGACGCCAAGCGCACCGTGGCCGCGATCATCGACGAGTTCGGCTTCGACGTCGTCGACGCCGGGCCGCTCGCCGAGGGCTGGCGCATCCAGCGGGACACCCCCGGCTACGGCCCCCGCTTCACGGCGGACGAGCTCCGCGGCAAGCTCGCCGAGGCGAAGCGCTACCGGGACCAGTAGCCGGCCCGGCACCGCACACCGAGGGCGGTCCTCCCCAGCGTCACGGCGCGGCGGAGGGCCGCCCTCGTGCGTCCCGGCGCGGCGGAGGACCGCCCTCGTGCGTCCCGGCATCGCCGACGACCCCGGAACTGGGGCTCGTCCGAGACCATGCGTCCGGATAGAACTGACGATGGATCAGACAACGCGAAGGAGCACGAGTGGCGTCGCACCGCATGTCGGACCGGGACCGGCCCCGCCGCCCGGTCCCCGCCTGGGTCACTGCTCCGCCCCTCGACGAGGTCGCGTCCGGCACGTCCCCGGCACCCGGCCTGGAGGCCCGCCCCACCCCCGGTGGACCGGCCCGCCCCTCCGGTGCCCTCGCGGTGACCGCCGTCGTCACCACCGCCCCGGCCGTCACGTCCGGCGCCCCGGTCGACGCCCCGGCCCGCGACGGTTCCGCGCCGCACGCCGTGCTGTCCGGTCCCGCGCACACCGCTCCTGCCCTGGCCGGCACGGTCCCGGCCGGCGCCGCCGTCTCCGCGCACCTGCCGTCCGGCACCGGTCCGTCCGTCGAGCACGCCGTGCCGACCGCGATCGACGCAGCGGACGGTCCCGCCGCTCCGCACGGGACGGTCGCGTCGAGCGGATGGCCGGTCCCCGGCGCCTCCGAGGCGTCCGTCCGGGGCGCCGGTCCGGCCAGCCCGGCGAGCGACCTGGCTGCCCTCGCCGGAGCGGCGCCGGGTGCGCTGCCCTCGGCCGATGACGTGGTCGTCCCGGACTTCCCGCCGCAGCAGGACCTCCTGCCGCCGGCCCCGACCTCGCCCGCGGTGCGGGTCCCGCCCACCGACAGCGTCCCGGTCGCACCGGGTCCGGCACGGGAGCGCTCGGCACCGGCTCGTGCGGCGACGGCGGCACCGGTCCCGGTCGCCGTGCCCGACAGCGGGCTCGACCCCGCGGTCGGTCGACCGCGGTTCTCGGTCCCCGGCCTCGAGCACGTCCTCGTGGAGGGCACCGAACCGGAGCCGACCGGGCCGATCGGCTACCGCACCCCCGCACGCTTCGCCCGACAGCAGGCCCCCATCGCGCCGCAGGCCCCGCGCGACCAGCAGCAGTCGGCGCCGTCCTTCGAGGCCGTCCTCGCTCCCCCGACGAGCACCCCGACCACGGCCGACACCGCACCCGACGGCGGCGCGGCGCACCGGAGCGTGCCGCACACGGACGCGTCCGGTGCCCTCGGAGCGGCGGTCCCCGGCGACGAGGACGGCCTCTCCGTCGCGACGATGCCCCTCGAGACGATCGACCTGCCCGAGAGCGAACGTGCGGCGCGGTCCGCTCGACCCCGACGAGGGCGTGGACGGTCCGGGCCACGGGCCGGCCGGACGTCCGCTCCCGAGGCGCGCAGCCGGGCCCTCGGTGCGCGCGCGGGAGCGGGCGAGCGTCCGAGCACCGGTGACCACGCGAGCACCGGTGACCGTCCCGGCCACGCGGGCCGGACCGACGGACGTGCACCGCGCCTCCCGGCCGGTTCCGCGACCACGCGCACCGACCGGCGGCCCGCGGTCTCGCCGACCACGGGCGGCCTGCTCGGTGCCCTGACCGGCGGCGCGACCCTCGCGCTCGCCGCGTGGTGGTTCACCGCGCCGGCGACCGTGCACGCGACGGGGATCGCCCTCGGGATCGTCGCGCTCGTGCTGTCGACGACCGTCCTGCGGGACCCGACCACGACGTGGCAGCGGCCGCTCGCGCTCCTCGGTGCCGTGCTCGGCGGGGTCGGGACGCTCGTGCTGCTCTGGGCCCTCGCGGCGGCGCTGGTCGGTGCTGGTGGGATCGCGCTGCCGGACGTGACCGGGACCGGCGTCGTGCCGGGCGTCGCCCCGTAGGGCGGAGCGCCCGCCGTCAGACCGCGCGGACGACCCCGCGCGAGGTGATCGCGTTCGTCAGGGCCTCGATCGGCTCCCGCTGCACCGTCGGGTTCGCGATGAGCACGTAGTCGACGGCCGGCAGGTCCGGCAGCGCGAGCCGCTGCGAGACCTTCACCAGGTCGGCGGGGATGAGCGAGTGCGGGAACACCGCCACCCCGATCCCTGCCCGGACCGCGGCCAGGACGCCGTTCACGTCACGCGTGTTGCAGGTGATCCGCCAGGTGCGACCGGCCGCCTCGAGGGCGTCGATCGCCATCTGCCGGCTGATGCTCGGGGCCTGGTACGCGATGAGCGGGACCGGTTCGCCGGGCTCGAGCGCGATGCCGTCCTGCGCCATCCACACCATCTGGTCGGTCGCGACGCGGGTGCCCTCGGCCGACTCCCCCGCGGTCTGCTTGATGAACACGAGGTCGAGCTGCCCGGCGTGCAACCGGCGCAGGAGCGGGGCGGACTGGTTCACCGTGAGCTCGAGGTTCACCTGCGGGTGCAGGCGCCGGAAGTCCCGGAGGATCCGCGGGAGCTGCGTGATCGCGAGGTCGTCGGCCGCGCCGAACCGGAGCCGACCGCGGGTGGCCGCCCCCGAGAAGTACGCGTCGGCCGTCGCGTGGGCCGCGAGGATCGTCCGGGCGAAGCCCGCCATCGCGTCGCCATTGTCGGTGAGGGCGACCCCACGGGTGTCCCGGGCGACGAGGGTGCGCGACACCGCGGTCTCGAGCCGCCGCACGTGCTGGGAGACGGTCGGCTGGCTGATGCCGAGGCGCTGACCGGCGACCGTGAAGCTCCCGGTCTCGGCGACCGCGAGGAAGGTCTGCAGCAGGACGGGGTCGAGCACGGGGGCTCCATCTGGTCGGGAGGGTGGGTCGAGGTCGCTCCGGTCGGGCGGCGCGGGTCGGCGGTGCGCCGGTCGTTGCGTTCCGCGATGGCCGGCGCTGGTCGACGCTGCGCCGGTCGTTGCGTTCCGCGATGGCCGGCGCTGGTCGACGCTGCGCCGGTCATTGCGTTCCGCAATGGACTGATAGTCACCATACGGGGATCGAATGGGCCGCGGTGACGTAGTTTCGAACGGGTACGAATCCGCCCCCGACGATCCGGAGCCCCACCACCGTGAGTGCGTCACCGACGACCCTCCCTCCCCCCACCGAACCCCTCCCGATCCAGGCCGAACGGCCGCCGTGGCGCCACACCCTCATCGCGCTCTCCGTCCCGAACTTCCGCCTGTTCACGGCGACGAACCTCGTGGCGATGACCGCGGGGTGGATGCAGCGCATCGCGCAGGACTGGCTCGTGCTCCAGCTCACCGGGTCGGTCGCGCAGGTCGGCATCACGGTCGCGTGCCAGTTCGCGCCGATGCTGTTCTTCGGGCTCTGGGGCGGCGTGCTCGTCGACCGGTTCTCGAAGCGTGCGCTGATGATGATCACGCAGGGGGCGTTCGCGGTGCTGTCCGCCCTGCTCGCCGTGCTCACCCTGACCGGGGTGGTGGAGGCGTGGCACATCTGGGTGATCGCGTTCCTCGTCGGCATGGTGACCGTGATCGACAACCCCGCGCGCCAGGTGTTCGTCACCGAGATCGTGGGGCACCAGCACCTCCGCAACGCCATCAGCGTCAACTCGAGCGTGTTCCAGCTCGGCGGCATGATCGGGCCGGCGCTGTCCGGCGCCCTGCTCGTCGCGGTCGGGGCCGGGTGGTCGTTCGGCGTCAACGCGATCGCGTGCGTCGCCGTGGTGGTGACGCTCGGGTTCCTGCGGGTGTCCGAACTGCACCGGACACCGCCGGCTCCCCGCACGAAGGGACAGCTCGTCGAGGGGCTCCGCTACGCCGTGCGGAAGCCGACCATCCTGGTGCCCGTCGTGCTCATGGTGTTCTTCTCGGTGTTCGCCCTGACCATGCCCGTGCTGCTGTCGGCGTTCGCGTCGAAGGTCTACGACGTCGGCGCCGCGGGCTACGGCGCGTTCAACTCGGCCGTCGCGGTCGGTGCCCTGGTCGGTGCGCTGCTGTCGACCCGTCGAGCGGTGGTGCGGCTCCGCACGATCGTCGGCGGGGTGTTCTGGACCGGGGTCCTGCTCGTGGTGTCCGGCTCGATCCCGGTGATCGCGCCGTTCACGGTCGCGCTCGTCGCGGTCGGGATGTCGCAGCTGCTGTTCATGACCGCCTCGAACTCGCTCGTGCAGCTGTCCTCGAACGTGGCGATCCGCGGCCGAGTGATGTCGCTGTACGTCCTCGTGCTGCTCGGCGGGCAGGCGATCGGCGGCCCGCTGATGGGCCAGGTCGTGGACCACTTCGGCGCCCACGTCGGCATGGTCGTCGCCGGGGGCGTCCCGGCAGCGGCGGCGGTCGTCGTGGGGCTCGTCCTCGCCCGGCGGGGCGGTCTGCACCTCGCCGTGCGGATGCGCCACCACCTGCCGATGCCCGCGATCGTCGGGCAGCGGTAGGGCGGCGCGCGGTCGCGGCGGGCGGCGCGGCGCCGCAGGCGCGCGATCGCCGCGCGCGGTCGCGCTGGCCGGGGCGGGCGCACAACGGGAAGCACGTCGCACCACGGGATCACGTGGCGCGACGTGCTTTGCGTTGTGCGGGAGCAGCCCGCACCACACGTCGGACGGGAGGCACGTGGCCGGGCCGCCACGGGCCTCCCGGCGGACGCGGGACGGACCGACCGGCCGCGCGAGCGGGCGCGGCGCAGCCGCCGTGCGCGCGGCGCACAACCGGAGGCGCGTCGCACCACGGAATCACGTGGCGCGACGTGCTTTGCGTTGTGCGGGAGCAGCCCGCACCACACGTCGGCCGGGAGGCCCGTGGCCGGGCCGCCACGGGCCTCCCGTCCGACGCGCGCCTCCCGGCCGACACGGGGCGGCCCGACCGGCCGCGCGAGCGGGCGCGGCGCAGCCGCCGTGCGAGCGGGCGCGGCGCAGCCGCCGTGCACACGACGCACAACCAGGAGCACGTCGCACCACGGAATCACGTGGCGCGACGTGCCTCCCGTTGTGCGGGAACAGCACGCACCACACGGCGGACGGGAGGCGCGCGGCCGGACCGCCACGCGCCTCCCGGCCGACACGAAGCGGCCCGACCACGAAGAGCACGCCGCACCACGCTGATGCGTGGTGCGGCGTGCTCTCGACTGTGCGCGGGCGCTGCGCGCCACGGTTTCCCGCGGCGCGCCGTGCCTCAGTACGCGACGCCGAAGCGGGCGCGGTGGTGCGCCGGGCGCTCGACCTCGTCGACGATCGCGATGGCGTAGTCCTCGCCGGAGATGTCCGAGTTGCCGTCGGCGTCGGTGAGCAGCAGGTCGTCCGTGGTGCGGTAGGTGCCCTTCCGCTCGCCGGGGTTCCAGCTGCCGAACGCCGCCGCCGGGCTCACGTAGAACCAGTCGACGTCGCCCGTGTAGGCGCCCGACCGCAGCCCCTCGAGGATCTTGCCGTGGCTCTTCGCCTCCGGCTTGACCTCGTCCGGGAACTCGGCGGTGTCGACCAGCGCCGGGCCACCCTCCGCGACGAGCAGCGAGCCGGCGCCGCCGACGATGCCGAGGCGTGCGCCGGCAGCCGCGGCCGCGTCGACGAAGTGCTGGAACTTGTCCTTGAGCTCGCTGCCGTCGGCCTGGACCGCCTGCAGCGAGACGATGACGACGTCGGCGCCCTTCGTCACGTCCGCGACGAAGTCGGCGTCGAAGGCGTCGCCCTGCGCGAGGGTCAGGCCCTCGGCGGCGTCGAGCTTCGAGGTGTCGCGCGCGACGGCGGTGACGGCGATCCCGCGGGACAGGGCCTCGCGGACGATGGCGGAGCCGGCGTAGCCGGTGCCGCCGAAGACGACGATGTTGGTCATGAGTGTCCTTCCGTGACTGGTGACCCCGACCGTACTCGCGTTACTCTCTTCTGGGAAGTAGGCACCTGATGGTGCGTAACGGAGGATGCGATGTCAGCGCTCGAGTACAGCCCCTACGCCGCGGACTGCCCGTCGCGGCAGCTCCTCGACCGGATCGGCGACCGGTGGAGCGTGCTCACGATCGGGTCCCTCGTGGACGGTCCCCAGCGGTACTCGACGCTCGCGGCGCGGGTGCAGGGCGTGTCGCAGAAGATGCTGACGCAGACCCTCCGTGCGCTCGAGCGGGACGGCCTCGTCACCCGGACGGTGTTCCCCGAGATCCCGCCGCGGGTGGAGTACGAGCTCACCGAACGCGGCCGTTCCCTCCGCACGGTGCTCGCACCGCTCGAGGACTGGGCGACCGACCACATGGCCGACGTGCAGGAGTCACGCGACGAGTACGACGCGCGCACCCCGCGCTGAACGGCACCGGTCGCGCGCCGCACGGAACGGCGCGCGACCAGCCGCGCACCGGCGCACCGGCGCACCGGCACACCGCGCTGAACGCCACCGGGAAGACCCCGCACCCCGCGGTGGTTGCCTGGACACATGCGATCCATCGTCTACACGAAGCCCGGTGACAGCAGCGTCCTCGACCTGGTCGACCGCGAGGTCCCCCAGCCCGGCCCCGGCGAGGTCCGCGTCCGCGTCGTCGTCTCCGGCGTCAACCCCACCGACTGGAAGGCCCGCGCCGGCGGCACGTACGGCGACGGCCTGCCCTTCCCCGAGATCACCCCGAACCAGGACGGCGCCGGCGTGGTCGACGCCGTGGGCGAGGGCGTCGAGGACCTCGCCGAGGGCGACCGCGTCTGGCTGTACATGGCCGCCGCGAGCCGCCCGACCGGCACCGCGCAGGAGTACACGGTCGTCCCCGCCGCACGGGCCGTCCGGCTGCCCGAGGGCACGAGCTTCGACGTCGGCGCCTCGCTCGGCGTCCCCGCGATGACCGCGCACCGCGCCCTCACCACGCACGAGCACGGCCCCTCGCGGCTGTCCCCCGGTGCGCTCGCGGGCCGCACGGTCCTCGTCGCCGGTGGCGCCGGAGCCGTCGGGCACGCCGCCGTGCAGCTCGCACGCTGGGCCGGGGCGACCGTCGTCACGACGATCAGCTCCGACGCCAAGGCCGCCCTCGCGACCGCCGCCGGCGCCCACCACACGGTGAACTACCGCGACGAGGACGCCGCCGCCCGCATCCGCGAGATCGCCCCCGACGGCGTCGACATCGTCGTCGAGGTGTCCATCCCGCAGAACGCCGACCTGGTCGCGGACGTCCTGGCGAACCACGGCGTCGTCTCGATCTACGCGAACAACGGCGGCGACCACGCGACCCTGCCGATCCGTCCGAACATGAGCGTGAACGCCCGCTACCAGTTCCTGCTGCTCTACACGATCGGCGACGACGCGCTGACGGCAGCCGCCGAGGACGTCGCCGCGGCCCTCCGCGACGGTGTGCTCCCCGTCGGCGAGGACGCCGGCCTGCCGCTCGTGCGCTTCGCGCTCGAGGACACCGCCGCCGCCCACGACGCGGTCGAGGGCGACGCGGTCGGCAAGGTCCTCATCGACGTCGCGTCGGACTGACCCCGCACCTCTCGCGAGACGGGGTCGGTCCGCGCCGGACCGGCGGTGACGGGTCGGCCGAGCCGACACCGGACGGACGGGAGGATCGTGGCGGGCCCGCCACGATCCTCCCGTCCGTCCTTCCCCCACCTGGTAAGCAGGTCGCATGAGCGAACTCGCCACCCCAGCCCCCGGTACCCGCGCACTCGTCCTGGGCGGTGGCGGCGTCGCCGGCATCGCGTGGGAGGTCGGGGTCCTGTCCGCGCTGCAGGAGGCCGGGGTCGACCTCGACGCGGCGGACCTGGTGGTCGGGTCGAGCGCCGGCAGTGTCGTCGGGACGTTCGTCCGGTACGGCGCGGTCGCGCCCGCGTACGAGCAGCTGCACGCGCCGGTGCCCTCCACCTACGAGGAGCCGGCGCCGATCGCGGGCGAGGACTTCCAGGAGCGCCTCGCGCAGGTGCTGGCCGGCTCGACCTCGGAGCAGGACGCCCGCGCCCGGCTCGGCGCCGTCGCGCAGCAGGTCGTCACCGGGCAGACCGACGAGGAGCGCATCGCGACCTTCGCCGAGACCCTGCCCGGGACCGAGTGGCCGGAGAAGCCGCTCGGGGTCACGACGATCGACGCCACCGACGGCACGTTCAAGGTGCTCACCGCAACGACCGGCGTGCCCCTGACGCGTGCCGTGGCGGCGAGCTGCTCGGTGCCGTTCGTGTGGTCGCCCGTGCACATCGACGGGGTGCCGCACATCGACGGCGGGCTCCGCTCGGCCACGAACGCCGACGTCGCCGCCGGGCACGAGCGCGTGCTCGTCGTGGCGTGCGGACCCGAGGGCGCATCGCCGCTCGGACCGTGGCTCGACGTCGCGGTCGAGTCCCTGCGCGCGGGCGGCAGCTCGGTCGAGGTGATCGTCGCGGACAGTGCGTCGCAGCACGCGTTCGGCGCGAACTCGTTGTCGCTGTCGACCCAGGCACCGGCGTCCGTCGAGGGGCGGCGGCAGGGGGCGGGGGTCGCGGAGGCGATCGCGGCATTCTGGGCGTGAGCTACGGGCGGGGGTAGCGGGCCGGGCGGGGTAGCGGGCGGTGTCGCGTGGTGGGGTGCCGCTGCGGAACGACATCGCCGCTGTCGTACGACGTCCACGATGACGCCTCCGCCGCTCGGGCTTCCGTGCGCGCGCATGATGCGACATCGCGGCTGTCGTACGACGTCGGAGATGACGCACGCAGCGCCCGGCGGTCGGTGCGGGCACATGATGCGACATCGCCGCTGTCGTACGACAGCGGCGATGTCGCCCGGCAGCGGCGGACGTGAGACGCACCCGCCCCGCTACACGAACGCGGCCTGGCCCGTGATCGCCCGGCCCACGATGAGCGTGTTCACCTCGCGCGTGCCCTCGTACGAGTAGATCGCCTCGGCGTCGGCGAAGAACCGCGCGACGCCCTTGTCGAGGACGATGCCGTTGCCGCCCTGGACCTCGCGGCACCAGCCGACGGTCTCCCGCATCCGAGCGGTCGCGAACGCCTTCGCCATCGCGGAGTGCTCGTCGCCGCCGATGCCCTCGTCCTGCATCTGCGACGCGCGCGTGCACAGGGCGATCGACGCGGTGATGTTCGCGAGGGACTTCACGAGGAGGTCCTGCACCATCTGGTGGGACGCGATGGGCTTCCCGAACTGGACGCGCTCGCGGGCGTAGTCGAGCGCCGCCTCGTAGGCGCCGACCGCGATGCCGATCGCCTGCCAGGCCACCTCGGTGCGGGTGAGGCGCAGGACCTCGGCGGTCGCCCGGAACGAGTTCGCGCGCTGGAGCCGGCGCGACTCGGGCACCCGCACGCCCTGCATGACGATGTCGGCGTTCTGCACCCCGCGCAGGGCGATCTTGTCCTCGATCTTCGTCGCGGTGAAGCCTGGGGTGTCCGTGGTGACGAGGAAGCCCTTGACCTGCTCGTCGGCGACGTCCTTCGCCCAGATCACGACGACGTCCGCGAAGGTCGCGTTGCCGATCCAGCGCTTCTCGCCGTCGAGGACCCACGTGTCGCCCTCGCGTCGCGCGGTCGTGCGGAGCCCGCGGGCGGAGTCGCTGCCGGAGAGCGGTTCGGTCAGGCCGAAGGCACCGACGACCTCGCCGGTGGCCATGCGCGGCAGCCACTCGCGCTGCTGCTCGTCACTGCCGCCGACCGCGATCGAGTTCATCGCCAGACCGGACTGCACGCCGATGAACGTCGCGACGCTGGCGTCCACGCGCCCGAGCTCGAGTGCCGCCCAGCCGCGGTACACGGCCGAGTTCTCGAACTGCCGCACGAGCGGGATGCTCGGGCCGTACATGCCGAGTTCCGCGAGCGGCGCGATGGTCTGCCGCGGGAACTCCGCTCGGGCCCAGTACTCGTCGGCGATCGGACGGACCTCGGCCTCGAGGTACGCACGGAGCTCACCGAGCGAGGCGCGCTCACGCTCCGTCAGGCCGTCCTGGAACCGGTAGAAGTCGGATTCGAGGAGGGGGGTCACCACGGACGTCGTTGACATACCTCCGAGCGTGCATCATTCTCGAAAACGTTGCAAGGGAGGATCGTGCCTTCACAGGAACGCACAGCACACGACACGGCAGCGCTCGGGGCGGCGCTCGTCCCGAGCGCGCTCACCATCAGACTGGAGGCCCACCCCGAGTCACGACGCGCGTTCCGTTCCGCGCGGCGCACCTTCATCGCCGGCTCACGGATCGACATGGGGTCGCTGGCGTCCTCGCTCGGGGTCGACCGCACGTCGTTGTTCCGCTGGGTCGGCAACCGCGACCAGCTCCTCTCGGAGATCCTGTGGTCCCTCGCCGTCCCCACGCTCGACGCGGCGTCCCGCGCGGCGACCGACCTGACCGGGGCCGCCAGGATCGCGGCCGTGCTCGACCACTTCACGGCGGACCTGATCGAGGCGCCCTACTTCCGGACCTTCCTGACGCGCGAGCCCGCGCGGGCGCTCCGACTGCTCACCACCACGGACAGCGACGTGCAGCGGCGGTTCGTCGCCGTCGTCACCGCGCTCGTGCAGGAGGAGCACGACCACGGGGCGTTCGACCCCGCGCCGCTGACGGCCGAGGAACTCGCACGGCTGCTCGTCCGCATCTCGGAGTCGTTCACGTACGCCGACCTGATCAGCGGCGACCGACCCGACCCCCGCCGGGCACGCACGACCTTCGAGTACGTGCTGCGCCCGTGAGCCCGATCGGTCCGACGCGCCCACGAGGTCCTTCGCCCACACCGAGGTCGGCGCGAGAGGATGGCAGACGAAGGAACGGAGTTCGATGACCCTCGACGAGTACCCCTTCCACCGCACCTACCCCACGCGGTGGAACGACAACGACATGTTCGGCCACGTCAACAACACGATCTACTACAGCGCGATGGACAACGCGTCGACGTACTGGTTCCGTGAGGAGGCCGGGCTCGACCCGTTCTCGTCGGACTGGATCGCGGTGCTCGTGACGTCCAGCTGCCACTTCGTCGAGTCCGCCGTCTGGCCGGACGTGATCGAGGTCGGCATGCGCTCGAAGCGCATCGGGAACACCAGCCTGACGTGGGAGTTCGGCCTGTTCCGGCTGTCCGACGGCACCCTGCTCGCCACCGGCGAGTTCGTGCACGTCATCATCGACCGCGAGGGGGCCCGCCGGCCGATGCCCGTGCCGCCGGAGCTCCGCACGCTCGTCGCGGACACGATGGCGGTCCCGGTCGACGCCTGAGCGCCGATGCGCGACACCCGGCGGGGACGCAGGCCGCGCCTCCCCTGCCGGGCGCCGGACGTCACTTCCGGGCGGCGAGCTCCAGGTTGATGTCGTCCGGGTCCTGCACGGACAGGATCACCATGCCGGCGTCGCCGAGGTCGGTCACCTCGCCGTGCTCGACCCCGGCGGCGTCGAGGCGCTCGGCGGCGGCGTGTAGCTCGTCGACCGAACCGACGACGAAGCTCACGTGGTCGAGCCCGACCGTGTCCGGGTCGAAGCGCTGGCCGCTCGGTGCGACCGGACGCAGGCCGAAGAGCTGCTCGCCGACCGGGAAGATGCACCCGCCGTACAGGCGCTCCCGGTCGTCGGCGATGCCGGGCTCGTCGATGTGCTCGCTGAAGTCCATCGCCGGCGCCGTGCCGAACAGCTGCTCGTAGAAGGCCTTGCTGCGGTGGATGTCGGTGACGGTGACCCGCACGTGGGCGAGGCCGAGGGGCTGGGCGATCTGGTCGGTCATGGTGCCGAGCCAACGCGCGGGCCCTGGGCGGCGGCGGGGTGAGCGCGGCTACCGGCCAACGGGCGACCCGTGCCGGATCAGGCGGCGGACGGCCTCGGCGCGGTGAGATCGAGGTTGATGTCGTCCGGGTCCTGGAGCGACAGGACGACGACGCCGAACGGTTCGAGGTCGGTCACTGCGCCGTGCTCGATCCCGGCGGCGTCGAGGCGTTCGACGGCCCGGTGCAGGTCGTCGACGCTCTGCACACGCAGGCTGAGGTGGTCGAGGCCGACGCGGTCCGGGTCGAACCGGTCCCCCGGAGCCGCGACGGGACGCAGGCCGAGTGTCTGCCCCTGGAAGGTGAACGAGCAGCCGCCGTACGTGCGCCACGGGTCGTCGTGGATCGTCGGGTCGTCGATCTGGTCGCTGAAGTCGCTCCCGGGCGGCCTGCCGAGGAGCTGTTCGTAGAAGGCCTTGCTCCGCCGGATGTCGGTCACGGTGAGCCGGACGTGCGCGAAGCCCTGCGGGTCGACGATGCCGTCCGTGCCCGCACCACCGGCGGCCGACGCCGTCCCGCTCACCGGAACCCGGCGCCGTCGAGCATGTGGTGCGGGACCCCGTGGCCGCCGCACCGGTCGCGGCGACGGGTGCCGCGCAGGACGTCGCGGACGTGGTCACCGCACCCGGTCCACGAGGTCTTGCCGCACACGGGGCACTGGACGGACTCGCACATGACGCCGACGGTACGCAGCCGTGGTCCGGACCGGTCCGGGAACGCGCGACCGGTACGGACAGTGGACAGTCGGGACGTCCGGACCTCGGTGGGACGGAACGGCAACGGCCCCCGACCGAGGTCGGGGGCCGTTGCCGGTCGGGCTCGTCGACCTAGATCAGGTCGTCGGTGAGGTGGTTCGGCGTCCCGAAGCGGTGCGCGGTGATCGACACCGCCTGCTCGCGGAGGAACGGCAGCAGTTCGATCCGACCGGCCTCGGTGACGGGTCCGCCGTACACGGCCACGTCGGGCCGACCGCCCACGGCACGGGTGAGTTCCGCGGCGTCCCCACCGACGAGCCGCACGCGCGTGGACGACCCGGCGGCGATGCGCTTCGCGAACGCGGCGTCGCTCACGCCCTCGGCCACGGACCGCACCACGGGGAGCGCCCGCACGGCTGCCGCGACCGCCGTGGGCAGACCACCGGCGACGGACACGTCGACGGTGGTCCCGGCCCGGAGCGCCGCCGC
Source organism: Curtobacterium sp. MCBA15_004 (assembly GCF_001865055.2). Lineage (NCBI taxonomy): Bacteria > Bacillati > Actinomycetota > Actinomycetes > Micrococcales > Microbacteriaceae > Curtobacterium > Curtobacterium sp. MCBA15_004. The sequence goes on along the minus strand of NZ_CP126266.1, from coordinate 1,400,710 downwards.
CACGACCCGCACGAGCGCGGGCACGTCGTCGTCGGCCAGGCGCACGTGGACGCCCGGGAAGGGCAGGTAGCGCGCGACGTTCCGCTCCGCCGAGAGCGCGGACACGTCGACCGCGGTGCCGAACAGCGTCGACCACGCGTGCTCGTCGGACGCGACGGCGCGCTCGAGCGAGGCGTCGTCCATGCCCGCAGCGCGGACGAACTCCTGCACGGCACGGCTCGCCGGGACCCCCGCGGAGGCCTCGGTCGGCGTCCAGGACCCGAGACCGAGCAGGTAGTTCAACCCGCCCGCCTTGGTCCCGGCACCGACCGCCGACTTCTTCCACCCGCCGAACGGCTGGCGCCGCACGATCGCGCCGGTGATGCCGCGGTTGACGTAGAGGTTGCCTGCCTCGATCCGGTCGAGCCAGGTGCCGATCTCACGGGTGTCGAGCGAGTGCAAGCCCGACGTCAGGCCGTAGTCGACCTCGTTCACGATCGCGATCGCCTCGTCGAGGGTCTTCGCCGTCATGATGCCGAGGATCGGACCGAAGTACTCGGTGCGGTGGAACGCCGAGCCGCGTGCCACGCCGTCGCGGACGCCCGGGCTCCAGAGCCGGCCGGTGTCGTCGAGCTTCCGCGGCGCGACCGCCCAGGACTCACCGGCGCCGAGCGTGGTCAGGCCCTCGAGGAGCTTGCCCGCGGCGGGCTCGATGACCGGGCCCATCTGCGTCGTCGGGTCGGTCGGGTAGCCGACGGTGAGCGACGACACGGCGTCGAGCAGCTGCGACCGGAACCGACGCGAGGTCGCGACCGAGCCGACGAGGACGACCAGGGACGCGGCGGAGCACTTCTGTCCGGCGTGCCCGAACGCCGACGCGACGACGTCCTTCACCGCCAGGTCGAGGTCGGCCGACGGCGTGACGATGATCGCGTTCTTGCCCGAGGTCTCGGCGAGCAGCGGCAGGTCGGGGCGGAACGACCGGAACAGCTCCGCCGTCTCGTAGGCGCCGGTGAGGATCACGCGGTCGACCTGCGGTGCCGTGATGAGCTGCTGACCGAGCTCGTCCTCCGCCACCTGCACGAACGCGAGGACGTCCGCGGGCGCACCGTGCGCGTCGAGCGCGGTCTCGATGATCGAGGCGAGCACCGCACCCGAACGTTCGGCGGGCGGCGCGGGCTTCAGCACGACGGCGGACCCGGCGGCCAGGGCGGCGAGCGTCGACCCCGCGGGGATCGCGACCGGGAAGTTCCACGGCGGCGTGACGAGCGTCAGCGCGGCCGGCGTGAACGCGGCACCGTCGACGGCGTCGAGCTGCGCCGCGAGTTCGCCGTAGAAGTGCGCGAAGTCGATCGCCTCGGAGACCTCGGGGTCGGCCTGGTCGATGGTCTTGCCGGCCTCGGCTGCCATGACCTCGACGAGTGCGGCCCGGTTCGCCTCGAGCGCGTCGCCGACGGCGTGCAGGACCGCGCCGCGGGCGGCACCGGACCAGCTCCCCCAGGCCGCCCCTGCGGTCCGGACGCGGTCGAGGACCGAGGTGAGCTGCTCGGCGGCGGTGATCCGGGCCTCCTGGACGCCGCGCTCGCCGAGCGTCGACGAGGCGACCCGGCCGGTGATGCCGGCGCCCCACTCGCGGATCGCGGCGACCGACGGGTCGCTGTCCGGCGTGTTCTCGAAGTGGCCCGGCCGGGGGCGCTCGACGGCCGCGTAGCGGTCGGCGACACGGTGCGGGGCAGGGGCGTCGAGGCCACCGGGCTCGCCGAGCGGGACGAGGGAGTCGCGGAAGCGGGACTCCTCGCGGGCGAAGAGCTCGGGCGAGGACGCGAGCGAGAACACCGCCGACATGAAGTTGTCGTGCGACGCGCCCTCCTCGAGGCGGCGGATGAGGTACGCGATCGCGACGTCGAACTCACCGGGGTGCACGACCGGCGTGTAGAGCAGCAGCGAGCCGACGGTCCGGCGGACGGCCTCGGCCTGCCCCTGGGCCATGCCGAGCAGCATCTCGAACTCGATGCCGTCGCGGACCCCGCGCGCACCGGCGAGCAGCCAGGCGTGGGCGACGTCGAACAGGTTGTGGCCCGCGACGCCGACCCGGACGTTCGCGATGCGCTCGGGCGTCAGCGCCCAGTCGAGCACCCGCTTGTAGTTCGTGTCGGAGTCCTGCTTGGTGTGCCAGGTCGCGAGGGGCCAGCCGTGCACGGACGCCTCGACCTGCTCCATCGGCAGGTTCGCGCCCTTGACGAGCCGGACCTTGATGTCGGCCCCGCCCCGGGCACGACGGGCGGCGGACCACTCCTGCAGGTGCTGCATCGCGGCGAGCGCGTCGGGCAGGTACGCCTGCAGGACGATGCCGGCCTCGAGCGCGGTGAACTCGGGCTCGTCGAGGAGCTTCGTGAAGACCGCGATCGTCAGGTCGAGGTCCTTGTACTCCTCCATGTCGAGGTTGATGAACTTCGCCGGGCTCGACGCGGCCGCACGGCGGAACAGCGGGCGGAGCTTGGCGATGATGTCCTCGACGGCGTGGTCGAAGGCCCACGGCGAGTGCGGGTGCACGGTCGACGAGACCTTGATCGACACGTAGTCGACGTCGTCGCGGGCGAGCAGGCGCTCGGTGCCCTCGAGCCGTCGGGCCGCCTCCTTCTCGCCGAGCACGGCCTCGCCGAGCAGGTTGACGTTGAGGCGGACGCCTTCGCGCTTGATCTTCGCGATCGCCGGCCCGAGCTTGGCGTCGGTGGCGTCGACGATGAGGTGCCCGACCATCTCGCGCAGCACGCGGCGGGCGATCGGCACGACGACGTTCGGCAGCACGGGCGCCATGCCGCCACCGAGCCGGACGAGCCCGCGGAGCGCTGCGGGCAGGAAGCCGGGGGCGTCGGGTGCGATGGCACGCAGCCGCCGGGCCGCGACGCCGAGGTCCTCGGGGCGGACGACACCGTCGACGAACCCGACCGCGAACGCCAGGCCCTTCGGGTCGGCGAGCACGCCGGCGAGCTGCTTGGCGGAGCCGTCGGCCGGGTATGTCTCGGCCTCGGCCAGCCACTGCCGGACGAGCGCGACGGACTGGTCGGCGAGCGCGTCGGCGGGGGCGTCCGGCGCGGACGGAGCGGGAGCTGCTTGCGCGTCGGTGCGCGGCTGGACGTCGGTCATGGCCTCAGTGTGGCCGCGCCGAACCGGTAGCGGAAGCAAAACGTTCTGACGGGTACCGTGAAGAAGAACTACTGTTCGATCATGCTCGACGTCCGGCGCCTGGTCCTCCTGCGGGAACTCTCGATCCGGGGCACGGTCGCCGCGGTGGCCGAGGCCCTGAACCTCACCCCGTCGGCGGTGTCCCAGCAGCTCGGGGTGCTCGAACGCGAGGCCGGCGTGCAGCTCCTCCGGAAGGTCGGACGGCGCCTGCAGCTCACTCCGCAGGCCGAGGTGCTCGTGCAGGCGGCCGGGCACGTGCTCGACGTCCTCGACACCGCACAGGCGCAGGTCGAGTCCTCGCTGCCGACCGTGCAGGGCCGTGTCCGGGTCGCCGTGTTCCAGTCCGCGGCGCTCGCCCTCATGCCGAACGCGCTGCGGGAGATGACGACGACGCACCCGGACGTCCGCATCGAGATGGTGCAGCACGAACCGGAGGCGGCGCTGCACGAGACGTGGGCGCGTGAGTTCGACATGGTGATCGCGGAGCAGTACCCCGCGCACGCGGCACCTCACCTGCCCGGGCTCGTCCGCTCCGACCTGACGACGGACGAGGTCCGTCTGGCGCTCCCCCCGGTCGACACCGCGCTCGCACCGGTGTCCAGCATCGAGGACGCCGAGGCGCTGCCGTGGGTGATGGAGCCGCGCGGGACCGCGTCCCGGCACTTCGCGGAGCAGGTCTGTCGCCGCTTCGGCTTCGAGCCGGACGTCCGCTACGAGACCGCCGACCTGCAGACGCAGATCCGACTGGTCGAGTCCGGCAACGCCGTGAGCCTCATGCCGGACCTGATGTGGACCGGGCGGACGACGACGTGCCGACTCGTCGACCTGCCCGAGCGACCACGGCGCACGATCTTCACGACCGTCCGCGCTGCCGGGTCGTCCGCGCCCGCGGTCCGGGCCCTCCGGGACGCACTCGAGCGGGCCGCGGAGACCGTGCACCGGGACCGCGAGGAAGCCGCCACCAGGACGTGACCGGCCCGTGGCCGATCGGGCGGCGCCGGGGCGCCCCGGCTTGCCCGGCGGCGACGGCCCCCGCTCGGCGTGACGGCCTGGAGGCGCGCCACGGCCCCGTCGCACCCCGCACGGTGCGACGGAGCCGGTCGCGGCCCCGACCGGTCCGGTCCGGCGTGGGTAGCGTGGGCCCATGCCCTCCCTGCTGCACATCGACTCGTCGGCCGACCTCGCGCACTCCCGCTCCCGCGACCTCACCGCGGCGTTCGCCGACGCCTGGCGTGCCCGCGGCCCCGAGTACACGGTCATTCGCCGGGACCTGCACACCGACCCGCTCCCGCACCTCGAGACCTCGGCGCTGCACTGGGCGGCCGCGGACCGTCGCCCGGACGAGGCCGTCGCTCCCGAGGCCGAGCGCCTGCGCCAGGAGGTCGTCGACGAGCTCATCGCGGCCGACGCCGTCGTCATCGGGGCGCCGCTGTACAACTACACCGTGCCGTCGACGCTCAAGGCCTGGATCGACCGCGTGCACGTCCCCGGGGTCCTCGCCGGGGCGGTGCAGCCACTCGCCGGTCGACCGGTCGTCACGGTGGTGAGCCGCGGGGCCACCTACGACGTCGGCACCCCGACGGAGACCTGGGACCACGGCTCCCCCGTGCTCGACATCGTCCTCGCGTCCGCGCTCGGCATGAAGCACTACCCGGTCACGGTGAGCGCGACGCTCGCCCACCGCGTCCCGGAGCTCGCACCGCTCGCCGACCACGCCGCCGCCGAGGTCGCCGACGCCCGCACGACGCTCGAACGACTCGCCGCGACGATCGTGTGACGCCGCGCCTGCCGGCGCCGCCGCCAGCAGGACGGTGCCAGCGGGCGCGGCGCTGACGGGCGGTGCGTCAGGCGGGGCGGACCTCGTCGCCGCGACCGAGCAGGTCCGCGTGGAACCGCGTCTGCGTCAGCGCGCTCGCGAGCAGGAACCCGGTCATCGAGCCGATCCCGCCGCTGAACGGCACGCGTGAGGCGACCTCGTACAGCGTGGGGTCGGTCCCCGCCCGGGCGTCGAGCGCCGCCGCGACGTGGCGGGTCCGCTCCTCCCGGTGCTGCACGAGGGTGCGTGCCCGGGTCACGACGTCGCGGAAGCGGTACTCGTGCCCGGGGCAGACCTCGAGGTCGGCGTACGGGTCGAGTCGTCGGAGCGACGCCAGGTAGTCGGCGAGCGGATTCGTCGCGGTGCGCCCGCCGAGCCCGATGCCCGGGTTGATCCGCGGCAGCACGTGGTCGCCGGTGAACAGCAGCCCGTCGGCCTCGTCGACGAAGCACAGGTGCCCGCCGGTGTGCCCCGGGGTCCCGAGCGCGGTGATCGTCCGTCCGGGCACGGGCAGCACGTCGCCGTCCCCGAGCAGGAGGTCGGCGTACGGCGGCTCCCCCGCGGAGCGACCGATCCGACGGCCGGTGCCCCACGCCGCGACCACCCCCATCTGCAGGTCCTCGGGCAGCCCCCACGTCGCGATGTCGGCATCGTTCGCGGCAGCGTCCGCCCGCTCGTGCTCGAGGGCGTGCACCTCGGCCGCGTGCATCGCGACCCGTGCGCCGGACGCCGCACGGACCGCAGCGGCGGCACCGAGGTGGTCGGCGTGCAGGTGCGTGACCGCGACGAGGGCGACGTGGTCGAGGGACCGGCCGATCGACCGCAGACCTGCGCGCAGCTCGGTGAGCGACCCGTCGCCGCTCCACCCCGGGTCGATGACCGTGAGGTCCCCCGCGGCGTCCTCGACCACGTACGCGAGCGTCGCCGCGGGCACCCCGCCGTGGAACGGCACCGCCAGGGTCCACACCCCCGGCCGGACCTCCTCGACGGGCGGCAGCTCGCCCGCGCGGAGGGCGGCGGCCTGCACGGGACTGGTCGGTTCCGGTGCCGGCGCTGCCGGCGGGGGCACGGTCGTCACGCGACCACCCTAGTGAGGCGCGACGACGCGACCGGCCGCACCGCGCCTCCCGGCCGCTCGTCGGGCGACCACCCCGCGACGCGCGCCGACCCGACCGGCCGCACCGCGCCTCCCGGCCGGTCGCACCGCGTCTGCTCCGCCCGCCCGGCCCGCCAGCCCGTGCCGGGTAGACAGGGCGCATGGAGATCGCACCGATGCTCGCCAAGGCGGTCGCCGCCGTCCCCGACCCGGACAGCGTGCGCGGCGGCCTGCGCTACGAACCGAAGTGGGACGGCTTCCGCGGGATCGTGACCGTCGACGGCGACGACGTCACGATCGGCAGCCGCGGCGCGAAGCCGCTGACCCGGTACTTCCCCGAGCTGGTCGAGGCGTTCCGCGCGCAGTTCGGCGGTCGCGACCACCCGGTCGTGCTCGACGGCGAGGTCGTGGTGCGCGCCGGCGAACCCGGGGCCGAACGCCTCGACTGGGAGGCCCTGTCGCAGCGCATCCACCCCGCCGCGTCACGCATCCGGACGCTCAGCGTCGCGACCCCGGCGCAGTTCGTCGCGTTCGACCTGCTCGCCGTCGACGGGTCCGAGCTGCTCGACCTGCCGTTCGACGAGCGGCGTGCCCGGCTCGAGGACCTCGGTGCCGACCTGGTGGACCCACTGTTCGTCACGCAGACGACCCTCGACGTCGCGCTCGCCCGCGAGTGGCTCACCACCTTCGAGGGAGCCGGCCTGGACGGTGTCGTCGCGAAGCCGCGCACGAAGCCCTACGAGCCGAACAAGCGCACCATGCTCAAGGTCAAGCACCACCGCACCGCCGACGTCGTCGCGATCGGGTACCGCGTGCACAAGAGCGGGACCGGGGTCGGCTCGCTCCTGGTCGGGTTGTACGACGACGACGGGGAGCTCCGGCAGGTGGGCGGCGTGTCCGCCTTCACCGACAGGACGCGGCTCGCGTTGGTCGAGGAGCTCGACCCCGTCGTGCTCCGCGATGCGGACGGGAGGCCCGTCACCGGTGACGGGGAACGGTCGCGGTTCTCGTCGGGTCACGACACGTCGTTCGTCCGGCTCGCGCCGGAGCGCGTGCTCGAGGTCCGGTACGACCAGATGGAGGGCGACCGGTTCCGCCACACGGTGCAGTTCGCGCGGTGGCGGCCGGACCGGGACGCGCGGTCGTGCGGGTTCGACCAGCTCGAGGTGCCGACGGCGTACGACCTGCGCGAGGTGCTGCGCTGAGGTCCGCCCGACTCCGCACGCCGTGCCCGGCGCGCCGCCCCGAACGGGGGACTGCGACTTCTGGCCAGTCCGCTTGCGAGGGTCGACGACCCCTCATATGCTGCGGGAGTAGTTAGGCTAACTAGTGACTTGGGAACGTGGCGGGGGACGCCACGGGACGGGAGCGGGACATGATCATCGACGGCATCAGCGACGCGAACCGCGGCACCTGGTCCCGCCTGACGCGCCTGCACACCGCGAGCGTCACGCTCCCGATGCACACTACGCGCGTGGTCGACCCCGACCGGCGCGAAGACCTCTCCGCCGTCTGAGACCGATCGGTCCGGTCGGTCGACCGGACCCGCTCCTGGGTCAGGACTTCCTCGCGCGGGACGGCTGCACCCGCGGCGGCTCCCCCGGCATCTTCGGGAAGTCCGGCGGGAAGGGCAGTTCGCCCAGCCCGGCCGCCAGGTCCCGCTCCCACCAACCGAGCAGCGTGGACAACTCCCCCGGCTCCTCGTGCATCGTCTCCCACGGGTCGCCGACCGTCCGGAGCCGCTCCGGCACGGACAGCACCGTGAAGCGCGTCGGGTCGACGTCGTCCAGCTCGTCCCAGGAGACGGGCGTCGAGACGCTCGCGTGCGCCAGGGCGCGGGGGCTGTAGGCACCGGCCATCGTCCGGTCGCGGTTCGCCTGGTTGAAGTCGACGAACACCCGCTGCCCGCGCTCCTCCTTCCACCACGCGGTCGTCACCCGGTCCGGCATCCGTCGCTCGAGTTCGCGGGCGGCGGCGATCACCGCGTGCCGCACGTCGAGGAACTCGTGTTCCGGGCGGATCGGCGCGAACACGTGCAGGCCGCGGTTGCCGCTCGTCTTGGCCCACGCGGTCAGGCCGGCCTCGGCGAGCACCTCGCGGAGCGCGTGCGCGATCGGGACGGCGTCGGCGAAGTCGGTGCCGGGCTGCGGGTCGAGGTCGATGCGGAGCTGGTCGGGGTGGTCGCTGTCCTCCGCACGGGAGGCCCACGGGTGGAACACCACGGTGTTCATCTGCGCCGCCCACACCGCGACCGCCGGCTCGTCGACCACGAGCTGCGGGTGCGACCGCCCGCTCGGGTAGGTCACCGTGACGTCGCGGACGTAGTCCGGCGCGCCCTTCGGCGGGTTCTTCGAGAAGAACGACTCCCCGTCGATGCCCGCGCCGAACCGCTGCAGCGAGATCGGCCGGTCGCCGTTCGCCCGGACGAAGGCGTCCCCGACGGCGACGAGGTACTCGGCGAGGTCGAGCTTCGTGATCCCGGCCCCGGGCCAGAGCACCCGGGACGGGCTGCTGATCCGGACCTCCCGGTCGCCGTGCGGCCCCGGGACCGTCAGCGTCGTCGCCTCGCTCGCCATGCAGCGGACCGTACACGGACCCGGCGGGACGAGGTCACATGACGCCCGGCAGCTCCCGCGACGCTCCCGCCCTTCCCGTGTCGGTGGAGCAGGAATCGTCGGGTGGGAGCCCTCGACCCGACATCGTCTGCTCCATCGGGGCACGCCACGCCTCCCGGGTGGGGACGGGAGCAGGAGGCACACGGTGCACGATGGGTGGGTGACCGCGTACCTCGGAGTGGACCTGGCGTGGGGCCTCGGCAGCGACCGGAAGCCCGCGAACGAGACCGGCCTCGTCGCGACCGACGCCGACGGCACGATCACCGACGCCGGGTGGGCCCGCGGCGTCGACGCCGTGACCGACTGGATCGCCGGACACCTCGGTCCGCGGACGCTCGTCGCCGTCGACGCCTCGCTCGTCGTGACGAACCCCACCGGCATCCGCGAGGCCGAACGGCAGGTCGGGCAGCGCTACGGCCGGTGGAAGGTCGCCGCGAACCCGACGAACCAGGCCTCCGCGGCGAGCGCCGGCACCGCGCTGCTCGCCCGGCTGACCGCGCTCGGCGTCGGGTACGTGTCCGACACCGATGGGATGCGGGCGCGCACCGGTCCGGCGGCGTTCGAGTGCTATCCGTACACGACGCTCGTCGGGGCCGAGGAGCTCGGCTACGACGACGAGCGTCCCCGGTACAAGCGGCTCGACCTGAAGGTCCCCGCCCCGCTGGCGCGTGCCCGCCGCGCCGAGGCGTTCGACGAACTCGTGCGCCGGCTCCGCTCGACCCCGCTCGATCCCCCGTTGCGCCTCGACTCGCACCCGCTGACGGCCGGGCTCGCCGAGCCCTCCGTGCTGCACGGGCCGACGCACAAGCACCGGGAGGACCTGCTGGACGGCGCCCTGTGCGCCTGGACGGCCGCGTTCTGGGAGCGGCACGGCGACCAGCGCGTGCAGGTGCTGGGAGGTGATCCGCGCCTCCCGTCCGACCCGGTGGACGAGGCGGGCCGGAGACCGGTTGTCGTCGCGCCAGCGCGCCCGTCCCAGCGGCGACCCGCTGGGTAGGCTTGGCCGGTGAGCACCACCACCGAACCCCTGCGCATCGGGCTGGTGTCGCTGCACACCTCCCCCGGCGACGAGCCCGGATCCGGCGAGGTCGGCGGCATGAACGTGGTCGTCCGCCACCAGGCCGAGGCCCTGGCCGACCGCGGTCACCAGGTCGACGTCATCACCAGGCGATCGGCCCCGACGCAGCCGGACAGCGTCTCGCTGCTCCCCGGCGTGTGCCTGCGGTTCCTGTCCGCCGGCCCCGCCCAGCCCGTGCCGAAGGGCGAGCACGACGCGTTCATCGCACCCTTCCGCGACGCCCTGGCCGACCTCGGGCCGTACGACGTGCTGCACTCGCACCACTGGTTCTCCGGGGCCGCCGCCCTGCCGATCGCACGCGAGCGCGGGATCCCGCACGTGCAGTCCTTCCACTCGATCGCGGCGAGCGCCGACACCCCGCTGTCCGAGGGCGAACGTCCGGAGTCGGCCGGCCGTGAGGCCGGCGAGCGTCTCCTGGCGCGTGACTCCGACGCCGTCGTCGTGGTCTCCGAGGCGGAGGCAGACACGGTGCGCACCCGCCTGGGCGGCGACCCGTCGCGCGTCTGGATCGTCCCGCCGGGCGTCGACGGGTCCGTCTTCCGTCCGGCGACCGCCGGCGCCCGCCGCGCGGCCGTCCCGTACGTCGTCGCCGCGGCGCGCGTGCAGCCGTTGAAGGGGCTCGACCTGGCGATCGAGGCGATCGCCGGCATCGGCCTGGAGGCACGCCCCACCCTCGTCATCGCCGGGGACGCCTCGAGCGAGGCGGGCGACCACCTCGCCGAACTGCGTCGGCTCGCGTCCGCGCACGGCGTGGCCGACCGGGTCACCTTCATCGGGCCGCAGTCGCGTGCCGACCTGGCGCTCCTGTTCCGCGGCGCGGCAGCCGTGCTCGTGCCGTCGCACTCCGAGACGTACGGCCTGGTGGCGCTCGAGGGCTCGGCGTCCGGGGTGCCCGTCGTGGCCGCCGCTGCCGGAGGTCTGCGCGAGGCCGTGGTCGACGGCGAGACCGGGGTCGTGCTCGAGTCCCGCGACCCGGCGGTGTGGGCAGCGGAGATCGAGCACATCCTGACCGACCCCGCGTACGCGTCCGGGCTCGCCGCGGCGGGGCGGGAGCACGCCGAGCGGTTGAGCTGGGAGCGGTCGGCGGGTGGACTCGAGGACGTCTACCGCCGGGTGCTCGGGCGGGGCTGATGGGCGGGGCTGCGTTCGACGGGTCCGGGGTCGGCCGGTCCGGGGCCGCCGGGTCCGGGGCCGGCGGGTCCGGGGCCGGCGGGTCCGGGTCCCCGTCCGGGTTCGACGGGTTCTGGGCTGCGCTCGACGCCGTCCCGGTGGCGGAGGACGCCGAGGCCCTGTACGACGTGTCGACCGCGGCGGGCCGACTGCGACGCGAGAACCTGTCCCGCTACCTGGCGCACGTCGGGCCCGCGGCGGACACCGTCCTGGTCGCCGAGGCCCCGGGCTGGCGGGGCATGACCAACACCGGCATCCCGTTCACGAGCATGCGGGAGCTCGGCTCGCTCGGGTTCGACGTGCTCGAGCCCGAGGAGCCGACCGCACCGTGGGAGGCCTCGTCCCGTGTGGTGCAGGCGGCGCTCCGGGACTGGTCGGGGCCGTTGCCGCTGACGTGGGCGATCTTCCCGCACCACCCGTTCGTGGCGCCGGACCGGCTGACGAACCGGACCCCACGGCCGGCCGAGGTGCGGGCGGGGGCACCGGTCGCGCTGGCGCTGCTCGATGCGCTCGGCGGCGGCGGTACCGGTGCTGTGGACGCGACCGGTGCGGGTGCCGCGCGGCCGGGGCTGCGGCCCGTCCGGGTCGTCGCGGTCGGACGGAAGGCGCAGGGGGCGCTCGCGCTCGCGGGCATCGACGCGGTGGCCGTGCGACACCCGGCCCAGGGCGGAGCGGCGCAGTTCACCGAGCAGGTGCGCGCGCTGCAACGGTAGCTGACCCCCGGGCGGACCTGCGGGGGCGCTTCGCACAACGGGAAGCACCTCGCGCCACGTCCTTCCGTGGTGCGAGGTGCCTTCGGTTGTGCGCGAGCATGCCGCACCGCGCTGGATCACCGCGCGCGGTGCGTCGGACCGTCATGCGGAGCGGACGTCGACGCCCTTCGCCGCGAGGCGCTCGGCGACGTGCGCGGGCAACGGTGCCGCGGCGTACACGACCGCGAGTTCCGGGAGGTCGAGCACGTCGTCCCAGTTCTGCGGGTCGAAGCGGTCGTCGGAGCCCTCCCACCCGGGGTGCACGTCCTGCAGCACCTCGAGGTCGGAGTCGACGGTCAGCTCCACCACCATCGCGAGCTGCGACGGCAGCAGGTCGATGTCGTCGTAGTACTCCCGCGCCCGGTCGTCCTGGCCCTCGACGTCGAGGTCCTCGTCGGACACCTCGTCGTCCGCGCCGGAGTACGGCTCGATCACGTCCAGGTCGTAGCAGAGGACGTCGAGCACCAGCAGCTTCGCGTTGAAGTCGGCGAACTCGACGGGCTCTTCGGTGGTCTCGGAATCCTCGTACATGCGTCGGAGCGTAGCGATGCCACCCGAGTGCGTCCGCACCGGCCAGGGCACAGCCGTGTTGCGGTCTTCGGGGAGGTTCCTGTGAAACCGGACAGCGACGTGTCCCCCGGGGTCAGGCTGACGGGCATGGCCACCACCGAGACGGACCGCCCCTCGCAGCAGCCGACGGAGCTGCGCCGGGTCATCGGTCCCAAGCTGCTGTTGCTCTTCATCGTCGGCGACATCCTGGGCACGGGCGTCTACGCGCTCACCGGGCAGGTCGCGGCCGAGGTCGGCGGGGCAGCGTGGCTCCCCTTCCTCATCGCGTTCGCGGTCGCGCTCCTCACGGCGTTCTCGTACCTGGAGCTCGTCACGAAGTACCCGCAGACGGCTGGGGCGGCGCTCTACGTGCACAAGGCCTTCGGCATCCACTTCGTCACGTTCATCGTCACGTTCATCGTGATGTGCTCCGGCATCACCTCGGCGTCGACGGCGTCCCGCGCGTTCGCTGCGAACCTCGGCGCGGGCTTCGGTCTCGAGCTGCCGAACGCCGTCGTGATGCTCATCGCGATGGGCTTCATGCTCGCGGTGATGGCGGTGAACTTCCGCGGCGTCAGCGAGAGCGTGAAGACCAACGTCGTCCTGACCCTCGTCGAGCTGTCCGGCCTGGTGATGGTGATCCTCATCGGGTTCTGGGCGATCGCCGGCGGCAATGCGGACTTCTCCCGCGTCGTGATGTTCGACACCCCCGAGGACAAGACCCTGCTGCTCTCGGTGTCGACCGCGACCTCGCTGGCGTTCTTCGCGATGGTCGGGTTCGAGGACTCGGTGAACATGGCCGAGGAGACGAAGGACCCCTCCCGCATCTTCCCGAAGGTGATGCTCACCGGGCTCGGGATCGCCGCCGTGATCTACGTGCTGGTGTCCATCTGCGCCGTCGCCGTCGTGCCGATCGGTGAGCTGGCCGGCAACGAGACCCCGCTCGTCACGGTCGTGCAGACCGCGGCGCCGGACTTCCCGATCGCCGATCTGCTGCCGTTCATCTCGATGTTCGCGGTCGCGAACACCGCGCTCATCAACATGATGATGGCGTCGCGGCTGCTGTACGGCATGAGCAAGCAGGGCGTGCTGCCGGGCTTCCTCGGCCGGGTGTCCCCGGCGCGCCGCACCCCGTCGACCGCGATCGTCTTCACCACGCTCATCTCGCTCGCGCTCATCGGCTGGGTCTCGCTCGACCCCGACTCCCCCATCGTCGTGGTCCTCGGTGGCACCACCTCGCTCCTGCTCCTGTCCGTGTTCGCCGTGGTGAACGCCGCCGTCCTCGTGCTCCGGCGCGACCGGGTGGACCACAAGCACTTCCGTGCCGGGGTCGTCGTGCCGGTGATCGGCGTCGTGACCTGCCTGTGGCTCGTCATGCCGTTCTCGTCCGGCCGCGACCCGCAGCAGTACCAGATCGCCGGTGCCCTGCTGGCGCTCGGCGTCCTGCTCTGGATCGTCACGTGGCTGACCCACGGCCGGAAGCACCCGGAGAAGGCCCCCACCGGCCTGGTCACCGAGCCGACCGCGGTCGTCCGGCCGGGAACGGGGACCGCCGGACACAGCGGCCACCACAGCGGCCACGGCGGCGGGGACCTCAACGGCTCCGACCCGCACGGCACCGGTGGCCCGCACGGCACCGGGGACCAGCACGGCTCGGGCTCGCGCGGCCCCGGTCGAGACGACGACCGGACGTCGTGATGGACGCCTCCGAGGTGATCTTCGCCGTCGCGATCGGCTCGATCGTGGTGTGTTCCCTCGCCGCCGCCGGCGTCTTCGGTCGTCGGGAGCGCTGACCGGGAGCCGACGGCACCCACCGCCCCGCCCCTCGTCCGGGCGGTGGTGCTTCCCAGCGGGTGACCGTAGGGTCGCTGTGCCCGACAGCCCGTCGACCACCCGCACGAGAGGACCCGCATGCGCCGCGCCGGCATCACGATCGCCTCGGTCTTCGGCGCCGGCGTCGTGGCGGCCGTGATCGGTGTGATCGTCGTGGTCGTCATCGCCGTGCACTCCCTCACCGGTGCCGCGAAGTCCGTCGAGGCAGCCCCGGCGTGCCCGGACGTTCCGACGAAGACCGTCGGCGGCATCGCGGTGCCGGCCGGGCCGATCGCCGGGTTCTGCCAGGACCGACTCGTCAACGCCGCATCCGTGATCCAGGCCGCCCAGGCGCAGGGCATCGGCCCCCACACGCAGGCGGTCGGGGTGATGACGGCGATCGGTGAGTCGAGCCTGGTGAACCTCGACCACGGTGACACCGCCGGCCCGGACAGCCGCGGACTGTTCCAGCAGCGGGACAACGGCGCGTGGGGCACCTACGACCAGCGGATGGACCCGTACACGGCGGCGACGATGTTCTACACGAAGCTCGTCAAGGTGCCCGGCTGGAAGACGATGACGCCGACGCAGATGGCGCACGCCGTGCAGATCAACTCGGACCCGGACCACTACGCGAAGTTCTGGCCCGAGGCGAAGACCATCGTCGAGGGCCTCACCGGCCAGACCGTCCCGGACACCGCCCCGCAGGGTTGACCACCGAGCGGACGCCGAGCGCGTCCGCACGGCTGCCCCCCCCCCCCCGAGCGGACGCCGAGCCCGCCCGAAGGGTGACGACCGGACGTGGGCCGGCCCACGAGCGGAGGCCGACCGCGCCCGCCGGGATGAGCGCCGGACCGGTGCCTTCCCCCGAGTGCGTCCGACGAGCTGGCTCACGCCGACTCCGGCAACTCGGCGTCGTGCAGCTCGATCATCGACGCGCCCCCGGTGTGCACGACGACCTGCCCGCGGAGCCGGACGGACCGTTCCGCGAACGCACACGCACAGGCGTCCACCCACTCCCAGTCGACCGGGAACAGCCGCGACTCCCCCGGGCGCTCCCAGACCACGACCACCTCGACCGCGGTGGTGTCCGCGCAGACCTCGGCGACGAGGGTGGCGAAGTCCTCGACGTGCTCGTCGGGCTCCCACGGCAGGTCGGACACCGGCAGCAGGAACGGCACCGGCAGCGCCCGTGCGTCGAGGAACAGCACCCAGCACTGTCGTCGGAGCGGCTTGCCCACCACCCCCTCGACGAGGGCGACCACGTCGGCGTCGGTACGGGCGGGGGTGGCGAAGAGGCGGTCGAGTTCGTCTGTTCCGGTCATGCCACGAGCCTCCCGTGGCGGGTCGCTCCGTCGTGGCCGCGCCCACGAACCTGTGGACAGCGCGGACTGCTGACCGCCCTGTGCAGGAACGAGCACCGATCGCGCCGCACAACGGAAAGCAGCTCGCGCCACGAGATTCCGTGGCGCGAGCTGCTTTCCCTTGTGCGAGAGACGCCGCGGCCGCCGCGCGGCCAAGGCGCCCAGCCCGGCCGCCCCCGCAGCCCCGCAGCCCCGCGGCCCCGCAGCCCCGCCTCAGCGCGACCGGCGCCCGGCGCCCCCGCGCGTCGACCAGAGCGCCCACGCGATGAGCACCGGCTGCCCGAACAGCCGGGCGACGCGCTTCTCGTCGGTGTCGAGCCCGAACGCGTCGCGCCGGTTGACCCACTGCGCGATGTTGCCCGGGAAGATCGCCGTGAAGAACAGCGCCGCGATGTTCCCGACCGTCCGGCGACGCCCCCGGGGTGCGAGCAGGAGCGCGCTGCCGAGCCCGATCTCGGCGACACCCGAGGCGAGCACCGTGGTGTCGACGTCGAGCGGCACGAAGTCCGGGACCTGTGCGCGGAAGTCACGGCGGGCGAAGGTGAGGTGGCTCGTCCCCGCGAAGACGAGCGCGAGGCCGAGGAGGACCCGGAAGAAGGAACGCATGCCTCCATGCTGCTCCTCCGACCGGCCGGTTCGCCAACCGCCACCCCGGTGCGGCCCGACCGCCGCGACGGACACCGGCGTGTCCCCTCGGTAGGTTCGAGCCATGGGAGCTGCGACGCGCGACCACGAGCCGCCCGCCGCCCCGGCCACCGCGGCCGTGCTCCTCGCCCCGTTGTCGCTGTGGATGGGGATCATCGTGCCCGCCGCCGGCATGGGGAGGCACGTGTTCCTCGGCCTCGTGTTCGGGGTCGTGTGCGTCCTGAGCGGGGTCCGGGCGCTCCGCATCGCCGGCCGCCGCCGCGCGGTCCGCGTGTGGGCCTGGGTCGGGATGCTCCTCGGGGCCGCGGGGCTCGCGATGCTCGCCTGGCAGTTGCTCACCTTCGCGACCGACGGCGCGTTCCCGCCGCCGTTCTGGTCCCCCTACGCGCGACGCTGACGACCGTCGGGCCACGGGACACGATGGGGAGGCGCACCCGACGCCCGCCCCGCCGCGCCCGCGAGCAGACCACGGGACGGGAGGCGCGCCACCCGCCCGCCGCTCCGGTCACGCCGACGGACGGTCAGGCCGGAGGCACGCGACCGGCGCCCAGCGCCGCCCGAGCGAGCAGACGAGCGGTCGGGAGGCGCGGCGACGGTCCGCCACGTCACGGACGCGGGCGGACGGTGCGGACGCACCGCGCGCCTCCCAGCACGCCACGTCGCGGAGGTGAGCCGACAGGCGGGCGCGAGCCGCGCCTCCAGGCACGCCACGTCGCGGAGGTGAGCCGACCGGCGGGCGCGAGCCGCGCCTCCAGGCCGGTCACGTGACCGACGCGGGCCGACCGGAGGAGGCGTGACGCGCCTCCCGGCCTCCTCCGATCGGACGACGCCCGTCACCAGCCGAAGGTGCCGGCCCCGCCCTTGAACGGCCCGACGATCGCCGAGGTGATCCACCCGCCGTAGAAGTCGCCCTCCTGCGCCCGGACGACCTCGCCACCGACCTCGCACGAGTCCATCGCCGACGGGTAGATCGCGACGCGGTCCCGCAGCTCCTCGTACCCCGGCTCCGGCGTCGGGTAGTTCCACGCGGCACGCGGCGCGACGACCCCGTCGCCGCCGACCACGTCGAAGTAGCGCGCACGCCCCTTGAACTCGCACATGCTCGACCCCGCGGCCGGGCGCAGGTCCATGCCCGCCATCGGCAGGTAGTACACCGGCGGGTGCGAGGTCTCGAGCACCCGCACGGCATCGGTCGTGTCCGCCACGACCGCACCGCCGAGCCGGACCACCACGCGCTCGCGGACCGCCTCGACGGCGGGCGGGCGAGGGTAGTCCCAGACGGACTCCTGACCGGGACCGGGGACGACTCGTTCGGGGCGACGCATGACCCGGGTCTACCACCGTCGCCGTCGGAGGAGCAGAGTGGTCGGGTGACGACGACGACGCAGGGAATCTTCCGACGGAAGCCGATCGACGCGATCGACGACGAGGCGGGCGAGGGCGAGGGCGGCCTGAAACGCCACCTCGGCCTCTGGCAGCTCACCGCGATCGGCATCGGCGGCATCATCGGCGCGGGCATCTTCACCCTCGCCGGCACGGTCGCGACCGGGGTGGCCGGGCCGGCCGTGCTCATCAGCTTCCTGGTCGCAGGGGTCGCGAGCGCCGCGGCCGCGCTGTCCTACGCCGAGTTCGCGGGGATGATCCCGAAGGCCGGCAGTGCCTACACGTACGGGTACGCCGTGCTCGGCGAGGTCGTGGCGTGGTTCATCGGCTGGGACCTGCTGCTCGAGTACACCGCGATCGTGGCGGTGGTCGCGATCGGCATCTCCGGCTACGTCGGCTTCCTGGTCGGGCAGTTCGGCGTCGACCTGCCCGCGTGGATGCTCGGGGCGCCCGGCACCGGCGACGGGCACGTGGTCGACGTGTTCGCGATCCTGCTCTGCCTGCTCACCGCGTTCGTGCTCACCCGCGGCATCCGCAGCGCCGCCCGGTTCGAGTTCGTCGCGGTCGGCATCAAGGTCGCGCTCGTGGTGCTCATCGTCGTGCTCGGGGTGTTCCACATCAACAGCGCCAACTACGACCCGTACTTCCCGTTCGGGTTCGGCGGCGTGATGACCGGTGCCGCGACCGTGTTCTTCGCCGTGTTCGGCTACGACGCGATGTCGACCGCGGCCGAGGAGTCCGTCGACGCCCGCAGGCACATGCCGAAGGCGATCCTGCTGTCCCTCGGCATCGCGATGGTCCTGTACGTCCTGGCGACCCTCGTGCTCACCGGCATGCAGAAGTACACCGAGATCGACCCGGCGTCGGGCTTCTCGTCGGCGTTCGCGTCGGTCGGGCTCGGCGGCGTCGCGAACGTCATCGCGATCGGGGCCATCGTCGGCATCGTGACCGTGCTCGTGACGTTCATGCTCGGCGCCTCGCGCGTCTGGTTCTCGATGAGCCGCGACGGCCTCATGCCGAAGTGGTTCGCCAAGACCGACCCGAAGCGGCACGTCCCCACCCGCGTCACGTGGATCCTCGGCGGGGCGTCGGCCGTCCTCGCGGGCGTGCTGCCGATCGGCATCGTCGCCGAGCTGACGAACATCGGCATCCTGCTCGCGTTCGTGGTGGTCTGCTCGGCGGTGATCGTGCTGCGCTACCGGCAGCCCGACCTCGACCGGCAGTTCCGGCTCCCGTTCATGCCCGTCGTCCCGGCCATCGGCGTGATCGCGTCGCTGTGGCTCGTCACGTTCCTGCAGTGGGAGACGTGGGTGCGGTTCGCGGTGTGGTTCGCGATCGGGCTCGGGGTGTACTTCGGGTACTCGCGGCGGCACAGCAAGCTGGCCGGATTCGGGGCTTCTACGCCTCCGCAGTCCGCAGCTGGTCCGCAGAAGCCGCCGACGAGCTCATGAGCGTCGCCGCGGCGACTCGCGTTCGGTCCGCGGCATCCGGCCACAGGTGGGCGTAGACCTCGAGCGTGATCGACGGTGAGCTGTGCCCCATGGCCTTCGCGACCGCGACCGGGTCAAGCCCGGCGCGGATGAGGCCCGACGCGTAGTGGTGCCGAAGATCATGGGGTGTCACGCCGGTCACGCCGGCGGCGCGGCACGCGTTGACGAAGTAGTGCCGGAGCGCGGTCGGCGACGGAGGGCTCCCGAACAGCCACCCCTCGTTCCCGTACACCCCGATCGTCTCGACGTGCCGCGAAAGCCGCAGCAGGAGCTCGTCGGGCACGGGAACGACTCGCTCCGATCCGTGCTTCGGCGCCACGACATCGAGGCGGCCGACGCGGTTCTGAACCTGGCGCTGCACATGAATGCTCCGTGACGGGAGGAACCCGACGTCCTTGAGCTGCAGGCCGGCGGCCTCTCCGATGCGGAGCCCGGCGTAGGCCATGACATCGACCAATGCACGGTGCGCGGGATCGAGGTGCTCTCGGATCGCACGCACCTCGGCGCCCGTCGGCACTCGCATGGAGTGCTCGGTCTTCCGGATCGCCGGGAGCTTCACGCCCTCGAGCGGGTCTTGCGCCAGGCGACGATCGAGCATCGCTGCGCGGAGCACGATGCGGACGTACGCGACCCGCGTCTTCACGGTCGACGGCGCGAGCGAGCTTGCCAGAGCCTTGACGTACGCCTCCCCGTGTGATCGCCGAAGCTTCCCGAACGGAATCGAAGCGAAGGAGCACCCGGCGAGGGCGCGATCGGCTGCCCGGCGAGTCCCCTCAGCCCAGAGCTGCTGCCCGACCCAGTCGGCGTAGAACTCGGCGAGCGTGCTGCGCTGCGCTGCCGGCGCGACGTACGTACCCGTGAGGCGGGACGAGGCGACCTCTTCGAGCCACGCCTGACCGTCGCGCTTCCGCTCGAAGTGTCGGGCGTGTTCGCGGCCGTCGTCGTCTCGGTAGCGGGCGCGCCAGGCGCCGTCGGGTCGCTGGCGGATGCTACTCACCAGAGTCCTCCCCGACTGCGTCATCTACCGAGATGGCCGCGACGGTTTCAACGAGCGATCGGATGGCATCACGTGCTTCGACCGTGCGACACCGCGTTGCGATGCTCCGCAGCACCCAGTTAGCCCGCAGCTCAGCTTCGATGGTGCTCATCAACTCTGGTGCCGTCGTGTCGAACGCGGCTGGGTTGCTCTCGATGAACCAGTCGATGCCATTCGCCTCGTCCGCCACTAAGCGGACCGCTTCCCCGGCAGCCATCAGAAGATCATCCAAACGCTTCCGGCGCTGGATGTACTCCTCCTCTGGTGGAGTCTCGTCACCGAGAAGGTCGAGTGAGAAGCCCATCTTCCGTGCGACTAACAGGGCCTCACTCAGACGCAGCGCACGAGTGCCCTTCTCGATGCGCGATATTGCGGACGCGTCGAGCGGTAGGCCGGCGGTGGTGAGCAAGTCGGCCAGGGCCTTCTGACTCATGTTGACCGACCTGCGCCGGTCAGCGACCTCGCGGCCGAACCGCTCTTCGAGGGTGGGAGTGGTGTGTTGCACGATCACATCCTATTGCGAGACGCGCATGGTTGTGTAATGCTGTTCCTGCACACAGTTGCAGCATCGCAATCCGGAGGAAATTCGAACATGCCCACACTCGAGACACCGCGACTCCGTCGGCTTCTCACGCTCGCCGAAGCGGCCGAAGCGCTTCGGAAGAACGAATCGCAGCTGCGATGGATGATCCAGAAGAAGACAGCACCACCGCACGCCAAGATCGGCGGTCGCGTGATGTTCGACGCAGACCGGTTGGCCGCCTGGCTCGACGAGCAGTTCGCGGAAGCGTCTTAAAGATGCGCCCCGTACCGAAAATCGCCCCCGAAGCCCTGGCCGGCTCCGGAGGCACCGTCCACAACATCCCCGCAGGAGACGCAATGAACAAGACAGTCATGACCGTAGCAGACGCCACCGACATCCACTGGTCCGACATCGACCAGGCCATCAACGCGGAGGACATCGTCGTCCTCGTCGACTGCCGTGAGCATGGATGCATGGCCGAGGGCACACCCCACCTGCTCGGCTGGGGCGACCTCGTGCAGCACAAGGCATTCGTCGCCAGCGAGGATGGACAACGCGTCGAGGTGATCAAGTTCGCCGAGTGCGACGAGGTGCCGGCCAGCGAGTCCCACTGGTACGTGGCGGGCTGGATCGAGGACGACGAGTTCAAGCTGACGCCCGAGCGCGTTGCCACGTTCGTCGCGAACTACAACAGCGCCGCTGCTCTCGCCGCAGAGCTGAACGGGGAGGCCCGCTGATGTCCACGATCTACGAGCACTCCGCCGGCCTCGTCAAGAACTGGGTCGGAACCTACGGCAACAGCGACATGCAGCAGATCTCCGACGACCTCGTCGAGGTCCTGCGCATCTGCCACGAGTACCGCAAGCCCGACGACAAGAAGGTGCCGGTCTACGACGCAGACGACCTCGGCGAAGCGATCTGCGCCTACATCAACGAGGTCTACTCGACGCCCGCGAACTTCGGCGACGCGTCCGACGGCGCCAAGCCGCAGCCAGGCAGCGTCAGCGAGGCAATCGACAAGATGCGGCCCGCGGCCGAGCTCGCAGCCGAAGCGTCCATGCCGCCCGAGCTCGACATCCCCGACCAGCACTGAACCACTCGCGGGCATCTGTAGCGACGTGCGCTACAGATGCCCGCCTTCACCCGAAGGAGAACGCATGAGCTGGACGAAGCTCGGCGACGAGTGGTGCCAGATGACTGCACTCGAGGACCTGTCGCACGCGGACCGTTGGCACTACCTCTGCCTGATCCAGTTCTGCTCCCGCACAGACAAGCGCGACGGCATCATGCGCGGCGTCGATGCCCGCCGGCAGTCGGACCACGCTGACCCAGCCTCCGCACTCGCCAACCTCGCCGCTGCCGACCTGCTCGCGATTGAGCCCGGTGACCGGTACCGGCTCGTCCGGATCGAGTCGGACGACCACCTGCCGTCCGACGCAACTCGCAAGCGCACCGAGGGCAACAAGCTGCGGCAGCAGCGCAAGCGCGCACACGACAAGGGCGACCACTCACTCTGCCGGGAGGACTCACCCTGTCACGCATCTGTCACGCGTGACGTCGGGACGGGACGGGACGGGACGGGCCGGGACAAGAGCACTAACTCAAAGCTAGTGACACCGACTTCGACGTGGCCCGTGGTCCACATCAGCAATGCGCCCGTCTGCGAGGTCTGCCTCATGCCGATGCAGAACACTTCACTGACGGTCTGCGCGACGGATGATGAGGCACACAACGACGCACGAATGAGGAGCGCATCATGACGCACGCAGACGACGCCGCACGGTTGGCGAAGAAGGTCGAGAAGGACAACCCCGCTATGGCCGGCATCATCCACGCTCTGCTCGCCCTCAGCGAAGCATCGAGCGCGTCGGACGGCTGGCACAAGCTGCAGGACTTCGATGACCTGCCAGACCAGCTCGAGCAGGACTACGTGTTCGAGTACGAGGACGGCAGCCAACAGAAGTGGCGGCTCAGCGCGGACAACGTCTCGAGCGTCGAGCAGTTCGTGCAGCCCGATCACCCGACGGTCTGGCGCGACTCGAACGACATCGTCGATCAGTGCGTCCGGTGGCGGTACGCATGAGCGCCCACCACCGGTCAGCGTCGTGGCGGTCGACCACGCGACAGCAGCGGCCCCTCATCGCGGCCTCCCTGCCCCGGCTGTGCGTCAACAGGTGCGGACACTCGGTGCTCCCCACTCAGGCGTGGGACGTCGGGCACATCGTCTCGGTCGAGCAGGGCAGGGCACGAGGGTGGACGACCGCGATGATCGATGCTCCGTCGAACCTGGGTCCTGCGCACGTGAAGTGCAATAGGTCCGACGGTGGCAAGGAAGGTCGCGCGAAGCAACTCGCGCGACACAAGTCAAGTAGGAGGCTCCTGCAGTGGTGATCACGCAGACCGAGAACATCGCTGATATGCAGGATTCCCGTTCTTTGAGCGGGGCCTTCGCTACCCCCCGCCTCGGCAGCAGCGATTTTCTATCCGGGACCTGGGATATCAGCCGTGACTCGGGCATCCCCCCGCTCCATCAGTCGAAGCTCAACGCGGATCCGGCTCTTCGTGAGGAGTTCCTCGAGGGCGCTCGGCTCATGGGGGTCTTCGGCGGCCGGAAGGAGCTCAAGCCGCAGCAGATGCGCCTCGCGGACGTCTGCAACGAGCCGGTGGACACTGTCGCGGTGCTGCTCCCGCGCCGGTCCACCAAGACGACGACGCTGTTCGCGCTCGCTCTGGGCCGGTGTGCCTCTCGGGAGGAGTACTTCGTCGGGTACACGACGTGCACGACGGGTACGAAGGCGCGGGACCGGTTCCGGAAGGACATCGTCCCGGTGCTCGAGCGGCTGTACCCGGACATGAAGGAGGCGCCGTTCAAGATCCGGAAGGCCGGCGGGTCGGAGCGCATCGAGTTCGACAACGGCAGCATCTTCCAGGTGCTCCCGCCACAGGGCGAGTCGTTCCGGTCGGACGCGTTCGACCTGATCATCCTCGACGAGGCGGGCGAGGCGTCGCCGGAGATGACCGAGGACCTCATGGCGGGCGCGCTCGCGACGATGGACACCCGCCCTGACGCGCAGCTGGTCGTCGCCGGCACCGCGGCGAAGTTCCGCGAGGGGAACCTCCTGTGGGAGACGCTTGTCGACGGGCGTGCGGGCGAAGCCGCGATCCTCGAGTACGCCGCACCCGACGACACCGACCTCGCCGCGATCGACAACACCGAACTCGAGAACTGGGAAACGGTGGAGCGGCTCGCCCTCGCGTCGCACCCGGGCATCGGCACGTTGACGACGACGGACGTGATCCGCAAGCGGTGGCTCAAGCTGACGACGCGGCAGTTCGCCGAGGAGTACCTGTCGATCTTCGGTCGCCTGGGCGCCGTCGAGACGTTCTTCGACATGGAGAAGTGGGCGACGTTCAAGGTCGGGAACGAGCTCCCGGCGATGCCGACGGACCGGTCGGTCGGGCTTGCAATCGCCGTGCACCCGGACCAGTCCTGCTCGGCGATCGTGGTCGCGTGGCGCGACGACGAGGGTCGCGGCTGCCTCGGCGTTGCTGACTACAGGAAGGGCACGAAGTGGCTTGCCCCGGCCGCCGCCACGCTCGCGGCGAAGCTCCGGACGCACATCGCGCACGACGTGCAGGGGCCGGTCGCGATCGTCGCCGAGGACCTCGGTCGCCTCCGCCCGCGACCTCGGCTGGCTCCGCAGAAGTGGCCTGACGTGCAGGCGTCGGCCGCACTGCTGAAGGCGGAGTTCGACGCCGGCAACCTCGCGCACTGGGATCAGCCGGACCTCACTGACGCGATGGCGCTCGTCACCCGCCGCGAGTCGACGAAGACGAAGGGTTGGGCGCTGGGCCGCGACGAGTGGGAGTCGTCGATTATCGCCGCCGAGGGCGCGGCCATGGCGCTGCGGTGGGTGGACCAGCACCCGTTCCGGAAGCGCGCCGAACCGTTCGCCGCCTAACGCCGGCACCACCACGCACCACTGTGCTACTATCTACAACAGAAGGGGCTGGTCGGTTGTAGGGAATCCACAACAACGGTGGTACGCTCCGGCTGTGGGACTCCTCTCCGCCCTCGGGCTCAAGCGCATCGAGCTCAAGCCCGTCGACTTGACGCTGGCCTCGCCCTGGCAGCCCGTCGGCGGGATGTCGCAGATCACGATCGCGGAGATCTGGGGAGCGGAGCTCGCGAACAACCTGCCCCTCGAGCGCAGTGTCGCGATGACAGTCCCAGCCATCGCCCGCGGCCGGAACCTGCTCGTCGGCGCGATCCAGCGGTTCCCGCTCGTGGTGCTCGACGAGAACGGGCCGCTCTCGACCCAGCCGACCTGGGCTTACCGCACCAGCGGCCCCGTCACGCCGCAGGAACGCATCGCGTGGACCGTCGATGACCTGATCTTCCACGGCGTCGCGCTCTGGCTCCGCGAGAACGGCTCGTCCGGGCAGCTCCTCGACGCCCGCTGGCACCCCCGCGCTGACTGGCGGATCACGGCGCTCGGCGTCGTCCAGGCCCGCGAAGCCAGCGACAGTGAGTGGGTCGACCTCGCCGACGACGACTACATCCTCATCAACGCACCGTGGGACGGCCTGCTCTCCGTCGGTGCACGCACGATCCGCGGCGCCCTCTCCACCGAGGAGGCGTGGGTCGGTCGCATGCGCAACCCGATCCCGCTCATCGAGCTAAAGGTCACCGACTACACCGAGCTCGACCCCGACGAGGTGAAGGGCCACGTCAAGACGTGGGCCGACGCGCGCACCGGCGTCAACGGCGCGGTGTCCTGGACGCCGCCGGGCATGGAGGTCGTCACACACGGCGAGGTCAAGGCGGACCTCTACACCGAGGCCCGGAACGCGATCCGCACCGACATCGGCTCGTTCCTCAACGTGCCGACGTCGATGATGGACGGCTCCCTCGCCGAGGCGTCCCTCACGTACTCGACGCAAGAGGGCAACCGGTCTCGCTTCCAGGATGAATCGATCCCGTTCTGGATCACCCCTATCGAGGCGGCCCTGTCGATGGACAGCGTCGTGCCCCGCGGGCAGCGTGTCCGCTTCGACCGATCCGAGGCGTTCTCGACGGTCGTCAACCCCACAGGCATCCCGGAGGCCGACTGACCATGACCGAAGTGATCATCGACGCTGGCACCCTCACCGCGTCCGACCAGGACCGCACCGTGACCGGTCTACTCGTCCCGTACGGCGAGGAGTGCCGATCCAACCTCGGCCGCTTCACCGTCGGCACCGGCGCGTTCACGCTGCCGGACCCGTCCGTCGTCGGCTTCAACGTCGAGCACGTCCGTGAGGACGTCATCGGCCGGGCTACCGACGTACGGGAGACCCCGGAGGGCGTCGTCGCGACGTTCTCCATCGCCCCGGGCGATGACGGCGACGCCGCCCTCGCCGACATCAAGGCCGGCAAGCGCAAGCACCTGTCCGCGGAGGTCGCGAACGTCGCGATCAAGGCAGGCAAGGCCGTCGGCGGAAAGCTCTTCGGAGGAGCGCTCGTGAAGACCCCCGCATTCCCCTCGGCGACGCTCCTCGCGGCGGCCGTCGACACCCCTGAACCCGTCGAGCCGGTCGCCCCGGACGACAAGGACGGCGAGACCGAGACGAAGACGGTGGTCAACGCCGACGGCTCGTCCACGGTCACGACCACCACCACGAAGACGGAGACCGCCGCCGACGGCACGGTCACCACCGTCAAGACCGTCTCGACCGAGACCATCGCCAAGCCCGCGGAAGAGCCCGCGGTCGAACCCAAGGAGGAGCCCGTGGGCGTCCCGAACACCCTCACGGCGTCGAAGAAGGGCGCCACCGAGAAGAAGGTCGGCAAGGCCGAGCTCTTCACCCTGCTCGCCGCGAACGACAAGGGCCAGGTGCACGGTCAGGACATGGTCGCACTCGCCAGCATGGCGAAGGCCACAGGCATGTTCGCCCTGTCCGACGTGAAGTACGACGGCACCGGCGGTGTGACGACCGGCATCCAGCTCCCCGAGTGGATCGGCGAGGTGTGGGACGGCCAGACCTACGCGCAGAAGTACCTGCCGCTGTTCGATCACGCCGACCTCACGAGCCTGCAGTACCAGGGCTTCCAGTGGGACGTGAAGCCCCACGGTGGCGACTGGGCCGGTAACAAGTCGAACGTGCCGTCGAACGTGCCGAAGTTCAAGTCGGTCACCGCGACCGCCGAGCGCTACGCGATGGCGCACGACATCGCGCGGGAGCTGCAGGACCTCCGCGTGTTCGGGGACACGAACTTCTTCGACATGTACTTCCAGGCCGGCGCGGAGGACTACGCACGCTGGGCAGACGGGAAGGTCTTCACCGCCCTCAAGGCCGCCGCGGAAGCGCACGTCGCCGACAACCCCGCCGGCCTCGACATCGGCCCCGCGATGTCCGCGATCATCGACGGCGCATCCGAGCTCGTCTCGAAGAACCTCGTCCCGCAGTTCGCCCTCGTCGGCACCGAGTACTACAAGCAGATCGGCAAGACGACGTCGAAGGACGCGCTCGCGTACCTGTCGGCTGCGATCGGCATCAAGGGCGAGGACGGGTCGCTTGAGGGCTTCCGCCTGGTGCCCTCGGCCGACATCGCCGGCACCGACGTGTACGTCGGCGTCTCGCAGGCGCTCACCGTCCGCGAGCTCTCCGGCAGCCCGCTCCGCGCTGACGCCCTCGACATCGCTCGAGGCGGCATCGACCACGGTCTGTTCGGGTACATCGGCGTCCAGGTCAACCGCGCCGACGCGATCGTCAAGGTCACCCCGTACACCGCTAGCTGACACACCGGCAGGGGTGCGCGAATCATGCACACCCCTGCCGCCCAACATGAGGGAGGCGACATGGCCGCGTTCATCCTCGGCGACACCCCGGTCGCCGACTTCGACTACGACGAGCCCGACGCCGTCGACGCCCCTGGTGCAACCGTCGCTGTGTCCGTCGCCGGGCAGACGATCGAAGCGCGGGCCACAGGCCGAGCGATCGAGGGCTCCTGGGACACGCTGACGCTGCCCGCGGCCGGTATCTACCCGGTCTACGTCGTCATCACCATCCCGGCGCCGCCCACCGTCGTCGACGGAGGCAACGCATCTTCCACGTTCACCAGCGTCCTCGACGGCGGGAACGCGTCAACCGTGTACGTCCCCAGCGCTCGGACGCAGCGTGTCCTCGTCGACTGGCTCGTGATCGTCGACCCCGAGGATCCCTGGCACGACGTCGTAACGGCCCGCCTCGAGTGGGACGGTGCCCCGAAGGCCGACGGGACGCTGCACCGCCTCCTCGACGTCGCCCGGGACCAGGTCGAGGCGTACGCGCCCGCCCTGGCCGCCGGGCAGCCGTTCCCGGAGCGCTACCGCGCCGGCCAGCTCATGCAGGCCCGGAACACGTGGAGCGCGTCTCTTTCGAACGGCGAGCAGCAGGTCGACGTCGGCGGCTTCACCGTCAACGTCCGCCCGCTCGACTGGGCCGTGAAGCAGCTCCTCCGCCCTGTCGGGAAGAAGGTGTTCGCCTGATGGGCCGCCAGAAGAACCCGGGCGAGCGGTACCGCGACTGGATCAAGGAGCAGCTTGCCCCGCTCCTGCCCCGCCGCTGGGACCTCGCCGTGTACACGCGCAAGCCCGACGACATCTCGCGGCCGACGGTGATCGTCACGCTGCAGAAGATCGAGCGGCTGCCGGAGTCCCCGCTCGGGTCGCAGCTCGTCACCTACCTCGTCACCGTGGTCGACCCCGCCGCCGACTGGTCGCAGGCCGACGCGCTCCTCGACGACGAGATCGTCGACCTGGTCAACGCGCTCGACGCGACGCGCAACGAGCGCGGTCTCCCGATCCTCCGCTGGACCAGCGCGGACCGGAACACCTGGTCCGACACGTACCTGGCGTTCGACATCACCGTCACCGCCGTCATCACCGCCACCCCGAAGGAGTAGCCGACATGGCTCAGATCACCACCCAGCCGATCCTGATGAACGCCGCCGTGCTGCTGCTCGGCACCGACAACTACGAGCTCACCGTGTCCAGCGCCGAGCTCGCGCCCACCACCCCGATGCAGCAGTTCAAGGGCGTCGGCGGGTCCGTCGTCCCGATCGTCGGCACCCCGTCGTGGCTGCTGAACCTCGCCTACGCGCAGGACTTCGCGACCGCGAAGAGCCTCGCAACGTACCTGCTGCAGAACGCCGGCAAGGTCGTCCCGTTCACGCTCCGGCCTGTGTCCGGCGGCCCGGGCTACAGCGGCAACGTCATGTGCCTCCCCGGCTCGATCGGCGGCGCTGTGGACGCAATCGCGTCGAGCTCGGTGTCGCTCCCGGTCTCCGGGCAGCCGACCGCTGCAGCGGCGGCCTGACGGATGGCGGGCAGCGGACGGATCTCAGTCCTCGTCTCCGACGAGCTGCAGACGCTGCTGTCCGCCCTCCGCACCGTCCCGAAAGACGTTCAGGGTCAGATCCGGAAGTTCACGAAGACCGATGCGCAACCGATCTGGCAGGACGAGATCCGGTCCCGCGTCTCAACGACCGTCGACGAGCGCGTCTTCGGGAAGACGGCCCGAGTCAGGGTGTCGAACCAGAACGTGAACCTCGAGGCCGCTCGGATCGGGAAGAGCCTCTCCGGCGGTGCGAAGCCGTCTGAGATCGCCCCCGGCCGGGAGTTCGGCCGGAACAGCGACCAGGCGGTCACCTACCAGACGCGGAGCCGCCTCGGTAAGTCGTACCGGGTCACCCGGCACACGAAGCGTCAGCTGCCCACCCGGAACACGAACGGCCGCGTCGTGTTCCCCTCGACTCGCAAGTCGATCCCCAGGTTCGCGTCCCTGTGGATCCAGACCGCGGCCCGCACCCTGTACGACGCATTCGACCAGAAGTGAGGTGACCCGTGCCCGGAGGATTCTCGGTCGCAATCGGCTCCGACACGCGGCTCTTCGAGCAGGGCGTGAAGACCGGCGTCATCGACCCCGTCGAGGACGCCCAGGAGGCCCTACAGGACCTGGCGCGGCAAGGTGAGCGCACCGGCGACGGGCTCGAGCGCGGCATGCGCGACGGAGAGCGGGCGCTCGACGACCTCGGCGACGCTGGGAAGGACGCCGGCCGCGATATCGAGTCCGGCCTCAAGGACGCCGACCGGGCACTCGACCGGGTCGGGGATGCCGGCAAGGAGGCTGGCAGCGACCTCGAGCGCAGCCTGAAGGACGCCCAGGGGCAGACCGGCAAGACGGCCGCCGAGTACGAGGAGATGGCCGAGAAGATCCGCGCGGAGACGGCCAAGATCAAGGCCAGCACGAAGGAAGGGTTCGAGGGCGCCGGCGGGGCCACGGGCGAGTTCAAGGACGAGGCGCTGTCGAACTTCTCCGAGATCACCTCGTCGTTCTCGGGCGACATGTCCTCGATCACCGACCTCGCGCAGGGCACGTTCGGTGGGCTCGCGTCCATGGGCGGGCCTGCCTCGCTCGCGTTCGGCGGCCTGGCAGTGGCCGTGGGCCTCATCGGGTCCGCACTCACCTCAGCCGGCGAGGAGTCCGACGAGTTCCAGGAGAAGATCCAGGACCTCGCGCAGACGAAGCTCGGCGAGCTCTTCGGCAAGTACGAGGACAGCGGTGACAGCCTGTCGCGGGGGCTCCGGAAGTGGGCCACGGACGCCGACTCGTTCGGCGGATCCCTCGACGACCTCCGCGAGCACACCCGGGAAGGCGGCCTCGAGTTCGGCAACTACGCCGAGGCGATCGCCACCCAGAGCGTCCCGAAGATGAAGGCCATGCGCAACGAGGTCGAGGCGCAGATCAAGACCCTGGACCAGCAGGCCGCCGCACAGCGCGGCGCCGGGGCTGGCACGTCGGCGCTCGCGAAGAAGTACGGCGAGCAGGCGGACGCGGCACGCGAGGTGAAGAAGCAGCTCGACGACAACCTCGCCGTCAACGACGAGTACGAGGAGAGCCTCCGGTCGGTCGCAGCGGCGATGGGGATGACCGTCGACGAGTACAAGCGCTCCCTCGACGCGGCTCAGGAGAACGAGAAGGCGCAGGAGGCCGCCAAGGAGGCCCAGGAGCAGCGCGTCGAGGAGCAGAAGGCGAAGCTGCAGGAGTGGGCCGACACGGTCGTGCAGGTCTACCAGCAGACCGCGGACTCCGAAGCCAAGGCGATCGACAATAGCGTGCTCAACGCGAGCGAGTACGCCGCCGGCCTCGAGCAGCGCACGGCCGCCGCCCGCCAGTTCGAGCAGAACATCCAGGCGATCGGCGAGCAGCTCCCCGCGGACCTCTTCAACTTCGTCCGCGACCAGGGACCGGGCTTCTCCGAGGAGATCGCGACCTACCTTTCCGCCTCGCCCGAGCAGAAGGCCCGGATTCAGGCTGGCTGGCAGGTGGCCGCGAAGGTCACTGCCGACACCACCGACGTCGACAAGGCCGCCGCGGACCAGGGCAAGAAGAAGGTCGACGGCCCGACGTCAGAGGTACGGGGCGACACGAAGGACCTCGACAAGAAGGTCGACGCGAAGGGCAAGGAGAAGCCCGACGGCCCGACCGCGCAGGTCCGCGCGGACACGTCGAAGGTCGACGAGGCGCTCAAGAAGCTCAACGGCCAGAAGGTCGCCGGCCCGACCATCGTCTACCAGGTCGACACGACCGCCGTGGACCGCGCGAACCGCCGCATCACCAGCAACCCGCTCACGCAGGTCGTGAACCAGCAGATCGGAACTCGGGTCCCCTGATGTCCTCCACCATCACCTCCGACCGCATCAGCCACACCTACGGGTACGCGTGGCTCGGCACCGCCGGCAAGTCCGCATCGACCCTCACCCGCGACGGCGTCGAGATCCGCCGCAACCTCTGCACGAACCCCGGCTTCGAGGTCGACACGTCCGGCTGGTCGACGTCCGGCACCTCCGCGACCACGTACGCGTGGACCGGGAGCGCCGGGGCGTCTACGTCGGTGCAGCGCGTGAACGGGACGGTGCGGCGCACGAATCGCGCGACCGTGCCGTCTGCCCTCTCGACGACGAACCCGTCCGCGGGTGGCGCGGGGTGGAATCCCCGTTGGTTCGGAGGTTCCGCGAACCAGGGCACCAACACCGTCGTCTCCGGCGCTTACGACGGGCCGGTGGCTGGGCTCACCTCCTATGCCCGCAAGACGTGGACCCAGATCAGCGGCGTCGCGTACGACTGCGCCTGGTCCCACACCGCCGGAGGCACCTCGGCACTCGCGGTGACCCCGGGAGCGCTGATCTCGATCTCCTCCTACATCCGCCCCTCGCGCAGCCAGTCAAGCTCGGGCACCGGGTACACGAACACCCGGATGGCGGTGCAGTGGCTCGACAGCACCGGCACCCAACTCAGCACGGCGCTGGGCCCGACGCCGGATGCGATGGTCGCCGGGCAGTGGACACGGTTCACGTACTCGGGGACCGTTCCCGCGGGCGCCGCGTACCTCTCCGTCTTCACGCAGGTCTACCTGGACCTGTGGCAGGTCGGCGACACGCTTGACGGCACAGGCCTCCTCATCGAGAACGCGGTGCTCGGGGCCTACTTCGACGGTGACACCCCGGGGGCGACACAGGGACTCGACGTGTTCCAGACGCCCCTCGCATCCCACTCCGGTCTCGCGTCGATGCAGGTCCGCTGGCGCAACCAGGTCGGGTCGCCGATGTACGCGGCCACCCAGGTCGGCGGGCTCGTCCCCGACACCGACTACACCGCTTCGCTCTGGGTGTCGATCCCTCGGCGGCTCTCCAAGCCCCTCACGGTCTCCGTGGTGACGAACGGCTACGACCTTGTCGGCCCCAACCCGATCACGCTGCAGGAGGCAACCGTCGGCTGGCAGCGGATCGTGATGCCCTTCCGCACCGCGACCGGCCGCACCTCCGCGGACATCTGGCTCGTGGACCCGAACAGCTACACCGGCGGGACCGTCAGCCAGAGCATCTACATCGACGACGTGCTCGTCGAGACGGGCGGGACGACGCTGCCCTACTTCGACGGGTCCACCCTCGGGTACGTCGAGTTCGAGAACACCAGGCCCCTGCTCGTGAACGGGTGGGAGGAGGAAGCCGACAGCCTCAACGTCGTCAACGCCGTCATCGGCGGCGGCTTCGACGTCACGCTGCGCGACGCGTCCCTCCGGAAGGGCGCGTTCGAGCTCGTGTATCCGGTGGACGACGAGGCTGCAGCCGCCGCGGCGTTCGCGATGCACCGACGGCCGACGACGCTCACGATCAGCGACTCCGACCGGCCGTCGATCGCGATGACCTACGTCGTCAACGGTCGCATCAGCCGGACCCTCGATCCGGACCGTATGTACTGGCTCATCCGCGTTGAGTACCAGGAGGTGTGACCGTGGCGATCCTCACCGCGCAGACCTTCATCCTCACCGTCTCCGGCACCCGCCTCGACGCCGTCGACGACCAGGTGCGCGTCGTCATGGACGAGGGCAACTCGCCCTGGCTCACGGCGACCGCGATCATCCAGCGCCCCGCCGACGCGACGATGGCGCTCCTCGACCCGGACCGCGCCGGCACGGTGGTCCTCCGCCTCGTGGCCCCGGCGACCCTGACGCTCACGCTCCGGGTGCAGGGGCGCACGTACGACCCGGAGCAGGACCTCGTCGGGCTGACGCTCGTGTCAGACGAGTTCCCGCTCCTCACGTACGCCCCGTCCGCGCCCGTGGACCTCCGCGGCGGCACGTACCAGGGCTCGGTCCGGGCGCTCGCGTCCGCGGTCGTCACAACGGCCCTAGGGCGCCCGGTGACGGTCGCCCTAGGGCCGGGCGCCACGAACCGGGCGTTCCCGACCTACGCAGCCGCGGAGAACGCGTTCCCGGATCCGTCCGTGACCTCCGCGAACAACTGGACCGCGGACTCGTCACCGACCGGACAATGGGCGAAGTCGCAGACCACCGACGGCGGCTTCAACAGCGTGCAGGTCCTCCGCGCCGGCTCGGGCACCGTCAACTGGGTCCAGGTCGCCAACGCGACTCCGATCAGCGCATCCGCCGGCCAGCAGTACACCGGCACGGTCCTCCCGATCGCCCGCGGCAACGGCGCAGTCACCGGCATCCTGCACATGCAGTTCCTCGACAGCAACGGCATCCCGGTCGCCGCGCCCTCGCAGCCGCTCGGCGTCCTCCCGACGACGTGGTCGTCCGCGGTCCGCCGCGGCATCACCGCCACCGCACCGCTGGGCACCGCGTCCGTGCGGCTGTGGCTCAACGGTTCCGGGACCGGGACGCTCTGGGGCGTGGCGGGCGCGCAGTGGATGCTCGTCGAGGGCGACGGCCGGGAGACCGACGGAGCGTCGTGGACCACGTTCTTCACCGGCGACA
This sequence comes from Curtobacterium sp. MCBA15_004, assembly GCF_001865055.2. NCBI lineage: Bacteria > Bacillati > Actinomycetota > Actinomycetes > Micrococcales > Microbacteriaceae > Curtobacterium > Curtobacterium sp. MCBA15_004. The sequence goes on along the minus strand of NZ_CP126266.1, from coordinate 1,366,913 downwards.
CCCCTGCCGGGACGAACGGGTACACGTACTCGTGGGCCGGAGCCGTGAACGCTTCGACGTCGAAGCGCACCCCGATCGTGGAACGCGACCCGAGCACGCTCCTCTGGTCCACGACCGACACCGCGGACGCGTTCCTCCGGCCCGTGCTCGAAGCGACCGGGCTCCGGCTCTTCCAGGACGAGACGGGCACGTTCCTCCTCGCCGACAACAGCTACCGGGTGCCCGGCCAGGTCGTCATGCAGCGAGGGTCGACGCTGTACCAGGCGTCCGAGTCGTCGTCCATCCTCGACCGCGACGTCGACGGCTACCCGCTCAACGCCGACGCCGTGATCCTCACCTACCGGTGGACGGACGCCGCCGGGGTTGCGCGCACCGCGGTCGACACGGCGAGCACGACCGCCTCGTACAGCCGCCCCTACGTCCTCGACAAGAGCGCCCCCTACCCGGGACCCGGACAGGCGCAGTTCCTCCTCGCGCGGCTCCGTGCCCGCCGCCGGCAGATCGCGACAGAAGGCCGCCCGGACTGGACGGCCCGCCCGGGCATGTCCGCCCTCGTGTCCCTGCCGAACCGGCCCGCCGCATCCGGCTACGTCCAAGCCCTCGAGTGGGACCTAGGCCGGGCGACCATGACCGTCACCACGAAGAACCTCGTGACGACCCCGCCCGGGTCGATCGGGAACGCCCCACTCACCCAGACCATCGGCGCCGTGTCAGGCACGATCGCCGCCTACACGAACTAGGAGCCCCACGATGGCCACAGGAGACGCAGCCGGCGCGGCCGGCCTCAAGGTTTACGACGACACTCTGCTCGTTGCCGATGTCGACACCGCCCTCAACCAGCGAGGCGACGACGTCGCGGCGGTGATGGGCCGCACCGCGGACCTCGAGAAGCTCACGAAGGGCACGCCGAAGTTCATGGTGAACCGCTCGAGCGCCGGCCAGGTGGTCGGGGCTGAGGTCTGGTCCCAGATCAACGCGACCGGCTGGGCGACGCCGCTCAAGAACGTCGGCGGGTTCGGCTGGTCCGGCGGGGCACTCACCATCCCGCGCGCCGGCATCTACGAAGTCCAGGCGCACGCCATGTTCCGCGGCAACGACTACCGGACGGCCGCGGTACAGATCACCCGGAACACCACCCAGGTGGACACGGACTCCTCCATTACGGCGAACGAGACCACCGTCGATCTGCCCTCGGTCGGTGCGGCCCTGCACCTCGGCATCACCGCGAGTCGCTACGTGTCCCTCAACGCCAACGACGTCATCCGGGTGTTCGTCCTGCAGCGCAACCGGAACGACGACATCGTCAACGTCGGCCAGTACGCGTTCGACCTCACCTTCGACGTCGTCTGGGTGGACGAGCAGTGATCGTCGCTGCCGACACGTGGGCCGACTTCGCGGGCGACGTGTGGGGCGACCCCACGGCACGGTGGATTGTGTACGCAGCCCTCGTCGTCGCCGTCGGCATCGGCATGTGGCGAGGCTTCCGCCGGATCCGCGCGTTCCTGATCGAGTTCCGCGCCGACCTCGGCGTCGTCAAGCACGAGGTGAAGAACAACCACACGACGAACCTCCGCGAGGAGGCCGACGTTCGCCACGACGAGAACACATCCGCGCTCCGCCGGATCGAGAAAAAGGTCGACGAGGCGCTCGTCAAGCTCGGCGTGCACGAGTACCGCATCAACGAGCTCGACGCCGAAGTGGAGAACACGCGGGAGAGGAACGCACATGGGTGAGCACCGGAAGATCTCCTCGACCGCCGCGCAGCTCGCAGCGGTCCAGCGCTACGCGAAGGCCATCACCGCGCTCGTGGGGGCCGTCCTCACGGCTGGCGTCGTTGTGCTTCCGGATGACGTCCAGCTGTGGGTAGGGCTGGGCATGGCCGTGCTCACGACCGTCGGGACGTACGCAGTACCGAATCGGCCGCCGTCCGACGAGTGAGTCAACAGTCGCCTGAGTCGAAGCAGGAGTTCAGCCGATCGTTGACCATGCGGTCGATCTTGTCGTCGTGCTCGCGCTGCTGGATGCCGGTGACCACGTAGCCGACGAGCAGCGCGACGACCACCACGGCCGCGATGATCGACACGACGATGATGATCGCCCGATTACTGCTCGCTGCCCCAGCCTCGTTCCCCATGCGGACAGTGTCCCAGTCCGCAGCGAGTCCGCGAAACCCCCACCGCAGGGCACACACGCGCAGCACCGGACACCCACGTAAGCCCCATGAATCCGCGGTTCGCACCACTGGGCAACACCCCACACCCACTAGGTGCGTGTACTTCGGGTACTCGCGGCGGCACAGTGCGCTGGCGCGGACGGGGGCGGCGCCGACCAGCGACCGGTAGTTGATCGGGGGCCCCGAGCCGGCCGGTCCGGAGCTTCCGGCCACAGCTGCACACGTGCAGGGCGGGCCAGCGGAGTGATCCGCCGGCCCGCCCTGTCCGTGCACCCGTGGGTCAGTGGATCCGCAGCTGCGCCACCATCGGGCACGCGAACGGGTCGCGGGCGGCGAGGCCGACACGGTTGAGGTACCGCACGACGATCCCGTACGAGCGCAGCAACGTCGTCTCGGTGTACGGCACGTCCAACGTGTCGCAGTGGTCCCGGACCAGCAGCCGCGCCTGCTTCAACGCGGGCCGCGGCATCGACGGGAACAGGTGGTGCTCGACCTGGTAGTTCAACCCACCCATCAGGAACGACACCCACCAACCCCCACGGATGTTGCGGGACGTGCGGACCTGACGGGAGAAGAAGTCGACCTTCGCGTCGTGCGCGATCGTGGGCATGCCCTTGTGGTTCGGCGCGAACGAGGCACCCATCATCACCCCGAACACCGCGAGCTGGACCCCGAGGAACGCACACGCCATCCCGAACGGCAGGAACCAGAACACCACCGTCAGGTAGATCGCGAACCGCGCCGCCAGCAGCACCCCCTCCAGCACCCGGCCCTTCGTGTCCGGACGACCCCCGGCACCACGCACCACCGACACGACCGCGTGCCGGTGCAGGTTGATGCCCTCGAGGGTCAGCAGCGGGAAGAACAACCACCCCTGGAACCGCAGGAACGTGCGCATCAGCGGACCGCGGGCAGCAGCGGCGTCCTCGGGCAGGAACCGGATCCCGTCGGGCGCGATGTCGGGGTCCTTGCCCACCGTGTTCGGGTTCCCGTGGTGCCGGGTGTGCTTGTTCATCCACCACGAGTACGACAACCCGACCAGGAACGTGCCGATCCACCGGCCGGCGTGGTCGTTCCACTTCTGCGAGTCGAACACCTGCCGGTGCGCGGCCTCGTGCGACAGGAACGCGAACTGCGTGAACACCACACCCAGCGCACCCGCCACGATCAACTGGAACCACGAGTCACCCAACAACGCGAACGCCACCCAGGCGAGCACGAGACCGGCGACGAGGCTGCCGAACAGGGACCAGTAGAACCCGGTGCGCCGTCGGAGCAGGCCGTTCTCCTTCACCTGTGCGAGCAGGGAGGAGTAGGTGGAGGTGCCGTTCCGGCTGCCGTTCCCCGGACGGGTGCGGGTGAAGCCGGGAGCGAGGGGCGTGGTCGTCATCGTGGACCGACCTTCTGTGGTGAGCGGTCCTTCGACCGGTCCGGAGAGTTCACGCACGTGCGCTTGTCGAGAACCGTAGGTCACGTTCATGGGTCTCCACCTGGGAGAACGGATAACGGCTGCGATCACCGCGCGGTGGCGGTCACATCCGCGGCAAGTGGACGTCCCCGCCCCGGGTCCGGCCCCGACGCCCCGGACGTCCGCGCCCCTGGCTCAGTCCTCGACGACCCAGACGTGCTGCGCCTGCCACCCCTCGGGCACGGAGTCGCGGAAGGCGGCGAGCGCCGACGCGTAGTCCGGCCCCGACGCCTCGTGCTCACGCGTCGCGGTCGAGCGGGCGGTCGCGCGGATCGTCGTCTCCCCCGTGGCCTTGCTCTCGACGGCGTTCGCCTGGGTCAGCGCGTACCCGTCGAGGTCGAGCGAAGCGATCGCGGTCTCCTTCGCGGTCACCACGGAGTCGGCGAAGCCCTCGGAGTCGCGGACCTCGGTGGAGCGGATCGTGCCTCGGAGTGTCGTCACGACACCAGTATCGCCCGCCCGGAGGCGGCGTGATCCCGACGAGCGGATCGCGACCCCGCCGGCCATCACCCCTCGCGCCGGTGCTTGCCCTTCGCCGCCGTCGGGTCGGCCATCGGGTGGTTGCGGAACCAGCGCAGCAGCTCGCGCGGCCGGCTCCCGTCGGCACTGCGGTCGCCGTCCTCGAGGAACGTGCTGAACCCCTCGGGCAGGCCGTTGCCGTCGGCCTCGCGGTCGTACGCCATCGACCAGTCCGGGAACCGCCGGGTGTGGATCGACTCCTCGACCAGCAGCCGGACGTCGTCGTGCCGTTCGTCGCCGACGATGCGCGCGTAGGTGGCCACGACGGCGTCGTGCGGCCCCTCGAGCAGCTGCATGAAGCGACCGCCGCGGTGCACGAGCAGCCCGGTCAGGCCGTCGGCGGTGTTCCGTGCGCGGGCCTGCTCGAGGACGGCGTCGAGCGCGTCGTCGTCGAAGGGCTCGGTCGCGGAGCTCATGTAGACCAGCGAGTGCAGCAACGTCCATCCCTCCGGTCCCGACCGACCGCGATCGCGACCACCTCTGATCCTGCCCCGGTTCCCCTGTGGACGACGCCCCCCAGAACGGGAAGGTGTGGACAGGATCCTGCTGGTCGGTGGCGGCTGGCACGATGGTCCCGTGCCAGCCGCCCCGATGATCGACGCCGTCGACGTCATCCGCTTCGTCGGACCGCAGACCTTCGGTCGCGCCCGCGACGTCGTCCGTGCGGGCCTGGTCGAGGACGCCACCTGGCACGAGGACTCCGGCACCATCACGGCGAGCGTGTCCGGTTCCGCCGACGACCCGTACGAGCTGCGTGTGGAGACGACGCTCGCCCGCGGCGACTTCGTCCGCCCCGTGCGCAGCACGTGCACGTGTCCGCTCGGGGGCGACTGCAAGCACGTCGCGGCGGCGCTCCTCACCGTCAACGCGCGGGCGTTGTCGACGGTCACCACCACCCCGCGGCCCACCTCCGCCCAACCAGCCCCCACCCCGGACTGGAGGCACGACCTCGCCCGCCTCGCCGGTGCCGACGAGCAGGTGGCCGGTCCGCAGGGCACCCCGCTCGGCATGCAGTTCGAGCTGCGGGACGCGGTGCCCGCCCGGCTCGCCGCGCGGGCGCGCGAGACCGGCCGGTCGGTGCCGACCCGGTCGCGCAGCGTGCGGCTCGGGGTGCGTCCAGTCACGCGCAGCGGCGCGGGCAACTGGGTGCGCGGGCAGCTCACGTGGGGCACGCTCCCCTACTCGGTCAACCGGCTCGGGCTGGTCCCCGAGCAGCACGCGTGGTTCCTGCAGTTCGCCGCACTGCACCGCGCCGGACAGCTCGCGGGTCTCCCGGGCGAGAGCGACTGGGTGCACCTCGACGACTTCGGCAGTCCCCTGCTCTGGCCGCTCCTGCGTCAGGCACCGGCGCTCGGGATCGCGTTCGTCACCGGCAAGCGCGAGGGCGGCGCGGTGCTCGGGGCCGACGCGCGGGTGCTGCTCGACGCCGTCCGGTCCGGTGTCGGTCTCGTGATCGGTGCCTCGGCGGTCGTCGACGGCCGCCCGGTGCCCGACGGCGCCGCCCGCACGATCGGCGACCACGGCGTGTACGCGTTCCGCGAGAGCCCCGAGTTCTCCGTCACGCTCGCTCCGACACCGGGCCCCGTGCCCGAGGACCAGCGCCGCATGCTCGTCGAGGGCGCGCGCGTGACGGTCCCGAGCGACGAGGTCGACGAGTTCCTGGCCGACTGGTCACCCCGGCTCCGCGGGACGCTCGGGCTCGTCAGCTCCGACGGCTCGCTCGAGCTGCCGGAGCGACAGGCACCCGAACTCGTCCTGACGGCGACGTTCGAACCGGCCCGGGCACCCCGCACCGACGACCGCGTGCACCTGCAGTGGCGCTGGCACGTCGACGGGCGCAAGGACCCGGTGGCGCTGCACGGCCCGCTGCCCGACCTCCGTGGGCTCCGCGCGGCCGACGACCCCGACCCTGACGACGCCCACGACACGGACCCGGCCCACGACCCGGCCGTCCCCGCGACCGATGCCGACGCGCGGACGCAGGACGGGCCTCCCGGCGGGGTCGGCGACCATGCGCAGACCGGACCCGACGGGGCGGGGCCAGGCGGCGAGCGGCCAGGCGGCGAGCGGTCAGGCGGCGGCGGGCCGGGCGGCGGCCTGGCCTGGTTCGAGGACGGCACGATCGACGGCGCCGACGTCGCGGTGTTCGCGACCGAGCTGCTGCCGGCGCTGCCCGGTCTGGGCGTCCGGACCGTCGTGCAGGGCGAGCGCAGCGAGTACGAACGGCTGACCGGACGGCCGCACATCCGCGTCACGACGATGCCGTCCGACAAGCACGACTGGTTCGACCTCGGGATCTTCGTCACCGTGAACGGAAAGCAGGTCCCGTTCACGCCGCTGCTCCGGGCGCTCGCGAAGCGCGACCGGCGGATGAAGCTCGTCGACAACTCGTACCTGTCGCTCGCCGACCCGGCGTTCGACCGGCTCAAGGAGCTCATCGAGGAAGCCCGCGACCTCGACGAGTGGGAGCCCGACCAGCCCCTCACCGTGACCCCGCTGCAGGCCGGCCTGTGGGCGGAGTTCGACCAGCTCGCCGACGAGACCGAGCACGACGGGCGGTGGCAACGCATCGCCGCCGCGCTCCTCGACGCGACCCCGCCCGGTGACGACGTGCCCGTGCCCGACACCGTGCACGCCGAGTTGCGGCCGTACCAGCACGCCGGGTACGCCTGGCTGCGGTTCCTGCGCGAGCACGGCGTCGGCGGTGTCCTCGCCGACGACATGGGGCTCGGCAAGACCCTGCAGGTGCTCGCGATGATCGCCGCCGCACGACGCGACGAGCCGGACGCGCCGCCGTTCCTCGTCGTCGCGCCGACCTCGGTCGTCGGCAACTGGGCGCTCGAGGCCGCGCGGTTCACGCCGTCGCTCCGGGTCACGACCGTCACCGCGACGTCGCTCAAGGACCACGCCCGGGTGGCGAAGGCGGCGGCCGCGAGCGACGTCGTCGTGACCTCGTACGCACTGCTCCGACTCGACGCCGCCGAGTACCGCGAGCTGCCGTGGTCGGCGCTCGTCCTCGATGAGGCGCAGTTCGTCAAGAACCCGCAGTCGCAGACCCACCGGGCCGCCGTCGACCTGCCCGCTCCGGTGAAGTTCGCGATCACCGGGACGCCGCTCGAGAACGGCCTGACCGACCTGTGGGCACTGTTCCACGTCGTCGCGCCGGGGCTGCTGTCCTCGTGGTCCCGGTTCGGCGACGACTACGTCAAGCCGCTCGCGTCCCCGGACCTCCGCGGCGAGGCACGCCGTGAGCTCACCGCACGGCTCCGGCGGCGGATCCGCCCGCTCATGCTCCGGCGGACCAAGGAGAGCGTCGCCGCCGACCTGCCGCCGAAGCAGGAGCAGGTGGTGCGCGTCACGCTCGACCCGGCGCACCGGGCGCTGTACGAGCGGACGCTGAACCGGGAGCGGCTCAAGGTCCTCGACCTCATCGACGACCTGCCGCGGAACCGGATGATCGTGTTCCGTTCCCTGACGCTGCTGCGGATGCTCGCGCTCTCCCCCGGGCTCGTCCAGGAGTCCGACGAGCCGGTGACCTCGGCCAAGCTCGAACTGCTGCTCGACGAGCTCGAGCAGCTCGCCGCCGAGGGCCGACGCGCCCTGGTGTTCAGTCAGTTCACGACCTTCCTGCGCATGGTCGCCGGGGCCCTCGACGAACGCGGGATCGGCTACGAGTACCTCGACGGGTCGACCCGGAAGCGCCCCGAGGTCATCGAGCGCTTCCGGTCCGGCACGGCACCCGCGTTCCTCATCTCGCTCAAGGCCGGCGGGTTCGGGCTGACGCTCACCGAGGCCGACACCGTCTTCGTCCTCGACCCGTGGTGGAACCCCGCCGCCGAGTCGCAGGCCGTCGACCGGACCCACCGCATCGGGCAGACCCGGCCGGTGAACGTCCAGCGGTTCATCGCCGAGGACACCATCGAGGAGAAGGTCCTGACCCTCGCGGCGAAGAAGGCCGAGCTGTTCGCGACGATGATCGACGACGACGCGCTGTTCGCCGACGACCTGAGCGCCGAGGACATCCGCTCCCTGCTCGCCTGACCGGGTCGCGGACCGTCAGCGAGCGAGGGCGTCGATGCGCGTGACCTCGTCGGCGGACAGCTCGATGCGGGCGCCCGCGGCGTTCGACCGGATGCGCTCCGGGTTCGACGACTTCGGGATCACGACGAACTCGTGCGCCACGTGCCACGCGACGATCACCTGGGCGCTGTCGACGTCGTGCGCCTCGGCGATCTCGACGAGCGTCGGGTCCTGCAGGTTGCTCGCCTTGAAGGGGCTGTAGCCCTCCAGGACGACCCCGCGCTCGCGCAGTCCGTCGGCGATCGCACGGTCGAACTCGACCGGGCTCCACTTGATCTGGTTCACGGCGGGGGTGGTCCCGGACGCCCGGACGAGCTCGTCGATCTGGTCGAGCGAGTAGTTGCTCACGCCGACCGCACGGGTCAGTCCGTCGGTCTGGGCCTGCACGACCTGTTCCCACACGTCCGGGCGGGCCTCGCCGTTCGGCGGCCAGTGCACGAGCCACAGGTCCAGGTGATCGAGCCCGAGCTGGTCGAGGCTCTCCTCGATCGTCTCGCGCACACGGTCGGCGTTGTCCGGCGGGAGCTTCGTCGTCACGAAGACGTCGTCACGGGCCAACCCCGAGTCGGCGAGCGCCTTCCCCACGCCGCGCTGGTTGGAGTAGCCCGTCGCGGTGTCGATGTGCCGGTAGCCGGCCTCGAGCGCTGCCCCCACGGCGGCGGGTGCACCGGCGTCGGGGATCTGCCAGGTGCCGAAGCCGAGGAGCGGCATCGACCCACCGGTGACGGGTACGGACGGGTTCGCGGAGTCGGTCATGCCCCGTGTCTACGCCGTGCCACGTCGGTGCCGCACGGCAAGATCGTCCTCGGCCCGATCGGGTCCGCACCACCAGCACCACCAGCACCACGGAGCCCCATCCCCCATGACGTCCCGCCGACGCCGCAGTTCCCGCACGACCACCACCCGTTCCCTGCGCAGCCGCCGCACCCGCACGATGGTCACCTCCCTGATCGTCCTCGTCGTGGTCACCGCTGGCGGCTGGCTGTTGCACGACACCGGTGCCGGCTCGGCCGCGATCGACGCACCCTCGATCTCGACGGGACCCGACGCGACCGAGCCGAGCCGGGCCTCCCGACCGACCGTCGAGGCGGCCACAGGAGCCGCACCGACCGACGGCGCCGATCCGTCCGCCGCCGCGATGGCGCGCACCCAGCTGGCGGCTCTCCCCGTCAAGGGCAAGGCCCCCGCGACCGGCTACGACCGCGTGGCGCAGTTCGGCACCGCCTGGCTCGACGTCGACCAGAACGGCTGCGACACCCGCAACGACGTGCTCGCCCGCGACCTCGTCGACGTCGAGCGCCGGGGGCCGTGCACGGTCCTCCGCGGTGAGCTCACCTCGCCCTACACCGGCCAGCACGTCGACTTCGTCCGGGGGAACACGACGTCGACGCTCGTGCAGATCGACCACGTCGTCGCGCTCGAGAACGCCTGGCGGACCGGCGCGCAGCAGCTCAGCCTGCAGGAACGCGAGGCCCTGGCGAACGACCCGGCCAACCTGTTCGCGGTCGACGGGCACTCGAACGCGCAGAAGCGGTCCGGGGACGCGGCGACCTGGCTGCCGGCCGCGACCGGCTTCCGCTGCACCTACGTCGAGCACCAGGTCGCCGTCAAGACGACGTACCGCCTGTGGGTGACGCCGGCGGAGCGGGACGCGATGGCGCGGGTCCTCGACCGCTGCACGGGCCCGACGCCCGGTTGAGTGCTGCCGCCGCCCGCGGCCGGGTACCGGGACGGTTCCCCCCGGCGGCCGGCGCGCGTCCGTCCGCGAGCACTGCCGGACTGGAGGCGCGACACACCTCCGCCCCGTGTGGCACGCTGCGAGCATGGCCGCGTTGTTGACGATCCCCCAGGCGTTCGCGCTCATGCAGATCGCACCGGACGGGCGTGCCCGCGCGACCGTCACGCGGACCGAGCTCGGCACCGCGGGCGGCGTGCTCGCCGACCTCGCCCTGCGGGGTGCGATCACGCTGTCCGGTGACCAGGTCGTCCTCGCGAGCGGGGTGCCGACGGCCGACCAGGTCCTCGACACCGCGCTGGCGTCGATCGCCGGCTCGCCGCCGAAACCGGCGAAGTGGTGGGTGCGGCACCTCGGCAAGCGCCCGCTGCACGACGCGGTCGTCGCCCAGCTCGTCAAGCGCGGCATCCTCGCCGAAGAGGAGCACCGGACGCTCTTGGTGTTCACGACGACCCGACACCCGGAGCGTGATGCACTGCCGGAGGCGCAGGTCCGACAGGCCGTCGGTGACGTCCTGTCCGGCCGGGCTGCTCCGTCGCCCTACGTCGCGGCCGTCGTCGGACTGCTCGACGCCACCGACACGCTCCGCGCCGAGTTCGGCCGGGTCGACGAGCACGTCGTCCGTTCGGTCGTGCAGGGCGATGCGATCGCCTCCGCGGTCCGCCGGGTCCTCGCCGACATCAACTCCTCGGCGGCGATGACGGCCGGGGTCATCGCGGCGAGCACGGCGGCGACGACCTCGGGGAGCACCTGAGTCCGGTCGGGGTCTGCTCGCGGGCATGACAGCATGGCGGGATGAGCACGAACGAGACGGACGGGTCGGCCTTCGGTCGGGGCGTCGACAAGGCCCCGCCCACCGCCGCCGGCGAGCTCCGGCGTCGGATGGCGACCTCGCCCGCGGGGTTCCTCCGGAGTGCGGCGTGGGTCCCGTGGAAGCCCGAGGGCACCCCGGACGGCGGGAGCATCGCGCACGTCATCATCCGCGACCTGCCGTTCGTGCCGGTCTTCACCGACCCTGCTGAACTCGCAGCCGGCCTGCCGGGGACCGAGGGCCGCCCGGTACCCATGTCCGAGCTCGTGACCGCGCTCCCCGAGGAGTTCGGCATCGTCGTCGACCCGACGGGAGCGGAGGCAGCGAACTTCCTGCACGCCGACGTCCTCGCGAACATGCGTGCGCAGCTGCGCGGGCCGGTCCCGGACGACGAGGCCTCCGTCGAGGGCTGACGCACCCGCCGATCGTTCCCGTCGAGCAACGGTCCCATCCGGGCGGTGACGCTCCCGGTGCACGATCGCCGGGAACCGTGCACCAAGATCGTCAGCATTCAGCAGAGGGTGCCCACGCAGAAGAAGATGCTGCGGAACGCGAGACCGCCGAGCACGAGCGCTCAGCCGGCGAGCGCTCGGGCCTTCCGCAGGAGTCGTCGACGGTCAGCCGCGACGACGCGCTCCCGCTCGAGCCGTTCGAAGCGTTGCACGTGCCGCAGCGTGTCGTGGAGGACGACAGCCTCGACGTGCCACGTCCTGCGTTCCTCGGCGACCATCGACAGGAAGCGGACCGTTTCGTCCGAGAAGACCCTCGGGAGCCCGCGCAGCCACGGTCCGAGGCCTTCGGGCGGCAGGGTCACCACGGCAGGGGTCGTCCGTCCGAACCGGAGTCGACGAGCGCGCGGTGCGCGTGCGGGGGCTGCTGACCGTTCACCATCAGGGTCCGGCCACCGGCCCAGACGTCGTGACCGGAGTGGTTCTTGGTGTTGATCGAGAAGACGCCGGTCGGGCCGATCACGACGTGGTCGATGTCGGTGGCACCGCGTCCGACGGGTACCGCGTGCAGGACGGTGAAGTCGGGTCCGAGTGCTTCGAGTTGCCGGGCGACGTGCCGCTCGCCGAGGGCTCCCTTGAACCAGGAACGGGCCTCGGGTACGAGCGGGTCGCGACCCCAGAAGCGCTGTTGTCGCGTCCGGGAAGGTGCCGCGGACTGGATCGCGAGGCACTCCTGCATCACGGCGTAGCCGGGCTTCCGCGCGCGGAGGGTCGGGTGCGCGCCGCCCCGCGCAGTCGTCCCGGACACCGGCGGACTGTTCGTCATCTCCCCCACGGACCCAGCCTCTCGCGGTGCTTGATCGTGAGGACAGCCCACGTTCGGGTGGTGCCGCTGTACGACGTGTCGATCACCGCGGCGTGTGACGTTCTCGGTGCACGATCGCCGGGGATCGTGCACCGAGAACGTCACCGATCGGTGGCGGTCTACCCCTGCGGAACCGGGTCCTCGCCGGACGACAACCGTGACGACGACGGGAGCGCGGCACCGGCCCCTGCCCCTGCCCCTGCCCCTGCCCCTGCCCCTGCCCCTGCGGCATCCTGGTCCGGCCACGACGGCTCTACGAGCTCGATGAACCGGGACAGCAGCGACAGACCCCCGATCGACGGCGGCAACCCCGTGGTGAGCGCCGGCGAGTACACGAGGTACGCCGCCCACTTCGCCCGCGACAACGCGACGTTCAAGCGGTTCGGCATGAGCAGGAAGTCGAGCCCGCGCGGGATGTCCGCCGCGCTCGACGCCGCGAGCGACGTGATCGAGACGACGGCCTCGCGCCCCTGGAACATGTCGACCGTGCCGACCTGCGTTCCGCGGAGCCCAGCCGCGTCGAGGGCCGCACGGATCACCGCTCCCTGGGCGTTGTAGGGCGCGACGACGATGACGTCCTCGTCGGTGAGGTCCCGGGTGATCCCGTCGTCGTCGGTCCACGAGCGTCCGACGACATCCCGGGCGAGGGCAACGACGCGCTCGGCCTCTTCGACGGAGGACGTCGTGTTGCCGCTGTGCAGCACCGGCACCGCGTGGACGCCCGGCTCGAGGCCGTCCAGGTGCCGGCCGGACACCATGGACGCGAGCTGCCCGTCGTACGACAGGCCCGAGACGGCCGCGGTCAGCGCCGGCTCCATGCGGCGGGTGCGCGCGAGGAAGTAGCCGAACTCGGCGGGCAGCACGTGCTCACCGTCCGCGAGCCAACCGAGCGCCGACTGGTCGACCGGCTCCGGGTGCGAGCCCTGCGACACCTGCGGCAGCTGCTGCGGGTCGCCGAGCAGGAGCAGGCGGGTGGCGGCGATCGACGACGCGATCGTCGGGGCGAGGGAGAACTGTCCGGCCTCGTCGACGACGAGCAGGTCGAGGGAGCGCCGTGGGATCGTGCCCTCGTTCGCGAAGGTCCACGCCGTCCCACCGACGACGCCCCCGGTGCCGGTCTCGGCGCACGAGGACAGGAACGCGGCGACGGCGGCGTTGTTCTTCACGGCCGTCCACGCGGCGGCCTCGAGGTCGTCCTCGGCACCGGACTTCGGGACCTTCACCACGCGGTCGGCCGGTACCCCGGCCCGGACCACCGCGGACAGGAAGTTCTCCGACGTGGCGTGGGACTGGCCGACGACCCCGACGCGCCAGCCGTGCTCACGGACGAGTCGGGCGACGACGTTCGACCCGACGTACGTCTTGCCGGTACCGGGAGGTCCCTGGATCGCCAGGTACGACCGGTCGAGCCCGAGGAGCGTCGTGACGACGGCGCCGACCGTTTCGTCGCCGTCCAGCGGTGCGAGCGCCCCCCGCGGCGGAACCCGGCGGAGCAGGTCGAGGGCCGGGTCGGGCAGCATCGACGGCAACGCGTCGAGCACCTCCCGTCCCCACTCGGCGATAGCCTCGGGCTGCGGCTTCGCGCGGGGCGGAGCAGCCGGGGCGACGGCGACCGGGAACGCGTCGTGCGGCGCTCCCCCGCCGACCGGCAGGCTCTCCTTGACCAGCACCTCGAACGTGTCGCCGTCGTCCCACGCGTCCAGCACGACCGCGCGAGCCGACGCGCCCTTCGAGCCCGGGCCCGGAGAGGTGACCGACGGCGGGAGCGGGTCGTCGTAGACGAGGTGGGGCGTGCCTCCCGTCCGGATCCGCGAACCGGGCGCGAGCGTCCCCGACAATCGGACGTCCCGCGACTGCGCGCGGGCACGCGGCAGCGTGCCCCAGTCGCGCTCGACGGACGCTCGCTCGACGACGAGGACGTCCCGGGTGTCTGCCCAGTCGTCCACCGGGTTGCGAAGCCGGTCGAAGTGGTCCTGCCAGAACGTCTTCGCCTCGCGGCGGTGGTAGTCGATCGCCGCTGCGGCGAGCGCCAGCGCCGTCTGGTCGGCGTCGCGGTCGAGGGGGTCGACGTCCGCGATCTCGGCGGCGAGCGCGGTGTACACCGGGTTCGGCTCGCGCTCGACGGGGATCGGGGGCAGGAGCGTCTCGTCGACCGGTTCCTCGGCGCGGGGCGGCCGCAGCGACAGCAGCCAGTCACGGAGCCGCAGGGTCGAGCGGCAGTCGTACGCGTTGTAGTCGGCGACCTGGTCGAGCATCCGCTGCCCCTCGGCGGGGTCCCCGTTCCGGCGCTCGTCGATGGCCTCGACGTAGGCGGTGATGCTGTCGGCGGCGTTCGTGACGTCGCTCGTCCGCAGGTCGTCGCCCATGTAGAGCGGCTCGAGTTTCTTGATCGAGTAGCTGTGGCTGCCGACCACGAGGGCCTTGCGCACGACCGGGTACAGGTCGACGAGCACGCCCGCACGGAGCAGGTCGTCGACCGCGTCCTCGCCCACCCCGTGCCGCGCGGCGAGGGACAGGAGGTGCGTCCGCTCGTACGCCGCGTAGTGGTACACGTGCATGTCCGGGTGCTGCTCGCGCCGCTCGGCGATGAACGCCAGGAAGTCCACGAGCGCCTGCCGCTCGTCGCGGATCGTGTGCGCCCAGAACGCCGTGAACTCGGCGCGGTCGTCGACCAGGCCGAACAGGTAGTCGAGGCCCCAGTGCACGCCGTCCTCGGTGTGCAGGGGGTCGCCCTCGAAGTCGAAGAACACGTCGCCCGGGTCCGGTGCCGGGATCGCGTCGAGCGCGCGGGCATCGAGGACCTCGAAGCGCGGCTTCGTCGGTCGGCCGACCCCGCGCTGCGCGTCCTGTCCGGCTTCGGTCTCGGTCTGGAGGCGCGCCTGCCGCACCAGCCGGTCCTGCGTCGACCGCGACAAGCCCGGCACGGCCGCGGTGCGGTCCGCCAGGTCGTCGATCGTCCGCACCCCCTGCCGGATCAGCTTCGTCCGCTGGTCCAGGCGCATCCCGGCGACGAGGACCAGGTCGCGGTGCTGCTGCACCTGGGTCTGGCAGATCGCGCAGCGGCCGCAGCTGGAGTACCGAGGGTCACCCCAGCGGAGTTCGTCGACGGCGTCGAGGCGCTCGGCGACGACCCGCTCCAGCTCAGCGCGCTGCGTCCGGTACACCGGGGCGATGTCGCCCAGGTCGTGCGTGGTGGTCGTCCGGTCGCCCAGCACGAGGTGCACCTGGCGGCCGGTCGGGATGCCGTGCGCCTGCATCCGCTCCGCGTAGGCGGCGAGCTGGAGCAGGGCGCTGATCTTGGCGTGCCGAGCGAGCTTGGTGTCGTAGACCTCGTACTCGCCGGCGTCATTGCGGAGGATGAAGTCCGCGAAACCGATGAACCCCGGGTGCCCGGGCGTCGGCGGCTCGAAGAACGTCGGCTGGTACAGGACCTCGGCGCCGTCCTGGAACGCCCGGCGTGCCGCGGCTGCGGCGGTCGCGTAGTCGGGCGGGGCGGGGCGCTCGAACTCGACCACGTCGTGGGACCGCTTGAGGACTTCCAGGTAGTCGAGCTCGTGCTGGTCCCCCAGGCGTGCCGTGCGCTCGAGCATGTCGTCGTGCTCGTCCGGCAGGGGTCCGCCGCGACCGAGCTTGGCGTCGAGGCGGCGGAGGAACGCCCACTCGCAGGTCGCCCACGTGCTGAGGTCGCTCGGGCTGAGCAGGACCTGCCCGTCGGTGCGGATCTGCATGCGTTCCCCCTCGTCAGTGGCTGCTCGGAGAGCTTAGTTGCAGCCATCACGGAGGCCTTCACATGTGAAGTCTCAGATGCTACGGTCGGCGCGAATGAAAGGGGTGGTTCATGTCGAACCTCGTGCTCACGGGAGCAGTCCAGTCACAGTCCGCTCTCCTCGGCAGCATCGATGCCGCGCACCAGCGGCTCGCGCTCAAGCAGGATCGAGTGGTCGTGCTGGTGCTCATCGCGATCGCATTGATCCTCGCGGTCGGCTTGGTCACCGCGTGGTGGATCACCTGCCAGAACAAGGGCATGTACCCCGCGATGGACATGCCGAGCTTCAGCGCCGGAGGCACGTGGAAGGCCTACTGCCGCAAGTGAACGCCACCGAGGGGTCCGTGAACCCCGTGTTGGAAGCGAGCATGGTCACGAAGGCGTTCAGCGGCCGCGTGGCACTGAGCACGTTCTCGATCTCCGTGCACGCGGGTCAGGTCCACGGGCTCCTCGGCTCCAACGGTTCGGGCAAGAGCACCGCCCTCCACGTGATGACGGGGATCATCGATCCGGACCACGGGGTCGTCCTCCACGAGGGGATCCCTGTGACCCGGGCCGCAGCCCGCTCGCGGTTCGGTCTCGCTCCCGATGATCTCCCGTTGCCGCTGGCCCTCACCGGTCGTGAGTACCTGGGACTGCACGATTCGCTCCGCCGACGAGACGACGCAGCTCGCGCGCTGGAGTTCGCGCACGTGCTCGACGTGCGGAGCGCACTGGACAAACCGATGTCCTCCTACTCGCACGGTATGAAGCGGAAGGTCCAGCTGATCTGTGCCCTCATGCACAGACCTTCCCTGCTGATCCTCGACGAACCCTTCCGAGGCCTCGATCCGGACACCAGCGAAGTGCTGCGGAGCTGCATCGAGCTCTTCACCGGGCAGGGCGGCGCGGTGCTGATGGCGACACACGACCTGTTGCGAGCGGAAGCGCACTGCGATCAGATCACCATGCTCCACGCGGGCGAGACGGTGGTGCACGGGAGCACTCGGGAGATCGTCCTGGAACACGGGTCCCTCGGACGCTGCTTCTCGGAGAAGACCCAGCGGGCATCAGCGCGTTCGACTCGCGACATCCGGCTCCGCGCGCTCTTCGCCCCACGATGAACGGAATGACATGAGAACAATCGTGAGAACGACGGTCGGCTTCGTGCTGGGTGTCGCAGTTGCGTTCCTCCTGATGGTCGCGACGATCATGATCGCGGCGACGACCGGTTCGCCCTCTGCGGTCCCGCTGGTCTTCTCTGCCACGGTGGGCGAGGAGAACGGCCTTCCCTCGATCGAGTTCAGCCCCAACGGGCTCGGCTTGGCGCTCGTGGTCTTCGGGACTGCGGCCATCTACGTGCTCACCGGCCAGCGTCGACGGCGTGATCGGTGAAGCAGATCAAGACGGTCGCGCGCACGACGAGTCTGATCTGGATCGCGGAACTCGCCGGTGCATTCGACATCAGCCGTCGTTGGGTGCTGACAGGTGTTGCGGCGATCTGTGTGAGTGCGATGGCGCTCGGTACAGCGCTTGGCCTCGCCACGGTCTCCACACTGACGCAGCAGGTCCCGGACGGCATCGCCCGGCTCATGGTCGAGACTGCCACCTCCGGTTCGCTCCTGAGCACAGCGCTGGTGACCGTGATCCTCGGACTCGCGACGCCTGCCCGCTCGTCCTTCGATCATCTCCTCTGCTCGTTGCCCGTGACCAGGAGTGCGCGGTCGATCGGCACCGCGATCCCCGCCGCGGGCCTTGCGGCCTTCGGCTCGCTCGCGCTGAGCATGCCAGCGATGCTGTTGGCACTCCACATCCTCGACGTCGCCCAGTCAGCTCGGTTCCTGATCGCGTTGTTCGTCTGCATGTCAGTGGTCGTGGCGATTGCGCAGACCACCCTCCAGGTCGTCACGGGCGCCTGCCGGCGGCTGTTGCGGATGCCCGGCGCGATCGCCTCAGCGGTCAGCGGAGCGGTCGCCATCAGCGCCGCGCTGCTGATCTTCGGCCCCGGGGTGCTCTCTCCAGCGTCAACTGGAGCCGCTGCCGTCCCGACGCTCGCAGGTCTCACCGCAGATGTCGCTGTCGTGCCGGGGGATCCTCTCGCCTGGGTGTTGCTCGGGACCGCTGCTGCGACAGCTGCGGTTGTCGTCTGGGCAGCCAGCCGCCTACCCGATGTGAAAGCTTCTCCTCCAGGCCGAGCCCTGCTCCCGACCTCGAGGTTCGTCGGCGGGCCCTTCGGCGTCCTGGCGGCCCATCTCCTGATGCTGATCCGTGCTCCTCAGACCCTCCTCGCAGTGGGAGGCGCAACGTGCTTCCTGGCCGTCGTCGCGTGGGCCTTTCCGCCTGCCCTGCCCGAGTACCTGCGCAGCGCGATCGCGGCAGCCACACCCGCTGCAGGATGCGCCATCATCATGTTCGCGCCGGGGCGGGCGCTCCCGACGGCTTGGGTCGGGCCTCCCCTCGGAAAGGATCGACGGTGGTGGGTCGCGCCCGCCGCAATCACGCATGTGGCTGTTGCTTGCGTCGTCTGGACCGTGCTCTCCGGCGGGGCGCTCTGGCTCGGGCTCATCCAGGTCGACGACCTCGCGGGGATGGCCCTCCGCGGTGCACTGCTCTTCAGCGCCGCGGCACTGGCCGGAGCCCTCGTTCCTTGGAGCGATGCTCAGCCGCTGTCGGGAAGTGTCGCTCTCGTCGTGACCACCGTTCTCGTGATGGGGTCCGTCGGGCTCACCACGCACATCAGCGAGACGTCCGAACAGCTGGGACTCCTCGTCACCGCGTTCATCACGTCGCTGCTCGTCGTTGCGGCCCTCCTGGCAGTCCAGAACCTGACGCGATCGCGATGACAGGTTCACGGCTGGCGTCCTGCTGCACCTCGGTGCCTGACGGCGTCGCATGCCGCGGATTCGGCGTGACGGTGCCGGTGTCGACCTCGTCACACCGTTCGGCTGCTGTCGACAACGGGTTCCTCGTTCTGCCGGGGCCCAAGGTGCGGCACGCATTCCTCGGCCGGGCCGTCAGCGTGTCCGGCTCAGCGATCAGCGCCCGGATCTCCCTCTCGCTTGCAGGCCTGCTCATCGCGTCGGCCTCGGGACCCTTGACGCTCGCCGCGGCGGTCGCAGTGGCCAGCACCGCAGCCTCGACGACGTCCGCACCGCTCGTCCTCGTCGCTCTGCTCATCGCGACGAACATCTGCCACGAGTTCGGGCACCTCGTGGCCTTGGGTGTCGTTTCTCGGAGCCGACCGCACGTGCACGTGGTCGCTCAGCTGGGGTTCGCGCACATCGTGCGTCCCCGACTTGCTCCCGTTCGCGAGGTCATCGTCGTCACCGCCGGCCCGTGCGCCGTTGTGGTCGCATGTGTCACGCTCATGCTCGTCGCTGCTCACCCGGTTGCGGCGATCGCCCTGGGGGCCATCGGCGCCGGTCATCTCGCGACACTCGCGCTTCCGACCGGAGACGGG
Source organism: Curtobacterium sp. MCBA15_004 (assembly GCF_001865055.2). Classification (NCBI taxonomy): domain Bacteria; kingdom Bacillati; phylum Actinomycetota; class Actinomycetes; order Micrococcales; family Microbacteriaceae; genus Curtobacterium; species Curtobacterium sp. MCBA15_004. The sequence continues at coordinate 1,347,608 of NZ_CP126266.1, read as the reverse complement.
GCGAATCTCCGCGATGCTGTCGGGAGGATGCGCACTCGGCGGTGACGTCAGGAAGGTGAGGGGCCGCGAGCTGACCGGGCGGTGGCGGTCGTCGCCCGTGCCTCATGGATCCGTTCGCGCGAACCGCGGCCCCTCGTACCCGTCGCGCGACACGTACGAGGTGAAGTCGGCAAGCGTCCGAACCCAGTGCCCGCGTTCGCCGTAGAGCGCCTGGTAGACGACGACCGGTTCCTCGGTCTCGACGTCCTTCGCGACGAGGACCACCTCGTACTCGCCGCCCTTGAAGTGGCGGTACCGGCCGGGGGTCACGTCGTTGCTCACCGGGCCGATGCTAGCCGGACCCGACGAGCGCGACGGGCCGGGCCGGCGCGGTCGGCCCGACCGGCACGACCGACACGACCGGCACGACCGACCAGGCGCTCGCCCGGTGCGGCGAGCGCGATGAACCGTCCACAGATCGCCCGCCCTCCACCCACAGGTGACGGCACGGCTGGGACCCTCGGACCATGGACCGCTGGGACGCCGACGACGCCCGCCGCCGGCACATGGCCCGCTTCGGCCGCCGCGACACCGCCCCCGAGCTCGCCGTCCGCCGCGAGCTCCACCGCCGCGGCCGCCGGTTCTTCGTCGACCGCCCGGTCAGTGCCCGCTGCAGGGTCCGCCCCGACCTGGTGTTCCCACGCGCCCGCGTGGCGGTGTTCGTCGACGGCTGCTTCTGGCACTTCTGCACCGACCACACGCACCTGCCGAAGGCGAACGCCGAGCTGTGGCGTCGCAAGCTCCTGGCGAACCAGCAGCGCGATGCGAGGAACCAGGCGATCCTCGTCGCCGAGGGCTGGTGCGTCGTCCGCGCGTGGGAGCACGACGACCCGGCCGAGACCGCCGACCGCGTCGAACGTGCCCTCGACCGCTGGGCCGCCGTCGTGGGCTGGAACACGCGCACCGACGGCCCGGTACGGTGTCCGACGGAGGGGGAACGATGAGCGACATCAACACCTGGGGTGGGACCGTCACGAAGGGTGCTGCGAAGCCGCAGTTCATCGTGCGACGGTCGTGGGCCGGCTCGACACTGATCCTGTGGCTCGGCCTCGGCGCCTTCGTGCTCGGGTTCCTCGGCGCCGTCGTGCAGTCGAGCGTCGCGCCGGACCTCGGCGGCCCGATCCCGGCGATGCTCCTCGGCGCCGGCATCGTGGCGCTGCCCATCGGGGCGATCCTCTGCGGCAGCCGGATCACCGTGTACGACGAGCGGTACGACGTGCGGCGCGGCTGGGGTCGGAAGCGTCGGCGTGACGTCACCGCCGTGGAGACGCTCCGCTTCGAGAAGCAGCGGAGCGGCAACGGCATGACGTTCATCAGCGTCGTCGGTTGGGACGCGAACCGGAAGCAGCAGTTCCGTGTCTACACGACGAACCGCGGCTTCCCCGAGTTCACCGCCTGGCTCGCGCAGCACCGCCCCGAGCAGTGGGCGAAGTGCGAAGCCGCCGGCGTCCCGGACTGATCCCGACCCTGCTCGTGTCACGGAGCGACACGTTCCCCGGACCGTCACCGGCTCGGCGTACCGTGCCGGCATGACCGTCGGAATCGCCGTCGCCGTGCTCGTGGGGGTGCTCGCCCTCGCGACCGCGCTCGGCGTGCTCCTCCGGCACCGCACGGGCCGCGCACGCACGTCGCCGTCGAGCAGGGGCGCAGGAGCGACCGGGCCCCGTACCGACGACCTCGCTCCGGCCGCCGAGTACGGCCCCGTCGCGACCCTCGTGCAGTTCTCCACGCCGACCTGCGCCCGTTGCCCGGCCACCCGCCGCCAGCTCGACGCCATCGCCGGCCGCCACGAGGGCGTCCGCCGCATCGAGGTCGACCTCGCCGAACGCCCCGAGCTCGCCCGCCGCTTCGACGTCATGCAGACCCCGACCGTCCTGCTCCTCGACGCCGACCGCCGCGTCCGCACCCGCTTCGGTGGACCGCCCAGACCCGCGGAGCTCGCCGCCGCACTCGACACCGTCCTGACCGCCGGAACCCGGGAGTCCCGATGACCACCACGAACGACACCGCCCGCGGGATCGACCCGCGCTCGCCCCGCTTCGGCGCAGCGATCACGACCGTGCTCCTCGCCGCGACGATCGTGCTGACCCTCGTGCCCGCCACGTGGGTCGTCGGCGTCGCGCTCTTGACCGTCATCGTCGTGTTCTTCGCGATCGGCGGCATCGCGGGCATCCGTCGCCACCCCTACGGCGCGCTGTTCCGCCGGTTCGTCCGCCCGAGGCTCGCACCGCCCGCCGAACTCGAGGCCCCCGAGCCCCCGACCTTCGCACAGCAGGTCGGCCTCGTCATCACGGCGCTCGCCCTCGTGCTCGCCCTGGTCGGCGTCCCCTACGCTGCACCGGTCGGCGCCGCGATCGCCCTGGTCGCCGCGTTCCTCAACGCCGTCTTCGACGTCTGCATCGGCTGCCTGCTCTACGTGTGGCTGGTCCGTGCGGGCGTGTTCCGTCCGCGGCGCAGCGCCGCCTGACGGCCGCCGGTCCGCAGGGCGGTCGGCAGTCGGACTGGAGGCGCGGATCGCCTTCGCGACGCACGTCGCGCTGGCAGGGTGACCCGTGCCTCCCGTCCGTGCACCTGGAGCAGTGACGGGCCCAGCTGGCCGCAGCGGTTCATCGCGCTCAGCAGGCGGGACGCCATCGCGCCTGCCGTGAGCAGCTCGCCCCTGTCCGCGTCATCTCAGCCCGCGTCGACGCATGAGCGTCACGTGATGCTCAGGCGTCCATCACCCTCGACGGTGACCGTGCCCGTCGGGTACGACACGTCCCCGCATGCTGTCTCCTCCCGCCCCTCGGACAGACGCGACGTCGCCTGGCCGACCACCTGCTTGCTGGTGGTGTCGGTCACCCTGATCGCGAAGGCATGGCCAGATGGTTCGGACGACGAAGCCGTGATCGAGTCCATCGTGGTGACGTCCTTGCACATGGTGTCGAGACAGACGGACAGGGTGTGCCCCGGGTGGGCCGACGACCAGGCAGTCACGTCGACCGAAACGCTCGCTGTCGATTGCCGCGCTCCGCTGCAGCCCGAAACGCTGCACCCAGAAATGCTCCCGATCAGAACAACGCTGATTGCCATCGCGGCTGCGACTCCCCGTGCCGAACGCATGTCGAGAACGCTACGGCAAGCAAGCTGCGCTGCGTGAACCATTCTGTAACGGTTCTCATCTCGGATCTCTTGTCTCGTTCCGTACCGTGGCGATAACACTGACTGCCAGGGGGGGCAGGGTGCCTTCGCGAGGGGAAAAGCACATGAAGAAAGTGATCGCCGCAATGGTCGCGGCAACGACGATTGCGTTCGTCGTCGTACCAGTGAGTGCCGCAAACGCCGCGAACCCCGCTGTTGCAGCGCCGCGCATCCAAGCGTCCAGTGGCTGCGCAGGGGACATGCAGACGCTCGCGCCCAACCCGACGGCAGTTGCCGAACACGGCGCACGAGCGCTGTTCCGACCAGCGGATCTCGCTGCAGACCCCTCGCTCGCGGCGCAGGTGCCCAACTCCGTCACGGCGATCCTCGCCCAGAACCCGACGTGGGTCCAGAAGATGGACTGCGGCGTTCAGGTGCCCGCGAGCAGACCACAGCAGGTCACGCCTGCAGCCTCGCCGTCGGCGGGCGCGAAGACCCTGTCGCAAGCAAGCACAACCGGCTACTACACCAACTGGTCCGGGTACGAACGCGTTGGCGTCGACTACGACCACAAGTACTACTCCAGCGTCTCAGGAGGGTGGATCGTTCCGTCTCCGCCGGCTCCGACCCACGGCGTGAACCAGTTGAGTGTGTCGCAGTGGGTCGGCATCGGTTCTGGCCACAAGGTCACGAACACGACCGACTCGCTGCTGCAAGCCGGCACGGTCTCCTACAGCGGCCCGGGCGCGCTCGGCATCGGTCCAAGCGGTACATACGGGTTCTACGAGGTGTACCCGCACGAGCAGGAACAGATCGTGAAGAACTACACGGTTGCCGGTGGGGATGCTGTCTCCAGTTACGCCATCTTCAGCGCGACGCAGAACGCGCTCTACTGGGGAATCTGCTCGCAGTCCGAGAAGAAGTGCGTCTCGGGCGTCGAGGACATGACCGGCAACGTCTCCACGCTTGCGCAACAGGGCGAGTGGATCCTGGAACGGCACGGGTACAACGGCGGAATCAGCATGCTCGAACCCTTCGGCACCATTCCCACGAGCGGAAACCAGTTCGCACTCGAGAACGGCGCGGGGACGAGCTCCACGGCCTACAACCTCGGTTCGGGCCCGACGCAGAACACGGTGTTGCAGAAGGACGTGATGACCCAGTGCAATGGCGGGACGCCCTATTTGGACTCGGTCTCGTCACTCGGGTCCACGGGTGACTTCTCGATCACGTTCAAGGACACCGGCACGACCTGCTGAATCGACTGCGTTCCGCGAACGCACTCGCCGGTTCGGCCCCGGCGGCGGACACGTCCCCAACGAAGTGTCCGGCGCCGGAGCCGGTGGCTCCAGCACGCGGCGAGGAACTGCTCGCTGAGGAAGTCCGCGCCGCCTGCCCGCAGTGCCGGCAACCCGTGGAGCAGCTCGCGCCAGTCGACGAAGAGCGTCGACGCGCCGTTCAGCATCCCTGGACGGCCTCCTGCGCGTCCGTGCCGCGATTGCGCCGGTTGCCACGCTCCTCAACGCCGTCTTCGACGTCTGCCTCGGTTGCCTGCTCTCCATTCGGCTGGTCGGGGCGAGCGTGTTCTGCCCGCGAAGCCGCGGCGTCTGACGGCCGCCGGTCCGGATGACGTCCGGCAGTCGGACGGGAGGCCCGGATCACCTGCAAGGCGCACGTCGCGCTGACAGGGTGATCCGTGCCTCCCGTCCGTGCGCTGGGCGCTCCGACGGCGGGTGTGAGCTGTCTGCCGCCCGTGCCATCGTCGGCGCGTCACTCCGTCTCCAGCGCAGCACTGGGAGCCGAGCCGGAGGATCCCCCCATGGCATCCTCCGACCCAGCTCTGACTCACGTCACCGTGCGGCGAGGGCCTGCTCGCTGAGGGCGACGAGGTCGTCCGCACGCAGCGCCGGCCACCCGTGGAGCAGCTCGCGCCACTCGGTCGGGAGCGCGGACGCTCCGTACAACGCCCCGGCGAGGCCTCCGGCGATCGCGGCGACCGTGTCGGTGTCGTTGCCGGTGCGGACCGCGCGGACGAGGGCGTCCTCGAGGCTCGAGCTCCCGCGCACGGCGGCGTAGGCGGCCTGGAGCGCGGAAACCACCCAGCCGTTCGAGTCGGTGAAGTCGACCGGTTCGGCGTGCTCGGCGCGGACGAGTCGCTCCGCCCAGAGCTGGCGCCGGTCGAGGTCGAGCAGCTCGAGCCCTCGGAGCACGTCGAGCTCACCGGTCAGCACCGCGTGCCGGATCGCGACACACCAGAGGACGCAGCCGTCGCCAGCGTCCGCCTCGAAGTGGGTCAGGTCGCTGATCGCACGCGCTGCCTGGGCGAGCTTCGTCTCCTCATCGTCCTCGTCCCGCAGGTAACCGAGCACCAGCGGGGCCGTGCGCATGAGCGAGCCGTTCCCGGCGGACCGGCCCTTGTACTCGTGTTCCTGCCGGGCCGCAGCGCGACTGTGGGCGGCGGTGCGTGCCTCCAGGCCGGTGAGCACGTTGCGTGTCTGGATGCCGACGTCAGGGGCGGTCTGCGCCCACGCCGCCCAGGCGGCGACGAGGCCGTCGAGGGAGGACTCGTCGGCGGGGTCGCCGCCGCGGGCGAGGGTACGGAGGATCGGGACGGCCATGCTCGTGTCGTCTGTCCACTCCCCCGGAGCCCAGCCGAAGGAGCCGCCGCCCGTCATGCGGATCGGCGTGGGTTCCGGGACCGCGGGCTTGAACTCGTATCCGGCGCCGAGGGCATCGCCCGCGGCGGAGCCGAGCACCGCGCCGATCGCGCGGTCGTGTGTCGTTGTGTCCATGAGCGCCTCCCTGGTTTGCGCGATTCCGCGTGAACCCGACCCTGCCATGCGGTCGCGGTTTGCGCAAGTACGCGTAAACTCGTCGTCGTGAGTGAGTACCGCGATCCTGCCGGGAAGCGCCTGGTCGACTACCCGCGACCCTCGGTGGCTGTGGACACCGCCGTGCTGACCGTCACTGTGGAGGAAGAACTGTCCGTGCTGCAGGTGCGGGACGCGGTCGACGGGGACTGGCGACTGCCGGGCACGTTCGTGCACGAGGGCGAGCGGTTGGCCGACGCGGTTCTGCGGTCCCTGCAGGCGAAGGCAGGCGTGACGGGCTTGGCGCCGCAGCAGTTGCAAGTGTTCGACGATCCGGCGCGGGACAGTCGGGGATGGGTGATGTCGGTCGGGCACCTCGACGTGGTGCCGTTCTCGTCGCTGTCATCGGGTCTGGACGAGTCGCGGGTGCGGCTCGTGCCGGTGTCCAACGCGCACGGGATGGTGCACGGGCACGACGACATCGTCGCCGTGGCCGTGGCCCGGCTACGGGCTGCGTACGAGTCGACGCCGGACCCGTGGGGGCTCGTGGCTGAGCCGTTCACCATGACGGAGTTGCGGCGGGTGCACGAGACGGTGGCGGGGCGGGCGTTGTTGCCGGATTCGTTCCGCCGGGCGATGGTGCCGATGCTTGAGGCTGCGGAGGGGAAGCGGGCGGAGGGGCCGGGGAAGCCGGCGGGGGTATGGAGGCGGCTGGCGGGTCCACGCCCCAGCTGACTCTCTCCTCGAACGCCCTGGCTTGCGTACGCCGAACGGCCGAAAAGGACCCCTTGCGTGAACTGAATCGTGAACATCCGCTGACTGGCTCGCATCTGTCGCAAGCCACTGCCGACGTCATGTCCTCGAAGTTTCACGAGGCGTCGATGCTCCACACGCGGACCCCGGACTGCATGTCGACCGTAGCTTAGTACGCGATCCCGAGGCGGCGGAAAATAGCTTCGACGCTCTCGTTCAAGTTCAGCGACGTGCGTACCAGACCGCGGAGATCAGCGTCATGCAACGGTAGGAACAAAAGGGTTCCTTCGATTGCCGTCACTGGCGCAATCATTCTGTAGGCGGCTGCATGCTTGTCCGCGTAATCGAGGTACCCAGTCAACTTGTCCCTCCAGTCCTCGAGCTGAATGCCGTGCGGATCAACGATGGAAGGGCGAAGCTGTCCTCGTACGTCGTGGAAGAAAATAAAGTCTGGGTGAAGTCGAGCCCATCGGTTGCTGCCGGAGTCGAAGTAAGGAATGCAAAGCGCGCGTTCGCCACCGGGGGGATTTCGATACCAGCCGACAACTTGCTCGCTAGCCAATTCTGAGCGGAGGACGCTGCGCTCGAGTCCGTCTGTCGCCGTCGGCTTAGTCCAGTAGAGACCGTCTATACCCTGATACAGGTGCTTCGGCCAGCGATTGGGCGAATCCCCCAATATGCGCTCTTGCAACTCGACATCCGACAGATCGGCCCCCACAGCGATTGCGACCGAATCAACGATTGTCCCCCCTATCTCGATGCCGGGCCCAAGCTGCGGTGCGGCTGACTCGGCCTGTAGTCGCTTGTAGCGAAGGCGCATGGCTTCGGGCAGTGCGTAAATTGCCTTTTGCGATGCCCGCAGCCAGTCGTTGGTGAGCGAACCAGCAGCGGCCTCGAGGTTAGTCGGCGCGGCGTCTGAAAGCGCCAGTGCCGCAACAGTGATCTTCGCCTCGATCGGATCCTCATCCTCGTCTGCATCCACAAGGTACGACCAATATGCCTCAGCAGTGCCGTCCTTCAAAGTCCGCGCTGCGCGCTTGAAGACATCATCGATGTTCTTCGCGTCGAACCTGGTTCCGGAGACAGTCCTCTCACCGTCGATCACGGTCCCATCGAGGGAGACCAAGATCTCCCGGATTGACACTTCGGAGACCGAAGTGCGCAACTCGTCCAACTCACCCGAGGTTGCAAGCTTTCGGACTTCATCGTCGAGCACCGAATTCAAGTAGGAACGAGCCTGGGATATAGCGTGCGCACGAATGCCGTCGTTCTCCAGGAACGTGGCCAACTGATGGAGCCGACGAACCTCAGGAACATGATTTCGGGACGGCACCGTATATGTCGGCAGTTGAGCGAGTATCGCGAGATTTCCACACATAGCGTCGGGTGCCGCGTACTCTAACGACGCACGAACGACCTCCGCGGATGCTCCAGCCTCTCCTCCGGAAAACTGGGCAACAACGTTCATGACCGTCTTCTCGTCGAACTGCGGTAGGTACGCGTGCACGTTATTCAGAACTTCGTCAGCAACAATCCGCCGGGCAAATGGCTGGCGGACAATCCTTCCAATCAGCTGCGCGATGGGCGTGTAGTCGGTCGACTTCCGCAAACTGACCAATACCTCGGCCCGAGGACAGTCCCAGCCCGTCGTGATTGCGTTCTTCGCCAGGACGACGCGAACCTCGATCGCATCCTGAATGTCCTGGGGTGCCATCCAGCGGACCGCCCGTCCGCCGCCAAGGTCGATCGGTGCGTGCTCGCCGAAAGTGTGCACGATCTGCAAAGCTTTCAGACCGGGCCACTCCTGCAGCACAGACTCGACGACGCTAGCCAGCAGCTGCCGAAATGAGCCGTCATCGGAGCGTTCGTCGGGCAACTGGATCACCAAGGCCGGGATCACTTGCGGTTCACGTTGTGCTAGAGCGTACGCGGCCCAACGGTGTTCATACTCGCGCGTTTTGCGCACACCTTCGCGGACGAAGGTTGTGTCCGCCACGACTTCACCGATGGTTTCGGACGGAGCCAGCACGATACGGTCCTTGACTAGGCCCGAAGCCTTGACTGCACTGATAGGTACCGTCACATTGCGGCGGAACCTCGACTGCTGCTCACTAAGGGATTTGTTGAGGCGATCGGCAGTTGCAGAGATCCCGACAAACACAGGAATCGGAGTGTCGCCGTTCGCGATCTTGTCTACGACCGTCGGCTGGCCGCTGGCGCGGCCTCCGACGCCGTAATGGGCCTCGTCGACGAACACGATGAAACTCGAGCCTCGGTCATGAACAGTATTCTCGATCGTTTGCCAGATCGTCCAGTCTTGCTTATCGCCACGATTTGTGATGCGGGCCGTAGCCGATGCAGCTTGCGTGTTAAGGAAGTATACGGCGCCCTGGTCGAAAGTCTCCTGATTGAATGCTGCTCCTTGTCCCAGTAGACGGATGTCACTGAGACGACCAGACGCTTCTTGCATCTTCCGAGCGGTTTGCGCATTGAGACTAGGGTCATTGGTCACCCAAAGAACGGTCGTACCGGGAATCGGCTCCGCACCGTCAGCACCGTACAAGAGCCGTTCAATGACCGCGGTCGCGATGACCGTCTTGCCGGCACCCGTCGCCGCCTCAAGCACAACGGCTCCGAGGAGTTCGTTGTCATCGTCGTATCGGCGCTGGGCTTTGAGAATTTCGGCGTGCAGCTCTTCGGCGGCCATCTGTTGAAAATCAAGGAGGTCGAACTGCACGGCTCAGCCCTCCCCGTTGATTTCAAATGAACGCAAATAGTCCGCATAGAGGCGCGTTGCCACGCTCCGCATGCGATCGGGGAAGTAGGACACGGCGGCCCGGTAGGCGCTCTCAGACTCGGCGACTACGAAAAGGTGCCGCGGTGCTGCCTGACTGGCCTCGAGTGCACCCGCGAACTCGCGCGCAGCCGCAACATCAAACAGCACGCCGTAAGTTCCTCTTTGCGAGAGAGCCCAACGTTCCTCACGAGAGCGGATGACGTCGCCGATAGCTCCTGCCTTCATCCAGAGCAGCGGAGCGATTGCCTCAAATCGACGGTCGAGCGCTACCTGGTTTTCGTCCTGGTAGGTCAGCTTATAGAAATGAACATTCTCGTTGAGGGGAGCACCCTGGCTAGCATCTTGGGCGTCGGATCCTCGCACTGCATTCGCGATCCGGGGAACGGTGACAGCTTCGAAAACCCCCTCCTGCTCCCACTCACGGTCTCCCGGAAGAAAACCTGCTCGCCGCAAACGCGCCGCGGTCACCTTGGAGACCTCGTTGTTCGTTACAAGGATCGACTGCCGCCGACCTTCGTCGTCTGCATTCAGGGACATGACTGCGTGCGTTGTCGTTCCCGAGCCACCGAAGAAGTCTAGAATCACTGCGTCCGGCGAGTTATTCGCCCACTTGATGAGCTGTTTGACGAGCCGAACGGGTTTCTTGCCGTTACCGAACGGCACCCTTCCCTCAAGGCCCACGTGTGCCATGTCCGAGTGGAATCCCTTCCACAGGTCGCCTCGAATGACAGTCCGTCCGTAGCGGGGCCGATAGTCGTCGGACATCCGATAATTACGCGCCAGGCGAACGACCTGCATAATGTTACCACCGGAAGTTTTGGTCAACGTGTAGGTTCGATGCCCCGCCTGTACATCCCGCCAGGTGCCCGGGGCGACGTCCTCAGACCGCATTCCCATAGGGACGCGGTCGGTCCGAGCGATGCGGTCGACGTTTCTTTCGATGAAGGCAACCGCGGCTCCGGACAACATCAGGAGCTTGTCCATGCTGGTCATACCGGCGAATCGATTGGCGCGCATCAGGCCGAAGCGTTCAATGTCCGCTCGGACGGCTGGATCCCCAGAAAGCTGTTCGAGAAACGAGCTAACGGTCCCATCCGATTCGAGCCAGAGAGAGTAATTTTTGTCCCATGTACTCACGCCATCAAGGAGCGGGGTGTGCTGAACTTCGTCGAACTGGGGTCCGCGACGATACACATGCACGAACTCAGCATTCTTGACTATCGTGCCCTGCTGAGCGTTCACTACCTTCGGACCGGACGTCGTCGACATTTCGACAACAATGGTGTCGAGGAAATTACTCTGTCCGAAAATGTCGTCCGCGAGGAGCCGAAGGTGAGCCTGTTCGTTGTCGTCGATGGACATGAAAAGGACTCCGGTCGGCTTCAAGAGTTGTTTCGCATGCTTGAGGCGACGCTCCATGAATGACAGCCACTTTGAATGACGGTAGGCGTCCGAGCCTTCAACGTAGCGATCGTTATATTGCCAGTCGTCCGCTCCGGTGTTGTAGGGCGGATCGATATAGATGACGTCCACTTGACCTGTATGCGTATACAAGAGCGCCTCGAGAGCGTAGTAGTTCTCACCGTTGATTACTACTTGCGGCGGCTTGTCACCGCCCGCATCAATTTCCTGAACAAGCTCCAGACCGGGATAGACGGGGTGATCAAAATCCTTCACGACCACCAGACCGTCGATGGATCGCTGAATGATCGAAGCATCCGCCAGCACTTGCCCGCTCGAGTCAAGCGGCAGGAGTGACGCGACGCCCTTTGCTGCGGCGGTCACGTGGAAGTCGCGCTTCGCAAGGTCGCCGCGGATGCGAACGCGATCGCCTCGCCGCGGGCGGACACCAGGAGTTTCGACGTCCTCGGGCCGGTGCTGCTGGAACACCAAACCGAAGTCCTTGCGCTCCACGAGCTTCGCGACTTCCTCGGCAATCTGGCCGCGAAGGTCGGGATCGGCCACTCGTCGAACCAGGTAGTCGATGTGCGCCATCCCTCTAATCTAGCGGCTGGTCGTCCCGGGGCGAGTCACGTGCAGAGGGTGGCATCACGGGACGGTGATCGATTGTCGCGGCATCCTCATTCGCTCCTCCCGCCCCGGCCGCTCTCTGGCTCAGTTGGCGCCCGCCACAGTGACGGCTACCTCATTGCGACCACCCGCGGCGAGCCTCCGTCGTCGTAGCATGATCGGTGAGTATGCAGTTATAGGCGGCAACCCCTCGGCACGTCTCGTCCGGAGCGGCGATCCGTGGGTCTGGGGTGGAGGAACAGGCGACAGTGGCGGGCGCAGATCTAGAGCCGATCACACAGTGCGGAGACCGCCAGTCGCGGTCCGCAGGCATGTAGATCCGCTGGCGGCGAGCTGATGTGATCCAGCCCTTCTGCGTCTGGTTCCGCCTCAGCCACTGCCCATGGACCTCGATGTCGCAGGCGTCCGCGTCGTTCATGCTCTTCGAGTCCCATGCATGCCGAGCGACGGCCGTGCGACACTCCCCTCCGCGTCTCGTGCACGGACCGCCTCGTGCATCTACCCCGGGTCATCAAAGAAGCGCAGTTCGTAGTCGCCGAAGTTTGCTCGCTCGGGCTGCTCGCCATGCATCAGCCCGCGGACGAACGGCACGGAGTTTAAACCACCCCGCACTCGCATCTGTGTGAAGAGCCCGTAGTGGCGATCCGCTGCGCGAGCCTCAGCAATGAGTACCCGCCGCGTGCTCTGCAGTCGGTCGGACACTTTGGTCGGAGTTGATCAGGAAGATCCGACGCCGGCTCTGTTTGCGGGTTCAGTCCTCCCGGGGCAGATGATCCGCGTCCTCCTCGAAAAACCTAAGCCGCGTCGGTGACGCGCGGACCTCGCCATCATCATGGCTGCTGCGACGCGAGAGAGCGAGTACCGGAGCGGTGGGCTCGCTCGGCTCCTCGGTATCCATGCTGTTCTGCGTCCTCCATCCGCGAGCGTCGGTCGAAGCACCAGACTGTCCTCATGACCAGGACCGGCGCACGTGTCTCCGTGCTCGACGAGGCTCTCGTCCGAGCAGGCTTGACGAGGACGGCTCGGTCGGCGGCGCCCAGGCTCCCTGACCTGCCAGCGAGCACCCGAGCAGACATCCTCGACCTGTACCACTCGCTCGGCGGACTCGCACCCGAGCCACTGTTCCGACCAGGGCCGTGGGATCTGTCGTACGGCGAAGTCATCGTCGAGCTCGACGAAGACTTCCACTTCAACCGTTACCGCGCGCTGACCCTGCTCGCTCCGTTCGCATCAGCACTCCCGTGGGCCGTCGACTACCAACGTCACTCGGCAGAACATGAACAGCGGTCCGGCACCGGCGGCAGACGGTGGACGAATCCGTCCGCCGAGCGGATGTTCGGTCCCGCGGACGCGGAGATGGTGTTCCTGAGTGGCGGCGCTCCCCGGTGGAAGCAGCGAGCGCTGTACGACGCAGTCAAGGATGCGGCCGCGGCCACGGGAGTGGTCCGTCTTGCGCGACTGTCGATATACGACCACGTCGAAGGCGTCCGGCTGGAGGCTCTCCTGAGGGGTCGTGCGGTCGTCACCGCCGAAGCCTTGTACAGCTTCGTCGCCGCGCGTTCTTCGGCTGCGCTGACCTGAACCAGCCGCGGCCGGAGGGGATCCCGACGACCGCGCCGAGGTGACGAAACGACCTGACTGTCGCTCGCTTCAGGTAGCTTTCCGAACACCACCGGTGAGCACAGGAGTGACGTTGCCCCAACCATTCGACCCCGAGAAGCTGAAACAGGGCCTGGCCAAGACCCTCGACACGGTGGGGCAGGCCACCCGCGACACTTCCTCGCGCGTGATCGGCCAAGCGCGATCCTTGCGGGAGTCGGCGGAGGACGCCCTCGAAGCCCGCCGAGCTCCGGACGAAGATCCGTACGAGCGGGCCACGATCGACTACAACGCGGCGCACACGTCGATGACCGACACGGGCCTCGCGCTCCTCCGGCAGCGTGAGCGGTCGGTGGATCTGCTCGCACTCGTCGAGCACCTGGTCAACAGCATCGCCAACACGCCGAAGTCGTTCGAGACGGCCTTCGAGGCGGCCCAGCTCAACCGGACCGCGTTCCTCGAGGCCGAGGAGTTCGCGCGGAAGGACCTCGAAGCCGCTCGGGCATCGGCGTTCGGAGCCGGCGCCGGCATCTCGGTCGGCGCCGCAGTGGCGAGCCTCGCGCCCGCAGCGGCGATGTGGACTGCGACCACCTTCGGCGCGGCGTCCGCCGGAACGGCGATCTCGACGCTGTCGGGAGCGGCAGCCACCAACGCAGCACTCGCGTGGTTGGGCGGCGGCGCACTGGCGGCCGGCGGGGGCGGAACCGCGATGGGCGCAGCGCTCCTCGCGCTGGCGGGTCCGATCGGCTGGAGTGTCGCCGGGGCGGCGCTCCTCACGTCGATCGTGCTCTTCACGAAGAAGAAGTCCGAGACACGGGAAGCGAAGCACCGGGCGCTGCTCGCGCTTCGCGGGAACACTGCCGCCGTCAGGTCACTCGAGACGCAGATCAGAGCCCTGCTCGACCGGAGCACGTCGGTCCGCGAACTCCTTCGAGACAACTACACGCAGTCGCTCGCTGCCTTCGGCGAGGACTTCAACGAGGTCTCCAGGGCAGATCAGGCGCGTCTTGCGTCGCTGGTCAACACAGCAACCTCCTGCGCGGCTCTCCTCGGGACGCGCATCGTGCCGGAGACCGCGGGTGGCTGAACCGATCAGCGGCGCGAAGCGGATCCAGGAGCAGGCTGTCGCTGCCTGGGTGAACCACCTCAACGAGGTCCGCCTCGAGACGCTGTTCGAGCGTCTGGAACGGCACCCGGACGACCTTGACGGAGCACTTTCGACGGTTGACGCAGCGCTCCGCAAGATAGACCTCGAGGTCGTCGGCCGGAACCGAGGCGGGGTGAAGGGAATGCACGGCTTCATCGCGGAGGTCGCTGAGGTCGGCGTCGGCAACGCCCGAGCACGGATCGTCGGCGACGCTGCTCGCTACGGGTGGGTCAACGACAACGGCCCAGTCGACCTCCTCCGAGACGGCGTCGAGATCCAGCAGAAGTTCGTCGCCGCGGGCGGTCGCCTCGGGCTGGGGGCGATCGGCGAGCACCTCGACAAGTACCCAGACTTCATCCGGAACGGTGGGAAGTACCAGATTCCCGCGGACCACTACGAGACCATCCGCGACTTGCATTCCATGTCGGCAACGGACGCGAGCAAGCTCGTCGCGGGGTCCGGTGACGGTCCGTCGTACGGGGACTGGGTCCGCGTCCGAGCGTTCTTCGGTACCGGACGAGTCGACGTGGACTCGCTCGAGCCATCTGCGCTCGACTACGTGGATGTCCAACGCGGCTCGTACGCGGCCACTCTCGAGAGCGAGAAGGACTCGCTGCGCGCGACCGCTCGGTCACAGCGTGCCGATGCATCCGCTGCAGGGCGAGCATCCATCCGAGAGGCGGGCAAGGCCACGATCGCCGCTGGCGCCGTCGAAGGGGTGACGACGTTCGTCATGGCAGTCGTCAGGAAGCACCGTGCCGGGACACCGCTCGCGCAGTTCACTGCCCGCGACTGGACCGAAGTCCTCGGAGAATCGGGAGTGGGCGCCGTGAAGGGCGGCGTCCGCGGTGCGAGTGTCTACACCTTGAGCAATCTGGCCGCGACGCCCGCTGCTGTTACGAGTGCACTCGTCACGGCGAGCTTCGGCATCGCCGAGCTGGCGAACGAGCTGCGTACCGGAACGATCACGGAGAGCGAGTTCATCGAGCGTGCCGAACTGGTCTCGCTGGAAGCTGCGGTCAGTGCGGTCTCGTCGCTCGTCGGCCAAGCGGTCATCCCGATCCCGGTCCTCGGAGCCGTGATCGGCAACACGATCGGTACCGTGATGTACCAGACGGTGTCTGATTGCCTCGCTCGGCGGGAGTGCGAGCTGCTCGAGCGATACGCCGACGAGCAGCGGTTGCTCGGAGAACGTCTCACGAGCGAACAGGAACAACTCGTCGACCGGCTCAGATCCGCGACGTCGACGTACGTCGCAGTCCTCGACCGCGCGTTCTCACAAGACGTGGAAACCGCGCTCGCCGGGTCGGTCGCGCTCGCGATCGAGGTCGGGGTGGCTTCCGCGGACATCCTCGACTCCGACGAGAAGACCGCGGCCTACTTCCTCGACTGACACCACTGATCTGAGCGACGGCCGCGATGACTGCGCGCGGGGGCGACTCCGAGCTGTGCCTCGGTGGCAGACGCCGCGCATCGCACGTCGCGCTGCCTATGCTCATCGCGTGGTCGACACGAAACAGACGAAGACGATCGGTGAGCATGCAGTCGCGGCCGAGCTCGCGCGACACGGTTGGGCACCGGCGCTGACGCGCGACGGTCTGGAACGCACGGACATCCTCGCGGTCCAGCTCGGAGGAGACCGCACGATGGTCGAGGTCCAGGTGAAGGCCGCGCGAGGGAGCGGCCCTCGGCTCTCGTGGCCACTCGGCGAGAAGTCCCAACAGCCCTCCCTGCATCGACACGAGTGGTTCGTCATGGTGGCGATCGACGACGACCTGTCTGCGCCGCTGCGCTACTTCGTCGTGCCCCGCGACCACGTCGCGGCCTCCGCCTGGATCCAGCACATGGACTGGTTGACGACTCCCGGGATCCCCGCTGGCACCCGGAACGCCGGACCGGAGCGGTCCCGTGTCCCATTGCCCACGTTCGCTCGCTACGAGGACGCCTGGTCCTCGCTCGCGCTCCCGACGAATGAGGTACCGGTCCTGCTGCCACCGAAGTTCCACGCGCTCGCGACGGAGACCTCGCGGGTGGGCCTGCCGAAGGGTCATCCGTGGCACGATGAGTTGCCACGGTGGTGACGGGAACGCGAGCACAGGCCCGGGGAAAGCGACCTCGGACCGCTACGCTCCCCCCCCCCCCATGCCCGACCGCATCATGTACGTCCAGCTGAAGACCGGCCACCCCACCGACGCCGGCCCCGCCTGGATCAGCCTCGTGCGCTTCACGAAGACCTGGAGGACCGCGTCCTTCCACGGCCGCACCCTCGCCCGCGAGCAGGGGTTCGACGCCAACTTCCGCGACGTCGAGACCGACGAGTGGTTCTGGCTCTCCGGCCCGAAGCGCGACCGCACCGACGCCCGGTACGGTCGCGGCGCCCCGACCGTCGACGAGGACGCCCGCGCCGACTACGAGGCGTTCCTCGACGGCGCCCCGCTCCCCGGCCGCGAACACGGCTGACCTCCCGGCGCGCGTGCTCGCGCAGCGACGGGACCCACTGCACCACCCACCGGACGGGAGGCCCGCCACCACCCCGCCCCGCGCCTCCAGTCCGTCCCGCCCCACCCTGCGCGACTACACCGCCGTCGCCGACGCCAGTTGCGCCCGCGCCACCACCGCATCCGCGGCCGGCGGCCGCCCGTACGCCTCCCGGTAGTCCCGCGAGAAGTGCGACGCACTCCGGAACCCGACCGCAGCCGCAGCCCGCGCCGCGGTGTCCCCGTGCACGACCATCCGCCGCCGCGCCTCCCCCAGTCGTGTCCGCTTGAGGTACTGCGCCGGCGTCATCCCCGTCGCTTCCTTGAACCGGGCGAACAGCGTCGACTCGCTCACCCGCAGGGTCCGCGCGAGCCGGTTCATCGACCACGGCTCGTCCATCCGCGAGGTCAGCAACGCCGTCGCACCCGCCACAACCGAGGTGCCACTCCCGTCGAGCGCCGCCGTGATCCTCGGTGCCTGCGCGGTCTGCAGCAGCCGCAGCACGATCTCCCGCGAGACGAGCGGGAACAGCACGGGGATGTCTTCGGGGGCGTCGAGCAGTCCGAGCAGCCGGGCGAACGCGTCCGCGAGTGGCTCGGTCCAGCGCCCGAGTCGCGGCACCGGCGCGGCGGCTGCAGCAGCGGGGACGGACATGGAGGCGACGACCTCGCCGACGACGACGGGGTCGAGCCGCCACACCGCGGAGACGAAGCCGTCCGCCCCCGCGGCGTCCACCACGCCTGCGACGACGGGCAGGTCCACGGGCGTGATGATGAACCGCTCGCGGCCCCACTCCTGGTCGTCGTCCCCGACGATCGAGCGCTTCCGCCCGCGCAGCACCACGGACAGCGACGGCACGTACCGCCGGTCGAACAACCCCGTCGGCTGGTGCACCCGGGACACGGTGAGCCCGAGCGCCTCGGCGTGGTGCGCCGATCCGGTGCGGGCGGCCGCGGCGTGGTGGTCGTTCCCGAGGACGGCGGCGTGCGCGGACGCGATCGCGGCTGCACGGTCGAGGTGCTGCGCGATGCGGTCGTCCACGTCGCCAACCTACCCATCCGAGCACACCAGCAGGAGACGTCACGGGATCGGGCAAGGTCTCCGCGGATCCGGGCAAGCGACGGCCGTGCGCGCAGCCGGAGCATCGGACCATGACGACACAGCACGAGCAGACGACACCCCACCAGACGACACCCCACCAGACGACGCAGCCCACCGAGACGACCCCTGACCACACGACACCCCGCACCGCCCTCGTGACCGGCGCCTCGAGCGGCATCGGCGAGGCCGTCGCCCGCGAGCTCGCCGCCGCCGGCCTGACCGTGGCCGTCCACGGCCGCGACGAGCAGCGCACCCGGGCGGTCGCCGCCGACATCCAGGCGCAGGGCGGCCGAACCGTCGCACTCGTCGCCGACCTGTTAGCGAGCGCCACGGCGGTCCGTGCCCTCGCCGCCGCGGCGCTCGACCAGCTCGGCGGCCACGTCGACGTCCTCGTGAACAACGCGGGCGTCTACCCCGGTGGCCCGACCGAGTCGCTGTCCGATGACACCGTCGACGCCCTGCTCGCGACGAACGTCCGCGCACCGCACGTCCTCGTCGCGGCTCTCGCCCCGGGCATGGCCGAGCGCGGCGGCGGTGTCGTCGTGAACATCGGCTCGTGGATGGCACGCGTCGGCGTCCCGTTCATGGCCCTCTACCCCGCGACGAAGGCCGCGGTCGAGCAGCTCACGCGCGCCTGGGCGGCGGAGTACGGGCACCGTGGCATCCGCGTCGTGACGGTCGCCCCGGGCGCGACGGCGACCCCGGGCAACGCCGACTCGGCGGAGGTCCTCGCCGCGATGACCCAGGGCACCCCGGCTGGCCGCCCGGTCCAGCCGGTCGACATCGCGCGCGCGGTCCGATGGGTCGCGTCCGACCAGGCGGCGTTCGTCACGGGCGGCACGATCGACGTCGACGGCGGGATCGCCTCGACACGGCTGTCCTGAGGGCGCGGCCGGCCCACCCCGTCGGGCGGCAACACGCAGCGTCGGGGCGTGACACCGGGACGGACGGGCGCGCTCGGCAAGGCGGCGACGCAAAGCGAAGTGAAGTGACGCGACGCGACGCGGGGACGGACGGGAGGCGCGGTGCCAGCTGGCACCGCGCCTCCCGTCCGTCACACGGTCGCGTCCGCGACCCGCCCTCACCAGGTGAGCACGAACCGCCCGCGCGTCCCACCGGCGGCCAGGCGCTCGTGCGCCTCCCCCGCCCGCGAGGCGGGCAGCACCTCCGCGACCCGCGGTGTGAGGATGCCGTCCTCCACCGCCTGCCGGAGCTCCTCGAGCAGGTCGAACGACGTGTACTCCTCGAACACCATGATCCGCTCGAACCGGATGCCGCGAGCGCCGTTCCCCTCCCAGCCCCGCACGTCGGCGAAGAAGCCACCGTCGCGCACGGCCTCGACGACCTCCTCACGCTGTACGGCGGCGTCGGCGAGCGCGTCGACCCCGTCCGGCACGAGGCCTCGGACAGCTGCGGCGAACCCGTCGCCGCGCGGGACGACGTGGTCGGGGCCGAGGGAGCGGACGAGCTCCTCGTCCTTCGGTGCGGCGTCCGCGATGACCGTGATGCCGCGCTGCTTCGCGAGCTGCACGACGTAGTTCCCGAGCAGCCCGGCGGCACCGGTGACCGCGAGGGTGTCGCCCGCACGGAGTCCCGAGCGTGCGAGGATCTGCAGCGCGGTCAGCCCGTTCATCGGGACGGTGGCGGCCTCCTCGATCGACGTGCCGGCGGGGGTCCGCGTGAAGGACCCGACGGGCGCGACGAGGTGCTCGACGTACGCGCCGCCGTGCTCGGTGAGCGGGAGGGCCATCGCCATGACCTCGTCGCCGACCTGCCAGTCGGACACGTCGGGTCCGACCTCGTCGATCACCCCGGCGGCGTCCATCCCGGGGACGTACGGCGGCTCGGTGTCGGTCGGGCGCTGTCCTTCTCGCACCCCCGTGTCGGTGGGGTTCACGGCGAACGCCTGCACCCGGATCCGGACGGTGCCGTGGCCGGCGTGCGGCTCCGGGACCTCGTGGACGGCGAGGGCTCCGGGCCCTCCGAACGTTGCGACTCCGACGACCTTCATGCTCCCGGTCTACGCGCCGGCGGCGGAGCGGACTCAGCGGACGTTGCAGGAGCGAACACCGGGGTCAGTTCCACGTCCGCAGCGCGACGACGACTGCGACCGGCAACGACGCAGCGAGCACGATCCCCAGGACGACCGCCAACGTCCGCACCACCGGGATCCCCTGCTGTCCGACCCAGATCAGCAGCAGGATCGCCGTGAGGTACAGCGGCGGCACGAAGAGCAGCGGTACGAAGCCGAGCCCGGTCCACTCCACGAGCGCACCGGCGAGGAGTTCGTACACGGTGCACCCGGCGGCCACCACGAAGGCGCCCCACACGCCGGCGGGTGCCCGGCGACGAGCGCCCGCGGTGGCGTCCGGCTCATCCGTCATCGTCGTCGTACCCGTCCCCCGGACCGCCGGCGAAGCAGGTCGTCTGGATCACCACGTCGCCGGTGGTCCGGGTCACACCCGCGTTCCCCTCCGCGAGCCAGTCGTCGCCGACCGCCCGGGCGTCCCAGCCGAGCGGGTCCACATCACGGAGCCCGGCACCGCGGAAGACCTCGCGGACCGCCGCGAGGCGCCGTTCGGCCTCGTCCTGCGGCAGCAGATCGGCAGTGCGGTCCGCCTCGGTCCCCGGCTCGTCCTCGCCCTCGCGCTCGCCGGGCGACGACCACCTCCACGTGTACTCGGTGCCCCGCTCGAGGTTCGACAGCGGGCACCCGCGCGAGAACAGCCCGACCTCACCCGCGCCGGGGTCCTCGCCCAGTGCCCGCACGGCACGCTCGCCCAGCTCGGCGAGGTCCCGCTCGGCCTGTGCCTGCGTCCTGCTCGTCTCGAGCGCGGTCAGGGGTTGCGCCCGTCGCTCCGCATCCGCCGTCCAGTGCTTCGCGACCTCCACGGTCGGGTAGCCGAGCGACACGGCCGCGACGACCGCGAACACCGCGCACGCCACCGGCCCGACCAGCGTCACCGACGGGTCCCGCCGTCGCTGCACCAGCAGCAGCACGACGCCGGTCAGCGGCACTCCGGCACACACGACGGTGACGACGATGCTCCCCGTCGTCTGCGTCGAGAGCGAGTGTGTGGAGTTCCCCGCTCCGCTGTACCCGGCGAGCGCGACGAGCAGCCACGCGATCCACCCCGCGGGCAGGAGCAGCCCGCTCGCCACGATCCACCAGATGCCGTTCCGCCGCCTCGGTGGCGACCACGCGGTGTCGTCCATCACGAATCCCCCTCGTCCTTCCCGTGCGCCCGAGGCTCAACGCCTGACGCACGGTCCTGGTCCTCGTCCACCGCGTCCGGATCGACCAGGCACCCGCTCTCCAACAGCAGGCTCTCTCCACGCTGCCCGACGGTCGCGCTCCCCCTCCACGCGTCGGTGGTCAGGCGGCCGCCTCCCCCGTCGTACCGCTGGTACACGTGGTACCCCTCGTCCTGCAGCAGCTCGACCGCGGGCGCACTCATCCGCACACCCTCCGCGTCCGACACCGTCGCGGACGGCGAGGGCGTCGGCTCGGCAGGTGCCGCAGCGCCCTCGGGCGCGGCACCGGCGGCCGGACCGTCATCGGCGGTCCCCCGCCACCACGAGTACCGCACCATCGTCCCGGGAGCCTGGTTCCCGAGGCGGCACGAGTCCGTCTCCGTCTCGGCTGCCGGAGCGGCGGGGTCGCCGCCCATCGCCACGACGACGCGGTCACCGAGGGCTGCAAGTTCCTCCTGCGCCTGCGGCACCGTCCGCGCGGTCTCACGAGCGGTCGGCGGCTGCGCCCGTTCGACGGCGTCGGACACCATGTGCGACCCCTGGACCAGCGGCAACGGCAGGAGCGTCACGCCGCCGAGCGACAGCACGAGCAGGCAGACCGTCGGGCCGACCATGCTCACGCTCGGGTCGACCGTGCCCTCGCGCCGCAGGCTGGTGAAGCCCCAGAGCGGCACCCCGAAGCCGAGCGCCGCGGCGATCAGGTACGCGATGAGCATCCCGGCGTCCGGCCAGCGGCTCGACCACGGGCCCGCCGTCGACAGGACCGACGCGAGCGCGAGGTACCAGCCCACCACGATCGCCACGATGCTGCCGGCGATCCATCCGCCGCCGTGCTTCCGGTGCCCGCCGCGTTGCCGCACGTGCTCGTCGTCGCTCATGCGTCCCCCTCGCCGATCGTGTTCCCCCGGCACGACCCTACCGACGACCACCGATCCCCGCCCCGAGGTCGCTCGCGCACCCGTACGAGAACGGGAGGCGCGACGCACCCCCGCTCTGGGGAGTGCTGCTGAGCGCCCACCCCGGGAGATGATTGCGGTTCCCTCACCTTCTGGAGTCACCGATGACCCGCACCTCGAAGCGCCTCGGCATCGCCTGGGCCGCCGCCGGCGCACTCACCCTCGCCCTCTCCCTGAGCGCATGCAGCGCCGGCTCCTCGGAGGACGCCGCGGCGTTCGTCGCAGCCGCGTCGAGCTCCAGCCCGACCTCCACCGCCAGCGCGGCCGCGGCGAAGGCGGCCGCCGAACAGGCCGCGGCAGCGGAGGCCGCGAAGGTCGCTGCGGACGCCGCTGCCAAGCGCGCAGCAGAGGAGGCCGCGCAACGCGCAGCCGCAGAAGCCGCGGCGAAGGCCGCGGCCGACGCCAAGGCCGCAGCGGACGCCCAGGCAGCCGCCGACGCCCAGGCCGCCGCAGCAGCAGCCCAGGCGGCAGCGGCGCCGGCGGCAGCCGCACCCGCGTCGGCGTTCTACGCGAACTGCGACGCGGTGCGCGCCGCGGGAGCGGCCCCCATCCGCGCCGGTGAGCCCGGCTACTCCCGCAAGCTCGACCGGGACGGCGACGGGGTCGGCTGCGAGGACTGAGCCCCACCGGACGGGAGGCGCACCGCACCCCCGCCACGCGCCTCCCGACCCGTCGCCCACCGGACGGGAGGCACGCCGCACCCCGCCACGCGCCTCCCGACCCGGGACCCACCGGACGGGAGGCGCACCGCACCCCCGCCACGCACCTCCCGACCGCAGGCCGCGCCGCGCCCGCGGCCCCGCCGCGCCCACGACAGAACGCCGCCCAGCCACCGCGCCTACAGTCGAACGAATGCCCGCCCCGCACCACGAGACCGACACGACCCCCGCACCCGACGGCTTCATCCGCGTCCGCGGCGCCCGCGAGCACAACCTCCGCGACGTCGACGTGGACATCCCCCGCGACCGCATCGTCGCGTTCACCGGGGTGTCCGGCTCGGGCAAGTCGAGCCTCGCGTTCGGCACGGTCTTCGCCGAGGCGCAGCGCCGCTTCCTCGAGTCCGTCGCGCCGTACGCCCGCCGGCTCATCGCGCAGGGCAGCACCCCGCACGTCGACGAGATCACGGGCCTGCCCCCGGCCGTCGCGCTGCAGCAGCGTCGCGGCGCCCCGAGCACCCGGTCCACCGTCGGCACGCTGACGACCCTGAGCAACTCGACGCGCATGCTGTTCTCGCGGGCCGGCACCTACCCGGAGGGCGCCGAGCAGCTCTACTCCGACTCGTTCTCGCCGAACACCGCGGTCGGGGCGTGCCCGCGCTGCCACGGCATCGGGACGGCGCACGAGGTGACCGAGGCCTCCGCCGTGCACGACCCGTCGCTGAGCATCCGGGACGGTGCGATCACCGCGTGGCCGGGTGCTTGGCAGGGCAAGAACCTCCGCGACGTGACGGCGGTCCTCGGGTACGACATCGACCGGCCGTGGCGCGAGCTGCCGCGAGAGGACCGCGACTGGCTCCTCTTCACCGAGGAGCAGCCCGTGGTACAGGTGCACCCCAAGCGCGACCGGGTGGCGAAGCCGTACAAGGGCCGGTTCTGGAGTGCCCGGCAGTACACGCTGCACACCCTCGCCGACTCGCAGAGCGAGGCGCAGCGCAAGAAGGCGATGCAGTACGTCGAGTCCGGGCCGTGCCAGCTCTGCGGCGGCTCGGGCCTGACCCGGGCGGCCCTCGCGGTGACGTTCGGCGGGCTGTCGATCGCAGAGTTCCACGCCCTGCCGCTGACCGAGGTCGCCGAGGTCCTCCGCCCCACCGCGGAGCTCACGGACCCGGTCGCGGCGACCTCCCGCGTGACCTCGGGCGAGCGGTCCGAGGTGGCGAAGTCGATCGCCGCGGACCTGCTGTCCCGCGTCGAGGTCCTCACCGGCCTCGGGCTCGGGTACCTCGGCCTCGACCGGGCGACGCCGACGCTCTCCCCCGGCGAGATGCAGCGCCTCCGCATCGCGACGCAGCTCCGCAGCGGGCTGTTCGGTGTCGTGTACGTCCTCGACGAGCCGAGCGCGGGTCTGCACCCCGCCGACGCGGAGCCGCTCGTCCAGGTGCTCGAGGACCTCCGCGCGAGCGGCAACAGCGTGTTCGTCGTCGAGCACGACATGGGCATCGTCCGCCGCTCCGACTGGATCGTCGACGTCGGCCCCGGTGCGGGCTCCGGCGGCGGCACCGTCCTGTACAGCGGGCCGCCGGACGGACTCGCGGACGTCGAGGCGAGCGTCACCCGCCGGTACCTGCACCCCCGGACCACCCCGGTGCAGCACGAGCCGCGCGAACCGGTCGGCACGCTCGAGCTCCGCGGCATCACACGGCACAACCTCCGCAGCCTCGACGTCGACCTGCCCCTCGGCGTGATGACCGCCGTGACGGGGGTGTCCGGCTCGGGCAAGTCCTCGCTCGTCGGCGGTGTCCTCCCCGCGGTCGCGACGCAGCACCCGACGGTGTCGCGCGTCGTCGAGGTCGACCAGAAGCCGATCGGCCGCACCCCCCGCTCGAACCTCGCGACCTACACGGGCCTGTTCGACGCCGTCCGCCAGGCCTTCGCGGCCACCGACGAGGCCCGCTCCCGCGGCTGGTCGGCCGGGCGGTTCTCGTTCAACGTCGAGGGCGGCCGCTGCCCGGTCTGCCAGGGCGAGGGTTCCGTCTCGGTCGAGCTCCTCTTCCTCCCCGGCAGCTGGGCCCCGTGCCCCGAGTGCCACGGCTCCCGGTACACCGACGAGACCCTCGAGGTCCGCTGGAACGGCGCGACGATCGCCGACGTCCTCGGCATGACCGTCGACCAGGCCGCCGATGCCCTCGCGTCCGTGCCCGCAGCCGCCCGCGCCCTCGACGCCCTCCGCAGCGTCGGCCTCGGCTACCTGCGTCTCGGACAGCCCGCGCCGGAGCTGTCCGGCGGCGAGGCCCAGCGCATCAAGCTCGCCACGGAACTCCAGCGCGCCCGGTCGGGCCACACGCTCTATGTGCTCGACGAGCCCACCACCGGATTGCACCCGGCCGACGTCGAGCTGCTCGCCGCGCAGCTCGCCCGACTCACCGACGCCGGGAACACCGTCGTCGTGGTCGAGCACACCATGAGCGTCGTCGCGCAGGCGGACCACGTCATCGACATGGGTCCGGCTGGCGGCGACGACGGTGGTCGTGTGGTCGCGTCCGGCACGCCGGCCGCGGTCGCCGCGTCGGCGGACAGCCGCACGGCACCGTACCTGCGCGCCGAACTGGGCGGCTGACCGGCCCGATCAACACCGGCCGGGAGGCGCGGGACGGGCCCGCCACGCTCCTCCCGTCCACGCCACCCCGAGCTGGCATGTGCTGGAGAAACGCATTCGCGCCCGGGAATGCAGAAAACCCCTGACCATGAATGGTCGGGGGTTCCCTGGTCGTACGTGAAGTTGAGTCCGGCGGCGTCCTACTCTCCCACAAGGTCCCCCTTGCAGTACCATCGGCGCTGAGAGGCTTAGCTTCCGGGTTCGGAATGTGACCGGGCGTTTCCCTCTCGCTATGACCACCGGAACACTGTCGACCCGAAACGGATCAAACACTGTTCCTTCATGCTGGTTCAGCTGAAGTATTCAGTTTGATTCCCGATCGTCTGTCGGGAACCACAAAGTGGACGCGAGCCCCCACCACAAGGGTGGGGAAATAATTGTGTTGTCAAGTCTTCGGCTTATTAGTACCGGTCAGCTCCACGGGTCGTTAGTCCCCGCTTCCACATCCGGCCTATCAACCCAGTAGTCTGCTGGGAGCCTCTCACACTCAAGGTGCATGGAAATCTCATCTCGAAGACGGCTTCCCGCTTAGATGCTTTCAGCGGTTATCCGGTCCGAACGTAGCTAATCAGCGGTGCCCTTGGCAGAACAACTGACACACCAGAGGTTCGTCCATCCCGGTCCTCTCGTACTAGGGATAGATCTTCTCAAATTTCCAACGCGCGCAGCGGATAGGGACCGAACTGTCTCACGACGTTCTAAACCCAGCTCGCGTACCGCTTTAATGGGCGAACAGCCCAACCCTTGGGACCTACTCCAGCCCCAGGATGCGACGAGCCGACATCGAGGTGCCAAACCATGCCGTCGATATGGACTCTTGGGCAAGATCAGCCTGTTATCCCCGAGGTACCTTTTATCCGTTGAGCGACAGCGCTTCCACAAGCCACTGCCGGATCACTAGTCCCGACTTTCGTCCCTGCTCGACCTGTCAGTCTCACAGTCAAGCTCCCTTGTGCACTTACACTCGCCACCTGATTGCCAACCAGGTTGAGGGAACCTTTGGGCGCCTCCGTTACTCTTTGGGAGGCAACCGCCCCAGTTAAACTACCCATCAGGCACTGTCCATGAACCCGATCAGGGTCCTACGTTAGACATCCAAAGTGACCAGAGTGGTATTTCAACAATGACTCCACGAACACTAGCGTGCCCGCTTCACAGTCTCCCACCTATCCTACACAAGCCACTCCGAACACCAATACCAAACTGTAGTAAAGGTCACGGGGTCTTTCCGTCCTGCTGCGCGTAACGAGCATCTTTACTCGTAGTGCAATTTCGCCGAGTTCGCGGTTGAGACAGCTGGGAAGTCGTTACGCCATTCGTGCAGGTCGGAACTTACCCGACAAGGAATTTCGCTACCTTAGGATGGTTATAGTTACCACCGCCGTTTACTGGGGCTTAAATTCAGAGCTTCGCCCGAGGGCTAACCCTTCCTCTTAACCTTCCAGCACCGGGCAGGCGTCAGTCCGTATACATCGTCTTGCGACTTCGCACGGACCTGTGTTTTTAGTAAACAGTCGCTTCCCACTGGTCTCTGCGGCCTTCAACGCTCACGGAGCAAGTCCGGTCACGTGTCCGGCCCCCCTTCTCCCGAAGTTACGGGGGCATTTTGCCGAGTTCCTTAACCACGATTATCTCGATCTCCTTGGTATTCTCTACCTGACCACCTGAGTCGGTTTCGGGTACGGGCGGCTGCAACCTCGCGTCGATGCTTTTCTCGGCAGCATAGGATCACTGATTTCCCCTTACGGGTACGCGTCGGATCTCAGGCGTACAGACGACGGATTTGCCTATCGTCAGCCCTACATCCTTACACCAGGTTCACCTTACGGATACCATCGCCTGGCTCAGCTACCTTCCTGCGTCACACCTGTTCATACGCTAGCCGCACCAGCATGGGGTCGAGCGTTAGACCGGACACCATCACCCCGAAGGGATCCGACGAACCGGGTTAGGACTCTTAGCACCACTGGATTAGCTTGGGCGGTTGTTCGCCGGTACGGGAATATCAACCCGTTGTCCATCGACTACGCCTGTCGGCCTCGCCTTAGGTCCCGACTTACCCAGGGCGGATTAACCTGGCCCTGGAACCCTTGGTCTTTCGGAGGACGGGTTTCTCACCCGTCTTTCGCTACTCATGCCTGCATTCTCACTCGTGTGGCGTCCACGGCTGGATTACTCCGCCGCTTCACTCGCCACACGACGCTCTCCTACCACTCCGCACGACTGAACCACGAAGGCTTGTCTGTGTGCGAAATCTACAACTTCGGCGGTGTGCTTGAGCCCCGTTACATTGTCGGCGCGGAATCACTTGACCAGTGAGCTATTACGCACTCTTTCAAGGGTGGCTGCTTCTAAGCCAACCTCCTGGTTGTCTGTGCAACTCCACATCCTTTCCCACTTAGCACACGCTTAGGGGCCTTAGTTGGTAGTCTGGGTTGTTTCCCTCTCGACGATGAAGCTTATCCCCCACCGTCTCACTGCTGCGCTCTCACTCACCGGCATTCGGAGTTTGGCTGACGTCAGTAACCTGTTGAGGCCCATCGGCCATCCAGTAGCTCTACCTCCGGCGAGAAACACGCAACGCTGCACCTAAATGCATTTCGGAGAGAACCAGCTATCACGAAGTTTGATTGGCCTTTCACCCCTATCCACAGCTCATCCCCTCCATTTTCAACTGAAGTGGGTTCGGTCCTCCACGACGTCTTACCGTCGCTTCAACCTGGCCATGGATAGATCACTTCGCTTCGGGTCTAGGACATGCGACTGAACCGCCCTATTCAGACTCGCTTTCGCTACGGCTGCCCCACACGGGTTAACCTCGCCACATATCACTAACTCGCAGGCTCATTCTTCAAAAGGCACGCCGTCACCCCTACTAAGGAGGCTCCGACGGTTTGTAAGCAAACGGTTTCAGGTACTATTTCACTCCCCTCCCGGGGTACTTTTCACCTTTCCCTCACGGTACTTGTCCGCTATCGGTCATCTGGGAGTATTTAGGCTTATCAGGTGGTCCTGACAGATTCACACGGGATTTCTCGGGCCCCGTGCTACTTGGGATACACATCCGGCCATAACACCATTTCGTCTACGGGGCTGGCACCCACTACGGCCCGGCTTTCAAACCGGTTCGACTATGATGCGCTGTAACCGCCCCAGTCCGGCAGAACTGAGTGACGTGTCCCACAACCCCGACCATGCAACGCCCGCCGGCTATCACACATGATCGGTTTAGCCTCATCCGCTTTCGCTCGCCACTACTCACGGAATCACATGTTGTTTTCTCTTCCTGTGGGTACTGAGATGTTTCACTTCCCCACGTTCCCTCTACCCGCCCTATATATTCAGGCGGGAGTCACCAGGTCACAAAAGCGCCTGGCGGGGTTTCCCCATTCGGAAATCCTCGGCTCACAGCTCGATTATCAGCTCCCCGAGGCTTATCGCAGATTTCTACGTCCTTCTTCGGCTCCAGATGCCAAGGCATCCACCGTTTGCTCTTAGAAACTTGACCACAAAGATTAAAATTGCGATCCAACGCCAACCACAACCACCAACCGAAGCCGGCGATCATGCGATGACGCGAATCTAAAGATGCTCGCGTCCACTGTGTAGTTCTCAACATACGATCGGCACCATCCTCCACCAACGCAACCGCGCCGGCATCACATGGCCCACTCGAAGAACCGCGTCCCCAGCACCACCCACACAGGGCAGCACCAGACGGCTCAACCCCCAACCACAACGGGCCGGGAAGCCTGGTCCCTCAGGACCCAACAACGTGCACCAGATGCTCACCACACCCCGACCCCTTCCAACCAACCGCGAACGATCGATGTACTGACGCCGAGAGCATGACTCCCACCTGCACTGTCAATGTTCCACCCATGAGCTACCCGTCGGACACGTTCGGTCCGAACCGGGCGCCTGGACCCACCCCACACCTGCATCTGCAGACACGAGACGAGCCAGATGCTCCTTAGAAAGGAGGTGATCCAGCCGCACCTTCCGGTACGGCTACCTTGTTACGACTTAGTCCTAATCACCGATCCCACCTTCGACGGCTCCTTCCACAAGGGTTAGGCCACCGGCTTCGGGTGTTACCGACTTTCATGACTTGACGGGCGGTGTGTACAAGGCCCGGGAACGTATTCACCGCAGCGTTGCTGATCTGCGATTACTAGCGACTCCGACTTCATGAGGTCGAGTTGCAGACCTCAATCCGAACTGAGACCGGCTTTTTGGGATTCGCTCCACCTTACGGTATCGCAGCCCTTTGTACCGGCCATTGTAGCATGCGTGAAGCCCAAGACATAAGGGGCATGATGATTTGACGTCATCCCCACCTTCCTCCGAGTTGACCCCGGCAGTCTCCTATGAGTCCCCGCCATAACGCGCTGGCAACATAGAACGAGGGTTGCGCTCGTTGCGGGACTTAACCCAACATCTCACGACACGAGCTGACGACAACCATGCACCACCTGTACACCGACCACAAGGGGGCGACCATCTCTGGCCGTTTCCGGTGTATGTCAAGCCTTGGTAAGGTTCTTCGCGTTGCATCGAATTAATCCGCATGCTCCGCCGCTTGTGCGGGCCCCCGTCAATTCCTTTGAGTTTTAGCCTTGCGGCCGTACTCCCCAGGCGGGGCGCTTAATGCGTTAGCTACGACACAGAAACCGTGGAAAGGTCCCTACATCTAGCGCCCAACGTTTACGGCATGGACTACCAGGGTATCTAATCCTGTTCGCTCCCCATGCTTTCGCTCCTCAGCGTCAGTTACGGCCCAGAGATCTGCCTTCGCCATCGGTGTTCCTCCTGATATCTGCGCATTCCACCGCTACACCAGGAATTCCAATCTCCCCTACCGCACTCTAGTCTGCCCGTACCCACTGCAAGCCCGAGGTTGAGCCTCGGGATTTCACAGCAGACGCGACAAACCGCCTACGAGCTCTTTACGCCCAATAATTCCGGACAACGCTTGCACCCTACGTATTACCGCGGCTGCTGGCACGTAGTTAGCCGGTGCTTTTTCTGCAGGTACCGTCACTTTCGCTTCTTCCCTACTAAAAGAGGTTTACAACCCGAAGGCCGTCATCCCTCACGCGGCGTTGCTGCATCAGGCTTTCGCCCATTGTGCAATATTCCCCACTGCTGCCTCCCGTAGGAGTCTGGGCCGTGTCTCAGTCCCAGTGTGGCCGGTCACCCTCTCAGGCCGGCTACCCGTCGTCGCCTTGGTGAGCCATTACCTCACCAACAAGCTGATAGGCCGCGAGTCCATCCCCAACCAAAAAATCTTTCCACTACCAGACCATGCGGCCAGTAGTCCTATCCAGTATTAGACGTCGTTTCCAACGCTTATCCCAGAGTCAGGGGCAGGTTACTCACGTGTTACTCACCCGTTCGCCACTAATCACAGAAGCAAGCTCCTGATCATCGTTCGACTTGCATGTGTTAAGCACGCCGCCAGCGTTCGTCCTGAGCCAGGATCAAACTCTCCGTAAAAAAATTACAACCAACACCGAAGTGTCAGCGAGTTGAAACTGACTGTCGACTGTCCACTGGACAATCTTCAATCCAAAAGGAATTGTCTCCGACCCGACCAACCAAAAGGCCAGCCAGGCACGGGGTCAATAAATTGGCATTGACAATGTGCACGCTGTTGAGTTCTCAAGGACCAGACGCACCCAACACTCCACACCCATCAGGGCGCTTCACGAAGGAGCTGGTTCGTTGCCCGGGGAAGAACCGTGGCGAACAAGATCCCCAAGTCCATGACCTGGCGACCGTCCCGGCCGTTCCGTTCTCCGCCTCAGCGGCAACGAGTGATTACTTTACGCAGAGGTGAACAGCACCGCCAACAGCGCTGACATCCCGGGCGTGTCGTACCCCGACTTCCCCGGGAACACGGGGAAGCAGGGGTACCAGCGCTCCCCCGGGACGACGGGAGGCGCGGTGCGAACCCGCACCGCGCCTCCCGTCCGATCCTCGGGACGCGTCGATCGACGATCGTCCTGGACGAGCGTCTGCTCAGACGTCCGTCTCGTCGGCGGCGGCCAGCTGCCCGCACGCCCCGTCGATCTCCTTGCCGCGGGTGTCGCGCAGCGTGGTCGGGACCCCGGCCGCGTTGAGCCGACGGACGAACTCGTCCTGCACGTGCGGCTCGGAGGAGGTCCACACTGAGCCCGGCGTCGGGTTGAGCGGGATCGGGTTCACGTGCACCCAACCCTTGCCGCGCGCGTTGAGCTTGTCGGCGAGCAGGTCCGCACGCCAGGCGTGGTCGTTCATGTCCTTGATGAGCGCGTACTCGATCGAGACCCGGCGGCCGGTCTTGGCGTAGTACTCGTACGCGGCGTCGATCGCCTCGTCGGCCTTCCAGCGCGAGTTGACCGGGATGAGCTCGTCGCGGAGCTCGTCGTCCGGGGCGTGCAACGAGAGCGCGAAGGTGATCGGGATGTTCTCGTCGGCGAGCTTCTTGATCGCCGGCACCAGGCCCACGGTCGAGATCGTGATGCCGCGGGCGCTCATGCCGAGGCCGTGCGGCTGCGGCGCCACCATCGTGCGGACGGCGTCCATCACGCGCTTGTAGTTCGCGAGCGGCTCCCCCATGCCCATGAACACGATGTTCGTGACGCGCTCGGCGTCCACCCGGTCCTTGCCGCCCTTGCGCGGGTCGCCGCCGAGTTCGCCGGCCGCGATGGCCGCGTTCGCCCGGACGATCTGCTCGATGATCTCGGCGGTGGACATGTTGCGGGTGAGCCCCTGCTGGCCGGTCGCGCAGAACGGGCAGTTCATGCCGCAGCCCGCCTGCGACGAGACGCAGAGGGTGATCCGACCGGGGTAGCGCATGAGCACCGACTCGACGAGGGCGCCGTCGTGCAGCTTCCAGAGGAACTTGATCGTGTCGCCCTTGTCCGTCGCCAACCGTCGGGTCTCGGTGAGCAGGGGCGGCAGCATCCCGGCGACGAGCTGCTCGCGCTGTGCGGCCGGCAGGTCGGTCATCCGCTCCGGGTCGGAGGTGTGGTGCGTGAAGTAGTGCGTCGAGAGCTGCTTGGCACGGAAGCCGGGGAGTCCGAGCTCCTGCACCTTCGCCACACGCTCCTCGACGGTCAGGTCGGCGAGGTGCTCCGGCGGCTTGCCTCGCTTGGGCGACGCGAACTGCAGGAGGGGACGGCCCTCGGAGTCCTGCGCCTGGGTCCAGCCCTCGGTGCGCGGCCGCACCTGCGGACGAGCAGAACGCTGCTCTTCGAACGGGGTGCGGGTCTCGGTGGCCATCACTCCAGTTTACGGGAGGCGCGCAAGGCCTCCGTCGCGCGGGGTGCATGGCCGTGTGGACGGCGGAGCGGACGGGAGGCGCGGGCCGGCTCGGCGGGTCGGGTCACTGCCGACAGGTGGTCGCGTCCCGTTCGGGCGGCGGTCAGGACCGGAGGCGCGCGGCCGGTCCGGAGGCGCGCGGTCGGTCCGCCGGCGGGGGGCTGGCGCACGCGGTCTCGGGCCCCGGTCCCGGGTCCGTGGTGCGCGCCGGGTTCGCCCGACGCGCACCACGGGTCACTGTCCGGCGGGCAGCAGCCGGGCGAAGTGGTGGGCGTTCGGGTACACCGGCACGATGTCGACCGGGTCGCCCGGGTGCGGCGCCTGCAGCACGAGCCCGTCGCCGAGGAAGATCCCGACGTGGTCCTGGTCGTCGAACACCACGAGGTCGCCGGGCTTCGCCTCGGACGCGGGGATGGTCGT
This sequence comes from Curtobacterium sp. MCBA15_004, assembly GCF_001865055.2. Lineage (NCBI taxonomy): Bacteria > Bacillati > Actinomycetota > Actinomycetes > Micrococcales > Microbacteriaceae > Curtobacterium > Curtobacterium sp. MCBA15_004. The sequence continues at coordinate 1,314,482 of NZ_CP126266.1, read as the reverse complement.
CGCGACGTCGTCCTGCGTCGGCACGTAGTGCGCGAGCGGGATGCCGACGGCCGCGTACGCCACCATCGTCAGTCCGGAGCAGTCGATGCCCTGGTGGCTCGCGCCGCCCTCGACGTACGGGTCGCCCATGTACTGCAGGGCGGTCGAGATGATCGTCGCGCGGGGACCACCGGACGACAGCGCCGCGGAGATCGCCTGCTCGGCCTGCTCCGTCGTGACGCCCCACTTCGTGACGATCGTCGGGTAGGAGACGACCGTCGTGGTGGTGGTCATGCCGTCGGTCGAGACGACCGGGACCTCGACGTCGCGGGCGACGGTGAAGGACTGCGAGCGGTACGGCGCCGAGGACGAGACGGGTTGACCGGCATCGTCGAGCGGTGCGGCGGTCGCCGGCAGGGAGAGCGTGAGGCTCGAGGTCACGGCGAGCGCCGGTGCGAGCAGGATCGCGGCGCGCTTGGCGGTCGCCGCCCGGCGCATGTGGCGGGGGTCGACGGCACGCTCGGCACGGAGGGCAGCCGACCGGGACAGGACGACGGTCCCCGCGACGGGCGGCACGACGACGACCGTGCGCGCGGCGGCGGCGCGGCGGGTGCGCTCGTCGCGGTGACGGCGGGTGTGGCCGTGGGACACGGCGGGGGCCGGCACGCCGACGGTCGGTGCGCCGGTGGTCGGTGCGGTCTCGACCGGGGCCGCCACGACGGGCGTCGGGACCGTGCGGCCCTGCTGGGGTGCGGACGTCAGCGTCCGGGTGACGGGGGCCACGCGCTCGGTCGCCCCGGTCGGCACCGGCGTCTGCACGGCGGCGTCGGCGGCCGGTCCGAGGGCCGATCGGCGACCGCGGGGGCGACGCATCGGCGCAGCGTCCCCGGCGGCGCGGTGCGCGTCCGGCACGGGGGTGGCCGAGGTGCGGTCGACGGACGGGAGGACGACGGGTGCGGGTGCCGTCTCGACGCGGCGTGCGGTGGTGCTGCGGTCGAGGACGGTGGCGTCGGGTGCTGCGGGGAGGGCGTGACGTCCCATGGTTCCTTCCGGGTCGAGCGGGTGGCTCGAGAAGACAACGTATTGGTAACGAAGCTGGGTCCGACTGGGCAGCGGCGGCCGTTCCCTGCGGGTCGTCTCAGTTTCGGGCGCAACCTGCAGCCGACACCGAGGAGAGCACCCGCCGGTGTCCCCCGGTCTGTCCCCCGCCTCACTCGCCCTCGTCGCGGCCGACCCGGCGGTCAGGAGCGGTCGAGGTGCGCTTGCACGAGTGCCTGCACGGCTGCGGCGTCGTGGTGGTCCCACAGTGCGAAGTGGGTCCCGCCGGGCAGGGTGACGAGCTCGACGTCCGGCACCGCAGCGGCGACGCGGGCGCTGTGCTCGGGCGGCACGTCGGTGTCGGCGTCGCCGTGCACGAGCAGGGTCGGAGCCCGGACGGCACCGAGCTCGAGGTCCTCCACGGCACCCAGCACCCGGACGTCGTTGTCCCACCCGCCACGGTGTCCACCGGAGGCGTTGCCGCCCGTCGCGAGGTCGAGCACGAACCCGCGACGCAACGGGTCGCGCATGACGTCGGCGACGTGGTCCCGGAGCGCCGCACCCCGGAGGGAGCTGACGCCCTCCGACGCGGCGCGGACCACGACGCCGGGCAGGACGCGGGCGGCGAGCGCCGAGAGCCGGGACCCCAGCCGCGTCCGCGAGACGATCCACTCGGCCACCGAGGGGCGCGGCGGCGTCCACCGACCCGACAGTCCGGCGGCGACGACGAGTGCGGAGACGCGGTCGGGGTGCCGGACGGCGAGCCGGTAGGCAGCCGGTCCCCCGCCGGACCAGGCCAGCACGGCGACGCGGTCGATGCCGAGCCGGTCGAGGAGTGCGACGTACCGGTCGCTCTCGTCGTCGAGCGAGGACCGCCCCGGCAGGAGCGACGTCCCGGCGTACCCGGGGCGCGCCACGGAGACGACCCGGAAGCGGTCGGCGGGCAGGAACCGACCCATCACCTCGGCGGTGCGGAGTCCGCCCGGGGTGCCGTGCAGCACGAGCACCGGCGATCCCGCGCCGCGCACGGTGGCGGCGACACCGTCGGTGTCGGTCGTCGGGGACGATCCGGGCTGCATCACTCCACGGTACCCAGGCGACCACGTCGCGGGCCGGGGGTGCGGGTCGGGGACGAGCCGCGCCTCCCGGCCGGTCTGCCGACCACCTCGTGGACGGTCACCCGGCACGGCGGGCCGACGCCCTGCGGACCGGTCCGCCGACCCCGACGAGCCGTCGTTGGCCGCGCAGGGTGGCACCGGGGAACTCGCCGTACTGCGCCGCGTATGCACCGGAGAAGCGGCCCATGTGCCGGAAGCCGCACGAGTGCGCGACGGCGGCGACCGACGTCTCGCGGACGTCGGCGAGCTGGAGTGCCAGCCGGGCCTTCTCGAGGCGGAGGTCCCGGAGGAAGGCCGTGGGGGTCGTGCCCTCGCGGCGTTGGAACGTCTCCTGCAGCGTGCGGACGCTGACCTCGGCCGCCGCTGCGATGTCCGCGGTGGCGAGCGGCCGCGCGAAGTGCGCGTACATGAAGGACTTCGCCCGAACGATCGTGCCGACCGGGACGTCGGGCGGTCCGCCGTCGCGCTCGGGGCGGAACGCCTGCAGGACGGCCTCGGCGAGCCGCAGGTCGAGTGCCGCGCGTTCGCCGTCGACCACGGTCTCGTCGAGCAGACGGGCGGCGACCTCGCGGAGCACCGCCTGCAGGGGCGCGAGGTGGCTCGAGGGCACCGAGACCGGGAAGGCGAGCGGGACCGGGGCGTTGCCGTCCTCGACGACCGCGACCGCCTCGAGGAAGTCGGCGTCGAAGTGCACGAGGTGCACCGTCCCGGGCGGTGCCGTGGCGGCGAAGGGCCGACCCGCCGGGCACATCACGGGGACGCCGGCGCGGAGGGTGACGCCGTCCTCGCGGTCCGGGTCGATGACGACGCCGCCCTCGACGGACCAGGCGAGGACGTACTGCCGGTCGGGGGCGAGCACACCGGACCGGTGCGCCGACACGGACGAGGTGCGGAGGGTGACGTGGTCGTCGCCCGTGCAGCGGTAGCGGAAGGTGAACGGGGCGGTGGGGGTGCGTGCCGGGTGGTCGTTGTCGGCGTGCGGGTCGGTGCCGGCGCCGGTGCCGGTGCCGGCGTGCGGATCGGTCGTGAAGGTGACGTCGCGGGCGTCGTACACCTCTTCGTAGAGGGCGCGGGCGTCGTCCGGGTCGCTCCCACCGCGGTGGACGGTGCGCGGCGTCGCGGCGTGCGTCGGCGCGAGTGTCGGCGGCCCGACGTCCGCCTGCGCGGCGGTCACCGGTGCTCCGGTCTCCGCGGCACGGGTGTGCCGACGAGGTCGGCGAGCGACGGGGCGGCCACCGGCTCCGCGAGCTCCCACCCGCGACGGGCGGCCCGCCGGAGGTGGCGGTAGGTGGTCACGTGGACCTGCTGGACGTGCTGGTCGGTCTCGTACTTCGACATCGTCGTGCTCCCTGCATCACGGCGCCGCTGCACCGCCCCGTCCGACCCCCTGCGGATCGTCCGTGCGACGCCGACGCACTGCGGACTCGTCGTGTCCCGGACGGTACGCGGCGGCGTCCCGTCCGCCGGATCAGATCCGCGCATGGTGGATGTCTCGGATCCCCTTCTCCGGAGTGCATTGTTCGCCTACTATGCGAACTATGCTGATCACCGTTGACCCCGCAGCGCGGGCCTCGCTCGCCGAGCAGATCGCCGCGCAGGTGCGGACCGCGATCGCCCGCGGGGAGCTCCGGGAGGGCGAGAAGCTGCCGTCCGCGCGGGACCTCGCGGCGGCGGTCGACGTGAACAGGCACACGGTGCTGCGCGCCTACGCGCGGCTGCAGGAGGACGGGCTCATCGAGCTCCGTCGCGGCCGGGGGGCCACCGTGCTCCGGTCCGGCAACGCCTCGTTCGACCAGCTGCGCTCGCTGGTCGGCGAACTCCGCGACCAGGCGGAGGCCCTCGGGGTCCCGCTCGACGACCTGTTCACCATGATCAAGGGGGCACGATGACGACACGACCGATGAGCCGAGCGACACGGACGGCGGTGACCGCACCGGCGGCGGTGCTGCTCCTCGCGCTCCTGGTGGCGGCGGTGGCCCTCGGGCCCGAGCTGCCCGCCCGCATCGCGCAGCACTTCGACGCCGCCGGCACCGCGAACGGGTGGGGGTCGCCGTGGCCGGTGTTCGGCGGGGCCCTCGCGACCGCGGTCGTCGCGCTCGGCGTCGCCCTCGCGGTACCCCGGTTCCCCGACCGACGGACCGCCGCCATGGTCGTGCTCGTCACGGAGCTGCTCGCCTCGGTGCTCGTCGTCACCTGGATCCTGCTGGCGGTCGTGAACCGGTCCGCCGAACCCACCCTGCCCGTCGCCGCGACGCTCGTCGTCGTGCCGGTCGCGGTCGTGGCCGGGGCGGTCCCGCTCGTCGCCCTCTGGCGGACGGCCGGCCCGGTCCCCCGTCGCGCGGTCGCGCCGCTGGCGGTGCCGCCCGGTGCCCGGGTCGCGTGGCGGGGCCGTGCCGGGAGCCGCTGGTTCGCGGTGCTCGGGGTCCTGCTCACGGTGATCGGCGTGGTCGCGGCGGTGATGGTCGGCGTCGGGGCGGACGCCACCGGGACCGCGGTCATCACGGGTGGGGTGTCCGTGTTCGTCGGCCTCACGGTGCTCGTGCTCGCCCGGGTCGAGGTCACCGTCGACCGCCGCGGTCTCCGGGTGACCTCCGCCGTGACCCGGCTCCCGCTCATGCGCGTCCCGCTCGACCAGGTCCGGTCCTGCGGGTGGGAGGACGTCTCCCCCGGACAGTGGGGCGGTTGGGGGTACCGGATCAGCGGTCGGGGCGTCGCGTACGTCTCGCGATCGGGACCGGGGCTCGTCGTCGAGACAGTGGGTGGCGGCGCCCGCCTGGTGACCGTGGACGGGGCAGCCGAGGCGGCCGCCACCCTCGGGGCGCTGCTCGAGGCGCGCGCGGCCTGACCCGGCCGCGACAGGTGGACGCGACCCCGGGCGGACGGGAGGGACGGGGTCGGGCCGCCACGCCCCTCCCCTCCGTCGTGGGCGGACGGGAGGGACGGGGCGGCCAGCCACGCGCCTCCCGTCGGTCGGTCGGCCGTGGAGGCCGGGAGGCACGGGGCGGGGCCGCCACGCGCCTCCCGGCCGGATCGTTGCCGGACCGGCAACGCGGCTTGCGCCGCGGCGCAGCCGCGCGGTGGACTGACCGGATGCACGAGCACGACACCGCTGCCGCCCGAGCCGACGAGCGCGGCGCCCAGGTCGACGAGCGGGACGCCCGCACCTGGTGGGAGGAGCGCTACGCCGAGCGCGACGGCATCTGGTCGGGCCGCGTGAACGCCGTCCTCGCCGCCGTCGCCGCGGAGCTGCCGGGCGGCACCGCCCTCGACCTGGGGTGCGGCGAGGGCGGTGACGTCGTCTGGCTCGCCGGGCGGGGCTGGCACGCGACCGGGGTCGACCTCTCCCCCACGGCGGTCGCCCGTGCCGCAGCCGCCGCGACCACCGCCGGGGTGGCCGACCGTACCGCGTTCGCCGCTGCGGACCTCGCCACCTGGGTGCCCCCGGCGGGCGAGCGGTACGACCTCGTCACGGCGTCGTTCCTGCAGTCGTGGCCGGTCGAGATCCCGCGCGCGGCGATCCTGCGACGGGCCGCCGGGTTCGTCGCACCCGGCGGGCACGTCCTGGTCACCGCGCACGCCGCGCCCCCGCACCGCGACCTGCCCGCGGAGATGCGGTCGTACCGGTTCCCGACGCCCGAGGAGGACCTCGCCGCACTACGGGGCGACGACCGTGACACGTGGGAGGTCCGCCACGCCGAGCTCCGACCGCGGACCGCGACCGCCCCGGACGGGACGGCGCACGAGACGGCCGACAGCGTGGTGCTGCTGCGTCGGCGGAGCTGACCGACCGGACCCGGCCGGGCTGGGCCCAGCCGGACCTGACCGGGTGGGACCTGACCGGGTCGGGCCTGACCGTGTCGGGCCGCGCCGGGCCGCGCTCGCTCAGGCGCCGTGCGCGTCCAGGGGCAGCGCGTCGTTCGTGGTGCGCAGCGATTCCTGCCGGAGTTCGAGCTGCGTGACCGCCAGCGCCGCGAGGTCCCGGAGGTTCGCCAGGTCGGCCTCCGAGGCCTCGCGCGGGTGCGTGTCGAGCACCGCGAGGGTGCCCACCGCGGTGCCGTCGTGGCGCAGCAGGGGGACGCTCACGTAGAAGCGCAGGCCGAGCGGGCCGGTGACGAGCGGGCTCTCGCGCATCTCGGGGTGGGTCGAGCCGTCCGGGATCACGACGGGCACCGGCACGGGTGCGAAGCCGTTGCGGAAGGTGATGTTGCGCGCGGCCTCGTCGACGCCCTCGGCGATCCACGACTGCGACCACTCGCGGTCCTCGTCGAGGACGTCGACCAGCGCGATCGGGGCGTCGAACAGCCGGGCGGCCATCGCGACGGTGCGCTGCAGCGACTCCTCGGGCAGGACGTCGAGCGTCGCGGGGCGCGTGCCCTCGGCGGTCGCCGGGCGGGTGCCGTCGGCGGTCGCGGGACGGGTGCCCTCGGCGGTCGTGGTGCGGCCGCCGTCGGTCGACCCGGGCGACTGACCGCCGGACGGGTCGCTGCTGGCCGTCTCGGCGATGACGACGTCGCGGAGCATCGCGACGAGCTGCCCGCCGACCGGACGGTCGGCCGGGGTCTGCGCGGTCATCGCGCGGAGCAGGTGCTTCCAGTGCTCGGGCAGCGGCTCCGGCAGGACCGGGCCGCGGGACAGGCGCGCGATCGCCGACTCGACGATGGAGCCGGGGAACTCCTGCCGTCGCGTGAAGCACTGCAGCAGCACGAGCCCGAGGGAGTACACGTCGCTCGCGGGTCCGACGTCGGCGCCGCGGGCCTGCTCCGGGCTGAGGTAGGCGGCGGTGCCGGTCGTGACGCCGTCGGCGGTGAGACGCTCGACCCCGGCGGCCAGGGCGATGCCGAAGTCCGTCAGCCGTGCACGCGCGCGCTCCGAGCCGTTGCCGTAGTCGACGAGCAGGATGTTCGACGGCTTGATGTCCCGGTGCACGACGCCGCGGGCGTGGATGTAGTCGAGCGCCTCGGCCATGTCGTAGCCGATCTCGCCGATGTGCCGCGACGCGAGGGGGCCGGCGGACAGCCGCGCCTCGAGGTCCTGGCCGACCACGAGCGACATCACGAGGTACCGCTGCGCCACACCGTCCTTGGTGGTGAGCACGCCGGTGTCGAGCAACCCGACCAGGTTGTGGTGCTCGAGCGAGGCGAGCACGCCGAGCTCGGCGTCCTGCCGGGCGATGTCGACCGACCCCGCGTGGAAGACCTTGACCGCGACCTGACGGTGCAGCACCTCGTCGGTCGCGCGGTACACGACGGACATGCCGCCGCGGCCGATGGCCTGCTCGATCCGGTACCGCCCGTCGAGGAGCGGCGCCGCGTCGTCGTGTCCCATGCGTTCCTCTTCGTGTCCGGGGGGCAACGATGCATCTTCGCATCCCGACACGCCGCCCGGTGCACTCACCGCCCGCGACGCCCCGGCACGGGGCAGACACGCCGCTACGGTGGCCAGATGACGCACTCGAGCGACGACGCGACCGGCCGGGACGACGGACGGGAGGCGCGTGGCGGCGCCGCCACGGGCCTCCCGTCCGTCCCGCCCCGACCCACGGACGCGACCTGGGAGGCGGAGGTGGCCGCCCTGTGGGACGACGCGGCCGTCGACGGGCAGGAGCGGATCGCGCGCATGCACGTGCTCGCGGCGGCCGCGCCGCATCCCGCCCTGGGCGCGTTCGAGCTGGGCGGGGCCTTCGACTCGGGCGGGCAGGAGGCGGCGGCACACGAGCAGTACGCGGCGGCGACCGCGGGGGGACTCGACGAGGTCGACCCGGACCGGGCCGCCCGGATGGTGGTGCAGCACGCGTCCACCCTGCGGAACCTCGGCCGGGTCGACGAGGCGATCGCCATGCTGCGGGACGCCCCCGAGCACCCGGCCACCGGGGCGGCGCCGCGGGTGTTCCTCGCCCTGGCGCTGCACAGTGCCGGGCGCGGTGACGAGGCGCTGCGGGTCGCGATCGAGGCGCTCGTCCCGACGCTGCCGCGCTACCACCGGTCGGTGCGGGCGTACGCGGCGGCGTTGACCGGGGAGTGACACCCTCGGCCGTGAGGCCTCCGGGACCGCACCGGGGACTGTCGCACGGGGACCCGCGGCACTAGCATCGGCGCCACCGCACACGCGACGAAGGAGTCCCGATGCCCGCACGGTTCGTGTACTGGATGAACGTCTCGGTCGACGGCTACATCGAGGCCGAGCCGGGTGAGCACGGCGGCCGGGACGCGCCGGGCTGGATCCGCATCGACGAGCAGCTGCACCAGGAGTTCAACGACCGGGCCCGGGCGATGACCATGTCGGTCGAGGGCCGCGTCGTCCGCGACATGATGGACCCCTACTGGCCCGACGCCCGGACGGACGAGTCCGCCCTCCCGGTGGAACGGGAGTACGGCGAGATCTGGACGGCCCAGCCGAAGGTGCTCGTGTCACGCAGCCGCACCAGTGCCGACCACGACACGACGGTCATCGGCGCCGACGGTGACGCGATCGAACGACTCGCGCAGATCCGCGAGGAGGGGTCGGGCGACGTCGGGGTCGGCGGTGCGAACGTCGCGACGCAGTTGCTCGACGCCGGCCTGCTCGACGAGCTCCTGTTGTTCGTCCACCCCGCGGTGCTCGGCCGCGGTCGACCGCTGTTCGACCCGCCGGCGTCGGGGACGCGGCCGGCGCTGCTGCTCGACCTGCTCGAGACGCGGTCGTTCGACAACAGCGTCGTCATGCACCGGTACGACATCCGACGGTGACGACGGACGGCGGACGAGACGGACGCCGCTGACGACGGACGGCCCGGATCGCGGTCGGTACGGACGACGAACGGACGGGAGGCGCGGTGCCAGCTGGCACCGCGCCTCCCGTCCGTCGTGGGTCGCCTGGTCGGATCAGTGACCCTGGGCCGCCTTCGCGACCTTCTTCCGCAGCTTCGCGCGCTGCTTGCGGGCGTGCGGATCGTTCCACGCCTTGCGGAGGGTCTCCGCGGTGCTCGTCTTCTTGACGACCGGCCGGTTCGACCGCGAACCGAGCCAAACGGCGATCAGGGCGACGACACCGAGGACGATGATGCGGTTGCGCATGGGGACTCCTTGCTGCTGGACGTGGGACGTGCGGTGGCGGTTCGTCCGGGTCCGGCTAGTGGACGCGGGCGGGTTTGGCGAGGGTGGTGCGGGTGCCGCCGGTGAGGTGGACCAGGACCGGGAGCTGGTGGCCCAGGGTCTGGTCGAGGGTGTCGACGGCGTGCTCGACCGCGGTCAGGACACCGACCGCGTCCCCACCACGACGGACGTGGACCTTGATCCGCGCGGCCCGCTGCTTCCGGACCAGGTACGTGTCGACCTTCGCCGCGACCACGTCGTGGACGTCGGCGAGTTCGTGGTCGACCACGTCCCGCACGAGCGCGACGTTCACGGTGACCTGGTCATCGCCCGTGCGTTCCCGGGCCGCGACCGAGGTGCCGCCACCACCACGGGTGAACACCACGACCAACGCCAGGATGATCACGACCGCGCAGACGGCGGCGATGATCCACAACGCCTGCGACGGCACGTCGACTGTCGACGGCAACGTGACGTACGGCTCCACGGCGTCGCGGACGGGGGTGAGGACCCCGGCGCCGATGACGACGCCGACGATGATCGCGACCAGGCCGAGCAGGAACAGCAGGATCCGGTTCAGGGTGCGGTTCGTGGTCGTCACGACAGGGTTCCCTTCTGTTCCACGTGCACCCTCACGCGGGTGCCGTGCTTGCCGCCGAGCCGGCCGAGGCGTTCCTGGACGGCGTCGCGGACGGCTGCCTGGTCGACGGGGATGCCGGACAGGGGCACCACGCGCACCTCGGTGTGGTGGCCGCGGGCGGTGGCGGAGGTGTTCGACTCGGGCAGGTGCGCGGCGGATGCTGCGGCGTTGGCTGCGGTCGAGGCGAGGATGCGGGTGTCGATCACGACGGCACCGCGGTCGTGGTCGATCGCGGAGCGCGACATCCGGCCGGGCTTGAGGGCGAGGACGACCAGGACGATCCCGGCGATCACGAGGACCGCGGCGATGACCTCGGCGATGGTCGTGAACGCCGCGTCGGGCTTCAGGGCGGTGTCGACCACGGTCTGCGGGTCGGCGAGCAGGGGTGCCTGACCGATCGCCTTCAGGACCGATTCAGTGCCGATCCACGCCGCGACGAGCGCGGTCACGACCAGGGCCACGGACACGGCGGTGGACCGGGACCGGTGCACGCTCCGGCGACGCAGGCGCCGCTCGATGCTGCTGGTGCTCATGGTTCCTCCTACCGGACCCGGCCCTCGTGCTCACGCACGATGCCGGTCAACTCGATGTGGGCGCGTCCGACCTTCCGGCCGGACAACTCCCCGACCCGGGCCCGGATGCGCTCGGCAGCGGCCGTGGCCGCACCGATGACGTCGTCCTGGGCCCGGATCGGGCCGGTGACCTCGAGCGACAGCACGCCGTCGTGGTCACCGAGGTCGACTCGGAGACGCTTCGCGGGAGCGCCGAGCCGTTCTGCTGCGACCGCCCGCGACAACGCGGTCAGTGCACGAGCGGTGATCTCGACGCGGCCCGGGACGTCCGGGCCGGCGCTCACCGGGAGCTCCGGCGTCCGGTCAGCACGTCGGTCAGGGCACCGCGGTCGATCTTGCCGGTCGACAGGGCAGCCACGAGGGCGCCGATCAGGCCGAACACGATGACCAGGACGAAGCCCCAGAACCCGAACTGCAGTGCCACGACGGCGAGGATCGCGCCGATCAGGGCGCCGACCAGTGTGTTACTCAACGCGCGACTCCTTCTTGTCCTCGTTGTCGTCGTCGTCGCCCGGGATGTAGACGTCCTGGACGGTCACGTTGACCTCGACGACGTCCATGCCGACGATCTGCTCGAGCGCACGGCTCACCGAGGCGCGGACGCCGTCGGCGAGCTGCTGCAGCGGCACGGGGTACTCGGCGACGATCACGACGTCGGCAGCGACCTGCTTCTCGCCGACCTCGACCTTGACGCCCTGGCCGTGGTCACGCTGGCCGATGGCGTCGCGGATGGCACCGATGGCGCGGGCCGCGCCGTTGCCGAGGGAGTGCACGCCGTTGACCTCGCGGGCCGCGATGCCGGCGACCTTCTCGACGACCGTGTCGTCGATCGTGGTCTTGCCGTTGGCGGACGACGGCTTGGTGCCGGCGGTGCGCGCGGCGGCCGGGGTGGTCGCAGAGGTCGTGGTGGTGGTGTCAGCCATGAGGTGTGCTCCTTCCGATGGGGACCCGCCGGGCTCGTGCCCAGCGGATGCTGTTCACGGATGAGACGGGCTGTCACCGAGGTTCGTCACGTCCCCCGTTCCGTTCCGAGCGATTCCCCAGGATCGGCGGATTCCCGCGGTGTGCTGTACCCCGATCGGGGTCCGGAGCGCGGTTGTCCTGCGCAACCTGGTCGCGCACGTGCGCCTTCCGGCGGTCCGGTGGCCGCCGTCGACGGCACCGGCCCCCGTCGGCGCTGCGCGCGCCGCGGTGCGGTCGTCCGCCGGTCCGGGCGGTCGCCCGGCGCGACCTGACGGGCGGTCGCCTGCTCGTCGGGGCGGCCACCGGTCCGTGACGCGGGACGGGACGGACGGGAGGCGCGCCACCCGCTGGTGCCGCGCCTCCCGTCCGTCCCCTCCCGACGTCAGTCGGCTGCGAGCCGCGCCGCCAGGACCGTCGCGAGCTCGGCGACGTGCGGTTCCCGCAGGACGGAGGTGTGCTCCGCGTGGATGCGCACCTCGTCGACGTCGCCGGGCAGGTAGGGGGCCCACCGGGCCGCACCCGACTCGTTGCCGTCGGCGATCACCAGTGTCACCGCTCCCCCGTAGACGGGCAGGCGGTGCCCGCGGGACACGACGAGCGCGTGGTCGAAGAACGCGCGGAACTGCTGCTGGCCCTGCCAGCGGAACACCCCGGCGCCGTACGCCCGCGCGTGCCGCCCGATCTGGCCCATCGGTGTCAGGACCCGCCCGCGGAACGCGCTCGTCCGCGCGGCCACGCGCCGGAGCGCGCCTGCCCGCGGGCGACCCGCTGCGGCCGGTGCCACCGGGTCGAGTTCACCGAACTCGACGACGCCGGCCTGCTCCGCGGCCTGGTCGGGCAGGTAGGTGTCGAGCAGGACGACACGGCGGACCTCCTGGCCGGCCGCCGTGAGGATCGTGGCCATCTCGAGGGCGACGATCCCGCCGAACGAGTGCCCGACGAGCGTGTACGGGCCGCGGGGCTGCACGATGCGCATGAGCTCGATGTACCGCTTCGCCATCGCGCGGACGCTCCAGTCCGGGACCGCGCGCCGCTCCATGCCGTGCTGCTGGAAGGCGTACACCGGGCGGTCCCCGAGCCGACGGGTCAGTGGCGCGTACGTCAACGCGAGGGCGCCGGCCCCGGCGATGCAGAACAGCGGTTCGGCCTCGAGTCCGGCCCGGTCGGCGAGCGCGACGACGTCCGGGTGGCTCGGGGTCGCCGCGGCACCGCGCCGGATGCGCTCGGTGAAGGTCCGGAGCGTGGGGTGCTCGAGGAGCTCGGTCGAGGGCAGGGTGACGCCGAGGCGGTCGCCCACGGCGGCGAGCATCTCCTCCGCCGACAGCGAGTCGCCACCGAGCGCCGCGAAGTCGTTGTCGAGTCCGACGGCCGGCAGCTCGAGCGGACCGACCGTCGGGAGGCCGAGCACCTCCGCCCAGATCTGCCCGACGGCGAGCTGCCACTGGTCGTAGGTGTCCGCGTCGAGCTCGAGCCCGGCCTCGACCGTCGGTGCCTCGGGCAGGGCGGCACGGTCGACCTTGCCGCGCTCGTTCCGGGGCAGCGCCGCCATCGGCACGATCGCCGTCGGCACCATGTAGTCGGGCAGCAGGTCGCGGAGCGCCTTGCGGAGCGCGGCGGGCGACGGCGACCGACGCCCGGGGCGGGTCACGACGTAGGCGACGAGCCGGGTCGGCGCGGGCGGGTCCTTGACCGCGACGACCGTGGCCTCCTGCACGGCGTCGACCGTGCGGAACGCGGCCTCGACCTCGCTCGGCTCGACCAGGTAGCCGCGCACCTTCACGGCGTCGTCGGCGCGGCCGAGGAGCGTGAGCCGACCGTCGGCGTCGAAGCGGCCGAGGTCGCCGATCGACCAGGTCGGGGTGCCGTCCGGGTCGACGCCGGCGCGGGTCGCGGTGACCTCCGGGGCGCCCCAGTAGCCGATCGTCATGGCGTCGGAGATGCACACGACGGCACCGCTCTCGCCGACGTCGGCGACCGAGCCGTCCGGGCGGCGGACCTCGATGCGCTTCCCGGTGACGATCCGGCCCGAGGGGACGCTGCGCTCCGGGATCGGGTCCTCGGCCCGGATCTCGTTCACGGCGTAGACGGCGGTCTCGCTCGAGCCGGTCCAGTTGCAGAACGACGTCGCGGAGCCGAGCAGCGGACGCAGCGCCGTGATGTCCGGACCGGTGACGGCCTCACCCACGGTGGCGACGATGCGGAGCCCGCGGAGACGGTCGTCGGCGGGGTCGAGCGCCGCCGTGATCGACCGGACCAGGTGCGGTGTGGTGTGCAGCGTGGTCAGTGCGGCGTCGCGGACCCAGGTGACGAGCCGGTCGACGCCGGTCCTCCGCGGGTCGACGACGTGCACCGACGCGCCCGCGAGCAGGGCGGAGAGGACGAGCGTGAAGCCCGCGGCGAAGCCGTGCGGGAGGACCGAGGCGACGCGGTCGTCGGGGCCGAACCGGAACGCCTCGCGCTGGGCGACGGTGTCGACGACGATCTGACGGTGGGACATGGTGACGCCCTTGGGGGCGCCGGTGGAGCCCGAGGTGAAGATGATGACCATGGGGTCCTGGCCGGTGCGGTCGCGGGCGCCGGGGACGGTGGGGATCGGGGCGGTCGCGCCGTTCGTCGCCTGGTGGGCCGTAGTCGTCGACCGGTCGGCCGTGGTCGCGGCCGTTCGTGCTCGTTCGAGCAGGTCGGCGGTGGTCGCGGCCGTTCGTGCTCGTTCCAGCAGGTCGGCGGCGGGCAGGACCCGGCCGTCCCGGCCCTGGGCGGCGACGAGCTCGCGCGCACGGTCGGCGTGGTCGTCGTCCGCGACGACGTCGACGATCCCGGCGAGCGCCATCACGTGCTGCAGCCGGGCCTCGGGGAGGAACGGGTCGAGGGCGACGATGATCCGTCCGGCGTGCACGAGCCCGAGCAGCGCCACGACCGAGCCGTGGCCGTGCGCGACCATCACGCCGACCGGGACCGACGCTCCCCCGGGCTCGGGGCCGACGCCGCGACCGCTGTGGTCGTCCGGCGTGAGCTGCTCGTGCAGGAGCGCGCCGAGTGCCCGGGCCGTGCGGTCCAGCTCCGCGTGCGTGAACGACGTGTGCTCGTCGGTCAGGGCGAGGGCGTCGGGCAGCCGCTCGGCGACGGCGGCGAGGCCGTCGAGCAGCGTGACGTCGAAGGGGTGCGGTGCCGACCGCGGCGGCTGCGCGGGAGCGGCTGCGGTCGTGTCGGTCGAGATGAGCATGGGGCCCCTGTTCACCGTGCTGCGGGTCGGTCGGTCATGTGACGCTAACTCGACGCCGGAGACGGGCGGACGGCAGGGGCCGGGGGTGCGGGAAGCCGCGCAGAGGTGCGACTTCCCGCAGGGCGGCGGCGCGGGCGCGGGCGTGGTTGCTGTCGCGGTCGCGGTCGCTGTCGCGGTCGCTGTCGCTGTCGCTGTCGCGGTCGCGGCTGTGGTCGCGGTCGCTGTCGCTGTCGCAGCCGCGGTCGCGGCTGTGGTCGCGGTCGCGGGCGTTCAGGGGATCGGGACCGGGTCCCACGCGACGGAGACCTGCAGCTGGAAGACGAGCACGTCGGGCCGGGGCCCGAACGACGAGCTGACGGGCGCCGTCGCGCCCTGCACGCCGGGGACCTCGACACTCTCGCCGATGCGCTTCGTGCTCATCGTGTCGGCCGTCGCGGCGGGCTCGGTCGCCCGGTCCCGCAGTTCGTCCGCCTTCGTCGTCGGCAAGTCAGCTCGCTGCAGCGCGTCGCGGAAGGCACCGACCCCGGCGTCGACGCCCTCCTCGGTGACGCCGTCGACGCGCAGGAAGAACCGGCGCCCCTGGGGGATGATCACCTCGCCGCTGTCCGGGTCGGTCACCGCCTCCTCGGAGTCCGACGCCTCGAAGATGACCTCCCCTGCCGCGAGGTCGACGGACCGCCCGCCGGGCAGGAGCAGCCGGACCTGCCGCTCCGGGGTCGAGCTGTAGGCCCCGGTGGGGCCGCGAAGCGGCGCGCGCCCGCGGGTGTCGATGCCGAAGGCCTCGACGGTCGGCGGTCCGGTGAGGTCCCACACCTCGACGCCGTCCTCGTGGCGCATCGCGGTCGGGGTCGGTCCGTGGTGGATCACGCGGGACTCGCTCCCGTGTCCGGTGCCGGTCGAGCCGCCGGCCCCACCGGGGAGCGGACCCGAGCAGCCCGCGAGCAGACCCGCGACGAGCGCCGCGGTGAGCACCGTGGCGACGCCGAGTGCTGGTCGTCGGTACCGCGTCACTGCGACCTGCCCTCCCCGTCGTGGAGGTCCTCAGGCCGATCGCCCGTGTTCCCGGCGGCGACGATGCGCGCGTTCACCACCTGTGGGTACCCCCGTACGGGCTGATGGCAGTGGGACGGGGAACGGGTGTCCGCTCCGTGGCACCCCGACCCTCCGTCAGCGGCGGACAGCCGTCCGGATCGCGTCGGCGATCGCGTCGAGGGTCGCGGCCGACCGCTCGACCTCCCCGGTGAACGACAGGAAGGCGTGCGGGACGCCGGGCACGACCTCGTGGCGGACCGCCACCCCGGCGGCGCGCAGGGCGTCGACGTACCGGACACCCTGGTCGAGCAGCGGGTCGACCGCGGCCGAGACGACCATGGCCGGGGCGACGCCGTGCAGGTCGGGGGTGCGGATCGGTGACGCGCGCGGGTCGGACCCGTCCGCGTCGCCGAGGTACGTGTCCCAGAACCACCGCATCTGCGCCGCGGTGAGGACCGGGCCGTCGGCGAAGGTGCGCATCGAACCGGAGTCGTCGGCGTGGTCGGTCACCGGGTGGACGAGGACCTGCAGGACCGGCTGTCGGCCGCCGCGGTCGCGAGCGTGACGGGCCGCGACCGCCGCGAGGGTCGCTCCGGCACTCTCGCCGAACAGGACGACCCGCTCCGGGTCGCCGCCGAGCTGGTCGGCGTGGTCGAGGATCCAAGCCACGGCGCCCTCCGCGTCGTCCACCGCCGCCGGGAAGGGGTGCTCGGGCGCGAGCCGGTAGTCCACGGACACGACTAGGCACCGTGCCCGGGCGCACACGACCCGGGCGATGTGGTCCTGACTGTCGAGGTCGCCGAGCACCCACCCGCCACCGTGCAGGAACACGGTGACGGGCAGCGGGCCACGGGCCTCCACCGCGTCCGGGACGTACAGGCGGACCGGGACGTCGCCGTGCGCCGTCGGGAGCGTCCGGTCCTCGACCATCCCGACCGCGACCACGGGTCCGGCGAGCGCCGCGAACCGGACGGCCTGCGCGCGCTGGCCGGCCACCGTCGCGGGCCCGCCGGCTCCCCCTCCGGACGGGTCGCGGGCGAGCCGCGCGAGGAGGGCGACGACCTGGGGGTCGAGCGTCGTCGGGTCGGGCGTCACCGGGTCCGGCGTCATCCCTTGACGGCCGAGCCGGCGACGCTCTGGATGAAGTACCGCTGGAAGGCGAGGAAGACGATCAAGACGGGCAGCACGAGCAGCGTGCCGAACGCGAACGTCTGGCCCCAGTCGACGGGCTCCTGGCCCGAGAACACGCTGATCTCGAGCGGCAGCGGGCGGGCGGTCGGGTCGGAGGTGACGATCGAGGGCCACAGGTACGAACCCCACGAGCTGAGGAACGTCAGGATCGCGACCGTCGCGAACACCGGGCGGGCGTTCGGCACCACCACGCGGACGAACGTGCCGAAGGCCCCGAGTCCGTCGAGCCGTGCGGCCTCCTCGACGCTCTTCGGCAGGTTGAGGAAGAACGTGTAGAACAAGAAGATCGAGAAGGCGTTCGCGATGAACGGGATCATCTGCACGGCCAGGGTGTCGCGCTGACCGTTGAGCAGGTACAGCAGGGGCACCGCGACCGACTCGAACGGCACGATGACGAGCAGCACCACGAGCAGGAACACGGCGTTCTTGCCCTTCCACTGCAGCCGCGCGAACGAGTACCCGGCCATGGCGTTCACGACGAGCCCGCCGACGACGACCACGAGCGAGATGAGCACCGAGTTCGTCATGAACTGCCAGAAGTACCCGGTGGCGTCGGAGTCGAGCGCCGCGAACACGCCGCGGTAGTTGTCGAGCGACAGGTGGGTCGGCAGGAAGCCGGTGAACCCGTCGAGGACCTCGCCGCTCGGCTTGAAGCTGCCGAGGAGCAGGTAGTAGACGGGGGCGAACATGAGCGCCGAGAGGACGATCAGGATCGCGTAGGAGCCGGTCTTGGACGCCAGACGGCGCGGGCGGATGGTGGTCAACTCTCACTCCTCTGTCGGAGCACGGCCCGCTGGACCAGCGCGATGACGACGATGATCACGAACAGGACCACGGAGATCGCGGTGGCACGGCCGACGCTGTTCTCGGTGATGATCGCGTTCGTGGCCTGGTACAGGACGGTGCGCAGGGCGTTCTCGTTGCCCCCGGCCGTGGTGATCAGGATGTACACCTGGTCGTAGACGCGGAACGCGAAGATCGTGGTGAGCAACACCACGAAGATCAGGGTGTTGCGCACGCCAGGGACGGTGATGTGCACGAACTGCTGGAAGCCGTTCGCCCGGTCCAGCCGGGCCGCCTCGTAGCGTTCCTCGGGGATCTCCTGCAGCGCGGCGAGGATGATCACCATCTGGAAGCCGACGCCCTGCCAGACGGACAGCGCGATGACGGACAGCATCGCGGTCGCGCCGGAGCCGAGCCAGTCGTGCGGACCGACCGCTCCCCCGGTCACCGCGTCGACGGCGCTGTTCAGCAGGCCGCTGCCGCTGCGGTCGAGGATGACGCGCCAGATGACCGCGACGAGCGCCATCGGGAACACGACGGGCATGAAGAAGAAGGTGCGGAAGAACCGGATGCCCTTGAGCTGCTGGTTGAGCAGCACGGCGAAGACCAGGGCGAGACCGGTCTGCAGCGGGATGACGACCGCCGCGAAGAACAGGTTGTTCCCGAGGGCCCGGAGGAACTGGGGTGCCTCGACCGGGTCCGTGAACAGCCGGACGTACTGGCTCATCCCCACGAACGTCGGCGGCCGCGGGGAGCCGAGCTGCACGTTGAAGAATGACAGCCCGATGGCCGCGGCGAACGGCACCGCGATGAACAGGACGATGCCGGCCATCGCGGGCAGGGCCATGAGCGGACCGGCGACGAGGTCGCTGCGCTGCCGGCGGAGCTGCCGGGGTGCCCGACGGCGCCGTTCGGACGGTGCTGCCGGCGCGGCCGGCTGCGGGGTGGTCGTGGTGGTCACGAGGACTCCTGGTCTCCTGGTTCTGCGGGAGGACCGGGGGTGGCGGCGCCGGGGTCCGACGCCGCCACGACCGATCACTTGTAGTCGTTGTTGTCCGAGTAGGCCTGGTCGATCGACTTCGCAGCGGTGGTCAGCTGCTCCTTCGCGTCGGCGCCGCCCCAGACCGCCGACAGGGCGCTGGAGAACTTCGACGTGATCACCGGGTAACCCGGGGTCACCGGCCGGTAGACGGCGATGCAGTCCTTCGTGATCGCGGTCGCCGGGCAGGACGCCTCGAGCTGCTTGCCCCAGAGGGCGAGCGCGCCGCCCGACTGGTAGACGCTCTGCGCGGTGAACGCCGACTTGGTCGCCGCGGGTGCGCCGTTGGCGTCGGTGATGGCCTTCACGTTCGCGTCGTTCAGCAGGTAGTCGAGGAAGGCACCGGCGGCCTTGCCGTGCTTCGTCGCGGAACCGATGCCCCAGGTCCAGGAACCGGCGCCGACCTTCTCGCCGTCACCGAAGTTCGGCAGCGGCAGGGCGACGAGGTCGCTGCCGACCGCCTTCGAGTAGGTCGGGTAGTTCCAGTGCCCGCTGAGGCTCAGCGCGACACGGCCGTTCGGGAAGGCGTTGCCGTCGGTGTTCGAGTCGACGTAGGGCTTCCAGGACGCGATGTCCTCGAGGGCCTTGACCGAGTCGGACGAGTCGAGCACGCCCGACGCCTTGTCGCCCTTGACGAGGTTGCCCCCGGCGGACTGCAGCATCGGCGAGAAGCCGTAGGTACCCCACTCGCCGTTCAGGGCCGACTCGGACAGGTCGAGCGACTTGCCCGACGCGTTCGCGGCGGCGAGCTTCTTCAGCGCGTCCGAGAACTGGTCCGGGGTCCACGCCTCGGACGGCGAGCTGGGGATGGACACCCCGGCAGCCTCGAGCATCTTCTTGTTGCCGTACAGGCCCATCGCGGAGCTGTACTGGGCCAGGCCGTAGAGCTTGCCGTCGTACGTGCCCTCGGCGATCGAGCCGTCGGTCGCGTTCGACACGGTCGACTTCGACACGGAGCCGGTCAGCGGCGCGAGCTTGCCGTTGTACGCGTAGCTGGCGAGCGTCGGCCCGTCCATCTCGAGCACGTCGGGGAGCTTGTTCGTGGGCGTGTTCGTGACGGTGCTCGTGTAGGTGTCACCGGAGATCAGCTTGAGGGTGACGTGCACCTTCTTCTGCGACGCGTTGAACGACTTGACGGTGTCCTGGATGGCGCTGACCTCGCTGTCCTGGCCCTGGTGGCCCCAGACGACGATGTCCCCGGTGCCGTCGCCGGCAGCACTGCCGGATCCGGAACCGGCGGAGCAACCGGTGAGGGCGGCAGCGGCGACCGCGAGCATCGCGACGGCCACCCCCGCTCGGCGGGCGGTGAGCTTGGTGTTCATGGTTCTCCTCGGGAAGGGTTCTTCGGGGTGGCGCGGGTTCGCCGCGGGATCAGGGGGTGGTGGCGACGGCGGGAGCGCGCAGGGCGAGCCGTCCGTCGACGAGGTCCACGGGGACCGGGTCGGTCAGCACACCCGGCAGGGGGCCGCCGGCGGGGCCGTTCTCGAACGTCACGAGCGCCCACGACCCGTCGCGGTGCTGCACCAGGCGCCCGGAGTACCGGGACGCGTCGGTCAGCGGCACCGCACGGGTGACGTCGAAGGGGCCGGTGGGGTCGTCGATCGGCATCGACCAGGTGCCCGGGGTCGAGTGCACGGCGGGGTGCGCGGGGCTCAGGGCCTCCTGCGGGCATGAGAACAGCAGGAACCACTGCCCCTGCACCTCGACGACCTGCGGGACCTCGAGGTGCACGAAGCCGGAGCCGGGCGTGCTCAGCGGCGGCCGCACCTCCCAGTGCTCGAGGTCCGGGGACACCGCGTGACCGACGACGCCGCGCTCGTCGAGCGTGCCGTCGTTCGTCCGGGCGGTGACGAGCATGTGCCAGCCGTCGCCCGACGGGTCGCGAAACACCCACGGGTCGCGCCAGGCCTCCTCGCGGAACACCGCGCCGTCGGCGTCGGGCGCGGTGCCCAGCGTCTCGTACCAGCGCGCGTCGGCACGGGTCACCGGGCCGGGACGCTTGTGCCAGGTGCGGAGGTCCTCCGACACGGCGACGCCGACGGTCTCGACGTTCGTGTGGTCGGGCTCGTCCGCCAGGAACCGGGTGCCCGTGTAGAACATCCGCCACAGGCCGTCGTCGCCACGGACGACGCTGCCGGTCCAGGTGGTCGTCGCGTCGAAGTCGTCGGCGGACCCGGGTCCGAACGGCTGCTCGGCCGGCTCCCAGTGCACGAGGTCGGTGCTCGTGGCGTGGCCGATGCGGGCCGCGCGGTGGCGGCGCCCCTCGTC
This sequence comes from Curtobacterium sp. MCBA15_004, assembly GCF_001865055.2. NCBI lineage: Bacteria > Bacillati > Actinomycetota > Actinomycetes > Micrococcales > Microbacteriaceae > Curtobacterium > Curtobacterium sp. MCBA15_004. The sequence continues at coordinate 1,293,566 of NZ_CP126266.1, read as the reverse complement.
GCCGAGGGAGGTCGGCGCCTGCAGGAAGAACACGTGGTGCTGCGCACCGTCGTCGGCGAACCAGAAGTCCCACACCCAGTGCTCGGGGACCCTCAGCACGTCGCACCACACGGACGGACGCTGTCGGTCAGGAGGAGGTCAGTCACTGCTCGGCACCACTCTTCATCGAGGTCGTCATCGGTTGCACCCGCGTTGGTGAACCGGTTGATCACGAATGGTGTACCGGTTCACCACCTGCTGTCAAGCCCGTATGATGAGCGAATGCGCAAACAGTCCGCGGAAGTGCCGTGAGTGCGCGACGCGTCACGCTCTCCGACGTGGCGCAGCAGGTCGGCCTGTCGAAGGCCGCGGTCTCCCAGGTCCTGAACGACCACCCCGCGTCACGGGTCTCCGCCGACGCGGCAGCGCGCATCCGAGCTGCGGCCGGCGAACTCGGGTACCGCCCGAACCTCACGGCCCGCTCGCTCACGACCCGGCGGTCGGGCGTCATCGGACTCGTGTCCGAGGCGATCACCACCGACCGCTTCGGCAGCGGCATGATCCGCGGCGCCCTGGCCGAGGCGAAGCGCCAGGGCCACGTGCTGTTCATCACCGAGACCGAGGACCAGCAGGACGCGATGGCCGCGGCGTTCGGCGTGCTCATCGACCACCAGGTCGACGGCCTCGTGTACGCCTCCATCCGCCCGCACCCGGTCGACCTGCCCGACGTCGGCGGCGGCATCCCGACCGTGATGCTCAACGCCGTCGCCACCCGCCCCACCACGACCGTGCTCGCCGACGAGCGCGCCGGTGGCGAGGAGATCGTCCGCCTGCTCCTCGGGGCGGGCCACACCGACGACGTCGTCGTGATCGGTCGCGACCGTGCGAGCTCGGTCGAGTGGAGCACCGCCGCGATCGAGCGACGTCTGGACGGGATCACGACCGCGCTCGACGCCTACGGGGTCGTCCCCGTCGCCGAGGTCGACTGCCACCCGTGGGACCCCGACCACGGGTACGTCGCGATGCGGGACCTGCTCGCCGGCGGTCGGCGCCCGGCGGCCGTCATCGCGCTCAACGACCGTCTGGCGTTCGGGGTGTACCGCGCCCTGGCCGAGGCCGGGATCTCGGTCCCCGACGAGGTCTCGGTCGTCTCGTTCGACGACGACGACATCGCGCTCTACCTCGAACCGACCCTGACGACGGCGGCCCTGCCGTACGAAGAGATGGGCGCCCTGGCGGTCCGCCTGCTGCTGCAGCCGGACATGGCGCCGGACGAGCACCTCGTGCCGATGCCCGTCCGGGTTCGCGGTTCGGTGTCGGCGGTGCCGCAGGGCATCCGGTCGTTCGACCGGCCGCACTGACCCCGCACGGTCCGACCGCGACGGCGGCTATCGTGCTGAGACGAGAGCGGACCGCGAGTGCGCCAGGACGGAGGCGGCCACGTGCTGAGCCGCAGGACGACGCTGGCAGTCCTCACGATCCTCCTGTCCTCGGTGACCCTCATCGCCTGTGCCGACACGCCCACCGGGAAGCGACGGGCACCTCTTCGCCGTCGCGTACCGGGACTTCGACGGCTTCACCGCGAAGACCTTCTCGCTCGGGTTCTCCACGGGCACGACGGACAAGCCGGAACCGGACCACCGCTTCTCGCGACGCTGACCGCGCTCGGACGAACCGGCGCGGACGCCCGTCGGCGGCATGCACCGCTCGACCACACTGCAGCCCGCACGTCCCGTGGACGACGAGAGGCCCGCAGCCATCCGGCTGCGGGCCTCTCGTCGTCGCGGTGTCTCACGACACCTTCCGGTCGGGCTGACAGGATTTGAACCTGCGACCCCTTGACCCCCAGTCAAGTGCGCTACCAAGCTGCGCCACAGCCCGTAGGTCCGCGAGCGGACCCGGAACCCCACGAGTGGGACTCCACCACCCACGTCCGACCGGAGCGTGAGCAGCCCGTCAAGCATAGCGGACCCCGGAGCCCCTCCGCGCCACGGCGCGTCGCGGGCACCTCGCTCACCCCCGCCGCGAGCCCTCCGACCGCGTGACGGGCCGCGCACCAGGCCGTCCGGCAGGCCCGGCAGGCCCGGCAGGCCCGGCAGGCCCCGCGCCAGACCCAGCGGCAGGCCGCACGACCTCCCGCCGGTCCGCCAACCACGGCAGCGCGAACCCGACGAGCAACCCACCGAGCCCGTCCGCCGCCAGGTCACCGATCGTGTCGTCGTACCCGACGTAGATCCGCGAGTCGACGTAGTTGTGCCCGAGCCACTCCCCCATCTCCCACACCGCCCCGATCGCGAGCCCGGCCGAGAACACCAGGAGCGCCACCGGCACCCGGCCGGCGTCGGGCGCGTGCGGGACGAGCCGCAGGTCGGCCGCGATGACCGCGAGCAGGGCCGCGAGCAGCCCGGTCAGCACGACGTGCACGAACTTGTCCCACAGGAACACCGAGGTGTACCACTCGAGCGCGCTCGACCACCCGGCGAGCAGCACGAGCAGGCACACCGCGACGTCGAACGCCTGTCGCAGGCCGAGCATCCGCGGCAGCACGACCCCGAACAGCGCGAGCGACATCACCGCGAACGACGTGCTCCCCCACCCGATCGTCGCGATCGGCAGGCTCACCAGGGTCAGCGCGCGCACGACGTCGGCGGGCAGGAACCTCGGGCGCAGGAACGTCGTGCCGAGCGTCGCGATCACGGTGTCCACCGCAGGACGGCGTGCACGGCGGCGTGGTCGGACGGCCAGGCGCCGCCGGGTCGCCGCGTCGAGACCGCGGCGCGCTCGACGACGGCGTCGCCGGTCGCCAGCACACCGTCGATGCGCGGCCCTCCGACGCGGGGGCTCCCGTAGTGCGGGTACGTCCCGTAGGGCTCGGTGACCGCCCGGGAGGCGCGGCTCCAGGTGTCCGTGACGCCCGCCTCCGCCAGTGCCCGCCAGGGCGCGGAACCGGCCGGGCAGTTCCAGTCGGCCATCACGACGGCGGGCAGGCCGCCGTCCCGCACGATCCGCCCGAGCAGCTGCGCACCGCGCAGCCGCGCCCACGGTGACACGACGTCGAGGTGGGTGGCGACGGCGAGGAACCGGGTCCCGGTCGCCAGGTCGTCGAGCACGGCGCCGACGGCGTGCCGTGGGAAGGCCGTGGCCCACGAACGAGACCCGGGCCGCGAGGGCGTGCGGGACAGTGCCCACGTACGCTGTTCGACGACGCGGACGCGCTCGCGGTCGGTCAGGAGCCCGACCGCCTCGCCGCCACCACGGGCACCGCGCCCGACGACGACCGGTTCCCAGCGCGACCCCGTGCGGGCCGTGAGGTCCGCGACCTGGGTGGGCAGCGCCTCCTGGACGGCGAGGACGGTGGGCGCTTCGGAGGTGACGAGCGCGGCCACCGCGTCCCGTCGTCGTTCCCATGCGTCCGGGTGCCCGGCCGGCCGCGGCACGCGGCGGCGCAGGTTGAGCGTCACGCAGTGCACGGCGGGCGCGTCGACCGGCCCGATGACCGGAGGGTCGACCGGGTCGTCCGAGGCAACGGGGGCGTCCTGCATGCTCCCTGTCTACGAGACGGCCACCGTCGCGTTCCCAGGACCGCCGCGTGTCCCCCGCTCCCCATGACGCAGGTCAGAGGCTCCCAGCAGTCGCCACAGGAGCCGGGCACCGGCGCGCACACGCATCTACAGTCGATGACGTGCCCCTCACCCGTCCGTTCCTCGCCGCCGTGGTCGTCACGGTCGCGGTGTCCGTGCTCGGCGTGGTCGGCTGGCACGCCGCCTCGGGGCACGTCGCCGCCGCGTCCGCGGAGCGCATCGCCTCGGCGAGCCCGACGGCGTCACCGACCCCGACCCTCGCGCCCTTCACGATCGACTCCGACGTCGTGGTGATCGGCGACTCGATCATGGCCGGGTACGGCCTCGACGACGCCGCGGACGCCTGGCCGGCGGTGCTCGGGCAGCAGACCGGCGCGCAGGTCGCGAACGACTCGTGCAGCGGCGCTGGCTTCGTCTCGGTCGGCGACTGCGGCACCGACTTCGCCGGACTGGTGCCGCGCGCCGTCACCGCGAAGCCCGAGCTCGTCGTCGTGCAGTCCTCCGACAACGACTTCGACTCCGACCCGACGACCGTCGCACAGGCGACGCAGCAGACCGTCGCGCAGATCCACCAGGCGATGCCGGGCGCCACGATCGTCGGGCTCAGCACCCTGTGGGACCAGCCCGGCGACGTGCCCGCCGAGGTCGCCCAGACGAGCTCGGCGCTGCAGCAGGCGGTGACGAGCGTCGGTGGCACGTACATCGACGTCGGGCAGCCGCTCGCCGGGCACGCCGACTGGCTGCAGGCGGACAGCGAGCACCCGACGGTCGCCGGGCAGCAGGTGCTCGCGGCGACGTTCCGGGCAGACCTGGAGCGGGCGGGCTTCCACCTCTGAGGGGTGCAGCCGCGGCTTCGGCTGTTGGTTCGGCAGCGGCGTCCTCCACAGCTCGGTGGGTGGTCGGTTCCGTCCACAGCCGGGAGGCGCGACACGCGTCGCGTCGGCGGGTCCTGACAGCATGGGGGCATGGAACCGACCGCCCCGCCCTCCGCAGACATCGCCGCCGAGGCCCAGCAGGCGCTCGCGGCGCTCACCGGCCGCGCCGACGCGGTGTTCCACCCCGGACAGCTCGAGGCGATCTCGGCCCTCGTCGAGCACCGGCAGCGGGCCCTCGTCGTGCAGCGCACCGGGTGGGGCAAGTCCGCCGTGTACTTCCTCGCCACGCTGCTGCTGCGGCGCCGCGGGGGTGGCCCGACCGTCCTCGTCTCGCCGCTCCTGGCGCTCATGCGCGACCAGGTGGCCGCCGCAGCACGCGCGGGCGTCCGTGCGGTGTCGATCAACTCCGCGAACGCGCACGAGTGGTCCGACACGCAGGCGGCGCTCGCCCGTGACGAGGTCGACGTGCTGCTCGTCTCCCCGGAACGCCTCAACAACCCGCGGTTCCGCGACGAACAACTCCCGACGCTGATCGCGCGGATGGGCATGCTCGTGGTCGACGAGGCGCACTGCATCTCCGACTGGGGGCACGACTTCCGACCCGACTACCGCCGGCTCGCCGAGCTCATCCGGTCGCTGCCGCACGGGGTGCCCGTCCTCGCGACGACCGCGACCGCGAACGAGCGCGTGGTCGAGGACGTCGCCGAGCAGCTCACCGCCGGCCCCGACGACCCGGTGTTCACGATCCGCGGGTCCCTGGCGCGGTCGTCGCTGCGGCTGGGCGTGCTGACCCTGCCCGATGCCCGCCAGCGGCTCGGGTGGCTGCTCGCGCACCTCGGCGACCTGCCGGGCAGCGGCATCATCTACACGCTCACCGTCTCGGCGGCCGAGGACATCGCCCGCCTCCTGCGCGACAACGGGTACGCGGTGCGGGCGTACACGGGCCGCACCGACACCGAGGAACGCGAGCAGCTCGAACAGCAGCTCAAGGGCAACGAGCTGAAGGCCCTCGTCGCCACGAGCGCGCTCGGCATGGGCTTCGACAAGCCCGACCTCGGCTTCGTGGTGCACGTCGGGGCGCCGTCGTCGCCGGTCGCCTACTACCAGCAGATCGGTCGCGCCGGCCGCGCCACCGACAACGCCGACGTCCTGCTGCTGCCCGGGCGCGAGGACCGTGAGATCTGGCAGTACTTCGCGAGCGCGTCGATGCCGACCGAGTCCCGCGCTGCCGCCGTCCTCGGCGCACTGTCGACCGACTCGGCGATGTCGACCGTCGCGCTCGAAGGGCTCGTCGACATCAAGCGGTCCACGCTCGAACTCCTGCTCAAGGTGCTCGACGTCGACGGCGCGGTGCGACGGGTCGCCGGCGGCTGGGTCGCGACCGGGCAACCGTGGGAGTACGACGCCGCCCGGTACCAGCGGGTCGCCGCGGCGCGCGAGGCCGAGGCAGCCTCGATGCTCGACTACGAGTCGACTTCGGCGTGCCGCATGCAGCTCCTGCAGCAGGACCTCGACGACCCGTCGGCGGAACCGTGCGGGCGGTGCGACAACTGCGCCGGGGTCTGGTTCCCGACGGCGGTGTCCGACTCCGACGCCTCGGGAGCGGCCGCGGCGCTCGACACCGTGGGCGTGGAGATCGCACCGCGGGCGCAGTGGCCGTCGGGCATGGCGTCCCTCGGCGTCCCGGTGAAGGGCCGCATCCCGGCCGGTGAACTCGTCGAACCCGGGCGTGCCGTCGCCAGGCTCACCGACCTCGGCTGGGGCGGCCCGCTGCGTGCGCTGTTCTCGCCGTCGACGCCCGACGACCCGGTGTCGCGCGAACTCGTCGACGGCTGCATCCGGGCGCTCAAGGACTGGCCGTGGGCCGTGCGCCCGACCGGCGTCGTCGCGATGAGCTCGCGGTCCCGGCCGGAGCTCGTCGGGTCCCTGGCGCAGGCACTGTCCTCGATCGGGCGGTTGCAGTTCCTCGGGACGCTCGGGCGCAACGGCGGTGAGCCGCGCGGGGACGGTGCGACGAACAGCGCCTACCGGTTGTCCGGCGTCTGGGACACGTTCGTGGTCGACCCCGCACTGACATCGGCGTTGCAGGCGCACGAGGGCCCGGTGCTCCTGGTCGACGACCTGGTCGACAGCCGCTGGACCGTGACCGTCGCGGGCCGCGAGCTCCGGCGGGCGGGAGCGGACGCCGTGCTGCCGTTCGCCCTCGCGACGGTGGCCTGACCCCGGCCGCCCCTGCGGCACCCCACCCGTGGCAGCGCGCCACCCGCGGTCCTCGTCGGTCGCGCGGCTCCCGCCGTCCCGCGGCGCGAGATGCTCCCGAACAACGAAGAGCACGTCGCACCACGGAATCGCGTGGCGCGACGTGCTTTCGCTTGTGCGGACGTCCGCACGGCCGCATGCGCCGCCCGGCGACCGCCGCCCCGTGACCGCCGGACCGCTCCCGCCGTCCCGCCGTCCTTCGATCCCACGTCGGCCCGGCGGCCGTCCCGCTCTTCAGCGGCGCGGAATACTTCCGAACAACCGGGAGCACGTCGCACCACGGAATCGCGTGGCGCGACGTGCTTTCGCTTGTGCAGACGTCCGCACGGCCGCCCGTACCGCCCCCGCGCACCGTCATGACCGTCCCGCGGCGCGGAGTGCTCCCGCACAACCGGGAGCACGTCGCACCACGGAATCGCGTGGTGCGACGTGCTTCTGGTTGTGCGGACGTCGGCACCAGGCCGTTCCGCACCGGCGCAGGCGACCGGCACCCGCGCCCCCGACGCGTCAGGCGGCGCCGATGGCGTCCAGCTCGGCGAGCGCGTCCGCCGGCAGGGTGATGCCCGCGCCGGCGACGTTCGCGCGCAGGTGCTCGACCGACGACGTGCCCGGGATGAGCAGGATGTTCGGCGACCGCTGCAGCAGCCAGGCGAGCGCGACCGACAGCCGCGACTCCCCCAGGCGCTCCGCGACGGCGTCGAGCGCGCTCGACTGGATGGGCGAGAACCCGCCGAGCGGGAAGTAGGGCACGAAGGCGATCCCCTCGGCCGCGGTCAGGTTCACCAGGTCGTCGTCGGCTCGCTGCGCGACGTTGTACATGTTCTGCACGCACACGACCGGGGCGATGGCGAGCGCCTCGACGAGCTGCGCACCGGTGACGGTCGACAGGCCGAGGTGCCGGATGAGCCCCTGCTGCCGGAGCTCGGCCAGCGCCTCGAACTGCGGCGCGATGCTGCCGGGCTCGGGCGCGTCGAAGCCGCCGACGCGGAGGTTGACGACGTCGAGCTGCTCGACGCCGAGACGTTCGAGGTTGGCGTGCACGTCCTCGACCAGCTGCTCGGGCTTCCGCGCGGGCGGCCACTGTCCCTTCGCGTTCCGCCGACTGCCGACCTTCGTGACGATGTGCAGGTCGTCCGGGTACGGGTGCAGGGCCTCGCGGATGATCTCGTTCGTGACGTGCGGGCCGTAGAAGTCCGCGGTGTCGATGTGCGTGATGCCGAGCTCGACGGCGGTGCGGAGGACCCGGACGGCTTCGTCGCGGTCCTCGGGCGGTCCGAAGACCTGCGGGCCCGCGAGCTGCATGGCGCCGTAGCCGAAGCGGGTGACCTCGAGCTCGCCGAGGTCGTACGTGCCCCCGGGGAGCGTGTCGTTCGTCATGCGTCGACCCTGCTCCGCGCGCCTCGGACCCACCTGGCTCCCGTTGTCCCCTGGTCGTCGCGGGCGTGCTCCGGGACGACTAGTGCCGACCCGTCACCCGCGCGCGGTCCGGCTTCGGGAACGTCGATCGCATGTGGTCGCTCGTCAGGACGTCGCCGATCCCGATCATGAGCAGCGAGAAGACGATCTGCTCGATGACCATCCAGAACGGGTAGAGCCCGGGGATCGCTGCGACGACGAGGGTCACGATCGGGAAGATCCGGCTGAAGAGCCGCAGTCGCTGGTACGCCCAGTAGTAGCCCAACTGCGCGCGCCACGCGAACACGTAGAGCGTCAGGGTGATGAGCAGCACCACGGTCGCGCGGAACCACACCGCCCACGCGACGGTCTCACCCGCACGGGTGAGCAGCACGGCGATCACGATGGCGGCGAGCCCGACGACGGTCTCACCGACGAGCAGCCAGCGGATCCACCGGAACGACCGCACGGTGTCGGGGTGGGCGAGCATGTCCTCGCGGATGACGTACTCGGCCTGGCGACCGCCGGCCAGGCGGTCGAGGTGCAGCCGACACCACAGACGGTCGGCGAGGACGGGGAGACGCACGAGTCCATGGTGCCGCATCCGACGGGGCGGTCCGACACCGCGCCTCCCGTCCGCCGCGCACCCGACGTTCGCAGACCACGCAGACGACCGCGGTCCACCGCCCGCCGCCCGCCGCCCGGACGACGACGGCGAGTGACGGGATGACCGCCACTCGCCGTGTCTCGTCCGGATCCGCTCGGATCAGGTGCGCTTCCGGCGCTCGCGCACCCGCATGTTCACGTTGATCGGGGTACCCGAGAAGCCCCACACCTCGCGCAGACGGCGCGTGATGAAGCGGCGGTACTGCGGGTCGAGGAACGCCGACGTGAACAGGACGAACGTCGGCGGCTGGCTCGACGCCTGGGTCCCGAACAGGATGCGGGGCTGCTTGCCGCCGCGGACCGGGTGCGGGTGCTCCTGCACGAGCTCGGCGATGAAGGCGTTGACCTTGCCGGTCGGGATGCGCGTGTCCCACGACTCGAGCGCGGTCTCGAGGGCCGGGACGAGCTTCTCGAGGTGGCGTCCGGTGCGTGCCGAGATGTTCACGCGCGGGGCCCAGGCGACGTGCGCCAGGTCCTGCTCGATCTCGCGCTCCAGGTAGCGGCGGCGGTCGTCGTCGAGCAGGTCCCACTTGTTGTAGGCCAGGACGAGTGCCCGGCCGGATTCGAGCACCAGGTCGATGATGCGGAGGTCCTGCGTCGACACGGGTTCGGTGACGTCGAGCACGACGACCGCGACCTCGGCCTTCTCGAGCGCCGCGGTGGTGCGGAGCGACGCGTAGAAGTCGGCGCCCTGCTGCAGGTGCACGCGCTTGCGGATGCCCGCGGTGTCGACGAAGCGCCAGATCTTGCCGCCGAGCTCGATCTGCTCGTCGACCGGGTCGCGGGTGGTGCCGGCGAGGTCGTTGACGACCACGCGCTCCTCGCCCGCCGCCTTGTTGAGCAGCGAGCTCTTGCCGACGTTCGGGCGGCCCAGGATGGCGACGCGTCGGGGCCCGCCGACCTCCTGCTTGGCGACGGCCGACGTGTCGGGGAGCGTCTTGATGATGAGGTCCATCAGGTCCGCGACGCCGCGGCCGTGCAGCGCCGAGACCGGGTGCGGCTCGCCGAGACCCAGGTTCCAGAGCTCGAACGCGTCGAGGTCGCGACGGTCGTCGTCGGCCTTGTTGGCGGCGACGATGACCGGGCGGTCGGTGCCGCGCAGCATCTTCACGACGTGCTCGTCGGTCGCGGTGATGCCGACCGTGACGTCGACGACGAACAGGACGGCGTCGGCGAGGTCGACCGCGACCTCGGCCTGGGCGGCGACCGAGGCGTTGATGCCGCGGGCGTCGGGCTCCCACCCGCCGGTGTCGACGAGGGTGAATCGCTTGTCGTTCCACTCGGCCTTGTACGAGACGCGGTCGCGGGTGACGCCGGGGACGTCCTGGACGACGGCCTCGCGGCGACCGATGATGCGGTTGACGAGCGCGGACTTGCCGACGTTCGGCCGTCCGACGATCGCGAGCACCGGGTAGGCCGGCAGGTAGTGCAGGCCGTCCTCGCCGATGGTGCCGGCGTCGAGGAGCGCGACGTCCTCGTCGTCGAGCTCGTACTCGTCCAGGCCGGCGCGGAGCGCGTTCGCCCGCTGGTCGGCCTCGGCCTCGTCGAGACCGGCGAGCCGCTCACCCAGGGCGTCGTCGTACTCCGGGAAGTCGTCGTTGTCGGGGCTGTCCTGTTGGGCCATGTCGTTTCCTCGTGTGCGGTCGGGCCGCGGTGTCGGTGGCCGTTCCCGGCCGGGCCGGTCCCCCGGCCGTGGTGGCCGGGGAACCGGTCCTGGTGACCGGCTGCCCGGTCCTGGTGACCGGACTGCCCGGTCCTGGTGACCGGCTGCCCGGTCGTGGTGACCGGACGGCGCCCGGTCTCGCGTCAGTGCGTGGCCGCTCGGGCCAGGTCGACGACCGCCTGGACGGTCTGGTCGAAGTCGAGGTCGGTGGAGTCGAGCGTCGTGACACCGTCCGCGGCGTTCATGAAGTCGACGACCTTCGCGTCCGCCGCGTCGCGTCGGGCGAGTGCGGCGGAGGTCTCGGCGGCCGACTGGGTCGTGACCTCAGCCGAGCGTCGGGCCATCCTAACCGACTCGTCGGCGGTCAGCAGGATCCGGACCTCGGCGTCGGGTGCGACGACGGTCGTGATGTCGCGTCCCTCGGTGATGATGCCCTGCGCGTCGGCCTTCCGCATGACCTGGCGGAAGAGCTGGACGAGCCGCTCGCGGACCTCCGGGAGCTTCGCGATGTGGGCGACGGCTGCGGTGACCTCGGGCGTGCGGATCGCGTCGGTCACGTCGGCGTCGCCCACGCGGACGAAGTAGTCGTCGGGGTCGGTGCCGATCGCGTAGTCGAAGGTGTCCCAGCTCGCGAGGACGGCCGCCGGGTCGTCCAGGTCGACGCGCTGCTGCAGCGCGTGCCAGGCGAGGGCGCGGTACGCGGCCCCGGTGTCCTGGTAGCCGAAGCCGAGCACGCGTGCGGCCGCACGGGAGACGCTCGACTTGCCGCTGCCGGCCGGGCCGTCGACGGCGATGACGGTCTTCGCGACGAAGGCACCCGCGGGCAACCCGGACGGGACCGGGGCGCTCGTCGAGCCGGGCTCGCCGCCGCCCTGCCCGTCCAGCCCACCGGCGACGTCGCCGCCGCCGAGCGGCCCGGTGGGGTTCCCCGGCGTCGGCAGCCCGGTGTCGGGCCCGTCCGGACCGCCGGTGACGCCGGAGTCGTGCGCGGTCGGGGTCGTCTCGTTGTTCAGGCCCATGCTGCTGCGATCCTCCATCCGCGACCCTCGAGTTCCTCGACGAGTCGCTGTTCCTGCTCGGGCACGACCGACACCTCGACGATGCCGATCGGTGCGCCCGGTGAGTGCTCGAGGCGCATGTCCTCGAGGTTGATGCCGATCTCCCCGATGAACGCGAGGAGCGCGGCGATCTGGCCCGGGGTGTCGTCGACGAGGACGACCACCCGGGCGAAGCGCTTCGTGGTGCCGTGCTTGCCGGGCAGCCGCTCGACCCCGCGGTTGCCGGCGGCGATCGTCTCGGCGATCGCTCGGGGCGCGCCCGCGGCGTCCGGGTCGCCGAGCGCCGCGATCACCCGGTCGAGGTCGTCGCGCAGGTCGGTGAGCACGGGGCGGATGTGCCCCGCGTTCGCGCCGATGATCTGCACCCACAGGCCGGGGTCGCTCGCGGCGATCCGGGTGACGTCGCGGACCCCGCCGCCGGCCAGGTCGAGCGACCCGTCCGGTGCCGCCTGCAGCCGCGCCGCCATGAGCGTCGAGACGAGCTGCGGGGCGTGGGACACGTACGCCACCGCGAGGTCGTGCGCCTCGGGGTCCATCGGCACGACCGTCGCACCGACGTCGAGCGCGAGGTCCTCGACGACCGCCGCGCGCTGGTAGGAGATCGCGTCGTGCCCGGCGATCACCCAGGGGCGTCCGACGAACAAGTCGGCGCGGGCCGCGGTCGGACCGCTCCGCTCGCGTCCGGCCATCGGGTGCGAGCCGATGTACCGGCCGACGTCGGCTCCGGCGGCGAGCAGCCGCTCGAGCGGTCCCGTCTTGACGCTGGCGACGTCGGTGACGATCGCGCGGGGCAAGGCCGCGAGTTCCCGTTCGACGACCGTCGCCACGACGTCCGGGGGCACGGCGACGACCACGAGTTCGGGGTCGTCGCCGTCGGCGGGGCGTCGGCCGGCGCCGTAGTCGACGGCGAGCGCGAGGGCTGCGGGCGAGACGTCGTCGAGGACGACGTCCACGCCCTTCTCGCGGAGCGCCAGGCCGATCGACGCCCCGAGCAGGCCGGCGCCGACGATCCGGACCGGTCCGCGGAGGCGTCGGTCGACGTCGGCGGGCACGGCGGGGGTCTCGGTCACCCCGCCAGCCTACCGAGCGTCAGTCCGTCGACTCCTCGTCCGCGTCGTCCTGCGCCGTCCCCTTCGCCTCGCGGGCCATGCGGAGCAGTCCCCCGAGCTCGACCTTGGAGAGCTCGCGCGTCTTGCCGATCGGCAGCGACCCGAGCTGGAGCGGACCGAACGACCGCCGGACGAGCTCGATGACCGGGTGGTCGACCGCCTCGAACATGCGCCGGACGATCCGGTTGCGGCCCGAGTGCAGCGTGACCTCGACCAGGGACTCGCCGCGGGACGACTCGATGAGCCGCACCTTGTCCGCCGCGATCGGCCCGTCCTCGAGGTCGACGCCCTCGAGCAGCCGCTGCACGACGGCAGGGTTCACGTTGCCGTGCACCTTCGCGATGTAGGTCTTGGCGACGCCGAACGACGGGTGGGCGAGCACGTGTGCCAGGTCGCCGTCGTTCGTCAGCAGCAGGAGGCCCGACGTCTCGGCATCGAGGCGGCCCACGTTGAACAGGCGCTCCTCGTAGCGGTCGACGTACTCGGACAGGTCGCGTCGGCCGCGCTCGTCCTGCAGGCTCGACACCATGCCGGTCGGCTTGTTGAGGAGCACGTACCGTCGCGAGGAGTCGATCTGCACCGGCAGACCGTCGACGGCGATCTCGTCGGTTGCCGGGTCGACCCGGCGACCGAGCGCGTCCACGACCTCGCCGTTGACCGTCACGCGGCCCTCGACGATCAGGTTCTCCGCGACGCGTCGGGACGCCACGCCCGCAGCGGCGATCACCTTCTGCAGGCGCTCACCGTCGGCCTGGAGGCTCGCCTCGCCCCCGGCGGTCGACGTCGCCTCGGACGCGTCCCAGTCCGGGATCAGCGGCCGCTCGGGCGTGCCCTCGACCGGCAGTCCGTGCTCGTCGCGGGCGCCCTCCGGGCGCGGCGTCGTGCGGCGGGCGGTGTCGCGCTGCGCCGAGGCGCCCTGGCGGTCGCCGTTGCGCGCCGTCGTGGTGCCGCCGACGTACCGGCGGCCGTTGTGCCAGACCGTGCTGGGGCGCCCGTCGGGCGTGCGACGGTCCTCGCGGGCCGGGTCCCGGCGGTCGTCACGACGGTCGTCGCGGCCGCCCGTGGGGCGACGGTCGCCGCCGCGGTCGTCACGGCCGCGGTACCCACCACGGTCACCGCCACCGGAACGCTCGTCACGGCCGCGGTACCCACCACGGTCACCGCCGCCGGAACGGTCGTCCCGACCCCGGTACCCACCACGGTCACCGCCACCGGAACGGTCGTCACGACCCCGGTACCCGCCACGGTCGTCCTCGCGGCGCACGAAGCCACCACGGTCACCACCGCGTCGGTCGTCCTCACGGCCGACGAAGCGACCGCGGTCGCCGCCGCCGCCGCCGGCACGGTCGTCACGGCCGCGGGAGCCGCCGCCGGCAGGACGCTCGTCACGACCCCGGTAGCCACCACCGGACCGGTCGTCCCGACCCTGGTAGCCACCACCGGCCGGACGCTCGTCACGGCCGCGGTAGCCGCCACCGGAACGGTCGTCCCGACCCTGGTACCCACCACGGTCACCACCGGACGGACGCTCGTCCCGACCCCGGTAGCCACCACCGGCCGGACGCTCGTCACGTCCGCGGTACCCACCGCCGGAGCGGTCGTCACGACCCTGGTACCCACCACGGTCGCCACCGGAACGGTCGTCACGACCCCGGTAGCCACCACCGGCCGGACGCTCGTCACGTCCGCGGTACCCACCGCCGGAGCGGTCGTCGCGGCCCTGGTACCCACCTCCGGCGGGACGCTCGTCGCGCCCGCGGTAGCCGCCACCGGAGCGGTCGTCACGACCCTGGTACCCACCACGGTCACCACCGGACGGACGCTCGTCACGACCGCGGTACCCGCCACCGGCGGGACGCTCATCACGGCCGCGGTACCCGCCACCGGCGGGACGCTCATCACGACCCCGGTACCCGCCACCGGCGGGACGCTCGTCACGACCCCGGTAGCCACCACCGGCGGGACGCTCGTCACGACCGCGGTAGCCCCCGCCGGAGCGGTCGTCGCGACCCTGGTACCCACCACGGTCGCCACCGGACGGACGCTCGTCGCGTCCGCGGTACCCGCCACGGTCGTCACCGGGCCGGCCACCCGACCGACCGGAGCCGCCGTCGCGGTCGCGGGGCGCGCCTCCCGACCGTCCTGCGGAGCCGCCGCGCGGCCCACCTCGTCGTCCGTCCTCAAACGCGGCCATCGGGGATCCCTTCGTCCTGCCCGAAGCCGCCCGTTCCGTCCTCCAGGAGTGGAGAGATCAGCGGCAGCTCGTCGAGCGAGTTGATTCCGAGCTGCTGGAGCAGCAGCCCGGACGTGATGTAGTTGATCGCGCCGGTCTCGGCGTCGGTGAACGACTCCTCGATGAGGCCGCGCGCGACGAGCGTGCGGACCACGCCGTCCACGTTCACGGCCCGGATCGAGGCGATCTGTGACCGGGTGATCGGTTGCTTGTAGGCCACGACGGCCAGGGTCTCGAGCGCCGCCTGGGACAGCCGCGCCGGGCGCTCCGCCTCGACGAACTGCTCCACGACGGCGTCGAGCTCCTCGCGCACGTAGAAGCGCCAGCCACCGCCGACCTCGCGCAGCTCGAAGCCACGTCGGACGGTGCCGGCGACGCCGTCGAAGTCGGCGACGAGCCGTTCGAGGGCCTGGCGCACGACCGGGACCGGTGCGCCGACCGCGGCCGCGAGGGCGACGGGCGACTGCGGCTCGTCGGCGATCATCAGGATCGCCTCGAGTTGCCGGTCGACGGGGACGTCGACGGGCGCACGACGGCCCTCGTCGGGGTCCGGCTCGGGTGCGGCATCGGCCCCCGCGCGCAGCTCGTGCTCGATCGCGGCGGCGTCGGCGACCTCGTCCGCTCCCCCGGGTTCGGCACCGGCGCCGCCGTGGCGCGCGACGGCAGCCGCGTCGTGCGGCACGGCGTCATCCGTCATAGTCGGCTCCCAGGTCGGCGAGGCTCTCGTCGGACCAGTCCTCGGCGGTCCACCGGAGTGTCAGCTCCCCCAGCGGTTCGAACTGCTCGAACGAGATCGACGCGTTCCGGTACAGCTCCAGGATCGCCAGGAAGCGAGCCACCACGATACCCGTCTCCGAGACGCCCGCGACCAGTTCGCGGAACGGGACGTCCTCGTCGGCGCGCGTCCGCAGGATCGACACGACGATGGCGGCCTGCTCACGGATGCTGACGAGCGGTGCGTGCAGGTGGTCGAGCCCGACGGTCGGCAGCTCACGCGGCGCGAAGGCGAGCGTGGCGATCGCGGCGAAGTCCTGCACCGACAGGGTCCACACGAGCTCGGGCGTCCGCGCGCGGAACCGTTCCTCCAGGCGCACTCGGCGGACGTGACGGCGGGACTCGGTCAGCCACCGCTCGCCGAACCACTCGGCCGCCTGCTTGAACGCCCGGTACTGCAGCAGTCGTGCGAACAGCAGGTCGCGGGCCTCCAACAGGGCGACGTCCTCGGCGTCGACGAGTTCGCCCTGCGGCAGGAGGCCGGCGATCTTCAGGTCGAGCAGGGTCGCGGCCACGACGAGGAACTCGCTGGCCTCGTCGAGCTCGTCCGCCGACTCCGCCTGGCGCACGTAGGCGATGAACTCCCCCGTCACGGCGCCGAGCGACACCTCGGTGATGTCGAGCTCGTGCTTCGTGATGAGCGACAGCAGCAGGTCGAACGGTCCGTCGAAGTTGCGCAGCCGCACCCGGAAACCGGGCGCCGTCGTGGTGCCGGCCGGCGCGTCGGCCGACCGAGCAGAGGCGGCGTCAGGCGACGGCGCCACGCTGGACGAGCTCCCGCGCCAACTGCCGGTACGCGTGCGCGGCGGCGTGGTCCGGCGCGGTCTGGGTGATCGGGCGCGCCGACACCGTGGCGTCCGGGAACTTCACGGTGCGGTTGATGACCGTGTCGAGCACGCGGTCGTCGAAGGTCTCGACGACGCGCTCCATGACCTCGCGCGAGTGCAGTGTGCGCGAGTCGTACATGGTGGCGAGGATGCCGTCGAGCCGGAGCGCCGGGTTGAGCCGGTCGCGCACCTTGTCGATCGTCTCGATGAGCAGCGCCACACCGCGCAGCGCGAAGAACTCGCACTCGAGCGGGATGAGCACACCGTGCGCCGCGGTCAGGGCGTTCACGGTGAGGAGCCCGAGCGAGGGCTGGCAGTCGACGAGGATCAGGTCGTAGTCGTTCGAGACCTTGCGGAGGACGCTCGCCAGGATCTGCTCGCGGGCGACCTCGTTGACCAGGTGCACCTCGGCCGCGGACAGGTCGATGTTGGCCGGGATGACGTCGAGCCCCGGCGTGTTCGTCGGCTGGATGATCTGGTTCGGGTCCTTCACGGAACCCATCAGCAGGTCGTAGACCGTCGGGATGTCGTGGGTCCGGACCCCGAGCCCCGCGGAGAGCGCGCCCTGCGGGTCGAAGTCCACGGCGAGGACGCGGCGGCCGTACTCCGCGAGCGCCGCACCGAGGTTGATCGACGTCGTGGTCTTGCCGACGCCGCCCTTCTGGTTGCACAGCGCGATGATGCGAGCCGGGCCGTGGCCGTCGAGTTCCTCGGGCACCGGGAACTCGCGCCGGGGACGGCCGGTGGGGCCGACCGCGGGATCGCCGGTTCCGGGCCTGGTCGTCGGGTTCGTGCTCACCCCGTCATGGTACCGGCGACCCGGCACCGCGCCGGGCGCACCGCCGGGGCTTCCGCACGCGCACCGGACGGCACCACCTGCCGACCAGAGCCGGTCCGCCGGGGACGACCCGCGCCTCCCGGCCGGCGGTCAGGCGAGCCGTCCACCGGAGGCGACCCGCGCCGACGGTCGGGCGAGCCGTCCACCGGAGGCGACCCGCGCCGGCCGTCAGGCAGGGCGGAGGGCCACCCGCATGCTGTCCACCCGGTCGGCGATGACGGCGTCCGCCGTCCAACGCTCCTGCAGCCGGCCGACGAGCTGCTGCACCGCCGTCTGGTCGAGCCCCGGCCGCAGCGCGAGCCCGACCGTCAGTTCGGCACCCGCGAACCGGCCGAGCGGGTCCCCCGGCGACAGCTCGACACGGGCGACGGCGTCCTCGCCGACGATCGAGTCCGCGAACGCCTGCGCGACCTCCGGGTCCTCGAAGCAGGGCGTCCACGGCAGGTCCTGCCCGATCGCCCACACGGCCGGCCGGCGGAGCACGAACTCGGTCGGCGCGGTCGGGTCGAGCACGACGAGCTGCGTCTCCTCGCTCGCCGCGGCCATCGCCACGCGCCGCGAGTCCGCGGGCACCGGACGGGCGGCGGGGTCCCAGGACCGCATCGCCTCGGCCGAGGTGAACGCCGGCATGACGCTGCGGCCGTCGGGACCGGCGACCGTGACGATCGACAGCTCCTGGGTCTTGTCGACGAGCCGACCGTCGGGCGTGTGCCCGACGTCGCCGGCCTGCGCGACGAGCGGGATGAGCAGCCGGGCCGAGCGGAGCGCGTCCACCACGCCCCGCTGCGACGCGCCCTGCTGCAACGCGAGGACCGCGGCGACCACGGCGGGGTCGGCCAGGCCGTCGTCGTCGGCGTAGGCCTCGTCGTGGTGGTCGAACGTCCGACCGGCCCACGGGTTCCCGGCCGAGTCGCCGGCACCACCGGGCGTGTGCGCGTCGTCCGGTGCGGCGGCCCCCGGTGCGTCCGCGCCGGCGGCGGTCCCCGATGCGTCCGCGCCGGCGTCGGGTCCGGTGCCGCGGCCGTTCGAGATACCCGCCACGGCGTTACTCCCCGGCGACGTCGAGGGCGGCCGGCAGGGTGAACGCGCCCGAGTAGAGCGCCTTGCCGATGATGGCACCCTCGAGGCCGTGCGGCACGAGCTCGCGCAGCGCACGGAGGTCGTCGAGCGTCGAGATGCCACCCGAGGCCACGACGGGCTGGTCGGTCCGGTCGCAGACCTCGCGCAGCAGGTCGACGTTCGGGCCCTGGAGCGTGCCGTCCTTCGTGACGTCGGTCACGACGTAGCGCGAGCAGCCGGCGGCCTCGAGGCGGTCGAGCACCTCCCACAGGTCACCGGCGTCCTCGGTCCAGCCGCGGCTCGCGAGCGTCGTGCCGCGGACGTCGAGGCCGACCGCGATCTGGTCGCCGTACTCACCGATCACCCGGGCCGCCCACGCCGGGTCCTCGAGCGCCGCGGTGCCGAGGTTCACCCGGGCCGCCCCGGTCGCGAGGGCCGCCTCGAGCGAGGCGTCGTCGCGGATCCCGCCGGAGAGCTCGACCGACACGCCCTCGACCTCGCGGACCGCCTTCGCGATCAGGCGGCGGTTGTCGCCACGGCCGAACGCCGCGTCGAGGTCGACGAGGTGGATCCACTCCGCGCCCTGGTCGCGCCAGGTGCGGGCGGCGGCGACCGGGTCGCCGTACGACGTCTCGCTGCCGGCCTCGCCCTGCGTGAGGCGGACGGCCTGGCCGTCGACGACGTCGACGGCGGGGAGCAGGACGAGGGGCGGGGTCGCGGTGAGGTCGGTCATGGTCCTGTCGGCTCCGGTGCGGTGGGGGTCGGTGGCTGTGGTCGCGGTGGTCGTGCTGGTCGGGCTGGTCGCGGCGGTCGGGCTGGTCGCGGCGGTCGTGCTGGTCGCGGCGGTCGGGCTGGTGTCGGTCTGGAGGCGCGGGTCGCGCTCGTCGCGGCGGTCGCGTGGGCGGTTGGTCACCGTCCGCTGCGCGTGGTCGCGCGGCGCTGCGGGGCTGGTCGGCGGACACGCGGCGGGAGCGGTCCCGGTCCCGGCGCCGGCTCGTGCCGAGCCGACGCGGCGCCGAGCCGGGGCATCAGAGCGACTGCACCCAGTTCCGGAGGAGCCGGATGCCCGGCTCGCCCGACTTCTCGGGGTGGAACTGCGTCGCCGTGAGGGGGCCGTTCTCGACCGCCGCGACGAACCGCTGCCCGTGCTCGGCCCAGGTCAGGCCCGGCGCACGGAAGGGACCGTAGGCATCGAGCGGGAAGTCCGTGACACCGTACGAGTGCACGAAGTAGAACCGCTCGTCGTGCAGGCCGTCGAAGAGCACCGAGTCGGCCGGGGCCTCGACCGTGTTCCACCCCATGTGCGGCAGGACGTCGGCCTCGATCTGCTCGACCGTGCCCGGCCACTGTCCGAGGCCCTCGACGTCGACCCCGCGCTCGATCCCGCGCGCGAACATCACCTGCATGCCGACGCAGATGCCGAGCACCGGGCGTCCGCCGGCCAGGCGGTGGTCGACGATCTCGCCGCCGCGCACCCCCTCGAGCTGGTCGACGACCGCGGCGAACGCGCCGACGCCGGGGACCAGGAGACCGTCCGCGCGCAGCGCGGCCTGCTTGTCGGCCGTGAGGGTGACGTTCGCCCCGGCGCGCTCGAGTGCCTTGGCGGCCGAGTGGACGTTGCCGGACCCGTAGTCGAGGACGACGACGTCCGGCTTCGCGCCGGTCAGCAGCTCGGTCACAGTGCTCCCTTGGTGGACGGGATGCCGTCGACGCGGGGGTCGAGCTCGACCGCGCGACGCATCGCCCGGGCGAACGCCTTGAACTCGGCCTCGGCGATGTGGTGCGGGTCGCGACCGCCGAGCACCCGGACGTGCACGGTGATGCCCGCGTTGACCGTGATCGCCTCGAAGACGTGGCGGACCATCGAGCCGGTGAAGTGCCCGCCGATCCGGTGGAACGCGAAGCCCTCGGGCTCTCCGGTGTGCACGAGGTACGGGCGGCCGGACACGTCGACGACCGCCTGCGCGAGCGCCTCGTCGAGCGGCACGAGGGCGTCACCGTACCGGCCGATGCCGGACCGGTCGCCGAGGGCCTGCTTGATCGCCTGCCCCAGCACGATGCCGGTGTCCTCGACCGTGTGGTGCACGTCGATGTCGGTGTCACCCGTCGACCGGACGCGGAGGTCGATCAGCGAGTGCTTGCTGAACGCCGTGAGCATGTGGTCGAAGAAGGGCACGCTCGTCGAGACGTCGGACGAGCCGGTGCCGTCCAGGTCGAGCGACAGCTCGATGCTCGACTCGCTCGTGCTCCGGCTGATGGCGGCGGTACGGGCGGTCATGCTGCAACCCTAACCGGGGGCTGGTCGACGGCGACGCGGCGCATGGCCTCGAGGAACGCGGTGGTCTCCTCCTCGGTACCGGCGCTCACCCGCAGGTGGTTCGGGATCCCGAGGTCCCGGACGATGACGTCCTGCTCGAGCAGGGCCTCGAACGCCGCGTTCGGATCGGCGACGCCACCGAACAACACGAAGTTCGACCACGTCTCGTAGGTGCGGTAGCCCATCGCGGCCAGTTCGGTCACCATGCGGTCGCGCTGCTCCTTGATGTCGTCGACCATCGCGAGCATCTCCGGGGCGTGGCGGAGCGCGGCGACGGCGGCAGCCTGCGTCAGGGCGGACAGGTGGTACGGCAGGCGGACGAGCCGGACCGCGTCGACCACGGCGGGGTCGGCGGCCATGTACCCGACGCGGGCGCCCGCGAAGGCGAACGCCTTGCTCATCGTCCGGGAGACCACGAGGCGCTCGCGTCCCGGCAGGAGGGTCACGGCGCTCGGCGCGTCGACGGGCATGAACTCGGCGTACGCCTCGTCGACCATCACGATGCCGTCGGTCGCGTCGTAGGCGGCACGGATCGTGTCGATCGACAGCGGGGTCCCGGTCGGGTTGTTCGGCCCGCAGAGGAACACGATGTCGGGCTGGTGCTCCCGGATCGCCGCGACGACGGTCTCCGGCGAGATCCGGAACTCGTCGTCACGCTCCGCCGGGATCCAGGTCGTCCCGGTGCCGGCCGCGAGGATCGAGTGCATCGAGTAGGTGGGCGGGAAGCCGAGCACCGAGCGACCCGGGCCCCCGAACGCCTGCAGGAGCTGCTGCAGGACCTCGTTCGAGCCGTTCGCTGCCCACAGCTGCTCCGCGGTGAGTCCGTGGCCGAGGTACGCGGCCAGGGACTCGCGGAGCTCCGTGAACTCGCGGTCGGGGTACCGGTTGACCGTGGTCAGCGCCTGCCGGATGGAGGCGACGATGTCGTCGGCGACGTCCTGCGGCACGGGATGCGTGTTCTCGTTGACGTTGAGCTGCACACGCACGTGCTTCTGAGGAGCGCCGTACGGGCTCTGCCCGCGGAGGTCGTCGCGGATGGGGAGGTCGTCGAACGAGGTTGCCACCGATCCATCGTAGGCCGACGGGGGCTGCATGCCCCAGGCCGTCCGGACGGTGACTGACGGGCGACCGGTCACGCCACCGTCGAGCGGCCTGCGCTTGCCTGTCCTGCCTACTAGTCAGGCCAACCGGTCGAGCGTCTCGCAACCGTGCCGCACGCGACTGGGCCGCTGCCGACTGTGCCGCACACAGGCGGTCGAGCAGCCCGCGGGCCCTCGTTCGGCCTCAGTCGCCGTGGGTGTACTTCGCCGGGATGGCGATCTGCTCGCCCGCCTGCAGCGACGACCCGTCGAGCGCGTTCAGGCTGACGACGTCCTGCACGAAGTCGCGGGGGTCTGCCTGCGGCGCTGTCTCCTCGGCGAGCTGCCACAGGGTCTCCCCCGGCTGCACGGTGACGGTCGCGAAGTGGACCGTCGACCCGGCGCGCGAGGCGTCACCGGCGGAGGCCTGTCCACCGTTGAGGACGGCCACGGCCACTGCGGCGAACAGGGGGATCGCGGCGAGGGTCGTGAAGACGATGCGTCCGCGGCGCGTGAGACGCAGGCGCGTACGGACGGCGGTCGTCGCGGAGCGCTGGTGGTCAGCGATGGCGATGGTGCTCATGTCGTTCTTGCCTTCCCGTTCGGGTGGACCGAAGTCGTGTACCGAACATAGTTTCGAACCGGCGCCCGCACAAGTCCCAGGGAGAGATTTCTGCGGGATTTTCTGCCGACACGCTCGAACAGGTGTTTGTCCGGCCTGGAGCGGTCGGATACTGTTTCGATCGACTGGGACGAGTCAAGCGGGGACCACCGACATTCCCGCCGACCGGCTCCGGCACCGACGAAGGGCGAGACGACGTGGCGGACGAACTGCGGAGCCAGAAGCCGCTGACGGCGAAGCAGCAGGCGATCCTCGACGCGATCCGTGCGTCGGTGGCGAACCGGGGCTACCCGCCGAGCATGCGCGAGATCGGCGACGCGGCCGGCCTGTCCTCCCTCTCGAGCGTCTCCCACCAGCTCGGCCAGCTCGAGCTCGGCGGCTGGATCCGCCGCGACCCGAACCGCCCCCGCGCGCTCGAGGTCTTGGTCGACGAGCCCACGCCCGACGTCGACACGCCGGACGTCGACGCGACGACCCTCGTGCCGCTCGTCGGCCGCATCGCCGCCGGCGTCCCGATCACCGCCGAGCAGCACGTCGACGAACTCGTACCGCTCCCCCGGCAGCTCGTCGGGACCGGTGACCTGTTCATGCTCAAGGTCGTCGGCGAGTCCATGATCGACGCCGCGATCTGCGACGGCGACTGGGTGGTCGTCCGCTCGCAGCAGACCGCGGACAACGGGGACATCGTCGCCGCGATGCTCGACGAGGAAGCGACCGTCAAGGTCTTCCGCCAGCGCGACGGGCACACGTGGTTGCTCCCGCGGAACTCGGCGTTCGAGCCGATCCTCGGCGACGCCGCGACCGTGCTCGGCAAGGTCGTCGCGGTCCTCCGCTCCATCTAGCCGCGTCGCCGCAGGCGATCGCGGTCGCGGACCGCCGTGGGCGGCCGCGGCGGTCTGCGCGCGGCTCGCGGTACCGCCGCACAACGAGAGGCACGTCGCGCCACGTGATCACGTGGTGCGACGTGCCTCTCGTTGTGCGGCGCGCTCGCCTCTCGTGCGACGAGCGTGCGCCGCGCAGCGTGCGCGCAGCGTGCGCCGCGCAGCGGTGCAAGCACGCGGAGCGGCCGCGCCACGCCGGACCGACGCGACCTGGCCGGCTCGCGTCCGACGCGACGACGGACGGACGGGAGGCGCGGTGCCAGCCGGCACCGCGCCTCCCGTCCGTCCTCTGGTCCGGTCCTAGCCGGCCGCGACCGGCGCGACCACGTAGGGGTCGAGCTCCGCGACCTGGCGCTGGAAGACGCGCACCCGCAGACGTGTGCCGTCCTCGACGTACTCCGTCGACTCGACCGCGCCGGAGTCGTGCAGCGACGACACCAGGTCGCCGCGGTCGTACGGGATCACCACGGTGAGGTCGACGTCCGGTTCGGGCAGTCGCTCCTCGATCGCGGCGAGCAGCTCGGGGACGCCCTCGCCGGTGCGCGCCGAGACGAACACCGCGTCCGGGACGAGCCCGACCAGGACGAGCCGCTGCGACTCGTCGATCAGGTCGGCCTTGTTGAACGCGACCACCTCGGGGATGTCCCGGGCGCCCACGTCGCCGATGACCTCCCGGACCGTCGCGAGCTGGGCCGCGGGGTCAGGGTGCGAGCCGTCGACGACGTGCACGATGACGTCGGCCTGGCCGACCTCCTCGAGGGTGGACCGGAACGCCTCCACCAGCTGGTGCGGCAGGTTGCGCACGAACCCGACGGTGTCGACGAACGTGAACTCGCGGCCCTTCGTGCTCTCGGTCCGGCGGACCGTGGCGTCCAGCGTCGCGAACAGCTGGTTCTGCACCAGCACGCCCGCGCTCGTCAGCCGGTTCAGCAGCGAGGACTTGCCGGCGTTCGTGTAGCCCGCGATCGCGACGCTCGGCACCTCGTTGCGGGCGCGGTCGGCACGCTTGGCCTCACGCGCCGGGGTGAACCCGGCGATCTGCCGACGGAGCTTGGCCATCCGGGTGTGGATCTTCCGGCGGTCGAGCTCCATCTTCGTCTCACCGGGACCACGGGAACCCATGCCCGCACCGCCGGAGACCTGACCACCGGCCTGCCGGGACATCGACTCACCCCAACCGCGCAGACGCGGCAGCAGGTACTGGAGCTGTGCGAGCTCGACCTGCGCCTTGCCCTCGCGGGTGGAGGCGTGCTGGCTGAAGATGTCGAGGATCACGGCCGTGCGGTCGATCACCTTGACCTTCACGACGTCCTCGAGCGCACGACGCTGCGAGGGCGCGAGCTCCGTGTCCGCGATGACCGTGTCGGCGCCGGTGGCCTTGACGACCATCGCGAGCTCGGCGGCCTTGCCCTTCCCCAGGTAGGTCGAGGGGTCGGGCGTGGGTCGTCGCTGCAGCAGCCCGTCGAGCACCACCGCACCGGCCGTCTCGGCCAGCGCCGCGAGCTCACGGAGCGAGTTCTCGGCGTCCTGCGCATCGCCCTGCGGGTACACGCCGATGAGGACGACCTGCTCGAGCCGGAGTTGCCGGTACTCGACCTCGGTGACGTCCTCGAGTTCGGTGGAGAGACCGGCGACCCGGCGCAGGGCGGCCCGGTCCTCACGGTCGTACTGGTCGCCGTCGCCGGTCCAGCCGTGGTCGTCGACCGAGCGCGTCTGGATCGCCTGGGCCGGGGCGAAGATCGCCGAGGAGGCCCGGGAGTCCGCGTTGCGGAGGACCCGCTCGACGACACCCTCGGCGCTGTCGTCGGACCGTCCGTCGTTCATGTTCGTTTCCGTCATCTTCTCCACAGGGTACCGCCGCCACGCCCGGGACACACGGGTGGGCCGGTACGGTTCTTCCATGGCGAACGACCACTACTTCTCCGCGAACCCGTCGTCGGAGGAGCGTCAACGCCAGGTGCACGTCACGCTCGCCGGTCGCGACCTCACCCTGAGCACCGCAGCGGGCGTCTTCAGCCCCGACGGGATCGACCGCGGCACCCGCGTCCTGCTCGGCGCCGTGCCACCGCCCGCGACCGAGGGCGCCCTCCTCGACGTCGGCTGCGGCTGGGGCCCGATCGCGATCACGATGGCGCTCGAATCGCCGGACGCCCAGGTCTGGGGCGTCGACGTGAACGAGCGCGTGCTCGGACTCGCCCGCGCCAACGCGCAGACCGCGGGGACCGAGAACGTCACCGTCGCCCTCCCCGACGACGTCCCCGCCGACCTCCGCTTCCGCACGATCTGGTCCAACCCGCCCATCCGCGTCGGCAAGGACGAACTGCACACCATCCTCACGACGTGGTTGCCGCGGCTCGAGGTGGGCGGTGACGCCTGGCTCGTCGTGTCGAAGGACCTCGGTGGCGACTCACTGCAGAAGTGGCTCGCGGACACGCTCGGCGGCGCGTTCGTGGTCAGCCGGGCGTCGACGGCCAAGGGGTTCCGCGTCATCCGGGTGCACCGCGCCGCCGAGTAGCGGGCCGCCGACCGCCCAGCCGCCCGACCGGCGGGATGCCCGGCCGGCGGGATACCCGACCGGCGGGATACCCGACCGGCGGGATACCCGACCGGCGGGATACCCGACCGGCGGGATGCCCGACCGGCGGGATGCCCGACCGGCGGGATGCCCGATCGCGACCGTCCGGCGGGATGCCCGCCGTTCAGACGGTCAGGTCCCCCGAGAACACCAGCTCCGCCGGCCCCGCGAGCGCCACGTGCTCGCCGTCCTCGGCCGCGAACATCCGCACGGTGACGACGCCACCGGGGACGCGCACGCGCCAGGTGTCCGGCGCGGACGGTCCGGCCCAGTACCGCGTCGCCAGGGCGGCGGCGACCGCCCCGGTCCCGCAGGACAGCGTCTCGCCGCTCCCCCGCTCGTGCACGCGCATGGTGATCTCACCGACGCCGTCCTTGACGAGCGGGTCGCCGGGCAGGACGAACTCGACGTTCGCCCCGGCTGCCGGTGCGGGGTCGAGGACCGGGATGTAGGTCAGGTCGAGACCGGACAGTTCGTCATCGGTGGCGACCGCGACGACGACGTGCGGGTTGCCGACGTCGATCCCCAGGCCCGGTCGTGCGCCGTCGAGCTCCCTGGCACGGACCAGCACGTCGTTCGCACCGCCGCCCTCGATGCCGAGGCCCCACCGCCCGAGGTCGGCCGAGAAGC
This sequence comes from Curtobacterium sp. MCBA15_004, assembly GCF_001865055.2. Lineage (NCBI taxonomy): Bacteria > Bacillati > Actinomycetota > Actinomycetes > Micrococcales > Microbacteriaceae > Curtobacterium > Curtobacterium sp. MCBA15_004. Next base: position 1,267,146 of record NZ_CP126266.1, on the reverse strand, counting down.
CGTTCGTGGTGCGCTGGACGTCGACGAGCCCCTTCCGGCTGCCGACGGTCAGCGTCTCGCCGGGCGCCAGGTCGACGAGCCCGGACTCCGTGAGGTACCGCGCGAACACCCGGATGCCGTTGCCGCACATCTCCGCGATCGAGCCGTCGGCGTTGTGGTAGTCCATGAACCACGTCGCCTCGGGTGCGACGGCGAGCAGCGGACGTCCCTCGGGCAGCGCCTCGGAGCGGACCGCGCGGATGACGCCGTCGCCGCCGACACCGAACCGGCGGTCGGCGATGGCGCGGACGCGCTCGGGGGTCAGGTCGACCGTCGCGTCGGGGTCGGCGAACAGGACGAAGTCGTTGCCGGTCCCCTGGCCCTTGGTGAAGTGCAGCTCGGTCACGGGACGATCCTACGGGCCGCCTCCTGCAGCCCCGCGACGTCGGCCCCGGTGACGTCGAGCACCGCGGCGTCGGCGTAGCGCTTGAACCAGGACACCTGTCGCCGCGCGTACTTGCGGGTCGCGACTGCGGTCGCCTCGACGGCCTCGTCGACGGTCGCCCGCCCGTGGAGCACGTCGAGCGCCTGCGAGTAGCCGATCGCGGCCCGGGCGGTCCGGCCCTGCTCGAGTCCCCGCGCTCGCAGGCCGGCCACCTCGTCGACGAGCCCCCGGTCGAACATGCGCGCTGCGCGCGCGTGCAGCGACTCGACGAGGGCGGTCCGTTCGCGGTGCAGGTGCAGGACGCGGGCGGGTCGCCAGGCGCGGGGCGCGGACGGGAGGCGCGGGGTCACGACCTCGGACCGGCTCGCGATCTCGAGTGCCCGGATCAACCGCCGCGGGTTGCGCTGGTCGACGTCGGCTGCGGCCGCGGGGTCGAGGGCGCGCAGCCGTTCGACGAGCACGCCCGGTCCGAGCTCGGCGTGCTCGCGCTCGAGCTGTGCGCGCAGCTCGGGGTCCGTGCCCGGGAACGCGAGGTCGAACAGCACCGACGACACGTAGAGCCCGCTGCCGCCGACGAGGAGCGCCACGGACCCCGACGCCGTGATCCGCTCGACGTCGGCGCGGGCCTCCTGCTGGTAGGCCGCGACACTGGCCTCGTCGGTGACGTCGAGCACGTCGAGCTGGTGGTGCGGGACACCCCGCCGTTCCGCGACGTCGAGCTTGGCGGTCCCGATGTCCATGCCGCGGTACAGCTGCATGGCGTCGGCGTTGACGATCTCCGCCGCGCGACCGGACCGCGCGAGCTGCTCGGCGACCGCGAGCGCGAACTCGGACTTCCCGGTCCCCGTCGCGCCGACGACGGCGATCAGGTCGACGGCAGCGGCGTGGGTCGCGGGCTCAGCGTCCGACACGGAGCGTGGGCAGGCCGAGCGAGACGGGACGCGGGCCGTTCCCGACGGGGGCCGGCGCAGCGGGGACCCCGCAGCTCTCCGCCTGGGCGCGGTCCCACGCGTCGCCGGCGCGCGTGCGGCGGATGCGGAGCGGTGCCTCGCCGTCGGCGATGAGGAAGTGCGGCGCGGCCCGGGTGACCTCGACCGTGACGACGTCGCCCGGACGCGGCACCTCGGAGCCCTGCGGCACCGCGAAGTGCACGAGGCGGGAGTCCTCGGCGCGGCCGGACAGCCGGTGTGTGGCGTCGTCCTTCTTGCCCTCACCGGTGGCGACGAGCACCTCGACCGTGCGGCCGACCTGCTTCGCGTGCTCCTCGGCGGTGATCCGGTCCTGCAGCGCGACGAGTCGCTCGTACCGCTCCTGCACGACGGCCTTCGGCAGTTGCTCGTCCATCGTCGCGGCCGGTGTCCCGGGTCGGATCGAGTACTGGAACGTGAACGCCGAGGCGAACCGGGACTGCTCGACGACGCGGAGGGTGTCCTGGAAGTCCTCCTCGGTCTCGCCGGGGAAGCCCACGATGATGTCGGTCGAGATCGCGGCGTGCGGGATCTTCGCGCGCACCCGGTCGAGGATGCCGAGGAACCGCTCGCTGCGGTAGCTGCGGCGCATCGCCTTGAGCACCCGGTCGGAGCCGGACTGCAGGGGCATGTGCAGCTGCGGCATCACGTTCGGCGTCTCGGCCATGGCGTCGATCACGTCGTCGGTGAAGGCGGCCGGGTGCGGGCTCGTGAACCGCACGCGCTCCAGGCCCTCGATCGCACCGGCCGCTCGCAGCAGCTTGCCGAAGGCCTGGCGGTCGCCGAACTCGACACCGTACGAGTTGACGTTCTGCCCGAGGAGCGTGACCTCGATCGCGCCGTCGTCGACGAGCGCCTGGATCTCGGCGAGGACGTCACCGGGCCGGCGGTCCTTCTCCTTGCCGCGCAGGGACGGCACGATGCAGAACGTGCAGGTGTTGTTGCAGCCGACCGAGATCGACACCCAGCCGCTGTGCGTCGAGTCGCGCTTCGTCGGCAGGGTCGAGGGGAACACGTCGAGCGCCTCGAGGATCTCGATCTGCGCCTCGTCGTTGTGCCGCGCACGTTCGAGCAGCGTCGGCAGGGATCCCATGTTGTGCGTCCCGAAGACGACGTCCACCCAGGGCGCCTTCTCGAGGATGACGTTCTTGTCCTTCTGCGCCAGGCACCCGCCGACGGCGATCTGCATGCCGGGGTGCTCCCGCTTGATGCCCGCGAGCTGTCCGAGGTTGCCGTAGAGCCGGTTGTCCGCGTTCTCGCGCACCGCACAGGTGTTGATGACGACGACGTCGGCCTGCTCGCCGTCCGCCGCGACGTACCCGGCGGCCTGGAGTGAACCGCTGAGCCGCTCCGAGTCGTGCACGTTCATCTGGCACCCGTAGGTGCGGACTTCGTAGGTGCGCGTGGGCGCTGCGACGGTGGCCATGATCGTCCCAGTGTAGGTCTGACGGCGCGGCCGCCGGGCCCGGTCCGAGGCGCTCAGGCACACCCCGTCCGGCCGTCGGGGCGCATGCACCGGGATGCAGCGGCGCGCCCCGCCGGCCACCCCTCGGACCGCCCCGCGCCGCTACTCGAAGCGGACCGCGCCGCCACCCGGCGAGGGGCGCCGAGGCCCGCCGTCGAGCGCCCGGGCCACCGCGACCCGCACCACGCCCGAGCCGTAGCCCTTGCGCATGAGGAAGCCGCTCAGTCGTCGTTCCGCGGTCGCCCGGTCGAGTCCGCGCATCTGCCCGGCGCGCTTCTCGGCGAGCTCGATCGCGCGGACGAACTCGTCGTCCGCGTCGTCGGCAGCGGCGTCGAGCGCGGCTTCGATCGCCGCCTGGTCGATGCCCCGTCGGCGGAGTTCCGCGACGACGCCCTGCCGGCCGAGGCCCTTGCGGTCGTGCAGGCGGTCCACGAGGTCGGTCGCGAGGGCGACGTCGTCGAGCAGACCGACGCGCGTCAGGCGTGCCACCTCGTGTTCGACGACGTCGGGGCCGAGGTCCTGCTTGGTCAGCACCTGACGCATCTCGGACTCGCTGACGCCCTTGCGACCCAGCGCGCGCATGCTCAGTCGCTCGGCGTCCGCGCGCTGTTCCTCGATCGGTCGCGGCGCATCCGCCGGGTCGAGCGCTTCGCCGGAGTGGATGGCGAAGACCGACGCGCCGGCCGCGTCCGCGGTGTCGCTGTCGTAGCCGTCGAGCTCGGCACGGGCGCTGCGCCCGGTGCCGTCACCGACGACCGGGGACAGCCACTCGGCCGGAGCGGGAGCGCCGTCCTCGTCACGGTCGTCCGCCCAGGAGTCCTGTGCGGCGACCGACAGTCCGTCATCGACGCCCGCTGCACCCTCGGCAGCACCTGCTCCCGCGGTGTCGTCCGTGCGAGGGCGACCACGGCGGGACCGCGCACCGAACAGGTCGGTGACCGGTGCGAGACCCTCGCCGTGGTCGTGCTCGTCCGTCACGCGCCCTTGCGCTCCGCGATCTTCGGCGCGATCGGCTCGACCTTCGCGTCCGTCTCCTTCGCCCCACCGACGCCGAGCTTCACGAGGATCTTGCCCTCGATGTCAGCCGCGATGTCCGGGTTCTGGATGAGGAACGAGCGCGAGTTCTCCTTGCCCTGCCCGAGCTGGTCGCCGTCGTACGTGTACCAGGCGCCCGACTTCTTCACGATGCCGTGGTCGACGCCGAAGTCGAGCAGCGAGCCCTCGCGGGAGATGCCGGTGCCGTACAGGATGTCGAACTCAGCCTGCTTGAAGGGCGGGGCCATCTTGTTCTTGACGACCTTGACGCGCGTGCGGTTGCCGACGGCGTCGGTGCCGCTCTTCAGCGTCTCGATGCGACGGATGTCGAGGCGCACCGAGGCGTAGAACTTCAGCGCCTTGCCGCCCGCGGTGGTCTCGGGGCTGCCGAAGAACACACCGATCTTCTCGCGCAGCTGGTTGATGAAGATCATCGTGGTCTGGGTCTGGTTCAGGCCACCCGCGAGCTTGCGGAGCGCCTGCGACATGAGTCGCGCCTGCAGACCGACGTGCGAGTCACCCATCTCGCCCTCGATCTCGGCGCGGGGCACGAGCGCCGCGACGGAGTCGACGACGATGAGGTCGATCGAGCCCGAGCGGACGAGCATGTCCGCGATCTCGAGCGCCTGCTCACCGGTGTCGGGCTGCGACACGAGGAGTGCGTCGATGTCGACGCCGAGCTTCTTGGCGTACTCGGGGTCGAGCGCGTGCTCGGCGTCGATGAAGGCTGCGATGCCCCCGGCGCGCTGGGCGTTCGCGATGGCGTGCAGCGTCAGCGTCGTCTTGCCGGAGGACTCCGGGCCGTAGATCTCGATGATGCGGCCGCGGGGCAGGCCGCCGATGCCGAGTGCGACGTCGAGGGCGACGGACCCGGTGGGGATGGTGGCGACGGGTGCCCGGTCGTCCGAGCCGAGGCGCATGACCGTGCCCTTGCCGAACTGCCTGTCGATCTGTGCGAGTGCGGTCTCCAGGGCCTTCTCGCGGTCTGCCGGTGATGGCATGGGGTGCTCCTTCGTGCTCGATGTCGGCCGCCTGTAGGCTGTCGCGTCCACCCCGGCCGGTGGTGCAGGGCCGGTGCTGTGCGACAAGGCTTCGGGCTGTTCCCGATGACTCGAACCTAGGGCGGGCCACCGACATCACTGCCGACGACCGCGGGTCCTGTGGACGAGCTTCTGGAACAGCGCCGTTGTGGAGGAACGTAGCACCGATCGAACACGCGTTCGAGCAACACGCCGAACACACGTTCGGGCGCGGCGCCCCGCGACGAGCCCGGCACCGGAGCGCCGGTGCCCGCGGGCGAGCCGCCGCCCGCGTCCGCCAGCGAGACCGGGCCCACGCCCGGTCAGTCGTGCGGTTCGGCGAGCCCCTTGCCGTGCCGCTTGTCGAGCGGGACGTCCTGCGACTCGCAGAGGGCATCCCAGACCCGCCGGGTGTCGACCCCGGCGTCCAGGGCCTCGGCTGCCGACCGGCCGCCGAGCTCCTCGAGCACGACGTCCCGGGTGACGACGGCACCGTAGGCCGCACCGAACACCTGGTCGACGGCCCGCCAGAACTCACTCACCCGCATCCGTCCAGCGTACCGAGGCCGAAGCCACGCCTCCCGCAGCCCCGGGAGCGCACCGGCACCGCCGGGAGCGCACGAGCACCGCCGGGAGCACGACCTGTCACGGCCGCACGCACGCCCCCGGACGCACGAACGCCCCCGCCGTGGTCGGCAGGGGCGTCACGTGTCGTGGCGGGACGGGTCAGCGCACCGCGAGGTCGTTGTCGAACTCGGCGACGAGGTCGTCGGGCAGCGTGTCGGGGACCGGGGTGAGTCCCTCGACGACGGCGAGACGGTCTCCGACCTCTCGCATGATGGTCGAGATGGGGGTGTCGAGTGCGTCGGCCACCGAGGCGAGGATCTCGGAGCTGGCTTCCTTCTGCCCACGCTCCACCTCGCTCAGGTAACCGAGCGCGACGCTGGCCTTGGACGCGACCTGACGGAGGGTCCGGCCCTTCTGCAAGCGGAAGTCCCGAAGCACGTCGCCGATCTCCTGACGAACGAGAACCATGTGGACTCCTCCTTCCTGTCGTCTCCGCGCCCGCCTGGTCCGGGTGACCGGGGTCGGGTTGCAACAGTGACGTTGCCGATCGCAGCATGCTAGCGACGCTGCCTGCCGTCCTGCTGGAGATTGCGTGGGATGTAACCCAGCGGTAACGAGGCCTATTCCCCCTCGTGCACCGTCGCCGACATCCGTGTCAGGAGTTCGGAGACGGTCGCGTCCCGGATTGCCCCGCGGTCGCCGTCGAGGTGCAGTTCGACCGCCCGGGACCCGTCGGCCGACGCGATGCCGACGAAGACGGTGCCGACGGACTTGCCGTCCTGCGGGTCCGGACCGGCGACACCCGTCGTGCTGATCCCCCACGTCGCGGGCTCGCCGTCGACCGCCAGCGCGGTGCGGACGCCGCTCGCCATCTGCCGTGCGACCTCCGGGTCCACGGCACCGTTCGCCGCGAGGAGCGCTGCATCGACCCCGAGCACGGTGTGCTTCACGGGCGTCGCGTACGCCACGACCCCACCGCGGACGACGGCGCTCGCACCCGGGACCCCGACGAGCGTCGCGACGACCAGGCCCCCGGTCAGGGACTCGGCGACCGCGACGGTCTCGCCGCGTTCGGTGAGCGCCGCGACGAGTGCCCGGGCCACCCCGACGGTCGCGTCCGGCCGAGCGGTCGGCTCCGCCTGGCCGGTCGGCTCCGACTGGTCGGGCACGTCCGGCACGTGGTCGCCGGACGACGGGCCGGGAGGCGCGACCCGCGTCGCCGGGGCGTCGTGCGCCCCCGGGTCGGTCGCCATCAGGACGTGGTCCGGTTGTGCTTCCAGGCCTGCCACAGGTAGTCCACACCGCTCAGGACGGTCGCCGCGAGGGCCGCGGTCATGAGGATGCCGTTCACCCAGTGCGCGAGGTCGCCGACGAGGTTCCACCACGGGAACAGCGCCAGGGTGATCGCGACGGCCTGCAGCACGGTCTTCACCTTGCCGCCGCGGCTCGCCGGGATGACGCGGTCGGACAGCACCGCGAACCGGAACACCGTGATGCCGATCTCGCGGACCATGATGAGCACCGTCACGATCCAGGGCAGCTCGCCCAGGATCGACAGCGCCACGAGCGCGCCGCCGATGAGCACCTTGTCGGCGATCGGGTCGACGAGCTTGCCGAAGTCGGTGACGAGGTCCTGTCGGCGGGCGATGATCCCGTCGGCGCTGTCCGTGACGATCGCCACGACGAACACGACGGCCGCCCAGATGCGCAGCGACGTGTCCTGCCCGCCGTCGGTGAGCAGCATGACGAAGAACAGCGGCGCCATGAGGATGCGCACGACGGTGATGACGTTCGCCACGTTCGCCGTCGACGCCGGCCCCGGGCCCTTGCGCAGCACGCGGCCCCGCCAGGGGAACCGTGCCGCGCTGCGGCTGCTGCCCGTCCCGCTCATCGCACCCGTCCCTCGTCCGTCAGTCACGACCCGTCAACCCCCACGCGTCCTCGTCCGGCCCCTCGTCCTCCTCAGGGTACCCACGGGTCATGTCCGCCACCGGGTCGGCCCCGTAGCGGTCGTCGTCACCGTCCGACGACACCGCACCGCCCGCTGCTCCCGCGGCGCCACCGATGCCGTCGGACGCCGCACCGACGGCAGGAGCGGCAGGAGCGACCGCGGCCGGCGGGTCCTCGCCGCGCAGCTTCGCCAGCACACCGGCGAGCTGGTCCGGGGTGACGAGGACGTCGCGCGCCTTCGACCCCTCGGACGGCCCGACGATGTCCCGGGACTCCATGAGGTCCATGAGCCGTCCGGCCTTCGCGAACCCGACGCGGAGCTTGCGCTGCAGCATCGACGTCGAGCCGAACTGCGTCGACACGACCTGCTCGACGGCCGCGAGCAGGAGCTCGAGGTCGTCGCCGATGTCGGCGTCGATCTCCTTGCGCTCGACCACGGCCTGGACGTCCTGGCGGTACTCGGGGCGGGCCTGCCGGGTGACGTGCGCGACGACCTCGGCGACCTCGCTCTCCTGCACCCAGGCGCCCTGCACGCGCACGGCCTTCGAGGACCCCATCGGCAGGAACAGCGCGTCGCCCTGCCCGATGAGCTTGTCGGCTCCCGGCTGGTCGAGGATGACGCGCGAGTCGGTGACGCTCGTCACCGCGAACGCGATGCGCGACGGCACGTTGGCCTTGATGAGACCGGTGATGACGTCGACCGACGGACGCTGCGTCGCGAGCACGAGGTGGATGCCGGCCGCACGTGCCAGCTGCGTGATGCGGACGATCGACTCCTCGACGTCACGCGGCGCGACGAGCATGAGGTCCGCGAGCTCGTCGACGACGACGAGCAGGTACGGGTACGGCTTGAGCTTCCGCTCGCTCCCCGCGGGCAGGATGATCTCGTCGTTCTGCACGGCCTTGTTGAAGTCGTCGACGTGACGGAACCCGAACGACGCGAGGTCGTCGTACCGCATGTCCATCTCCTTCACGACCCACTGCAGCGCCTCGGCCGCCTTCTTCGGGTTCGTGATGATGGGCGTGATGAGGTGCGGGACACCGGCGTAGATCGAGAGCTCGACGCGCTTCGGGTCCACCAGGACCATCCGGACCTCGGACGGCTTCGCGCGCATGAGCAGCGAGGTGATCATCGAGTTGATGAACACCGACTTGCCGGAGCCGGTCGAACCCGCGACGAGCATGTGCGGCATCTTCGCGAGGTTCGCCACGACGAAGCCGCCCTCGACGTCCTTGCCGACGCCGATGGTCATCGGGTGCTTCGACTTGGTCGCCGCGTTCGAACGCAGGACGTCGCCGAGCGAGACGACCTCGCGGTCGGTGTTCGGGATCTCGACGCCGATGGCGCTCTTGCCCGGGATCGGCGACAGGATCCGGACCTCGTTCGACGCGACCGCGTACGACAGGTTCTTCGACAGCGCCGTGACGCGCTCGACCTTCACACCCGGGCCGAGCTCGATCTCGTAGCGCGTGACCGTCGGGCCGCGCGAGAAGCCGGTGACCTTCGCGTCGACCTTGAACTCGGTGAGCACGCCGGTGATCGCGGCGACGATGTCGTCGTTCGCCTGGCTGCGGGCGACCGAGGGCGTGCCGGCGCTCAGGGTCGTCGCGGCGGGCAGGCGGTAGGGCGCGGCGGGGTCCTCGTCGGCGTCCGTCGCGGCGAGCGGTCCCGCGTCGTCGGGCTCGGGCGCCGAGGCCGACACGACCGGCGAGACACCCGCGTCGGGACGGACGACGGGTGGGGCGGGCCGCTCGGGCACGGCGACCCCGGAGTTGCGCAGCGCCTGTTCGGCGACGTCGAGGTCGTGCTCGACCGAGTCGTTGAGGTTGACCGAGGCGGGCACGGCCGGGGTGTGGTCGACGAGACCGGCGGCGGCTCCGGCGTTCGGCGAGACCGCGGGCGCGGCGACCGTCGGCGGCACGGGCGGTGCCTGCTGCGTCGCGGCGGCCGGCAGCACGGGGCTGTCGTACGCCGGGTCTTCCTCGCGGCCGGACTTGTTCCGCCGCCACCAGGGCACGGTGCTGCCCTCGGCGTCGGCCGCCTCGGGGTCGCCCTGCTCGTCGAACCCGAGGTCGTCGAACAGCTGGAGCTCGGGTCCGTCCTGCTTCGTCCGACGCGACCCCTTGGTGCGCGGCGTCGGCTGCGCCGGGGCGGCCGCCTCGTCGACGTCGTCGGTGTCCGCGGGCGCCGGGGCGCCGAACAGGTACGCGTAGAGCTCGTGCAGCCGTCGGCCGGTCTTGTTCGGCGGCGTCTTGGTGATGATGAAGAGCGAGAGCACGAGGAGCACCACGGCGACCGGGACCGCGACCCACACGGTGGCCACCGCGACGAGCCAGCTGATCACGACCCAGCCGAGGACACCACCGGCGGACGCGAGCGCGACCATGCCGTCGGCCGCGCTCGGCTGCCCGCCGAACACGTGGCAGAGCGAGGCGATGGACACCAGGAGCAGCCCGAGGCCGATCCCGATCCGGGTGTTGTCGTGCACCGAGGCGGGGTGCCGGAAGAGCCAGCCCGCGAAGACGATCATGATGACCGGGAGCGCGAACGCCAGACGGCCGAATATCCCGCCGAACGTGTAGGCGTCGAGGGCGATCGACACCGGGTTCGTCGGGTTGAGCCACTCGACGACGCCACCGGCGAGCGCGAGCACGAACAGCAGGAACGGGAAGCCGTCGCGCCGCTCGTCGGCGGCCAGGGACTCCTTGCCGAGCAGGCGGAACAGCGCGCCGACGCCGTGCGCCATGCCGAGCCACGCGGTGACGAGCGGGTTCTGCTCGCGGAACACCGGTGTCGGGGCGGCCTGCGGCAGCTTCTTCGTGGTCGCCTGCGTGCGCGACGTCCCGCGCGACCCGCTCCCGCGGGACGACGTGGACGCGCGCGAGCGCGTGGTCGACTTGGTGCCTCCGGCCATGGCGTCGACCCTAATCCCCGGCCGGGACATTCCGTGGATGCCCCGCCATCAGTACCGGATCGCGTCGATCACCTTGACCCGGACCGCGACGAGCGCCGGCAGGAAGCCGGCGAGCGCCCCGACGAGCACCGCCGAACCGACCCCGACGAGCGCCGCCTCGACGGGGAACGGTGCCCCGCCGATCTCGACACCGTCGGTGATGAGCCCGCGCACGGTGTCGTTGCCGAGCACCGCGGCGCCGACCATGACGCCGATCCCGCCGGCGACGAGGGTTCCCAGCACGTTCTCGAGCAGCACCGCGACGAAGATGCGGCCCGCGGTCGCGCCGACCCCGCGCCGGATGCCGATCTCGCGGATGCGCTGTCGCACGCTGACGAGCGAGACGTTGAGGAGCCCGAGGCCGCCGAGCACCAGGACCAGGACGGCGGTGCCCGCGATCACCCAGCGGAGCGCACCGAGCGGGTCGCCGCCCACCGAGCCGCCGGCGTCCGACCGCGAGGGCTCGACCGTCCACCCGGGGCCGAGCGCGCGCTCCGCGTCGGACGCCATGCGCTTCGCGACCGCCTTGCCGTCGGCCTCCGGGACCCAGACCTCGAAGGCGCGCTGGGTCCCGAGGTCGGGGGACGCCGTGGCGTTCGCGGTGGCGACGGAGTTCGCGAGCTGGAACATCGTGGGCTCGGTGTCGTACTCCGACGTGACGACGGACCCGATCACCACTGCGGTGACGGCCGGGCTCCCGGGGAGGCGGACGGTCGGGTGGGTGCTGATGTCGGGGTTCCCGATGCGGTCGAGGAACGCCTGGTTCACGACGATCGCGGGAGCCAGTCGGTCTCGGTCGGCCTCGGTGAACCACTCCCCAGCGCCGAGGCGCACCCGGTGCATCTCGGCGTAGGCGGGGTCGACCGTCGTGCCGGACACCGAGGCGACGCCGTCGGGGAACTGCACGTCGCGCTGCAGGTAGGTCGCCTCGGTGACGTACCGCACGCGGTAGCGCTCGGCCCCGGCCCGGAGCTCCCGGTCGAGTGCGGCGGCGTCCGCGACGGCCGCGGGACCGGTCCCGGACGAGGCCGGGGAGGTCCCGCTGAAGGTCCAGGTCGCCGCCCGGCCGCCGTACTGCTCGCTGTAGGCGGCGGTGACGCGCTCCGCGAGCGAGCCGAACCCGACGACGACCGCGAGCGAGGCGACCGCGATGGTGACGCCGACCAGGCTGAGGACGACGCGGCCCCGGTGGACGCGGAGCTCCTGCCAGGACTCGACGAACGTCCCGACCACGGTGGTGAGCAGCCGGTTCACGCGACGACCCCCGCACCGGCGACGCGCACGTCCTCGGTGGGACCCGCGCCGCCCCCGTCCGGGACCGGCCCGTCCACGACCACCCCGTGGTCGATCGTGTGCACCACGTCCGCCCGTGCGGCCACCGCGGGGTCGTGCGTGATCGTGACGAGCGCCGCTCCGGTCTCCGACGCCACCGTCTCGAGCAGCTCCATCACGACGCGTCCGGTGTCGACGTCGAGCGCGCCGGTCGGCTCGTCGGCCAGGATCAGCCGGGGCCCGCGCACGAGCGCCCGGGCGATCGCGACCCGCTGCTGCTCACCGCCGGACAGCCGGTGCGGCTGGGTGTCGGCCTTGTCGGCGAGCCCGACGCGGTCGAGCATCTCGAGGGCGGCACGGCGGCGCGTCCAAAAGGTACGCCCGCTCGCGTACAGCAACGGGACCTCGACGTTCTCGACCGCGGTCCGGCCCTGCAGCAGGTTGAACTGCTGGAACACGAAGCCGACGTCGGCGCCCCGGATGCCGTCGCGGCGCACCGAACCGGCACGCCCGACGTCGCGTCCGTCGAACTCGTGCAGCCCGTCGGTCGGGGTGTCGAGCAGCCCCAGGACGTTGAGCAGCGTGGACTTCCCCGAGCCGGAGCGACCGACGATCGCGACGCGGCTGTCCGCCTCGACGTCGAGGTCGACCCCGCGCAGGATCTCCAGCGTCGACCCGTCGGGCAGCGGGACGGACTTCCGGAGCCCGCGCACGTGGACGAGGCTCATCCGCCCGTCACCGTCCCGCCCTCGGTCGCGTCGTCCTCGGGCTGCTCCTGCTTGCCCGGCACGAACTGGAGCACGGTGTCGCCCTCGGCCACGCCGGCGCGCACCTCGACGGTCTCGCCGTCGTTCAGGCCGAGCTGTACGGTGCGCTCGCTGCGCTTCCCCTCGTCGTCGACGACCGTCACGACGCCCTGCTGCGCGGTGCCCTGCACGGCCGTGGTGGGCAGGGTCAGCACGCCCTTCGCCGAACCCGCCGCGACGGCGACCTGCACCTCGAGCCCGGGGAACACCGTGACGTCGCCCGGGACGTCGCACTGCAGCTGCGTGCCGCCGGAGGTCCAGGCGCCGCCCTCGGTGCCGGTGCCCGCGCCCTGGTCGCCCGACTGCGACCCGCCCGCGGCGGACCCGGGCGAGCCGGCGTCCTGGCCGGCGCTCGTCAACGTGAGGTTCGTGCAGGTGAACGGGGCCGGGCCGTCGGTGACCGTGACCGTCGCCTCGGACGGGCGCGCGGTCAGACGGTACAGCTGCGCCGCGGCGAGCGTCGCGGACACCCGGTAGGCGTCCGGGGCGACCCGCGCCACGGTGTCACCGATCGCGACGGGCTGCTTCGCCACGAGGTCGAGGCCGGACACCTTCCCGGCCGCGGGTGCGACGACGGTGGCGAACGTCACCTTGGGCGGCAGCGCGGAGCCGTCCTCGGCGGTCGCGGTGGACGGCGTCTCGACGCGCAGGTCGAGGATCGGCGTACCCTGCTGCACGGCGGTCCCGTTCGCGACGAACACCCGGTTGACGGTGCCCTCGGCCGTGGCACGCACCGCGGTCGACGGGACGGACTCGACGGTCCCGGTCGCCTCGACGTCGTTGACGACGTCGCCGGTGGTCACGGCGACCGTCGGGTCCTCGAGCTGCGCGGTCGGCGTGGTCTCCTCGCCGTCGGGCTGGGCCGCGAAGAACGCGAGGCGGACGAGGGCCACCGCGATGGCGGCGAACACGAGGAACTTCAGGCCGGGCCACACCCAGCGTCGCAGGACGGTCACCTCTGGACGGTATTGGCTGACATACCGAGGGAGCATCATCCTGTGGGATGAACCAGGTTGGCCCGTGGGACGGGACCGCCGTCGGCCGACGGACCACGGACGGTGGACGGCCAGGAGGCGCGGTGCACGTTCCTGACGGACGTGCACCGCGCCTCCTGGCCGGCCCTGCGGCGCGCAGCGCGCCGTGCGCGCTACGCCTCGATGACCACCGGGACGATCATCGGGCGCCGACGGTGCTTCGTGTTCACCCAGCGGCCGACGGTGCGCCGGACGACCTGGCTGAAGGCGTGCGCGTCGCGCGTGCCGTTCGCCGCCGCCTCGGCGACGGCCTTGGTGATCTGCGGGCGGACGCTGTCGAAGACCGAGTCGTCCTCGGCGAAACCGCGCGACTGGATCTCCGGCCCGACCACGCACTGGCCCGTGGTGAAGTCGACGGCGCAGAAGACCGAGATGAACCCCTCCTCCGCGAGGACCCGGCGGTCCTTGAGGTCGGCGTCGGTGATCTCGCCCACGGTCGACCCGTCGACGTAGACGTAGCCGATGTCGAGCTGGCCGGCCACCGTGACGGCGCCGTCCTTGAGGTCGACGACGATGCCGTCCTGCCCGAGGATCACGTTGCGCGGCGGGACACCGGTCTGGATCGCCAGGTCGGCGTTCGCGTACAGGTGGCGGTGCTCGCCGTGCACGGGGAGGACGTTCTTCGGGCGGAGGATGTTGTAGCAGTAGAGCAGCTCGCCAGCCGATGCGTGGCCCGAGACGTGCACCTTCGCGTTGCCCTTGTGGACGACCTTCGCGCCGAGCTTCGTCAGCCCGTCGATGACGCGGTAGACGGCGTTCTCGTTGCCCGGGATGAGGCTCGACGCGAGGATGACGGTGTCGCCCTCGCCGATCTCGATCTGGTGCTCGAGGTTCGCCATGCGCGCGAGGACGGCCATCGGTTCGCCCTGCGAGCCGGTCGACATGTAGACGACCTGGTCGTCGGGGACGTTCTTGGCCTTCTTCGTGTCGATCAGCACGTCCTCCGGCACCCGCAGGTACCCGAGCTCGGCGGCGATCGTCATGTTGCGGATCATCGAGCGGCCCATGAACGCGACTTTGCGGTTCGCGGCGGCGGCGGCGTCGAGGACCTGCTGCACGCGGTGCACGTGCGACGAGAAGCTCGCGACGACGACCTTCTTGCGGGCCTTCGAGATGATGCTCTCGAGGACCGGGCCGATGTCGCGCTCCGGGGCGGTGAAGCCCGGGACGTCGGCGTTGGTCGAGTCGGGCAGGAACAGGTCGACGCCCTGCTCGCCGAGGCGCGCGAAGGCACGGAGGTCCGTGATCCGGTCGTCGAGCGGCAGCTGGTCCATCTTGAAGTCACCCGTGTGCAGCACGCGCCCCGCGGGGGTCGTGATCGCGACGGCGAGTGCGTCCGGGATGGAGTGGTTCACGGCGACGAACTCGAGGTGGAACGGGCCGAGCTGCTCGGTCTGGTCCTCGGCCACGACGAGCGTGTACGGCTTGATCCGGTGTTCCTTGAGCTTCGCCTCGACGAGCGCGAGGGTCAGCGTCGAGCCGATCAGCGGGATGTCGCCCTTGAGCTTGAGCAGGTACGGCACCGCGCCGATGTGGTCCTCGTGCCCGTGGGTGAGCACGACGCCGAGGACGTCGTCGAGGCGGTCCCGGATGAGCGAGAAGTCCGGGAGGATGAGGTCGACACCGGGCTGGTGCTCCTCGGGGAACAGCACGCCGGCGTCGACGACGAGGAGCTTGCCCTCGAACTCGTAGACGGTCATGTTGCGACCGATCTCGCCGAGACCCCCGACGGGGATCACGCGGAGGGTTCCGGGTTCGAGCGGCTGCGGTGTGGAGATCTGGGTGGGCATTCGGTCCTGACTGTCGTGCGACGCGCCACCAGCGCGCCGCGGTCTTCCTAACGTGTGGTGCCTGGCACCTTCGGCAGTGCGCCGCCCGCCGCTGCGTTGCGGTCCGGACGGAAGTTCGAGAAGTCGGCGCCGGGGACGTCCCGGACCGCTTCGAGCGAGGTCTCGATGGCGTACGCCTCGCTGTCCTCGGGGCCGACGAGCGGCAACCGCACGCGCGGGCTGCCGATCCGGCCGAGCCCGTGCAGCACGTACTTCGCGGCGACGGTCCCGGGGACGTGGGTCATGATCGCACGGACGAGGGGTTCGACGCGCTTGTGCTCGGCGGTCGCGGTCGCGAGGTCGCCGCGGTTCACGGCGTCGACGATGGTGCGGTACGGCGTGCTCGTGATGTTCGCGGTGACGCCGATGAGCCCCGTCGCACCGATCGACAGGTGCGGGAGGACGTTCGTGTCGTCGCCCGAGAAGTACATGAGGTCGGTGTTGTTGAGCACGCGCGAGACCTCGGCGAAGTCGCCCTTGGCGTCCTTCACGGCGAGGATGTTCGGGTGCTTCGACGCGCGCACGATGGTCTCGTACGTGATCGGGATGCCGGTGCGTCCGGGGATGTCGTACAGGATCACCGGCAGGTCGGTGGCGTCCGCGATCATCCGGAAGTGCGTGAGGACGCCGGCTTGCGTCGGCTTGTTGTAGTACGGCGTGACGATCATGACGCCGTCCGCGCCGGCCCGCTCGCTCTGCTTGTACAGGTGGATCGCGTGCGCGGTCTCGTTCGAGCCACCGCCCGTGATGATCTTCGCGCGGCCCGCGGCGACGGACTTGCCGACCTCGACCAGGCGGAGCTTCTCCGGGTCGGTCAGGGTGCTCGTCTCGCCGGTGGTGCCGGTCACGACGATGCCGTCCGCGCCGGCGGTGATGCAGTCGTCGATGTGCTGCTCGACGCCGGGCCAGTCGACCTCGCCGTCGGCCGTGAACGGCGTCACGAGGGCGACGAGGACCTGACCGAAGGGATTCTCACGCTGGGACACGCCGACCAGCGTACCGGCCCGGTGCGTCCGCTCCGCAGTCCGCCCGGACGGTCCAGGCCGGGAGGCGCGTGGTCACGCCCGGACGGTCCAGGCCGGGAGGCGCGTGGTCACGCCCGGACGGTCCAGGCCGGGAGGCGCGTGGTCACGCCCGGTGCTCGGCTCGCGACCGGGACTGGCGCCGTGCACAACCGGAAGCACGTCGCGCCGCGGGATCGCGTGGCGCGACGTGCTTCCGGTTGTGCGCGAGCACGTCGCGCCGCGACCGCGGCGTGCATCGGGCCCTAGGCGCGGCGCCACTCCCGGAAGCGGTAGCGGGTGCCGTCCACGCGGGACTCCTGCCACGGCCCGTCCTCGACGAGCGTCCACCCGTCGCCGAGGTCGGGCGCCCGGGTGTCGCCCGACACCTCGAGGTCGACGATCGTCTCGGACACCCGGTCGGCGAACGGCACGGCGTCGGCGTACACCGCTCCCCCGCCGATCACCCACACGGGCTCGTCGGTGTCGAGCGCGGTCGCCAGGTCGTGGACGACCTCCGCGCCGGGGGCCGACCAGATCGCGTCCCGGGTGAGCACGACGTTGCGGCGTCCGGGCAGCGGCCGGAACCGCGGCGGCAGCGAGTCCCAGGTGCGGCGCCCCATGACGACGACGCCGTCACCGGTGACCCGCCGGAAGTGCGCGAGGTCCTCGGGCACGTGCCACGGGATGCCGCCGTCGGCACCGATCACGCCGGCGGCCGTGCGTGCCCAGACGAGCCCGACGCCGCGCGCCGGCTCGGTCCACGTCGGGTCGGTCCGCAAGGGGTCGGTCGAGGGGGCCTCCGGCATCAGACCGCGACCGCGGCCGAGATCGCCGGGTGGTGCTCGTACCCGACGACCGTGATGTCCTCGTAGACGTAGTCGTCGATCGAGTCGCGCGGCGCGAGCTCGAGCCGGGGCATCGGGTACGCGGTCCGGGTGAGCTGCTCGCGGACCTGCTCGACGTGGTTGTCGTACACGTGGCAGTCGCCGCCGGTCCAGACGAAGTCGCCGACCTCGAGCCCGGTCTGCGCCGCGACCATGTGGGTCAGCAGCGCGTACGAGGCGATGTTGAACGGGACGCCGAGGAACATGTCCGCGCTCCGCTGGTACAGCTGGCACGAGAGCTTGCCGTCGTTGACGGAGAACTGGAAGAACGCGTGGCACGGGGCGAGCGCCATGTCCGGCACGTCGGCGACGTTCCACGCCGAGACGATGAGCCGTCGGCTGTCCGGGTTCGTGCGGATCTGCTCGATGACCTGGGCGATCTGGTCGACGTGCTCCCCGGACGGCGTCGGCCACGAGCGCCACTGCACGCCGTACACCGGGCCGAGGTCACCGTCCTCACCCGCCCACTCGTTCCAGATCCGGACGCCGTGCTCCTGCAGCCAGCGGGCGTTCCCGTCGCCGCGCAGGAACCAGAGCAGCTCGTACGCGACCGACTTGAAGTGCACCCGCTTCGTGCTGACCAGGGGGAAGCCCTGCGACAGGTCGTACCGCAGCTGCGCGCCGAACAGGCTGCGCGTGCCGGTCCCGGTGCGGTCGCCCTTCGGCGCGCCCTCCTCGAGCACCCGGCGCAACAGGTCCTCGTACGGGGTCGGGACGGTGGGGTCGGGCTGCACGGTCACGCTGTCGGTCACGCCAGCAGCCTAGACGCGCTCCGCCGCCACGGCGAGCCGAGCGCGGGACGCGCGCCGCCGCCACGGCGAGCCGACCACCGGACGCGCACCGGGCCTCCCGTCAGCTGGCTGAGTAACGTCGACGGCATGACGACAGAGCCGCTCTCGATCCTCGTCGCCGGTGCGTCCGGCTTCATCGGGACCCCCCTCGTCCGTGCCCTGCGCGAGGCCGGACACCACGTGACGACGCTCGTGCGACGCGAGCCGCGCACCGCGTCGGAGTTCCGCTGGTCGCCCGGCTCCCGCCCGCTCGACCCGGCCGTCCTCGACGGTGCCGACGTGGTCGTCAACCTGGCGGGCGCGAGCATCGGCAAGCTCCCGTGGACCGAGTCCTACAAGCGACAGATCCTGGACTCCCGCGTGCAGGCGACCGAGACGCTCGTCGCGGCCATGCGGAAGGCACCCACCCCGCCCGCGCTCTTCCTGTCCGGGTCCGCCTCGGGCGTGTACGGCGACCGCCCCGCGGACGTGCTCGACGACGACGCCCCCGCCGGCCGCGGCTTCCTCGCCGACGTCTGCACCGCGTGGGAGGCCGCCGCGACCGCCGCACCCGAGGGCGTCCGCGTCGTGCTGCTCCGCACCGGCGTCGTCGTCGGCCAGGGCGGCGGCGCGCTCGCACCGCTCGTCCCGCTCACGAAGGCCGGCCTCGGCGGCAAGCTCGGCACCGGCGGCCAGTGGTGGCCGTGGATCGGACTCGACGACGAGGTCGGCGCGATCGTGCACCTCGCGACCAGCCCGGACGCCGCCGAGGTCCGCGGCCCGGTCAACCTCGCCGGACCCGAGCCCGCCGTCGCCGACCGCATCACGAAGCGCGTCGCCGAGGACCTGCACCGCCCCTACCTCGTCAGCGTGCCCGCGTTCGCGCTCAAGGCGCTGCTGCGCGAGGCCGCCGACGAGATGCTCCTGTCGAACCAGCGGATGGTGCCGAGGAAGCTCCTCGACACCGGCTACCGGTTCCGGTACGAGCGCGCCGAGGACGCGGTCGACGCCGCGTTCTGACGCAGGTCGCGTCCCGACGCAGGCCGCGTCCCGACGCACGGCGCTGCGGACGGGAGGCGCGGGTCGGCCCCGCTGGTCCGTTCCTGACCGGCGCGGCGCCGGACGGGAGGCGCGGGCCGGGCCCGCCACGGGCCTCCCGTCAGCGCGTGCTCGCCTTGGCGAGCGCGGTCCGCATCGCCGCTCGGGCGCGCTTGCGGTCGCCGGCGGCGTCGTAGACGACGCCGAGGCGGAACCACGCCCGCCAGTCATCCGGGTCCGCCTCGACCGCGTCGCGGTGGGCGGGGAACAGCTCGTCGGCGGCCGCGCGGTCCGGGCGACCGCTCGGCAGGAGCGCGACGACCGCCTGCGGCGTCCCGCCCTCGCGTTCGAGGCGCGCGCCGAGGCGGGTGATCCGGATGCCGAAGCGGAACTCGAGGACGAGCAGGAGCGCGCCGATCACGGCGACGACGACGAGCGCGACCCCGATGCCGATCCCGATCGGCTGCCCGGTGGCGACGAACGCGACCGCGCGCTGCCCGACGAGCACGATGTACAGCGCGAGCAGGACGGCCATGAGCGCGGCGCCCCAGAACGGGGAGCGGACGGCCCGGAGGAACGGACGCTCGGTCACGCGATGCCCAGCACGCTGCCGAGGCCGACCGTGAGCCCGCGGGCTCCGACGGTGGCGGCCAGCGCGGCCCGGATGCCGGCGACGTAGGCGACGTCGTCGTTCGTGTCGTGCCGGATCGTGACGGTCTCGCCCGGCCCGCTCAGCACGACGTCCTGCACGGCCTTCACCCCGGGCAGACGGAGCGAGTGGACCGGCACGCTCGCGACCTGCTGCCCGCGGGCCCGCTGGTCGACGTGCGGGGCCTCGACCGGACCGACGTCGCGGCGGGCCTCGGCGATGAGCTCGGCCGTGCGCACCGCGGTGCCCGAGGGCGAGTCGACCTTGCCGGCGTGGTGCGTCTCGACGATCTCGGCGGAGGGGAACCAGGGCGCGGCGATCGTCGCGAGGTGGGTCGCCAGCACCGACCCGATCGAGAAGTTCGGCACCACGAGGACACCCTGCTCGGGGCGGTCCTCGAGCCCGGAGCGCAGCGTCGCGAGCCGTGCGGCGGACCAGCCGGACGTGCCGACGAGCACGTTCGCACCGCTCGCCAGGGCGTTGTCGACGATCGCGGGGCTCAGCGCGGGGACGGTCACGTCGACCACGAGCGCGGCACCGCCGAACACCGTCGGGGGTGCCTCGTGGGCGCCGTCCCGCGACGAGAGCGACGCGACGAGCGCGAAGCCCTCGAGCGACTCGACGACGGAGGACACCAGGCCTCCGAGACGACCGGTGGCGCCGACGACGGCGACGGGAGTGACCATGGCTCCCATCCTAGGATCGACGCATGACGCTCCAGGTCAGGACCGTGCCCGCGGACGCACCCGAGGTGGACGTGCTGCTCGACGCGTACCTCGACGAGCGCGAGGCGACCTTCCCGAGTGCGCAGGGGACGTACGCACGGAAGCGCACGCCGGCGGTCGAGTTCACGGCACCGCGCGGCACCTTCGTGGTCGCGTACGACGACGGCGTCCCGGTCGGCTGCGGTGGGCTCCGGCGGATCGCGGACGACGGCGACGACGTCCGCTTCGAGGTGAAGCACGTGTACGTCTCCCCCGCTGGTCGCGGACGGGGCGTCGCCACGGCCGTGATGGACGCCCTCGAGGCCGCGGCCCGCGACGCCGGGGCGACGGGCGTCGTGCTCGACACGAACGACTCGCTCGTCGCGGCCGGGGCGATGTACCGCGGTCGTGGCTACCGGCGGACGGAGCCGTTCAACGACAACCCGAACGCGACCGCCTGGTACCGGCTGCCGCTCGCGGACGGGAGCCGTTAGACGGGCTGGTCGACCGGCAGGCCCGTGCGCAGCTCGACCGGCAGGTGCGCGAGGTCGTTCAGCGTGACCACCTCGGCGGGCTTGGCGCTGCGGATGCGGATGATCGTCAGTGCCGTGTGCGCGACGTTCGTGCCCATCCACCGCCACTCGGGTGCCTGGAACGCCTCGCGGACGAACCACCCGATGACGGCGTTGTGGGTGATGAGCAGGTCGTGCCGGTCCTCGCGCGCGGGCGTGAACCACTCCGCGACGGCGTCGCCCATCTGGGCCTGACCGGCGACGATCTCCTCCTCGGTCACGCCGCCGTACCAGCCCTGGTAGGCGTGCGGCATGTCCGGGGTCGGTCCGGACGGGATGCAGTCGAACAGCAGGGTCGACGGCTGCGGCTGGATCGCGGGCAGGCGCTTCGCCAGGAACGACGCGGTCTCGCTCGGGGCGTCGAGCGGCGAGTGGTACACGCCGTCGAAGGGCACGCCGCCCAGGCGGTCGGCGACGAGCATCGACTGCCGCTTCCCGCGCTCGGAGAGCTTGCCGTCGCGGAGGCCGTGCTCGGCGTCCTGGTGTTCACCGTGGCGGACGAGGTACAGGTAGTGCGACACGTCCGTCACCCCTCGACGCCGAGGGCCGCGGCCAGCTCGGACTGCTGCACGGCACCGACCACCGAGGTGATCGTCGGACGGGTGAGCAGGTCGCGCGCCAGCTCGAGGACGTCGACCTGCGTGACCCGGTCGACGCGCTGCAGGGCGGTGCCGAGGTCGGTGAACTCCCCGGTGCCGAGCTCGGATCGGCCGAGCCGGGTCATCCGGGCGTCGGAGTCCTCGAGCGACAGGGTGAGCGCGCCCTCGATCTGGCCCTTGGCGCGGCGCAGTTCGTCCTCGGTGATGCCGTGGTCGACCATGCGGCGGAACTCGGCGTCGATGATCTCGACGACCCCGGCGACGTTGTCCGGCGCGCACCCGGCGTACACGCCGAACGCACCGTTGTCGAGGTAGGCCGGCGCGAACGACGACACGGCGTAGGCGAGGCCGCGACGCTCGCGGACCTCCTGGAACAGCCGCGAGCTCATACCGCCGCCGAGCACGGCGTTGAGCACGCTGAGCACCGGGCGGCGGTCGTCGCGGAGGTCGAGCCCCTGCGAGCCGCGCAGCATGCTGACCTGCTCGGTCGGCCGGTGCGTGACCGTGAGCTCGGAGACCGCGGGGTCGGCCGCCGCGCTCGGGGTCCGGCGGGCGAGCGGTGCGGCGTCCGGGGCGTCGCGGAAGACCTGCTCGACGAGCTCGCGGAAGCGGTCGTGGTCGACGGCACCGGCCGCGGTCACGACGATGCCGTTCGGCGCGTAGTGCTCGCGGTAGTGGGACAGGACCTCGTCGCGTCCGACCGCGCGGATGCTCTCGGGGGTGCCGCCGATCGGGCGACCGAGGGGGTGCCCGCCGAAGGCCGCGGCGAAGAACGCCTCGCCCGCGACGTCGGCGGGGTCGTCGGCCGCCATCGCGAGTTCCTCGAGGATGACGCCGCGCTCGACGTCGAACGCCTCGGCCTCGAGCACGGATCCGGTGACCATGTCACCGATCACCTCGACCGCCATGGGGACGTCGGTGTCCCGGACACGGGCGTAGTAGCAGGTGTACTCCTTCGCCGTCGCCGCGTTGTGCTCGCCGCCCACGGAGTCGAAGGAGATCGCGATGTCGAGCGCACTGCGACGCTCGGTGCCCTTGAAGAGCAGGTGCTCGAGGAAGTGCGTGGAGCCGTACTGCCCCTCGCGCTCGTCGCGGGACCCGACGCCCACCCAGAAGCCGAGGCTCGTCGAGCTGGCCCCCGGGACGGTCTCGGTGAGGACCCGCACACCGGACGGCAGCACGGTTCGACGGACGAATGCACCACCGGACGTCAGGAACGACGTGTCAGGGGCCTCGAGCGGCAACGGCACTGGTTGGTTCATCGCAGGAGAGCCTACTGATCCGCACGAGCGCGCCGCCCAGTTTCCCCAGCCACACGCCGCGTGCCTCGAACTGGGGTACATCCGTGGAGGATAGAAAGACTCGTCTGTCTGTCCTCACTGTGGTACAGTTCTTCTCATCGGGTCGGAAGCCCCCCTAGATTCCGACCCGGTGGCTCGGGACATCAGTCCTGCGCGGCGGAGTCCCCCCACTCCCCCGCGGAGCCGATGAGTCCGAGGAGCAACGCTGTGACGGTCGATTCCCCCCAACCGGCCGTCCAGCGTCTCCCCGGCCCGAGCACGAACCTCGCGTCGCCGGACGGGTCGAGCGTCCCCCCGACTCCCCGCTCCGGCGGCGCGAAGGTCCGCATCCTCGAGACCGCGTCGCGGCTCTTCTACGAGGAGGGCATCCAGTGCGTCGGCGTCGACCGGCTCATCTCGGCCGCGAGCGTCACGAAGGCCACCTTCTACAAGCACTACGGCTCGAAGGACAACCTGATCCTCGCCTACGTGCACGCCCAGCACGAGCGCGTCCGCGCCGGCTTCGAACAGCTCGTCGCCGACGCCGAGACCCCCACCGAGGCCGTCCGCGCCTGGGTCGCCGCCGTCTCCGGCGAGGTGAGCCGGGCCGAGTTCCGCGGGTGCGCGTTCCTCAACGCCGCCGCGGAGTACCACGACCCCCGGCACCCCGTGCGCGAGGTCGTCGCCAGCCACCGTGACTGGTACACGGAGGAACTGTTCGCCCTGCTGCAGCGCGCCGGCCACCCGCTGCCGGGCGACGGCGCCGACGAGCTCATGCTCGCGCGCGACGGGGCGATGTCCGGCGCCTACGCGGGCGACGCGATCGCCGCGACGGCGGCGCTCGGTCGCGTGGTCGACCGCGTCATCGCGGCCTGACCGACCGGTCCACGTCCCGGACGGGAGGCGCGTGGCGGGCCCGCCACGGGCCTCCCGTCCGTCCCGTCCCCGGGACAGGGCGCGGGTGTTGGCTGGTCCCATGGCCAACGACCCCAACTGGAACCTCCCCGAGGTCCCCACGTTCACCCTGACGAGTCCCGACTTCGCCGACGGCGGCGTCCTGCCCGACTGGGCACGCGGCGGCGACGCCGGTGGCGAGGACCGCTCCCCCGCACTCGAGTGGTCCGGGGCACCCGAGGGCACGCAGAGCTACGTGCTCACGGTGTACGACCCCGACGCCCCGACCGGCTCCGGCTTCTGGCACTGGAGCCTGACCGACCTCCCCGCGTCGACCACGTCGCTCGAGCGCGGCGCCGGCACGGACGACGCGCTGCTGCCCGCCGAGGCACTGCGTCGCCGCAACGAGTACGGCACCGACACCTTCCTCGGCGCCGCCCCGCCCGCCGGACACGGACCGCACCGCTACGTCTTCACGGTGAGCGCGCTCGACGTCCCCGTCCTCGAGGCACCCGCCGACGCCACGCCCGCGGTCGTCGGGTTCCTGCTGCGCGAGCACCTGCTCGGGCGCGCGCAGCTCACCGGCACGCAGGAGACCCCCGCCTCCTGACGGCGGGACCGGACCACGAACGACGGACGGCCGCCACTCCCGGCGGGGAGTGGCGGCCGTCCGTGTGTCAGCGCGCTGGGGTTCAGCCCTCGGCCGGAGCCTCGGCGTGCTTCTCGTGACCCTCGCGGCCTTCGGTGTCCACCTCGTCGGCGACGACCGGCGCGAGCGAGAGCTTGCCGCGGTCGTCCACCTTGGTGACCTCGACCAGGATCTTCTGGCCGACGCCGAGGACGTCCTCGACGTTCTCCACACGCTTGCCACCGGCGAGCTTGCGCACCTCGGAGACGTGGAGCAGACCGTCGCGGCCCGGCAGCAGCGACACGAAGGCACCGAAGGTCGCGATCTTGACGACCGTGCCGAGGAACTGGTCCCCGATCTCCGGGTTCGTCGGGTTCGCGATCGCGTTGACCTGGGCACGGGCGGCCTCGGCCGACGGGCCGTCGACGGCGCCGATGTAGACGGTGCCGTCGTCCTCGATGGAGATGTCGGCGCCGGTCTCGTCCTGGATCCCGTTGATCGTCTTGCCCTTCGGGCCGATCAGCTCGCCGATCTTGTCGACGGGGATCTGCACCGAGATCACACGCGGGGCGGTGTCGGCCATCTCGTCCGGTCCGTCGATGGCCTCGTTGAGGACACCGAGGATGGCCGAGCGGGCCTCCTTCGCCTGCTTGAGCGCGGCGTCGAGGACCGACGACGGGATGCCGTCGAGCTTCGTGTCGAGCTGGATCGCCGTGACGAAGTCCGCCGTGCCGGCGACCTTGAAGTCCATGTCGCCCAGTGCGTCCTCGGCACCGAGGATGTCGGTCAGCGCCGCGTAGCGGGTCTGACCGTCGACGGTGTCGGACACGAGGCCCATCGCGATGCCCGCGACCGGGGCCTTGAGCGGCACACCGGCGTTGAGGAGCGACAGGGTCGACGCGCAGACCGAGCCCATCGACGTCGAGCCGTTGGAGCTCAGCGCCTCGGACACCTGGCGGATGGCGTAGGGGAACTCGTCACGCGACGGCAGCACCGGCACGAGGGCGCGCTCGGCGAGGAAGCCGTGCCCGATCTCGCGACGCTTCGGCGACCCCACGCGACCGGTCTCACCGGTCGAGTACGGCGGGAAGTTGTAGTGGTGCAGGTAACGCTTCTTCGTGACGGGCGACAGCGAGTCGATCTGCTGCTCCATCTTGAGCATGTTCAGCGTGGTGACGCCGAGGATCTGCGTCTCGCCGCGCTGGAACACCGCCGAACCGTGGACGCGCGGGATCACGGCGACCTCGGCGTCGAGCGGACGGATGTCGGCGAGGCCGCGACCGTCCATGCGGACCTGCTCGGTCAG
The DNA here is from genome assembly GCF_001865055.2 of Curtobacterium sp. MCBA15_004. Lineage (NCBI taxonomy): Bacteria > Bacillati > Actinomycetota > Actinomycetes > Micrococcales > Microbacteriaceae > Curtobacterium > Curtobacterium sp. MCBA15_004. The sequence continues at coordinate 1,241,495 of NZ_CP126266.1, read as the reverse complement.
GATGCGGCCGCGGACGACCTTCTTCGTGACCGACTTGTAGGCGCCGCTGACCTGGCCGTTGGCGCTCTCGGGGAGCTCGCCGGCCGTCACCTTGGCGGCGATGGCCTCCTTGACGCGGGCCTTGAGGGCGTCGTCCTTGTCCTGACGCTCGATCTTGCCGGCGATCTGGTAGACGTCCTTGAGCTCGTCGAGGGCGATCGCCTCGACGGCGTCGTAGACCTCGGGGGCGTAGGGCGGGAAGACCGGGTAGTCCTGGATCTCCTTGGCCGACTGCGCGGCCATCTTCGCCTGCGCCTCGACGAGGACCTTGAGGAACGGCTTGGCCGCCTCGAGGCCCTGCGCGACGACGGCCTCGTCGGGCTTGGTCGCGCCGGCCTGGATGAGGTCCCAGCTGTGCTCGGTGGCCTCGGCCTCGACCATCATGATCGCGACGTCCTCGTTGCCGGCCTCGTCCGTGACGACACGGCCCGCGACGGTGAGGTCGAAGACGGCCTCGGCGAGCTGCGACGCCTTCGGGAACGCGACCCACTGGCCGTCGATGAGCGCGAGGCGCACACCGGCGATCGGGCCGGAGAACGGCAGACCGGAGATCTGCGTCGACGCCGACGCGGCGTTGATCGCGAGCGCGTCGTAGAACTCGTCCGGCGCGATGCTCAGGACGGTGATGACGATCTGGACCTCGTTGCGGAGACCGTCGACGAACGACGGGCGCAGCGGCCGGTCGATGAGACGGCAGACCAGGATCGCCTCGGTCGAGGGGCGGCCCTCGCGACGGAAGAACGAACCGGGGATCTTGCCGGCGGCGTACGAGCGCTCCTCGACGTCCACCGTCAGCGGGAAGAAGTCGAAGCCCTCACGCGGGTGCTTGCCGGCGCTGGTGGCCGAGAGGAGCATGGTCTCCTCGTCGAGGTACGCGGCGACCGCGCCCTGGGCCTGCTGTGCGAGCCGACCGGTCTCGAACCGGACGGTGCGCGTGCCGAAGCGGCCGTTGTCGATGACAGCCTCGGCGAACTTGATCTCGGGACCCTCCAAAAGGGTGCCTCCTTGACGTGTTCGGCAGACCTGGGCGACGGCACTCGTGGTGCGTGCGCGCCGATGTGTCGGGGCGCATGTCTGGCCAGCAGTAGAAGCACTCGGGACTCCGGACGGCCCGCGAACCACCACCGATGACCAGCTCCGTGCCCGGTCTGCGCGATGTTGTGGTGTCACAGCGTGTGTGACGTCCGGGGATCGGTCCCCGGACGATGAGGACTTTACCAGCCCTCGGGCGCCGGACGGCGAGGCTCGTGGCGAACGGGCGTGTCCCCGGTAACCTGCCGCCATGCGCTCCTCTCCCTCGCGGGCGGTGCTCGTCGCGGTGGCCCTGGTCGCCGGCGCGCTCGTCGCCCCGGTCGTCACCGCCGTCCCCGCCAGCGCCACCACCTACCCGTCGTGGCAGGACGTCGAGGCCGCGAAGGGCAACGAGCAGGCGAAGCAGGCCGAGGTCGCCACGATCCAGGACGCCCTGCACGCGGCACAGGCCGACGCCGCGACCAAGTCGCAGGCCGCGCTCGACGCGTCCGCGGCCGCCGACCGCGCCGAGGCGGACCTGACCGTGGCCACCCAGACCGCCACGAGCCTCCAGGCCCAGGCGACGGAGGCGCAGCAGACGGCCGACCGGGCGAAGACCCGCGCCGGCCAGCTGGCGGCGAGCCTGTACCGGGACGGCAACCAGGGGGCGATGACCAGCCGCATCGCGAGCGCCCACGACCCGGACGAGCTGCTCTACCAGCTCGGCGCACTCGACCAGCTCACCGGCACCTGGACCGACGTCCTCGACGACGCGTCCGTCGCGGCGCACACGGCGTCGTCCCTGCACGAGCAGGCCCTCCGCGCCGAGGACGAGCGGACCGCGCTGGCCGCGGCGGCGGAGCAGAAGTCCGACGCCGCGGCGTCCGCGTCGGACGCCGCGCAGCAGGCGGTCGACAGCACGCAGCAGCACAGCGACGAGCTGTACGCACAGCTCGCGGCGCTCAAGGACACGACCGCGGCGACCGAGCAGCAGTACGCCGTCGGCCAGGCGGTCGCGGCACAGGCCGCCGCACAGGCCCGCGCCGCGCAGGCGGCAGCCCTGGCGGAGCAGGCACGACAGGCGGCGGGGTCGTCGGGATCGTCGGCGTCGTCGGGCGGCGGGAACGCCTACCCGAGCACCGACGGCGTCGCGGTCGACCCGGCGGGCGCCAAGGCGTACGCGCAGAGCCGGCTCGGCAGCTACGGCTGGGGTTCCGATCAGTACTCGTGCCTCGTGTCGCTGTGGACGCAGGAGTCCGGGTGGCGCGCGAACGCCCTCAACGCGTCGAGCGGGGCCTACGGCATCCCGCAGGCACTCCCCGCGAACAAGATGTCGGTGGCCGGGGCCGACTGGCGCACGAACGCGGCGACGCAGGTCGACTGGGGCCTGGCGTACATCCGGGACGCCTACGGGTCGCCGTGCGGCGCGTGGCACCACGAGATGAGCGTCAACCCGCACTGGTACTGACGGGCCCACCGGACCGTCGGTCGGCCGGCCCCTCGGCTCAGTGGCCGAGGCCGCCGAGCAGGGACGCGAAGTCGACCGTCTCCGGGAGGGCGTCGGCCCGCTGCGGCGTCCGCCGGGAGGCGCGGATCGCCCAGGCCAGGTCGACCCCGGCCCGGCGGATGCGCGCGTCGAGCGCGGCCGAGTCGGCGGCGCTCCCCCAGTCGTCGGTCGCGGCGAAGACGCCCGTCGGGACGACCGCCGCACGGAGGTAGGCGAAGACCGGCCGCAGCGCGTGGTCGATCGCGAGCGAGTGCCGCGCGGTCCCGCCCGTGGCCGCCAGGAGCACGGGCACGTCGACGAGCGCGTCCTTGTCGAGCACGTCGAGGAAGCTCTTCGCCAGGCCGCTCACCCCGGCCGTGAAGACCGGCGTGACGAACACGACCGCGTCGGCCTCGAGGACGGTCGCCTGCGCGGCGGCGAGCGCGGGCGCGGCGAACCCGGTGAGCATCGCGTCGACGATCTCGTGCGCGATCGGACGCAGCTCGACGTGGCGGACCTGCACCGCGCCTCCCCGGCCGTCACCCGTCGTCCGGTCGGCCGTCGTCGGGCCGGCCGATGCCTGGTCGGCCGCGACGGCGGCGACCGTGGCCTCGGCGAGGCGGTCGGCGAGCAGGCGCGTGGAGCTGGGCTCGGAGAGCCCGGCGGAGACGACGGCGATGGTGGTCATGGTGCGTCCTGTCTTTCGATGCGTTTGCATGAACATCCTACCGAACCGGGAGGCGGACGCAACCATTCCCGGTGCGGACGAGGAGCACCTCCGTCCGCGCCGGGTGGGAACGAGGAACGCCCCGGTCCTCACGAGGAGGACCGGGGCGTCCGGTCGAGCAGTGTCTGCGAGACGACTAGCGGCGCAGGCCGAGGCGCTCGATGAGCGCACGGTAGCGGCTGATGTCGACGTCGGAGAGGTACCCGAGGAGACGGCGACGCTGACCGACCATGAGCAGCAGACCACGACGCGAGTGGTGGTCGTGCTTGTGCTCCTTGAGGTGCTCGTTCAGGTCGTTGATGCGACGCGTCAGAACGGCGACCTGGACCTCGGGGGATCCGGTGTCGCCCGGGTGGGTCGCGTACTCTTCGATGATCTCCTGCTTGACCTTCGCGTCAAGTGCCATGGTGATCCCCTCTCTGTCCGTTGCGCGGTGCCCGTGCCTGATGCACGAGCGCTCTTTGTCCGCGGCCGTTCGACGGCAACCGGACGAGACTACCAGAGATCGGGCACGCCGACGCCGCCGGTCACACCGTGCGGACGCGGAGCCGGCGGCGGCGCGGCGCCGGCAGCAGGCTCCGGACGAGGCCGACGAGCGTCGCCCCGAGCAGTCCGCCGAGACCGTTCGACAGCACGTCGCGGGGGTCGGCGACGCGGAACGGCAGGAAGGCGGCCTGCGCCAGCTCGATGCCGGTCGACAGGCCGACCGCGACGACGGCGCCGAGGACCCACCAGCGCCGCGGCAGCCAGAGGGCCGCGAGCACGCCGACGGGGACGAACATCGCGATGTTCGCGAGGAACTCGACCCGGTCGTAGGTGAACCACGTGCCGTGCGGCAGCTGCTGCACCCAGGCGATCGCCCGGAGGACCAGCGCGTCCTGGGCGTGCGAGAAGACCCGCGGGGTCAGCGTCATCCGCCAGATCACCCAGCCGTAGCCGACGGTGGTGGCGAGGAGCAGGGCCTTCCGGAACATCCGGCAAGTATCGGGGTGCACGCCTGGCAGGACCCGGCGTCCGGGCTGTGCGGACGCCCGGCGACCCTGAACGGACCGACCGCCGAGCCTGTGACCCGACGTCGTGCAGTGGTCCCCCGGCGCTCGACCTGCCAGCATGGACGCATGCCGCAGCAAGGGGACCACGGCCGGGGCGACACCGGACGTCCGGGCGGGCGCACGCGCGGTGCCCGTCGGGACAGCGGGCGCCGACAGTGGGCGTGGATCGGCGCCGTCGCGCTCCTCGTCGTCGCGGTCGTCACCGCCGTCGTGCTGGTCCGACCGCCCGACCACCACGACGACCGCACGATCACCGCGCGGCGCACCGCGGCGGCCGCCTTCCCGGGTGGGCTCGCACAGCAGCCCGTGCAGGACAACCAGGCAGGCCGGCGCGAGGCCGACGCCCGCGCCGCCGGCGACACGAGCACCGCCGGGCGGCTCGCGGTGATCGCCGACCAGCCCGTCGCGACCTGGCTCACCGACCCCGACGAGACCGCGACGCGCCAGGTCGTGCGCCGGGTCGTCCGGGACGCCCGGCAGCAGGGCCGCACCCCGGTGTTCGTCCTGTACGCGATCCCCGACCGGGACTGCGGGAGCTTCTCGAAGGGCGGGACGGCCGAGCGCGACTACCTGCCGTGGGTCCGGTCGGCGGTGCGGGCGATGGCCGGTTCGCACGCCGTGGTCCTGGTCGAGCCGGACTCGATCGCGCAGATCCACGTGTGCGAGCGGCTCGGCGCCGACCGACTGCACCTGCTGCGCCAGGCCGTCGACGAGCTGACCGGGCGGGGCCTGACGGTGTACCTCGACGGCGGCAACGAGGACCGGGTCCCCGTGGCGACGATGGCCCGCTGGCTGCGACAGGCCGGGGTCGACCGGGTGCAGGGCTTCGCGACGAACGTGTCGAACTTCTACCGCGTCGACCAGGAGCGCGCCTACGCCGACCGGCTGGCCGACGCGATCGGCGGCGACCCGCACTTCGTCGTCGATGTCTCCCGCAACGGACAGGGCTGGCGCGGCACGTGGTGCAACCCCGAGGGCGCGGGGCTCGGGCAGCCGCCGCACGTGACCCGGGGCACGACCCGGCTCGACGCGCTGCTGTGGGTGAAGACCCCGGGGCTGAGCGACGGCACCTGCAACGGCGGCCCGGCGGCCGGGCAGTGGTGGGAGTCCTACGCGCTCGACCTGGTGGCGAACCGCCGCCAGGACTGAGCCGCGCCGCCCGCCGTTCCCCGCACGGGCCACGCGACCGTCGGCGGTCGGTGGTTGCATGACGCCATGACCGCACACGACCGGTTCCGTTCCGTCGTCCCGCCCTACCTGCTGCAGGCCGTGGCCCGGGCGGCCGAACACCCCCGTGCCGCCGCGGCCGCCCGCACCGCCCTCGCCGAGATGTCCGCGGTCAGCGCGCCCAAGCACGAGCACCGCGTCCGACCGCGACAGCTCGCCGCGACGCCCGACCGGTCACCGCAGCGCACGATCGCCGACGCCGCAGGCACGACCACGCTCCCCGGCACCGTCGTCCGGCGCGAGGGCGAGCCCGCCACCGGCGACGCCGCGGTCGACGAGGCGTACGCGGGCCTCGGCGCGACGCACGCGTTCTGGCTCGAGGTGTTCGGCCGCGTGTCGATCGACGGCGCCGGACTCCCCCTCGACGCGACGGTCCACTACGGCCAGGACTACGACAATGCCTACTGGGACGGGCAGCGGATGGTGTTCGGCGACGGGGACGACGAGGTGTTCCGCCGCTTCACGGTCGCGCTCGACGTGATCGGCCACGAACTCGCGCACGGGGTCACGCAGTACACCGCCGACCTGACGTACGAGGGGCAGTCGGGTGCGCTGAACGAGTCGGTGAGCGACGTCTTCGGCTCGCTCGTCGCGCAGTACGCCGCGGGCCAGACCGCCGAGCAGGCGACGTGGCTCATCGGCGAGGGCCTCTTCACGGACGCGGTGCACGGCGTCGCGCTGCGGTCGATGCGTGCGCCGGGGACCGCCTACGACGACCCGGTCCTCGGCAAGGACCCGCAGCCCTCCACGATGGCCGGGTACGTGCAGACCACCGAGGACTCGGGCGGGGTGCACCTGAACTCCGGCATCCCGAACCACGCCTTCTTCCTGGCGGCCACGGCCATCGGCGGGAACGCGTGGGAGGGCGCCGGTGCCGTGTGGTGGGACGCCCTGACCTCCGACGCGACCACGGAGTCGATCGACTTCGCGGGCTTCGCGCGGGTCACGGTCGACGCGGCGGCCCGACGGTTCGGCCGGGGCTCGGCCGAGGCCACCGCGGTCGCCGACGCCTGGCGGACGGTCGGGGTGCTCGGGGCGACGGCAGCCGGCACCACGGACGGCGTCACGGACACGGACGGTGACGTGGGCACGGACGGCGACGCCGTCACGGACGGCAGCGGGGACGGCAGCGGGGACGGCCCGCGCCACGGGGCGTAGCCTCCGGCCATGCAGATCGTCGTCCGCCGCTCGGGTGGGTTCGCCGGCACCTCGCGGGGCTGGCGGATCGACACCGACACGTGCGACGACCCGGAGACCTGGCACGAGTTGGTCGGTGCCCTGCCGCGCGAGGCCCCCGTCCGCCACCGGACACCGCCCGACGACTTCACGTGGACCGTCACGGTCGCGCGGACCACGGTCACGATCCCGGGCAGTCAGCTCGACGGGCCGTGGGCGACCCTGGTCGCGCGGGTGCGCGACCAGGGCGACCCGGACTGATGGCCGCACGCAGCGGCCGTCCACGACGTCGACGACGGCGGGGCGGTGGCGGGCAGGTCCGGCCGGCGCACCGCCCGCCGCGTCAGTCCTCGACGTCGACGACGACCAACCGGCGGGTCGGTCGCGTCATCGCGACGTAGACCGCCGCCGCCGGACGTGCCGCGTCGGCACCGACCCGCTCCGGGTCCACCAGCAGGACCCCGTCGAACTCCAACCCCTTCGCGTCGGCACCGGTGAGCACCGTGACCGACCCCGGACGCGGTGACCCGAGCCCGCGGACGTCGGCCTGCGTCGCCGCGAGCCGCTCCCGCACCGCGGTGACGAGCACCTCCGGGGTGATGACGCCGATCGTGCCCGACCCGATGCGCTCCCGCTCGGCGGCGACGTGGTCGGCCACGGTGTCGAGCAGGTCGGCACGACGCACGGTCACGCGGTCGACCGGGTCGCCGTCGCGCACGGCCTCGTTGCGCGTCACGGTGAGCCCGGCGGCGTCGGCGTACTCCCCGGCGGCCTGCACGATCGAGCGCGGGGTGCGGTAGTTCACCGTGAGCTCGGCGATGCGGTGGTCGATCGGCACGAGCGGTGCGCGACCGCGACGCCGGCGGGCGAGGGCACCGACCACGTCGTCCCAGGTCCGCGCGGCACCCGGCGAGGAACCCTGCGCCATGTCCCCGACGATCGTGAACGACCGGAGCGGGTTGCGCCGGGCGAGCACACGCCACTGCATCGGCGAGAGCTCCTGGGCCTCGTCGACGACGATGTGCCCGTACGTCCACTCACGGTCGGCCGCAGCGCGCTCGGCCGTGGTCCGGCCGTCCCCGCCCTCGGCGAAGGACCCGGCGACCTGCTCGGCGGTGACGATCCCCTCGACGCCCATGTTCTCGATGGCCTGGCGGGCGTTCTCGACGTCGCGGTCCCGGCTCGCCTTGGCCTGCCGCTTGGCCGCGCCGCCGGTCGGGTCGAACGGACCGAGGAGCTCGGCCGCCTCGTCCAGGAGCGGGACGTCCTCGACCGTGAAGCCGGCGCCGCGCGGACGGGCGAGGAGCGCACGCCGCTCGGGCGTCCAGTCCGGGGTCAGCGAGGCGAGCCAGTTCGGCCGGGCGTAGAGGTCCTCGAGGAACTTCTCGGGCGGCAGCGGCAGCCACGCGGTGTTGAGCAGCACCCGGGCGTCGTACGAGCTGCGGATGTCCTCGCGCAGGACCTTCTCGTCGGCCTCGTCGACCGTCGTGCCGCGCTCCCGCAGCTGGTCGGCCAGCAGCCGTGTCATGGCGTCGAGGGCGATCTTGTTGAAGGTCACGCGCGCGACGTTGTGCGGCTTGCCCCGGTCCTGCGCCCGCTTCACCGCGTCGGCGACGAGCTGCGCGGGGACGGCCAGGCGCTCGCCCTCGACGTCGAGCACGACCGACTCGGTGGGCACGACCTGCCGCGAGCGCACCGCACGGCGGAGCAGGGCGGCCATCTGCCCGGAGCCCTTCACGGCGGCGACGTCCCGGGAGTCGTGCACGGTGGCGTGGACGCCCGGGTACAGCGAGCCGAGCGAGGCCATCACGACGCCGGTCTCGCCGAGCGACGGCAGCACCTGCTCGATGTAGGTCAGGAACGCCGAGGACGGCCCGACCATGAGCACGCCGGACCCGCGGAGCCGGTCACGGTGCGTGTAGAGCAGGTAGGCCGCACGGTGCAGCGCGACCGCGGTCTTGCCGGTGCCGGGGCCGCCCTGCACGATGAGGACGCCCTCGAGCGGGGAGCGGATCACACGGTCCTGCTCGCCCTGGATCGTCGCGACGATGTCGGTCATCCGGCCGGTGCGCTCGGCGGTCACGGCCGCGAGGAGCGCCCCCTCGCCCTGCAGGTGGGTGCGCTCGTCGTCGTAGAGCGTCGCGTCGAACACCTCGTCCTCGACGCCGACCACCCGGCGGCCCTCGAGCGTCAGGTGCCGCCGCGCCCGCATCCCCATCGGGTGGGCCGCGGTGGCCTGGTAGAACGCGCTCGCCCCGGGCACGCGCCAGTCGAGCAGGAGCGGCCGGTGCTCGTCGTCGCGGAGGCCGACGCGGCCGATGTAGCGGAAGGCGTCCTCGTCGTCGGCGGGCTCGGACACCTCGAGCCGACCGAACACCAGCCGGTCGCCGACGCGCTCGAGCGTCGCGATGGTGTCCTCGTACAGGCGGGCGTACGCGTCGCGTTCGCTGCGGCTCTGGTGGTTGCCGCCGACCGCCTGGCGGCGGGTCTCGGCGAGTCGCTGCTCGGCCTCGGCCGTCAGGTCGTCGAGACGGGCGAAGAGCCCGTCCACGTAGCCGCGCTCGCGGTCGGTCTCGGTCGGTTCGGACACACGCCACCCTTCGGGAAACAGGGGTGTCCAGTGTAGTCCCGGCGCACCGACACCCAGGACGCAGGTGCGGGCTCGGGACGCAACCGCGGACGGACGGGAGGCGCGGTGCCTGCTGGCACCGCGCCTCCCGTCCGCAGCGGGTCGGTGCGGGACGCACCGACCGTCGGGGCGTCAGCCCCTACATCTCCTCGTGGGTGTCCGGGTCGCCGTCCCACAGGCGGCCGCGCTCGAGCGCGGAGATCGCGTGCACCTCGTCGTCGGTGAGCGCGAAGCCGAACACGTCGAGGTTCTCGCGCTGGCGGTCCGGGTCGCCCGACTTCGGCACCGGCACCGCGCCGAGCTGCACGTGCCAGCGCAGCACGACCTGGCCGGGGGTGACCCCGTGCGCGGACGCCGCGTCCAGCACGGGCTGTTCGGTGAGCAGCTGGGACTGCTTCGCGAGCGGGCTCCAGCTCTCGGTCACGATCCCGTACTGCGCGTGCACCTTGCGGAGCTCGGCCTGCGGGAAGTACGGGTGCAGCTCGACCTGGTTCACCGCCGGCGCGACACCGGTGGCGTCGATGATCCGCTCCAGGTGCGCCGGCGTGAAGTTCGAGACGCCGATCGAGCGGACGGTGCCGCTGTCACGCAGGTCGACGAGCGCCTTCCACGTGTCGACGAACCGGTCCACGGACGGGTTCGGCCAGTGGATGAGGTACAGGTCCACGCGGTCGAGGCCGAGGTTGCCCAGGGTCTCCTCGACCGAGCGGTGCGCCTCGTCGTAGCCGTGGTGCCGGCCGGGCAGCTTCGACGTGACGACGAGGTCCTCGCGGTCCACCTCGGACTCCCGCACGGCACGACCGACGGCGTCCTCGTTGCCGTAGTTCAGCGCGGTGTCGAGCAGCCGGTAGCCGCTCGTGATCGCCGCGCCGACCGCCGCGGCGCCCTCGTCGCCGTTCAGCCCGTACGTGCCGAGCCCGAGCTCCGGGAACCGGTGGCCGTCGTTCAGCTCGATCGTCGGGGCGCCGACGCGCATCAGCGGACCCCGAGCAGGTCGATCACGAAGATCAGGGTCTTGCCGGACAGGAAGTGGCCGCCGCCGGCCGGGCCGTAGGCGAGCTCCGGCGGGACGACGAGCTTGCGGCGTCCGCCGACCTTCATGCCGGGGATGCCCTCCTGCCAGCCGCGCACGAGCGCCGCGAGCGGGAAGTCGATCGGCTCGCCGCGGTTCCACGAGCTGTCGAACTCCTCGCCGGTCTCGTACTCGACGCCGGCGTAGTGCACCTTGACCGTCGAACCCGCGGAGGCCTCGGGGCCGTCGCCCTCGACGATGTCGGTGATCACGAGCTCGGTGGGGGCCGGACCCACGGGGGCGTCGAACTCGGGCTTGCTGTTGAGGTCAGTCATGCGCGCCAGTCAACCAGGTCGTCAGTCTGGGCGATCCCGGGCCGCGCAGGGTCTCGCTCCCCGCGAACGCGCGGACGCGCGAACGCGCGAACGCGCGGACGCGCGAACGCGCGAACGCGCGAACGCGCGGACGCGCGGACGGACGCGCCAGGCACCAGAATGGTTCCACCGTGACACCACCTGACACCGCGCCCCGCCGCCGCCTGCTCGCCGACCTCACCCCGCTCCGCCGCTCCCCCGCGTTCGCGCGGCTCTGGGCGGGCACCGCGATCGCCGGGATCGGCACGCAGATGACCACCGTCGCGGTCGGCCTCGAGGTGTACGAGATCACCCACTCGACCTTCGCGGTGGCGCTCGTCGGGGTGATCGCACTCCTCCCGATGATCGTCGCGGGGCTGTACGGCGGCATGCTCGCCGACGCCTTCGACCGGCGGCTCGTCGCCCTGGTGTCCTCGATCGTCGCCTGGGCCGCGGTGGCCCTCATCGCCACGCACGCCTGGCTCGGGCTGCAGAGCGTCGCACTCCTCTACGTGCTCGCGACCGTGAACGCCGTCGCCGCCACCGTGAGCAACGCCTCCCGGTCGGCCATCGTGCCGCGGCTCGTCGGCACCGACCTGCTCCCCGCGGCGAGCGCCCTCGGCGGCATCGCGTCCGGGTTCCAGGTCACGGTGGGCCCGGCGATCGCGGGCGTGCTCATCGCGAGCGTCGGGTTCGCGCCGACGTACACGATCGACGTCGTCCTGTTCACGTTCGCGTTCCTCGGGGTGTTCACGCTGCCGCGGATGGCGGCCGACCGCGACGCGCTGAAGCCCGGGCTGAGCTCGCTCGTCGAGGGTGCGCGCTTCCTCCGGCGCTCCCGCAACATCACGATGACCTTCGTGCTCGACATCGTCGCGATGACCTTCGGCCAGCCGCGCGTGCTCTTCCCCGCGATCGGCGCGCTCGTCATCGGCGGCGGATCGATCACGGTCGGCACGCTCACCGCCGCGTACGCGATCGGTGCCCTGCTGTCGAGCGTGTTCTCCGGCCCGCTCGGGCACGTGCGCCGCCAGGGCGAGGCCGTCGGCTGGGCGATCACCGCGTACGGCGGGGCGATCGCGGCGTTCGGCGTGGTCATCGCACTCGCGCACGCGCTCGGCGGCCGGTCCGGCGAGGCGTTCGGCGTCGAGATCCTGCCCGGCCTCGGGCTCGCCGCACTGTTCCTCGCGATGGCGGGCGGCGCGGACAACGTCAGCTCGGTGTTCCGGAACACGATCCTGCAGGCCGCCTCGCCGGACGGCATGCGCGGCCGACTCCAGGGCATCTTCATCGTGGTCGTCACCGGCGGTCCGCGCCTCGGTGACCTGTACGCCGGGCTCGTGGTCGCCGCCGGGATCGCGTACCCACCGGTGATCGGCGGCGTGCTCATCATCGGGCTCGTCGCGCTGCTGCTCCGGCTGGTGCCGTCGTTCCGCCGCTACGACGCGCTGCACCCGCACGCGAACTGACGCACTGCGCCTCCGGTCCGCACCGCGGCAGCCGGGAGGCGCGTGGCGGCCCGGCACCGCGCCTCCGGTCCGCACCGCGGCAGCGGGAGGCGCGTGGCGGCCCGGCACCGCGCCTCCCGTCCGTCCCGGGGTCGGGTACCGTTCTCGGCATGCCCGACAGCGCTTCGCGCGACCTGCAGCGGACCGGCCTCCGCGCGGTCGTCCGGCGCACCTACCACTCCGTCATCCGGCACCGGGTGGTGGACGCGGCAGCTTCGCTGACGTTCTTCGCCCTGCTCACCGTGTTCCCGAGCGCCCTCGCCGTGGTGTCCGCGCTGTCGGTCGTCGACCGGCAGGGCGACAGCCTCACCGACGTGGTGCAGGTGCTCGGCTTCATCGTCCGGCCGGAGACCGCGCAGCACCTCGAGGGGCCGCTGCGCCAGCTGCTCTCCCTGGACAACCCGTGGGCCGGCTTCACGATCGGCCTGGTGCTGACGCTGTGGTCGCTGTCCGGGTACGCGACCGCGTTCGGCCGCGCGATGAACACCGCCTACGAGGTCGAGGAGGGCCGGCGGATCTGGAAGTTCCGCGCGATGATGCTCCTCGTCACCCTGCTCGTGATGGTCGGCGGTGCGATCGCGATCGTCATCCTGCTCGTCACCCCGACGATCTCGGCCGCGGTGATCACGCAGCTGGGCTGGCCGTCCTGGGTCGACGACCTCTGGAACGTGGCGAAGTGGCCCGTCCTCGCGGTGGACCTCGTCGTGATGGTGGCGGTGCTGTACTACGCGACGCCGAACGTGAAGACGCCGCAGCTACGGTGGGTCTCGGCGGGTGCCGCGTTCGCGATCGGGACCTGGGCCGTCGCCACGGTCGGCTTCGCCCTCTACGTCGAGACGATCGGCGGCAGCAACAAGGCGTACGGGTGGCTCGGCGGCGCGATCCTGCTGCTCGTCTACCTGTACATCTCGAACTTCGTGCTCGTGGTCGGCGGGGAGCTCGACTCCGAGGTGATCCGGATGCGGCAGCTGCTCGCCGGGATCGAGGCCGACGAGTCGATCCGGCTGCCGCTGCGCGACGTCACGCGGAACTTCGTGCTGGCCCGGTGGCGGGACCAGGACATCGCGACCGCGCACCACGTCCGGCTGGCGGCTGCCGAGCAGGCGGCGGCGGACGAGTCGACCGATGAGGAGCCGGACCCGACGGCCGAGCACCTGCGGGCGCTGTCCCGGCAGGTGCGCGTCGGCGAACCCCCGATGCCCTGACGCGCCCGCGTCAGCCCTGACTACTGCTCGCGCTCCCGCGCCACCCGTGCCGCCTCGGCGTCGAGCATCTCCTCGGTCACGACCGGGATCGCCCCGGTCGCGAGCTCGATGCCGGACAGCCGTGCCGGGGAGAGCACCCGGGTCACCTGGTCCTCGTCCATCAGCCCCGCGGCCGTGACGAGCGTCGCGATCGGCGTCGAGGTCGTCAGCGCCGTGTGCGCGATCGACGCCGCCGCCGCGTACCCGATGTACGGCGTCAGTGCCGTGACGACGCCCACGTTCGTGTCCACCTGGGCGGCGAGCTTCGCCTCGTTCGCCTCGATCCCGGTGACGCAGTTCACCCGGAGCGTCGCGCACCCGCTCGCCATCCACTGCAGAGACTGCAGGATCGAGTGCGCGATGATCGGCTCGAAGGCGTTGAGCTGCAGCTGTCCGCCCTCGGCCGCCATCGTCACCGTGGTGTCGGCACCCGCGACGGCGAACGCGATCTGGTTGACCACCTCGGGGATCACCGGGTTGACCTTGCCGGGCATGATCGACGACCCGGCCTGGCGAGCCGGCAGCGTGATCTCCCCGAGCCCGGCCTGCGGACCGGAGGCGAGCAACCGGAGGTCGTTGCAGATCTTCGAGAGCTTGGCGGCGCTGCGCTTGACGGCGCCGGACAGGGTCATGAACGCACCCGCGTCGCTCGTCGCCTCGATGAGGTCGGGCGCCGTCACGATGTCGAGCCCGCTCGCGACCTGGAGCTGCCGGCGGACCTCGTCGCGGTAGAGCGGGTCGGCGGTGATGCCGGTCCCGATGGCCGTCGCGCCGAGGTTCGTCTCGGCGAGCAGCGGCGTCACCGTGCGGAGCAGGAGGACGTCCTCCTGGATGGTGTGCGAGAAGCCGGTGAACTCCTGCCCGAGGGTCATCGGGACGGCGTCCTGCAGCTGCGTGCGGCCGACCTTGAGGACGTCCTGGAACGCGCGGCCCCGCTCGGCGAAGGCCTCCGACAGCAGCTCGAGCTGCTCGGTCAGCCGGTGCACGCCGAGGATCATCGCGAGCTTGACGCTCGTCGGGTACGTGTCGTTGGTCGACTGGCTGCGGTTGACGTGGTCGATCGGGTGGAGGTACCCGTAGTCGCCCTTCTCGCGGCCGAGCAGCTCGAGGGCGCGGTTCGCGAGCACCTCGTTCGTGTTCATGTTCGTGCTCGTCCCGGCACCGCCCTGCACGACGTCCACGACGAACTGCTCCCGCAGCGCGCCGTCGCGCACCTCCTGCGCGGCACGGTCGATCGCGTCGGCACGTTCGGCGTCGAGCACCCCGATCGCCTTGTTCGCACGGGCGGCGGCCTGCTTGACCGTCGCGAGCGCCACGATCAGGTCCGGGTAGACCGCGATCGGCACCGAGGTGATCGGGAAGTTCTCGAGCGCCCGCAGGGTGTTGATCCCCCAGTAGGCGTCCACGGGGACCTCCAGGGATCCCAGGGAGTCGGTCTCGGTGCGGGTGCGTGCTGCTTCGTTGCCGGTCACCCCACGAGGCTAGCCCGTCCGGTCGGTCCGGTCCGGCAGCGCGCACGGCGCTGCGTGGCGTCGGACCGAACGACGGGCGGGCGGCCGCACCGGGCGCGCGGCACCGCGGGACGTGACGGTCCGACGGGCGGCCGCCGGCCGGTGACCAGCGGACGGTCGGGAGGCCCGTGGCGGCGTCGCCACGGGCCTCCCGACCGTCACGCGGTCGCGTCCCGCGACCGGCGCGTACGGGACTCCGGGATCAGTGGAACTGCGGGACGATCAGGGAGATCCCGTACAGCACGGCGGCGCCGGTGACCGCGAAGCACGCGATCGACAGCGCGCGGAACGCGCGCACGGCGGGCTGCACCGCCCCCGGCTGCGGGAAGCCGGCCGTTGCCGGGCCGATCGTGCCGTCGTCCTTCACGGTGTACTTGCCCGCACGGGTGTCGGCCTCGCTCCACAGGCGCAGCCCGATCGAGTACACGAGGACGACGAAGCACGCGGAGACGACCGCGACCACGGCGACGGTGAGGAAGGCCAACCAGTCGATGCTCATCAGCGGCGTCCTCCGTTGCGTCCGGCCATGCGGCGCAGCGTGCGCTCGCGGCTGAGTTCGGCGCGACGCTCCGCGACCCGGGCGGCACGCTTCTTGCGCTGCATGTCGCGGAGCTCCTTGCGGGTGAACACGGCGTTCGCGGCCACGTCGACCTCGATCGCGGCGGCCTGGTCGTGCGGCTTGCGGAGCGACCAGAGGTACAGGCCGAGGATCACGGCCGCGCCCACGACCGCGTCGATCACCAGGCCGGGGACGCCGAGCAGGGCGATGGCCGAGGCGATCGCACCGACCGCGGCGGCGGCGGGGAGCGTGATGAACCAGGCGATCACGATCTTGCCCGCGGTCGACCACTGGATCTTCGACCCGCGACGGCCGAGACCGGCACCGATGATCGAGCCCGAGGAGACCTGCGTGGTGGAGAGGGCGAAGCCGAGGTGGCTCGACGCCAGGATCGTCGCGGCGGTCGACGCCTCGGCCGCGAAGCCCTGCGTCGCGCGGATCTCGGTGAGGCCCGAGCCGAGCGTGCGGATGATCCGCCAGCCGCCCGTGTACGTGCCGAGGGCGATCGCGAGCGCACAGGCGACGATCACCCAGAACTGGACGCCCGAGTCCGCCGACTGCGAGCCGGAGGCGATCAGGGTCAGCGTGATGACGCCCATGGTCTTCTGCGCGTCGTTCGTGCCGTGCGCGAGCGACACCATCGAGCTCGTGAACACCTGGCCGATCCGGAAGCCGCCGCGCTCGTTCGGGAACACCGGACGGCGGGTGACGCGGTAGGCGATGCGGGTCGCGAGCAGCGAGACGAGCGCCGCGATGACCGGCGACAGGAACGCCGGGATGATCACGACCGTCAGCAGCGCGGCGTAGTTCACCGAGCCGAACCCGGCACCGACGATCGCGGCACCGATGAGCCCGCCGAACAGCGCGTGCGAGGACGACGACGGCAGGCCGCGCAGCCACGTGATCATGTTCCAGACCACCGCGCCGATGAGCCCGGCGAAGATCATCTCGGGGGTGATGGCGACGCCACCGGGCCCCTCGTTGATGAGTCCGTGCGAGATCGACGTCGCCACGGCGGTGCTGAGGAACGCACCGATGAGGTTGAGCACCGCGGCGACCGTGACCGCCACCTTGGGCTTCATGGCGCCCGTGGCGATCGGTGTCGCCATCGCGTTGGCGGTGTCGTGAAAACCGTTTGTGAAGTCGAAGAAGAGGGCCAACGCGATGACCAGGACGACTATGAGTGTGATGTCCACCGCGGACGAGTGTCCCAGGCCTGCCCGCTGAGCACAAACCCTGTCGTTCATCCCGCGTCCACCCGGCCTTCGGGGTCGTTCAGGATCGGAACCACCGGATGGGAGGATGGAGGCCATGGACATCGTCGAGCTCCTCATCCTGCTGGTCGGCTCGCTCGCGGTGACCGGCTTCGCCCGCGCCAAGGGACTACCAGCGCCCCTGCTCGTGACGGCGGTCGCGCTCGCGGTGTCGTTCGTCCCGGGGCTGCCCGAGATCAAGATCGACTCCGAGGTCATCCTCACGGTGGTCCTGCCGCCGCTGCTGTACTCGGCGGCACTCGACGTGTCGTGGCAGAGCTTCCGGCAGTCGATCAAGCAGATCCGACGACTCGGCGTCTTCCTCGTGATCATCACCGCGCTGGCCGTCGGCCTCGCGGCCTACCTGATCATCCCGGACATGGACTGGCCCGCGGCGATCCTGCTCGGTGCCGTCGTCGCCCCGCCGGATGCGGTGTCCGCGGCGTCGATCGGCCGCAAGCTCGGGCTCCCCCGTCGGGTGATGACCGTGCTGTCGGGCGAGAGCCTCATCAACGACGCCGCCTCGCTGACGCTCGTGCGCGTGTTCACCCTCATCGCGGCGGGCACCTCGCTGACGATCTGGCAGGACCTCGGGATCTTCGCGCTCGCGATCGGCGTCGGCTTCGCGGTCGGCATCGTGCTCGGCGTCGCGGTGCACTGGATCCGGATGCGCATCAACGACCCGGTCGTCGAGACGATCATGAGCATCCTGCTGCCGTTCGTCGCCTACGTCCTCGCCGAGCACCTGTCCGGTTCCGGCGTCATCGCGGTCGTCACCGCGGGCCTGTACATCGGCTACAACTCGCCGAAGGAGGGCTACGCGACCCGCCTGCAGGAGCGCCCGCTGTGGACGAGCATGGACGTCATCCTCGAGGGCTTCGTGTTCGCGCTCATCGGCCTGCAGTTGAACACCGTCGTGCAGGACCTCGTCGAGAGCGACCGCAGCCTCGGCCAGACCCTGACCGCCGCGGCCGTCGTGCTCGTCGTCGTGGTCCTGGTCCGGCCGCTGTTCGTCTTCGAGTCGTACGTGCGGAACCGCTTCCACGGGCGGTGGGTCCGGCCCCTGCGCATCCGGCTGTCCCGCGGTCACCCCTCCCTGCGCTGGATCCGCGGCTCGGCGGAGCCGAAGCTCAACTGGCGCGAGCTCACCGTCGTCTCGTGGACCGGCATGCGCGGCGTGGTGACGCTCGCCGCAGCGGTCGCGGTCGTGGCGGACCCGGTCGAGATCAAGGCCCAGGACACGATCTTCATCATCGCGTTCGTCGTGACCGTCGGCACGCTCCTGCTGCAGGGGCTCACGCTCCCCTTCGTCATCCGCGCGCTCAAGGTGCAGGACCCGCGCGAGGGCGAGGAGGACGTCCGCAGCGAGATGCGGCTCAACCAGCGCACGACCGAGGCCGCGATCGCGCTCCTCGAACGCCGCCGCTCGGCCTGGTCGGAGCAGTACGGCCCGCAGGCGGTGGACTCCGTCGTGAACCGGCTCAAGGCGCGCCTCGAGCGGCAGGCCGAGACCTTCCGCCGCGACGCCGAGGAAGAGGAGGACGAAGAACGCAACGCCCCGATGCGCCTCCGCGGTGCGCAGATCCAGGACATCCGGCGCGAGCTGCTCGACCGTCGGCGCGAGATCGTGCTCGAGGAGCGCGAGAAGGGCAACCTCGACGAGGAGGTCATGCGCCGCGTGCTCGTGACGCTCGACGCCGAGGAGCTCGCGATGGACTCGGCACAGGCGTCGCGCAGCCGGTCCTGAACCGTCCCGCGCGGGACGGCGGTCGCGCCCGCTCACGGCACGCGGGGAGCAACCCGGGCGTATCGTGACGCTCCGACCAGGAGAAGGAGCACAGCGCCGAGTGAGCGAGCCGCGGAACGACGTCCCCAGGAACACCGACCTCCCTGACCGAGACGGAGCGCCGCGCACCACCGCGCCGAAGCCCGCACCGAAGTCCCGGCAGACCCGACCGTCCACGCGCGGCGGATCGAAGCCCCGCCGCGGTGCCCCGGTCGCCGGCAGCCGCTCGGTCTCCCGGACGTCCCAGGTCCGGCAGGCGCCCGTCCCCGCACCGCAGAAGGTCAGCCGGTACCGCCGCTGGTACGGCACGCTGCACCCCTCCCTGCAGCTCATCGGCCTGCAGCTCTGGATGCCGCTGTTCTTCATCGTCGGCTTCTGCCTCTGCTACGTCTTCGCGTTCCACGCCCCGCACCCGCACGACGTCCCGGTCGCCCTGGTCGGCAGCGACCCGACGCTCGTCGCCGCGGTCGACAAGGCCCTGCCGGGCGAGTACGTCTTCCACGTCTACGACTCCCTCGCACAGGCGAAGCGCGACGTGCTCGCGGGCACGATGGCCGTCGCGGTCGACCCGTCGGCGAACGAGGTCTTCAAGGCCAGCGCGCACCAGTTCCAGGTCGCGTCGCTCGTGCCCGCGACGCTCTCGAGCGTGATCGAGGCCACCGGTGGCCCGGCCCCCACCGTCACCGAGCTCGCGCCGCTGCCCGCCTACGACGAGTACGGCACCGTCGCGATGTACGTCATGCTCGCGTGGTGCATCGGCGGCTACATGGTCGCGATGTTCATCGGCATCATGGGCGGCCCGCTGCGGCACCGCACCCGGATGGCGGTCATCGTCGTCGGCGGCCTCGTCATCTCGCTCATCACGAACACCCTCGCCGGTCCGGTGGTCGGCGCGATCCACGGGCACTGGATCGAACTCGTCCTCATCGCCTGGGGCTGGATCGTCGCGATCGGCCTCGCGGTCAACGGCCTGAGCTACTTCGTCGGGCGGTTCATCGCCGCCCCCGCGATGATCTGCTTCGTCTTCCTGTCGATGCCGTCGTCCGGTGGCGCCTACCCGAAGTGGTTCATGCCCGAGCCGTTCGCGTGGCTGAACCACGTGGTGGTCGGCTCGAGCATGGTCGACATGATCAAGCACGAGGTCTACGGCGTCGGCCCCGGCTTCGGCCGCGGGTTGCTGACGATGGGCTGCTACGCCGCCGCCGGGCTCGTCCTGATGTTCTTCGGCAAGCAGTGGTGGGAGCGCCGCCGCATCTCGGCGATCGTGAACAACCGCACCACGATGTTCCAGGACGCCCAGAACGCGAACCGCGAGTTCCTCGGCAAGCAGCGCGACGCCGAGCTCGAACGGCACGGCCTCACCTCGACCGAGACGGGCACGCTCAGTGTCCTCCGCGACGACGACTGGGAGGACGAGCGCGTCTCCGGGGACGTCTTCACCGGGGGTCGGGACGGCCTCGAGACGGAGACCACCCCGACCGGACGCATCCCCGTGGTGCGGCAGGCGGACCGCTCCGGTCCGACCCGGACGGGAGGCGCGGGGAACGGTCCGCGCACCCGTCCCGTCCCGCGGGTGGACGGGTCCAGGACGTCGGCCCGGCCCGACGGACCGGCCCGGTCCGGCGCGACGGGGCGCGCGGACGCGACGGCCCGGCCCGACACGGCGGACCGCTCCCGCACCCACGGGCGGCACGCGGAGCGCTGATGGCCCGGGCGACCCGCGGCGCGTCGGGCTCGCGGGCAGGACGCGGAACCGCCCGGCGCCGGGCGTATCCTGGGCCGATGACCTCCCGCACCGCCTGGCACCGCGCCCTCGTCACCGTCGTCGTCGTGTTCCTCGTGGTCGCGGCTGGGCTGTACGCCGCGAGCGTGCTGCTCGCCCCGGCCGACGGGCGCAACGTCGCCGGGCTGTTCGTGGGCTGGGCGATCTTCGCGGTGCTCGCCGCGATCGCCGCGGGCGTGGTCGACTTCTTCGTCCGGCCGCTCGGTGGGCGCAGCGGCGACGCCGACGTGCTCGCCGCGGCCGAGGAGGCCCGCACCGGCAGCACCCGCACGCAGCCCCAGCGCTGAGCTGCCCCCAGGACGCAAGCCCGGCGCTGACCTGACCGACGACGAGCGCCGAGCGACTACCGGGACGGGCGGCCCTCCGCCCGCACCCCCGTGCCGGTGAACCCGGCGACCGTCGCGTCGTCCTCGGCGAAGGTGAACCGCGCGTCCACCGTCCCGCCCGCGAGCACGCCGGGCAGCCAGTAGCGGGCGTCGTCCCACATCGCGTCGTACGGCACGGCGTCGACCGGGATCCAGCGCGGCACCAGCTCGTCGCTGCCCGTCGGGCTCCCCTGCCAGCGGCGACAGACGAACACGTCCGAGACCTGGGACCAGGACGGGCGGTACGGGAACCGGTAGTCCAACGTGCCACGCGCCTCCAGGTCGGCGGGGTCGAGCCGCAGGCCGACCTCCTCGGCGACCTCTCGGACGGCGGCCGCCACCGGCGGCTCCCCCGGCTCGACCTTGCCGCCCGGACCGACGAGGCGCCCCGCGCCGAGGCCGCGTCGCTTCTCGCCGAGCAGCACCTCGGGGCCGTCCGTGCCGTCGCGCAGCAGGTACACGACGACGACCGGTGGGTGCTGGGACTTCGTCTGGTCGCGCGGGGTCACGCGTCCAGTGTGGCCGATCCGCTGACGTAGGCTTGGCGCATGGCAGGCGTGCTGTGGGGGCACCGTGGCTGAGTCCCGCAGGACCGGGCGCAGCCTCGAAGTGCTGCGCGCCGAGGCCGCCGAGGAGATCTCGGTGATCGTCGAGCACCGCAGCCGCGCCGGCGAGGACCCGTGGGAGTTCATGCCCACCCTGCCGTCCGTCGACGAGCAGGTCGTGCTCATCCTCCGTGCCGACGCCGTCGAGCTCGACGCGGCGATCAGCCAGCGCAGCGCGCACTGGTCGGGGCACCCGGCCTCCGGGCAGGGCACCGCCCTCGGCGAGGAGTACCACCGGCTGCGCCGCATCGCCCTGCAACACCCCGAGCTGACCCCGGCGGTGTGGAAGCTCCTCGGGTCGCTGCCCCGCGCCGACTGACCTGCGGTTGGATGGGGGCCATGACCGACACCGTCCTCGCCGTCCTCAACCAGCCCTCGCGCGACGCCGCGCCGCACGACCCCGCGGCCGACGCGTACACGTGGGCGAAGCCGCTCGAGGAGCACCTGCAGGTGCAGGACCTCGGTGCGGTCCGGGGCGACGGCGTGTTCGAGACGATCACGGTCGTCGACGGCCGTCCGCAGGCCCTCGAACCGCACCTGGCGCGGTTCGTCCGGTCCGCGGCGATGCTCGACCTGCCCACACCCGACCTCGACGCCTGGCGCCGGGCGATCGAGGCGGTGTGCGCACGGCTCGACCCCGTGCACGAGGCCTTCGCGAAGACCGTGATGACCCGTGGGGTCGAAGGCAGCGGTCGCCCCACCGGGTGGGTGTACGCCGCGCCGTCCGGCGACCAGAGCGCGGCCCGCACCGAGGGCATCGCGGTCGTGACGCTCGACCGCGGCTACCGGCACGACGTCGAGCGGACCTCGCCGTGGCTGCTGCAGGGCGCGAAGACGCTCTCGTACGCGGTGAACATGGCCGCGCTGCGCGAAGCCGAGCGCCGCGGTGCCGACGACGCCCTGTTCGTCTCGACGGACGGCTACGTGCTCGAGGGCACGCGCGCCAACCTCGTCATGGCGGTCGGCGGGCGCTTCGTGACGCCGCGGACCGACATCGGCATCCTCGCCGGCACGACGCAGGCCGACGTCTTCCGGTTCGCCGAGGGCGAGGGCATCGCGACGTCGTACGAGCTCGTGACGCTCGCCGACCTCGAGGCAGCCGACGCGCTCTGGCTGCTGTCGAGCGTCCGCCAGGCGGCGCCGATCCGCTCGGTGAACGGAGTCGCGCGCGCGGTGGACCTGGACATGACCGAGCGCATCAACGACTTCCTGCTGTCGCGCGAGCAGTAGCCCGCCGGGGCCGGGGAGGGCGGACGGGAGGCGCGGGGCGGGGCCGCCACGCGCCTACCGTCGTCAGCCGGTCACCAGCGCGGGGTGGTGACGCCCGTCCCGTCGGCCCACGCGTAGACGGACGCGCCCTCGATCCAGACGCGCGTCGCACGGCTGGTCGCGGCGAGCGGGTCGCCGTCCCAGAGCACGAGGTCCGCGTCGAAGCCGGGCTCGATGCGGCCGACGCGGTGCCCGAAGCCGAGGAAGTCGGCGGGGTTCGTGGTGAGCGCCTCGAGCGCGGTCTGCCACGGCAGCCCCTCCTTGACCGCGGCGGTGGCCTGGTCGACGAGCATGTTGATCGGCACGACCGGGGCGTCCGTCGTGATCGCCACCCGGACGCCTGCAGCGGCGAGCGTCGCGAGGTTCCGGATGCCGCGGTCGCGGAGCTCGACCTTCGAGCGGCTCGTGAACAGTGGGCCGTAGATCACCGGCACGTCCCGCTCGGCGAGCACGTCGGCGATCTTGTGCGCCTCGGTGCCGTGGTTCACGACGAGTCGGTACCCGAACTCGTCGGCGAGCCGCAGGGCCGTCGCGATGTCGTCGTGCCGGTGCACGTGCTGGTCCCACGCGAGCTCGCCGTCGAGCACGCGGACGAGGGTCTCCTTCGTCAGGTCCCGCGTGAACGGCTCGCCCTTCGCTGCCGCGGCCTCGCGTGCGGCGCGGTAGTCCTGCGCGGCGACGAACGCCTCGCGGATGACCTTCGCGACGCCCAGGCGGGTCGAGGGCGTCTGCCCCTTGTCGCCGTACACGCGCTTCGGGTTCTCGCCGAGGGCGCTCTTGACGCTGACGGCGTCGGAGATGAGCTGCTCGTCGATCGTCCGGCCGCCCCAGGTCTTGATCGCCACGGTCTGCCCGCCGATCGGGTTCCCGGAGCCGGGCTTCACGACGATGCTCGTGATGCCGCCGGACAGTGCGTCGCGGAAGCCCTCGTCGTCGATGTCGACGGCGTCGATCGCCCGGACGGCGGCCGTGTTCGGGTCGGTCATCTCGTTCGTGTCGTTCCCCGCCCAGCCGTTCGCCTCCTCGTGGATGCCGACGTGGCCGTGCGCCTCGACGAAGCCGGGGACGAGCCAGGCGCCGGCGACGTCCACGACGGGCAGGCCGGGCGGCGGGGTGACATCGGGGCCGACCGCGGTGATGCGGCCGTCCTCGACGACGACGGCACCGCCGTCGAAGGCGGGTGCGGAGACGGGGACGACGTGGGCGCCGGTGACGACGAAGGAGGAGGAACGCATGCGTCCACGCTACGGCGGTCGGGGTCCGGGGCCGCGCGGTCGTGCATGCGACATGTGCATTCCTTGGCGGGCGCGTCCGCCCGGTCCTACCGTCGTTGGACGGTGGCCGTCCGGCGCCGCCGGCGTCCCTGCTCGTCCGACCCACGACCGCCCGAGGAGGCCCGTGCCCGACCCCACCAGCACGACCCCCCTGACGACCACGCCGGTGTGGCCGTCGCACCGCACCGAGGAACGCCCGTGGCGGAGCGCCGTGCGGGGCCCGCGCGCCGACCGGCTCCTGCGCTCGGTCCGGGTGTCGCTGCCGCCGCCCGTGGCCGGGGCGGTCTGGTCCCCCGACGACGGCACGGCCGTGCTGCTCGCGCGTGCGGCGCTCGCCCTCCGTGCGCTGGACGACGCGCAGGGCACCGGTCCCCTGCAGCACGTGCTCGCGCGGACCGAGGCGGTCTCCTCGTCGCGGATCGAGCACGAGCACGCCACGACCGAGGACGTCGCCCGTGCCCTCTCCGGCTCGCGGGCGAACGCGGGTGCCACGGCGACCGCACGCGCGGCCGAGGCGATCGTCGGTCTCGTCGAGGCGGCGTCGGGCGGGACCGTCGACGAGCCCGCGCTGCTGCGGGCACACCACCACCTCATGCGCGACGACCCGCTCGACGGGCCGTACGCCGGTCGGTACCGGGACGTGCAGAACTGGATCGGCGGCGGCGCCACCCCGCGGACGGCCCGGTACGTCCCACCGCCGCCGGAGCACGTCCCGGCGCTCATGGCCGACCTGTTCGCGTTCCTCCGGCGCGACGACCTGCACCCCGTCGCCCAGGCCGCGATCGCGCACGCGCAGTTCGAGTCGATCCACCCGTTCACCGACGGCAACGGCCGCATCGGTCGGGCACTGGTCGCCGCGGTCCTGCGCGCCCGCGGGGCCGCGCGGTCGGCCGTCGTCCCGCTCGCCGTCGTGCTCGACGCCGAACGCGACCGGTACTTCGCGCACCTCGAGCGGTACCGGCAGGGAGCGGTCGACGACTGGGTGCGGGACCTGGCGATCGCGGTGGGTGCCGCAGCCGACGAGCCCCTGGTCACCTCCCTGCTGCTCGCCGAGGTGGGGGTCGACCGTGCCGCGGGCGTCTGCCGGTCCGGGGTGCACGCGGTGCTGGGGCGGGCGCTCGAGCAGGACGCCGTGCTCACCGAGGACCACGCCGAGCGGCTCGTCCGCCGCGCCGCTGGTGGGACCGGTCCGGGGGTGGGCCGCGACGTCGGGGCCGTGGTCGACCGGACGACCGACGACCTCTGTCGAGCGGGCGTCCTGCGACCAGTCACCACGCGTCGGCGGAACCGGGCGTGGGTGGCGCCCGCGGTCGTCGCCGAGCTCGACGCGTTCATCGAGCGGATCCGGGACGGGGTCGACGCCCGGGCGCGCGGATGCCCTGCGGCGACGAGCGCTCGGGACGGAGCCGGCACCGCGTCGGTGGGCGGCCGCTCGGACCCGCCGAATAGGGTGGGACGGTGAGCAGCGAGCACGCCCAGGCCACCACCCCGCCGTCCGCCGCCAAGCGGCCCGTGACGCGGACCCACCACGGCATCGACTTCGTCGACGACTACGAGTGGTTGCGCGACAAGGAGTCACCGGACACGATCGCCTACCTCGAGGCCGAGAACGCGTACACCGACGCCGCCACCGAGCACCTCGCCCCGCTGCGCGACCGCGTCTTCGCGGAGGTGAAGAGCCGCGTGCAGGAGACCGACCTCTCGGTGCCGGTCCGCATGGGCGACTGGTGGTACTTCACGCGCACCGCCGAGGGCAGCCAGTACGGCACCCACTGCCGCGCGCCGATCACCGGCCCCGACGACTGGACCCCGCCCGCGGTCGCCGAGGGTGCGGGGACGCTCCCCGGTGAGCAGGTCGTCCTGGACGGCAACGCCCTGGCCGAGGGACACGACTTCTTCTCGCTCGGCAGCTACGACATCAGCGACGACGGCACCCGCCTGGTCTACGGCGTGGACGTCGAGGGCGACGAGCGCTACACCCTGCACGTGCGCGACCTGACGACCGGCGAGGACCTCGGCGACGAGATCCCCGACACCGGTTCGGGTGCGACCTTCGACCCCTCCGGCCGGTACCTGTTCTACCCGACCGTCGACGAGTCCTGGCGGCCCGACCGCATCTGGCGGCACCGGGTCGGCACGGCGGCGTCCGAGGACGTCGTGGTCTTCGAGGAGCCGGACGACCGGTACTGGGTCGGTGTCGGGGTCACCCGGTCGTCGCAGTACATCGTCATCGAGCTCGGGTCGAAGATCACCTCGGAGGCGCTCGTCCTCGACGCGTCGGACCCGACCGGCGAGTTCACCGTCGTGTGGCCCCGGCGCGAGGGCGTCGAGTACGAGATCGAGCACGCCATCGTCGGCGGGAGCGACCGCTTCCTCGTCCTGCACAACGACGGCGCCGAGAACTTCGAGCTCGTCGACGTGCCCGCCGACGACCCGACCTCCGAGCGGGACCGCCGGGTCGTCGTCGCGCACCACCCGGAGCGACGCATCGAGTCTGTGGACGCCTTCGCCGGGCACCTCGCGCTCGAGTACCGGTCCGAGGCGCTCCCCCGCGTCGCCGTCATCCCGATCGAGGGCGACGGCTACGGCGACGCGCACGAAGTCCCCTTCGACGAGGCGCTGTTCTCGGCGGGACTCGGCGGCAACCCGGAGTGGCACCAGCCGACCCTGCGCATCGGGTACACGTCGTTCGTCACCCCGTCCGAGGTGAGCGACCTCGACCTGGCCACCGGCGAGGTCACCGTGCTGAAGCGCCAACCCGTCCTCGGCGGCTACGACCCGGCGGACTACGTGCAGGAGCGCGACTGGGCGACCGCCCCCGACGGCACGGAGGTCCCGGTGTCGCTCGTCTGGCGACGCGACGCCGTCGACGCCGACCGGCCGGCACCGCTCCACCTGTACGGCTACGGTTCGTACGAGCACTCGATCGACCCGGGCTTCAGCGTCATGCGGCTGTCGATGCTCGACCGCGGCGTCGTCTTCGCGGTCGCGCACGTCCGCGGTGGCGGCGAGATGGGCCGGCACTGGTACGAGGACGGCAAGACCCTCACCAAGAAGCACACCTTCACCGACTTCGTCGCGGTCGCCGAGCACCTGATCGCGTCCGGGCGGACCAGCGCCGACCGGCTCGTCGCCGAGGGCGGCAGCGCGGGCGGCCTGCTCATGGGTGCGGTCGCGAACCTCGCACCCGAGCGCTTCGCCGGCATCCTGGCAGCCGTGCCCTTCGTCGACGCGCTCACGAGCATCCTCGACCCCGACCTGCCGCTCACGGTCATCGAGTGGGACGAGTGGGGCGACCCGCTGCACGACCCCGAGGTGTACCGCTACATGAGCGAGTACTCGCCGTACGAGAACGTCCGCGACGACGTGCAGTACCCGCGGATCCTCGCGGTGACGTCGATCAACGACACCCGCGTGCTCTACGTCGAGCCGGCGAAGTGGACCGCGAAGCTCCGCGAGGTCGGCGCCCCGGTGCTGCTGAAGACCGAGATGGCAGCCGGGCACGGTGGCGTGAGCGGCCGGTACGACTCGTGGAAGGAGCGGGCGTTCGAGATCGCCTGGCTGCTCGACGTGCTCGGGCTCGCCGACGTGAACCCGGCAGCCGCTGCGGAGCCGATCGCCGCCGGCTGACCCGAACGGGCGCGGCCCCCGGGTCGCGCCCGCGCCCGGGGTGGACGCGGGCCAGCGGCGGACGCGGCAGCCCGCGCCCGCCCGTCACACGCGGTTGAGCGCGTGCACCGCCTGGTCGTAGGAGTCCTCGGCCAACCGCACCCGGTCGCCCGCGAGCACGCCGTACCCGAACGTGCCCTCGCCACCGCGCTCGGCGATGCCGGAGTGCACCCGCAGCACGTCGAGCGCGTGCAGCGACCGCACCCGCTCGGTCAGCACGTCCGCGGCGTCGCCGATCCGCTTCCACAGCGCGTGCGGGAACGCATCGTCACCGAGCACGTCCATCGCCGCGCGGGCCCGGGTGGCGGCACGCCAGGCCTCCTCGGTCGCGGCGCGCTCGGTCGCCTCGCGGTCGAGCAGGCCGAGGGAGTCGTCCTCCTCGCCGACCGCGGTCTGCACGAGTCGGCGCACCCGGGGCTTCTCGACGGCCGAGACGTCCTGCGCGACGCGCTTCGGCGACCGGAGTGCCCAGTCGGTCGGGGCCGGACGCTCCACGCCGTCGTCGAGGGCGTCGAGCAGCTCGAGGTACGGCTCACCGTGCAGGAACGCGAGGACCTCGGCCACCGCGACCGCCCGGCGCTCCCGGGTCGCCGCCAGCACCCGCTCGCGGGTCATCGTGTCGACCAGGAGGTCCTGCGCCGGGGAGGACGCGTACGGCAGCCGCTCCACCAGGTAGTCGGCGAGCGCGGCCCGCGCGGTCACCGCGGCAAGGCCGTCGGCGGCCTCGGCCGCGCGGTCGGCCGCGGCCGTCCCGGCGAACGCCGGGCGGTACGACCCGAGCACGGCGGCGATGCCGAGGGCGGTCCGGGCCGTCTCGCGGAGGTCGGCCGGCCCGCCGGACCGGAGCTGCGCCTCCTGGGCGAGCAGCGCGGCGCGCAGCTTCTTCAGCTGCTTGGCGAGCGCGCGGGCGGCGGTGCCCTTCTCGGGCTTGTCGGCGGTCTGGAGGCGCGGTGCCGGTGCGCCTGCCAGCCCGCGTGCCAGCTTGGACGCGACGGCCGCAGGGGCGGCCCCCACGGCCGCGAAGCGCCCGTCCAGCGCCGCGAACAGCTCGTGCGCGACCTGCTCGTCGACGCCGGCGACGGCCTCCACCTCGACCTCACGCCAGGTGCGGGGCGTGGCCGGGGCGTCGGCGTCCAGACGCTGCGCGGTGACCAGGTCGTCGGCGAGCTCGGCGACCTGCTCGTCGTCCTCGTCGAGCAGGCGCGTGACCGTACGGGTGGTCGCGATGTGCACGACCGGTCGGAGCGCGCGGCCCCGGCGCTCGGTGAACAGGGCGGCGAGGACCTCGTCGGGCACGGCGTCGGCGTCCTCGGTGAGGGGGAAGTGCTGCTCGTGCCGGACGGTGTCGGAGGCCGAGCGCTTGATGTGCCAGCCGGCGTCGGGGCCACCCGTGCGTCGGCGGACGGTGACGCGGGACGCCACCAGGTCGTAGCGCTCGGTGTCCCAGTAGGTCGCGTCGAGGGCGAACGGCTCCTGGTGGTCCGTGGCGGTGATGCTGCCGACGCCGATCAGGTCCGGGAGGGCCCCGCCCTCGGGCAGGTCGTAGGTGCGCTCGATCTCGAGGTGCGTGTCCGTCACGTGCTCCTGTCTACCAGGACGGTGTCGTGCACCACGAACTCGCGGGGCACGTCCACCCGGGCGATCTAGGCTCGCGGCATGAGCGACACCATCACCCGTGACGCGTTCGTGCCGGAGGCCGGCGGCGTCACCATGTTCACGACCACCTGGTGCGGGTACTGCGCGCGCCTGAAGAACCAGATGACCAAGGCGGGCGTCCCCTTCCGCGAGGTCGACATCGAGCAGACGCCCGGCACGGCCGAGCTCGTCGCCGAGGTCAACGGCGGCAACCAGACGGTGCCGACGCTCGTGTTCCCGGACGGCAGCACCGCGACGAACCCCTCGCTCGCCGAGGTGCAGTCCCGCATCTGACCCGCGGCGGGGCGCGCTGGCCGGAGCAACCCCGCGGCGCGACGTGCTGACCGGAGCCACCCCGCGGCGCGACGTGCTCCTGCACAACGAGAAGCGGCTCGAACCACGGAATTCCGTGGTTCGAGCCGCTTCTCGTTGTGCGAACGCACGCGGGCCCCCGTCGCAGCCCGCGGCGGGCCCGCGGCGGGCCTGCCGCGGCCTGCCGCCCGCGCGAGCGGCGGCGGGGCCGCAGCCCCGCCGCGCTCAGCGCGAGAGCGCGTCCGTCAGCAGTGCGACCATCGCGTCGAGCTGGATGTCGCCGGAGTCGACGACCTCCTCGTCCGAGCCGTCGAGCGCGCGGGCGGCCAGGGACGCCTTCGAGTCGATGAGCTCGGCGATCTTGGTGTCGATCGTCTGCGCGGCGATGATGCGCCACGCGGTGACCGGCTCCTCCTGCCCGATGCGGTGCACGCGGTCGATCGCCTGGGTCTGCTCGGCGCTCGTCCACGACAGCTCCGCGAGCACGACGTTGGACGCCACCTGCAGGTTCAGGCCGACGCCGGCCGCCGACAACGAGCAGACGATCACGGCGACGTCGGGGTCGTTCACGAACGCGTCGATCTCGGCCGTGCGCTGCACCGGGGTCTGGTCGCCGCGGACGGTCGCGGTCTTCAGGCCACGACGGGCGAAGACCTCCTCGGCCTGGTCCATCACGTCGAGGTGCTTCGCGAAGAACACGACCTTGCCGACGTTCGACGCCAGCTGCGCCGCGTAGTCCGCCGCGAGCTGGGCCTTCGCACGGCCGATGCGACGCACCATCGAGAACACGTTCTCGCCGGTCGACGAGGCGTCCTGGTCCTCGAGCTCCCAGCGGGCGACCTGCCGCACGAGCTTGTGGTCGATGCCGACCACCGGGTCCTGCCCGGTCCGGGCCGCGAGGGCCTGGTGGTACCGGCGGACGAGCTTCGCGGTGAGCTCGCGCTCGGCGTCGCGGATCGAGCGACCCTCCTCGCCGTCGAGCTCGACCGGGATGTCGGCGATGCGACGGGCCGGGATGTCCGCCGCGACGTCGACCTTGCGGCGCCGCACGATGCCCTGGTCGATGACGGCCTTGCGCGCCTCGACGAAGAAGCCCGGGTCGGCGGGGGTGAGCCCGATGTCCTCGAGCTCGTTCATGAGCTTCGCGCGGGGCTTCTTGTCGTCGATCCAGCCGAGGTACTCCCAGATGGTGCGGAAGTCCTCGACCGAGTTGATCAGCGGGGTCCCGGTGAGCGCCATGAGGAGCGGCGCGGCCGTGCGCTCGCGGATCTTCTCGGCGAGCTGCAGCACGAACCGGGAGCGCTGCGACTCCTTGTTCTTGATGAAGTGCGCCTCGTCGACGACCATGCCCTTGAACCCGAACGAGCCGAGCCAGCCGACGTGCCGGTCGAGGATCTCGTAGTTCACGATGACGATGTCGGCGAACCCGTCGAGGTCGTCCCCGTCACCGTGGATGACGGTCGCGCGGCGGTTCGGCACCCAGCGCTCGGCCTCGCGTGCCCAGTTCGTCTTGACGACGTTCGGCACGACGACGAGCAGCGGGAAGGCGTTCGCGGCGTCGGCGGCGAGCAGCGACTGCGCCGTCTTGCCGAGACCCGGCTCGTCGGCGAGCAGGAACGTGCGGTGTCCCTGCGACGCGGCGGCGACGAGCTCCGCCTGGTGCTTCATGAGCGTGGTGCCCGAGCGCGTGTGCAGGTTCGCGGGTTCGGGCAGCGGCATCGACGCCGCTCCCCCGCCCGCGCCGTACTCGAACGACTTGAACAGCGGGCCGAACAGCTCCCAGTTCGCCAGGCGACGCGGGTGCGCGACGGGCTGGTCGGCGAGCGCGAAGTCCGGCGGCATGAACGGGTTCGCGAGCTGCCGCTGCACGACGGCCTGCGGGAGCACCGACCGCACCGGGGTCTCGACGACCGGGGACGGCTCGGCGGCGATGACGAGGTCCTCCGGCTGCAGCTCCATCCCGCCGGCGATCATCATGTCGCGCTTGACCGTGCGGGTGGCCTCGCTGACCGAGGCCTCCTCGGTCAGCAGCTGGATCACGCTGGTGTCGCGTGCCGCCGTCTTCGCGAGGATCGTCGCCACGCCGTCGAGGCGCTTCAGCTGCTCGGCGCGCTGCGCGTCGGTGAGCTCGGTGTCCGCCTTGACGCGGGCACGCTCCTCACGCATGAGCAGTGCGACCGCCTGGAACTTCGTCCGGTTGGTGGCCTTGAGCGGACCGCGCTGCGCCGCGGCCTCGACCTCGCGCACGGCGCGGGCGAGGACGGGGATGACGCCGTCGTTGTCGAGCGGCCTGGTGCGGCGCGACGCGGTCCGCGTCCCGCCGGCTGCACGCCGGGTGCCTGATCGAGCCAACGCTCCTCCTTGTTCCGCCCGTCTGCACGGGCGAGCCGCCGTCGGTGGCGGGAAGTCCTCGACCGGTGCCGGCACGGCTCCGGTCCCGCGGGCCACCCTGGCCCGCTGGTGCGCCGGTCCCGTTGCGGAACTCCGGTGGAGCCCTGCGGACCGTGCCGTCGTGCACCGCTCGGTACGCGACACGTCGGTCCGCGCCGGGGTCCGGCGCCGTCGCACGCACGTGGCGCCCCACTGGACGCTCACGGCCCGGCCCCCGCGTCGGTCAACCGACCGACCGCCGCATCCGGAATCGACGCGGCACGCGAGCACACGGTGCGTGCTCCGGGCAGTTTACTCCCCGACCCCCGACGGCGGCGACTCCCGCGTCCCCGCGCGCGTCGCGCGCACGGGACGGGAGGCGCGGCGCCGGACCGCCTGGCATCTCCGGACCGCGCACGGGACGGACGGGAGGCACGGTGCCGGGCCGCCACGCGCCTCCCGACCGACCGCCGGACCGACCGGAGGCACGGTGCCGGGCCGCCACGGGCCTCCCGACCGGCGCGGAGGGTCGTCGTCTCAGACCTGCGGTGCGGACCGCGGACGCACCAGACCGTCGGACGGCAGCACGGGTGCAGCGTCGGCGAGCGCCGCACGTGTCGCCGCGAGCAGGTGCTGCGCGGTCTGCACGCCGTTGGCGGACCCCGTCGTCGCCTGCCCGCCGGCGTGGGCGAGGAGCTGGGCACCGATCGCGGGGCCGATGCGCTCGGCCTCGCCGGGGTTCCGCGCGACCCAGTCGCGCGCCACGGCGTCGGCGAGCCGCTCCGCCGCTGCACCCCGTTCGGCGTCGCCACGTGAGCGGTGCCAGAGCGCCGTGACGACGAGGTGCGCGACGACCGCACCGATGTCGCGGACCGGGAAGCCCCAGCCGGCGGTGTCGATGTCGAGCAGCCCCGATATGCGCCAGGGCTCGTCCTCGTCGACGAACACCTGCTCGAGGTGCAGGTCGCCGTGCACGACCTGGCGGGTCCCGCTCCCCCAGCTCACCGAGCGCCGCCCGATCTCGTCGTACAGGGCGTCGATCTCCTCGGCGTCCTGCGGCAGCGCGGCGACGAGCGTCCGGCGGTGCCAGTCGGCGTGGTCCATGGCGTCCGCTCGGGCCTGCTGCGTCATCGGCACGGTCGCGATGCGGCCGGTCAGCGCGGCGAGCGAGGCGACGAAGCGCGGGTCGTCGGCGATCTCGGTGATGCGGCTGCCGGCGGGGACCCCGCGGATCCGCTCGAGCACGAGCAGGCCGTCCCCGCGGCTCGAGAGCACGCGCGGGACCGGGAGCCCGGCCGCGACGAACTGCTCGTGGGACTCCACGATCGGGGCCACCCGGTGCGGGCGGACGATCTTGAGGAAGAGGGTGCGTTCCGGGGCGTCGACCCGGACCACGGCACGCTTGCCCGGACGGTAGGCCGCCACGGACAGCACCGGGTCGGTGACCGGCATGCCGATCCCGCCGAGCAGGTCGGTCACGGCGTCGCGGTACGTCACCTGCGGGAGCACCGGCAGCCCGGGGTCGTTCGGGTACGCCCACACCGACACCGGGTCACCCGTGACCGGGTCGGTGACGATCGCGCTGTTCTGGTCGTGCGTGCCGCCGGTGTCGACGTACGTCAGGACCGTGGCGCGCTGGCCGGCGCGGTCGACCGTGTCGACCTCGTAGCCGTAGAGGTACCCGTTGCCGGAGGGTTCGACCGAGTGGGCGCGCGCTGCGACGACGGAGGTCCCGGAGCCGGCGAAGGCCTGCGGGATGACGCGCTCGTGGTTGGGCCACACGGGACCAGTCAACCGTGCCCGTGCGGATTCGTCGCCATCGTGCACGGCTCGGCGTGCGGCTCGTGGCTACCGTGGTGGTCGTGAACCCGGTCGCGCGCCTCCGCAGTTCCGCCCGCACGCCCTTCCTGCAGGTCGTGAAGACGGCGGTGGCCGTGGTGGCCGCGGTCCTGCTCTGCCGGGTCCTCATCGACGGACCGTTCCCGACGTTCGCCGCGATCGCCGCGCTGCTCGTCGTGCAGCCGAGCATCACCCAGTCGTTCGTCAAGGGGCTCGAACGCAGCGCCGGGGTCGTGCTCGGCGTCGTGCTCGCGACGGGGTTCCACCTGTGGCTCGGCGACGGCGTGTGGGTCGTGCTCGTCGTGATCGTGCTCGCGATCCTGCTCAGCTGGGCCCTCCGGCTCACCCCGACCTCGGCGACCCAGGTCGGCATCAGCGGCATGCTCGTGCTGACCGCCGGGGTCGTCACCCCGAACTACTCCGCCGACCGGATCCTGGAGACCGTCGTCGGTGCACTGGTCGCGCTCGTGGTGAACGCGCTCATCGTCCCGCCGGTGCTGCTCGAACCGGCGCACCTCGCCGTCGCCCGGCTGGCCCGCGACACCGCCGCCGCGTTCGAGCGGATCGCGATCGGCCTGACCGAGGGGTGGGACGAGGCCCGGTGGCACGAGGCCCTGCTGCAGGCCCGGGCGCTCCGCCAGCAGCACGCGCGCACCGAGGCCTCGCTGACCGCGGCGGGCGAGTCGCTCACGATGAACCCGCGCGGCGGCCGGCACCGCACGATCCTGGAACGGGACGTCGCCGTCACCGAGCACCTCCGCGTGCTCGTGACCCGCGTCACGGGCATGACCCGCGCGATCCGGGACAACACCGCCGAGGACCTGCGCGCGGACCCTGTGGTGGGGAGCATCGCCACCGAGGTCGCCCGCATCGGGGCAGACGTCCGGTCGCTGAGCGCACGGGTGGAGGCCACGCGGCTCGACGCCCGGGACGAGGGAGCGCGGCCGGACGGGGTCGACGGTCTCCGTGGTGCGGGTGGGGTGTCGGACGGCACCGACGCGGCGGGCGACGGCGACAGTGGTGCGGGCGAGGCCGTCGGCGGTACCGGTGCGCGCGACGGCGGCGGTGCGGTCGCCGGGTTCGGTGTCGCGGAGCCCGCGCTGACCAGGCCGATCCGGGTGGTCCGGCCGAACTCACGGCACTGGGTGCTCATCGGGGCGCTGCTCGAGGACATCCGACGGGTGCGCGAGGAGCTGCTCGGCGAGGACGACTGAGGCGCGGGGCGCGGGCCGTGCCGCCGTCAGGTTTGCGCGTGCACCGCGGCGGCCGCCGTCAGGCCCGCGCGTGCACCGCGGTGGCCGCCGTCAGGCCTGCGCACGCACCGCGGTGGCCGCCGTCAGGCCTGCGCGTGCACCGCTGTGGCCGCCTCGACCGCCGCCTGTGCGATGTCGTCCCACACCGCCGGCGCCCCACCCGGATCGGAGGCGGCACCGTCGACCGACGCGAACCGCTGCACCTCGGCCACCACGACCTCGGCACCGGCGACCCGCGCCGCTCGGCTGGCGGCGTCGGAGACGCTCGTCAGCAGGTCGGCGAGGACGCGGTCACGCCGCGAGCCCTCCAGCTCGCCGAGCACCCCCAGGCCGGAGCGGGCCGCGACGAGTTCGGCACGCAGTCGGACGAGGGCCGGGTGGGCCGGCTGGTCGTTCATCGTTCCCCCAAGAACCACATGAGGGCCCGTCGGGTACGGGTCCTCGCGGGGAACCCTAGCAACGAGCTGTGACATGCTCCCGCCCCAGTCCGTGGGACGCACGTCCTACCCCTGTCCACGGGTCGCCCGGACCGCAGACGCACAGAAGTCACTGTGACGAGATTCAGCGACTTCGGAGCCGCCACTGCCCCCGGGGCCCGGTTCGATGCCACGATGGGGTCCGAGGAGGTCGATCATGCGCCTGTTGGTGGTCGAGGACGACGACGAGATGCGCGCGCTCATGGAGCGCGGGCTCGCTGCGGAGGGGTACCGCGTCACTGCGGTCGAGAACGGTGTGGAAGCGCTCATCGCGCTCGGCGAGCAGGGGTTCGACCTCGCGATCGTCGACGTGATGATGCCCGGCATGTCCGGGTTCGAGCTCGCCCGACGCATCCGCGAACGCGAGGACCCGGTGCGCATCCTGCTCGTCACCGCGCGCGACGCCGTGGACGACCGGGTGTTCGGCCTCGACGCCGGAGCCGACGACTACCTCACCAAGCCGTTCGCCTTCGCGGAACTCACCGCCCGCCTGCGCGCCCTCGGCCGGCGTGAGTCCGCCGGTGCCCCGCGCACCATCGAGGTCGGCGACGTCGCGATCGACTCCGAGGCCCGCCGGGTCTCGATCAAGGGCCAGCGCGTCGCGGTGAGCCCGACCGAGTTCGCCCTCCTCCGCCTGCTCGCCCGCTCGGTCGGCACCGTGGTCGACCGGCCGAAGATCCTCGAGGAGGTCTGGGACGGCTCGCAGCACGTCGACCCGAACGTCGTCGAGCAGTACATCTCGTACCTCCGCAAGAAGCTGACCTCGCACGAGGCGACGGTCGCCATCGCCACGGTCCGCGGTCGCGGGTACCGGCTCGACCTGCTCGGGGCGTGACCGACCCCGCGCCCAGGGCCGGGACCGACCGCGTCCGCAGCGGTCTGCCCCGGCCGCTGCGCGTGCTCTCCCTGCGGGCGCGGATCACGATCGGCTCGACCGCGATAGCCGCCGTGGTGATCCTGCTGCTCGTGCTCGTCATGCGGTTCCAGGTCGTGAGCGTCGTCGCGAGTGCGACCCGGACGCTGCTCGACGCCGACGTCGACCCGTACGTGGCGACGCTCGAGGTCGACAGCGACCCGGACCTGTCCGCGCCGGGCAACGCGCAGCTCGTCGCGGTCGTCGACCCGTCCGGCAAGATCCGGCTGTCGACCATGCCGCCCCGGGTCGAACGCGCGCTCGGCAGCCTCACCTCGACCAAGGCCGGCACCTCGCTCATCGACGTCTCCGACTCCGAGTACCGGGTCGTCATCGAGCACCCCGTGAACCAGGCCGGGCGGTGGACCGTCGTCGCAGCACGCAACTCCCAGGCCGAGGCGATCGTCGTCGACGACCTCACCACGACGCTGTCGCTCACCGGGCTCGCGATCCTCATCGCGTTCGGGGTCGCCTCGTGGGCCCTCGCCACCGCCGCCCTGCGCCCGGTGAACCGGATGCGCCGTGAGGCCGAGCGGCTCTCGGTCGCCCCCGAACGCGCCGAGCTGCCGGTCGGCCCGGCGCAGGACGAACTGGCCTCGCTCGCCACCACCCTCAACGCGTTCCTCGCCCGCACCCGCCAGGTCACCGAGCGCGAGCGCCAGATGGTGTCGGACGCGAGCCACGAGCTCCGGACGCCCCTGGCGATCCTCACCACCCAGCTCGACCTGGCCTCGCTCGACGGGGACGACGCCGCTGCGCTCGCCGCCCACATCGACCGCGCCAAGCGGAGCGTCGCCCGGCTCTCGCGTCTGGCGAACGACCTGCTCACGCTCTCCCGCATCGAGGAGTCGGAGCGCCGCGAGGAGGACGGCGTCCAGCAGACGACGACCGCGTGGTCCGACCTCGGCGACGAGGTGATGGCCGCGGTGGACCGCGTCCGCATGATCGCGTCGGCGAAGGACGTCACGGTCGACTTCGACCTCGAGCCGCCGACCCTCCCGTCGGGCAGCTCGTCCGGGGCCACCGGCGCGGGCACGAGCGACACTGCGTCCGCCGAACCGCGGTACCGCCTGGACACCGGCGGCATGGCGCAGCTGGTCACCAACACCGCCAGCAACGCGGTCGCGGCGTTGCCCCGCGGCGGCGGCGTGTACGTGTCGTGGCGCAGCGACGGCACCGACGGCGTCCTGCAGATCACCGACGACGGACCGGGCGTGCCCGAGTCGTTCATCCCGGTCGCGTTCGACCGGTTCACCCGTCCCGACGAGGCCAGGACCTCGCGCCGGGACCCGGACCCGGCGACGGGCGGGGTCCCGATGCCGGGCGGCTCCGGCCTCGGGCTCGCGATCGTCCGTGCGATCGCAGAACGGGCGGGAGGCACGGCGTCCCTCCGCAACGTGCGTTCGGGTGGTCTCGAGGTCACCATCCGGGTGCCGGCGGTGCCCGCCGAGGGCTGAAGCCCGTCGCACGCGCGAGGCGGCCGCCGGGGCCGACCGCGGTCACTGGAAGTCCCGCGACCGTGTCCGGACGGCGAGCGGCAGGTGTTCGATCCGGTCCGCGACGACGTTGACCACACCGTCCGGGGACCGCTCGAGGATGCCCCGCACGATCACCGCGGGTGACTCACGCGCCACCCGTCGGTAGCGTCCCCACACCCCGACGCTGCAGATCACGTTCACCAACCCGGTCTCGTCCTCGACGTTGAGGAACGTGATCCCCGACGCCGTCGCGGGCCGCTGCCGGTGGGTGACGATCCCGCCGACCTCGATGCGACGCCCGGACTCGGCCGTCGCGGTGTCCTGCACGCTGAGCACGCCGCGGGCGAGGAGCCGGTCGCGGAGGTGCCCCACCGGGTGGTCGTCGGTCGTCATCCCCGTCGACCACATGTCCGCGATGAGCACGTCGCCGCTCGTCATCTGCCCGAACAGCGGCGGCTGCACGGTCACCTGGGTGTCCGGGAGCTGGTCGGGGCGCTCGGCGGCGGCCTGGGCAGCGGACCACATGCCGCTCCGGCGGTCGATCCCGAGGCCCGCGAAGGCGTCTGCGGCCGCGAGGGCCTCGAGCTGCGCGGTGCTCAGCCGGACCCGTCGGGCGAGGTCGGACATGTCCGTGAACGGTCCGTGCGCCGTGCGTTCGGCGACGATGGCCTCGGCGCTCCGCCGCCCGAGCGACGCCACCTCGGCCAGCCCGAGCCGGACCGCGAACGCACCGTCGCGTCGGTGCTGCGCGGTGTCGTCGGGTGCCGAACCGTCGAACGGCAGCACCGGGGGCTGCTCCTCGGCCGTGCAGGCGTCGAGCCCGGTCGGCGCGGTGTCCGCCGTCCCGTCGAGGGGCTCCAGCGTCGCGTCGACCCCCGACTGCAGGACGTCGGGACGCAGCACCTGCACGCCGTGTCGACGCGCGTCGGCGACGAGCGTCTGGGGTGAGTAGAACCCCATCGGCTGCGCCCGGAGCAGTGCCGCCAGGAACGCTCCCGGGTAGTGCAACCGCATCCACGCGCTCGCGTACACGATGAGCGCGAAGCTGATCGAGTGGCTCTCGGCGAAGCCGAAGTTCGCGAAGGCCTGGATCTTCGCGTAGATCGCGTCGGCGTCGTCCCCGTGGATGTCGTTCGCCGCCATGCCGAGGTAGAGCTTCTCGCGCAGCCGCTCGATCTTCTCGAGTCCGCGCTTCGACCCCATCGCCCGCCGCAGCAGGTCGGCGTCGTCGCCCGAGCACCCGCCCACGGCGATCGCCATCTGCATCAGCTGCTCCTGGAACAGCGGCACCCCGAGCGTCCGCTCCAGCACGGGCTCGAGCGCCGGGTGGATGTAGGTGATCGGTTCCTCACCGGTACGTCGTCGGAT
This sequence comes from Curtobacterium sp. MCBA15_004, assembly GCF_001865055.2. NCBI lineage: Bacteria > Bacillati > Actinomycetota > Actinomycetes > Micrococcales > Microbacteriaceae > Curtobacterium > Curtobacterium sp. MCBA15_004. The sequence continues at coordinate 1,202,313 of NZ_CP126266.1, read as the reverse complement.
GTAGGGGTGCACCGCGCCGCCCTGGATCGGCCCGGGGCGCACCAGGGCCACCTCGATGACCAGGTCGTAGAAGCGCCGGGGCAGCAGCCGCGGGAGCGTGCCCATCTGCGCCCGGGACTCCACCTGGAACACCCCGATCGTGTCGGCACGGCAGAGCTGGTCGTAGACGCCCTGCTCCTCCTTCGGGATGGAGTGCATGTCCCAGCGCTCCCCGCAGTGCTCGTCGGCCAGGTCGAACGCGTACTGCAGCGCCGCGAGCATGCCGAGACCGAGCATGTCGAACTTCACGAGCCCCATGTAGGCGCAGTCGTCCTTGTCCCACTGCAGGACCGTGCGGCCGTCCATCCGGGCGTGCTCGATCGGCACGACCTCGCCCACCGGCCGGTCCGTCAGCACCATGCCACCGGAGTGGATGCCGAGGTGCCGCGGGAACCCGAGCACCTGCTGCGCCATGTCCACCACGGTGTCGGGGATGTCGTGGTCCTGGCTCTCGGTCACCGAACCCCAGCGCTCGACCTGCTTCGACCACGCGTCCTGCTGCCCGGGACTGTGCCCGAGTGCCTTCGCCATGTCGCGGACGGCGCCCTTCGGCCGGTAGGTGATGACGTTCGCCACCTGCGCGGCGTTGAACCGGCCGTACTTGTCGTAGACGTACTGGATGACCTCTTCGCGCCGGTCGGAGTCGAAGTCGACGTCGATGTCGGGCTCCTCGTCGCGCATCGCCGACAGGAACCGCTCGAACGGCAGCCCGTACCGGATCGAGTCGACGGCGGTGATCTCGAGCAGGTAGCAGACCGCCGAGTTCGCCGCGGAGCCGCGCCCCTGGCAGAGGATCCCGCGGTCGCGGGCGAACTGCACCATGTCGCGCACGATCAGGAAGTAGCCCGGGAAGTCCTTCTCCTCGATCACCGAGAGCTCGCGTTCGATGCGTTCGCGCTTGAGCGGGTCGACGCCGTCCGCGCTGCCCGGGTAGAACCGACGGGCGCCGCGCCAGGTGAGCTCGCGGAGCCACGACATCGTCGTGTGCCCCGCCGGGACGTCGACGTCGGGCAACCCCGGCTTGGCGGCCCGCAGCCGGAAGCCGAGCGCGTCGGCGAGGTCGACGGTGGTCGCCACCGCGCCGGGGTACCGGGCGAAGCGACGGGCCATCTCGGCCCCGGACCGCAGGTGTGCGGTCGGGGCGGCGGGCAGCCAGCCGTCGGCCTCGTCGAGGCTGCGCCGCGCCCGCACCGCGGCGAGTGCGGTCGCCACGGGGAAGCGGTCCGGGGTCGCGTAGTGCACGTTCCCGGTCGCCACGACGGGCAACGCGTGCCGGGCAGCGAGGTCGGACAGGGCGTCGTTGCGGGCCGAGTCGAGCGGGTCGCCGTGGTCGGTCAGCTCGACGACGACCCCGGCGGTGCCGAACCGGTCGAGCAGCGTGCGCAGGGCCTCGTCGGCCGCCGACTCGCCCCCGCGCTCGAGCGCCTGCCGGACGGCCCCCTTCCGGCAGCCGGTGAGGACCCGCCAGTGCCCGTCCGCCCGGGCCGCGAGGTCGTCGAGGTCGTACTGCGGGCGCCCCTTCTCGGCCCCGGGTGCGAGGTGTGCCCGCGTCACCGCGGCGGCGAGCCGGTGGTAACCCTCCTGGCCGTCGGCGAGCAGCAGCAGGTGCGTGCCCTCGGGATCGGGCACCCCGTTCTGCGGCTCGGTGAGTCCCAGGGACAGCTCGGTGCCGTAGACGGTCGCCACCGTCGGGTACGCCTCGGCGACCTCGGCCATCCGAGCGGCACCGTAGAAGCCGTCGTGGTCGGTGAGCGCCAGCCCGTGCAGGTGCAGCCGTGCGGCCTCCTCGACCAGGTGCTCGGGACCGCTCGCGCCGTCGAGGAAGCTGAACGTCGAGTGCGCGTGCAGCTCGGCGTACGGGACGACCGGTTCGGCGTCCTCGGAGGGCGCGGGCGGCGGGACGTACCGGGACCGCTTGCGCGACCAAGCGGGACTGTCCCCGCCGTCGCCGGCGTGTGTGCTCTCGGGACGCTTGTCCGACAGTGCCCGCTCGAACTGCGACCACGGGATCGGGGGGTTGCTGTAGCCCATCAGCACTCCTCGTCGTCGGGACGGGGGCCCACGTCACGGCCGCGGTTCACGTCGCGACCGCCTCGGCCCACCAGCGATGGTCGGCCAGTACCAGGTACCAGGCACGACCGTCGCCGTCGACGAGCTGCAACCGGTGCAGCCGCCGCCCGCCCGACTCCCACCAGCGCACGACGAGCGGCCAGGGCCCGGCCCACGCGGTGACGGGGGCGAACCGTCCGCCCCGCTCCCCCTCGGCCCGGAACCGTTCGGGCGCGCCGGTCAGGACGCCGCGCTCGTCGACGTCCACGGAGCCGCCGTCGGTCGTGACGACGTCCACCGGGCGGGGGCGTTCGAGCACCGTCGCCGGCGGGGGGCCGGGCAGCTTGCCGGGCCACGGGCGGTCCCTGACGGTCGCCAGGGCACGCTCACCGCCCACGGGGGCGTCGCCCCACGGCACGAGCACGACACGCTCCGCCAGGGTGCGTCCGCCACCGACCCGCGGGGTGACGACGCCCTCGTGCCCGACGAGCCCCTGCACCCGGGCCAGGGCGTGGTGCACGCGCTCGTCGGGTCCCGTGCCCCACAGCCCGCGTTCGTGGTTCGCGGCGTCGTCCACCGCGACCGGCTCCAGCACGACCTGGACGACGGGCGCCTCGAGCCCCGAGGGGTCCACCCCGCCGGCCAACTGCCAGCGCACCCGGTCGACCACGTCGGCGGCGTCGAACCACCGCGGGTGGACCCAGGTGCGTTCGAGCAGCAGGTCCCGTTCGTCGACGATGCCCACGCGGATGGTCGTCGCGACGAGCCCCGCGGAGCGGAGCCGGGCGGCGAAGTCGTCGGCCGACCGGCGGAACGCGAACGCGATCTGGTCGGCACGGTCGAGCGGCGGCTCGAACGACGCCTCGACACGGAACTCGGGCGGCACCTCGCGCGCAGCGACCTCGCGTGGGTCACGGCCCCCCGCGAGGCGGTGCAGGAACGCCCCGGGGACGCCGAACCGGTCACGCACCTGCTCGTCGCCGAGCGCGGCGAAGTCCCCCAGGGTGCTGATCCCCAGTCGGCCGAGCAGCATCGCCAGGTCGACGTCGCCGAGCACGCCCAGCGGCAGGTCGGCGAGGAACGCAGCGGACCCGCCCACGGGCACGATCCGCACGCGCTCCCCCGGTCGCACCGGACGTGCCCGGGCGGCCTGCTCGGCGGCGAACGGGGTGTCGGCCACCCCGGCGCGGACACCGGGGGCACCATGGTCGGCCGCGATGCCCGCGAGGGTCGCCGCAGCCGCACGCTCGCCGCCGTAGTAGCGCGCGGGACCGCGGGAGCGCAGCGCGACGGTGCCGGGCCGCAGGACCTCGACCCCGGGGACCGCGGTCTCGATCGCCCGGATGACCGGTTCGAACGCCCGGTGGTCGAGTGCGTCGTCGTACGGCTGCACCACGAGTCCCGGGCAGCGCGCCTGGGCCTCGCGCACGCGGAGCCCGCGGACGACCCCCTGCTGGCGGGCGCTGGCGGAACTCGCGTAGACCTCGCCCTTGGCGACGAGCGCGAACGGCTGGTCGGGCGGTGTCCCCGCTGCCCGGGCAGCGGCGATCACCGGCCAGTCCGGGCACCAGAGCACGATCGTGCGGGTGGGCGGGGGTTCGGGCAGCGCTCCGCCCCGGGCGACGGCGTCGGCTCGGACCGTCGCCGGTCCGGGGACACCCGTCCCGGTGCTGCGGGGCGACGCGGCCCGCGTGCGGGTGCCCCGGGGCCGACCGCCGCCGCGCGGGGTCACGACGCCACCGCCACGGGACGCAGGACGCGGGACGCGCCGCCGACCGAGCCGGCGGTGGTCACGGGCTCGACCGGGCGCACCGCGCCGTCGGCGGCGGGCAGGAGCAGTTCGGCGTGCACCGGACGTCCGGCGCCGGCGCGGCCCGAGGCGGTCACGGTCGCGCGACGCTCGACCAGGTGTCCGTACCCGTCACCGATGCCGCTCCACACCGAGTCCGTCACCTGCAGCGTGACGTCGGCACCCGGCCACGAGCCCAGGGCCACGAGCGCTCCGCCACGCTGCCGCAGGCGCGCCGACAGCCGGGACACGTCCCCCGGCACCACGCGGCCGAGCGGTCGCGTGAGCACGATCTGGGCGACGTCGGCGAGTGCCGCCGTCACGGTCAGCCACTGGTCGCCCGGGTCCGGGACGAGCACGAGCCGCTCGAGGTCGATCCCCATCGCCGCTGCAGCCTCGACCCCGAAGGAGGGCACCCCCACCACCGCGCACCAGGCGCCCTCGGCCGAGGCCGCCTGCAACATGGTCATCGCGAGCAGCACCGACTCCTGCACCGCGTAGGCACCACCGACCCGGATCGCCCCACCCGGCAGCAACGGTTGCAGTGCCGGGGCCGTCGGGAGCCCCTGTACGTCGACCCGCGTGGCCTCCATCTCGGCGACCCGGGACCGGAGCGCCGTGATGCGGTCGAGCGCGGCACGGGCGTCTCCGAGGTGGTCGACACGGCGCACGGGACGGGCCGGGTCCGAGCGCACCTGTTCGGTGCGCGTCGGCTCCGGACGCACCTGGTCGGGGTCCGACAGGTCCGTGTGGATCCGGTCCGGATCGGGGCGGGCAGGTCTGCTGCGTCCGGACGTCTCGCGCCCGGACGACAGGAGTGCCGCCGCCGTCTGCATGCCCTCATGTTCGAACATGTGTTCGATCATGTCAACCGGGTCCGACATCCTGTGGACAGTCAGCCCGAACGCACGTTCGACACGCCGGTGATCCGCGGATCGCGCAACGCGAGTACACGCGCGCACGAGCCCGAACCCGAGCACCCAGGCCCGCGCCCGTCACCAGCGCCCGACGACCCCCAGCCCGCCGAACACCGACCGCGTCTTCGTCTCGACCTCGTCCGCCTCGTCCGCCGCCACCGAGGACCACGTCACCGCTCCCCCGGCCCCGAAGGACCGGGACCGGACCGCGCCCGCGTCGTCGAGGACCGTCACCAGTGTCCGGATCGCCACCGACAGGTCGACGGTGCCGTCCGTCGAGAAGTACCCGACCGCGCCCGAGTACACCCCGCGCGGCGCACCCTCGAGCCGGTCGGCGATCGCGGTCGCGCTGCGCTTCGGCGCGCCCGTCATCGACCCCGGCGGGAACGCGGCACGGACCACCTCGGCCCGCGACGCGCCCGGGGGCAGCTGCGCCGACACCGTCGACACGAGCTGGTGCACGCTCGCGTAGGTCTCGACCGCGCAGAGCCGCTCGACGTGCACCGAGCCGGGCACCGCCGAGCGCAGCAGGTCGTTGCGCAGCAGGTCGACGATCATGACGTTCTCGGCGCGGTCCTTGCCGCTCGTCGCCAGGTCGGCCCGCACCACGGCGTCCCGGCCCGGGTCCGGGTCGCGACGACGGGTGCCCTTGATGGGTTCGGCGAGGACCCGCCCGCCGGCGTCGATGCGCAGGAACCGTTCCGGCGAGCGGCTCGCGACCCGGAGCGGTCCGAGCCGCAGGTAGGCGCCGAACGGCACCGGGTCGACGGCGCGCAGCCGCAGGTACTCGTCCAGGTGCGGGTCCGTGGCGGGCCCGACCCGCGCCTCCAGGCCGACCGCGAATGCGGTGGTGAGGCACACCTGGAAGGCGTTGCCCTCGCGGATCTCCGCGCGGCAGGTCTCGACCGCGGTCTCGTAGGCGGCCCGCGACACGCGCCCGGTCGCCACACCGGTCGGGAGGCCCGTGGCCGCGCCCGCCCCGCCGGTCACGCCCGGCACCCCGGTCACCGCACCGGCCGGGAGGCCCGTGGTCGCGCCCGCGTCCACCGCGGCGGCCGGTCGCGTGGTCACCTCGTCGAGCCACGCGCGGTTCGCCGTGCTGGCCGCGCCTGCCGCACCGTCCGTGTCCGTGCCCGCTTCCGCGTCCGCGCCCGTGTCCGTGTCCGTGTCCACGACGAGGGCGAGCGCCCACGCGCCGCCATCCGCGTCGACCACGACGGCCCGGTCCACGAACCGCAGGTCGGCGTCCGCGTGCTGCCCGGCGGTCCGGTCCGGCCCGTCGGTCTCACGGCCGAGCTCGTACCCGAGGAAGCCCACCCACCCCAGCGCGAAGCCGCACCCGGCGATCGGCGCGGTGCAGGCCGGTGTGCGTGCGAGCAGGTCCCCGAGCGTCGCGAACGCGCCCGCGTCGACGCTCCGCGAGGGACCGAACCACGCCTCCGCGGCCGGGGACACGTCGAGGAGTGCACGACGGTCCTCGTGCCGGAACCCGGCACCGAACGGCCCGCCGGTCAGGGCGAGGACGGACCAGCGGGCCCGCTCACGTGCGGCGTCCGGTGCGCCGTCGGGCAGGGCGGAGTCGAGCCAGACGACGTCGCCGGCCGCCGAGGCCGCGAGGGAGCCGAGGTCCGGGGTCCACCCGAACCGGCGGACGAGCGCCCGCGCTCCGGTCAGACCGCGGCGATCGTCCACGAGGCGGCGTGCGAGGCGTGCGGCTCGAGCACGACGAGCCCCGACTCCTCGCCGGTGTTGAAGGCGTCCGGCGCGCACGTCATCGGCTCGACGGCCAGGCCGACGCGGTGGTACTCGGGGACGACGTGGTCGGCGGTGTGCACCTGCACCCACGGGCACTCGGGACCGAACGCCACGCGGACGCCGCGGCCGTCGGCACCGGTGAGGACGATCGTCGCGACCCCCTCGCCGCCGCGGTCGAAGTCGGTGTAGGCGTGGTCGATGAAGCGGTCGCCGATCGGGGTCGCGGTGCGGAGGTCGAACTCGTCGTGCACGTCGGCGAGGCCGGTCGGCACGAGACGGTCCTCGGTCACCTCGAGCACCCGGGCCGCCGGCAGCGTGAGCGTCCAGTCGTCGACGCGCCCCGCGCCGCCGACCAGGTACGGGTGCGGACCGGTCCCCCAGGGCGCGGACTCGTGCCCGGTGTTCGTGCCGGTCACGGTGGTGTGCAGACCGTCGGCGTCGACGCGGTACTCGACCAGGACGTCCACGCGGTACGGGTAGCCCTCCTGCGCGGCGACCGTGGTGGCGAGGACGGCACGGTCCGGCTCGTGCGCGACCGTGCGGAAGTCCGTCCACGCGACCAGACCGTGCAGGGCGTGGTGGCGCTTCGGCTCGGTCAGGGCCAGCTCGTGCTCCCGGCCGCCGAACGTGTAGCGGCCGTCCACGACCCGGTTCGGCCACGGAGCGAGGACCGCGCCCCGGAAGGCCGGACGGACCTCGTCGGCGTCGAACGGCACGACCAGGTCGCGGCCCTCGTGCCGGAGGGTGCGCAGCGATGCCCCCACCGAGGCGATCTCGGCGGTGTAGCCCGCCGCGGTGATCGTCAGGGCGGAACCGGACAGGGGCGCGTCGTTGCTCATGCGGATCAGCGTAGCGGGAGCGTGGCGACGGTACGGAACCACCGCGGGGCCGTGGAACGGCACCACCACGGGTCGATCGGGGCCTCGGGGCATCAGGGAGCGACCGGGCCCCGGGAACGCCAGGAGCTCGGGGACGACAGGCGCTCGGGGACGACAGGCGCTCGGGAGCGACAGGCGCTCGTGAACGACAGGCGCTCGAGAACGACGAAACCCCACCGCTCGTGAGCGACGGGGTTCCGGTGTGGGTGGATCTGAGGGGACTCGAACCCCTGACCCCCTGCATGCCATGCAGGTGCGCTACCAGCTGCGCCACAGACCCAGGTCACGGTGCAAGTTCTCACTTGCTCGTGTGGTGTTCCTCCGAACCGGAGGCACCATGGAAGCGTACACCATGCGAACGCCGGGTGACGTAATCGAGCTCGTCACCCGGGCGCGTCGCGTGTGGTGGCCCGATCAGGCGGGCTGGTCGGCGGCGGCGGACTGGTCCACCGGCAGCTCGAGCGGGATGGTCGGGCAGTCCGACCAGAGACGCTCGAGCGAGTAGTACTGGCGGTCTTCCTCGTGGAAGACGTGCACGACGATGTCACCGAAGTCGATGAGCACCCAGCGGCCCTCGGCACGGCCTTCGCGACGGAGCGGCTTGGCGCCGTCGGCGAGGAGCCGGTCCTCGATCTCGTCCGCGATGGCGAGCACGTTGCGCTCGTTCCGGCCGGTCGCGAGCAGGAACACGTCGGTGAGCTGCAGCGGCGCGGTCACGTCGAGGGCGACGAGGTCTTCGGCCTGCTTGGCGTCAGCTGCCTGGGCGGCGAGCTGGACGAGTTCCACTGCACGGGGAGAGGCGGTCACGGAGTCCTTCCGGTCGTCGGACCCGCAGCGTGCGGACCCGTGTGATGGGTCCCGATCATAGGCCACCCCACCGACAGCGGCCAGGCAACGGGCTCGGGGGACGATCGGACCGGCGACGTCGATCGCCACCGGAGTGCGTCTGGTCGGACCACCACGGGGCGGTCCGGACGGGGAACGGCCGGTCAGCCGCCCATGTGCGTCGTGACCAGAGCCACGATGATGACCGCAGCCGCAGCGAGGCCCACGGCACCGACCGTCACACCGAGGATCACCGGCGTGCGGGACTCCTTGGGCTTGGCGGCGGCGAGGACGACCTGTCGCGTCGAGGTGTGGCTGGAGATGGCGCGGCTCGCACGGACCGGGCTCGCGTCCGTCTCGGGCTGCTCGTCGTGCTGCTCGAGCAGACGGTCGACCTCGGCGCCGTCGATCGGTCGGTGCGACCCGGTCGAGGACAGCGACGCGGGCAGGTCGATCGACCCGGTCAGGATCACCTCGCCCGTGGCGTTCAGCGCGCCGGTCGGGTCGGCCAGTGCGGAGTCGGGGAGCACGATCGAGTTCGTGTTCTGCACGGCGACACGGCGGGTGCCGGTCTCCTCGTCGTGCACCTCGGCGTCGTTCGCGTCGTCCGCGAGCTGCGACCAGTGACCGGCCGGCGGGGTGAACGCCGTCGTCACCGGCTTCGGCTCGACCGGACGGGCGAAGGAGGCCGGCACGCGGGGCGCGTCGTCGGCAGAGGCCGGGCGTGCCGACGCGGAGGTCGGGCGCTGGACCGGGACCTCGTTCGTGTCGTCGTCGAGCGACAGCGGGAACACAACCGGCGTCGACGAGGTCGGCAGGTCGGTGCCGGGCGTGGTCGCGGTGTCGGCGGTGTCCGCGTCAGCGTCCTCGTCGGGCGACGACCACGTGGACCGGTGCCGGCGGGGCTCCTCGGCGTGTGCCGCGGCCTCGCTGAGCGGCTCGAGGTCGTCCGGCGAACCGTCGGCCTCGGTCGCCTGCGCGACGGCGGCCGCGTCGAGCCGGACGGTCTCCCCGGGCTCGGGGGCGGACGGCACCGACGGGGTCGGCGTCGAGCCGACGGGGGCCGCGGGCGACGGCACGGAGGGGGCGTCCTGCGCCGAGGGCGCCGGGACGGCCGCACGCTCGGGAGCTGCCGGCGAGGGTGCTGCCGAGGCCGGGCGCACGGGGGTCGGGGGCTCGTCGGTGTCGAGCCGGTCCACGGAACCGAGGACGTCCTGCACGGTGCGGTCGGACGACTGCGGGGTCGGTGCCCGCAGCGGGACGGGCTGGACCGCCTGTCCCTCGGCCTCACGGCGCAGACGGAGCTGACGACGCGTCAGCCCTCCGGTACCGGGGACGATCTCGGTCGCCGAGGCCGGTGCCGGGCTCGCGGGTGACGGCGTGGACGACGAGGGGTCGCCGGACGCCTCGGCGCCGGAGGCCGGGGCGAGCGGGAACGCACCGGGCGTGCCCTGGGCGGACCGCTGCGCCGGCCCGGAGGGCGACGGCGCGACGTGCGAACCCGGGCGGCGGCGTTCCTCGCTCGGCTGGTCGGCCTGCGGCGTGACGGTCGGCGGGGGCGTGACGGGCTGCGAACCGGCTGCGGCGGCACGCTCCCGCTCGCGCGCTTCGCGCCGCGACAGTGGCGGCTGCGCGTCGGACGAACTCATGCAACGCTCCGATACAGATGGTGCTTGGAGATGTACTGGACGACACCGTCGGGGACCAAGTACCACACGGGTGACCCGCGCCTGACCCGGTCGCGGCAGTCGGTGGACGATATCGCCAACGCGGGGACTTCGAGCAAGCTTACGTCGCGTTCGGGCAGTCCGGTGATGCTGAGGTCGTGTCCCGGCCGGGTGACCGCGACGAAGTGCGCCAGGTCCCACAGCCCATCGTGGTCCTTCCAGTCGAGGATCTGCTGGACGGCGTCCGCGCCCGAGATGAAGACGAGCTGGGCATCGGGACGCTGCGCGTGCAGGTCACGGAGCGTGTCGACCGTGTACGTCGGTCCGGGACGGTCGATGTCGACCCGGCTGACCGTGAACATCGGGTTCGACGCCGTCGCGATGACCGTCATGAGGTACCGGTGCTCGGCGTCCGTGACGTCCGACTTCATGTACGGCTGGCCGGTGGGCACGAAGACGACCTCGTCGAGGTCGAAGGCGCGCGCGACCTCCGACGCCGCCACGAGGTGTCCGTGGTGGATCGGGTCGAAGGTGCCACCCATCACACCGATGCGTGGGCGCCCCGTGCTCTCGAGCATCGAGCCGGAGGTCAGTGCTTGGTGTGACCGAACTCGTCCACACCCGTCTCGTGGTGGCGGGTGGCCTCGAACTTCTGGGAGTGGCGGTACGCGACGTCGCGGAAGCTCCAGGTCACGAACCCGAGGAACGTGAAGAAGAGCGCGGCGACCATGGGGAAGACGAACGCGGGGACCCCGGAGGAGTGTTCTGCGGCTTCAGCGAGGAAGGTCATCGGACCGGTGCTCCGTTCGATCGGGGGGAAGACGCCGCCCAGTCTAGCCGCGGATCTGTCCCTGACCGCGCACGATCCACTTGGTGCTCGTGAGTTCCGGCAACCCCATCGGCCCACGGGCGTGCAGCTTCTGCGTCGAGATCCCGACCTCGGCACCGAAGCCGAACTCGCCACCGTCGGTGAACCGTGTCGACGCGTTCGCCATCACGACGGCCGAGTCCACCTGGGCCAGGAAGCGCTCCGCGGTGTCGACGTCGTCCGTGACGATCGACTCGGTGTGGTGCGTCGACCACCGCGCGATGTGCGCCATCGCCTCGTCGACGTCGGCCACGACGCGGATCGAGAGGTCGAGGTCCATCGACTCGGTGCCCCAGTCGGCCTCGGTCGCGCGGAGCACCCCCGGGACGATCGTGCGGGTCGCGTCGTCACCGCGGAGGGTGACACCGGCGGCACGGAGGCGCGCGGCGAGCACCGGGAGCAGGCGTTCGGCCGCCGCCCGGTGCACGAGCAGGGTCTCGAGGGCGTTGCAGACGCTCGGCCGCTGCACCTTGCTGTTGAGCACGATGTCGACCGCGCGGCCCTCGGGGGCGGAGGCGTCGAGGAACACGTGCACGACGCCGGCGCCGGTCTCGATCACCGGCACCTGCGACTCGGTGACGACGGTCTGGATGAGCGACGCGCTCCCCCGCGGGATGAGGACGTCGACGAGCCCGCGGGCACGCATGAGCTCGGTCGCCCCCTGACGCCCGAACTCGTCGATGGTCTGGACCAGGTCCTCGGGCAGGCCGACGGACCCGAGCGCGGCACGGACCGTGTCGACGAGCACCGCGTTGGTGCGGAGGGCGGCCGATCCCCCGCGCAGGACCACCGCGTTCCCGCTCTTCAGGCCGAGCGCGGCGATGTCCACGGTGACGTTCGGACGGGCCTCGTAGATCGCGCCGACCACGCCGAAGGGCACACGCACCTGCGACAGCTGCAGCCCGTTCGGCAGTCGTGACCCACGGACGTGCTGGCCGACCGGGTCGGTGAGCCCCACGACGTGCTCGACGGCTGCCGCGAGGGCCTCGATCCGGGTGGCGTCGAGCCGCAGACGGTCGAGCAGGCCGGACGACAGGCCGCTCTCCTCGCCCGCCACGAGGTCCTGGTGGTTGGCCGCGACGATGGCGTCGGTGTCCCCGCGCAGCCGTGCCGCCACCGCGCGCAGTGCGGCGTCCTTGACCGACGTCGTCGCGGTCGCGAGCACGGTGGACGCGCTGCGGGCGGCGACCAGCTTGTCGGTGAGGGTCGGGGCGGGTGCGGTCAGCGACATGGTCCGATTGTAGGAGCGGACGGGCCGGACGTGACCTCCTGCGTCGGTCCGGTGGAGGGCATCCGTGCCAGGCCGCCCTGTGGAGGAGGAGCCGGCCACGCGAGGTGGTCGCGACCCCGCACGCGACGAACCGGACCCTTCCGGCCGCACCGCGCCTCCCGACCGCGACCCGGAGCGCGACGCGCCGGACCCACCCGGCCGCACCGCGCCTCCCGACCGGTGGACCAGGTCGGGTCAGCCCCGCGGAGCCGGGTGGAAGAAGGTGCCGACCTGCTCGCCGGCCAGCGCGCGCTCGACCAGGCCGGTCGCGGTCACGAGCACGGCGGTGCCGGCCTCGGCGGCGAGCCGGGCAGCGGCGACCTTCGTGGCCGCTCCCCCGGTACCCACGCCGGCCGCTCCCGACGCGCCGAACGTGACCCCGGCGAGCTCGTCACCGAACGGGACGTCGTGGATCGGCCGCGCGTCGGGGTGCTCCGGCGGCCGCGTGTACAGCGACTCGACGTCGGAGAGCAGCACGAGCGCGTCGGCGCCGAGCAGGCGCGCGACGAGGGCGGCCAGCCGGTCGTTGTCGCCGAAGCGGATCTCGTGCGTGGCCACGGTGTCGTTCTCGTTCACGATCGGCAGGACCCGCAGCTCGAGCAGCCGGTCGACGGCCCGTTGCGCGTTCACCCGGTGCGTCGGGTTCTGCATGTCCCCCGCGGTGAGCAGGACCTGGGCCGCGACGACGCCGTGCCGGTCGAGCTCCTTCTGGTACCGGAACATCAGGAGGTTCTGCCCGGTCGCCGCGGCCGCCTGCTGGGTCGCGAGGTCGTCCGGGCGGCCCTCGAGCCCGAGGAATGGGAACCCGGTCGCGATGGCGCCCGAGGACACGAGCACGACCTCGGTCCCCCGGGCGTGCACGGCGGCCAGGGCGTCGACGAGCGCGCCGATCTGGCCGGCCGCGTCGCCGCTGACCGACGACGAACCGACCTTGACGACGAGGCGCCGGGCACGCGGGACGTCAGCCCGCTCCAGCACGGCTCCGGTGTCGGCGCGGTCGGTCGTCTCGGTCATCGGTCGTCGGTCCCTCGTCGGTCGGGGCTGCTGCGTCGGCGGACCGCCGTCAGCGGCCGTCCTCGTCGTCGTCGGCCCACAGGCCGGCGATGCGCTCCTGCTCGAGCTCGGCGCGCGCCGCCGCCTTGGCGTCCATGCGCTCGAAGTAGTCCTCGCGGCGCTCGTTGCGGGTCGGTCGCGAGGACCCACCCACCCGGGAGTCGGTGCCACGCGCGCTCGTGATGAGCTCGGCGGTCGAGGTGAGCGTGGGCTCCCAGTCGAAGATCATGCCCCCGTCGCCACCGATGACGACCGTCGACCCGGCGACCGCGCCGGCCTTGAACAGGCCGTCCTCGACGCCGAGCTTGGCGAGCCGGTCGGCCAGGTAGCCGATCGCCTCCTCGTTGGTGAAGTCGGTCTGCACGACCCAGCGCTCCGGCTTCTCGCCGCGGACGCGGTAGAAGCGGTGCTCCTCGCCGCCCTCGGCACGGACCGTGAAGGGCTTCGCGTTGACGGCCTTCGGACGGAGCACGATGCGCTCCTGCTCGGGCACGGCCGGACGGGCGGCGCGGGCCTGCTCGACGACCTCGGCCAGCGCGAAGGTCAGCTCGCGCAGGCCGGCGCGGGACGCGGTCGAGATCGGGAACACCCGGTAGCCGCGGTCCTCGAGCTCGGCCGTGACGAACTCGGCGAGTTCGGCGGCCTCGGGGACGTCGACCTTGTTGAGGGCGACGAGCTGCGGACGTTCGAGCAGCGGGGTCTGGCCCTCGGGGACCGGGTAGCGCTCGAGCTCGCCGAGGATCACGTCGAGGTCGCTCAACGGGTCGCGGCCCGGGTCGAGCGTCGCGCAGTCGATGACGTGCAGGAGCGCCTCGCAGCGCTCGACGTGGCGCAGGAACTCGAGACCGAGGCCCTTGCCCTCCGACGCGCCCTCGATGAGACCGGGGACGTCGGCGACCGTGAAGCGGACCTCGCCCGACTCGACGACGCCGAGGTTCGGGGTCAGGGTCGTGAACGGGTAGTCGGCGATCTTCGGCTTCGCGGCCGAGATCGCGGCGATGAGCGAGGACTTGCCGGCGCTCGGGAACCCGACGAGTGCGACGTCGGCGATGGTCTTCAGCTCGAGGCTGACGTCGCCGGTCCACCCGGGTGTCCCCAGCAGGGCGAAGCCGGGGGCCTTCCGCTTGGTGGTCGCGAGGGCCGCGTTGCCGAGGCCGCCCTGACCGCCCGGTGCGACGACGACGCGCATGCCGGGCTCGGTCATGTCCGCGAGCACCTCGCCGCCCTCGTCGTGCACGACGGTGCCGATCGGGACGGGCAGCTCGAGGGTCTCGCCGCTCACGCCGCTGCGCATGTCGCCCATGCCGGGCTGGCCGTTCTTCGAGGAACGGTGCGGCGAGCGGTGGTAGCCGAGCAGGGTCGTCACCTGCGGGTCGGCCACGAGCACGATGTCGCCGCCGTCACCGCCGTTGCCGCCGTCGGGCCCGGCGAGGGGCTTGAACTTCTCACGGCGGACCGAAACGCAGCCGTTGCCGCCGTTCCCCGCGGTGAGGTGCAGGGTCACGCGGTCGACGAAGGTCGCCATGGTTCCACTCCTTACGGTGCGGGCAGGTGTGCCCGCGAGGCTGCGGACAGGTGTGTCCGCGAAGGTGCGGGCAGATCGGCCCGCGAGGGCGCGGGCCGGTGTGCCCGCGAGGGCGCGGACAGGTCGGCCCGCGGAAAGCGAAGGAGGGGCGGGCACTCGGCCCGCCCCTCCAACTGAGAACGCTTCGTCGACTACGCCGCGACGATGTTGACGACCTTGCGGCCGCCCTTGGTGCCGAACTCGACCGCACCGGCCGAGAGGGCGAACAGCGTGTCGTCGCCACCGCGGCCGACGTTGGCGCCCGGGTGGAAGTGGGTGCCACGCTGGCGGAGGATGATCTCCCCGGCGTTGACGACCTGGCCACCGAAGCGCTTCACGCCGAGGCGCTGTGCGTTCGAGTCACGACCGTTGCGAGTGGAGCTCGCACCCTTCTTGTGTGCCATCTTCTACTCCCGCCTTACGCGATCGAGGTGATCTTGACGCGGGTCAGCTCAGCGCGGAAACCCTGACGCTTCTTGTACCCGGTCTTGTTCTTGAACTTCTGGATGACGACCTTCGGACCGCGGAGGTCCTCGAGCACCTGTGCGGTGACGGTGACGCCGGCGAGCTCGGAAGCGGCCGACGTGATCTTGTCACCGTCCACGAGGAGCACCGGCGCGAGGTCGATGTTGCCCTTGTCGTCGGCCTTGGCACGGTCGATCGTGAGGATGGTGCCGACCTCGACCTTCTCCTGACGGCCGCCGGCGCGCACTACTGCGTAAACCACGTGGAAATCCTTACGTACTCTGCTTGAGGGAAGTCTCGGGTGCCCACTTCTGCACGAGCGGCTCCCGGTAGGCCGGGCCCGATCGGCGACGCAGGCAGAACGGCCCGCTGACACCAGGGGTCGAGAATACTCGATCCCCCTAGGTCCGGTCAAACGGCGACACACGTACGATCGATCCGTGACCGTCCTGATCGACCCGCCGAGCTGGCCCGCGCACGACACGGTGTGGTCCCACCTGGTCAGCGACGCGTCCTACGACGAGCTCCACGCCTTCGCGCACCGTGCCGGGATCCCGCGTCGTGCGTTCGACCACGACCACTACGACGTGCCCCTCGCGCGCTACGACGAACTCGTCGCGGCCGGGGCCACCGCGGTGAGCGGTCGGGAGCTCGTGCTCCGGCTGATCGCGAGCGGGCTGCGGGTCGCGCAGCGCGACAAGCGCGCCGACTGAGACCGCGGGCCGGCACGCGGTGTCGGCCGGGAGGCGCGGCGCACCGCCGACACGTCGGTCCGGCTCCGCCTCGCCTCGTCTCGCCAACGGGTGCCGGGACGGGTGCGGATCTGTGCTCAGCGCGGTGCCGGCGGCTGCCAGGGCCGGGGCTGCTGCTCGGGCTGCGGCGCCCCGTGCTGCCCCTGCTCGGCCTGCGACGTCCCCTGCGGCCCCTGCGGCCCCTGCGCGGGGCCCTGGCCCCACGGGGCCTGCTGCGGCGTCTGCTGCCCCCGTACGGGCTGCTGCGGGTCCTGCTGCCCCCACGGCTCCTGCGGCGCCTGCTGCCCCCACGGCTGCTGCTGGCCCTGCTGCCCCCACGAGGGCTCCTGCGGCGCCTGCTGCGCCTGCTGCGGCCACGCCGGGGTCCCGGGCTGCGGCGGCACGGACTGCGGCCACGCCTGCGCCCCGGGGTGCGGAGCGGGTCGACGGGCCGGCTGCGGCTGTCCCCACGCCTGGCCCGGCTGCTGCACCGTCGCCGACGGCACCGCGTCGGCGGGCCGCACCGTGCCAAGACGCCCCGAGCCGCCACGGGCACCGGGACGAGCGCCTCCCGGGCGTCCGGTCCAGAGCCACGCGACGGTCGCGGTGCCGAGCAGCATGAGGGTGAACGGCACGCCGTTCGCCAGCGGGCCCGTGACGACGGCCGCGACGGTCCGGCCCCCCGCCCCGGGACGGCCGAGGTCGACCAGCGCGGTGGCCATCCCCACGAGCACGAGCGCCACGGTCCCGGCGGCGCCGGCGAGCAGCGCGCGGACCAGCACGGTCGGCAGCGGGCTGCGGCGGGCGATCGGCGTCAGGAACGCGAGCGCGAGGAAGGTGACCAGGTAGTACGGCAGCGGCGCGGTGAACACGCCCGTGACGAAGCTGCCGAGCAGGGACGCACCGGTGCCGGCGTTGCCGAACGGGTGCACCACGAGGGTCGTCCCGACCAGCGACGCCAGGCCCGAGACGAACTCGACGAGGACGATCGAGACGACCGCGATGAGCGCACTCGTGGTGTTCGCCACCGAGGCCCCGGGTGCGACGGCACGCCGCGGGTCACCGGCGGGACGACCCCGCCCGGTGGGCCCGGCGGGCATCCGGTCCCCCGGAGCGGGCTGTCCCCAGCCCGCTCCGTGGGACCCGGCGTCGTGCTGCCGGCCGGGGCCCGCCGGGTCGGTCACGTCAGTTGCCCACGATCACGGCACCGGCGTCGGGCGTGTCGCCCGCGTCGGTGCCGGTGTCCGCGGTGGCCGGAGCGCTGATGCTCGGCGACGAGACGCGACGCGAGCGGGAGCGGCCCTGGCCGGGCTGCTTCGGCTCGGGGAGCGCCTGCAGCACCGAGTCGAGCAGGGACTCGGCGTCGCCGGTCACCGGTCGGGGCTCGCGCTTCGTGACGGCGACCGGGATGTCCAGGATCGCGACCGTGGTGTCGGCCGGCGTCACCGTGGCGCTCGAGCTCGCCCGACGACGAGCCGGGGCCTTGACGGGCTCGGCGGCGGCGGTCGGCGCGGAGGCCGAGGTGACCGGCGCGGGCGCCTGCTCGGCTGCCGGTGCCGCGGGCGTGGACTCGGACCGACCGGACGTGGCTGCCGGACGCTCCTCGGGCGCCGGGGTCTGCTCGGCGCCGACGGTCCCGCCTGCGCCGTTGCCGCCGCGGCCACCGCGGCGACGACGACGCTTGCCGGACGGCTGCTCGCCGCCGTGCGCCTGGCCCTGCGACTGGTCGGCCTCGTCCGGTGCGGACACCGGGGTGGCGGTCGACGCGGGCGACGCCGGAGTCTCGGCTGCCGGTGCGGCCGCTCCCCCGCGGGGGTTCGCGATGCCGGTCCGGGGTGCGTCGGACTCCTCGTGGGGCAGCGTCGAGGCGGCGATGCGCGACAGGGCGTTCTTGACGTCCTCGGTGATCTGGTGCGCCGCGCCGCCACCGTTCGAGCCGGAGCCGTTCGACGAGCCGTTCGAGGACCCACCGTTCGACCCGTTGCCCGAGCCGTTGCCGCCGGTGCTCCGGGCCTTGCGACGGCCCTTGGTCGGACCGGGGTCGGCGTTGTTGTCGTTCACCTGCGCGTTGACCTCGTCGAGGGACTCGCGGAGGCCGACGCCGATCTTCTTGCGGGTCATCTGCACGAGGCCGAGCGAGGTGACCTCGGCGACCTGGTGCTTCGTCCGGTCGCGGCTCAGGCACTCGACCAGGCGACGGAGGACCAGGTCGCGGTTCGACTCGAGCACCATGTCGATGAAGTCGACGACGATGATGCCGCCGATGTCGCGCAGACGCAGCTGGCGGACGAGCTCCTCGGCGGCCTCGAGGTTGTTCTTCGTGACGGTCTCCTCGAGGTTGCCGCCGGATCCGACGAACTTGCCCGTGTTGACGTCGACGACGGTCATCGCCTCGGTACGGTCGATGACGAGCGAGCCACCCGACGGCAGCCACACCTTGCGGTCGAGCGCCTTGGCGATCTGCTCGTTGAGGCGGTACTCCTCGAAGGAGTCCGGGCCGTCGTACAGCTCGACGCGGTCCTTGAGGTCCGGCGCGACGGCGTCGAGGTAGTCCTCGATGACCCCGCGCGCGGCGTCGCCGTCGATGATGAGCTTCGTGAAGTCCTCGTTGAAGACGTCGCGGACGATCTTCACGAGCAGGTCGGGCTCGGAGTGCAGCATGACCGGCGCGTGGCCCCCGGCGACCTTCTTCTGGATCGCCTCCCACTGGCTGGTCAGGCGCTGCACGTCGCGGGTGAGCTGCTCCTCGGTCGCGCCTTCGGCGGCCGTGCGGACGATGACGCCGGCGTGCTCGGGCAGGACCTCCTTGAGGATCTTCTTCAGCCGGGCACGCTCGGTGTCGGGCAGCTTGCGCGAGATGCCGTTCATCGAGCCGTTCGGCACGTACACGAGGTAGCGGCCGGGCAGCGAGACCTGGCTGGTGAGCCGGGCACCCTTGTGGCCGACCGGGTCCTTCGTGACCTGCACGAGCACCTTGTCGCCCGGCTTGAGGGCGGCCTCGATGCGACGGCCGTGGTTGCCGGTGTCGACCGACGCCCAGTCGACCTCGCCCGCGTAGAGGACCGCGTTGCGCCCGCGGCCGATGTCGACGAACGCCGCCTCCATCGAGGGCAGCACGTTCTGGACCTTGCCCAGGTAGACGTTGCCGATGAGCGAGACGTTGTGCGACTTCGTGACGTAGTGCTCCGCGAGGACGTTGTCCTCGAGCACACCGATCTCGATCTTCGACGAGCTGGACCGCACGATCATCTGGCGGTCGACGCTCTCGCGGCGCGCGAGGAACTCGTCCTCGGTGATCACCTGGCGACGACGACCGGCGTCGCGACCGTCACGGCGACGCTGCTTCTTCGCCTCGAGGCGGGTCGAGCCCTTGATGCGCTGCGGCTCGGTGATGAGCTCCGGCTCGCGGCGGCGCGGCTCCTGGTGGTCGCGCGGCGCGCGCTGCTCGCGGTCGGCGCTCGTGCCACGACGGCGGGAGCGGCGACGGCCGCCGCCCTGCTCGTCGTCGTCCTCGTCGTCGTCGCGGTCGTCCCGCTCGTCGCGCGGGGCGCGGACGGGCACCTCCGGCAGCACCGGCGCGTGGAAGATCAGGCTGAGGGTGCTCGTGGCCCGCGGGACGAACGGCTCGTCGGACGCGTCGGACGCTTCGGCCGTCTGCACGGCGGCGTCCGGACGGGAGGCACGCCCCGCGTCGTCCGGCACGTCGCCCCCGGCGGTGGTCGGGTCGGCAGCGGTCGCACCTGCTTCGTCCTGCGTCCCGGCGGCCTGCGCCCCGTGCGCGTCGGCACCGGTGACGAGGGCGCCGACGCCGTCGCTGCCCACGCCGTCGGACGCCGCCCCGACGACCGGCAGGTCCCCGGTCAGCGTCGAGACGTCGTGCGGCTCACCGGACGCAGCGGCGACCGGGTCGACCGCGACCGGGACGGTCGTTCCGTCCTGCGCCACGACCGAGGACGGTGCCTCGGTCCCGTCCTGCACCGCTGCCGCGTCAGCGGCGGAGGTGTCGGGCGACGCGACGCGCTCGTCGGTCGCCGCGTCGGCGGGGAGGGTGACCCCGTCGGTGTCGGTCGTCGTCCGGTCGACGTCGCCACGGGCCTCCAGGCCGCCCGACCGCGCTCGGCGGCTGCCGAACAGGCGGCCGCGGCGCTTCGGCGTGGCGTCGTCGTTGGTCGTGTTGTCGGTGTTCTGCTCCACCATTGGTCTGGTGCACTCCTTGACCCCGCTCGCGCCCTGACGGGCGGCGGGAACTCTGCTCGTACCCTGTCGGGCACGGGAACCTTCGGTTGTGACGAGCGGCGTCCACGCCCCCGTCGTCGCTGTCTTGTGACCGGTGTCCGTCATCTTCGTACGGTCCGCGCCGGTTCCGCGGCGGACACCCGGTCCACGCGGATTCGGCGTCGGAGTGACGCACGTCCGGTCACGGTGCGCTCTCACCGCACCTGTTGCCCGGGCTGGGCCCGGGAAGCTCTGCTCGTCGCACGGTCGGACCGCGCGACTCGGCCATTGTCGCACGCCCTGCCAGGGAAGGGCCGGAACGGGCGTGCGAAGATGACGCGGTGAGCACGAGCGCAACCACGCACCGTCGTCCGATCGCGATGGCGGTCCTCCTCATCGTCACCGGCGCCGTCGCGCTGTACGCCGCCTTCCGCCTGGTGCTGGACGAGTTCCAGAAGTACGAGAACCCGCAGGCGGTCCTGAGCTGCGACGTCAGCCCGTTCGTGAACTGCTCGCAGGTCATGACGAGCTGGCAGGGGTCGCTGTTCGGCTTCCCGAACCCGCTCATCGGCGTGATGGGCTTCGTCGCGCCGATCGCGGTCGGCGTGATGCTGCTCGCCGGCATGCGGAACGGCCACCGGTGGTTCTGGATCACGTTCAACGCGGGCGTGTTCCTCGCCTGGGTGTTCGTCACCTGGCTGTTCACGCAGACCGTGTGGGTCATCGGCTACCTGTGCCCGTGGTGCCTGCTCGTCTGGTCGATGACCATCCCGATGTTCTGGGTCTTCACGATCTGGAACGCGGCCCAGGGGCGCTTCGGTGCAGGGCTGCAGCGCACGGGCCGGACCCTGCTGCCGTTCTCGTGGGCGTTCGTGCTCGCGAACTACGCGGTGGTCGTCGTCTGCATCCTGGTCGTCTTCCCCCGGGTGCTCAGCACGCTCTGACGGCTGCGACCGCGGTCGACGCGTCCGCACGACGCACGACGCCCCCGCTCCCTGGTCGGGAGCGGGGGCGTCGTCGGTGGTGGGGCGTTACTTCGCCGCTGCCTCGATCGTCGAGACGACGTCGGTCAGGCTGTCCACGCGCTTGCCGTTGACGAGGATCGTCGGCGTCCCGAAGCCCTGCGGGCCCGCGACCGAGGAGTCCTGCAGGACCTCGTTCGTCGACTTCGTGACCCAGCCCTTGTAGTGCTCGCTGGACAGACACTCGGAGATGTCCGAACCGGTGGCGCCGCCGGCCTTCACCAGGTCGGCGATCTCGGCGTTCGTCAGGCCCTTCGTGCCCTCCTCGGGCTGCTTCTCGAAGAACTGCTGCTGCACCGACAGGAACTTGTCCGGGGCGAAGTTCGCGACGCACATGGCGGCGTTCGCGGCACGGCTGGCGTAGCGCGAGCCGAGGTAGCTGCGGTCGAGGATCGACACGGGGTGCACCTCGAGGGTCGCCTTGCCGTCCTTGACCAGGTCGTTCACCTGGTCGCCGTAGGTGGTCTCGAACTGCTTGCACACCGGGCAGGCCCAGTCGACGTACTCGACGACCTTGACGGTGCCGTCGTCGTTCGCGGTGGCGACCGGCGACGGGGTGCCGTCGGCGGGGACGCCCTTCGTGGTGACGGGGGCCATCGCGCCGTTGCCGCCGGTGAACTGGATGCCGCCGGTGACCATGTTCTTCGGGCCAGCGGCCGAGGTGCTGCCGCCGCTGTTGACGTTCACCACGACGATGGCGACGATGGCCGCGACCGCCACGATGCCCAGGCCGATGCCGCCCTGGAGGAACCACTTGTTGCGGCGCTTGCGGCGCTTCTCGGCGTCGGCGCGCTGCCGGGCGACCTCACGCGCGTGCTGGCGCCGCTCGTTCTTGCTCGGTCGGTCGTTGTTCGTCACGTCGTCTCCCCCTCTCAGGCGAACCAGAGCGCGAGCTCGCGCGCGGCTGACTCGGGGCTGTCGGACCCGTGCACCAGGTTCTGCTGCACCTTGAGACCCCAGTCACGGCCGAGGTCGCCGCGGATGGTGCCGGGCGCGGCGGTGGTCGGGTCGGTGGTGCCGGCGAGCGAGCGGAAGCCCGCGATCGCGGCGTTGCCGGCGACGCGCACGGCGACGACCGGGCCGGACTGCATGAACTCGACGAGCGGCTCGAAGAACGGCTTGCCCTGGTGCTCCTCGTAGTGCTGGTCGAGCAGGTCGCGGGGCGCCGTCAGCATCTTCAGGTCGACGATCTCGTAGCCCTTGGCCTCGATCCGGCGGAGGATCTCACCGGTGAGCTGGCGGGCGACGCCGTCGGGCTTGACGAGGACGAGGGTCTCTTCGAGATCGGACACGCAGGTCTCCTGTTTCGTGGTCGATGTGGGGGTCAGCCCTCGCCCGCGGCGGCCCGGCGCGCGGCGTTCAGACGGTCGAGCTGACCGCCCTTGACGAAGCAGAAGACCCACAGCGCCAGGAACACCACCGCGACCGCGAACATGAACGGTTCGATGAAGCCGGTGGCGAGGATGGCCGCCTGCAGCAGCCACCCGAACACTACACCGGCGGGCTTGTCGGTCAGGCGTGAGGCGACTGTGAGGACGACGATGGCGGCGATGCCGCCGCCGAACGCCGCGAGCGGCGGGAGCGTGCCCTTGCCGTACACGACGAGCATCGGGAAGAAGAACATGATCGCCTCGAGCACGAGGGCGATCGACAGCAGGCTCTCCCGTGCTCCGCGGTCGCGTCGCGGCTTCCGCACGCGCGGCTGGTGACCCGGTCGGGAGGCCCGTGGTGCGTCCGTCACTTCGCCTCCCCCTCGGAGTGGACCAGGTCCATGACCGCGCCCACCATGACGACCGACCCGGCGACGAGCACGAGCGCGTCCTCGGCGTCCGCCTCGTCCGCGAGGTCGCGGGCTTCCCGCAGTGCCTGTGCGAGCGACGGCTCGACGACGACCCGGTCCTCGCCGACCTCGGCGACGACGACCCGGGCGAAGGCGTCCGCGTCGAGCGCGCGCTCCCCCGGCGGCTGCGTCACGACGAACGTCTGCACGGCGTCCCGGAGCGCGCGGACGAACCCGCGGGCGTCCTTGTCGGCGAGGACCCCGACGACGCCGACGACGTGCCCGGAGGGGAACGCGACGGGCAGCGCCGCGGCGAGTGCGCGGGCACCGTGCGGGTTGTGCGCGGCGTCGACCACGACGGTCGGCTCCTGCGCGATCGCCTGCAGGCGGCCGGGGCTCGTCGTCCCGGCGAGGCCCTCGGACAGCACGTCCTCGTCGAGGGCCTGCGACCCGCGGCCGAGGAACGACTCGACCGCGGCGATCGCGACGGCGGCGTTCTGCGCCTGGTGGCGCCCGAAGAGCGGCAGGAACAGGTCGTCGTACCGGCCGGCGATGCCCTGCACGGTGACGAGCTGCCCGCCGACCGCCGGGGTCACGTCGAGCACCGAGAACCCGGCGCCCTCGACCGTGAGCGTCGACTCGGTGAGCTCGGCGGCGCGCTCGAGCTCGGCGAGCGCCTCGGGCGCCTGCGCGCTCGACACGACCGCCGAGGACGGCTTGACGATGCCCGACTTGGTGCGGGCGATCTCGGCGACGGTGCCGCCGAGCTGCTTGGCGTGGTCGATCGCGATCGGGGTGACGACCTGGACCTGGCTCTGCACGACGTTCGTGGAGTCCCACTCACCGCCCATGCCGACCTCGATCACGGCGACGTCGACGGGTGCCTCGGCGAAGCACGCGAGCGCCAGGACGGTCAGCGCCTCGAAGAAGGTCAGCGGCTGCTCGCCCTTCGCGGTGAGCTCGGCGTCGGTCATCTCGAGGATCGGAGTGATGTCGTCCCAGTTCTCGACGAAGCGCGCCGGCGCGATCGGCTCGCCGTCGATGACGATGCGCTCCCGGATCGACACCAGGTGCGGGCTCGTCATGAGCCCGGTGCGCAGGCCGTGGGCGCGGACGATGCTCTCGGTCATCCGGGCGGTCGAGGTCTTGCCGTTCGTGCCGGTGAGGTGGACGACCGGGTACGCGAGGTGCGGGTCGCCGAGGAGCTCGACCGCGCGCCGGGTGGCGTGCAGCCGTCGTTCCGGGGCCTGCTCGCCGATCCGGGCGTACAGGGCCGCCTCGACCCGCCGGACCTCGTCGTCGTCCCCGCCGTAGGGCAGGGCGGCGCCGGGGGCCTGGTCGCCCGCTGGGCCGACCGGGATCGCGACGCCGTCGGCGCCGCCGTCGGCGACGGAGCCGTCGGCGTGCCCGCCGGACCCGTCGGACTCGTCGTGACGATCGTCGTCGTGCTCGTCGTCGTACTGGTCGTCGTACTGGTCGCTGTCGTACTGGTTGCTGTCGCTCATGCGCGTGCCACCTCCACGGACACCTTCGCTGCGGCACCGACGTCGGTGCCCTCGCCGTCGGCGAAGGCACGTTCGGCCACGTGCACGGTCGTCGCGAGGGTCTCCCCCGCGATGAGTTCCTGGTGCGCCCGGACCGCGGCACCCGCGGTCGCGTCGACACCGAGCGTCAGGGTGATGCGGTCGCTGACGTCGAGGTCGGCGTCGCGACGGGCCTGCTGCACGGCGCGGACGACGTCGCGTGCGAGCCCCTCGGCCTCGAGCTCCGGCGTCGTCACGGTGTCGAGCACCGCGAATCCGCCGCCGTCGAGGAACGCCACCGCGACGGAGTCGTCCGCCACGGTGAGGTCGAGCGAGTACTCGCCCTCGACCAGGTCGACACCGCCGACGGTGACGCCGGTGTCGGTCGCGACCCAGTCACCGCGCTTGGCGGCCGGGATGACCTGCTGCACCTGCCCGCCGATGCGGGGACCGGCGGCGCGGGCGTTGACGGTGAGCTTCCGCTCGATCCCGTACCGGCCGAGCGAGGACTCCTCCTGCTGCTCGAGGACGACGCGCTTGACGTTGAGCTCGTCGCGCAGGATGTCGGCGAAGGCCGCGATCGCGTCCGGGTCCGGCACCACGAGGGTGAGCGTCGCGAGGGGCAGCCGCACGCGCTTGCCGGTCGCCTTGCGGAGCGCGAGGCCCTTCGACGCGACGTCACGGACGCGGTCCATCGCCGCGACCAGGGCGTCGTCGGCGGGGAACTCGGCGGCGTCCGGGAAGTCCTCGAGGTGCACGCTGCGCCCACCGGTCAGGCCCTTCCAGACCTCCTCGGTGACGAGCGGTGCGAGCGGTGCGGCGACGCGGGTGAGCGTCTCGAGCACGGTGTACAGCGTGTCGAACGCCGCCTGCGCCTCGGGCGAGGAGCCGGCACCGAGCCAGAACTTGTCGCGGGAGCGCCGGACGTACCAGTTCGTCAGGACGTCGGCGAAGTCACGCACGGCCTGCGCCGCGAGCGGGGTGTCGAGCGCGTCGAGGTGCGTCGTGACGTCCTCGACGAGCACACGGGTCTTCGCGAGCAGGTACCGGTCGAGCACGTCGGTGCTGTCGGTGCGCCGCGTTGCCTGGTACCCCGACTCCCCCGAGGCGTTCGCGTACAGGGTGAAGAAGTAGTAGGTCGACCAGAGCGGCAGCAGGAACTCGCGGACGCCCTGGCGGATGCCCTCCTCGGTGACGACGAGGTTGCCGCCGCGGATCACCGACGACGACATGAGGAACCAGCGCATCGCGTCGGCGCCGTCGCGGTCGAACACCTCGGACACGTCCGGGTAGTTCCGCAGGCTCTTCGACATCTTCTGGCCGTCCGAGCCGAGGACGATGCCGTGGCTGATGACGTTCCGGAACGCCGGGCGGTCGAACAGCGCGGTGGACAGCGCGTGCATGACATAGAACCAGCCGCGGGTCTGCCCGATGTACTCGACGATGAAGTCGGCCGGGCTGTGGCTGTCGAACCACTCGCGGTTCTCGAACGGGTAGTGCACCTGGGCGTACGGCATCGAGCCCGAGTCGAACCACACGTCGAACACGTCGGTGATCCGGCGCATGGTCGACCGCCCGGTCGGGTCGTCGGGGTTCGGTCGGGTCAGCTCGTCGATGAACGGGCGGTGCAGGTCGACCTCGCCCTCCGCGTTCAGCGGGAGCCGACCGAAGTCGCGCTCGATCTCCGCGAGCGAGCCGTAGACGTCCTGGCGCGGGTACGCCGGGTCGTCCGAGACCCAGACCGGGATCGGCGTGCCGAAGTAGCGGTTGCGCGACACCGACCAGTCGATGGCGTTGCCGACCCACTTGCCGAACTGGCCGTCCTTGACGTTGTCCGGCACCCAGTTGACGTCCTGGTTCAGCTCGCCCATGCGGTCGCGGAACGCCGTGACGCGGACGAACCACGACGAGACGGCCTTGTAGATGAGCGGCTTGCGGCAGCGCCAGCAGTGCGGGTAGCTGTGCTCGTACGAGGCCTGGCGGAGCAGACGACCGGCCTCGCGCACGGCCTTGGTCAGCGGCTTGTTCGCATCGGACCAGAGCATGCCGGCGACCTCGCCGAACCGCGACGTGAAGACGCCGCCCTCGTCGAGCGAGAGCACCACGGGGATGCCCGCCGCGGCGCAGACCTCCTGGTCGTCGGCGCCGTACGCCGGGGCCTGGTGCACGATGCCCGTGCCCTCGCCCGTCTCGACGTAGTCGGCGACGAGGATCCGCCAGGCGTGCTCGTAGCCCTCCTGGTCGGCGAGGTGGTCGAACAGGCGCTCGTAGGCGACGCCGTCGAGCTCGGCGCCGGCGACCGTGCGGAGCACGGCGGCGAGCGCGTCGTCGGCCGACTCGTAGCCGAGGTCCTTCGCGTGCGCGGCCACGGTGTCGGACGCGAGCAGGTACCGGGCGGAACCGGCGTCGCCACCGTCAGCCGCGCCTCCCGGCCCGGCCGGCACGACCGCGTAGGCGATCTCCGGACCGACCGCGAGCGCGGCGTTCGTCGGCAGCGTCCAGGGGGTCGTCGTCCAGGCGAGTGCCCGCACGCCGGCCAGGTCGAGCGCCTCGGCGCGGTCCCCGCGCAGCGGGAACGTGACCGTCACCGACTGGTCCTGCCGCATCTGGTAGACGTCGTCGTCCATGCGGAGCTCGTGGTTCGACAGCGGCGTCTGGTCGTTCCAGCAGTAGGGCAGCACGCGGAAGCCCTCGTACGCGAGGCCCTTGTCCCAGAGCTGCTTCCACGCCCACAGCACGCTCTCCATGAAGGTGACGTCGAGCGTCTTGTAGTCGTCCTCGAAGTCGACCCAGCGCGCCTGACGGGTGACGTACGCCTGCCACTCGTCGGTGTAGCGGAGCACCGACTGCTTGGCCGCGGCGTTGAAGACGTCCACGCCCATCTCGTCGATCTCGCGCTTCTCGGTGATCCCGAGCTGCCGCATCGCCTCGAGCTCGGCGGGGAGCCCGTGGGTGTCCCAGCCGAACCGGCGGTGCACCTGCTTGCCGCGCATGGTCTGGTAGCGCGGGAAGACGTCCTTGGCGTACCCGGTCAGCAGGTGCCCGTAGTGCGGCAGGCCGTTCGCGAAGGGCGGGCCGTCGTAGAACGTCCACTCGGTGCAGCCCTCGCGCTGGTCGATGGACGCCTGGAACGTGTCGTCGCGCTTCCAGAACGCGAGGATCCCCTGCTCGACGGCGGGGAAGGACGGCGACGGGGTGACGCCGGCCGCGCTCGTGTCGTCAGCGGGTCGGTTCAGTGGGTAACGCACCGGGGGCTCCTGTGGTCGGACGGAACTGGGGGTTCGGTCGATCTCCACGAGGACGGAAGCACTGCTCCGCGGTACCACCTCGTTTGCCGTCGGTGCTGGTGCTGCCGACGACCGCTCGTTGTCCGGGTGCGGTGCGGCCCGGTCCGCCCGGTTCTACTGACGGCCGTGCTGCTGCCGCGTTCTTCCGGAGGCTCACCGGTGATGGCCGGTTCGACGCCTGTCCGGGCGAGTCTACCGGACGCCGAGCATGCTGGAGGGATGCCCGAACCTGAGAAGCAGGACCGTCCGGAGTCCCTGCTCACCGTCGTCATCGCCTTCGCCGCCAACCTGCTCGTCGCCGTCGCCAAGACGATCGCGTCCGTGCTCACCGGGTCGGCGTCGATGACCGCGGAGGCCGCACACTCGTGGGCCGACACCGGCAACGAGGTCTTCCTGCTCGTCGCCGAACGGCGCGGTGCGAAGCAGCGCGACACGAAGCACCCGCTCGGGTACGGCCGGGAGACGTACATCTGGTCGATGTTCGCCGCGTTCGGCCTGTTCACCGCCGGGGCCGTCGTGTCGATCTGGCACGGGATCACCGAGCTCGGCGAGACCGGGCCCGCCGAGGACGTCGTCCTCAACTACGTCGTGCTCGGCATCGCGTTCGTGCTCGAGGGCACGAGCTTCGTGCAGGCCTACCGGCAGGCGCACGGTGCCGCGACGAAGCGCCGGGTGCCCGTGCTCCGCCACGTGCTGCAGTCGTCGAACCCCACGCTCCGGGCCGTCTTCGCCGAGGACGCCGCGGCGCTGGTCGGGCTCGTGATCGCGTTCCTCGGCGTGCTCCTGCACCAGCTCACCGGACTGGCGGTGTTCGACGCCGTCGGGTCGATCGCGGTCGGGGTCCTGCTCGGTGTCGTCGCGATCGTGCTCATCGAGCGCAACCGCCGGTTCCTGCTCGGCGAGGCGACCTCCCCCGAGCTCGAGGACGCCGTGCTCACCGAGCTGCTGCGGCGCGACGAGGTGGAGCGGGTCACCTACCTGCACCTGGAGTTCGTCGGGCCCTCGCGGGTGTTCCTGGTCGCGGCCGTCGACCTGGAGGGCAACGAGGACGAGGAGCACGTCGCGGTGCGGCTGCGTCGTGTCGAGGCGTCCCTCGAGACGAGCGAGTACATCGAGGAGGCGATCCTCACGCTGTCGCTGCCCGGCGACGCGTCCCTCGCGGGGAGGAACCGTGGACCGGTGGCCGCGACCGTGCGGGACGGCACGGCGGAGGACGTCGCCGCGGGCGGTGCGGGGACGCTGCGGACCGAGTGACGACCGGCGACCGCGGCCCGGGTGGTCGGCGGTCCGTCCGACCTTCCGACCGTCCGAGCCGGCTACCGGCCCCCGCGGCTCAGCGCGCGTCGAGGCCCGCGGCCACCGGGGTGAGCGCCGCCCCGACGTACTCGACGAGCGGGCGGCGGGCGACCCCGTCCGCGACCCAGACCCCGAACGCCGCCGCGGCAGCGCCGAGCATCGCGCCCGAGACGGTCTGCGGCCAGAGCGACGCCGGGTGCTCCCCCGTGCGTCCCCCGACGAACGCGGCGACGGCCGCGTGCTGCGCCGTGACCCGGGCAGCCACGCTCGCGACGAGCTCGTCGCCGATGCCCATCACCTCGGCCTGCGCGATCGCCCACGGCACCCGCTCCGGGTCGTGGGCCCGGGCGGTCGCGAGCAGCGCCTGCTCCACGGCCCGCACGGCCGCTGGCTCGGTCGACGCCGCGAGGTGCGAGGGCAGCGACGCGACCGCGGCGTCGAGCTCGAGCCAGAGCACGTCGGACTTCGACGCGAAGTAGTTGAAGAACGTGGCGCGGCTCACCCCGGCGCGGGCCGCGACGTGGTCGACCGTGGTCCGCGCGTAGCCCTGCTCGAGGAACAGCTCGGCGGCCGCGTCGGCGAGGACCTCGGCGCTGGAGCGTCGGGGGCGGCCACCACGGCGCATCGTCTCGTCCATGCGCTCATTCAACCGCTAGACTCGGGCAGCCATGATCTTGGACCGAGTACAGAAAACACGCCTGCGCGCCACGAGCAGCCTCGCGGGAGCCGCCGCCCTCCTCCTCGCCCTGACCGCCTGCACCGGCGGCGGCGCGGCGACCTCGGCCAGCACGCCGCAGACCGGCGGGACGCTGACGTACGCCTCCGGCGACGCCGAGCCGACCTGTCTTGACCCGCACGTCGGCGGCAACTACCCGCAGGCCCTGCTGTCGACGCAGTTCATCGAGGGGCTCACCGCGCTCGACGACGGCAGGCCCGTCCCGGCCCTCGCCCGGTCGTGGACCACGAGCGACGACGGCACGACGATGACGTTCGACCTGCGCGACGACGTCACGTTCTCGGACGGCACGCCGTTCGACGCGGCGGCGGTCGTCGCCAACATCGAGCACGTGCAGGACCCGGCGACCGCGTCGAGCACCGGCTACCTGGCGCTGCAGTCGATCACGAAGGCCACCGCGACCGACGACCACACGGTCACGCTCACCCTGAGCCGGCCGGACAGCGCGCTGCTCGAGTCCTTCTCGCAGCCGTGGGTCGGCATGGAGTCGCCGAAGGCCCTGCAGCGTCCGCAGGCGACGAACTGCGAGTCGCCGGTCGGCACCGGCCCGTTCGCCGTCACCGCCTGGCAGCACGGCGACCGGGTGACCCTGCGGAAGAACGACCGGTACACGCCGCTGACCGGCTCGACGAAGCCGCGCCTCGACGGCATCACGTGGCGCTTCCTGCCCGACTCGACCTCGCGCTACGCCGCGCTGCAGTCCGGCCAGGTCGACGTGGTCGACAACGCCCAGCCGGACCAGCTCAAGGCCGCCTCGGCGAAGGGCGCGATCCGCGACCTCGACGCCCCGCGCCCCGGCGCCTCGAACCGCCTCGAGCTGAACTCCGGCCACGGCGTCTTCCGCGACGAGGCCGTCCGCAAGGCGTTCATCGCGGGTGCCCAGCTCGACCCGGGCCTGCGCAGCCTGTTCCTCGGCACCGCGGAGCGCTCGTACTCGGTGCTGTCCAGCGTCGAGCCGTACGCCTACTCCGACCCGAGCCTGTTCCGGTACTCGCCGACGAAGGCGAAGGAGTTCCTCGACGAGGCCGGCTGGAAGGTCGGCAGCGACGGCGTGCGCGAGAAGGACGGACAGCGCCTGACCGTGACCTTCCCGGTGTCGACGAACCAGTCGGTCCCGGCCGAGCGCAGCCTGTTCCAGCAGGTCCAGGCGTCCGAGAAGGCCGTCGGGTTCGACGTGCGGATCGAGGAGCTCGACCTGTCCAGCTGGTACGCGGCGCTCGCGAAGAACCAGTACGACGTCGTCAGCGCCCCGTACACGAAGGTCGGCGCGGACGTGCTCCGCATCCTGTACGACAGCGCGAGCATCCGACCGGCACCGTCCGGCTACTTCGCGAACCTCGCGCAGCTCGACGACCCCGAGGTCGACCGACTCGTCGAGCAGGCCGCACGGACGTCGGACACCGCGGAGCGCGGGAAGCTCTACGAGCAGGCGCAGCGACGCATCCTCGCGAGCGGCACGGTGCTGCCCCTGTACGACCAGCAGAACCACTTCCTGTACCGCTCCGCCGTGCACGGCATCCGCACCACGGCCGTCTCCACGCCCTGGTTCGGCACCGCGTGGATCGACCGCTGACGCGGTCACCGGCCGGGAGGCCCGTCCCACGTCGGTCGCGCGGCGGGCTGCCCGCCGGGTGGCCGGGTTGGTCGCTGTGGGGACTCCGCCGTGCGGCCGGCGGTGTCGGGGTGCTCTGGGCCGTCGCGACGATCGTCTTCGTGGCGATCCGACTGATCCCCGGCGACCCGGCACTGGCGATCCTCGGCGGTCCGGGCTCGCAGGCCTCGGCCGAGGCGGTAGCCCGGGTCCGCCAGGACTACGGCCTCGACCAGCCCGTGCTCGTGCAGTACGCGGTGTTCCTCGGCCGGCTCGCGACCGGGCACCTCGGGGACTCCTACGCGTTCCGCACCCCGGTGGCGGGGCTGCTCGCGCAGCAGCTGCCGGTCACCCTGACCCTGGCGGTCGCGGGGCTCGTCGTCGCGTGGGTCCTCGCGATCGGCGCGGCCTGGTGGTCGACGCAGCGCGGTCGTGTCGCCGCGGCGCTGACCGGTGCGATCACCGTGACGGCGAGCGTCGTGCCGCACTTCTGGCTCGGCAGCGTGCTCATCGTGGTCTTCGCGAGCGGTCTCGGGTGGGTGCCGGCGGTGTCGGACGGCACCCTCGCCGGCTGGGTGCTGCCAGTGCTGACCGTCGCGGTGCCAGTCGCCGGCTACCTGGCCGAGACGGTGCGGGACGGGGTCGTCGACGCCCAGCGCTCCGCGTTCGCCCTCGCGGCGCGCGGTCGCGGTGAGTCCCCCGCGGGCCTGTTCGGGCGCCACCTGCTCCGGCACGCGGTCCTGCCCGGCATCGCCCTGTCCGCGTGGGCGTTCGGGTCGCTCGTGTCGGGCGCGGTGGTCGTCGAGTCGGTGTTCGCGCTCCCGGGCGTCGGACGCGCCCTCGTCGGCGCCGTGACCCAGCGCGACATGCCGCTCGTGACCGGGATCGCCCTCGTGTCCGCGGCGGCCTACGTCGTCGTGCTCGCCGTGGCCGACCTCGTCGAGCGGGTCGTCGATCCCCGGGGCGGGACGGCGGAACGGTCCCGGGCGGGCCGCCGTGGCGGCGCACCGCGCCCGACGCACACCGGGGCGGGCGCACGGTGAGCGGCATCGTCGACCCGCGCCTCCCGGCCGACACCCGTGACGGCGGCCGTGTCCGCCGGTCCGAGCGATCTCGTGGGGGGACGCTCGGACCGGTCGGCACGGCCGCCGCGGCGGTGGTGCTGCTGGCGGTCGTCGCGGCGGCGTGGCCGGCGCTGCTCGGCGGCGGCGACCCGCTCGCCGTGCACCCGGAGGTGGCGCTGCAGGCGCCGTCGTGGACGCACCCGTTCGGCACGGACGAGTCCGGGCGGGACGTCCTCGGTCGGGTCGTCGCGGGCACGCGGGCGTCGCTCGTCGTCGGTGTCCTGGCCACCCTGGTCGGCGGCGCGGTCGGCGTGGTGCTCGGCACCGCGGCGGGCCTGGGCGGCCGGGTGGTCGACGCCGTCGTCGGGCGGGTCACCGAGGTGGCGTTCGCGCTGCCGCTGCTCCTCGTCGCCCTCGTCGTGATCGCGGTCACGGGACCCGGGCCGGTCCCGGCGACGCTCGCCGTCGGCTTCGCGACCGCACCCGGGTACGCCCGGATCGTCCGCGGGCTCGTCCGGACGGCCCGGCGGTCGCAGGTCGTCGAGACCGCGGTGCTGCAGGGCCGCCGACCCGCGCTGATCACCGTCCGCCACGTCCTGCCCGCCGCGCTCTGGCCGGTCGTCGCCGTCGCCACGCTCGGCGTCGGACAGGCCGTGGTGTGGGCCTCCGCGCTGAGCTACCTCGGCGTCGGCACCCCGCCGCCCGCACCCGAGTGGGGCGCGATGCTCGCCGACGGTCGGACCTACCTGCTCACCGCGCCGTGGACGAGCACGTTCCCCGGTCTGGCGATCGTCGTGCTCGCCACCTCGGTCACGGTGCTCGGACGCGCGGTGCGACGGAGCGGAGCCGTGCGGTGAGCGTGCTGCAGGTCGAGGGCCTGACCGTCCGGGCCGGGGACACGACCCTCGTGCACGACGTGTCGTTCACGGTCGAGCCCGGCGAGTGCGTCGCCCTCGTCGGCGCGTCCGGTTCCGGCAAGACCCTGACCGCGCGGGCCGTGCTCGGGCTCTCGGCCGCCGGGCTCACGGTCGACGCCGCGGCCCTCCGGCTCGACGGGCGCGACGTCCGCGGACTGTCCGAGCGGCGGTGGCGGTCGGTGCGCGGCGCCCTGGTCGGCTACGTCGGCCAGGAGGCGCTCGGTGCCCTCGACCCGCTCCGACCGGTCGGCCGCGAGGTCGCCGACGCCCTGCGGCTGCACACCCGGACGACCGCTGCGGAACGGGTCGACGCCGTCCGCGCTGCGCTGACCGCGGTCGGCCTCGACCCGGACCTCGCGACCGACGGACGACTGGCCGACACGATGTCCGGCGGGATGCGCCAGCGTGCGCTCATCGCCGCGGCGACCGTCGCCTCCCCCGCCCTCGTCGTGGCGGACGAACCGACCACGGCACTCGACGCGGCCGTCGCGGTCACCGTGATGGAGCAGCTCCGGGCGGCGCAGGAGCGCGGGGCCGGACTGCTCGTCATCACGCACGACCTCGGACTCGTCGCCGGGTGGGCGGACCGCGTCGTCGTCGTCGACGGGGGCACGGTCGTCGAACAGGGGCCGGTCGACCGGGTGTTCGCCGCGCCCGGGCACCCGGCGACCGAGGCGCTCGTCCGGGCCGCCCGCACCGGCGTCGAGCGCACCGCCCGCCCCGACGACCGGGCGGCCTCGGGCACCCGCGACCGGACGGCCGGCGCGGACGCGCCCGCCCTGCTCGCCGCGGACGGCCTGTCCCGTACCTTCGCCCAGGTCCGCGCCGTCGACGACGTCTCCCTCGCGGTGCGGCCCGGCCGCGTGCTCGGGGTGATCGGCGCCTCGGGCTCGGGCAAGACGACGATCGCGCGGATGCTGCTCGGACTCGAGGACCCCGACGCCGGGACGGTCACGCTCGACGGCGGCGCGTGGGCACCACTGCCGGAACGCGACCGCCGGGCACGACGACACCGGGTGGCGGCCGTCGTGCAGGACCCGGGCGCCACCTTCGACGAGCGCTGGACCGTCGAGCGCGTGCTCGCCGACGCACTGTCCGACGGCCGGGAGCGCCGCGCGCGCGGTCCGCTCGCCGACCGGGTGGACGACGCGCTCCGGCAGGTCGGGCTCGACCCGGCGCTCCGACCGCGCTCCCCCCGCACCCTGTCGGGCGGGCAACGGCAGCGCCTGGCGATCGCCCGGGCGCTCGCGACCGAACCCGAGGTGGTCGTGCTCGACGAGCCCGTGACCGCCCTCGACGCGACCGTGCAGGACGCGGTCCTGACGCTGCTCGAACGGCTCCGGGACGCGACCGGTGTGGCGATGGTGTTCGTGTCGCACGACCTGCGCGCCGTGCGACGGACGGCCGACGACGTGCTCGTCGTGCACCGGGGGCGCGTGGTCGAGCACGGCCCCGCGGCCCCGGTGTTCGACGCGCCGGAGCACCCCGAGACCGTGCGGCTGCTGCGCGCCGCCGAGCGGCTCGCCGCAGGCCCCGCCTGACCGGTGGACGCGGCCGCGGGCACGGCCGCGGCCGCGTCCGGCGCCACCGAGGGCGCGGCGCCACCACGGACCGGGAGCCACGACGGCCGGGAGGCGCGGTGCGGGACGGACCCGCACCGCGCCTCCCGGCCGGATGGTGACGTGCCTACGCGCCCGTCGGCTCCTTGTCCTGGCCCGCCGTCGGGGCGTCACCCGAGATGATCGGGATCTCGCTCGTCGAGAAGTCCTTCGCCCAGTCGGACTGCGCGAGCTCCGAGGTCGGGTCGTTGTAGTCCTTGATGACGTCGGCGATCTCGTCCTCGTGCGCGACCGTCGGGCCCGAGCCCATGAGCGGCGTCGCGGCGGTCTCCTTGGTGAAGTACACGGCGACGAGGCCGATCACCGCGGCGAGCATGAGGTAGAACGCGGGGATGTCCTCGGCCCACGACAGGCCGGCGTCCTTGGCGCCCGCGATGAGCGCCTGCGTCGCGAGGGGCGTGGTGCCGCCGAACAGCGAGACGGACACGTTGAACGCGATCGCGAGGGCGCCGTACCGGATGATCGTCGGGAACAGCGCCGGGAGCGTCGACGGCATGGTCGAGGTGAAGGTCACCAGGACCAGGCCGAGCAGCAGCAGGCCCGTGAAGACGCCGACACCCGTGCCGGTCTGGACGAGCTTGAGGGCCGGCCAGGACAGCACGATGAAGCCGATGCAGCCCGCGGCCAGGACCGGACGACGGCCGAACTTGTCGGACAGCCGCCCGCCGAACGTGATGACGACCATCATGAGGATCATCACGATGACGATGAGGATCAGGCCGAACGTGGCGTTCTGGCCGAGGTTCGTCTCGAGGTACGTCGGCATGTACGACAGCAGCATGTAGTCGGTCACGTTGAAGACCAGCACGAGGCCGATGCAGACGATGAGCGAGCGCCAGTTCTCGGCGAACAGCTTGAGGAACGGGGTCTTCTGCGACTCGCGCTCGGCGGCCTGCTCCTGCTGCTTCTGGAAGGCCGGGGTCTCCTCGAGCTTGAGGCGCAGGTACAGCCCGATCAGGCCGAGCGGACCGGCGACGATGAACGGGATGCGCCAGCCCCAGCTGAGGAGCGCGTCCTCGGGCATCGCGTACTGCAGCACGGTGACGATCGACGCGCCGAGCACGTAGCCGGCCAGCGTGCCGAACTCGAGCCACGAGCCCATGAAGCCGCGACGCTTGTCGGGCGAGTACTCGGCGATGAAGGTCGCGGCGCCGCCGTACTCGCCACCCGTCGAGAAGCCCTGCACGAAGCGTGCGACGAGCAGCAGGACCGGGGCCCAGAAGCCGATCGTCGAGTACGACGGGATGAGGCCGATCATGAGCGTGCCGGCGGCCATCAGGATCATCGTCAGCGCGAGGACCTTCTGGCGGCCGATCCTGTCACCGATCGGGCCGAAGACGGCGCCACCGATCGGGCGGACGATGAACGCTGCGGCGAAGAAGCCGAACGTCGCCACGAGGTTCGAGGTCGGGTCGCCCTCGGGCAGGAACACCTTCGAGATCGTGACCGTGAGGTACGCGAAGATACCGAAGTCGAACCACTCCATGGCGTTGCCGAGCGCGGCGGCGGCGACCGCGCGCTTGAGCAGCGACTCCTCGACGACGGTGACGTCGTCCTCGGTCAGCTTGCGGCGTGCGCGCTTCGCGGCGGCCTTCGTGCGCAACGGCCGGTCGCCGTGCGGATGTGCATCGTTCGGTGCCAAGTTCGTTCCTCCGGTAGTGCTGCGTCTTGCCTTCGGGCGTCCGGCGGAGAGCAACGATGCGGTCCCGACGGAACCCACGCTCGCCGGACAAACCCCGACAGACTAGCAGCCGCCCTCCAGCGTGTCCTCCCCTCCCCTGTGGTACGCGCACACCGCGGCGGGTGCAGCGCCGGGACCCGCTCCGGTACGATCGACCCGCCGTGCAGTGCGCGCGGACACTCAGGCACCTCACCACGGACTCGGTGCCGCACACATCGATCGAGAGGCCCTGCCATGTCGAAGCCCATGCCCGAGAAGCCCACCGTCGACGGACTCGAGCAGGTCTGGGGCCCGGTCTGGGAGCAGGACGGCACCTACCGGTTCGACCGCGACAGCGCCACGAAGGACGCCGTCTACTCGATCGACACCCCGCCGCCGACCGCCTCGGGCTCGCTGCACATCGGTCACGTGTTCTCGTACACGCACACCGACCTCAAGGCCCGGTACGAGCGCATGCGCGGCAAGCACGTCTTCTACCCCATGGGCTGGGACGACAACGGCCTGCCCACCGAGCGCCGCGTGCAGAACTACTACGGCGTCCGCTGCGACCCGCAGCTCCCCTACGACCCGGCCTTCGTCCCGCCGTTCGAGGGCGGCGACGGCAAGTCGAGCAAGGCCGCCGACCAGGTGCCGGTCTCGCGTCGCAACTTCATCGAGCTGTGCGAGCGCCTGACCGTGCAGGACGAGCAGCAGTTCGAGCACCTCTTCCGCACGCTCGGCCTGTCGGTGGACTGGACGCAGTCGTACCGCACCATCGACGACACCTCCCGCGCGAGCGCCCAGCGCGCCTTCCTCCGCAACCTCGAGCGCGGCGAGGCCTACCAGGCCGACGCCCCGACGCTCTGGGACGTCACGTTCCGCACGGCCGTCGCGCAGGCCGAGCTCGAGGACAAGGACATGCCCGGCGCGTACCACGGGCTGGCGTTCCACCGCACCGACGACGGCGAGGACGTCGTCATCCAGACCACCCGCCCCGAGCTCCTGCCCGCGTGCGTCGCCCTCGTCGCGCACCCGGACGACGAGCGCTTCCAGGACCTGTTCGGCACGACCGTCCGCTCCCCCTTGTTCGACGTCGAGGTCCCCGTGCTCGCGCACCACCTCGCGCAGCAGGACAAGGGCGCCGGCATCGCGATGGTCTGCACCTTCGGCGACACGACCGACGTCGTGTGGTGGCGCGAGCTGCAGCTGCCGAACCGCGCGATCATCGGCTTCGACGGTCGCGTCCGCTCCGACGAGCCGGCGTGGATCGAGAGCGCCCGCGGCAAGGAGCTCTACGCGGAGATGGCCGGCAAGACGGTGTTCTCGGCGAAGAAGGTCCTCGTGGACGCCCTCACCGAGTCCGGCGAACTGATCGGCGACGTGAAGACCATCACCCACCCGGTGAAGTTCTTCGAGAAGGGCGACAAGCCCCTCGAGATCGTCTCGACCCGCCAGTGGTACATCGTGAACGGCGCGCGCGACGAGCAGCTCAAGGAGACGCTCCGCAAGCGCGGCGAGGAGATCGCGTTCCACCCCGACTTCATGCGCGTCCGGTACGACAACTGGGTCGGCGGGCTGTCCGGCGACTGGCTCATCTCGCGCCAGCGGTTCTTCGGCGTGCCGATCCCGGTCTGGTACCCGCTCGACGGCGACGGCAACCCCGTGTACGACCAGCCGATCGTCCCGACCGAGGCCCAGCTGCCGGTCGACCCGGCGGCCGAGCCGGCCCCGGGATACGAGGAATCCCAGCGCGGCCAGGCCGGCGGGTTCCAGGGCGAGCTCGACGTGATGGACACCTGGGCGACCTCGTCGCTCACGCCGCAGCTCGCGGGCAAGTGGGAGACCGACACGGAGTTGTACGACCTGGTCTACCCGTACGACGTCCGCCCGCAGGCGCAGGACATCATCCGCACCTGGC
This sequence comes from Curtobacterium sp. MCBA15_004, assembly GCF_001865055.2. Lineage (NCBI taxonomy): Bacteria > Bacillati > Actinomycetota > Actinomycetes > Micrococcales > Microbacteriaceae > Curtobacterium > Curtobacterium sp. MCBA15_004. The sequence goes on along the minus strand of NZ_CP126266.1, from coordinate 1,163,815 downwards.
TGTTCACGACCGCGCTCCGCAGCCAGCTCGAGGCCGGCGTCGCGCCGTGGAAGCACGCCAGCATCTCCGGCTTCATCGTCGACCCCGACCGCAAGAAGATGTCGAAGTCGAAGGGCAACGTCGTCACGCCGCTGTCGATCCTCGAGCAGCACGGCGCCGACGCGGTCCGCTACTGGGCCGCCTCGTCCAAGCTCGGCACCGACGCGGCCTTCGACCCGCAGAACCCGAAGCAGATCAAGGTCGGCCGTCGTCTCGCGATCAAGGTGCTCAACGCCGCGAAGTTCGTCTACGGCTTCCCGCTGCCCGAGGGCGCCACGAGCGTCACCGAGCCGCTCGACGTCGACGTGCTGGCCGAGCTGGGCGCCGTGGTCGACCAGGCCACCGCGGCCTTCGACGCGTTCGACCACGCCCGGGCCCTCGAGGTCACCGAGCGCTTCTTCTGGACCTTCTGCGACGACTACCTCGAGCTCGTGAAGGAGCGTGCCTACGGCACCGCGGCCGACGCGACGCACGAGACCCAGGCGAGCGCGGTCCTGGCGCTGCGCGCCGCGATCGACGCGCTGCTCCGTCTGCTGGCACCGTTCCTCCCGTTCGCGACCGAGGAGGTGTGGGCCTGGACCCACGACACCAGCGTGCACCGCGCCTCCTGGCCGACGCGGGCCGAACTGCCCACCCAGGCCGAGCCGACCGGACTGCTCGGTGCCGTCGGGCAGGCGCTCATCGGCATCCGCGGCGCGAAGACGGCCGCCAAGGCGTCCCAGAAGACGCCCGTGACGCGTGCCGTCGTCGCGGCTCCGCCGGAGCAGCGCGTGCTCATCGAGCGCGCGGCGGTCGACCTGGCGGCCGTCGGCCGCATCGAGAACCTGTCGTTCACCGACGGCCCGGAGCTCGCGGTGACCGAGATCGAGCTGGCGGAACAGCAGGCGTAGCGTCGCCCCCACGGGCCGGGTCGCGTCCGCGACCCGGCCCGTCCACACCCACCCTGGAGGCACGGATGCAGTTGGGCACACGCTGGAACGTCGGTGGGCAGCCGCCCGCGCGACTGCCCGAGACGATGGTCGTCGCCGTGCGCGGCGTCGAGGACGAGCTGGCAGCGGCCTCGGTGGACGCGTCCACCTGGGGCTGGACGCTCACCTTCCTCGAGGGCAAGCCGATCGTCGAGCTCGACGACGGCACCTCGATCCGCCTCGACCCGGCCGGGCACGCGCAGGTCACCGACCCGGACGACGCGGCCGAGGAGGACTGAGCCGAAGTTGCGCGAAATTCGACCTCGATTGTGGTAGCTTTTCACGCAACGGAGGGGTGCACATGACGCAACAAGCTCGGCAGCATCGCGAGAGCGAGCCGAAACTCGAGGACCTCGGACTCGATCCGACGATGTTCCGAGATGCTGCGTCACGCGGCCTCGACAGTGCACTTTCCCGGACCGGGTTCGCCAACCCCGGAGCGCAGTCGAACGACCTCTACCAAGACCTCAGCGAAGACATCCGGAGACGGCTCGGACGCATGGGGTGGACGGTAGGAACCGTCAACAACCAGCGTCGCATCGTCCACCCGGACGGCTTGCTCGCCATCGTCGTCACCGCGGCGAAGAACGTCGGTGTGGTCGGCGATCCGCTCCTCGTCCCGGTGACGACCCCGAAGGGCCCGGTGACGCGGAAGTCCATTGATCGGTACAACCGCCTCACTGGTCAGGGATTCTTCCAGTTCGACGGCGTTCCCGATCCTGTGCGTGCCGATCCGGACGAGCTCGCCGCTGCGGCTCCGCTTTGGTTCCTCATGCACCACCTGGTGGGACGCACGCTCCTCCTCGAGCTTGCCGAGCCGATCGGCTACCGTCCGACAAGTGGCAAGGTGGACACCTGGGGTCGGCGGTTCCCGATCGACCCCATCTCCTTCGATGAGGACGACGGTTTCCCGGATGACACCGAAGGTCCTGCTGATCTCGACATCCCGATCACCCGGCGCTGAACCCGAACTCAGCGCCAACAAGAAGGTGCTGCAGTGTTCACCCCATCACGTCTCCGACTCGCAAGGCTTCGAGCAGGACTCTCTTTGGTCAAGCTTGCTGAACTGTCGAACGTCTCAAATCGGTCGTTGTCCGGGTACGAGAACGGAGACTTGGTGCCGTCCCGGGAGGCGTTGGAAAAGATCGGCGACGTCCTCGGAGTACAGATCGCGTTCTTCGCGCACGACGAGATCGAGCTCGTCGATGTCGAGTCGGTGAGCTTCCGGAAGCTGAGCAAGACCACTGCAAGCGTTCGAGACGCTGCTCTCGCCGGAGCGACGATCAGTCTCGAGCTCGCCGACTGGATCGACCGCAACTTCGTGCTGCCGGGCCCCGATCTTCCGACCCTCGACAAACATGATCCGGAGACCGCAGCAGAGATCCTTCGATCTACTTGGAAACTTGGTTCCGGGCCGATCGCGAACCTCTTCCACTCGATGGAAGCGCACGGCGTTCGAGTGTTCGCAATCACCGAGGACGTTCGCGAGATAGACGCTTTCTCCTTCTGGCGAAACGGGGTTCCGTACGTCTTCCTCAGCACGTCGAAGACTGCCGAACGTCAACGATTCGACCTTGCACATGAGCTCGGTCACCTCGTCCTCCACGGCGACTCGCCGGAAGCGCCCCAGGGCCGCGAGCGTGAGCTCGAGGCGAACGTCTTCGCGTCCGCATTGCTCATGCCTGCCGATGGCCTGTTGCCGCAGCGGCTGAGGAGCGCGTCCGTCGACCAGATCCTGAGGGCTCGATCCCACTGGCGGGTCTCAGCCATGGCACTGGCTCACCGCCTTCATGCTCTGAAGCTCCTGACCGACTGGAACTACCGCTCGATCTGCATCGAATTGGCGAAGCGTGGGTTCAGGACCGAAGAACCCGGTAGCGATCTCGTGGCCGAGACCTCGCAGGTCCTTCGGAAGGTCTTCTTCGGCGACGGCTCCTCGAACGTGACGGCCGAAGCGCTTGCCGAGTTGCACGTCAGCCGCCAGGAACTCCTCGGTCACTTGCGAGGGCTCGTCCCGATGGCGCTCGATCGAACAGCGAGCCCCCAGAAGATCGCTCCCGTGGTTCCACTCACCCACAGGCACCGATCGCGACCGGAGGACCCTCGTCGGGCTCACCTTCGTCGCGTCGAGTAAGTTCTCGAACCTGCACCCGCTCATTCCTGCACGCGCTTGCGATTGGCGATGGCTGGAGGCGCACGCGTAGGCTCGAGAACGAGCGTTCCGGGAGCAGGACCGGCGACGCACCGCAGGGATCAGGATGGCAATGACACGCTCCGTCGACCCGGCCGTCCGGGACCACATCGTCGAGGTGGCGGACGAGCTGTTCTACGCCCGCGGCATCCAGACGGTCGGCATGGACGAGATCCGGACCGGTGCCGGCGTCTCGCTGAAGAAGCTCTACGCGGCGTTCCCGGGCAAGGACCGGCTGGTCGCCGCGGTGCTCGGCAGCCGGCACGACCTGTGGGAACGGGGCGTGCACGGCGCGGTCGACGCCGCCACCACCCCGCGGGACAAGCTGCTGGCCGTGTACGACTTCCTCGAGTCGTGGTTCGGGGACGACACCTTCCGGGGCTGCGGGTTCATCAACGCGTTCGGCGAGCTCGGGGCGATCTCCGACGCGGTCGCCGAGATCGCGCGTGAGCACAAGGCGTCGTTCCAGCGGTACGTGGCGTCGCTCACGTCGGGGCTCGTCGAGGACGCGGGGCGGGCCGAGGTCCTCGCCGCGCAGCTCGCGCTGCTCGCCGAGGGGGCGCAGACGACGGCGGCGATCGCGGGGACCACCGAGCCGGCGGCGCACGCGCGCGCGGCGGCCGAGACCCTGATCGACGCCGCGACGCGCTGACGCAGCCCGTGTGGTGCGTCCGTAGGGTGGCTGCATGGCAACCCCGTTCGACGAACCGAGCACGCTCCCCTACGCCCTCCCGCCCTTCGACGACGTCCGGCTCGAGCACTTCCGTCCCGCGTTCGACGCCGGCATCGCCGAGCAGCGCGCCGAGGTCGACGCGATCGCCACGGACCCGCAGGCCCCCACGTTCGAGAACACGCTCGTCGCCCTCGAGCGCTCCGGGCAGCTGCTGGCGCGCGTTGGGCACGTCTTCTGGACCCTGACCGGCGCCGACTCCACGCCCGAGCTCAGGGACCTCGAGGCCGAGCTCTCCCCCGTGCTCGCCGCGCACCGCGACGCGATCACCCTCGACGCGCGGCTGTACGCCCGGGTGGCCGCGGTCCGCGACGACCTGGCCCGAGCGGACCTCTCCGCCGAGGACCGCCGGCTCGTCGAACGCGTGCACACCGAGATGACCCTCGCGGGCGCCGGGCTCGACGCCGCCGGCAAGGAACGCCTCACCGCGATCAACCAGGAGCTGTCGACGCTGAGCGCGACGTTCGAGCGGAACCTGCTCGACGAGACGAACGACCTCGCCGTGCACGTCACCGACGAGGCCGAGCTCGACGGGCTCGACGACGGGGCCCGCTCCGCCGCCGCCGGGGCCGCCGCCAACCGCGGACTCGACGGCTGGCTCGTCACCCTGCCGCTGTACACGGGGCACCCGTGGCTCGGCTCGCTCACCCACCGCGGTCTGCGCGAACGCATCATGCGCGCGTCGCTGTCCCGTGGTCGGCGCGGGAACGACCACGACAACCGTGACGTGCTGCTCCGGATCGTCCGGCTCCGCGCCGAGCGCGCCGAACTGCTCGGGTACCCGGACCACGCGTCGGTCGTCACCGCTGATGAGACCGCCCGCACGCCCCAGGCCGTCGACGGGCTGCTGTCGTCGCTCGTGCCCGCCGCCGCCGCGAACGCCGAGGACGAGCGCGCCGTCCGGTCCCGGGCCGTCGGGTTCGAGGTCGAGGCGTGGGACTGGGCGTACGCCACCGAGGTCCTCCGTGGCGAGCAGTTCGCGGCGGACAGCTCGGCGCTCCGACCGTACTTCGAGGCCGACCGGGTGCTCCGGGACGGGGTGTTCCACGCCGCCGGGGAGCTGTACGGCCTGCGCTTCACCGAGCGGCCGGACCTGCACGGGTACAACGACGAGGTGCGCGTCTTCGAGGTGCGCTCGGAGGACGACGAACCCGTCGGCCTGTACCTGCTCGACCTCTACACGCGCGACGGCAAGCGCGGCGGCGCGTGGATGCACCCCGTCGTCGAGCAGTCGCACCTGCTCGGCACGCTGCCCGTCGTCGTGAACAACCTCAACGTCGCGAAGCCCGCCGCCGGGTCGCCGACCCTGCTCGTGCAGGACGAGGTCGAGACGCTGTTCCACGAGTTCGGCCACGCGCTGCACGGGCTCATCGCCCGGACGACGTACCCGCGGTTCTCGGGCACGAACGTCGAGCGCGACTTCGTCGAGTTCCCCTCGCAGGTGAACGAGATGTGGGTGACCTGGCCCTCGGTGCTCGCGAACTACGCGAAGCACCACGAGACCGGCGAACCGCTGCCGCCCGAGCTCGTCCTCGGCCTGAGCGACTCGGCCGGCTTCAACGAGGGCTTCTCGACCACGGAGTACCTCGCGGCAGCCCTGCTCGACCAGGCGTGGCACCGTCTGTCCGCCGCCGAGGCCGCCGCGGTCACCGACGTCGAGGACTTCGAGCGCCGTGCCCTCGCCGACGCCGGGGTGGACGTCCGGGCGGTGCCGCCGCGGTACTCGTCGACGTACTTCGCGCACACGTTCTCGGGCGGGTACGACGCCGGCTACTACGGCTACATCTGGTCCGAGGTGCTCGACGCGGACGCGGTGGAGTGGTTCCGGGAGCACGGCGGGCTCTCCCGCGAGGCCGGGCGCCGCTTCGCGACCACCGTGCTCGGGGTCGGCGGGGCGCAGGACCCGCTCGAGGCCTACCGCGCGTTCCGCGGCCGCGACGCCGAGGTCGGGCCGCTGCTGCGCCGCCGCGGGCTGGAGTAGCGCGCAGGCGGCCCCGCGGCCGCGACCCGGTCGGGTGGCGGGCGGCCCGGTCGGGCCGGCCCGCGCACCGCGCACAACGAGAAGCACCTCGCGCCACGGAATCCCGTGGTGCGAGGTGCTCCCCGTTGTGCGGCGCGTCACCACCGGGGACGCCCGGGGACCGCCCGGCGCGGCGCAGGCCAGGCCCGCGGCGCCGGTCCAGGCGGCGCGTCACCACCGGGGACGCCCGGGCACCGCACTCACGACGACGGCCCGACCCCCTCGGGGGCCGGGCCGTCTCGGGACCGCGCGCTACGCCGACTTCTCGACGCGCTTCGCCCGCGGCCGGGGCACGATGGTCGGCGCCGCGTTCTCGAGCACCGACTCGCGGGTGATGACCACCCGGGCGACGTCGTCGTCCGAGGGCACGTCGAACATGACCGGACCGAGTACCTCCTCGAGGATGGCCCGGAGCCCACGAGCACCGGTCTGCCGCAGGACGGCGAGGTCCGCGATCGCCTCGAGTGCCCCGCGGTCGAACTCGAGCTCGACGCCGTCGATCTGGAACATGCGCTGGTACTGCTTCACGAGCGCGTTCTTCGGCTCGGTCAGGATCTGCATGAGCGCCGCCTGGTCGAGCTGCGACACCGTGGTCACGACGGGCAGACGACCGATGAACTCGGGGATGAGGCCGAACTTGTGCAGGTCCTCGGGCAGGACGTCGGCGAACAGGTCCTGCTGGTCGAGCGGGCTGTGCAGCGGCGCACCGAACCCGATGCCGCGCTTGCCCACGCGCGAGGACACGATGTCCTCGAGCCCGGCGAACGCCCCCGCCACGATGAACAGCACGTTCGTCGTGTCGATCTGGATGAACTCCTGGTGCGGGTGCTTCCGGCCGCCCTGCGGCGGGACCGATGCCGTCGTCCCCTCGAGGATCTTGAGCAGCGCCTGCTGCACGCCCTCGCCCGAGACGTCGCGCGTGATCGAGGGGTTCTCGGCCTTCCGCGCGATCTTGTCGACCTCGTCGATGTAGATGATGCCCGTCTCGGCGCGCTTGACGTCGTAGTCGGCGGCCTGGATGAGCTTGAGGAGGATGTTCTCGACGTCCTCGCCGACGTAGCCGGCCTCGGTCAGGGCCGTGGCGTCGGCGACCGCGAAGGGCACGTTCAGGCGCTTCGCGAGCGTCTGCGCCAGGTAGGTCTTGCCGCAGCCGGTCGGCCCGATGAGCAGGATGTTCGACTTCGCGATCTCGATGTCGTCGCGGTCCTCGGCAGCGGTGATCTGCCCCTGCGCACGGATGCGCTTGTAGTGGTTGTAGACGGCCACCGCGAGGGCACGCTTCGCCGGGTCCTGCCCGATGACGTACTCCTGCAGGAAGTCGAAGATCTCGCGCGGCTTCGGCAGTTCGAAGTCGCCGCTCGCGGTGTCCTCGCCGGCCTCGGCCAGGCGTTCCTCGATGATCTCGTTGCACAGCTCGACGCACTCGTCGCAGATGTACACACCCGGCCCGGCGATGAGCTGCTGGACCTGCTTCTGGCTCTTGCCGCAGAAGGAGCACTTGAGCAGGTCAGCGCTCTCCCCGATGCGTGCCATGTCGGTGCCCTCCCTGGTTGACCGATGCGGGCAGGTGACCCGCCCGGTGCTCCGAGCCTAACCGCATCCGGTGACACCGACGGCGACGCCACCCGGTCTGTCCCGGCTCGTTCGCCCACGGCGTGCGCACCTGGTACCGTTGCCACCGCTGCTCTACAAGTTGTAGAAATCGAGAGGACCCCATGACCAAGCGCCTCGCCCTCGTCGGCACCGCGACCCTCGGCGTCACCGCCGCGATCGTCCTCGGCACCGCCGGCGCCGCCAGCGCGCACGTCGAGGCCGACGCCACGTCGACCGCCGCGAACTCGTACACGACCGCGACGTTCTCGGTCCCGCACGGCTGCGACGGCTCCCCCACGACGAAGCTCGAGTTCTCGGTGCCGAAGTCGGTGATCGAGGTCACCCCGACCGTGAACCCGAACTGGACCATCACGAAGACCACCGAGCCGTACACGAGCTCGTCGTCGAGCAGCAGCAGCGACGAGGAGGCCGCCCCCGCCGAGCGCGTCACGAGCGTGACGTACACGGCGAAGACCCCGCTCCCCGCCGACGAACGCGACACCTTCGCACTGTCGTTCTCGCTGCCCGACGGCAAGCCCGGCGACCGGGTGTCGTTCCCGGTCGTGCAGACCTGCGAGCAGGGCTCGACCGACTGGGACCAGCAGCAGACCGGCAAGGAGGAGCCCGAGCACCCGGCCCCCTCGATCGTCCTCACCGCCGCGTCCTCGTCGACGGGTGACGACGACGCCACCACGGCGACCGCGAGCACGGCGTCCGCGACGACCGGCGGCCCCGACCTGGTCGGCCGCTTCCTCGGCCTCGGCGGCCTGGTCGTCGGCGCCGTCGGCCTGGTCGTCGCCGTCGCCGCCACGCGTCGCCGCGACGCCGGCGCACGGAACACCACCAAGTGACGCCCGTGGCGGGTCGGACGGGTGTCCGGCGGTCCGACGCCGGTCGGCGGTCGGCCTGGAGGCTCGTGGCCACGTCCGCCGCGTCGGTCGCGATCGCGGGCGGCGCGGTCCTCGGGCTCGCCGCCCCCGCCAGCGCGCACAACTACCTGGTGTCCTCGACCCCGGCGGTCGGTGGGACGCTCACCGAGCTGCCCGACCGGTTCGACATCACGACGAACGACCGGCTCCTGGCGATCGGCGGCTCCGACTCGGGCTTCGCCTTCCGCGTGCTCGGACCCGACGGCCGGTACTACGAGGACGGCTGTGTCGCGGTGGACGGTCCGTCGATGACCACGAAGGCCGCGCTCGGCGCCTCCGGGAAGTACGAGGTCGAGTGGCAGATCGTGTCCGCCGACGGCCACACCGTCTCGGACCGCTACGACTTCACGTGGGACGCCCCCGCCGGCTTCTCCCCCGCAGTCGGCGCGACGAAGCCGCCCACGTGCGCGACGGACCGCGGTGCGACCGCCGGTGCCGAGTCGGACCCGGGCACCACGACCGCGGGCGGCGACTCGACCGCGTCGGACGCGCTGTGGATCGGTGCCGGCGGCGTCGTGCTCGTCGGGCTCGTCGTCGCGGTCCTGCTGCTCCTGCGCCGTCGTCCCGCCCCCGCGCCGGACGACCCCGACGAGGACTGACCGGGCACCGACGTCGACGTGCACCGACGTCGACCGGCACCGACGTCGACCGGCACCGACGACGACCGACACCGACGTCGACGTGCACCGACGCACCGGACCCGCACCGCGCCTCCCGTCCGGCACGTCGCACCACGCGACGGACGCGACCCGCACGCACCCCGCGCACGACGAAGGCCCCACACCGGACGGTGCGGGGCCTTCGTCGTGGCGCGCTACTTGACGAGCGCCGGCAGGTTCTTGCGGCTCGTGAGGACCTGGTCGATCAGGCCGTACTCGAGGGCTTCCTGCGCCGACATGATCTTGTCGCGCTCGATGTCGTTGTTGACCTCGGCCGCCGTCTTGTTCGAGTGCTTCGACAGCGTCTCCTCGAGCCAGGTGCGCATGCGGAGGATCTCCGCCGCCTGGATCTCGATGTCCGACGCCTGACCGCCACCCTGCTGCACGGCGGGCTGGTGGATGAGCACCCGGGCGTTCGGCAGCGCCAGACGCTTGCCGGGGGTACCGGCAGCGAGGAGCACCGACGCGGCCGATGCGGCCTGACCGAGGCAGACCGTCTGGATCTGCGGGCGGATGTACTGCATCGTGTCGTAGATCGCCGTCATCGCGGTGAACGAGCCACCGGGCGAGTTGATGTACATCACGATGTCGCGGTCCGGGTCCATCGACTCGAGCACGAGCAGCTGGGCCATGACGTCGTCGGCCGACGCGTCGTCGACCTGGACGCCGAGGAACACGATGCGGTCCTCGAACAGCTTCGCGTACGGGTCCTGACGCTTGAAGCCGTAGGCCGTGCGCTCCTCGAAGCTGGGGAGGATGTAGCGATCGGACGGAGCCGGGACGTTCTGCGCGCCACCGAGCATGGGGAGGTGCATTCTCGTTTCCTTCTCTTCGGTGGTGGTCAGTGGGACTCGGGCTCGGCGGCCGCGGTCGGCGTCTCGCCGTCGCCCACGGTGCCGCCACCACCGACGACCTCGGCGCTCGAGGCGCGGAGGTGGTCGACGAAGCCGTACTCGAGGGCTTCCTGCGCCGTGAACCAGTTGTCGCGGTCGTTGTCCTTGAGGACCTGCTCGATCGACTTGCCGGTCTGCTCGGCCGTGAGCTCCGCCATCCGCTGCTTCATGTCGAGGATGACCTTGGCCTGCGTCTGGATGTCGGCAGCGGTGCCACCGAAGCCACCGGACGGCTGGTGCAGGAGCACGCGGGCGTTCGGGGTGATGTAGCGCTTGCCCGGGGTGCCCGAGGACAGCAGGAACTGGCCCATCGAGGCGGCCAGGCCGATGCCCACGGTGACGATGTCGTTCGGCACGAACTGCATCGTGTCGTAGATCGCCATGCCGGCGGTGATCGAGCCGCCGGGCGAGTTGATGTAGAGGTAGATGTCCTTCTCAGGGTCCTCGGCGGCGAGCATCAGCAGCTTGGCTGCGATCTCGTTCGAGTTGTCGTCGCGGACCTCGGAGCCGAGCCACACGATCCGGTCTCTCAGAAGGCGGTCAAAAACACTGGGGCTCAGTGTCGCTTCGGCCATGGAAAAGCTCCCGTTCAGTTGTCGCTTGATGTCGAACTTATCGGGTGCAACGCAGCACTTCGCCCCTGTTCGCTGTGGGCGGTGCGGACGGCGCGGGAACCGCGCCGGACGACGGACGGGAGGCACGGTGCCAGCTGGCACCGTGCCTCCCGTCCGTGACGTGCGCGCGTTACTTCGCGTCGGACTCCGCGGCCTCGTCGGCGTCGGACGCCTCGTCGGCGGCCGGCTCCTGCGCGACACCCGCCGTGAAGGCGGAGAGGTCGACGGCGTCGCCGTTGGTGTCCTTGACGGTCACCTTCGACAGGACGGTCGCGACCGCCTTCGAGCGGGCGACCTCGCCGACCATGCCCGGGATCTGACCGTTCTGGTCGATCACCTTGATGAACTCGGCGGGCTCCATGCCGTACTGCGCAGCGGCCTGGATGAGGTACTGCGTGAGCTCCTCCTGCGAGACCTGGATCTGCTCCTGCTCGGCGATGGCGTCGAGGAGGATCTGCGAACGGAAGGCCTTCTCGCTGGACTCGGAGACCTCCTTGCGGTGCTCCTCGTCCTCGAGACGGTTCTCCTGCTCGAGGTGACGGTGCACCTCGTCCTCGATGAGCTGCGCGGAGATCGGGATCTCGACGTCCTCGATGAGCTTCTCGACGAGCTTGTCGCGAGCCGCCGCGCCCTGACCGAAGGTCTTGGACTTGGCGATCTGCTCCTTGAGGTCGGCCTTGAGCTCGTCGATCGTGTCGAACTGGCTGGCGATCTGGGCGAACTCGTCGTCGGCCTCGGGGAGCTCGCGCTCCTTGACGGCGGTGACGGTGACCGCGATCTGGGCGGTCTCGCCCTCGCGGTCGCCACCGACCAGGGTCGACTCGAAGGTCGTCGACTCGCCGGCGGTCAGGGACTCGAGCGCCTCGTCGATGCCCTCGAGCAGATCGCCCGAGCCGATCTCGTAGGAGACGCCGGTGGCCGAGTCGACCTCGTCGTCACCGATGGTCGCGGTGAGGTCGATCTGGGCGAAGTCGCCGGTCTTGGCCGGACGGTCCACCGTGACGAGCGTGCCGAAGCGGGTGCGCAGGTTCTGCAGCTCCTCCTCGATCTCGTCGTCGGAGACCTCGACCGCGTCGACCGTCAGCTCGTACGCGTCGTACTTCGGCAGGTCGAACTCGGGGCGGACGTCCACCTCGAAGGTGAGGACGAGGTCGCCCGTGAAGTCCTTCACGTTCGGGAGCTCGGCGACGTCAGCCTCGGCACGGCCGAGGATGCGCAGCTCCTGCTCCTCCACCGCCTGGCGGTAGAAGGTGTCGATCGCGTCGCCGACGGCGTGGTTCAGGACCTCGCCGCGGCCGACACGCTGGTCGACGATGGCCGGCGGGACCTTGCCCTTGCGGAAGCCGGGGATGTTGATCTGCTCGGCGATGTGCTTGTACGCGTGGTCGATGCTCGGCTTGAGATCTTCCGGCGTCACGTTCACGGTGAGCTTGACGCGGGTGTCGCTCACCTTGTCGACGGTGCTGGTGGCCAAGGGATGTACTCCTGTTGGTTGACGTTCGAGTGGACCTGGTCGGGGCGACAGGATTTGAACCTGCGACCTCCCGCTCCCAAAGCGGGCGCTCTACCAAGCTGAGCTACGCCCCGTGACTGGGCCAGGGTCGTCGCGCGCACCACGAGGGCACGCACGACCGCGACGAGTCTAGCGGTCCGTCGGTGACTGGTTCCCGGGCGGCGTGGCGGGCCCGTCCGCATCGCCCTCGGCACGTCGCCGGAGCACCCGTCGCCACTGCACACCCACGGCGACCTGCACCCCGAGCGCGGCGACCACGAGCACGATGCCGACGACGATCCGCCACACGTGCAGCACGGCGTGCCACGGTGCGCCCTGCGGGTCGCCGAACACCTCCGGCCGGAGCGAGAACACCACCGCGGCGGCCGTCAGGAGCAGGAACGAGGCCACCCGTGAGCGCCGGATCGTCCGCGCGTCGGCATCGGTCGGCGGGAGCGTGACGCGAGGTGGCATGTCGGTGGGGCTTCGTCCGCTACGATGGTGGCGCTGCGATCACGGTCGCTGCGCGGGGATGTAGCTCAATGGTAGAGCCCCAGTCTTCCAAACTGGCCACGCGGGTTCGATTCCCGTCATCCCCTCCACAAGTCGCGCACGGTCAGCCGCGAGGTTCGGGCAACGCGTGACACACCTTCCCCACGGCCCGCTGCGGCTTCCTCCTGGCCCGAGCGGAGATGTCCAGCCAGTGAGGCCGCCCTCGTACCCGGAGGAACTGAGGGCGGCCGCAATCCTGCCTACTGGTGCGACAACCGGACGGTCGCAGTGCTGCCCGCGATGGTCACGGGGAAACTGATCTCGCCGTCGTCGTACACGAAGTCCTTGGTCGCGTCACTGGACGCGAGCAGAGCTGACTCGGTCGCCGCTTGGTCGCGGGTCGACGTCCAGGTGTAGGGCAGATCAGGACCCGAGGGGGCTGTGAAGCTCCCGACCCAGAACAGCGACGTCATGTCCCCGCTGTCAGTCACGAAGTTGGCCGTGATCGTGTCCGCAGTGATCGTGGCGGTCATCCAGCCACTGTCACTCGCCGAGTTGTTCTGCTTCCACTCGCCGGACAGGTCAGGGATGACCACCGCTTCAGGGGTCGGTTCGGAGCTCGCCGTCTTCGTACCCGTCGCACTCTCGTGTGATGACGCCGTCGTGCCGGTCGAGGTGCAACCCGCCAACACCAGTACGGACAAGAGGCCCACCACGATCCCGCTGCTCGTTCTCACTTGAACCACCCCGAGACGCCGACGGTGAAGGTGTCGCACTTCGTCTCGTACAGGTCGTGGCTGAAGGACACGGTCCCTCCAGGCTCGACGTCTCCGTCCTCGGTGGCGAAGTCCACAGTGGAGGCGGTCAGGGTGTCACCGTCGAGGCAGTAGATACCCACTGAGTACGGTCCGGTGAGCTGCGCACCTGTCTCGTTGACCGCTCCACCGATGATCGAGGTGCCGTTGTGGTTCGCCTCGGTCACGCGCAGCGGAGCCGTGTTGTACGAGGACTTGTCGGCTGATGAGGTCGAGGCACGGAACGCGTAGTCGACACCGGCGTCGGGGACGGACGAGACGTCCTCGAAGTAGATGAACCCGAACCCGGCCTCGCCGGGCTGCACCTGAGCGGGGACGACGTCCTGACTCGACCCGCTCGCGACGAGCTTGCCCCCTGCCTTCGCCGTGGCAGTGAAGTCGACGTGCGAGATCGCCTTCGCCGTGTTGTTCCGGAAGGCGAAGGTGAGGACGCCGCTCCCGAGCGCTGCGTCCTTCGCGAGCGGTCCGGTCGCCACGACGGACACTTGCCCAGGTTCCCCCGCGGCGATCGTCGGCGCGGCGTTGCCGCCGAGCAGCTTCCCTGCGTTGAAGGGGAGAGCCATGACGCCGTCGGCCTTCGTCACAGACGACGCCGTAGGCGTCGCAGCGTCCTGGACTGCGCCGGCACTGACGTTGGATGCGGACGGCGTCGAACAGCTCGTCAGCAGGACGGCGAGGACTCCGCCGAGCGATGCGGCGCCGAGCGCCTTCTTGGAGATCATGGTGATGCGGTCTTTCTCGTAGAGCCTCTGTTGAGGCTGTGGGTCCGCTCACGGTAGCGATGCACTCGTACCGAACCTGACCAAACCTCCCCTTCTGGGGGTGAAGTTGCGGGGGACCGCACGACTCGGAGAAGGAACGACACGCCCCACCGCCGATCCACCGCCCGCAGTGCCGCGCGCCGGACTTGACGCCGGTTCGAACACACGTTCGAATACCGTGGTGGGACGGCGTCGCGAGAACCGGTGGCAGCCCCCGGAACACCCGGAGGTCGAACGCCCGCGCGCCTACTCCCTGTCGGAGGACGCCCGCGGGCCCGACGTCTGCCACGCCGTCACCCCGTCGCCGGTCTGGGCCTGGGTGCAGTTCCCGACGTTCCACATCCGCGTGAAGGGCTTCGCGAAGAGCTGGACCCGCGACGCCGTCCTGGTCGAGTGGGCGCAGTTCGGACAACAGGCGGACGCGTGGGTCTGGCGATCCGCCGTGAAGCACCGCGCTCTGCGGACAGAACGGACCGACGGCCGTCCCCCTGACGCACCGCGTTGACTTCCGGCCCGCACCCGAGGATCGTTCGGTGGACACGGAGTGGCCGAACTACTCAATCATCGAGTAGTTCGTCTGCGCCACGACCCGAGGAGGCACCGTGAAGAAGACCGAGGTGCCGTCCTGGGTGGCGCACGTGCTGACCCCGCCGGAGGTCGTCGCCGCGTTCGTCGAACGCCGGGTGAACGACCCCGCGCTCCTGTCCGGCGACCGGTCGGAGCCGACGTACGCCGACTTCCTGCGCGCCGGGTAGCGCGGCGCCACGGCGCCGACGGACCGGCCGGGAGGCGCGGCTGCGGTCCGCCTTCGCCGCGTGCGTCCACGACGTGGTGCGGTCGCCCGCCCGGCGAGCGTCCGACGCGGCGGCGTGCGTCCCGACGTGGCGGCGTGCGTCCCGACGTGGCGGCGTGCGTCCCGACGTGGCGGCGACGCGCCTCCCGGCTGCCACGGGGCGGGCGTGGGCCGGTGGTGTGACGCGGTCCGCGCCTCCCGGCCGACACGGGACGGAACGTGAGCCGACCGTGCGACGCGAGCCGCGCCTCCCGGCCGTCCCGTGCGCGACGCGAGGGGTCAGGCGTCCGAGGGGGTGTCTGTCGGACCGGACCCGCGCCGACGCCGCGCGGTGAGCGTCACGCCGACGCTCGCCGCGGTCACGCAGGCGAGCGCGACGACCTCGAGCGTCGAGAGCGCCTCGCGCAGGATCACGAGTCCGGCGAGGGCGGCGATCGCCGGACCGAGGCTCTGCAGCACGCCGAACACCCGGGTCGGCATGCGGCGCAGCGCGGACATCTCGAGGGCGTAGGGCAGCACGCTGGACAGCACGGCGACACCGCCGAACACGAGGAGCAGCGACGGGTCGGCGACGACGCCCTCGGCCGCGGTGCTGAGGCCGAACGGCAGCGACACGAGCATCGCGACGACCATCGACACCGCGAGGCCGTCGACCCCCGGGATCGCGGCACCGACCCGGCGGTTCATCACGATGTAGCCCGCCCAGCAGGCCGCGGCGGCGATCGCGGCGAGGACACCACCGACCGCGGTGACCGCGGAGGGCCCGACGCCGAGGAGCACCACGCCCGCGAGCGCGAGCGCCGCCCACGTCACGTCGCGCCACCGCCGGGTGTGCACGAGCGACAGCGCCAGGGGGCCGAGGAACTCGATCGTCACCGCGACGCCGATCGGGATGCTCGCGAACGCGACGTAGATGAGGACGTTCATGCCACCGAGCGCCAGGCCGAGCAGCACCGCCGCGGTCCACTGCGCCCGGGTCCAGTGCCGGACGCGCGGACGCACCACCAGCACGAGGACGACGGCGCCGATCACGAGCCGGAGCGTCGCCGCACCGACCGAGCCGACCTCGTCGAAGCGGGTCTTCGCCGTCGCGGCACCGAGCTGCACGGACACCATCGCGGCGAGCGCCAGCAGCGGTGCGGGGACGCGGGTCACGGGTGGACGGGCACGGTCGGGGCCGGTCAGCCGAGGTACGCCAGGACGGCGAGGACGCGGCGGTGGTCGGCGCCGGTGTCCTCGAGCCCGAGCTTGCCGAAGATGCTCGTGACGTGCTTCTCGACGGCGCCGGTGCCGATGACGAGCGCCCGGGCGATCGCGGCGTTCGTGCGGCCCTCGGCCATCAGCCCGAGGACGTCGCGTTCGCGGGGCGTCAGGGCGGCGAGCGGGTCCCGACGGCGGCCCATGAGCTGCGTGACGACCTCGGGGTCGAGCACGGTGCCGCCGGCGGCGATGCGGCGGACGGCGTCGTCGATCTCGTCGAGTCGGGTGACGCGGTCCTTGAGCAGGTAGCCGATGCCCGTGGCGCCGGCTGCGAGGACCTCCTCGGCGTAGGTGGCCTCGACGTACTGGGAGAGCAGGAGGACACCCGTGCCCGGGGCAGTGCGGCGGGTCTGCACGGCGGCGCGGACCCCCTCGTCGGTGAAGGTCGGCGGCATCCGGACGTCCATCACGACCACGTCGGGGGCGTCGTGCGGCAGGGTCGCGAGGAAGGAATCCGCGTCTGCGTACTGCCCGACGACGTCGATGCCGGCCTCGTCGAGCACGCGGGACAGCCCCTCGCGCAGGAGGACGGCGTCGTCGACGACGACGGCCCGGATGCGTGCTGCATCCGGGCCGTCGCTCATGCCGACCAGCCTAGTGGGAGCGGTGTCGCTCCCCGGGCTCAGGCGCGTGCGGTGGGCACGCCGTTCAGGGCACCGAGCGGGATCCGCGCGGTGGCCTCGGTCGGGCCGCCGTCGGGGCTGTTCACGATGAGCTCGCCGTCCAGGGCACGCATGCGTCCCATCAGCCCCTCGATGCCGTGGCCCTGCTGCGGGCGTGCTCCCCCGCGACCGTCGTCGGTCACGCTGACCGTGAGGTACCAGACGCCGGACGCGTCGACGATGAGCCCGAGGTAGACGCCCGCGGCCGAGGCGCCGGCGTGCTTTGTCGTGTTCGTGAGGAGCTCGCTGACGGTGAAGTACACGTTGCGCTGGATCTCGGTGCCGAGCTCGAGTCCCTCGGGCAGGCGAACGTCGAGGCCGACCGGGATCGGGGTGCGGGCGACGAGCGCCTCGAGGGCGGCGACGAGTCCGCGGTCGAGCAGGATCGGCGGGGCGAAGCCGCGGGACAGGGCGCGGAGCTCGTCGAGGGCGTCCTTGGCGTGCTCGGTCGCCTCGACGATGAGCTGCTTCGCCTTCGCCGGGTCGCGGTCCATCGCGCGCTCGGCTGCCGCGAGGTCCATGCGGAGCCGGACCAGGCGCTGCTGGGGGCCGTCGTGCAGGTCCCGCTCGATCTGTCGGAGCGCCTGGCCCTCGGCCGTCACGGCGCCGGCACGGGAGGCCTGCAGTCCGGCGACCCGCTGCTCGAGCTGCTCGGCGCGGAACCCGCCGAGCAGGCCGAAGTCGATCCAGTAGTGGGCGAGCACAGAGCCGCGGGACCACAGCGGGAGCAGCACGACCGAGGCGGCCATCGACAGCAGTCCGGCGAGGGCGACACCGATGACGAAGCTGGCCTCGGTGGGCCCGGAGTAACCGGACCGGACGTCGTTCACGAGGAACAGCCCACCGACGGCGAGCGGCCAGGTGAACCCGACGGCCAACAGCACGCCGGTGCCGACCGTGATGAGCGCCGCGAGCGGGTACACGACCACCGCGTGCAGCAGGTACAGCCAGTAGTGCGGGTTGGCGACCGCCGATCCCGTGCGCGTCCACCAGTTCTGCTGCCAGCGCGGGGTCCAGTCGACCGGGCGGATCGGCCGCGGGTCGGCCCAGCCGATGCGGACCTTCTCGAACTGCCCGATCCACCGCGCGACGAAGAGCGCGATGAAGAACATGAGCAGGACGAACGGGTTGAAGAGGTCGCGCAACCCGCCGCCGAGGAGCGCCGCCGGGAACGCCGCGTAGAGCGTGCAGAGCAGCACGGCGGTGAGCGCCATGTACCCGAAGTCGCGCGGCAGGCGACGCCAGGCGTCGCGGTAGAACGCGCCCGCGGTCGTGCCCGATCCGCCTCGGCCACCGAGCGACCCCACGGCGGGCGTCTCCGACCACCCGGCCGGTGCGGCCGCGGGCTGCTCGGGCACGCGCTGCTCGGGCACGGGCTGCTCGGGCGCGCGCTGCTCGGGCACGGGCTGCTCAGGCACGGGCTTCGTGGCTCCCTGCGGCACGGCGCCGTCGAGCGGGACGGTGCGTGCCTGGTCGGACGCGGCGGAGGTGTCGTCCAGCGGGACGGTCTCGGCCTGGTCGAGGCGGTCGGTGTCGGTCATGGTGCAAGCCTCGCGGAGCGCGGGCTCGAGCCCCATCCTGCCGCCTCCCGGACTCGTGGTGGGGTTGTCCCCACCCCCGGTTCCTCCACAGACCGCTCCCGACCCGGTGTCCGTCGCGCGCCGCGGTGCCACGGTCGGTGCGTGACCGATGCACTCGCTGCCCTGCTCGACGTCGTCGGGCTCGACGTCCGGTACGACCGCGAGGTGTCCAGCGCCGACGGCGACTGGGCGCTCGACCTCCCGCCGTCGCACGGCCTCCGGTGGGTCGCCAGCTCGACGCACACGACGGTGTGGGTGGCGTGGCACGGCGGGGCCGAACTCGTGCGACCCGGCAGCGCACTGCTCGTGCCCGCGAGCGGCACCGGGGCGAGGAGCGGGACCGGAACCGGAACCCGAAGCCGAGCCGGAACCGGAGCCGGAGCCGGAGCCGCGGTCTGCACCGGTGTCAGGGTGGGGACGGCACGCGGTCCCCTGCCCGCGCCGGACGGCGCACCGCTCGACCCGTTCCACGCCACCGGGGTGCACGTCGGCAGCGTCCGGGCCGGCCCGCTCGCCGACGAGGCCCTCGACCTCACCCGCCCCCTGCGCACCCGACCGGTCGACGCACTGTCCGAGGACGTCGTCCGAGCACTCGCCCACGTCGAGGCGCTGACCGGCCAGCGCTGGGCGACGGCGCAGCGCGACACGCTCGCCCGCGCCGTGGTGATCGCGGTCCTGCGCGACGAACCGCCGGCGTACCTGACGGACAACGGCCTGCTGCGGTGCATCGACGCGCTGTTCGCCGACACCGGGACCGGCACCGACACCGACACCGACACCGACACCGGCAGCAGCGCGGCGCGCTCGGTCGCCGACCTGCTCAGGACGACGGTGCGCGGGTCCCGTCGGACGGCGGAGCGGCGGTTCCGCGCCACGACCGGTTGCACCCCGGACGCCCTGCGCCGGTGGTTCCTGTCGCTCGGCATCCGTCGTGCCCTGGACGACGGACGCGACGAGGAGTCCGTCGCGACCGCGTTCGGCTTCGCGAGGGTCAGCTCGATGCGGCGCGCGCTGGCGCGGGTGACGCCCCCGAGGACCGACCGTCCGGCGGACCCGTGGGTCCTGCCCTCGGGAGGCGCCGATGCCTTGTGCTCGTGACGATCCCGGTACGCGATCCCCGGGGATCGCGCACCGATATCGTCACGGACGACGCGTGTCCTGCCGTCGCCGCCGCGCCCCACAGACCGTTGTCGTCGCCGCCGCGGTCGGGGGCGGCCGCGGGTCAGACGAGGGCGGCGGCGACCTCGGGGGTCTCCTCGGGGACGGACCACGGGCGGTGGGTCATGCCGCTGTCGCCCCGCACCGAGACGACCGCGCCCGACTCGTCGCGCGTGAACGTGACGAGCTCGTCGATCGAGCCGAAGCGGTTGCCGGCAGCCATCCGCAGGGTGTCCGCGTCGACGACGTCGAGCCGCACCGGGGACTCGGTCGGCACCGGCTGGGTCGGGTCGATCGCGAGCAGCCGGCCGCCGACGCGGGCGAAGTCGGTGATGCCCTCGAACGTGGTGAAGCGTCCCGTGTACCGGGAGGTGTCGACGTCCGCCGGCAGGTCGGGGCCGGCCGGGTGCTCGTCGGCCGCGGTGTCGAGCAGGTGCACGATGCCGTTCGCGAGCATCCCCGCGGGGCCGGTCGCGCTGCTCGTCAGCACCGAGACGACGAGCGACGACGCCGGGTCGAACACCGACTGGGTGATCTGGCCGGGGAAGCCACCGGAGTGCCCGCGGACCTCGCGCCCGTTGATCCGGTCGACGATGAAGCCGGCGCCGTACCCGCGCGCTGCGGGGTCGGTGTCGAGGGCGCTCCAGGCCTTCCGCTGTGCCAGGCGCTTCGCGTGGTCGGACAGCAGGTCACCGCGACCGGGCACGTGCGCCGAGAAGTACCGCACCAGGTCCGAGGCGGTCCCGTGGAACCCCGTGGCCGCGGCGAGCGCCCCGGTCGTCACGTGCGGCACCCGCTGCCGGGTGCGGGCGGTGTGCAGGCCCGTGTAGCCGACGACGAACTCGTCCTCGCGGGCCGGGTCGAACTCCGGTCCGGTGCCGGTCAAGCCCAGCGGCTCGACGATCGCCGCGCGCACGTGCTCGGCGTACGTGGTACCGGTGACGGCCTCGACCACGAGCCCGAGCAGGCCGTAGCCGAGGTTCGAGTAGTTGAACGCGGAGCCGACGGGCACCTTCGAGCCACCCTCGACGACGAGTGCGACGAGCTGCTCGGCGTCCGGGAAGGGGTGCGCGAGGGCCCAGTGGTCGCCGTCGGCACCGTCACGGACCACCCCGCCGCCCATCTCCATGAGCTCGCGGACCGTGGCGTCCGCGACCGGGGAGCCGGCGTCGACGAGGGCCGGCACGAAGGACCCGACCGTGTCGTCGAGCCGCAGCCGTCCGGCGTCGGCGAGCTGGAGCAGCGCGGTCGCCGTGAAGGTCTTGGAGTGCGAGGCGATCCGGAACAGGTCGGTGGTGGTCAGGCGGCGGCCGGCCTCGACGTCGGCGTAGCCCCAGGCCTCGGCGAACAGTTCCTCGCCCTCGAACCCGACGGCGACCTGCACCCCGGGGAGCCGGAGCTGCCACACCTTGTACCCGATCCACTCGCGGACGTAGGGCAGGACGGACTCGTACGCGGCGCGCTTCTCCATACCGACCAGCCTGGCATGTGCCACGCTCGTCGGATGCGGCACACACCCCACTTCCTGATGACCGACGTCACCGAGGTCAAGCGCGTCGTGGCCGAGAACCCCTGGGCGACGATCGTGTCGTCCACCGAGGCGGGCGTCGTCGCCTCGCACTACCCGGTGCTGCTCGAGACACCCGGCCCCGACGACGACCCGGACGCGATCGTGCTCGTCTCGCACGTCGGCCGTCCCGACGAGGTCGCGCACGAGCTCGGTCGCCACGAGGTGCTCGTCGTGTTCCAGGGCCCGCACGGCTACGTCTCCCCCGCCTGGTATCCACCGGAGCAGTTCGTGCCGACCTGGAACCACGTCACCGCGCACCTGTGGGGCACGCCGGAGGTCCTGTCCGACGACGAGAACCTCCGGGTGCTCGGCGAGCTGGTCGACCACTTCGAGCAGGTCATGCCGGAGCCGACCTCCCTCGACGTCGACCTCGACACCGCCCGCCGGATCGCGAAGGGGACCGTCGGCATCCGCATCCGTGTCACCCGCTTCGACGCCCGCGCCAAGCTCTCGCAGAACAAGGCCCCCGAGGTGGTCGACCGGATCGTCGAGGCGCTGCGCGGCGACGGCCCGTACGCCGCCCCGGCGCTCGCCGACGAGATGGACCGGGTGCGCGGCGCGCGCGCGGACGGACGGGAGGCACGGTGACCGCGACCCTGCTCCGCACCGTCCGCCGCGTGGGCACCACCGGCGCCCCCGCCGACGTCCTGGTCGTCGACGGGCGGGTCACCGCGATCGCGCCCACCGGGACCGTCGACGTGCCGGAGGGCACCGACACCGAGGTGGTCGAGACCGACGGCGCCTGGCTCGGCCCCGGCCTGGTCGACCACCACGTGCACTTCGACCAGTGGGCCCTCGTGCGCGGCCGCGTCGACGTCGCGGACTGCACCACCGCCGAGGCCGCCGCCGACCGCCTCGCGGTCGCGGCCACCGGCGTGCGCGACGGCTCGGTCCTCGTCGGGCACGGGTACCGCGACGGGACCTGGCCGCGCCCCGCCCGACGCACGCTGCTCGACCAGGCCGCACCGGGCCTCCCGGTCGTCGTGGTGAGCGCGGACCTGCACGCGGTCTGGTGCAACGCGATCGCCCTCGCGCACTTCGCCGCCGTGCTCGGGCGGGCCCTGCCGGCCGGCGAGGACGGCGTCCTGCGCGAGCAGGACGCCTTCGACGTGACCGGCGCGCTCTCCCGCGTGCCGGACACGGTGCTCGACGCCGCCGTGTCCGACGCGGTCGACGCCGCGACGACCCGCGGGGTCACGGCCGTCGTCGACCTCGAGATGGCCTTCGGACTCGACCGGTGGGCACGCCGGATCGCGGCCGGCACGGACGGCATCCGCGTCGCGTCGGGCGTCTACCCGGCCGAGCTCGACGACCTGCTCGCCCGGGGTCTGCGCACCGGCGACGTCGTGCCCGGCACCCGGGGCCTGCTCACGATGGGGCCGTTCAAGGTCATCACCGACGGCTCGCTCGGCACCCGGACCGCGGCGACCGCCGACGGCGCCGGACTGCTCACGTGGGCGCCCGAGGACCTCGTCCCACTGCTCCGCCGGGCCGTCGACGGCGGGCTCGTGCCGGCCGTGCACGCGATCGGCGACCGGGCGGTCAGCCTCGCACTCGACGCCTTCGAGACCGTCGGTGCGCGCGGGACCGTCGAGCACGCGCAGCTGCTCCTCGACGAGGACGTCGACCGGTTCGCGCGGCTCGGCGTCGTCGCGTCGGTGCAACCCGAGCACGCGATGGACGACCGTGACGTCGCCGACCGGTACTGGGCCGGGTGGACCGGGCGCGCGTTCCCGTTCGCCGCGCTCGAGCGGGCCGGCGCGCGCATGCGGCTCGGCTCGGACGCGCCCGTCGCACCGCTCGACCCGTGGATCGCGATGGCGGCCGCGGTCGGACGGGACCGGGACGGCCGCGAGCCGTGGCACCCCGAGCAGCGGATGTCGCCACTCGCCGCGTGGCGCGGGTCGACGGACGGCCGCATGAGCGTCGCCGTCGGTGACGTCGCGGACCTCGTGCTCGTGCCGACCGACCCGCTCGGTGCATCGTCGGCGACGCTCCGCACGATGCGCGTGCTCGGCACCGCGGTCGCCGGGCGCTGGACGTACCTCGACCGGTAGCGGGCGCTACTTCTGGTCCTTCGGGCACCAGTAGAGCTTGCGTCCGGCCATGTCCGCCATCCGGATCTCGGTACCGCACACCCGGCAGGGTTCGCCCTGGCGGTGGTACACCCAGTGCCGGTCCTTGCGGGAGCGGACCGCCTTGGCGTGGTCGGCCGGCGACAGGTCGTCCATCGTGAGCATCAGCCCGTCGCGGACGCCCGCGTGCAGGAGCGTCGACCAGTCCTGCCAGAGCGCCTTCGCCTGCTTCACGGTGATCTTCTTGCCCGGCTTGTACGGGTCGATCCGCTGCCGGAACAGCAGCTCCGCGCGGTAGATGTTCCCGATGCCGGCGACGACCGACTGGTCCATGAGCAGCTGCCCGATCGCGACGTTCCGCTTCCGGACGTTCTCGACGAAGGTGCGCTCGGCCTCGGGTCCGTCGTCGTTGATCGGGTCGGGGCCGAGCTTGTCGAGCGCCCGCTGCACGCCCGCCGGGTCCTCGACCACGCACGCGGTCGGTCCGCGCAGGTCGGCGACGGTGTCCTCGGTGAGGAGCCGCACGCGCACCTGTCCGACGGGGTCCGGCGGGAAGGACTCGATCGGGTCCTCGACCTTCTCCTGCTCGGCCATCCGGTAGCGCGCGAGCCGCGGCGCACCGATCGACGACAGGGACTCCTCGCCGTCACCGTCCTCGGACAGCGCCTCGGCGGAGGAGATCACACCCGCGAAGTCCCACGCCCCGTACAACCCGAGGTGCACGCGCAGGAACAGGTCGTCCTCGAACTCGAGGAACAGCTGCTTCGCCACGGCACGCGCAGCGACCATGCGCTTGCCGTCGAGCTGCGCGGCACCGGCGGCGAACCGCCCCTGTGGACTGGAGACCTCGCAGCGCTTGCCGACGAAGTGCCGGTCGAACTGGTTCGCGATGCGGTGGACGGAGTGACCCTCGGGCATCGGTCCTGTCTACCCGGCCTACTCGTCGATCTGCCGACCGGCGATGTGCCCCGTCGTCTCGTACTCGGCCAGCTGGGCGATGCGGCGGGCGTGGCGCTCCTCACCGGAGAAGGGCTCGGCGACGAACAGGTCGACGAAGCGCATCGCCTCGTCCTCGGTGTGCTGGCGGGCGCCGATCGAGATGACGTTCGCGTCGTTGTGCTGCCGGGCCAGGAGCGCGGTGGACTCGTTCCACACCAGCGCCGCCCGGATGCCCGCGACCTTGTTCGCCGCGATCTGCTCGCCGTTGCCGGAGCCGCCGAACACGACGCCGAGCGCCGGGACGCCCGCGCGCTGGTCCTGCACGACCGCGTGCGCGGCGTTGATGCAGAACGAGGGGTAGTCGTCGAGCGCGTCGTACTCGGTGGGACCGTGGTCGACGACCTCGTGTCCGGCCTCGGTGAGGTGCTGGGCGAGGGTCTTGGTGAACTCGAGGCCGGCGTGGTCCGTTCCGAGGTGGATGCGCATGCCCCGATCATATTCCCGCGTCGCGGCCAGCTCCGCCGCCCGACGGACCGCCCGACGGGCCGCCGCTCCGCCGGTGCCGACGGTGCCGCTACGCCGCGCGGACCACCACCACGACGTACCGGACCGGCTCGTCACCGGGGTTGCGGTACACGACGTCGGCCGGGTCGCCGAGCTCGATGCGGTCGCCGGCCGCCAACCGGGTGACGTCACCGCCCGCGACGACCTCGAGCACCCCGTCGACGACCCAGATGCAGTGCCGCAGGAAGGCGTAGGCGCTCGCCGGGTACGCGACCTCGCGGCCGGCGGGCAGGCGGACCTCGGTGACGTCCGCGGGGAAGGCGGCGCTCGACACCGGGCGGCGGCGGTACCCGGTCTCCGGGTCGGTCCACGAGTCCGCGGTCGCCCCACGCTGCACACCCCGCGCGGCGTCGGGGTCGGCCGTGCGTGGGACGTCGTGCTCGAGGGACTCGTCGAGGAGCTGGGAGACGGTGAGCCCGAACGCGCCGGACAACCGCCCGAGGATCGTCGCCGTCGGGCTCGACACCCCGCGTTCGACGCGGTTGATCATCGCCCGCGAGACGCCGGACTCCTCGGCGAGCTCGGTGAGGCTCCACCGCCGCTCGGTCCGGAGGCGCTGCAACCGCTCCCCCAGGTGGCGCTGGGCGGCGTCGTCGGCGTTCTCGGACACGTCGGCGGGTTCCGTGGCCGACGCCGAGTCGTCTACGATCTGAGACATGACGACAGCATATGCGACGGACGGAGCAGCCCCGGCCCTGGTCCGCGAATGCACCCCGGCAGACCTCGACGTCGTCCACGCACTGCACGTCGACGCCGTGCTGCACTCGACGGCGATCTGGCAGGACGTCCCGCACCCGCGCGCGTGGTTCGACGGCTGGCTCGCCGAGCGGCAGGGCGACGGGTGGCCCGTGCTCGTCGCCGAGGTCGACGGCCGCGTCGCCGGCTACGCCACGTACTCGCAGTGGCGGCCGCACCCGGGCTACCGGCACACCGTCGAGCACAGCGTCTACGTCGTCGAGGACCTCCGTGGCCGGGGCGTCGCCTCCACGCTCATGGCCGCGCTCGTGGCCCGCGCTCGGAGCGAGGACCGCCACGTCATGGTGGCGGGGATCTGCAGCACGAACACCGGCTCGATCGCGCTCCACGAACGGCTCGGCTTCGCGACGGTCGCCGTGGTCCCCGAGGTCGGCCGCAAGTTCGACCGGTGGCTCGACCTCACCCTGATGCGGCTGCAGCTGGACTGACGGACCGCGGCGCGACCCCGCGACGCGCGCGCGGGTCGCGACGCGACCACGGGACGGACGGGAGGCGCGGTGCCGGTCCGCACCGCGCCTCCCGTCCGTCCGTGGGTCGCGCCGGTCAGCCGGCGGGCTGCTCGACCGTGTCGAAGACCGGGCCGACCGTGCGGGAGCGCTTCAGCTCGAAGAACCCGGGGACCTTCGCGACCGCGACGACGCCGTCCCAGAGGTCGAGCGCCTCCTGGCCCTTCGGTGCCGGCGAGATGACCGGACCGAAGAAGGCGGTGCCCTCGACCGCGATCACCGGGGTGCCGACGTCCTGGCCGACACGGTCGATGCCGTCCTGGTGGCTCGCGCGCACGGCCTGGTCGACCTCGTCGGTCCAGGCGTACTCGAGCAGGTCCGCCTCGAGGTCGAGCTCGCGGAGCACCGCGGGCACGACCTGCTCGGGGTCGGACTCCTGGCGGTGATGGACGTGCTCGCCGAGCGCGTCGTACAGCGGCTTCACGATCTCCTGGCCGTGACGGAGCTTCGCGGCGGTGACGATGCGCGGGTAGAGCTGCCCCTTCACGATCCGCTCGCGGTACTCGTCCGGGATGTCCTGGTCCTCGTTGAGGACGAACAGGCTCATCACCTTCCACGTCACGTCGAGGTCCCGGTGGCGGGCGACCTCGCCGACCCAGCGGCTCGTCATCCAGGCCCAGGGGCAGTTCGGGTCGAACCAGAACTCCACGGCGGTCGGGGTCGTCTCGGTGTTGTCCACAGTCGTCTCGGTCACGATGCGAGCGTACGCGCGCTCGCTAGGCTGATCCCATCGTCCCGACGGCGCACGACGCCGTGCCGGGACTCCCCACACCGCGGACATCGATCGTCCGCGCCGCCAGCGAAGTTGGAGCGTCCGTGCCCGGAGAGAACCTCACCAGAACCGAAGCCCAGGAACGTGCCGCGATCGTCGACGTGCAGACGTACGACGTCGAGCTGGACCTGACCCGCGGCGCCGAGAGCTTCGGCAGCACCACGCGTGTCCGGTTCACCGCGACGCCCGGCGCGTCGACGTTCATCGACGCGATCACGAAGACCGTGCACTCGGTCACCCTGAACGGCACCGCGCTCGACGTGGCCGCGGTCAACGACGGCGTCCGGATCCAGCTCGCCGACCTGCAGGAGCAGAACGAGCTGGTCGTCGTCGCCGACGCGCTCTACACGAACACGGGCGAGGGCCTGCACCGCTTCGTCGACCCCGTCGACGACGAGGTCTACCTGTACTCGCAGTTCGAGGTCCCGGACTCCCGCCGCATGTTCGCGGTGTTCGAGCAGCCCGACCTCAAGGCCGAGTTCACCTTCACCGTGACCGCACCGGCCCGCTGGCAGGTCGTCTCGAACGCGCCGACGCCCGAGCCGCACGTCGACGGCGAGGTCGCCACGTGGGCGTTCCCGCCGACGGCCCGCATCTCGAGCTACATCACCGCGCTCGTCGCCGGCCCGTACGAGGTCGTGCGCGACGAGCTGACGAGCCGTGACGGCCGGACGATCCCGCTCGGTGTCTTCGCGCGCCGCTCGCTCGCCGAGTACCTCGACCCCGAGTACGTGTTCGAGACCACGAAGAAGGGCTTCGCGTACTTCGAGGAGAAGTTCGACGTCGCCTACCCCTTCGAGAAGTACGACCAGCTGTTCGTGCCGGAGTTCAACGCCGGTGCGATGGAGAACGCCGGCGCGGTCACCTTCACCGAGACCTACGTGTTCCGGTCGAAGGTCACCGACGCGATCAAGGAGCGCCGGGTCGTCACGATCCTGCACGAGCTCGCGCACATGTGGTTCGGCGACCTCGTCACCATGAAGTGGTGGAACGACCTGTGGCTCAACGAATCGTTCGCCGAGTGGGCGTCGACCATCGCGACCGCCGAGGCCACCGAGTGGACCGAGGCGTGGACCACGTTCCAGGCGATGGAGAAGTCCTGGGCCTACCGCCAGGACCAGCTCCCCTCGACGCACCCGATCGTCGCGACGATCAACGACCTCGAGGACGTCCAGGTCAACTTCGACGGCATCACGTACGCGAAGGGCGGCTCGGTCCTCAAGCAGCTCGTCGCGTGGGTCGGCATCGACGCCTTCTTCGCCGGCGTCTCGGCGTACTTCAAGAAGCACCACCACGGGAACACCGAGCTCCGCGACCTGCTCGTCGAGCTCGAGGCCACCAGTGGCCGCGACCTGTCCGAGTGGTCGAAGCTCTGGCTCGAGACGGCGGGCGTGAACACCCTGCGTCCCGAGATCGAGGTCGACGAGGACGACGTCATCACGTCCTTCGCCGTGCTGCAGGAGGCCCCGGCCGACCACCCGACGCTCCGTCCGCACCGCCTGGCGATCGGCGTCTACGCCGTCACGCAGGACGCCACGGCTCCGTTCGGTGCCGACGCCGCGTCCGCCGGCGGCAAGCTCGAGCGCGCGCACCGCGTCGAGATCGACGTCGACGGCGCCCGTACCGAGGTCCCCGAGCTCGTCGGCGTGCACCGCGGCGACCTCGTGCTCCTCAACGACGACGACCTGGCGTACGCCAAGATCCGGCTCGACGAGCAGTCCCGCCGCACCGCGATCGAGCACCTCGCGGCGATCGCGAACCCGCTCGCCCGCTCGATCGTGTGGGGTGCGATGTGGGACGCCACCCGCGACGCCGAGTCCGCCGCGAGCGACTACGTCCGGCTCGTGCTCGGCAACATCGCGACCGAGACCGAGTCGACGACGATCCGCACCACGCTCTCGCAGCTGCTGCTGACCGCCCGCAACTACGTGGCGCCGGAGAAGGTCGACGCCACGGTCCGCACGGTGGGCGACACGCTCTGGCAGCTGGCGTCCTCGGCCGAGTCCGGCTCCGACGCGCAGTTCCAGTTCGTGAAGTTCTTCGCGCAGATCGCGTCCACGCCGGAGCACGTCGCGACCCTGCAGGGCCTCCGCGACGGGTCGGTCACGCTGCCGGGCCTCGAGATCGACACCGACCTGCGCTGGGAGCTGCTCGAGGGCCTGGTCCTCGCGGGTGCTGCCGGCGACGCCGAGGTCGACGCCGAGCTGGCCGCCGACAAGACCGCGTCGGGTGAACAGGCCGCCGCACGCGCCCGTGCGACGATCCCCACCGCCGAGGGCAAGCTCGCGGCGTTCTCCTCGCTGGTCGACTCCGACGAGCTGCCGAACGCCATCGTGCGCCAGACGACGATGGGCTTCCAGCACACGAACAGCCCGGTGGTGCTCGAGGGGCTCGTGGCGAAGTACTTCGACGTGCTCACCCGCATCTGGGCCGAGCGCAGCTACCACATGGCCGACACGATCGTCACCGGGCTGTACCCGGCACCGCTCGCCTCGGTCGAGCTCCGCGACGCCGCGACGGCATGGCTCGAGGCGCACCCGGAGACCCCGGCGCTCCGCCGCATCGTGACGGAGAACCTGGCAGGCACCGAGCGCGCGCTGCGCGTCCAGGCGGCCGACGCCTGACCTGCGTCGGACGACCACGCACGGGCGGGGCCTCGGTGATCCTCAGGGGTCGCCGAGGCCCCGCCCTCTAGCATCGATCGGATCATGAACCTGGCTGCGACCTCGACCGACGACGTCCCCAAGTGGATGTCGAACACCTTCACCCAGTTCGTCGACACCTGGCACGTGCCGATCGTGATCGTCATCACCCTGCTCGCGGCGGTCGTCGTCCGGCTCCTGCTGCGGCACACGATCAAGGGCGTCGTGGCGCGGGTGGTGAGCGGGGCGAAGCGTCGGCAGAACGTCGACGACACCCAGGCCCTCATCGCCTCCCCCGTGCAGACCGCCCGCGTCGTGCAGCGCACCCGCACGCTCGGCAGCGTGCTCGAGAACCTGGCGACCGTCATCGTCGTGCTCATCGCGCTCGCGATCATCATCCCGCTCGTGCTGCCGAACGCCGCGGTCGGCATCGTCGGTGGTGCGTCCCTCATCGCCGCGGGCCTCGCGGTCGGTGCGCAGAGCATCGTGAAGGACCTGCTGTCCGGCGTCTTCATGATCCTCGAGGACCAGGCCGGCGTGGGCGACGTCGTCGACACCGGCCCCGCCACCGGTGTGGTCGAGAACGTCGGCCTGCGGGTCATGCAGATCCGCGACGTGAACGGCATCCTGTGGTTCGTCCCGAACGGGCAGATCCTGCGCGTCGGCAACCTGTCGCAGGGCTGGTCCCGCGTGCTCGTGGACATCACCGTCCCGTACGACACCGACATCGACGCCGTGCAGGACGCCCTGCTCGCCGCCGCGGTCCGGATGTCGCAGGAGCCGCGCTGGCGCCAGCGCATCGTCGAGAAGCCGGAGATCTGGGGCCTGCAGTCGGTCAGCGACGCGGGCATGGTCTTCCGGCTCGTCGTCAAGACCCGCGCCTCCGAGCTCGACGTCGTCGGCCGCGAGCTGCGTGTCCGGCTCAAGCGCGCGGTGGACGAGCTCGGGGTGACGCTCCCCGCGATGGCGATGATCATGCCCGAGGGCTGGGAGAACGCCACCTCGATCAACGGGCTCCGCACGGTCCGGACGCAGCCGACGCCCGCGCCGACGAAGTCCCGCGGCAAGCGTGGCAACCTGTTCGGACGCGCGATCCGCACCGACGAGCCGGACGCCGGGAAGGACCACCAGTGAGCGAGCCCACACCCCCGACCGGAGGAACCGGCGGCCTGCCCCTGGCGGGCGGCGGCCCCGGCGGTGCCCTACCCGTGGCTGGCGGCGGCCCCGCGCAGCCGATCACGCTGCGGGTCGGGGAGCACGGGGCGTCGGCGACGGGCTCGCTGTACGAGCGGATCGGGGGTGCTCCGACGTTCGACCGGCTCGTCCGGCGCTTCTACGAGGGCGTCCAGCGCGACGACGTGATCTGGCCGATGTACCCGGCCGACGACCTCGAGGGCGCGATCTGGCGTCTGTCGGCCTTCCTGCAGCAGTACTGGGGCGGCCCCGGCACGTACAGCGAGGAACGCGGACACCCGCGGCTCCGGATGCGGCACAACCCGTTCCGCATCACGCCCGAGGCCCGCGAGCGCTGGCTGCTCCACATGCACGACGCCGTCGGGTCGCTCGACCTCGCACCGCTCGACGAGGCCGAGCTGTGGGACTACCTGGAGCGGGCCGCCCACGCCATGACGAACACGTTCGACTGACCTGCGGGCCGGTGTCGGGTGGCGACCCGAGGGGTCGCTCGCGGATCGCGACCCGACGGGTCCGCTCTCGCGTCGCGACCCGACGGGTCCGCTCTCGCGTCGCGACCCGACGGGTCGACCGGCTCACGTCGTCGACGCGACCGGTGACGGACGGGAGGCGCGGTGCGCGCCCGCACCGCGCCTCCCGTCCGTCGTCTCGTCGCGGTCGCGAGGGATCCGCTCAGCGCACGTAGGAGCCGTCGGTCAGGTCGTCCACGAGCGAGGGCCGCGTCGGGTGCCAGCCGTAGGCGGAGCGCGCGTGCTCCCCGGAGGCCTCCTGGTGCAGCAGCAGCGCGTCCGCGAAGTCGGCCCCGAGCCGCGCCCGCGACGCGTCGACGTCCTCGGCAACGACCGGCGAGCCGTGCGCGCCCGCCTCGGCGATCTCGCGCACGGTCGGGTTGTCCCCGGACGCCGCGACGACGTACCCGTCCTGCTCCGCGCGGTGGACGGCGAGCACGTACAGCTCGCCGAGGTCGTCGATGTGCACCGTCGTCCAGCGCTGCGAGCCGTCGCCGACCAGCCGCACCTCGTGCTCGCCGTCGCCGACGAACATCGCCGGGATGCCCGCGCCCCGGCCGTAGACGATGCCCGGCGCGACGATCGTGGTGCGTACCTCGCTCGCGCGGACCGCCGCCTCGATGGGCGCACGCCACGCTGTCAGTGCGGGTGGGGCGACCGGGGACTCCTCGGTGATCGTCGTCGATGCGCCGAACGTGAAGATGCCGCCCGTGTGCACGAACGGCTTCGGCGTGCCCGCGAGCGCCTCGAGGACGGTCGCGGTGAAGTCGGGGTCGACCCCGGACGCCGAGGCGGTGTGGACCACGGCGTCGGCCTCGTGCGCGAGCCGCCGCACGACGTCGGTGTCCGTCACGTCGCCCACGAGGGCGCGGCCGCCCGCGTCGCGGACGGCCTGCGCCTTCTGGTCGGACCGGACGAGGGCGGTGACCTCGTGCTCGTGTGCGACGAGCGCGCGCAGGACGGAGGAGCCGATGTAGCCGGAGGCGCCGGTGAGGAAGACGTGCATGGCGACACCCAACCACGGCAGCCCTGGGGCGTGGTGGACGGAGGAGCTCAGACGCTCAGGGACCAGGCGCGACGCTTCACGAGCACGTGGCCGCGGGAGGTCGTGAGGCGGCTCCACGGGCCGGTCTCGAACAGCCGGACGGGGTCGTGCCCGAGGAACCCGAGGCTCTCCCCCGCGAACCCGGCACCGGCCGGGACGTGTTCGATGCCGGGGACCGGACGGCCCCAGACCTCGGAACGGATGCGGCGGACGATCGCCTCGCCCGCGTTCGAGGGGACCGCGTCGGCCACCTCGGCGATGCCGTCACGGGCTGCCCGGCGGAGGAGCTCCGGGGAGACGTCGGGCAGCGGCACCCAGCCGCCACGGGGCGGGGAGATCGCCGCCCAGGTCACGGTGTGCACCTCGTGCGGCAGTTCCACCTCGACCGGGGTCGCGCGGGTCGGGTCGGCCCCTTCGGCCCGGTCGGCCTCGTGCTGCTCGCCCAGCAGTCGCAAGCGCTCCTGCAGCGAGGCGAGCGGGACCACCGCGTCGATGCTGGCCGTGCCGGCGAGGGAGAACGTGCGGAGCCCCAGCACCGTCGGCAGCTCGTCGAGGAGGCCGAGCGGGTAGAGGATCGCCGTGTAGACCGCGAGGACACCGGAGTCGGCGACGAGCCGGACGGATCCGTCCTCGATGCGGGCAGCCCGTCCGAGGTAGGTGCGGAGGTCGCCGAGCGAGGCGGCGTCGGGAAGCGTGAACGAGGTGCCCATGTCACCGCCGATCCTACCGGGGCGACGTTCGTAGACTGCGGGGATGCGCGGCGAACCCGACTTCCTCAGCACCCTCCGACTCCAGGACACCGGGGCCAGCACGGGCGAGACGATCCTCACCGGGGCGAGCCACTGGTCGCCCGGCGGCCGGGTCTTCGGCGGGCAGGTCCTGGCGCAGTGCATCGTCGCCGCGCAGCACACCATCGAGGGTCGGGACATCCACTCGATGCACGGGTACTTCCTGCGCCCCGGCGACACCGACGTGCCGATCACCTTCGGCGTGGAGACCATCCACGACGGCCGCTCGTTCGCCACACGACGCGTGCAGGCGTACCAGCGCGGGGTGCCGATCTTCTCGATGATCGCGTCGTTCCAGCGCCCCGACGAGGGCGTCGAGCACCAGGACCCGTTCCCGGTCGACATCCCCGATCCCGAGACCCTGCCGTCGGCGGCGTCGATCCTCGCGCCGATCGACGACCCGGTCGCGCAGGCGTGGGCGGAGCGGTCGATCGACCTGCGGCACGTCGAGGGTCCGGTGTTCGTCGACGTGCAGGGCGAGCACGTGGCGCACCAGGCCGTGTGGTTCCGGGTGCAGGGTGCGCTGCCAGACGAGCCGGCGCTGCACCGCGCGGTCCTCGGGTACGCGAGCGACCTGTCCCTGCTCGAGCCGATCATGCGGCGGCACGGGATGGCCTGGGGCACGCCGGGCGTCAAGCTCGCGAGCCTCGACCACGCGATGTGGTGGCACCGGGACGCCCGCGCGGACGAGTGGGTGCTGTACGCGCAGGAGTCACCGAGCGCGCAGGGCGGGCGGGGGCTCGCGTTCGGGCGGATGTTCGCGCGGGACGGGCGCCTGCTCGCGTCGGTGGCCCAGGAGGGCATGATGCGCGTGCCGCGGTGAGCGGCGGGGCGCGTGGGCGGCGGTGCCGGCGCGTGATTGCGCGGTGCGGTGTGCTCGCACACAACGGAAAGCACCTCGCGCCACGGCGTTCCGTGGCGCGAGGTGCTTTCCGTTGTGCGGAGCCGACCGGGCGCTCGGCCGCGAAGCCTGCGGCGGGCCGAAGCCGGACCGGGAGCGGCGGGCGGCGACCTACGGGCGGGCGAACTCGACCGGAGGCTCGGCGTACTGCTCGCACG
Source organism: Curtobacterium sp. MCBA15_004 (assembly GCF_001865055.2). NCBI lineage: Bacteria > Bacillati > Actinomycetota > Actinomycetes > Micrococcales > Microbacteriaceae > Curtobacterium > Curtobacterium sp. MCBA15_004. Next base: position 1,129,747 of record NZ_CP126266.1, on the reverse strand, counting down.
CGGCACGCTCGGCGTCGGTGAGACGTCGCGGCCGGTTCGTCTCGGCGTCCACCATGACCAGGGCCGTGGTGGCCCGGGTGTACAGCACGGCCGGCTCGACGCCGGCGGGCGACCAGACCTCGTAGGACACGTCGAGGCTCGCACCACCGATGCGGCCGATCCAGAGGTGCACGTCGAGCGGTCGACGCAGGTACGGGATCGACGCGAGGTACTCGAGGCGCTGGGCCGCGATCACCGTCATCGTCCCGGAACCCGGGCGGCCGTCGATGATCGGATCCGGCAGCTCGCCCGACCCGTCGGCCTCGGACGGTTCGTGCCCCCAGAACCCCGCGATGCGCGCCTCCTCGAGGAGACGCAGCATCGCGGAGTTGTTCACGTGGCCGTACGCGTCGATGTCACTCCAGCGCAGACGGACCGGGACGTGCAGCCTCGCCACGGGTCAGTCGCGCGTGAGCTTGCGGTACGTCGCGCGGCCGGGCTTGGCCGCATCGGCACCGAGGCGCTCGATCTTGTTCTCCTCGTAGGCCTCGAAGTTGCCCTCGAACCAGTACCAGTTCGGCGTACCGTCCTCGTTCAGGCCCTCCCACGCGAGGATGTGCGTCGCGATGCGGTCGAGGAACCACCGGTCGTGGGTGATCACCACGGCACACCCGGGGTACTCGAGGAGTGCGTTCTCGAGGCTGCCGAGGGTCTCGACGTCCAGGTCGTTCGTCGGCTCGTCGAGGAGCAGCAGGTTGCCGCCCTGCTTGAGCGTCAGCGCGAGGTTCAGGCGGTTGCGCTCACCACCGGAGAGGATGCCGGCGCGCTTCTGCTGGTCCGGGCCCTTGAACCCGAACTGCGAGACGTAGGCACGCGACGGGATCTCGGTCTTGCCGACCTGGATGTAGTCGAGGCCGTCGGACACGACCTCCCACAGGTTCTTGTTCGGGTCGATGCCGCCACGGCTCTGGTCGACGTAGGAGATGTCGACCGTCTCGCCGATCTTCAGCGTGCCGCCGTCGAGGGGCTCGAGGCCGACGATCGTCTTGAACAGCGTCGTCTTGCCGACACCGTTCGGGCCGATGACGCCGACGATGCCGTTGCGGGGCAGCGTGAAGGACAGGTCGCTGATGATGACGCGGTCGCCGAACTGCTTGTGGAGCTTCTCGGCGTCGATGACCTGCGAGCCCAGACGCGGGCCCACCGGGATGACGATCTCCTCGAAGTCGAGCTTCCGGGTGCGCTCGGCCTCCGTCACCATCTCCTCGTAGCGGGCGAGACGGGCCTTCGACTTCGCCTGACGGCCCTTGGTGTTGCTGCGGACCCAGTCGAGCTCGGAGGACAGGCGCTTCGCGAGCTTGGCGTCCTTCTTGCCCTGGACCTCGAGACGGGCACGCTTCTTCTCGAGGTAGGTCGAGTAGTTGCCCTCGTACGGGTAGAGACGGCCGCGGTCGACCTCGGCGATCCACTGGGCGACGTGGTCCAGGAAGTACCGGTCGTGGGTCACGGCCAGGACGGCACCGTGGTACTGCTGCAGGTGCTGCTCGAGCCAGAGCACGGACTCGGCGTCGAGGTGGTTGGTGGGCTCGTCGAGGAGCAGCAGGTCGGGCTTCTGCAGCAGGAGCTTGCAGAGCGCGACGCGGCGCTTCTCACCACCGGAGAGGTGGGTCACGAGCTCGTCCCCCGGGGGGCACTGGAGCGCGGCCATCGCCTGCTCGAGCTGCGAGTCGAGGTCCCACGCGTCAGCCGCGTCGATCTCCTCCTGCAGCGTGCCCATCTCAGCGAGGAGCGAGTCGAAGTCGGCGTCCGGCTCGGCCATCAGCGCGGAGATCTCGTTGAAGCGCGTGATCTTGCCGTGGATCTCGCCGACGCCCTCCTGCACGTTCTCGAGGACGGTCTTCGACTCGTCGAGCTCGGGCTCCTGCATGAGGATGCCGACGGTGAAGCCCGGCGAGAGCTTCGCCTCGCCGTTGGACGGCTGGTCGAGACCCGCCATGATCTTGAGGATCGTCGACTTGCCCGCACCGTTCGGCCCGACGACGCCGATCTTGGCGCCGGGGAGGAACGACATCGTGACGTCGTCGAGGATCAGCTTGTCGCCGACCGACTTGCGGGCGCGGACCATCTGGTAGATGTACTCAGCCATATCGGAGTCAGTCTACTGATCGGGCGCGTCTCCGGGGACCCGTGCCGCGATCCGACCGGCGGAGCACCGAGCCCTCCCCGACCCGGGCCGCCGTGAGCACTGCGGCCTCGCGGGTGGCGGGACCCGCCGGCCGCCCGGACCGCCCAGCCGGATCGGGCGCGGCCGTGCACCCCGGTCCCCCCGGACCGCCCCCCATGATCGGGTGCGGCCGGGCGACCGGGGTCCGGGCGGCCGGGCGACCGGGGTCCGGGCGGCCGGGCGACCGGGGTCCGGGCGGCCGGGGTCCGGGCGAGCGGCCTCGGTTGCGTGATCGGTGCCGGAGGGTCGGCGCCCGATCAGGCCGCCGGACGTCCGGTGAGGTGGTCGACGCCGGGCGCTGCTCCGAGACCGCCGTCGGGGTACCCGGCGTCGTCGGGGTCTTCGCCGCCGGGCGGTGCGGACGGCGGCGCGAATTCCCCGTCGAGCGCGACCGCGGTGTGTTCCGCCGCCTCGGCCGGGTCGGGCAGGTCCTCACGGTGGGCGGGTCCGCCGTCGGCCTCGGCGCCGTCGACGGCACCTGCCTCGTCGTGGCCGTGCACCTCGCCCGTGGTCGGGTCGACGGTCGGCGACGTGCCGGGGGCGGCGGTGGTCTCGCTCGCGTGCCGCGGGACGCGGATCCAGTTGCTGATGCCCCACGCGAGGTCGTGGCCGATGCCCTCGGCGTCGATCTCCACCGAGGTGCCGCCGCGCCCGTCCCGCTCCCACGTGCGGATCCGCACCCGACCGGTGACGACGACGCGGTCGCCCTTCTTCAAGGACTTGTACACGTTGGCGGCGAGCGACCGGAACGCAGTCACGGTGAACCAGTTGGTCGCACCGTTGGTCCAGGTCGAGGTGGACCGGTCCCATCGGCGGGACGGAGAGGCCAGTCGCATGCTCGTGATGGCGATGCCGGTGTCAGTGACGAGGTGGCGGGGTTCGGTGGCGATGATCCCGCAGACCGTGATGGTGTCGTTCATGCGTCGATCGTGATCGAGCCCCGGGGCGCGGAAGCGCCCCGGGGCTCGATCTGTGACTGGTCAGTCTTCGGAGGTGACCTGTGGAGGAGAAGTCCCCCGCGCCTCCAGGCCGGTGGTCCGCGACGACGGACCGTTCGCGGTCAGTGCGCCCGGAACTCGGGCCGCTCCGCGAGCGGGCCGAGGGCGGCGTGGACCGCACCCTTCGCGGAGGCGAGGGACGGGTACGTCCCGCCGCCCGGACCGGATCGTCCGTAGAGCTCGACGTGGAAGCCGTCCGCCGCGCGGTGGATGCTGCCCACCGCGCCGGCCGGTCCGACCGCCACCCAGGTCCCGGTGTTGTCCATCATCGTTCGACCACCTCCTCGTGGCCCCGACGCCCGTGCCTCAGGACGCCAGGATGTACTGACTGTAAGCCTTGCGCACCTTGTTCACCTTGGGCAGCGCCACCGCCATGCAGTAGCCCTGACCGGGGTTCTTCGCGAAGAAGTCCTGGTGGTACTCCTCCGCACGGTAGAAGGTACCCAGCGGCTCGATCGTCGTCACGATGCCGCCGTCCCAGATGTCCGATGCGCGCTCGATCGCCCGCTCGAACAGGGCACGCTGCTCGTCGTCCGCGGGGAACATCGCGGAGCGGTACTGTGTGCCGACGTCGGCACCCTGGCGGTTGAGCTGGCGCGGGTCGTGGAGCGTGAAGAAGACGTCGAGGATGACCTCGGCCGGGATGACCGACTCGTCGAAGGTCACCGCGACCGCCTCGGCGTGGCCGGTGGCTCCGGTGCACACGGCCTCGTACGACGGGTTCTCCGTCGCGCCGCCGACGTACCCGGACACCACGTCCTGCACACCCTGGAGCGTGCGGTACACGGCGTCGAGACACCAGAAACATCCACCTGCGAGCACGAACGTCGTCATGGGGGTCAACCTACCTTCCTGGGCTCCGAGCGGAGCCGGTACCGGGGTGTACTTCCTCCACAACAGCAGGCGCGGCCGCACTGTTCCCCAGCTGTCCGCCCGGGGCCCGGCGTGTCGGTGGTCGCCCGTACCGTCGGAGCAGACCACGAACGACGACCACCTGGAGGCTCCCGTGCAGCGCACCACCGAACCCGTGTTCCGACTCCGCACGACGCCGGTCGCGCGGAGCCGTGGGGACCTCCGGGTGCTCGACGTGCGGGACGACCTCAGCCGGGTCACCCGCGCCAACGGCGAGATCGTCGGCTACGTGGACCGGCTCGACGTCGCCGGCGGCACCGCGTACCGCGCGCGCCGCTACGTGGCGACGGAACGCCGCTTCGTCGAGCTGCCCAACGTCTGGTCCGCGGACGACGCCGTCGACTGCCTGCGCTGGGGATGACCGCGCTGTCGCGGGTCGGGCGGAACGCCGTCCGGCCTCCCCGGAGCCTGACCGTTCCGTGAGTAGGGTTCGCGCATGGACTGGTGGAACGAGCTGACCGACTGGACGTCGTCCGACAACGGGTGGCGGGTGCTGTCCGGAGTGATCATCCCCTTCGTCGCCATCGTCGTGGCCGGCGTCATCGCCGCGCTGATCGGCCGAGGGGCGACCAAGCGGGTCGTGTCGCTGCACGAGCGCGAGAGCCGGTACGCCGCGGTCGCGGCCGTCGTCTCCGCGGCGCGCAAGGCCGCGCGCTGGGGGTCGCTCGGACACGACGAGCGTGCATACGCCGACCACCTCGCCGAGGATGCGGACCTCCGGCTCCGGATGCTCCCCGTCAGCGGCGCACCGCTCGCCGCCGACTGGGCACAGCACGAGATCGCCGACATCAAGAAGAATTCGTCGACGTTCACCTCGCAGGCCGGCCAGTCCCTCGGTGAACTCCAGGACCGCATGCTCGAGTGGCAGGCCCGCCCGAACCGCGCTCGCAAGCTGTTCAAGTCCGACCTCGAGCGGTGGAAGTTCGACTCCCCGGACCCCGATGCCGAGCTCATCGCGCGCCAGCAGGACTGGAACGCCGACCAGGTCGACCGGCGCGACGGCACCGCCGATCGCGGTTCCGACGGCCGTGGTGCACGCACCGCGTCCGCCCAGCAGGATCGACCCGCGCCCACCACCACCTCGCTGCGTCCCACCGCCCAGCCTGGAGGCACGGCCTCCCCCGTCACGCCGGCTGCGGCCCCAGCATCGTCGGCCGCTCCCCGCGAGGGTTCCGTCCCGTCGTGGAGCCGCGGTGCAGCGTCCGGCGACCGATCCTCGGAGGGGCGTTCCTCCGACCAGGACGAGACCACGCCGATCGGTGACGATTCCGGCAACGCCACCCGCGCGTACGGCGACGGTGCGACGACGCCGTTGTCGGGTGCTCCGGTCCGTCCGCCGCTCGGCTCGCCGCTCGCCTCGCGCTCCCGTGGGACCGACGACGACGAGTCGCGAGCCTCGACCGACGACGGCACGCGGGTGTCGAGTCCCACGTCGGCGGAGTCGCACGTCAACCGCGCCGCAACGCCCGGCTTCGGCGGCACCGGGACCGGGACCGGCGGATCGGATCGCGCCGGTGTGGGCGACCCTGCGTCGAGCCGTGCCGACCACGAGGACACTGACGACTCCCCCTACACGCAGCCGATCAGCGCGAGCGAGCTGCGTCGTCGCGCCGACGACGACGACTGAGTCCCCGCGAGCACGAACGAGAGAGGCCGTCATCCCCGGGATGACGGCCTCTCGTCGTCGGTGCCCCCGGCAGGAATCGAACCCGCGGCACGGTGGGTAGAAACCACCTGCTCTATCCACTGAGCTACGGAGGCGGACGGCGACGATCCTACCGCCGAGGTCCGCGGAGGCGCTGCACGAAACCGTGGAGCGGGAGCCGACGCAGCCGCACCGTACGGAGGTGCGGCGGTGTCCGGTGCTCGCGATGCAACCGTGCGGGCACCGGCCTTCGTTCGAGCAGCTCCCCCTTTCCGGCGGAGAACGCGGGCGGCCGGGACTCGGCGCTGCCAGCCGTGCCGATACGGTCCGCGTCCTCGAGTCCGGCTGGGCTCCGCCGCACGCGGCCCCGAGCGGGCGGAACCGGCGCGCTCCTGCACGCCGCTCGCGCTGGAAGAGCCCGCTCGCGGCACTCGACCTTCGCCGACGAGTCCCTGCCTCCGCCTCAGGATCCCGAGCGGGCGGAAATGGCATCAAGCCGCCGACGGCCTCGCGGAAAGAGCCCGCTCGCGGAAGCGGCACCACCTCCCCGGCTCGGACGCACCCCGAGCGGGCGGAACGGGCACGCGATCTGCCGCGGGGTGTGCACGAAGCGCCCGCTCGGGGTCCGGCGGAGAGAACGCCGCGGGCGTCGCGGGAGGAGCCCGCTCGGGGAAGCGGGTCCACCTCCCCGGCTCGGACACACCCTGAGCGGGCGGAACGGGCACGCGATCCGCCGCGGAGTGTGCAGGAAGCGCCCGCTCGCGGAAGCGGGCTCGCCTCCCCGGCTCGGACACACCCCGAGCGGGCGGAACGGGCACGCGATCCGCTGCGGGGCGTGCAGGAAGCGCCCGCTCCGGGTGCAGTGGGGAGCCGCTCGCCGCTCGCGCGCGTGTCGCCCGGGCCCGTGCGACGCGCGCCCGGCGCCGCGAACGCCCGGCGCCGCGAACGCCCGGCGCCGCGAACGCCCAGCGCCGCGAGCGCCCGGGCGGCGGACCTCCCGTTCCGGCGGGGTTCGGCGGGCGGCAGCCCCGAGTTCTCCTCCGGGACACCGGCGCTCCGTACCGTCCCGGACATGCGCTCCCCCGGAACCGTCGTCGCCGTGGTGCCGGCCCGCGCGGGGTCGAAGGGTCTGCCGGGCAAGAACCTCCGCACGGTCGGCGGGCGCTCGCTCGTGCGTCGCACCGTCGAGTCGCTGCTGCGCGCCGAGACCGTCGACCTCGTGGTCGTGTCGACCGACGGGGACGCGATCGCGGCCGAGGCGGAGGCCGCCGGGGCACGGGTCGTCCGACGTCCGCCGGAACTGTCCGGCGACGAGGCGTCGTCGGAGTCCGCGGTGCTGCACGTCCTCGACCTCCTGGCGGACGGCGCGCGGCGCGAGGAGAACACGGGCACGGGCGCTCCCGTCACCCGGGCGACGCCCCCGCCCTCCTCGATCCCGCCGGCCGTCGTGCTCCTCGTGCAGGCGACCTCGCCGTTCATCGACCCCGCCGACGTCGACACCGCCGTGCGCCGGGTGCGCGACGGTCACGCCGACGCGGTGTTCGCCGCCACGCCCTCGCACGCGTTCCTCTGGCGGACCGCCGAGGACGGCACCGCCCGCGCGGTGAACCACGACGCCGCTGTCCGACCCCGTCGCCAGGACCGGGAGGCCGAGTACCGCGAGACGGGTGCCTTCTACGCCCTCGCGCACGACCGGTTCCGTGCGACCGGCCACCGGTTCTCGGGCCGGGTGGAGTTCGTCGTGGTCGATCCTCGCGGCGCGGTCGACGTCGACGACGCGGCGGACCTGGAACTCGCGGCCACGCTCGCCGAGCGTCTCGACCGCCCCGACCCACGCGACGACCAGCACCGAGACCAGCTGCCCCCAGCCGAGCAGCACCGAGACCAGCTACCCCCAGCCGAGCAGCCCCGACCCGAACAGCACCGAGACCCGCTGCCCCCAGCCGAGCTGCCCCGGCCCGAACAGCGACCAGCCGGACAACCGCCAGCCGAGCAACGACCAGCACCCTCCGACCGCCCCGCCCCCGCGCGGTGGCCCCTCGCACCGACCCAGAACGGAACACCATGACCGTCACCATCGGCACGTCCACCATCGGCGCCGGCCACCCCGCGTACCTCATCGGCGAGATCGGCCTGAACCACAACGGCGACGTCGACATCGCCAAGCGCCTCGTCGACGTCGCCGCCGACGCAGGCCTGCAGGCCGTCAAGTTCCAGAAGCGCACCCCGGCGATCTCGACCCCGGAGCACATGAAGCAGACCCCGCGCAGCACCCCGTGGGGCGAGATGACCTACCTGGAGTACCGCTACCGCGTCGAGTTCGACCGCGAGCAGTACATCGAGATCGGCGACCACGCGACGATGCGCGGCCTCGACTGGTTCGCATCGCCCTGGGACGAGCCGAGCGTCGACTTCCTCGAGGACCTCAACGTCGTGGCCTACAAGATCGCGTCGGCGTCGGTCACCGACGTCGCGCTGCTCTCGGCCGTCGCGGCGACGGGCAAGCCGGTGATCCTGTCGACCGGCATGTCGACGCTCGAGCAGATCGACCGCGCGGTCGCCACGCTCGGCACGGACCGGCTGGTGCTCATGCACGCGACGTCCACCTACCCCCTCCCCGCCGAGGAGGCCAACCTCCGCATGATCGACACCCTCGCCGGTCGCTACGCCGGGGTGCCGGTCGGGTACTCGGGCCACGAGCCCGGCCTACAGATCTCGCTCGCCGCGGTCGCGCTGGGTGCCACCGCGGTCGAGCGGCACATCACGCTCGACCGCACGATGTGGGGCTCGGACCACGCGGCGTCGCTCGAGCCGCACGGACTGCAGACCCTCGCCCGCGACGTCCGGATCATCGAGACCGCGCTCGGCGACGGGGTCAAGCGCATCTTCCCCGGTGAGCGGGCTCCGATGGCGAAGCTGCGCCGCGTCGGCGCGTGAGCGGGGACGCGGCGGACGGGCCGGCCCCGGCGGTCGACCCACCCGACGCGCGTGGTGCGTCACGGGACGGACGGGAGGCGCGCCTCCCGTCCGTCCCGTCGGCTCGCCGACGGCGCGTGGTCGGCCTGGTCGACACCGACTCGTTCGCGAAGTGGGGCGCCCACCTGCTCGCGACCGCCCCCGCGCACTGGGACCTGGAGCTGCTCGTCGTCGACACTCCGCGCTCCGCGAGTCCCGGGCAGCTCCGGGCGGCGTTCCAGGGGCTCGACGGCCGACTCGCGCACCTCGCGGCCGAGCCGCCCCGGCCGGTGCCGGTCGCGGAGGTCGTCGCGCGAGTCCGGGCCGAGCCGCCGGACGCGCTGCTCGTGGCGTGCATCGGGCCGGTGGCGGAGCTCGTGATCGACGAGGTGGTCCGCCGGGTCCGTCCCCGTCCGGTCCTGCTGACGGGACTCCCGGGCATCTCGTTCCCGGCGAAGTGGAAGGGCGTGTTCTTCCGCGCCCGCGCCGACGTGTTCGTCCTGCACAGCCACCGCGAGGTCCGCGCCTACCGCGACCTCGCGCGAGCGGGCGGGATCCAACCGGCGTTCGCCCTCGCGACGTTGCCCTTCGCCCGCTCGCGGGGTGGGTCGTCCCGGACGCAGGACACGGACGTCCCCGCAGCTCCCCACGGTGGGGGCGGTCCCCGTCGGGACACCGTCGTCTTCGCCGCGCAGCCGAGCGTCCCCGCCGACCTCGACGACCGGCGCCGTGTGGTCGGGTGGCTCCTCGCGACCGCCCGGCGGCACCCGGAGTGGCGCGTCGTCGTGAAGGTCCGCGCGGCTGCCGGCGAGCACCAGACCCACCGGGAGCAGTACCCCTACCCGGAGCTGCTGCCCGACGACCGGCCGGCGAACCTCGTCGTGGCGAGCGGTCCGATGGCACGGCACCTCGACCGTGCGGTGGCGCTCGTGACGATCAGCTCGACCGCGGTCCTCGAGGCCGTGGCTCGCGGCGTCCCGGCCCTGACACTGACGGACTTCGGGGTGTCGCGGTCCCTCATCAACGAGGTGTTCGTGGACAGCGGGCTCGAGGGCGACGCGACCGACCTGGTGGACGGGCGGTTCGGGACGGTCCGCCCGGAGTGGTTGCACGACAACCACTTCCACCCGCCCGGCGACGACGACTGGTCCGACCGGGCAGAGGCGCTGATGACCGCACGCGACTCCGGTGGGCTGGTCGATCGTCCGGCGGCACGGCGGAGTCGAGGCGGGGCGCTGCGCCGGTCCTGGGAGCGGCGGCACGCGCTCGGGTCGGCGGACCGGTCGGTGGCCGGCCTCGTGGCGCTGCTCGTCGGGACGCCGGTGCGCGCGCTGAAGCGGATCGCTCGACGTGCGCGGCGGACGGTGGCGCCCCCGACGGTGCCGGTCGTGCTGCCGCCACGCTCCCAGCGCGAGCTGCGGGGCGGGGACGACCACGGCCCTGGGCCGGGCCGCACGGACGGGGCGAGCGATGCGGCGGGGGTGGGACGCGCCTCCCTACCGGCACCGCACGACCGGGTGACCGACGTGGCGGGGGCGGGACGCGCCTCCGGACCGGTCGTCGGCCGGACGACGGACTAGAGCGCCTTCGCGACCGCGAGCAGCAGCTGGTCGCGCGAGGGGACCCCGGGCGAGCGGAAGACCTCGGTGCCGTCGTCCCGTCGGACGATGATCGTCGGCGTCGACCGGATGTCGAGCGTCTCGGCGGTCTCGGGGTGCGCGGCCACGTCACGTTCGTGGACCCGGAGGCCGGGGACCAGGGCCGCGGCCTCACCGGTCACGCGACGGGCGGCCGCGCACGGCGCGCAGAAGGCGGAGGTCCAGAGGTCGAGCTGCACGCGGGCTGCAACGCGGCGAGCGCCGCGTGCACTCCCGATCGGCTCGGGGCACGCGGCGCTCGCGGGGTGGTGCGGGTGGGACTACTCGCGGTCGAACTCGCCGCTGCGGTCGCCGCGGTCCTGCAGGTCGTCGACCGGGTCGGAGTCTCCGGGGGCGTACTCGTACTCGACGGAGGTCTGGTCGAGGACCTGGCGGGTCTTCGTCGCCTTGTACGCGAAGGCGGTCTGGAGGCCCTCGAGGTCGGCGTAGACGGTGACCTCGTCGTCGATCGCGTCGCTCGTCGCGGTGCGGGTGTCGGTCGTCCCGTCGAAGGGCCCGCCGTGGAAGATCGCGGTGTACTCGTCGCCCTCGTGGATCGTGATGTCACTCATGCATCCCTTGTACCAGGGGGCGCCTGTTGACGGATGCATAGCCCGGCTATACAGTTCCGGCATGGAACAAGATCGGGCTGCCACGATCGAGACGCTGCTCGTGTCCGTGAACCGGCTCATCCGGGCTGCGGCGCAGGCGACGGGCAACCCCACGTCCGCCGCCGTGTGGCGGACGCTCGGGATCCTCGAGACCGACGAGCGACTGCGGATCGGCGAACTCGCCGCGCTGTCCCGCGTCGCGCAGCCGACCATGACGAAGCTCGTCGCGTCCATGCACGCCGACGGCCTGGTCACCCGGACCGTCGACCCCGACGACTCCCGCGGGCAGCGCATCGCGATCACCCCCGCCGGGCACGACCGGCTCGCCACCTGGCGCGCCACGATCACCGAGACCGTCGGGCCCGTGTTCGCCGACCTCGACGACGACGAGTGGGCCACCCTGCGGGACGCGGCCCACGTGCTCGCATCGCGCACCGCCGCCCACACCCTCACCACCACCAGAACGGAGACCACCGCGTGAACGCCCACGCACCCGCTGCGTCCGGCAGCATCCTCAAGCAGTCGTCCGCGGTCTGGGCGATCGCCTTCGCCTGCGTCGTCGCCTTCATGGGCATCGGCCTCGTCGACCCGATCCTCCCCGCGATCGCCGACTCCCTGCACGCCACCGCGGCGCAGACCGAACTGCTCTTCACGAGCTACCTCGCGGTCACCGGTGTCGCCATGTTCTTCACGAGCTGGGTCTCGAGCCGCATCGGCGCGAAGAACACCCTGCTCATCGGCCTCGCGCTCATCGTCGTGTTCTCGGTGCTCGCCGCGACCTCGGGCAGCGTCTGGAACATCATCGGCTTCCGCGCCGGGTGGGGCCTCGGCAACGCGCTCTTCATCTCCACCGCGCTCGCCACGATCGTCGGTGCGGCGTCCGGCGGGACCGCCTCGGCGATCATCCTCTACGAGGCCGCGCTCGGCCTCGGCATCGCGGTCGGCCCGCTCGTCGGTGGCCTGCTCGGCTCGGTGAGCTGGCGCGGACCGTTCTTCGGCGTGACCACCCTCATGGCGATCGCGTTCATCGCGGTGGTGGTGCTGCTCAAGTCCTCCGGCCTCGAGCAGCCGACCCCGACGAAGCTCTCCGCCCCGTTCCGCGCCCTCGGTCGGCCGGCGCTCGCCGCGCTCGCCGTCACCGCGCTCTTCTACAACATCGGCTTCTTCGTCCTGCTCGCCTACACGCCGTTCCCGCTCGGCTTCGGCGCGCTCGGCATCGGCTTCACGTTCTTCGGGTGGGGCGTCGGACTCGCGATCACCTCGGTCTGGGTCGCGCCGATGCTGACCGCGCGGATGCGACGCACGACCGTGCTCAAGATCGCGCTGCCGTTGCTCGCGCTCGACCTGTTCGCCGCCGCCGTCGTGGTGCGGTCCCAGCCCGGCCTGATCGTCTGCGTGGTGATCGGCGGACTCGTGCTCGGGGTCCTGAACACCGTGCTCACCGAGTGCGTCATGGAGGCGACGGACCTCCCCCGCTCGGTCGCGTCGAGCGCGTACTCGGCCGTGCGGTTCATCGGCGGCGCCATCGCCCCGCCCGTCGCGACCCTGCTGGCCGACGACTTCTCGCCGAGTGCGGCGTACGTGTTCGCCGGGGTCTCCGTGGCGATCGCGTTCGTTGTGGTCGCGCTGACCACCAAGGTGCTGCGGCGCGTGGACGAGGGCGCGGCGCCCGAGCCCGAGCGCGTCGAGGCCGAGGCGATCTCGGCGGGCGAGATGCTCTGACGCGGAGCGGCCCGGTCGGGCGGCCCGGGGTGCTTCGGCGCTCCGGGCCGTTCGTGTGTGGGCTGCGCTGAGCGCGAGCGGGAGCGCGAGCGCGAGCGGGAGCGCGAGCGGGAGCGCGAGCGGGAGCGCGAGCGGGAGCGCGAGCGGGAGCGCGAGCGGGAGCGCGAGCGGGAGCGCGAGCGGGCGATGTGTGCAGATCCCGCCCGGCATCAGTTGCCGGATTCGCCCGCTCGGCGCCGTGCGCCGTGCGCCGGAGCGGAGCGGGGCGCGGAGCACGGGGCACGCACGCGAGCGGGCGATGTGTGCAGGCCTTGCCCGTCGTTGGTGTGCGGATTCGCCCGCTCGCCCGGACCTGCGCGGGCGTCGGAGCGGAGGCGCAACTCACCTCCGCCTCACCCGTCACCGACCGCGGACTCCCGGCCGGACGCCTCCAGACAGGAGGCGCAACCCACCTCCGCCTCGCCCGTCACCGATCACGGGCTCCCGGCACGACGCCGCGAGCGGGCGAACTCGTCGCGCACACGCCGGACTCCGTGCACACATCGCCCGCCCGAGTCACCGCACCGGCCGATGCGCATGGCTGCCGGGCCGCCGGGCCGCCGGACTGATGGGCTGCCGGACTGCCGGGCCGCCGGACCGATGGGGCGGGCAGCGCAGCCAGGGGGGCGATGCCGAGCGGGGCGGCAGTCCACAGGGCATGCACCGGGCGCAGCAGCGTCACACCCGCGGAATAGGATCGTCGGCATGGCAACTGCGAACGACCGCCTCGTCTGGATCGACTGCGAGATGACGGGCCTCGACGTCGCTGTCGACGAACTCGTCGAGGTCGCGGTCGTCATCACCGACTTCGACCTCACCCCCGTGCACCCGGGCTTCGACATCGTCATCAAGCCCGACCAGTCCGCGCTCGACAACATGAACGAGTTCGTCACGAAGATGCACGAGACGTCGGGCCTCAGCGATGAGATCCCGAACGGCGTCTCGCTCGCCGACGCCGAGTACCAGGTGCTCGAGTACATCCTCCAGCACGTCCCGGCAGCCGGGACCGCGCCGCTGGCCGGCAACACGATCGGGACCGACCGCGCCTTCCTGGCCAAGTACATGCCGCGCGTCGACGGTCACCTGCACTACCGCAGCGTCGACGTGTCGAGCATCAAGGAACTCTGCCGCCGGTGGTTCCCCCGCGTGTACTTCAACGCACCGGAGAAGCACGGCGGCCACCGCGCCCTCGCCGACATCCTCGAGTCGATCCGCGAGCTCGAGTACTACCGCCGCGCCGGGTTCGTCGCCGAGCCGGGCCCGACCACCGAGGACGTCCGGGCCGTCGCAGCCGAGGTCGTCGAGCAGTGGGAACCGCGGCTCGCGCAGCCCGCCGCCGAGTAGTGGTCCACAGCGCCGCCAGCGTGTACTACTATTGAGTGGTCGCCCGGGTAGCCCCGGAGCGAACATGGTGGATATAGCTCAGTTGGTAGAGCGCCTGGTTGTGGTCTAGGAGGTCGCGGGTTCGAGACCCGTTATTCACCCCGTACGAGAAGGCCCCCGTCGCGAGACGGGGGTCTTCTTCGTTCGCCGCGAACCCGGGCCGATCCACGTTGCGCGCCACGCGGGCAGCTCGCCGACCCCACGGAACCGCGGCGCTCGCGCACCGGCCTCCCGACCAGCCCGCTGTGCGACGATCGACGCGTGATGGAGATGTCCGCCGACGAGTTCGAGCAACTCGTGACCGACGAGCTCGACCTGCTCCCCGACGAGATGGTCGACGGCCTCGACAACGTCGTCTTCGTCGTCGAGGACGAGCCCGAGGACGGTGCCGAGCTGTTCGGCGTCTACGAGGGGGTCGCCGCAACCGAGCGCGGCCAGTACGGCTTCGGTGAGCTCCCGGACCGGATCGTCGTGTTCCGGAAGCAGCACCTCGCCGAGTGCGACACCGTCGAGGAACTCCGTGACGAGGTGCACACCACCCTGGTGCACGAGATCGGCCACTTCTACGGCATCGACGACGAACGCCTCCACGAACTCGGCTGGGCGTAGCCCGACACCCAGGCACGACCGCAGCACGCCGGATGAACGACGAACAGCGCCGCACGCCGGACGAACGACGAACACCGCCGCACGCCGGACGAACGACGAACACCGCCGCACCCTGGACGCCTCAGGTCCGAACGACCACGTCCGCGAGTGACGCCGGGTCCTCCGCCGCGATGAACGCCGCCTCCTGCGCCGCCCACCGGTCCCACTCCCGCGCGAACACCTCGCCGTCGCGGCCGATGGCCCGCTCGTGCCGGACCGCGTCGTCGGCCTCGAGCCAGACACGCAGCGATGCCAGCGGAGCCGACCGCCGGGACAGGGCACCGCACCCCTCGACGATGAGCGGGCCGGCCGGGCCCACCGGCACCCACTCGGCCGGACGGGACGCTGCCCAGTCCCAGCGGCGGTACCCGGAGGGTGCGCCGAGGACCTGGTCGACGACCGCGTCCGATGCGGCGCGGAGACCGTCCCAGCCCGGGTAGACGTCGTCGAGGTGCAGGACGGTCGCACCGAGCCGCGCCCCGAGGGCTCGCCCGAGGGTCGTCTTGCCGGTGCCGGACCGCCCGTCGACGAGGACGACGAGGCGCCCCACCGGCCCGGTACCGGCCGCCGACGCGGCCTCGACGAGCTCGTCCACCAACCCGGGAACGGGCCCGGGTCCAGGTCCGGACCTCAACCCGGGAACGGGCCCGGGCCCAGGTCCGGACCCCAACCCGAGAACGGGCCCGGGTCCAGGTACGGACCCCACCCCGGGCACGGGCCCCGGCCCACGTACGGACCCAACCCCGGGCACGGACACCGACCCGGTCACGAGCTCCGACCCGATCGCCGACGCCGTCCAGCCCAGGGACGCCAGCGCATCCGACGCAGGCGCGCCGGACACCCCAGCCGCCCCACCCGCGACGCCCCGGACCACGTCCCCCTCAGACACGCCACACCCCCGCCGCGACGGACACCCCGATCGACACCACCCCGACCCCGGCGAGCACCGCCAGCATCGCCCACTCCGGTCCGGCGAACCGCGCCGCCCGAGCCCACGTCCGCCGACCCGGCGCGCCGAACCCCCGCGACTCCATCGCGACCGCGAGGGTCGTCGCACGCCGCAGCGCCAGGACGAGCAACGCGAACGCCATCGACGCACCGCGTCGCAGCCGCCCGGTGTCCGCGACCCCGCGGGCACGCCGCGCGGCGCCGAGCTGGCGCCAGTCGTCGCCCAGCAGCGTCATCATCCGGATCGCGGCGAGCGCGCCGAGTACGAAGCGCGCCGGCAGCCGGAGGAGCTGCGCGAGCCCGTCCGCCAGGTCGGTGGGGTCGGCCCGGACGAACAGCGCGACGGCGGGCAGCCCCACGGCGAGGACCCGGAGGGCGGTCGCGAGCGCGAGTCCGAGCGACCCGTCCGTGACGTGCGCGAAGCCGAGGTCGAACCACTCCCGCCCCGACGGCCGTCCGTACAGCGCGATGCTCAGGGCGGTCAGCGGCACGGCGGCCAGGAGCGGCGCGGTCCGCAGCAGCAGGGTCCGCCAGGGCAGGCGGAGGAGCGGGAGCAGCAGGACCTCGAGCGCGAGGGCGACCGCCGCCGACACCACGTCGAGGCTGAGGACCAGGCACGTCCCGAGTGCGAGCACCCCGAGCAGCGACGCGACGGGCTGCACCCCGCGGATGCCGCGGGGTCGGACGGGAGGCGCGGCTCGCGTCCCGGACACCGGCTCGCCGCCGCCGGTGGTCGCCCCCACCGCCGTGCCCACCTCGTCCGCGGAACGGCCGGGAGCGCACAGGGGCGCAGCTGCGGACGCGGGTGCCTCAGCGGCACCGGCACCAGCACCGGCCACGCCCTCGGGCTCCGCCGTCCCGAGGCCGGCCGGTCGCAGCCCGTCCTCCCGGAGCACGACCTCGTCCGCGTCGAGCGCCCGGACGAGGTCACGGTCGTGCGTCACCGCCACGATCGCGGTCCCGGCGTCGGCGAGCGCACCGAGCCGGTCGACCACGGCCTGCCAGGTGGCCCGGTCCTGACCGGACGTCGGTTCGTCGAGCACGAGGACCGACGGCTCCGCGGCGAGCACGGTGCCGATCGCGAGGCGCCGCTGCTCACCACCCGAGAGCGTGAACGGGTTGGCGTCGGCGAGGTGCTGCAGCCCGAGGTCGTCGAGGACCCGCTGCACCCGCTCGTCGACGTCCGTCCGGCCGAGGGCTCGCGGACCGGTGGCGAGTTCCTCGCGGACGGTCCGGGCGACGAACTGGTGCTCGGGGTCCTGGAACACGGTGCCGATGCGGGCGGCGAGCTCGCGACTGGTCCACGCCGACGGAGCGGGACCGACCGCGCCCTGCCCGGCGCTGTCGCCGCCCCGCAGCGTGTCGGTCGCGGCGAGCGACCCGGCGGCCGGCGGCAGCAGGCCCGCGAGCGTCAGCCCGAGCGTCGACTTGCCGACGCCGTTCGGGCCGGTGATCGCGAGGACTCGTCCGGCTCGGACCTCGACGTCGATGCCCGTGCCGACCGGGTGGTGTCGGCCCCGTGCGGTGCCGAGGTCGCGCGCGACGAGCAGCGGCGCACCGAGGACACCCCCGGAGGCTCCCGCCCCGGACAGCCGGAGCACCGCGCCACCGGACCGCGCCGCGTCACCGGACCGTGCCGATCCCCGCGCCGGCTCCGACCCGGGCACCCACACGCCGGCCGCGCCGAGCGCCGCACCGTGCTCGGCGAGCACCTCCGCGGGCGGCCCGTCGGCGACGACCCCGCCCTCGGGCTCGAGCAGCACGAGCCGGTCGACCAGGTCGAGCCACGTGCCGATCCGGTGTTCGACGACGAGCAGGGTGGCGCCGGTCTCGTCGAGCACGGCCCGGACCGCGTCGTGGACCTGGGCGACCCCCGCGGGATCGAGGTTGGCGCACGGCTCGTCGAGCACGAGGGCGCCCGGACGCATGGCCAGCACGCCGGCGAGGGCGAGCCGCTGCCGCTGCCCGCCGGACAGCGCGGTCGTCGAGCGATCGAGCGGCAGGTCCAGTCCGACGACGTCGAGCGCGTGGCGTACCCGGCGCCAGGTCTCGTCCCGCGGGACACCGGTGTTCTCGCAGCCGAAGGCCACGTCGTCCCCGACCCGCGACATCACGGTGTGCGCCTCGGGGTCCTGCATGACGAGCCCGACACGCCCGCGCACCGATCCGGGCGGCCGGTCGTCGACGAGCACCGTGCCCTGCACCGCGGCGGCGGTGTCGTCGTCGGGGTCGGGTTCGTCGGGCAGCACGGCGGCGACCGCACGCAGCAGCGTCGACTTCCCCGCGCCGGACGGCCCGACGACGGCGACCCGCTCCCCCGGGCGGACCACCAGGTCGACGCCGCGCACGGCCCACCTGTCGCGCGCCGCGTAGCGCCAGCCCCAGTCACGGAACTCGATGCCGGCCGCGCCGCTCGACCCGGAGGGCGCACCCACGGCCTCGACGGCGCCGGCGTCCGCGGGCCCCGCCGCGGTGTGACCGGCGCCCGCGGACACGGTCGTCACGCTCGGGAGGCCGCGCTCGACCGCTTGGTGTGCTCGCGTCCCGCGGCGAACTGCGACAGCACCCCGGTGGCGGCGAGCGCCCGCACGACCAGCCACGACCCGGCACCGGCGATGACCGCGCCGGAGACGATGCCGCAGACGACGTAGACGACCTTGAAGCCGGCGTCCAGGCCCGGGTACCAGAGCACCGTGTCGTTCAGGCCCATCGCGAGGCCGGCTGCGGCGCCCGCGAGGACGACCACGGGCAGGCGGTAGGCGCGGTACAGGAACAGTGCGAGGACGAGTTCGGCGCCGAGGCCCTGGACGAGTCCGGCCTCGAGGGTGAGCCATCCCCACTGGGTGCCGAGCAGCGCCTCGACCGAGGCAGCGACCATCTCGGCGTACAGTGCGGCGCCGGGCTTCCGCACGATGATCGCGACGACCGGTCCGGCGAGCAACCAGACGCCGCCGAACAGCGACTGCGAGCCCGGCAGGACGAGCGCGCTCACGGTGCTGAGGGGCTCGTAGCCGAACTCCCAGAGCTTGAAGACGACGCCGATGGCGACCGCGAGGACGCTCGCGACGACGATGTCGACGACGCGCCAGCGCAGCGAGCGCCCGGTGGTCGTGGACGGTGCGGTGGACTGCATGGTTGCAGGCATGGTGCTGACTCCTCCCTGCGCCGGCATGATCCGGATCAGGTTCGACGGTCGGAGCGCCGTTCGCTCCCTCTCAGCCCGGTGGACCCGGACTCCCGTGTGTGTAGGCGTCAGTCTAGACGCGCGCCGGTCGCGCGACGCGACCCGTGCGCAGTCCGGTCGCGTCGGCCGCGTGACGCGACCACGGACGCAACGGGAGGCCCGTGGCGGCGTCGCCACGGGCCTCCCGTCCCGTCACCTGGTCACTTCTTGAGTGCGCGCACCAGCTTCGCGAGCGCCTTGCCGGTCACCCAGATGGTCGGGATGCTCACCGCGAGCAGGGAGATGAGGTTCGGCTCGAACTGCAGGTCCTGTCCCGGGCGGCGGACGTACGCGCCCACCGGGATGGAGAGGCCGCCGCCCCCGCCGCCGCCGTTGTCGCCGTCGCCGCCGGCACCGAAGCCGTACCAGCCGAGCGACACGGGGATGAGGGTCTGGTCGCCGACCTCGATCGGCTCGCCGTAGTTGGTGGAGACGCCGACCGGGCGCACCTTGTCCGCGATCTGGCTCACGATGTCAGTCATGCGCGCGAGGCTACTCGGCCGTTCCTCCACAGCCCGTGGCGCGCGCGCTGCTGTCCACTGCGGGGCCTCGTCTGCGGACGCGGGCAGGTCACGCCGATATGTTGGCGGGACCCACCACTGGAGGACCGTTTGCACACCTGGCCCGGCAATCCGTACCCACTCGGCGCGACCTACGACGGCAGCGGCACCAACTTCGCCCTGTTCAGCGAGGTGGCAGAGCGGGTCGAGCTCTGCCTGTTCGACGCCGCGGGGAACGAGGAACGCGTCGACCTGGTCGAGGTGGACGCGTACGTCTGGCACGCCTACCTGCCGAACATCGCCCCGGGACAGGAGTACGGCTTCCGTGTGCACGCGCCGTACGACCCCGAGAGCGGGGTCCGGGGCAACCCGTCGAAGCTCCTGCTCGACCCGTACGCCAAGGCGACGAGCGGCGACATCGACTGGGACCAGTCGCTCTTCTCGTACACGTTCGGCGACCCCGACTCCACGAACGACGACGACTCCGCCTCGCACATGATGAAGGGCGTCGTCATCAACCCCTTCTTCGACTGGCAGGGCGACCGGGCACCCGGGATCCCCTACGGCGAGACGGTCATCTACGAAGCGCACGTCAAGGGCCTCACCGAGACCCACCCCGACGTGCCCGAGGAACAGCGCGGAACGTACGCGGGCGTGGCGCACCCGGCGGTCATCGAGCACCTCAAGCGCCTCGGCGTCACCACGCTCGAGCTCATGCCCGTGCACCAGTTCGTGAACGACTCGACCCTGCAGGAGAAGGGGCTGTCGAACTACTGGGGCTACAACACCATCGGGTTCTTCGCCCCGCACTCGCACTACTCGGCCTCGGGCGACCAGGGCCAGCAGGTACAGGAGTTCAAGGCGATGGTGCGCGAGCTGCACCGCGCCGGCATCGAGGTCGTGCTCGACGTCGTCTACAACCACACCGCCGAGGGCAACCACCTCGGCCCGACGCTGTCGTTCCGCGGCATCGACAACGCCGCGTACTACCGGCTCGTCGACGACGACAAGCGCTACTACATGGACTACACGGGCACCGGGAACTCGCTCAACGTCGGGCACCCGCACTCGCTGCAGCTCATCATGGACTCGCTGCGCTACTGGGTGACCGAGATGCACGTCGACGGCTTCCGCTTCGACCTCGCGGCCGCGCTCGCCCGCGAGTTCTACGAGGTCGACCGGCTCGCGGCGTTCTTCGAACTGGTGCAGCAGGACCCGGTGGTGTCGCAGGTGAAGCTCATCGCCGAGCCCTGGGACGTCGGCCCCGGCGGCTACCAGGTCGGCAACTTCCCGCCACAGTGGTCCGAGTGGAACGGCAAGTACCGCGACACCGTGCGCGACTTCTGGCGCGGTGAACCGGCGACGCTCGGCGAGTTCGCGTCGCGCATCTCCGGTTCGGCCGACCTCTACGAACACGACGGCCGCACGCCCAAGGCGAGCATCAACTTCATCACCGCGCACGACGGCTTCACGCTGTACGACCTCGTCGCCTACAACGAGAAGCACAACGAGGCCAACGGCGAGGACAACAACGACGGCGAGAGCCACAACCGGTCCTGGAACTCCGGGGTCGAGGGTCCGACCGACGACGACACCGTGAACGCGCTCCGACTGCAGCGTCGACGCAACTTCCTCGCCACGCTGCTGCTCAGCCAGGGCGTGCCGATGATCGCGCACGGCGACGAACTCGGCCGCACCCAGTCGGGCAACAACAACGTGTACGCGCAGGACTCCGCGATCAGCTGGATCGACTGGGAGCACGCCGACGACGACCTCGTCCAGTTCACGGCCGACGTGGTCAAGCTCCGGCACGACCACCCGACGTTCCGCCGCACGCGGTACTTCAACGGCCGCCCGGTCCGGCGCGGCGAGGGCGAGCCCCTGCCCGACGTCGTGTGGCTCACGCCCTCCGGCGAGGCCATGGACCCCGAGGACTGGGACTCCGGCTTCGGCAAGAGCGTCGGCATGTACCTGAACGGCGACGGCATCCGCGGCCGTGACCGCTGGGGCGAGCGGGTCACCGACGTCGCGTTCCTGACGTACTACAACGCCCACGACGACGTCGTGACGTTCATCCTCCCGCCGGAGGAGTACGCGCCCGGCTGGACGGTGCGGATCGACACCGCCGAGCCCGGCGCCCGCGACGAGGTGCACGAGGCGGGCACACCGCTCGACGTCCCCGCGCGCTCGATGATCGTGCTCCGCGCCGAACCCGACCACGTCGTCTCGACCACGCCGGTCGAGATCGGCTCGGACGCCGTCACCGGAGCGGGCGCCACGACCCCGACCACCGCCAACCCCGCGGGTGCGCCCGTGGCGTCGGCCTCCGAGGACGGCACCGACGCCGCGGGCGCGGATGCTGCTGCGGCTGCGGATGCCGCTGCCGCTGCCGCTGCCGACACGGGCGCAGACGCGGCCGAGGACGCGGACCCGACCGTCGCCGCTCCCGGCACCGCGCCGGGGGCCGAGGCCGGGGCGGACGCGCCGGTCGCGGGCTCGAGCTCGAGCCCGAGCTCGGACGCACCAGCGGCCCCGTCCGACGAGCACGACACCAGCACGACGAACGACGAGCACGACGGACCCGACGCGCTCGACGAACCCGACAGCACAGGAGCACCCGCGTGAGCACCCGACGCGTCCCCACCTCCACCTACCGACTCCAGGTCACGGCGGACTTCGACCTGACCCGGGCAGCCGAGGTGGTGGACCACATCCGCGAGCTCGGCGCCGACTGGGTGTACCTCTCCCCCGTGCTGCAGGCCGAGCCCGGCTCACAGCACGGCTACGACGTCGTCGACCACGGGCACGTCGACACCGAGCGCGGCGGCGACGAGGCCCTGCGCGGTCTCGCCGAGGCCGCGCACGCCGCCGGCCTCGGCGTCCTCGTGGACATCGTGCCGAACCACGTTGGCGTCGCCACCCCCGAGGTGAACCCGTGGTGGTGGTCCCTCCTCGAGCAGGGCCAGGGCTCGCCCGTCGCGTGGGCGTTCGACGTCGACTGGGACGCCGGCGACGGCAAGGTCCGCATCCCGGTGCTCGACGACCGCCTGCTCGACGCCGTGGCCCTCGACCGGTCGGACGCCGACCGCCCCGTGCTCCGCGTCGGCGAGACCGCGTACCCGACCGCGGCCGGGTCCGTGCAGGACGGCGACGACGTGACCGCCGTGCACGCCCGCCAGCACTACGAGTTCGTGCACTGGAAGCGCGCCGACCACGACCTCAACTACCGCCGGTTCTTCGCGGTCAACACCCTCGCCGCGATCCGAGTCGAGGAGCCCGAGGTCTTCGCCGCGTCGCACGCCACGATCGGCGGCTGGTTCCGCGACGGGTTGGTCGACGGCCTGCGGATCGACCACCCGGACGGCCTGTACGACCCGGCTGGCTACCTGCAGGACCTGCACGAGCTGACCGGCGGCGCGTACACGCTCGTCGAGAAGATCCTCGAGCCCGGCGAGCAGCTGCCCTCGTCGTGGCCGGTCGACGGCACGACCGGGTACGACGCCCTCGGCCTGCTCGACCGCGTCCTCGTCGACCCGGTCGGCGAGGAAGCCCTGACCGCCGCCTCCGGTGCGGAGCCGGGCGACTGGAAGCAGCTCACCCACGACACCCGACGCGGCATCGCCGACGGGATCCTCGGCAGCGAGGTCGCCCGGCTCGCCCGGCTGCTCGCGCCGACCGCTCCCGACGTGCCGCAGGAGCGGATCGTCGACGCGGTGGCCGAGATCGTCGCCTCGTTCGACGTCTACCGGACCTACCTGCCCGAGGGCGTCCACAACCTCATCGACGCCCTCGAGGGAGCCGCCGAGGCACGCCCCGACCTCGACGACGTGATCGACCGGATCGCCCCGGCGCTCGTGGACCCGCAGCACGCCGCCGCGATCCGGCTGCAGCAGACGTCCGGCATGGTGATGGCGAAGGGCGTCGAGGACACCGCGTACTACCGCACCTCGCGCCTGAGCTCGCTGAGCGAGGTCGGCGCGGACCCGAGCGTCTTCGCGGTGTCCGTGCGGGACTTCCACCAGGCGCAGCGCGACCGCCAGGGCAGCTGGCCGCACACCATGACGACCCTGACGACGCACGACACCAAGCGGAGCGAGGACACCCGTGCGCGCATCGCGGTGCTCGCCGAACTCGGCTCGGAGTGGTCGGCGGCGCTCGAGCGGCTGAACACGCTGGCACCGCTGCCCGACGCGGTCCTCGCCGACCTGCTCTGGCAGGCGATCGTCGGGTCCCGCCCGGCGAGCCGTGAGCGCCTGCACGCCTACGCCGAGAAGGCCTCGCGCGAAGCGGGCGACAGCACGACCTGGACCGAGCCCGACGAGGCCTTCGAGCGGCAGATGCACGCCCTCGTCGACGCCGCGTTCGACGACCCCGAGGTGGTCGCCGTGCTCGACGAGCTCGACCGCACGGTCGACGCCGCCGGCTGGTCGAACGGCCTCGCGCAGAAGCTCGTCCAGCTGACCATGCCGGGCGTCCCCGACGTCTACCAGGGCACCGAGGCGTGGGACCGCTCGCTCGTCGACCCCGACAACCGTCGACCGGTCGACTACGCCGAGCTCCGGCACGTCCTCGCCACCCTCGACGGGCCGGAGGACGCGGGCCCCGAGCACCTCCCCGCGGTCGGGATCGACGGCGCCGCGAAGGTGCTCGTCACCAGCCGCGCGCTGCGTGTCCGCCGCGACCACCCCGAGCTGTTCACCCGGTACCTCGAACTCGAGGCGACCGGGATCGCGGCCGACCACGTCCTCGCGTTCGACCGCGGCGGCGCGGTGACGGTCGCGACCCGGCTCCCGGTCGGGCTGGAGCGTGTCGGCGGCTGGGGCGACACGCTGGTGCACCCGGTGCCGCTCGAGCGTGTCGACCTGCTCACCGGCCGACGCTTCCCGGCCGCGCGTGGCATCGCCCTGTCCGAGCTCCTCGCCGACTACCCGGTCGCGCTGCTCGTCCCGGCCGACCTCGCCGAGCGTGACGACACCGCCACCACGGCGACCACGTCCACCACCACGGACGGTTCCGGCACCCGGGACCGCTCCGACACCGCGGCGGAAGCCGACGGCACCGTCCTCGACCAGCAGGCCGAGATCGAGATCCTGGAGGGTCACGCATGACCGTTCCCGCACGCTACGGCGTCTGGGCACCCAACCCCGAGCGCGTCCGACTCGTCGTCGACGGTGTCGAGCACGCGCTCACCCGCGGCGACGACGACTGGTGGACGACCGACGAGGTCGTCCCCGTCGTGGGCGCCCGGTACGGGTTCCGGATCGACGACGACGACGCGGTCCGTCCCGACCCGCGCAGCCGCTACCAGCCCGAGGGGGTGCACGGCCCGTCCGAGGTCGTCGACCCCGAGCGCTTCGCCTGGACCGACGACGCATGGACCGGTCGTCCGGCCCGCGGCGGCGTCATCTACGAGATGCACGTCGGCACGTACACGCCCGAGGGCACGCTCGACGCCGCCGCCGCAAAGCTCGACCACCTGGTGGAGCTCGGCGTGGAGTTCGTCGAACTCCTCCCGGTGAACGCCGTCAACGGCGAGTGGAACTGGGGCTACGACGGGGTCGGCTGGTTCGCCGTGCACCACCCGTACGGCGGCCCGGACGCCTACGACCGGTTCGTCGACACCGCGCACTCGCTCGGGCTCGGCGTCATCCAGGACGTCGTCTACAACCACCTCGGCCCGAGCGGCAACTACCTGCCGCTGTACGGTCCGTACCTGCTGCAGGGACTCGGCAACACCTGGGGTGACTCGGTCAACGTCGAGCACCCCGAGGTCCGGCGCTACGTGCTCGACAACGTCCGCATGTGGTTCCGCGACCACCACGTCGACGGGCTGCGCCTCGACGCGGTCCACGCGATCCGCGACACCACCCGCCCGCACGTGCTGCAGGCGATGGCGTCGGAGACCGAGGCCTACTCGGAGTTCGCCGGCCGCCCGCTGTCGCTCATCGCCGAGTCGGACCTCAACGACCCGGTCATGTTCCGCTCGCAGGAGGCCGGCGGGTACGGGCTCGCCGGACAGTGGTCCGACGACTTCCACCACGCGGTCCACGTCGCCCTCACCGGCGAGACGAACGGCTACTACGCCGACTTCGCCCCGCTGTCGGCGCTCGCGAAGGTCCTCGACCACGGGTTCTTCCACGACGGCACGTGGTCGTCCTTCCGCGGGAAGCGCCACGGGCGTCCGATCGACCGCGGCACCTCGCCGGCGACCGCCCTCGTGGTCGCGAACCAGAACCACGACCAGATCGGCAACCGTGCCGCCGGCGACCGTCTCGCCGCCACCCTGGACGACGAGTCCCTCGTGATCGCCGCCGCCCTGACGCTGCTCGGTCCGTTCACGCCCATGCTGTTCATGGGCGAGGAGTTCGCCGCGACGACGCCGTGGCAGTTCTTCACCTCGCACCCCGAGCCGGCGCTCGGCAAGGTGACGGCAGAGGGACGCATCAAGGAGTTCGCCGAGCACGGCTGGGACGAGTCGACGGTCCCGGACCCGCAGGACCCGTCCACGTTCACGAACTCGAAGCTCGACTGGGCGGACGCCTCGTCGGACCGCGGGTCCGCGATCCTCCGGGCGTACCGGGTGCTCGTCGCGCTCCGCCGCACCGACCAGGCGTTCGTCGACCACCGCTACGAGGCGAACGCGGTCCGCTTCGACGAGCACGACCGGTGGCTCGTGCTGACGCGCGGGCTCCTCGGGCCGGACGCCGCACCGGTGCACGTGGTCGTCAACTTCGCCGACGACGCCGCCGAGGTCCCGGTGCCCGACGCGGCCGGCGAGGAGCTCTACCGCTTCGGTGAGGCCTCGGTCGAGGACGGGCTCGTCCGCTTCGCGTCCCGTGGCGTGGTCGTGGTGCGCTGACGACCGTCTGACGGTCCACACGACGGACGGGAGGCACGGGTGCCCAGCGGCACCGCGCCTCCCGTCCGTCGTGTGGTGGGTCGCCGCGCTCGTCGCGCCGGACGCGATCCGCACGGCCGCCGTCCGCGACCCGCGGGGCGGACCACGATCCGCGGCGCCGGTGCGGCCCCCGGCGCGACGCGCGGCGCGGGTCACCGGGCCGGAGCCCGGGTCACCACCCGCGGCGTCGCGCCGCTCCGCACGGGACTGCTCAGGCCGGTCAGGTCCGGTCGACGGCGACGTGCGCGTTCGTCCGGACGGACGGCAGTCGGCGGTGGTCCTTCACGAGCGACCGGACCTCGCGCAGGCGGCGGTCGATCCCCCACTTCGTGACGAGGGTGAGGCTCTCGCGGACGATGTTGCCGCTCATCTTCGAGACGCCGAACTCGCGCTCGGTGAAGACGATCGGCGTCTCGACGACGTGCAGACCGGCCTCGAGAGCGCGCCAACACAGGTCGACCTGGAAGCAGTAGCCCTTCGACGCGATGCCCGACAGGTCGATGCGCTCGAGCGCGCTCGACGTGAAGACGCGGAAGCCACCCGTGGCGTCACGGACCGCGATGCCGAGGGCCATCCGCGTGTAGAGGTTGCCGCCGCGGGACAGGAACTCGCGGTACCACGGCCAGTTCTCGACCTCGCCGCCCCTGATCCACCGGGAGCCGAGCACCAGGTCGTTCGTGTCGGCGAGCTCGAGCATGCGCGGGAGGTACTCCGGGTGGTGCGAGCCGTCCGCGTCCATCTCGACGAGCTTGCCGTAGCCCCGCTCGAGCCCCCACGCGAAACCGGCGAGGTACGCGCCGCCGAGGCCGTCCTTCACCGTGCGGTGCAGCACGTGCACGCGGTCGGTCTCACGGGCGATCGCGTCCGCGATGTCACCGGTGCCGTCCGGGGAGTTGTCGTCGACGACGAGCACGTGGACGTCACCGTCGGTCGCTGCCAGCGTGCGTGCGACGATGGGACGGACGTTCTCCGCCTCGTCGTAGGTCGGGATGATGACCAGGGACTTGCTCATGATGCTCCTTGTTCGCACCACGACCGTACCGGTCCCCGCCCCCGAACCTCCTCCGCACCGCTGCGAAGCCGGTCAGGGTGCGTGTCGCGGCCGCCACCACGCAGCGGACGGGAGGCGCGGTGCCGGCTGGCACCGCGCCTCCCGTCCGTCGGGTGGTCGCGTCAGGCGGGACGCTGCGCCGGGCTGACCGACTTGGATGCGTCGCGCTCCGGGATGTCACCCAGGGCCTCGTCGATGGCGGCGAGTGCATCCGCGTCGAGCGTCACGCCCGCGGCCTTCACGTTGTCCGTGACCTGCTCGGGACGCGAGGCGCCGACGATGGCGCTCGCGACGTTCTCGTTCTGCAGGGTCCACGCGATCGCGAGCTGGGCGAGCGTGAGGCCGGCCTGCTCGGCGACGGGCTGCAGGCGCTGCACGGCCTCGAGGACCTCGTCGCGCATGAACCGCTTGATCATGTCCGCGCCGCCCTTCTCGTCCGTGGCGCGGGAGCCCTCGGGCAGCGGCTGGCCCGGCTTGTACTTGCCGGTCAGCACGCCCTGGGCGATGGGCGACCAGACGATCTGCGACAGGCCGAGCTGCTTCGAGGCCGGCACGACCTCGCCCTCGATGACGCGCCAGAGCATCGAGTACTGCGGCTGGTTCGAGATGAGCTGGAAGCCGAGCTCCTTGGCCAGCGCGGCACCGGCGCGGATCTGCTCGGCGTTCCACTCGCTGACGCCGATGTACAGCGCCTTGCCCTGCCGCACCACGTCGGCGAAGGCCTGCATGGTCTCCTCGAGCGGGGTCTCGTGGTCGTAGCGGTGGGCCTGGTACAGGTCGACGTAGTCGGTCTGCAGGCGCTCGAGCGAGCCGTTGATCGACTCCATGATGTGCTTGCGGCTGAGCCCGACGTCGTTGTGGCCCTTCGGCCCGGTCGGCCAGTAGACCTTCGTGAAGACCTCGAGCGACTGGCGACGCTCGCCCTTGAGGGCCTCGCCGAGGACGGTCTCGGCCGCCGTGTTGGCGTACGTGTCGGCCGTGTCGAAGGTGGTGATGCCGGCGTCGAGCGCTGCCCGCACGCACTGGGTGGCGACGTCGTTCTCGACCTGCGAGCCGTGCGTCAGCCAGTTGCCGTAGGTGATCTCGGAGATCTTGAGACCTGAGTTGCCTAGGTACCTGAATTCCATGGTGCTGACGCTAGCGGGGTCTGCGCGCGGGTGAGAGGTCGTGTGAGTACCTGGTTGCCGGGGGCGGGCTCGTTCGTCTGTCCGCGCGGCGGGGCGGGGCGGCTGGTCTTGCTCGGCCGCCCACCCGCTCGTTCGTTCGGCCGCTCGTCTGCCTGCTCGTTCGTCCGCTCGTCCGCCTGCTCGTCTGCCTGCTCGTCTGCTTGTTTGCCTGCTCGTCTGCTTGTCTGCTCGTCTGCTCGTCTGCTCGTACGCTCGCCCCCGTCGCGAGCGGGCGATGTTTGCACCCCGCACCGCGCGCCCCAGCCCGAATCCGCCCGCTCGCCCGCTCCCGCTCGTCCGCCCGCTCGTCGGCCCATTCGTCCACTCCTCAATCGCGAGCGGGCGATGTGTGCACCCCGCCCCGCGCGCCCCAGCCCGAATCCGCCCGCCCGACCCCGACGGGCGAATCGTGCACCTCGCCCCACGCGCCCCAGCCCGAATCCGCCCGCCCGCCGCACCCACACCGCCACCACCGCCGCCGGACCATCGACGCAAGGCGCACCCAACCCCTGCCGATTCCTCCACAACGTCACCCCCGCTGCGACTCTCCACCGCCGCCAGCGAACCCCACGTCACACCGGTCTCGCACTGCCACGCTGCCGCCATGGAGTTCACCGCCCGGTTCCCGACAGCCCTCCGCAACCGCCCCTTCCGCGTCCGCGAAGCGATCCAGCGCGGCGTCCCGGCATCGACGCTCCGCTCCCGCCGACTCGTCCATCCGTTCCACGGGACGCGCACATGGACGACTCCCCGCACGCACGAGGACCTCGCTCGCGCGGTCGCCCCGCGTCTCCGCCCCGACCAGGCGTTCAGTCACACGACCGCCGCGCTGATGCTCGGGATACCGCTCCCCCGACGGCTCGAAGACGACCCCCGCATCCACGTCACCACGATCGGGAAGGACCAGGCACTCCGCGTCCGCGGCACGGTCGGCCACCGTGCACGCACCAGCCGCGCCCGCGTCGTCTTCTCGGGGACCGCTGCCGTCGTCCATCCCGCCGACACGTTCGTGATGCTCGCCCGCTCCCTCACCGTCGACGAACTGGTCGTCGCCGGCGACGCCATCGTCGGGTGGCTCAACTGGTGCACGGTCGGCGAACTCGTCCGTGCTGTGCGACGCCACCGAGGATCGCGAGGCCTCCGCCGCGCACGGGCAGCCCTGTCCTTGGTGCGGCCCGGTTCGAGGAGCCCGGGCGAGACCAGGCTGCGTCTCACGCTCATCCGTCGAGGCCTGCCCGAACCCGAGCTGAACCACGACGTCGTCGCGCAGGGCAGGTGGGTCGCCTGCGTCGACCTGGCCTACCCCGGGGCACGGATCGCGATCGAGTACGAGAGCGATCTCCACCGGACCGACGCACTGGCGTTCCGGAAGGACCTGACGCGGGGCGAGCGGTTGAAGGACGTCGACTGGTGGCTGGTGCGAGCGACGGCCGACGACGTCGGCCCCCTCGCCGACGAGTTCGCGAGCCGCATCCGTCGACTCCTCGACGCAGGAACGGCCGGGAGGCACGACACGCGTCGACGGGGTCGGCTCACGTCCGCGAGATGAACGTTGGTTGACGCTTCAACCAATCAGGTGCAGAATGGGCTACCATCGGGTTCGATGCAGGCGCATGAAACTACTGCGTCGCTCGGGAACCGCAGACCAACGCTTCAGAAGGAGTCACCATGACGCTCACCGCCTCCGCCATCCCCGGCTACCAGACCGGCACCTGGAAGATCGACCCGACGCACTCCGAGGTCACCTTCTCGGTCCGGCACCTCGCCATCAGCAAGGTCAAGGGCTCGTTCGAGCGCTTCGACGCGACGCTCGTGACCGCCGAGAACCCGCTCGACACCAAGCTCGAGGCCTCGATCGACGTCGCCAGCATCAACACCAACCAGGCGCAGCGCGACCAGCACCTCGCCACTGGTGACTTCTTCCTGACCGAGGAGCACCCGCAGATGACCTTCGTGTCGACCGGCATCCGCGAGGACGGCGACCACATGCTCATCGACGGCAAGCTCTCCCTCCGCGGCGTCACCAAGGACGTCACCCTGAAGACCGAGTTCGGCGGCGTCACCACCGACGGCTACGGCCAGGTCAAGCTCGGCGCCGAGGCGACGACCAAGATCGACCGCACCGAGTTCGGCGTGAACTGGAACGCCGCACTCGAGGCCGGTGGCTTCACGCTCGGCAACGACGTGACCATCAACCTCGACGTGCAGTTCGTCCTCCAGGCGGCCTGAGCTCCCCAGCTCTCGAAGCACTCCGTCACCGGGACCGCCCCGAGCGGTCACGGTGCGCGGGGACACTGAACAAGCGCACTGCAGCACCCGGCGAACGGCCCGGCTCCTCCCCCACGGAGCCGGGCCGTTCGGCGTTCCCGCCCCGGGTTCGACTCCCGAGGCCCCGCCGTCCCGCCGTCCCCCGCCGGCCCGCTCTCACCCCCGTCCCCGGTCATCACCGACACGCGCCCCACCCGCGAACGGGCGATGTTCGCACCGGACCTCGACCTCGCTGTGCCGAATCCGCCCGCTCACGTCCCGCTCGTACGGGCCGCTCCGGTGGTCTGCTCGACGGCAGCCAGGTTCAGCCACGCGCCGCGCCGCGCCATGCCAAGCCGCACCACGCCCGCGAACACCGCCATGGCCCCGGACACACCCAAACCCCGAGCGAGCGAGATGTGCACGGCACCAGCTGAACCGATGCGAACATCGCCCGCCCGCAGGACCAACAACGCAGCCTGAGGACGACCGCCTCGTGCAGACGGACAGCAGACCGGACGGCCTGCTGAACCGAGCGATCACGACCTCCACGCCGACGTTCGGGCGGACGCGCACGCGGGAATCGCCCGCCCGATGCCCTCGTTGCACCCGATGCCAGCACGGCGAACACTCACGCGGAAGTCCGACGGGCAGAATCGGTGCGAGCACGACTCACGGACGTGCACACATCGCCCGCCCGCGCGCGAAGCTGAGCGCGCGCGGCCGACGACGGCACCACACCCCCACCCGCCAAGCACCAAGCACCAAGCACCCCCCACCCACCGCGCACCCAACCACCGCCCCCGCCCACCGCGCACCCCACCGACGAACAGGAGCACCCCATGGCCACCGACTGGATCGCGATGCAGGAGCTCGCCGCCGCCGAGTTCGGCCGACGGGTCGCCGCCGTCACCGACTGGGACGCAGCGACCCCGGACTCCGAGTGGACGACCCGCGACCTCGTCCGGCACGTCGTCGACGAGCAGCGGTGGATCCCGAAGCTCCTCACCGGCTGCGACTACGCCCAGGCCGAGGCCGACATCGATCCGATCGGCGACGACCTGCCGGCCGAGTGGGCGAAGTTCGCGTCCGAGGCCTCGCGGGCCTGGCGGAATGCGCCCGCTGACACCCCGGTGCACCTCAGCACGGACGTCGTCAGCGCCGGGGAGTACCTCACGGAGCAGACGAGCGACATCACGATCCACACGTGGGACCTCGCCCGGGCGACCGGGACAGACGAGACCCTCCCGGAGGAACTCGTGCAGGCCGTGTGGGAGTACTTCGAGCCGCAGGTCGAGGATCTCGCAGCGACCGGGCTCTACGCGGCCCCGGTCGAGACCGGGGCGGACGCGCCCCTCCAGGTCCGCCTGCTCGCCGTCACAGGGCGCGATGCCAGGGTGGACGCATGACCAGCGACGAGACCCCGACGGTCCCCACCACACGCCTCGGCGCCTCCGGCCTCGAGATCAGCCGGATCGTCCTCGGCATGATGTCCTACGGCGACCCCGAGCGCGGCGCCCACGCCTGGAGCGTCGACATCGACCAGGCGCGCCCGTTCGTCCGTCGTGCGTTCGAGGCCGGCATCACGTCGTTCGACACCGCGAACGTGTACTCCGCAGGCTCCAGCGAGGAGATCACCGGGCAGCTCCTCAAGGAGATCGCCCCACGCGAGGACGTCCAGGTCTTCACGAAGGTGTTCAACCGGATGCGCCCCGGACGCAACGGCGCCGGCCTCTCCCGCGCCGCGATCATGCACGAGATCGACGCCTCGCTGACGCGCCTCGGCACGGACTACGTCGACCTCTACCAGATCCACCGTTTCGACCCGGCCACCCCGGTCGAGGAGACGATGGAGGCCCTCCACGACGTCGTGAAGGCCGGCAAGGCCCGCTACATCGGCGCGAGCAGCATGTGGACGTGGCAGTTCGCGCAGATGCAGCACGTCGCCGAGCTGCACGGGTGGACGAAGTTCGTCAGCATGCAGGACCAGTACAACCTCCTCGAACGCGAGGAGGAGCGCGAGATGCACCCGTTCGCGCAGGCGACAGGCGTCGGCGTCATCCCGTGGAATCCCCTCGCCCGCGGCCGCGTCACCCGCCCCTGGGACGCGCAGGGCTCCGGCAGCCGCGCGGACACCGACGAGTTCGGCAAGACCCTCTACCGCCAGGACGAGGACGCGAACCGCGCGATCGTCGGCGCGGTGCAGGAGATCGCCGAGGCGCGCGGCGTGAGCATGGCCCAGGTCGCCCTCGCGTGGGTGGCCGGCAAGCAGGCCGTCAGCGCGCCGATCATCGGCGCGACCAAGGAGCACCACATCGACGACGCGGTCGCCGCGACCGCGATCGAGCTCACCGCCGACGAGGTGTCGCGACTCGAGTCGCCCTACACACCCCGGGTGCCGTCCGGTTTCTGACGCACCACGAGACGGACGGGAGGCGCGGTGCACGCTGCCACCGCGCCTCCCGTCCGTCCACGGGTCGCGTCGCGACCCGGATCGTCCCTCGGCCGCGTCGGTCGCCGGAGCGTCCCGCGGTCAGGCCGGCGCGCCGGCCGCCCGCCGTTCGCGCTCGAGCCGCTCGATCCGGGCGAGGGCCGCGCGCTCCGTCCCCGGCTGGTTCCCCAGGACCGCACCGATGCCGTCCAGCACCAGGCCGGCGGTCCGCCGCACGGGCAGTTCGACCGGCCCGATCGCGGGTGTCCGCAACCGGAGCATCGAGCGGTGCCGCGGATCGAGGGTCGCGACCGCGCCGTCGAAGACCGCACGGTAGCCCGGTCGGAGCAGGCGGGCGAGCGGCGGGTCCTTGATGAACCGCACGACGTCGTGGGTGCGGGCGTCGGCCTGCAGCTCGCCCCGGTCGAGGTACCCGTTCATCTGCTCGCGGAGCTCCGTCTCGGACTCCGGCGCGTCCTCCACCCCCATGAGCCGCCCGGCGGTCGCCCACTCGCGCACGTAGGCGTCGGCGCCGCCCGGGATGTCGGAGCCCCAGACCTGCGCGCTCCGCAGGAACGCGTCGGTGAAGGCGAGGTGCACCCACCGCGCGAGGTCGGGGTCGTTCGCCGCGTACGGCCGCGTGACGCCGTGCCCGTCGACGTACTCACCGACCACCCGCTCGTGCAGCTTCCGCACCCACTGGCTGGCGTGCGTGGCCTGGGCGGTGTCGCCGTGCGAGACGGTGTAGATCCAGCGGATGGTGCCGGCGAGGCGTCCGAACGGGTCCTCGCGGTAGCGGGAGTGGTCGGCCACCCCGGCGAGCGCGCCGGGGTGGAGCGCCTGCACCAGGAGTGCACGGACGCCGGCGAGCACCGTGTGGTTGCCGCCGTGCACGGCCCAGGTGGCGGAGCCGGGCCCGAAGAACCCGGCGTCGGAGCCCTGCTCGAGCGCATCGATCCACTCGGGGCGCTCGGTAGCGCCGTTGGTGAAGGTGTCGTTGAGGCGGGAACGGAACGCGGCGGACACGGAAGGCATGCGTCCATCGTCCGTCGCGCCCCTGACAATGCGCACTGCCCCGCCGGTAGGTTGGCCGGGTGAGCATCGACACGCCTCGTCCCTGGCTTGCCTCGTACGCCCCGGGGGTCCCGCACGACATCGAGGAGCCCACGGGCTCCCTCGCCGACATCGTGGAGCAGTCCGCGCAGCGCTTCCCGGGGAGGGTCGCGCTGGAGTTCTTCGGACGGACGACGACGTACGCCGACCTCCAGGAGCAGATCACGCGCGCCGCGAACGGCCTGCGCAAGCTCGGGGTGACGGCCGGGGACCGCGTGGCGATCGTCCTGCCGAACTGCCCCCAGCACGTCGTGGCCTTCTACGCGGTGCTGCGGCTCGGCGCGATCGTGGTCGAGCACAACCCGCTCTACACGGCGCGCGAGCTCCGCCACCAGTTCGAGGACCACGGCGCGAAGGTCGCGATCGCGTGGGACAAGTCGGTCGCCACGCTGCAGGACTTCCCGGCCGACGTCGCGCTCGACGCCATCGTCTCGGTCGACATCACGCGCGCCATGCCGCGGTCGACCCGCATCGCCCTCGCGCTGCCGGTCGCCAAGGCCCGCGAGTCCCGCGCCAAGCTGACGACGTCGGTCCGGGGCACGACGCGCTGGGACGACCTCGCGTCGAGCCGCAAGCTGTCGAAGCGCCACCCGCGCCCGACCGTCGACGACGTCGCGCTCATCCAGTACACGTCCGGCACCACGGGGGTGCCGAAGGGCGCGGTCCTGTCCCACCGGAACCTCATCGCCAACGCGGCCCAGGCCCGGGCGTGGGTGCCGCAGATCCGTCAGGGCGACAACACCGTGTACGCGGTGCTGCCGATGTTCCACGCCTACGGGCTGACGCTCTGCCTGACCTTCGCGATGAGCATGGCGTCGCGCCTGGTGCTCTTCCCCGCGTTCGACCCGGCGCTGGTGCTCAAGGCGATGAAGAAGCACCCGCCGACGTTCCTCCCCGCCGTGCCGCCGATCTACACGCGGCTGCAGCACGCCGCCGACTCCGCCAAGGTCTCGCTGCAGGGCATCGAGATCGGCATCTCGGGTGCGATGCCGCTGTCCCAGGACGTCGTCGAGCCGTGGGAGGCACGGACGGGCGGGTACCTCGTCGAGGGCTACGGTCTGTCCGAGTGCTCCCCCGTGCTCATGGCCAACCCGGTGTCGCCCGAGCGTCGACTCGGGGCGATCGGACTGCCGCTCTCCTCGACCGAGGCCCGCGTGGTCGACCCGGACGACTCCACGAAGGTCCTCGGCACCGGCGAGGCCGGCGAGCTCCAGGTCCGGGGTCCGCAGGTGTTCCGCGGCTACTGGGGCAAGGCCGAGGCCACCGACGAGGTGTTCACGCCGGACGGCTGGTTCCGCACCGGTGACGTCGTCTCGATCGACGCGGACGGCTTCGTCAGCATCGTCGACCGCCTCAAGGAGCTCATCATCACCGGCGGCTTCAACGTCTCGCCGTCCGAGGTCGAGGACGCGCTCCTCAAGCACCCGAGCGTCCGCGAGGTCGCGGTCGTCGGCATCACCCAGGCCGGGAACGAGCAGGTCGTTGCGGCGGTCGTGCCGAAGGACCCACGGACGTTCGACGCCGAGGCGCTCCGGGCGTGGTCCCGCGACCAGCTCGCCGCGTACAAGGTGCCGCGCCGGGTCGTCGTGGTCGAGGACCTGCCCCGCTCGATGATCGGGAAGGTGCTGCGCCGCAAGGTGCGGGACCAGATCACCGGCAAGTAGCAGCGCACGGACCCGGGACGGAGCAGCGCGCAGACCGCTCGCTACGCCCCGGGCCCCGCGCGGCCGCCCTTGCCCGCGCCGGCCGGCACGGCGAGCACCGCCAGACCGACGACGACGAGCGCGATGCCCGTCCACCCGGCGACGCCGAGGCGCTCCCCCACGACGAGGACCGCGAGCACCGCTGCCACCACCGGTTCGAACAGCGACAGCAGGGTGGCCGCCGACGCGCTCGTGCGCCGCAGGCCGAGCGCGTACAGCGAGTGTCCGAGCACGGTCGGGACGAGTGCCAGGTACAGGAACACCGGCCAGTTCGCCCCGACGGCGAGGTCGTCCCGCCCGACGACCACCGCCAGGACCGTGAGGGGCACGGCGGCGAGCCCGAACACCGCGCCGACGATGCCGCGCCCGTCCGACGCCGTCACGACCGGGAGCGCAGCGGCCCCGGCACCCGCACCGCCTGTCGTCGCGCCCACGACGGTCCCGGCCCCCAGCCCCCGGGCGACGGCCCACGAGTACGTCGCGTAGGTGAGGCCCGCCAGCAGCGCGGCGCCCAGGCCGGCCAGCAGACGCTCGTCGCCGGTCGCCCCGGACCGCGCGAGCGTCACCACGACCATGCCGACGACGCTCACCACGGTGGCGACCACCCAGCGCCGCGTCACCCGCCGCCGGTCAGCGGCCCACTCGACCAGCCCGGCGAAGAGCGGCGACGAGCCGATCGCGACCGTCGTACCGAGGGCGACCCCGGCGTCGTCGAGGGCCCCGTAGAAGGCGACCGCGTACACGACGAGCGACGCCGCCCCGAGCGCCACCCAGCGCCGGCCACCCGGCCGCGTCACGGCACGCACGGCGCGACGCCCTGTGAGCGCCGCGAAGACCAGTCCGCCGAGGCCGAAGGTGACCGCGCCGAACACGGCCGCCGGGACGCCGGGCGCGAAGTGCGTCGCGGTGCCGGTGGTCCCCCAGACCGTCGCGGCGACGAGGACCGCCGTCACGCCGCCGGCGGACCGGGAGGCGCGGGCCGACCCCGCCGCGTCGCTCACGACACGTGGACGGTGGGACGCCGGGCCACGTCGGGTTCGGCTTCGCGCAGGACCTCGCGGGTGACCGGGGCGACGTCGCCGACGCCCGTGAACACGAAGCGGATCGCGTTGCGGATCGGGTTCCCCTCGTTCCACTCGAAGTAGATCCCGGGCACGACCCCGGCGATGTCGCGGATCGCGAGCAGCGTCGACGCGATGGTGTTCGG
Source organism: Curtobacterium sp. MCBA15_004 (assembly GCF_001865055.2). Classification (NCBI taxonomy): domain Bacteria; kingdom Bacillati; phylum Actinomycetota; class Actinomycetes; order Micrococcales; family Microbacteriaceae; genus Curtobacterium; species Curtobacterium sp. MCBA15_004. Next base: position 1,092,507 of record NZ_CP126266.1, on the reverse strand, counting down.
CACGTTGCCGGACCGGACCCGGAGCACACGGTGCCCGTGGACGACGTGGCCCTCGACCAGCAGGTCCTCCTCGAAGTCGGACGAGTCGGCGGGCAGGACCTCGAGGAACATCGTCGGCACGCGTGCCGGGATGCCCGAGTCACGTCGCTCCTCGCGGCCCTTCGCACGGTACGCGGCGGCGGTCCCCGCACCCGGCTCGTTCGCGATGATGCACACGGCACTGAACTGGTCGGCATCGGCCTCGATGAACTGCCGGGCGACCGCGTCGAGCTCGATCGACGAGGCGCGGAGCTCGAACGACCGCCGGACGCGGGACACGAGCGACACGACGACGATGGCGATGATGAACACCGCCGCGATGCGGACGCCGTCGGGGCGCTCGATGACGTTCGCGACCGTGGTGTAGACGAACACGACGGTGATGACGCCGAACGCGACCGTGCGCTTCCGCTGCTGCTTCCGGCGCGCCGACAGGGTCACGGCGAACGCGGCACTCGTGATGAGCACGAGCACGCCGGTCGCGTAGGCACCGCCCTGTGCGTCGACGTCGGCCTGGAACAGGATCGTGATGGCGAAGGCGATGAGCGTGAAGATGATCACGAGCGGCCGGGTCGCCCGTGCCCACTGCGGCGCCATGCCGTACCGGGGCAGGAACCGCGGCACGAGGTTCAGCAGGCCCGCCATGGCGCTCGCACCGGCGAACCACAGGATCGCGACCGTCGAGAAGTCGTAGACCGACCCGAACACGTTGCCGAGGTACTCGTGCGCCAGGAACGCGAGCGCGCGGCCGTTCGCCTGCCCGCCGGGCTGGAACTCGTGCTGCGGGATGAGGAACGTCGTCACGATCGACGACGTGATGAGGAACGTGCTCATGATGACCGCGGCCACGGTGAGCAGGCGGCGGGTGCCGCGGATCCGTCCCTCGGGTCGGGCACTGGTGTCGTCGGTGGCGTCCCCGCGGACCTGTGGCATCACCGCGACGCCGGTCTCGAAGCCGGACAGGCCCAGGGCGAGCTTCGGGAACACCACGAGCGCGATCCCGATCATGACGAGCGGGTTGCTGTGCTGCGTCGTGAGGCTCGTCCACCAGTCGCCCACCACCACGGGGCGCTCGAACACGTGCCACAACGCGACGCCCACGACGACCGCGTTGAGCGCGAGGTACACCGCGACGAGGCCGACCGCGATGCCGATCGCCTCCTTGAAGCCGCGCAGGAAGACCACCCCGAGCAGGAGCAGCAGCGCCAGGGTGAGCGGCACCGGGATCTCGGTGAACCACTCGGGCGTGAAGGGGTTCTCGGCGATGTGCGCGGTCGCGTCGGCGGCGGACAGCGTCATCGTGATCATGAAGTCGGTGACCGCGAACCCGAGCAGGACGAGCACGAAGAGCTTCCCCGCCCACCAGGGCAGGAGCTTCTCGAGCATCATGATCGAACCGGCGCCCTTGAAGCTGTCCTGCGCCACACGGCGGTACACGGGCAGCGCGCCGAACAGCGTCACGAGCACGAGCACGACCGTGGCGATCGGTGAGAGCAGCCCGGCGGCGAGGGCCGCGATCGCCGGCTGGTAGCCGAGCGTCGAGAAGTAGTCGACGCCGGTCAGGCACATCACGCGCCACCACGGGTGGGTCTTCTCGACCTCGACCTGGTGCGGGCCCTGGTGGGTAGCCCCCTGGTCGGCGCCGTGCAGCATCCACCGGCGCAGCCGGTCGCTGCGGTCGGCGGGTCGCTCGGGGGCGTCGCGTCGAGCGGCGGGCTCGGCTTCGGTCGCGGTCACGGTCACGGTCACGAGAGACGATGGTAAGCGGTCGCGGGCTGTCCCGGGAGCGCGGGACAGCCGGGTGTGGACAACCGCAGGTTCCACGTCCGCCCGGCGGCTACTTCGCGCTGATCCGCGTGTACTTGTTCACCGCCCACGGCACGAACACGACGAGCATCACGGCGATGCCCACGAGCACGGTGAGCACCGGGTGCTGCATCGTCCACACGTCCGGCACCGGCGCGGACCCGACGTTGCCGAACAGCTCCCGCGCGGCCTGCACGAGGGACGACACCGGGTTCCACTCGGCGAACACCCGCAGCACGAGCGGCATCGTCTCGCTCGGGACGAAGGCGTTCGAGATGAACGTCAACGGGAACAGGATCATGAACGAGGCGTTGTTGATCACCTCGGGTGTCTTCACGCTCATCCCGAGCAGCGCCATCACCCAGCTGAACGCGTAGCTGAACAGCAGCAGCAGCGCGACCCCGGCGAGGAACTCGTGCGGCGCCGACTGCACCCGCCACCCCACCGCGAGCCCCGTCAGCATCATGATCACCATCGAGATGCCGTTGAGCACGAGGTCGGAGTTGGTCCGCCCGACCAGGACCGCCGACGCCGACATCGGCAGGGTCCGGAAGCGGTCGATCAGCCCCTCCTTGAGGTCCTGCGCCATCGCCGACCCCGAGAACGTCGCGCCGAACACGACCGTCTGCGCGAAGATCCCGGCCATCAGGAACTGCGTGTAGTCCGTCCCACGCACCTGGATCGCACCGCCGTACACCTGGCTGAACAGCAGGACGAACATGATCGGCTGCAGAACCGCGAACACGAGCATGTCCGGCGACCGCTTGATCTTCACCAGGTTGCGCTTCGTGACGGTCCAGCCGTCCTCGAACCACACCGCCACCGGAGACGTGACCGCGACGGGCAGCTGCCGGCTCGTCGCCGTGCCGACGGCGGTCACCGGACCGACTCCGAGGTCGCGCCCGCGGCGTCGGCACCGTCCGGCGGGTCGCCACCACCCGGCCGGGAGGCGCGGCCCGCCTCCGCCCCGTCGGCCCGGCCGGACGTGTCGGCAGCGTCCGTCGCCCCGCCGCGGCGACCACGTCGTCGCGAGCGCGCCGGACCGCCGTCGCCGTCCTCGTCGTCGCCGGTCGCCACGTGGCCGGTGAGCCGGAGGAACACGTCGTCGAGCGTCGGCCGGCGCATCCCGGCGTCGTGCAGCGCGATGCCGGCCTCGCCGAGGTCGGCCAGGACCCGCTGCAGTGCCGACGGCCCCGCCTCGACCGCGATGCCGAACGTCCGGCCGTCACCCGAGGACTCGACGTCCCCGACCCCGTAGCGGCGCAGCGCCGTCGTGGCGGCGTCCCCGTCGGCCGGGTCGACCAGGGTGACGACGACCCGGTGCCCGCCGACCTGGGCCTTGAGCTGGTCGGCGGTGCCCTGCGCGATGACGTGCCCGTCGTCGATGACGGCGATGTCGTCGGCGAGCTGGTCCGCCTCCTCGAGGTACTGCGTGGTGAGCAGCACGGTCGCTCCGTCCGCGACGAGCCCCTCGATGATGCCCCAGAGCGCGAGACGGCTGCGCGGGTCGAGCCCGGTCGTCGGTTCGTCGAGGAACAGCACCCGCGGGTTCATGACGAGTGCCCCGGCCAGGTCGATCCGGCGTCGCATGCCGCCCGAGAACCCCTTCACGGGGCGGTCCCCCGCCTCGGACAGGTCGAACACGTCGATCAGCTCGCGCGCCCGGTCCCGCGCGGTCCGTCGACCCAGGTGGTAGAGCCGCCCGATCATCTCGAGGTTCTCGAACCCGGTCAGGTTCTCGTCCACCGCGGCGTACTGCCCGGAGACGCCGATCGAGCGCCGGGTGGCCTGCGGGTCGGCGACGACGTCCACGCCGTCTATCGTCGCCGTCCCGCCGTCCGGTACGACGAGCGTGGTGAGCACCTTCACGGTGGTGGTCTTGCCCGCGCCGTTCGGCCCGAGGAGGGCGGTGACGGTGCCCTCGGGGACGGACAGGTCGAGCCCGGCGAGGGCGTGCACCGGGCCCGACTTCGACCGGTACGTCTTGGTCAGCCCGGAGGCTTCGATGATGGCCATGGCGGTCCTCCTGCGGTCGTGCAGTACGTCAGGTGCCCCGGCGACCCCGCACGTCACACGTCGAAGTCGCCACCGAGGTCGCCGAAGCCGCCACCACCGAGGTCGCCGCCGCCGAAGTCGCCTCCGCCGCCGCCGCCGGTGCCGTCGTCCCAGCCCGCGTTCTCGTACCCGCCGCCGTCGCCTGCGCCGTCGGCGGGATCGCCACCAGTGTCCTCCTGACCACCGTCGCCCGCAGCATCGGTACCGCCGTCGAACGATCCGGGGTCGGGCAGGAACGCGCTCATGATCGTCGACCCGATGACGTAGCCCGCCACGGTGCCGAGGACCGACGCGCCGACCATCCGGCCGAACGAGGGCCCACCACGCTGGCCGAACCCGCCCGCGCCGCCGCCCATCCCGCCGAGCGAGCGCTCCATGAAGCCGGGCTGGCGGATCTCGGACCGCGTCGCTGCCTGGGCCAACGAGCGCGGGTCGTCGCCGCGCGGGGCCTCACCGGCGGGGGCGGTGCGGGTGAACTCGTCGTAGACCATCCGGCGCTGCTCGGGCGTGAGGGTCGCGAACGCCTCGGCGTGCACCTCCTCGATGCGCTCCGGCGGGGCCGTGCGGAGCAGGTAGCGGTACCGCTCGACCGCGCGCTCGTCGTCGGTCGTCGCGCCGGCGCCGGACTGCCCACCCGGCTGGCCGCCGCCCTGCGGACCGCCCCACTGCGGAGCGCCGTACGGGTCCGCAGCCCCGCCCTGCTGCGGTGTCACCTGGTACGACTGCTGCCCGTACCGGTACCCCTGCTGCTGCGGTGCGGCCGGCTGCTGTCCCCACTGGTCCTGCTGGGGACGGTCGCGGTCCGGACGGCCGAGCAGACGGTCGAGGAATCCCATGGCGATGCTCCTTCGTGCGCGGTCCGCCCCGGTCGGGACGGTGCGTCGGGTGCCACCCTAGGCAGCCCCGTCGCGCCCCGGCTGAGCGGCTGCACAGAGTCGGCCGGGAGCCCCCGGGGCGTCGCCCGACCGCGCGCTCCACGCTCGGTCCCACGCGCATCGCCCGTGAGGAGCGCCGGTCGGCCCGGGTGGGAGCTCCCACCCACCGGACGGGAGGCGCGTGGCGGGGCCGACCCGCGCCTCCCGTCCTACGCGTCGCGGGACGCCCTGCCGGGCCGGTGCGGCGGCCTCCACCACACCGGGTCACCGAGCCGGACGGGAGGCGCGTGGCGGGGCCGACCCGCGCCTCCCGTCCGACGCGTCGGCGTCGACCGCCCGCGCCACGCAGCCCGGACCGGTCACCGGTTCGCGCTGCGCCCGGGGGTCAGCCCGCGGCGAGCGCCGCGGTCCACACCGCGTGCAACTCGTCGGCCGCGCCCGGGTGCGCGACCAGGAACGGCTCACCCTCCCCGGGGAAGCCGTCCACCGGGCCCTCGCGGGTCATGACGACACCGCCGGCCTCGTGCACGAGGAGCACGGCCGCGCCGTGGTCCACCGGGTCGAACGCCGGGACGCACCCGCCGACCCCGCGGCCTGCGGCGACCTGTGCGATCGTCAGCGTGCTCGAGCCCATCACGCGGAGCGCACAGGAGCGCTCGGCGAGGGCCTCGACCAGCGCGCCGAACGACCGGCGGTCGCGCCGTCCGCCGAACTCCGCGCCCACGACCGCGCCGGCGAGCGGACGCGGGCCGTCGTCGAGCAGCAACGGCGTGTCCCGCAGGACCGCCCCACGGCCGCGTCGGGCCTCGAGCACGTCGCCGCGCCACGGGTCGGCGACGACGCCCACGAGCGGACGACCGCCGCGGGTCAGGCAGAGCGACATCGCGGTCCACGGCACGCCGTTCACGAGGTTCGTCGTGCCGTCGACGGGGTCGAGGTACCACCGGTACCGGTCGCCCGGGGCGTCGCCGTACTCCTCGCCGGTGAAGCCGTGGGTCGGGAAGGCCGCACGGACCCGGGCGCGGACGAGTCGCTCGACCGCGCGGTCGACGTCCGTGACGAGGTCACCGGGGGAACGCTTCGTCGACACCCGACCGACCGGGTGCTCGCGGGTGAAGGCGACGACCTCGTGCGCGATGCGGTGCGCGAGGGCCTGCGCGCGGGTCGCGACCTCCTCCTCGGTGGGCTCCCGCTCTGGACCCGACCAGCCGTCCCGCTCGCCGCCGACCAGGGCCGCGCGGGTCGAGGCCACGTCGTCGGTCGCGATCAGGTCGACGCCGAGCCGGGCGGCCCAGCGGACCGGTTCCGGCTCGTCGACCGTGTGCACGGCGACGCGGAGCCCGAGGTCGTGGGCGGCGGCCAGGGTGGCGGGGGTCAGGAAGACGTCGTCGAGCACGAGGGTCGAGGGGCGGGGTGCGGGGGCCGCCGCGGTCGGGGTGCCCGCGGCCGCCGCGGTGCCCGGGCGGGCCGCGGCCGCTGTGCCGGCGGCCGCCGCGGTCGAGGTGTCGAGGTCGGCTGCGGTCGGGGCGTCCAGCGACTCCCACGGCAGCCACGTCTCGGCGGCGGGGAGCACGGTCCGGACCACCGCGAGCGCCTCGCGGGACCCGTTCCAGGCGACCGCGGTCGTCGCCGACGTCGCCGCGACCGTGCGGGCCGCGACCAGGGCGTCGGCCGGGTCGACGACGTGCAGGAGGAGCGTGCTCCGGCAGTCCTCCAGGCGTTCCAGCACGGCGTCGAGCCGCGGGATCCGGTCGAGGCCGTTGCCGAGTCGCGCGACCTCGCACCACGGCACGTCGGCGACCCGGCGGGGATCGCCCCACAGACGACCGAGGGTCTCGTCGTGCAGCAGGACGGCGACCTCGTCCGCGGTGCGTCGGACGTCGACCTCGACCACGTCGGCGCCAAGGGCCTCGGCGACCGCGATCGCGGGCAGCGTGTCCTCGCGTCGGACGCGCGGGGCACCGCGGCGGGCGACCAGGCGTGGGACGGGCCGGACCGACCGGGCCGCGGCTGGTGCTCCGGCGGGGACGGGTGCGGTGGTCGTCATCACGGCATGGTGCCCGCGGCGGGTGGCGTCCGGGTGACGGCCGGGTGAACGGGGCGGTGCCGGTGCGGGTGGTGCGGCGGTCCGGGTGCGCGTCGGAGCGGTCAGGCGCGCGGGCAGGGGGGCGGGCGACCGCCTGCGCGTCGGAGCTGGCGAGCGAGTGCGGGGCGGGACCGTCAGGCGCGCCCGCGCGGGCGTCGCTCCACCAGGGGCCGGACGATCGCCCGCCACCCGACCAGGAACAGGCCGAGCACCACGGTCGCGACGATCACGAACGACAACGGGAGCGGGTCGCCGGCGACGTCCCCCTGCCCGGTGAGGACACGGAGCAGCATCCCGACCGCGACCGTCGCCACCCACACGACGACGCCGGTCGGCCAGATCCGGAGGGGCCGCTTCCACGCGAGGCTCACGAGGGAGCCGACGGCCCAGCCCGCGAGGAACGGGTACGCCGTCGTCCAGGTGCCCGCGACGGAGGACGCCTCCGCGTGCGAGGAGCGCCCGATGAGGGCGAAGGCGACGATGAGGACGATGTCGACGACGGCTGCGAGCCAGCCCCAGGTGCGAGTCACCCGACCATTCTCCCGCGTCCCGGCAGCTGCTCGTCCCCACGCTGCCCGGCCCCCGCTCTGCCCGCCGCCGCGGTGCCCGGCCGTGCCGTGCTGTGCGGTGCCGTGCTGTGCCGCCGCTCGGCCGTGCCGTGCCGTGCGGTGCGGTGCTGTGCCGTGCCGTGCCGCTGGGACGGCGGCGCGGATCGGCTCAGAACAGGCCGTCGCGCAGGTCGTCGTCGGGGCCGTCGAACCCCCGGAACATGTCGGACACGAGCGCGGCGATCTGCGGTTCGACCAGGCGGTCGACTGCCTCGGCGATGCGCGGACGGTGCTCCACGAGCGCGAGGCACACCGCCGTCCCCGTCGCACGGGCGCACTTGTCGGACAGGGCGATCTCGTGGCGGAGTGCGGCCTTCGCCTCGTCGGAGAGCGGCTCGCGTGGCGTCTGCTCGGCCGCACCGGTGCCGGTCAGCTCGCCGAGGGTGAACAGGAACGGCTCGCCCTCGGACGGCTCCGGGTCGACGTCGAGGCCCTGGAACTCCGGCGACAGGCCCTCGGTCGGCTGGTACCCCGCGTGCCGTTTCCGGGCGGCCGCCCGCTCGAGTTCGCGCTGCAGGAGCGGGAGGTTCTTGGCGGTGTACTCGTCGACGGCGTCCTCGATGATCGCCGACATGCGGCCGATCAGAGCGTGCTGGACCGCGTGCGGCACGTCCGGACCGAAGCCCGCGGCGCTGGCGATGGGCGACCCCGTGCACTTGCGGCAGATGCGGGTTCGAGGCCGCGCGCTGCCGATCTGCCACCGGGGCAGCCACCGGAGCCAGACGTCGACGGCGACCCGTACGCGCCCGTCGATCCCGTCCATGCCCCAACAGTAGGCGGCAGCGGGCGCTCGGTCCCGGGCAGCGCGCGCGAACGGGCGGATTCGGCACCCGCGCGCGCGTCCCGGTGCGGCTTCCGCCCGCTCGCGCACGGTGGCTCGCCCCGGCAACACCCCGCTTCCGCGAACGGGCGGAACCAGCACCCGACACGAACGCGCGCCTGCACACATCGCCCGCTCGCGTACGGCGGCTCAGCCCGGCGACACCCCGCTTCCGCGAGCGGGCGGAACCAGCACCCGACACGAGCGCGCGCCTGCACACACCGCCCGCTCGCGCACCGGCGGCAGCCCGGCAACACCCCGCTTCCGCGAGCGGGCGGAACCAGCACACGACACGACCGCGCACCCGCACACATCGCCCGCTCGGGGATGGGCACACGGGCACGCGGGCACGGGCGTCGGCACGGGCACGGGGGGGCGGATGGGCACGGACGGGAGGCGCGACCCGCCCCCGCCCCGCCCGTCGCGAGCGCGAGTGGCCGGGCTGGTCAGCCCTGCGGCTCGGTGACGAAGTCGATGAGCTCCTCGACGCGCCCGAGCAACTGCGGCTCCAGGTCGGCGAAGGTCCGCACCTGCCCGAGGATCCGCTGCCACGCGCGCGCCACGTCCGCCTGGTCGTCGGCCGGCCACCCGAGGTGCTGCAGGATGCCCTTCTTCCACTCGATCGAGCGCGGGATCGTCGGCCACGCGGTCAGCCCGAGTCGCGACGGCTTCACCGACTGCCAGACGTCGACGAACGGGTGTCCGACCACGAGCACGTGCGCACCCCACTTCCCGCGCATCACGGCCTCGGCGAAGCGGGACTCCTTCGACCCCGGCACGAGGTGGTCCACGAGCACGCCGACCCGACGCTCCCGCGTGGGGCGGAACTCCTCGAGCACGTCGGCGAGGTTGTCGACGCCCTCCAGGTACTCGACGACGACGCCCTCGACGCGGAGGTCCGCGCCCCAGACCTTCTCGACGAGCTCGGCGTCGTGCCGGCCCTCGACCATGATCCGGGAGGGCAGCGCGACGCGTGCGCGCTGTTGCTCGACGGCGAACGAGCCGGAGGCGGTGCGGAGGCGACCACCGTCGGACGCGTGCCGCACCGGCGGGGCTGCACCGGGCCTCCCGTCCGATCCGGCGCGAGCCGGGGGTGCAGCCGCGGCAGACCGCCCGCCGACACCAGCGGCACCAGGACCGGACCGACCGCCTGCGCCCGCGGCACCGCCCGCCGACCGGCCGACCGGCGCCTGCGGCCGACCGAGCGTGACCAGCTTGCCCTCGAGCAGGAACTGCCCGGTGAAGGGGAAGGCGCGGACGCGACCCTTCCAGTCCTCCAAGGAGACGTTGCCCGCCTCGAGCCCGACCACGGCGCCCGCCCACCCCGAATCCGGGTCCTCGAGCACCATGCCGCGCTCGAGCGGCACCTGCTGCACCTTCTCGACGCCCCTCGAGCGCCAGTCGCCCGAGAGCACGTCGCTGCCGTACCGGTCCTCGTCCACCCGGGAAGCGTAGTGTCGACCAGTCCCGCAACGGCGCCGGCACCCGCGGCGCGTCACGCACACGCCGCACCCATCCCGAGCACGGTGCATCCCCGGACACGTCGTGCTCTCCCCCGGCCGCACGCGTCACCGCACGCCCCGCGGCCACCCCGAACGGAAGGCCACACCGTGCGCGCAGCAGTCATCCACGCTCCCCGCGACGTCCGCGTCGAGGAGCGCGACGCCCCCACCGTCATCGCCCCGACCGACGCCGTCGTCCGCGTCACCGCCGCCTGCGTGTGCGGCTCCGACCTCTGGCCGTACCGCGGCGTCCGCGACACGAAGGAGCCGCGCGCCATCGGACACGAGTTCGTCGGCGTCGTCGAGTCCCTCGGTGACGAGGTCGACGGCCTCGCGGTCGGCGACTTCGTCATCGCGCCGTTCACCACGAACGACGGCACGTGCCAGGCCTGCGCCCACGGCATGACGAGCGGCTGCGACCACGGCTCGACCTTCGGCGTCACGCCGGACGCCTACGGCCACCCGCTCGGTGGAGCACAGGCCGAGTTCGTCCGGGTGCCGGACGCAGCCGCGACGCTCGTCGTCGTGCCCGGGCCCGTCGACGAGGACCTCGTGCCCTCGCTGCTCACCCTGTCCGACGTGTTCTCCACCGGACACCACGCCGCGGTGTCGGCCGAGGTCGGACCGGGCAGGACCGTCGTCGTGGTCGGCGACGGCGCCGTCGGGCTGTCCGCCGTCCTCGCGGCGAAGCGCCTCGGCGCCGAGCGGATCATCGCGATGAGCCGGCACGCCGACCGGCAGGCCCTCGCGCGCGAGTTCGGGGCGACGGACGTCGTCGAGGCCCGTGGCGACGAGGGTGTCGCTGCCGTCCGACAGCTGCTCGGCGGCGACCTGGCGGACTGCGCCCTCGAGGCGGTCGGCACCGCGGAGAGCATGGACCAGGCGCTGCGGGTCGTCCGCGCGGGCGGCAACGTCGGCTACGTGGGGGTGCCCGCGGGTGACCCCGAGCTGCCGATGCCGTTCCTGTTCGGCCGGAACATCACGGTCGGCGGCGGAATGGCCCCGGCGCGCGCGTACATCCCCGAGCTCCTGCCCGACGTGCTGTCGCGGGCGATCGAGCCGGGTCGGGTGTTCGACCTCGAGCTGCCGCTGGAGCAGGCCGCCGAGGCGTACGCCGCGATGGACGAGCGGCGCGCGATCAAGGTGCTGCTGCGCCCGTAGCGAGAGGCGAGCGCGGGGCGGGTCGGGTCTCGGCCCCGCGCCCCGCGGCCCCGGTCCCGGTCCCGGTCCCGGGCGAGGCGTCCCGCGCCCTACCTCACGGCCCGGGTCAGGCGTCCCGTACCGCGAGCACCCGGTGCGGCGCCGCCCGTTCCGCCCGCCACCCCCGCGGCAGCACCTCCTGCAGCTCCGGCACCGTGAACGACCGCTGGATCGACCGCAGCCCGTCGACGCGCACGAACGTCCCGACGGCCACCAACGGCGACGCCAGCGCGTACGCCCGGTAGGCCTGCCGCGACCGCCGGATGTCCGAGTGCAGGCTCCGCCCGGTCGCGAGCTGCGCCGAGTCCGCCAGGAACGCCGCGCGCGCCTCGTCGTCGAGGTGGTGCAGCACGTGGTTCGACACCACGAGGTCGAACCGCTCCCCCGCCGCGACGAGGTCGGCGCTCGACTGCTGCCGGAACGTCACCCCGCGCGGCGTCGAGCGCGAGGCCGACGCGATCGCCCGCTCGTCGGGGTCGACGCCGACGACCTCGATCGACAGCCCGTCGCTCGCCGCCCACCGCACGAGCGCGCGCGCCAGGTCGCCGCCGCCGCACCCGAGGTCGAGCACGCGGCCGCGCCCGCTCGGGGGCAGCGCCGGGACGACGTGCGTCCGCCACACCGCGCGCCACCCGCTGACCAGGGCGTTCACCACGGCGAACCGCCGGAACGTGCGTTCCAGCGCCTGCGGGTCGCAGTCCGGGTCGTCCATGAGTTCGCGCAGGTCGGTCGCCCGGGTGCTCAGGTCGACGGCCGGGAGGCGCGGTGCCCGCCCGGCGGGTCGGCCCAGGTCGCGCGGGTGGTCGCCGCTCACGCCCCCACCACCGTCATGCGCGCGCTCTCGACCGTCAGGCCCGGGCCGAACGCCACCGCGACGAGCGCGGAGCCGTCCGCGACCCCCTGCTCCAGTGCGTCGCGGAGGACGAACAGGACCGTGGCGCTCGACATGTTCCCGTGGTCCCGGAGCACGTTCCGGCTCGACGCGACGGCGCTGTCCGGCAGCCCGAGCGCCTCCTGTGCCCGGTCGACGATGGCCCGTCCGCCGGGGTGCACGGCCCAGACCGGCACGTCGGCGGCGACCTCGTCCTCGGCGAGCAGGGTCGACACGGCGGCCGGGACGTGGACACCGACGAGCTTCGGCACCGCCGTCGACAAGACCATCTCGAAGCCCTCGTCCCCGATGTTCCACGCCATCTCGGAGGCGCCCTCGGGCACGGTCGCGGTCGCGAACCCGTCGATCCGGAGTCCGGCGCCGCCCTCGGTCACGACGACCGCGGCGGCACCGTCGCCGAACACGCTGTTCGCGACGATCTGGTCGGGGTCGTCGGACGCCCGCACGTGCAGCGTGCAGAGCTCGGCGCAGACGACGAGCACGACCGCGGACGGGTCGGCCTCGGCGAACGCGGCGGCGATGCGGAGGGCGGGGAACGCCGCGCAGCAGCCCATGAACCCGATGTGGTGCCGGAACACCCCCGCCGGCAGTCCGAGCTGGTCGACGACGTCGATGTCCGGCCCCGGCTGCGTGAAGCCGGTGCACGAGACGGTCACGAGGTGCGTGACGGCAGCCGGGTCGACGCCGGCACGGTCCACCGCGTCGCGTGCCGCCGCGACGAACAGCGCCGGTGCGAGCTCGCGGTACCGGTCGTTGCGCGTGCCGGTGGACGGGGACACGAGGTCGCCGCCGTCCTGCCGGAACAACCCGCCCGGACGGGTGGCGTCGAGTTCCTCGATGACCGTGTGGCGGTGCTCGACGGCGGACACGTCGAACGCGGCGGGCACGAGGCGGCGGCCGAGGCGACCGAGGTCGGGCTGCCCGGCGAAGAGGTCCCGCACCGCCGCCTGGTCGAGGGTGGTCTGCGGGACGGCGGTCCCGATGGCGCGGATCGTTACGGTCACGACCCATCCTGTCACCGGGTCGCTGACGTGTCCCCAGGTTGCCCTGGTCCAGGTCCGGCGCGGCGGTGCGCGGTCCGCTGGCACGTCGGCGGCCACGCCGCCGGGCCCATCGTCCGGCGCGGCGGTCCGCGGTCCGCGGGCGCGTCGGCGGCCACGCCACCGGGCCGCCGCCGGGCCGCCGGTCGTGTGCGGCGGCGCCCGGGACGGACGGGAGGCGCGGTGCCAGCTGGCACCGCGCCTCCCGTCCGTCCCGTGGTGGCGGGCTAGGCCTGCGCGCGCTCCAGGACCAGCTCGCGGACGCGAGCCGCGTCCGCCTGTCCCTGCATGGCCTTCATGACCGCGCCGATGATCGCACCGGCGGCCTGCACCTTGCCGTCGCGGATCTTGGCGAGCACGTCGGGCTGCGCGGCGAGCGCCTGGTCGACCGCTGCCGTGAGCGCCGAGTCGTCGGACACGACCTTCAGGCCGCGGGCCTCGACGACCTGCGCCGGGGAGCCCTCGCCGGCGATGACGCCCTCGAGGACCTGGCGGGCCAGACGGTCGGTGAGGTCGCCGGACTCGACGAGCGCGATCGTCTCGGCGACGTGCTGCGGCGACACGAGGTCGCCCGCGGCGGCGTCACGAGCGTTGGCGACGCGGCTGATCTCACCCGTCCACCACTTGCGTGCGGCCTGCGGCGAGGCGCCCGCGGCGACGGTGGCCTCGACCTCGTCGAGCAGCCCGCCGTTCACGACGTCCTGGAACTCGAGGTCGCTGAAGCCCCAGTCGCCCTTGAGTCGGCGGCGACGCGCGACCGGGGCCTCGGGCAGCGAGGCCCGCAGTTCCTCGATCACGGCCGGGTCCGGCACCACGGGGAGCAGGTCGGGCTCCGGGAAGTAGCGGTAGTCGTCGGCGTCCGACTTCGGGCGACCGGCCGACGTGCGACCGGTGTCCTCGTGCCAGTGGCGGGTCTCCTGCGTGATCGTGCCACCGGCGGCGAGGATCGCGGCCTGACGCTGGATCTCGTAGCGGATGGCGCGCTCGACGGCACGGAACGAGTTGACGTTCTTCGTCTCGGTACGGGTGCCGAGCTTCTCCTGGCCCCAGGGACGCAGCGAGATGTTCGCGTCGCAGCGCAGGTTGCCGCGCTCCATGCGGGCCTCGGAGACGCCGAGCGCGCGGACGAGGTCACGGATGACCTGGACGTACGCGGCGCCGAGCTCCGGGGCGCGGTGCTTCGCGCCGAAGATCGGCTTCGTGACGATCTCGACGAGCGGGACGCCCGCACGGTTGTAGTCGACGAGCGAGTACTCGGCACCCTGGATGCGGCCGGTGGCACCGCCGACGTGCGTCAGCTTGCCGGCGTCCTCCTCCATGTGGGCGCGCTCGATCGGGACGGTGAAGATGGTGCCGTCGGCCAGCTCGACCTCGACCTCGCCCTCGAACGCGATCGGCTCGTCGAACTGCGAGATCTGGTAGTTCTTCGGGTTGTCCGGGTAGTAGTAGTTCTTCCGCGCGAACCGCGAGGACTCGGCGATCGAGCAGCCGAGCGCGAGGCCCAGCTGGATCGAGTAGCGCACGGCCTGCTCGTTCACGACGGGCAGTGCGCCGGGGAGCCCGAGGTCGACCGGGGTCACGTTCGTGTTCGGCTCGCCACCGAAGAAGTTCGGAGCGTCCGAGAACATCTTCGTCTTCGTCGCGAGTTCGACGTGGACCTCGAAGCCGAGCACCGGCTCGAAACGCTCGAGCGCCTCGTCGAAGTCCATCAGCGCGTCCTTCTGCGCCATCAGATCACACCTTCCTGCGCAGCGGACTGCTGAGACTGGTCGAGGTCCGGGATGCTGTCGATGAGCGGGCGACCCCACTGCTGTTCGAGCAGGCGCTCGAGCGCGGCGCCGTAGCGGTACAGGCGGGCGTCCTCGCGCTGCGGGGCCATCAGCTGCACGCCGGTCGGCAGCGAGTCCTCGAGCGCGAGGCCGTTCGGGATGCTCATGCCGGGGACGCCCGCGAGGTTCGCCGGGATCGTCGTGAGGTCGTTGAGGTACATCGCCAGCGGGTCGTCGAGCCGCTCGCCCAGCGGGAACGCCGTGGTGGGGGCGGACGGGCTGACGAGCAGGTCGACCTGCTCGAACGCGGCCGCGAAGTCGCGCTGCACGAGCGTGCGGACCTTCTGCGCCGAACCGTAGTAGGCGTCGTAGTAGCCGGCGCTCAGGGCGTAGGTGCCGAGGATGATGCGGCGCTTCACCTCGGGGCCGAACCCGGCCTCGCGCGTCGCGGCCATGACGTCCTCGACGGTCGCGCCGCCCTCGGGCGTGACGCGGAGGCCGAAGCGCACCGAGTCGAACTTCGCGAGGTTCGACGACGCCTCGGCCGGGAGGATCAGGTAGTACGCGCTGATCGCGTAGGCGAAGCTCGGGGCGTCGATCTCGACGACCTGCGCGCCCGCCGACTCGAGGAGCGCGACGGTCTCCTGGAAGCGCTGCGTCACACCGGCCTGGAAGCCCTCGCCACCGGCGAGTTCCTTGACGACGCCGACCTTGAGACCACGGAGCGTGTCGGCCTGCAGACCCTCGCGCGCGGCGGCGGCCATCGACGGCCACGCGTCCGGGATCGAGGTGGAGTCGCGCGGGTCGTGTCCGCCGATGACGTCGTGCAGGAGCGCGGCGTCGAGGACCGTGCGCGAGACCGGGCCGACCTGGTCGAGGCTCGAGGCGAGCGCGATCGAGCCGTAGCGGCTGACCCCGCCGTAGGTCGGCTTCACACCGACGGTGCCGGTGACGGCACCGGGCTGCCGGATCGAGCCGCCGGTGTCGGAGCCGAGGGCGAAGGGCGCCTCGTGGGCGGCGACCGCTGCGGCCGAACCACCGCCGGAGCCGCCGGGGATCCGGTCGAGGTCCCACGGGTTGCGCGTCGGACCGTACGCGGAGAACTCCGTGGTCGAGCCCATCGCGAACTCGTCCATGTTCGTCTTGCCGAGCGGCACGAGACCGGCGGCGCGGAGCTTCGCGACCGGGGTGGCGTCGTACGGCGGACGCCAGCCCTCGAGGATCTTCGAGCCCGAGGTCGTGGGCATGTCCTGCGTGCACAGGACGTCCTTGATCGCGATCGGGACGCCGGCGAGCGCGCCGAGGTCGTCCCCCGCGGCACGGCGGGAGTCGATCGACTTCGCGACGGCGAGGGCGTTCTCGTTGACGTGCAGGAACGCGTGCACGTCCCCGTCGACGGCCGCGATGCGGTCGAGGTGGGCCTGGGTGGCCTCGACGCTCGAGACGTCGCGCGCCACGAGGGCGTCGGCGAGCGCCGCGGCGCTGAGCTTGGTGATGTCGTCGGTCATCTTCTGTCGCCTACTGTTCTTCGCCGAGGATCGCCGTCACACGGAACCGTTCGCCGTCGGAGTCGGGGGCGCCGGACAGCGCCTGCTCCTGGGTCAGGGTCGGCCCCACCACGTCGGGTCGGGTGACGTTGCCGAGCGGCACGGGGTGGCTCGTCGCGGGGACGTCATCGGTCGCGACCTCGGCGACCTTGGCGACGCTCTCGACGATGTGCGCCAGCTCACCGGTCAGCTTCTCGATCTCGTCGGGCGTGAGTGCGATACGTGCGAGGTTCGCCAGGTGCGCGACCTGCTCGCTCGTGATGTCAGGCATGGGGCTCCGTCGATCGGGACGTGGGACGCCGACCAGTCTATTGGCCGGTCCGGACGCTCGGGGGCAGCGGGCGGCCCGCTCCCGCCGAGCGGGCGGTACTCGCACGGTGAGCGGCCTGCCCTCTCCCGCCGAGCGGGCGGTACTTGCACGGTGGGTGGGCGGCCCTCTCCCGCCGAGCGGGCGGTACTTGCACAGGTATGGGCCCCGGGGTGCAGGAACCGCCCGCTCGCGGGGCCGCCCGCCCGCGTTCCGTGTCGGTTGCCTTGCCCGTTCCCACCGTCGGCGCCCCCTCCCCAGCCCGGGCGGGCGGAATCCGCAGCGCCCACCGCCGCCATCGCGCAGGATCCGCCCGCTCACGGATCGATGTGCTCCAGGACGGCACCGTTCCCGCGAGCGGGCGAAACCGGCAGCACGGAGACCGGCCATCGCGCAGGATCCGCCCGCTCACGGATCGATGTGCCCCAGGACGGCACCGTCCGCGCGAGCGGGCTGATCCGGCAGCGTCCACCGCCGTACCGACGCGCTTCCCGCCCGCTCGCGGATCGGCGCGGCCTCCGAGACCCGTCGCCTCCGCGAGCGGGCGATCCCGGCAGCGCGCCCCTCGGGCACGCCGCACGGAACGCCCGCTCGCGGTCCGGGCAGCAGCCACAGCCAACGCAGCAGCAGCCGCGGCAGCAGCCGCGGCAACAGCAACAGCAGCCCAGCCCCCGGCCCCGGCCCCGGCCCCGGCCCCGACCCCGACCGAGCGGGTACCGCCCCTCGACCAGCGCGGGCGCCACCCCGCCTCGGGTCGGAACCGCCTGGAGGCCCGTCACCCGCCCGCCGGACCGGCGCCGGACCTCCAGGCCGTCACCTCCCGGAGCCGGACGCGCACGTCAGGTGCCGGCGGTCAGGCCCCATCGGTCACCCGGCGACCACCGACCGGCCAACCAGCCCGCCGGAGACCGGCGCACCGCGCCGCGAGACACGGCCCGGTGCCGGGAGACACCGGCACGCGACCGGAGACCGGCGCCACCCGGCCGGCACCACCGTGCCGGCCCCCGTCGCTACTTCCCGGACCCTGCGGTCCCCGGGCCAGCGGCCCCGGCTCCTCCGGGCTGTCCGGCCCCGGACCCGCCAGCGCCGCCCGCGCCGGACCCACCCGACGCAGCCTGACCGCCCGCGGCACCCGCCCCAGCACCCGTCCCGCCGGCCGCAGCCCCCGCACCCGCAGCCGCCGGAGCCCCGGCACCCGCAGTACCGGAGGCACCCGCAGCAGCACCGTCCCCGGCGTCCCCACCGCTCGGCGCAGCGTTCGCCGCCGTCCCGACCATCGCCGGGTCGGCCGCGGGCAGGTCTCCGCCCGCCCGCGTCTGGTCGAGGTACGCCATCATCGACTTCGCCACGCCGAACTTGGCGCTGTACCCGGTCGTGCCCCGCAGGAAGGGCCAGTTCGCCAGGCTCACGCTGCCCTGCACGTTGCCGATCCAGGTCGCGTTCGTGTACTTCGTCGAGGACGCCACGAGCCAGTTCTGCACGTCACCGTCGGTGGTGCCGGTCTTGGCGAACTTCGGCACGGCGTCCCCGGGGTTCGCCGTCGCGGCGGTCCCGTTGCCGGTGAGCACCCCCTGGAGCGCGTGGTCGACGGTGCCGGCGACGGCCGCCGAGACACCTCGGGTGCACGAGGCCGGGGTCGGCGTGATCTTCCCGCCGTCGGCCGTGGTCACGGAGTCGATCGCGGTCGCGGTGCACACGATGCCGCCGTTGGCGAAGCCCGCGTAGGCCTCGGCCAGGTCGATGGGCGACAGCGTGTTCGTCCCGAGCACGGACGCCGGGTTGGAGTCCGGCGGCGTCCCGTTCGACTGGTGGATGCCCATGGCCTCGGCGGTCTTCGCGATGCCGCACAGGTCGAGCTGCTTCGCCATCGAGCCGAACGCGGTGTTGATCGACTCCGAGGTCGCGTCCTGCACGGTCATCGTCGCCGGCACCTTCTCGGCGTTCGCGACCTGCCAGGGCTTCCCACCGACGCCCGTGCACGAGTTCGTGAACTCCGACTGCGGGAAGGTGTGCTCGGTCGTCGACACCGACTCGGACAGGGTGTGTCCGTGCGCGAGCCAGTCGGCGAGCGTGAAGACCTTGTACGTCGAGCCGGTCTGGAAGCCCCCGGAGTTGCCGTAGGCCTGGTCAGCGCTGTAGTTCACCGCGGTCTGGCCGGCGGTCGCCGAGTCGGACTGCGTGTACTCGGTGTTCTGCACCATCGACAGGATGCGCCCGGTCCCGGGTTCGACGGTGACGTTCGACCCGCCCGCGTCGACGCCCGCCATGGTCGTCGGGACGTACGCGGAGAGCGCGGCCTGGCCCTGCGCCTGCAGGTCGAGGTCGAGCGAGGTGTGGATCTCGAGCCCCTTGGTGTCGAGCGTCTCGATGCGGTCGGCGACGGTCGCTCCGAACGCGGGGTCCTGCAACACCTGGGCGCGGACGTAGTCGCAGAAGTACCCGGCGTCGTACCCGCTCGCCGCGGCCGAGCACCCGTTCGAGGTCTCGGTCACGTGCGGGGTGATCGGTGTCGCCTTCGCCTGGTCGAGCTGCGCCTTCGTCACGTCGTGGTGCACGTACATGCGCTCGAGGACGTAGTCGCGCCGTTCCTTGGTGGCCGCGTACCCGTTCGCCTGCCCGTTCGACTTGTCGTCCGGCCGGTCGATGCGCAGGTTCGAGGGGTTGTTCAGGATCGCGACGAGGGTCGCGGACTGCTCGAGCGTCAGGTCCTTCGCGTGGACGCCGAAGTAGTACTCCGCCCCGGCCTCGGCACCGTAGACGCGCCCGCCGAGGCCGACGAGGTTGAGGTACCCGGTCAGGACCTGGTCCTTGGTGTACTTCTTGTCGACGGCGATCGCGTACCGGATCTCCTGGAGCTTGCGCTGCGGCGTGACACCGGCGGCGTCCTCGTAGCACGCGGCGATCTTCTTCTGCGTGTCCGCGGCGTCCTTGCCGGTGAGCTGCTCGCACTGCTGCACGAGGACGTTCTTGACGTACTGCTGCGTGATGCTCGAACCGCCCTGCACGTCGCCGCCGACGACGGTCGCCGCGACGCCGCGCACGGTGCCGAGGACGTCGACGCCGCCCTCCTGTTCGAAGCGCGGGTCCTCGGTGTCGATCGCGGCGCGCTTGAGGGACTCCGCCATCGCGTTCGACGCGACGTCGGTGCGGTTCTCGGCGTAGAACGACGCGATCTTGACCTGCTGGCCGCCCTTGGTCGCGTAGACCGAGGACACCTGCTGCGGCGTCTGGATCGCGAGGTAGCTCGGCAGGTCCTCGAAGAACGACACCGCTCCCGAGGTCCCCTCGCCGGCGACCGCGACGGCCGGTGTCACCGCGACCGCGACGAGCATGCCGGCCAGGCCGGACATCGCGCAGAAGGAGAGGAAGGCACCGGTCCACCGCATCGCACGCATGTCGGAACCGTACGGTCGACCCCTGGGCCGGTTCTGCCGGGGAGCCGCGACCGGCTGCGGCGGTCCACAGGAAGCCCCTCAGACACGGGCGGGAGGCGCGGCTCGCGCCCGGCGCGTCCGCGGCGGTCCGCCGCCGGGCCGGACGGGAGGCGCGACCCGCCTCCCACGCGTCCGCTGCGGTCCCGGGGCCGCCGCGTCCGCGGCGCGAACCGCGTCCCACGCGGACGCTGCGGTCCGACGGCCCACGGCTTGCGGTAAGGCCCGCTCAGTCCCGCGGCTGCAGGTCCTGCGGCCGCAGCAGGTACATGTCCGGCCCCGGCTGCGGCCCACCCGTCCCACCGGAGCCCCGGCGCGCCTGGTGGCGCACGAGGTCGCCCCGCCCGACGGCGATGAGCGCCACCTCGTGCAGCGACGACGTCCCGGGCTTGAGGTAGTCGTTGTGCCCGACCGGCCGGCGGAACAGCCCGGCCGTCCCCTCGGGCACACCCCCGGACAGGTCGAGCAGCGTCGACCCGAACCCGGGCGACCCCGGGTCGGTACCGAAGTACCCGGTCCCCGCGACCGGGTCGTCGTGCGCGTCCCCGACGAACACCTCGCCCCTGCCCACCGCGAGCTGCGCCGCCGACCGGACGTCGCTGCCGGGCGACCCGAGCACCGTCAGGGTGTCCGCGCGCATCCGGCCGGAGGACAGCGCGGTCATCGCCGTCGTCGACCCGTACGAGTGCGCGACGACGTTCAGCCGCGGCCGGACGTCCCCGCGGACGGCGTCCAGGCCGGCGACCACGCGTTCCAGCCGTTCCGCCCCGGTGTCGGCGAGCCCGAGCGACAGGATGTTCGACATGTCCGGCGTCCGGTAGCCCATCCACGCGACCACCGCGACGCCGCTCCCCCGCGCCGGGTCCGGTGCGGCGAGGCCCGCGACGGCGGTCTGCTCCTGGTACAGGCCGTCGGCGGTGTCGGCGAAGTCGTGCATCTGCCCGGAGACCGTGAAGAACATCCCGGGCACGACGACCGTGACGTCGGCCGCGGTGGCGAGGTCCCCGACGGCGATCGCGGCTCGGCCGGAGCCGCGGGTGTCCAGCGCGACGAGGACGCGGCCGGGCGACCCGGGGTCCGGCGACAGCGCGGCCTCGACCTGGTGGAGCATGCCGTGCAGCGCGCTCCCGTCCCCGGCGGCGGCCAGGCCTCGCGCCAGGGTGCTGCGGTTCGCCCGGTCCCGGACGTCGTACGGGACCCCGTCGAGGTTGCCGACGACCGCGGGCGCGTGGTCGACGAGCCGGGAACGTGCTGCCTGGTCGAGACCGGACCACCACGTCCGGACCGCTGCCGGGGTCGGCGGGCGGTCCTGCGCGGTCGCGAGGACCCGCGCGTCCCGGTCGGCCCGGGCGAGGTCCGCGCCGTCGACGGTGCCGAGGTCGGCGAGGAAGGCCGAGCCGCGCGACCCGACGAGGTGGTCGAGCGCCGCGTGGTCCTCCACCGCTGGTCCGGACGACGGGGCGCCCACGACCGAGGAGGTCCCGGCGGGCACGACTGGGGCCTCGACCACTCCGGGGGAGTGCATCGAGGCGGTGAGCAAGGCCGCGGCGATGAGCAGCATTCGGGTCTCCCCTGGGAAGGCCGTCTCGCCGGCCCCCACAGGCGACGAGTGATGCTCTATCGAGTGTAAGCAGATTCCCGCACCGTGGACATGCGTCGTGCAACTTGTCCCCCGAAGCCGCTGCTCCGGGTCGCACGACGCGGCGGCGCGGGCCGTCCCGACGGGCCTATCCCGCGGCGTCCTCCGCGCCGGCGTCGGCGTCGGTGTCGGTGCCGGCGTCGGCGTCGGCGTCGGCGTCCGTGTCCGGTGCGAGGGCGGCCGGGCCCTCGGTCACGAGCAGCCGGAACTGCTCGGCGTCGATGATGCGGACGCCCAGCTGCTCGGCCTTCGTGAGCTTCGAGCCGGCACCGGGGCCCGCCGCGACGAAGTCCGTCTTCTTGCTCACGCTCGACGCGGCCTTGCCGCCCGCGGCGATGATCGCCTCCTGCGCTCCTTCACGGGTGTACCCCTCGAGGGAGCCGGTCGCGACCACCGTCACACCGCTGAGCACACCGCCCTCGACCGCGGCACCGGGCCCCGGGTGGTCCGGCGTGGTGAACTGCACGCCCGCCGCCGTCCACCGGTCGATGATCTCCCGGTGCCAGTCGACCTCGAACCAGTCGAGCAGGGCGTCCGCGATGATCCCGCCGACGCCGTCGACCGCCGCGAGGTCCTCGCGCGAGGCCTCGCGGATCCGGTCGAGCGAGCCGAAGTGGTTCGCCAGGGCGCGGGCGGCGACCGGCCCGACGTGGCGGATGCTCAGGCCGACGAGGATCCGCCAGAGCGGCTTCGTCTTCGCCGCCTCGATGTTCGCGAGCATCTCGAAGGCGTTCTTCGACGGGTACCGACTCGGCTCGCCCGTGTGGTCGGCGCCGCGGGCCTCGGGGTCGAAGGGCGGGTCGGTCTTCTTGCGGGCACGGCTGAACGGGGTGACACGCTTGGGGGTGCCGTCCTCGTCGGTCTTCTCCATGCCGGTCTCGGCGTCGCGGACGATCACCTCGATCGGGACGATGTCCTCCATCGTGAGGTCGAACAGCCCGGCCTCGGTGACGAGCGGCGGGGTCTCGGGACGGAGCGGCTGCGTGAGTGCTGCGGCTGCGACCTCCCCGAGGCCCTCGATGTCGAGCGAACCGCGCGAGGCGATGTGCTCGACCCGACCACGGACCTGTGCCGGGCAGCTCCGCGCGTTCGGGCAGCGGAGGTCCTTGTCGCCCTCCTTCGCCGGACGCAGCGGGGTGCCGCACTCGGGGCAGTCCGCGGGCATGACGAACTCGCGCTCGCTGCCGTCGCGGAGCTCGACCACCGGGCCGAGCACCTCGGGGATGACGTCGCCGGCCTTGCGCAGGACGACCATGTCGCCGATGAGGACGCCCTTCGCCTTGACGACGTCCTGGTTGTGCAGGGTCGCCTGGCGCACGACGGAGCCGGCGACCTCGGCCGGGGCCATCACGGCGAACGGCGTCGCCCGGCCGGTGCGCCCGACGCTGACGACGACGTCGAGCAGCTTCGTGTGGACCTCTTCCGGCGGGTACTTGTAGGCGATCGCCCAGCGCGGTGCCCGCGAGGTCGAGCCGAGCTCCTCGTGCAGCGCGAGGTCGTCCACCTTGATGACGACGCCGTCGATCTGGTGCTCCACCGCGGACCGGCGTTCCCCGGTCGTGCGCACGAAGCCGAGCACCTCGTCGATCGTGTCGAACACCCGGTAGTGCGTGCTCGTCGGCAGACCCCAGGTCTGCAGCAGTTCGTAGACCTCGGACTGCGCGTGCACCTCGGTCTGCTGCTCGAGCTCGCGGACCGGCCACGCGCCGATGCCGTGCACGAGCATCCGCAACCGTCGGAGCCGGTCGACCATGAGCGCGCGCTTCGCCTCGGACTTGCCCTCCTCCTTCTGCCGGAGGGAGCCCGCGGCGGCGTTGCGCGGGTTCGCGAAGACCCGTTCCCCGGCCTCGCGCTGCCGGGCGTTCAGCTCGTCGAACTGCGCCACCGGGAAGAAGATCTCGCCGCGGACCTCGACCAGGGGCGGGTGTCCGGTGCCGGCGAGCTGGTCGGGGATCGTGCCCATCGTGCGGACGTTGCCCGTCACGTCCTCGCCCACGACGCCGTCGCCGCGGGTGGCCGCAGAGACGAGCCGTCCGTGCTCGTAGCGCAGGTTGATCGCGAGGCCGTCGATCTTCAGCTCGGTCAGGAACCGGACGCGCTCGGCACCCGCGTCACGCTGCACCTTGACGGCCCAGTCGGTGAGCTCGTCCGGGCTGAACACGTTGTCCAGGCTCAGCATGCGCTCGGCGTGCTCGACCGGGGCGAACTGGATGGTCTGGGCCTGGCCGCCGACCGTCTGCGTCGGGCTGTCCGGCGTGAGCAGGTCCGGGAAGCGCTGCTCGATCGCGTCGAGCCGGTGCACGAGCGCGTCGTAGTCCCCGTCGGACACGGTCGAGCCGTTGCCCTCGTAGTACTGGTCGCGCAGCTCGCCGATCCGGACGCGGAGGCGCTCCACCTCGCGCTGGGCCTGTGCGGCGTCGAGGTCGGCCGGGGCCATCGTCTCGAACGTCGTGTCGGCGGGCGTCGTGTCGCTCATGCCCTCAGTTCTACCGTGCACGACCGACGCCGGTCGCAGCGACCGCGCGGGCCGGGAGCGGCGTGGCCCCGGCGGCTCCGAGCCCGGATCCGCCGGGCACGAGCGCGGACCCGCCGGCCCCGAGCGCGGACCGGCCGGGCTCGGCCAGCCCCGACTCAGGCGGGGACGGGGACCGCCGACACCGTCCGGTCGATCGTGCACTGCCCGAGCACACGGGTGCCGACGTAGACGACCGCGGTCTGCCCGGGCGCGACGCCCGACAGGGGCTCGTCGGGGTCCACCACGAGCGAGCCGTCCTCGACCCGTGCGGTCGCGGGCACGGGGTCGCCGTGCGCGCGGATCTGCACCTCGCACGCGAACGGCACGGCGGGGTCGGCCGGCGCGGACCCGGCCCAGGTGTACCGGGACCCGGCGAGCGAGGACACCTCGAGCGCCTCCTTCGGGCCGACGACGACGGTGTTGTCCTTCGGTCGGATCTCGAGCACGAACCGCGGCTTGCCGTCCGGTGCCGGCCGACCGAGGTGCAGCCCGCGGCGCTGTCCGACCGTGTAGCCGGTGGCGCCCTCGTGCTCGCCGACCACGGTGCCGTCACGCTCGACCACGTCGCCGGGGGCGGTGCCGACCCGGTCCGCGAGCCAGCCGCGGGTGTCGCCGTCCGGGATGAAGCAGATGTCGTAGGAGTCGGGCTTCTGCGCGACGGTCAGGCCCCGCGCCGCGGCCTCGGCCCGGACCTCGTCCTTCGAGGGCGTGGCACCGAGCGGGAACATCGCGTGCTCGAGCTGCTCGGCCGTCAGCACGCCGAGGACGTATGACTGGTCCTTCGCCCACGCTGCCGAGCGGTGCAGCTCCCGCGCGCCGTCGTCGCCCGTGACGATCGACGCGTAGTGCCCGGTGCAGACGGCGTCGAAGCCGAGCGCGAGCGCCTTCTCGAGCAGCGCCGCGAACTTGATCCGCTCGTTGCAGCGCATGCAGGGGTTCGGGGTCCGACCGGCCTGGTACTCGGCCACGAAGTCGTCGACGACGTCCTCCTTGAACCGGGCCGAGAAGTCCCACACGTAGTACGGGATGCCGAGCGCGGAGGCGGCACGCTGGGCGTCCATCGAGTCCTCGATCGTGCAGCACCCCCGGCTGCCGGTACGGAGCGTGCCGGGCATCCGGCTCAGGGCGAGGTGCACGCCGACCACGTCGTGCCCGGCGTCGACGGCCCGGGCAGCGGCCACCGCCGAGTCGACTCCACCACTCATCGCCGCCAGGACACGCATGCGTCCAGGGTAACTCCGCGGCGGGCGTACCGTGGGTCGACGATGACCACCACCGCGCACGACGCCTTCGACCGCAGGACGGTCGTCCTGTCGGGCTTCCTCCCCGCAGCGCTGTTCGCGATCGGCGAGGGCGCGATCATCCCGATCATCCCGATCGCGGCGGACTCGCTCGGCGCCGGGCTCGCCCTCGCCGGCTTCGTCGCGGCGCTCATCCTCGTCGGCGAGCTCATCGGCGACGTGCCCTCGGGGGTCGTCGTCGGGCGCATCGGCGAACGGAACGCGATGATCGGCGCGGCCCTGGTGTCGGTCGTCGGCCTCGTCACCTGCACGGTCGCGCCGAACCCCTGGGTGCTCGCGCTCGGGGTGTTCCTCGTCGGCGTCTCGACCGCCGTCTTCGCGCTCGCCCGGCACGCCTACATGACCACGGCGATCCCGCTCCGCATCCGCGCCAGGGCCCTGTCCAGCCTCGGCGGGGTGTTCCGCTTCGGCTACTTCGTCGGCCCATTCGTGTCGGCAGCGGTCGTCCACCTCACCGGCACGACCCAGAGCGCCTTCTGGATCCACGTCGTCTGCTGCCTCGCGGCGGCCGCGGTCCTCCTCGTCCTGCGCGACCCCGCGACGGGCGCACGCGGTCTCCGTCTCCCGCACCGCGCCTCCCGGCCGGGGCCCGACGCGACCAGGCCGCACCGCGCCTCCCGTCCGTCGCCCGACACGACCGCGCCGCCCGCCGCCACCGGCGGGCAGGACGCGACCACGCTGGCCGCCGCCGGGCCGGACCCGACCCCGCTGCCCGCGGCCGCCGAGGGGGCCGACGCGACCACCGACCGGCGCGACGCCGCCGGGCACGAGGACCCGGGCACCCTCCCGCAGGGACCGACGACCGACACCGGCGCGCAGCTCGTGCAGGCCGAGGCGCACGGCCTGTTCCGCACCATCCGCGAGAACCGGGCCGTGCTCGCGCGCCTCGGCAGCGGTGCCGCGCTCATCGGCGCCCTCCGCGCCGGACGCCAGGTGATCCTGCCCCTGTGGGCCGTGAGCGTCGGCCTCGACGACGCGACCGCAGCACTCGTCATCGGCATCGCCGGGGCCGTCGACTTCGCGCTGTTCTACACGAGCGGGCAGATCATGGACCGCTGGGGGCGGCTCGCGAGCGCCCTGCCGTGCATGCTCGGCCTCAGCGTCAGCTACTTCCTGCTCGCCTGGAGCGGCCACCTCGACGCCCGGGTCGGCTGGTTCGTCGGCATCGCGATCGGCATGTCCCTCGCGAACGGCGTCGGGTCGGGGATCCTCATGACGCTCGGGGCCGACCTCGCGCCGCGGGGGAACCCGGCTCCGTTCCTGGGCGCGTGGCGCTTCACCGGGGACTTCGGCTCGGCCGCGGCACCGCTCGTGCTCTCCGGCGTCACGGCGGTCGCGTCGCTCGCGCTCGCGAGCGGGGTGATGGGCGTGCTGGGGCTGGTCGGTGCGGGCGTGCTGCTCCGGTACGTGCCGCGGTACCTGCCGCGTCGGTTGCGCTGAGGCGGGGCGCGCTCGTCGCGCCGGTCACGGTCGGCGCGTGCGTGGCGTGGGCGCGTCCGTCCCGGCGTCGCGGTCGGCGCGTGCGTCGCGTCGGCGCGTCCGTCCCGTCGTCGCGGTCGGCGCGTCCGTCGCGTCCGTCCCGTCGTCGCGATCGTCGGTCGGGAGGCGCGGTGCCCGTCCGCCCCGCCGGTCCCGCCGAGCGGGTGCCCCGTAGACTGCCGGTGCTCGCGGGAGTGGTGGAATCGGTAGACACGCAGGATTTAGGTTCCTGTGCCCCAGGCGTGAGGGTTCGAGTCCCTCCTTCCGCACGACGGATCCACCGGCGCACCTCATCCCCCTGAGGGATGGTCCCCAGGACGACGGGCGGTACCCTCAGGGTGCGGGAGTCCCCCGTGACCCCGACTCCCGACCGGAAGAACCATGCACGCGCTTCCCCTCGCCCTGATCCCGTGGCTCGACCCGCAGTACATCCTCGACCACTTCGGCGCCATCGCCGTGCTCGTCGTCTGCGCCATCGTCTTCGCCGAGACCGGCCTCCTCATCGGGTTCATCTTCCCCGGTGACAGCCTGCTCGTCATCACCGGCCTGTTCGCCTTCGACCGCGGCGGCCAGATCGGCGGCATCCCGATCTGGGTGGCCGCCCTGATGATCGGCGCCGCGGCGTTCCTCGGCGGTGAACTCGGCTACTACATCGGCAAGAAGGCCGGGCCGCCGATCTTCGAACGCAAGGAGAGCGGCCTGTTCTCGAAGGCGAACGTCGACCGCACCAACGCGTTCTTCCACCGCTTCGGCCCGCTCGCGGTCATCATGGCGCGCTTCGTGCCGGTCGTCCGCACCTTCGCTCCGATCGCCGCCGGCGTCGGGCGGATGGACTACAAGAAGTACTCGCTGTACAACGCCATCGGTGCTGTCGTCTGGGGCGTCGGTGTCACGTTCCTCGGGTACGTCCTCGGCTACATCCCGCCGGTGGCGTACATCGTGCGCAACTACATCGACGTGATCCTCATCCTCGCGGTCGTCGTCACGGTCGTGCCCGCCGGCCTGCACTACTGGCGGACGGCGCGCAAGGCGAAGCACACGGCCGAGGCGGAGCAGCGCGCGGCCGACGGCCAGCGGCCCGTCGGGCAGTAGCGGCCCTCCCGGTCCACTGGCCGGCCCCGGCGGCGGACGCCCCGGACGACGAGACGCCCCCGTTCCCGGGGGCGTCTCGTCGTGGTGGTGGGGTCTCGCGGCCGGTCGTCCTGACCACCGCGTCGGGCCCGGGCGTCAGCCCTCGGGCGTCGGGCGCGGGCGTCAGCCCTCGGCCGTCGGGCGCGGGCGTCAGCCCTCGGCCGTCGGGCGCGGGCGCGGGCGTCAGCCCTCGGTCGTCGCGAACCACTCCCGCACGATCGGCGCGATCCCGCGGAACGCCTTCGACCGGTGGCTCAGGGCGTTCTTCTCGTCGCGGGTCAGCTGCGCCGCCGACCCCTGAGCGTCGTCCGGGTGGAACACCGGGTCGTACCCGTGCCCGCCGTCACCGACCGGCTCCGTCAGGACCTCGCCGTTCCACACCGCCTCGAACACGTGCTCGGTGCCGTCCGGGGTGACGAACGCGGCGGCGCAGACGAACGCCGCGGTCCGCTCCACCACGCCCTCGAGGTTCGCCAGCAGCAACGCGATGTTGTCGGCGTCCACGCGGGTGCCGGCGTACCGGGCGGAGTGGATCCCCGGTGCACCGTCGAGCGCGTCGACCGCGATGCCGGAGTCGTCGGCGAGCGCCGGCAGTCCGGTGTGCGCGACCGCTGCCCTGGCCTTGATGAGCGCGTTGGCCGCGTAGGTGTCACCGTCCTCGACCGGCTCCGGCCCGTCGTAACCGACGAGTTCGACGCCGCCGAGGGCCTCGCCGAGGATCCCGCGGAGCTCGACGACCTTGCCCTGGTTGTGCGTCGCGAGCACGACCGTCCCGGTCACGAGGCCACCCCGAGCACCCCGCGCTGGATCGCCGCGAGCGAGGCGTTGCCCGCCAGCCCGAGGTCGAGCAGCGTGTCGAGCTCGGCGCGGTCGAACGGCGCGTGCTCGGCCGTCCCCTGCACCTCGATGAACTTGCCCGAGCCCGTCGTGACGATGTTCATGTCGGTGTCGGCGGCCGAGTCCTCGGTGTACGCGAGGTCGAGCATCGGCACGCCCTTGACGATGCCGACCGAGATCGCCTGCACGCTGTCGGTGAGCGGCGTGGCCTTCTTCGCGATGAAGCCCTTGCCCCGGCCCCACTCGATCGCGTCGACCAGGGCCACGTACGCGCCGGTGATCGACGCGGTCCGGGTGCCGCCGTCGGCCTGCAGCACGTCGCAGTCGATGACGAGGGTGTTCTCGCCGAGGGCCTTCGTGTCCACGACCGCGCGCAGCGAGCGGCCGATCAGGCGGGAGATCTCGTGCGTCCGGCCGCCGACCTTGCCCTTGATCGACTCACGCTGCATCCGCTCGTTGGTCGAGCGCGGCAGCATCGAGTACTCGGCGGTCACCCAGCCGGTACCCTTGCCGGCGAGCCAGCGCGGCACGCCGTTCGTGAAGCTCGCGGTGCAGAGCACCTTGGTGTTCCCGAACGAGATGAGCGCACTGCCCTCGGCCTGTGCGCTCCACCCCCGCTCGATCGTGACGGGGCGGTGGTCGGTGGTGCTGCGGCCGTCGATGCGGGTCGTGGTCGTGTCGGTCATGGTGTCCTCTCGGTCCGGCCTGGAGGCGCGGTGCGGGTCGGTCGCGGTGGTCGCGGTGGTCGTGCGGGCCGGTTCAGGGCGCGGTGCGGGGCAGCGTGATGGCTCCGGTCTGCAGGTGGCCGACGCTGGACACCTCCGGGCCGAGGAACCGTCGGGCCAGGCGGATGAACCCGTTGCGGTCCTCGCCGGTGGCCTCGAACGCGTAGGTGGGCGGTTCGGTCACGGTCCGCTCGAGCCCGTGCTCGACGAGCCGGCGGTACACGTCGTTGGCGGTCTCCTCGGCGCTCGAGACCAACGTGACGTCCGGCCCCATCACGTACTGGATCGCCGCCGACATGAGCGGGTAGTGCGTGCAGCCGAGCACGAGGGTGTCGACGTCGGCCGCCCGGATCGGTTCGAGGTACTGCGCCGCGACCGCGCGGAGGGCCGGCGACGAGGTGTCCCCCGCCTCGACGAACTCGACGAACCGCGGGCAGGCGGCGAGCGACAGCGTGACGTCGGCGGCGACGGCGAACGCGTCCTCGTACGCCCGCGAGGCGATCGTCCCGACCGTGCCGATCACACCGATGCGCCCGGTCCTGGTCTGCTTGACGGCGGCGCGGGCGGCGGGCTGGATGACCTCGACCACCGGGATGCCGTACGCCTGCTCGTACCGCTCCCGGGCGTCGCGGAGGACCGCGGAGGAGGCCGTGTTGCACGCGATGACGAGCGCCTTCACGCCCTGCTCGACGAGGTCGTCCATGACCTCGAGGGCGTACCGCCGCACGTCGGCGATCGGCTTCGGGCCGTAGGGCGAGTGCACGGTGTCGCCCACGTACCGGATGCTCTCGCGCGGCAGCTGGTCGATGATCGCCCGGGCCACCGTGAGCCCGCCGACGCCGCTGTCGAAGACTCCGATCGGTGCATCCGTCACACGCCAAGCGTACCCAGCCGCGCTCCCCCACCCCGCTCGTCCCCACCGTGCCCCGCATCTCCCCCGCCCCCGCTGCCCCGAGCGGGCGTTCCCCGCACCCCGCGCGCTCGTCACCCCGCACACATCGCCCGCTCGGCACGTCGCGGGCACCCCAACCCGCGAGCGGGCGTTTCCCGCACCCCACCCACCCGCCGCCCCGCACACATCGCCCGCCCGGCACATCGCGGGCACCCCAACCCGCGAGCGGGCGTTTCCCGCACCCCACGCGTTCGTCACACCGCACACATCGCCCGCTCGCGCCCGCACCAGGCCGCACCGGTCCTGAGGACGAACCACGCGCCGACCGCCCGACCCTCCGCACACATCGCCCGCTCGGCACCGCGCTGACGACCCCAGACCGCGAGCGGGCGGTTCCCGCACCCCACGCACTCGTCACCGCGCACACATCGCCCGCTCGGGGTAGTGCGTGCGGACGCGCCGCGAGCGGGCGGAACCGGCACACCGGCCGCCCGACCCTCTGCACACATCGCCCGCTCGCGAGGTCGCAGCACGGCAGGGGCCCGGAGCCACGGGCCGCGGGCAGGTAGGAGCGCGCTGCCGTGATGCGCCGTCGCCACGCGGCCGGGACCAGCCCGAGCTGGGGGACGATCTGCCCCCGGGCAGCCCCGCGTCAGTAGGGTCGAGGGGTGACCAGCGCGCTCCTCACGGACCAGTACGAACTCACCATGGTGGACGCCGCCCTGAAGGACGGCACGGCCGACCGTCGGTGCGTCTTCGAGGTCTTCACCCGCCGCCTCCCCGACGGTCGTCGCTACGGCGTCGCCGCGGGCCTCGGACGGTTCCTCACCTCGCTCACCGAGTTCCGGTTCGGCGACGAGGAGATCGGCTTCCTCCGCGACCGGGGCGTGATCGACGAGGGCACAGCAGCGTGGCTCGCCGACTACCGGTTCAGCGGCAGCATCCGCGCGTACCGCGAGGGCGAGGTCTTCTTCCCGAACTCGCCGGTCCTGCAGATCGAGGGCACCTTCGCCGAGTCGGTCGTCCTCGAGACGCTCGCGCTCAGCGTGTTCAACGCCGACTCGGCGATCGCGTCGGCGGCGGCACGCATGGTCTCAGCCGCCGACGGGCGCCCGCTCGCGGAGATGGGCTCACGCCGCACCGGCGAGTGGAACGCGGTCGCCGCCGCCCGGGCCGCGTACATCGCCGGCTTCGGCGCGACGAGCAACCTCGAGGCCGGTCGCACCTGGGGCATCCCCACGATGGGCACCGCCGCGCACGCCTTCACGCTCCTCCACGACTCGGAGGAGGCCGCCTTCCGCTCCCAGCTCGACGCCCTCGGGACCGGCACGACGCTGCTCGTCGACACCTACGACATCGAGGCCGCCGTGGCGACCGCAGTCCGGCTCACCGACGGTCGGCTCGGTGCCGTCCGCATCGACAGCGGCGACCTGCCCTCGGTCGTCGCATCGGTGCGCGCGCAGCTCGACCGCCTCGGCGCCCCCGCGACCAAGATCACGGTGACGAACGACCTCGACGAGTACACGATCGCCGCCCTCCGAGCCGCCCCCGTGGACTCCTACGGCGTCGGGACGAGCGTCGTCTCGGGCTCGGGCCACCCCGCGGCCGGCATGGTCTTCAAGCTCGTCGCCCACGAGACGCCCGACGGCGAGGGCTGGGTCCCGGTCGCCAAGAAGTCCGCGGACAAGGCGTCCACCGGTGGTCGCAAGGAAGCCGGTCGCCGACTCCGCAACGGCGTCGCGACCGCGGAGGTCGTCCTCACCACCGGCCAGGTCGGCCCCGACGAGCGCCCCCTGCTCGTCCCGGTCGTCGACCACGGCGAGGTCGACACGGCCTTCACCGGCGTCGCGGGCGTCGAGGCAGCACGAGCGCACCACAAGCGAGCCAAAGCGGAGCTGCCGGCCGACGCATCACGCATCGGCCGCGGTGACCCGGCGATCCCGACCCTGGTGATCTGACCCGCCCGGTGGTGCGTCCGCGCTACTCGGCCTTCATCTTCTCGTAGATGGCCTTGCAGTCCGGGCACACCGGGAACTTCTCGGGGTCGCGACCCGGTACCCACTTCTTGCCGCAGAGCGCCTTGACGGGCTTGCCCGACAGCGCGGACTGCAGGATCTTGTCCTTCTTCACGTAGTGCGAGAAGCGCTCGTGGTCGCCGGGCTCGATCGCTTCTTCCTCGAGGAGCTTCTCGAGCTCGCGGTCCATCACGTCGAGGCCGCCGCCAGGTTCGGTCATGCTCATGGCTCCAGCGTACGACGGTGGCGGTGCCTCCGCGACGGCGTCGCGGAGGCTGTGGAGCGCCCCTGCGGGGCACGGCGCTGTGGAGGAAGGACCGGACGCACGATGCGCCTTGACGCCGTCACGTCCACGGACGGGAGGCACGGTTCCGGGCCGCCACGCGCCTCCCGCCCGACAGGCCGACAGGCCGACAGGCCGACAGGCCGACAGGAGGCACGGTGCCGGGCCGCCTCCCGACAGACAGGCCGACGGACGGGAGGCGCAGTGCGGGGTCGCCACGCGCCTCCCGACCGGCGCTCAGTTGCGCTGGGCCGCCGCGAGCAGGTCCGGACCGTGCCGGTCGAAGAGTCGTCCGCCCAGGGCGACGCCGCCGATCAGGACGACCGCTCCGACGCCGAGCCCGACGAGGAGCGTCAGGACGGCCCAGGGCTCGGGGCCGTCCGTGAACGCGAGCACACCGAGCCACGCCGCGGGCACGACGGACAGGAGGATCCCGATGACCATCGTGGTCTGCGCGACGGCGGCCGTCGTCCCGGCGGCCTGCGGCTGCTGGAACGGGTGGTCCCCCGGACGCACCGTCGGGTACGGCAGTGCCACCGAGACGACGCTCGACAACCCGAGTCCGGCGAGCAGGGCGCCCACCGCGACGCCGGTGAGCACCGGGAACGCCGTCCAGTCGCCGAAGAGCTTCGCGGAGACCGCGGCACCGGCGACGACCGCGGGCACACCGACCACGAGCACGGGGACGAGTCGGCCGAGTCGGTCGCTCCACCCCGGCGCACCAGACGCGACGTGCAACCAGACCGCCGTGTTGTCGTAGGAGACGTCGTTGTGGGGCAGGAAGCCCGCGATGAGCGCCATCAGCGGCAGCGGCA
Organism: Curtobacterium sp. MCBA15_004; assembly: GCF_001865055.2. NCBI lineage: Bacteria > Bacillati > Actinomycetota > Actinomycetes > Micrococcales > Microbacteriaceae > Curtobacterium > Curtobacterium sp. MCBA15_004. The sequence continues at coordinate 1,058,898 of NZ_CP126266.1, read as the reverse complement.
CGAGGGCCGTCCAGTGCCACGGCACACCCGCGACGCCGAGCGGGAGGACGACGATCGGCACGAACACGATCACGAGGTACGACATCCGGTAGCGGGGGTCCCGCGCCCAGTAGGTCAGCGCTCGGGCCGCGACCGCACCGACCGGGCTCGACCCGAAGCGGGCGAACCACCCGAGGCCCTGGTAGCGGCGAGCAGTCGCACGGCCGTCGACGGTCTCGAGTGCACGACCGACGAGCGCCCACCAGGCGAGGCCGAGCAGACCGACGACGACGAGGGCGACCAGGAGCTTGAGGACGCCCTCGCCCACGCGTCCGCTCGCGATGTCGGCCGGGACGGCCCAGGCCGCACCCCACGGGGTCCAGCCGGCGACGTCCGCGACGGTCCGGAGCTCGGCGCTCGACGGGTCGAGCCACGACGTGCGCAGGAGGAGCGACGCCACCGGCAGACCGAGGACGACGACGACCAGGGCGGCGAGCCATCCGGCGTCGCGGGAGCGGTGCGGCGCGATCAGCATGGCGCCGACGGCCGAACCCACGCGGGCCAGGAGCGCACAGGTGGCGATGCCGAGCACGGCGGCGACGAGCGCGAGCACGACGAGGCCGCCGTTCCGGGACCACGTCCCGACCTGCCCGACGGCGACGATCGCGACGCACAGCACCGGGATTCCGACCAGCCCGGCGACGCCGAGCCCGACGGCCAGACGTCGCCGGTCGATGCCGAAGACGGTGAACCGGCGCGGGTCGAACTGGTCGGTGCCGCCGAGCACGAGCGGGACGACCGTGAAGGCCACCGCGACGAACGTGCCGACGGGGACCGCGACGGACCGCGCGACCTCGACCGGGGCGCCGCGCAGCTCGAGCAGCTCGCCGGCGACGAAGACCGCCGCGACCAGTCCGAGCAGGCTGCCGACGACGACGAGGACAGCGTGCCGGGCTCCGCCGCGGACACCGCCCGCGAGCAGGTCGACCCTCAGTCGGAGAAGCTGTGCAACCATTCCATGCTCTCTGCCACGACGCGGCCGCCCGCGAGTTCGACGAACTTGTCCTCGAGGCTCTTGCGACCTCGGACCTGCGCCATCGTGCCGGAGGCGAGGACCTTGCCGCCGACGATGATGGCCACGGAGTCGCATGTGCGCTGGACCAGTTCCATGGAGTGGCTGGAGAGCACCACCGTGCCGCCGCCCCGGGTGTACCGGCGCAGGATGTCGGTGATGGTCGCCGCGCTCACGGGGTCGACCGACTCGAAGGGCTCGTCGAGGACGAGCACCCGCGGCGAGTGGATGAGCGTGGCGGCGAGGGCGATCTTCTTCGCCATGCCGACCGAGTAGTCGGCGACCTGGCGCCCGAGTGCCTCACCCAGACCGAAGGCGACGGCGAGGTCGTCGCTGCGCTTCCGGGCGGTCGCGCCGTCGAGGCCCCGGAGTGTCGCCGAGTAGTGCAGCAGCTGCGCGCCGGTCAGGCGGTCGAACAGCCGCAGTCGGTCCGGCAGGACCCCGAGGTCGCGCTTGGCGGCGACCGGGTCCGACCACACGTCGTGGTCGAGCACCGAGACGGTCCCGGCGTCGGGACGCAGCAGTCCCGTCACCATCGAGAGGGTCGTCGTCTTGCCGGCACCGTTGGGGCCGACGACGCCGAAGATCGAGCCCTGTCGGATCTCGAGGTCGACCTCGTCAGCGGCGACGGTCTGGCCGTACCGCTTCACGAGACGGCTGGCGCGCAGCACGACGGGCTGCAGCTGGGGCGCCTGGGCCGCGGGGGTCTCTCGGGCGGCCGGCTGGCGCTTCGGGGCGCGCTTCTTCTTGCCCGCGCCCGCTGCCTGGCTCGCACCGGAAACCTGGCTCGCACCCGACGCCTGGCTCGCACCAGACGCCTCGCTCGCACCCGTGGCGGTCGCAGCGGCGCCGTCGGACGTGGCGTCAGCGGCGGCGGTCTGCGTGGGCCGGGAGGCGCGGCCCCGGGGCTGCTTCGCCTTGCCCGGCTTCGTCGCGGTCGCTGCGGCCGTCGCACCCGCGCCGGCTGCCGGTGCGGGGACGTCGGACCCGTCGCGGCCCGCCGACGGTCCTGCGACGGTCACCGTCGCACCGTCGGTCATCGCGTCACCATCGGGAGCGTCTCGTGCATCCCCGTCCCCCAAGTCGTCGTCGGCGCCGTCCGTCTCCGGATCGTCCGCCTCGGTCAGCCAGGCGGCATCGGACGTCACGTACACGTCGTCGTCATCAGCTGCGGCCACCGCCCAACCGTACCAACGCGTTCCGGACATCGGAGGACGGCCCCCGAGGGCGGGTCACGAATCGGACACGAAGGCGCCCCGGACGTACCCCGACGACCGCCGGTTCCGTAGGATTCACCGGGGCACGACGGAGTGTTCACCACTTGGAAACCTGCTCGGGCGGGTCGTCCGTGGCCGTCCGTCGCCTGCGCATCGACGCGGATCCGGCGCGTTCACGGGCAACTCAGACCTTCTGCGAGCAGACTCGACGAGGCCCGCCTGTGCCCAACGGCGCCCGGGCGGACACCAGAAGGGACCAGCATGACCACGCAGATCGTGATCCTCGCAGCGGGGATGGGCAGCCGGCTCGGCCGCAGCCTGCCGAAGCCGCTGACCGAACTGAGCGACGGCCGCACCATCATGCAGCAGCAGTTCGACAACATCCGCGCCGCGTTCGGCTCGAGCGCACGCGTGACGATCGTCGTCGGCTACAAGTCGGAGTACATCGTCGAGGCCTTCCCCGAGGCGAACTTCGTCTACAACGAGTCCTACGACTCCACGAACACCTCGAAGAGCCTGCTCCGTGCGCTGAAGGCGACCGGCAAGGGCGGCGTCCTCTGGATGAACGGTGATGTCGTGTTCGACCCGCGGGCACTCGTCCGTGCGGCGGACATGATGGACCAGGACCGCTCCTTCGTCAGCGTCAACACCGAGAAGGTCTCCGACGAGGAGGTCAAGTACACGGTGGGCGCCGAGGGCTTCATCGACAAGCTGTCGAAGCGCGTCGTCGGTGGTCTCGGCGAGGCCGTGGGCATCAACTACGTCTCGTCCCACGACAAGCAGGCGCTCATCCGCCAGCTCGGTCGCGTCGACGACCAGGAGTACTTCGAGGGTGGCATCGAGGCAGCCATCGCCGAGGACGGGCTACGCTGGTCGCCCGTCGACATCTCTGACCTGTACGCGGTCGAGATCGACTTCGCCGAGGACCTCGAGCGCGCGAACAACCTGTTCGCCTGACCAGACCGGATCCCCTCGGCAGTTCCGCCCGGAGGGAAACCGTGACCACAGCGAGTGCGCCGACCGCGCCCACGACCGCAGCTCCGGCAGCGTCGAGGGGCGCGGTTCGTCGTTACCGCCACGCCCTGTGGCTCCTGACCGTCCGCGACCTGCGTGTCCGGTACTCGACGTCCGCACTCGGCTACGTCTGGTCGATCCTCGACCCGCTCGTGATGTCGGCCATCTACTGGTTCGTCTTCACGCAGGTGTTCCACCGCGGGTCGGTGGGTGAGGAACCGTACATCGTCTTCCTCCTCTCGGCGCTCCTGCCGTGGATGTGGTTCACGGGATCGGTGTCGGACTCGACGCGGGCGTTCATCAAGGAGTCGAAGCTCATCCGCTCGACGACGATCCCCCGCAGCATCTGGGTGGCCCGCGTCGTCGCATCGAAGGGCATCGAGTTCCTGCTGAGCCTGCCGGTGCTGGCCGTGTTCGTCCTGGCCACCGGGGCCCGCGTGCACTGGGAGGTCCTGCTCTACCCACTGGCCATCGTGCTGCAGTGCGGGCTCGTCTACGGGCTCGGGCTCATCGTCGCGCCGCTGGTCGTGTTCTTCCGCGACCTGGAGCGTGCGGTCAAGCTCGTGCTGCGGTTCCTGTTCTACGCATCGCCGATCATCTACGGCACGCAGGCACTCCCCCGCACCCTGCACGACGTCGCCGCACTGAACCCGCTCAGCGGGATCTTCGGGATCTACCGGTCGGCCTTCTTCCCCGGCCAGCTGGACTGGTTCGAGGTGCTCGTCTCCGTCGTCGTCACCGTGGTGGTCCTCGGCATCGGGCTCGTCGTCTTCCGGCGCAGCGAACACCGCGTCCTCAAGGAGCTCTGATGACCGCAACGGACAGCAGCACCCGAACGAGCACGACCGCGCCCGTCATCTCGGTGCGCGACGCCGGCATCCGGTTCAAGCGCAACCGCCGGGCGAGCCGGAACTTCAAGGACCTGTTCGCCGGGCGATCGCGTCGCAAGCGGGCCGACGAGTTCTGGGCGCTGCGGAACGTCTCGTTCGACGTGCGCCCCGGCGAGGCGATCGGGGTCGTCGGCCGCAACGGCCAGGGCAAGTCGACCCTCCTCAAGCTCGTCGCGCAGGTGATGCTCCCCGACGAGGGACGCGTGCAGGTCCGCGCCGGTGTGGCCCCGCTCATCGAGATCACGGGCGGCTTCGTCGGGGACCTCTCGGTGCGCGACAACGTCTACCTCACGGCGGGCCTGCACGGGATGACGCGGGCCGAGATCCGCGACGCCTTCGACGAGATCATCGAGTTCGCCGAGATCGGCGACTTCGTGGACACCCCGTACAAGCACCTGTCGAGCGGCATGAAGGTGCGCATCGCCTTCGCGGTGATCTCCCGGCTCGACGAGCCCGTCATCCTGGTGGACGAGGTGCTCGCGGTCGGCGACAAGGCGTTCCGCGAGAAGTGCTACAAGCGCATCGAGGAGCTGCTCGCCGGCGGACGGACGCTCTTCTTCGTCTCGCACAGCGACAAGGACCTCCGGCGGTTCTGCGACCGCGGCCTGTACCTCGACAAGGGTCGTCTGCAGCTCGACGACACCATCGAGGCCGCCCTCGCCCGCTACGCATCCGACTACGGGAACTGACCCGTCGTTCCTCCACAGGGGCTGGTGGTGGAGGGCTGTGCACAGGGTGGGTCCTCGACGGGTCTCGGCGTCGGGCGGACGTCGGTGGGGGTTCCTAGCGTCGGGGACATGCAGCACCCGAGTACCGCCTACGCAGTCCCGTTCACGGTCGACCGCTCGCACGCGCCACGGCGCTACGAGCTGGTCAACACCGGCTCCGAGCCGGTCCACGCCCTGTCGCTGACGCACCTCGGCAACGGCTACGCGCCCCCGCTCGCGGTCAACCGGCTCGACCCCGGCCGGAGCCTCACGCTCGCCGTGTTCGGCGCCGATCCCGAGGACACCGGGGTCGTCGTCGTCCGGTGGCGTCGGCCCGACCGCTCCGAGTACCTGTGGCGGATGTCCCTGGTCGGTGGCCGCTGTGCTGCGTGACCGGGTGGGCCGTGTGGCGTCAGCGCTCGCCGCGCTCCGCCGCCACCTCGTGCCACCGCGCCACCAGTCGGTCGATCGCAGCGTGCAGCCGCGCGGTGGCAGCGCCCGGGGTGGTGTCCCCAAAGTAGCGGTCGACCCAGTGTCGGAGCTTCGCGAGCTCGGCGTCGTCGTGGGCCGCGGCATCCACCCGTGCGACGACGTCCACGGCGTCGGCGGCGGTCAACCAGTTCGCGTCGGCCAGGTACCCACGCTCGTCGACGTCGGCCTCGCCGGCCACCGGCCGCGTGACGATCAGCGGCTTGCCCACGGCGAGCCGGTCGTAGATCATCGCGCTGATGTCGGTGATGGCGACGTCGGCGTCGGCGAGCTGCCAGCCGAGCTCCGGACCGTCGTCGTGCACGTGCTGCGCGGACGGGTCCGCGGCGTTGGCCGCGGCGATCGCGGCGACGATGCGCTCGTGTGCTGCCCGGTAGGCCGGGTCGAGCACCCCGCGGCGCGGGTGGGGACGGTAGACGAGTCGGTGACGCGGCGAGGCGAGCAGGCGTTCGGCGAGGGTGACGCCGTGGGATGCGATCGACCCGTAGGCCGCAGCCGGGCGGTCCCCCTCCCAGGTCGGCGCGTACAGGACGACGATGCGGTCGCCCTCCGGGTAGGGAACCGCTCCGGCGAAGTGGTCGGCCTGGGGCCGTCCGATCGCGATCGTGCGCGCGTCGAGGTCGTAGTCCCACAGCGCGTCGGAGAGCCGGTCGCGGGCTGCGTCGCCGGCGATGAGCGCGTAGTCGTAGGCCTTGAACTGGTTCGTGGTCATGTACATCTTGTCGCTCTCGCCGTGGTTGACGAAGACGTGCCACATGCGCCCGTACCGCATCATCTGGAAGTTGCGGGCGTTCTGGTTGACGTACAGCACGATCTTCGGCGCCTGCTCGTCGACGAACCGCTCGAGGTCGACGACCTGGCGGGCGTAGACCACGGGCACCGGTGCCTCGTCGAGCAGCGCGAGCATGGTGCCCGGGTTCCGGGAGACGATCGCGACGGGGTGCTCGGCCGCGAGTTCGGCGAGCGGGGCGTACCACTGCCGTATCTGGTACATGTTCACCGGCGCGTCCGCGAAGTACACCGCCACCTCGACCGAACCGGGGGCGAGCGGCGGGTGTCCGGGGAGACGTCGGGCCAGGTCACGGCGACTCTGCCTCGAGCGCAGCAGACGTCGGGCCAGCCGCACGGCGGTCTGGGCGTCGCGGATGATCGGCATCGGGGGCACCTCCGGGTGCGAGCGGGACGGACGGAACGAGCGGAACGAGCAGGACTGACGGAACGAGTGGGACGAGCGGGCCAGACGGGACGGACGGAACGGACGGAACGTGCAGAACGGACAGTACGGACGGAACGGTTGGGACGAGCGGGACGAGCGGGACGGACCGAGCAACGTGACCACCGGGGCGGACACCGACCCGGCCGTACCGGCTCAGACGACCGGCGGCCTCCCCGCCAGTGTCATGCGTCCGACCGTCAGCCACCCCATCCTGCGCGCAGGACCGCAGTCGTGGGCCCAGCCCTCGCGCACACCGGCGAACCACGTGCGCAGACGAGCCGGGTGACGCCACCACCGAGCGACCTGGATCGCTGCCCAGGACGCCACGTACACGGGCTGCAGCAGCCCGGGCAGGTTCCGCCGTGCGAGCCAGACCCGGTTCCGGGCGTTCAGCCGGTAGTACTCGGCGTGCCGCGCCGGGTCGATCGCTGGGTGGTGCGCCACGAGCTCCCCCGCGTACCAGGCCCGCCGTCCGGCGTCCCACACACGCCAGGCGAGCTCGATGCCCTCGTGGGCGTAGAAGTACTCGGCTCCCCAGCCGCCGACGGCGCGGTAGACGTCCATCGGCAGGACGACGGCCCCCTCCCACACCGAGAACACCGGCGACGACGCAGCCGGGTCGCCCTTGCGGATCCGCGGCACCCAGCGACGGGGGTTCGCTGCGCCGGCCGGGTCCACGACCCGGGGCTGCACGAGGCCGAGCGACGGGTCCCGCTCGAACAGCGCGACGGCGTCCCGCAGGAAGGTCTCGGACGGCACGGACGCGTCGTCGTCGAGGAAGAACACGTGGTCGCCGTCGACGACCTCCGCGCCGGCGTTGCGACCGGCTGGGATCCCGAGGTTCTCGGGCAGCGCGAGTGCCCGGACTCCCTCGGGCAGACCCGTCGGCTCCCACCCGTTGCCGACGCACACCACGTCGAGGTCGACGTCGCGCTGGGCGAGCACGCTCTCGATGCCGCGGCGGAGGTCGTCGGGCCGGGTGCCCTGCGTCAGGACGACGACCGCGACCCGTGGCCGCTCCCGATGGGGTACGGCGTGCCGGCGGAGGGTACTGCCGCTCACGCCCGGACCCGCTTCGACGCCATGATCGCCAGGAAGTGCCCTGCGGTGGCGAGCACGGCGAGCGGGAGCAGCGCGCCGACGAGCACGCGGTCGACCAGCGGGTGGCCCACCACGATGCCGACGACGGCGAAGACGAACGCCAGCATGGAGAGCTCGACCGAGTGGTACAGGCGGTGGAACGGCAGGAACCGCGCCGCGCGACGCAGGGTCGCCAGCCGTCGGCCGGACGGCACCGTCCCGGCGTCCCGACGGTCGACGAGCTTCTCGAGCCCGGCGTTCGCCCGCGCGACGTGCACCATGTCGTTGAGCGCCTTGTTCAGCACGATGACGAGCCCGAGTGCGCAGCCGATCGTCGTCCACATCCACTCGCCCCCGTGCACCGGGAGGGTGGCTGCGCGGACGCCGAGCGCGATCGGGATGAGCCCCTCGGTCGTGTAGTGCCCGACCTTGTCGAGGAACACGCCGGCGGGCGAGCGGGTGCCGCGCCACCGGGCGACCTCGCCGTCGGAGCAGTCGACGAGCATCTGCAGCTGGCCGAGGACGAGCGCGAGCGCCGCACCCCAGATCCCCGGGATGAGCAGTGCCGCGGCGACGCTCCAACCGACGAGGATCATGAGCCCGGTGACCTGGTTCGCGCTGACGCGGGTCTTCAGCAGCATCCACGTCAGGTACGGCGAGACGTCCCGCAGGTAGAGCGACGCGGTCCAGTGCTCGGCGTTCGCGCGCGACCGGACCTCGTCCGGCTGTGCGACGGCGCGGAGTTCCGCGATGGAGCCAGGGCGTGCGTCGCCGCGGCCAGTGGTGTCGTGGGTCACGTGCTGGTCACCGTCCCGTGTGGGTGGTCAGTTCGGAGGTCCGGGTCAGGAACCCGATGATGAAGCCGACACCCCAGCCGACGTGGATGCAGGGCAGCACCACGAGGAGCCAGAGGAGCGTGCGCAGGCCCGACCGCCGTGCGACCACGACCGAGCCGAGGAGGACGAACACGAGGTACGCCGCCGGCACGACGAACCCGACCATCGCCCAGGCGACCGGCGAACCGAGCGCGGCGCCGACGACGCCGACGATCCCCGCGACGAGCCCGAGCGCCATCGCGACGACCATCGCGGGCGGTGCGAAGTACCGGAGCCCGTTGTTCGCCGGGAACCGCCGGGCGAGCTCGCCACGCCACAGACCGGTCGCGACGAACTGCCGCACGAGTCGACGCAGGCTCGGGCGGGGGCGGTACGTGACGACGAGCTCCGGCGTGAACCACACGGTCCCGCCGGTCTGTCGCAGGCGCCGGTTGAGCTCCCAGTCCTGGCCGCGCTTGATGCCCTCGTCGAAGAGCCCGACCTCGAACAGGCGCTCGCGGCGGAACACCCCGAGGTACGCGGTCTCCGCCGGTCCGGCCTTGCCGCCGACGTGGTGCGGCGTCCCCCCGAGGCCCACCCGGCTGCCGTACGCGTGCGCGACGGCCCGCTCGAAGGGCGTGCGCCCCTCGGCACGCATGATGCCGCCGACGTTGTCCGCACCCGACTCGAGCAGGACCCGCACCGCGACCCGCGTGTAGTCGACGGGCAGCACGGAGTGGGCATCGACGCGGATGACCACGGGGTGCACGGAGGCGCGGATGGCGACGTTGAGGCCGGCCGGCGTCGAGCCGACCGGGTTGTCGATCGCCCGGATGCGCGGGTCGGCCGCACTCATCTCGGCGACGAGCTCGTTCGTCCCGTCGATCGACGGCCCGAGGGCGAGGAGCACCTCGAACGGCCCGTCGTAGTCCTGCGCCAGCAGACTCCCGACGGCCGCGCGGACCTCGGTCACCTCGTTGAGCACCGGCATCACGTAGGAGACCCCCGGCAGGGGCTGTCCGTCAGTGTGCATGCGTACCTCGAGGTCGGGGCGGTGCGCGGAGCGCACCGCGGTCGGCGCCGCCCCGCAGAGCGACCCCGAGCCTATCAAGGGCGAGCGACGCCCCTGCGTCACGCGCGTGGGAGGCACGGACGGACGGGAGGCGCGGTGCCAGCTGGCACCGCGCCTCCCGTCCGTCCCGTCCTGCGTCAGCCCTTGTAGGTGCCGAGCGTGACGTCCGTCTGCTTGGTCTCGCCGTTGCGGATGTAGGTGATCGTCGTCTTCGCGCCACCCGCGAAGAACCGGACCTGCGCCGTCAGGTCGGTCGCGTCGGAGACGGTCGCCGACCCGATCTTCGTGACGACGTCGCCCTTCTGCAGGCCGGCTCCGGCCGCTGCTCCGCCGGACGACACCGACTTGATCAGCGCACCCATCTGGCGGGCGCTGGTGTCCTCGGCGGCGTCGCCGACGGTGGCGCCGAGCAGCCCGTGCGTCGCGGAGCCGTTCTCACGGATCTCCTGCGCCACGCGCTGGACCAGGTTCGACGGGATCGAGAAGCCGACGCCGATGCTGCCGGACTGTCCCTCGGACGAGGACGAGCTGCCGGCGCTCGCGATCGCGACGTTGATGCCGATGAGCTTGCCCTTGGAGTCGAGCAGCGCACCGCCCGAGTTGCCCGGGTTGATCGACGCGTCGGTCTGGATGACCGGCAGCGACACCGTCGTGTTCGACGAGGAGCTGCTGCCGTTGTCGCCGTTGCCCCAGAAGTCGAACGGGCCGCCGTTGCCGTTGCCGCCCTCGTTCGAGTCGCCGCCCTTGCTGGGGGCGCTCGAGGTGACCTGGATGCTGCGGTTGAGCGTCGAGACGATGCCGTCGGTGACGGTGTTCGACAGACCGAGCGGGGCCCCGATCGCGACCGCGGTGTCCCCCACGTTGAGCTCGGAGGAGTCCGCGAAGGTGATCGGCTTCATGTCGGTCGCGTCGATCTTGATGACGGCGAGGTCGACGGTCGGGTCGGTACCGACGAGCTTCGCCGGGTAGATCTTGCCGTCCGACGTCGTCACCGTGATGGTGCCGTTGCTGCTGTCGCCGTCGAGCGTCACGACGTGGGTGTTCGTGACGATGTAGCCGTCCTTGCTGAACACGACGCCCGAGCCGGTGCCGCCCTCGGAGCCCGAGGACACGTTGATCGTGACGACCGAGGGCGTGGCCTGCGCCGCGACCGCGGTGACGACCGTGGCGTTGTTGTAGTCGTTGACGGTGAGGTTGCCGCCGTTCTGCGACGCGCTGGAACCGATCACGGTCCCGCCGCCGTTCTGGGCGGAGCCCGCTGCCCACCCGGCGCCGCCGCCGACGAGGCCGGCGAGCACGAGTCCGGCGACCACGGGCAGCACGAGCTTGCTGCGGCCGTCACGGCGCTTGGTCGCGGCACCGGAGCCCGCGGCGGCACCGGCGGTCGCGCCGCTGAAGTAGTGGCCGTTGCGGTCGTTCGAGCCGTCGACGTCGCCGAAGGCGCTCGTGGCCGAGGTGGGGGCCTGCGCGGAGCCGGGGTACGACGCCGCCGACTGCGGGGCGCCGTGGGCGGAGCCGGCCGCTGCGTACTCGCCGTAGCGGGGCTGCTGCTGGGCCTGGCCGTACTGGCCGGTCTGGCCCTGGCCGTACTGGCTCTGCCCGTACTGACCCTGCTGGCCGTACTGGCTCTGCTGGCCGTACTGGGCCTGGCCGTACTGGTCCTGCTGCCCGTACTGGCCCTGGCCGTACTGGCTCTGTCCGTACTGGTCCTGCCCCGCCTGACCCTGCTGGGTCTGGCCGTACCGGCCGGTCTGGTCGTCGCCGTACTGGCTCGTCTGGCCGTACTCGCTCGTCTGGCCGTACTGGCTGGTCTGGCCGTACTGGCTCGTCTGGCCGTACTGGCTGGTCTGGTCGCCCTGGCCCTGCTGGGCCGACCGGTCGTACGGCGTCGTGTGCTGGCCGTAGCCGCCCGACGCACCGGAGTCGCCGACGCCGGGGTAGGGCGCCGTGTACTGCGCGGTCGGGTGGTCCGCGGGCGTCGGGATCACGTCGGTCTCGTCCGCACGACCGTGGCTGATGACGTCGGTGCGGTCGGCGTCGGGGGCATCACCCGTGCGGGCGCCCTCGTACCGGCTGTCGTCGGGCTGTGCGGAGTCGCGCTGCGTCGTCGTGTCCTCGCCGGAGGTTCCCTGCGTGGCGTCCTCGGCAGCGGCCGGGCGGGTGGTGTCCTCGGGACGGTCGTCGTCGCCGCGGCCGTGTGGCGTGGTGTCGCTCATGCTGACGTGCTCCTTTCAAGCTCGTGCAGTCTTCCGGACCCACCTGAGCGGTGCTCCTGCTGGCGCTGCGAGCCCCCTATGGCGATCTTATGCGTGGGCTGTGGATGAACGCCGGGGGTTGTCCGAGGTCCGTTAGCGTGAGGGCGTCGACCGCGGCGGCCCGTCGGGCAGCGGGGACACGAGCGCGACGGAGGCGACCGCATGGACCGGACCGGACCCTGGCTGCGCGCGGCGGAGGGCGCGATGCTGCTCGGACCCGACGGCGTCCCCGCGCCGACCGTCTTCGCCGAGATGAGCGCCCTCGCAGCGGCGACCGGCGCGATCAACCTCGGGCAGGGCTTCCCGGACGAGGACGGTCCCCGTGAGGTCCTCGACGCCGCCGTCGACGCCATCCGCCGAGGCGCGAACCAGTACCCGCCGGGGCGCGGTACCCCGGACCTCCGGCAGGCCGTCGCCGAGCACCAGGAGCGGTGGTACGGGCTCGAGGTCGACCCCGACCGGCAGGTGCTCGTCACCGCCGGTGCGACCGAGGCACTCGCCGCGACGCTCCTCGCGTTCGTCGAGCCCGGCGACGAGGTCGTCACCTTCGAGCCCTTCTACGACGCGTACGGCGCGCTCATCCGACTCGCCGGCGGCACGCACGTCACCGTTCCGCTGACCGCACCGGACTTCCTGCCCGACGAGACCGCCCTCCGCGCCGCGTTCTCCGACCGCACCCGTGCGGTGCTCGTGAACACGCCGCACAACCCGACCGGGCGGGTGCTCCCCCGCGAGGTCCTGCAGACCGTGGTCGACCTCGCGACCCGGCACGACGCGGTCGTCATCACGGACGAGGTGTACGAGCACCTGACCTTCCGGGTTCCGCACCTGCCGATCGCGACCCTGCCCGGCGCGGCCGAGCGCACGGTGTCGATCTCGAGTGCGGGCAAGACGTTCAACACCACCGGGTGGAAGATCGGGTGGTTGACGGCACCGGCCGACCTCGTCGAGGCGATCGTCTCGGTCAAGCAGTACCTGACCTTCGTCAACGGCGCCCCGTTCCAACCCGCGGTCGCGACGGGGCTCCGGCTGCCCGACGCGGTCTTCGCCGGCATCGCCGCCGAGCTCGCCGCGAAGCACCAGCTGCTCGCCGGCGGCCTGCGCGCGGCCGGTTTCGAGGTGCTCGAGCCCGACGGCGGGTACTTCGTCCTCGCCGACGCCGCACCGCTCGGGTTCACCGATGCCCGCGAGCTGTGTCTGCGCCTACCCGAGCTCGCCGGGGTCGTCGGCGTGCCGGTGTCCGCGTTCGTCCGGCCGGACCACGCGGCCGGCTACCGGTCCCTCGTCCGGTTCGCCTTCTGCAAGCGCCGCAGCGTGCTCGACGAGGCCGTCGCCCGGCTCGGGGCCCTTGCCGCCGCCCGCTGAACAGCCAGCGGCCTGCGGGCTGCGGCCTGCGGGCAGTCGGCAACGGGCAGCCGACAGCCGCCCGCGTTCAACCGCCAGCGGCCTACGGCCTGAGGTCAATCAGCAGCGGGCAGCGGGCGGCGGCCAGCGGGCGGCGGTCACCCCCGCGGGACCACGTCGTAGCGGCGGAGTCCGAGTGACGGGTTGACGGCCCGCACGGACGCCGTCGTGGCGGTGTCGACGGTCGCCACGAGCACCCCCGGCACGGCGCCGGCGGCCGCCACCGCGACCCCGGACGGGTCGAGCACCACCGAGCCGCCGATGCCGACGGGAGGCGTCTGCCCGACGCCGACGACCCAGACGGTGTTCTCGACTGCGCGGGCGGTGAGCAGTGTGCGCCAGTGGTGCTCCTTGCCGGGGCCGCGCACCCACTCGGCGGGCACGAGGACGACGTCCGCAGCGCCGGACTCCTCGCCGGCCAGGCGGCGCGTGACCTCGGGGAAGCGCAGGTCGTAGCAGGTCTCGAGGCCGACCCGCACGCCTGCGATCGTGAAGACGGGCAGCTGGTCGGTGTCCCCGGCCTCGATCCGGTCCGACTCCCTCGAGCCGAACGCGTCGTACAGGTGCACCTTCCGGTAGACCGCGGCGACCGACCCGTCCGGCAGCACGGCGACGAGCGTGTTCCGGAACCGCCGGGCCACCGCGAGCCCGTTCACGTCCGCGAGCCCGGTCGCGTCCGTGTCCGCGTCGGCCTCGGTGCCCCCGACCCCGGTCGGGTCGTCGGCAGAACCGACGGCCTCTGCCACACCGACCACGAGCGCGATGCCCGTCGTCCGGGCGATCTCCCGCAGGCCGGACACGAACGGCCCGTCGAGCGGCTCCGCGCTCGCCACGAACCGGTCGTCGATCTCCGCCGTGAAGTACGACGTGTACTCGGGCGTGACCAGCAGGTCCGCGCCGCGGGCAGCGGCGTCCTCGGCGGCGGTACGGACGGTCGCGAGGTTCGCTACCGGGTCGTCGACCGGGGCGAACTGCGCGGCGGCGATCGTCAGGGTTGCCATCCGCCGAGCGTAGCGACCCCCACCGATGCCGAACCCGAGCCGCAGCCGCAGCCGCAGCCCGAACCCGAACCCGAACCGCAGGCCCAACCCGAACCCGACCCCGAACCCGAGTCGCAGTCCCAACCCGAACCCGAACCCGAACCCGAGCCGCAGCCCGAACCAGAGCGAGAGCCAGAGCCGGAGCCAGCCGGGTCCCGACACGACCCGAGGCCGACCGGACGGGACTGGAGAACGACGAAGGCCCCGGTCCGACTGGACCGGGGCCTTCATGTGACGCTTGGTTGCGGGGGCAGGATTTGAACCTACGACCTCTGGGTTATGAGCCCAGCGAGCTACCGAACTGCTCCACCCCGCGGCACGTTGAACAGCCTACACAGGCCCGTGGCGGGGCACAAATCGTGTGCCCCGCCACGGCGTGTCACCCGGCGTTCTCGGCTGCGGTGGCCGCTTCGATCGCGGTCTGCAGGCGCTGGTCGGCCTCTGCCGCGGCGACGAGATCGTTGCGCGCGTACGCCTCCTGCCGGTCCTGGAGCGCCGCCTTCGCGTCCGCCAGTGCCTGCTGCAGCGTGGAGTTGCCCGAGGTGCCGGACCCACCGGTCGCACCCGAGCCCCCGGTCGCGCCGGACCCGGCACCGGTGTCCCCGCCGGTGCTGCCGCTGTCGCCGCCCTGGTCGGAGCCGGTGTCCGTGGAGCCGGTGTCGGACGACCCCGAACCGGCTGCGCCCTGGTCGCCGGCGGCCGCACCCGAGTTGCCACCGAACAGGCTGTTCAGGGCCTCGTCGAGGGTGTCCTCGAACGCGATCTTGTCGCCGAAGGCCACGAGCACCTTCTGCAGCAGCGGGTACGAGCCGCTCGACGTCGACTGCACGTACACGGGCTGCACGTACAGGAAGCCGCCACCGACCGGGAGCGTGAGCAGGTTGCCCTGCTTCACGGTCGAGTTGCCCCGCTTCAGGATGTTCAGCTCCTGCGACACCGTGGTGTCACCGTTGAACAGGCTCTGCACCTGCGCCGGACCCGGGATGTTGTCGGTCTTCGGCATCGTCAGGAGCGTGAGCTTGCCGTAGTTGGAACCCTTCTCGCCCTTGCCCGCACCACCCGCGTCGGAGTCCACCGCCAGGTACCCGGTCAGCACGTTGCGGTTGTTCGACCCCGCCGACTGCTGCGGGATGTAGGTCGTGTACAGCGAGTAGGCCGTGTCCTGCCCGGGCACCTTCATCGTCAGGTAGTACGGGTCCTGCAGGTTGCCCCGCGAGGCGGTCGTCTGCGTGCCCAGCGCGTTGGTGGTCGTCTGCTGCGTGTCCGCCGTGTCGTTCTCGGTCGTCCCCGAGGTGGTCTCCTGCGGGGTGTTCCACGCGTCGTCGCCCGAGTAGAACGAGTTGGCGTTCGTGACGTGGTACGTGCCGAGGATCGACCGCTGCACCTTGAACAGGTCGGTCGGGTACCGCACGTGGTCGAGCAGCTCGGCGCTCATCTGCGACACCGGCTCCATCGATGTCGGGAAGATCTTCTGCCACGTCTTGAGCACCGGGTCGGAGGTGTCCCACGCGTAGAGCGTCACCTTGCCCGTGTACGCGTCGACGGTGGCCTTCACCGAGTTGCGGATGTAGTTCACCTGGTCGGTCCGGAACGCCGACGACTCGGTGCCGTTGATGCTGTCGGACAGGCTCTGGCTCTGCGAGTACGGGTAGGCGTCGCTCGTGGTGTACCCGTCGACGACCCACTGGATGCGGTGGTCCACGATCGCCGGGTAGGCGTCGCTGTCGAGCGTCAGGTACGGGGCGACCTTCTGCACGCGCTGGATCGGGTCACGGTCGTACAGGATCTGCGAGTCCTTGTTCACCGCGTTCGACAGCAGGATCTGCTCCGACTGGAACTTCGCCGCGTAGACCAGGCGGTTGAAGAAGTTCCCGAGGCTCGGGCCACCCTCGCCGCTGTACGTCGTCGTGGCGTTGCCGCCGTTGTCGTCGTCGGACCCGGACGGGTAGTCGAGCTCGACGTTCTTCGAGCCCTTCGGGCCACCGACGATCGAGTACGGCGGCGAGGTCTCGCCGAAGTACACGCGCTCCTGGTAGTCCCCGAGCGCGCCGTTCGAGGGGATGCCCGACTCGAGGAAGACCGGCTTGCCGTCGCTCGCGCGCTGGTTGCCGTAGGCCGCGGTGACGCCGAAGCCGTGCGTGTAGACGAACGTGCGGTTGTACTGCGTGTTCGCCTGCGCGCTGAGGCCGTCGAGGTCGATGTCGCGCACCGCGATCACGGTGTCCTCGGTCTGGCCCTTGACGTCGTAGCGGTCGACGTCCAGCTCCTTCGGGAACTGGTAGTACTGCCGGTACTGCTGCAGCTGGCTGAACGTGTCGGACACGATCTTCGGGTCGATCAGGCGGATGTTCGCCGTGGTCTGGGCGTCCTGCGCGAGGGCGCCGGAGCTCGCCTCGGTCGTGGCGTCGTAGTTCTGCTCCTGCACGTCGGAGACGTCGTAGGCATCGCGTGTCGCCTTGATGTTCCGCTCGATGTACGCCGACTCGAAGGTCCGCTCGGAGGGCTTCACCTGCAGTCGCTGGACGACCCAGGGGTAGATGCCGCCGATGACGATCGCGGCGACGAGGAGCAGACCGGTGCCGACGACGGAGATCCGCCAGCGACCGATGACCGCGGTGACGATGAACAGGACCGCGACGATCGCCGCGATGCCGGCCATGATCTCGCGACCGGGGATCACCGCGTTGACGTCGGTGTACTGCGCACCCGTGATGAGCGGGTTGTCCTTCGTCAGCGCCGCGTACTGGTCGAGCCACAGGCTCACGGCCTGCAGCGCGACGTAGACCGCCGCGGTGACGGCGAGCTGGATGCGCGCAGCGCGGGAGATCCGGACCTCGCGGCCACCGAAGCGGAGCGCACCGTAGAGGTAGCTGGCGGCGAGCGCCGCGATGCCCGCGATGAGCACGACCGCGGACGAGTACGCGACGACGGAGCGCCAGAACGGCAACTCGAACACGTAGAAGCCGATGTCCAGCCCGAACTGCGGGTCGGTCTTGCCGAACGGCGTCCGGTTGAAGTACTCGAGGACCATGCTCCACCGGCCCGCGGTCGAGAGCCCGGCGAAGACGCCGAGGACCGCCGGGATGCCGATCATCACGGCACGGCGCAGCGGTTCGATGACCTGCTGGTAGCGGTCGAGCTGCGAGTTGAGCTTCGCGTAGACCGGCCGGAACCGGAAGGCCAGCGCGATGCTCACGTACACCGGGATCGCCATGCCGAGGAACCCGGCGACGAACATGGACGTCCCCGCGATCCAGCGCGTGGTGAGGACCTGCTGGAAGCCGAGCTGCGCGAACCACGCGTAGTCGGTGTACAGGCTGGCGAAGATGAAGAAGCCGATCACCAGTGCGGCCAGCACGATGATCGTGACCACGATCGGGACCCGCGGCGATCGCCGCCCCGAGGGAGAAGGGCCCGAGGTGGACGAGGTTGTCGTCACTTGATGTGCTCCAGACGTGTCGGACCGGCGGGCCCGGCGCGGCGGGCCGTCAGTGCGTCGATCCTATTGGTCCCTGCCGACAGTGAAACTGTGCGGGGACTCAGGAACGTGCACCGCGCCTCCCGTCCGGTTCCGGTGACGGCCTGGAGGCGCGACCCGGCCCGCCGGGGCCGGTCACGTCGCCGACGTGGCCGGCTGCTGCCCCCGTGGTCGCGTCAGGATCCGCAGCGCGCGAGTCCGGCGGTGCTCTTCCCGGCGGCGATCGTCTGCAGGTCGGTGACGGCCTGGTCGAGCGTCGCGACCTTGTACACGTCCAGCCCGTCGGGGACGTGGCCGACGACCTCGCCGCAGTTGTCGGCCGGCGCGAGGAAGACCGTCGCTCCAGCCGCCTTCGCGCCGTACAGCTTCTGTCGGATGCCGCCGATCGGACCGACCTGCCCGTCGGCGGTGATCGTGCCGGTGCCCGCGACGTGCTTGCCGCCGTTGAGCTCGCCGGGTGTGATCTCGTCGATGATCCCGAGCGCGAACATCATGCCGGCGGACGGCCCACCGACGTCCTGCAGCGCGATCTCCACCTCGAACGGGAAGTCGTACCGCTCGGTCACGCCGACCCCGAGGAGCGCGGTGCCCTGCTCTTCGCGCGGGGTGACCCGCAGCTGCTCCGAGGTGCCGTCGCGGTCCACGGTGACCGTGGCCGGCGAGGACGTGCCGTGCTCGGCGACGGCCTTCCGCAGGCTGCCGGCGTCGACGTTCGTCGTGAGCTGCGTGCCGTCGAAGGCGGTGATCACGTCGCCCTTGCGGATGACGCCGTCCGCTGCCGAGCCCTCCTGCACGGAACCGACCTCGAGCTTCGTCGGGAGGTCGTACCCCTGGTGGACGAGGGCGGCGGCCACCGCGGACTGCTGGGACGACTGCATGTCCGCGGCGTCCTGTTCGTTCACCTGCTGGGTCGTGGTGCCCTCGGGGTAGATGGCGCTCGCGGGGATGACGGCCTCGGAGCGCGAGAACAGCGCCCGGATGACGCTCGTCCAGGACGGCCGGTTCGTGGCGTCGCCCTGGATGCCCACGGTGAGCATGTCGAGTGCACCCGCAGTGTCGTAGGTCTTCGTGCCCCTGATCTGGATGAGTTCGACGTCCTTCGCGTCCTTGCCCGTGCCCTGCCGCTGCGTCCCGATGGTGTTGTAGACCGGCCCGGGGACCTCGATCAGGTACGGGCTCGGCAGGAAGCTCGCCAGGAGCCCGAGCACCACGGCACCGATCACGAAGGCCCAGCCGACCGTGCGGGAACGGGAGCGGCGACGGGGGGCCGGGGCGAAGAGGGTCACGGACGTCCTTCCAGGGGCGGTGCGCGCGTCCGGGGCGGTGGGCCGCCACCGGGGGCGGGACCGGCGCTCGAGCGCGGGGCTGTTCGCCCTCGGCGCAGCGCTCCGGGCGTCCCCACGGGGGCGTCCCAGGCGCGGTCCCGTGAGCAGCGATTAGCGTAGTCGGCATGCCTGATCAACCGCAGCCGGGGCCGGACGACGACTTCCAGGAGATGCTGCGCAAGCTGCTCTCCGGAGAGGGCCAGATCGACCCGTCGCAGCTCGCCGGCGCGGCCGGGCTCCCGAACGACCCCGCGTTCGTCGCGAACCTGATGAGCCAGCTGCAGCGCGCGGCGCAGTCGGGCGGTGACGGCATCGACTTCTCGGTCGCGGCCGAACGCGCGACCGCGATCGCCCGCGACGGTGGGCACGCCGTCGACCCGGCCACCGCGCACGCGACCGACCAGGCGTTCCAGGTCGCCGCGCTGTGGCTCGACGAGGCCACCACCGTGCCCGAACTCACGGCCACGCCGAGCACCTTCACGCGTGAGCAGTGGGCGAAGGCGACGACGCCGGTGTGGGCGCAGATCGCCGAACCGGTCGCACTGAGCATCTCGAACGCGCTGACCGAGGCGATCGAGCAGCGGGCGCCCGAGGAGCTCAAGGCGATGCTCGGCGACGTCTCGAAGGCGATGCGCGGCGTCGGCGGTGCACTGTTCGCGATCCAGCTCGGACAGGTCGTCGGGCAGTTGTCGAAGGAGGTCGTCTCCGGCGGCGACGTCGGTGTGCCGCTCCTCGACGAGCAGGTCGCCGCGCTGGTGCCGCAGAACGTCGCCGAGTTCGCGGAGGGCCTCGACGTCCCCGAGGACGAGGTCCGCATCTACCTGGCGGTCCGTGAGCTCGCCCACGCGCGGCTGTTCCGCTCCGCACGCTGGCTGCGGCTGCACATCATCTCGTCGATCACGGACTACGCGCGGGGCATCCACATCCCGTTCGACCGGGTCGAGGAGCTCGCGTCGGAGATCGACCCGACGAACCAGGAGCAGCTGCGGGACGCCCTCGCGTCCGGCGCGCTCATCCCGCCGCGGACCGCGGAACAGGAGGCCGCCCTCGGACGCCTCGAGACGATGCTCGCGCTCGTCGAGGGCTGGGTCGACACCGTGACCGCCGCCGCCACCGTGCGCCTGCCGAAGTCCGACGCCATCGCCGAGATGGTCCGCCGTCGCCGTGCCGCCGGCGGGCCCGCCGAGTCCGCGTTCGCGACACTGGTCGGGCTCGAGCTGCGCCCCCGTCGCCTCCGCGAGGCCGCGGCGCTGTGGCAGCGCGTGACCGACGAGCTCGGCGCCGAGGACCGCGACGCCCTCTGGGCACACTTCGACGCCGTCCCGACCTCGGAGGACGTCGACGACCCGGAGGCGTTCGTGCTCCGGCTCCGCAACCCCGGGCACTCGGCCGAGGACGACGCGTTCGACAAGGCACTCGCCGACCTGCTCGCCGACTCCACGGGCGACCGACCGCACGAGGACGAGCAGGGCGGCGTCGAGGACCCGGACGGCCCCTCGACCCCCGGGGACCCCGACTCCTCCCGCTGAGTTCTCCACAGATCCGGACCCGCCGCCCCACCCGGGCGGCGGGTCCGGCAGCGTGGGGGCATGGGCATCCGCATCGACCCCACGCTCGAGTTCGTCTGGCGCGATCCGTCCACCGTGCAGCTCGGGGTCGACCCGCCGCGTGCCGTCGTGCCCGTGCCGACCACGGCCGAGGAACGCTTCCTCTGCGCTCTGCGGCGCGAGACGAACCGCGACGCCCTGGCCGCCCTCGCGCGGACGACCGGGTGCCGTCCGGAAGTGGCTGCCCGGCTGCTCGGGACCGCATCGCCCGCCGTCGTCGACGTCCTGCCCGAACCGCTCGCGCGCGTCGAGGTGCACGGCGCCGGGGCCCTGGCCGACCACGTCGCCGACCTGCTGTCCGGCGAGGGCGTGACGGTCGCCCGTACCTCGGCACCGCGCGGTGGACCGGTCCCGCTCCCCGACCCCGACCCGGCGATCGCGCTCGTGGTGGCCGACCACGTCGTCGACCCGGCCGTGCGGTCCGCGTGGACGCGTCGCGGGACGCCCCACCTCGCGCTCGTCGTCGGGGACGGCCGGATCCGGCTCGGACCGGTCGTGGTCCCGGGTGACGGACCGTGCCTCCAGTGCGTGGAGTACGCCCGCGTCGACGCCGACCCGGCGTGGCCGGCCGTCGCGGCGCAGGTGTGGGGGCGGCCCGCGGCGGCGCTCTCGCCCTGGCGGTCCGCGGCGGTTGCGGCCGCGGCGACCCGGGTGGTCGTGCGGCGGCTGCCCCACCGGACGCAGCGGCCGGACACCGACCAGGTCGTGTTCGACCGCGACGACCTCGCCGTCACCGTGGTGCCGGTGACGCCCCATCCGCGGTGTGCGTGTCGAGCGCTGCCAGGAACCGACTCGGGGCCCGGGCTCCCCCACGCGTGGAACCCTGTCGCGACCACGTGACCGTGACCGACCGCCGTGCACGGGTCAGCCCGACGTAGAACAGCCGGCGCTCCTCGTCGACCTCGGCGTCGGTCGTCGCGTGCGAGATCGGCAGCAGGCCCTCGGCGGCACCGACCACCACGACGTGCGGCCACTCGAGGCCCTTGGACGAGTGCAGCGTCGCGAGCGTCACCGCGTCGAGCTCGGGTTCGTGGTGGGTCGCCGCGCGGTCGACCAGGTCCTGGGTGAACTGCTGCATCGTCGTGCCCGCGGGGGCGGACTCGGCGAGCCCCATGATCGCCTGCAGCGCTTCCCACTGTGCGCGCACGGCTCCGGTGCCCTCGGGCGGGGTCGGCGTCCAGCCGCTGAGCTGCAGCACGAGCCCGACGCGTCGGGTGAGCTCGTCGTCGGTCTGCCGGACGGCCTCGCCCCGCATGTGGTGCACGGCGAGCTTGACCTCGGGGCGCTCGAAGAACCGGGTGCCGCCCTGCACCCGGTACGGGATGCCCGCTCGGCCGAGGGCCGACTCGAGCGCGGCGGACTGGGCACCGACGCGGAACAGCACCGCGCAGTCGCCGTACGCCGCCCCGGCGCCGACGACCTCGGTGATCCGCCGGGCCACGGTCTGTGCCTCGTCGCCGTCGTGCACGCACGCCAGGACCTCGGGCTCCGGTCCGGGCTCGGTCGTCTGCGCCACCAGGTCGAGCGCACCGGGCTGGCCGCGCATGAGGGTGTTCGCGGCGTGCACGACCTCGCGGGTCGACCGGTAGTTGCGCTCGAGGCGCAGCACCGTGCCGCGGGGGAACTCGGCGCCGAAGCCGAGCAGGTACCGGCTCGACGCCCCGGCGAACGAGTAGATGGTCTGGCTCGCGTCGCCGACCACGCACAGGTCGTCCCGGCCGCCGAGCCACGCCCGGAGCAGGTCGTGCTGCACCGGGGAGACGTCCTGGTACTCGTCGACCACGAAGAAGCGGTACTGCTGCCGCACGTACGACGCGACCCGCGGCTCGGACTCGACCATGCCGAGCGTCGCGAGCAGGACGTCCTCGAAGTCGAGCTGCCGCCGGTCGTCCTTCAGCTGTTCGTAGGCCCGCATCAGGTCGACGACCCGACGGGGTGGGGTGTCCCGGGGCATCACACGGTCGACGGCGGCGGCCTCGTACTCCTCGTACGAGAGCATCTGCACCTTGCGCCACTCGACCTCACCCGCCAGGTCGCGGAGCACGGGGGTGTCCACGTGCAGCCCGACGGCGTCGGCCGCGTGCGCGATCACCCGGCCCTTGGACTCGACGATGCGCGGTGCGTGGCCACCGACGGTGTCCGGCCAGAAGTAGCTGAGCTGCGACATCGCCGCGGCGTGGAAGGTCCGTGCCTGGACCGTCCCGGCGCCGAGCGCCCGCAGCCGGGACCGGAGTTCCCCCGCCGCCCGGGTCGTGAAGGTCAGCGCGAGGACGTGGTTCGGCGAGTACGTCCCGGTCGCGACGCCGTAGGCGATCCGGTGGGTGATCGCGCGGGTCTTGCCGGTCCCGGCCCCGGCGAGCACGGCGACCGGTCCGAGGAGCGTCCGCGCGACGGTCCGCTGTTCGGCGTCGAGCGCGTCGAGCAGCTCGTCCGGCGAGGGCGGCCGCGGAGCACCGGCGACCGCGGCGGTGCCGTCCCGTCCGTCGTTCACGGCAGGTCCAGCGGCCCGCCGTACCACTCCTCGATGACGGCGCGGGCGATCGACGTGCGGCCGGGCAGCAGCAGGGTGTCGCCGGCGCGCTCCCGGATCTCGTCGCGGGAGAACCAGCGGACGTCGAGGATCTCGACGCCGTCCGGTCGGGCGGTCGAGGGGTCGCCGTCCACCGCGCGGGCGCGGAACCCGACCATGAGCGACGCCGGGAACGGCCACGGCTGCGAGCCGAGGTACTCGGGCTCCTCCACGTGGACCCCGGACTCCTCCCAGACCTCGCGACGGACGGCGTCCTCGAGCGACTCCCCCGGCTCCACGAAGCCGGCGAGCAGCGAGTAGCGGCTCGCGTCCCACGCGGCGTTCGAGCCGAGCAGGATGCGGTCGTCGGCGTCCGTGACGCCCACGATGATCGCGGCGTCGGTCCGCGGGAAGTGCTCGTGGCCCTCGGGGTCGCGGCGCACCCACCCGCCGGTCACGACGGCGGTCGGCGAACCGGTGCGCGGGGAGAACCCGTGCACGGCGTGCCAGTTCGCCATCGCCACGGCCTCGACGGCGAGGCCCTGGTCACGCGCCGAGAGCTCGGTCCCGAACATCCGGAGGCTGCTCCACGCGTCCTCGTCGGGCTCGATCGCGGTCGCCGTGGCCGCGTCGACGAGGGCCGCCACGAACCGGGTCCCCGCCGGGGCGTCGGGTGCGTCGGCCACGGCGCGGCCGAGGTACAGCGTCACGGTGCCCTCCGGGACGGCGTCCGCGTCGACGAAGCGCAGGGCACCGTCGGGTGCGCGCAGCAGCTCGGCGCCGTGGACGGGCAGCCAGCGCGTCGACGGGTCGGCGCGCAGGACCTGCTCGAGGTCCGGGGTGGAGCGGTACTCCGCGTCGCGGTCGAGTTCGTTGCGGGACAGCGGCAGCCGGGCGGCGAACTCGTCGGTCACGACAGGGGGCTCCTCGAGGTCTGGTCGGGTGTTCGGCGGGAGCCTGTGGACGGTCCTCGGGCTTGCACAGGCCAGCGTGGCGCACGCGCTCGCACCGACGGCGGACCTACCCTGAGGGGCATGGCGGGATCCCAGTTCACTCTAGCCGCGTTGGCGACGACGGCCGTGCCCGGCATGGTCGTCACGGGGACACGCACCCTCGGCTCGGCTGCGTCCGGCGACTACGAGTCCGCCGTCCTGCGCGAGGCGGACGGCACGCTCTCGGCGATCCGTCGCCCGCGCAACCAGCGCGCCGAGGCACGACAGTCGGCCGACCTCGTCGCGATCCGGGCGCTGAGCGCCGGCATCCGCACGCGCCTGCCGTTCGCCGTGGCCGAGTACCGCGGCCAGGCGCCGGTCGGGTCGACGCGGGCCATCGTCACCACATACCTGCCGGGAGCCCACCCGACGCTCCGCGACCTCGCCGAGCGGCCCGAGCTCGCGGCGTCGGTCGGCCGTGCCGTCGCCGCCGTGCACCAGCTTCCCACGAGCTTCGTCACCGACGCCGGGCTGCCCTCGCTCACCCCGTTCGAGGTCCTGCGCTCCGCCGTGTCCGTGATGGACCGGGCCGTCGCGACCAAGCTGGTCCCGGCCGCGCTCAAGGAGCGCTGGGAGGGCGCCGCCCGCGACCAGCAGCTCTGGCAGTTCACGCCGACGGTCGTGCACGGCGCCTTCGGTGCCGGGGTCGTCCTCGCCGACGGTGACGCCGTGAGCGGCGTCCTCGAGTGGGGAGAGCTGCGCCTCGGCGACCCGGCGAAGGACCTCGCGTGGGTCCTGGCCGGCCGCCGCGACACCTTCGACACGGTCCTCGCCGCGTACGAGGCCGGTGGTGGCGGACGCGACCGACAGCTCGCGCAGCGGGCCCGGGTGCACCACGAGCTCGAGACCGCGCAGTGGCTCCTCCACGGCGTGCAGGCGAAGAGCACCGAGGTCGTCGACGACGCGGTCGCCATGATGCACCGGCTCGTCGACGCCGTGCAGACGCCCAGTGCCGCACCGCTGCAGTCGGTGTCGCCCGAGACGATGGAGATCGGCGAGGTGGAGCAGCTGCTGTCGTCGACCGAGCGTAGGCACGGCTGATCCGCCGCCGAGGCTGATCCTCCACCACGGCTGGTCCGCCGTCACGGCTGGACCGCGGCGACGGCCGGACCGCCGTCACGGCTGGACCGCGGCCACGGCCGGACCGCCGCCACGGCTGATCCGCCGTCACCGTGCCTGCGGCCCTGCGTCGGCGGCCCTGCGCCTGCGGCCCTGCGCCGGCGGCCGGCGGCGCGCCGCCCGTCCGACGCGACGGCCGGTAGCGCGACAGCGCAGCCCGGTCCCGACCACGTGACGGACGGGAGGCACGTGGCGGCGCCGCCCCGCGCCTCCCGTCCGAGTCCTGGTCCTGGTCGTGGACCGGGTCCGGGTCCTGCACCCGTGATCAGCCGAGCGACGCGCGCCACGCGCGCTCGAGCCCCCGCCGGTCGAGCAGCCCGGTGGGTCGGACCTCGAGGTCGTCCGCGACGAAGTAGAACACCGCGTCGACCTCGTCGATCGGTCGCCCGGTGAACTCCGCGTACGCCACCCGGTAGAGCGCGAGCTGCAGTTGCCGCGCCGCGAGGTCGTCGGCGTCCTTCGGGGCCTTCCCCGTCTTCCAGTCGACGACCTCGGCGCGGCCTTCCACCTCGTACACCGCGTCGAGCTTGCAGACGACGCTGTGTCCGAGGAACGGGATGTGGATCTCGCGCTCGACCTCGACCGGAACGAGGCCTGCCCAGCGGGACCGGGCGAAGGTGTCCTGGAACGCCGCCAGTCGGCGGGCGTCGTCGTCCGTGACCGGCGCTTCGGTCGACGCGTCCACGAGCTCGTCGGCGTCGAGGTCGCGCTCGCCGTCCCACAGGTCCAGCGTCTCGAGCGAGCCACCGCTCCGGGCACGCTGCTCGACCCACTGGTGGAACAGCGTGCCGAGTCGCGTCGCCCGGTACGGCCGCTCCGGCATCGGCCGCCGCAGCCGCTCTGCGACCGCGTCGGGCTGCGTCAGGTAGTCCTTGAAGCCCGACGCCGGCACGCGGTGCGGTACGGCCACGGTGTGCCGGGCCGACCGTTGCGCGCGACGTTCGGCGAGGAGCAGGTCGATGTCGGCTGCGAACCGCCCGGACGCTCCCGGGTTGGCGTTCCGCACCCGGTCGGCCGCCGCGGCGACCCGGGCCCCGCGCTGGCCGAACGGCACGTGCGGCCAGTCCTGGGTGGCACCGTCGCCGCCGAGGGGGTTCTCCTCGTGCTCCGTGCCGTCCGGGACCGCTCCGGCGTCGACGATCCCGGCCTCGACCAGGTCGCGCAGGTACCGGCTGGGGGCGGTCGGCCGGACCCCGCCCGCCCAGGACGACCCGGACACGAGCAGGTCGTGCCTGGCGCGCGTCAGGGCGACGTAGGTGAGTCGGCGTTCCTCGTCCTCGTTGCGGGCACCGACCTCCTCGCGGTAGGCATCGATCGCGTCGACGACCGCCTTCTGCGACTCCTGCCCGCGCCACTCGAGCCGCGGCAGCTCCTCGGCGTCGCCCCGGAACGCGTAGGGCAGGCGGCCGAAGCCCAACCAGCCCGACGAACCCTCCTGGGGCCGTGCGGGCAGGGAGCCCTCGACCAGTCGCGGGACGGCGACCGCGTCCCACTCGAGTCCCTTCGACCCGTGGATCGTCAGGATCTGGACCGTGCCGGACTCGGGTTCCTCGGACCGCGGGCCCATGTCGTCCCGTCGCGCGGCCGCGTCGATCCAGCCGAGGAACGCCCCGAGGTCGGCGCGGTCGTCCGTCGTGACGAACCCGGCGAGCTCGTCGACGAAGGCGTCGAGGAACGCCCCGCTCCCCTGCTCGTGCGCGGCGACCTCGACGTCGAGCCCGGTCTCCTGGACGACGAGGGTCACGAAGTCCACCAGGTCACCCGCGGCGCGGGACCGCAACGAGGCGAGCTCCTGCCCGAGGGCCCGCATCCGTGCCCGGCCGACCGGGCTGATGTCGGCGAGCGCACCGTGCTCGTCGGGGGCGGTGGCGACGAAGTCGAGCGCGTCGACGATCGACCCGTGCTCCCCCGCGGCGACCGACGCCCGGAAGGCGGCGGTGACGTCGTCGTCCAGTCGCTGGTGCGTGTGGTCGCGACCGAACAGCCAGCGGGCCAGTCCGTGGAGCGCCGCGATGTCGGCCGCACCCACGCGCCACCGCGCTCCCGCGAGCAGGCGGATGAGGTCGTTGCCGGCCGCGGGGTCGTGCAGGACGCGCAGGGTCGCGACGAGGTCGACGATCTCCGGCCGCTGCAGCAGCCCGCCGGTCCCGAGCACGTGGAACGGGACGCGGTGCTCCGCCAGCGCCGCGGTGAAGGACGACAGGTCCTTCCGCGATCGCAGCAACAGGGCCATCGAGCCCTCGGGGTCGGCAGCGCGCCGGTCGGCGAACCAGCGGGCGACCGCGTCGGCCTCCTCGGGCAGGGTCTCCGGGAACACCGCCCGGACGGTCCCCGCGTCGGCACCCGGTCGGGGTGCGAGCCGCTCGACGGCGACCTCGGACGCCGCCGAGAGCGGATCGACGACGGCGTTCGCGGCGGCGAGGACGTCCACCGGGTTGCGCCAGCTGGTGGACAGCGCGAAGGTCACCGGGGCGGCTCCGTCACCCCCGAAGTCGCGGGGGAACCGGGCGAGGTTCGCGGCACTCGCACCGCGGAACCCGTAGATGGACTGGTGCGGGTCGCCGACCGCCATCACCGGGTGGTCGCGGAACAGCCGCGCGAGGAACCGGGTCTGCACGACCGAGGTGTCCTGGTACTCGTCGAGCAGCACGACGCGGAACCGACCGCGGAGCTCGTCCACCACGCGCGGCGCCGACTCCGCCGCGGCGAGCGCGAGGGCGATCTGGTCGGAGAACTCCACGAAGCCGCGGTCGACCTTCTGCCGTCGGAACTCCTCGACGAGGTCCACCAGGGGCTCGAGCGAGCCGACCGCGGCGACCGCGTCGGTGACGGCCTTGTACGGGTTGCCCCGGGCGTTCCCGGGCAGTTCGAGCAACCCGCGGAAGTCGACCGCGAACCGGCGCAGGTCCCCGGGGTCGACGAGGTGCTCGGAGACCGCGCCGGCCAGGGCGACGACGGCGGCGGTCACGGTGTCGACGTCACGGTCGAGCCCGGCGAGCCGGTCGTCCCGCGCGCCCACGACGACCCGACGCGCGAGCTGCCAGGCGGACGGCTCGGTGAGGACCTGGGACTCGCCGTCGCGGCCGACCAGCAGGGCGTTCTCGCGGAAGACCGCGTTCGCGAAGGCGTTGTAGGTCGAGACCGTCGGCGCCTCGAACGCGTCGCCGGCCTCGAGCAGGCCGACGTCCTCGAGCGCGCGGATCCGCTCGTTGATGCGGACCGACAGCTCGCCCGCCGCCTTGCGGGTGAAGGTCAGACCGAGGACCTCGGCGGGCCGGACGTGGCCGTTCGCGAGCAGCCAGACGACCCGGGACGCCATGGTCTCGGTCTTCCCGCTCCCCGCCCCGGCGACCACGAGCGCCGGTGCGAGCGGCGATTCGATCACGGCCCGCTGCTGGGCCGTCGGTCGTGGCCGGCCGAGGGCGTCCGCGACCGCGTCCGCCCCGATCGGCCCGGTCGTGCGCGCCGTCGCGGTCGGGTCCGCGCCCGTGGTCGTGGTCGTGTCCGTGCCGCCGCTCACCAGGTCACCTCCCCGACGACGTGGATGCGGCACTCGACGCCGGTCCGCGCCTTCGTGCAGTGGTCGTCCACCCGTGCGACGAAGGTCCGGCCGGCCATGCCGCGGGCGACGGTGTGCAGGCGCTCGCGGTAGGCCTCGCGGGTCTCCTCGTCGAAGGCGTGCTGGGTCCGCTCCGAGTACGCGTGCCCACCGCGCGGGTTCTGCACGAACACCAGGCGGGCGTCGGCCATCCGGGAGCCGGCCGGGACGCCCTCCACCGCGCCGTCCTCGACCGCGAGCTGGTACGCGCCGAGCTGCGGGTGGTCGGGCATGTCGTTCTTCTCGCTCGGCATCGAGCGTCCCGTCTTCAGGTCGACCACGCTGACCCGACCGTCCGGGTCCACCTCGATCCGGTCGATGCTCCCCCGCATGCGCGCCGGACCGGTGACGAGCGCGAACGACGTCTCGGCGCCGAGGAGCCGGCGACCGGCACCCGCGAACGTGCGGAGGTAGTCGCTCAGGCCCTCGATCATCCGACGCGTGCGGGCACGCTCGCGGTCGGCCACCCACGCCGACTCGAACGTCAGCTCGTCCCACCGTGCCTCGACCCGCTGCCACAGCGACTCGACGTCCACCTCGGTCGCGTGCTCCATCGCCTCGTGCACGATCGTCCCGATGCCCATCGCGGGACTCGGGGCACCGCCACCGAAGGTCTGCGCGAACCAGTGCACCGGGCACTCTTCGAAGGTGCCGATGCGGGACGGCGACACCGACACCGCCGGTGCGACGGGCTCGCCCTCGTCGTGCAGGGGTGCGGGTGCGGCGTCGAGGTCGACGAGCGGGTCGTCGGTCGAGGGATCGAGCAGGCCGTACCACTCGTCCGGCGATGCCCCGGGGACGCCTTCGGCGGCCAGGCGCGCGAGCGCGGAGGCGGCCTCGTGGTCACCCGAGGTCACCACGCGCCGGCGGAGCGACCCGGCGAGACCGCGCAGCGAGAGCGGGTGCACCGTGGCGGCGCGGTCCGGGGGCACTGGGACGAGCCGGACGAACGGCGAGGGGGCCTCGTCGTCGTTCGCCACGGTGCCGATGACGACCTGGGTCGTCGCCCGTGACACCGACCGGGCGAACAGGCGCAGTTCGTCGGCCACCACAGCGGCCCGGTCGTCGGTCGCGCCGTGCTCGACCCCGGACGCGGCGCGGACCAGGCCGTCCGGGTCGAGCAGGCTGCCGCGCACGCGGGTGTTCGGCCAGACGCCGTCCTGCAGCCCGAGCACCACGACGACGTCGCACTCGAGCCCGATCGTCGCCGACGGGGTCAGCACTCGCACACGGCCCGCGGTCCGGTCCGGACCGATCGAGTCCTCGGGCAGGTCGGCGCCGAGCAGGTCGTCGACGAACACCCGCGCCGGAGCGTCCGGGGTCCGTTCCACGAACCGCTTCGCCGCGGTGAACAGCCCGACGACGGCGTCCAGGTGGCGGTCGGCCTCGCCCGCGCCGACGCCGCCCGCCGCGGACTGCGCACCCCAGGCGCCGGCGAGGCCGCTGCGCTCCCACAGCCCCCAGAGGATCTCCTCGATGCTCGCGTCGGCCGCGGCGTCGGCTCGGGCCTGTACCAGGCTGCGTGCGAGCCGCGTGGCGCGTCGTGCGAAGCCGGCGTCGACCGTGGCCAGGCGTTCGGGTGCCCCGAGCGCCTCGACGAGCAGCTCGTCCGAGGTCCGCGTGCCACCACCGGCGAGCTCCTCGCGGCGCAGGGCGAGCCGCAGCCGCCGCATCGCGAGCGTGTCGAGCCCGCCGAGGGGGCCGGTCGCGAACGCGGTCGCGAGTGCCGGGTCGAGCGGCAGGACGTCGAGCGCGACGGCCGCGGCGTCGAGCAGGGCGCGCGCCGCGGAGTCGTCGCGCGGTCGGACCGGCGCGGCCCCGGCGGTCGCGGGGACCTCGGCCACGGACAGCGCCCGCACGAGCTCGGGGATCGCCGCACCGCTGCGGGTCACCACCGTCATCCGGTGCCAGGGGACGCCGTCCAGGAGGCGGTGCTCACGCAGGCGACGGGCGATCGCGGTGACGAGGGCGGAGCGGCTCGGTGCCTCGAGGTGCACGACCGCGTCGGACCGTGCGTCGGTCGTCGACGCCGTCGCGGTGCGCTGTCGGCCGGCCGCCGCCGCGCCGATCCGGCCGGTGACCGACTCGACGAGCGCGCGGACCGGCGCGGGGTGTCGGTGCACGGTGCCCAGCACGATCTCGTCGACCCGGTCGACACCGAGCCGGACCGCGAGTCGGCCGAGCACGTCCGGTTCCGCCCCGCGGAAGGCCGAGGAGGCGATGTCGGGGTCGCCGAACGCCACGACCTGCACCCCGGAACGGGCCAGCGCCCCGAGGAGCGCGACCTCGCCCTCGACGAGCTCCTGGGTGTCGTCGACGACGAGCAGCCGGAGCGCCGCCACGCTCGGGGGCACCTCGCCCCGGAGCACCGCGGCGGTGGCGTAGGCGACGAGTTCGGCGGCGTCGAGGCTCGTCGACCGGAACGCCGACAGGGTGGCGCGGTACTCGTCGACGAAGTCGCCGACCGCGCGCCACTCGGGACGTCCGCGTTCGTCGGCGAGCTCGCGCATGTCCTCGGGCTCCACCCCCGCGGCCACCGCACGCATCATCACGTCGCGGAGGGCCGTGCGGAACCCCGCGCGTTCGCGGACCACGGCCGTGATCGGCGCCGGCCAGTCGGGTCCCGCCCCGTCGGCCTCGTGCCCGTCCAGCAGGTCGGCGATGATGCGGTCCTGCTCGCCGCCGGTGAGGAGCGTCGGCGGCTCGAGTCCCTGCACGGACGCGGCGTGCGCGACGACCTGGAACGCGAGCGAGTTGACCGTGCGGGCGAGCGCGCCGGGCACCACCCGTCCCACGGTGGCCGCGAGTCGGTCGCGCAGCGCGGTCGCGGCGGTCCGGGCCGAGGTCAGCGCCAGCACCGTCGCGTGTCCGTCGACCGAGATCGCGTCGGGGCGGCCGAGCCGGTCGGCGACGAGCCGGGCGAGCGTCGTGGTCTTGCCGGTGCCCGGCGCGCCGATGACCGCGGCGTGCCGTCCGTCCGGCAGTGCGAGCACGGCGTCCTGCGCCGGGTCCACCGTCAGTGCGCGCGCGACGCCCACGTCGTCCGTGGTGGGCGTCAGCAGGGTCCGGGGCACGCGGACACGGTACCGACCACGGCCGACAGGGGCGGACGGGCCGGCCGCGCACTCCGCCGTGCGCCTGGGGCGAACGGCCGGTGCCGCCCGGACCCGCTCGGATACGCTGTGCTCGTGGACATCAAGATCGGCATCATCAACAGCCCGCGCGAGATCGCGTTCGAGACCGCCCAGAGCGCCGAGGAGATCGAGCAGGCCGTGGCCCAGGCCCTCGAGTCGCAGTCGACCCACCTCGCCCTCAAGGACGACAAGGGCCGTCGCTTCATCGTCCCCGTCGCCGCCCTCGCCTACGTCGAGGTCGGAGCCGAGGAGTCGCGCCGCATCGGGTTCGTCGCCTGACGTGGAGCTCCTGTTCGCCGTGCTCGGCGGCATCGTCCTCGGTGCCGTCGCGCACGTCGTCGTGCCGTGGCGCTCGACGCGCGGTGCCCTGCTCGGACCGGTCGTCGGCGGCGTCGTCGCCGCGGTCGCCTGGGAGGCCCTGACCTGGGCCGGGTGGCGCTACGACGGCACCTGGATCTGGGTCGTCGCCCTCATCGGCGCCGGCGTGGTCGCCGTCGTGACGGAGTGGGTGCTCGGCACGCGCCGCGCCCGGGCGGACGAAGCGTTCTTCGAGCGCTCCCGCGCCTGATCTGCAGCCTCAGCGCGCCCTCCCGCGCCTGACGACGCGAGCACCCCGACCCAGCGCGCGCTCCCGCGCCTGACGACGCCGACACCCCGCTGACGACGCCGACACCCCGGGCGAGCGCCACGCACGTCCGGACCGGACGCCGAGCGCGTCCGACCCGCACGGCCGCGCCTCAGTCGGCCCGCTCCCCGAGCGTGAACTGGTGCGTGTTCGCGACGCACAGCGCGACGCCCACCACCAGCACGACGAGCGCCACGCGCCGTCCGGTGGCGTGCCGCACCGACGCGGCGCCGAGCGCCACCCAGATCGGGAACAGCGGCAGCGTGTTCCGCGCGAGCGAGACGTAGGTGGAGCTCGTCATGAGCGACACCGCCGTGATCACGAGGAACACGGCCTCCGCCCACGACCGGTGGACGAGGAAGTACGCGATCGCGGCGAGCAGCAGCCCCGCGAAGACGATGTCCAGCAGGAACTGCGGCTGGGCGGACGGCATTTCGTGGTGCGCGACGGACTGCACCGTGTACGAGAACGTGTCCCACGGCGCTTGGATCCGCCGTCCCCACCCGGATCCCTGCGCCCGCGACCAGGTGTCCCACCGGCCGGTCGACGTCCACAGGTACAGCATGTAGCCGAGGAAGCCGGCCACACCCGTGGCGAGTCCCAGCGCCGGCCACGCGACGAGCCGACGCCCGGCCGCGCGACGCCGGACGACGTAGAGGACGACGATGGCAGCGAGCAGGAAGAGGCCGTTCGGTCGGATCGCGCCCGCGACCGCCGTCAGGACGCCTGCGAGCAGCCACCGGTCCCGCGTCGCGGCGTACCACGCTCCGATCGCGGCGGCTGCGAAGCACGACTCCGCGTACGACGCGTGCAGGAAGACGGCGTACGGCCCGAGAACGAAGAGCGCGGTCGCGACCTCGGCCGCACGGACCCCGGAGCTCGTGTCGACCAGGCGCCAGAGCAGCACGCTGGCGACCAGTCCCCCGATGCCCGCCACGACCGCGAGCGCCAGCGCGACCGGGTCCGGGCTCCACGGGCCGAGGAGCGTGGCCACCGCGCGCGCAGCGAGCGGGTACCCCGGGAAGAACGCCGTGTTCGTCGAGTCCGCGTCGTAGCCGTGCCGGGCGATCTCGGCCAGGTGCACCGAGTCCCACTGCGCGAGCAGGTCGACGAACGGTCGCCCGCCCAGGAACAAGCCCGTCGCCGCCCACTGCGACACCATCGCGACCGTCGTCACGAGCACGCGCGAGAACGCCCACGCGGACGCACCGCCGAGGACCGCACGACGCCAGGTCGCGGCACCGCGGACGAGGTCCTGCGATGCGCGGTGCGCTGCGGTCACGCCGTCAGGCCCAGCGCGTCCATCCGCCGGGTGTGCGCCGCGATGAGCTCGGTCCACACCGGCTCGAGCCGTTCCTGGTCCTCGCGGGCGTGCGACGCCAGTGCCGACCGCGCCACGAGCAGCGTGTCGCCCACGAGCCGTCGCCCCCACATCGCCAGCCGGGAGCCCACGCGCGGGTCCTGCTCGATGTGCGCCGCGAGCTCGTCGACGACGGCGCGCTCCTCGCGGCCGTCGAACACCGTGCGCAGCCGCTGCCGCACGTCGGTCGGCAGCGAGCGGAGCAGGCTGCTGAACAGGTCGTTGAGGATGCCCGCCGTGACGTAGCCGGTGAGCATCGACTCGTACCAGTCGGCACCGCTCGTGCGCAGCAGGAACCGGTCGATCGCCTCGCGGTGGGGTTCCATCAGCTCGGCAGGGTCACCGCCGCCGCGTTCGATCTCGGCGACGATGGTGCGGTGCCGGTCGAGGGCCGCGGTCGCGAGCACGCCCGTCACCAGGCGGCCGGACATGGTCGGGGCGGCGACGCCGGCGCGGCCCATCGTCTCGTACAGCGACAGCTGCAGGTACGCGGCCTGGCCCAGGTAGACGTCGAGCTCGGGGCTCACGTCGTCGAGCTGCAGACGCTCCACCGTCGAGGCGTTCCGCGGGTTCCGCGACGCCAGCCACGAGGCGGCGAGCTCCGCCGCGCGCTTCCGGTTCCACCACGACACCACGCCCCGAGCATACCGGCCGGGCAGCGGTGCCCCGCCCCGCCGGTAGACTGACCGCGACTCCCACCAGGACCAAGGTGATCCATTGACTTTCGCAGACCTCTCCATCGAGCAGGACATCGTCGACGCGCTCGCGACGAAGGGCATCAGCGAGCCCTTCCCGATCCAGCAGCAGACGATCCCGCTCGCCCTCTCCGGCCAGGACATCATCGGCCAGGCCAAGACCGGTACCGGCAAGACCTTCGGCTTCGGCCTGCCGCTCGTGCAGCGCCTCGGCCCCGACCCCGAGCACGGTGTCAAGGCACTCGTCGTCGTCCCCACGCGTGAACTCGCGGTGCAGGTGACCGAGGACCTCGAACTCGCGACCTCGAACCGCCCGACCAAGGTCGTCTCGATCTACGGCGGCAAGGCGTACGAGGGGCAGATCGAGCAGCTCAAGGCCGGCGCCCAGATCGTGGTCGGCACGCCCGGCCGCCTCATCGACCTGCAGCGCCAGCGCATGCTCGACCTCTCCCACGTGCAGGAGGTCGTCCTCGACGAGGCCGACCGCATGCTCGACCTGGGCTTCCTCTCCGACATCGAGCGCATCTTCCAGGCGATCCCGGCCGTCCGGCACACCATGCTGTTCTCCGCGACCATGCCCGCGCCGATCGTCGCGCTCGCCCGCCGCTTCATGACCCGCCCGGTGCACATCCGCGCGACGGACCCCGACGAGGGCCTGACGCAGGCGAACATCAAGCACGTCATCTACCGCGCGCACTCGCTCGACAAGGACGAGGTCATCGCCCGCATCCTGCAGGCCGAGGGTCGCGGCAAGACCGTGATCTTCACGCGCACCAAGCGCGCGGCGGCCCGCATCGTCGAGGAGCTCAAGGACCGCGGCTTCAACGCCGCCGCCGTCCACGGTGACCTCAACCAGGAGCAGCGCGAGCGCGCGATGGCGGCGTTCAAGGCCGGCAAGCGCGACGTGCTCATCGCGACCGACGTCGCAGCCCGCGGCATCGACGTGGACGACGTCACGCACGTGATCAACCACACGATCCCGGACGACCCCGACACGTACCTGCACCGCGCGGGGCGCACCGGCCGTGCCGGCAAGACCGGCATCGCGGTCACGTTCGTCGACTGGGACGACCTGCACAAGTGGACGCTGATCGACAAGGCGCTCGAGTTCGGCATCCCCGAGCCCGTCGAGACCTACTCGTCGTCGCCGCACCTGTTCAGCGACCTCGACATCCCGGCCGGCACCAAGGGTCGTCTGCCCGGCGCGTCGAGCCACGCCGCCACGGCGGGGACCGAGCGACGCACCGCCGACAAGCGCACCGGCGACCGCCCCACCGGTGAGCGCAGCGGCTCGCGCAGCCGCAGCCGCAACCGGTCTGGAGGCACGGAGCAGTCCGGCACGTCGGCTCGCGCCGCCGGGTCGGCCGACGCCGGGACCACCACCACCGAGACCGCGCAGCCCGCGGTGGACGCGTCGTCGACCGACGGCACGACGGACGGCGCCGCGAAGCGTCGCCGCCGTCGTCGCCGTCGCAGCGGCGGTTCCGCCGAGGCGACCAGCTCGGCACCGCAGGCAGCCGGCGAGGGCGAGTAGCGCCTCCCGTCCGAGGGCCCCGTCGCTGACGCGACGGGGCCTTCATCGTCTCCGCCTGCCGGCACGCTCCTCGACGGAGCAGACGACGTCGCGTGCCGAGCGTCGACCCGACGTCTGCTGCTCAATCGGCGACGACCACCGACGCCGACGAGCCGGCCGCAGAGCGGGTCAGGCCAGGCGGGAGCCGGGTCCGTGCACCGGGGCGCTGCCCGTCGCCTGCGCGACGATCGCGTCGAAGGCCACCCGCGCGGTGCGGTGCTCCCCGAGGCGGTTGGGCTTGCCGGTGCCGTGGTAGTCGCTCGACCCGGTGACGAACAGGCCGGAGCCCCGTGCCCAGTCGAGCAGCGTGCGCTTGCCGTGCGACTGGTTCTCGCGGTGGTCGACCTCGAGGCCGCCGAGTCCGGCGTCGACGAGCTCGCGGAGCATCGGCTCGTCGATCACGATCCCGCGGGACGAGGCGGCGGGGTGCGCGATGACGGGGACGCCACCGGCCCCGCGGATGAGCTCGACGCCGCGCAGGGGCGACGGCGCGTCGTGCGGTTCGTAGTAGCCCGAGGCCGGGTGCAGGATGCCGCGGAACGCCGCGCTCCGGTCGGGCTCCAGCCCGCGGGCGACGAGCGCGTCGGCGATGTGCGGCCGACCGATCGTGGCACCCTCGCTCGACTGCGCGAGCACGTCCTCCCAGGTGATCGGGTGATCGCGGCCGATGCGGTCGACCATGCGGCGGGCACGGGCGAGCCGGCCCTCGCGGATGCGGGTGGTCTCGGCGACGAGGTCCGGGTCGGTCGGGTCGACGAGGTAGCCGAGGACGTGCACGCTCCGGTACCCGACGCGCGTGCTCAGCTCGAGGCCCGGGACCAGGGTCATCGGACGGTCGGCGACGGCGGCGATCGCCTCGTCCCAACCGGCGGTGGTGTCGTGGTCGGTCAGGGCGACACCGTCGAGGCCCGCCGCGGCGGCCGCGGCGACGAGGTCGGCGGGCGGCTCGGTGCCGTCGGACACGCTCGAGTGCGTGTGCAGGTCGATGAACGGATCGGGCACCGGCCCATCGTACCGACAGGTGAACAGCCGCTCAGGCCGTCGGTCCAGGTCGGTGCGATGATGGGGCACATGGCCGACACGACTCCCCGCGCGACGAGCAACCGTTCCACCACCCCCGGTTCCTCGACCTTCAAGGACCACATCGCCTCGCAGTGGGCCGAGCGCGAGCGGCCGCTGCCGGAGCCCCGTGAGCAGGCCCCCTTCGCCGCCGAGCGCCGTGCCCGGATCTCCGAGCTGCACCCCGGCCGGACGATCGTCGTCCCCGCCGGCCGCGCCAAGGTCCGGTCGAACGACTGCGACTACCCGTTCCGCCCGCACTCCACGTTCGCGCACCTCACCGGCTGGGGCACCGACACCGTGGTCGGCTCGGTGCTCGTGATGACGCCGTCCGGCTCCGGCCACGACGCGACGCTGTACTTCCGCGCGACCGCGGGGCGTGACTCCGAGGAGTTCTACGCCAACCCGGAGATCGGCGAGTTCTGGGTCGGCCCGCGTCCCTCGCTCGAGGAGGTCGCAGCCGACCTCGGCATCGCGACCGCCGACCTCGGAGCGTTCGACGCCGTGGTCGACGACCTCGACCCGGCCGTCCTCGTCGTCCGCGACGCCGACGAGGAACTCACCCGGTCACTCGACACCCGCTTCGGCACCGCGGTCGGCGGTGCGTCCGAGACCGACGGCGTCCCCGCGACCGACGACGTGCTCGCCCGCGACCTGTCCGAGCTGCGCCTGGTGAAGGACCGCTACGAGGTGCAGGAGCTCCGCGCGGCCGTCGCCGCGACGAAGCACGGGTTCGACGACGTCATCGCCGACTTCGACGCCGTCCTCGCGCACCCCCGCGGCGAGCGCATCGTCGAGGGCACCTTCAACCGCCGTGCCCGCGCCGACGGCAACACGGTCGGCTACGACACCATCGCCGCCTCGGGGCACCACGCCTGCATCCTGCACTGGACCCGCAACGACGGTGCCGTGCAGCCCGGCGACCTCATCCTCATCGACGCCGGGGTCGAGGTCGACTCGTTCTACACGGCCGACATCACCCGGACCCTCCCGGTCTCGGGCACCTTCACCGACGTGCAGCGCATGGTCTACGAGGCCGTGCTCGAGGCGGCCGACACCGCGTTCGCGATCGTGCAGCCCGGCATCACCTTCCGCGAGGTGCACGCCACCGCGATGGAGGTCATCGCGCGGAAGACCGCCGAGTGGGGCTTCCTGCCCGGCACCGCGGAGGAGTCGCTGCGCCCGGACAACCAGTTCCACCGCCGGTACATGGTGCACGGCACGAGCCACCACCTCGGCCTCGACGTGCACGACTGCGCCAAGGCCCGTCGTGAGATGTACCTCGACGGCGTGGTGCAGGCCGGCATGGTGTTCACGATCGAGCCCGGCCTGTACTTCCAGCAGGACGACCTGACCGTGCCGGAGGAGTTCCGCGGGATCGGCGTCCGCATCGAGGACGACGTCCTGGTGACCGAGGACGGCGCCGAGAACCTGTCCGTGGGCATCCCCCGGACCCCCTCGGAAGTGGAGGGGTGGATCGCCCGCTCCGGCCGCTAGGTTGAAGGCGTGACCACGCCCGAGGCCCCCACCGACACGACGCCCTCCGACCGCCCCACGATCACCATCGACGTGGAGCACTTCGACTCTCCCGACGCCCAGCGCCTCCGGGCCGCGCAGCGTCTCGAGATCGACCGTGCGTACGGCGGGGACACCGAACCGGGCGAGAAGCCGACCGCCGACTCGATCGCGGTCTTCTTCCTCGCCCGGGACGAGGACGGCACGCCCCTCGGCTGCGGTGGCCTGCGCATCGTGCAGGACGGCGTCGCCGAGGTGAAGCGCATGTACGTGCGGCCGGAGTCCCGCGGCGCCGGCGTCTCGACGGCGATCCTGCGGCGCCTCGAGGAAGCCGCGATCGACCTCGGTTCGCCGGCCCTCGTGCTCGAGACCGGCGACGAGCAGAAGCGCGCGATCGGCTTCTACGAGCGCGAGGGCTTCTCGCGCATCGCCCAGTTCGGCCCGTACGTCGGTGCCGCCCGGTCGATCTGCTACTCGAAGGTGCTCTAGCCCCGACGCTCCTGGTCGGCTGCGCCGTCGCCGTCCTCGGGACGTGCGGGCTCGGTCGGCGCCGGTCCGGTGACGCGCTCCCCGTACTGCGGCGGCTCGTCGGGTCGGGACTGCGGACCGCGCGGGTCGGCGGGCTGGCGAGCAGGCGCGGTCCCGGCGGTCTCGCCGTAGCGCGGGCCGTCGTTCGTGCCGTACCGCGGGCCGTCGTTCGTGCCGTACCGCGGGCCGTCGTTCGTGCCGTACCGCGGGCCGTCGTTCGTCCCGTACCGTGGCGCGTCCTGGCCGGGCGCCCCGCCCTGGGGCGCTCCCGTCTGCTGGCCGCTGGCCGACGTCCCGGGCTGCTGCGCGCCTCCCGGCTGGTGGGGTGTGGCGTGCCCGCCGTAGGGCGATCCCTGGGACGGGCCCGGACGCCAGGGCTGCTGCCCCTGCAGGGGGCGGGGCTGGGTGCCCTGCGGACCGGACGGCGCCTCGTTCCAGTGCGTGGACGGCGTCGCGCCGTGCTGCCCGAGGATCCGCTGCGCCTGCCCCGTCAGCTGCGGGTCCACGACGATCTGGTAGTTCGTGGCGAGCACCTGGTGCACGCTCGTGAAGTCGCGCTGCCGCTTCGTGATCGCGAACGAGACGATGCCGTAGAGCATGCCGAACGCCGCACCGATGATCGCGGCGGCGAAGATGAGGCCGCCCGCGCTCGGCGAGAACAGCGTCAGCACGATGCCGAGGAAGAACCCGAGCCAGAGGCCCGACAGCGCGCCGGCGATGGCGGCACGACCGTAGGTCATCTTGCCGGTGACGCGCTCGACCGTCTTGAGGTCGTTGCCGACGATCGCGATCTTCGCCACCGGGAAGTCCGCCTCGGCGAGCTTCGCGACGACGCGCTGGGCGTCGGGGTAGCTGTCGTAGGTGCCGAGGACGTCTCCGCGCGGGAGCGTCGGGAAGGCCTGGGCGGTGCGTCCGGCGAACGGGCTCTGGTTGCTCACCCAGCCATCATCCACCGGGCACCTTGCGATCGCACGTGCACCTCCCGGGAGACACCCGGACGAGCGCAGGACCCCGGCCACCACCGCAGCCGCATCTGCGTCTCCTCAGGCCCGTCCCCCGCCGCTGCCGCGGCTCCCCGGCACGAGCGGCTACGCTGGCCGGGTGAGCGCCACGAAGGTCTTCGTCGCCCGCCTCGCCGGGTGCTCCGTCTTCGACCCCGCGGGCGACCGCGTGGGTCGCGTCCGGGACGTCCTGGTCGTCTACCGTCGCGTCGACCCTCCCCATGTGGTCGGCCTGATCGTCGAGGTCCCCGGCAAGCGTCGGATCTTCGTGAGCATCGGCCGCATCACCTCCATGGGCGCCGGACAGGTCATCACGACCGGTCTGGTGAACATGCGTCGCTTCGAGCAGCGCGGCGGCGAGGTCCGTGTCATCGCCGAGATGCTCGGCCGCAAGGTCCTCATCAAGAAGGAGCGCATCCGCGCCACGATCGAGGACGTCGCGATCGAGGACCGCGGGCAGGGCGACTGGGAGGTCTCGCAGCTCTTCCTCCGCAAGCCGAAGACGACCCCGTCGCCGTTCGGCAAGGGTCCGACGACGTTCTCGACCTGGAACGAGGTCACCGAGGACGAGCTCCCCGGTGAGGCCCAGTCCGCCGAGCACGTCATCGCGGCGTACTCCGACCTGGTCCCGGCCGACCTCGCGTCGACCCTGCTCGACCTGCCCGAGGAGCGCCGGTTCGAGGTGGCCGAGGAGCTGCCCGACGACCGGCTCGCCGACGTGCTCGAGGAGATGCCCGACCAGGAGCGCATCGCCATCCTGA
Source organism: Curtobacterium sp. MCBA15_004 (assembly GCF_001865055.2). NCBI lineage: Bacteria > Bacillati > Actinomycetota > Actinomycetes > Micrococcales > Microbacteriaceae > Curtobacterium > Curtobacterium sp. MCBA15_004. The sequence continues at coordinate 1,017,769 of NZ_CP126266.1, read as the reverse complement.
CCCGCCTCGAGGACGCCCGCGCCGCGGACGTGCTCGACCAGATGCAGCCCGACGACGCCGCCGACGTGCTCGCCCAGTTCCCGGACGACCGCAGCGAAGCCCTCCTCCAGCTCATGGAGCCCGAGGAGGCGCAGGACGTCCGCATGCTGCTCGAGTACGAGCCGGACACCGCGGGTGGTCTCATGACGACCGAGCCGGTGATCGTCTCGGCCGACGCGACCGTGGCCGAGGGACTCGCACTCATCCGTCGGCACGAGCTCGCTCCGGCGCTCGGTGCGAGCGTGTGCGTCACGCTGCCGCCGTACGAGCCGCCGACCGGCCGGTTCCTGGGCCTCGTGCACTTCCAGCGGATGCTCCGGTACCCGCCGAACGAACGGCTCGGCACGCTCATCGACCAGCAGACCGAACCGGTGCGGGTCGACGCCAGCGCCGCCGAGGTCACGCGCGTCATGGCGACCTACAACCTCGTGTCCGTCCCCGTGGTCGACGACGCCCACCGTCTCGTCGGGGTGGTGACGATCGACGATGTCCTCGACCACGTCCTGCCGGACGACTGGCGAAGTCGGGGCGAGGGGGACTCCCCCTCGCGACTCCGCCAACGCCCGCGCAAGACGCCCGTGACGACGGGAAGGAGGACCACCCGTGGCCCGAACGGATGACGCACGACAGGTGCGGCTCGACTCGCCCAAGGGCATGCGCACGCGCGTGCTCCCGACCCGCCGACGTGGCCGCGGGGACACCTTCGGTCGCGCGACCGAGGGCATTGCACGTGCAATGGGAACACCCTGGTTCCTCGTCGGCCTGACGGTGTTCTGTGCCGTCTGGATGATCTACAACACGGTCGCACCGCCGAAGTGGCAGTTCGACTCGGCGGCGATCGGCTTCACCGCGCTGACCCTCGTGCTGTCGCTCCAGGCCTCGTACGCCGCGCCGCTCATCCTGCTCGCGCAGAACCGCCAGGACGACCGCGACCGCGTGCAGTTCGAGCAGGACCGGCAGCGCGCCGAGCGCAACCTCGCCGACACCGAGTACCTCGCCCGCGAGGTCGTCGCCCTCCGGCTCGCCATGCGCGACATGGCGTCGAAGGACTTCATCCGCGCCGAGATCCGGTCGCTGCTCGAGGAACTCGACCGGCGCGACGCCGACGACGCAGCGGTGCACGGCAGGGCCGAGGCCGACGAGGCCGGCCGGACCGGTCGTGGCTGACCCCGCCGACCGGCACGAGGACGACGAACGGCTGGGCGCGGCGGTCCTCGCTGCGCTCGGCCGCGTCCTCGACCCCGAGATACGCCGACCCGTCACCGAGCTCGACATGATCCGCGGTGTCGACGTGCAGCCGGGAGGCACGGTGCGCGTCGACCTGCAGCTCACGATCGTCGGGTGCCCGGCCGCCGACACGATCGAGCGGGACGTGCGCGCGGCCGCCGGTTCGGTCGACGGCGTCGCCGCCGTCGACGTCGACGTCTCCGTCATGTCGCCCGCGCAGCGCGCAGCGCTCACCGAACGGCTGCGGGGCGACCGCCCGCGCGGCGTGCAGTTCACCCCGGACTCGCTGACCCGGGTGATCGCCGTGACGAGCGGCAAGGGCGGGGTCGGCAAGTCCACCGTCACCGTGAACCTCGCGGTGGCCCTCGCCGCCGCCGGACAGCGGGTCGGTGTGGTCGACGTCGACGTGCACGGCTTCAGCGTCCCCGGGCTGATGGGCCTGACCGACGCGGACGGCGTCGCACCCCGACCGACCCGGGTCGACAGCATGATCCTGCCGCCGGTCGCGCACGACGTGAAGGTCGTCTCGATCGGCATGTTCGTCGACGACGTCTCGACCGCGGTGTCCTGGCGCGGACCGATGCTGCACCGCACGGTCGCCCAGTTCCTCACCGACGTGTGGTTCGGCGACCTCGACGTGCTCCTGCTCGACCTGCCGCCCGGGACCGGCGACGTCGCGATCTCGGTCGGGCAGCTGCTCCCGCACGCCGAGGTCATCGTCGTCACCACCCCGCAGGCCGCCGCGGCGGACGTCGCCGAGCGGAGCGGCGTCGTCGCGCGTCAGACCGGGCAGCGGGTGATCGGCGTGGTCGAGAACATGGCCGGGCTCGTGCAGCCCGACGGCAGCGTCCTGCACCTGTTCGGCGAGGGCGGCGGCGACGAGACCGCGGCACGTCTGTCGCGCGGGCAGGACGTCCCGGTGCCGGTGCTCGGCCGCGTGCCGCTGTCGGTGCCGCTCCGGGAGGGCGGGGACACCGGTGTGCCGGTCGTCCTCGGCGCCCCGGAGGACCCCGCGGCCCGCGCGCTCCGGGAGGTCGCGGAGACGATCACCACGATGGGGCGCGGCCTCGCGGGGCGGAAGCTCGGGTTGACGCTCTCCTGAGCACGGCTCGCGGACCGCTCCCGTCTCCCGCTACCGTGGCGGCATGAGCAACACCGACCACGTCACCGTCGACTGGGACGCCGCCCGCGACGCCAACCGAGCGAACTGGGACGACCGGGTACCGATCCACGAGGGTGCCTACGACGTCGCAGCGCTGGACGACCCCGGCCACCGCTCCGACGTCGTGCGCGACGACCTGCCGGTGCTGGCGCGCTGGCTGCCGTCCGGCTCGCTGGACGGCCTCGACGTCTGCCACCTGCAGTGCCACATCGGCACCGACACGGTCTCGCTCGCGCGCGAGGGCGCCCGTGTCACCGGGGTCGACTTCTCCGCGCCCGCGCTCGCCTCCGGTGCGGCGCTCGCGGAGCGGCTCGGGCTCGACGTCACGTGGGTGGAGTCCGACGTGCTCGACGCCCGCGCGGCCGTCACGGGCGACTTCGACGTCGTCTACACGAGCATCGGCACGATCTGCTGGCTCGACGACCTCGACCGCTGGGCGGCGCAGGTCGCCGCGCTCCTGCGCCCCGGCGGCGTGTTCTTCATCCGCGACGGCCACCCGGCGCTGTACGCGGTCGACGAGACCGCGTCCGAGCTCGTCACGCGGTACCGGTACTTCCCGGACGGCACCGCGCAGCAGTGGGAGGGCGCGGGCACCTACGCCGGCGAGGGCACCGTCGCGAACACCCGCACGTACGAGTGGCCACACCCGCTGTCCGAGGTCGTGAACGCGCTGCTCGGGGCCGGCCTCCGACTGCGGCTCCTCGACGAGGGCCGGACGCTCCCGTGGCGCTTCAGCCCGCGGATGGAGGAGGACGGCAACGGCTCGTGGGTCTGGCCTGCGGCGGACCGCGACCGCATGCCGACGACGTTCACGGTCGTCGCGACCAGGGACTGACGGACGGGAGGCGCGGTGCGGGCCGGCACCGCGCCTCCCGTCCGTCAGCGGGGCACGTCGCGGCCGTGGGCCGCTCGTCGGACCCTGGGGCTCGTGAGCCGCGCGTCGGCCCGTCAGCAGGGCGTCGGGTCCGTCAGCCGTGAGGGGTCAGGTCGCCTCGGCGTCGAAGGGGGCGGGCTCGCCCGCGGCGAGCGGGACGACGGGTGCCGTCGCGCGGACACGCGACGCGGTGACCTGCGCGGTCTCGACCGCCGCCATCCCACCCGCGGTCGTGCCGCCGGAGTCGAGCAGCGCGTCGCGGATGATCCGCCGCGGGTCGTACTGGCGCGGGTCGAGCTTCTGCCAGTCGACGTCGTCGAACTCGGGGCCCATCTCCTCGCGCATCCGGTCCTTCGCGGTGTCCGCGAACCGGCGGACCGCCTTGACGAACTCCGCGAGCTTCTGCGCGTACATCGGCAACCGCTGCGGGCCGAGGAGCAGCACCGCGATGATCCCGATGATCAGGATCTTGTTGAAGTCGATGGACACGCAAACGAGCGTAACCCGTCCCACTGCGCCGCACCCGTAGAGTTGTCCTCCGAACGGAGTGTGCGTGTCAGAGAAAGAGTCGAACTGGAAGTTCACCGAGGACCTCGTCTCGGAGCCCGAGGTGATCGCCCGGGCGCGTGAGCACTCCCTGGAACTCGGGGTCGAGGCGATCTCCCCCGCCATCGGCGCCCAGATCGCCGTGGTGTCCGCTGCCTCGCGTGCGACGGCGATGATCGAGATCGGCACCGGGCTCGGCGTCTCCGGGCTGTACCTGCTCGCCGGGGCCCCGGACGCGACCCTCACCACGATCGACGTCGAGGTGGACCACCAGCAGTACGCCCGCGACGCGTACATCGCCGCCGGCACCGCCCCCGCCCGGATCCGGCTCATCCCCGGCCGTGCGAACCAGGTGCTCCCGCGCATGAACGAGGCGTCGTACGACGTCGTGCTCGTCGACGCCGACCCCGAGCACGTGATCGAGTACGTCGAGCACGGGCTCCGGCTCGCCCGTGTCGGCGGCACCGTGCTCGTCCCGCACGCACTGTGGCGCGGTCGCGTGGCCGACCCGGTGCGCCGGGACCGGGCGACGACGGACTTCCGGCTGCTGCTCACCGAGGTGTCGACCTCGGGCGCGGTGCGGAGTGCGCTCTCCCCCGCCGGGGACGGGCTGCTGCAGATGACGAAGGTGTCCGCGTAGCGGTCCGCGCCTGAGCGCTGCCGCGTTCTCGAGCGCGGCCGCTTCGTCGAGCGCGTCCGCTTCGTCGAGCGCGGCCGCTTCGTCGGGCGCGTCCGCCCGGCCTCCCGCAGACGACGACAGGCCCGGAGCGTACGTGCTCCGGGCCTGTCGACGTGGTGCTTCGACGGACTATGCCGAGACGACCTCGGCGAGTGCGTCGTGGAGTTCCTTGGCCTCGGCGTCGTTGACCGAGACCACCAGGCGGCCTCCACCTTCGAGCGGAACCCGCACGACGATGAGTCGACCCTCCTTGACAGCCTCCATCGGCCCGTCACCGGTCCTCGGCTTCATCGCTGCCATCAGATGTCCCCTTTCGCGCAGTACATGCCTGGCCATTATCCCGTATCGAGGGGCGAACTGCGAAACCGCCCAGGTTGGGGGTGTCGGATCGCCGCTGTCGTTCGGCTCCCGTGCGTACGCTGCGCGGATGCCGTTCATCCGCTCCACGCGCAGTGCACGCCCCCTCGACCCCGCCGTCGAGGCCGTCCCGGCGGGCATGCGCACCGCGGGCGCCTTCTCGTGGCGGTTCCTCGTCGTGCTCGCCGCGCTGGCCGTCGTCGTCGCGTTCGTGGTGCTCCTGCAGGACATCGTCGTGCCGTTCTGCATCGGGCTGCTGCTCTGCGCGTTGCTCGCGCCGATGTCAGCGTTCCTGCAACGGCACCGGTGGCCGAAGTGGCTCGCGGTGCTCTCGTGCTTCCTCGCGGTCGCCGTCGTGATCGCTGTCCTCGCGCTCGTCGTCACCGCGCAGATCCGGTACGACCTGCCGTCGCTCGAGCGTCGACTGCACCACACCGCGGACTCGCTCCAGTCGCTGCTGAACACCGAGCCGTTCGGCATCACGTCGTCGCAGGTCGACAAGTGGATCTCGCAGGGCACCGACTTCATCGAGAAGCACGCCTCGTCGATCCTCTCCGGGTTCCAGGCCGCGGGACTCGGCGTCGTGCACGCGCTCGAGGGGCTGTTCATCGTGGTCTTCACGACGCTGTTCGTGCTCATCGACGGGAAGCGCATCTGGGCGTGGGTCGTCCGGCTGTTCCCCCGTCGCGCCCGTGCCCGCATCGACGTGGCCGGGAACGCCGGGTGGAAGACCCTGACGAGCTTCATCCGCGTGCAGCTCGTGGTCGCGGTCACGGACGCGCTCGGCATCGTGATCGGTGCGCTCGCCCTGCAGCTCCCGCTCGCGATCCCGATCGGTGTCGTGGTGTTCCTCGGTGCGTTCGTCCCCGTCGTCGGTGCGATCGTCGGCGGCACGGTGGCCGTCGTGATCGCGCTCGTCTTCAGCGGCTGGGTGCCGGCGCTGGTGATGCTCGGCATCGTCGTGGTCGTGCAGCAGCTGGAGAGCCACGTCCTGCACCCGTTCCTCACCGGCAGCGCCGTGAAGGTGCACCCGCTCGGCGTCGTGCTCGGCGTCACCGCGGGCACGACCATCGCCGGCGTGGTCGGCGCGTTCTTCGCGGTGCCGTTCATCGCCACCGTGAACGCGATGGTCACCGCCGCGGCCGCGTGGAAGCCCGACGGCACCGGGCCCGACGGCGCCGGCTCGGTCGGCGCGGGCTCGGTCGGCGCGGGGTCGGACGGCACCGGGCCGGACGGCGCGGTGCTCCCCGGCGGGGCGTCGTCGGACTCAGCGGCGGGGGCCGCCGATCACGGCGGGGTCCAGTCGTAGCCGTCGACCCACCAGCAGTAGTACAACCAGGTCCACTGCAGCCCGAGGCAGACCGCCACGAGGAGGACCCGGTACACCCGCGACCGCGGCAGCGCGACGATCCCGAGCAGGGGCGCGATCGGCAGCAGGATGCGCCACGTGCTCGACTGCGGGAAGAACACCGCGAGCAGGTAGACCAGGTACGCCACGGCCCACAGCCGCAGCTCCAGACCGATGCGCCGCGCGGCGGGCTGGAACACGAAGACCGCGAACCCGACGAGCACGAGCGCGAGCAGGACCCCGCCCACCGGCTGCCGGAACCACCAGCCGAAGCCCTGCACCCACGGCGCGAAGGGCACGAGTTCGCCCCACCCGATGTACGACGACCGCCAGGCGAGCTCGGTGTCGGTGTAGGCCTTCGGCATCCCGGTGACGGCCCAGGCGATCGCCGGCCACGCCAGGCCGACCAGACCGGACACCACGGCCACGACGAGCGGCGGCAGCGCGCCCCTCAGGGTCGGGCGATCCGGCTCCCGCACCCACGCGGGACGGACGGCCCACACCACCAGGAAGAGCCCGACCGCGAGGGCGAAGGCGAGCCCCGTCGGTCGGGTCATGCCGAGCAGGAGCACGACGGGCAGCATCGTCCACCAGCGCCGGTCGACCATGAGCAGCAGCGCGACGACGAGCAGGAACAGGCCCATCGCCTCGGCGTACGCGACCTGGAAGACCGCGGACACCGGCGCGACGCAGAACAGCACCGTCGCGAAGGTCGCGCGCGGGTCGTCGAGGAACCGACCGACCAGTCGCCGGAACACCAGGGCGGCACCCCACCCGGCGACGAGCGACACCGAGACCGCGACGGCCTCGAACGACGCACCGGTCAGGAGCATGAGCCCACGGACCAGGAACGGGTACGCGGGCATGAACGCCCACGCGTTCTCGGTCACGTGCCCGGCGGCGTCGACCGGCAGCACGGAGGGGTAGCCGCCCGTCGCGATCACCCGGTACCAGGCGCCGTCCCAGATCGACGCGAAGGACAGGTACGACGGGTGCGCCGCGGTGAACGAGTTCGCGGCCTGCACGCTCGCGAACGCGAGCAGCATCGCACCGGTGACGAGCCGTGCGGCGACGTACACGACGGTGATCCGCACCCACCAGGGCGCGGCGCGGTAGCGGGCACGCCAGCGCGCACCGCTCCGGGGTCCCGCGAGGGTCCGCGCGGGACCGGTGGTCACGCCGTCAGCCACCGCCGCAGACCGTCCTCGACCGCGGTGATCTGGTCGACGGGGACCTGCTCGTCGTCGTGGTGGGCGAAGACCGGCTCACCCGGGCCGTAGTTCACGGCGGGGACGCCGAGCGCCGAGAACCGGGCGACGTCCGTCCAGCCGTACTTCGGGCGCGGAGCCGGTCCGCCGACGGCCGCGACGAAGTCCTGCGCCAGCGGGGCGTCGAGACCGGGACGGGCGCCCGCGGCGAGGTCGACGATCTGCACGTCGTACCCGTCGAAGAGCTCGCGGATGTGCGCCACGGCCTCGTCGGCGCTGCGCGAGGGCGCGAACCGGTAGTTGACGTGGACCATCGCCTCGTCGGGGATGACGTTGCCGGCGATGCCGCCGGAGATCCCGACCGCGTTGAGGCCCTCGCGGTACTCGAGCCCGTCGACCGTCACGGTGTGGGGCTCGTACGCGGCGAGCGTCGCGAGGATCGGCGCGGTCTTGTGGATCGCGTTCTCGCCGATCCAGCTCCGGGCGCTGTGCGAGCGCTTGCCGAACGTCCGGACCTCGGCCCGGAGGTTGCCGTTGCAGCCGCCCTCGATCTGGGCGCCCGACGGCTCCCCCAGGATCGCGAAGTCGCCGGCGAGGAGTTCCGGGCGGGTGCGGGCGAGCCGACCGAGGCCGTTCAGGGAGTCGCTCACTTCCTCGTGGTCGTAGAAGACCCACGTGACGTCGACGGACGGTGCGACGAGGTCGTGCGCGAGCTTGAGCTGCACACCGACCCCGGCCTTCATGTCGACCGTGCCGCGGCCCCACAGGATCTCGGTGCCGTCGTCGGTGGTGCGGAACTCGGTCGGCAGGTTGCCGTTCAGCGGCACGGTGTCGATGTGCCCGGCGATGACGACCCGACGGTCGCGCCCGAGGTCCGTCCTCGCCACGATCGCGTCACCGTCGCGGACCACGTCGAGGTGCGTCATCGGGGCGAGCGTCGCCTCGATCGCGTCGGCCAGGCGGCCTTCGTTGCCGGACACCGACTCGATGTCGCAGATGGCACGCGTGATGTCGATGGACGAGGCGGTGAGGTCGAGCAGCTCCGGCATGCGGGCAGCCTACCGGCCGGGCCCTCCCGGTCCCGTGGACGACGGCGAACCTGTGGAGCACCGCAGTCCCGTCCACAGGCGCCGCAGCCCCGGCGACGGGCGCCACGGTCCCGGCCGCAGGCACCGCGATCCCGGCCGCAGGCACCGCGGTCCGGACCGCCCGGACGGTCGCCCGTCGCGGGCGCTCGCTACCCTTGTCCGGTGACCGAGACGACCTCCACCGCGCAGCCCACCCACGCCTGGGGCCACGGCCTGGCGACGATCGCCGCCGACGGCACGATCCTCGACACCTGGTACCCGGAGACGCACCTCGGCGCCCTGCCGTCCGCCGCCGCCGTCCCCGCCGACCTCCTCGCGCACGTCGGCGAGGACCCGCGCCGCGAGGTCCGCACCGAGGTCGTCACGACCGCCGTCGCGATCGACGACGCCCCCGCGAGCACCCCCGACGCGTACCTCCGGCTGCACCTGCTGAGCCACCTGCACGTCCGCCCGAACGCGGTCAACCTCGACGGCGTCTTCGCGCACCTGCCGATCGTCGCGTGGACGAACGCCGGACCGGTGCACCCCGACGCGCTCGTCCGGCTCCGTCCGACGCTGCAGCGCGCCGGCATCGCGGTGCACGCGGTCGACAAGTTCCCCCGTCTGCTCGACTACGTCGTCCCCGAACGGGTCCGGATCGCCGACGCCTCGCGGGTCCGTCTCGGCGCGCACCTCGCCCCGGGCACGACCGTCATGCACGAGGGCTTCGTGAACTTCAACGCGGGCACGCTCGGCGACGCGATGGTCGAGGGCCGGATCAGCCAGGGCGTCGTCGTCGGACACGGGACGGACATCGGCGGCGGTGCGTCGATCATGGGCACGCTGTCCGGCGGCGGCACGCACCGGGTGTCCCTCGGTGAGCGGGCCCTGCTCGGCGCGAACGCCGGTCTCGGGATCTCGCTCGGCGACGACTCCGTGGTCGAGGCGGGGCTCTACGTCACGGCCGGCACCAAGGTCGTGCTCGTCGGAGCCGCCCCGGCACCCGACGGGACCGCCCGCACCGTGAAGGCTGCCGAGCTCTCAGGCGTCCCGAACGTGCTGTTCCGCCGCAACTCGCTCACGGGCGCGGTCGAAGCCCTGCAGCGCAAGGGCAAGGGCATCCAGCTGAACACCGCGCTGCACGCGTAGCCGCCCGCGCCTCCGCGCCTGGAACCGGGCCTGACCGGCCGAACCGGGCGGATGGGAGGAACGGGCGGAGCGTCGGACGGGAGGCGCGGTGCCAGTCCGCACCGCGCCTCCCGTCCGACGCCACTCGCGGGACGCGAGCGGGCCTTCCGCCCGGACCGGGGCCGCGCGTCAGCGCGCCGGCAGGTCCCGCTCCGGGTGCCCCACGTACAGCTGCTGCGGGCGTCCGATCTTGTTCTGCGGGTCGTTGTTCAGCTCACGCCACTGTGCGATCCAGCCGGGCAGCCGCCCGATGGCGAACAGCACGGTGAACATCCGCGGCGGGAAGCCCATCGCCCGGTAGATGATGCCGGTGTAGAAGTCGACGTTCGGGTAGAGCCGGCGGCTGACGAAGTACTCGTCCTCGAGCGCGATCTGCTCGAGCTCCATCGCGATGTCGAGCAGGTCGTCCTGCACGCCGAGCGACTGGAGCACCTCGTGCGCGGACTCCTTGACGAGCTTCGCGCGCGGATCGTAGTTCTTGTAGACGCGGTGCCCGAAGCCCATGAGCTTCACCCCGCGCTCCTTGTTCTTCACCCGCTCGACGAAGCGCGACACCGGCTCGCCGGAGTCCTTGATCTGCTGGAGCATCTCGAGCACGGCCTCGTTCGCACCGCCGTGCAGCGGCCCGTAGAGCGCGTTGATGCCCGCCGAGATCGACGCGAACATGTTGGCCTTCGTCGAGCCGACGAGTCGCACCGTCGAGGTCGAGGCGTTCTGCTCGTGGTCCTCGTGCAGGATGAGCAGCCGCTCGAGCGCCTTCGACAGCACCGGGTTCGGCACGTAGGTCTCGGCCATGGTGCCGAAGTTCAGGCGGAGGAAGTTGTCGACGAACGACAGCGAGTTGTCCGGGTACAGGAAGGCCTGCCCGATCGCCTTCTTGTGCGCGTACGCCGCGATGACGGGGAGCTTGGCGAGGAGCCGGACGGTCTGGAGCTCGACCTTCTCGGGGTCGTCGACGTCCATGTCGTCCTCGTAGTACGTCGACAGCGCACTGACCGCGCTGGACAGCACCGACATCGGGTGCGCCGAGTGCGGGAGCGCGTCGAACAGGCGACGGAGGTCCTCGTGCAGCAGTGTGTGGCGACGGATCCGCGCGTCGAAGGACGCGAGCTCGTCGGGCGTGGGGAGCTCACCGTAGATGAGCAGCCAGGCGACCTCGAGGTAGGTGCAGCCGGAGGCGACCTGGTCGATCGGGTACCCGCGGTAGCGCAGAATCCCCTCGTCGCCGTCGATGAACGTGATGGCGCTGCGGGTGGCCCCGGTGTTGACGAAGCCGTAGTCGAGCGTGTTCAGCCCGGTCTGCTTCTTGAGCGACGAGATGTCGATCGCCGACGCCCCGTCGACGCTCGGCAGGATCGGGAACTCCGCCGTTCCCCCCGGGAACGTCAGCGTCGCGGTCTCCGTCGACTCGGCGGCGCCCGGGCTCACGGGGACGGGCGTGGTGGGCGGTGTGGCCGTCTTCTGAGCGTCGTTGGCAGTGTCAGTCACGACGACAGCCTAATCGCGGCCACTGTCGGTCGTGCACCATCCGGGGGCCCGGAATTGGTGGGAACCGCGGATTGTGCACGGAACGCCCGGCGGTGCGGAGCCCGCGGACCGGCCGGGAGGCGCGGCGGACGCCCGTCAGGACGCGGACAGTCGCCGCGTGCTCGCCAGCCGCTGCGCGGCCGCCGCGATCCGGTCGTCGGTCGCCGTGAGCGCGATCCGCACGTGCTCCGCACCCGCCGGGCCGTAGAACGTGCCCGGGGCGACGAGGATGCCGCGGTCGGCGAGCCACCCCACCGTGTCGAGCGCGGGTTCGCCGCGGGTGGCCCAGAGGTACAGGCCGGCCTCGCTGTGGTCGATGCGGAAGCCCGCCCCGTCGAGTGCCCGTCGGAGCATGTTCCGGCGGTTCCGGTAGCGCGCCTTCTGCTGCTGCACGTGCGTCTCGTCGGCGAGGGCGACGACCATCGCCTGCTGCACCGGCAGCGGCGGCATCATCCCGGTGTGCTTGCGGACGGCCAGGACCTCGGCGAGCAGCACGGCGTCCCCGGCGACGAAGGCGGCACGGTAGCCCGCGAGGTTCGACTGCTTCGACAGCGAGTAGACGGCGAGGACGCCGTCGACCGAGTCGCCGACGACCCGCGGGTCGAGGATCGACGGGGTCGGGGCGGTGTCGTACGGCGGCTCCCACCCGAGTTCGGCGTAGCACTCGTCCCCGACGACCACGGCACCGAGCTCGCGGGCCCGGGTGACGGCGGCGCGGAGCTGCTCGACGGACAGGACGCGGCCGTCCGGGTTGCCGGGCGAGTTCAGCCACACGAGCTTCGTCGTCGCCGGCCACGCGGCGGGGTCGTCGGACGCCAGTGCCTCGGCGCGGACGAGTGCGGCGCCGAGTTCGTAGGTCGGGTAGGCGGCCTCGGGGAACACCACGGTGTCGCCCGGACCGACGCCGAGCCACAGCGCGAGCCCGGCGATGAACTCCTTCGAGCCGATCGTCGGCAGGACCTGCTCCGGCGTCAGGGCGATCCCCTGTCGGCGTCCGTACCAGTCCGCGATCGCCTCGCGCAGGGCCGGGGTACCGGCGACCTGCGGGTACGCGTGCGCGTCGGTGGCCTCGGCGAGGGCCGTCCGGACCACCGCGGGCGTCGGGTCGACGGGCGAGCCGACGCTGAGGTCGACGATGCCGCCCTCGTACGCCGCGGCGCGCTGCTTGAACGGGACGAGCTGGTCCCAGGGGAAGTCGGGGAGGTCGAGCGCCACGTGCTGCCCCGGGCTCAGCCGCGCGGGGGCTCGGCGAGGACCACGGGGTGGTCCTTGTGGATCACGCCGACCTTGGCGGCGCCGCCGGGCGAGCCGACCTCGTCGAAGAACTCGACGTTGGCCTTGTAGTAGTCGGCCCACTGGTCGGGCAGGTCGTCCTCGTAGTAGATCGCCTCGACGGGGCAGACGGGCTCGCAGGCCCCGCAGTCCACGCACTCGTCGGGGTGGATGTAGAGCGACCGGTCACCCTCGTAGATGCAGTCGACCGGGCATTCGTCGATGCAGGCGCGGTCCTTGACGTCGACACAGGGCTGGGCGATCACGTAGGTCACGGTGCGGGTGCTCCCTTCGGACTGAGCGAACCCGAGTCTACTCGCGGGGCGCCGAGGCCCCTGACCGCGCCGCACGGAGGCCGGACAGGTCCGGCCACGCGAGCGTGAACGCAGCGATGACCGCCGGCGCGAACGTCCACACGTAGCCGGCGAGGTTCTGCGGGACCAGGGGCGAGGACGGTCCGGCGACCGACGAGAGCACCTGGGTCGCGACCATGACCGCGATCCCGGCCGCGGCGACCATCGCCCGCGACCGGTAGAGCAGGCGGAGCCCGACGAGCAACCCGACCACCATGAGCGTCGTGATGACGGTGCCGACCGGGAAGCCGCCGAGGGTCTGCTGGTGGGTCACGGTGCCGAGCGCACCCGCGACGAGTCCGAGCACCGTGGCGACGACCACCGCGGCGGCCTTTCCCTGCCGGGACATCTCGGCGAAGGTCTGCGGTGCCTGCGGCACGGGGTCGGCGTCGTGCCGGTACGCCTCGACCGCGGGGGCGTGCTGCCGCTCGCCGTGGGGCATCACCCAGCTGAGCGCGCGAGGCTGCTCCGGGTCGGCCGGGTCGACGGTGACCTGCGACCGGTACTGCTCGAGCGCCGCACGCACCTTCGCCCGCACGGGCAGGACGTCGACGGTGAGGTCGACCTCGGCGGACCCGGGGTCGACGATCATCGAGAACGGGACCTCCTCGGCACGGGCCGCGTACCGCGCCGCGTGGTGCACCCGCACGTGGTCGGGGTGCCCGTACCCGCCGTCGTCGGCGTAGCTCACGACCGCGTCGGCCCCGGTCGACCGGATGGCGGCGCGCACGTCGTCGACGACCTCGCCGAGGTCCGCGGCGGTGAGCGAGTCGGCCGGTGCGTCGTCGGCCGCGACGGCGCGACCGTCCGCGCCCCACTGCATGCCCGAGTCGCCGTACCGCCGGTGCGGCAGGTCGGTCGGACGGGCACCCGGTCCGCCGAGCCACAGGTGCGCCGGGCCGCCGAGGGCGGCGAGGGCCGCGGCGATCTCGGTCTCGCGGTGCGCGGCCACGCGGGCACCGTCGCCGACGATCGACGCGAGCTCGGGGACGAGCACCTCGCCCCGTTCCCCGCGCGTGGCGGTCAGGACGGTGACCTCGGCGCCGAGCTCGAGCAGCGTCGCGATGGTGCCGCCCGACACGAGGGTCTCGTCGTCGGGGTGGGCGTGCACGAAGAGGACGCGCTCGGGGCGCGTGGCGGGGACCTTGGACATCGTCCCCCAGGCTACTTCGCTAGCGCGGGGTCACGATGTACGTCGCCGTGACGCCGTCGCCTGTCTGCGAGAACGTCAGGACCACGCGGTACGCGTCGCTCCGGAACATGCCGAACGCGCTCGACGCGTCCGCCCGCTTCGCCGACTCGGTGTACCCGGCGTCCGCGAGGCGTTGCGCGGCCACCGTGAAGTCGTCGACCGAGGCGACCCGGACCTGCGCGACCCACCCGGACCCGTCGGGGCCGGAACCGCCGCCGAGCACCGTGCCGTCGACGAGCGGGACCTGGGCGGTCGGGAACCCGTCGGGCAGCTTGCCGTCCGAGGTGACACCCGTGCCCTTGAGCGCCGTGTCGAGCGCGCCGTCGATGCCGCCGGCCACCGAGGACATGCCGTCCTGGATCGCCCCGCCGTCGATGCCCTGCACGGTCTCGCTCACGTTCGACGCGACGGACGAGCCGAGGTCGGTCGCCTGCCGCACCGCGTCGGCGGAGCAGCCGGTCAGACCGGCGAGGGCGATGCCCGCCGTGACGGCGGCGATCAGGGTTCGTGACGTTCGCATGCGGTCACCCTAGGACGACTGCCGGGAGGCCCGGCGTGCGTCCCCTGGGAAGCCGCCGGTCCGCCCCGTGGTCACGACCACGACAACGCGCCGGCGCAGCGGGCACCCCGCCCGTCGGTCAGGACAGGTGGGCACGGGTCGCCGCCACGAGGGCGTCGACCCCGACCGGGATCGCGGTCTCGGCCTGCGGCGCGTAGAACGGCGAGTGGTTGCTCGGCACGTCGGCCCCGCTCCGGAACAGCTCGGGGTCGGTGATGCCCGTGAACCAGTACACGAGCGGCGCACCGGCGGCGGTGGCGAGCTGACCGACGTCCTCCGACGCCATCGCCAGCCCGATCTCGAGGTCGCGCGCGTCCGGGACCACCCCGTGCAGGGACTCGAGCACGCGTGCTGCGGCGTCGGCGTCGTTCACGGTGACCTCGGCGCCCGGGGCACGCTCGATCGTCGGGGCGGGCAGCCCGCCGGCGTCGCTCTCGGCACGCACGATCCGCTCGATCGAGGCGATGATCCGCTCGCGGGTCTCCTCGTTGCGGGCCCGGGTCGAGATCTCGATCACGGCCTGGTCCGGGATGATGTTCGGCCGGGTGCCGGCGTGGAAGCTGCCGACCGTGACGACCCCGGCGTCCGACGGGGACACCTCGCGCGAGACGACGGTCTGCAACCGCACGACGGCGCTGGCCGCGGTGACGATCGGGTCGAGGGACGCCTGCGGTGCCGAGCCGTGCGCGCCGCGACCGTTGAACGTGATCGTCAGGCGGTCGCTCGACGCCATCACCGGGCCGGAGCCGACCGCGACGACGCCCACCGGGGCCGGCGCGGAGTGCTGCCCGAGCACGACGTCGGGCGTCGGGAAGCGGTCGACGAGCCCGTCCTCGATCATCGCGCGGGCACCGGAGATGACCTCTTCTGCGGGCTGGAAGACCGCGACGACGGTGCCGTGCCAGTCCGCACGGGTGGCGACGAGCCGCTCGAGCGCGCCGAGCAGCCACGTCACGTGGATGTCGTGGCCGCAGGCGTGCATGGTCGGGACGTCGTTGCCCTCGTCGTCGCGACCGGTGTGCTCGCTCGCGTAGGCCAGCCCGGTGCGCTCCTGCACGGGCAGGCCGTCCATGTCGGCACGGAGCCAGACGACCGGGCCGTCACCGTTCGACAGCACGCCGACGACGCCCGTGCCGCCGACGCCCGTCGTGACCTCGAGCCCGCCGATCTCGGCGAGGCGGTCGGCCACGACGCCGGCCGTCCGGTGCTCCTGGAAGCCGAGCTCCGGGTGGGCGTGCAGGTCCTGGTACAGCGAGAGCAGATCGAGGGTCACCCGTCCACCGTAACCCCGGACACCGACGGCAGGACCACCGACGGCGACACCACCGGGGGCGGGGACGCCGACGGCCCGGCCACCTCGACGAGGTGACCGGGCCGTCGGACGGAGGGCGTGCCTCCCGGCTGCTGCCGTGTCGCTGACGCGACCTGCCGCTACGCGTCCTGGCGCTTGAGGCGGGCGTAGGCGCGCTGGCGTGCCTGCGCGTCGAGCTCGACCTTGCGGATGCGGACGGCGTCGGGGGTGACCTCGACGCACTCGTCCTCGCGCGCGAACTCCAGGCACTCCTCGAGGGAGAGCTGGCGCGACGGCGTCATCGACTCGAAGGAGTCGGCGTTCGCCGAACGCATGTTCGTGAGCTTCTTCTCCTTGGTGATGTTCACGTCCATGTCGTCGGCGCGCGAGTTCTCGCCGATGACCATGCCCTCGTAGACCTCCTCGGTCGGGTTGACGAAGAACGTCATCCGCTCCTGGAGGTTCGTGATGGCGAACGGCGTGACGACACCCGAGCGGTCGGACACGATCGAGCCGTTGATGCGGGTCTGGATCGGGCCGGCCCAGTCGTCGTAGCCGTGCGAGATCGCGTTGGCGATGCCGGTGCCGCGGGTCTCGGTGAGGAACGACGTGCGGAAGCCGATGAGACCACGCGACGGCACGATGAACTCCATGCGGATCCAGCCGGTGCCGTGGTTCGTCATGTTCTCCATGCGACCCTTGCGCGCGGCCATGAGCTGCGTGATCGCGCCGAGGTGCTCCTCCGGCGTGTCGATCGTCATGTGCTCGTAGGGCTCCTGGAGCTTGCCGTTCTCGTCACGACGCGTGACGACCTGCGGCTTGCCCACGGTGAGCTCGAAGCCCTCGCGGCGCATCTGCTCGACCAGGATGGCCAGCGCCAGCTCACCGCGGCCCTGCACCTCCCAGGCGTCCGGACGACCGATGTCGAGGACCTTGAGCGAGACGTTGCCGACGAGCTCGCGGTCGAGGCGCTCCTTGACCATGCGGGCGGTGAGCTTGTGGCCCTTCACCTTGCCGACGAGCGGGCTGGTGTTCGTGCCGATCGTCATCGAGATCGCCGGGTCATCGACCGTGATGGTCGGCAACGGGCGGACGTCCTCGGGGTCGCTCAGGGTCTCACCGATGGTGATGGTGTCGAAGCCGGCGACGGCGACGATGTCACCGGGGCCCGCGGACTCGGCCGGGTAGCGGTCGAGCGCCTTCGTGATGAGCAGCTCGGTGATGCGGGCGTTCGCGACGGTGCCGTCGTGCTTCACCCAGGCCACGGTCTGGCCCTTCTTCATCGTGCCGTGGAAGATGCGCAGCAGCGCGAGGCGGCCGAGGAACGGCGAGGCGTCGAGGTTCGTGACGTGCGCCTGCAGGGGGTGCTCGTCGTCGTACTTCGGGGCCGGGACGTGCTGCAGGATCGCCTCGAACAGCGGCTCGAGGTCGTCGTTGTCCGGCAGGGTGCCGTCCTCGGGCTTGTTGCGCGACGCGGCGCCGGCGCGACCGGAGGCGTAGACCACCGGCACGTCGAGGATCGCGTCGAGGTCGAGGTCGTCGACCTCGTCCGCGAGGTCCGACGCCAGGCCGAGCAGCAGGTCCTGCGACTCGGAGACGACCTCGTCGATGCGGGAGTCCGGGCGGTCCGTCTTGTTGACGAGCAGGATCACCGGGAGCTTGGCGGCGAGCGCCTTGCGGAGCACGAAGCGCGTCTGGGGCAGCGGGCCCTCGGACGCGTCGACGAGCAGCACGACACCGTCGACCATGGAGAGGCCGCGCTCGACCTCGCCACCGAAGTCGGCGTGGCCGGGGGTGTCGATCACGTTGATCGTGATCGGGCCGCCGTCGCCGAACTCCTTCGCGTGCACCCCGTTGTAGAGCACCGAGGTGTTCTTCGCGAGGATGGTGATGCCCTTCTCGCGCTCGAGGTCGTTCGAGTCCATCATGCGGTCTTCGCCCTCGAAGTGGGCGTCGAACGAGTTGGTCTGCGTGAGCATCGCGTCGACGAGGGTGGTCTTGCCGTGGTCGACGTGTGCCACGATGGCGACGTTGCGCAGGTCGGACCGGGTGGCGAGCGCCATACAGGACATCCTTCAAGATCTTTTGGAGAGGGTCGGGGCTGCAGCCTTCCGGCGCCACACCCGCGGGCAGAACGCCCGACACGCCAGTCTACCGGTAGTTCGCAACTGTGAGGAGTACAGCGCATGAGCCGACGGCGAACGTGGGTCGAGATCACGATCGTCCTCATGCTCTCGCTGGGTGCCAGCGCGCTGTACTCGGTCCTGCAGATCATCGACGACCTGTCGCAGACGACCCCGCTCGGCGAGCAGTCCACGGCGCTCAACCAGTCGACCACGACCGTGCAGTACGTCGACCTCGCGCGGCAGCTGCTGGGCATCGCGGTCGACCTCGCCCCGGTCGCCCTCGTGTGCTACCTCCTCTGGAGCACGACCCGGCCGCACCTGTCCCGACTCGGGATCGACCGGTTCCGGGTGCGTCCCGACCTCGGCGGCGCGGCGCTCATCGCGCTCGGCATCGGGATCCCCGGGCTCGCGCTCTACTTCACGGGCCGCGCGCTCGGCATCACGGTCGCCGTGGACCCGGCGGCGCTCGACTCGTACTGGTGGACGGTCCCGGTCCTGCTGCTCTCGGCCGTCCGGTCCGGGCTGCAGGAGGAGGTCATCGTCGTCGGCTACCTGTACGAGCGCCTCGGCGGGCTCGGCTGGGGTCGGTGGCAGGTGATCCTGTCGACGGCGGTCCTGCGCGGGAGCTACCACCTGTACCAGGGGTTCGGCGCGTTCGTCGGGAACGCGGTGATGGGTGTGGTGTTCGGGTGGATCTACACGCGGTGGGGGCGGCTGCTCCCCCTCGTCATCACGCACTGCCTGCTCGACGCCGCGGTCTTCGTCGGGTACCCGTCCGTCGCACACGCGTTCCCGCAGCTGTTCCGGTAGCGCCACGCGCCGGGCGCGCGGCCCTGTGCCCGGGGATGGAGCAGAAAGCGTCGGGTGGGTGGACCGGACCCGACGGGTACTGCTCCATCCGCGCGGTGGACGCGACCACGGGGCGGACGGGAGGCGCGGTGCGGGCCCGCACCGCGCCTCCCGTCCGTCCGTGGGTCGCGTCCGTCCGACGGTGGCGCCCGGTGGGTCAGGCCACGAGCTGCGGGACCTTCTCCGGGTAGTGGCACGCCGCGCGGTGGTCGACGGCCTCGCCGCGGCGCGGCGCCTTGTCCGGGACCTCGTCGCGGCACCGGGCCTGCTCGGCCTCGGGCAGCATCGCGTAGAGCGGGCAGCGCGACCGGAACCGGCAGCCCGTCGGACGCTCGGTCGGGCTCGGCGGGTCACCGGGCAGCAGGATGGTCCGCCGCGCGCGCTCGACCGCGGGGTCCGGCACCGGCACCGCCGACATGAGCGCCGCCGTGTACGGGTGCATCGGACGCTCGAAGACCTCGTCGACGGATCCTTCCTCGACCGTGCGGCCGAGGTACATCACGCTGACGCGGTCGGCCACGTGCCGGATCACCGACAGGTCGTGCGACACGAACAGGTACGACAGCCCGAGCCGCGCCTTGAGGTCGGCGAGCAGGTTGAGCACGCCCGCCTGGATCGAGACGTCCAGCGCGGAGACCGGCTCGTCGAGCACGATGAGCTCCGGCTCGGTGGCGAGTGCCCGCGCGATCGAGATGCGCTGCCGCTGGCCACCCGAGAACTCGTGCGGGAAGCGATCAGCCTCGGCGGCGCGCAGGCCGACCAGCCCGAGGAGCTCGGGCACCCGTGCGGCGATGCGGTCGGCGGACGCCCCGACCGCGCGGAGCGGCTCGGCGACGACGTCGTAGACCGACATGCGCGGGTCGAGGCTCGCTGCCGGGTCCTGGAACACCATCGAGATGCGCTGCCGGAGCTGCTTCGACGCGACGACCGGCTGCCCGAACAGCTCGACGGTGCCGTGCTCGGGTCGTTCGAGGTCCATGAGCTGGTGCAGCGTCGTCGACTTGCCCGACCCGGACTCCCCCACGAGGCCGAGCGTCTCGCCCTGCCGGATGTCGAGGTCCACCCCGTCGACCGCGAAGACCTCGCCGACCTTCCGCTTGAACAGCGCGCCCTTGAGCAGCGGGAACGTCTTCGTCAGGCCCTCGACCTGCACGACGGCGGGCCGGTCGGCCCGGTCGGTCGCGGTCCGTGCGGCGCCGGTGTCGACGGCCTCGGGCAGGTGGAAGATCGCACCGGCGTCCGCGTGGGCCGCCGCGACCTCGTCGGTCCGGTGGCATGCGACCGCGTGCGGAGCAGCCGTGTCGACGGGCTCCTCGCCGGGGACGCCGGCGGCCACGTCGACCGCGGCGAGCGGCGGCTCGGAACCCCGGCACACCGCGGCGGCGAGCGGGCAGCGGTCGGCGAACGGGCAGGCGTCGGTCAGACCGATCAGCGACGGCGGCGAGCCCGGGATCGGCACGAGCGGGTCGCCGCTCGACTCGTCGAGCCGGGGCAGCGCGCCGATGAGCCCGATCGTGTACGGCATCCGGGGCCGCGCGAAGAGCTCCTCGGCCGTGGCGGTCTCGACGATGCGTCCGGCGTACATCACGGCGATGCGGTCGGCGATCCCGGCGATGACGCCGAGGTCGTGACTGACGAAGACGAGCGCCGCGCCGGTCTCGCGCTGGGCGGTCCGGAGCACGTCGATGATCTGCGCCTGGATCGTCACGTCGAGGGCGGTCGTCGGCTCGTCGGCGAGGATGACGTCGGGGTCGTTCGCCATCGCCATCGCGATCATCGCGCGCTGGCGCATGCCGCCCGAGAACTCGTGCGGGAAGGCGTCGACGCGCTGGTCGGCCTGCGGGATGCCGACGAGCCGGAGCAGCTCGATCGCACGGTCACGGGCATCCTGCTTCGACGCCCCTCGGTGCACCCGAACCGTCTCGGCGATCTGCTCACCGATCGTGTACACGGGCGTGAACGCCGACAGCGGGTCCTGGAACACCATCGCGACCTTGGCGCCGCGGAGTCGGCTCATCTGCTTGTCGCTGCGGCCGAGGAGCTCCTCGCCCTCGAGCTCGATCGAGCCGGTGACCTTCGTGGTCTCCGGCAGCAGCCCGAGGATCGCCATGCTCGTCACGGACTTGCCCGAGCCGGACTCCCCCACGATGCCGAGGACCTCACCCCGGCGCAGGTCGAGGTCGACACCGCGGACGGCGTGCACGACGCCGCGCGGGGTCGGGAAGCGGACGTCGAGGTCGCGGACCCGCAGGACCGTGTCGGTGGTGGTCGTGGTGGTGCTCATGCGCCGGCCCCCGCCTGCGTGGTGATCGTCGCCGCGTCGACCGCGGCCTGGTTCTGGTCCCGCTTGCGGCCCGTACGCTTCTGCCGCTTGCCGGTCGCCGAGGTCGGGTCGAGGGCGTCGCGCAGGCCGTCGCCGACCAGGTTCGCCGCGATCGCGAAGACCACGAGGGCGCCGGCGGCCGGGTAGAACAGCCACGGGTAGGTGAGCGCCGAGTCCTGGTTCTGCGCGATGAGCGTGCCGAGCGACACGTCCGGCGTCTGCACGCCGAAGCCGAAGTAGCTCAGGCTCGTCTCGGACAGCACCGCGGCGCCGACCTGGATCGTGCCGTCGATCACGAGGAACGACGCGACGTTCGGCAGGATGTGCCGGACGATGATCCGGAACGGGCCGATGCCCATGTAGCGCGCGGCCCGGACGAACTCGCGTTCCTTGACCGACAGCGTCATCGACCGGACCACGCGCGCGGTCACCATCCAGCCGAAGGCCGCGATGAGCACGACGAGGACGATCCAGCCGGAGTTCTGGATGCGCGGGCTGATGATCGCGATGATGAGGAACGACGGCAGCACGAGCAGCAGGTCGACGAAGAACATCACGAGCCGGTCGGTCCAGCCACCGAAGTACCCGGCGGCGGCACCGGCGAGCGCGGCGAGCGCGGTCGAGAACACCGCGACGAGCAGACCGATGAGCAGGCTCTTCTGCATGCCCCGCGCCGTCTGGGTGAAGACGTCCTGCCCGATGCCGTTCGTGCCGAACCAGTGGGTCCCGCTCGGCGGTTGCGTGAAGGCCGTGTAGTCGATCTGCGAGAACCCCCACGGGCTCACGAGCGGCCCGATGAACGCGAACGCGAAGAGCAGCACGATCACGACGGTGCCGAGGCCGGCACCACGGTTCATGAAGACGCGGACGACCGTCTGCACGAAGCGGCTGCGCTGCTTGCGACCGGGCTCCGGGGTGCCGGGCAGCGGTGTGTCGGCACGTCCGACGGTCGTCCCGTCGACGGGCTCGATGCGGGTGTCGGTCATGTCAGCTCCTCCGGACGCGCGGGTCGAGCACGGCGGTCATGGTGTCGGCGAGGAACCCTGCGAGGAGCACGACGACGGCGGCGAAGAGCGTGTACGCGGTGACGGCGTTGACGTCGTTGTTCCCCACGGCGTCGATGAACCAGGCCCCGAGTCCGTTCCACCCGAAGATCTTCTCGGTGAAGGTCGCGCCGGTCAGGATGCCGAGGAACCCGTACGCGAACAGGGTGGTCATGGGGATGAGCGCGGTCCGGAGGCCGTGCTTGAAGGTCGCCTGGCGCTTCGTCAGGCCCTTCGCCCGGGCGGTGCGGAGGAAGTCCGACCCGAGGACGTCGAGCATCGTCGCGCGCTGGTACCGGCTGTAGATCGCGATGAGACCGAGTGCGATCGAGATCGTCGGCAGCAGCAGGTGCACGCCGCGGTCGGCCAGCAGGTCGAGCCAGCTCCCGGACAGCCCGGGAGTGGCCTCGCCGGTGAAGTTGATGATCTGCGTCCCGGTGTCCTGGTTGAGCTTCGTCGCGCCGATCTTCAGGAACACCGCCGTCAGGAACACGGGCGTCGAGATGAGGACGATCGACACGACCGCGCTCACCCGGTCGGACACCCGGTACTGCCGGATCGCGTTCCAGACCCCGACGAGCACACCGACGACGATGCCGATCACGGACCCCACGAGGAGCAGCCGGAGACTGACGCCGAGCCGCGGCCAGAAGGCGTCGTTCACGCTCTTGTCCTGGATCGTCTGGCCGAGGTTGCCCTGCACGGCGTCGCCGAGCCAGTGCCCGTACCGGACGACGAGCGGTGTCTTGTCGTTCACCCCGATGTGGTCGAGCTTGGCGTCGATCACGGCGGCGGCGGGCGCTGGGTTCCGGTCCGCGTACACGGACCTGGGGCTGAACGAGGCTGACGCGAGGAAGTACGTCAACGACGTGGCGAGGAAGACGAGCACGACGTAGTACCCGAGTCGACGCGCCAAGAAGCGGATCATGCGGAACACCATACGACCCCGATTGTTTCGGGGAGATGTCGTGCACCGACCCGCCGCGTAACGAATTGGCATGTGCAACAGAACCGGTCGACCACCCCCGCCCAGGGGTCGTACAGTGATCCCCAACTTCACGAGGGGAAGAACATGAAGCACAAGAAAGTCCTCGCGTTGACGGCGGCGCTCGCCGGCTTCGCGCTCGTCGCCACCGGGTGCTCCGGCGGCGGGTCGGGCGGCTCAGTTGGTTCCGGAGACTCGGGCAAGCAGACACTGCCGTCCAGCGCCCAGATCAACGAGAAGCCCGCCTCCGACCTCGCCCAGGGCGGCACGCTGCGGCTCCCGATCTCGCAGTGGATCTCGCAGTGGAACTACTTCGAGCTCGACGGCACCCTGCAGGACGCCGCGGACATCGAGGCGGCGACGATGCCGCAGACGTTCACGATCGACGCCGACGGCAAGCCGCAGCTCGACAAGGAAACGCTGCAGTCGGCCGAGGTCACCAGCGAGGACCCGCTGACGATCACGTACACGATCAACCCGAAGGCCAACTGGAACGATGGCACGCCCATCACCTGGAAGGACTTCGAGGCGATGTGGAAGGCCAACAACGGCACCGACCCGAGCTACCAGACCGGTGACAGCACCGGTTGGAAGGACATCGGCTCGGTCAAGGAGGGCACGGACGAGCGCCAGGCGGTCGTGACCTACTCCACGCCGTTCTCCGACTGGAAGTCGCTCTTCAGCCCTCTCTACCCGGCCAGCGTGATCGGGACGCCCGACGGCTTCAACAACGGCTACAAGGACAAGGTGCCGGTCTCGGCAGGCCCGTACAAGGTCGACAAGCTCGACGAGACCGCCGGCACCGTGTCGCTCGTGCCGGACGACAAGTGGTGGGGCGACAAGCCCAAGCTGGACCAGGTCATCTTCCGCAACCTGGACGGCAACGCCGACGTCGACGCGTACCTCAACAAGGAGCTCGACTCCGTCAGCGTCGGCACCTCGGACCGCTACGCCCGCGTGAAGGACGCGAAGAACACGAAGATCTACGCGTCGCAGTCGGCGTCGTACACGCACGTGGACTTCTCGACGCAGGGCACCCTGAAGGATGAGAAGCTCCGCCTGGCGCTGCAGCACGCGATCAACCGTGAGTCGCTCGCCGCGGTCATCGGCGGCACGCTGCCCTACAAGCTGCCCGTCCTGAACAACCACGTGTTCCTGGCGACGGACAACGGGTACAAGGACAACTCGAGCCCGAACGGGACCTTCGACGTCGAGAAGGCGAAGAAGATCCTCGACGACGACGGGTGGAAGACCGACGGCACGTACCGCAAGAAGGACGGCAAGACCCTCGCGATCTCGATCACGATCCCGTCTGAAGCCACGAGCTCGCAGAAGATCGCCGAGGTCATCCAGGCGCAGCTCAAGGACGTCGGCGTCAAGCTGTCGATCAAGGCCGTCGCCAGTGACGACTTCTTCCCGCAGTACGTCACCCCGGGCAACTACGACATGACCCTGTTCCTCTGGAGCGGCACCGGCTACCACGCCAGCGGCGCGAGCATCTTCATCACCGGCGACACCGGCCAGAACTACGGCCGCGTCGGCAACGAGAAGATCGACAAGCTCGTCAACCAGGCGATCGCCGAGACGGACACCTCCAAGGCGAACGCGCTCTGGAACAGCGTCGACAAGAACGTCTGGGCCATCGGGCACTCCCTGCCGCTCGTGCAGTCGCCGCGCGTGATCGCACAGAACCCGAAGCTCGCCAACTACGGCGCACGCTCCGGTGCGATGACGTACGACTGGACCAAGGTCGGCTTCACCAAGTAACAGCGCACGCGCAACACCGCACCACCCCTCGACGGGCCCGGACGCACCCCGCGTCCGGGCCCGTCCCACGTCCGCGGCCGCGAGTCGTCCCCGCGCGGCGCACCGTGCCCCTACGGTGAGCGCATGAGCATCCCCGAGGTCGGCGACCGGGCACCCGACTTCACCCTCCCCGGCACGACCCTGCACGCCGGCACCCGGATCGACGGGGAGTACATCCTCGCCGCCGCGATCGGGCGACCGGTCGTGCTCGCCTTCTACCCCGGTGACGCCACCCCGCGGTGCACCGCGCAGCTGTGCTCGTACCAGGAGGAGCTCGACGACTTCGTCGAGCTCGGTGCCGTGGTGTGGGGCATCAGCCCACAGGCGCTCGACTCCCACGAGGCGTTCGCCCGCGGTGCCTCGCTGACGTTCCCGCTCCTCAGCGACACCTCGGGCGACGTCGTCCGCGCCTACGGCGTGCAGGCGCCCGGGATCGGTCTGCGCCGGTCGGTGTTCGTGGTCGACGCGGACGGCGTGGTGCGCTGGCGGCACGTCGGGCTGGTCGGGCTCCGCTTCCCTCGTGCCGCGACCATCCGCGAGCAGGTCGAACAGCTCGTCGGCTGACCCGGGGCGCCCGGAGAACGACCCTTCCTGAAGGTTCTGCGTCGACCGTTGACACCCGGACGGGGGTGCGCGGAACATGGTCTGCACGAACCGACCACGAGGGTCAGCCTCCCCGGGGAACCGGGTCGTCCGAGGGTACGCGCCGGTGTGTCACATCCGCTCCCCGGACGTCCCCGGGGAGGCACTCACGGGCACCCCGAGCGGAGCGCACCCGCCGCAGCGGTCCCGCCGCTGCGCTCCCGTACGATGACGCGGTGACCACGATCATCGCCCCCGGCATGCGGCAGCTCGCGATCGTCCTCTGGGTCGTCGCGGTCGTGCTCGTCCCGCTCGCACTGGTCACCGGCGACCACCCCTGGCACGCCCCCGTCCCGAGCCTGTTCATCGCGCTCGTCGCGTGGGCCGTCCTCTGGCGTCCGCGGTTCGAGCTCCGCCCGGACACACTGGTCGTCGTCGACGTGCGCCGGACGAGCACCTACGCCTGGCCGCGCGTGCAGGAGGTCCGGACGAAGTACGGCATCGAGGTCGTGTCGAGCGAGGGCGTGCGGCGGACCTGGCTGGCGACCCGGCCCACGGCCCGGCTCGCGGTCCGGCACGACGGTCGGCCGGGAGGCGCGACACCGGTCGACGTCGAGGCTGCGGCTGCCGAGGTGCGCGCGCTGGTCCCGGCCGTGGTCGCCACGGACGGCCCACCCCCGGCGACCGTCGTCGCGCAACCGATCACGCACCGGGCGCACGGGTGGTCGGTGCTCGCGATGATCGTGCTCGGCGTGGCCGCGTCGATGGCGGCCGCGCAGCTCTGACGTCCGCGTCGGGACTCCCCCGGCGGGGCCGACCGGGGTCGCTGGACGGGGACGCGCGGGGCGGAGCCGCCACGTGCCTGCCGTCCGGTCCCCACCGGGCGTGACGGGCACGACCGAGGCGCCGCGCGCCTCCAGGCCGGTCCCCCACCGGGCGTGACGGTCAAGTCGGAGCCGCCGCGCGCCTCCCGACCGATCCCGCCACCGGGCGTGACGGGCAGGACCGAGCCGACGCGCCTGCAGGCCGACCGCGCCGTCAGGCGAGCGCGGTCACCGTCGCGGTCACGATCGACACCACGAGCAGGACGCCGACGACCGCGCCGAGCACGACCGGCACGCGGTCCCAGGTCGTCTCGACCGGAGCGTCCGGACCGGCCGATCCGGCGACCCTCCGTCGCTCCGCGAAGCGGTCGAGCAGCGGCCGCACCGCCGGGGCGTCCGCCGGTCCCCCGGCCCCGGGACGACGGCGGGGCAGCGCGGGGCCACCGCGACAGGTGACCGTCCGCCCGTCGACCGTGTCGACGAGGACCTGCCAGCGCTGGCGGACCGCCCGGACCGCCGGCCACGGCACCCGGGTCGTCCGGAGCGGGTTCACGACCGTGACCGCGTCGTCGTCGAACCGGATGCACGGCCGGACCGTGGCGACCCAGGTGACCCACACGGCGGCCGCGACGGGACCGAGGGCGACGAGGACCACGTCCCAGCTCCCGCGCGCCGCGGCGTCGGCCAGCAGGAGCACCCCCAGCACCACGACGAGGCCGGACGCCACCGCACTTCCGCGACCAGCGCGGAGGACGACGGGGCGTCCGGCCTCGGGGTGGGGCAGCGGGATCAGCGCCCGAACTCGAACCCGGCGCCGGGGATGGCGGCGAGCAGGTCCTTCGTGTACTGCTCCTGCGGCGAGGCGAAGACCTCGTCGGTGGTCGCCTTCTCGACGATCTGTCCCTTGCGCATGACGCACACGTTGTCCGCGACGAGGCGGACGACCGCGAGGTCGTGCGTGATGAACAGGTACGTCAGGCCGAGCTCGGTCTGCAGCTCGGTGAGCAGGTCGAGGATCTGCCCCTGCACGAGCACGTCGAGCGCCGAGACGGCCTCGTCGAGCACGATGACCTCGGGCTTGAGCGCGAGCGCACGGGCCACGGCGATGCGCTGCCGCTGACCGCCCGAGAGCTCGTTCGGGTAGCGGTTCACCATCGACTTCGGCAGCGCGACCTGGTCGAGCAGCTCGAGCACGCGGGCCCGGCGGCTTGCCTTGTCGCCGACCTTGTGCGTCGCCAGCGGCTCCGCGATCGTGTTGCCGACGTTGTACATCGGGTCCAGGGAGCCGTACGGGTCCTGGAACACCGGCTGCACGCGACGGCGGAAGTCGAAGAGCTCCTTGCCCTTCAGCGCGCCGATGTCCGTGCCGTCGAAGGTGACCGACCCGGACGTGATCGACTCGAGCTGCAGGACGAGCTTCGCGACGGTCGACTTGCCCGAACCGGACTCGCCGACGAGCGCTGTGGTGGTGCCCTTCGGGATCGAGAACGAGACGTCGTCGACGGCCTTCAGCTCGCGGCTCTGCAGGTTCTTGCCGCGCAGCTTGTAGACCTTCTCGAGGTTCTTCACCACGATGAGGTCCTCGGCGGGACGCTGCTCGCGCTCGTGGGCGCGGGCGATGAGCTCGTCGTCCTCGCTCCCCGCGTCGGCGATGTCGATGCGCTGGTGCTGCACCTTCGACTGGATGCGACGGCTCGCGAGCGACGGTGCCGCCGCGACGAGGCGCTGCGTGTACGGGTGCTGCGGGTTCGCCAGGATCTCCTTGGACGGACCCGACTCGACGACCTGGCCCTTGTACATCACGACGAGCTTCTCGGCGCGCTCGGCCGCGAGGCCGAGGTCGTGCGTGATGAACAGGACCGAGGTCCCGAAGTCGCGCGTCAGGGTCTCGAGGTGGTCGAGGATGACGCGCTGGACCGTGACGTCGAGCGCCGAGGTCGGCTCGTCGGCGATGAGCAGCTGCGGGCGGCTCGACAGACCGATGCCGATGAGCACGCGCTGCCGCATGCCGCCGGAGAACTCGTGCGGGAACTGCTTGAGCCGGGTCGCGGCGTCGCCGAGGCCGGCCTCCTGCAGCACCTCGACCGCGCGGGCACGGATGGCGTGCTTGCCGGTCGCCATGCCGTTGGCCTTGATGGCCT
Source organism: Curtobacterium sp. MCBA15_004 (assembly GCF_001865055.2). Taxonomy (NCBI): domain Bacteria; kingdom Bacillati; phylum Actinomycetota; class Actinomycetes; order Micrococcales; family Microbacteriaceae; genus Curtobacterium; species Curtobacterium sp. MCBA15_004. Next base: position 989,201 of record NZ_CP126266.1, on the reverse strand, counting down.
CCTCGACCTGGAAACCGATGGACCACAGCGGGTTGAGGTTCGACATCGGGTCCTGCGGGACGTAGCCGATCTCCTTCCCGCGGATCTCCGACATCTCCTTGTCGCTGAGCCCGACGAGCTCGCGCCCGTTGAACTTGATCGACCCGCCGGTGACCTCACCGGTGCCGGCGAGCAGCTTGATGATCGCCTGCGCGCTGGTCGACTTGCCGGAGCCCGACTCGCCGACGATGGCGAGGCGTTCGCCCTGGTCGAGGGTGAAGTCCACGCCGCGGACGGCCTGGACGAGACCGCTCTGGGTCCGGAACCCCACCTGGAGGCCGGAGACCTCGAGGAGCGGGGTGCCGGGGGTGCGGCGGCGGTCGGTGGTGGGATCGGTGAGCGTCTCGGTCATCGACGGGCCCTCGCCTTCGGGTCGAGCGCGTCACGGACCACGTCGCCGAGGAGCAGGAACGCGAGCACGGTGATGGACAGGGCGGCCGAGGGCCAGAAGATCGTCGCCGGGTTGGTGCGGATCGACGTCTGCGCGGTGCCGATGTCGAGGCCCCAGCTGAGCGCCGACGGCGGCAGACCGATACCGAGGAACGACAGGGTCGCCTCGGCCACGATGAACGTGCCGAGCGAGACCGTCGCGACGACGATGACCGGTGCGAGCGCGTTCGGGATGACGTGGCGCACGAGCGTGGTGAAGCGGCCGACGCCGAGCGCCGCCGAGGCGGTCACGTAGTCGGACTGCTTCGCGCTGAGCACGGCACCACGCATGATGCGCGCGATCTGCGGCCACGCGAACGCGGCGAGCACGAGCGCGACGGTGATCGCGTTGCGGGCGGGGATGACCGACATGATCACGATCGCGCCGAGGATGGTCGGGATCGAGAAGAAGATGTCGCCGATGCGGGACACGATCGTGTCGAGCCAGCCGCCGTAGAACCCGGCGAGGGCGCCGACCACGATGCCGACGATCGACACGAGGACCGTCGCCACGAGGCCGACGATGATCGAGTTCTGCGCACCCCAGATGACACGGGCGTACACGTCGTAGCCCTGGCGGGTGTACCCGAGCGGGTGGCCCGGACGGGGACCCTCGTCACTGAAGTCGAGGTTCGCCGCACGCGGGTCGACGTGGGTGAACAGCCCGGGGAAGATCGCGACGACCAGCACGAGCAGGATGAGGACGGACGAGATCCAGAACGTCGGACGGGTGCGCATGGAGTCCCATGCGTCCGTCCAGGTGGAACGGGTCTTCTCGTCCTCGTTGACCTGGTCGACCGCCTGCAGCGGCGTCTCCTCGATCGGCGCGACGTAGTGCGTCGCGGAACGGGACTCGGCGTTACTTGGCATAGCGGATCCTCGGGTCCAGGACGGCGTAGAGCAGGTCGACCAGGAGGTTGGCGAGCATGAAGATGATGACCATCACGGCGACGAACGACACGACCGTGGGGCCCTCGCCGAGCTTGACGGCCCGGAACACCGTGCCACCGACACCGTTGATGTTGAAGATGCCCTCGGTGACGACCGCGCCGACCATCAGGTTGCCGATGTCGACACCCAGGTAGGTCACCACGGGGATGAGCGAGTTGCGGAAGATGTGCACCCCGACGACCCGGCGGCGCGGGAGCCCCTTGGCCGTCGCGGTCCGCACGAAGTCGGCGCTCATGTTCTCGGCGACGCTCGCGCGGGTCAGGCGGACGATGTACGCGAACGACACCGACGCCAGCACGATCGCCGGCAGGACGAGCTCCGACCACGGTGCCTGTCCGGAGACGGTCACGCGGAACAGCCCGAGCTGGATGCCGAACACGTACTGCAGCAGGAAGCCGACGACGAAGGTCGGGACCGAGATGAGCAGCAGGGACACGACGAGGGCCGTGGCGTCGAACCACTTGCCCTTCTTGAGGCCCGCGATCACGCCGACGACGATGCCGGCGACGGCCTCGAAGACGAGCGCGAGGATCGCGAGGCGTGCCGTGATCGGGAAGGCCGACGCGAGCTGCTGCGAGACCGGCAGGCCCGAGTAGGTCACGCCGAGGTCGCCCTTGAAGACCCCGCCGATCCAGAGCAGGTACTGGACGATGAACGGCTTGTCCAGGTTGTACTGCTGCCGGAGCTGCTCGATCACCTGCGGCGTCGGCTGGCGGTCGCCGAACAGCGCGGCGATCGGGTCGCCGGGCAGCGAGAAGACCATGAAGTAGATGAGGAACGTGGCCCCGAAGAACACGGGGATGAGTTGCAGGAGGCGCTTGCCGAGGTACCAGAGCATCAGATCGCCCGGTCCTGTGCGGCGCGCATGTCGTTCAGGTTCATGTCGTGAGGGGTGGACGGTCCGCGGGTCGGCACGGGTGTCCGGTGCGGGCGGCGGCGCCCGCGGTTGTGGGGGAAGGTGTGACCGCCGTGGTACGGGGGCCCGAGGACCGTGTGGTCCCCGGACCCCCGTCCGGTGGCCGCGGAGCAGGATACCTGCTCGCGGTGTGTCTCCGAGGAGACGGGTGTTACTTCTTGACCTCGACGTCGTAGTACAGCGGCACCGAGTCCCAGCCGAACTTGACGTTCGACACGTTGTCGGCCGACCAGACGCCGGTCACGTTGGCGTACCAGAGCGGGATCTCCGGCAGGTCCTGGAACAGCAGCTCCTGGGCCTGGTCGAAGTACTTGTTGCCCTCCTCGACGGAGGACGCCGAACGGCCCTTGGCGAGCAGCGCGTTGTACTCCGGCGAGTCGTAGCGCGCGTAGTTGCTCGACGAGCCCTTGCCCATGGTCGGGCCGAGGAAGTTGTACAGCGACGGGTAGTCGGCCTGCCAACCGGTGCGGCTACCGCCCGTGAGCTTGTCGTTCTTCTGGGCGTCCAGGGCTTCCTGGAACGTCGGGATCGCCTTGCCCTCGGCCTTGATGCCGAGCGTGCTCGCGATGGAGTTCGTGACCGCGGTCACCCATGCCTCGTGGCCACCGTCGGCGTTGTAGGCGATGGTCAGGGTCTCGTCGTACGGCGAGATCTTGTTGGCCTGGTCCCAGAGGTCCTTCGCCTTCGACTTGTCGTAGTCGAGGACGTCCGAGCCCTTGAGGTCGTCCGACCAGCCGGCGATGACCGGGGACGTGAAGTCCTTGGCCGGGGTGCGCGTGCCGTCGAAGATCTTGTCGGTGATCTGCTTGCGGTTGATCGCCATCGAGATCGCCTCGCGACGCAGCTTGCCCTCTTCACCCTTCCAGTGGTCGAGGTAGTAGGGCAGGTAGAAGCCCTGGAAGATCGCTGCGGCCTGGTTGACGTTCGAGTCGGGGAAGTCCGACTTGTAGGTCTTGAAGGCGGCGTCCGGGATCGCGTCCAGGATGTCGAGGTTGCCACCCTGGACGTCCGCGTAGGCGGTGTCCTGCGTGGTGTAGAACGTGATCGTCAGACCACCGTTCTTCGGCTTGCGCTTGCCCTCGTAGTCCTTGTTGGTGACGAGCTTGATGGACTGGTTGTGCGTCCACGCCTTGTCGTTCGCCAGCTTGTAGGGACCGTTGCCGATCGGGTTCTCACCGAAGGCCTTCGTGTCCTTGTAGAACTCGGACGGCAGCGGCATGAAGGCCGAGTAGCCGAGCGACAGCGGGAAGTCCGACTGCGGGGAGTTCAGCGTCACCGTGAACTCGGAGTCGCTCTTGACCTTGAGGCCGGTGAGCTCCGAGTCCTTCTCGGCGTCGTAGCCCTGGATGTTCTCGAAGAAGTAGTTCGCGCCCTGCGCGTTCGAGAACTGGGAAGCCCAGTTCCACGCCTTCGTGAAGGACTCCGCCGTGACCTTCTCGCCGTTGGTGAAGGTGTAGTTGGTGTTGAGCTTGATGTCGTAGGTCTTGGAGTCATCGGTGGTGATGCTCTTCGCGACCTCGTTGACCGGCTTGCCCTTGGCGTCGTACGAGACGAGGCCCTCGAAGATCGACGTGATGATCTTGCCGCCACCGGTCTCGGTGGAGTTCGAGGGGATGAGCGGGTTCTGGGGTTCGCTGCCGTTGGTGGTGACGATCCCGGACGCGTTCGTCGAGCCCGAGTCACCGCCGTTGCTGCTGCTGCTGTTGGTCGAGCAGCCGGTCAGGGCGAGTGCTGTGGCCCCGAGCACGGCGAGGGCTGAGAGCCCAGCGCGCTTCTTGATCAAGGTTCCTCCTGGTGCATGGGACGCGCCAGGCACAGAGGTGCTACCGGGCGCGCTTGTCCTTGCACTGTAGGCAGTGGCGCGACCGCCGACCAAACCCTGCGGCCATCGGTTACAAACCGGAAACCAAGTTGCACGATCCTTGCGACAGGATGCAAGTTCCGTGCGCTCTACGGCTCGTAGAGCGGATTCGTTGCTTCTGCAACGAACTTGTTGCACTGCTCGACAGCTCTGTGCAAGCGGCTGGCCACCTCGATGTGGTGGAGCGCTCCGACCGCCAGGACCCCTCCAAACACCCGCGGCGACGTCGTGCGCGACGAGTCGGACACCGGACTGCACGCCCCGTCTGTCCCGACCCGCACCACGTCCCCGTCGATGCAGTGAGCCCCGCCCGGCAGGACCGGACGGGGCTCAGGTTACCCCCTTCCGGGGGTGTGTGACGCGATCAGGCGAAGGCCTCGATCGGCGGGCAGGCGCACACGAGGTTGCGGTCGCCGTACGCCTGGTCGATCCGGCGCACCGGCGGCCAGTACTTCCGGGCGACGATCCCGGACGTCGGGTAGACGGCCTGCTCGCGCGTGTAGGGGTGCGTCCACTCCCCCGTGATCGCCGACGCCGCGGTGTGCGGCGCGTTGACCAGCGGGTTGTCGTCGGCCGGCCACTCGCCCCGTTCGACCGCTGCGGCCTCGGCACGGATCGCGAGCATGGCGTCGACGAAGCGGTCGAGCTCGGCGAGGTCCTCGCTCTCGGTCGGTTCGACCATGAGCGTGCCCGCGACGGGGAAGGACATCGTCGGCGCGTGGAAGCCGTGGTCGACGAGGCGCTTCGCGACGTCGTCGACCGTGATGCCCGTGGTGTCCCGCAGGGGCCGGAGGTCGAGGATGCACTCGTGCGCGACGAGCCCCGCGTCGCCGGTGTACAGGACGGGGAAGGCGTCGCGCAGCCGCGCCGCGACGTAGTTCGCCCCGAGCACCGCTGCCTCGGTCGCCCGGGTGAGGCCCTCGAGCCCCATCATCCGCACGTACGTCCACGTGATCGGCAGGATGCTCGGGCTGCCGTACGGTGCCGCGCTGACCGGACCACCCGCGTGCGCGAGCCGACCCTCGACCGTGACGTCGGCGGCGGAGGAGCCCGGCCGACGGTCCGCCTGCTGGGCCATCGGGTGCGCCGGCAGGAACGGTGCGAGGTGCGCCTTCGCCGCGACCGGACCGACACCCGGACCGCCACCGCCGTGCGGGATGCAGAAGGTCTTGTGCAGGTTGAGGTGCGACACGTCGCCGCCGAAGTCCCCGAAGCGGGCGTGCCCGAGGAGCGCGTTGAGGTTCGCGCCGTCGACGTAGACCTGGCCGCCGGCGTCGTGCACGGCGTCGCAGATGTCGCGGATGTCGTGCTCGTAGACCCCGTGCGTGGACGGGTACGTGACCATGAGCGCGGCGAGCTGGGCGCCGTGCTGCGCGGTCTTCGCGCGGAGGTCGTCGAGGTCGACGTTGCCGTTCTCGTCGCACGCGACCACCACGACGCGCATGCCGGCGAGGACCGCCGACGCCGCGTTCGTGCCGTGCGCGCTCGACGGGATCAGGCACACCGTGCGCTCGGTGTCACCGTTCGCCAGGTGGTACCCGCGGATCGCGAGGAGACCGGCGAGCTCGCCCTGGCTGCCGGCGTTCGGCTGCAGGGACACGGTGTCGTAGCCGGTGACCTCGGCGAGCCAGGTCTCCAGGTCGCCGATCATGTCGAGGTACCCCGTGACGTCGTCGGCGGGCGCGAACGGGTGCACGTTCGCGAACTCCGGCCAGGTCACGGCCGCCATCTCGGTCGCCGCGTTGAGCTTCATCGTGCAGCTGCCGAGCGGGATCATGCCGCGGTCGAGCGCGTAGTCCTTGTCCGACAGGTGCTTCAGGTACCGCATCATGCGGGTCTCGCTGCGGTGCGCGCTGAACACGGGGTGCGTCAGGTAGTCGCTGCTGCGCAGCAGACCGGACGGGAGGCCCGTGGTCGCGTCGCGCACGGCGCGCTCGGTCGCCGGGACGGTCGCGTCCACGGCCCCGAACACGTGGGCGAGCGCGCTCACGTCGTCCGGCGTGGTGGTCTCGTCGACCGACACCTGGAACGTGTCGGCGTCGACCTGGTGCAGCAGGTAGCCGGCGTCGCGGGCGGCGTCGACGAGCGCGCCCGCACGGCCCTCGGCGCGGAGCACCAGCGTGTCGAAGAACGCGTCGTGCTCGACGGCGAGTCCGGCGTCGCGTGCCGCCCCGGCGAGGGCGCCCGTCGTCCGGGCGACGCGGTCCGCGATGAACCGCAGCCCCTCGGGGCCGTGGTAGACCGCGTACATCGAGGCCATCACGGCGAGCAGGACCTGCGCGGTGCAGATGTTGCTCGTCGCCTTCTCGCGGCGGATGTGCTGCTCGCGGGTCTGGAGGCTCAGGCGGTAGGCCATCTGTCCGTCGGCGTCGAACGAGACACCGACCAGGCGACCGGGCAGCTGGCGCTCGAGACCGGCACGGACGGCGAGGTACCCGGCGTGCGGGCCGCCGAAACCGAGCGGGACGCCGAAGCGCTGGCTCGTGCCGACGGCGACGTCGGCGCCGAGGTCGCCGGGGCTGGCGAGCAGCGTCATCGCGAGCAGGTCGGCCGCGACGACGGCGATCCCGCCGCCCGCGTGGACGCGCTCGATGGTGGCGCTCGGGTCGACGACACGGCCCGAGGCGCCCGGGTACTGCAGGACGACACCGAACGCGCCGTCGAGCTGCTCGTCGGACGGACCGGACACCGCGTCGAACCCGCGGAGCTCGATCCCGACGGCGCCGGCGCGGTGGTCGAGGAGCGCGCGGGTCTGCGGCAGGAGGTCGGCGTCCACGAGGAACGCGTCGCCCGTCACCTTGGACGCACGACGGGCCAGGAGCATGCCCTCGACGACGGCCGTGCCCTCGTCGAGCATCGACGCGCCCGCGGTCGCCATGCCCGTGAGGTCGGAGACCATCGTCTGGAAGTTGATGAGCGCCTCGAGCCGGCCCTGCGAGATCTCGGGCTGGTACGGCGTGTAGGCCGTGTACCAGCTCGGGTTCTCGAGCACGTTGCGCTGGACCACCGCGGGCGTGTGGGTGCCGTGGTAGCCGAGACCGATCATCGCGCGGCGGACGGTGTTGCGGGATGCCTTGGCGCGCAGCTCGGCGAGCGCCTCGGTCTCGCCGACGGCGGCCGGGATCGAGGAGCGCTCGACCGGGGCGGCGTGGATCGACTCCGGGATCGCCGCGCGGACGAGGGCGTCGAGCGACGGCTGCCCGACGACCTCGAGCATGGCCCGCTGGTCGGCCGGCGTGGTGCCGATGTGCCGGTCGGCGAAGGTGGTCTGCAGGTTCTCGTCCCGCGTGACCGTGGGCTGCTGGTTCGCGTCGACGGTCGTCATGCGATGGACGCCCGGTACGCGTCGTGGTCCATGAGGTCCTCGGGGAACGAGGTGCCGTCCACCTTGAGCTTGACGAGCCAGCCGGTGCCGAACGGGTCCTGGTTGACGGTGTCGGGTGCGTCGACCACGGCGTCGTTGATCGCGACGACCTGGCCCTCGATCGGCGCGAACAGCTCGCCGACGCTCTTGGTCGACTCGATCTCGCCGATCTGCTGGCCGGCGGTCGTCGTGGTGCCGACGGCGGGGAGCTCGACGTAGACGACGTCGCCGAGCTGCTCGGCGGCGTGGTCGGTGATGCCGACGGTGACGGTGTCGCCCTCGACGAGGAGCCACTCGTGGTCGGCGGTGTACTGGAGTGCGGTCTGGTCGGTCACGGGGCTCAGCCTCTCGGGGTGCGGCGGTAGAAGGGGAACGGGACGACGGTGCTGGGGACGGCGGTGCCGCGGACGTCGATGTGGAGGACTCGTCCCCCGTCGGCGTCCGAGACCACGGCGAGCGCCGCCGGGTCGACGAAGGCCATCGCGACGGGGTGCCCGAGCGTCGGCGACAGCGCCCCGCTCGTCACGGTGCCGACCACGGCACCGTCGAGCAGGACGTCGTAGCCGGCCCGGGGTGCGCGCCGGCCCTCGGTGACGAGGCCGACGAGCACGCGGGCGTCGTCGGACGGCACGACACCGGCGTCGCCGACGAACGATCCCTCGGTCGCGACCACCCGGCCGAGCCCGGCCTGCGCCGGACGGACCTCGGTGCTCAGTTCGTGCCCGTAGAGGGGCATGCCGGCCTCGAGCCGCAGGGTGTCTCGCGCGGCGAGACCGGCCGGGACGACACCGCGGTCGGCGCCGGTCTCGAGCAGCGCGTCCCACAGCGCGACCGCGACGTCCGGGGCGACGTAGAGCTCGAAGCCGTCCTCGCCGGTGTAGCCGGTGCGGGCGACGAGCACCTCGCTGCCGTCGAACGTGGCGTGCAGCACGCGGTAGTAGCGGAGCTCGTCGAGCGGGGTCTCGGGCTGCAGGCGGTCGGCCACGACCAGGGCGTCGAGCGTGCCCGCGGCGGCGGGGCCCTGGATCGCGACGAGCGCGGTGGTGTCCGAGTCGTCCGACACCACGACGTCGAAGCCGGCGGCGCGCTCGGTCAGCGCGGCGACGGCGACCTCGCGGTTGGCGGCGTTCGCCACGACCAGGAAGACGTCCTCGTCGGTGCGGTAGACGACGAGGTCGTCGAGGATGCCGCCGTCCTCGGCGAGCAGGAGCGAGTACTTCGCCCGACCGACCGGCATCGCGCCGAAGGTCCCGGCGAGCGCGTGGTCGAGGAACGGGACGGCGTCGGAACCGGTCACGCCGACCTCGGCCATGTGCGACAGGTCGAAGACACCGGCCGCGGTGCGCACGGCGTGGTGCTCGGCGAGGTCGGACGAGTACCGCACGGGCATCCGGTACCCGGCGAAGTCGGTGAAGCTTGCGCCCGCTGCTTCGTGCGCGGGTTCGAGGGGGGACGAACGCATGACGGAGTTCTCCTGGCATCGGCAGGTCCCGACGGCCGTCGTCGGGCGGAACTCCCCCTCTGTCATGGGCCTGAGAGTTTCACCGCGGCCCGTGAGGTCCGGCGGCTTTCACCGTGGGCGAGACACGGGCCGGTCCCGGTGGGGGACCCGTGGCTGCTTTTCAGAGTGGCCTGTCCGCTGCGGTCTGGGACCTGAGAGATTGACGGGGAGGTTGCTCCTTCGGTGCCGGGCGCGTGCGCTCGACTCTCCCGCGGCGGGTGATCGGCCGGTGTTCAGTTGTCCGCGACGAGCATAGCGATGCCGCGTTTCCGGCATGTGACGGATCCGGGCTGCGGAGGACGTTCGACGACTCGTAGAATGCGGGGATGGCAGGACAGCGATCGCGCCCCCGCGGGCAGCTCGAACAGGCGGTGCTCGAGACGCTGTGGTCGGCGGACACGGGGATGACCGCGCGACAGGTGCTGGACGCGTTCCCCGAGCCGCGGCCGGCACTGACGACCGTCCTCACCGTGCTCGACCGGCTCGGCCGCAAGGGCCAGGTGGACCGGCAGGAGCACGACGACGCACCCCTGACCTTCCGCGCCGTGCACACCCGTGAGCAGCAGACCGCGTCGCTCATGTCGAACGCGCTCGCCGCCGCCTCCGACCGCGAGGCAGCCCTGCTCCAGTTCACCGGCTCGCTCGCCTCGGACGACCTCGACGTCCTCCGCCGGGCCCTCGACGCGCGAGCGCGTTCCTGACCGGGCACCGCCAGTGGTCGTCGCCGGGGTCGCGCTCGTCGTGTCCGCTCTCGTCGTCGTGGTGGTCGCCCCGCGGGTGCTGACCCGTTCGGCGTGGACGATCAGCCACCCGCGCACCGCACTGGTGTCGTGGTCGCTCGCGGTCGTGCTCGGGGTCGTCGGCTTCGTGCTCGGCATCGCGTTCGTGGTGCTCGCCGATCGACCGCTCACCGACCCGTTCCGCCTGGGCGACTCCCCCACGCACGGCCTGAACATCGGGGTCGCGCTCCTCGCCGTGCTCGCCTTCGTCGTCGCGGTGCGGGTCCGGCCGGGCGCCGACCAGGTCGCCGTGCGCGAGGCGATGCGGGCCGGGGCAGCACCGCACCGTGAGATCGACGGCACCCCCGTCGCCGTCGTCGAGGCGGACCACGCACTGGCCTGTGCCGTCCCCGGCCGGGAGGGCGGGGTGCTCGTCAGCACCGGGCTCGCGGACCTGCTGCGGACCGACGAACTGGAGGCCGTGGTCGCCCACGAACGCGCGCACCTGACCCAGCGCCACGCGGTCGCGGTCGCGGTCGCCGAGTCGATCGAACGTGCGGTCCCGTGGGTGCCCGGCGCGCGCGCCATGGCGCGCTCGACGCGCGTCCTCGTCGAGTTCGCGGCGGACGACGCGGCCGCACGCCGCGTCGGGCGGGACGCGCTGCGTCGGGCGGTGCTCGTGGCGGACGGGACGAGCGCACTCGGGGCGATCCGCGCCTCCAGACTGGAGTAGCGGCCACCGTCGGAGGTGAGGCATAGGGTGAACGCACCGTGAAGCCACTGACCGAAGCAGACATCCGTTCGTCGTTCGTGAACGCCACCCCGGAGGAACTCGAGCAGCTGCCGATCCCCGGCCTGCACGAGATGCTCTGGGACGAACGCGAGTTCCTCGGCTGGCGCGACCCGCAGGCCGCCCGCCGCGGCTACATCGTGTCGTGGGTCGACGACCGTCCCGTCGGGATCGTCGTGCGCTCCGCCGGTGGGTCGCTCCGCCCGGGGATCGCCGCGATGTGCTCCTTCTGCCACTCCCCGCAGCCCGCGACACAGGTCCGCCTGTTCTCGGCGGCACGCGCGGGCGAGTCCGGACGCAACGGCAACACGATCGGCTCGTACATCTGCGAGGACCTCGGGTGCTCGATGCTCATCCGCACCGCCCCGCCGCACCTGAACCCGCCGGCGACCATCGCGATGCGTGGCGAAGCGCTGCTGCGCCGGGTGCAGAACTTCACCGCGGACGTGTCGAAGACCGCGTGAGCCGGTTCGCGACCGCTCGTTGGGCCGTCGTCGAGGAGCTCGGCGACGGACGGTGGCGACTGTCGGTTCGGGACGAGGCGGACGACGAACTCGGCGCGTTCGGGCTCGGGGTCGAGGGGGCGTGGGACCCGGACGTCGAACCGCACGTGGGGTTCGTGCTCGTGCAGCTCGGGGTGACGCTCCGTGGGGCACGGCCGTGGCACGAGGACGAGCTCGGGGACCAGCGGGCGGCGGTGCTGCCGCTCGGTTGAGTGGCAGCGCGGTCGGTCGTCCGGCCCGGGGCTCGGCCGCCGTGCCGGGGCTCGCCGGCGGGCCGGTGTTGGCCGGCGGGCCGGAGTTGGCCGACCGGCCGCGCCGTCAGCGCTCGGTCGCGGCGATGAAGTTCCGCAGGATCTCGCGGTCGTCGTCGGCACGCACCGCCCAGTGCAGCTCGCTCCGGTGGTCGCCGTCCAGCGGCAGCAGCACGACCGTGTCCGGGGCCGCGAGCGTCGCGCTCTCCGGTGCCACCGTCACCCCGAGCCCCACCCCGACCAGGTGCAGCACGGTGGCCCAGGTCGTGGCCTCCTGGACCACCTGGGGGCGGCGTCCGTCCACGACGACCGGAGCCAGGTTGCGCTCCGTCGCCACCGCACCGGCGATGGGCGGGAAGAACACGAACGGCTCGTCGACGAGCTCGGTCCCGGCGATGCTCGCCCGGCCGGCGAGCCGGTGCCCACGCGGGACCGCCGCGACGAACCGCTCGGTGCGGAACGGCAGGAGCCGCACGGCCGGGTCCGGGTCGGGGTCGCGCACGACGGCCAGGTCGAGCTCGCCGCGGACGATCCGGGCGAGGAGCGTCGACGAGTAGCCCTCGGTGAGCTCCACCCGCACCAGGGGGAAGCGCTGCCGGAACACCTGGACGCGTTCGACCGGTCCGAGGGGCAGCGCCGAGACGACGAACCCGACGTCGAGCCGACCGACCTCGCCACGGCCGACCCGGACGACCTCGTCGAGGTCCCGTTCCGCCTGCTCGAGCAGTGAGCGCGCACGACCCTGCAGCACCCGCCCGGCGGGGGTGAGCGCGACGCTGCGCGACGTCCGGACGAACAGGTCGACGCCGAGGTCGCGCTCGGTGCGGCGGATCTGCTGCGACAACGCCGGTTGTGCGATGCGGAGCCGTTCGGCGGCCCGACTGAAGTGCAGTTCGTCGGCCACCGCGAGGAACGCCCGGAGCTGGCGCAGGTCCACATCCATGCACGCAGCGTACTGATCCACCGTGATCGGTATTGGACGTGCATGCATCGACCGTCCGAGGATGGACGCATGCCCGACACCGCTGCTGCCGCTGCCGCTGCCGCACCCGCACCCGCTTCCGACTCGGCCTCGGCCTCGGCCTCGGTCTCGGCCCTGGCCATCGTCGAACTCGCGACGCCCGCCGATGCCGATGCGTTCCGCACCCTCAACGAGGCCTGGATCGAGCGGTACTTCACGCTCGAGGACGAGGACCGCGCGATCCTGGGCGACCCGGCCGGCCGCATCGTCGAGCCCGGGGGCGCCGTGTTCGTCGCCCGTCTGGACGACGAGGTGATCGGGTGCATCGGCCTGATGCCGGTCGGCGACCGGGTCTTCGAGCTCGTGAAGATGGCGGTCTCCCCCGCGCACCAAGGGCACGGCACCGGCCGGAAGCTCATCGCGGTCGCGCTCGACCGGGCACGGGAGCTCGGTGCTCGACGCGTCGTCCTGGAGAGCAACAGCCAGCTCGCGAGCGCCGTGCACCTGTACGAGGCGTTCGGGTTCCGGCACCTCGGGCACGACGAGGTGGCACCGAGCCCGTACGTCCGGGCGGACGTGCACATGGTGCTCGACCTGGCGTGACCGGACCGGCGGTAGCGTCGGGCGCGATGGACATCCGCTCGCGTCAGGACGCCGACCTCGTGCCCCTCGTCGAGGTGCTCCGGCGGACACACGAGGGCGGGTACCCGGCGCACTGGCCCGTCGACCCCGAGCGATGGCTGTCGCCGCCCGGGTTCCTCGCGGCGTGGACGGCGCTGATCGGCGACGTCCCGGTCGGCCACGTGGGGCTCGCTGCTCCCGATCCGGAGGCACCGCCGCTGGTCACCCGCCTGCTCGTCCACCCGGACCACCGCGGACGCGGGGTCGCCGACGCCCTGATGGCGACGGTCGAGGCGACGGCCGGTGTCCTCGCCGGGCCGGCCCGCGGCCTGCAGGTCCTCCGGCTCGACGTCACCGAGGAGACGCCCGGAGCGTGGCGGCTGTACGAGCGGCGTGGGTGGCAGCTGACCGGACGCCGACCCGCGGACTGGCGGAAGCCGGACGGGTCCGTCCCGGTGGTGCGCTGGTACGAGAAGCGTCTGGGGTGAGCCGGTACGCTCGCGGCATGGCGACGTACCAGGTGCAGGCCGTCCGAGAGCGCGGCGCGTGGCAGGTGTTCATCGAGGGGACCCTCGTCACCGAGGTGGTGCGGTGGCCGTCCGTCGCCTTCGTCGCCCGCGAGTTCCTCGCGATGGACCGTGACGACGACCTGCGGATCCAGGTGGTCGGTCGCAACCAGTACGTCGACGCCTGACCCCGTCCCCGTTCCCTCAGCCGGCCGTGCGCGTCCGGGAGTAGGCGCTGCCGTCGGCGTCGCGCACGACGAGACCGAAGTCGACCAGGTACCGCCGGAGCGTCACGGGATCCTCGTGGAACCGCCGGAGTCGCTCGGTGACGGCGCGTTCGTCGAGGACCTCCTCCGGGGTGAGCGCCCGCTCCACGACCCACTGCAGCACGGCTCGACGGTCCGCGGGCGATGCCGGGTACTGCGCGATCCGGCCGTCCTCGAGGAAGCGCTCGACGCCCTGCGGTCGCGCTGACGATCCGGCCGCCAGAGCGGCGGCGAACACCTCCGGTCCCGCGACGTACCCGCCGTCGTCGGTGACGGTCACGAGTCCCACGCGCTGCAGCGCCCGCAGTGCACGTCGGGTCCGGGCCGGGAGCTGACCGCCCTCCCCGTCCCCCGCAGGCGACGACACCACGCCGAGGACGACCTGGGCGTACACCCGCCGACGGTCGTCGTCCGCCAGCACGGCGAAGACGGGTCGCCAGTCACGTTCGGTGTGCTCGGTCACGTCGGTCCCCTCCTGTCGGTCCTCCGCACGTGCAGCTCGGCGCGACGGATCCGATCGCCCCGGGGTGCTCTGCTGACGCCAAGGCTCCCACGCCGCTGCCACGCCGTCCGCACGCCGCGTCGCAGCGCGGGATCCCGGCCCGTCGGCCACGGCCACGGCCACGGCCACGGCCGCTGGTCACGCCACGTGCCAGACCAGCCCCTCCTGCGCCCCCGACGGGTACGCCGCCGCGATCCGGTGCACGGCCTCGCGCAGCGTCTCCGGCGAGCAGGCGAGGTTGAGCCGGGCGAACCCCCGCCCCTGCGCGCCGAACCCGAGCCCCGAGTTCAGCGCCACGTAGGCGTTCTCGCGCAGCGGCACGGCCGGGTCGTCGCCGAGCCCGATCCCCCGGAAGTCGAGCCACGCCAGGTAGCCGGCGCGCGGACGGGTGTAGACGACGCCGGGCAGGTGCTCGGCGAGCAGGGTACCGAGCAGCCGTTCGTTCGCGACGATCCGCCCGACCACCTCGTCGAGCCAGTCCGTCGCCAGGCTGAACGCCGCGAGGTTCGCGTGCAGCCCGAGGATGCTCGTGCGGCAGGCGACCTCCTCCCACAGCGTCTCGAGCAGGGCGGCGGTGCGGTCGTCTCCGGCGACGATGACCGAGCACTTCACGCCGGCGAGGTTCCACCCCTTGCTCGCGCTCGTCACGCAGACGCTGCGCGCACCGGCGGCCTCGGCCACCATCGCGAACGGGGTGAACCGGACGCCGGGGTGGGTGAGCGGCGCGTGGATCTCGTCGCTGACGACCAGGACGTCGTAGCGCGCGGCGAGGGCGGCGAGCGCCTCGAGGTCGGCGCGGTCGTGCACGAGTCCCATCGGGTTGTGCGGGTTGCAGAGCAGGAACACCCGGACACCGTCGGCGAAGGCCCGCTCGAGGCCGTCGAGGTCGAGTCGGTAGACGCCCCACTGCTCGGCGAGCGGCACCTCCTCGACCTGACACCGTGCCTCCTCGACGAGTTCGAAGAACGGCGGGTACACCGGCGGCGTGATCGCGACGCGGCCGCCGTCGGGCAGCGCGAGCCGCAGCGTCTCCACGATCCCGACGCTGACGTCCGTCGCCAGGTGGACCCGTGCCGGGTCGACCTGCCACCCCCACCGTTCCGCTGCGAACCGCGCGAACGCGGGCGCGAGCGGTCCCGGTCCGTCCAGGTAGCCCAGGTCGGACTGCTGCACCCGCTCGACGAGCGCCTGCCGGATCGCCGGCGCGACGTCGTGGTCCATCTCGGCGACGAACAGCGGCAGCACCTCGGGTGCGTACCGCGTCCACTTGATGCTCGTCCGCACCCCGCGGAGCGTCCCGACCGGGTCCTGCTCGTCGTCCGCCATGCGTCCCAGCATGCATCGGCCGGGAGGCGCGGTGCGACTCCGGCCGTCATCCCGCGTCGCACAGGTGGTCGCGTCTCCACCCATCGGCCCTGTGGATGCGGGACGGTCGTCCACAACCCGCCTGGGACCGCTCCGCAGGGCCGTGCGTCGGCCTACTCTCGGCTGCATGACCACGAGCACCGCCGACAAGGCCACCACCCTCCAGCAGCTGCACGAGGCCCCCGAGATCCTGCGCGTCGTGAACGTGTGGGACGCGATCAGCGCCAAGGTCGTGAGCGACCTGCCGCACACGAAGGCGATCGCGACCGCCGGGCACTCGATCGCAGCGTCGCACGGCTACGAGGACGGCGGCATGCCCCTCGACGTCGCCCTGGCCGGAGCGGCGACGGTCGTCGCGGCGACCGACCTGCCCGTCACCGCCGACCTCGACGACGGCTACGAGGACCCGGCTGAGACGATCCGGCGCGCCATCGCCGTGGGCGTCGTCGGTGCGAACGTCGAGGACCGTCTCCGTCCCTTCGACGAGGCCGTCGCCCGGGTCGCGGCGATCACCGCGGCAGCCGCAGCCGAGGGAATCGCGTTCCAGCTCAACGCCCGCACCGACGCCATCGCGCGCGGCGGCGACCGGCCGATCGACGAGAGCATCGAGGACGCCATCGCCCGCGGCAAGGCGTTCCTCGACAACGGTGCAGCCCTCGTGTTCGTCCCCGGTGCGATCCAGCGCGACGTCGTCGAACGACTCGTCGACGGGCTCGGTCGCGGCAAGCTCTCCGTGATCGGCCTGCCGGGCGCCCTGCCCGCCGCCGAGTACGAAGCCCTGGGGGTCGCTCGCATCTCCTACGGGCCGCTCACGCAGCGCGTCGCGCTGCGCGCGCTCCGCGACCTGGCGACCGACCTGTACGGCGACGGCGTCGTGCCGGAGGACACCCCGGTCCTGAACTGAGCGAACGCCGGACGGGAGGCTCGGGGCCCGACCGCACCGCGCCTCCCGTCCGAGCCCTGGACGTCGAGCCCGATCTCGTGTACAGTGTCTCGTTGGTGCACTGCAGCGAACCCATCTGACTCGCGCACACCGACCCGTCTCGCAACCGGCCCACCTGGGCCGCATTCCCTCGAGACCACCGCTCGATCCGAACGGACGAGCTGCACGTCGAGACACGACGTGCGCGCCCGCACCCGATGCGTCGCGCCGGACTGGGACGTCCGCGCCGACACCGGGCAGGACGGGCGCCGAACGACCAGGAAGTACCGCACCATGAACACCACCACCACGAACACCCGCATCACGATCACGGGGACCGCACTCGCCGCCCCCGTCGTCTCCCCCGACCGCATCGCCGAGTTCCCGGTGCGTGACGACCGCTCGCAGCGCGAGTACCTCGTCCGCATCCCCGCCGACGACCTGCGCACCTTCGTCACCCGTGACGCCCGCGTGGACGTCGACGGCGAGTCCGGCTGGACCGTGCCGGGCCGCTCCTGGCGGGGCGAGGCGAGCAGGACCATCCTGCTCGCCGGGTCCGTCCGCCGGGGCGAGCTCGCCCTCGCAGCTTGATCGGCTGATCGGCTGATCGGTCGGTCGACTGATCAGAGGACCGACACCACGACGAACGCCGTCGGCACTGAGCCGGCGGCGTTCGTCGTTCCCGGTCGCACCCCGCGGATCACGACCGCGGCGAGGTCACACGGCCGGCGGGTCGTCCGCTCCGCGGAAGTGCTGCCGTTCATCGGCGTTCACCGGTCGTTCCGGGCCCGCTCGGCGCGCAGCGTCCCGGAGCCGTCGGATGAACGCCGGATCCTCGGGTTCGAGTTCGTCGTCCGGCGCCACCGTGACCGTCAGCTCGCTCGACGGACCGACCAGCAGCAGCGTCCGCGTCACGGTCCCGTCGTCGCCGACCGACGGCACCGAGATCGCGTCGGTGCGGCCGTTCGCGCCCAGTGCCGCCGCGTAGTCGACCACGGCGTCGGCGATCAGGTCCCCCGTCAGGATCAGGGTGGCGTCGTAGTGGATGTACTTCACGTGCCCTCCCGCAGTTCGTGCCACTGACGGTAGGTGCCGGGCGCCGAGTCGCCGTCCGGGCTCTGCGTTCTGCGGCCAGCCGGCCGCACGACGGACGGTCAGTACTCGCCCTTGATGACGAAGTAGGACCCGCGGATCGTGCCGGCGAGCTTCGACCGCTGCCGCGCGAACTTGAAGGCGCCGAGCTCGTCGGGCACCTCCATCCCGTCGGACAGCTTGAAGCCCACCGCGCGCTTGCCGCCCGGTTCGATGGCCCACAGCACGTTGACGGACAACCCGGACTCGTGGAACACGTACGTCCAGCGCACCCCGTCGACCTCGAACTGGGTCGCCTCGAGCACGGGGGACGCGACGACGATGCCCCGCTCCTCGCGCAGGATCGTCGCGACGTACTCGACGAGCTCCGGGACCTCGGCTGCGGGCTGCGTGGTGAACGTGAGGTCGTACTTGTTCCGGAAGTACCGGGCCTCGTTCGCGCGGAGCCCGGCGAGCGCCTCCGCGACCGGGGAGGACTCGAGACCCTCGGTGGAGACGGTGACGAAGTCGACGACGTGCGGCATGGGTGGCTCCTGTCGGAACGGCGGGTACCGGCGATGTCGTGACGCCGGCGCCTCTGGTGCGCCACACCGTACCGGATCAGCGGTTCGTCGTCAGCCCTCCGTCACCCGCGCTGCCGACCGAGTGGACCGGTGCGTCGAACGGGCCTCAGACCTGCGGCGGGTCGGTCCGCAGGCGGCGGGCCTCGGGCTCGTCCGAGTGTGACGACGCGGCGTCGGCGAAGCGGCCGCCGCCGACCGCGGTCGTCCGGCGGGCGAGCTCGTTGACGAGGTCCTCGTCCTCCGGCTCCAGCTCGTCGTCGGGAGCGTCCTCGACCATGATCTGCGATGCAGGCCCGAGGAGCATCTCCGCGGTCACTCCGTAGCCCTCGGCATCCGCGGTCGGGACCTCGACGATGTCCGTCGTCCCGTTCTCCCCCAGCGCTGCCGCGTAGGCGAGCACCGCCTCGGCGATCGCCGTTCCGGTCATCACACGGTTCTCGCCGTACACCACGTACTTCATGGGAACCACTCAACGCCCGCGCTCACCGTCTCCCTCAGGTTCGAGCCGCCAAAGGGTACGGACTGCGCGTATCGGCGGTTCCCAGTACTGGGGGTGTCCGCCCGGACTCGCACCGAGTGGACTGGACCCATGCAACCGCTCGCGACCGTCGACACGTCCTCCCTGCTCCGGGTCGAGGTGGTCGCCGCGATGATCCGTGTCCTCCGGGTCCGCGCGCTCCACGAGGTCACGTACGAGCACGTCGCCACCGAGTCGGGCCAGCCGCTCGACGTCGTCCACGATGTCTTCCCCACCTGGGACGGGCTCCTCCTCGCCACCATCGACCAGTGGAACGCCGAACGTTCCAACGGCCTGATGCCGGTCGCCGAGCGCAGCGGCGCCGTCGTCTTCCTGCGCTCGATCGTCAGTGCGAACGTCGCCGACCCGTCGCTCATGCGCTTCCTGACCTCGACGCTCAACATCGCCGCGACACCGCACCACCCGCTCGCGCCGATGCTGCACGCGCGGTGGCGTCGGTTCCACGCCTTCGTGCAGCACGCCCTCGAGCACGACGTCGAGATCGGCCGCGAGCCGGGGACGATGGAGCCCGCACGCGGCGCCGAACAGCTGCTCGCGACGTACGAGGGGCTGCAGCTGCAGTCGATGGTGCGGCCGGAGATGGACCTGCTCGAGTCGTTCGACCGCGCGGTCACCCGGCTCCGCGAGGGGTGGACGCGGTCGTACGTGCCGCCGGTGTGGGACCTGGCCGACGCCGACGCGGTCTGACTTCCGGTCGGCGGCCCGAGCCGCGTCCGATCGCGGCGGCCGGCGGGCAAGCCGACACCGATCATCGCCGTCGCTCGACGCCGCCGCTTCCGGCGATGTCGACTGCGACGATCAGTTGTTGAAGCGGAACTCCACCACGTCGCCGTCCTGCATGACGTAGTCCTTGCCCTCGATGCGCGCCTTGCCCGCAGCACGCGCCTCGGCGATCGAGCCGGTCGCCATCAGGTCGTCGAACGAGATGACCTCGGCCTTGATGAAGCCCTTCTCGAAGTCGGTGTGGATGACGCCAGCGGCCTGCGGAGCCTTCCACCCCTTGCCGATCGTCCACGCACGCGCTTCCTTCGGCCCGGCCGTCAGGTAGGTCTGCAGCCCGAGGGTGTCGAAGCCGATGCGCGCGAGCTGGTCGAGGCCGGACTCGGTCTGGCCGGTCGACTCGAGCAGCTCTGCGGCGTCGGCGGGGTCGAGGTCGATGAGCTCGGACTCGACCTGCGCGTCGAGGAACACGGCCTGGGCCGGAGCCACGAGGGCCGCGAGCTCGGCCTTGCGTGATGCGTCGGTGAGGATCGCCTCGTCGACGTTGAAGACGAAGATGAACGGCTTGGCCGACAGCAGCCCGAGCTCGGCGATCGGCGACAGGTCGATCGAGGTCGCGGACAGCAGGGTGCCCTGCTCGAGCGCAGCCCGTGCCTCGCGAGCGGTCTCGAGCACGACGGGCTCGGCCTGCTTGAGCTTGAGCATCTTCTCGTAGCGCGGGAGCGCCTTGTCGATGGTCTCCATGTCGGCGAGGATCAGCTCGGTGTTGATGACCTCGAGGTCGTCCTTCGGGGAGACCTTGTTCGCGACGTGCACGACGTCGTCGTCGGTGAACCCGCGGACGACCTGGGCGATGGCGTCGGCCTCACGGATGTTCGCGAGGAACTTGTTGCCGAGTCCCTCCCCCTCGCTCGCACCCTTGACGATGCCGGCGATGTCGACGAACGACACCGGAGCGGGCACGGTCTTCTCGGACCCGAAGAGCGTCGCGAGCTGGTCGAGCCGCGGGTCGGGCAGGTTCACCACGCCGACGTTCGGTTCGATCGTTGCGAACGGGTAGTTCGCGGCGAGGACCTGGTTCTTGGTGAGGGCGTTGAACAGGGTCGACTTGCCGACGTTCGGGAGACCGACGATTCCGATGGTGAGAGCCACGGGACGACAGCCTACCGGCGGCGGCCCGCCGGGGCCGACCCGTGCCTCCCGTCCGACGCCGTCAGCGCGACAGCGCTGCGGTCCGCCGCTCCACCAGTCCCAGGACGTCGGCCTGGAGGCGCTGCGAACGTCGCCAGTCACCGATCACCTCGAGCGCGTGGTCGGCTCCCTCGACGGTGTGCAGTTCCGCACGCGTCGTCCCGACCGCGGACGGCGTCCACAGCGCGTCGGCGGAGCCGCCGACGGCGATCGAGCCCGCTCCGGCCGCGGCGAGCGCCGCTGCCACGGCCGGGTCGGTGAGCACGGGCGTGAGCCACACGCCGTCGACGGCGTGCCGCACGGCCCACGGCAGCGCGAACGAGCCGAACGACCCGGCCACGACGAGGTCGGGACGGCGGCCGTCGAGCGCACGCTCCAGCTGACCCTCGACGAACGCGACCGGGTCCGCCTTCGCCGCGGCGTCGAGCGTCCACGCCGGCGCGACGACCTCGGCGCCGTGCTGCTCGGCGATCGATCGCGTCCACCACAGGAGCGGCGCCTGCTGGCCGTACCCGGCGCCGGGCAGGACGAGGACGAGGGGGCGTTCGGCGCTCGTGGTCACCTCCGCACGCTACCGGCGCCCAGCCGCAACGCCGAGGTCGCGCGCGGGCGATGTCGGGACCCCGTGCGACGATCGGGGCCGTGCCGTTGAACTTCACCGCGATCGACTTCGAGACCGCCAACAGCTCGCCCGCCAGTGCCTGCTCCGTGGGGCTGGTCAAGGTGCGCGGGGGTCGCGTCGTCGACCGAGCGTCCTGGTTCATCCAGCCGCCGGTCGGGCACGACGCCTTCCTCGAGTGGAACACGCGCATCCACGGCATCGTCGCCGAGGACGTCGTGGGCGCGAAGGGCTGGGCCGAGCAGTACCGCGACATCGTGGCCTTCGCCGAGGGCGACGTCCTGGTCGCGCACAACGCCCGGTTCGACATGGGCGTGATCGCGGGCGGCTGCTCGGCGACCGGGACCGAACTGTCGGAGCACCACTCGCTGTGTTCGCTGGCGGTCGCCCGCAAGACGTACGCGCTCGACTCGTACCGGCTGCCGATGGCGGCTCGGGCAGCGGGGTACGAGGGGTTCCAGCACCACGACGCCGCCGCAGACGCCGAAGCCTGCGCGGCGATCGTCGTGCACGCCGCCGGGCAGCACGGGTGCGACACGGTCGAGGCGCTCGGCGCGGCGACCCGGGTGCACATCGCGCCCGTCCGACCGCGCGCAGAGCAGCCGACGCCCGCGGGTCAGCCGCGGCCGGCGCGGCAGCCGCGGCTGTCGAACCGGCCGATGATCTTCGCGGACTGATCCGCGGGCGGGGCAGGGCACGCGACCCGCGCGTTGCGGTCCGCTGTCGCGCGTCGACGCCGGACGGGAGGCGCGGTGCCGGCCGGCACCGCGCCTCCCGACCGTCGTTGCGTTCGACGCTGCGTCCGTCGGGGTGACGGTCAGCGCCCGGGGATCGTGATCGTGAAGCGCTCGTCGAAGTACATGTACTTCACGACGAGCTTCCGGACCGACCCCGGGATGTTCCGCAGCGTCGTGGCCTTGCCCTCGGGCGTGCCGACGATGTTCGCGTAGCCGTTGCCCTCCTCGTCGCCGATGAGGAAGCGGGTCTCGAATGCGCTCGTCGCCGTCAGGGTGATCGCGCCGTCCGCCGCCACGTCGGTGACGCGGACGGGCGAGTCCGCTGCCTCCTCGCCCTCACCCTGACCCGCGCCGGGCCCCGGGACCGGGGTGAAGCCCGGGTCGACGTTGCCGTCCGACGGCTCCGCCACCACCGGCTCCGGCGCGGCGCCCGGCCCCGGCGTGAAGCCCGGGTCGACGTTGCCGTCCGACGGCTGCGCCACCACCGGCTCCGGCGCGGCACCCGGCCCCGGCGTGAAGCCCGGGTCGACGTTGCCGTCCGACGGCTCTGCCACCACCGGCTCCGGCGCGGCAGCATCCCCGGTCACCGTCACCGTGACCCACTTGCTCCCGTGCCACGGCCGGAAGGACCGGACGAGCACGCGGTCACCCGCCCGGACACCACGCAGGGACAGCGAGAACCGCCCGTCGGCGTCGGGCGTGACCAGTCCGTAGGCTCCGCCCCGCTCCACACGCGCTTCGACCTCGTTGTCCGGGTTCGTGGTGCCGGAGACGGTCGCGCCGTCGTCGGTCGCGATCGCCTGCAGTTCGGCAGGTGCGGGCTCGGAGATGTAGAGCTTGACGTCGAGCCATCGCTGTTCCGTCCCGTCCTGCACGGTCACCGTCGTCACGGTGTGCATGCCGGGGCTCAGGGTCTCCGACGGCGTGCAGGCAACGGCCTGGCGCGCGGGGACGGCGACCTCGCACAGCGTCTGGTCACCCTCGACGAAGCGGATCGTGGTCGCTGCGGCCGCCCACCCGGAGATGGCGGGTCGCCCGGAGTCGGGCGTGAAGACGTACTGGCGGTCCTGGTAGTCGACCGGCTGCTGCCCGTCGACCGTCGGGATGTAGGCCACCGGGTGCTCGGCGGCGGATGCGACCGACGGGACGAGCGCGCCACCCGCGGCGGTGAGGCCGACAGCGGCGAGCGCGGCGGTCTTCGAGATGCGAGGCATCGAGGTCCTTCCTGTCTGGACGGGTGGAACGCGTCGTTCCGAGGCCCCGCCTGACCCGCACATCCTAAATGTTGCATATCAAAGGCCCCTGCGTGCGATCCCTTCCCGGAGCCAGACCGTGTGTTCAGCCGCCACAGCGCCGGACGGGAGGCGCGGTGTCAGCCGGCACCGCACCTCCCGTCCGTCGCTGCGTCCGTCGCTGCGTCCGTCAGGGTGACGGTCAGCGCCCGGGGATCGTGATCGTGAACCGCTCGTCGAAGTACATGTACTTCACGACGAGCTTCCGGACCGACCCCGGGATGTTCCGCAGCGTCGTGGCCTTGCCCTCGGGCGTGCCGACGATGTTCGCGTAGCCGTTGCCCTCCTCGTCGCCGATGAGGAAGCGGGTCTCGAATGCGCTCGTCGCCGTCAGGGTGATCGCGCCGTCCGCCGCCACGTCGGTGACGCGGACGGGCGAGTCCGCTGCCTCCTCGCCCCCACCCTGACCCGCGCCGGGCTCCGGGATCGGGCTGAAGCCCGGGTCGACGTTGCCGTCCGACGGCTCCGCCACCACCGGCTCCGGCGCGGCAGCATCCCCGGTCACGGTCACCGTGGCCCAACCGCTCCAGTTCCAGGGCGTGCCCGCGCGCACGAGGACACGCTCGCCGGCCTTCGTCCGCGGGACCACCACGGAGAAGTGCCCGTCGGCGTCCGCGGTGCCGATCTGCAGCGCGGCGCCGAGCTCGGACCGCGCCTGGACCGTGTTGGCGGGGGCGGTGGTCCCGGTCACGACCGCGTTGCCCTCCGAGGTCTCGGCATGCAGGTCGGTCGGCTTCGTTGCGGCGACGTGCACCGTGATCGTGCCCCAGCGCTGCTCGGTGCCGTCCTGGACCGTGACCGCGGTGATGTCGTGCTGCCCGCGGCCGAGCGCCTCGGCCGGGGCGCAGCCGACCGACTGCTGGGTCGGTGCAGCGACCTCGCACAGCGTCTTCTGGCCCTCGACGAACCGGATCGTGGTGGCGGCGGCCGCCCGCCCGAGGATGAACGGGCGGTCCGACTCGGCGGCGTAGACGTACTTGTGGTCGACGTAGTCGAAGGGCTTCTGACCGTCGACCGACTGGATGATCGCCGTCGGGTGGTCAGCCGCCGACGCGACGGACGGGACGAGGGCGCCTCCGGCGGCGACGAGGCCGACCGCCACGACGGCGGTGGACGTGGTGATGCGCGGCATCAGGATCCTTCCTGCCCGTGTGGGTGGAGCACGTCGCTCCGCCATCCCACAGGACCCGCGACATCCTGTATGTCGTGTATGAAAGACCCTCGAACGCGATGCCTTCAGCGTCCGACTCAGGCCGACGGCACCGCCAGCTCGCCGGTCTGGTACTGCGCCCGCCCGAACCCGAAGGACCAGTCCTCGGGGCCGTTCTCGACGTAGCCGATGAAGACGTCCTCGGAGGCGACGCCGACCGCGACGAGTCGCTCGTGCACCGCGGCGTACAGGGCCGCCTTGGCCTCCGCGCTCCGGCCGCGCTGCGTGAAGACCTGCACCATCACGACGCCCTCGGTGCGCTCGAAGCCGAGGCCGGCGTCCTCGGCGATGATCTGCTGCGCCGGGTGCTCCGTGACGATCTGGAACCGGTCGCGCGGCGGGATGCCGTACTGGTCGACGATCGCGGCGTGGATCGCGTCGGCGACGGCGCGGACCTGCTCCGGGGTGCGGCCGGTGGTGAGGTCGATACGGACGAGCGGCATGACGGTCTCCTGCGGGTGGGTGCGTGTCGGGGTCGGGGTGCGCGCTGCTCCCGACCGGACGGCGGACGGGAGGCGCGGTGCCAGCCTGCTCCGCGCCTCCCGTCCGGCACACGGTGCGTCCCCAGGACCGCACCCCCGTCCGTCACCGACCCGTCGGTCCGTCTCGCGTGCCGGGAGGCGCGGTGTCGGTGGGCTCTGCCAGGGTCGCGTCATGCAGATCCTCGCGTTGGTCATCGGTCTCGTCCTCGGCATCGCCGTCGGAGCGGTCGTGGCCTTCGCGCTGGCCCGCTCGCGGGCCGGCGTCGACGCCGCCGCCGCGCACGCCACCGCGGACGCGCTGCGCGCGCAGCTCGCCACGGTCCGGTCCGACAGCGAGGAACGCCTCGACGCGCAGGACGCGCAGTACCGCCGGCAGGTCGACTCGCTCGAACGTCGGGCGGCCGAGTTGGAGCACCTCGTGCAGCGCATGCACGGCGCCGACGCGGCCCGGAAGCAGGACGAGTCGAAGGTGCTCTCGGCCCTCAGCCCGGTGGCGCAGACCCTCGATGTGATGCGCGCCAAGATCGCCGAGCTCGAGCAGTCCCGGAGCGAGCAGTACGGCGCCCTGTCCGCACAGCTGCGGTCGGCGGCCGAGTCCGAGGAACGCCTGCGCGCGACTGCCGACACCCTCGCGAGTGCCCTGTCCTCGAACAGCACCCGCGGCGTGTGGGGCGAGACGCAGCTTCGGAACGTCGTCGAGGCCGCCGGGCTGCTCGAACGCGTCGACTTCGACGTGCAGTCGTCGGTCACCACCACCGCGGGCGCGGCCCGTCCGGACATGGTCGTGCACCTGCCGGGCGGCAAGACCATCGCCGTCGACGCCAAGGTGCCGTTCAGCGCGTACCTGCAGGCTGCCGAGATCCCCGCGACCGCCGGCGGTGCCGAGGGGGCGCGGCGCGACCAGCTCGTCGCCCAGCACGTCAAGGCGCTGCGGGCACACGTCGACGCCCTCGCCGCGCGCGAGTACTGGTCGGGCTACGACGCCTCCCCCGAGCTGACGATCGCGTTCATCCCCTCGGAGTCGCTCGTGTCCAGCGCCCTGGCCGCCGACCCGGGCCTGCTCGACCACGCGTTCCGGAAGCGGATCGCGCTCGCGTCGCCGGTCACGCTGTGGTCGGTGCTGAAGACCGTCGCGTTCTCGTGGCAGCAGGACGTCGTCACCGCCGAGGCCCGCGAGCTGTTCCGGGTCTCCCGGGAGCTGCACGGCCGGCTGTCCACGATGGCCGCGCACGTGGACAAGCTCGGGCGCTCGATCCGCGGCAGCGTCGTCGACTACAACCGGTTCGTGGGGTCGCTCGAGCGCCAGGTGCTGCCGAGTGCCCGGCGGTTGTCGCTGCTCGACGAGTCGAAGGTGATCGCGGACCCCGCCGCCGTCGAGGACGAGCCGCGGCTGCTCACCGCGCCGGAGCTCGTCGGCGCCCTCGACGAGGACTGACCCCGGGGCTGCAGCGCTGCGCCCGCGGCGCGGCGCACGCCCGCGCCGCGCCGGCCGACGGCCGGCCGCGCCGGCGCGGGCGGGCCCGGCGCGACGTGATCGCACACAACGGAAAGCACCTCGCACCACGTCACTTCGCGGCGCGAGGTGCTTCCGCTTGTGCGAAACGCCGCGTAGCAGCGCCGCGGCAGGCGCGGCCGCCCGACCGCCGCCGCAGGCGAGGCGGGCGGCCGGCACGGCGCGGTTCCGGCGCGACGTGCGCGCGCACAACGGAAAGCACCTCGCACCACGTCATCGCGTGGCGCGAGGTGCTTCCGCTTGTGCGAAGCGCCGCGTAGCAGCGCCGCGGCCGCCCCGCCGCCGGCGGCCGGGCGGCCGGGCGGCCGGGCGGTCCCGGCCGGGTCGGCGGCGCCGGCCGGGCGCGGGCCCGGCGCGACGTGCTCGCGCACAACGGAAAGCAGCTCGCACCACGTGATCACGTGGTGCGAGCTGCTTTCGGTTGTGCGAAGCGCAGAGCGGCGGTCGGCGGCGCGGCGCGCCGCGCCGCGCGGCCGCGGCTCAGCGGATCAGAACCACTTCTCGGCGCGGTGGTCCGCCTGGATGCGACGGATCGTGTTCGAGCGGGAGCGCAGCACGAGCGAGTCCGTGTGGATGACGCCACGCGAGCGACGGACCCCGTCGACGAGGACGCCGTCGGTGACACCGGTCGCGACGAAGAACGTGTTGTCGCCCGTCACCAGGTCGTCCTGGTCGAGGACCTTGTCGAGGTCGTGGCCCGCGGCGAGTGCACGCTCGCGCTCCTCGTCGTCCTTCGGCTGGAGCTTGCCGAGGATCACGCCGCCAAGCGCCTTGATCGCGCACGCGGTGATGATGCCCTCGGGCGTGCCGCCGACGCCGACGCACATGTCGATCTTCGAGCCGGGCAGCGCCGCCGAGATGCCGCCGGCGACGTCGCCGTCGAGCAGCAGCCGGGTGCCCGCGCCGGTCGCACGGATCGCGCGGATGAGCTCGTCGTGACGGGGACGGTCGAGGACGGCGATCTGCATGTCCTCGATGTCCTTGTGCTTCGCCTTGGCGAGCGCACGGATGTTCTCGCCGATCGGCTTCTCGAGGTCGAGGACACCACGGCCCTCGGGGCCCGCGGCGATCTTGTCCATGTAGAACACGGCCGACGGGTCGTACATCGAACCGCGGTCGGAGACGGCCATCACCGAGATGGCGTTCTGGCGGCCGGCAGCGGTCAGCGAGGTGCCGTCGATCGGGTCCACCGCGATGTCGCAGGACGGGCCGTGGCCGTTGCCGACGTGCTCGCCGTTGTAGAGCATCGGGGCGTTGTCCTTCTCGCCCTCACCGATGACGACGACGCCGTCGAAGTTGACGGTGCCGAGGAACTTGCGCATCGCGTCGACCGCGGCGCCGTCGGCGAGGTTCTTCTCGCCCCGACCCACCCACGGCTGTGCACGGATCGCGGCGGCCTCCGTCGCACGCACGAGCTCGAGCGCCAGGTTGCGGTCGGGCTGGAGGAACAGGGAGCCGGTCTCAGTCGTGGGAGTCACGACCAGAGCCTACCGACCGGTGGCCACCCGGGGCCGCGCAGGCGGCGGTCGTGAACGCATGTGCACGACCGCCGCAGGCGGTCTGCGGAACGGGCACCGCGCCTCCAGTCCGCCTGACTAGGCTCGGACGGGAACCACACGTCGAAGGAGATCGCAGTGCCCATCGCAACGCCTGATCAGTACGCCGAGATGCTCGAACGAGCGAAGGCCGGCAAGTTCGCCTACCCCGCGGTGAACGTGTCCTCCTCACAGACGATCAACGCGGTCCTCCAGGGCCTGCAGGAGGCCGGCTCGGACGGCATCATCCAGGTCACCACCGGTGGTGCCGACTACTTCGCCGGCCACACCGTGAAGAACCGCGCGGCGGGTGCCCTCGCGATGGCGCGCTTCGCCCACGAGGTCGCGAAGAACTACGACATCACGGTCGCCCTGCACACCGACCACTGCCCGAAGGACGCCCTCGACGGCTTCGTCCTCCCCCTCATCGCCGCGAGCGAGGAGGAGGTCCGCCAGGGACGCAACCCGATCTTCCAGTCGCACATGTGGGACGGCTCGGCCGTGCCGCTCGACGAGAACATCGAGATCGCTCGGACGATGATCCAGAAGACCCGCAACATCAACGCCATCCTCGAGGTCGAGATCGGCGTCGTGGGCGGCGAGGAGGACGGCGTCCAGCACGAGGGCACGAACGACGCGCTCTACACGACCCCGAACGACGTCGAGAAGGTCGTCGACGCGCTCGGCCTCGGCGACCAGGGCCGCTGGATCGCCGCGCTCACCTTCGGCAACGTGCACGGCGTGTACAAGCCCGGCAACGTCAAGCTCCGTCCCGAGCTCCTCGGCGAGATCCAGGCTGCCGTCGCGCAGAAGCACGGTACCGGCGAGAACCCGCTCGACCTCGTCTTCCACGGCGGTTCCGGCTCGACCGACGACGAGATCCACGAGGCCGTCCGCAACGGCGTCATCAAGATGAACATCGACACGGACACGCAGTACGCCTTCACGCGGTCGATCGCCGACTCGATGTTCCGCAACTACGAGGGCGTCCTCAAGGTCGACGGCGAGGTCGGCAACAAGAAGCAGTACGACCCGCGCGCCTGGGGCAAGGTCGCCGAGACCGCCATGGCGGCGCGCGTCGGCGAGGCCGCGAAGGTCCTCGGCTCGGCCGGCCACACCAAGGGCTGATCCTCCGGACACCAGCCGGGAGGAACGGGGCGCGTCCGACGGACGCGCCCCGTTCCGCGTCCGGTCACCCCCACGGCCCGTGCCACGATGGGCGGGTGACCTCCGACGCCATCGCCTCCGCATTCGCCCAGTACGTCACCGAGTCCCCCACCGCGTTCCACGCGGCGGCGGTCGCCCGTGACCAGCTCGTCGCAGCGGGGTTCACCGAGCTGTCCGAGCTCGACGCCTGGCCCACCGAGCCCGGCGCCTACGTCGTCGTCCGCGACGGCGCGGTGATCGCCTGGCGCCTGCCGGAGTCCGCGACCGCGACGACGCCGTTCCGCATCCTCGGCGCGCACACCGACTCCCCCGGCTTCCGGATCAAGCCGAACCCGACCGTGCGGGTCGGCGGCTGGGAGCAGCTCAACGTCGAGGTCTACGGCGGCGCACTGCTGTCGACGTGGTTCGACCGCGACCTGCGCATCGCCGGCCGGGTCGTCGACGCCGACGGCTCGGTGCGCCTCGTGGCGACCGACGCCGTCGCCCGGATCCCGAACCTCGCGATCCACCTCGACCGCGGGGTGAACGACGGCAAGGAGATCGACCGGCAGCGGCACGTCCTGCCGGTCGTCGGCACGGACGGCACCACGGGCGGCACCGACGTGCTCGGGTGGCTGCGCGGCCGGCTCGGCGAGACCGCCGTGTCGTGGGACCTGTTCCTCGCGGACACCCAGGCGCCGGCGCGGATCGGGATCGGGCACGAGTTCCTCGCGTCGGGGCGCATGGACAACCTGACGAGCGTGCACGCCGGTCTGCGCGGGATCGTCGAGGCCCCGGCCGACGGCGACCACGTGCCGGTCTTCGCGGCGTTCGACCACGAGGAGATCGGCTCCTCGACGCCGTCCGGCGCGGGCGGACCGTTCCTCGAGGACGTGCTCGGCCGCGTGCAGGAGGGGCTCGGCGCGACCCGCTCCGAGGCCGCGCGGGCGTTCCGTGCCTCGTGGCTGCTGTCGAGCGATGCCGGTCACCTCGTGCACCCGAACCAGTCCGAGAAGCACGACCCGACGAACCGCCCCCGGCCCGGCGGTGGTCCGCTCCTGAAGATCAGCGCGAACCAGCGCTACATGACCGAGGCGAAGGGCGAGGCCGTGTGGGCCGCCGCGTGCGACACGGCCGGGGTGCCGTGGCAGCCGTTCGTCAACGTGAACACGATCCCGGGCGGCTCGACCATCGGCCCGATCGCGGCGACGCGGCTCGGCATCCCGACGATCGACATCGGCGTCGGCCTGCTGTCGATGCACTCGGTCCGCGAGCTCGTGCACGTCGACGACCTGGCGGCGTTGCACGGCGCGGTCGCCGCGTTCCTCGCCGGGTAGCGTTCGCGGCCGACCGGCTCGGCGTCGTCGAGCCGGTCGGGGTCAGCCGCCGGAGTGCTGCAGCACGGCCTGCAGGAAGCGGGGGTCCCGCAGCACCACGGCGATGAACGCCGCCACGCTGATCGCGGTCGCGACGACCCCGCCGAGCAAGGGCACCCAGAAGGTCCACCGGCGGGCCCGCAGGCGTCGCGCCGACCACCACGCGACCAGGGCGAACACGACCACGTTGCCGATCGCGCCGACGACGGCCGCCGTGGAGAGCGCCGCCGGGTCCGAGAAGGTCGTGTACTGCCGCTCGAAGGTCTCGCGGACCGAGGAGGCCACCTGCGAGACGGCGAGCGCCTGCACGGTCGAGAACAGTCCCGTCGCGAGCAGGCCGACCGTCACGACGAAGTCGAGCGGCGTCGCGCCGTAGCGGTTGCCCGCGCCCGGTGCGCCCTCCGTCGCAGCGGCGCGTCCCTCGGGCCGAGCAGCGGTCCCCGCTCCGGGCCGCCGGGACGACGCGGAGGACCCGGTCGTCTGCGCACCTGCGGCCGCGCCACGCTCGCGCTCGTCGCGGCGCTCCTGCTCGACGAGGACCGGGTTCACCCAGCCCTCAGGCGCGTACTCGCCGTACCCGGGTGCCGGCGTGCCGTGCACCCGGCCGTCCGCGCGACCGGCGGCCGACGTGGCGGAGGCGGGGCGTGCCTCCCGGCCGAGGGCCGTCTCGTCGACGTGACCCGGCTCGCGTTCCGGAGCCGCCGACCACTCCCCGCCGCTCACCGGCGACGCCCGCCGAGCGAGCGCGTCGGGTTGCCCGACGCGTCGGTGCGGAGCTCCTTCGGGAGCGAGAACATGAGGTCCTCGTGCGCGGTGACGACCTCCTCGACGGCGCCGTAGCCGGCGTCCGCGAGCTGCTCGAGCACCTCGGTGACCAGTTCCTCGGGCACCGACGCGCCGCTCGTGACTCCGACCGTGGCGACGCCGTCGAGCCACTCCTGACGGATCTCCTCGGCGTAGTCGACGCGGTGCGCGGCCGCGGCGCCGTACTCGAGGGCGACGTCGACGAGCCGGACGCTGTTCGAGGAGTTCGCGGACCCCACCACGATCACGAGGTCGGCGGCGGGCGCGACCTTCTTCACTGCGACCTGGCGGTTCTGCGTCGCGTAGCAGATGTCGTCCGAGGGCGGGTCCTCGATCGTGGGGAACCGCTGCCGCAGCCGGCGGACGGTCTCCATCGTCTCGTCGACGCTCAGGGTGGTCTGGGACAGCCAGACGAGGTTGTCGGGGTCCGGTACCTCGAGCGTGGCGACGTCCTCCGGCCCGTTGACCAGGATCGTCTGCTCGGGGGCGTGGCCCATCGTGCCCTCGACCTCCTCGTGTCCGGCGTGGCCGATCAGGACGATCGTGCGCTCGGCCTTCGCGAAGCGGGTGGCCTCGCGGTGGACCTTCGTGACGAGGGGGCACGTGGCGTCGATGGCGTGCAGGTCGCGCTCGGCGGCACCGGCGACGACGGCGGGTGAGACCCCGTGCGCGCTGAAGACGACGTGGGCGCCGCGCGGGACCTCGGTGACGTCGTCGACGAAGACGGCTCCGCGCTGCTCGAGCGTCGACACGACGTGCACGTTGTGGACGATCTGCTTGCGGACGTAGACGGGCTCGCCGTACTGCTCGAGGGCCTTCTCGACGGCCACCACCGCACGGTCGACGCCGGCGCAGTAGCCGCGGGGAGCGGCGAGCAGCACCTTCTTGGTGCCGGCGACGGGTTCGTCCCGCAGTCGACCGCGCGCTGCGTGCACCCGCGGCGGGGCGAGCGGGACCGTGCGGCCGTTGGTGATCGTCACGCCCTCGATGATAGGTGGCGGGCAGGGGCGCGGCCTGGGTGCCGTGGACCGGCCGCCGACCGCCGCCCGGTGCCGCCGGACCGCGGCGAGGGTCCCGTCGTCCGGTGTCGCCCGGATGCGGCGAGGGGCCCGCCGCCCGGTGTCGCCCGGATGCGGCGAGGGGCCCGCCGCCCGGTGTCGCCGGGATGCGGCAGCATTGGGGGCATGGCGATCGAACAGGGACCCCCGACGGCGGACGACCCGTGGCCCGTCGCACTGCTCGGGGCGAAGCTGCGCGACTGGATCGACCGGCTCGGGGTCGCCTGGGTCGAGGGCGAGATCACCCAGTGGAACGTCGCCGGCGGCAACGTCTACGGCAAGCTCAAGGACGTCGAGGTCGACGCCACGGTGTCCTTCTCCATCTGGTCGAGCGTGCGCTCCCGGGTGCCGGCGGACCTGAAGCAGGGGGCCCGGGTCGTCGCCGCGGTCAAGCCGAACTACTGGGTCAAGGGCGGCTCGCTGACCATGCAGGTCGTCGAGATGAAGCACGTCGGGCTCGGTGACCTGCTCGAACGGCTCGAACGCCTGCGTCGCACGCTGGCGGCCGAGGGGCTGTTCGACCCCGCCCGCAAGAAGCGTCTGCCGTTCCTGCCGCACCGCATCGGGCTCATCACCGGCAAGGACTCCGACGCCGAGAAGGACGTCAAGCGGAACGCGCAGCTCCGGTGGCCGCAGGTCGAGTTCCGCACGGTGCACACCGCGGTGCAGGGCGAGCGCGCGGTCGGCGAGGTCACGGCGGCGATCGTCGAGCTCGACGCCGACCCGACGGTCGACGTCATCATCGTCGCGCGCGGCGGCGGCGACTTCCAGAACCTGCTCGGCTTCAGCGACGAAGGGCTCGTGCGGGCCGCCGCCGCGGCGAGCACCCCGATCGTCTCGGCGATCGGCCACGAGGCCGACCGGCCGATCCTCGACGAGGTCGCCGACCTGCGGGCCTCGACGCCGACCGACGCCGCCAAGCGGGTCGTCCCCGACGTCGCCGAGGAACTGGCCAACGTCCGCCAGGCCCGCGCCCGGCTCGGCCTGCGGCTGTCACACGTGCTCTCCGTCGAGGCCGACCGGATCGCCTCGCTGCGGTCCCGTCCGGCGCTCGCGTCGACCGCGTGGCTCGTCGACACCAGGGCCGAGGAGATCGCCCGCGACCTGTCCCGGGCCCGGGAGCTGCTCGACCGTCGGCTGGAGCGCTCGCACGCCGAGGTCGGCCACCTGACCGGCCGGCTGCGCGCGCTGTCGCCGCGGGAGACCCTGCGCCGCGGGTACGCCATCGTGCAGACCGCGGACGGCGGGGTCGTCCGCGGCTCGGAGGACCTGCGGGGTGCGACGCCCGTGCACGTCACGCTCGGTGCCGGGACCGCGACGGGCACGCTCGAGCCCGACGGGCCGGGGCCGGACGGCGCCGGGGCCTGACCGGGGTCGGGGTGGACGCGGGGCCGGAAGGCTCCGCGACCAGACCCGAAGCGAGGCCGGACCTGGGCCGGGGCCCGCCGTCCGTCCTCCACAGGGGGTACCGCGCGGTACGGCACGTCGGAGGGTGCTCGGTAGGATCGAGGAGTGTCGACCCAGCAGGAACCCACGCCGTCCGACGTGCAGTCACTGAGCTACGAAGCGGCGCGCGACGAACTCGTGCGCGTCGTCGGCGAACTCGAGCAGGGCTCCGCGACGCTCGAGCGGTCGCTGGCCCTCTGGGAGCGCGGCGAGGCCCTCGCCGCCCGCTGCGAGGAGTGGCTCGTCGGCGCACGTGCCCGGCTCGACGCCGCCCGTGCCGCCGGCACTGACCAGGACGCCGACGGGGGTGCCCGGTGACCGACCCCGACGGCCGCCCGATCGTCGCCGAGCTCGGCCGCCCCGAGACCCCCGAGGAGACCTGGGCGCGCAAGGACGCCGCCCGCCGCTCCCGCCGCGAGCACCAGACGGCGTTCAACCTCGTCCTCGCGCTCATCGCGTCGCTCGGCATCGTGCTCTTCCTGGTCCTCGTCGTGGTCCGACCCGACCAGACCGTCGACCGCTCCGTCGACTACCAGCAGATCGCGTCGCAGGCGAAGGTCCCCAGGGTCGAGCTCGCGGCTCCCGACCTGCCGAAGGGCTTCTCGTCGAACCGCGCCGACTTCCAGGACGGCTCCTCCGACCAGGTGCGGGTCTGGACCGTCGGCCTCGTGACCCCGGACCGCCAGTACATCGGGCTGCAGCAGGGCATCGACGCGAACGCCTCGTGGGTGTCGAACCAGCTCGACCAGAAGCCGGCCACGGGTGTCCGCACCATCGCGGGCACGAAGTGGACCGTGTACGACCGCCGCGACGAGGGCAAGGACGCCGGGAACCACGCGTACTCGCTCGTCACCACCATCGACCGCAACACGATCGTGCTGAGCGGCACCGCCGACGACGACTCGTTCGAGACCGTCGCGAAGGCGGTCACCGAGCAGTTCTCCCGGTAGCGTCAGCACCGCAGCTCCGTGGTCGCACCGTCCCCGTGCGCCACGGGCCGTGACGAACCCCGACCCGATCCGCACCGCCCGAGGAACCTGATGACCGACCGCGCCGCCTCCACCCCGTCCGAGGCCCTGCGCCTGCTCGTCGAGGGCAACTCCCGCTTCGCCGCCGACAAGCGCCGCACGGGCCGCATCGACCCGGACCGCCGCACCGAGCTCACCGGCTCGCAGGCACCGTTCGCGACCGTCCTCGGCTGCTCCGACTCGCGCGTGCCGTTCGAGCACGTGTTCGACGCCGGCATCGGGGACGTCTTCGCGATCCGCAACGCCGGTCAGATCGTCGACGACGTCGTCCTCGGCTCGATCGAGTTCGCGGTCGTCGCGCTCGGCACCCCGCTCGTCGTCGTGCTGCGCCACACCCGCTGCGGTGCGGTCGCCGCCGCCCGGTCCGGTGAGCCCGTGCAGGCCCCGCACCTGCAGGCACTGGTGGACGCCATCGCCCCGAGCGTCGAGCGCGTCCGGGCCACCGACCCCGACGTGCCGCAGGAGGTCGTCGGCGCCGCCCACCTCGAGGCCACGCTCCGCCAGGTGATCGAGCGGTCCGGCGTCGTCTCCGACGCGATCGCAGACGGTAGGTTGGCGGTCGTCGGGGCGACCTACGACCTCACCACGGGCGAGGTCTCCTTCGACACCGTGGTGGGCCAGGCCTGACACGAGGCCGACCGGCCCGCCAGGCCGGTCCCCCACCGCGACGAGCGTCCCGGACGACCTCCGGGGCGACCCACCGCCGGGGCAACCCGCCCCGGCAGCGCACCCCAGGAAGGACCACGACGACGTGACCGACACCACTGCGACCGACACCACCGGCTCCCCCGCAACCGACGGGTACCGCATCGAGCACGACACGATGGGCGAGGTCCGGGTCCCCGTGGACGCCCTGTACCGCGCACAGACGCAGCGCGCCGTCGAGAACTTCCCGATCTCGGGCGCCGGGCTCGAGCCGGCGCAGATCGTCGCCCTCGCCCGGATCAAGCGTGCCGCGGCGATCGTGAACGGGCAGCTCGGCATCCTCGACGCCCCGATCGCCGAGGCCGTCGCCCAGGCCGCCGACGCGGTCATCGGCGGGGACCACCACGACCAGTTCCCGGTCGACGTCTACCAGACCGGCAGCGGCACCTCGTCGAACATGAACATGAACGAGGTCCTCGCGACGCTCGCCACCCGGATCGCCGGGTCGGACGTGCACCCGAACGACCACGTCAACGCTTCGCAGTCGTCGAACGACGTCTTCCCGACCTCGGTGCACGTCGCCGTGACCGAGGCGCTCATCCGCACCCTCGTGCCCGCGCTCGAGCACCTCGCGGAGTCCCTCGAGGCGAAGGCCACGCTCTGGGCCGACGCCGTGAAGTCCGGCCGCACGCACCTCATGGACGCCACGCCCGTCACGCTCGGGCAGGAGTTCGGCGGCTACGCCCGCCAGGTCCGGCTCGGCATCGAGCGCGTGCAGGCCACGCTGCCCCGCGTCGCCGAGGTCCCGCTCGGTGGCACCGCGGTCGGCACCGGCATCAACACGCCGAAGGGCTTCCCGCAGCAGGTCATCGCGCAGCTCGCCGAGGACACCGGCCTGCCGATCACCGAGGCGGTGGACCACTTCGAGGCGCAGGGCGCGC
Source organism: Curtobacterium sp. MCBA15_004 (assembly GCF_001865055.2). Lineage (NCBI taxonomy): Bacteria > Bacillati > Actinomycetota > Actinomycetes > Micrococcales > Microbacteriaceae > Curtobacterium > Curtobacterium sp. MCBA15_004. The sequence continues at coordinate 952,798 of NZ_CP126266.1, read as the reverse complement.
GCGACGCCCTCGTCGAGGCGTCCGGCGCCCTCCGGGTGATCGCGGTCAGCCTGACGAAGATCAACAACGACCTGCGCTGGATGGGCTCCGGCCCGAACACCGGCCTGGGCGAGCTACACATCCCGGACCTGCAGCCGGGCTCGTCGATCATGCCCGGCAAGGTCAACCCGGTGATCCCCGAGGCGACCCTCATGGTCGCGGCCCGGGTGGTCGGCAACGACGCGACGATCGCGTGGGCCGGGGCCTCCGGCTCGTTCGAGCTCAACGTCGCGATCCCGGTGATGGGCACCGCGCTCCTCGAGTCGATCCGCCTGCTCGCGAACAGCTCGCGGGTGCTCGCGGACAAGACGATCGACGGCCTGCAGGCGAACCTCGAGCGGGCGCGCGCCTTCGCCGAGTCCTCGCCCTCGATCGTGACGCCGCTGAACCGCGCCATCGGCTACGAGGCCGCCGCCAAGGTCGCGAAGTACGCCGTCGCCGAGGGCGTCACCGTCCGCGAGGCCGTCGTCGCCCTGGGGCACGTCGAACGCGGCGAGGTCACCGAGGAACAGCTCGACCGCGCCCTCGACGTGCTCAGCATGACCCGCCCCGCCTGACCAGCGGGACCCCCTGACGGACGGGAGGCGCGGTGCCAGCCGGCACCGCGCCTCCCGTCCGTCGTCCGGTCGCGCCCACCGCGCGCCGGCTCGTCCACGGCCCCTTCCCCGTGCCCTGGATCGCGAAAGCGACAGATCGCGCTGAACCATCAGCGGCGATCTGTCGCTTCCGCGGACAGGACGGGCGCGCGGTCCCGCGATCTGTCGCTTTCGCGGGACGGGCCCGGGCCCGGCCGGGCCGGGCCGGGCCCGGCCCGGCCCGGCCCGGCCGCGCGCTACCCCAGGTCGGGCGAGTCGAGCAGCTCGGTCACGAGCGCCGCGATCGCCGAGCGCTCCGACCGCGTCAGCGTGACGTGGGCGAACAGCGGGTGTCCCTTCAGCCGCTCGATCACCGAGGCGACGCCGTCGTGCCGGCCCACCCGCAGGTTGTCGCGCTGGGCGACGTCGTGGGTGAGCACGACGCGGGAGTTCTGCCCGATGCGCGACAGCATCGTGAGCAGGACGTTCCGCTCGAGCGACTGCGCCTCGTCGACGATCACGAACGCGTCGTGCAGGGACCGACCGCGGATGTGCGTCAGGGGCAGCACCTCGAGCATCCCGCGCTCGACGACCTCCTCGAGCACGTTCTCCGACACCAGTGCACCGAGCGTGTCGTACACGGCCTGTGCCCACGGGTTCATCTTCTCGCCGGCGTCACCGGGCAGGAACCCGAGTTCCTGGCCGCCCACCGCGTACAGCGGGCGGAACACCATGATCTTCTTGTGCTGCTGCCGCTCGAGGACGGCCTCGAGCCCGGCGCACAGCGCGAGCGCCGACTTCCCGGTCCCGGCCGAGCCGCCGAGCGACACGATGCCGATCTCCGGGTCGAGCAGCGCGTCGATGGCGAGCCGTTGCTCAGCGGACCGACCGCGGAGGCCGAAGACCTCGCGGTCGCCGCGCACGAGCGCCACCGACCCGGCGGTGTGCACGCGGCCGAGGGCGGAGCCGCGCTCGGACTGGATGACGACACCCGTGTTCACGGGCACGTCCGCGAGCTGCGCCGAGGCGATCTCCTCGCGCTCGTACAGGTCGCTCATCTGCTCGCCGGAGACCTGCAGGTCGGTGATGCCGGTGTAGCCCGAGTCGACCGCGAGCTCGGCGCGGTACTCCTCGGCGGCCATGCCGATCGACGACGCCTTGACCCGCAGCGGCAGGTCCTTCGACACCACGACCACGTCGAGCCCGTCGTTCGCCAGGTTCGACGCGACGGCGAGGATCCGGGAGTCGTTGTCGCCGAGCTGGAGTCCCGAGGGCAGCACCGACTGGTTCGAGTGGTTCAGCTCGACCCGGAACGACCCGCCGTCGGCCAGGGCGATCGGGAAGTCGAGGCGTTCGTGCTCGATGCGCATCTCGTCGAGCAGCCGGAGGGCCTGTCGCGCGAAGTACCCGATCTCCGGGTCGTTCCGCTTGGCCTCCAGTTCGCTGACGACCACGACGGGCAGGACCACGGCGTGCTCGGCGAAGCGGAACAAGGCCCGCGGATCGCTGAGGAGCACCGATGTGTCGAGCACGTACGTGCGTTGGGCGACCGAGGTGGACGAGTCCGCGGTGGGGTGCTGCTGGGTTCCGCGCGAGACGTTCTGAGAGGTCACGACCACTCCATCCCCGGGCCGCGAGCAGCCCGGTCCATGTCCTCGACGCGGCCGTGGAGCGGGTCTCGAAGCACCGACCGTGGCCGCCTCGACCGGGCGCTGTGCCCGATGTGGCGACCGTACGTCCGGCCCGTGGCGTCCGACCCGCGACACGCTGCGCCGCAGGTTACGGTCGCGTGAACGGGACGGTGCGGGGTGCTACTGCATCGTGGCGTAGGACAGGCAGGCGTCCCGGAACATGTCGAGCGTCTCGTCCGTGGTGGACGCGAACACCGACACCCGGGCGACCCCGAGCCGCGTCGTCGCGGTCACGCCGTGGTTGTGGAACGCGGCGGACAGCGCGGTGAGCCGGCCCTGCGGCGGACGCAGCGTGACGATCCCGGCGCGCTCGCGCGGGTCGCGGCTCGACTCGATGACGAGGCCGAACTCGTCGGCGATGTCGAAGACACGCTCGACACGGTCGGCGACGACCCGCTCGACCTCCGCGACACCGACGGCGACGAGCCGCTCGAGCGACACCGCGAGGCGCGCCTGCGCCACCGGGTCGACGCGGGTCATCTGGTAGCCGGCGGCGCCCGGCTTCACCGCGGGCACCTCGGTCGGCCACCCGGTGGTGCCGTGCGGGCCGGACAGCGCCGGACGGAGCCGGTTCAGGGCGCGGTCGCTGAAGGACACGAAGCCGGTGCCCCACCCGGCGTGCAGCCACTTCTGTCCACCGGTCGCGACGACGTCGGCGGCCTCGTAGGGCGCGTCCACGACGCCGAAGCCCTGGATGGCGTCGACGACGAGCAGGCGGTCGCCGATGACCTCGCGGATGCCGGCGAGGTCGGCCAGGTACCCGGTCTGCCAGTCGACGAGCGAGACGGCCACGGCGGTGACGTCGTCGGTCAGGCGCGAGGCGATCAGCTCGGGTGTCATCCACCCGGCGCCGGCCTCGACGACGACGGGCTGCACGCGGCCGCCCGTGGCCGACGCGGCGCTCGCGAGGGCGAGGGGCAGCGACGGGTACTCGTCCGCGGCCACGAGCACGCCGCCGGTCATGCCGAACGCGGCGTGCAGCAGGCCCGGGGTGGTCGCGGTCTGCGACACGACCTGGTCCTCGCGGCGGCCGACGAGCCGTGCGGCGACGGTGCGGACACGGGCGTCCTGCTCGTCGAGCGTCTCCATGGCGCCGAAGCGCATGTGCTCCTGGATGGTGCCGAGCACGCGCTGTTCCTCGAGGACGGCTGTCTGCACGGGACCGAACGCGGCGTGGTCGAGGTAGCCGGGCTCCTCGGCGAAGCCGGCCGCGTACTCGGTGGTGTTCACAGGGGCAACCTTCCGTGGGACGAAAACCCTGTGAGTCTACTGGGATGGACCGGTCCGACCGAACGCAGGCCACCAGGCGCACATCGGTCGCGCCGGGGCGGGTGCCCGCCGGCAGCCTGAGCACCGCCGGGCAACCGCCCGCCGGCCGCCCGAGCACCGCCGGGCAACCGCCCGCCGGCCGCCCGAGCACCGCCCGGCAACCGCTCGTCAGCCGCCGAAGCGCCGCGACCGCCGTCCGAAGTCGCGGACCGCGCGGAGGAAGTCGACCTGCCGCAGGTCGGGGTAGAACGCCTCGACGAAGTAGAACTCGCTGTGCGCGCTCTGCCACAGCATGAAGTCGGAGAGCCGCTGCTCGCCCGAGGTCCGGATCACCAGGTCGGGGTCGGGCTGCCCCTGCGTGTAGAGGTGGTCGCCGATGAGCTCGGGGGTGAGGACCTCGGCCAGGGTGTCGAGCGTGCCGCCGCCCTCGCCGTGAGCCCGGACGATGCTCCGCATGGCGTCGGCGATCTCCCGCCGTCCGCCGTAGCCGACCGCGAGGTTGACGTGCAGCCCGGTGTGGTCCTTCGTGCGTTCCTCGGCGGACTCGAGTGCGGCGACGAGGTTCTCCGGCAGGCCCTCGTTCGCACCGACGTGCTGCACCCGCCAGTCGCGGTGCTCGGCGAGCGTGCCCGCGAGGTCGGCGATGATGCCGACGAGCTCCTCGAGCTCCGCGCCACCGCGCCCGGTGAGGTTGTCGGCTGACAGCAGGTAGAGCGTCACGACCTGCACGTCGACGTCGTCGCACCAGTCGAGGAACTCGGGGATCTTCGCGGCGCCGGCCCGGTGGCCGTGGGCCGCGGACTCCAGCCCGAGCTGCTTCGCCCAGCGCCGGTTGCCGTCGACGATCATGCCCACGTGCTTCGGCATCGCCTGGCCGTCGATCTGGCGGCGGATGCGTCGCTGGTAGGCGCGGTAGAGGATCCCGCTGCCTGCCCACTGCACCTTGCCCGCCACGGCACGACTGTAGTGCACCGTCGTGCCCTCCGTGCGATGCTCGGCTGCCGTTCGGCCAGCGCCCCTACTGTGTCGTCCCATGCAGGACGAGACCGCGACCCTCCCCCACGTCCCGTTCACCGAGGAGGCCTCCGCCGCGCAGGAGGCACCCCGGCCGGCCTGGCGTGGGTGGATCCACCTCGGCACGTTCCCCGTCGCGGTCGCGATGGGCGTCGTGCTCGTCACCCTGGCCGACAGCGCGGCGGCGAAGGCCGGCAGCGCCGTGTTCATGGCGACGTCCCTGCTGATGTTCGGCGTCTCCGCGACCTACCACCGGTTCCCCTGGGGACCGCGGGTGAAGGCCGTCCTCAAGCGGATCGACCACACGAACATCCTGCTGCTCATCGCGGGCACCTACACGCCGATCGCGATCTGCGCCCTGCCCCACCAGCTCATGGTGGTCGTGCTCTGGGTGATGTGGACGGGGGCCGCGCTCGGCATCGCGTTCCGGGTCCTGTGGATCGGTGCCCCGCGCTGGCTCTACGTGCCGATCTACCTGGTCCTCGGGTGCGCGGCGCTCGGGCTCCTGCCGCAGTTCTTCGCCGCGAGCGTCCCGATGACCGTGCTCGTGCTGTCCGGCGGCCTCGCGTACGTCGTCGGTGCGCTCGTGTACGGCTTCAAGCGTCCCGACCCGGCGCCGACCGTGTTCGGGTTCCACGAGGTCTTCCACGCGCTGACCGTCGTTGCGTTCGCCGCCCAGTGGGTCGGCGTGCTCATCGTGGCGCTGCACCCGGTGCGCTGACCAGGACCACCGTTCCGACGGTCCTGACGGACCGGGCCGTCCCCGGGACGCGACCGGTCACGACCGCTCGGGACCACGTGACGGACGGGAGGCGCGTGGCGGGCCCGCCACGCGCCTCCCGTCCGTCACCGGGTCGCGACTAGCCGCGTTCGGTGTCGTCGCCGACGTCGGCCCGGCCGTCCTCGGCCGCACGCCGCTCCGGCTCGTCCGTCACGGCACCGGTGTCGCCGGCCTCGAGCCGCTCGCGCACCTCGGCGCGGTAGCGGGTGCGACGGATGCGTCGCGTCATGTCGACGACGAGGAAGATCGTCACGACGGCGACCACCGCGATCGCGATGAAGCCGACGACCCCGGGGGTGACGTCGACGTCGGGGACGACCGACGGGCTCGGGCTCGGTGCGGCGGCGGCGAGGGCCGTCAGGATGGTGCTCACGCGGCGTGCTCCTGGTCTGCCGGGATCCCGGCGAAGAGGTCGGACTCGGGCAACTCGGTGGGCACGCGGGCCTCGACGAGCTGGTAGTCCTCGGTCGGCCAGACGGTCGCGAGGAGGTCGTTCGGCCAGTAGAAGAACGCGCTGTCCGGCGGCACCTGGCTCGCGTGCGCGCGCAGGGCGGCGTCACGGGCGTCGAAGTACTCGTGCACGTCGACGTGGGTCGTCGCGAGGTCGGGCCGGTCGGCGAACCGCTCCACCCACTCGCGGAGTTCACCGAGCGCCGGGCTGTCGGGCTCGCGTTCCTGCAGGGCCTCGAAGATCGTGCGGAAGCGGCGGGGGTTCATCGTGCGCTCGTAGTAGAGCTTCGCGACCTCCCACGGCTCCCCCGCGTCCGGGTACTTCGCCGGGTCGGCGGCGTCGCGCCAGGCGGCCACGGAGACCTCGTGCGTGCGGATGTGGTCGGGGTGCGGGTACCCGCCGTTCTCGTCGTACGTGACGAGCACGTGCGGACGGAATCGACGGACCACGCGGACGAGCGCCTCGGTCGAGTACTCGAGCGGGACGGTCGAGAAGGTCCCGGGTCGCACCGTCTCACCCTTCTCGGCGTCGGGCAGCCCGGAGTCGTGGTAGCCGAGCCAGAGGTGGTCGATGCCGAGCGCGGCCTGCGCGGCGGCCATCTCGGTCCGCCGGTAGCCCGCCATGTCGCGGTGCGCGCGCGTGGTCGCCGGCTCGCCGAGCTGCTCGTTGAGGACGTCGCCGGCCTCGCCGCCGGTGCACGACACGACGAGGACCTGGTGGCCCTCGGCGACGTACCGGGCCGCGGTCGCCGCCCCCTTGCTCGACTCGTCGTCGGGGTGGGCGTGGACGGCCAGCAGGCGGTACGGCACGGTGATCCTCACGGGTGGCGAGCGGGACGGTGGTGGGGTGTCGGGCGGCGTCGCACGGGCGGCACCACCGGGACGTGACGCACACCGACGGTGTCCGGGGACCCGGGCGGCACACAGCGGGGCGTGAACTACCCTGGGATCAGGATAATCACCCCAGGAGCCCCGAACTGTCCGAACCGCTTGCACCCGACGCGTCCACGACCGCGCGTCCCACCGGCACCGCCGCACTGGACGACCGGTACGGACGCACCCCGGACCGCCGCAAGCGCTCCCGACTGTTCGGCGTGGTCGCGGCGGCCGCCATCGTCGTCGTGTTCGCCGCATGGGTGATCTGGGCCGGTCTCGACCAGAGCTCGCACGGCCTCGACAACACCGAGGTCGGGTACACCGTCGTCTCCGAGCACCAGACCGTCGTGCACTCGCAGGTCTCGGTCGACCCCGGGACCGAGGCGAAGTGCGCCGTGCAGGTGCTCGACAAGGGGTACGCGATCGTCGGGTGGAAGGTCATCACCCTGCCGCCGTCGGACCAGCGCACCCGCACCGTCACGACCGAGGTCAACACGGCGACTCGCGGCGTGACCGGCTTGATCCACGACTGCTGGGTTCCCTAGACTCGTCTGATTCGCGAGCGAGACCGGCCACACCGGCCGGTCTCGTTCTCTGTCGAAGGGAACCCACATGAGCAACGACCCCCAGGTCACCTGGCTGACCCAGGAGGCGCACGACCGTCTGACGGCCGAGCTCGAGCAGCTCTCCGGCCCGGCCCGCAAGGAGATCGCGGACCGCATCGAGGCGGCTCGCGAGGAGGGCGACCTCAAGGAGAACGGCGGCTACCACGCCGCCAAGGACGAGCAGGGCAAGATCGAGGCGCGCATCCGCCAGCTCACCGAACTCCTCAAGCACGCGACCGTGGGCGAGGCCGACTTCGACGGCACCGTCGAGCCGGGCACCGTCGTCACCGCGGTGATCGCCGGCGACGAGTCGACCTTCCTCGTCGGCAACCGCGAGATCGTGGCCGACGGCTCGGACCTCACGGTGTACAGCCCGGTCAGCCCGGTCGGCGCCGCGATCGTCGGCCTGCGCGCCGGCGAGAAGACGACGTACACGGCACCGAACGGCAAGGAGATCGCCGTCGAGGTGACGAAGGTCGAGCGCTACGAGCCGTAGGCTCCGCCGCAGCACCTGACGACGCGCTCCGCTCCGGCGGGGCGCGTCGTCGTTCGTGGGCGGGGCGCGTCGGTCTCGGGCGGCACGCGTCAGTGCTCGAGCAGCTCCGGCTGGAACCCGACCTCGTGCAGGCGCTGCATGACCTCCTGCGCGTGCTCGGGACCGCGGGCCTCGATCGACAGGTCGAGGGCGACCTCGTTGATGACGAGCCCCTGGCCGTGCCGGGTGTGCAGGACCTCGACCACGTTCGCCCCCGCGTCGGAGATGACCTGGGCGACGCGGGCGAGCTGGCCCGGACGGTCCGGCAGCATGATCCGGATGCCGATGTAGCGCGACGCGGCGACGAGTCCGCGCGTGATCACGCGCTCCATCATCAGCGGGTCGATGTTGCCGCCACTGAGGAGCACCACGGTGCGCCCGGTGTCGCGGACCGCACCCGACATGATGGCGGCGACGCCGACCGCCCCGGCGGCCTCGACGACGAGCTTCGCCCGTTCGAGCAGGACCAGGAGCGCCCGTGCGGTGTCGTCGTCGGAGACGGTGACGATCTCGTCGACGTGGTCGCGGATGATCGGGAAGTTCATGTCACCCGGTCGGGCCACCGCGATGCCGTCGGCGATGGTCGGTCGGGTGGTCACGGTGACCGGCTCACCCGCGCTGATCGAGGACGGGTAGGCCGCGGCGTTCTCGGCCTGGACCCCGATCACCCGGATCTCGCGACCGAGGCGCTCGGCGGTGCCCTTGACCGCGAGCGCGATCCCGGAGATGACCCCGCCGCCACCGATCGGCACGACGACCGTGTCGACGTCCGGCACCTGGTCGAGGATCTCGAGCCCGAGGGTGCCCTGCCCTGCGATCACCGCGGGGTGGTCGAACGGCGGGATGAAGACCGCGCCGGTGCGGTTCGAGAACTCCTTGGCGGCGCTCAGGGCTTCCTCGACGGAGTGGCCGCGCAGGACGACCTCGGCACCGTAGTGGCGGGTGGCCTGGAGCTTCGGCAGGGCGACGCCGACCGGGGTGAAGATCGTTGCGGGGATGCCGAGCTCGCGAGCCGCGAGGGCGACGCCCTGGGCGTGGTTGCCGGCGCTCGCGGCCACCACGCCCGCGGCACGCTCCTCGGGGCTGAGCGCCGCGAGCCGGTTGTACGCACCGCGGAGCTTGTACGCCCCGGTCCGCTGCAGGTTCTCGCACTTCAGGTGCACCGGGGACCCGAGCAGTCCCGCGAGGAACTCCGAGGTCTCCATCGGTGTCACCCGGGCGACCCCGGCGATGGTGCGTCGGGCGGCCTCGATGTCCGCGAGCGTCGGGAACGCGGCGGTCTGCTGCTGGGGCACGCTGGTGTCGGTCACGGACCCATCATCGTCGTTCGGGGCCGGTGCGGCGAACTCGTGACACGGATCTGTGGACGGACTCAGCCGTCCACAGCGGGTCGTGCCGGAGGTCAGCCTGCCGTGCCCTTCGTGGCCGTCGGCTGCTCGTCGCTGCCGGGAGCGGGCACGCCGTCGGGGTGCCGCTTCCGCCACTTCCGCTTCCGCTTCGCCTCGACGCTCGCGTGGTGGTCGCGCTGCTTCGCCTCGAGCACGTGGTCGGAGTCGAGGCCCTTCCACCGGCCGCTCGCGATCGTCGTGACCATCGAGTTGACGGTGGCGATGAGGGGCACGGCGAAGAACGCCCCGGCGATGCCGGCGAGCCCGGAGGCGGCCGTGACGCCGAGGACCACGGCGAGCGGGTGCACCTTGACCGCGCTGCCCATGACGAGCGGCTGCAGGATGTGCCCCTCGACCTGCTGCACGACGAGGATCACGCCGAGCATGATGACCGCGGCCACCCACCCGTTGAAGATGAGGGCGATGAAGACGGCCAGGAAGCCGGTCACGATCGCACCGACGACCGGGATGAACGCGCCGAGGAAGACGAACACCGCGATCGGGATGACGAGCGGCAGCTGCAGGGCGGCGGCGCCGATGCCGATGCCGACGGCGTCGACGAAGGCCACGAAGATCTGCACGCGGATGAAGCTCGTCAGGGTGGTCCACCCGGCGACCCCGGCGCCGTCGATGGCCGAGCGCGCGTTCTTCGGGAAGAGGCGCACGGTCCAGCGCCAGACGTTCTTGCCGTCGATGAGCAGGAAGATCGTGGTGAAGATCACGACGAACAGCCCGGCGAGCAGGTGTGTGAGCGACGAGCCGGCACTGGCGACGCCGGACAGGATCGAGCCGGAGTTGCTCGAGAGCCAGTCGGTGGCCTGGTTGAGGTACCGGTTGACGTCGTCCTGGCTGATCCCGAGGCCCGAGTTCATCACGAAGTCGCGGATGGTGTCGTACTGCGACAGGGTCCGTTCGCGCAGCGAGGGGTAGGACGCGGCGATCTGGTCGACGACGAGCCAGACGAGGCCGGTGACGGCGGCGAGGCCGCCGACCAGGCTCACGACCACGGCGACCCACTTCGGCACGTGGTGGCGCTGCATCCAGTTCGACAGCGGCACGAGCAGCGCCGCGACGACGATCCCGATCAGGAACGGGATGAGGACCTCGCTGAACAGGGTCACCAGGTAGATGACCACCGCGACGACGCCGATCACGACGAGGACGCGCCACGACCACGCCCCCGCGATGCGCATGCCCGCGGGCACCGTCTCGTCGACGACGGGATCGGGCTGTGTCTTCTTTCCCCAGGCCATGTCCGCCACTGTACCGACGCGACAGATCGAACGTTCCAGATGCGGCATACACCGCGAACACCCCGTGTCGGCGGGGATCGGTAGCGTCGGGCGCATGGTCAGGACGACGCTCTCCGCTGCCGAGGCACGCCGCATCGCGCTCGGCGCCCAGGGCTTCGCCGCCCCGCGACCGGCGACCGTCGGGACGCGGTCGCTGAACACCGTCGTGCACCGACTCGGGCTCCTGCAGATCGACTCCGTGAACGTGTTCGAGCGGTCGCACTACCTGCCGCTCTTCGCCCGGCTCGGTGCCTACGACCGGTCGGCCCTCGACCGCCTGACGATGACGAGTCGCGGCCCCTACGTCGAGTACTGGGCGCACGAGGCGGCGTTCGTCCCCCGCGCCGACCTGCCGCTGTACCGCTGGCGGATGGACGCGTACCGCGAACGGGACGCCGGACCCACCCGCGCCACGGGTGTCGAACGGACGGCAGCGGTGCGACGGGAACTCCTGGCGCTGCTCCGGGCCGAGGGGCCGATGCCGGCGAGCGCGGTCGAGCACGAGTCGAACGTCCGCCGCGGGCCATGGTGGGGGTGGAGCGACGTGAAGACCGGGCTCGAACAGCTCTTCCGCTGGGGCGACGTGGTGAGCGCCGGACGGGCGGGCTTCGAGCGCGTGTACGCCCTGCCCGAGCAGGTCCTGCCGCCCGGGTTCCTCGAGACCGCCCCGGACCGGCACACCGCGATCACCGAGCTCGTCCGACGCGCCGCGCGGGCGGTCGGCGTCGGGACCCGGGCGGACATCGCCGACCACCACCGGCTGCGCGCCGACGACACGGCAGCGGCGATCGCCGAACTCGTCGACCGCGGCGAGCTCGTGCCGGTCGAGGTGGCGGGCTGGCGGGACCGCGCCTGGATGCACGTCGACGCCCGGCTGCCGCGCCGCATCGACGCCGACGCGCTGCTCAGCCCGTTCGACCCCGTCGTGTGGTTCCGTCGCCGGGCGGAGCGGATGTTCGGGTTCCACTACCGCATCGAGATCTACACGCCCGCGCCGCGCCGGGTGTTCGGCTACTACGTCCTGCCCGTGCTGCAGGACGACCGCCTGGCCGGTCGGGTCGACCTTAAGAGCGACCGGCAGCGCGGGGTGCTCCGCGTCCGGACCGCCTGGCAGGAGCCCGGCGGACAGCTCGACGCCGAGCGCCTGGCCGAGGCGCTCCGGCGTGCCGCCGCGTGGCAGGGGCTCGACGGGATCGAGGTCACCGACCGCGGGTCGGCAGCGTCCGCGGTGGCCGGGGCGCTCGGCGTCCCCCTCGTGCCGCACGTGTCGGCCGACGACACCGACGCCGCGGAGCCCGCACCCGAACCGACGGCGGACTGACCGGCCGCGGTCCGCGACGGACGGACAAGCTCCGACGGCCGCCCGTCAGAACTGGACGCGCGGCGGTTCCGCGATCGCCGCGGGCTCCGCGGTCTCGAAGAACCGCGCCTCGGTCACGCCCTTGCTCCTGGCGAAGGCCGAGTTCGGGAACGAGCGGATCTTCGTGTTCAGTTCCCGCACGCCGCCGTTGTAGGCGCGGCGGGCAGCCTGGATGCCGTCCTCGGTCGCGACGAGCTCCGACTGCAGCTGCAGGAAGGTCTGGCTCGACTGCAGCTGCGGGTACCCCTCGGCCACCGAGAACACGCTCTTCAGTGCCTTCTGCATGTGTCCCTCGGCGGTGGACGCACTCGTGGCGTCGGTCGCACGGAGGGTCTCCGCCCGCGCCGCAGCGACGTCGTCGAAGACCGCCTTCTCGTGGGTCGCGTACCCCTGCACCGTCTCGACGATCGTGGGGACGAGTTCCGCGCGACGCTCGAGCTGGGCCGCGATGTCCGACCACGCGCCGTCGACGCGGGCCTGGAGCGACACCATGGACCGGTAGCTCACCCAGAGGGCGATCCCGACCACGACGAGCAGGACCACCACCACTCCGACGACGATCAACGTCGTGACGAGACCGGTGTCCATCGCGTGTACTCCTCTGCGCGTCGGGTCCCGCGGGGTGCAGCGCGGGTGCGAGGCCGTCTGACGGCCGTTGTCGATCCTACCGAGCAGCACCCTGACCGCCGGACGGGAGCCTCGGTTCACGGGGGATTCCCGAGTGGCGTCCACCTCGCGTGCGGCAGTCGCCCTGGCCGACCGGCCGACGTGGGTGTCATCCGTGTGGTGGATTGACCCGAGCGCCGCGATCACGTGTGATGGAAACGGTGAACACGCTCGGGGACAACGTGGACGAACGGGCCGTCGGGGACGACGGCCCAGCCGAGCGACCCCGCGGGCGTCGACGAGCCCGCGCGGGTGCCCTCGGCGCCGCCCTCGTCGCCGCGGTCGCCGGCCTGCTGGTGATCGCCCCCGCGGCGCTGGCCGACACCGCCGCACCCGCCACGACGACACCGGCGGTGACCGCCGGGAACACCGCGACGGCGTCGCCGCTGACCGCCTCCACCGAAGCCCTCGCCGCCGAGGCCCCCGCCGCGGCCGAGGCCCAGACCCCTGCCGCCGGCTCGTCGACCGGCGCCCCCGACCGCACGCCGCTGCTCGGCACCCTGCCGCCGGCCACCGGGCGCCCGGGGACACCGACCCCGACGCCCACCGACCCACCGGTGACCCGTCCCACGATCGCCGACCCGGGCGACGTGACGACGGCGACGGTCCGTTTCAACGGCAGCGGCACGGCCGGGCACGCGGTGCAGGTCTCCGGTCCGGCTGACACGGGCTGCGGGACGACCGTCGCGGCCGACGGCTCCTGGGCGTGCCTGGCGACGGTGCGCTCGGGACCGCAGCAGGTCTTCACCGTGACCGACCGCACCGACCCCGCCCTCGGCTCGGCCGCCGCGCCGGCGTCGGACGTCGTCGTCCCGCCCGTCGTCACGACCGCCGGTGCCACCGTCGGCCCGGTGAGCGGCACCGGCCTCGCCGGCGCCCGCGTCGCCGTCGCCGTGGCCGGTTCGACCGGCGAGGCCTCGGCGATCGTCGGGGCCGACGGTCGCTGGACCGTGCCCCTCGCGGCCACCGGTGCCCAGGACGGTCAGCTCACCGTCACCGCCACCCAGACCGCGAGCACCGCGGCCGGCTACCGGTCCGACCTCCGCAGCGCGGCGTCCGCACCGCAACGCGTGGTCCTGGACCGCTCCGCGCCGGCCGCCCCCGTCGTCACGGCGCCGGTGTCGGGCGACCGGCTGACCGAGGCCACCACCACGGTCAGCGGCACCGGCGAACCGGCTGCCGTCCTGACGGTGTACCTCGACCGCGCACCCGTCTGCCGCACGACCGTCGGTGGTGACGGAACGTGGCGGTGCACCACGTCCGGCCCCGGCGCGACGGCCGGCTCCCACGACCTCACCGCGACCCAGCAGGACGCCGCGGGCAACTTCTCACCGTCCTCGTCGGTCGTGCGGGTGGTCGTCGCCGGGGACGCCGTCGCGGGCGCCACCGCCAGCGCCGGCACGCCCACCCCGGGCCGGGGCACGACGCCGACGCGTGCGGGTGCCGGTCCGGGTGCGACGGCCGGTCCGGGCACGCCGGTCCCGGACCCCGCGGGGACCGGGACGAGTACCGGCGCGCCGTCCGACGGTGGCGCGGGGACCACGGGCGGCCCCTCCGCTGGTCACGGCGGCCCCGGCTCGGGCGCGTCACGCGACTGGACCGGACCCGCGGGCGACTGGACCGCGTCCACCTCCTTCGACCGGGGCGTCCCGACCGTCCAGTCGTCCTGGTCGTGGCCCACGGCGGGCACCGCCGCCGCCGTCGCCGTCGGCTTCCTGGTGCTCGTCGCGGCACCGTTGGCGCTCGTGGGAGCGGCCGCGCGGGGACGGCTCCGGAACCCGTTCGTCGGTCTGCTCGGACGGAACCGACCGCGATCCGAGCGTCGGCCCGGCGACGAGGTCCTGCCGACCTGGGCGGCGGTCACCCTCGGTGTCGGGATCGTCGCCGTCACGACGCTCCTCGGCGTCGGTGTCTCCCTCGAGGCCCGGTACGTCCGCCTCGCCCTGGCCGTCCTGGTCGGGTCCGCCCTGCTCGCCGCGGCTGTGGTCCTCGCCACGCGCTGGGCGGCCGGCTCGGACCGTGCCCTCGTCGGCTTCCGCGTCTCGCCGTGGCTCGTGGCCGTCGCACTCGTGGCCTGCGCGGTGACCCGGGCGGCCGACTGCTCCCCCGCGCTCGTGCTCGGGCTCGTCCTCGTCCCCGTCGGTCGCCCGGGCGACGGCACCGGGTCACTCCGCCTCGCGTCCACGACGGCGAACGGGGTGCGCGTCGCGACGGCACGGACGACCGCGGTGCTCGTGCTGGCGGTCACCGGGTGGGTGCTGCACTCGCTCACGCCCGAGACCGGGTTCCTGCCGGCCCTCACCTCCGAGGTCGCGACCACCCTGTGCGTCGGCGGCGTCGGTGCGCTCGTCGCGTCGCTCGTCCCCGTCCCCGGCACCGCGGGCGCGGTGCTGCTGGCGCACGCCCGGACGCGGTACGTCGCCCTCGCCGCGGTCTCGCTCGCGCTCGGCACGGCGGTGCTGTCCGGGCCCGGTACGGCCGGTCCGGCCGGCACCGCGGCCACGGCGGTCGCCGTGACCTGCGCGCTCGGGGCGCTCGCGACGTGGTGGGTGCTGCGCCGGACGGCTCCGGTCGCCGCGCGCTGATCCCCGCGGGCGCCACGGCGCCGGGCCGGGAGGCGCGGGTCGGCTCCTCGACGTCGGCCCGGCGCTGCCCCCTGGTCGGTGCGGTCAGGCACGGTCAGGGTGACGGCTCGTCCACCGGCATCGTCGGGATCGACCGCGTGTGCGGCGCGTTGCGCCGGAACAGGCCCGGCAACAGCCCACCGAGCTTCGTGCCGATGCACAGGCTCACGAACGTGGCGATGGGCGTCCCGAGCGCGACGGGGTCCGAGGTGGCGACGGCGACCAGCCCGACCGTCCCCGGGACGAGCAGCAGGAACGCCGGCAGGAACGACACGGTCGCCGGGATCGCGGGCACGAGCCGTTCGAGCAGACGGGTCGCGACGAACAGGACGGCGGCCGTGACGCCGGTCGCGACGACGCTGCCGGCGATGGGCGTCACGCCGGACACGAGCGCGTAGGCCGCGGTCATCACGACGACGGACGCCACGGTGAGCTTCCACCCGGCGACGAACACCAGGCTGATCCCGACCGCGAGCAGGGCGACCGCGACCCAGGACACCCAGTAGGGCGGGACGGCCTCCCACCCGGCGCGGTCCGTGCCGACCCCGGCGACCTCGCCGACGAGCGCGGCGGAGGCCGGGTCGACCCGCAGGCCCGTCAGCGCGCTCCCCGCGGCGATGCCCGCAGCCATGAAGCCGAGCATGATGAGGCCCTGCACGAGCCGCGACGCCCCGGTGACGATGTCCGCCGCCGTGAGCTCGAGCAGGGCGTTCGTGATGAGTGCGCCGGGCACGAACACCGCCACGGGTGCGCACACCGCGTAGAGCGGCACGTGGTCGAACCCGGTCCCGGCGGCGACGAGCCCCACGATGGACGTCGACCCGAATGCGGCGAGGAACGGCACGATCGCGACGGCCTCGCGGAACCGCCGGAGCACCAGGCTGAGGACGCCGACGAGCGCGCCCACGCCGAGGGCCACGAGCACCGCCCACCACGGGCAGCGGAAGACGACCGCGAGCCCGGCCGAGGTCAGGGCGTTCCCGAGCACCCACGGCAGCCCGGGCGGCGGGACGGTCACGGCGCGGATCGCGCGGACCCGGGCGGGGATCTCGGCGAGGGCGATCGACCCGCTCTCGAGGCCGAGCACCAGTCGGTTCGCGCGGGCGACCTGGCGGAACGAGAGCTCGACGCCCTCGGCGTTCACGATCGTGGCGGCGCCCGTCGAGGTCTCGCTCACCATGACGAGTGCGGGGAGCACCCCGATCGCGAGCGACGGTCCGACCCCGGCCGTGTCGCGGGCCTTCTCGAGCGCGGACCGCACGTCGGTGACCGAGCTGCCGGCGTCGAGCAGGAGCGCGCCGAGCGTGCCGAGCAGCATGCCGGTCGGGACCGTCTCGCCGTCGACGACCTCGACGTGGGCCTCGGGGCGACCGAGGGCGTTGCGCAGGTTCGCGAGGGCGCTTCCGAGTCCGACCACGGAGACGATGCTAGGTCCTCGCGCCCGGTCGCCGGACCCGGCCACGGGACGGACGCGGGCCGGGCGCCCGAGGCGGGTCGCGCCTCCAGGCCGTCCCGTACCCCCGGTGGGACTCGAACCCACAACTCGGCGAATAGGAAGGGGCTATCCCGCCCCTTCCCTCCTGTATCCCGGAAGCACCCCTGACCGGGGCTTATCAGGACTTTGGGGACCCGGGTAACACCCGCTCTATCCCGTACTTTCCCGAGCAAAGCGGCGGGTAAGCGGCACCTACCGCGATGGTTCCACCGGTACCGCGGCGGGCGGCGACGGCTGGACCACCTGGGGCGGCCAGAAGCGCTGCGGAACCCGGAGCTCTGCCATCTCGTCGGACACGAGATCGCGGAGGACCCACTCGTAGTCCGCTGCGCTCGCCGCGGCGGCGTTCCCGGTCACGCGTCCTCGCCGAACTGGTCGAGCACGTCCCGAACGTCGGGAGCGAGGTACTCGCGAGCCGCGTAGAACTTCCGGGTCACGTCGGTCCCCGAGTGGCCGAGCTGGCCCCCTGCATCCTCGATCGACCGGCCGTCGCGGATCGCGGTCGCCACGGTCTTCCGGAATGACTTCGGGGTGATCCACTCCGGGTAGTCGTTCGCGAGCTTGAACTCGCGCCACTGCCGCCGGAGGTTCGCCGGGGACCGGAGCGTGCCGGTCGAGGACGGGAAGACCCAGTCGGAGTAGGAGGCCTCGCGGCGGCGGACGAGCATCTTCCAGACGAAGTCGGGTAGCTGCAGCTTCCGGAAGGACGAGTCGGACTTCGGGCGTTCCTGACGGATGAGCCCGACGCCGTCGAGCTGTACCGCGGTGGCCTGCACCGTGACGAGCGGCACGTCGACGTCGAGGGCCAGGTCGGTCCAGCGGAGCGCGACGAGCTCGCCGGTGCGCATGCCCGTCCCGAGCAGCATGTCGATGACCGAGGCGAGGTCTGTCGTGCGCTCGCGGCCGGCACCGTCCTTGCCGCCGTCCCAGGCGCGAAGCTCCTTGCGGAGCCGCTGCACCTCGGAGAGCGCGACGACGCGCACCTCCTTGCGCTCGAGTCGAACGGACTGCGCGTCGCGCACCGGGTTGGCGGCGACCGCGCCGCGGCGGACGGCGAGGGCGAACATCGCGTTCAGAACGACACGGGCGGTCTTCGCCGCTCCGGGCCCGCGGCGCTGAGCAAGAGTCTCGACAACGCGGTCGATCACGGGCACCGTCGCTTCACGCAGCCGCACCCCGCCGAGCGCCGGGAGGACGTTCACCTCGAGCGACGCCTTGTACTGCTGCACGGTCGAGGGCGCTCGGCCCAGCTTCTCGAGGACGGTGACCCACTGGGCCGCGAGGTCTGAGACCTTGCTGTCGGACGTGAGGTCCGAGCCGTGGGTTCGCACGCGGTCCCGGAGGTGCTCGACGAGGGCATCCTCCGCGCGGCGTCCGGTCGGCCCCTGACGCGAGACCTTGCGGGTGACGCCGTCGAAGTCGCGGAAGCGGGCTGTCGCGGTCCACTTGCCGGGGCCCTGCTGCAGTCGGGAGATGGCACCCCAAGTGCCGAGAACGAGTGGTGGTCGCGCCATCAGCTGACCCGCCTTCCTGAGGCGTAGGTGCGCTCGCCGAGTCGGGCGAGGACGAGAGACTGGAACGCCTGTACGAGATCCACGGTAACGCAGAGCTCGTCGGCGATGGCATGGACGTCGCCGCTGTACAGCAGCTCCGCACGTGCGTACTCGGTGGGCTCGATCAGGAGTCGGGCTGCGTAGGCGTCAGCCTGCCGCTCGATCGGGCTGTCCGCGCCGAGGTCGCAGGTGTGCCCGTGGTGGACGTGCCCGAGCTCGTGCGCGATGACGCTGCACTTCTCGTCGGGCGTGCAGCGGACGTCCGCGTACACCCGGTGCTCGAGCGGGTTGTAGTAGCCGATCACGCCGGCTGGCATCGGCGCGTAGGTGATCCGCACCCCCAGCGATCGCGCGACCTCGCCCAGAGAGGTCCGCCGAGATCGCCCCGTGTCACTCCGCATGTGGCTGATCCACCTTCCGTTCTCCTCGCTTCGCGGCGAGGCCCATGTCCTTCTGGACGTCAGTGGCGACGTCGAAGTCCTCTTCATGGTCCGGGTGGTCACTGACATCGGAGGACGCTCTGGGCACGTCCGGGAACACGATGCGGGACGCGAACGGCTCGCGCTCCTGCGCCTCTCGCTGCGCCCGCGCAGAGATGTCCGCCGCCCGGTAGACGATCGTGGTGATCGCGTCGTTGTCGTCTGATCGAGCAAGCAAGCCCACGGTCCCGGAGTCGATCGCGACTGCGACCAGCGCAGAGGTGAAGTCCCGGATGAGGGCCGGATCGACACCAACCGCGACCGCTTCCTCGGCCCAGTCCAACGCCTTCACCGCGCCTTCGTACAGCCGGAGCACCTTATCGACGAACTCATTCGGGTCCTCGGTGCTCGCCGCTTGCGCTCGGAGCCGTTGCACCGCGCGGTACAGGTCATTGACCATCCGCTCGCGCTCTTCGGGCTCGGCCGGCGTCGAGCGGAGAGGAACCTCGGTCGAGTCTGCCTGCGGGAGGATCTCGACGATTTGCTTCCAGTGCTTCCGCGGGACAGCTCCGCCTCGCTCCCAATTCCCGACGGTGCGGAGTGCGATGCCGAGCCCATCCGCGAGGTCCTGCTGCGTCATGCGTGCGCTGTGGCGGGCGGCCCTAAGGCTCTGTCCTGTGATCACATGCCCATCGTAGGCAGTGGCAGGCAACACAGCAAGACCAGAATCCGCAGAAACTCGCGACGCGGGAAACTTTTTGTTGCCTACTGGCACTCAACAGGCAAAGTTGCCTTAGATTGTCTGGCATGGAACAGCGACGCACGAACGGCCCGGCAGTCCGGGTGATCCGCGAACTGATGGGCATCCGTCACGGGCAGTTCGCCCGCCGGGTGGAGATCGACCCCGGCTACCTCACGAAGATCGAGGCAGGCAACAGGCAACCTTCACCGGAGGTAACTGTGCGCATCGCGAACGCGCTCGGCGTCTCGCTTGAGGTCATCTCCTACCCCGTCACCGTGTTGGAGTACGCCGCGTGAGCGCCGGCCAGCCCGTCATGCGCACGGAAGAGGCGGCCGCCTACATCGGCATCTCGCCGAAGACGCTCCTCAACTGGCGATCGCTGCGCAAGGGCCCCGTCGCCGTCAAGCAGGGCCGACTCCTGGCCTACCGGCAGGCGGACCTCGACGCCTACCTCGAGCAGCACACCGAAGAACGGCCCGGCGTCATCCGGGACTGACCCGCGCCAGGCGGCGTACCCGGTTCGACTCCGGGGCGGGTCACCAAGCGCCTGGATACGGCTCCCTCGGGAGCACGCCCTCGCCGCACCTGCAACTCGACAACTACACAGCGTGGCAACAAGCAAGGCGAGACGTACACGGCCCCCGTCGCTGGACAACCCGTCGTCTCGCATCCACCACTTCGGACCGAGAGCTACCCCACCAGGGGTCAACACGGCCGCCCTCGTGGCGGTCAGGAACGGCTCGGTCTAGCTCGTCCTCAGGAGGCGGCGCGCAAGCGACCGTCGGGGGCACGTCGGGATCGGCACTCGACGGCGAGCACTCCCTCGCACTCGCTCACCAGAAGGAGCAGCCATGCCAGCAGCACGAACCTCCGACCCAGAGACCAGCCACGCCGCAGCCCGCTCGGCGCACAAGCCGACCGAGGTCCAGCAGCACATCCTCGAAGTGCTTCGCGCACAGACCGACCCACGCGGCCTCACCGACGATGACCTCTACAGCGCGTACAGCCGACGGGCCATCCGCAACGGCTGGACCGTCCCGACTCCCCAGTCCGTCCGCTCCCGCCGCAAGGAGCTCGAGAAGCGCGGCACCGTCCGCTTCTCGGGGCACTACGGGCTGACCGACACCGGCCGGAAGTCGCGTCGATGGGTGGCCGCCTCGTGAAGCGCGCCGCCGCGAAGGAGTGGGCGCTCGCCGCGGCCTTCTTCGCGGCCGTCATCGCGGCCATGTTCCTGCCCTCCGCGCTGTGACGGACGGCCCGGAACCGCGCGCCTGGCGCAACCCTCTCCGCTCGCGACGGGCGCTCGAACTGCGCCGCGACCTCACCGCACCCGCCGAAGACCTCGACCCGACCGACTGGTGGATCGAGGACGACGCGGCCGCCACCTGATCTCCCCCACCAACGACGAGGGCCCGGCGCTGCAACGCCGGGCCCTCCACTCCCGAAGGAGCAACACAGTGACTTCCGCAACCCTCTCACACCGCGCCGACATCCGCGCAGCCCGCCGCAGGGCCGCGAAGGACGTCCGCATCCTGCGCCGCAACATCAAGGCCGCCGCCGTCCGTCTCGGCTACTCCACCCCGCGCCTCGCCAAGGAGGCGCGCGTCCCGCTCCTACGAGTGCTCGCGATCCGTCTGCACCTCGGCAGGCAGATCACCGTCCCCGAGCTGTTCGCGCTCATGTTCGCCGTGAACCTCGACGTCGACGGGCTCTTCGCCGGGACCCGGGAGACGAGCGCATGACGTTCCAGCCGACGCCCGCCCAGCGCCAGAAGTACGCCGGCTACGACGTCGAGATCCGAGACGCGCAGAACAATCACGTCCGCATCGCTGTCGAGGACGGCGCGGTGATCCGCTTCTACGCCCGAGCACACCGCGTCCCCTCGCTCAAGAAGTTCGTCGTGTTCGTCTACCTCGGCGCGACGGACCAGGACCGCCGCCGTGCCGACCAGTGGGCCCGCGACCTGCCCCTCGGCGGCTGGGCTCAGTTCCCGTCCTGCTGGTTCAAGCGCCGACGGCCGGACGGCTCCTACCTGTGGAAACAGGAGATCGGGGTCGTCGCGCCGGACCCGTTTGCGCAGCTCGAACTCGAGATGATGATCGACGCGGGCAGCGAGGTGCACGCATGAAGATGGCACCTCCCGGCACCGGCTCGCAGCTCAAGGCACTCCGCACGAGCGGCCGAGCACCCCAGCCGCTCGTCGCGGCTCTCGTCGGCTCGTCGACGGCGTACCTCGCGAAGGTCGAGGACGGCGTCGTCTCCCCCTCCCGGGCCTACGTACAAGCAGGCGAGCGCGTACGCCGCGGCCCTCAACGGACGGCCCTCGCAGGTGACGCCATGACCTTCCCCGTCACCGCCGAGCAGTTCGAGGACGACCCTCCCGTAGTCGTCGTCGCACTCGACAACCTCCTCCGCGAACTCATCAACACGTCCGAATGGGACGGCTACACCCTGACGCTCCGCCCAGACCGTGCCGACGCGCTCGCCGCGGCACTCACCAGCAAGGCGGCCGCCATCCGCGCCGGCCGCATCGACATCCACTTCACCGAGGACGACGACGCATGATCGACCAGACCCCCATCGACACCACACCGAACACCCCTCTCGACGCCATCAAGGGCGCGTACCTCCGCAGCCACGACCGCATCGGCTCCGCGATCGACGACCTCGTCGGCGGGCTCGGCGTCGACGAGGACCGCGCCGGCATCGGGATGCTCGACGACGCGAACCACACGCTCGCCCAGCTCGTCTGCGAAGCGCTCGGCTACGACAAGCCCGGACGGGGCTGGGTTCCGACCCGAGAGAGCGCTCCCGAGCTGTACCGGTACGACGACGGATCCCCGATCGTCTACTCCGTCCCCATCGCCCCGCACACGACGATGGACATCTGGCCGCGGTTCGACACGATGGACGACGTACAGACCGTCCTCGGGTACTCACTCGACCTCGCCTTCCCGAGCGCCGGCGAGCGCGCAGCCCGACGGGCGGAGGAAGAGCTGCAGCAGCGAGAAGGCCCAGCCGTCGGAGGCGAGGTGCCCGTCCAGGACATCAACATCGTCACCCGCTTCGGCGAGCCCGCCGCCTCACACGCGCTCAAGCGAGCACTGGACACCCTCAGGCAGGGCGGTGTCGTATGACGCACCACCTCGCGGTCTCATCCACTCTCTCGACGGCCGCCCGTGAAGCGCTCGCCGACTTTCTCTCCGCGTCGTGCCCGACATCGGAGATCCTCGCCCCGGACTCCGGCTGGCCTGAGGAGGCGAACGCGTCCGTCGTCCGCGAGCTCGTCGCTGCTGGCTACGGCACTGAGAGCGACGGCACGTTCACGCTCGACATCCGTCCGCTCGCACCGCAGCAGCTCCCCACCGACGCGCTCGACGACCTCATCCCCGCCCTCCACACGGTCGACCAGATCGTGCAGGACACTGACCGCCGACGCGCGCCGCAGCGCCCCAACCCCGGCAACGAACTCGGCGTCTCGTTCGCGATCCTCATGCAACTGCAGAACGTCCTCCGCCTGGCCGTCTACGGGCGTGAGGGACGCCTCAGCAGCGACGACGTGGCCCGGCAGCTACCCGCGGTCGCGACGATGCTCGCACGGGCCGTCCGGGCGGAGGTGCGCTGATGGGTATCCGTCGCTCAAGCCTCAGCTTCGAGGGACGGTACGTGCAGGTGCCGAACGACTGGGCACGCGACGAGCGCCTGTCCCGGCGGGCGAAGGGCATGCTCGTCGAGCTCATGTCCCACCGGGTCGGGTGGCACATCACCATCGCCGCGCTGCAGCGGACCGGACCTGAGGGGCGCGACGCGATCCGCACGGTCGTCAACGAACTCGCCGCTCTCGGCTACCTCCGCAGAGTGCAGGGGCGCGGTGATGGCGGACGGTTCAACGAGGTCGAATACGAACTTAGCGAACCGCTGCCCGCTGACGGGAAATCCGACATCGGTGGATTTGCCGTCGTCGGTTCATCCGACGACGGTTCACCCGTCGTCGGTGAATCCGACACTAAAGAAGACCATCAATCAGAAGACCATCTGGAAGAAGACGATCCGGAAGAAGATCTCTTGCTCGCTCCTTCGGAGACGAGCCCGAGAGAGAGCCTTTCGGCTGCGTTCGAGCGCTTCTACACGATCTTCCCGAGGAAGGTCGGACGGCTCAAGGCCGAGGCCGCCTTCGGGAAGGCAGTCGCGAACGGCATGCCGGTGCACGTGCTGATCGAAGCGGCACGGAGGTTCGCCACCGACCCGAACCTGCCCGCGGACAAGCAGTTCATCGTGCACCCCGCGACATGGCTCAACCAGGGCCGTTGGGGCGACGAACCGCTGCCGCCTCGGGCGCAGAGCAACCACAAGCAGCCGGCCTACGTCGGGAACCTCGACGTTGTCCGCCAATTCGAAGAGGAGGAACGCCATGAACAAGAGCGAGGTATCGAAGCTGCTCACGGTCGCTTCGGCAATTGACCACCGCAGCATCACCCCGGAGATCGTCAACGCCTGGCACGCGATCGTCGGAGACGTGCCGTTCGACGAGGCGCAGGCGGCCCTCATCGCGCACCGCCGCACCAGGCCGGGCGTCTACTTCGAGCCGGGACACATCATCGAGCAGCGGAAGCTCCGCATCGCTCGGGAGCGGGAGCTGAACGGCCCGCACCCCGCGCCGCCGCCCGGGAAGCGGTGGGCGGCGGACGCGATCGAGAACGACCCGCAGTGGGGCAGCGGCCCGGGCGGAGTGCAGGTGGCGAGCCTTGAGCCGCCGCACTGACCGCCGCGGGCGGGAGCGGGACGCGGAGCGCCGGTACGAGCACGCCGCGTCCGTGGCATCCGCCGAGCGGCTCCGCCGTCACGCCGCCGAGCGGGAACGCGACGACGCCCTCGACCGGGCCGACCACCTCGCCCGGGAGCTACACCGCCTGAACGAGATCCACGAGGCGACCGTCGGCTTCCCGACGGCCGCCGACTACGAACAGATCGGAGCCGAACCGGATGGGTCGAGCTAGTTTCGACCGCGTCATCGACGCCTTCCACGCGAAGGGCCTCAAGGTCCAGATGCGCGGACAGGACGCCGCGGACGCGCAAGGCCCGGGCCACTCGGGCCGCGACAGGTCGGTGTCGATCCGCTCGGTCGAGGGCCGCACCCTGGTCTGGCCGCACGCCGACGACCGGGACGAGGTGCTCGCCGAACTCGGCCTGACCCTGCAGGATCTCTTCGACGAGCCGCGGAAGGGCATCGAGTACCGCTACCGCGACGGCCGCGTCGTCCACCGCTCTCCCGACAAGAAGTTCCGGCAGTCCGGCAACACGAAGGGCCGGGACCTCTACCGGGCGGAACGCATCACCGACGCCGTCTCCGAGGTGTGGATGGCCGAGGGCGAGCAGGACGTGCACGCGCTCGAGTCGCTCGGCGTCGTCGCGGTCTGCACCGCAATGGGTGCGGGCAAGGCGGCCATGTTCGACCTCGCGCCGCTGCACGGTCGCAAGGTGTTCCTCGTCCGTGACATGGACGAACCGGGACTGAAGCATGCCCGTCAGGTTCGGGACCTGCTCGCGGGGAAGGCGACGGTGATCCTCCTCGAACCCATCGAGGGCAAGGACGCCGCCGACCACATCACCGCCGGCCACTCCCTCGAGGACTTCCGCCTCGCCCCGCTCGACCCCGTCGAACCGGAGCAGGACGAAGAGCCGCCCCCGCCCCCGCCAGTGGACGACCAGTTCGAACGGCAGGTCGCCTACGAGCTCGAGAAGCTCGAGGTGCGAGACGAGGTCGCTCGCCGCCGTTCCAACGTCGGCGCGGCCGTCCTCCGCCCGAAGTACCTGGACGAGATCCTCACCATCACGGACACGCAGGACTGGCTCATCCCGGGCCTGCTCGAGCGCCGCGACCGGCTCATCCTCACCGGCGGGGAAGGAGCCGGGAAGTCGTTCTTCAGCCGTCAGCTCGCGATCGCCGCGGCCGCCGGAGTCCACCCGTTCCGCAACGAACGGATCGCCCCAGTCCGGGTCCTCGCGATCGACGCGGAGAACAGCGAAGTGCAGTGGGCCCGCAACGCCCGCTACGTCGCGAGCATGGCCCGCACCTACGGCTCCGTCGACCCCGGCAGGCAGGTCCTCGTGTCCGCCGGCACCCGACTCGACCTCACCCGCCAGGCCGACCTCGACCAGGTGCACCGCCTCATGGACCAGCACAAGCCCGACCTGCTCTACATCGGGCCGCTGTACAAGCTGCTCGCGAAGGCCATCAACTCCGATGACGACGCAGCACCGTTGATCGTCGCCCTCGACGGTCTCCGCGAACGCGGCGTGGCTCTCCTCATGGAAGCGCACGCCGGCCACGGCAAGTCCCTCGGCGGCGAGCGAGACCTCCGTCCGCGCGGATCGTCCGCGCTCCTCGGCTGGCCCGAGTTCGGCCTCGGACTCCGACCCATCGAGGACGACCCCGGCATGGTCTCCGTCGTCCGCTGGCGCGGAGACCGAGACGAACGGGACTGGCCGAAGCACCTTCGCCGAGGCCAGCAGGGCGAGATGCCCTGGATGCCCGCTTAACCACCCACCGAACACCGCGGCGAGCGCCACCCCAACCCCGGGGCACGGCGCTCGCCGCGTCTTCACCACCAGGAGGTCACAGACCATGGAGCAGATCACGAAGCGCCTGATGAACTGGGCGAGCATCCTCGAGCCCGACACCCGGGCGCAGGCGGAGCGGCTGTCGCGGATGCCGTTCGTGCACCCGCACGTCGCCCTCATGCCGGACGCGCACCTCGGGAAGGGCGCGACGGTCGGGTCGGTCATCCCGACCGCCGGCGCAATCATCCCCGCCGCGGTCGGCGTCGACATCGGCTGCGGGATGATCGCGGTC
Source organism: Curtobacterium sp. MCBA15_004 (assembly GCF_001865055.2). NCBI lineage: Bacteria > Bacillati > Actinomycetota > Actinomycetes > Micrococcales > Microbacteriaceae > Curtobacterium > Curtobacterium sp. MCBA15_004. The sequence goes on along the minus strand of NZ_CP126266.1, from coordinate 926,571 downwards.
CGGACGCAGTGGGCCGAGAGCGACTTCCGCGACACCCTCGGCCCGGACGGGCTCCGGTACCTGCGCGAGCGGATCGAGCGCGCCGTGCCGCTGTCGGCGGGCAAGTACAACCAGCGCGTCGAGGTGTCAGCCGTCCCGCGCCTGGTCGACCTCGAGCTCCTCGCCGATGCCGCCGGCTTCGACCCCGCCGCCTACGCGCCGAACTGGAAGCTGCAGCTCGGGACGCTGGGGTCCGGGAACCACTTCATCGAGGTCAGCGTCGACGAGGAGGACCGGGTCTGGCTGTTCCTGCACTCCGGCAGCCGCGGCGTCGGCAACAAGATCGCCCAGCACCACATCCGCGTCGCCCAGCAGCTCGCCGAGCGGTACTTCATCCCCCTCGAGGACCCCGACCTCGCCTACCTCGTCGACGGGACCCCGGAGTTCGACCGGTACATCGCCGAGCTCGGGTGGGCGCAGCAGTTCGCGCTCCTCAACCGGGAGGAGATGATGCACCGCGTCATCGCGCAGGTCGAGCTCGTCACCGGCGGCGCGGTCGTCGAGTCGGAGCGGGTGAACTGCCACCACAACTACACGACGCAGGAGCGGCACTTCGGCAAGACGGTGTGGCTGTCCCGGAAGGGCGCGATCGACGCATCCGAGGGCACGCTCGGGCTGATCCCCGGGAGCATGGGCGACCTGTCCTACGTCGTCCGAGGCCGCGGCAACCGCCTCGCGCTGAACAGCAGCCCGCACGGTGCCGGCCGGAACTACTCCCGCTCGGCCGCCCGCCGCACCTTCACGCACGAGCAGCTCCGCGAGGCGATGGCCGGCATCGAGTACCGCGACACCGACGCGTTCCTCGACGAGATCCCCGCGGCGTACAAGCCGATCGACGTCGTCATGCAGGACGCCGCCGACCTCGTCGACGTCGTGCACACCCTCAGCCAGATCGTGAACGTGAAGGGCGACTGACCGGTGCCGAGTACCAACGCCCAGCGCTTCCGCCGCGAGGTGTGGCCGGGTCTCGCAGCTCGCCTCATCTGGCTCATCGTTGGAGCGTTCAGCGGCTCCTTGCTCGTGACCGCCGTCCGCGCCCTCACCGGGTGGTGGTGACCACGGCCGACACCCGACCGCCAGCGACCTACGAGGTGGTCGTCCATCCATCCGGGCTGCCCGTCCGCGAGAACAGCACCATCAAGCTCGGGCACGTCGTCCTCATCGGGGACGACGAGATCGCGATGCACCCACTCGACGTCAACGCCCTCCGGTACCCGAACCCGTTCGACCGCCTCCGCGCGCTCGAGCGCTGGGCCGCCGACGAGCTCCGCCGACGCATCCGCTGATGCTGCAACCCCTCCACCAGCCCGGGGAGCTCTGCGCACCGCAGTGCAAGGAGCTCCCCGAGCTGTGCCCCGCCAACACCCCATCACCACCACGGCGAGCGCTCCGATCCCGCAGCGCTCGCCGCAGCACCCGCAAGGAGCGCAGTTGAGCACCGATGTCTCCCACGACACCGACACCACCACCGACGCCGTCGTCGTCTTCGACGCCGCTGTCGCCGCCTCGTTCGTCCGGGCCCGGCTGGCGAACGCCGCCGACCACGTCGGCTACATCCGCGGGCTCGTCGCCCCCGGCAGCGCGCAGCGGTCCGACGGGCAGCCGCGAAGCTCGAGCACCGAGCCGCCGCTCCCGATCCGGGTCGACCCGCTCGAGGCCTCCGATCGCGTGTACGCGCACCTGCTGAACTGGGTCCGGTACTGGGCAGCCGAACTCGCGATCGAGCCGCCCGTCGCCGCGGTCTACGCGTGGGCGACCGACGGCGGCCCGCAGGGCTTCCGGTCGACCGTCACCCCGCTCGGCGCGTGGGGTCTCACGTCGACCCTCACGACGTGGCTGCTGCTGCACCACGACACCATCCGCCAGCAGCCGGACTCCGACGAGTACTTCGGCCAGGTCGACGACATGCTCGGCCAGCTGCGCGGCCGCTTCCCGATGGACGCGCCCCGCGCACGACCGACGCTCGCCCGTGCCTGCCCGGTCTGCGGCAACGAGACGATGAGGATCGAGCGCCGCGGCGAGACGGAAGGCGGGGTCGCGGCGAGCATCGCACTGGTCTGCAGCTACTGCGCGTTCGAGGGCGACGCGAAGGCGCTGACGAAGGACCGGGACGTCCGCACCCTCGTCGCCGACATCCGCGTCGAGGAAGCGCCCGATCCCGCCGAGTGGTGGACGAAGCGGCAGGCGCTCGACGAGATGCACCTCACCTCGCAGACCCTCAACCGGTACATCCGCGAGGACGGCCTCGCCACCCACACGGACGCCGGCGTCGTCTACGTGCGCGCCGAGGACGTCCGAGACCTGTGGCGCAGCAAGCGCATCCGCCAGCTCAAGAGCATGCGCCGTTGGGTGGGGCCGCTCCCGGAGCCGACCGAGGGCTAGAAGTGACGGGCGGCGCGGCGGGCTACCCCTGCCGCCGTCGCCCGCCGCACCCGGTGCGCGACGAGCGCGTGCTCGGCGAGCACGTCCTCGCGCTGCACAAGGCGGAGGAGGAGCTGCCGGTACCGGACCCACGACATCGCGAACCCGGTCCGGATCGCCGCTTCCTTCTGCCGGTCGTCACGAGGGTTGGCCTCCTCGAACTCGAGGATGCGCCGCTCGTCGTCCGACATGCCGGCATCATCCACCGCACCACCGACACGCCGCACCCGCGCACTTGTGCGGGTGTTCAGTTCACGGTTAGTATGTCCGTGACATCGCATGCCCGCCCGGGATTCCGGCGGGCATTACTTGTACCCGCCGCTCTCATGCGGCCGGTCACGCGCCCCTAGCTCAGCGGAAGAGCACGCGGCTTCTACCCGCACGGTCGGCAGTTCGAATCTGTCGGGGCGCACGAGCGAGACGGCAACGCGCCCGTCCGCGACAAGAAGGACACGGCAGCGACCCCGCTGCCCCTCGCCCCGTCACTGGGCAGTCCGAGGAGTGACCGGGTGGTTCCGTCAGCGACCCTCGAGCCCTTCCTCGGCGACCGACGCACCGGTCCACGGCAGAGGGGGACAGCGCTCCTCACGGGAGCGCCGAGGCCGGTTCGACTCCGGCGGGGTTCACGCGGAGTACCGCCCTCACGGGTACGGCACCAGCCATGGCAGACGGCAAGGAGTAGTCGGCCACCCACACTTCCCCATGCCCCGCCGACACGCACCGCTACCGCATCGGCCGCCGGTCCCGCCCTCGGGTGGAACGCCGGCCGCCTCGCGACTCCACGACGGCGGCGCGAGGCATGGGGACCACCACCCCGCCGCGCACCCCGAGCACACCAGCTGACCCCCCCGCTGCAGCCCGGCCGGAACGGCACCAACCTGGGGGCGTCAACGAGGACCCACAGTCACCTCGAAGGACGTTCACGACGGCGTCAACCTTCTCGCCGAGACGCACCTGCGCGCCCAGCACCACCACCGAGGAGCGTCAGCGTGGACGACCCCGACCTCACCGCCCACCGGGCCCGCAGCAACCGCCGCTCGGACCACACGCCGGACGCACCACCCGCCCTCGTCGCAGCAGTCGACGAGGTGTACGACGCGCTCGAGGACAGGAGCTGAGATGAACGACGACGCACCTCTCTCCGGCGGCTACATGTCGTGGGACGACGACCGCCGAGCACGCTTCGACGAGGCGCGCGAGCTCGCAGGCAAGGCCATCGCGGACATGTGCCGCATCCACACCGAAGACGGTCACCCCGACGACCCGCCGTACGTGCAGGGATGGGTCGCTGCAGCCGAGTGGACGAACGTGGAGTTCGAGCGCAACAACTCAGGCGGGCGGTTCATCTTCGCGCCGTACGGGCAGATGCTCTCGGTCGGAGCTGGCCTGGCCGACTGGGCCCGCACGCGCCACCTCTGATCGGCAGCCAGCATGAGCATGCGCGTGTGTGCAGTGCACGGCTGCCCCGCCGTCTTCGACGGAGCCACAGGCACCCGGTGCCCCCAGCACCGACGCAGCGCCGACCGGTACCGCGGCACCGCCACCGAGCGCGGCTACACCAGCGCCGGACACCAGCGCTTTCGCCGGGCAGTCCTTGACCGCGACCCCATCTGCATCCGCTGTGGTACCGCGCAGTCCACCGTCGCCGACCACTACCCGCGCTCACGCCGGGAGCTGCAGGCGCTGTCCCTGGACCCAGACGATCCGCAGTACGGCCGCGGCCTCTGCTCCCCATGTCACAACACCGAGACCGCACGGAACCAACCTGGCGGCTGGAACGACCGAGGGTGAGCAGGCAGGTCCGCGACGACGACGGCGACGACGTCGACGGGGTGGGGAGGGGGCCCCGACGACGGGGGGCGTCGGAACCGCCGGAGAGGTGATCAAGAAGTCCGTCAAGTTCAAAACGCCCCGGATACCCCCGGGCTGACCCTCATTCGGGGGTCACCAGCGCCGCGCAATGCGGCAAGAGGTGGTCGCCATGCCCAGCGGAGGAGCCCGCACACGATCCGGTCCCGCACCGGACCCGAACGCACTGCGCCGGGACCGGAAGACCGACGCCGAGTGGGTGTCGCTGCCCGCCGAGGGCTACCAGGGCCCCATCCCCGAGCACCCGCTGCCGGCGAACCCGATCTACGACATCTACTGGGTCGACAAGCAGCGCGTCAAGGAGCTCGACGAGGACGCCACCAACGCGTTCCGTGACCGCGAGGTCGCGCTCTGGGACAAGCTCTGGCGGCGACCGCAAGCAGTCATGTGGGCGCGGCTCGGCCTCGAGTACGAAGTCGCGGCGTACGTCCGCGCCTACCTCGAGTCGAACCTCCCTGACGCGGTGTCCGGCATGAAGACCGCAACGCTGCGGATGGCCGCCGAGCTCGGTCTCTCCCTGCCGGGCATGCACTCGCTCCGCTGGAAGATCGTCGAAGACGACCTCGCCGCCAAGCGCGCCGAGACCCCGACTGCGACGAAGCCGCCGGTGAAGCGACAGAGCGCCCGCGATCGACTCAAGGCGGTTGGCGATGCCTAGACCGATGATGGTCGTCCCCGAGTGGATCGAAGCGCACTGCGTCATCCCGGACCAGGAGAGCCGCGGCGAGCCGTTCATCCTCGGCTCCGAGCAGCTGCAGTTCGTCGCGAACCACTACACGGTCAGCGACGCCGCGAAGGTCGGGCAGAAGAGCACCGCGTTCGTCTACCGCCGGTCGCTGCTGGTCCGCTCGCAGAAGTGGGGCAAGTCCCCCCTGATCGGCGCGTTCGTGTGCGTCGAAGGTGTCGGCCCGGTCCTCTTCGACGGGTGGGCGCTCGGCGGCGAGATCTACGACTGCCGGGACTTCGGCTGCGGCTGCGGCTGGTTCTACGAGTACGAGCCCGGCGAGCCGATGGGCCGCCCGTGGGCGACGCCGCTCATCCAGATCACCGCGACCAGCGAAGACCAGACCGACAACACCTACGACGCCCTCCGGCCCATGATCGAGCTCGGCCCGCTCGCCGAGGTCATCCCGAAGACCGGCGAGGAGTTCATCCGGCTCCCGAACGACGGGCGCATCGACGTCGTCACGAGCAAGGCCACCTCCCGCCTCGGGCAGCGCGTCACGTTCGTCCCGCAGGACGAGACCGGCCTCTGGGTCGCCTCGAACGGTGGCCACAACCTCGCGAAGAAGCAGCGACAGGGCCTGGCCGGCATGGGCGGGCGCGCGATCGAGACGACGAACGCGTGGGACCCCGCCGAAGACTCCGTCGCGCAGCGCACCTTCGCGTCCACCGCGAAGGACCTGAACCGAGACTTCCGCCAGCCGCCCGCGCACCTGAACTTCAACGTCAAGCGCGAGCGACGGAAGATCTTCCAGTTCAACTACGCCGGTGCACCGTGGGTCGACATCGACGCGATCGAAGGCCAGGCCTTCGAGATGCTCGAGAAGGACCCCGCCGACGCGGAGCGCTTCTTCGGCAACCGCATCGTCCCCGGACAGGGCCGCTGGCTCGACTCGGCGAAGTGGGACAAGAAGAGCGAGCAGCGCGACGTGCCCGCCGGCACTCGCGTGTGCCTCGGCTTCGACGGCTCCGACAACGACGACTACACCGGCATCCGCCTCGAGACCCTCGACTACTACCAGTTCACGCCCACCTACGGCGACGCGGAACGCCCCACCCAGTGGCGGCCGCAGGACTGGGGCGGCCGCATCCCCCGCGCGGAGGTGCGCTCCGCCGTCGAGGAGCTCTGCAAGCGCTACGACGTCGTCCGCGCCTACCTCGACCCGAAGATGTGGGAGACCGAGATCGACGAGTGGGGCTCCCTCTTCGGGGAGAAGACCTTCATCAAGTGGCCGACGAACCAGATCGGCCGCATGTGGCCCTCGCTCGAGCGGTTCCGGACCGACGTCTACAACCCCGACTCGGCCTTCCGTCACGACGGCGACCCGGAGCTCGACGACCACACCCGCAACGCCGTCGTCCGCTCCCGCGGCCTCGACGCCGCGACCGGTGAACGCCGCTACATCCTCGGCAAGGCGTCCGAGCACCAGAAGTTCGACTACCTCATGTCCGCCACCCTGGCCCACGAGGCCACCTGCGACGCGATCGCCGCCGGCGCGAACACCACGCCCGACGACGACTACGTCTACTTATAGCCGGTTGGAGGCCGTATGGACGCCGAAGCGGCCCTGTCCCTCACGAACACCATCTACGCCCGCCTCGCGGCCCGTCGCGGCGGGTTCGTGACCCTCGAGGACTACTACGCCGGCAAGCAGCCGCTCTCGTTCGCGACCGAGGAGTGGAAGAAGGCGAACGCGTCCCGCTACGCCGACTTCTCCGACAACTGGTGCGGCCCGGTTGCCGACGCGATGGGCGAGCGGATCCGGCACACCGGCATCAAGCTCGGCGACGACCGCGCCGGCGCACGGAAGCTGTGGTCCGAGTGGGGCCGCAACGAGATGGACATGCAGGCCTCGCAGGGCGTGCTCTCCACCCTCATCACGTCCCGCTCGTACGTGATCGTCTGGGGCGACAAGAACGACAAGCCCGTCATCTCGTGGGAGCACGGCGCGAACGTCGAGATCGAGTACGACTGGTCGAACCTCCGCCGCCCCGTCGCCGCGCTCAAGGCGTGGGTCGACGGCGACTTCGAGTACGCGATCCTCTACACCGACGACAAGCTGTGGAAGTACCGCAAGCCGCGCATCCAGCCGCAGGACTCCCGCCGGTCGCAGGCGCAGCAGGCCAAGCTCGGCCGCGCCGAGCAGGGCACCTGGCAGCAGTGGCAGCCCGCTTCCGACGACACCTGGCCGCTGAACAACCCGCTCGGCGAGGTGCCGGTGGTCGAGATGCCGAACCGGCCCATGCTCGCCGGCGACCCGAAGTCCGAGATCGCCGGCGTGATGGCGATGCAGGACGCGATCAACCTGCTCTGGGCGTACCTGTTCCTCTCCGCCGACTACGCCTCCATGCCCGCCCGGGTCGTCCTGCACCAGGGGCCCCCGATGACGCCGATCCTCGACGCCAACGGCGTGAAGATCGGCGAGAAGCCCGTCGACATGCGCGAGCTTGCCGAGAAGCGGCTGCTGTACCTGTCGGGCAAGGACACCTCGATCGACTCGTGGGAGGCGGCGAAGCTCGACGTCTTCACGGACGTCATCGAGACCGCCGTCGGTCACATCGCCGCGCAGACCCGGACCCCGCCGACGTACCTGGTCACCAAGACCGGCATGTCGAACGTGAACGGTGAGGGCCTCAAGGCCTCGGAGATCGGCCTGGTCAAGAAGACTCTCGAGTTCCAGACGTTCGCCGCGCCCGCGCTTCGCCGCATGTACCGGCTGATCGCCCTGGTCCTCAACGACCAGGGCCTCGCCGATGCCGCGTCCCTGGCGACGATCTCGTGGATGAACCCCGAGATCCGGTCCGAGTCGCAGCTCGCCGACGCCCTGGTCAAGAAGAAGCAGATGGGCTACCCGCTCGAGTACCTCATGGAGCTCGACGGGCTGCCCCCGGAGGAAGTCACCCGCGTCATGGCGATGGTCGAGCAGGAAGCGTTCGACCCGCAGCTCGAGCGCGCGACGAGGGAGCTGAGTGAGCTTGGCGACACCGGCGGCAGCGGAGACGTACTACCGAACGCAACAGCAGATCGCGGCCACGACGGCCTCAGCAGCTAACCGGCTGCTGCGCCGACGCTTCACGGGCGACTTCGACTCGTCGTGGTCGCGGCTCCGGCCGGACCTGCTGTCGCTGATCGCCACCGGCCGCGCCGCGGCCGCGGCGTCCGCGGTGTCGTACATCCCCGCGGTGCTCGACGAGACCGGGCAGCGCGGGGACCCGGTGGGTGTCATCGACACCGCCGGGTTCCTCGCTACCGCACCCGACGGCCGCGACGTGGGCACCCTCTTCGACCAGACCACCATCCGGGCGAAGCAGGCCGTCGCCCGCGGCCTGACCGTCGCGCAGGCGCTCACCGCGGCGCAGTCCTGGGTCACGGGGACCACCCTCACCGTGATGGCCGACACCGGCCGCGGCGTCGTCGCCGCCGACATCGCACAGCGCCCCGCGATTACGGGCTACGTCCGCATGCTCAACCCGCCCTCGTGCGACCGTTGCGTCATCCTCGCCGGCAAGTGGTTCCGGTGGAACCAGGGCTTCCAGCGGCACCCCCGCTGCGACTGCCGGCACATCCCCGCCAGCGAGGACACCGCCGGTGACTACCGCACCGACCCGTACGAGTACTTCCACTCCCTCAGCACCGAGGAGCAGTACCGGATCTTCGGGAAGTCCAACGCCCGAGCGATCACCGAGGGTGCCGACATCTACCGCGTGGTGAACATCAACACCCGCGGCCTCGCGACTGCGAAGTCGGCCCGGAAGTTCGGCACCCCGCACCGGATGACACCCGACGACATCTTCCGCGTCGCCGGCACCCGCACGAACGCGATCAAGCTGCTCGAGCGGGAGGGCTACATCACCGGCCCGCAGGTCCGCGGCGGCAACATCCTCGGCCAGCGCGAGGGCTTCGGGCAGTTCGGCAAGGGCGGCAAGGCACGCGCCGCGTCCGACGCCGTCGTCGCCGCCCGCCAGTCCGGCGTCCGCGACCCGCTGAACCGGTACACGATGACCGCCGCCGAGCGCCGCCTCTACGACGCGAAGGTCCGCTACGACGTCGCCAAGACCGGCGTCTTCCCCCGGTCAATCGGCGCGAACTCCGCCGACAAGTACGTCCGCCCCGAGCAGATCACCGACCGGCAGCTGCAGAGCATCCGCGAGCAGTACGAGGCCGAGGTCAACAAGCTCCGCGCGAACCGCGACCGCACCCCCGAGTCGATCCGCACCCTCGCGCGGCTGCTCGACATCCACATCTGATCTTCCCGCCGCCGGCGGGACGCACAGCCGCGCACGGCGGCCACCACCACCAGGGAGCAACTCCTATGACGGATTCGACCGACACCACCACGGACACCACCACCGACACGACGGCGACGGACACCACCACGACGACCACCACCGAGGTCATCGACGGTGCTGACCAGCTCGGCGACGCGGGCAAGAAGGCCCTCGACAGCATGAAGGGGCAGCGCAACGCCGCCCGTCAGGAGCTGCAGAGCCTCAAGGACCAGCTGGCGACCCTGCAGGCCGAACGCGACAACGCGGGCAAGACCGCGGAGGAGCAGGAGCTGGACAAGGCCCGCAAGGACGGCGAGACGGCAGCCACGAAGCGGTTCAACGAGCTCCTCGTCGGCGCGGAACTCCGCGCCGCAGCGAAGGGCAAGCTCGCCGACCCCTCCGACGCCTCGCTGTACCTCAAGCTGTCCGACTTCCAGGTGTCCGAGGACGGAACGGTCGACGCCGAAGCGCTCGGCGAGGCGATCGACGACCTCCTCACCCGCAAGCCGCATCTCGCGGCTGAACCGCAGTCGCGGTTCCAGGGCGACGCCGGCCAGGGCAACCGCGGCGAGAAGCCCAAGCCCCAGGTCACCGAGACCGAGCTCAAGTCCATGTCCCCCGCCCAGATCAACGAGGCCCGCCGCGACGGCCGCCTCAACAAGGTCCTGGGCGTCTCTTCCTGAAAGGGGTACCCACCATGGGTATCAGCCACTTCATCCCCGAGGTGTGGTCCGCGTCGCTGCTCGAGCAGTGGTCCGACCAGACCATCCTCGCCAACCTGCTCAACCGTCAGTACGAGGGCGAGCTCCGCTCCGGCAACACGGTCCACATCACCGGCATCGTCCCGCCGTCGATCAAGACTACAAGGCCAACAACCGCACCACGTCGGCCGACCCGATCTCGGACACCGGCCTCGACCTCGCCGTCGACCAGGAGAAGAACTTCGACTTCTACGTCGACGACATCGACCGCGCCCAGGCGGCCGGCTCCCTCGAGGCCTACACCGGCGCTGCGGGGACCGCGCTGAACGAGGACACCGAGAAGTTCCTCTTCGCGCTCCTCGTCGCCCAGGGCACCGCCGCGAGCGGCATCACCCGGGTCAACGACCCGGCGACCGCGTTCAACGCCGTCCGCGACCTGCGGAAGGGCCTGAACAAGGCCAAGGCCCCTGCCGGCAACCGCATCCTCGTCGTGAACGCCGAGTTCGAGGCGCTCCTGCTCTCGAACGACTCGAAGCTCACCTCGGTCGACACCAGCGGCGACAACCAGGGTCTGCGCAACGCGACCATCGGTGGTCTCCTCGGGTTCCGCTCGGTCGTGTCGAACTTCGCGCCGGAGCAGAACTACCCGCAGGCGATCGCGTTCCACCAGGACGCCGCCGCGTTCGTCTCCCAGATCCAGGAGACCGAGGGCATGCGGGCCACCGACCGGTTCGCCGACCGCGTCCGCGGTCTGCACGTCTACGGCGGCAAGGTCGTGCGTCCGAAGGGCGTGCAGGTCTACACCGGGACGGCGACCGCCTGATGCGCGTCGTCGGAGACTCCGGAACGGAGTTCGAGCTCGAGGACACCGTCGCGACGAGCATGATCGCCGCCGGCCACCTCGCGCCCGTCGACCCGGACGACGTCGAGGCCACGGCCACCGGCGTCGCCGCGAGCGACGAGGACCGCCTCGGGCTGCTCGAGGACCGCGTCACCGCGCTTGAGGCCCTGATCGCCTTCGAGCTGGTCCCGCCCGGCCCCTCCGAGGGCGAGGGCGAGGGTGACGGCGAGCCCGACCCGGAGGGCGGCACCGAGCCCGCCTCCGGCGAGCAGTCCGGCCCCGTCAAGGAGGGGGAGCCCGAGACGGGCCCCGCCACCGACGAGGCGCAGGACATCCTGCACGACACCAAGCCGCCGGCGAAGCGCACCCGCGCCCGCCAGACGGACACCGACAAGTCCTAGGAGGACAGGTGGACGCGTTCGCATCAGTCGAGGATCTCGGCATCCGGCTCGGCCGCGTCTTCACCGACGAGCAGAAGCCGCAGATCAAGCAGCTGCTCGAGGACGCGTCCACCTACCTCCGGGACGACGTGATCGGCCAGCAGATCTACCCACCCCGCACGACCACGTTCACCGCGTGGCCGGACAACGGGTGGGTGGACCTGCCCCAGCAGCCCGTCACCGCCGTCACCACCGTCACCCGCGGCGGGAAGCCGGTGCCGTACGACTGGCGGCCTGGAATCGTCCGGGTCGACGGTGACGGCCCCGTGGAGATCACCTTCACCTACGGGTACGCCACCGCCCCGGACAGCCTCGCCCGCTGGGCGTGCGTGCTCGTGTCCCAGACCCTCACCACCATCGAGATGAACCTCGGCCTCACCGCCGGCGGCCTGTCCTCGGTCGGGATCGACGACTTCCGTGCGGCGTTCGCCGACGGCGGGGCCTCGACCGGCATGGAGCTCACCGCCGCGAACAAGGACCGGCTCCGCGAGCAGTGGGGCAACACGGTGAACGTCGGAGGGACCCGATGACGCTCACCGCCGGCATCCTCGCGATGGGACGCCGGCAGGCCGAACGGCTGATGACCGACCGCTGCCAGGTCGGCACCGTCACGCGCGGCCCGATCGACCCGGACACCGACGACTACCCGACGGTCTTCGAACCCGTCTACGACGGCCCCTGCCGGTACAAGGCGGGCAACGTCCAGGCGCACGACGCCGAGGTCGCCGGCCAGCTCCTCGTCAGCCAGCTCGCCACCCTCTCGCTCCCGATCGACACCTCTACCGCCGTCCGGGCGGGCATGCAGGTCCGCATCACCAGCTCCGCCACGGACCCGGCACTGCCCGGCACCGTGGCGACCGTGAAGGCCCCGTTCCGCTCGGCGGACGCGACCGCCCGACGATTCCCCGTGGAGGTCACCGATGGCTGACGATGACCTCTTCCGCCTCGCCCGCAATCTCGGGCAGGTGCCCGGCGGCACCGGCCCGAAACTCCGCCAGGCGATCGAGATCACCTCGCGGAAGATCAAGGACCAGATCAAGTCCGACTACGACGGCTCCCGCAACCTGCCGCACGCCGGCGGGTCGATCTCCTACGACATCAAGGGCACCGGCTCGAACCAGTACGGCGGCCAGCTTGAGGCCGAGATCGGTCCGGTCCTCGGCGGGCAGGGCTCCGTCGTCGGCCTCGTCGACGAGGGAACCAGCAAGACGCCCGGGAAGAAGCGCATCCCGAAGGCGCTGGCCGACAACGCCGACGACTTCGAGCTCGGCATCCAGCGCGCGATCGACGACGCACTTGGGGAGGCCGGCCTGTGAGCCTCGCTGACGACGCCGCCCTGCTCGAGCTCCTCCGGAGCGACGTCGAGCTGGCGAAGCCGGACCGGCTCTTCGACAGCATCGCTGAGCGCGCGGACGACAAGCCGATCTCGGCGACCTGGTACGTCGTCGTGCAGCCCGGTGCGGACGTGGACACGGTCCAGCGCCTCGCGGGCCCGCAGGTGCACCGGCAGCCCTCGACCACGTTCCAGTGCGTCGGCTCCACCCCCGAGCAGGCTCGCCGCGCCGCGGAGCGCGTCGATCGCATGCTCCGGCCGCGCGGCTTCGGCGTCGTCCTCACCGTTTCCGACCGGGTCACGACGCCGCTGATGCGGGACTACGTCGGCCCGGTGCAGCGCGACCCCGACTCGAGCCCACCGATGTGGTTCCAGACCCTCGAGTACTCGTTCCACTCCGACCCCGCCTGACCCCCACCAGCCGCGCCGCGGCACTGACACCAAGGAGCCCACATGGGTATCAACACCACGGTCCAGCCGTCCGTCGGCATGGACTCCAACCTGCTCATCCTCTGCTCGCTCGCGAGCAACCTCCCGACGGACCTCACCACCGTCAAGGTCTCGGACCTCGCCAAGGCGACCGCTGTCGACGTCACCTACGCGCTCACGACCGACGGCTTCAAGGAGGGCGTGAAGGAGGACACCGTCACCGACGACCGCCTCGCGCTCGTCGGCGTTCTCGCGCAGCCCGGACGTGTCACCGAAGACCTCACCGTCCGGTACGTCTTCGGCTCCGCGAACGACGTCGCCGACCCGCTGCTCGTCCCCGGCGCGACCGTCGTCTACGCCGTCCGCCGAGCCGTGCCGCACGACCAGGCCCTCGCCGCCGGCGACAAGTTCGACTACTTCCCCGTCAAGTGCGGCCAGAAGCAGAACGACGCCTACAGCGCGAACGCGAAGTTCACCCGCACCCAGGCCATGTACCCGCAGGCGCTCGCCAAGCGGAACGTGCCGCTGCTCGCCGCGTAGCCCACTCCCGGCCGGACGCTTCCCCCATCGGCGTCCGGCCGGGTCACCACCGATGGGGAAGAGATGGGACTCTCATGGCCTTCACCGACAAGCTCGCCGCCGCGAAGAGCGCACCGCGGCCCACCCGCGACGTCACCGTCGCCCTCGACTCCGCCGTCGAAGCGCGCCGCAAGGAGCTCTCCGACGAGCTCGACGCCGCACGCGACAACGACGACCCGCGCCTCGCGGCCGGCAGGGACCCCGCCGAGCTGCAGCAGCAGATCGACGCGCTCGAGGCCGAGTACGCCGCGGCGCTGATCGTCATCCGCTTCACCCGCCTCCCCGGACAGGAGTGGGCCGAGCTCACCCTCCGGAACCCGGCCCGTCCGAACGTCATCGCCGACACGATCGTCGGGGGCTACAACGTCCACGCCGTCACCCGCGCCGCCGCCATCGTCTCGGGCGTGATCGTCGACGGCGACGAGGAGTACTCGCCCACCGAGGCCGAGTGGAACGACCTCTTCGACACGATCTCGGGCTACGAGTTCGGCAACGTCGTCGACACCGTCTACGCGCTGAACCAGTCGGACGCCCAGCAGGCGATCGAGCTCGCGGGAAAAGCATTGGCAGCAATCCACGACTCCGGGCGGATGTCGCTGCCGCAGTAATGCTCGGCATCTCCCCCCGGAGATTCTGGGGTTGGGAGCCCCGCGAGACCCACCGCATCATCCGCACGGGGAACCGCACCGTCGGCCACGAGGTCGAGCGCGAGGCCGAGTGGAACGACGCCGACCGTGCGCTCGTCCTCGCGCTGCAGCGGTACACCGACAGCCTCGGACCGCACGGCTTCCCGATGGAAGACGTCGTGTCGGAGCTCGCCGACCCGACCAACCCGGAGGCCGAGTACGGCTACGTCGCGGGCGTCCCGACCCGGATGCCCGACGGCTCGCTCCGCGACATGCCGGTCATCGACCAGGCCCGCAAGGCGCAGCAGGACGCCGAGGACGCGTACCGCGAGCTCGTCGGCCCGGACGCACCCATGAACGGCGTCTTCTTCCCCGTCAGACGCGTCGCACGGACACCACCGAAGACCTGACGCCACCACCACAACTCAACAGCGCTCGACGGGAGACCCGCCATGGCCGATCGCATCGTCCGCGTAGTCCTGCAGACCCTGTCCTCGAACTACGTGCAGGGCATGCACGACGCCGAGAACGCCACCAACGACACCGCCAACGCCGCGCACCAGCAGGCCGAGGCCATGGAGAAGCTCGGCAAGGTCTTCCTCGGCGTCGGCGCGGCCGCGGCCGGGTTCGTCGTCCTCGCCGTGAAGTCGTTCGCCGACTTCGACGCGCAGATGTCGCAGGTGAAGTCCCTCTCCCACGCGACCGCGTACGAGATGGACCAGCTCCGCAACGCCGCCCTCACCATGGGGCAGGGCATCGGCTTCTCGGCCACCGAGGTCGCGGAGGCTGAGACCGAGCTCGTCAAGGCCGGCGTCAGCGTCAAGGACATCCTCGGCGGTGGCCTCAAGGGTGCGCTCAACCTCGCCGCCGCCGGCCAGCTCGACGTCGCGAAGGCAACCGAGATCGCCGCGATCGCGATGACCCAGTTCGGCCTCAAGGGCTCCGAGGTGCCGCACATCGCCGACCTCCTCGCCGCCGGCGCGGACAAGGCGCTCGGTTCCGTCGAAGACCTCGGCATGGCCCTGAACCAGTCCGGCCTCGTCGCCGCGCAGTTCGGCCTCTCGGTCGACGACACCGTCGGCACCCTGTCCGCCTTCGCGCAGGCAGGTCTCCTCGGCTCCGACGCCGGTACCTCGTTCAAGACGATGCTCACCCAGCTCGCGAACCCCTCCCAGCAGTCCGCCGAGCTCATGCAGAAGCTCGGCATCGTCACGAACGACGCGAACGGCCAGTTCATCGGCATCACGAAGCTCGCCGGCGTCCTGCACGACCAGCTCGGGTCCCTCACCCAGGCGCAGCGGAACCAGGCGCTCGCGCAGATCTTCGGCAACGACGCGATCCGCGCCGCCAACGTCCTGTACCAGAACGGCGCGTCCGGGATCCAGGGGTGGATCACCAGCGTCGACGACACCGGCTTCGCCGCCGTGCAGGCGTCCGGCAAGATGGACAACCTCAACGGCGACGTCAAGAAGCTCGGGTCCGCCTTCGAGGCCGGCCTGATCAAGTCGGGCTCCGCGGCCAACGTGCAGCTCCGCGGCATGGTGCAGGGCCTCTCCGACCTGATCAACGCGTTCGTGAACGCGCCCGGCTGGGTGCAGGCGACCGTCCTCGCCATCGCGGCGCTCACCGCCGGGATCGGCCTCCTTGGCGGCGGCATCCTCACCATCGTCCCGAAGGTCGCCGCCGCTCGAGCGGCCATGGCCGCGATGCAGCTCTCCGCGGGCAACCTAGCGCTCACCATCGGCAAGGGTGGCGCGGTCCTCATCGGGATCGCCGCGATCGTCAGCGGCCTCACGAACCTCGGCAGCCAGACCGACCTGACCGTCGACCAGCTCGCGAGCCTGAACGCCGCCCTCAAGACGAGCTCGCCGGCCGCCATCGACAAGGAGTTCACCGGCGGCGGCGGTGCGTTCGACGCGATCGGCGTGAAGGCCAACGGGCTCAAGGACGCCCTCGCCGCGCTGAACGGCGGCGCGAACCAGACCAGCATCGGCATGGGGAAGTTCCTCGACGGGGCGACATTCGGTCTCGCTCACGTGTCCGACACCGCGAAGCGATTCGAGGCGTCCTTCCGCGCGATCGGCCAGGGCCTCGCGCAGATGGCGGACTCCGACCTCAAGGGGGCCACGGCCCAGTTCCGTGAGTTCGTGAAGGAAGCTGGCGGCGGGAAGGACGCCGTCGAGCAGCTGCTCGAGCAGATGCCCGACTACAAGGCGAAGCTCATCGACCTCGCCGGCGCGCAGGGGAAGAACCTCTCCGACCAGGAGCTCTACAACCTCGCCCAGGGCAAGGGCGCGCTCGCGACGAAGCTGATGTCCGAAGCAACCGACGAGCAGCAGAAGAAGCTCGCCGAGCTCTCCGGCAAGGCGCAGCAGGGCACGCAGGACATCGGCTCCCTCGCCGACGCGATCCGCAACTTCGGCAAGGGGCAGCTCGACGTCAACGACGCCGAGCGGCAGTTCCAGCAGGCGATCGACGACGCGACTGCCTCCGTGAAGGAGAACACGGGCGCGGTCGACGCGGCGAGGACCAGCTTCGACCTCGGCTCCGAGGCCGGCCGCAACGCGTCCGGAGCGATCGACGGCATCGCCTCCGCCGCGAAGACCTCCGCCGCGGCCCTCTTCGAGCAGTCCGGCTCGCAGGACGTCGCGACCGCCAAGCTCGCCGAGGGGCGTCAGGCTCTGATCAACGCGCTCGGCGCGTACGGCATCACCGGGCAGGCAGCCGAGGACTACGCGAACAAGGTGATGGGCACCCCGCAGCAGTGGGCGACCAACTTCACCAACTCCGCGCCGCAGGCGGGCCAGAAGGTCACCGAGTACCAGGCGAAGCTCAACGCGCTCCCGGCCGACAGGCAGACCCAGGTCAACGCAGCCACCGACGTCGCTCGCCGCGGTGTGCAGTCGGTCCTCGACACCCTGAACGCGATCCCGAACGAGAAGCGGATCACGATCACCACGAACCGGGTGAACGTCGGAGACGGCACGCCCGGCAACGGCCTCGGCGTCATGAAGGCTGCCGGCGGCGCGATCCACGGTCCCGGCACCGGCACGTCGGACTCGATCCCGGCGTGGCTGTCGAACGGCGAGCACGTCCTCACCGCGAGCGACGTGCAGAAGCTCGGCGGCCAGGCGGCGGTCTACGGCCTCCGTGCGGCGATCCAGCGCGGGCAGGCTCCCCGCTACGCCGTCGGCGGGGCCGTCTCGTACGCACCGCAGGTGCAGCGGTTCGCCGCGCCCCCGCAGGCCACGGAGGTGGGGCCCCGCATCGGGACCGTGCAGAACAACATCGTCAGCCCTGACCCCACCGCCGCGGCCATGTCCGTCGTGCGCCGCCTCAACGCACTAGGAGCGTGACCATGCCGATCCTTCCCGATCAGGTGACCGCGAGTCTCAACGGCATCGTGTTCGGCGGGGTCGACCAGTTCGGGGTCGACTGGTCGCTGCAGGAGCTCGACGGGTGGTCGGCGACGTCGTCGACCACCCGGGCGACCCAGCGAGCCCGCCGGTCGGGCTCGCTGCTCGGGACCCCGTTCGCGACCGGGCGCTCGGTGTCGCTGTCCGGCCGCATCTTCGCTCCCACGGCGGATCTCCTCTCCGACGCGATCGACCGCCTGAACGCCGCGGTGACGCTCTCCGACTCGAAGCTGTTCGTCACCGAGGCGAGCCGCACCCGGTACGCGTGGATGCGACAGAGCGACGACGTCATCGTCAAGCACCTGATGCCGACGATCGCGACGTACTCGATCCAGCTGATCAGCGCGGACTGGCGAAAGTTCGGGGCCGACGTCTCGGACCGGACTCGGCTCCCGTCGACGTCCGGCGGTCTCCTAATCAACACGACGAACTACGCGTGGACGGGGGCACCGAACGCCTCACCGTCGACGATGTCGTTCGGCGGAGTGGTTCAGCGCACGAACCTCGCCAGCGACCCGCGCGCCACCTCCCTCGCCATTCCCTCCGGTCGCCTGGGTTGGGCGTCGCGTTGGTTCGGCAATGGCAGCACCGGCACGAACAGCACCGTGCAGAATGCAGCCGACGGGCCGTTCGGCGTCACCTCCTACGCACGCAAGACGTGGACGGGCATGTCCAACGCGCAGGACGTCGGGTGGCAGCACACGGTCAACGGCACGAACGCCTACCCCGTCACCGCCGGGCTGCAGTACTCGGTCTCGTGCTGGATCCGAGGATCGAAGACCCAGCCGAGCCGAGACGGCAACAACGGCATGGTCGTCCAGTGGTACGACGCGTCCGGAACCATGATCGGCACCGGGGCGTTCGGAGCGTCAGACAAGGCGATCACCGCGGGCGAGTGGGTCCGCTACTCCGTGACTGCTACTGCCCCGGCAGGGGCGGCGTTCATGGCCCCCTACAACCAGGTCTACCTCTCGGCATCCGCGTGGGCAGTGGGAGACACGCTCGACGGCACCGCCCTCCTGGTGGAGCAGTCGAGCACTGTCGGCAGCTACTTCGACGGCTTCTTCGCGAGCTTCGGCGGCCTCACCGTCGCTGCTGTCGGCGGGCTCGTAATCAACGCGGTCACCGTCACCGGCCAGGTGTCGCTCACCAACCCGGGCAACGACACCGGCCCGCTCCGGCTCCGGATCGACGGGCCCTGCACCGGGCCCGTCGTCACGCACGTCGGTACCGGCGATCGGCTCGTGTTCTCGAGCTCGCTCGTGCTGGCCGCCGGCGAGTGGCTCGACATCGACATGGAGAAGCGGCAGGTCTACGCCAACGGCCAGTCCTCCCGTGCCGGCTACATCACCTCCCGCGGATGGTTCGGCTTCGACCCCGGGCCCAACACCTTCGCCTTCACCGCCGCGCAGTACGACGCGGCGTCCCAACTGACCGTCGCCGGCACTCCGGCGTGGAGATAGGAGCGCCTCGTGGCGATCACCATCTGGCCCGCGAACGCGACCAACGGCGTCCCGGCGGTCGCGGGTCGTGGGCTCCGGCAGACGAGCGTCGGCGTGCCCCTCGGCGGCGCGACAGCCGCACGCCCGCTCGGGCTGTACTCCGGCGTCCGCCCCGGCACCCCGGCCGCGACGGTGACCGTCGCGAACAACACGGTCACCGTCGCCCCGCACGCGGGCGCGATCGACGCGCAGACGGCCGCCGAGGCCGGCGGGTACGAGTACTCGTCCGACTCGGCCGTCGCGGTGAAGACCAGCCTCACCCAGGACCAGTCGAACCCGCGCGTCGACCTGGTCTCGGTGCAGGTATCTGACCCCTCCGAGAGCGACGGCTCCGCGGTGCCGCAGGTGCAGTTCGTCTACACCCAGGGCAGCCCGGCGGCGACCCCGCTCGCCCCCGGCGACAGCGGGTCCTCCGTCGCCGCCCCGGGGCGCTCGTTCCCCCTCGCGCGCGTCAACGTCCCGAAGTCCGGCGGTGGCAACCCGACCGTGACGTGGGTCGCCCCGTACTGCCTGGCCGCCGGCGGCACGCTCCTCGTGAACCAGGTCGCCGAGCTGACCGACGCTCTCGCCGCGCTGTTCCCGCCGAGGCAGCGCGCCGTCGCCCTCGCGACCGAGCAGACCTTCGAGGTGCGCACCGTGTCAGGGACGAAGAAGTGGGTCGCCGGCGCTGGTGAGTCCCGAGCCGCGACCTACACGACGCTCGCCGCCGGTGTCCCGGACGGTGGACCCTTCGGCATCGGCACGATCACCCCCGTCGCTGCGCAGACGGTGAACAACGACTTCGCGACCGTCTCGGGGTCGACGTTCACCCTCACCAGTGGCACCTACGTCGTCTCCGCATCGGGCGGCCACTCGCCGACGTCGACGCCGGGGTCCGGTCGTGACTCGTTCATCCAGCTGAACCTCACGCTCTCCGGCGCGGGCGGTGTCAGCATCGGCCGGAACTCGTTCGGCCCGGGGGAGGACTCCGGCAACACCGCGGCGACGTTCAACGTTCCCCCGGGCGCGACCGCGACGCTCGCGCCCGTGTTCTTCAAGCAGGGCGGCGGCATCCCGGACTTCAAGGGTCTCATCACGATCACGAAGACCGGCGTCTGATGGCGTACACGTGGGTCGCCTGCGAGGCGCGCACGGGCCTCGTCATCGCGGACCTGCCGGACCTGAGCTGCGGGAAGGTGTCCGCGTCGATCGGCGCGTTCACCACCACCTCCGCGGTCCTGCCGTACCCGGGCCCGGACAACGCGACGCCGGAGAACTGGGAGCGGGCCACCCAGGGCGGCGCGTCCTACCTCGTGCTCCTCGACGACGTCACCGACCAGCCCGTGCAGGGGTACCTCATCGGCAAGCGCGTCGCCGACGAGACGCCGATGCTCTCCCTGCAGAACCTCGTCTCCCTCGAGGCGTACTTCGACCGACGGTTCATCGGCGACAAGAGCTTCACCCAGACCGGGCAGAACGCGATCGTCGCCGCGATCGTCGCCGCGTACGTCGCCGCTGGCAGCAACGGCGGGATCCCATTCCGGGTGCTGAACCTCGACGGGGGCCCCGGTGCGCTGCGCGACCGGACCTACACCGACATCAGCGACAAGACGGTCTACTCGGTCCTGACCGAGCTCATGGGCGTCATCGGCGGTCCGGAGTGGACGGTGACCTGGGAGTCGAAGTACGTCGGCGGCCAGCGGTTCATCACGCCCGTCCTGCAGGTCGGTGCCCGGATCGGCGTCGACCCGCTCGCCGGGCTCGCCCCGGCCGCCACGTTCGACATGCCGGGCAACCTCACCGAGTTCACCTACTCGGAGGACTGGACCTCCCAGGGTGGCGCGACCGACATCCTCGCCACCTCCACCGCCAGCGCGGACAGCCGACCCCAGTCGACGCACGTCGTCGTCGCGGACTCGTCCCGGCCGACGCTCGAGTGGCGGTTCACGCCCTCCACGTCGATCACCGACGTCGCGACGCTGCAGCAGCACGCGGCCAGCGAGGCGGCGATCATCGGCGGCGGCGTGAACGCGCTGACCCTCACCGCCGACGTCGAGGACGCCCCCCGGCTCGGCGTCGACTGGTCGATCGGCGACACGATCGGGTGGGACATCACCACCCCCCGGTTCCCGAACGGCTTCCGCGGCACCGCCCGCGCCGTCGGCTGGGAGCTCACCCTCGCCGACGTCGACCTCATCGCGCCGATCATCGCGCAGTAAGGAGCCCGCATGCCGTTCCGGTCCCCGCAGTCCGACGAGCAGAACCTCGGGAACACGCTCAATGCCCCGCTGCGCGCCGCGATCCGCGAGTTCGTCGCCAGCATCGTCCCGACCGTCATCCCGATCGTGCAAGGCTCCGCGGACCGCATCAAGGCGCTCCTCGACTCGTACCTGCTCAAGGCTGACGCGACGAAGACGTACTCGACCCTCGGGCACCAGCACGCCGGCGGCGACGTGTCGTCCGGCACGCTCGGCATCCCGGTCAACACCACCGGAGCAGTGCAGGGCGGCACGGTGAGCTCGACGAGCACCGTGTCCGCCGGCACGGACCTCCGCGGGGCGAACCTCTACGCCACGGCCGCGCCGAACTACAACATCTCGAACACCCGCGTCGCAGCGTGGCTCGAGTCCTCGACCGGCCGCCTCGGCACTGCGTCGTCGTCCGAGCGGTACAAGCAGGACATCATCCCCGCGGACATCGACACGGACGCGATCCTCGCGATGCAGGTCGTGCACTTCCACTACCGGGCCGAGATCGCCAAGCGCGACGACCCGTCCAGCCCGGACTACGTCGGCCCCGACTACAAGGTCAGCACCGAGGTCGGTCTCATCGCCGAACGACTCCACGAGCTCGGCCTCTGGCAGTTCGTCGTCTACCAGCGCGAGAACTACACCGAGGTTCGGACCCGACCAGTGACGCGCACGCGCGCGCTGGTGAACGCGGACACGAACGAGCCGATCCTCGACGACGCTGGCCAGCCGGTGATGCAGGCGTTCGAGGACGAGGAGGAGTACACGCTCTACCTCGACCGGCTGCGCCTCGACGAGCACGGCAACCCCATCCCCGACGGCGTGCACTACGAGCTGCTCTCGCTGGCGCTCCTACCCGTCATCCAGGCCCAAGAAGCGCGCCTGTCCACCATCGAGCAGCACCTCGGCCTGCCGGGGAAGGAGCAGCCATGAGCGCCAACGGTCAACTGACCAGCGCCGAGCTCGTCGTCGTCCCGAACACGACGGACATCACCACGATCGGGGTGCAGCGCGTCGCGGTCGCGGTGCTGCCGTACCTGCTCGCCGCGGCGGCGGAGTTCCGGCAGGAGACCGGGCAGAAGCTCGTCCTCGCCGAGGGCTACCGGCCGCTCGCGACGCAGATCGACTACTTCAACGCCCGCTACCACGTCGTCGCATCCGGCGGCGTCCGGTGGAACGGCAAGCGGTGGGCGAAGAACGCCGGAGCCGCGACGGCTGCGGTGCCGTCGACGAGCCCGCACGGGAACGGCGGCGCGGTCGACCTGTGGTCCGGCGTCGACACGTCGTTCACCTCGAGCAACCACGAGGTGTGGGTCCGCGTGTCCGCCAAGTACGGGTGGACGAACACCGGCACCGGCTTCGGAGAGCCCTGGCACCAGGAGTGGTCCGCCACCCGCGTCACGAAGCGCGTCACCCTCACCGCGGCGCTCGTGCGCCCGGCCGCCTCGTCCGGGGCGATCACGAACACCATCACCGGCCGCCCGGCGGCCTCGAGCGTCCAGGAGGACGACATGCCCAGCATCGAGCTCGTCAAGCAGGACGGGGACACGTCCGGCACCGTGTGGATGTCCCGCGACCGGATGGAGCGCCGCCCCCTGACGGCGGCCGACTTCGCGGACGTCGCCTACTGGGTCGGGAAGCAGTTCGGCGAGGACGCGGCGAAGGTGCAGGTCGTTCGCAGCCTCACCGCGTTCGGCGTCGACATCTCAGCCCGCCCCGACACCTACGAGCTCGTCAAGGACGCGCACGGCGACGGCACCGTCTACCTCTCGTTCAACCGGGTGCTCCTCGTCCCTCTGACGGCCGAGTCGCTGCCGGCGCAGGTGTGGAAGCTCGGCAAGCGCGGCTACGACACCACCGTCTCCCTCACCGACAACCTGGCCGCGTTCGGCGCGGCCCTGCACGCCTAGGAGGCCTGCCATGTTCCAGCGCTACACCACCGCCCTGCTCCCGCTCGGCATCGCGATCCTCGGCGTACTCGACGCCGCCCGCGCCTCCGGAGCCGCCCTGCTCGGCTGGCAGACCATCCTGCAGCTCGTCATCCTCATCGCGACGACCGGGGCAGCGTTCTGGCTGCCGCTCGTCCCCGGCCGGTGGGCGGGCCGGTGGAAGACCGGAGCCGCGATCGTCGGCGCGATCGCCTCCGCGCTGATCGCGACGATCCCCGACGGGCGCTTCACCACGGCGACGCTGATCCTGTTCCTCACCGCCGCGCTCAAGGCCGTCGCGACGGAGGTCGGCGTGCAGATCCGTGTCGACGCCGCGAAGACCATCGACGCTGACTCGACGGCCGGACCGCGCGTCGTGGCGAACGTCTTCGTGTCGGATCCGCAGAAGGTCTCCGACGGCGACCCCGCGATCGTCGGCTCGGAGATCGCGCCGACCCCGGCATCCTGATCGGCTCGACCCCCACCCTCGGAAGGAAACAGCATGCCGCCTGACGACAACGAGGTGTGGGGCCCCGGGGAGATGACCCGGGCGCTCAAGCGCATCGAGACGAAGGTCGACGAGGGCAACCGCACCGCCATCACCCGTGAGCTCTACGAGCGCGATCGGGAGAACGACGGCGAGCGGTTCGACCGGATCGAGGCCACCCAGACCGCGGACCGCGCCGACGTCGCCCGCCGCTTCACCGAGCTCACGGAACGCTCCCGCTGGTCGACGGGCAACTGGCTCGCGATCGGGCTCGCCGTGTTCTCCGGCGCGATCGCGCTCTACACCGCCTTCGGGCATGGAGGTGGCTGATGCGGCACCGTGCACACCTCGCGACGCGCGTCATCGTCGCGACGCTCCGCGCCCGAGCGGTCCCGATCCTCACCGGCGGGCTGTTCCTCGCCGCCGCGCTCGTCGTAGCGCTCATCCTGTTCCAGAACCAGGCCAGCATCGACACGCTCCGCGGCCGGACCGGACAGCTCACCCAGCAGAACCGGGACCTCACCGAGCAGCTCGGTCAGGCGTCAGGGCGCTACGACCGGCTCTTCGACGAGTACCGGGCGCTCTTCGACGAGTCCACACAGCAGGGCGTCACCCCATCGACCGTCGACCCGTCCGACGTCCCATCGAAGGCTGTCGCTGGGTCGCCCGGAGCCGCAGGCGCGACCGGCGCTTCTGGCACGGACGGCGACGACGGCCGGGACGGGCGCGACGGGAAGGACGGCGAGCAGGGCGCTACCGGCCCCACAGGAGCGACGGGAGCAACCGGCGCGTCCGGAGAGACCGGAGCAACGGGAACGGCTGGCACAGACGGCGCGACAGGGCCGCAGGGACCCGCCGGACCAGCAGGCGCGAACGGCGCGGACGGGAAGGACGGCCGCGGCGTCGCCTCGATCGACTGCATCGCGACCAACGCCGGCACCGCGTTCCGGTTCACCTACACCGACGGCACCACCACCGACGTCCCAGGCAGCTGCACCCCAGCCCCCACCGAAAGCTCGACCGGCTGACCGCGGCGAGCGCCGCCACAATGCACGAAGCCCCCTCCCATCACATGGGCGGGGGCTTCGTCGGCGTCTTGGCTATGCGATGCGCAGCACGTCTGCGTACCGGTCACCGGCGCTGCCATCGAAGTAGTTGGCATGGGTGATCTTGACCGTGTCGATTGAGTCCGAGCCGATGAGGACGATGTCCATGCTCGGGTCGTCTCGGTACTGTTCCTCGATCTCGGCGTACCGAGAGACGGCGGCAGCACCGTGCTGTCCGAACGAGATCTGGTCGAGTAGGCGGCCTTCGTGTCGGTCGAAGACGAGGATGAAGTGCTGGATAGCGCTCATCGATTGCTCTCTCTCAAGTGCTTGGAAGCTTCGAGTCTACGCTCGGAGTGGAGCTGGACCATATCATCCGGCACTGGTTCACCGTACTCCTGCATCGCCATGATGTCCGACGCTGTACGCAGGAACAGTTGGACCGGATGGTCTCCGTCCTGCTTGAGGTTCTCGCCAACGAAGGCCGAGTAATACTCAGTCGCGAGTGCCCAGTTGTGCATGACCTTCGTACGGAGCTGCACCTCGACTGCGCGTTCTTCGTAGCTGACGACGACATGCACACCCCGGTAGCCTGACTCGCGCGGTGACTGAACGTAGTCCGAGTAGCGAATCACCGGGAGCCTGCCGTTCCGGATGCGATCCTCGAGTCGCCGTAGGTCATCGATCGTGGGTACCACGGCCCGGCATCCACCGATGTCCTGCATCCTGGACAGGTCCAGGTTGGGCTCGCGGCCGAGCTTGTCGAGGATGGTCTGCCGACGCTTCAGCCGCTGCGATACCTCCGCCTCGACACCGATCGTCCTCGCCCGTGATCGCAGGCCGTTGTTCGCTGAGACCAGAGGTGTGTAGTGCGCCGCGCGCCATCGTTCCATCGTCTCGACGGCGTCGTAGAAGTGACCAGGATCGGGATCGTCTCCACGCAAGAACTTGCGGATACGGCTGCCCGCCTTCTTCACCTGGCTCGTACTCGGAACATCGTGCGCCACGGTTCGAACCTTACCTTCCAGCCAAACGAGGAGACCCCCTTGAGCATCTGTGCTCGAGGGGGTCTTTCGTCGTTCGCAGCTACTGGCGGAGAGCGGATGCGACTGCGGCGGCGTCAGCTTCGCGGGAGCGCCGCCGGTCGGCACGCTCGACCGTGGTAACGCCGTCGACGATGAAGTAGCCGGCGGCGACGATAAGGAGCAGCCCGACGGCGAGGACCGCATTGGTGTTCGCGAAGCCTGCCCAGACGGTGAGGCCGATGGCGGCGAGGAGCACGAACACGGCGGCGGCGAGCTGCAGCAGCGCCGGAATCTTCCAGCGAGTACGAATCATCCACGTCATGAGGGAGACTGTACCCCGGGGGGCGCAGGGTGAACAGCCCTCTTCATCGGCTCAGTACCGCGGATGACCGCTGCCGGAGCCTGCGGTTAGAGGAGACCGCCGCGGATGTCCCTGACTTCGTCGGTGAGCGTGCGGATGGCGTCCCGGATGAGCTTTAGCGCCTCGTCGCTCGCGGTGCCGGTTCCGATCATCCCGTCAAGCTCGTCGAGCCCGATGAGGACGCGGTCGAGGCGGTCGCCGCGATCGTTCCCACTGACGCCAAAACCTTGCACAATCTCGCCTGCCATGCGTTGAACGCTAGCCGACGGAAGCTCTCGGTGTCGAGAGAGATTCAGCAGTCGGCAGAGGCCGCACAACGTCGCGCCGGACCCACGCGCGCTGCAGACGGCCCTGCCAGAGCCCTGTCAGTGGCCGGCGAGATCCGACCGTGCGCCGGCGAGCGCCTTCACGCCGAGCGCCTGCTGTGATCTCAGGTGAGCGCTGAGACGTCTCGCTTCTGCCCAGCGGCAGTGCGCAGGATGTTCGCGTGCCTCACTCCCCCAACTACCTGAATGACCGACAGCTGCAGGTTCTCACCTGGGCCGTAGCCGGATCTGCCGACGGATCTTTCGCACTGGGCGACTACGCCCACCGCATCACGGCGCGCGCGCTCGAGAGTCGCGGCCTACTGAAAGTCACCGGTCGTGGCACTACTTGGTCGG
Source organism: Curtobacterium sp. MCBA15_004 (assembly GCF_001865055.2). Lineage (NCBI taxonomy): Bacteria > Bacillati > Actinomycetota > Actinomycetes > Micrococcales > Microbacteriaceae > Curtobacterium > Curtobacterium sp. MCBA15_004. The sequence goes on along the minus strand of NZ_CP126266.1, from coordinate 899,646 downwards.
CTGTGGCGACAGAAAGCGGCGTGGCCCGACTGGCTGCAGAGCAATCGGTCGATCGAGTTCAAGAGCAGGCGCTGACCGCAGGAGCGCAGTTGATCGCGGACGTCATCTCGGCAGGCGGTTCTCTGGACGTCACTGGAACGGGGGACCTGCGGACCGACTGGGATGCCCTGGTGCGCAACGCCAACCAGTCAAAGGCGCGCCCCCCTGGACAGCATCTTACGCGAGCGGCCCGCGCCGGCTCTGGACGCACCGTCTTGCGTTTCAAGCCGAACTACTGGGAACTGACGGACAAGCCAGACGTCCCAGTGCCCTCGCGCCTGCGAACGATGCACGCGGCGGTTCAGAAGTATGCCGATGATGCCGACTGGCAGTACGTCTCGAGGGCGCATGCCTCGCGCGCGGCTCGCGTTCTGGAAGCGCTGGCTCGTGCGAGCGAACAGCTTGGCATGGAGGTTCACGCAGGCAAGCCGTGGTGGAACCCCCCGAGGACATGGCAGCAGAGCAGGCAGGACGCATCACATCTCGTTGTCTTGCGAGAGCCGCACTCCTTCCGGATCACAGTTCGTGAGTTGAAGGGCGAGGGGTCCGAGCGTCGCGACCACACTCGCCCCTCGAGCTCGCGCCTCCCGCGGTGGCAAGAGATGCAGCACTACACGTTCGTTTCGACGGGGCGGCTCGAGGTGGAGACCAGTGGACCAGGCCTGTCTTCTTTCATGGTCCGTGACACCAGATCTCAGACGCTTGAATCGCAGCTAGGACGCGTCTTGCAGGCAATCGAGGTCGGATCGCTCGAAGCGCGCGACCTTGCGGACCTGGTTGCAGAACGCGAGAGGCTTGCCCGCGAGCAATGGGAGTCCGCGATGACTCAGGCGCAGGCGGAGTGGGAACTTGAGCAGCGGGTGGAGCTATTGAATCGACGCGCGGAAGAGTGGGAGCGACGCGATCGCGTCGCCCGGTACGTCGCAGCCCTCGAAGTCATACCTGACCTTCAAGCCGAGGACGTTCGGTGGCTTGTCTGGGCTCGGGACTGGCTCGCATCGACCCCCACGCCTCTGCCGGCTCGGACCTTCGAGCTTCCAGCGCCTCGACGCGAAGAACTCCAACGATACCTCCACGGGTGGAGCGCATACGGCCGGAAGGCGGCACCACCGCGGACCGGGTTCCCGGAGCAAAGCGGTGAATAAACGGTGAATCGGCCCCGCTCGCGCTGGGCCAACCCCCGTCATTGCGTACCCCCGGTGAGATTCGAACTCACAACTCGGCGATTTTAAGTCGCATGCCTCTGCCAGTTGGGCCACGGGGGCGGGCCGCAACAGCCTACCGACGCCGCAGGGCGGCCACCCCGTCCGGGGTGACCGCCCTGCGTGTCGAGCTGGTGCTACTTGGCGTCGGCCGTGGCCTCGACGGGCGCGGCGTCCTTCGAGACGTCCTCGGCCGGGGTGGCGTACGCCGGGCCAGCGGCGTCGGCGGGCTTGCCCTCCTCCGGAGCCGGCGCGGCGGCGGGCGCCTCGACGGCGGCCTTCGGACGCGACGCGAACGTCTCGAACGCGGTGCGCGGGGTCTCGCGGTCGTCGAGCGACGCGATGTCGCGGCCGAGGAAGAAGCCACCCACCCAGTCGCCGATGACGCGCCACTTGCGCTCCCACGACGGCATCGCCAGGCCGTGGTAGCCGCGGTGGGCGCCCCAGGCGAGGAAGCCCTTCATCGCGAACTTGCCGGACTGGAACACGCCGGTCCCGAGGCCGAGGCCCGCGACCGCACCGAGGTTCGCGTGCTTGTAGTCGACCGTCGCCTCGCCGCGGATGACCGCGACCAGGTTCTTGGCCAGCTGCTTCGCCTGACGGACCGCGTGCTGGGCGTTCGGGACGCAGAAGCCGCCCACGCCGCCGCCAGTGAGGTCCGGCACGGCCGCGACGTCGCCGCAGGCCCACGCGTCGGCGACCACACCGTTGTCGTCCACGACCCGGAGGTCCGGCTGGACGCGGATGCGACCACGCTGCTCGAGCGGGAAGTCGGTGCCCTTGACCATCGGGTTCGCCATGACGCCCGCGGTCCAGATGATGAGGTCGGACTCGATGGTCTCGATCGAGTCGTCCTTGGCCTTGAGCTGGCAGACGCCGCCCTCGGCCGAGGCGAGCTGCGTGTCGAGGTGCACGACGGCACCGCGCGACGCGAGGTTCTCGAGCACCCAGTGCGACGTCTCGAGCGAGACCTCGGGCATGATGCGGCCCATCGCCTCGACGAGGTGGAAGTGCGTGTCGTCGAAGGACAGCTCGGGGTAGCTCTTCAGCAGGTCCGAGGCGAACGAGCGGAGCTCGGCGAACACCTCGATGCCGGCGAAGCCACCGCCGACGACGACGACCGTGAGCAGACGGTCGCGCTCGGGACCGGCCGGCAGGGTCGCTGCCTTGTGGAAGTTCGTGAGGATCTTGTCGCGGATGGCCGCGGCCTCCTCGATGGTCTTCAGACCGATGGCCTCGTCCGCGACGCCCGGGATCGGGAAGGTGCGCGAGACGGCACCGGCGGTCATGACGATCTGGTCGTACGACTCCTGCCACGGCTCACCGACGGCGGGCGTGATGGTCGCGGTCTTGGTGGCGTGGTCGACCGCGGTGACCTTCGCCGTGACGACGCGGGTCTTCTTGAGGTGACGGCGGTGCGAGACGATCGCGTGGCGCGGCTCGATGGAACCGGCGGCGACCTCGGGCAGGAACGGCTGGTACGTCATGTACGGCAGCGGGTCCACCATGACGACCTCGGCTTCGCCCTGGCGAAGGTGCTTCTCGAGCTTCCAGGCGGTGTAGAAACCGGCGTAACCGCCGCCGACGACGAGGATCTTGGGCACGGGGGATGATCTCCTTGGATGGGGGTTTGCCGAGAGTCAGGTCAGACTTCGCCGCCACCCGCCCCGACTCCAGCGTCTGCCAGGCCATCATACGCCCGGCACTCACACCGGGAGGGCGACCAGGCGACTCGTTCGAGTGCGCGGTCGCCGATGGGGTTGACGCCGGGTCCGGCGGCGAGTGCGTGTCCGACGAGCGCGTGCAGGCACTTCACGCGGGTGGGCATGCCACCTGCGCTGATGCCGTCGATCTCGTCGACGTGCTCGATGGACTCACGGTCGGCCAGGTAGGACTCGTGCGCGGCCCGGTACTGCGCCGCCACGGTCTCGTCCTCGAGCAGGGCAGCCAGTTCGGGCATCACCTGGTTCGCCTCGAGGGTGCTGACCGCGGCGGTGGCCGCGGGGTGGCACAGGTAGTACAGGGTCGGGAACGGGGTGCCGTTGCCGAGCCGGGGCTTCGTCGACACGACGGTCGGGTTGCCGCAGACGCAGCGTGCCGCGATGCCGATGACGTCACGCGCCGGTCGTCCTAGCTGCGCCGAGACGACCTGGATGTCGCGTTCGGAGGGCGGGTCGAAGGGAGGTGTCGTCACGGGCACGTGAGCCTAGCGGAGTCCCGGCCGGGGGCCTACTCGGTGACGGCGCACCCCTTCCGGCGGTCGAGCCCGGTTCCCTGCTCGGGTCGGGCCCGGCTCACTTCCCGGTGGAGGACCCCGTCGGCTCGCCGGTCCCCGAGACGTCGGGCGCCACGAGCTGCTCGGTGGTCTTCTTGGTCAGGCCGGACTCGAGCACCGACGACAGCATCGCCTGCACCCAGTCGACCTTCGGCGTCTGCACCTTCGTGCTCACCGGGCTGCCGGAGTCGGTGGTCGTCCGGTCGTCACCGCGACCCTGGTCGGCGCCCATGACGAGGTAGCTCTCCTCGCCCGGGTAGACGTAGAGCAGCCGGTCGCGCGCCTGCGCCTCGATGTACGCGGGGTCGTCCCACCGCGCGACGTCCTGCTTCTTCTGCGCGACGTCGGCCTTCTGCGCGGCGACCTCGCGCTGCTGCTGGGCGATCTGCTCCTGCTGCTGCACGAGCGTCCGCAGCGAGGGCGCGAGCACCACAACGAACAGCACGATGATCGCGAGCATGAGCAGGCTGAACCCGGAGAACCGGATCGAGCGGTACCAGGGCTGCTCGCCCGTGCCGGTCGCCGGCATGGCCACGGGGACGCGGCGGACGCGGGGCTTCTGACTGGGCACGGTCCGACGATAACCCGGGCCGGGCGGTCCCGTGGCCCGGCACGCGGACCGTCGTGCGTCGCTCGGCACCCTCCCAGCGGCCGGGAGGCGCGGCCCACCTCCGCCGCGAGGGGCGCGTCACCACACGGCTGGCCGGGCCCCCCGAGCGGGCAGGACGTACCGCTCACGTCCGCCGCGCGGGCCGGATCGGTCGGGCGGCGGCGCCCGTCGTGACGGATCGGGCCCGCTCGGCGACGGTGACGGGCGCGCCGCCGAGCGGGCCGGACGTGCCGGGAACGGCGAGACGCCGCCCTCCCGGAGGAGGACGGCGTCCGACGTGTGACGGTGTGCCGACTACAGGGCAGCGGCGCGCGGGAACGCGGTGCGGCCGGCGTAGACCGCGGCGTCGCCGAGCTCCTCCTCGATGCGGAGCAGCTGGTTGTACTTCGCGACGCGGTCCGAGCGGGCCGGGGCACCGGTCTTGATCTGGCCGCCGTCGACCGCCACCGCGATGTCGGCGATGGTGGTGTCCTCGGTCTCACCGGAGCGGTGCGACAGGATCGCGGTCATGCCGTGGCGCTGCGCGAGGGAGACGGCGTCGAGGGTCTCGGTCAGGGTGCCGATCTGGTTCACCTTGACGAGGATCGAGTTGCCGGCCTGCTCGTCGATGCCCCGCTGCAGACGCTTCGGGTTCGTGACGTACAGGTCGTCGCCGACGAGCTGGAGCTTCGAGCCGAGCTCGGAGGTGAGGTGCTTCCAGCCCTCCCAGTCGTCCTCGGCGAGGGCGTCCTCGATGGTGACGAGCGGATAGTTCGCGACGAGGTCCGAGAAGTACCCGGTGAACTCCTCGCTCGAGAGCTGCTTGCCCTCGAACGTGTACTTGCCGTCGTGGAAGAACTCGGTGGCGGCGACGTCGAGGCCGAGCGCGATGTCCTTGCCGGGCGTGAAGCCGGCCTTCTCGATCGCGGCGAGCAGGAAGTCGAGCGCGGCGCGGTTCGACGCGAGCTCCGGCGCGAAGCCGCCCTCGTCGCCGAGGCCGGTCGCCAGGCCCTGCTTCTTCAGCTCGCCCTTGAGGGCGTGGTACGTCTCGACACCCCAGCGGAGCGCCTCGGAGAAGCTCTCGGCGCCGTAGGGCACGAGGAAGAACTCCTGGATGTCGACGTTGGTGTCGGCGTGCGCGCCACCGTTGACGACGTTCATCAGCGGGACGGGCAGCGTGTGCGCGTTCGGGCCACCGAGGTAGCGGAACAGCGGCAGGTCGGCCGAGTCGGCGGCGGCGCGGGCCACGGCGAGCGAGGCGCCGAGGATCGCGTTCGCACCGAGGCGCGACTTGTTCTCGGTGCCGTCGAGCTCGATGAGCGCGGCGTCGACGAGGCGCTGGTCGGTGGCATCGAAGCCCTCGAGCGCCGGGCCGATCTCGTCGAGGACGGCGTCGACGGCCTTCAGGACGCCCTTGCCGCCGTAGCGGTTCGCGTCGCCGTCGCGGAGCTCGTACGCCTCGAAGGCGCCGGTGGATGCACCGGACGGCACGAGTGCGCGCGAGACCACGCCGTCGTCGAGGAGGACCTCGACCTCGACCGTCGGGTTGCCTCGGGAATCGAGGACTTCGCGTGCTCCTACGGCATCGATCACGGCCACGGGGTACTCCCTACACGTTCGGTTGGTGATTGCGGGGTCGATCCTAGCGACGCCGGGTGGACGGCAGTCGCCCGTGACGTCCCGCGGACGGACTCAGGCGAGCGGTCGGAACTCCACGCCCTCGAGCGTCTCCGTGTCGGCGCGCACGCTCGCGAAGGCGTCGAACCCCTGCTCGGCCAGTCCCGCGAGCAGGTTCTTCGTGTTCTTCGTCCGTCGCTCGAGTCGGACGCGTCGGTGTGTCGCGAGCGCCTCGGACTTCAGCGCCGCGAGCCGGACCGGGTCGACGTCCTTGTCGTACACGAGCACGACGGCGTCGGACTCGGCCGACTCGGGCAGCGTCACGAGGTCGACGAGCCGCTCGAACCCGAGCGAGAAGCCGACGGCCGGGACGTCCTGGCCGAGGAACCGCCCGATCATGCCGTCGTAGCGTCCGCCCCCACCCAGGCTGTAGCCGAAGTCGGGGTGCGCGACCTCGAAGATCGTCCCCGTGTAGTAGCCCATGCCGCGCACGAGCGTGGGGTCGAAGCGCAGGTCGACACCGGGCAGCGCCGAGCGCAGACGCTCCAGGTCGGCGAACGCCTCGGCGTCGAGCCAGTCGGCACCGCGGGCGGTGTCCCAGTCGGCGGCCTCGAGCGCGCGGATGGTGTCCTCGAGCCCGGGCAGGTCCGCGCCGATGACGTCACGGAGCTCGGCGGCCACGCCGTCCGCGCCGATCTTGTCGAGCTTGTCGACGGTGATGAGCGCGCGGTCCGCCGTCGCCGGCTCGGCGATGCCCCACGAGGCGAGCAGGGCCAGCAGGATGCGGCGGTCGTTGATGCGGATCGTCGTGCCGGCGATGCCGAGGGCGTCGAGCGCCGCGGTCGTCGCGCGGATGAGCTCGATCTCCGCCAGCTGGCCGGGCTCGCCGAGCACGTCGATGTCGCACTGCACGAACTGGCGGTAGCGCCCCTTCTGCGGGCGCTCCGCACGCCACACGGGAGCGATCTGCACCGATCGGAACACCGACGGCAGCTCTGCCCGGTGCGAGGCGTAGAAGCGGGCCAGCGGGACGGTGAGGTCGAACCGGAGCCCGAGGTCGGCGAGGTCGAGCGGCGCCTCGGCCCGCTGCAGGTCTTCGACGCCCAGCCCGCGCTTCATCACGGCGAACGCGAGCTTCTCGTTGTCGCCGCCCAGGCCGGAGTGCAGGCGGGCGGCGTCCTCGACCACGGGGGTCTCGATCTCGTCGAACCCGTGGCGGGCGTACACGTCGCGGACGACGCCGAGCACGTGCTCGCGCCGGGCCTTGTCCGCGGGGAGGAAGTCACGCATGCCACGGGGTGCCGTCACGGTCGTCGCCATGCCTCGATCCTGCCAGAACGGGTACCGCCGGTTGCGCACCCGACTGGCCGGTGATACGCTACATCCAGAACCTCGGTTCGGTGACTGCCTGATCCGGTCACCGGGCCGTTCGCGGGGACGAAGTGCTGCAACGTCGCCCCGCGGTTCGAGCGGGTGTCCCTGGCGATGCGTTCCCTGGCGCGTCGCGACCCGCTCGCGGGCGTCCTCCTTTTTCGGGTTGGGAGGGCGCCCGCTTCTCGTTGTCCGGCGGTCGGCCACACCGGTCAGCCGCATCGGTCGGCCACACCGGCGGTGCACGCCGGCCAGCCCCACCGGCCAGCCGCAGCGGTCGGCCTCGCAGGTCGCCCTCGCCGGTCGGCCACGCCGACCAGCCCCGCCGGTCAGCCGCGTCCCACCTCCGCCTCGTCTGCGTCACGCCCCCGGGCCTCGAGCATCCCGACCGCCGCCCGGAGCCCGGCGACCGGGTCGATCCCGGCCGCCCGTGCCGCGGCCACCTGCTCGAGCACGGCGATCCCCCACCGGGCGTCCGCACCGGGGTCGCTCGACCCGTCGGCCTGCGACTCGTCCGCACGCCCCGCACCTGCCGACGCCACTCCGTGTCCCGCGCCGGACGCACCGGCACCGGCACCGGGTGCGGCAGCGGTACCGGCACCGGCACCGGGTGCGGCAGCAGTGCCGGATCCGGCACCGGTCACCGCCGCCAGCACCGCGTCCGCGTCGCCCCGCTCCTCGAGCCGCTCGAGCAGCTTCACGGCTCGCTCCAGCGGCGGCATCGCCCGCGGCACCCCGTCGAACACGCTCCGCCGCCCGGCCTTCTCCGCCGCCTTCGCCGCGCGCCACACGCGGACGACCTCGTCCTCGGTGTCGGCGCGCTCGTCACCGAACACGTGCGGGTGCCGGCGGACCATCTTGTCCCGGACGCCGGCGGCGACGTCCTCGAGGTCGAACCCACCCGCGGCCGCGGAGACCCCCGCGTGCAGCACCACCTGGTAGAGCACGTCGCCGAGTTCCTCACGGAGGTCGTCGTCGTCCCCCTCGTCGATCGCGTCGACGAGTTCGTACGCCTCCTCGACCGCGTAGTGCGCGAGCGAGGCGTGGGTCTGCGCACGGTTCCAGACGCACCCGCCCTCGGGAGCGAGCAGGCGGTCGACGACGGCGACGAGGTCCGGGACGGCGGTCATGCGGCCACGCTCGCACGCGGGGCCCGGTACGATGGGCCCAGGTGTGTCGGGAAGTCTGGTCGACGGTCCGTTGCCCGACCCCACACCCCGGAGGACCATGTCGGCACTCGTCCGCTCCCCCCGCTTCAGCGCGATCGCGCTCCTCACCGCCGCCGTCCTCGGACTCGTCGTGGCGAACTCGCCGCTCGGCCCCGGGCTCGAACGCGCGCTCGACGCGCACTCGCCGTGGGGTGCGGTCGGCCTCGACCTGTCGGTGTCGCACTGGATCAGCGACGGGCTGCTCGCGGTGTTCTTCCTGCTCGTCGCGATCGAGCTCAAGCAGGAGCTCGTCGACGGGGAGCTGTCGAACCCGAAGACCGCGGTGGTCCCCGCCATCGCAGCGGTCGGCGGCGTGGTCGTCCCCGCGGGCATCTACCTCGCCGTCACCGCGGGCACGGCGTACCAGCACGGCTGGCCGATCCCGACCGCGACGGACATCGCCTTCGCGCTCGGCGTCCTCGCGGTGTTCGGCCGCGGACTGCCCTCGACCCTGCGCGTGTTCCTGCTCGCACTCGCGGTGCTCGACGACCTCATCGCGATCGTCATCATCGCGGTGGTGTTCGCGCGCGGGACGGACTTCCTCGCCCTCGGCGGTGCCGTCGTCGCGCTGCTCGTCTTCGCGGTGCTCGGTCGACTGCTCCGTCCCGGTCGCAGCGCGCAGACGTGGATCGTCGTCGCGATGGTCCTCGTCGGGCTCGTGACCTGGTGGCTCGTGTACCACTCGGGGGTCCACGCCACGATCGCGGGCGTCGCGCTCGGGCTCGTGCTCCCGCGCCGGCCCGCACACACGCTGCACGAGCACGTCGAGCCGTGGTCGAACGCGGTCGTGCTGCCGGTGTTCGCCTTCGCCTCGGCTGCGGTCGTCGTCCCCGCCGTGGGCATCGGGGACCTCTCCCCGACGTTCTGGGCGGTGGTGCTCGCGCTCCCCGTCGGCAAGGTGCTCGGCATCACGCTGTTCGGCGTCGTCGCGACGAGGGTGTTCCGCGCCCCGGGCCGGTCGCGCCTGTCCTTCGGCTCGATCGTCACCGTCGGCGTGCTCGGGGGCATCGGCTTCACGGTGTCCCTGCTCATGAACGAGCTCGCGTTCGCCCGGAACGAGGAGATCCTCGACGAGGGCGTCCTCGCCGTCCTCGTCGGATCCGGCATCGCGATCGTCGCCTCGGCGGTCGTGGTCAGCGCGAAGGCGCGGCACCACCGCGCCCGCCGGGCGCTGTCCGAGGCCGAGGTGACCGAGTAGGTCGACGCGCTGCGGCAACACCGCCGTCGGACGACAACGGCGACGTCGCGCCGAGGCCGCATCCGCGACGGGGCGCGACGAGCGGTCTGCCGCGACCCCGGGGCGGACGGGAGGCGCGGTACCAGCCCGCCACGTGCCTCCCGTCGGACCACGGGACGGAGGGGAGGCGCGGTACCGGCCCGCCACGTGCCTCCCGTCCGACGACGGGACGGGCCGGAGGCGCGCTGCCGGCCGGCCACGCGCCTCCGGTCCGAGAGGACGACCCGACGGGCCGAGCCGGTCAGGCGACGCGCGTCAGGCGGCGGTCGACTCCGCGGGTGTCTTCGACGCCCCGTAGACCGCCGTCAGGATGCCCTCCACCCAGTCGATGAGCGCGTCGTCGGGCAGGGTCTCGCCGTGCGGCTTCGGCAGCGGGATGCTCGACGCGTCCTGCTGCGGGAACCAGCGCGCCCCCGGGTACATCCGCGCGAGCCGGACCTGCGCCGAGTCGGGCAGCTCCTTGCCGGCGACCCGCAGGTTGGAGCCCATCACGACGACGTCGGACAGGCCGACCTGCTGCGCCATCCGCCGGAGTCGGGAGACCTCGACGAGCGTGCGCACCGCCTGCGGGGGCTGGCCGTAGCGGTCGGTGAGCTCGTCGAGCACCATGTCGATCGCCTCGGGCTGCGCCGCCGGGGCCGACGCCGCCGAGAGCTTCTGGTACGCCTCGAGGCGCAGGCGCTCCGACTCGACGTAGTCCTCGGGGATGTGCGCGTCGACCGGGATCTCGAGCCGGAGCTCGGTCTGCCCCTCGGCGACGTCACCGCGGAACTGCGACACCGCCTCGCCGATCATCCGGAGGTACAGGTCGAAGCCGACCCCGGCGATGTGGCCGGACTGCTCGCCGCCGAGCAGGTTGCCCGCACCGCGGATCTCGAGGTCCTTCATGGCGACCTGCATGCCCGCGCCGAGCTCGTTGTTCGCCGCGATGGTCTCGAGGCGGTCCTGCGCGGTCTCGGACAGCGGCTTGTCCGGGTCGTACAGGAAGTACGCGTAGCCGCGCTCCCGGCCACGGCCGACGCGACCGCGCAACTGGTGCAGCTGCGAGAGTCCGTACTTGTCGGCCTTGTCGATGATGAGCGTGTTCGCGTTCGCGATGTCGAGGCCGGTCTCGATGATGGTCGTCGAGACGAGCACGTCGAACTTCCGCTCCCAGAAGTCGACCATGACCTGCTCGAGGGCGCCCTCGGACATCTGGCCGTGCGCGACCTGGATCCGGGCGTCGGGGACGATCTCGGCGAGGTGCGATGCGACCGACTGGATGTCCTTGACGCGGTTGTGCACGTAGAAAACCTGGCCCTCGCGGAGCAGCTCGCGCCGGATCGCCGCGGCAACCTGCAGGTCGGACTGCGGTCCGACGAACGTGAGGATCGGGTGGCGGTCCTCGGGCGGGGTGGCGAGCGTCGACATCTCGCGGATGCCGGTGACCGCCATCTCGAGCGACCGCGGGATCGGGGTCGCCGACATCGCGAGCACGTCGACGTTGGTCTTGAGCTTCTTGAGCTGGTCCTTGTGCTCGACGCCGAACCGCTGCTCCTCGTCGATGATGACGAGTCCGACGTCCTTGAACTGGATGTTCTGCGACAGGATCCGGTGCGTGCCGATGACGATGTCGACGGTGCCGTCCGCGAGGCCCGCGATCGTCTCCTTCGACTCCTTCTCGGACTGGAAGCGGCTCAACGCGCGCAGGTGCACCGGGAAGCCGGCGAACCGCTCCTGGAACGTCTCCATGTGCTGGCGGACGAGCAGCGTGGTGGGCACGAGGACCGCGACCTGCTTGCCGTCCTGCACGGCCTTGAACGCGGCACGGATCGCGACCTCGGTCTTGCCGTAGCCGACGTCACCGGACAGCAGCCGGTCCATCGGTATCGGGCTCTCCATGTCGCGCTTGATCTCGTCGATCGTGGTGAGCTGGTCGGCGGTCTCGGCGAACGGGAAGGCTTCCTCGAGCTCTCGCTGCCACGGGGTGTCCGGGCCGAACGCGTGGCCCTTCGACGCCATGCGCGCCGAGTAGAGCTTCACGAGGTCGACCGCGATGTCACGGACCGCCTTGCGCGCCTTCGACTTGGCGGCCGACCAGTCCGAGCCGCCCATCTTCGACAGCGTCGGGTTCTCGCCGCCGACGTAGCGGGACAGCTGGTCGAGCTGGTCGGTCGGGACGAAGAGCTTGTCACCGGGGTAGTTCCGCTTCGACGGTGCGTACTCGAGCACGAGGTACTCGCGCTGCGTCTTCACGGCGTTCCGGCCGCCGGAGCTCACCTCGCGCGAGACGAGCTCGACGAACCGGGCGATGCCGTGCGTCGCGTGCACGACGACGTCGCCCGGCTTGAGCTGCAGCGGGTCGACGACGTTCTTGCGACGACCCGCGAGCTTCTTGACGGTCCGGGCGCCCTGCTGGACGCTGCGGCCGTAGAACTCGGCCTCGCTCAGGACGGCGATGCGCGGATCGGGGGTGGCGAAGCCCGCCTCGACCGACGCGGTGGTCACGACCGCGACGCCGGGCTCTGGCGGTGCGGTGAGGTCGCCGGCGCGGGCGGCGACACCGGCGTCGGCGAGCACCTGGACGGCGCGCTCGACGAGGCCCTTGCCCTGCGCCGTCACGACGACCGCCCACCCGTCGTCGACGAGCTGCTTGACGTGCCCGACGGCACCGTCCGCGCTGCCGGCGAAGCTCGGGATCGACTCGGCCCGCACGCGGATGTACTCGCCGGCCTCGCTCGCGGCCTCGGCGTCGGTGAGCACGCGGTCGCGGTCGCCCTCGTCGAGCCCGGAGTCGAACGGCGTCACGGTCCACCAGGTGCGCTGCCCACGGCCGTTCTTGAGCTGCTGCACGGTCAGGAAGTTGCCGGCGTCGAGGTCGATCGGTGCCTGCGCACCGGCGACGGCGGCGCTCCACGCGGCCTGCAGGAACTCGGTGTTCGTCTCGGCCAGGCTGTGCGCACGGCCGCTCACCCGCTCCGGGGACAGCACGGCGATCGTCGCGGCCTCGGGCAGGTACGAGGTGATCGGCACGAGGTCCTGCACGAGCGCGGGGGCGAGGGACTCCATGCCCTCGACCGGGATGCCCTCGGCGATCTTGGCGAGCATCTGCGACAGGTTCGGGAACTCGTGCAGCATCTCGCGCGCCCGCTGCCGGACGTCGTCGCTCAGCAGCAGTTCACGCGAGGCGGTGAGCTCGACCACGCCGAGGTCGTCCTCGGTGGTGCGCTGGTCGGCGACCGAGAACGCCTTGATGGCCTCGATCTCGTCGCCGAAGAAGTCGACGCGCACCGGGTGGTCGGCGCCCGGCGGGAAGACGTCGAGGATGCCACCGCGGACGGCGAACTCACCACGACGCGTGACGAGGTCGACGCGGGCGTACGCGAGGTCGACCAGCTGCGCCGCGATCCCCGCGAGGTCGTTGCCGCGCGAGTCGGTGCGGAGGACGACCGGCGCGAGCGAGGTCAGGTTGCCCGCGATCGGCTGCAGCGCCGCACGGACGCTCGCCACGACGACGACGGGACGGCGATCGGCCGGGTCGGCGTCATGCCACGCGGCGAGCGTGCGGAGCGTCGCGATGCGGGTGCCGACCGTCTGCGCGCTCGGGCTCAGGCGCTCGTGCGGCAGGGTCTCCCACGCGGGGAACTCGAGGACCTCGGCATCGGGCACCGTGCACGTGAAGGCGCTGCGGACCGCCTCGGCCTCGCGCCCGGTGGCGGTCACCACGAAGAGGCACTGCGGGCCGGAGCGCTCGGCCAGGAGGGCGGCGAGCAACGGCACGCGCAGGCCGTCGACGACGGAGAAGTCAGCGTCACGCCCGGCGGCGCGGAGGACGCGATCGAACGCGGAGGCGCGCGAGAGCGCAGGAATGATGCCCGAGATCGTCACTCAGGAGATGGTACCGGCGCCCTCCGACAGCGGGCGCGGCGTGCGCGACGGGCGAACACACCGCCCCGTGCTGCTCCGGTGTCAGGCCCGACGTCGTCGGGCGACGCTCCCCGCCGTCCCGAGCAGCACGAGGGACCCGGCGAGCACGAGGACGGGGACGACCGGCCCGCTGCCGGTCCAGGCGAGGTCGCGCGCGTGGTGCGGACCGTCGGCCGGTCCCGACGCCACCGGGCCACGGCCGGGAGGCACGGTGCCGGTCGTGCCGCTCGCTGCGGTCGGCAGGGCGGTCGCCGGGGCGGTCGAATCGGCGGCGCGGGTCGCCGACGGGCCCGGCGACGCCGCGGCGGTCGGGGCGGGCGTCGGGTCGGCGCTGGGCGTTGCGGACGGGACCGGCACCGGCCGCCCGGAGGACGTCGCCGTGACGATGCGCTGCCGGTTGTAGTCCGCGACCACGAGGGAGCGGTCCGCGCCGACGGACACGCCCGTGGGGTTCACCAGCGCCGTCCCGTCGGGCGCGGTGGAGAACGCCACCGACCAGGAACCGCCCGTCCGCGCCCAGACCCGGCCCGCGCCGTTGTCCACGACGAAGACGTCGCCGCCGTCGACGGCCACGCCCCGCAGCACGCTGCCCGCGTGCCGGGGGAACCCGAGGGACACGACCGCCCCCGTCGCGCGGTCGAGCCGCCAGACGTCGTCCGTCCGGGCATCGGTGACCGTGAGGACGGTGCCGTCGGCGGAGCGTGCGACGCCGGCCGGGTCCTGCCAGGGGCCGGCGACCGTCGTCCAGGTGTCGGAGCCGAGCTGCGCCGTCCAGAGGCGTCCGCTGCCCGGCACCGCGGCGAACACGGTCGTGCCGTCCACGGCGAGTCCGGCGACCTGACCCTGCACCGGCGGGGCGGCCTGCCGCGTCACGGCCCCCGATCCCGGGTCGACCGTCGCGAGGGCCGGGCGACCGGCCTCGGCGACCAGGACCCGGCCGTCCGGAGTGGTGGTCACGGCGGACGGGTTCCACATGTCCCGCTGTCCGGTGCCGAACGGGGCGACGACGCTCCACACCCCGGTGGTGGCCCGCCGGAGGACGCCGTTCCCGGCGAGGTCGGCGACGAGCACCGACCCGTCGGCGTCGACGTGGACGTCGTTCGGCGCCGTGAAGGACGAGGCGACGGGCGGAGCGGACACGTCCGCACGCGTCGGCGTCCACGTCTCGCTCGTCGAGGAACCGGCCCCGTCGGCCAGCGCGGCACCCGCGCCGGCCAGGACGACCGCGAGCACCGCTGCGCCGGCGACCAGGACGGTGCGGGACACCGCCCGCCCGACGCTCGGACCGCTCCGGCCCGGTGTCGTCGGTCGTCCGGTCGCGACGTGTCGCGGCGTCCGGGTGCTTCGCCCCATGGTGGTCCCCCTCGTGGAGGACGCTCCTCCGCCGCAGACCGTACTGACGGGCGGGGGACGACGTGGTCCCCCAGTTCGGGGACCGTGGACGCGTCCTCCGGTCTGCCGGGCACCCGCGCCGTGTCCCCTGCGGTGCCGGTGGAGCGCCGGACCGCAGCCGACGGGACGGACACCGGGCGCGCCTCGGCACCGGCCACCACTGCCGGACCGCAGCCGACGGGACGGACGCGGGGTGCGCCTCCCGGCCGGTCCGACGCGCGTGCGGAGCCCGGTCCGCCGACGCCGATCAGGAGGGGGCGTGGACGCGCTGCTGCGCGGCGAGGAGCCCGAGCTCCGCGATCGCCTCGACCGCGTCCGCCCCGTCGGCGAGGAGGTTCGGCAGCGTCTTCTTCTCGGTCGGCGAGAAGTCGCGGAGGACGTAGTCGGCGGGGTCCTGTCGACCCGGGGGACGGCCGATGCCGATCCGCACCCGGGAGAACTCGTTCGTGCCGGTCGCCTTGATGATGTCGCGCAGGCCGTTGTGCCCGCCGTGACCGCCGCTGCCCTTGAGACGGACGGTGTCGAACGGCAGGTCGAGCTCGTCGTGCACGACCACGAGCTCGGCGGGGGTGGCGCTGTAGAACCCGAGGACGCTCGAGACGGGTCCGCCGGAGGTGTTCATGAACGACCCCGGCTTCGCGAGGACGATCCTGGTGCCGCCGGGGACCAGACGCCCCTCGGCGACCTGGTTCGGCGTCTTGTGCTTCTTGAACGTCGCACCCATGCGGGCGGCGAGTTCGTCGAGGACCATCTGGCCGACGTTGTGGCGGTTGCCCGCGTAGCCGGGCCCGGGGTTCCCGAGCCCGACCACGACGAGCGTGTCCACTGCCATCAGCGTCGGCCAGACGTCCGCGAGGGTGTGCTTACTCGGAGTCGACCGGGGCGGAGCCGCCCTCGGCACCCGCCTCGGCGCCGGCCTCGGCAGCTGCCTCGTCGGCGGCGTCGTCGTCGGCGGTGCCACGCGGGGTGACGATCTGGACGACGAGCGCCTCGCCGTCGGTCTCGAGCTCGGCGCCGGCGGGCAGCTCGAGCTGCGACGCCAGGACCTGCGTGCCGTCCTCGAGGCCCTCGACGTCGACCGTCACGTGCTCGGGGATGTTGGTCGCCTCGACCAGGAGCGAGACCGAGGAGAGGTCCTGCACGTGGATGGTGCCGGAGAAGGACTCACCGGTCACGACGACGGGCACGTCGACCGTGACCTTCTCGCCACGACGCACGACGACGAGGTCGATGTGCTCGATGATCTGGCGCACCGGGTCACGCTGGACGTCCTTGACGAGGGCGAGCTGCGAGGTGCCCTCGATGTCGAGGTCCACGACCGCGTTCGCGGTGCGGACGAGGAGCATCGTCTCGTGGCCCGGCAGCGACACGTGCTGCGGCTCGGTGCCGTGGCCGTAGATGACGGCGGGGATCTTGTCGGCGGCGCGGAGCTTGCGGGCCGCACCCTTGCCGAACTTGGTGCGGATCTCGACTGCGAGCGTGGTGTAGTCGGCCATGGTGCCTCCTGGTCTCGTGGGCGACACCGGGGTGCCGGCATCGTGGGGTCTGTGGTGTTGCAACTCGAACGCGTGCACGCGTGAGGAACGTTCCCAGAGCTTGCCGGGCATCCGCCGCGTCGATCACGGCCGCGCGAACGCGACCCTCGCCGAAGTCGTGCGCCACTCTACCAGTACCGTCCCGGGCGTGTCGTACCGCGGGGGCGGTGGTGCTGGTGCTGGTGCTGGTGCTGGTGCTGGTGCTGGTGCTGGTGCTGGTGCTGCGTGGTACTCCGTCAGCGTCCGACGTCGCGTCGGTGGTGCTGGGCGGCGCGCAGGAGGTCGCGGGCGCGGTCGCTCGCCTCGGCCGCGGCGTCCCGGGCCCGCTCGGCGCGCTCGACCGCGGTGGCCGCGTCGGCGAGCCGGCGTTCGAGGTCGGCCCGGCGTTCCTCCGCCCGCTCGAGGTCGGACTCCGCGGCGTCGAGGGCGGCGTCGGCGGTGCGGGACTCGGCGCGGGCGGTGGCCTCGGCCTCGCGGGCGGCGTGCTCCTGCTGTGCCCGCTCGTGCTCCTGCTGCTCGCGCTCGCGCTCGCGCTGGTGGTGCTGTTGCCGGCGCTCGTCCTGGTGGTGCTGCGGCTGCTGGTGCGTCGTGGTGGCGGCGCGACCCGCTTGCCGGGACCGGCGCGCGCTCTCGATCGGGATGGGTTCCGCGTCCGAGCCGGACCACGCCTCCGGCACGGCGTCGGGGTCGGCGAGCGCACCGTCGAGGTCGACCGCATCGAACCCGGCGCTCTCCAGGGCACGGACGAGCAGCCCCGAGCGGACGGCGGCACCGGCGTGCGGGTCGACCATCGCGGCCTCGACGGTCGCGCGGACCTGGTCGAGGACCGCCGGGGTCACCGGGTGCCCGGCGTCGGCCGCGCGGTCGGCCCCGGCGCGCACGACGGCGTCGACGACCACGGACCGCTGCCGTCGGAGCTGCCGGATGGCGTCCGGGTCGGCGTCCGCCTGGGCCTGCCGGATCGACGGCCCGAGACCCACGGCCTCGTCGAGCGCGCCGTCGTGCGCGAGCAGGTCGACGACCCAGGCCGCGGGTGCGGGTTTCCGGAGCCCGCCGATCCGGGTCGCGAGGGGACGGTCGTCCGCGCGGACGGCCCGCTGCCGGGCGGTGCGCTCACGGACGAAGTCGGCGGGCGCGACGAGGAGCAGTTCCCTCGCCACGTCCGCGAACTCCATCGCCCCAGCATGCCCCGGGTGCCACGGTGCGCTACCAGTCGTGGACGGTGCCGTCGGCCAGGCGGTTGAACGGCAGGTACGCCTGCTCGTAGGGGTACTTCCCCGCCTCGTCGACGTCGAGGGACACCCCCAGGCCGGGCTCGTCGCCGGGGTGCAGGTAGCCGTCGGTGAAGGTGGACGTCTGCCGGAACACCTGGTTCGTGCGCGGCCCGTGCTGCATGTACTCCTGGATGCCGAAGTTGTGGATCGCGAGCCCGAGGTGCATCTGCGCCGCGAGCCCTACCGGTGAGATGTCGGTCGGGCCGTGGAACCCGGACTTCACCTGGTACAACGCCGCGTAGTCCATCGTCTTGCGGAGCGGCGTCACCCCGCCCATGTGCGTCACGGCACCGCGGACGTAGTCGATGAGCTGGTCGCGGATGACGTCCTTGAAGTCCCAGATCGTGTTGAACACCTCGCCGATCGCGAGCGGCGTCGTGGTGTGCTGCCGGACGAGCTTGAGTGCCTCCTGGTTCTCGGCCGGAGTGCAGTCCTCGAGCCAGAACAGGTCGTACGGCTCGAGGGACTTGCCGAGCTTCGCGGCCTGCAACGGGGTCATCCGGTGGTGACCGTCGTGCAGCAGGGGCAGTTCGGGGCCGAACTCGTTGCGGACCGCCTCGAACACGGTCGGCACGTGCCGGAGGTAGGCGCGGGTGTCCCAGTCCTCCATCGCCGGGTACGCCCCGCGCTGCGCCGGCTCGAAGTCGTACCGGACACCCGCGTTGCCCTCGGTCGTGCGGTTCGACGCGATGCCGTAGATGCTCTCGAGCCCGGGGACGCCGGTCTGGACGCGGATGGACCGGTAGCCCTCCGCCTGGTGCTCCCGGATCGAGTCGAACAGCTCCGGGAGCTCCTTGCCCGAGGCGTGCCCGTACGCCATGAGGCCGGTCCGCGACGCCCCGCCGAGCAGCTGGTACAGCGGCATCCCCGCGACCTTGGCCTTGACGTCCCAGAGCGCCATGTCGACGGCGGCGATCGCGGCCATCGTGACCGGGCCGCGGCGCCAGTACGACGAGCGGTACAGGAACTGCCAGGCGTCCTCGATCCGGCTGGCGTCGCGCCCGACGAGCAGGGGGACGACGTGCTCGGCCAGGTAGGCCGCCACGGCGAGCTCGCGACCGTTCAGCGTCGCGTCACCGAGTCCGGTGACGCCGTCGACGGTGGTGATCTTCAGCGTCACGAAGTTGCGGTCGGGGCTCGTGACGACGACCTCGGCGCGGTCGATGAGCTGCCCGCGGTCGGTCGACGCCCAGGTGTCGGGCCGCCCGGCCGTCGGGTCGGTCGCGGCACCGCCGTCGGTCGCGCCGGGGACCGGTGCTGCGGGGTTCGTGGTGCCGGTCGTGCTCGCGTCGGTCATGCGTGGACTCCTTCGTCGGTGCGTGGGCTGCCGGCGGCGCTGCCGGTGTCGTGCGCCGCGGCTCGGATGCGGTCGGCGGCCGCCGTCACGGCGGCGACCACGGGCGTGGTGTCGAGGTCGGGTGCGATCACGGCGAGCACGGCGTGCAGGTCCGAGTCTGGCCCGGGCGCACCGGGGTCGGTCACGAGCGCGGGCTGCTCGGTGCAGTGCAGCCACCAGGCGGCGATCGCGGTCGCGGCACCCGGGCCGATGCCGGCGTCCGGGTCGCGGTCGCGTCGTCGGCGCACGACGTCGACGACCCGGACGGGCAGCTTCTCGGAACCCCCGGCGGCGATCTGGCGGAGGGTGTGCCGGATGCGCGGGTTCGCGAACCGTCCGAGGAGCGCTGCCCGGGCCGCGGTGGTCTCGTCGGCCGGCAGCGTGAGCTCCGCCGAGGCCTCGTCCCACAGCTGGTCGACGGCGGCACGGCAGCGCGGATCGCCCACCGCCTCGGCCACCGTCTCGTGCCCGAGGAGCATCCCGAGGTACGCGAGCACCGAGTGCGCGCCGTTGAGCAGCCAGAGCTTGCGCTGCTCGAAGGGCGTGACGTCGCCGACGAGTCGGACCCCGGCGGTCTCCCACGCCGGTCGGTCGACCCCGGTGAAGGCGTCCTCGAGCACCCACTCGGCGAACGGCTCGGTGACCACGGGCACCCGGTCGCCGGGCAGCGCCCCCGGCAGGTCGGCGAGGCCCGCGACGTCCGCGTCGGTCGTCGCCGGGGTGATCCGGTCGACCATCGACGACGGGAACGCCACGTGCTCGTCGATCCAGGTGCGCAGCGCCGCGTCGTCGACCGCCGATGCCACCGCCCGCCGGAGCACCTCGCCGTTGTGCGTCAGGTTGTCGAGGCTGACGAGCGCGATCCGCCCACCGCCGGCGTCCCGTCGCGCCGCGAGCCCGTCGACCAGGCGGGCCGGGACGTCGGAGTCCGCGCGGTAGCCGGCCTCGGTGACCGTCAGCGTCACGATGCTCGTGTCGGCGGACGCGACCGCGCGCCTCCAGGCCTCGTCGTCGCTGCCGGGGTGCGCGGCGACGATCGCGTCGACGACCTCGGCGGTGTCCCCGGCCGCGGCCCGGGTGACGAGCGTGTACCGGCAGTCCTGCGCGGTGAGCGCCTCGGCCGCGTGCGCCGAACGACCGGTGAACGCGGTGATGCCCCACGGCGCGCCCGCCGCCCGCTGCGTGTACCAGACGAGGTGCGCGCGGGCGAAGGCACCCACGCCGAGGTGCACGATGCCCGGCCGTCGGGTGGTCACGCCGTCACCGGGACCAGGGACCGGAGGTACGCGAGGTTGTCCGCGGTGCGCTCGGCGAGCGGCAGGGCAGTGGAGAAGTCCTCGACCGTGACCCAGCCGTCGTAGCCCACCTGGCGGAGTGCGTCGAGGTACTCCCCCACCGACGCCTGGCCGTCGCGCAGCGGTGCCCACTCGTGCTGCCAGACGCGACTGCCGTCGGCACGGGTGTCGCCGGTGTCCACCCACCGGGCGTTCTTGACGTGGGCGTGGGCGAGGTACGGACCGAGGAGCTCGAAGGCCGCCAGGTGGTCCTCCTGCCCCTCGATGACGAGGTTGCCGAGGTCGTGGACGACGCCGACGTGCGAGGGATCGAGGCCGTCGAGGAGCCGCAGGGCCGCGGAGGCCGAGGGGGTGATCGTCGTGTGGTGCAGCTCGACGAGGGCCTTCACCCCGAGGTCCGCCGCGCGACCCGCCGCCCACTCGAGGTCGGCCCGCGTGCGGTCGAACAGTTCCCCGTAGGTCGCGCCCGTCCGCTCGCGCTCACGCCGGTACATCGGCATGGTGACCCGGACCTGGCGGGCACCGAGCTCGGCCGTCACGCGGAGCATCGTCTCGACGCCCTCGTGGTCGGCGACCGGCTGGTAGCCGCCGATGCCCGAGTACCCGAGCCCGGCGGCGTCGGTGGTGCGCGCGATCTCGCCGACCTGGTCGACGATGCCGGTGAACTGCCACGTCGACCGGTTGCCGACCCAGAACGCACGGTCCGCCGGCACCTGCTGCCCGTCGGCCGGACGGTCGTCGACGACGCGCCACTCGATGCCGTCCCAGCCCTGCTCGGCGAGGGTCTCGGCAGCCTGCGACGGCGTCCAGTCGGGGGTGGAGGCGGTGAACACGGAGAACTTCATCGGGTTGCTCCTTCGCGGGTGGTGACCGGGACGGTCGGGACGACGTCGTCGTACTTCCCGTGGATGACGTCGTCGATGCGCACGGGCTGCCCGAGCGTCGCGCTGACGTAGAGCCCGCGGACGGTCGCGAGCGAGACGAGGGCGGCCTCGACGGTGACGCCCGGATCGCGGCCCTCGCGGATCGCCGCCACGACGTCGGTGTACTGGCGTGCGTGCCCGGCGGCGAAGTGGTCCGGTTCGCCCGGCCCGCCGACGACGTGCTCGGGCGGGACGACGGCGTCCTTCTGGTCGGCGGCGTCCGCGACCGCCGTGGTGTTCGCGGTGGTCGACGCCGACTCGAGGGTGGCTGCGTCCGGGGCGACGTGGAAGTACGCGAGCCGGTCGTCGTCGACGATCGCGGAACCGTGCGTGCCGTACACGGCGTAGCGCGCCGAGAGGCCAGGGTAGGCGGCGGTCGTGCAGTGGATGACGCCGAGCGCACCACCTCGGAACCGGACGGTCGCGACCGCGGTGTCCTCGACCTCGATCCGGTCGTGCGCGAGGAGCCCGACCTGGGCGGAGATCTCCTCCGGACGACCGAGCGCCCAGACGAGCAGGTCGACCGTGTGGACGCCCTGGTTCATGACCGCGCCGCCACCGTCGAGCGCCCAGGTGCCGCGCCAGTCACCCGAGTCGTAGTAGCCCTGCGACCGGTACCACGCGACGCTCGCGACGCCGGAGGTCACGGTCCCGAAGGCGCCGCTGTGCGCCGCACCGGCGACGGCGACCGATGCCGGGTCGAACCGGTGCTGGCTGATGACGCTCGTGACGAGCCCGCGCGTGCGGGCCTCGGCTGCCAGCCGGGCGATCTCGCGTGCCCGCGGCATCGTCGTGTCGAGGGGCTTCTCGATGACGACGTGCTTGCCCGCGGCGAGCGCTGCCTCGGCCAGCTGCACGTGCATGCCGGACGGCGAGCAGATCGCGACGACGTCGATGTCGGTCGCGGCGATGGCCTGCTCGATGGTCGCGGTCGTGACGGGGCGGGGCACGCCGAGGGCCTGGAGTTCGTCGGCGGCGCTCGTGGCCGCCGCAGGGACGGCGTCGACGAGCGCGACGACCTGCAGGTCGGGGTGCTGGACGGCGACGCGGGCGTGGTGGCGGCCGATGACGCCGGCGCCGACGACTGCCAACTTGAGTGGTGAGGTCATCGCAGGGTGACTCCGATCTGGTCGGTGAGGGCGCGGAAGGCACGACCGGCGCGACCGAAGGCCGCGGGGCCGGAGAACCCGCCGAGATGGGTGAAGTCGCTGAGGTGCGGTTCGAGCGAGGCGTACCCGGAGTACCCGGCGTCACGCAGCGCGGTGAGGGTGTCGAGCAGTTCACCGTCGCCCTCGCCCGCGGGGACGACGGACGAGTCCGCCGCGAGGGCGTCCTTGACCTGCAGGTAGTCGACGTACGGGGCGAGCTGCGCCCATCCGTCGGTGAACGGGCGGACCCCGCACTGGACGTAGTTCGCGTTGTCCCAGGCGAGTCGGAGCGCGGGCGACCCGACGCTCTCGACGATGTCGAGCACGCGGTCGGGGACGTCGCCGTAGATGTCCTTCTCGTTCTCGTGCAGCAGGGTGACCCCCGCGCGCTCCGCACGGTCGGCGAGCGCCCGCATCCGGACGAGGACGTCGTCGCGGACGTCCTCGGCGCTCCGGCCCGGGAAGAAGAACGAGAAGATCCGGATGTTCGTGGTGCCGAGCGCGCGCGCCGCGGCGATCGCCCGGCCGAGCCGCCCCACCTCGTGCTCGACGGGCTCGTCGACGGGCACCTTGCCGATCGGCGACGCGATCGCGGACACGGTCTGGCCGCGTTCCCGGAGGACACGGTGCAGGCCGGCGAGCTGGTCGTCGTCGAGGTCGACGACGTTCACCCCCCAGGCGCTCCGCACCTCGATCGCGGAGGCGCCGAGCGCCTGCAGCACGGCGACCTGGACCGCCGGATCGGCGTCGATCTCGTCGCCGAAACCGGAGAGTTCCCAACTGGGCTGGGTCATGACGTTCCCTTCGTGGTGACCGGGGTACCAGCCTGGAGGCGCGGGGCGGGCCCGCACCGCGCCTCCAGGCTGTCCGTGGAGGAGTGCACGCTGTGCACAGCGGCCTACTTGACGGAGCCGGCCGTGAGGCCGCCGACCAGGTAGCGCTGGAAGACCAGGTAGAGCGCGACCACCGGGACGGCGCACACGATCGAGGCGGCCATCATCTGGCCGTAGATCGGGACGGCGCCGCCCTCCTGGGCGGTGCCGAGCACCTGCAGGACGACCGCGACGGTGCGGGTGTTCGGGGTCGTCATGATCGTGCTGAACAGCACGTCGTTCCAGCCCAGCAGGAAGGCGAAGATCGCCGACACGACGATGCCGGGCCAGGACAGCGGCAGGACGACGCTCCGCAGGATGCGCCCGCTCGAGGCGCCGTCGATGCGTGCGGCCTCCTCGAGTTCCTTCGGCAGACCGCGCAGGTACGTGACCATGACCCACGTGGAGAACGGCAGGGCGAAGGTCAGGTAGGTGACGAAGAGGCCCCACCGGGTACCGATCACCTGCACGCCCGTCGCACTCGCGATGTTCGCGAACACCACGAAGACCGGCAGGAGCAGGAGCGTCCCGGGGACGGACTGCAGGGCGAGGAGCCCCCGCAGCATCGTGAGGCGGCCGAGGAAGCGGAACCGGACGAGGACGTAGGCGGTGGACACGGCGAGCGTGGCGCTCGCGACCGCGACGGCCCCGGCGGTGAGGAGCGAGTTCACCAGCCCCTGGCCGAGGGCGACGGTGTCCCAGATCGCGACGTAGTTCGCGAGCGTGAACTCGGACGGGAAGTACTCGCCCCGGGCGACCGCGACGTCGGAGTTGACCGAGCCGAACAGGATGTAGAGCACCGGGGCCGCGATGAAGGCGGTGATCACCGCGATCACGAGGACGAGCAGCCACCGCGGCAGGAGCCGGGTGACGTCGGTGTCGTACGGGCGTCTGCCGGGTCGTCGTCCCGGCGCGGTGATGCTCTCGGTGAGCGTCGCGGTCGGACGGGTCCGGGTGGTCCCGGCGAACGGCGTGCCGTGGGCGCTCATGCGCGGGCTCCCTCGATGTCGGCCGCCGCGGGGGCGGCGAGCGTCGCGAGGTCGGCGCGGCGCTGCTTCCGGGTGGGTCCGGCGTCGTCGCCGGTGTCGAGCTTGACGGCCCGCAGGTACACGAACAGCGGGATCGCGACGATCACGAGCGAGCAGATCGCCATCGCCGCGGACAGCCCGAAGCGGAACGACTGGAAGCTCGCGATGTACGTCAGGACGGGCATGACCTCGACGCTCGAGGGCAGTGGGATGCCGAACAGGACGAACGGCAGCGTGAAGTTGTTGATGTTGTGCAGGATCGAGATGATCACCGCGAGGCTCAGCGGGCCCCGGAGGTACGGGAAGACGATGTACCGGAGCTTCGCCCACCAGGTGACGCCGTCGAGAGCCGCGGCCTCGTGCACCTCGCCGTCGACGGCCTGCAGCCCGGCGAGCGAGAGCAGGTAGACGAACGGCCAGCTCGTCCAGACCATGACGCCGGCGAGCGCCCAGTACGACGCCGAGCCGTTCAGCCAGAGGACGTCCGTGCCGAACACCGTGTTCACCACGCCCTGCGGCTGGAGCATCGTCCGGAAGAACGTGCCGACGACGAAGGCCGGGAGCACGTACGGGATGAGGTAGACCGAGCGGACGAGTCCGCGCCCGGGGAACCGGTTCTGCGTCGAGATCGCCGCGGCGACACCGATCGGCACGGACGCGGCGGTGACGAGCACCGACAGCGACACCGAGATCCACACCGAGTGCAGGAGCGGTGAGTCGGTGAACGCCTCGACGAAGTTGGCGAGTCCGACGAACGGGGCGCTGAACCACTGGCGGAGCGTGTACTGGTCGAGGTCGAGCATCGCGATGTACACGCCCACCAGGAGCGGCACGACGATGACGACGAGCATGAGCACGCCACCGGGCAGGAGCATCCACAGCGGACGTTCGCGCCGGTACAGCGGTGTCCGGCCGTGCGGACGGACACCGCGCGGCGGGCGCTCGGCGTCGCGTGGTGCCCGGGTCTGGACCTGCGTCATCACAGGCCTCCGTTCTTCTGTCGGTCCAGGGTCGCCTGGGCGTCGCGTTGGGCGGCGGCGAGCCGCTTCCGGAGCTGGTCGTCCGTCACCTCGCCGCTCTTCAGCGAGGGGATGGACTGCACGACGACGTCGACGAGCGAGAGCTGGATGTCGGACCACGCACCGGTGAAGGCGGTCGGCTTGGAGAGCTTGCCGGCCTGGACGATCGGGGCGAGGTCCGGGTTCTCCCGCGCGATCGTCTGCGCGGCCTCGGTGTTCGTCGGCAGCTGCCCGAAGAGCTCGAAGTAGCGCTCCTGGGCCGCGGGCGACGAGACCTGCTGCACGAAGTCGAACGACAGGTCCTGCTTGGTGCCGTAGTCGGCGACGACGAGGTTGTCGCCGGACAGGATGCTCGCCGCCTCGATGCCGTCGGCGGGACGCTCGGTCGCCCCCGGGGGCACGGTCGGCAGCAGCGCGTACTGGTACTTCCCGTCGACCGCCGACCCCTTCAGCGTGTTGAGCGAGGTCGTCGTCGTCATCGGGAAGAACGCGGCCTTGCCGTCGGCGAACTGTGCGAGCGCCTGGGCGTTGTTCCACCCGATCGCCGCCGGGTCGACGACGCCGTCCTTCGTCACCCAGTCGAAGTAGGTGCGGTAGGCGTTCTCGACGGCGTCGGCGGAGATCTCGGCCTTCGAGCCGTCGACGATGGTGTTGCCGGCGTTCTCGGCCATGCCCCAGACGAACTTCCACGGGTCGAAGCCGTCGGCGTAGGCGACCGCCATGCCGAAGTGACCGTCACGCGTCGTCGCCTCCGCGTCCGCGGTGAGCGCGTCCCAGGTCGTCGGCAGCTCGGTGATCCCGGCCTGGGCGAGGAGTTCCGTGTTCACCGCCATCACGAACGGGCGGCTGGCGAACGGGATCCCGATCTGCTTCGACGCGCTCGGCCCGGAGATGCCGAGCGACGCGGCGTCGAACTGGTCCTTCCCGCCGACGGCGCGCCACTGGTCGCTGCCCATCTCGACGAAGGCCCCGGTGGCGTAGGCGGTGGGGGTGAACGTCGTCCCGATCGCGTAGACGTCCGGCCCCTGCCCGGAGATGACGCTCGTCTGGATGGCGGTCAGCTCCTCCTGGGGCGAGGAGTACGTCTCCCACTGGATGTCCGCGCCCGTGGTGCGCTTGAACTCGGCAGCCGTCTCCTGCTGCCACTGCTTGCGTTCCTTCGGGTAGGTCGTGTCCGCGGCCATCATCACACGGAGGGTGTCCGGGTCGTCACCGCTGCCGTCCACGACTGCGCAGCCCTGGAGCGTGAGGGCGGCGACCGCGACGACGGCGGCACCGACGAGTGCGCGGGTCCTGCGTCTTCCTGTGCTCATGCGGGGGTTTCCTCCTCGAGACCTCCACCGGGCGGCGCTGCCCGGTCCCCGGCGGCGCTGCCGGTTGCGCACCACTGTCCCGCCGCTGGCAACAACCGGCAACCGGTTGCCAGTTGTTGCCAGCCCGTCCTACCGTCGGTCCACCGGCGCGACGAGGCGGCGGTGCCGACCCGTCGTCGCGACGGTGCGGATCCGCTCTCGCGACGGTGCGAGGCAGGACCTCGCGACGGTGCGAGGCAGGACGGAGGAGCGGTGCGCGAGACCGACACCACCCGGCGGGTGACCATCCGGGACATCGCCGACGCGACCGGCGTCGCCCCCTCGACCGTCTCGCGGGCGCTCGCACTGCCGGACCGCGTGAACCGGGTCACGCAGCAGCGCATCCAGGAGGCAGCGCGGTCACTCGGCTACGTGCCGAACCAGCAGGCGCGCGCCCTGACGTCGGGACGCACCCGGGCGGTCGCGGTGCTCGTGTCCGACATCACCAACCCGTTCTACTTCGACGTCATCCGCGGCACGCAGCACCAGCTGGCCGCCGCCGGGTGGACGCAGCTGCTCGTCGACACCGAGGAGTCCGCCGAGGCCGAGCTCGCCGCCCTCGGCGCGATCGCGACCAAGGCGGACGGCGCGGTGCTCACCGCCTCGCGACTGTCCGACGCGCAGATCGCACGGTTCGCCGAACGGACGCCGCTCGTGGTCGTGAACCGCCGGCCCGCGGGCGTCCCGTCGGTGCTCATCGACACGCCGGGCGGGGTCGAGCAGGCCGTGCAGCACCTCGTCTCCCTCGGCCACCGGGACGTCCTCTACGTCGCCGGACCGGACAGCTCGTGGTCGAACGAACGTCGGTGGCGGGCACTCGTGCGGGTCGCGAGGCGTCTGGGTGTGCGGGTCGCCCGCATCGGCCCGCACGCACCGTTCGTCGACTCGGGCGCAGCAGCCGCCGACGCCGCGGTGCACGCCGGGGCGACCGCGTGCATCGCCTTCAACGACCTCATCGCGATCGGCATGCTCGGGCGGTTCCGGGAACGCGGCGTCCGCGTACCCGAGGACGTGTCCGTGGTCGGCTGCGACGACATCTTCGGAGCGGACTTCTGCAACCCGCCCCTCACGACGATGACGTCACCCATCGAGCGTGCCGGGCAGGTCGCGATCCGGATGCTGCTCGGTCGACTCGGGGCACCCCCGGCGGACGGCGCGGGCGACGAGCACACGGCCTCGGCCGTCGCGCTCCCGACCCACCTGACCGTGCGGGAGTCGACCGGCCCCGCACCGGGTGGCGGACCCTGACCGGTCCCCCGACCGCCCCGTCCCGTCCGCTCGCCCCGCCACCCGCACCGAAGGAGCCGTCGATGCCCCGCACGACCACCGCCACCCCCCTCGCACCGCACCCGGACCGGCTGTTCCCCGCGGACCCCGGTGCCCGCGCCGTCGCCCGCACCGTGTACGAAGCGGTCCGCGACGCGCCGATCATCTCGCCCCACGGACACGTCGACGCCGCGCTGCTCGCGGACGACCAGCCGTTCCCCGACCCCGCCGCGTTGCTGGTCACGCCCGACCACTACGTCCTGCGGCTCCTGCACGCGAACGGTGTCGGACTGGAGGCGCTGGGACGCGAGGACCGTTCCGGGACGCACGCCGTGCCTCCCGGCCGCGCGATCTGGCGGACGCTGGCCGCACACTGGGAGGACTTCACCGCCACCCCCGTGCGCCACTGGTTCGAGACGGAGCTGCACGACGTGTTCGGGCTGACCGAGCAGCCGTCGGCCGCGAACGCGGACGACCAGTACGACCGGATGGCCGCGCTGCTCGCCGAGCCGCGCATGCGGCCGCGCGCCCTGTTCGACGCCTTCCGCATCGAGGTGCTCGCCACCACGGACGGTCCCGCCGACGACCTCGCCGCGCACGCGCGGCTCGCAGCGGACCCCACGTTCACCGGTCGCGTCCTCCCCACGTTCCGCGCGGACGCGGTCTTCGACCCCTCCGGGCCGGACTGGAGGCGCGTGGTCGCGTCGGTCGGGGAGGCCGCCGGCATCGACACGGGCACCCACGACGGCCTGCTGGCCGCGCTGCGCGCGCGGCGCCGGTACTTCCTCGAGCACGGCGCGACCGCGACCGACACGGGGGTCCTCGACGCCGGCTCCGCCCCGCTGTCCGCCGTCGAGCGCGCCCGCATCCACGCCGCCGCGGTGCAGGGGCCGGACCGCGTGACCGCCGCCGAGGCCGTCGCGTACCGCCACGACATGCTGTACCGCTGGGCCGAGATGAGCGTCGAGGACGGCCTCGTCATGCAGCTGCACCCCGGGGTGCTCCGCAACCACCACCGCCCGACCCTCGAACGCTTCGGCCCCGACACCGGACACGACCTGCCCACCGTCGGGGCGTTCACCGAGCCGCTCCGGCCGCTGCTCGAGGCCTTCGGCACCGAGCCCGGCTTCCACCTCGTGCTGTTCACCGTCGACGAGACCGTGTTCTCGCGCGAGATCGGGCCGCTCGCCGGCTTCTACCCCGCCGTGTACGCCGGTGCGCCGTGGTGGTTCATCGACACCCCCGCGGCGATCGGGCGCTACCGGGCAGCGGTCACCGACTCGGCGTCGTTCACGAAGACCTCGGGCTTCATCGACGACACCCGCGCGTACTGCTCCATCCCCGCACGGCACGACATGGCGCGACGTGCGGACGCGGCGTACCTGGCGTCGCTCGTCGTCACGCACCAGATCAGCGAGGAGGACGCGATGGTGACCGCGCGGCGGATCGTGTCGGACATCCCGCGGGCGACGTTCAAGCTCTGAGGCCTGCGGGGGTTCTCGTGCGCTGAGGCCTGCGGGGTTCTCGTGCGCTGCGGTTCTCGTGCGCTGAGGCCCGGCGAGCGGTTCTCGTGCGCTGCGGCCGGGAGCAGTGTGGGCGAGCGGACACCGACCGGGCGTCGCGGTCGGTACGGTCGTCGGGTGGACGACCGGTTGGACGAGCGGGTGCGGCAGGCCTACGACCGGCGGGCGGAGGAGTACGCGGCGGCGCTCGGATCGATGGCGGCCGTGCACCCGTCGGACCGCGCCCGGGTCGAGTCGTGGGCGGCCGCATGTGACGGTCTGCTCGTCGACGCCGGGTGCGGGCCGGGACACTGGACCGCACACCTTGCCGGACTCGGGCACCGGGTCGTCGGGCTCGACGTCGTGCCGCGGTTCGTCGACATCGCCCGACGGTCCGCGCCGGACGTGTCGTTCCGCGTCGCGACCCTCGAGGCGACCGGCCTCGGAGCCGGGAGTGCGGGTGGCGTGCTGTCCTGGTACTCGCTCGTCCACCACGACCCGGAGGCCGTGCCGGACGCCCTCGCGGAGTTCCGCCGCGTCACGGCCGACCACGGCGGGCTGCTCGTCGGGGCGTTCTCCGGCGCTGCCCTCGAGCCGTTCGACCACGCCGTGACCACGGCCTGGCGGTGGCCCGCCGATCGGCTCGCGGCGGTCATCGAGGAGGCCGGGTTCGCGGTCGTCGACGTCGAGGAGCGGGCCGACGCCGGTGTGCGGCCGCACCTGGCGATCAGCGCGGTGCGGGTGCGGTGACCTCGTCGCTCACCCTCCGACGACACGAGGGCCGAGCCCCGCGGCGCTCTCGGGGAGGTCTGCGAGGGCGGCGCGTGACGCGGACCTCGGGCGTGCTCGCCGATGTCGCTGCGGTTCGCACCTCCGCGGTCACGGCTGCCAGCCGGGTGTCGCCAGGCCCGTCTCGTAGGCGAAGACCACGAGCTGCGCCCGGTCGCGGGCACCGAGCTTGATCATCGCGCGGGACACGTGGGTCTTCGTGGTCATCGGGCTGACGAACAGGCGCTCGGCGATCTCGGCGTTCGTCAGGCCGAGCGCGACGAGCTGCATCACCTGTCGTTCCCGCTCGGTCAGCACGTCGAGCGCCGGCGCGAGGGCGGACGGCTTCGCGTGCGTCGCGTAGGCGGCGACGAGGGACCGTGTCGCCCCCGGGGACAGCAGCGACTCCCCCGCGTACACCGTCCGGATCGCCCGGAGGAGCTCGGCGGGCTCGGTGTCCTTCACGAGGAACCCCGCCGCCCCGCCGCGGATCGCCTCGAACACGTACGCGTCCTCCTCGAAGGTCGTCAGGATCACCACGTGCACCGCACCGAGGTCCGGGTCGGTTCCGATGCGTCGCGTGGCGTCGAGCCCGTCCGACCCCGGCATCCGGATGTCCATGAGCACCACGTCCGGGCGCTCCCGGCCAACGAGGTCGACCGCGGTGTCGCCGTCGCCCGCTTCGCCGACCACGGTCATCCCGGGTTCGGCGTCGACGAGTGCGCGGAGGCCGGCGCGGATCAGCACCTGGTCGTCGACGAGCACGACACGGATCGGTGCGGTGGCGGTCGCGTCGCTCATGCTCGGTCCTCGGGTCTCGGGGCGGGGCGGTCGGAAGGAACAGGGCGGTCGGAAGGCGCAGCGTGATCGGTCGGCGCGGGTCGGTCCGCCAGCCCAGCGCGGTCGGCCGGCGCAGCGCGGTCGGCCGGCGCAGCGCGGTCGGCCGGCGCAGCGCGGTCGGCCGGCGCAGCGCGGTCGGCCGGCGCAGCGCGGTCGGCCGGGCGGGGCAGGCGTGCCGCGACCCGCCAGCCACCGCCGGGCAGCGGTCCTGCCGTCATCGTCCCGCCGACCGCGTCGGCCCGCTCGCGCATGCCGATGAGCCCGTTGCCGGCGTCGCCGAGCCGGACCGAGGGCTGCGCAGCCGGATCGGCGCGCTGAGGAGCGTCCGGTCGCGGGCGGTCCTCGACCACGAGCTCGACCACGTCCGGGCCGACACGGACCTCGACCGTCGCGCGGTGGCCTGGCGCGTGCTTCATCACGTTGGTGACGGACTCCTGCACGATCCGGAAGGCGTTGCGGTCGACGATGCCGCCGATCGCCGTCGGGTCCCCGTCGACACGGACCGACACGTCGACCCCGGCCGCTCGCGCACGGGCGACGAGGTCGGGGACACGGTCCAGCCCGGGGACGGGGTTCCGTTCGGGAACGCGGTCCGGTCCCCCGGCCGCCGCAGCCCTGGCCCGCGCCGGTGTTCCCGTCCCCGCGACCGCCGCGGTCCCCGACGCCGTACCCGTCCCCGTCCCCGCAGCCGTACCCTCAGCCGTCCCGGTCCCCATCCCTGTTCCGGTCCGTGCCAGGCTCGTCCCGTCGGCCGAGCGCAGCACGCCGAGGATGGCCCGCAGCTCGACGAGCGCGTCGCGGCTGGTGTCCTTGATGCTCGTGAGTGACTCCTTCGTCGCCTCGGGGAGCCCGGCGCCGAGGTGCAGTGCCACCCCGGCCTGCAGGTTGATGAGCGACATGCTGTGGGCGACCGAGTCGTGCAGTTCCCGCGCGATCTGGACGCGCTCGTCGCGGGCGCGCTGCTGCTCGGCCGCTACCCGGGCGCGCCGCCGCTCGGCGACGCGCTCGGTCCGGTCGCGGGCGAGCTCCGACACGACGATGGTCACGGTGACCCAGGCCAGGGCGAGGAAGACGCCGTCGAGATCCGCGCCGGACGACCGTCCGACCAGGTCGTCGGCGGTCGGCAGCAGCGCGACCGCGACAGCCGCGGACACCAGGACGGCGCTCCGGTGGCCACGGAACCAGGCGTTCGCCATCGCCATCGTGAGCGCAGCGACGAACGGTCCGCGCGCGGGGACGAGGACGGCGTACCCGACGGTCGTGCAGAGGGTGACCACGAGGACCGTCCGCGGGAAGGACCACCGCCAGGGCAGGGCGACGACGCCGGCCACGAGCAGCACGACCGCGAGCGGCACGACGTCGACGGGCGGGCTCGGTGGACCACCGATGACCCAGTGTGGTCTCGCCCCGGGGCCGGGACCGCCCGGCCCGCCCACGACACCCGAGGCGAGCAGGGTGCCGGCGATCTGCACGACGGCGATCGGGAGCACCCGCCCGATCCGACCGAAGCGCGACCCACCGAGGACCCGGCGGGTACCGGGCGGCGGAGCAGGGGCGTCGGTGGTCACGGGGCGAGCCTAGGTCCGTCGCTCCCGCGCGACGACCCGTCAGCGCCGCATCTGTGGACTACTCCCCCGGGCGTACCCGGCTGTGGAGGAGGACCGCGGGACCCACCGCGGGAGCAGACGGAAGTGGGCCTCCCCGGCGGACGCGTGACGTGCCTCCAGGCCGGACGATCGTCCTGTCGCACCAGCGACGACCACCGGACCACAGGAGGACCCCGTGCACACCGCTCTCACCACCCTCGCCGCCGTCGGCCCCCACTGGCACGCCGGCCCGCCGTTCCCGGCGTTCCCCCTGCTCCTCGTCCTCGTGCTCGTCGTCGGGGCCGTGTTGTTCGGTGTCCTGCGCCGCGGATCGTGGCGGGCGCGCTCGGACGCCCGGTCGGTCCTCGCCGACCGGTTCGCCCGCGGCGAGATCGACGCCGAGGAGTACCGCGGACGCCAGTCCGAGCTCAGCCGGAAGTGACTGCGAGTGCCGACGTGATCGTCGCCACCGTGTCGTCGACGGGACCGTCGATCGACACGAGGACGGCGGTCTCGTCGGCCTGCGGGCGCTCGAGGGTCGCGAACTGCGAGTCGAGCAGCGACGTCGGCATGTACTCGTGGTGGCGGTGCGACTGGCGCTCCGCGACGAGGTCGTGGGAGCCGTCGAGGAAGGCGATCACCAGGTCGGGCGCGGCCGCACGCAGCCGGTCCCGGTAGGAGCGCTTGAGCGCGGAGTTCGCCATGACGCACCGGTGCCCCGAGGCCTGGACCTCGGCGATGCGCGTCGCGCAGGCGTCGAGCCACGGCCAACGGTCCTCGTCGGTGAGCGGCACGCCCTGCCGCATCTTCTCCTTGTTCGCGGCCGGGTGCAGGTCGTCCGCGTCGACGAAGGCGCTCGGCTGGCCCTGCTCGGCGAACGCGTCGGACAGCGCCTGGCCGATGGTCGACTTGCCGGAGCCGGAGACCCCCATCACGAGCACGGGCGGGAGGACGTCGCTGTCGGTCATCCCTCCACAGTATGGGTCTGGTGAACGCTCGTCCCCAGTTGCCACAGCATCCGTGCGGACCGGGGCGACGGCTCGTAGGTTGGGGCCAACGTCAGGACGAAGGAGACCCACGTGGCAGAGAACGACGGACAGGCGAACATCGGGGTCATCGGCCTCGCCGTGATGGGGTCGAACCTCGCACGGAACCTCGCATCACGCGAGGGGAACACGGTCGCGGTCTACAACCGCACCTTCGCGCGCACCGAGGAGTTGATGCGTGAGCACGGCGATGCCGGGTTCATCGCGTCCGAGGACATCGACGGGTTCGTCGCGTCGCTGTCCAAGCCACGGACCGCGATCATCATGGCGCAGGCCGGCAAGGGCACCGACGCCGTCATCGAACAGCTCGCCGAGCGGTTCGAGGAGGGCGACATCATCGTCGACGGCGGCAACGCGAACTTCCACGACACCATCCGTCGCGAGCACGACCTCAAGGAGAAGGGGCTGAACTTCGTCGGGACCGGCATCTCCGGTGGCGAGGAAGGTGCCCTGCACGGTCCGTCGATCATGCCGGGCGGCTCGGACGAGGCCTGGGAGACGCTCGGGCCCATCCTGAAGTCGATCGCCGCGGTCGCCGAGGGCGAGCCCTGCGTGACCCACATCGGGACCGACGGTGCCGGCCACTTCGTGAAGATGGTGCACAACGGCATCGAGTACGCGGACATGCAGCTCATCGCGGAGTCGTACGACCTGCTCCGTCGCGCCGGGGGCCACAGCGTCGAGGAACTCGTCGAGATCTACGGCAAGTGGAACGAGGGAGACCTGGAGTCCTACCTGATCGAGATCACCGGCGAGGTGCTCAAGCAGCAGGACGCCGACACCGGCAAGCCGCTCGTCGACGTCATCCGTGACGAGGCCGGCTCGAAGGGCACCGGTGTCTGGACCGTGCAGAACGCGGTCGGCCTGGGCATCCCGGTGTCCGGCATCGGCGAGGCGGTGTTCGCGCGCGCCGTGTCGTCCAAGCCGTCGCAGCGTGCCGCCGTGCAGCAGTCCGTGCAGCGGCGACCGGACGTCGTCGAGGTCCCCGACACGTTCGAGGACGACGTGCGCGCCGCGCTCTACGCGTCGAAGGTCGTCGCGTACGCGCAGGGCTTCGACGTCATCATCGCCGGCGCGAAGGAGTACGGCTGGGACATCGACCTCGGCAACGTGGCGAAGATCTGGCGGGGTGGCTGCATCATC
Organism: Curtobacterium sp. MCBA15_004; assembly: GCF_001865055.2. Classification (NCBI taxonomy): domain Bacteria; kingdom Bacillati; phylum Actinomycetota; class Actinomycetes; order Micrococcales; family Microbacteriaceae; genus Curtobacterium; species Curtobacterium sp. MCBA15_004. The sequence continues at coordinate 864,877 of NZ_CP126266.1, read as the reverse complement.
CGGGCGCAGTTCCTCAACCGCATCGTCGAGGCGTACGACGAGAACCCGGGACTCGAGTCGCTCCTCGTCGACCCGTACTTCGCGAACGCCGTCGCCGAGGGCGAGGCCGCCTGGCGCCGGATCGTCGGCATCGCGGTGGCGTCGGGCATCCCCGCACCGGGCTTCTCGTCGGCACTGGCGTACTACGACTCGCTCGCGTCCGACCGTCTCCCCGCGTCCCTCATCCAGGGCCAGCGGGACTTCTTCGGCGCGCACACCTACCAGCGCATCGACAAGGACGGCACCTTCCACACCCTGTGGTCGGAGGACGACCGCCGCGAGGTCGAGCAGGAGCCGTCGACGCACTGACGTCGGCAGGAGCACCGACATCGGCGGGTGCACCGCGAGGGTCGCTCTGGGAGGAGCGGCCCTCGTGTGCGTCAGGCGACGATCCGCTCCCGGGCGAGGTCGGCGACCAGCCGGTCCAGGCGCGGGCCGCGGCCGAGCAGGCGCTTCGACCCGGGTGCCGAGCGCACGAAGAAGGTCGCGACGGCCGTCGAGTCGTCGGGACGCACGTAGTGCAGGGCGACCGCGCTCGCGCGCCGCTCCCCGTCGACGTCCTCGATGCCGACGTGCACCACCCGGCTCCAGCGGATGACCAACAGCCGGGTCGCCCGACGCTCCTCGAGTTCCCAGAGCGAGGCCTCGGTCGCGCCGAACGCCCACGTGACCCGCTGTCCGAGGTCGGCGTCCGGCCGCGCCCGGCGCACCGCGTCCCGCAGCTCCGGTGTCGGGGCCGCGGGCACGAGCCAGACCGTCGGGTCGATGCGGCGGATCGCCAGGGCCAGGGCCTCGTCCGCGCGACGACGACGGACCGCCTGCGCGCGGACGACCGCGGCACCGACGAGGAGGACCCCCGCGGTGATCGCGAGCAGCTCGACGACGCCGAGGAGCGTCAGGTCGGTCTGCGTCGCCGCCGTCACGACGGCGACGCGGGTGCCGAGCAGGACGGCCCAGACGGCGAGGACCACCCAGCGCAGGACGGTGATGCGGCGCGCGGTCGACATCCGACGCCGCGGCACACCGGCACGCGGCGACCGCTCGACACGGCGCCGGCCGGTGGCACGTCCGCGACCACGTCGGGGGACGCGGTCGGGGGGCTTCGGCACGGTCCGATCCTCGCACGGGTGGCGGGCAGCGCGCTGTGGCGGTCGGTGAACGGTCCGGGAACCCGGTGGGCGGCGGCGACTCCCTCCTCCACAGGCCCCGCCGGCAGTCGCGCCGTCCACAGTCCCCCGACTGTCAGCGCATCCGGGGTCCCGCCGACCTACGCTGCTCGGGTGACCACCGCAGACCGTTCGCCGGCACCCAGCACGACACCGGCACACAGCACGACACCGGGAGACGACGCTCCGCAGCCCCCGGTGGGCCGCCCGGTCCTGTTCGCCGCTGCCTGCGGGGTCGTCGCGGTCGCCGTCTTCCTCGGCGTCGCGGAGCTCGTCGCGCTCCTGCTCGGTGGGGCGGGCAGTCCGCTCGTGGCGGTGGGGTCTGCGGTGATCGACCTCGCACCGCCGGCCGCGAAGGACCTGATGGTCGGGCTGTTCGGCACCGGTGACAAGGCCGCGCTGTTCGTGCTGATGGCCGTCGTCACCGCCGCGGTGAGCGCCGGCGCCGGCGTCCTGGAACGTGCACGGCCGCCGTTCGGTGCCCTCGTGTTCGCGCTCGGCGGCGTCCTCTCCCTCCTGTCCGTGACCACCCGCACCGGGAGCGGGACGTGGGACGGCGCCCCGACCGTGCTCGGCGTCGCCGCGGCGGTGGTCGTGCTCCGCGTGCTCCTGCAGCGGCTCCGACGGTGGGAGGCGGCTGCCGCGGTGCCGTCCGCCGCACCCCGGCCCGCCGGGACGGAACGCCGCGCCTTCCTCGTGTGGGGTGCCGCGACCGCGGTGACGGCGGTCGTCGTCGGCAGCGCCTCCCGGATCGGGACCTCCGCGCTGCAGGCGGCCGCGGCCGCGCGTCGTGCGATCCGCCTCCCGGCGCCCGCGACGGCCGCCCCCGCCGTGCCGGCCGGTGCCTCGCTCGACGTGTCCGGCATCAGCCCGTACGTGACGCCGAACACCGACTTCTACCGGATCGACACCGCGCTCCGCGTACCGTCGATCGACCCGGCACAGTGGCGGCTCCGCATCCACGGCGCGGTCGACCGCGAGGTCGAGCTGACCTGGGACGAACTGCTCGCGCTCCCGCTCGAGGAACACATTGCCACGCTGAGCTGCGTGTCGAACGAGGTCGGTGGCGACCTGATCGGCAACGCGATGTGGCTCGGCTACCCCATCCGCGAACTCCTGGCCCGGGCGGGTGTGCACGACGGCGCCGACATGGTGCTGTCGCGGAGCAGCGACGGTTTCTCGGCCGGGACCCCGCTCGACGTCCTGCAGGACGAGGGGACGGCGGCGTTGCTGGCCGTCGGGATGAACGGTGAGCCGTTGCCGCCGGAGCACGGGTTCCCGGTCCGCATGGTGGTGCCCGGCCTGTACGGCTACGTCTCGGCCACGAAGTGGGTCACCGAGCTCGAGGTCACCCGGTTCGCCGACGCACAGGGCTACTGGACGCCCCGCGGGTGGTCGGAGCGGGGGCCGGTGAAGCTCGAGTCACGGATCGACACCCCGCGCGACGGCAGCACCGTGGACGCCGGAGCAACGGTCGCGGTCGCGGGCGTCGCGTGGCAGCCCCACACGGGCGTCAAGGGCGTCCAGGTGCAGGTCGACGACGGTCCGTGGCAGGACGCGACGCTCGCGGACTCTGCCTCGGCGGACACCTGGCGCCAGTGGGTCTGGCGGTGGCAGCCCACCGCGGGGTCGCACCGCCTGCAGGTGCGGGCGATCAGTGCCGACGGGCAGGTGCAGACGAGCGTCGAACGGCCGCCGGCGCCGAACGGTGCCTCCGGGTGGCACAGCGTCCAGGTCAGCGCGGGCTGACCCGACCGGTGCGGGCTCACCCGACCGGTGCGGGCTGAACCGCCGAGTGCGGGCTGACCCGACCGGTGCGGGCTGAACAGCCGAGTGCGGACGGCGCCCGACCACCCCGGGCCGAGCCGGCCGCCACGGACTGCGCCGGGTCAGCGCGGTGGACCGCCGGTCAGCTCGGACGGACCGCCACCACGCAGGTCCCGTCGACCGCGTCGTCGTGCACGACCTCGACGGCGAAGCCCGCGGCTGCGAACGCCGCCGCGGAGGTCGCTGCCTGCTCCGCCGACACCTCGATGACGACCGCACCGCCCGGCCGGAGCCACTCCCCCGCGCCCGCAGCGATCCGGCGGTGCAGGTCGAGCCCGTCCGGGCCGCCGTCGAGGGCGACCGTGCGCTCGTGCTCCCGGGCCTCCACGGGCATCAGCGCGATCTCCGCCGTCGGCACGTAGGGGGCGTTCACGGCGACGACGTCGACCGCCCCGCGGAACCGGTCCGGGAGCGGCGCGAACAGGTCGCCCGTCACGACGATCCCGCGGTCGCCGACGTTCTCCGCGGCGACGTCCGCTGCGTCCGGGTCGACGTCGGCCGCCACGAGGTCGAGCGCACCGACCCGGCCGAGCAACGCGACCGAGATCGCGCCGACCCCGCAGCACAGGTCGACCACACGGTCGTACCGCCGGAGCCGCCGGGCTGCCTGCTCGACCACGACGGTCGTGCGGGTGCGCGGGACGAACACGCCCGCGGCGACACGGACCCGGTGCCCGTCGAAGGCCGCCCAGCCGAGGACGACCTCGAGCGGCTCCCCGGCGAGCCGACGCTGCACGAGCGTCCGGAGGCGGACGGGGTCGCCGTCACCGGCCTCGAGCAGGAGGTCGGCCTCGTCCTCGGCGAAGACGCTGCCCGCCGCCCGGAGTCGGGCGGCGAGCGCGTTCCGCGCGGGGTGGACCGGGGCGGTCACGATCGCGCGACCGGACCGCGACGGCGCATCCGCCGGGCCGGAGCGGTCACGATCGACCGACCCGACCGCTCCGGACCCGTGCGCTACGCCGCACCGTCGAACATCGAGGTGACCGAGCCGTCGTCGAAGACCTCGTGGATGGCCCGGGCGATGAGCGGCGCGATCGGCAGCACCTCGAGGCGCTCCCACCGCTTCTCCATCGGCAGCGGCAGCGTGTCGGTGACGACGACGCGATCGATGAACTTGCTCTGGAGCAGCTCGGTCGCGGGGTCGGAGAAGACGGCGTGGGTCGCGGCGACGACGACACCGGTGGCGCCGGCGTTCTTCAGGGCCTCGGCGGCCTTCGCGATCGTGCGGCCCGTGTCGATGAGGTCGTCGACGAGCAGGCAGACGCGACCGGACACGTCGCCGACGATCTCGTGCACCGAGACCTGGTTCGGGATGAGCGGGTCGCGACGCTTGTGGATGATCGCGAGGGGCGCGCCGAGCTTCTCGGACCAGATGTCGGCCACGCGCACGCGCCCCATGTCGGGCGACACGACGGTGAGCGTCTCGGGGTCGAGGATCTGCTTGAAGCGCTCGAGCAGCACCGGCATCGCGAACAGGTGGTCCACGGGGCCGTCGAAGAAGCCCTGGATCTGCGCGGCGTGCAGGTCGACGCTCATGATGCGGTGCGCGCCGGCCGCCTTGAACAGGTCGGCCACGAGGCGGGCCGAGATCGGCTCGCGGCCGCGGCCCTTCTTGTCCTGACGGGCGTACGGGTAGAACGGCGCGACGACCGTGATGCGCTTCGCCGAGGCACGCTTGAGCGCGTCGACCATGATGAGCTGCTCCATGAGCCACTCGTTGATCGGCGCGGTGTGCGACTGGATGACGAACGCGTCGCAGCCGCGGACCGACTCGTCGAAGCGGGCGTAGAGCTCACCGTTCGCGAAGGTGCGCGCGTCGGTCGGGACCAGGTCGACGCCGAGCTCGGCGGCGATCTGCTCCGAGAGCTCCGGGTGTGCTCGTCCCGAGACGAGGACGAGTCGTTTCTGGCCGGTGGTCTTGATTCCGGACAAGTGCGGTGCTCACTCCCTGACCCCGTGGGGTCGATGCCGACGGCCGGGTCAGGCTGTCGTGTTCTGTTCGCCGTGCGCGCGCCGAGCCGCCTCGGCCGCCGGCGAACCGGGCCGGTGTTCCTCGACCCATCCGTCGGTGTTGCGCTGCGGGGCGTAGCTGATGGCCAGCGACCCGGCCGGTACGTCCTTGCGGACGGTCGTACCCGCGCCGGTGTACGCCCCGTCGCCAATCCTAACGGGGGCGACGAAGACGTTGTGCGATCCGGTCCGCACGTTCGACCCGACCTCGGTGCGGTGCTTGTGCACGCCGTCGTAGTTCGCGGTGATGGTGTTCGCCCCGATGTTCGAGTCCTCACCGACCTCGGCGTCGCCGATGTACGACAGGTGCGGCACCTTGCTGCCGCGGCCGATCACGGCGTTCTTCGTCTCGACGAAGGTGCCGATCTTGCCCTGGTCGCCGAGGATCGTGCCCGGTCGGAGGTAGGCGAAGGGGCCGACCGACGCACCGGCACCGACGACGGCGAGGGTGGCGTCGACGCGGTTCACCGTGGCGCCGGCCCCGACCTCGGTGTCGCGGAGCGTCGTGTCCGGCCCGACGACGGCACCGGCGGCGATGGCGGTCGCGCCGAGGAGCTGCGTGCCCGGCAGGACCTCGGCGTCGGGCTCGATCGTCACGTCGAGGTCGATCCAGGTCGTGGCGGGGTCCTGCACGGTCACGCCGGCGAGCTGGTGCCGGCGGACGATGCGTGCGTTGAGCTCGCGTGCCGCGTCGGACAGCTGCGCGCGGTCGTTGATCCCGGCGACCAGCCACGGGTCGGTCAGCGTGACGACGTCCACCACGCCGCCGCGCGCCGCGACGAGGGCGGGGACGTCCGTGACGTACTTCTCGCCCTGCGCGTTCGCGGTGGTGAGCTCGGGCAGGACGGCGCGCAGGTGCGTGACGTCGAAGGCGTAGATGCCGGCGTTGGCCTCGGTGATGGTGCGCTGCTCGTCGGTGGCGTCCTTGTGCTCGACGACCCCGACGAACGCCCCGGAGGCGTCGCGCACGATCCGACCGAGACCGGTCGGGTCCGGGGCGATCGCGCTGACGAGCGTCACGGCGTTGCCGACGTGGGCGTCCGCGAGCCGCCGCAGCGATGCGGCGTCGAGCAACGGCACGTCGCCCGAGAGCACGACGACCGCTCCGTCGAAGTCGGCGGGCAGCGCCTGCACGGCGACCTCGACGGCACGACCGGTACCGGGGACGTCGTCCTGGTCGACGACGATCGCGCCCGGGGCACGCTCGGCGACCTCGGCCGCGACGCGCTCCCGTTCGTGCCGGACGACGACGACGACGTGCTCGGGCTCGATGGTCGAGGCGGTCCGGAGCACGTGCGCGACGAGCGGCAGGCCCGCGAGGCGGTGCAGCACCTTCGGGGTGGACGACTTCATGCGGGTGCCCTGGCCGGCGGCGAGGACGACGACGGCGATGCGCTGGTCGGTCATGCCTCCATCCTGGCGCACGCCGGCCGGACGGGTGTCACCCCGCCGGCCCCGGCCCCGCGCACGACGCCCGCCCGCCCCCGTCAGCGCACCGCCTCCGCCGGCTCCCGCCGCACGAAGGCCATCAGCACGAGCCCCGCGACGAGCACCACGACGATGCCGAGGATCCCGAAGCGCGTCGACCCGGTCACGCTCACCGCGACGCCGAACAGCGCCGGCGCCAGGAACGACGCCGCCCGCCCGGTGGTCGCGTACAGGCCGAACAACTCCCCCTCGCGCCCCGGCGTCGCGAGCCGCGCCAGGTACGCCCGGGACGACGACTGCACCGGTCCGACGAACACGCACAGCGCCAGGCCGAGCACCCAGAACGCGTTCTGCGCCGACCCCGCGAACAGCACCGCGGTGCCGCACACGACGAGGCCGACGAGCGACACGGAGATGATCGCCCGCGACCCGAACCGGTCGTCGAGCCGCCCGGACACGAAGGTCGCGATGCCGGCCACGACGTTGGCGACGATGGCGAACAGGATCACCTCGGACGCGCTGAACCCGAAGACCTGCGCGGCGATGATGCCGCCGAACGTGAAGACCGCGCCGACGCCGTCACGGAACACGGCACTCGCGACCAGGAACGCGAGCACGTTGCGCCGCTCGCGCCAGAGCCGGGCGACGTGCCGGCCCAGGTCCCGGTAGGCGGACAGCAGCCCGCCGCTGGTGGTCTGGTCGCGCGCGGCCTCGGGCACCGTGACGAACAGCGGCACGGAGCTGACCGCGAGCCACACAGCCGCGATGCCGATCGCGACGCGCACGTCCCACTGCCCGGTCGCGACGGTCGCGGGCAGCTGCAGGAGTCCGGCCACCCCGGGCGTGCCGAAGTCCTGGATGCACAGGACGAGCAGCACCATGAGCAGCACGATCCCGCCGAAGTACCCCGCGGCCCAGCCGATCGCCGACACCCGGCCGGTCTTCGCCCCGGCCGCGACCTGGCCGAGCATGGCGTTGTAGCCGACGGTCGCGATCTCGTAGGCGACGGTCCCGATGCCGAGCAGCGCCGCACCGAGCACGAGGTACGGCTGGCTCGGCGCGACGAAGACCATCGCCCCGATGGACAGCGCGATGCCGATGGTCGCGATGAGCACCGACCGGCGCCGGTGTCCGGAGGAGTCGGCGAGCCGTCCCACCGCGGGTGCGACGAGCGCGACGACGATGCCCGCGAGCGTCAGGGCGGTCGAGACGGTCGCCGCGTTGTGCGCGAGCTCCCGCTCGACGGCCCGGGTCGCGGCGGCGGACCCGTCCTCGGCGGCGACGAGTCGCGGGTCGACGAAGGCGCGGCTCGCCAGGTACGTGCTGAACACGAAGGTCGTGACGACGGCGTTGAACGCCGCGGACCCCCAGTCCCAGAGCGCCCAGGACACGAGGGCACGTCGGTCGGTGCGCTGCGGCACTGCCGCCGCCGGTGTCGCGGTCATGCGCGAACCGTAGCGCGTCGCGGTGTCGCTCCGGTGCCCCCGGTCCGGGTGCGGCGGCAGGTGCGGTCGCCGGGCGCGACCGCGGGACGGACGGGAGGCGCGGGTCGGGCCCGCGCCGCGCCTCCCGTCCGTCCCGTGGTGGCGGACGGGAGGCGCAGTTCGGGCCCGCCACGGGCCTCCCGTCCGCCACGGGTGACGACGCGACGGCCGCGGGTCGCGTCGCGGACGCGGGTCACGAGGCGGTGGGGACGCCGTTCGGGTAGACGACCGACTTGAGCGATGCCGGGTCGGTGTCGCTCTCGAGGGCCTCGCGGACGTCGTCGAGGCCGAAGCGTCCCGTGACGAGCGCCTCGAGGTCGACCTGCCCCGAGGCGACCAGGTCGATCGCCACCGGCCACGTGTTCGTGTACCGGAAGATCCCGGTGACCGTGACCTCGAGGTTCTGGATGTGCTCGACGGGCAGCACCATCTCGGAGTTGCCGAGCCCGACCAGGACCGCCGCTCCCGCCGGGCCGACCGCCTTGATGCCGTCGGACACCGCGCGCGGCGCACCGCTGGCGTCGATGAAGGCGTCGACCGGCACGATGTCCGCCGTGACGTCCACCGCGACGGGGTCGACGACCTCGGTCGCGCCGAAGGACAGCGCGCGCTCGCGGCGCTCGGGCACGAGGTCGCTGACGACGACCCGGGTGGCGCCGAACGCGCGGGCGACCTGCGCGCAGATGATGCCGATCGGACCGGCTCCGGCGATGAGGACGCTCGAACGGGGGACGATGCCGGCCTTGCGCGCTGCGGCGATGCCGACGGACAGCGGCTCGAGGAGCGCGCCGGCCTCGAAGGACACGGCGTCGGGCAGCGTGTGGGCGAACTCGGCCTCGATCGTGACGAACTCGGCGAAGGCGCCGTCGACCGGCGGCGTCGCGTAGAAGCGCATGTGCGGGCAGAGGTTGTAGCGGCCGGCCAGGCACTGCGCGCAGCGGTGGCAGGGACGCTGGGGTTCGATCGCGACACGCTCCCCGACGCGGGCGGGGTCGACGCCCTCGCCGACGGCGGCGATCGTGCCGGACAGCTCGTGCCCGAGGACGAGGGGCTCCTCGACGACGAAGTCGCCGATGCGGCCGTGCCGGTAGTAGTGCACGTCGGAGCCGCAGACGCCGACCGCGGCGACGCGGACGAGCACGTCGCCCGGGTCGACCGCGGGGACCGGGCGGTCCTCGACGGTGAGGTCCTGCGTGCCGAGCAGCACGCTGACGCGCTGGTGGGTCTGGTCGGGGGTGGTCATGCGGATCTCGCTTCCTCGACCGCGTCGTCGCGGTCGGACGTGGTGGTGGGTGTGGTCGGCGGGGCGGCGGGCGGGGCCGTCGTCGTGGCCGTGGTCGGTGCGGTCTCAGCCGGTGCGGCGGCCTGGCCGTCCCGGAGCAGGTCGGCGAAGCCGAGCTCGGCGGCGCCGCGCACCAGGACGTCCCGCCCGAGGGCCGACGGCACCACCCGGAGCCGGTCGGTCATCGCCGCCATGGTCTGCGCGCGGACCTCGTGCTCGACGCGGTCGCCGACGTGCCCGAGCAGGTCGCCGAGGAACCCGCCGAGCACGACGACCTCGGGGTCGACCGTGTGCACGGCGTTCCGGATCGCGGTCGCGAGGGCGGTCACCTGCCGGTCGACGACCTGCTCGACCTCGGGCCGCCCCTCGGCGAGCGCCGTGGCGAGGGCGTCGAGGTCGTCGGGCGCCGTCCCGGTGACGGCGGTGAGGGCGTCGCGGGACGCCTCGGTCTCCAGGCAGCCCACCGCGCCGCAGTGGCACCGGATGCCGTTCGCGGCGACGAAGGTGTGCCCGAGCTCGCCCGCGTACCCGTCGGCCCCGCTGAACGGTCGGCCGGCGCTGACGATCCCGCCGCCGATGCCGCTCGCCCCGCCGTTCAGGTACACGAGGTCGTCGACGCCGCGCGCGCTGCCGTACAGCCGTTCGGCCCAGGCGCCGAGGTTCGCGTCGTTCGCGGCGCGGACCGGCAGCCCGAGGCGCTCCCCGAGCACCCCGGCGAAGGGTTCGTCCCGCCAGCCGAGGTGCGGCGCGTCGCGGACGACCCCGTCCTCGACGCGGACGATCCCCGGCACGGCGACACCGACCCCGACGACCCGGAGGCCCGGAGCTGCCCGGGCGGTCAGCACGCCGAGCACGCGCGCCACCGCGTCGACGGCGTCCGCAGCCCCGGGCACGGCGGCCTGGGGTTCGACGAGCCGGTCCCGCACGGTGCCGTCGAGCGCGACGAGGGCGACCCCGACGGCGTCGATCTCGACCGTGACGGCCGCCGCGACCACGTCCGCCGACGCCCGCACGATCGGGCTGGGTCGGCCGACGCCGGCGCTCGGGCGGTCCGCGCCGGGGCCGCCCGGGACGGGGAACTCCTCGTGCACGAGTCCCTGGTCGACGAGCTCCCCGACGATCGCGAGCACGGTCGAGCGGTTCAGGCCCGTGCGCCGGGTCAGCTCGGCGCGCGAGACGGGGCCGCCCTCGTGCACGATGCGGAGGACGCGCGCCGCGTTGCCGGGCGTGGTCGTGGCCGGTCGGGCCATGGGTCCTCCTGGGGTCGGGGTGGCGGTGGGTACGAAGTTTCCCAGAACGCCTGCGATGGGTGGCGGGAACGGGCGTCCCCGGTCGTCCCGGCGGACCGGGTACGCCCGGTTCGACCCGGCACGTCCGGTTCGACCCGGCACGCCCGAGCCGAGCCGGCACGCCCGGTTCGACCCGGCGCGCCCGCCCCCGGGCTCAGCGCGAGCGCGAGAACGCGGCGTCGAACGCGGCGTCCGGCGGCGCGATCGTCCCGAGCCGCCGCACGAACGCGAGCGCCTCCGGTCCGCCGACGAGCCGGTCCATGCCGGCGTCCTCCCACTCGACGCTCGTCGGCCCGTCGTACCCGATGTGGTTCAGCACGCGGAACACCCGCTCCCACGGCACGTCCCCGTGCCCGGCGCTGACGAAGTCCCAGCCGCGCCGGGGGTCGCCCCACGGCAGGTGGGACGCGAGCCGCCCGTTGCGCCCGTCGAGCTGCTTCACCGACTCCTTGCAGTGCACGTGGTACACCCGCTCGGCGAAGTCCATGAGGAACACCGCCGGGTCGAGGTCCTGCCACACGAAGTGCGACGGGTCGAAGTTGAACCCGAACGACGGCCGGTCCGCGAACACCTCGAGCGCCCGCTTGGCCGTCCAGTAGTCGTAGGCGATCTCGGACGGGTGCACCTCGAGTGCGAAGCGCACCCCGACCTCCTCGAACACGTCGAGGATCGGCGACCAGCGGTCGTGGAAGTCCTGGTACCCGGCGTCGATCATGCCCGGGGGCACGGGCGGGAACCCGGCGACGGTCTTCCAGATCGACGATCCGGTGAACCCGGTGACGGTCGAGACGCCGAGTGCCGCGGCCGCCCGGGCGGTCCACTGCAGCTCCTCGGCGGCGCGCTGCCGGACGCCCTCGGGGTCGCCGTCGCCCCACACGTGCGGCGCGAGGATGTCCTCGTGCCGCTGGTCGATCGGGTCGTCGCACACGGCCTGGCCGGTCAGGTGGTTCGCGATGGTCCAGACCTGCAGCCCGTTGCGCTCGAGGACCGCCTTCCGGTCCGCCACGTACGCCGGGTCCGTCGCGGCGCGCCGGACGTCCAGGTGGTCGCCCCAGCAGGCGATCTCCAGGCCGTCGTAGCCCCACTCCCCCGCCAGGCGGGCGACCTCCTCGAAGGGCAGGTCCGCCCACTGGCCGGTGAACAGCGTGACCGGTCGCGTGGACCGGGCACCACCCTCCGGCCGGGAGGCGCTGCTCGCGCCCGTCTCGCCGGTTCCGTCCGTCGTCGTCATCGTCGTCGTCCTTCCTCGCGTGTGCGTCGGGTCACCAGGACCCCGGGGTGGCCCCGCCGGGCACGGTGTCGGGTCGGTCGACGCGCGACCGCACGTCGACCACGGTGTGCTCGCGGGCCGCGGTGGCCACCGCCTCCATCACCTCGAGCACGTGGAACGCGAGGTCGCCGGACGCCCGGTGCGGACGGTCGGTGGCGATCGCGTGCGCCATGTCGGCGAGGCCGTAGCCGCGACCGGCGTCGGCGTACCCGGCGCTCGTCGGCAGCTCGCGCCACTCGCGGGTGGCCGCGTCGGCGATCGACACCGCATCGGAGAACCGGTTCGGGTCGGGGATGCCGAGGGTGCCCGCGGTGCCGTACACCTCGAACAGCGGCGCCCGGGTGGCCCACACCTCGAACGACACCGTCAGCGTCGAGACCACGCCGTCGGCGTGCTCCAGGACCGCGACCACGTGCGTGTCGACGTCCACCCGGAGCGGTGTGCCCGCGGCGGGGCCGGTGCCGATGGTGCGCTCCCGGTCCGACCGCGTCGAGGCACCGCTCACCCGGACGACCGGCCCGAAGAACGACACCAGGCTCGTCAGGTAGTACGGCCCCATGTCGAGCAGCGGGCCGCCGCCGGGCTGGTAGTAGAACGCGGGCGCCGGGTGCCACAGCTCGTGTCCGGGCGCCGACCACGACACCGCGGCCCCGACCGGGGTGCCGATCGCACCGCTGTCGAGCGCGTGCCGGGCGGTCTGGATCCCGGTGCCGAGCACGGTGTCCGGCGCGCTGCCGACCCGCAGGCCGGAGCGTCGCGCCAGGTCGAGCACGGGCTGCGCCTCGGCCGTCGACGTCGCGAGCGGCTTCTCGCCGTACACGTGCTTGCCGGCCTCGAGCGCCCGCGTCGCGACCTCGGCGTGCGCGGCCGGGATCGTCAGGTTGAGCACGACGTCGACGTCGTCCGCGGCGATGAGCTCGTCGACGCTCGTGCCGCGCACGCCCTGGGCGGCCCCCACCGACCGTGCCCGGTCGACGTCGATGTCGGCGACCGCGGTCAGCTCGAGGCCGGGCAGCGCCGGGAAGTGCTCGAAGTACTGCTGGCTGATGACGCCGACCCCGACGACCCCGACCTTCATCGGCTCGCCCACAGGAGTCCCCTCTCGATGATCGTGCGGAGCGGCTGCGACTCGACGACCTCGAGCCGGTGGCCGGGTGCCGAGACGAACACACGTCCCTGCCCCCACTGCCGGGTCCAGATCGCCGGCGCGGTCACCGGGCGGTTCCAGGCGTCGAAGTCCCGGGCCTCCTGCGTGGTGGTCGCCAGCACGTCGTTGTACTCGTCGGAGAGCACCCAGTACTGCTCGGTCACGAGGTCGAAGTCCTCGATGCCCTGCGTGATCGGGTGCTCGTGCCCGGCCTCGGTGATGTGCACCGTGTACGGGATGTAGTTGTCGGACTGCTCGCCGGTGCGCTCGGACGGGTGCTTGCCCGCGTGGTGGGCGAACTGCCCGCCGACCATGTGCAGGTAGTCGGCGGTGTTGCGGAAGGCGTCCGCGATCCCGCCGTGCCACCCGGCGAGCCCGGCACCGCCGAGCACCGCCCGCTGCAGCCCGGCGAACTCGTCGTCGGCGATGGTCGACATCGTGACGACCTGGACGATCAGGTCGACGTCCGCCATGACCGACTCGTCCGCGTACACCGCGGTCGAGTCCGACACCCGGACGTCGAACCCGTGGTCGCGCAGGAACGGGACGAACAGGTCGGTGGTCTCGACCGGCATGTGCCCGTCCCAGCCGCCCCGGACGACCAGGGCCCGACGCTGCTGCGTCTCGGCGGCGCTCATCGGATGGCCGTCCAGCTGCTGCCGTCGGCGGCGCTGCGCTCGACCGCGTCGAGGACGCGCTGCACGTGCAGTCCGTCCGCGAACGAGGGCGAGGGGTCGGTGCCGTCGACGATCGCGCGCACGAAGTCCGCGACCTGGTGGCTGAAGGTGTGCTCGTAGCCGATGAGGTGCCCGGTCGGCCACCACGCGGCCATGTACTCGTGCTCCGGCTCGGTGACGAGGATGCGGCGGAAGCCCTGCTCCCCCGCGGGCGCCGACGACTCGTACAGCCGCAGTTCGTTCATCGACTCGAGGTCGAACTGGATCGCGCCCTCGGAGCCGCTGACCTCGAGCGTCAGGCCGTTCTTCCGACCGGTCGCGTAGCGCGTGGCCTCGAACGAACCGATCGCGCCGTCGGCAGCGCCGCCGACGAGCCGACCGAGGAAGAACGCTGCGTCGTCGACCGTGACCTGCCCGCGCTCGCTCGACGCGGTGCCGGACAGCCCGACGCCCTCGGCCATGAGCGGGCGCTCGTGCACGAAGGTCTCGAGCGTGCCGGACACGGTCGACAGCTGTGCGCCCGTGACGTGCTCGACGAGGTCGATCGCGTGCGCGCCGATGTCGCCGAGCGAGCCGGAACCGGCGAGCGCCTTGTCGAGGCGCCACGTCATCGGGCCCTCGGCGTCGGCCAGCCAGTCCTGCAGGTAGAGCGCGCGGACCTGGCGGACGGTGCCGAGCCTCCCGTCCTGCACCAGCTGGCGTGCCAGCGCGATCGCGGGCACGCGACGGTAGCTGCACCCGACCATCGCGCGGACGCCGCGCGCGGCAGCGGCCGTGGCCGCGGCGGTCATCGCCTCGGCCTCCTCGACGGTGTTGGCGAGGGGCTTCTCGCAGAGCACGTGCTTGCCGGCCTCGAGCGCGGCGATCGCGACCTCGACGTGGGACGAGCCCGGCGACACGACGTCGACGACGTCGATCGCCGGGTCGGCGACCACCTGCCGCCAGTCGGTCGAGGCGGCCTGCCATCCGTACTTCGCGCGGGCGGCCTCGGCACGCTCGGCGTCGCGGCCGACGACCACGGCCATCTCGGGTTCGACCCCGAGGTCGAAGAACCTGGGCGCGGTCCGCCAGGCCTGGGAGTGCGCCGCCCCCATGAAGCCGTGTCCGACCATGGCGACCCGCAGTCGACCCGGTCCGTGTCCGTCCTGTGCCATCCACTCGCTCCTTTGCGATCCGGTGCTTGCCAGAGTCAACACTACCGCTTATGTTGGGCGCGGCAACATTTTGTTTCGACGACGAACGGTGATCCACCATGGCAACGACGCCCACCCGTGACGACAAGTTCTCCTTCGGTCTCTGGACCATCGGCTACAACGGCTCCGACCCGTTCGGCGGCCCCACCCGTCCCGCGCTGGACGTGGTCGAGGCGGTCGAGAAGCTCGACGAGCTCGGTGCCTACGGCCTGACCTTCCACGACGACGACCTGTTCGCGTTCGGCTCGACCGACGCCGAGCGCCAGACGCAGATCGACCGCCTCAAGGGCGCGCTCGACGCGACCGGGGTCATCGTCCCGATGGTCACCACCAACCTGTTCTCGGCGCCGGTCTTCAAGGACGGCGGGTTCACCTCGAACGACCGTCAGGTCCGCCGGTTCGCGCTCCGCAAGGTGCTCCGCAACCTCGACCTCGCCGCCGAGCTCGGCGCGAAGACCTTCGTCATGTGGGGCGGCCGCGAGGGCTCGGAGTACGACTCCGCCAAGGACGTGCAGGCCGCACTCGAGCGATACCGCGAGGCCGTCAACCTGCTCGCCCAGTACGTCACCGACAAGGGCTACGACATCCGCTTCGCCATCGAGCCGAAGCCGAACGAGCCCCGCGGCGACATCCTCCTGCCGACCCTCGGCCACGCGATCGCGTTCACCGAGACGCTCGAGCGTCCGGAGCTGTTCGGCATCAACCCCGAGGTCGGCCACGAGCAGATGGCGGGCCTGAACTTCACCGCCGGCATCGCCCAGGCGCTGTACCAGGGCAAGCTCTTCCACATCGACCTCAACGGCCAGCGCGGCATCAAGTACGACCAGGACCTGGTGTTCGGCCACGGCGACCTGCAGAACGCGTTCTCGCTCGTCGACCTGCTCGAGCACGGCTCCCCCCAGGGCGGCCCGGCGTACGACGGCCCGCGCCACTTCGACTACAAGCCCTCGCGCACCGAGGACATCACGGGCGTGTGGGACTCGGCGAAGGCGAACATGCGCATGTACCTGCTCCTCAAGGAGCGCGCGCAGGCGTTCCGCGCCGACCCCGAGGTGCAGGCAGCCCTGTCGGCCGCGAAGGTCGACGAGCTGAGCACCCCGACGCTGAACAGCGGCGAGTCGTACGACGACTTCCTGGCCGACCGCTCCGCCTACGAGGAGTTCGACGCCGACGCGTACTTCGGCGGCAAGGGCTTCGGCTTCGTGCGCCTGCAGCAGCTCGCCATGGAGCACCTCATGGGCGCGCGGAATTGAGTGCAGACGCGCCACCGGCTGCATTCCGCGCGCTGAGGCGGCCTGCCGCCGAAGGGTTGAGCCAGCAGCTGGTCGCAGGGGTCGACTCGTCGACCCAGTCCTGCAAGGTCACGATCCGTGACGCGGCGACCGGCGCGGTGGTACGGGAGGGGCGCGCGTCCCACCCGGACGGCACGTCCGTCGACCCCCGCCACTGGTGGGACGCGCTCGGCGCCGCGATCGCGGACGCCGGCGGCTTCGACGACGTCGCGGCGGTCGCGGTCGCCGGGCAGCAGCACGGCATGGTCGCGCTGGACGCGGAGGGGCACGTCGTCCGCGACGCACTGCTCTGGAACGACGTCCGCAGCGCCGACGCGGCCGCGCAGATGGTCGAGGAGCTCGGCCGTGAGGCATGGGTCGCCCGCACGGGTCTGGTCCCGGTGGCCTCGTTCACCGGCACGAAGCTGCGCTGGCTCCGCGACGCCGAACCGGAGAACGCCGGCCGCGTCGCGGCCGTCGCGCTCCCCCACGACTGGCTGTCGTGGCGGCTGCGCGGGTACGGCCCGGCGGACGAGAGCCCGCTCGGTCCGGACCTCGACGCCCTCGCGACCGACGGCTCGGACGCCAGCGGCACCGGCTACTGGGACCCCGTGCGGCGGGAGTACGACGGCGAGCTGTTCGAGGCCGCGCTCGGCCGTGGCCTGCGGGTCGCGTCCGGCGAGGACGGCTCGGACGGTGCGGGCAGCCCGGCCGACGCGGTCGTGGTGCCGCGGGTCGTGGCGCCCGACGAGGCGATGGGCGCGCTGGCGTCCGACGTCACGCTGCCGGGCGGCGCCGTCGCCCGTGCCGGACTCCTCGTCGGCCCGGGACTCGGCGACAACGCCGGGGCAGCGCTCGGCCTCGGACTGGGCCCGGGTGACGTCGCGGTGTCCCTCGGCACGAGCGGCACCGTCTTCGGGGTCACCGACACCGAGGTGACGGACCCGAGCGGGACCGTGGCGGGCTTCGCCGACGGGACCGGGTCGCGCCTCCCGATCGTCACGACGCTCAACGCAGCCCGCGTGATCGAGGTGGTGGGCGGCCTGCTCGGCGTCGACCACGGCGAGCTCGGCGAGCTGGCGCTGCAGGCGCCGGCGGGCGCGGACGGGCTCGTGCTCGTGCCGTACTTCGTCGGTGAGCGCACGCCGAACCGTCCGGACGCGACCGCCTCGCTGCTCGGGATGACCCCGGCGACCACGGACCGGGCGCACCTCGCCCGTGCCGCCGTCGAGGGCATGCTGTGCGCGCTCGCGGACGGCCTGGCGGCGGTCGAGGACACCGGTGTCACGGTGTCGCGCCTGCTGCTCATCGGTGGGGCCGCGCGGAACGAGGCCGTCCGGGCCGTCGCCGCGCAGGTGTTCGGACGCGACGTGTCGGTCCCGGAACCGGGCGAGTACGTCGCCGCCGGTGCCGCCCGGCAGGCCGCCTGGGTGCTCACGGGTGCCCTGCCGTCCTGGGAGGTCTCGGCGACCGTGGTCCCCGCGGACCCCCGCCCCGAGGTCCTCGAGCAGTACCGGACCCACGCGCTGCGCTGACGCGCGCCCGGCGCGCCCCGCGCGCCCCGCGCGCTGCGCGCGCACCTGATGGAATCGGGCGTACCCGGTCGGACGGATCGACCGGGTACGCCCGATCCGTGCCGGTACGCCAGATCCGTGCCGGTCCCACCCGATCCCCCGGAGGAACCCCGTGCCGCTCACCGACCTGCCCCTCGACCAGCTCCGCACCCACCGCCCCGCGGTGCGTCGTCCCGCGGACCTCGACGCCTTCTGGGCGGACACGATCGCCGAGGCCCGGGCAGCAGGAGCCGGCACCGCGCCCGTGACGACCCCGGCCGCGACGCCGGTGACCGCCCTCGACGTGCAGGACCTGACGTTCCCGGGCTTCGGCGGCGACCCCGTCCGCGCGTGGGTCTCGCGGCCCGCGGGCACCGCCGACCAGGACCTGCCCGTCGTGGTCGAGTTCCTCGGGTACGGCGGCGGCCGCGGCCTGCCCGGCGAACGGGTGTCCTGGGCGCTCGCGGGCTTCGTGCACGTCGTGATGGACACGCGCGGGCAGGGCAGCGGCTGGGGCTCCGGCGGCGACACCCCCGACCCGCACGGCTCCGTGCCGCACGTCGGCGGGTGGATGGCGAGCGGGGTCGACGCCCCGGCGAACCACTACTACCGCCGGGTCTTCACCGACGCGGTACGGCTCGTCGAGGCGGTCCGCACGCTCCCCGGCGTCGACGCCGACCGGGTCGCGCTCACCGGCGGCAGCCAGGGTGGCGGGATCACCCTCGCCGCCGCGGCCCTGGTGGAGGCGCACGTCGGCCCCCTCGTCGCGGTGCTGCCCGACGTCGCGTTCCTGTGCGACTGGGAGCACGGCACCGACGTCGCGGTCGGCGGCCCCTACCTCGAGCTCGCCACGTACCTGTCCGTCCACCGCGACGACGCCGACCGGGTCTGGGACACGGTCGCGTACTTCGACGGCGTGCACTTCGCCGAGCGCATCACCGCGCCCGCACTGTTCTCGGTGGCGCTCATGGACGACGTCGTGCCGCCGCGGACGACCTTCGCGGCGTACAACGCGCTCGGCTCGACCGACCACGAGATCGCCGTGTACCCGTACAACGGCCACGAGGGCGGCGGCTTCCGCCACTGGGAGCGCCAGGTGGCGTTCCTGCGCGAGCGGCTCTAGCCGGCCGACCGGCCCGGGGGCGGCCGGACGCCGGGCCCAGGGCGCCGGCTCAGCGCCCGAGCAGCTGCCCGACCGCGTCGACGACGACCTGCCGGCGCCGCGCAGCCACCACGGCCGACACCGTGCCCGTCGCCTCGGGCGGCAGCGTCGCCCAGACCCCGGCGAGCTGCAGCACGAGCGCGAACAGCACCGCCGGCCGGAACGACCGCGGCAGCACCCCGGCACGCTGCGCACGCTCGACCTCGGCGACCGCGGCCTCGTGGCGCTCGACGAGCGCGGGCACCACGGCGTCCGCGCGCTCGAGCCGCTGCCAGGTCGCGAGGCGTGCGACCCACGGCCGCTCGACGAGCGCGTCGTGGAGCCGTCCCGCCCACGCGGGCAGGTCGTCGGTGTCGAGCGGCACGGCGTCGTGCAGGCCGCCGAGCTCCTGCACGAGGAGCGCGTCGAACAGCCCCTCCTTGCCGCCGAAGTAGTGGAAGACCTGCGCCTTGTTGCTGTCCGCCGCGGCCGCGAGCCGCTCGACGCGTGCCCCCGTCAGGCCGAGGGCGGCGAACTCGTCGCGGGCGGCCTCCAGGATGCGTGCGCGCATCGCGTCGGCGGCAGGGGGCGTGAAGCGGGCCATGCCACCACGGTACCGACCCGACGGACGTCGCCGTCGCAACGTGGTGACCGGACGACGAACGGGAGGCCCGTGGCGGCGTGGCCACGGGCCTCCCGTTCCGTCGTGTGGTCGCGTCCGCTACTCGGCGGCGTCGTCCTCTTCGGGGTTGAAGTGCGACTCGTCGCCGGCGAAGCCGGCTGCGACGCCCTCCGGGTGGTCGGGGATAGTCCCGTCCTCGCCGAGGCCGTCGGGCTTCTTCGAGCCGTCGGGGTCGTTGGTCGGTTCGCGGGTGACGTCGGCGTCGGACATGGCGTGCTCCTTCAGCTGAGGGATCTCGCACGCTACTCACGCTCCCCGTGACGGGCGGTGGAGGTGCGCGGAGCGGCCTGCGCGTGCCGTCAGACGCGCTCCCAGGTGACCACCCGCCGGTCGGCGAGGGACACCTCGCGGACCGGACCGGTCACCCGCACGACCGCACGGTCCGTCGCCGATCCGGGGACCTCGTACCGGACCGGCCCGTCGCCGGACGCGACGATCCCACCCGTCGGCACCGGGCCTCCCGGCCGGGACGCCGCCGCGTCGGACGCGACCCAGACCTGCACGTCGCCCGGTTCGACCACCTTGCGCATCGCGCGGTCGGTGAAGCCGAACCGCTGCACCGGCACGTCGAAGCGGACCCGGGCGGACGCCCCCGCGGCGAGTGCGACGCGTGCGTAGCCGAGCAGCTGCACGACCGGACGCGTGACCGACGCCTGGACGTCGTGCCCGTAGAGCTGCACGACCTCCGCGCCGTCGCGTGTCCCCGTGTTCCGGACCGTGACCGTCGCCGCGAACGCCCCGTCCGTGGTGACCGTGTCGTCGACCACCAGGTCCTCGTACGCGAAGGACGTGTACGTCAGGCCGAAGCCGAACGGTCGGACCGGCGTCGAGTCGGTCGCGGTGACGTCCGACGGACCGCCGAGCCGCGGGTGCAGGTACGAGTACGGCTGCGCCCCGGCCGAGCGCGGCAGCGACACGGGCAGGCGCCCGGACGGTTCCGCGCGACCGGTGAGCAGGTCGGCGATCGCGAGGCCGCCGCCCTCCCCGGGGAAGAACGCCTGGACGACCGCGGCCGGCTTCGGCTGGTCCCCGTCGAGGGCCCAGCCGATCGCGTACGGGCGCCCGGTGAGCAGCACGACGACCGTGGGGGTGCCGGTGGCGACGACGGCCTCGACGAGCTCGCGCTGCACGCCGGGCAGGTCGAGCGACTCGGAGTCGTTGCCCTCCCCCACCGTGCCGCGTCCGAACAGGCCGGCCTGGTCGCCCACGACGACGACCGCGACGGCGGCGTCCTGTGCGGCGGCCACGGCGTCGGCGAACCCGGAGCGGTCGTCGCCCTCGACCTCGGCGCCCGGTGCGTACCGGACGGCGTCGTCGCCGAGGACGTCCCGCAGGGCCTCGAGGACGGTCGGGATCGCGAAGCCGAGCGGCAGGCCGGGGTGCGTCGCGAGCACGTGGTTCGCGAAGGAGTAGCAGCCCTGCAGGGCCTCCGCGCGGTGGGCGTTCGGGCCGATCACCGCGACGGGGCCCCGCGGGGCGGCAGCGGTGTCGGTGGCGTTGCTGGTACCGGTGGTGGTGTCGGCCCCGCGACCGGCGTCGCCGTCGCCGCCGCCGCCGACGGCGACGGCGGGACGGAGCGGCAGCACGCCGTCGTTCGACAGCAGCACGAGCGACTCCGCCGCGAGCCGACGGGCCAGCGCCTGGTGCTCCGGCGAGTCGAGGTCGATCCCCGTGGGGGGCTCCCCCGCGAACGCGTCCGGTTCGAGCAGGCCGAGCCGCTCCTTCTGCCGGAGCACGCGCAGCACGGCACGGTCCACGAGTGCCTCGTCGACCTCGCCGCTCCGCACCCGCTCGACGAGGGGGGCGAGGTACGCGTCGCCGGTCGGCAGCTCGACGTCGATCCCGGCCGTGAGGGCCATCGCCGCCGCCTCGCCGCGGTCCCGGGCCACGCCGTGCATGACCTCGAGGAACGCGACCGAGAAGTAGTCCGCGACGACCGTGCCGTCGAAGCCGAGCCGACCACGCAGCAGGTCGGTGAGCAGCGCGGGGTCCGCGGCGACGGGCACGCCGTCCACCTCGGCGTAGGAGTTCATCACGCTGCGGGCGCCGCCGTCGAGCAGCGCCATCTCGAACGGCGGCAGGAACACGTCCGCCACCTCGCGCGGTCCGGCGTGCACGGGTGCGTGGTTCCGACCGGCACGTGAGGCCGAGTAGCCGAGGAAGTGCTTGAGGGTCGCGTCGACCCCGGCGCTCTGCACCCCGCGCACGTAGGCGGTGCCGACCGTCCCGACGAGGTACGGGTCCTCGCCGATGCACTCGTCGACCCGTCCCCAGCGGGGGTCGCGGACGACGTCGAGCACGGGCGCGAGGCCCTGGTGCACGCCGAGCTCGCGCATCGACCGGCCGATCACCGCGCCGACCTGCTCGACGAGCTCCGGGTCGAAGGACGCGCCCCAGGCCAGCGGCGTCGGGAACGTCGCGGCCTGCCACGCGGCGAGCCCGGTGAGGCACTCCTCGTGCACGAGCGCGGGGATCCCGAGCCGGGTCTCGCGCTGCAGGCGGCGCTGTTCCGCCCACAGCCACGCGGCCCGCTCGTCCGGTTCGACCGGCCGGGTGCCGTACACGCGGGTGTACTGCCCGAGGCCGTGACGCGTGGTCTCGGCGAGGGTCTGCCCGTCCTGCGCGGCCGCCATCTCGCCCTGCATGGGGGCGACGACGCCGTTCTGGTCGAGCCAGTAGCCGACGAGCTGCGCCGTCTTCTCCTCGAGGGTCATCGCGGCCAGCAGCGCGGTCGCGCGGTCGGGGGCCGTCGCGTCGTCGACGCGGGTGGCGTCGGACGGGAGGCCCGTGGCGGCGCCGCCACGGGCCTCCTGTCCGTCGGTCGGGTGCGTGGTCGAGTCGAGCGTCGTCACCCCTTCACCGCCCCGGTCAGGCCGCCCACGATGCGGCGCTGGAACACCGCGAAGAAGACGAGCGCGGGGATCATCGACAGCGACGTGAACGCGAGCACGCGGGCGGTGTCGACCGAGTACTGGGACGAGAACGCCTGCACGCCGAGGGGCAGCGTGTACGCCGACGAGTCGTTGAGGATGAACAGCGGCAGCAGGTAGCTGTTCCAGCTCCCGATGAAGGCCAGGATGCCGACCGTGACGACACCGGGCAGCGACAGCGGGACGACCATGCGGAAGAAGAACCCGAGCCGGCTGGCACCGTCGATGGCGGCCGCCTCCTCGAGCTCGTCGGGGATCGCCTTGAGGAACGGCACGAGGATGATCACCGTCGTCGGCAGCGCGAACGCGATCTGCGGCAGGATCACCCCGGCCAGGTTGTTCGTCAGACCGAGGTCCTTGACGAGCAGGTACAGCGGCGTGATCGCGACCGTGATCGGGAACATGAGTCCCGCGGCGAAGAGCGCGTAGAGCGCTCCGCTGCCCCGGAAGCGGTAGCGGGCGAGGACGAAGCTCACCATGAGCCCGAGCACGACGACGCCGACGGTCGTCGTGACGCCCGCCACCACCGAGTTGCCGAGCTGCTGCCAGAAGACGCCGCTCGACAGGACGTCGAGGTAGTTGCCGACGTTCCACGGCGCGGGCAGACCGGCCGGGCTCGCCGTGATCTGCGCGTTGGTCCGGAACCCACCGAGCACGATGTACGCGACCGGGCCGATGCACACCGCGATGAACAGCAGCGCGATGAAGTACGTGCCGAGGTTGCGCTCGCGCCCGACGGGCCCGGAGTCGCGCGGACGGCGGCGCGGTGCGACGAGGGAGGCGGTGGCGGTCATCGGGTGGCCTTCTCGGTGAGGGCGCCGGCGGTGTCGCGGCGCAGGACGAACCGCTGGTAGACGAGGGCCACGACCAGCGAGATGAGGAAGATCACCACGGCGACGGCGTTGCCGTACCCGTAGTTGCCGGAGAGCCGGCCGTTCGCGACCATGTACGTCGCCATCGTCGAGGTCCCCGCGGTCGAGGCGATGTACTGCCCCCAGATGATGTAGACGAGGTCGAACAGCTGGAGCGACCCGATGATGGACAGGAACGCCCAGATGCGGATGGTCGGGCCGAGCAGCGGCAGCGTGATGCGGCGCTGGATCTGCCAGTAGCCGGCGCCGTCGAGCTGGGCGGCCTCGAACAGCTCCTCCGGGATGCTCTGCAGGCCGGCGAGGAACAGGATCACCGCGAAGCCGATGTACTTCCACGAGATGATCGCCAGCAGCGTCCAGAGCGCGATGTCCGGGTTCGACAACCAGTCGGCGCGCAACCCCCCGAGGCCGACGGACTGGAGCAGGTCGTTCACGGCGCCGCTCGACTGGAGCATCAGGCTCCACCCGGTGCCGACGATCACCTCGGAGATGACGTACGGCACGAAGATGAGCACGCGGATCAGGCCCCGGCCGCGGATCCGCTGGTTGAGCAGGAGCGCCAGGATGATCGCGATCGGCCCCTGCACGACGAGCGAGCCGATGACGATGAACAGGTTGTGCCACAGCACGCCCCGGAAGTCCGGGTCGGTGAAGATCACCGTGTAGTTCTGCAGGCCGACGAAGTCGGTGGGGGTGCCGTAGCCCTGCCACTTGTAGAAGCCGTAGTACGCGGCGAGCACCACGGGCAGGATGACGAACCCGACGAACATGATCGTCGCGGGTCCGGCGAGCAGGGCGATCTCGACCCGCTTGCGGACGTCGGCGGCCGGCTTCGCGCGGCCCCGGCCGGCCGGGGCCGACGGCGTACCGTCGACCCCGGTCAGGTCCTTCCCCGTGTCCGTCCGCGCACCGGGGCGGGACGGACGGGGGGCGACTGAAGTGGCCATCGGTCGGGTCAGCCCTTCGCCGCGGCCTGGTTGACGGTCTTGACGATGTCCGCCACGTCACCCTTGCCGGCGAGCAGGTTCACGACGCTCGTGTTCAGCGCGTTGCCGACGTTCTGGCCGTAGAGCGTGTCGAGGTAGTTCGACACGTACGGGGCCTTGTTGTAGGCGGCGAGGACGCTCTTCAGGTAGGGCTCGGTGACGACGGACTGCGCCGACTCGTTCGCCGGGATCGCGTTGAACGCCTTGTAGTAGGCCTCCTGCACGGGCTTCTCGGTCATGTAGTTGAGGAACTCGGTGCACTCCTTCTTCGGCGCCTCGGCCGAGCACGAGTACCCGTCGACCGCACCCATCATCGATCCCGGTGCGCCCTTGCCGCCGGAGACCTCCGGGAACGGGAAGAAGCCGAGGTCGGCGAGCGGCTTGCCGTCCGGGGTGAGCGAGGAGATCACACCCGGGTCCCACGCACCCATGAGCTCCATCGCGGCCTTGTGGTTCGCGACGAGGCCGGCCGAGCTGCCGGCGCCCTGCTGGGCGGCCGTGGTGAGGAAGCCGTCGTTGAACGGCTTCGTGTCGAAGAACGCCTTCGTGTCCTCGCCGGCCGCCTTCCAGCAGCTGTCGGTGAACTTCAGGTCCTTGGCGGTGTCGTTCAGCGTCGAAGCGCTGCAGGCGCGGAGCGCGAAGTTGTAGTACCAGTGCGCGGCCGGCCAGGCGTCCTTCGCGCCGACGGCGACCGGCTGGATGCCCGCGGCCTTGAGCTTGGCGATGTCGGCGTTCAGCTCGTCCATCGTGGTGGGGGTGCCCTCGATGCCGGCCTGCTTGAAGAGGTCCTGGCTGTACCAGATGCCCTCGGGGTTGACGTCGACGGGCATCGCGTAGGTCTTGCCGTCGAGCTCGTAGCCCTTGAACGCACCGGCGCTGATCTCGGTCTTGGCGTTCTTCCCGATCGAGCCGGAGATGTCCATGAGCTGCCCGGCCTTGGCCATCGCGGCCATCTTGCCGCCGCCGCGCTGCAGGAACACGTCCGGGGCGGACCCGGAGTTCAGCGCCGTCTGCAGCTTGCCGTCCAGGTCCTCGTTCTGGATCGCCTGGATCTTGATCGTCACGTTCGGGTGGGACTTCTCGAACGCCGCGACGGTGTCCTGCCAGAAGGCCTTGCCCGGTCCCGTGGTCGAGTTGTGCCAGAAGGTCATCGTGACCTTCCCGTTGCTGTCTGCCGCGTTGCCGCCCGCGGAACAGCCCGCTGCGGTGAGTGCGGTGGCCCCGATCAGCGCGATGGCTGCGGCGGCCCGGATCTTCCTCGTCATCGTGGAACTCCTGGTGTGTCGTCGTCGTTGACAGGCGCGACATCGAATGCCGCTGCGGAGAGCGTGCCAGGTGCTCGCGGTCCTTGTCAATCGTTATCGATAACGTTTTCTATCCGTGGTGCGGACCCCGTCACCGGCCCTCTGCGGCGGTACGGTGAGCACATGCAGACCGTCCTCGACACCCCGCCCGGGCCGGGCCGGGTCACGATCGCGGACGTCGCGCGCGCCGCCGGGGTCTCGATCCCGACGGTCTCGAAGGTGATCAACAACCGCGACGGTGTGGCCCAGGCGACGATCGTCCGCGTGCAGGAGGTCGTCGAGCGCCTGGGCTACGAGACGTCCCTGGTCGCCCGGAGCCTGCGCAGCTCCCGGACGAACGTGATCGGCATCCTCGTGACCGAGTTCGAGCCGTTCTCCACCGAGCTCCTCCGCGGGGTCTCGGCAGCGACGACCGGCACCGGGTACGAGCTGCTCGCCTACGCCGGTCTGCTCACCGGGTCGAGCCGACCGGGGTGGGAGCGGCGTTCGCTCTCGCGTCTGTCCGGCACCCTGATCGACGGTGCGATCGTGGTCACGCCGTCCGTCGCACTCTCCGGGGCGTCGATCCCCGTCGTCGCCATCGACCCGCACACCGGGCCGGAGGGACACGCCACCGTCGACACCGACAACGCGGCGGGCGCCCGGCAGGCCGTCGACCACCTGCTCGGCCTCGGCCACACCCGGATCGCCCACCTGCGGGGTCGCGGCGACCTCGCATCGTCGCAGCTGCGCGAGGCGGGGTACCGGTCGGCCCTGGCGGCGGCCGGGATCCCCGTCGACGAGCAGCTCGTCCGAGCCGGCGACTACCAGGAGGAGCGCTCGGCCGCGGTCGCGCACGACCTGCTCACCCTGGCCGACCGTCCGACCGCGGTGTTCGCGGCGAACGACTCCTCGGCGATCGGCGTCATGCACGCCGCCGAGGCGCTCGGGCTCCGCGTCCCCGAGGACCTGTCGGTCGTGGGGTTCGACGACGTCCCGCAGGCCTCCACGACCACGCCGCCGCTGACCACGGTCGCGCAGCCGCTGGTCGACCTCGGCGCGAGTGCCGTGTCGATGCTGCTCGGCATGCTCCGCGGCGAGCCCACGAGCGACCACGTCCGCCTGCCCACGACCCTGCGCGTGCGGAGCACCACGGCGCCCGTCCCGCGCTGAGGCGCGGCCGGCACCGGCGCCGGCCGGCGCCGCGCGGGCCGACGCCGCGCGGCCGGCACCGGCCGGCCTGCCGCTCCGCACAACGGAAAGCAGTTCGCACCACGAGAACCCGCGGCGCGACGTGCCTTCCGTGGTGCGCGAGCACGGCGCGCCACGGCGCGCGCCACAGATGGGCAGGGCGCGGCGCGCCATGGCGCGCGCCACAGATGGGCAGGGCGCGGCGCGCGAGCCATCCCGGCGACGCGCAGAGCGCGCGTCGTCCGCACAGCAGCAAGCACGTCGAACCACGCAATCACGTGGTGCGACGTGCTTTCCCTGGTGCGCGAGCACGTCGCGCCACGGCGCGGCGCTCGCGCCGCGCGCCACAGACAGGCAGGGCGCGGAGCGCCAGCCATCCCGGCGACGCGCAGAGCGCGCGCCCTCCGCACAACAGCAAGCACCTCGCACCACGCAATCACGTGGTGCGACGTGCCTTCCGTGGTGCGCGAGCACGTCGCGCCACGGCGCGGCGCGCACCGGCGCGCACCGGCGCGGCGCGGCGCCGCCGGCGCGCACCGGCGCGAGCACGTCGCGCCACGGCGCGGCGCGCGCCGGCGCGCACCGGCGCGGCGCGGCGCGGCGCGGCGCCACCAGCGCCCGCGAGCGCGTCAGCGCCGCAGCGTCTGCTTCGGGTACTCGCCGAACCGCTCCGCGTACGACGCCGAGAACCGACCGAGGTGCGCGAAACCCCACCGCCGCGCCACGTCCCCCACGGCACCGGTCTGCGGCCCCGCCTCGAGCAGCTCCTCGTGCACGCGGTCGAGCCGGACGTGGCGCAGGTACGTCAGCGGCGACACGTCGAACACGCGCCGGAACGACTCCTGCACGGACCGGACACTGAGCCCGGCCACGGCGGACAGGTCGGTGATCGAGACGTCCTCGGCGGCGTGCGCGTGGATGTACTCCACCGCGGCGCGCAGTCGGGCGTTCCGGGGCTCGGCGAGCACGTCGGGCAGCGCGTCGACCTGCGGCGGGAACATGTCGAGGAACACCTCGGCGGCCGCGACCTTGGCGTCCTGCCAGGCGTCCGACTCCGACCCCCCGACGCGCAGACCACGGGACAGCGCCGTGAGCGCACCCTGCCACCGCTGCCCGATCGTGGCGTCGGGCTGCCGGACCCCGTCGAAGCGCAGCTCGTGGTCGCCGACCTCGGTCCGGGTCGCTGCGACTCGCCGGATGAACTCGCGGTCGAAGTGCACGAGGCGCTGGTCGTAGTCGGCGGTGACGAACCAGAACTCCTCGTCCGGCGGGAACAGCACCGGGACGTCCTGCTCCATCGGCCACCGCTCCCCGCGGATCTCGACCTCGCCGGTCCCCGCGCTGATCCACGTGACGACGTAGTCGCCGCCCGCCGGGACGACGCCGCGGATCTCGCCGTGCATCTGCGAGCGACGGATGGTGACCTCGCTGTCTCCGATGGCCGTGTAGCGGTAGTCGAAGCGACCGTCGGTCGGCCCCGCGGACCAACGATCGGCCCGGTAGATGCCACCGAGGTCGCGGATGGCGGTCTCGGGACGGGTGCCGGCGACCTCGAAGCGCACGGGAGCGATGGTCGCCTCGGCGCCGAAGGCCTCGATGAGGGGGTCAGCCACGGGACACTCCGTCCGGGTGCGATGTCCGCATGGCGCAGTCCATCTCGTTATCTGGATACGCTTCTGGGGTACGGGCGGCGTAACGTCGCCGAGGACCGACGCGCACCGAGGGGGCGACCACGTGAGTGAGATCGACCTGACCGCCGCGCTGACCCGACTCGAGGCGGCGATGGGGGCGCTCCGCGGGCGCCTGCGCGAGCGGCTGTCGGTGTCCGGCACCGACCTGACCGTGCTGCAGTTCGTCGCACGTGCCGCGGCTGCCGAACGCCAGGTCCGCGTGAAGGACCTCGTCTCGCACCTCGGCCTGACGAGTCCGGCGGTCACCGGCACGGTCGACCGCCTGGAGCGGGCCGGGCACCTGTGCCGCGTCCCGAACCCGGACGACGGGCGCAGCCGGTTCATCGAGCTCACCCCGGAGACCCAGCGCGCCTACGCCGCCGCGATGGACAGCACGAACGAGCATCTGCACGAGCTGTTGTCCTCCTTCTCGGAACGCGAACGGGTCAAGTACGTGCGGGTCATCGACCGCGTGGTCGAGGCGCTCGAGTACGGCGCTCCGACCCCCTGACGCAGAGTACGGGCGGGCGAGGACACCACTCGAACGTTTGTCCAACAAGCGCAACTAGGTAACTTCCCGACCTATCTTGCCGGACGTGGCCCGCCCTGGTCCGTACCGTCGCCCGTGGGTGCCCCGTTCGGGGGCGATTCAGGGAACCAGGGAGAGAACCATGGGCGCGTACCAGTCCCAGCCGGGCATCGACCCGGTACGCATCGAGACGTTCCGTCGGATGCGCAAGCGTTGGAAGTACGGCGAACTGCAGGACGGTGCCGGTCTGTACGCCGACTTCTTCACCGACACCGCACGGGACCCGCGCCGCAGCTGACGGCGTGTGACCGACGGTCGCCACGGCGACCGCACGACGGACGGGAGGCCCGTGGCGGGATCGCCACGGGCCTCCCGTCCGTCTGCCGGTCACCAGCGCAGCCGCCGCCCGCCGACACGACGCAGGTCTCGTCGACGAGTGCGCGGCCACCCTCAGCCCTTCACCGCCCCGGAGGTCAGGCCGGACACGATCGACCGGCGGAACACGAGCACGAGCACGACGATCGGGACCGTCGCCGCCACGCTCGCCGCGAAGATCTGCGCGAACGGCACCGTGAACTGGGTGCCGAACAACGCGATGCCGACCGGGATGGTGCGGAACGAGTTCTCGCTGTTGAACGTCAGGGCCATCAGGAACTCGCTCCACGAGGCCGTGAACGTGAACACCCCGACCGTGAACAGCCCCGGCTTCGCCATCGGCAGGATCACCGACAGGACCGTCCGCCACGCGCCGGCGCCGTCGATCTCGGAGGCCTCCTCGATCGTGGAGGGGATCCCCTGCAGGTAGTTCCGCATGATCCAGATGGCGAACGGCAGGTTGAACGCCACGTACGGCACGATCAGCCCCGGGTACGAGTTGAGCAGGCCGAGGTTGCGCTCGAGCAGGTACAGCGGCGTCAGCACCGCGATCGCCGGGAACACCGACAGCATGAGCAGCGACGTCATCACCGCCGTGCGGCCCCGGATCCAGCGCCCGGCGAGCGCGTAGCCGGCCAGGAACGCCAGGCCGAGGACGATCACCGTCGTCGAGACCGACACGATGACGCTGTTCACCATGTACTGGCCGAGGGCGTTGTCCCGGAACGCGACGACGAAGTTGTCGAACGTCAGCGCCCGCGGGAACGCGGTCGGCGGCGACTGGGCGATCTCCGACGAGGGCTTGAGCGCCGTCGTCACGAGCCAGTAGAGCGGCAGGGCGGTGAGCACGGCGATGACGACACCGCTGACGTTCACGGTGTTCACCCACCGGCGCCACCCCTTGCGGACACGCTGTCGGGGCATCAGTCGTCCCCTCCCTTCGCCTGGTTCCGGAAGGCCCGGAGGAACAGCAGACAGCCGACCGCGACGATGAGCGCGGTGCTCGTGGCGATCGCGGCGCCCGGGCCGATGTTGATGTCCTGGAACAGGACCTTGTAGCCCATGATCGCGAGCGACTGCGTCGTCGTGCCCGGTCCGCCGTTCGTCAGGACGAAGGGCAGGTCGAACACCCCGAACGCCTGCAGCACGCGGAACAGCACCGCGATGGTGAGCGTCGGCACGAGCTGCGGCACGACGACCCGCCAGAACGTCTGCCACCCGTTCGCGCCGTCGAGCTCGGCCGCCTCGTAGTGGTCCTCGGAGATCTGGACGAGGCCGGCGAGCAGGATGATCGCGACGAACGGCGTCGTCTTCCAGATGTCGGCGACCATGAGCCCGGTGATCGCGGGCACCGGTTCGCCGAGGATCACCGGCGCGTCCCCGAACAGCCCGAAGAACCACGTCGCGACGCCGTAGGTCGAGTCGTAGACGTACTTCCAGAGCTGGGCGTTGACGATCGTGACGAGCGACCACGGCACGAGCATGAGCGCGAGCATCCAGCCGCGCGTGGCCCCGAGTCGCTCGAGCACGAGGGCGACGAGCATGCCGAGGACGAGCTCGACCGAGACCGTCACGACCGTGTACAGCACCGTGAAGCCGAGCGCCCGGTACCAGTCGGCGCTCTGCAGCAGGGCCGCGTAGTTGCCGAGCCCGAAGCCCTGGATGCTGAACCCGTCGTAGCCGATCTCGACGTCGGCGAAGCTCAGGACGATCGAGTACACGACGGGGAAGATCGTGACCGCCGCCACGACCAGGAGCGCCGGGGCCGCGAAGCCCCACGCACCCCGCGCACGCACGCGCTCCATCCGCGACCGCGCGCTCGTCGGGCGGTACCCGTCCTGGCGACCCGCGCCTCCCGGCCGGTGCCCCGCACCCGACCGGACCGACGCGCGTGACGTGCGCGTCCCGGTGTCGGCGCTCACAGCGCCGCGCCCTGCAGGGCGAGCTGGATGGCGGAGGCCATCGCGCTCGTGCCGCCGTCGACCGACGTCTGTCCGCCGAGGATGCTGTTGCCGTTCTGGTAGACGCCCTGCGAGACCTTCGGGTAGTACGCCGTCGAGGTCGGGCGGGGCACGAGCGTGATGCCCGCGGCCGTGTCGTACGTCGGCCGCTGCTGGCGCTTCGCGTCCTGGCTGACGAGGCTCGCGCTGCGGGCCGGCAGGACTCCGCCCTCGCGGGTGAGGAGTTGCTGCGCGGTCTCGCTCGACATCCAGCTCGCGAACGTCAACGCCGCCGCGGGCTGCTGCGTGTGCGGGTTGATGTAGTTCCCCCAGCCCCCGATCGTCGAGTGGTGCTCGTCCATGCCGTCGAACGTCGGCCGGGCGGCGAGCCCGACCTTGCCCGCGACCGCGGAGTCCGGCCCGTTCGCGATCCCCCACGCGTACGACCAGTTGCGGAGGAACGCCGCGCGACCGCCCGAGAACGCGTCGTTCGTGTCCTGCTCCTGGTAGGTCAGGGTCGCACGGGGAGCGGCGCCGTCGGTGATGAGCGAGCGCATGAACTCGAACGCGCGCTTCGTCTCCGAGCTCGTCGTCTCGGGCCGGGTCAGGTCGTCGTTGAGGAGCGAACCGCCCGCGTCCGCGACGAACTCGGTCACGTTGCAGGTGAGTCCCTCGTAGACGTCGCCCTGGAACGCGAGGCCGTAGTCGACGTCGCCCGTGTCCACGAGCTTCGCGGCGGTGGACTTGACCTCCTCCCACGAGCGCGGGACCTGGAAGCCGTGCTTGTCGAGCAGGTCCTGCCGGTACAGGAAGAACGACTCGTCGATGTAGAGCGGGAACATGTAGTACGTCCCGTCGACGCTCGCCGCCTGCCGGAGGCCCTCGGGGAACTGCTCGAAGAAGTCCGCCCCGACGAGCTGGTCCACCGGCGTCGCGAGCTTGTTCTTCGCGAACTGCCCCGGCCAGGCCACGTCGCCGAGGTACACGTCCGGGGTCGGGCTCCCGGCGGCGATCTGCGTCGTGAGGCTGGTCCGGTTCGTGTCGGTGTCGCTCGGGGCGCTGACGATGCGCACGCTGATGTTCGGGTGTTCCTCCTGGAACGCCGCGATGAGGCGGCGACGGAGGTCCCCGCCGTCCTTCGAGGCGACCTGCCCGGCCCACCAGCTGATCGTGACGTCACCCTCGGGTGGGTCCGTCGGCCAGTCCTCGACGGTGGTGCGCTCGGGACGGGTGGAGCAGCCCGCGAGCAGCAGTACCCCCGCTCCCCCGAGCAGGAACAGTCTCCGGTCGATTGCCATCCGTCCTCCTCGACGTGTGGTGCTGCGAACCTGTGAGACCACACAACCAACGGTCCCTGGGAGTGGGTGCAGGGGTGGGTCTGCGGGCGGGATGGGTGTGCGGGCGGGTGGGTGGGCCCGTCGCGAAAGCGACAGATCGGTGCGGACAGTCGGCGGGGAACTGTCGCTTCCGCGACCACGTCGGGCGCGGCAGCGCGCGATCTGTCGCTTCCGCGGGGTGGACCGGCCGCGAGGCGGACGGGAGGCGCGGTGCCGGGCCGCCACGCGCCTCCCGGCCGGTGGGTGGGTGGGCCGGTGCAGCGACCTCACGGGCTCAGCGACACCTCACGCCGCCGACGGGCCGTGGGGTGTCGCTGGGCGCGTGGGGTCTGTCGCGAGCCCGGCGGGTCGGGTGGGGCCCGCCGCGAAAGCGACAGATCGGCGCGAACAGTCGGCGGGGAACTGTCGCTTTCACGACCACGTCGGGCGGGGCCGCGCGCGATCTGTCGCTTCCGCGGGGCGGACGGGCCGCGGGGCGGACGGGAGGCGCGGTGCCGGGCCGCCACGCGACTCCCGGCCGGTGGGTGGGCACGTCAGCGCCGTCACGCCCTGGTCGGCACCTCACGCGGGCGGCAGGCCGGGCGGTGTCGCTGGGTCCGTGGGGTCAGGCGCGCGGGGCCGGAGCGGGTGCGGTCGACTCGGCGGTGCGGAGCACGCACGGCAGCAGGAAGTGCGGGAGCTCGGTCGAGGTGCCGTCGAGCTGGTCGATGAGGGCGTCGGCCGCGCGGACGCCGAGCTCGTGACCGGGGGCGATCATCACCGCGAGCCGCGGGTGGTGCTGGTCCCCCGCCGCGGCCGAGGACGCGATGCTCAGCACCGACACGTCGTCCGGGACCCGACGACCGGCGGACCAGAGCCCGACGAGCAGCCCCGCCGACGAGTCGTCCTTCATCACGAGCACCGCGGTGACGTCGGGGTCCGCCGCGAGCAGTTCCCGGGCTGCGGCACGGCCACCCTCGCTCCCGGACGCCGCGTACACGATCGTCCCGGCGCCACCGCGCTCGGCGACGGACGCGCGGAAGGTGTCCTCGACGCGGAGGTGGGGGGCGTACCCGGCCATCGGCGTGCCCTCGAGGTTCTCGAGCACGAGGCCGAAACGCCGGTGCCCGAGGCCCTGCAGGTGGTCGAGGCTGTCCTCGATCGTGGTCTCGAAGTCGATGTCGACGAACGGCAGCGCGCTGCTGTCCCGGGTGCGACCGATCAGGGTGAACGGGACGCCGAGCTCGGTGAGCTTCGCCACGCGCGGGTCGTCCATGCGCACCTCCATGAGGACGACGCCGTCGACGAGACCGCCGGACACGAGGTCGTCGAGGTCCTCACCGGCGGGGTCCACCGGCCAGAGCACGAGGTGGTGGCCGCGCTCCGACGCCCGCTCGGCAGCGCTCATGAAGAACTCCGACGTCGTCGGGCTGAAGCGGTTGCCCGTGGTCGGGAACAGCAGGGCGATGATCCGGGTGCGCCGGCTCGCGAGGGCGCGCGCGACGACGTTGCCGCGGAACTTCAGCTCGCGCATCGCCGCGGTCACCTTCGCGGTCGTCGCCGGCGTGACGTACTTCGTGCCGTTCACGACGAACGAGACCGTCGCGATGGACACCCCGGCACGGTCGGCGACCTGTTGCATCGTGGCCACGGCACCTCCTGCGGGCGGACGGACACGCCGCCGTGGTCGCGGCGGCTCACACCGCCGTGGTCCCGGCGGCTCGCACCACCGGGTCACCGGTGGCCACCGCCGTGGGTCCGGCGGTCGTCACGAGCATAGTCCTCGGTCGTCACCAGAAAAGCGCTTTACAGGTGAAGCGCTTTTCTGTTAGCTTCTCGCCCCAGGACCACCGCGACGACGACGTCAGTGGAGTCGCCGCACCGCGTCCTTCCCCGCATCCGCGAAGAGAAGAGCAGTCGATGAAGCCTGGTTCCCCCTCCCCGTCCCGCAGGACGCGCGCCCTCGTCGGCGCCGTCGCCGCGATCGCGACGATCCCGCTCGTCCTCACCGGCTGCTCCGGCGCCGGGTCCGCCTCGTCCGGCGGCGGCAAGACCCTCACGATCGAGGACTACTACGCCGCGAACTACGACCCGATCTACCAGCAGTGCGCGAAGGAGGTCGGTGCCGAGCTGAAGATCAACCACGTCGCCGGCGCCGGTCTGATCTCGAAGGTGCTGCAGCAGGCGTCGTCGCGGACCCTGCCGGACGTGCTCATGCTCGACAACCCCGACGTGCAGCAGATCGCCGCCTCCGGTGCGCTGTCGGACCTGGCGGACTACGGGCTCGACGCGGACGACGACGTCCCGGGGGTCAAGGGCGCGAACACGTACAAGGGCAAGCTCTACGGTCTGCAGCCGGTCACGAACTCGATCGCGCTCTACTACAACAAGAAGATGCTCGCCGACGCGGGCATCCAGCCCCCGAAGACGTGGGACGAGCTCAAGGAAGCCGCGAAGAAGCTCACCAGCGGATCGACCTACGGCTTCGCGATGAGCAACATCAACACGTACGAGGGCACCTGGCAGTTCCTGCCCTTCTTCTGGTCGAACGGCGGCGACGAGAAGGACATCGCGACGCCCGAGGCCACCCAGGCGCTCCAGCTCGTCGAGGACCTGCAGAACGACGGCTCGATGTCGAAGAGCTCGATCAACTGGGCCCAGGCCGACGTGAACAACCAGTTCATCGCGGGCAAGGCAGCGATGATGATCAACGGTCCGTGGCAGCTGCCGGCGCTCAAGAAGGCGAAGGACCTGGAGTTCGACAGCGTCCCGATCCCGACGCGCACCGGTTCGGAGACCGTCGCCCCGCTCGGTGGCGAGGCCTTCACGGTCCCGCAGACCGGCGACAAGGCCAAGATGCAGCTCGCCGGCAAGTTCGTCGGGTGCCTCAACAGCGACAAGATGCAGAAGGTCTTCGCCGGCACCACCGGCAACGTGCCGACCAACATCGAGGTCGGCACCGCCTGGGCGAAGGACCACCAGGACGTGGCCTCGTTCGTGACGACCGTGCAGACCGCCCGTGCCCGCACCGGTGAGCTCGGTCCCGACTGGCCCAAGGCCGCGACGAAGATCTACACCGCCGTCCAGCTCGCCCTCACCGGCAAGGCCGACCCCGAGCAGGCGCTCGAGCAGGCGCAGTCGCAGAACCAGTAGTGGGAGACGGGGAGCCGACCACGCGGTCGGCTCCCCGCACCCCGGACGGAAGGACCTGACATGAGCGCCTCGACACAGATCCGGCCCCGGACGACGACGTCCCCGGCCCCAGCACGACCCGGACAGCGCCGCGCGCGCATCCGGTCCGCCACCACCCGGTGGTTGTTCGTCATCCCGGCCGCCGTCTTCGTGGCCGTCTTCTTCGGCTACCCGGTCGTCAAGAACGTCCTGATGTCGTTCCAGGACTACACGACGAAGACCTTCTTCACCGGCGAGGCACCCTGGGTGGGCCTCGGCAACTACGTCTCGGTCTTCTCGAGCAGCGTCTTCACGACGAGCGTGGTGAACACGGCCCTGTTCACCGCGGGGTCGATCGTCCTGCAGTTCGTCCTGGGCCTCGGCCTCGCGCTGTTCTTCCGGCGGCACTTCCCGCTGTCGGGCTTCCTGCGCGGACTGCTCCTGCTGCCGTGGCTGCTGCCCCTGATCGCGTCGAGCGCGGTCTGGAAGTGGCTGCTCGACCAGGACAGCGGCGCCCTGAACCAGCTGCTCGGCGTCGTCGGCATCGGTCCGGTCCCCTGGCTCGTCAGCCCCAGCCTGGCGCTCATCGCGGTCATCGGGGTGAACGTCTGGCTCGGCATCCCGTTCAACACCACGATCCTCTACAGCGGGCTGCAGTCGGTCCCGCCGGAGCTGTACGAAGCCGGTGCCCTCGACGGTGCCACGGGCTTCAAGGCCTTCTGGTACATCACCTGGCCGAGCATCCGGTCGGTGGTGAGCGTGGTGATCGTGCTCGGGGTCGTCTACACGCTGAAGGTCGTCGACATCATCCTCGGCCTGACCGGCGGCGGACCGGCGAACTCGACGCAGACCCTGGCCACCAACGCGTACCACCAGTCCTTCATCAACTTCCAGTTCGGCATCGGAGCCGCGGTGAGCAACGTCCTCATCGTCGTCTCGTTCGTCTTCGCGATGGTCTACATCGCGATCTCCAGGAAGGCGGTCGACGAATGAGCGTCGGACTCGCGAACCAGACCGTCACCGTCACCCGGGCGATCACGACCGAGCGGACCGCGCGGGACCGGCGTCCCCGCCGCTCGGCCAAGGGGCTCCCCTTCACGATCCTCGGCATCGTGTTCCTGGCGATCATGGTGTTCCCCGTCTACTGGATGGTGAACACGAGCCTGCAGGCCACCTCGGGCGCCGCGACCGCGACCTGGTTCCCGTGGAACCCGACGTTCGCCGGGTACCAGGCGGCGTTCGCCCAGCAGGGCCAGAACTTCGTGTCGAGCATGATCATCGGCCTCGGCACCGTCGTCCTGACCCTCGCGATCGCCACCCCCGCCGCCTACGGCCTGGCCCGGTTCCGGATGCGGGGCACGCGGACGTTCCTGCTCGTGCTGCTCATCACGCAGATGATCCCGGGCATCGTCATCGCGAACGCGCTCTACACGCTGTTCAACAACGTCGGACTGCTCAACAGCTACGTCGGGCTCATCCTCGCCGACAGCGCCGTGCAGGTCCCGTTCGCGATCCTGCTCATGCGCGCGTTCATGGAGTCGATCCCGCCGAGCCTGGTCGAGGCCGCCCTGGTCGACGGCGCGACCGACCTGCGCGCGTTCGTGTCGATCGTCCTGCCGATCAGCCGCAACGCGATCGTCACGGCCGCGCTGTTCACGTTCCTCGGTGCGTGGGGTGACTTCCTCATCGCGCTCACCCTGACCTCGACCGACGCGGTCCGCCCGATCACGCTCGGCATCTACAACTACATCGGCTCGAACGTGACCGACTGGGGACCCGTCATGGCGACGTCCGTCCTCGCGTCGCTCCCGGCAGCCGTGCTCCTCATCGTCGCCCAGCGCTACATCTCCGCCGGCGCGCTCGGCGGTGCGGTCAAGTGACGACCGGCCCCGCCGGCCACCGCCACACCGCGACCGGCCCCGCCCGCCACCGCCACACCGCGACCGGCCCCGCCCGCCACCGCCACACCCCGACCGGCCCCGCCCGCCACCGCCACACCCCGACCGGCCCCGCCCGCCACCGCCAGACCGCGACCAGCCCGCCCGGCACCCGCCGGACCGCGACGGGCACGACCGGCCCGCCCGGCCCCTGCCGCACCGCGACCGCACACTCCGACGCACCCGCGTCCCCTCAGTCAGGAAGGCCCACACCATGACCACCACCCCGCTGCGCATCACCGTCTGGGGCGAGAACGTCCACGAGCAGGTCGAGCAGCACGTCGCCGAGCGGTACCCGGACGGCATGCACGGCGCGATCGCCGACGGCATCCGCGAGCACCTGCCCGAGGCCGTCGTCCGCACCGCGACCATGCAGGAGCCCGAGCACGGCCTGACCGACGCCGTCCTCGCCGAGACCGACGTCCTGACCTGGTGGGGGCACGCCGCGCACGCCGACGTCGACGACGCCGTGGTCGACCGCGTCCACAAGCACGTCCTGTCCGGCATGGGTCTCGTGGTGCTGCACTCCGGCCACTGGTCGAAGATCTTCGGCAAGCTCATGGGGACGACCTGCACGCTCCGGTGGCGCAGCGAGCACGACCAGGAACTCGTCTGGACCGTGAACCCGCAGCACCCGATCACGCGCGGCGTCCCGAACCCGATCGTCATCCCCGAGCAGGAGATGTACGGCGAGTACTTCGACGTCCCCACGCCCGACGAGCTCGTCTTCATTTCGGGCTTCACCGGCGGCGAGGTGTTCCGGAGCGGCATGACCTACCGCCGCGGCTTCGGGAAGATCTTCTACTTCTCCCCCGGCGACCAGGACTTCCCCGTGTACCACCACCCGGACGTCCGCCGTGTCATCGCGAACGCCGCCGAGTGGGCCCGGCCCGAGCGCGAGCGGGAGCTGCCGACGCTCCGCCGGTACGACCTCGGCGAGTACTTCGACGGCCAGCACTACCGCGGCCCGTTCGACGACGCCCCGGAGGACGAAGCCCCGGCGGACAGCGCCCCCACAGACTCCCCGGCGGACAGCGCACCCACAGCTGCCCAGGCGGACACCGCCCAGCACGAAGCCGGGGCCCGCGCATGACCGACCACGCCCCGCTGCGGGTCGTCCAGGTCGGCGCCGGCGGCATGGGGCGCGCCTGGCTCGGGACGGTCGCCGCGGACCCCGACGTCGAACTCGTCGGGGTCGTCGACCTCGACCTCGACGCCGCCCGCGCCGGGGCCGAGCTCGCCGGGGCGCCGAGCATCCCGGTCGGCAGGGACCTGACGGCCCTGCTCGCCGAGACCGGCGCCGAGGCGGTCCTCGACATCACGGTGCCGGTCGCGCACCACCCGGTCACGATGGACGCCCTGCACGCGGGGCTGCCGGTGCTCGGCGAGAAGCCGGCCGCGCAGACCGTCGCCGAGGCGCTCTCCCTCGCGGCCGCCGCCGAGGTCACCGGGCAGCTGTTCATGGTGTCGCAGTCGCGTCGGTACAACGACCAGCTCGTCGCCTTCCGGCAGCACGTCCGCGCGCTCGGCGGCGTCGGGAGCCTGAACACCCGGTTCGCGAAAGCGCCGCACTTCGGCGGCTTCCGCGAGGAGATGGACGACGTCCTGCTCCTCGACATGGCGATCCACGCGTTCGACTCGGCCCGGTACGTGCTCGAGCGGGAGCCGGTGTCGGTGACGTGCGACTCGTGGAACCCGTCGTGGTCCTGGTACCGCGGGCACGCGAACGCCGCGGCCGTCTTCACGTTCGAGGACGACGCCCGCTACGTGTACGACGGCTCGTGGTGCGCGCCGGGCGACGAGACCTCGTGGAACGGCGACTGGCGTGCCACGGGCGCGACCGGCTCGGCGGCCTGGGACGGCGACCACGACCCGTCGAGCGTGGTCGACGGCGCTCCGGGCACGCCCGAGCCCGCACCGGGCGTCGGGACCGAGATCGCCGGCGCGCTCGCGTCCTTCGTCCGCGCGGTGCGCACCGGCAGCCGGCCCGACGGCGAAGTGCACGGCAACGTCATGAGCCTGGTCATGGTCGACGCGGCGATCGCGTCGGCGCGGTCCGGGCAGCGGGTCGTGATCGACGAGGTCCTGGAGCGGGCGCACGCCACCGCGATCGAGGACGAGCGGGACGAGGCGGTCCGCGAGCGGCTCGCCGCGTGGGGACCGGTCCGGCAGGCCCTCGCGACCGACAGCGGCGCGCTCGCCTGACGCGGTCCACGCGACCACCCCACGGACGGGAGGCGCGGTGCCAGCCGGCACCGCGCCTCCCGTCCGTCTCCGCGCCCGTCCGGCGACCGCGCCCACCGGACGCACCACCCACCGGACGCACCGCACACCGCGGCACGGCGCACACCGCGGCGCGGCGCTGACCGGGACCCGGCGCCGACCGTCGCTCAGCGCGGGATGATCGAGAACAGGAACTTCTTCCGGATCATGTACCAGACCAGCAGGATCAGCACCGTGTGGGCCGCGAACCCGATCCAGCCGTTGAACCAGTCCACGCCCGGTATCGACGCGATCGCCAGCGCGAAGAACACCTGCCACACGAACACGTAGAGGCTCGCCTGCCCGATCGGGATCCACAGCCAGCCGATCACCGCGGCGATCGGCTTCCAGAACACCGTGAGGATCGCGTACGACACGATCGCGAAGAACGCGATGTCGACGAGTCGGCCCCACTGCAGGTCGACGCGCTGGTAGGCCGTGTTGTAGAGCCGGTCGTACATCGTCGCGGGGAACGGTGCGGGGGTGAAGCCGAACTGGTTCCCGGCCCAGACGTAGACCAGGAACAGCGCGTACCCGGTGATCCCGACGCCGATGAGCACCTTGCCGAGCCGGCCGGTCAGCGCGCCGATCACCTGCCGGCGGTAGTAGCCGAGCACCAGGCCGTGCGTGAACACGACCTGCCAGGTGAGGAGCGGGAAGACGGCCTCGAACTGCGAGTTGAGGGGGCGGAACTCGGGGTTGAGCGACTGGAAGACGTAGACACCCCAGCTGACGAGGAGGAGCGCCCACCAGAAGCCGCGCCGGATCACCCACATGAACACCGGGATGAACAGGCTCAGCACCACGAACAGACCCATGATGTTGAACGGCCACGGCCCCATCTCGAGCAGCAGGAACTGCTTGATCGCGAACCAGGGCGGCGGGTACGCCAACAGCTGCATGGCGTTCGGGTACAGGTCGTACACGCGCCCCTCGGCCCCGACGCCCCCGGTGCCGGTCCCCCGGTCGGTGAAGGTCGTGATCGCGTCGGTGTTCAGGAACGGCACGAAGCTCATCGCGAAGACGACCAGGATCACACCGAGCGTGACGAGGTACTGCTTGCGGGCACGCTTCCACGCGCCGACCGCTGCGACCCACTCGCCGAACTTCTTGATCGCGAACGGGTAGGTCATGCCGAGGACCATGCCGGACAGGAACACGAACATCTCGGCGCCGGTGATCGCACCCGTGGCGTGCAGCGTGATGTACGAGTACGGTCCGCCGATCTCGATGTGCGTGATCACCACGGCGAGGATGATGAAGCCGCGGAACAGGTCGAGCCGCAGGTCGCGTCCGGGCTTGCCGTCGTCGGGGTAGCGCCAACTCGGCAGCAGTCGGCCGACGAGCCCGCTGAGCAGGAACACCGCGGCCAGACCGGCCGCCAGCCAGACGATCCACGCCATCTGGTCGCCGCCGGTCTCGTACTCCTGGCTGATCGCGGCCGCGCCGTCCTGCGGCGTGACCCGGTCGGTGACGGGGCCGCCCTCGAAGCGGTCGGTCGCCTGCAGGTCGGTGCGGAACGACCCGGCGACGCCCGGCACCGCGGTGTCACGCCAGTCGGCGACCCGGTTGCCGGCCTCGGGTTCGCGACGGTTCGTCTCGAGGAACGTGACGCCGCGCACATCCGGGCGGTCCTGCACGGCGGCGAACACCTGCCGCCACCAGGTCTGCTTGACCTCGAGCTGGCTGGCGCCCTTCAGCGAGTGGTCGTACAGCGCCCCGGTGTCGAGCAGCATCGGGCGGTCCTCGCCCGTGGCGAAGCGCTCGGTGAAGGTGCCCTCGGTCTGCGGCTGCTGGTAGCCCCAGGTCTCGTCGAAGCGGGCCTCGACCTCGCCGGCGGTCGGCGCCTCGTTCGTGGTGAGCGGGACGTCGCGTCCGGCGGCCTCGGTGGACTTGCCCTTGCCGAAGAAGAACATCGACAGCCCGACCCAGTCGACGCTCCCCGCGCCGGGCCAGTAGGGGCCGTACGGGTCGTCCGCGGCGTCGAGCTTGCCGTCGCCGTTCGTGTCGGCCTTGGCCACGTCGACGGCCGAGAGGTCCTCGAGCCGACCGGCGGACTCGCCGAACGGGTAGCCCGCCCCGTACGAGGGCGACCACACCATGGCCGCGTCGGAGTCGCCCCGGTGGACGACCCCGGCGAGCGTCCGGAAGGCGCTGACGTACGCGGTCGGCTGCTGGCCCCAGCGGACCCACGTGCCGTTCATCTGCGGGGCGAAGCGGACGAGCACCTGGGTGTCGTACTGCTCGTGCGACTGCGCGAACAGCTTCTCGGCCGCACGGGCGTCGTCGCGGGTCAGGGAGGCGAGCGACTGCGTCGGCGTCAGGGTCACGACGAGCACGGCGCCCTGGGCCGCGGCGGCACGGCTGGCGCGGTCGTACTGCTCGCGGGCGGTGCGGTCGAACGGGTAGTCGAGCTCGACGCCGTACATCGACGGGGTCGCGCCGAGGCGGCCGGCGTAGCCGTCCGGCGCGTCGGCCCCCCAGTCCAGGTCGGGTCCGTACCAGGCCCGGCCGTCGGCGGGCAGCAGGCCGGCACCCGTCCGGGAGGCGCTGGTCGCCGTCCCGGGTGCGGTCGCGCCCGACGTCGGTGCGGTCGAGGACGTCGGTGCCGGGGACGACGTCGCGTCCGGGGACGAGGTCGCCGCGGTCGCGCCGGCGGCGGTCGTGGTCGGAGGCACGCCGGCGGCGGTCGCGGCCGCGGGCACGCCGGCGGCGGTCGTGGTCGCGGGCACGCCGGCGGCGGTCGCGGCCGTCGCGGGCACGCCGACGCCGAGCAGGAGCGTGCCGCTGACGACGAGGAGCGCGACGGCCTTGGCCAGGACGCCCCTCACCGGTTGCACGCGAGCGTCCAGATGTTGTGCCCGCCCGCGTGCTCGTGGTCGAGCCGGTCGAGG
This sequence comes from Curtobacterium sp. MCBA15_004, assembly GCF_001865055.2. Lineage (NCBI taxonomy): Bacteria > Bacillati > Actinomycetota > Actinomycetes > Micrococcales > Microbacteriaceae > Curtobacterium > Curtobacterium sp. MCBA15_004. Next base: position 822,062 of record NZ_CP126266.1, on the reverse strand, counting down.
GCTGCGATCGCCAGGGCGAGCCCGCGTCCGCTCTCCGCGTCGACCTCGGCCATCGTCACGGCGGACAGGTCGATGTCGACCGGCAGTCCGTTGTCGGACAGTACGGCGATCAGCTCGCGGTCGGTCGCGCGGAGCTCGACGCTGTACCGCCGACCGGCCTCGCGGTCGGCGCGGCGGGTGTGCTCGACGATGTTCGCGGCGACCTCGGCGAGCGCGGTCTCGAGTGAGAAGCGCAGTCGGGCGTCGTCGACGTCGAGCGTCTCCCACCACGCGGCGAATCGGTCCTGCACCTCGTCGAGGGACGCGGCGACGGCCGGCACCTCGAACGTCACGTGCTGCTCGGTCACAGCGGGCCTCCTGCGGTCGAGGACTCGTGTTCGGACTGGGGCGTGCCCGGACCCGGACCGCGGTAGCGCACGGCCCGGATCACGATGCTGAAGATGAACAGGTCGAAGAGGACCCATGCGGTGTTCACGAGCGGGGCGATGCCCTCCGCCTGACCGGTCAGGTACCGGATGCCGATGAGCACGAGCGCGGCGACGAGCGCCCCCATCGCGTACAGCTGCGGCTTGACGAGGTCCCACCGCGGCTTCTGCTCGGACTCGTCGCGGACCTTCGGCGTGACGCGGAACCCGAGCGGGCGACCGCGGAACACGTTGTCGAAGGCGCTCGTGACCGACTCGATCCACACCGGGAACAGCGCGAGCGAGTACTGCTGCCCGCGCCAGGTCGGTCTGCCGGCGGCCACCACCCAGAACAGCAGCTGGTTGAGCACGAGGAAGGGGATGAGCCGGACGAAGAAGTCGACGCTGTACGCCTGGACCGGGACGACCCCGAACGACAGGCAGAGCACCGGCGCCGCGATGTAGACCACTGCGGCGAACCCGGACAGGTAGCTCCACATCGTCGAGAAGTACATGAGCCGCTGCCCCCACGACAGGCCCTTCTGCACGAGGGGGTTCTCGCGGAAGAACACCTGCATGGTGCCCTGCGCCCAGCGGAGCCGCTGCACGAGCATGGTCGGCAGGTCCTCGGGCGCGAGGCCCTTGGCGAGGATCTCGTCGTGGTACGCCGAGCGCCACCCGAGGCCGTGCAGGCGCATCGCGGTCGCCATGTCCTCGGTCACCGAGATCGTCGCCAGCGGCATGATCGGCTGCGCCTCGTCGTCGCGGTTGACGTCGAGCGCGCGGGCGAGCACGGCGATGGACTCGATCGCGGCGACCGGCGACGCGTCGCGACGGCCGAGCACGTCGAGCGCCGCGTCGTCGAGCCCCGCGAACGTGTCCGCCTCGGTCGACATCGCGGCGAGCTCCTGCAGGTCGCGGCGCACGGACTCGAGGTCGGCGGCGGTGAAGCGGAAGGCGATCGCGTCGATGCCGCGCTGGAAGTCGTACGTGACGTCACCGAGCGGCACGCCCCGGTCGACCTGGTCGCGGGCGCGCTCGACGACCTGCTCGGCACCGTCGAGGGCGTCGAGCACGCGCGGGTCGGTCTCGGTCTCGCGCGCACGGGCCAGGAGCGTCCGCGAGGTGCGGATGGTGCGCTCGACCGACTCCTGGACCTCGCGGACGTACCGCGTCACGCCGAGCTGCATGAGTGCCTCGCGCCGGAGGATCGCGTTCGAGCCGCAGAAGAACGCGGCGTTCCAGCCGTCCTTCGACTGCTGGATCGGACCGTAGAACAACGGGGCCTGGCTGCCGAGCAGGTCGGCGTCGGGGACGTTCTCGAACCACTGCGGCGTCTGCACGAGCGCCATCCGCTCGTCCTTGAAGTAGCCGAGGGTGCGGTCGAGGATCTCCGGCTCGGGCACCTGGTCGGCGTCGAGGATGAGGAGGAACTCGCCCTGGGTCGCGAGCAGGGCGTTGTTGAGGTTGCCGGCCTTGGCGTGCCGGGGGCGGTCCACCCAGTCCGCACCACGGGTGATCACGCCGATGCCGAGCGACTCCGCCGCCGCGCGCATCTCGGGGCGGTTGCCGTCGTCGAGGATCCACGTCTCGTGCGGGTGCGTGATCGCCTTCGCCGCGCGGGCGGTGCGCACGACGAGCTCGACCGGCTCGTTGTAGGTCGTGATGAAGACGTCGACCGTGACGTCCCCGTCGGGCTTCGTCGGCGGTTCCCCGCGCTCCCGGAGCCGCCAGGCGCCGAAGGCGAACAGGAGCGAGTCGATCACGCTGTACGTCTCGGCGAGGATCAGCGGCACGGCGATCCACCAGGAGTGCCAGTTCACCGACGCCGCCCAGCGCCACACGATGTAGTTCAGCCCGGCGATCGACGCGAGCAGGGCGACCGTGCGGACCGCGGCGAGCCGCCGGGGCGGGGTGCCGGACGTCAGACGTCGACGGTCCTGACGACTGACGTCGATCGCGGTCATCGGCATCCTCCCCTGATGTGCCGGACGACGCTGGTGAGTGCGTCGGTACAGGCCTGTCTACCGTAGGTGCACCACACCTGTCAGCCGACGCCCCGTTCAGGGGACGGGATGCGGCGAGGCGAGGCCCAGGTCGTGCGCGAGGCGGACGACGACCTCGTCGAAGTACGCGGCGTGGTCGGACACCGAGCCGACGGCGTGCCCGAAGAGCTCGAACGACAGCATCCCGTACACGGTGGTCCAGGCCATCAGCGTGCGGAGCACGACCTCGGGTGCGGGGTCGGCGTGGAAGCCGTGGGTCGCGGCGTACCGGACCGCGTCGGCGACGGACGCGGCGGTCCCGGGGCGCGAGTCGACCGACGGGCCCGCACCGAGCCTCCAGTCCGGGGGCAGGGCCGACCCGGGGACCGCGGCCCACGCGTCGGTGACCACCCGCAGGAGCACGTGCGTCGTGCGCGACGCGGGCGCGACGGTGTCCTGCGGCGCGACGTAGCCGGGGACCGGCGAGCCGTAGAGCAGCGCGAAGTCGCCGGGGTGCGCGACCGCCCACCCGCGGATCGCGCGGCACGCGGCGACCCAGCGACCGACGTGGTCCGCGCGGTCGACGGGCGACTCGGCGGCCTCGACGGCGGCACCGAGCTCGTCGTAGTCGAGCACGAGCAGCGCCGTGAGCAGGTCGTCGCGGCTCGGGAAGTACCGGTACACGGCAGACGAGACCATGCCGACGTCGCGGGCGACGGCGCGGAGGCTCAGCTGCGCCGGCCCCTCCTCGGTCAGCCGGGCCCGTGCCGCGTCGAGGATCGCGGTGCGGACGGTCTCGCGGGCGAGCGCACGCGCGGTCGGGGCCTTGTCCACCATGCCGTCCAGCCTGCCACTCGAGAGCAGTGCACGCGAACGAGAGCACTGCTCTTGCAATCTGCGCCGCCGTCCTCCACACTCAGTTCCGAGAGCACTGCTCTCCCAGACCTGCCAGGAGGCACCATGTCCCGTCACCACGTCGTCGTCGGCGCCGGCCCCGTCGGCCGCCACGTCGCCGCCCACCTCGCCGGGCGCGGCGACGAGGTCGTCGTCGTCACCCGCTCCGGACGGGACAGCGGGGTCGCCGGCGCCCGGCACGTCGCCCTCGACGCGTCCGACGCCGCGGCCCTCACCCGGGTCACCGAGGGCGCCGCTGCCCTGTACAACTGCGCGAACCCGGGCGACTACACCCAGTGGGAGCGCGTGTGGCCGCCGCTCGCCACCGCGCTGCTCGAGACCGCCGAGCGGACCGGCGCGGTCTACGGGATCACGGGCAACCTGTACCCGTACGGCCCGGTGACCGGACCGATGCACGCCGACCTGCCCGACGCGGCGACCGACCACAAGGGCATCCTCCGGGCCCGGATGTGGGCGGACGCCCGCGCCGCGCACGAGGCCGGCCGGCTCCGCGCCGTCGAGGTCCGCGGCGCCGACTACGTCGGACCGGGCGTGGGAGCGAACGGGCACGTCACGCGGGTCCTCCCCGGGGCGCTGCGCGGGAGGGCGGCCACGGTGATCGGCCGGACCGACCAGCCGCACTCCTACACCGACGTCGGGGACGTCGCCCGCACGCTCGTCGCCGCGACCGACGACCCGACCGCGCACGGGCGGACGTGGATCGTGCCGACGAACGCGCCGCGCACGCAGGAGCAGGCGCTCACCGACGTGCTGCGGTCGGTCGGCAAGCCCGCCGTGCGGGTCCGGTCGCTGCCGATCGGGGTGTTCCGCGCACTCGGGACCGTCGTGCCGTTCATGCGCGAGGTCGCCCAGCTCGGCTACCAGTGGACCGGGCCGTACGTCGTCGACGACCGCGCGACCCGGGCGCACCTCGGGCTCGAGCCGACGCCGTGGGACGAGGTCTGCCGGCGGACCGCCGAGGGCACGACCGCGTGACGGATCCACCGACGGACGGGAGGCACGGTCCGGGTCCGGACCGTGCCTCCCGTCCTCGGGGTGGTCGCCGTCGGCCGACGCACCCACCGACCGCGGACGCTCGCTCCGGGCGGTCCCCCGTCAGGCGCCGGTGACCGGGACGTCCCAGTAGGACGGCTGCTCGTACTGCTCGGACCAGCCGCGGCGCAGGCGGGTCGCCGCACGGTCGAACGCGTCGACGAGGTCGGTGTCCGCGGTGAGGAGCGCCTGCAGCCGGAGGCCGTCGTGCAGGGCGAGGAGCTGCTGTGCACCGCGGACCGGGTCCATCGTCGCGGGCTCCCGACCCTCGCGGACGTCCGCGGCCAGGCCGTCCCGGATCGTCTGCCGGAAGCGCCGGTACGTCGAGCGGTGGTAGTCGGCACCGTCCACGGTCGGGTCGGCCGCAGACGCCAGGCTCGCGGCCAGGAGCTCGACCAGCGCCGGTTCCTCGGACTGCGCGAGGAGGAGGGCGTGCAGGAACGCGACCGTGCCCTTCTCGGCGATGAGCGGCGTCAGCGGACCCGAGACCGTCCGCGTCCACCGCTCGACCGTGGCCGCGAGCAGCGACCCCTCGGTCGGGAAGACCTGCCGCAGGTCCTCGACGGGCATGCCCGCGTGCGCCGCTGCGACGTCGAGCCCGAACCGCGAGACACCGCCGTCGCGCAGCGCGATGATGGCGCCGATGATGGCCAGGGAACGGGGCGCCTCGTCCTCCTCCGCGGTCCGGCTCGTCAGCGGCGCGAGCGGGTGCTTCCGGAACCACTCGAGCAGCCCGCGTGCCCGGGCCGACCCGAACGCCGGGTCGGCGGGTTGCCCGGGGGCGAACAGGTCACTGAAGCCCGGGACCTGCTGCATCAGCGGATCGAGTGGCTGGAACGCCATCGACCAGTCCGGGAACGACCGCTGCTGGATGGGTTCGTCGAGCAGCACCCGCACGTTGGTGTGGCGGGGGTCGAGGCGGACCTGCTCGAAGCGGGCGCCCACGACCTCGTCGTCCCCCTCGAGGATGCCGATGCAGTTGTCCCCCTTGTGCGCGAGGATGCCCGTCACGCCCATGCTCGTGTTCTTCTCACGGCCGACGGCCAGGATCTGGGCGAGCTCCGCGTCCGTGATCGGACGGGTCTGCGTGCTGGTGTAGACGATCGAACGCATGGGTGGGTGCCTCCTGACGGCCGGACACGGTGCCCTCGTCCGAGTGAACCGCTCTGTCCACCGTGCCGCAACCCCCCGACCGGCCGGTGGACGACGACGGGCGTGCCCGGACCTCGGGAGGTCCGGGCACGCCCGTCGGGACCGGGGACGCCGCAGCGCGCCCGGTCAGCGCATCAGTACCGCGGTCGGCGCGCACCGCGGTCGTCGCCGCCGCGGTCGTCACGGTCGCCACCACGGGAGTCGCGGTCGTAGCCGCCCCGGCCACCGCCGCGCGAGTCGCGGTCGTACCCGCCGCGCGAGCCGCGGTCGTCGCGACGGGCACCGCCGCCGCGGGAGTCCGGGCGGATCTCGATGAGCTTGCCGCTGATCCGGGTGTCCGACAGGCGGTCGAGCACGCCCGGGTCCATGTCCTGGGGCAGCTCGACGATCGAGAAGTCCGGGCGGATCTGGATCGACCCGAAGTCGTCGCGGCGGAGCCCGCCCTCGTTCGCGAGCGCGCCGACGATCTGGCGCGGCTCGACACGGTGCCGGCGGCCGACCTCGATGCGGTACGCGGCCATCGGCTGCGAGCGACGGGGACCGCGCTCGGCACGGTCACCGCGGTCACCACGGTCGGCGCGGTCGTCGCCACGACGGCCGTCACGGTCGACCTGGTTGCGGAGCGCGTCCGAGTTCGGGTCGAGCAGCAGCGGGTCGTCACCCTGGGCGACGACGGCGAGGGCCGCGGAGACGTCCTCGGCGGGGACGTCGTGGTTGCGGACGTAGTGCGCGATGACCTCGCGGAACTTCTCGATGCGGTCCTGCTGCTCGAGCGCCGCGGTGATCGCGTCGTCGAAGCGGGTCAGGCGCGTCTCGTTGACGTCGTCGATCGTCGGCAGCTGCATCTGCGTGAGCGGCTGCTTGGTGTGGCGCTCGATCGCCGAGAGCAGGCGACGCTCGCGCGGCGTGACGAAGCTGATCGAGTCGCCCTTGCGGCCGGCACGACCGGTGCGGCCGATGCGGTGCACGTAGGACTCGATGTCGACGGGGATGTCGAAGTTCACCACGTGGGTGATGCGGTCGACGTCGAGACCACGGGCCGCGACGTCGGTCGCCACGAGGATGTCGAGCTTGCCCGACTTGAGCTGGTTCACGGTGCGCTCGCGCTGCGCCTGGGCGACGTCACCGCTGATGGCCGCCGCCGCGTAGCCGCGGGCCCGGAGCTTCTCGGCCAGGGTCTCGGTCTCGCTCTTGGTGCGGACGAAGACGATCATGCCCTCGAAGTCCTCGACCTCGAGGATGCGGGTCAGGGCGTCGACCTTCTGCGGGTAGGACACGATGAGGTACCGCTGCGTGATGTTCGCGGCCGTCTTCGTCTTGGTCTTGACCGTGATCTCGGACGGGTCGTTGAGGTACTGCTGCGAGATGCGGCGGATCTGCGCGGGCATCGTCGCCGAGAACAGCGCGACCTGCTTGTCGTCCGGGGTCTCGGCGAGGATCGTCTCGACGTCCTCGGCGAAGCCCATCTTGAGCATCTCGTCGGCCTCGTCGAGCACGAGGTACTTCAGCTCGGACAGGTCGAGCGTGCCCTTCGCGATGTGGTCCATGATGCGGCCCGGGGTGCCGACCACGACGTCGACGCCGCGACGCAGGGCCGACAGCTGCACGCCGTACGCCTGACCGCCGTAGACCGGCAGCACGTGGACGTGCTTCATGTGCGACGCGAACTGCTCGAAGGCCTCGCACACCTGCAGCGCGAGCTCGCGGGTCGGTGACAGCACGAGCGCCTGCGGCACCTTGCTGCCCGACTCCATGCGGGACAGGATCGGCAGCGCGAACGCCGCGGTCTTGCCGGTTCCGGTCTGCGCGAGGCCGACGACGTCGCGGCCCGCGAGCAGCGTCGGGATCGTCGCTTCCTGGATGGCGGAGGGGGTCTCGTAGCCGATGTCCTTGACGGCCTTGAGCACCGGGTCGCTCAGGCCGAGGTCGGCGAAGGTCACCACGGGCCCCTCGTCGGCGGTCTCGGTGGTGGTGGCGGTGTCCGTGCTCATGCGGAAACGGTACCGCGGACGTGGCCCCCACGGCGACCCGGCCCGCCTGCGGGCGGCCCGGACCGGGGCCGGACGGGAGGCTCGTGGCGGCGCCGCACCGCGCCTCCCGTCCGTCAGTGGGTCGCGACCGGAGGGTGCGTGGCGGGCCCGCACCGCGCCTCCCGTCCGTCAGTGGGTCGGGTGGGCAGGGTGCGTGGCGGGCCCGCACCGCGCCTCCCGACCGTCGCCCGACCGCGTCGCGGACGCGGGCCGCACGCTCAGGCCGGGCGGTCGCCGTCCGGCGCGCCGATGCCGAGCACCGTGTCCGCGCGGTCGTTCAGCCGTGCCAGCAGTCCCGCGAGCGTCTGGAGCTCCTCGGTCGCGAACGCCTGCGTGAGCTCGTCGGCGACCTCGGCCCCCGCGCCCGCCAGCGTGTCCAGGAGCTCCCGGCCGACCGGCGCGACCGACACGAGCGCGGCGCGACCGTCGGCGGGGTCGGGGGCGGTGTCGAGGTGCCCGGACTCCACGAGCGAGGCGACCCGGCGGCTGACGACCGGGCGGGACAGCCCCGTGGCGTCGGCGATGGCCATCGAGCGCACCGCGCCGGACCGGTCGACGGCGCGGAGGATCACGCGGGCCGTCGGGTCGAGGCCGCCCTGGGACTCGATCAGCGACGCCCGCAGGGTCTGTCGGACCCAGAGTCGGTCGAGCTGGGCACGGAGCAGTCGTTCGGCGTCGGCTCGGGCGTCGGTCACGGGCTCAGGCTACCGGTGACCCATTTAGTTGCTTCGTGGAAGCAATGGAGGTATCGTTGCGCGGTCTGCAAAGTTACACAGCCCGAAAAAGGAGTTCGATGACCGCCACCGCACCCGTCCCGGTGCAGCACGGCCGCCACGCCGCCGTGCCCGACGCCGCCCCCGGCGCGACCGGCGCACCCGCGTCCGGCGCCCCCGGGCAGCCGCTCATGACGCACCGCCAGATCCTCCTCGTGATCTACGGCCTGATGGCGGGCATGTTCCTGTCGTCCCTCGGCCAGACGGTGTTCGGCACGGCCATCCGCACCATCGGCGACGACCTGCACGGGCTCGACCAGCAGGCCTGGGTCACGACCGCCTACCTGATCACGTCGACGATCGCGACGCCGATCTACGGCAAGCTCTCCGACATCTTCGGCCGCCGGCCCCTCTACATCTTCGGCATCGTCGTGTTCATCCTCGGCGCCGTGCTGTCCTCGATGTCCACCTCGATGCTCATGCTCGCGGCCTTCCGCGCCGTGCAGGGCATCGGCGCCGGCGCGCTCATGTCGCTGCCGCTGGCGATCATGGGCGACATCCTCGCCCCGCGGGAGCGCGCGAAGTACCAGGGCTACTTCCTGGCCGTCTTCGGCATCTCCTCGGTGATCGGCCCGCTCATCGGCGGGCTGCTCGCCGGCTCCTCCGAGATCCTCTGGATCACCGGCTGGCGCTGGGTCCTCCTCATCAACGTGCCGATCGGCATCGCCGCGCTCGTCATGGTGATCGTCTTCCTGCACCTGCCGAAGGTGCACGGCAAGGGCGACAAGCCGAAGGTCGACTGGTGGGGCGCCACCGCGGTCATCGTCACGCTCGTGCCGCTGCTGCTCGTGGCGGAGCAGGGCCGCACCTGGGGCTGGGGCTCCCCCGCCGCGATCGCCAGCTACGTGATCGGCGTCCTCGGCCTCGTCGCGCTCCTGCTCGTCGAGTCGAAGATGGGCGACGCGGCGATCATCCCGCTCAAGCTGTTCCGCTCGGGCACGTTCTCGATGGCGACCGTCATCGGGTTCCTCGTCGGCTTCGCGATGTTCGGCGCGATGCTGACCATCCCGCTGTACCTGCAGATCGTCGTCGGGCTCACCCCGACCGAGTCCGGCTTCGCCACGCTGCCGCTCGTGGGTGGACTGATGATCGCGTCGATCACGAGCGGTCAGATCGTCGCCCGGGTCGGCCGCTACCGGATCTTCCCGGTCATCGGCACGTTCCTGGTCTCCGCCGGCTACGTCGTCCTGACCTTCATGACGATCGACAAGCCGCTCTGGTTCCTCATGATCGGCATGTTCCTCATCGGGCTCGGGCTCGGCTCGGTCATGCAGTCGCTGACCCTCGCCTCGCAGGGGTCCGTCGAGGCCCGGGACATGGGCGTCGCCACGTCGTCGGCCACGTTCTTCCGCCAGATCGGCGGCACGCTCGGCACCGCCGTGCTCCTGTCGATCCTGTTCTCGGTCATGCCGAGCAACATCCTGTCGGCGACCGCGAACCAGGCCGACCTCAAGCCGGCGCTGTCCGCCGCGCTCGACCCGGCCGTCGCGGGCAAGGCCGCGAACCAGGGCGCGATCGACAAGATCTGGGCCCCGATCACCACGCCGCTGCAGCAGACCGTGCAGTCGAAGCTCGACGACGCATCGGTCGAGGCGAAGGCCGCCGCCGACGCCCAGGTCACGGCGAAGGTGACCGCCGCCGTGCAGGCACAGGTGGCCGCGGGCGCCCTGCCCCAGGCCGCCGCGCAGACCGTCACCGACCAGCAGGTCGCCGACGCCACCCCGGCCGCCGAGGCCGCAGCACTGCAGGCCGTCGCGGAGCAGGCCCACGCCAGCGTCCAGGACGGCACCGTCTCGGTCGACTGGTCGGACGCCGCGCAACGCTCCTACTGGGTCGACCAGCTGACGCCGGAGCTCGCGAAGAAGATCGAGGACGGCAGCGGCTCGAGCAGCAACGCCACGAGCACGAACGACACCTCGTTCCTCACCGGCGCCGACAGCCGCCTCACCCGGCCGTTCATGGCGGGCTTCAACGCCTCGTCCGTGACGATCTACTGGGTCGGCCTCGGCGTGATCCTGTTGGCGTTCGTCCTCACCTGGTTCTTCCGCGTGCCGCCGCTGCGGCAGCGCTCGGCGCTCCAGGAGCAGCACGACGACGCGAACGGCGGCTCCGAGCAGCCCGACCGCTCCGACCGCTCCGACCGCTCCGGTCGGTCGGCGGAGGACGACCTCGAGGTCCAGGCCGGGCTCGCCGCGGCCGAGGCCGGCAGCTTCACCGGCCCGATGACCGGCTCCACGCCGACCCAGCGCCGATGACCCCCGGGCCGGTCCCGCCACCGCGGCGGGGCCGGCCCGTCGGTCTCGCCACCGTGGCGGGACCGTCCCCTCGGCCGACCGGCCCGACCAGCGACCTCCCCCGAACCAGCACAGGAGTGCACGTGACCACGACAGCAGCACCGGAGCCGGCCACCGCGCCGTGCACGCTGCGCGAACGGAAGAAGCAGCAGACCCGGCAGGCGCTCCACGACGCCGCGCTCACGCTCGTGTCCGAGCACGGTCTCGACGGCGTCACCGTCGAGCAGATCTGCGGCGACGCCGACGTCTCGCCCCGCACGTTCTTCAACTACTTCACGTCGAAGGCGCACGCCGCCCTCGGGCTCGACACCGTCGAGGTCCCGGAGTGGGCCGCGACCCGGTTCACCGAGGCGGACGGCCGGATGGTCGACGACCTGTGCACGCTCGTCGCCTCGACGGTGCCGCTGTCGCAGGACCGCCGCCGGATGAAGGAGCTGCTCGTGCTCCGGCCCGAGATGGCTCCGATGGTCATGCAGTGGATGGCGGAGTCGCGGCAGTCGCTGCTCGCGACCGTGTCCACCCGCACCGACGAGCAGACCGCCCGCACCGCCGTCGGGCTCGTGCTGTCCGCACTGTCCGAGGTGGCGCACCGCGACACCGTCGGGGACAGCGAGGAGCTCGCCGCCCGACTGCGGGCCGTCGTGGCCGAGATGGGTGCGCTGGCCGCGGGCTGACCCCGTCGGACGGGAGGCGCGGGTCGCCTCCGACGTAGTGGTCGCCGACACCGTTGGTCGCCGACACCGGTGGTGACCGCCGCTGGCGGTCTGCGTCGGCGACGCCGAGCGTCGCGCGCGGCTCCGTCAGAGTGACCGGGCGAGCGTGACGAGGGCCTCGGCCGCTCCCCGCGCTCGTCGGATGTCCGCGTCACTGACCGACCGAGCGTTGTACTCGGCCTTCGTCTTCACCGCGAGGAGCACCTCGAGGTCCCGGGCGACCTGGATCCCTGCGGCGGCCCGCAGCACCGGCACGGCTTCGTCGTGCGCGCCGGACCGGGAGTACCGACCCGTCCGCGCCACGCAGATGGCGTCCGCCGCAGCGATGCCGCTCAGCACGCACTGCGCGACGTAGGCGTCCGAGAACGTCGACGACGAGGTGAGCACTCCGCCCACGCCACCGATCTCCCGGAGGACCTCCGCCGCCTCGAAGAAGGCCGCAGCCTTCCTCGTTCGTCCGCGGCGGAACGCGTCGTCACCGACCGCTGTGGTCCCGGTCCTCGGAGTCATCCGGCCAGCGTACGGAGCCTCCGACGCAGCCAACGACCATCACCCGCGATGAGAACGCCGTCCTGCTCGACCGACCGGAGCAACGGGTCGAGTGGGTCGATGTCGTCCTCGTCGAACAGCACGGGGTGGACAGCGTTGCCCGTCCACCGCGATGCCGCTGCGCACAGGTCGTGCACCCCAGCCTCGGCTGCCGGACGGTCAGGCCCGGTCGTGACGAAGCAGATGTCGATGTCACTGTCGCTGTCAGCCCGCATGGTTCCCCGCGCGGCCGAACCGAACACGGCGGCGAAGCGGAGCGGGATGGTCGCGCACCCGGCTCGGAGACGGCGGAGGAACTCCTCCCGCTGCCCGGCGAGCACCTCGACCGCACCCGCCGCGAGGTGCTCCCGGTTGAGCGCGAACGTCTTGGTCCGGCCGACCCGGGACTCGGTGACGACCCCCTGCGCCACGAGGCGCGCCGCACTGTTCCGGACACCTGCGTAGGACCGCCCCGGGACGCGTTGCAGGATCTCGGCGAGGGTCATCGATCCCGACGTCGACGCCAAGGACGTGAGGACGTCGCCGTCGACCGTCGGTGTGACGGTGGCGAACGGGTGCTGGAGCTGCACGGTACCTCCTGGTAGAAAACTACCACCATCGGTAGTTTTCTACTTCTCACCGAGGGGACCAGCGGGCCGCGGTGGGGGTACGGTCCGGGCATGGACACGAGCGGACCGGCGCCGTACTTCCTGCTCCCGGGCACGGCGCGCGCAGCACTGGAACGGTGGCAGCGCCTCTTCGGGGGCGAGCTCCGGATCGCGACATACGGCGACTTCTCCCGCGAGGACGGCCCTGCGGACGCGGTCGCGCACGGCGAACTCGTCGGCGACGTGCACGTGTTCGCCGCGGACGCGGGCGGCGACGACCGGCCCTTCACCGCGACCGGGCTGCTCTTCTCGCTCCTCGGCGCCGCGGACCCCGAGGTCCTGCGTCGGTGGTTCGCCGCCCTGGCCGACGGTGGCGCGGTGGTCGACGACCTGCAGGAGCGGCCGTGGGGCGACTGGGACGGCACCGTCCGCGACGCGTTCGGCGTCACGTGGTTGATCGGGTTCGAGGCATCCGCGCTGCGGTGAACGCCCGGGTGGACGCCGGTCGGGGCGCGTGTCGGCGTCGCGGATCGCGGCGTCCGGGGCCGGGCGGGAGCTAGGCCGCGTCGAACGGCAGCAGCGGGGCCCAGAACGCGTCCGGGCCGTCGGCGACCACGGCCTCGCGCTCGAACCGGAAGCCGTACTCCCGCACGAAGTCGAGGGCGGCGGCCTGCTCGTCCTCGGCGTCGTCGTGGTCGGCCTGGAACAGGTAGACGCCGTGCCCCATCGCGACGCCGGAGTCGCTGATGACGGACAGGTCCCACCGGCCCTCCTCCGCGCGCTCGATCCGGACGACGGCGGCCTGTGCGGCGGTGAAGTCAGCCATGCCGCGAGCATACGGACCAGCCGCTGCGTCCGTTCAGGGCCGGGCCGCCCCGTAGCCTGACCGGATGGACGCTCCGCAGCCGTCCGGCACGACGAAGCGCCGGGTCACGCTCACCATCGCCCGACCCCGCTGGACGTGGGGCGCCCGCCCGACGGTCGTGGTCGACGGCGTCGGGCACCCCGCGCAGTGGGGCACCGGGACGTGGGCGGTCGCCGACGACGGGTCGACCGACCTCGGCGTGTACCTGTACAACCGGGCCTGGCGGTGGGGAGCGGCACACGCGACGGTGTCGTCCGGTGCGCCCGCCACGCTGACGTACCGCGCGCCCGTCCTGCCCCTCGGTGCCGGTTCGGTCACGGTGCCCGCCGCGGGAGGGCCGTCAGCAGCCCACCGGTAGGGTGAGCGGCATGTCTGTCGGGTTGCTCGCCGTCGTGGACGACATCCTGTCCGCCGCCCTCAAGGCCAGCGCGAAGACCGCCGGCGTGGTCATCGACGACGCGGCCGTCACGCCGCAGTACGTCCAGGGGCTGCAGCCGGCGCGCGAGCTGCCCGTGGTCGGCCGGATCGCCCTCGGGAGCCTGTTCAACAAGTTCGTCATCATCATCCCGCTGGCGCTCCTGCTCTCGGCGTTCGCGCCGTGGGTGCTGCCGTGGCTGCTCGTGCTCGGCGGCACGTACCTGTGCTTCGAGGGCGCCGAGAAGGTCACCGAGTGGTTCGGCGTGCACCACGACGCCGGGCACGCCGAGGAGCAGCCGACCTCGGAGCCGAAGCTCGTGTTCGGGGCGATCCGCACCGACCTGATCCTCAGCACCGAGATCATGCTCATCGCGCTCGCCAGCCTCGACACCGACATGGCGTTCTGGCCGAAGGTCGGGGCGCTCGCGCTCATCGGAGCCGGCATGACCGCGCTCGTCTACGGTGCGGTGGCGCTGCTCGTGAAGGTCGACGACGTCGGGCTGTCGATGATGAAGCACCCGGTCCGCCGCACCCGGCGGGCCGGCGCCCGCATCGTCCGCGCCATGCCGGGCGTCTTCCGGTTCATCAGCATCGTCGGCACCGTCGCGATGCTCTGGGTCGGCGGGCACCTGGTGATCGCGAACCTCGCCGAGACGCTCTGGTCCGGTCCGTACGACCTGCTCCACGTGGTCGAGCACGCCGTCGAGGCGGCCGGTCCGGTCGTGACGTGGATCGTCGACACCGCGGTGTCCGCCGTGTTCGGGCTCGTGCTCGGCATGGTCGTCGTCGGGATCGTGCTCGGCATCGGCCGTCTCCGCGGACGCGGGCAGCACTGAGCCGAGCGGTCGGGACCGCCCGGATGGTCGGGGCCGGTCCGAGCGGTCAGGACGACGCCGAGGGGTCGGCACCGGCTCGAGCGGTCAGGCGTCGGCCTGGTCCGACCGCCACTGGCACCACGCGCCGAACTGCGCCTGCGCACTGCCGAGCGTCGTGTGGGACCCGCGGACGCCACCGTCGGCGGAGACCAGCTCGTACTGCCGCCCGTAGGTGATCGTGGCGACCACCGTGCCGTCGACGGAGGCGGTCCACCTCGTCGCGGACTCCTGTTGCCAGGCGGTTGGTGCGTACGACATGGGTGGCTTCCGCTCGGTGCCGCAGGCGCCCGGGTGGCGGAACGACCACTCGGACGCTACGCCGTCCGCCTGGACGGTCCGGCAGCCAGGTCGACGCACCGACGGCCGCGAGCACGCGGTCCCCGACCGGCCGCCCGGGCCTCAGAGCTCGACGTCGCTCCCCATCGTCACCGTGCGCTGCGCCGGCAGGCCGAAGCGGGCGGCCGGGTCGGCGGCGTTGTGCGCGAGCCCGACGAACAGCTTCTTCCGCCAGCGCGCCATCCCCCGGTTGCCGGGCTGCGGCCGGAGCGCACCGCGCGAGATGAAGTACGACGCGTGCTGCATCGCGTCCGGCTCGATGTCGAGCACCTCGGCCAGGCACGCGGCGTGCAGGGCGCGGGGCAGGTCCTGGTCGTCCGAGAAGCCGAACTTCACGGTGATGTGGTCGATGCCGTCGTCCTCGTAGCCGAGGTCGTCGCGCGTGAAGGCCTTGGCGTGCGGGACGTGCGGCACGTTGGCGGTCAGCACGGACACGATGAGCACGGTGCGGTGCATGACGTGGTTGTGCTCGACGTTGGCCCGGAGCGCGAGCGGGGTCGTCTCCTTGTTCGGGTGCGGGAAGATCGCGATCCCCTCGACCCGCGGGATGTGCTTCGTGTTCACCCGCTCGATGAACTCGGCGAGGGACCCCTCACGCTCCTTGCGCTCGTCCTGCACGAGCTGCCGACCGCGGCGCCACGTCGTCATCAGCGTGATGACGGCCAGCGCGATGAGGAGCGGCACCCATCCGCCGTGCACGATCTTCGACAGGTTGCCGGCGAGGAAGGTCAGCTCGAGTCCACCGAACACGACGGCGGCCGTCACGAGCTTCCAGGTCTTCCACTGCCAGAGCGGCTTCACCACGAGCAGCAGCAGGAGCGTGTCGACGACGAGCGCGCCGGTGACGGACACCCCGTACGCGGTGGCCAGGCTCGCCGAGGACCGGAACGCGAGCATGATCGCCATGACGCCGATGAACAGCAGCAGGTTGACCGCCGGCAGGTAGATCTGACCGCCCTCCTGCCGCGAGGTCTGCCGGATCGTCAGCGGCGGCAGCAGCCCGAGCTGCACGGCCTGGCGGGTGAGCGAGAACGCCCCGGAGATGACGGCCTGGCTGGCGATCACGGTGGCGGCGGTCGCGAGCACCACGACCGGGAGCCGCAGTCCGTCCGGGAACAGCAGGAAGAACGGGTCCTTCGCGGTGGACGGGTCCTCGAGCACGAGCGACGCCTGGCCGAGGTAGTTCAGCACGAGCGCCGGGAACACGACGAAGAACCAGGCCCGCAGGATCGGGGTGCGGCCGAAGTGCCCCATGTCGGCGTACAGCGCCTCGGCACCCGTGATGACGAGCACCACGGCCCCCATCGCGACGAACGTGATGTACGGGTGCGCGATGAGGAACGCGATCGCCCAGGTCGGCGAGAGCCCCTGCAGGACGCCCGGGTGGGCGATGATGTGCGGCACCCCGGCGATCGCGATCACGGCGAACCACAGGAGCATCACGGGGCCGAACAGGTTGCCGACCTTGCCCGTGCCGAACCGCTGCACCACGAACAACAGGACGAGGATCACCGCGGCGATCGGGACGATGAGGTGCTCCACCGACGGGGCCGCGGTGGACAGGCCCTCGACCGCGGACAGCACCGAGACGGCCGGCGTGATGACGGAGTCGCCGTAGAACAGCGAGACGCCGATGATCCCGATGACCAGGAAGATCGTCGCGCCCCCTCGGCGCTTCGCGTAGAGGCGGCGGGCCAGGGCGGCGAGCGCCATCACGCCACCCTCGCCGTTGTTGTCGGCGCGCATGAGGACGAGCACGTACTTGATCGACACGACGACCGTGACGCTCCAGAACATGATCGAGATGACGCCGTAGACGTCCTCCTGCGTGGCCTTGACGATGCCGCCGTCGATGGTGAACACGGTGCGCAGCGCGTACAGCGGGCTCGTGCCGATGTCGCCGAAGACGACACCGAGGGCGGCGAGCGCGAGCGCCGCGACGCTCTTCGAGGGTCCGTGCGTGCCGTCGTCCACGGTGGCCGTGGCGTGCGACTGTGAGCGTGTCTCGGTCACGCGGATCTCTTCCGTCGGGGTCGTCCGGGCGACGGCCGCGGATCATCATCGCACCGGAGGGGGTGTTCCGCTCGCAGCGTCCACCGAGGTGCGTCCGCCGGTGCGGAGACCGGACCGGCGGTGCCGTACCCCGGTCCCTCGACGCGTACAGGAACCGGGTCCTACCGTCGGCGACGTCGACAGCGCGGGCACCCCGCGCGGAAGGAGCACCTGATGAACCTGGACGGCTTCGAGCCCGTGCAACTGATCGTCTTCGTCGTGGCCGTCGTGCTGGTGTTCGGCGGGCTGATCTCGAGCCGCCGGCGCCGCTGAGCGGCGGGCACGCGGCGGCCACGCGGCGGGCGGCGGGACGCACGTGCGGCGTCGCGCCCCGCGCGTCGCGTGACCACGGACCGGACGGGAGGCGCGGTACCGACGGGTGCCGCGCCTCCCGTCCGTCACGTGGCCGGGTCGGGCCGGGGCGGCCCCGCCAGGTGGCGTCCGGCTGACGACCGACCGGCGGACGGCGGAACCCGGTCGCCCGGTCGGGTCCGACGAGGTCCGGTCAGGCCGCCAGGCCGGTGAGCACGTCGTGCGCGACGCGCGCCGAGCGCGCCGCCGCGTCGTCCAGGTGCTCCTTGAACTCGTCGCCGTCGGGGGCGCAGAGGTCGCTGATCCCGCGGATCGAGACGAACGGCATGTCGTGTACGTGCGCGAACTGCGCGATCGCGGCGGACTCCATGTCGACGGCGGCGACGTCGGGGAAGGCGTCCCGGAGCAGGCGGGCGCGGCCCTCGGTCACGAAGACCTCGCTCGACCCGATGGTCGCCGGTCGGATCCGGTAGTCGGCGTCCGAGCCGGTCGCGAGCGCGACCATGCGTGCGTCGGGCGCGTACCGCGGCGGCATGCCGGGCACCTGGCCGAGCGCGTAGCCGAACGCCGTGGCGTCCGCGTTCACGTTGACGTAGTGGTCGCCGACCACGACGTCCCCGATCGCGATGCCACGCATGAGGCCGCCCGCGGTGCCCACGCTGAGCACGGGGACGGCGCCGAAGTCGTGGTAGCAGTGCGCGACGGCGGCGGTCGCGTTCGTGAAGCCGATGCCGCTGCGGCGCAGGGCGACCACGCGGCCGCCCACGTCGAGCAGGTGGTGCCGGTCGTGGCCGCCGACGGGCCCGTCGTCGATCACGACACCGCCGAGCAGGGTGGCGACGGCCGCGAGCTCCTCGCTCATGGCGGCGATCACGACGGCGACGGGTCCCTGCTCCTGGTGCACCGGACGATCCTCGCACGCGCCGCGGACACCGCCGGACCGATCGTCCGTGCTGCCGGACCGGTCGCCGCGGGACGCCGTCCCGGTCCCGCACTGCGGCGCGCGGGGCCGCCGGGTGACAGCATGGCCGCATGCGGAATCGTGTCGGCCGTGACGAGCGTGCGGGACTCCGGGCATTCCGGAACCAGTTCGCCGTGGTCGCCGGGATCATGCCCGTCATCGCGTTCGTCCTCGTGGTCGACCGCGACGAGGTCGGCGTGCTGGCGACCGTCGGGACCGCGCTCCCCCTCGTCGCCCTCGCCGTGACGGCCGCCGCGCCGCCGAGGGTCGACCCGCGGTGGTTCGCCGCCGTGCTCGCCGCCGACGTCGCCGGGATCGCGCTCATCCGCGGTGACGTCCCGACGATCGGCGTGAGTGCGCTGTTCGTCCTGCCGGCGATCTGGTCGGGCTACGCCTTCGGGTTCCGCGGTGCCTCGCTCACGGCGGTCGTCGCGATCGGCCTGCTCTGGGTCGGTGCCCCCGGTGAGTGGGCCGTGGTCGACGCCGAGGACACCGCCCGGCTGGTCTCCCTGCCGCTCGTGATCGCGGCGGTCAGCGGGACGTCGTCCGTCCTCGCCCGACGGGGCAAGGCGCGGCAGCAGCTCCTGCTCGGGCAGGCCGCGCTGCTGCACACCCGGCTCGCCGAGGTGACCGCCCGCGAGGAGGCCGTCCGTGCCGTGCTCGACTCGGTCGACTTCGACGTGCTCGCGTTCGACCCCGAGGGGCGCACCACCGTCGACAACGCCGGTCGCGGCGGAGCGGCCCTGCTCGACCTCGCCGCGCGCGGCGGGAGCACCGACCTCGACGCCCTCGTGCAGCGCACGGTCGACGGCACCGAGCTCGACGGCGAGCTCGTGTCGGTCCGCCGCGAGGACGGCTCCGTACGGACCTACACCGTGAGCACGCGCCTGCTCCCCGACGCGGCCGGGGCCGAGGGCGGCGCGGGCGGGGTGCTCGTCGCGCGGGACGTCACCGCCGAACGTGCGGCGTTGCAGGCCCGCGAGGACCTGGTCGCGTCGGTCTCCCACGAACTCCGGACCCCGACGACCGCGGTCCTCGGCTCGGTCGAGCTCGCCCGCGAGGTCGAGGGCCTGCCACCCGCCGCCGAACGCATGCTCGACGTGGCGTCGCGGAACGCCGAACGCCTGGTCGAGCTCGTCGGGGGCATCCTGCAGGCCGCGCGCGAGGACCGGGTGGACCTGGTGCCCGCGCCGTTCGACCTGCTCGACGTCGTCGGCGCAGCCGTCGAGGCCGCCGAGCCCGCGGCGCGCGTGGCCGGGGTCGAACTCCGGACCACGCCGACCGAGGCGCCCGTCCGGGTCGTCGCCGACGCGTTCCGGATCCGGCAGGTCGTCGACAACCTCGTGAGCAACGCGGTGAAGTACAACCGGGACGGCGGGTGGGTCGAGATCGGCGCGCACGCCGTCGGCGACAGGGTGTGGCTGATCGTGCGGGACGACGGGATCGGCATCGCGGACGGCGACCAGGACCACCTGTTCGAACGGTTCTTCCGCGCCGAGAGCGTCCGCCGCACCGGGGTCCACGGCACCGGGCTCGGGCTCGCCATCAGCCGGCAGATCGCCCGACGGCACGGCGGCGACCTCGTGGTGACGAGCGCACTCGGCGAGGGCACCACCGCGATCATGACGATCCCGGCGGCACCGCCGGCGACCACGACGACGGGAGCCCGCGCGTGAACCCCCTGCTGCTCTGGGCGACGATCGGGAGCGGGCTGCTGCTGCTCGTGACGGTCCTCGCCGGCCGACGCTGGCGCCGACGCCGGACCGACGTGCCGCGGTCGGCCCTCGACGCCGCGGTCGCCTCGGTCGGTGCGTTCCTCGTGCTCGTCGCCGCGTCGTTGTTCGCGAGCGACCAGACCCGCGTGCTGATCGTCTGGCTCGTCGTGCTGCTCGCGGTCGCCCTGTTCTGCATCGTGTTCCGCAGCCGTCCCGAGGTGCTCGCCGAGGACGACGCGTCGGTACCGCAGCGCGCCGAGGTGCTCCCCGCCGTCGTCCGGACCCTGGAGCGGGCGGACTACCACCAGGTGTCGCTCGTGCGGGTCGCCGTCACCCTCGAGGACGCCGCCCTGCTCACGACCGCGTTCGGGGTGGGCGTGACCGGGGGCGCCCGGGCGATGCTCGCGCGCGCGGTGGTCGCGGTCGTGCCGCCGGACGCGACCGTGTGGACCGAGGACGCCGACCGGGTGGTGGCCCTCGTGCGCCAGGAGGAGTGCGACCTCGGCGCGTGGCGGAGCCAGGTCGAGGCCGCCGTGGCGTCGTCGGCACCCGGGCAGGTGCCGACCGTGCCGTCGTCGTCATGGCGGACCACCTCGACCGACGACCACGGCTACGCGCTGGCCGACCTCGAGGCCGAGGAGCAGGGCTGAGCGCTGCCGGGCCGCGCGCCGCCCGGCCACGCGTCGCCGGGCCGCGCACCGCCGGGCCGCGGATCGCTGGGCCGCGCACCGGGCCACAGGCCGGGCCGCGCGCCGGGCCGCGCGGGACGGTCCAGAGCGGATCTTGAGCATCCGCTGCGCCGGACCCGCGCCGCACCAGAGGCCGTCGTCGGAGACTCGTTGCAACCGCATCGAGACCCGAACGATCAGGAGCCCCACGTTGTCCACGACGCAGACCGCCGGCACCGCAGCCTCCACCCCCGTCCGCACCTCGCCCTCCGCCGAGGAGCGACTCCGGTACACCCGCCGCCACGACCCCGAGCTGGCCGCGTCGGTCATGGACGACCTCGACGCCCTCCCCGAGTACCGCCCGTCGATCGGCTGCGTCATCCCCGCGTACAACGAGGAGGAGACCATCGGCGCGGTCCTCCGCTCCCTGCTCGAGCAGACCCGCCTGCCCGACGTCGTGCACGTCGTCATCAACAACACGACCGACCGCTCCTTCGACGTCGCCGCCGAGTTCGCCGGCCCGCACCGCGTCGAGCGCGACGGGGTCGAGCAGCGCACCGAGGTCTACGTGCACGACATCGGCGAGAACGCGGACAAGAAGGTCGGCGCGCTCAACTACGGCTTCAGCCTCATCGAGGGCTGCGACTACATGCTCGGCGTCGACGGCGACACCACGGCCGACCCCGAAGCCGTCGAGTGGCTCGCGCAGGAGATCGTCTCGGACGCGCGCATCGGGGGCATCTCCGCGATCTACTCGATCGACGACCGTCCCTTCCGCGGCGTCGTCCCCCGCTTCCTCATCGCCGGACAGCGCGCCCAGTTCGCCGCGTTCAACATGCAGAACATGCTCAAGGGCCGGAACATGGCGGTGCTCGGCGGGCAGTTCTCGATCTTCTCGATGCGCGCCCTGCACGAGGTCATGGAGGCGAACCACCAGGGCTCCCCGTGGGTGAAGGACAGCGAGGTCGAGGACTCGCTCCTGTCGCTCCAGGTGAAGAGCGCCGGCTACCTCAC
This sequence comes from Curtobacterium sp. MCBA15_004, assembly GCF_001865055.2. Classification (NCBI taxonomy): domain Bacteria; kingdom Bacillati; phylum Actinomycetota; class Actinomycetes; order Micrococcales; family Microbacteriaceae; genus Curtobacterium; species Curtobacterium sp. MCBA15_004. The sequence continues at coordinate 800,413 of NZ_CP126266.1, read as the reverse complement.
GAAGATCAGCGCCCGTGCCCGCGCCGACGTCGGCGGCATGCACACCCTCCGCGGCCTCGACGCCCAGCAGGTCAAGTGGAACTTCGGTGCCATCGAGCTCATGTGGCCCGGGCAGCGCGGCGACACGAAGGGGCAGCCGTTCCACCCGAACCTGCGGCTGCGGTGGCTCGAGCACGCGTCGATGGCGATGAACTTCCTCACCCGGGTGCTGTTCGTCCTGCTGCTCGTGGCGTCCCTGTCGATCCACGCCTTCGTCTTCAGCCCCCTCTGGCTCGTCCCGCCGGTCGTCGCGGTCGCGCTGAACCTGCGCGTCGTCGCGTCCATGAAGCACCGCACCTGGCGGGACGTCCTGTTCGCCCTGCTGCTCGTGCCCGCCGAGGTCTACATGTGGATCCGGCTCGGCCACTTCCTGCGCGCGTGGACCCGCTTCGGCAGCAAGAAGCAGACCGACAACTGGGCCGAGCAGGCCAAGGCCGAGCGCGGTTCGGGCAACGCCCACCTCGCCCCGGTCGTGATCGTCCTGCTCGTGATGGCCACGGCCGTGTTCGGCTGGCTGCAGCTCGACGTCGTGACGCAGGCGCGCATCCTGGGCTCCGGCTGGCCCGTCCTCGCCGTCATCACGGCCCTGCAGACCCTCGGGATGGTCGGCAAGCTGCTCCGCCGCCAGTTCGGGTACAAGGTCTGACGGGTTGCCGCCCTGCGCCCTACTCCGCGACGTACCCCGGGTCCCCGGGGCCCGTCAGGCGGTACCCGACGCCCCGGACCGTCACGACGAAGCGTGGCGCGTTCGGGTCGTCGGCGAGCTTGCGGCGCAGGTTGGCCATGTGCACCTCGACCGCACGGCGGTCGGCGTCGCCGATGTAGTGCGTGGTGACGTACGCGTCGTTCCGGATCGCGAGCGCCAGGTCCGCCTTCGACCGCACGCGACGACGGGAGTCGACGAGCGTGGCGATCAGGTCGAACTCGGTCTTGGTCAGCTCGACGGGCGTGCCGTCCACCTGGACGAGCCGCGCCTCGGGGTCGATCGCGAGGCCGTTGTGCCGGACCCACGTGCCCTCGTCCTGCGCCGGGGTGACCGCCGCCGGGACGGTCGGCACGACGGCCCCCGCGGCCTCGGCACCCCGGTCCGGTACCCGCTCGGCAGGAGCGGCCTCGACGGCGGGCGCGGCGGCGGGGACCCACTCGGGTGCGACCGGGGCGGACCCGACCGGCGACACCGGGGTCGCCGCACCGACGCCCGCGGCGAGCGCCCCGGCCGTCGGTGTCGCGGCACCGACCGCGCGGACCGCAGGCGCGGAGCCGTCGGTCTCGACGACCGTGCGCGGTCGGCGGAGCATCGCCCCGAGCCGCGCGCGGAGCTCGCGCGGCCGGAACGGCTTGACGATGTAGTCGTCGGCGCCGGCCTCCAGGCCCTGCAGCACGTCGATCTCGTCGCCCATCGCCGAGATCATCACGATGTAGGTGCTGCTCGACGCCCGGATGCGTCGGGCCACCTCGAAGCCGTCGATCCCCGGCAGCGACACGTCCAGGGTCGTCACGACCGGCTCGTGCGCGAGGACCGCGCGGACGCCGTCCTCGCCGTTCCCGGTGCTGACGGTGGAGTAGCCGGCCTGCGTGAGCACCTGCTCGAGCAGGTAGCGGATGTCGAGGTCGTCCTCGATCACCACCGCGACCCGTCGGTCCTGGTCGGTGTCGGTCATGCTGGTCCCCTCCCCCGACACGGGGGAACCCCGTGAGCGGCACGCTGGTGGTCGTGGACGCGCACCCGGTCGGCGACCGCTACGAGTGGCTCGTCCCATCGGAGTATGGCAGCCGGCTCCTGCACGCGGTGAGCTGGGGTGCCGCGCTGCGGGAGTTCTCACCGCCGCCGCACGTGCTCCTGCTGGCGGACCCGGGGGTGGTCGACGCGGCCGCGGTCGGTTCGGTGGTGCGGATCTGCCGGGCACTCGGGGTCCGGGTGGTCTGCGACGCCTCGCGGCTCGGCCCCGACGCGGTCGGTGCCGCGCGGTCCTGCGGTGCGGTCGTCTGGGACGGCTCGCCGGTCACCGCGGGCGACGCGTTCGGCGCGGACGCGGCGGGCTGACGCCGTCGCGACGACGGACGGGAGGCACGGTGCGGGGCCGCCACGCGCCTCCCGTCCGGCACGTGGGGACGACGGGAGGCGCGCACCGGGGCCGCCACGGGCCTCCCGTCCGCCTCGACGCGGTGCCGACCGCGGGGTCAGCGCACCTCGAGCGCGTACAGCGAGTACCCGTACGGCGTGCCCCGTTCGACGCCCTGCAGCCGCAGCGTCCGCCACGAGCCGTGCAGCGCGACCCGGTCGGTGCCGCCGTCGCCGTCGGTCACCGTCGCGACCGTCGTCCACGCGCCCGTCGTGCCGTCACGGCCCTCGATCCGGTACGAGCGGCCGTACGCGGCCTCCCACCGGATCGTCGCCTCGTGCACCGTGTGCACCGCACCGAGGTCGACGTCGAGGTGGGCGTCGTCGACGTGCTCGCTCGCCCACCGCGTCCCCGGGTCGCCGTCGACGGCGAGGCGGGCCGGGGTGCCGGCCGACTCGTCGCCCGATGACCGCACGGTCGCGCGGCGGGCGAGGTCGGGTGTCGGCGCGCCCTCGGTGGAGAACACCCGGAAGGACCACACTGAGACGCCGTACCGCGTGTTCCTGGTGTCGGCGACGAGCCGCACGTACCGACCGCGCACCCCGTCGAGGGCGTGCCGCTCGGTCCCGCCGCTCCCCGCGGTCGTGGTCGCGACCGTGCGCCACGGATCGGTGTCGCGGTCGCGGACCTGGACCCGGTCGGACGCCGCCGAGGCCGCTTCCCACGCGACCTCGACCCGGTCGAGCGGCAGCACCGCGCCGAGGTCGACCGCGAGCCACTCGCCGTCGTGGGCGGCACTCGACCAGCGGGTCGTGTCGTCGTCGTCCACGGCCGCGTCGCCGGCCAGGTCGCCGCGCTCGTCCGACGAGGTCGTCACGGGCTTGCCGACCGCGACGTCCCGGGCCGCTGCGGGGGTGGCCGGGGCGTCGAGCGTGCGGACCACGGCGGTGCCGGCGGCCTCCCCCCGGGTCGCCCGGACGGTGATCGTCGCGGCGGGGGTACGGGGTGCGGTGACGACCCCGGCGTCGCTGACGGTCGCCCCGTCGCCCGGGTCCGTGGCGGTCCCGCTGCCGTCCGCCGCGTCGACGGTCCACGTCGGGCGCGCCGGTCCCTCGAGCAGCCCGCCGGCGCCGTCCGCGTCGAAGCCGTACGCGGCGAGCCGGACGGTGTCGCCGGACCGGACGGTGGCGCTGCGCGGGGCCACGAGCAGGTCCCGCACGGTGACGGCCGACGCCGCGGGGGTCCCGGTGACCCGGACCTCCCACACCGAGTAGCCGTACTGCGTCAGCCGGTCGGTCAGGTGCAGCCGGACGTACCGGGCGGTCGCCCCGACGGGCACGGTGTCGGCGGCGGCGTCGGTCTTCTCGACCGTGCGGACGTCGCGCCAGGGACCGTCCGCCGCGTCGGCCACCTGGACGACGTAGCGCGCGGCTGCCGCGGCCTCCCAGTCCACCTGCACGGTGTCGACGTCGCGGGCACCGCCGAGGTCGAGCACCAGGTCGACGTCGTCGACACCGTGGCGGCTCTCCCAGCGGGTGGAGCGGTCACCGTCGACGGCCCTCGCGGCCGTGCTCCCGCCGTCGGTCGAGGTCGCGGTGGCCCGGACGCCGGGGACGACGGGGACCGTGACGACCGAGGACACGACCGCGGTCCCCTCGACCGTGGCCGGTCCGGCACCGACGGTGGCGACCAGGTAGCCGGCGCCCGGTCCCGTGGTGGTCAGGGTGCCGTCGGCGGTGACCGAACCCGGCGCGGTCGTGCTCCACACCGGCGGGGCGGGCAGCGCGGCGGGGTCGCCGTACTGGTCGTGCCCCTCGGCGCGGAAGGTCACCGGGGTGCCGACGACGAGCCGCTCGACGCCGGGGGTCACCGTGAGGCCGGTGAGCACGGGCGTCGGGGCCACCCGGAACCGGTGTTCGCCGTGCACGGAGCCGACCGTGGCCGTCACCGTCGCGACGTCCACCGGGTCGGCGCCGGCGTGCAGGGTGCCGTCGGCGTCGATCGTCCCCGAGGACGTGGTCCAGCGCACGCCCTCGAGCGGCACGGTCGCGCCGTACTGGTCGGTGCCGGTCGCGGTGAGGTGCACCGTGCTCCCGGGGGCGACCGTCCTGGCGCCGCCGTCGAGGGCGACCGCGACGTCGGTCAGCCGGGCGTCGAGGTGCGAGGTGATCTGCGTCCGGGCCGGGACCGCGATCTGCCCGATCACGCGCTGCCCCTCGTAGACGTCGTAGGTGTGCTGGACGTCGTCGATGTTGTCGAGCACGTACGAGTACGTGCCGTCGGCGGCCCGGAACACCTGGCTGAGCGGGTTCGAGGTGTGCCGGTCGGTGACCTCGGTGCCGACGGTGCGGTTCGACATCGCCTGGTGGTAGACCAGGCCGGCCATCGACTGCCCGGTGACGGCCGGGTCCTGCTCCGCCCAGAGCGCCGCGTGCACGTCGGCGTAGGTGTCGGGGTCGTACTGGGCGAGGAAGCCGAGCACGACGTTGCCGAGGGCGTCGCCCATGTCGCTGAACACCGCCGCGGCGTGGGCCGTGTCGACACCAGGGCGGTGGTCGGTCAGGTCGACGCCGTACAGCCGGTCGATGGTCGCGGTGTCCGCCCGGTAGTCCGTGACCAGGAAGGACAGCAGCGGCGAGCGCACCGGCCAGTCGGCGGGCTGCCGGTCGGCGGTCGGACCGTCGAGCTCGGCGGGCACGAGGGCCGCTGGCAGGGTCTCCGGCGTCCAGTACGCGTCCGGGAACACCACGGTGCCGTCCTCGGCGACCGAGACGTACAGCGTGTCGGTCGCGCGGTCGTACAGCGGGTTCGCGGCCGTCCGGGCGGTGACGTACCCGGGGTGGTTCCGCTCGGCGGCGCGGACGGCGTCCTGCAGCTCGCGGATCGCCGCCGGTCGGTCCCGGGTGATGACGGCGTCGCCGTAGGTGCCGACGCCCCACCACTTCTTCGTGAGCATCTGCACGTGGCCCGCGTTGCCGCCGACCACGCCGTCCTGTCCGACGACCTGTGGTCGTGCGCGCATCATCTGCCGCATGAGCGACGCCGAGAAGTCCGGGTCCCAGCCGAAGTACGCGAACCACGGGGCGGTCGGCATCCACTGGATGCCGTAGATCCAGGCCGGGTCGCCCGAGAAGTACGTCGCCTCGGCCTGGCCGGAGTCGAACAGGATGCCCGCCTGTCCGGCCCGGTACGCCGCGGGGAACGCGCCGTTCCCGTCGTACGCCTTCGACGCGGGGTTGCCGTGCGCGTTCTGGTAGTAGTCCCGCACGGCCGCCCGCTCGGTGACGTACTGCATCGCGCCGGTGGCCTGCATCTCCTCGTCGCCGAGGACGGTGCCGAGCAGGAACAGCCCGGCCTCGGACTGGATCGCCTCGGACGACGACTCCTGGTTGTTGCCGCCCGGCGAGGAGACCCCGCCGGCGTTCGAGTGCCCGGTCCAGACGCCGAACGTCCGCAGGTACGGGAAGCGGGCGTCGTCGCGGTCCCAGTTCGCGTACTGCTTCGCGACCAGGGTGGCCATGCCGCCGTAGCGCTCGGCCCACGCCGGGTCGGCCCGACCGAGCATCGCGGTCGCGAGCGCGAAGTAGCCGTAGTGGAAGTGGTTGTCGTTGAACTGCGCCGAGCCGTACGAGTCGCCGAAGCCGATCAGGGCCTTCCACGTCGGGTACATCGCGAAGAAGTGCTCGCGCTCCCCGATGGAGTACGTGTACCAGTCGGTGAGCGCCCGTTCGAGCGTCGACCGGAGCCGCTCGGCGTCCGCGTCGTCGCCGATCTGGTCGGCGATCGTCATGTACGCGCCGAGCTGCTGCAGGTCCTTGCCGCCCCAGTAGGTGTCCCCGCCGTAGGTGGTCTTCGCGGCGTAGTCGGCGAGGTACCGCCGCATGACGTCCTCGCGGTACGGGTCGTCGCCCGTGGCCGTGGGTTCCGCGCCGACCGGAGTGAGCCCGCTGAACGCGTAGCGGAGCGTCCAGCCGTCGTGCCCGACGGTGGTGCGCATGGTGCCCCGGGGCGTCGCGTACGTGGCCCCGGTGAAGCGGAGGTCGTTCGTCGACTCGGCGTACTGGTGCTGGAGCCAGCCCTGCACGGTGTCGTGGTCGGTGCCCTGCAGCAGGTCGGTGCGGAGCGACCAGCGCTGCTCCACCTGTCCGGCCGCGGGGTCGTACGAGTAGGCCATCGTGGTGTCCCGCGGCACCGCGAACGCCGTGCGGTGCAGGTCGTCGAGCGTCAGCCCGTGCTCGGGCACCGCGCTGACCACCAGGTAGGGCGTGCCCGCGGACGCGTCCAGGACGTCGCCCGTGCGGGTGAACGTCGTGCCGGTCGGGGCGTGCACGCCGAACACGTGCCCGTCCTGGCGGATCTCGAAGCGGTCGGCCGTGATCGTGCCGGTCAGGCGCTCGCCGTCGCCGTCCGTGAGCGTCGCACCGGGCTGCAGCGTCAGCCGAGGGGTCGCGCCGTGGAACTCGAACCACTCGTAGGGCGAGCCCTGCACGCTCGTGACGTCGACGGACTGGCCGCCGGGGCCGTCCTGGGGCATCCGCCAGCTGACGTTCCAGTCGCCCCACCGCAGGGCGTCGGCCTCCTTCGCCGAGAACGTCGTGGAGGACCGCTCGGCGAGGCCGTCGGGCGCGTCGGTCAGCAGCACCTGGTCGAGCAGGACGTGCGCCCAGCCGGCGCGCAGGTCGTCGACCACGCGGAGCTGCGCGGTCCTGCCGCGGAGCGCCGAGACGTCCCACGACGCCCACCGGAGCACCTCGCTGTCGGTGCCGGTCGCCTGCTCGACGACCTGCCCGTCCACCAGGAGCTGCACCGCCTCGTGGTCGGGGTGCCGACCGCCGCCGACGAGGAACGCGAGCGTCGAACGGTCGATCGTGAACGCGGGCGAGGTGAGCGTGCCCGTCGCGCCGTCGCCGTCGTCGTCCGTGAAGGAGTCGAGGAAGCCCTTCCCGAGCCACCCCGAGACCGCGCTCTGCCCGCGTGCCGTGCCGGTCGCGGTCGTCGTGAACGCGTCGCCGGTCGCGGTCCAGTCGGCGGGGACGCCGTCCTCGAAGTCGGCGAGGAGCCGGTCGGAGGCGTCCGGGGTCGGCTCGACGGTCGCGCCGACGGTGATCGGGGCGTCGAGCCGCATGGCCGTGCCGTCGGCGTTCCAGGTGGTCGGGTAGCTGAGCTTCGTCCCCGCGGCGCTGTTCGACGACACGAACGGGTAGGCCCACATGTCGCCGGACCAGCGGCTGACGAGCAGGTCGGTCCACCACTGGTTGGTCGGCACCGGCTCGCCCGCCTGCGACGGGTCGACGTACAGGTGCTGGTCGACGGTGGCCTGCACGTCCGCGATGTCGGGCAGGCTCCCGGGCGGGGTCGGGGCGTAGGAGCCGGCGCCGACGCGGACGCCGTCCGCGGGCGGCCCGGCGGGCGCAGCAGCGGCGGCGGGTGCGGCGGGTGCGGCGGGTGCGGGTGCGGCGGGTGCCGGTGCGGCGGGTGCGGGTGCGGGTGCGGGTGCGGCAGCGGCGGGTGCCGCGGCTGCCGGGTGCGCGGTGCCGACGGCGGAGAGGGTGAGCGCGCCGACCACGAGCGCGACGACGGAGGAGCGGACGACGTCCACGGTGGGTCCCTTCCGGGGAGGTGGGTGTCGGCGGGGGCCGCGGCCGACGGTCGCGCTCGGGTGTCGCGGATCCCTGTCGGCAGTGCGGCGGCGCCCGTCAGCGTCCCGGGTCACGAGATCGAGGAAGTGTCGTGTCTGGTCCGGAGAGCGCGGCCTGGCCGGACGGGAGGCGCGGGTCGGGGCCGCCACGCGCCTCCCGGCCGGCGGGCGGGCACGACGGGAGGGACGGGTCGGGGCCGCCACGCGCCTCCCGGCCGGTCGTCGGTCCGGTCGTCAGTCCCGCGCGGTGGCGGCGGACCGTGCGGACAGCACGTCGGCGACGGCCGACGCGAACGCGTCGGCACCGGCGTGGTCGTCCGCGGTCACGGTGACCACGGCGTCGCGATCGAACAGCAGCATCTGGCCGTGTGCGCCGTGCAGCCGCCAGAGCTGCCCGGGGCCGTCCCACCCGGCCATCGCGTACCGCTCGTACCCGGGACCGGCGCCCTCGCGCTCCACCCAGTCGGAGTGCAGCGCCTCGCACCAGCGCGCCGCGACGACCCGGTGGCCGTCGACGACCCCGCCGTCCCGCACCAGGCGTCCGATGCGGGCGAGCTCCGACGTGCGCAGGGCGATGCCCTCGCCGCCGGCGACGAAGCCCCGCGCGCACCGCGCCCAGTCCACGTCCGCGATGCCGAGCGGTGCGAACACGCGCTCGGACACGAACGCGCCGACGTCCCCGACGTGTCGTTCGAGCACCCGCATCGCCGTGTACGTGCTCGCGTTCGCGTACTGGAACACCCGTCCCCGAGAGGGCCGCGACAGGAACTCCGCCGCGAGGTCCGGCCACTCGGTCAACTCGGTCGGCGACCACGGCATGTCCACGCCGCTCGTCATGGTGAGCAGGTGCCGGAGGGTGACCCGGTCGGTGCCCGCGCCGGTGCACAGGGCGGGCAGCGTGGCGGCGACCGGCCCGTCCACGTCGACCAGGCCGTCGTCGGCCGCGATGCCGACCGCCAGCACGGCGACGCCCTTGGCGACCGAGTGGACCTCCTCGCGCACGTCCGGGGTCCAGCGGTGCTCGACCGTGTCGTCACCGACCCGGACGTGCAGACCGTGCGCGCGGAAGCCGGTGGCGGCGACGTGCCGGACGAGGGCGTCGAGGGCCGCGTGCGCGGGGGTCGGCTCGGCCGGGGTCGGCTGCGCGGAGGCCGGCTCGGCCGGGGTCGGCTGCGCGGGGGTCACCGGGCCATCCTGCCGCGTCCGGTAGGCTCCTCGCTGTGTCCGGCACGGTGCCGGAGTGGTCGCGGAAGGCGATCCGGGCTGAAAACCCCACGACGCCTTCCCGAGAACGGAACCACTCCGCCATGCCCACCTCCCCGTCCACCGGCACCACGCCGACCGTCGGTCCTCCCGCCGCAGGCGCCTCCGCCGGGTCCGCTCCCGCGACCGGCTCGACGCCGACCGGCTCGACGCCGACCGGCCGGATCGACGCCCGCTCGCGGCTCGTGCTCGTCACGCTCGCCGCGGCGCAGCTGCTCGTCATCCTCGACACCACGATCGTGAACATCGCGATCCCGCAGGCCGCGACCGAGCTCGGCCTGACCGCCGACGGGCGGCAGTGGATCATCACGGCGTACGCGCTGACCTTCGGTGCCGTCCTGCTCATCGGCGGGCGCATCGCCGACTACTGGGGCCGCAAGCGCACGTTCGTGCTCGGTGTCGTCCTGTTCGCGGCGGCGTCGCTCCTCGCCGGGCTCGCGACCGTCCCCGCGATGCTCATCGGCGGCCGGGTGCTCCAGGGTGCCGGTGCCGCGCTCATGGCCCCCGCGGCGCTGTCGCTCGTGAGCGTCACCTTCCCGTCGGGTCGTGCCCGGAACACCGCGTTCGGGGTCCTCGGCGCGATCACCTCGAGCGGCGCGGCCGTCGGCCTCCTGCTGGGCGGGGTGCTCACCGAGTTCGTCGGCTGGCGCTGGTGCCTGCTCGTCAACGTGCCGGTCGCGGCCGTGGCCGTCGTCGCCGCGGTCCTCGTGCTCCGCGAGAGCCGTGCCGAGGGCCACGGACGACTCGACGTCGCCGGTGCCGTGACCATCGCCGTCGGGCTGGGCGCGCTCGTGTACGGCTTCACCCTCGCCGAGCGGGGCTGGGTCGAGGGCGGCGCGCTCGTCGCGATCGGCATCGGTGTCGTGTTCCTCGTCGCGTTCGTGCTCATCGAGCTGCGGGTCGCCGCGCCGCTGCTGCCGCTGCGCGTCGTGCTCGACCGGAACCGCGGCGGCGCCCTCGTCGTCCAGACCTGCGCCGGTGCCGTGATGGCGACCGTGACGCTCTACGTGACCTTCCACCTGCAGCAGGTCCTCGGCTTCGCGCCGCTCGTCTCCGGCGTCGCGACACTGCCGCTCGCGCTCGCCATCGGAGCGGTCATCCCCGTGCTCGTCAAGACCGTGCCGCGCACCGGCCCGAAGCCCCTCATGGTCGTCGGACCGGTCGTCGCGGGCATCGGCGTGCTGCTGCTCACCCGCGTCTCGGCCGACGGCTCGTACTGGACCGACGTGCTGCCCGGCCTGGTCGTGATGGGCGCCGGCATGGCCGCGATCTTCGTCCCCGCGCAGAACATGGCGCTGTCCCGGGTCCGCCCCGAGGACGCCGGCGCCGCCGCGGCCGCCGCGAACGCGACGAACCAGATCGGCGGTGCCGTGGGCCTCGCCGTGCTCACGAACCTGTACGTCGCGCACGCCGGGGCGGGGCGATCCGCCGGTGCACTCGTCGCCGGGTACGACGCGGTGTTCCTCGGCGCAGCCGTGGTGATGGCGATCGCCGTCGTCGCCGCGGTGGTGCTGCTCCGCAACCCGCAGCTCGGGGAGGACGCGGGGGCACAGCAGCTGCCGGCGATGCACTAGGCGGTCCGCCCGTCGCGGTCCGTCCGTCGCGGCGTGGCCGGCGCGACGCGGCCCGCGGCGCGGCCCGCGGCGCGGCCGGAGCGGCTCGACGCGGCTCGACGCGGCGCGGCCGGGCGGCGCGGCCGGTCGGCGCGGCCGGTCGGCGCAACGCGGCCGGAGCGGCGCGACGCGCGGGCGGCCGACCCTGCGTCGCGCCGGCGGCCGACCCGGCACCCGTCGGTCGGCCGGCGGCCGACCCGGAACACCCGGCGGTGCGTGGTCGGCGACCCGCGCACCGGGCGCACCACGGGCCTCCAGACCGTCACCGGGGTCGCGTCCTGCCGCAACCCTGACGCGTGGGACGCGCACCCGATCCACTGGCCGACCGACGGCTCGGCCGCGGGCCGCCGTCAGGGCAGGATCGCGTCGACGTACCCGCCGTCCGCGCGGACCGCACCGCCCGTCGTCGCCGAGGCCAGCGGCGACGCGAGGTACGTCACCATGTGCGCCACCTCCTCCGGCTCGAGCAGACGCTCGACCAGCGACTGCGGACGGTGCTGCCGCATGAACTGCCGCTGCGCCTCGTCCCAGGGCAGGTCCTCGCCGACCATCTCGGCGACGAAGTCCTCGACGCCGCCCGTGTGCGTCGGGCCCGCGAGCACGGTGTTGACGGTGACGCCGGACCCCTTGACGGCCTTCGCGAAACCGCGGGACACCGCGAGCAGCGCGGTCTTCGTCATGCCGTAGTGGATCATCTCGGCGGGGGTCACGACCGCCGAGTCGCTCGCGATCGAGACCACGCGGCCCCACCCCTGCTCGGTCATGCCCGGCAGGTAGGCGCGCATCAGCCGGACCGCCGCGAGGACGTTCACCTCGAAGTAGCGTCGCCACTCGTCGTCGGTGATCGCGAAGGGGTCCTCGCTGCCGAAGATGCCGAGGTTGTTCACGAGCACGTCCAGGCGCGGGAACCGGTCGAGGACCGTGGCGGCGCCCTCGGCGGTGGCCAGGTCGGCGGCGACGCCGTGCACCTGCGCTCCCGGCACCTGCTCGCGCACGGCGTCGACCGCCTGCGTGACGCGGTCCTCGCTCCGTCCGTTCACGACCACGGTCGCGCCGGCCCGGGCGAGGTCGACGGCGATGGCGAGACCGATCCCCTGCGTGGAGCCGGTCACGAGGGCGGTGCGGTGGTCGAGGTCGATGCTGGTCATGTCCAGCACGGTAGCCGCCGGGCGGACGGGATGGTCCACTGCGTAGGCTGTGGGCAACACCTGTCGTTCAGGACGACGGGAACCCGCAGGCAAGTCGAAGGAGAACGCCGATGCGCGCCGTGATGTTCGAGCAGTACCAGACCTTCCCGTCCCTCACCGAGGTCGAGAAGCCGGTCCCCGGTCCCGGGGAGGTGCTGCTCAAGGTCGCCGGAGCCGGCGCGTGCCACTCCGACGTCGCCGTGTACCGCGAGTTCCGCGAGGGCCAGCCCGGTGCGCAGGCACCCGGCTTCGTGCTCGGCCACGAGAGCTCCGGCTGGGTGGAGGCCGTCGGCGAGGGCGTCACCGGGTTCACCCCCGGGGAGGCCCACCTCGTCTACGGCCCCGTCGGCTGCGGGCACTGCTCGTACTGCTCGAAGGGGCAGGACACCTACTGCGAGAACGCCGCGACCAACCCCTACGCCGCGATCGGCCTCGGGCGCGACGGCGGCATGGCGGAGTACGTCACCGTGCCGGCGCGGAACCTCGTCCCGCTCGGGGACGCCGACCCCGTCGCCGCGGCACCCCTCGCCGACGCGGCACTCACGCCGTACCACGCGATCAAGGGCGCCCTCCCGGCCCTCGCCGGCGGCGGCAAGTACGCCCTGGTCGTCGGGCTCGGCGGCCTGGGCCAGATCGCGGTGCAGATCCTCACCGCGCTCACGGGCGCCACCGTCATCGCGACCGACGCCAAGCCGGAGGCGATGGAGCGCGCAGCAGCGCGTGGCGCGCTCACCGTGCCCGCCGGTCCGGACCAGGCAGCGGCCATCCGCGAGCTCACCGGGGGCAAGGGCGTCGACGCGGCCTTCGACTTCGTCGGGGTCACGCCCACCATCGCCACGGCACAGGCCTCGATGGCGATCGGCGGTCGCCTGGTCGTCGTGGGCATCGCGGGCGGGACCGTCGAGTGGAACTTCTTCTCGACGCCGTACGAGTCGACGATCACGAACACCTACTGGGGCACGATCGAGGACCTGCACGATGTCGTCGCCATGTACCGCGCCGGCCAGATCGAGCCGGACGTCGAGCGGTTCTCGCTCGACGACGCGCTCGAGGCGTACCGGAAGCTCGAAACCGGGGAACTCTCCGGGCGCGCGGTCGTCGTCCCCACGATGTGACGGGGCAGGCCGACCCCGGCGTTCCGGGGTCGGCCCGTGGATGTGCGTCCGTCCGGGCGGCGGTCAGCCGTTCCAGGCGTTGCCCGTCAGCCGTTCCAGGCTTCGCGGACCGCCTCGGCCAGCCGTACCCGGGCGTCGTCGTCGGTGGCGACCGCTCGCGGCCGGTCGATGGTGAGCCTGCCGTCGCGGAGCGTGAGCTGCGCGGTCTGCAGCTGGAGCTGACCGGCGATGCCGACCTGCACCGTGGTGCCGTCGGGGAGCACCGGCCGCACCGCCTGTACGAACGCGGGGACGTCGTCGATGCGCTGCAGGGTCGCGGAGATCGACGCGTTCGTGGTGGTCGTCGGACTCGTCGGCGTCGACGGGGACGGGCCGTCCGACGGGTCCGCGCCGAAGAAGGACGCCCGCGCGGGCAGGAAGGCGGTGAGGCTCCGGGCGACCGCCGCGGACGCACCGAGGCGATCGGCGGAGCCCTGCACGAGGAGCCCTTGGTGGTCCCCTGCGGCCGCCGCTGCCGACGACCCGACCGACAGCGTCCGCACGGGTGCGACCGGCGACGCCGCGGCGAGCGCCTCGGCCGCCACGAGCGCCGTGTCGACGTCGGCGGCGGTGACGGTGACCCCGGTGCGGGTGAGCTCGACCGCGGTGACCCCGGGACGTGCCGCAACACGGGCGAGCCGATCGGCCTCGGCGTACGTCCCGGCGTCCGGTCGTTCGTCGACGTCGTCACCCGGGTCGCGCTTCGTGACGACCCCGCCGTCCACGATCGCCGCGGCGTCCGGCGCTGCCCGCTCCAGCACGGCGGTCACGTCGGGCACGTCGGCCAGGTCCGCGATGTGGACGTGCACGAGTCCCCGGCGGACGGTGGCAGCGGTCAGCCGGTGCGCAGCGGCCACCTGTCCGAGGGCTGCGACCTCGGTCGCGGGATCGCCCGCCGAGTCCGTGATGGACCAGTCCGGTTCCCGCCGTCCGGTGGTGTCACGTGCCGGGTCGTTCCAGGCGCTCGCGGTCGCGGTGACGTCGTCCCACCCGGACCCGTCGGCGGCCGCCCGCACCGCCGTCCACCCGGTGACGAGGTCGGCGGGGTCCGCCACCTGCAGGTCGAGTGAGCGGACCTCGCCACGGACGGACAGCACCGCGCCGAGCCAGCGGTCGTCACCACGGAGCCCGTCCACGACGTCGAGCACCCGCGCGTTCGCCGTCCTGGTCGGCTGGACGGTGAAGACGAAGCCGTCCGCCTCGACGTCGGCCGAGTAGGTGACGCTGCCCCGGTGGTCGGCGATCCACTGTCCGACGGCGTCGGTGACCCGCTGCAGTCGGTCGTCCGACAGGCCGTCGTCGGTGACGACCGTCGCGGTCGTGGTCCCGGCGAACGGTAGATCGTTCGAGCCGTCCGCACGGACCGTCGCGACACCGTCGATCCGCGCGAGCTCGTCGCGGGCGGCGTCGGCACCGGCCGAACCGGCGTCGACGTGGCCCGTGCAGCTCGTGAGCAGGAGCGTGGCAGCGGCGAGCAGTGCGGCGACCGCGGTCGTCCGGGTGGTGGTCGAGCGCACGGAGCCTCCGTCGGGGCGTGCCGCCGACGACGGCTCAGTCATGGACGTAGCGGTAGGTCGGCTCCGGTCGATCGAGACTGCCGACCCAGAACCCGAGTACAGCACCCTCGCGGTACCCCGTGCTGACGCGGCGGTCGTCGGTGGCCAGCCGGACCGCGTGCGGATCCCCGTCGGCGAGACGCCACGTCCCGGTGAACGACACCGGCGCGGAGCGGTCGGCACACTCCGGGAGGCCCGACCACGGGGCGTCGACGTCGCAGGCGATGTCGTACGGCATGTCCACCACCGCGAGGGAGCCGTCCTCGTGCAGCACCATCCGGCTCGACGGGTCCGAGGACAGTGTCCACGAACCGACCGGGTCGACCGGTGGCGTCGTGGACACGGACGAGCAGCCGGTCGTCGCTGCGAGGGTCACCGCGGCGAGCACCGCGGCCACCGGCAGTCGGTCGTGCATCGTGCCCCCTCCCCCTGTGCACCGCTGCGAGCCGGACGGTCGCGTCCCCCGTAGCCCCTTCGTCCAGCCAACCAGATCGACGGCACACAGTGCTCACGGCAGAAAGCCACGAGTGTGTCGAGCCGTCCACGCGGGTCCGCCCGACCTTGACCCGAGATGGAGCCGTCGTTCCCTGTGCGGCGGGATCGGTCCGACCGCATTCCCACCTCTTGCACGCGAGGTACGGGACTTGGTGGGGACAGGAACGACACCTGGACAAGCGACGGCACCAGCGGCGACTTCGCCCCTCGCCACCAGCGCCCCGCAAGCGCTCAGCCGCAGAGCACGCTCATGACGAGTTCGATCGGGATACCCGCAGCGTCTGCGAGCTTGTGCGCAGAAAGATGCGCGCCAGCGAGCCGGATGGCTTCGTTGCGAAGTTCGAGAATCTCTGCGTGGTCTTGTCCTGCGATGAAGTTCGCTATGCGGTGCAAGGCTCCGACGGTTGCCGCCAGCGCAGGGCCGTCATCCGGAGCGAGGGATGGTGGCATCGGTCAAGCGTGGGGGTTTCGAGTCAGCGTCGCGACGAACAGCCCCCGGGTCGCCCTCCGCAGCAGCAACATGGGGCCGACGACCACGACGATGTGCGCAATGGCGAACGGCGTCGCTCCGGTGCTCTGCGACTGCGCCGGAGCGCCGGCAGGATACGCAGACGGGAAGCGGAAGGCGAGGCTGAATCTCAGTAGCGCCGTGCGGCCCTGTCCGTTTCGACTCGTGGTAGGTCCTGACACGTTCCCCCTCGTCAGCGAATCTGCCGTCGGCAGGCAGAGCGACCTCAACCTAACTTCTCTAGAACCACTTGTCTACGGCCCAGAGGTTGACGCGGTCTCCTGCGGCTCGGCCGAATACTCGCTCTGCACGGGGATCTCCCGCCGAGCGAACAGGAGTTTCAGATGGCTTTGACCAAACGTTGGGGGCGCTTTGAAGCGAC
Organism: Curtobacterium sp. MCBA15_004; assembly: GCF_001865055.2. NCBI lineage: Bacteria > Bacillati > Actinomycetota > Actinomycetes > Micrococcales > Microbacteriaceae > Curtobacterium > Curtobacterium sp. MCBA15_004. The sequence goes on along the minus strand of NZ_CP126266.1, from coordinate 784,515 downwards.
GGCAGCAACGATGTGCACCGTCGTCGGCCTGACGCTCGTTCCCGCTGTATCAGCCTCCGCGACGAGCGATGATGCCGCGATCACAGCTCACATGAGCGACTGGTACGCCGCGCGCGGCGTCCCAGAGGCAACCTACGGCCCGCTCATCGACCGGTTCCTCGATGGCGGGATGATGGATTCGATGCGCGAAGGCCAGTCTCCGGCCTCGGTGAAGGTCCTCCAACGCGACGGATTCACGGTGACGCAGTACGTCTTCGCGGACGGTTCGATCTCCGAAACGGAGATGCAGAACCCGAACGCCGGTGGCGGGGCCGGCATCTCCCGACGAGCCGTGACCCCGCAGTCGGTGGGTCAGTGCGCGAGCACCACACCGAGTCACTACGACACTCGGTACAACAACTGTGTCGTCGCCGCGGACAACAGCTTCTTGCAAGTCGCCTTCCATGCCACGTACGACATCGTGCAGGGAGACAACAACGATCTGATCAACGAAGTCTCTGCACCGTACGCCTACGCGATTGCGGGTACGGCACCGACGCCGTCCCTCAAGATCACGAAGAGGAACGAGAACGCGTCCGGACCGGCGACCGCAACAGCAACGACTGTCTACAACTCTTCGAGGGGCGGCGGCTCCTTCACGGCGAGCCTCTCTCTCAAAGTCGGCAACAACAAGGCAACCAGCACCAAGGGAGGCTCCTGGTGAGCACGACGAACTCGGTCAAGAAGGTCACAATCACTGCCGTCGTCGTCGGGGCACTCTGCTCCGGCATGTTCGGCGCGCTTCCCGCTTCGGCCACGACGACGACCCAGGACCAGACAGCGCTCCGGGAATGGTTCACCAGCCAAGGTGTCCAGTCGGCGACGCAGGATGCGCTCATCGCCAAGCTCGACAGCGGCAGTCTCCTCGACTCGATGTCGCAATCCGTTGAACCGACCAGTACGACCAGCGTGCAAACAGCGACCGAGCTCGTGAGTCGATCCGTCTACCCAGACGGGTCCGTCGCCGTCACCTCGCTCGAGAAGCCGGCGGTCACCGCTGGGGGCGCGAAGGCCGGGTCTCGCTCGCTTCAACCCCAGCAGATCACAGGATGCAAGGAATCCAACGGTGGCGGCTACGTCGTCGAGTCCAACTGCAAGGTCGAGATCGCCACGGGCCCGTACGACCTCTGGTTCAACGCGACCTACGAGCGCTACACCGGAGGGGCACAGATCGACACCGCGAACAAGGCGAACGCGGTGGTGAAGTACGGCAATCTGGTTGCTGCACCGACCGTGACCATCAAGCGGAAGAAGCAGGACGGCTCCCTCGAGGCGTACGCACAGGAGCACGCGCTGTACAAGTCGACCAGCCTCGGATCGAGCGAGGATCTCTACGTCTCGCTGCGGGTCACGACATCGAGAGCTTGGACGACCAACTACTGATCGCGCGCTCGGCGTAGTGTCAGCGCAGACGAACCTGTCCGTCTTCTTGAGGGGAATCCAATGCTGATCCCAGGTTTCATCCCGGTCGTGCTCGTGGTCACGTTCATCCTGATCGGCACCGCGGTGCGGGGGTCCTTCAAGAAGGGACCGACCCAACGCCGCCAGGACTCGGAGGCACGCGACCGACGGGCACAGCACACGGGCGATCAGCCCTAGCGGTCAACAGGAGAGGCATGCCTTCGGGCGTGCCTCTCCTGTCTTGTGCGCGTGCATCGCTTCGTTCGAGCTGCAACCTCGTGCAGGATGCCCGCAACACCCGGAGCATCATCGGACGGAGTGCCGCTGGTTGGTTCGAACTACCTTCCGTTCCGCGCGAGGTGTTCGGCGCGTCCGCGGACGCCAGTGATGCGCCGATCCCGGACATCAGTGCTGACGGGCGTTCCACGGGTCCCGGGGATGCGCTCGTCGTCGACCGCCGCCGAGGGGAAGCCGGAGGCATCCGCTCCGCGCTCGACCAGGACCACCGGGGCGCCTTGCGCCCGCAACAGGACGAGGCTCGACAGGTCCTCTGCCGCTGGCGTGATGAGGTGCCCGGCGAGACGGCGTTCTTCGAAGAGGCCCACGTAGACGTGCTCCCGCTCGGCGGAGTCGTCGCTGTTACCGACCAGCACGGCGAGTCCGCATTCCGCAGCAGCGCCCTCGACGCTGCGGGCGACGTCCGAGACGAAGAGGTTCCCGGCGTCGAGCACGACGAGGCCGACCGTCGTGCTGCGTCCGGCGCGCAATTGTCTCGCCTGGTCGTTCAGAAGGAACCCGACTTCCGAGATGGCGCGCCGGATCCGGTCCGCCCGCTCCGCCTCCAGGATTCGAACCCGGACCTAACGGCACCAAAGGCCGTCGTGCTGCCGTTACACCAAGGCGGAACACACCCCTCGGGGTGCGCGACCATCCTCCCACGACCGTGCGGCTGGCCGTGTCCGACGGGTTCGGCCAAGATGGAGGGATGCCGCAGCAGGACGAGGTCGACCGGATCGTCGCTGCGTGGCGCGGGGAACGCCCCGACCTGGACTTCGGCCCGCTCGAGGTCCTGTCCCGCGTGGACCGGCTCGCCCGGCACCTCGACCGTGCTCGACGAGCAGCCTTCGATGCGAGCGACGTCGAGCCGTGGGAGTTCGACGTGCTCTCGGCCCTCCGCCGTGCCGGTGAGCCCTACGAGCTGAGCCCGAAGTCGCTGCTGCAGCAGACCCTGGTGTCGAGCGGCACGATGACGAACCGCGTCGACCGGCTCGCCGCCCGGGGCCTGGTGTCCCGCCGGACCGACCCGCGGGACGGCCGGGGCATCCTCGTGTCCCTGACCGCCACCGGTCGCGCGGCCGTCGACGCGGCGATCGCCGATCTGCTCCGCGCCGAGCGGGACATCCTGGCGGGTGTCGCCGACGACGAGCAGGACCAGCTGTCCGGCCTCCTGCGGCGGCTGATCCTCGGGCTGGGCGACTAGCGCGTCCCCCCGACGCACCGAGAGGGGTCGATGGAGCAGGAACCGTCGGCTGTACGCCCGTCACCCGACATCTCCTGCTCCATCCACGCGACCGGACGCGAGCCAGCGCCACCGCCGCCCGGAGATGTCAGACCCCGAGCACCTCGGCGACCTCGAGCCACCGCTCCTCGAGCTGCTCGACCTCGGCGTCGAGCGCCGCGAGCTTCGTCTGCAGCTCCCCGAGCCCCGCGTAGTCGGACTGGTCGTGCGCCGCGAAGGCGTCGAGCAGCTTCTGCCGGTCGGCACCGGCCTTCGCGATCTTGCGGTCGAGGGCGGACATCTCCTTCTCGGCGGTGCGACGGTCCGCACCCGACAGCGCCGGAGCCGAGCCGGCCCCACCGACCGGACCCGCGCCTCCCGACCCGGCCACGGACCCGGCCGAGCCCGCGGACCCGGCCGTGTCGGGCCTCCCGGCCGAGGCGGCGGCAGCCGCTGATGCGGTCTGCGGGACGGAACCCGTCGCGCGCAGCCGCACGTACTCGTCGACGCCGCCCGGCAGGTGCCGGAGGCGACCGCCGAGGACCGCGTACTGCTGATCGGTGACGCGCTCGAGCAGGTACCGGTCGTGCGACACGACGAGCAGGGTGCCCGGCCAGGTGTCGAGCAGGTCCTCCATCGCGGCGAGCATGTCGGTGTCGAGGTCGTTGGTCGGCTCGTCGAGGATGAGCACGTTCGGCTCGTCGAGCAGGATCAGCATGAGCTGGAGCCGGCGCTTCTGGCCACCGCTCAGGTCCTTCACCGGCGTCGACAGCTGCTCGGACGTGAACCCGAGCCGTTCCAACAGCTGCGACGGCGTCATCTCCTTGCCGTCGGCGACGTAGCTCGTCTTCTTGCGGGCGACGACCTCGCGGACGCGGTCGTTCGCGAACTGCGCGAGGTCGGCGAGCTGCTGGTCGAGCACCGCGACCTGCACGGTCTTGCCGGTCTTCACCCGGCCGACGGTGGGCTGCAGCTTGCCGGAGACCAGGTTGAGCAGCGTCGACTTGCCGGCGCCGTTCGGCCCGAGGATGCCGGTCCGCTCCCCCGGTGCGATGCGCCACTCGATGTCGCGCAGGATCACGTCGTCGCCGAAGGTGACGCCGATGTCGAGCAGGTCGACGACGTCCTTGCCGAGCCGCGCGGTCGCCGTCTGCGACAGCGCGACGGTGTCGCGGATCGGCGGGACGTCGTCGATGAGGGCGTTCGCCGCGTCGATGCGGAACTTCGGCTTGCTCGTGCGCGCCGGGGCACCGCGGCGGAGCCACGCGAGCTCCTTGCGCGCCAGGTTCTGGCGACGCTGCTCTGACGCCGCCGCCTGCCGGTCACGCTCGACCCGCTGCAGGATGTACGCCGCGTAGCCGCCCTCGAACGGCTCGACGACGCCGTCGTGGACCTCCCACGTGTCGGTCGACACCGCGTCGAGGAACCACCGGTCGTGCGTCACCACGACCATGCCGCCCTGGTTCGACGACCAGCGACGGTTGATGTGGTCGGCGAGCCACTGGATGCCCTCGACGTCGAGGTGGTTCGTCGGCTCGTCGAGGAACAGGACGTCCCAGTCGCCGACCAGGAGCTTCGCGAGCGCGATCCGTCGCCGCTGACCACCGGAGAGGTCATCGACGACGGCCTCCCACGGGATGTCCGACACGAGGCCGCCGATCACGTCGCGGATCTTCGGGTCGCCGGCCCACTCGTGTTCCTCGAGGTCGCCGACGACGGTCGCGCCGACCGTCGCACCGGCCGGCAGGACGTCGCGCTGGTCGAGGTACCCGACCGTCAGGCCGCGGCGGTGCGTGACGCGGCCGGCGTCCGGTTCGAGGCGCTGGGCCAGCAGGGCGAGCAGGGTCGACTTGCCGTCACCGTTCCGGCCGACGACGCCGATCCGGTCGCCCTCGTCGAGGCCGATGGTGACGCTGTCGAAGACGACACGGGTGGGGAACTCGAGATGCATGTTCTCGGCGCCGAGGAGATGAGCCACCCGTCAAGGGTAGGCGGCGCGCGGGGGTGCGGGGTGCGCGGGGTGGTCGCGGGGTGGGCGGGGGGGGCGGGGCGCGGGGCCGGGTGGGCGCGGGGGCGCGGGGGGGGGCGCGGGGCGCGGGGTGGTCACGTCGCGGTGCGACGTGCTCCCGCACAAGGGAAAGCACGTCGCGCCACGGCGAACCGTGGCGCGACGTGCCTCCGGTTGTGCGGGACGCACGACCGACCTCAGCGCATCGGGGTGCGACGTGCCTCCGGCCGCGCGGGAGGCACGACCCACCACAGCAGGTCACGTCGCGGTGCGACGTGCTCCTGAACAAGAGAAAGCACGTCGCGCCACGGCGAAGCGTGGTGCGACATGCCTCCGGTTGTGCGGGAGCCGCCGCGGCGGGCGGGCGGGCCACCGCGGCGGGCGAGCCGCCGCGCGCTGCGCCGCGCCGCACCGCGCCGCACCGCGCCGCACCACGGCGCACCGCAAGACCACTCAGAGCGACGCGACCCACTCGTCGGAGCCGTCGGTGAAGCGCTGGTGCTTCCAGATCGGGGTGCGCTCCTTGACGCGGTCGACCAGGTCAGAGCACGCCGCGAAGGCCTCGGCCCGGTGCGGTGACGACACCGCTGCGGCGAGCGCCACGTCCCCGACGACCAGGTCCCCCACGCGGTGCAGCACCGCGATGCGGACACCGGGGTGCTCCTCGGCGATCGACCGGGCGACCTCGGCGATGACCTCACCGGCGCTCGGGTGCCGCTCGTAGCCGAGCGCAGTCACGCCCTTGCCGCCGTCGTGGTCGCGGACGATCCCGGCGAAGGTGACGACCGCGCCGTCCTGCTCGGTCTCGACCGCTGCGGCGACCTGCTCGACGGACACCGCGACGTCGACGACGTCGGCGAGCAGGACCCGCTCGGCGGCGGTCACGAGGTCGCTCCTTCAGCGGTGCGTGACGCGTGGCCTGCACCGTCGGTCGTGCGCGGTGCGTGCCCCGCTCCGTGCACCTGCGCGAGCACGTGGTCGAGCAGGCCGTCGATGACCGCCAGCCCGTCGGCGACACCGCCGCGCGACCCGGGCAGGGTGACGACGAAGGCTCCGGTGGAGGCGATGCCGGCCACACCGCGGCTCAGCAGCGCCGTCGGACCCGCCCCCGCGAGACCACGGCGGCGGACCTCCTCGAGGACACCGGGGAGTTCGAGGTCGAGCAGCGGTGCGACGGCCTCCGGGGTGCGGTCGGTGGGCGTGACCCCGGTCCCGCCGGTCGTGACGACCACGCGGGCGTCGGCCAGCAGCGCTGCGGTGACGGTCTCGGCGATCGGTCCGCCGTCGGGCACGATGACGGGTTCCTCGACCACGAAGCCGCGCTCACGCAGCCACGCGGCGATGCCCGGGCCGGTGCGGTCGAGGGACGGCTCGGTCGCCGCGGAGGTGGAGACCACGAGGACCGCGGCGCGGCCCCTGGTCGTGGTGTCGTCGGTGGGTCGGTCGGTCATCGGGCGCTCCAGTCCCCGGAGCGTCCGCCGTGCTTCTCGAGCACGCGGACCTCCGTGATCACGGCCGCACGGTCGACGGCCTTCACCATGTCGTAGACCGTCAGCGCTGCGACGCTCGCACCGGTCAGCGCCTCCATCTCGACGCCCGTGCGCGAGGTCGTGCGCACGGACACCTCGATCCGGACGCGGTCGCCCTCGCCCGTGATGTCGACCTCGACGCCGGCGATGGGCAGCGGGTGGCAGAGCGGGACCAGGTCGGAGGTCTTCTTGACGGCCATGATCGCCGCGATGCGCGCGGTGCCGATTACCTCGCCCTTGGGCAGCGAGCCGTCGATGATCCGCCGGACGACGTCGTCCCGGGTGACCAGCGTCGCCGTCGCCGTCGCCGAGCGCGCGGTGACGTCCTTGTCGGAAACGTCGACCATGTGGGCGGTGCCGTCGGCGCGGACGTGGGACAGCTCGCCCGCGGCCTCCGCGGCGAGCGGAGCGTCGACGAGCGGAGCGTCGGCGCCCGGCGCGTCGCCGCCGCGGTCGGGTGTGCCGCGGTCCGGCTCGTCGTCGCCGTCCGGGGAGGCGCGGTGGTCGTCGGTCATCGGAGGCTCCAGACGGTCAGGGGGTCGCCGGGTTCGATGGTGTCGGTTCCGACCGGGACGTGGACGAGGTGGGTGGCGGCCGCCAGGCGCGCGAGCAGGTGCGAGCTCGGCCCGCCGACGAAGTGCACCCGGCCGTCGGCGACCCGACCGCGACGGACCTGGTGCTTGCCGACCGGCGAGGTCGCGGACTCGGCCGCCGGCAGCTGCTCGGCGGGCCGGTCGGGGGCGCCGACGGCCGCGGCGAGCACAGGGCGCAGGAACACCTCGAACGACACGAGCGCCGACACGGGGTTGCCGGGGAAGGCCACGACCGGGACGGTGCGGCCACCGAGGGTGACCGAGCCCGACGCCTGCGGCCCGCCGGGCTGCATCGCGACCGGGGTCACGGCGAGCCCGAGCGGTTCGAGGGTCTGCCGCACGACCTCGTACGCCCCGGCGCTGATGCCACCGGTCGTCAGCACGAGGTCGGCCCAGTCACCCACCGCACGGTCGAGTGCCTCGACGAAGCGCTCGGGATCGTCGCTCAGGCGCACGGCACGCGTCACCGCGCCGACCTCGGCCAGGGCCGCACGCAGCGCCACCCCGTTGGCGTCGCCGATCAGGGCCCCGGCGGCGCCCGGACCATCGAGACCGCCGAGGTCTGCACCACCGTCGGCACCGTCGCGGCCGTCAGCACCGTCAGCACCGTCAGCACCGACCGACTCCTCGCCGCGGAGCTCGCTCCCCGTCGAGACGACGAGCACCCGCACCGGCCGCACCACCTCGACGGAACCGACCCCCGCCGACGCGAGCGTGCCGAGCAGCGCGGGCGTCACCGGCGCCCCGGCCGGCGCGAGCTCGGCCCCGCGGGCGACGTCGCTGCCCGTCGTCCGCACGAACGTGCCCGCGGTCGTGCCGGTCGGGACGGTGAGCTCCGCGAGCGCGAGTGCCTCCGGGAACCTGCCGGGCCGGACTGCCTCGACCGGGACCACGGCGTCGGCACCGACCGGGATGCGCGCTCCGGTCATGATCGGCGCCGCGCTGTCCGGCGGCAGCGGGGCCGGCACGGTCCCCGCGGGCACCGGGTCGACCACGCGGACGGTCCGACCGGCGTCGCCCGCGCGCACGGCGAACCCGTCCATCTGGCTGTTGTCGAAGGTCGGCAGCGGGACCGGCGCGGACACCGCGGTCGCGAGCACGCGGCGGCCCCGTCCGGCGTCCGGGGCGACCGCGAGGTCGTCCGTCGAGCGGCGTTCCGATCCGAGCGCGGCGAGCACCGGCGCGAGCAGGGCTGCGACAGCGTCGCGGTGCTGACCGATCGTTCGCACGGGGGCCTCTCGAACAGGTGGGGTGGTGCAGTGGTCGCCCGGCTCTCGGCTGCTGCCGGAGGGGCGTCGCTAGCGTATCCAGGGCGCACCGCGCACCGAGGACATCCGGAGGACCTGTGGAGGACGACGTGAGCACGACCGCACCTGTGGACGGAACGACCGCACGCATCGGGGTGATCGGCGGCTCCGGCCTGTACCGACTCTTCGAGGAGGGCACGGCCGACGAACTCGTCGTCGAGACCCCGTTCGGCGCGACGTCGAGCCCGATCACCGTCGGCACCATGTCCGGCAAGCGCGTGGCCTTCCTCACGCGGCACGGTCGCGAGCACTCGGTCGCCCCGCACCTGATCAACCACCGCGCGAACCTGTGGGCGCTCCGCTCGCTCGGCGTCCGCGCGATCGTGTCCTCGAGCGCCGTCGGCGGCCTGCACCCCGACTACGCGCCGGGCACCTTCGTGGTCACCGACCAGCTCATCGACCGGACCTGGGGGCGCGCGGACACGTTCTTCGAGGACCAGGTGCAGCACCTGTCCTTCGCGGACCCGTTCGACCCCGTACTGCGTCGCGCGGCGATCGACGCCGTGGCCGCCCTCGGCGTGCCGTTCCGACCGACCGGCACGTGCGTCGTGATCCAGGGACCGCGCTTCTCGACGCGCGCCGAGTCCGTCTGGCTGCGCGAGGCCGGGGGCCACACCATCAACATGACGATGACGCCCGAGGTGCCGCTCGCGGCCGAGCTCGGCATCGGCACCGTCAACCTGTCGTTCGTCACGGACGCCGACGCGGGCCTCGCCCCGGCGACGGACGAGACGGCGGCTGGCACCACGCCCGCCGACGACACCGCGGCCCCCGTCACCCACGCCGCCGTGATGGAACGCCTGGCCCGCGCGAACGAGGTCATCGTCCGCGCCATCGGCGACATCGTCGCGGCGCTGCCGGACGACTACAGCCCGCGTGAGCTCGTGCCCGCGGCGGCCAGCGAGAGCGTCCTCCGCACGACGGTCGAGCCCCGCGCGTGAGCCGCCTGCTCGTCACCGGCGGCGCGGGCTTCATCGGCTCCGCGATCGTCCGTCGTGCACTGGCCGAGGGCCACGAGGTGCGCATCCTCGACTCCCTGCGCGACGACGTCCACGGTGACCCGGGCGAGGTCCTCCGCGCCCACGAGCAGCAGGGCATCGCCTTCGTGCACGGCGACGTGCGCGACCGCGTGGCGCTCGAAGCCGCACTCGACGGAGTCGACGTCGTCTGCCACCAGGCCGCCAAGGTCGGGCTCGGCGTCGACTTCCAGGACGCCCCCGACTACGTCTCGTCGAACGACGCCGGCACCGCCCACGTCCTCGCCGGCATGGACCGGAACGGCATCGGTCGCCTCGTCGTCGCGAGCTCGATGGTCGTCTACGGCGAGGGCGCCTACACGACCGCCGACGGTGAGCCGATGCGCCCGCCGGCCCGCCGCCGCGAAGACCTGGACGCCGGTCGCTTCGACCCGATCGGTCCGGACGGTCGTCCCCTGCTGCCGGGGCTGATCGACGAGTCGGCCGCCCTCGACCCGCGCAACGTCTACGCGCAGACGAAGGTCGCGCAGGAGCACCTCGCCTCCAGCTGGGCGCGCGCGACCGGCGGGACGGCCATCGCCCTGCGGTACCACAACGTCTACGGGCCGGGGATGCCCTCGAACACGCCCTACGCGGGCGTCGCGTCCCTGTTCCGCTCGGCGCTCGCCCGCGGCGAGGCCCCGCGGGTGTTCGAGGACGGCCGACAGCGCCGCGACTTCGTGCACGTGGACGACGTCGCCGGCGCGAACGCCGCCTCGATCGCCGCGACCGCGGACCTGCCGGCGGAGACGTTCCGCGCGTACAACGTCGGTTCCGGGGTCGTGCACACGATCGGTGACATGGCCGCGGCCATCGCCGGTCCGGACGGTCCGCAGCCCGTCGTCACCGGCGAGTACCGCCTGGGCGACGTGCGGCACGTCACGGCCTCGTCCGACCGGATCGCCGCCGAGCTCGGGTGGCGCGCGCAGGTCGACTTCGAGCGGGGCATGCGCGAGTTCGCCACCGCCCCGCTCCGCGCCGCCGTGCGCTGACCGAACCACCGGCAGCACCCGCCCACCGGCGCCTCCGGACCGACGCAGCGCATCGACCGCCCGGCGCACCGCGCCGGGCCCGACCGCGAGCACATCCGCACCCGCATCCACCGGCGCCCCGCGCCCGCCCCGCCACCCGCCCGACGCACGCGGCGAGCCGGGCGGGTGGCGCGCCTCCAGGCCGTCCCCCGAACGCGTGGCAGGACAGCCACAACACGCGCGGACCACCGCGCGGGGGACACCGATCCTGTACCCCGCTCCTCCGCGTCGTGTTCAGTCGACACCATGGACCACCCACCGGCCGACGCGCCCGACCCAGCCGCGCCCGCGACGCGCGCGACCGACGACGGAACCCGTCGATCCGGCGACCCGCACCGAATGGTCCACATGAACGTCGACGTGATCCTCCCCTGCCTGGACGAGGCCGACGCGCTCCCGACGGTGATCGGCGGGCTGCCCGAGGGCTACCGCGCGATCGTCGTCGACAACGGCTCGACCGACGGGTCGGCCCAGGTCGCGCGCGCCCACGGCGCCACCGTCGTGACCGAACCCGTCAAGGGCTTCGGGTCCGCGTGCGCCGCCGGTGTCGCGGCCGCGACCGCCGAGTACGTCGCCTTCTGCGACGCCGACGCCTCGATGGACCCGGCCGAGCTGCCCGACCTCGTGGCGCGCGTCGCCGACGGCCGCACCGACCTCGCCCTCGGCCGCCGCGTCCCGACCACGCGCGGCGCGTGGGCACCGCACGCCCGCTTCGCGAACCGCGTCCTCGCGATCCTCATGCGCCGCGCGACCGGCTACCGGCTGCGCGACCTCGGCCCGATGCGCGTCATGCGCCGCGCCGACCTCGTCGCGCTCGACCTGCAGGACCGCCGCAGCGGTTACCCGCTCGAGATGGTCCTCGCGGCGCACGCCGCGGGGTGGCGTGTCGACGAGTCCGACATCTCCTACGCCCAGCGCGTCGGCGACAGCAAGGTCACCGGCACGCTGCGGGGCACCGTCAACGCGGTGCGCGACATGTCGCGCCTGCTGCGCGAGTACGGCCGGGAGGCACGTCCCCGGACCGTCGCACCCGGTCCCGTCCGGCACACGGCCGGGTCCCACACGGAAGGAGCACGCCCATGACGGACGTCACGGTGGTCGTGGTGGCCAAGGAGTGCCTGCCCGGCAAGGTGAAGACCCGGCTGACGCCGGCGCTGACGCCGGCAGGCGCGGCACGCGTCGCGGCGGCGTCGCTGGCCGACACGATCGCCACGGTCCGCGCGCTCCCCGCCGCACGGCGCGTGCTGCTCTACGACGGGGTCGTGCTGCCCGAGGGCACCGACGACTTCGAGGTGCTGCACCAGGTCGGCGGCGGCCTGGACGAGCGGCTCGGCGCGATGTTCGACGCGATGACCGGTCCGACGCTCCTGGTCGGCATGGACACCCCGCAGGCGTCCACGTCCGACCTCGCCCCGGTGTTCGACGAGCCGGAGCGCGACGCGTGGTTCGGCCCGGCCGAGGACGGCGGCTTCTGGTCGCTCTACCTCCGCGAGCCCGACGGGGCCCTGCTCCGCGGCGTGCCGATGTCGCAGGACGACACCGGCGCGGTGCAGCGCTCGCGCCTGACCGAGGCCGGGCTCGACGTCGGCGTGCTCGAGACCCTGCTCGACGTCGACACCGTCCCCGACGCCGACCGCGTCGCCGCGCTCGTGCCGGAGTCCCGGTTCGCCGCGGCGCTCCGCGACGAGACCCTGACCGAACTCGCCGAGTGTGGAGGTACCCGATGACGATGCACGACACCGTGACCTTCGGCGCCGGCGGGGGCGAGCCCTACGCGAACGCCCTCCGCACCGACGGCCGCATCCGCCTGACCGACCCGGCACGCCCGGACGTCCACGTGACGATGGACGTGGGCCGGTGGAACGCGGCGGCGGACCGGGTCGACCGGTCGCTGCTCGACGGCGCCGACGGCCCCGTCATCGACATCGGCTGCGGACCGGGCCGGATGCTCGTCGCGGCACGGAACCTCGGCATCCCCGCGCTCGGGGTGGACGTCTCCGCCGAGGCCGTCGCGATCGCCCGACGCTCCGGCGGCACGGCCGTGCAGGGGTCGGTGTTCGACGAGATCCCGAGCGAGGGCCGCTGGGACACCGCGCTCGTGATCGACGGCAACATCGGCATCGGCGGTGACCCCGTCGCCCTGCTCGTCCGCTGCGCCGAGATCGTGCGCGACGGCGGCCGGGTCGTCGTCGAGACGCACACCGACCCCGCTGCCGACCGGTCCTTCGAAGCGCACGTGGTGGACGCCGACGGCAACCAGAGCGCGGCGTTCCCGTGGGCCGAGGTCGGCATCGACGCGCTGCTCGGGCACGCCGAGGTCGCGGGCCTCCGACCGCGACAGAGCTGGACGGTCGGCGGACGGACGTTCTGCGAGCTCGTCGCCTGACCGTTTCCCGCATCAGGCAACGCGCCTTTTCCCGCATCATGCAACGTGCCCTTTCTTGCATCATGCAACACAGGGGCGTAGGGTCGGGGTACCAGCCGACGGCGTCGTGACCGTCGGACCTGACGGCGCACGATCCTCGGCACGACGACGAGGAGCACCCGTGCAGATCCGACAGAACCCCTTCGGCGGCGCCTACGTCTCCGGTCTCGAGCACCGCGACGAGCTCGGTGCCTACGCGGTCCAGGCCGCCTGGCGCGCGGTCGGGAGCTACACCGGCACCGGCTCGGGCCGCGCGCTCGGCCGGTTCGTGGACGTGGAGACCCGCCGCCCGGGCACCGCGACGAGCTCGAACCGGACCGTCACCGGCTCGCTGCGCACCACGACCGGGTCGTTCCGCACCGCCTGAGCGCGGAGCGGACCCTTCCCGCGGCTCAGCCCGCGGGAAGGGTCACCCCGGTGCCGGGGGCAACAGGCTGCCGGGGTCCGCACGCTGCTGGGGCCGGGACCCTTTCGGCACGGTCGGTCACCGGCTGCTCCCCTGCTCGCGCTCGGGACGCAGCGGACGCGGGTGTTCGAGCCGTTCGACCAGCCCACGGAGCCACTCGACCGGGCTCACCCCGAAGTCCCCCTCGAAGTCGATCGCCGCACCGACCCAGTAGATGTACTCCAGAACGGATTCGTCGTCCGGCAGTTCCCGCTCGAGCAGGCGGGCCTCCGCGACGTACTGGTCCCGGGCGGTCGGCCTGAGACGGTCGAGGGAATCGGCGTAGAGCGACTCCGCATCGGGGTAGTCGAGGTCCCAGTCGTAGTTGAAGGACGCTGCCAAGAAGTCGTAGATGTGCGGCGCGAGCGCGCCGAGCTCTCGCAGGCGCTCAGGCGTCAGGCGCATCGAGGAGCCCTCGTACGTGTCGCCGCAGGTCCCCGAGCCACTGCGCCGGGGTCCGCCCGGTGTCGAGCGACGGGTCGAGGCCGGTGTCGATCGCGCCGAGCAACCGCTCGACCGCGTCGTCGGTAGGGTACTCGGCCGCGATGGCGCTGAGTTCGGCGTCTATCTCCTCGAGCCCGCCGCGGTTCATCCAACCGAACGCGTCGTCGTACGCGCGCTCCGCCGTCTCGTACTCGTCGCGCCAGTCGTAGTTGAAGTACGCGCCCATAAGGGTCCAGAAGTGCGGGTACTGCTTCGTCAGCGATTCGAGGTCCACGGGGCTCACTTCGTCGGGTACGAGGGGCAGCCCTCATGCTCGGTCAGCACGAGAGCACATCCTCGATGCGTGCTGCGATCTGCCGCAACCACGTCCGGTCGTCCAGGCCATCGTCCTCGGGGACGTAGTTGCAGTCGAGTTCGACCAGCCGTCCGCCGAGAGCTGCGGCGTCCGGCAGCACTTCGTCAAGGTCGCGCACGTCCACGAGCAACGCCTGCTGGTCCTCGTGCGACGTGACGGCCAGGAAGTGTTCGAGCGCGTCGGCGGCCCGGTAGGGAGCGTCCGCCCAGTCCTGGTGGAAGTAGGCCCCGACGAAGCCGTCGAACGCGCTGAAGTTCAGCGCGGTGGTGCTCGACAGCGCCGGGTAGGCGGTCAGGACCGTGTAACCGGCCGGCTGGTCCGGAGCAGCGGTCAGGACCACGCGGACGGCGTCGAGGTCCTGGACCCAGCCGAACGGCATGCCGCGGCCGGTGACGGCACCGGACACCGCGTAGACACGGAGTGGGCTCGGGCAGCCAGCGGCGACCCACGCGCGGATGCGCAGGTGGTTCACGTCGAGGGCTTCCGCGACGATCCGGTCTGCCTCAGCCGTCCCGCAGGTGAACACCGAGGTGCCGGTCCTGACGCTGTGTGACACGTTGCGCTCCTTCTTCGTGGTGACGGGACGGCTGATCGCGGCCGATGCGATCGTGCTCCGTCCAGCTGACGGGTACAGCTCCGTCGGTGCTGCCGGTCATCCGCTGCTCGACTCCCGGTGATCGGACGGGAGCGGACGCGGGTGTTCGAGCCGTTCGACCAGCCCACGGAGCCACTCGACCGGGCTCACCCCGAAGTCCCCCTCGAAGTCGATCGCCGCACCGACCCAGTAGATGTACTCCAGAACGGACTCGTCGTCCGGCAGTTCCCGCTCGAGCAGGCGGGCCTCCGCGACGTACTGGTCCCGGGCGGTCGGCCTGAGACGGTCGAGGGAATCGGCGTACAGCGACTCCGCGTCGGCGTAGTCGAGGTCCCAGTCGTAGTTGAAGTACGCCGCCAGGAAGTCGTAGACGTGCGGCGCGAGCGCGCCGAGCTCGCGAAGACGCTCGAGAGAGGGCTTCACTAGATCACCGGCGCCGGGAACGCCGTGAGGACGACGTACGGCGGATTGCGGCCGGGAACGTACTTGAGCACCGTGCGCACCACCGTGTCGTCGTGCATCTTCGGGGTCCTCGCGGGATTGTAACCACGACCGACGACGCGATCCGCCGGCCACTCGAAGGCCTTGGTCTTCAAGTCGATCTCACCTCGCTGCATCTGTCCGATCCACTCCTGCACTGCTCCGTGGTTGAAGTCGAGGTCGTTCGCGACGAGGCGGTTCACGTCCTCGACCGGGACGGTCCACGCGCTGTTCCGGATCGTCCCGCCCTTCCGGGATCGGATCCAGTCATCGAGCTCCTGCCCGTGCAGATCCTCCCGCACGTGCCGACTCAACGTGTGACCGCCGGCCTTCTCGGCGGCCGCGAGCCCGCCCGCGTCGATGAAGGGCTTCGACTCGACGCCGTGCGGGAGGGATCCTTCGTCGTGCGGACGGAGCAGGTCCGGGTGCTCGTCGACGAACTTCGCCATCTCGCCACGGAGCATCTGGTCGAACGCCCCGTCGCCCGCGCCCGTGCCCGGGGTGAAGTGCTCGCTGCCCGTGTAGTCCCGGTAGGTCCGGTCCACCAGGTCGTGCAGTGCGTCGATGCTCTCCTTCGAGGCGCCGTTCTCCACCCACGACCGCACGTCGCGGCTCAACCCGTGCAGCCCGAGCTTCCCGAGGCCCTCGGCGAGCTCGGCCGCCTTCGCGGTGTCCTTGGCCACGCCGCCGGGACCGGCGGCACCGAGACCGAGGCCCATCGCCGCTGCGCCGGCGGCGGCACCGGGGTGCTCCTGCGCCTCGGCCCACCAGTCGCCGATCGCCTTGCCTGCTGCGTCGTGCGCCTTCGCTGCCGCGCCGTTGCGGTCCGCCGCTGCGTCCAACCAGGCGAACGGCGACAGGAAGAGCCCGAGGGTCGCCGCGCCGTCGAGGACCCCGCCCCAGGTCGAGCCGAGGGTGTCGGTCGACCAGACGCCCTGGTTGTCGAACCCGAGCATGTGGATGCCGCTCTCCATGGAGTTGAGCAGCTCGGCCAACGCGCCCTCGGAGAACTGCTCGCCGCAGGTCTTCCCCTCGGCCGTGCCCACCGCGCTCCACGGCAGGTCCACGCCGCGTGCGTTGAGGTCGTTCTCCGCGGGGGCGACGTACGCGCCCGCGAGCGTCGCGCCCGACGCCTTCTTGATCGCCGTCGCGCAGTCGGCCTGCGCCTGCTCGAGCAGCGCGACCTGGGCGATGATCCGACGGATGAGCTCGTCGTTCTCGTGCTTCGTGACGACGTCCTCGTACCAGGGCACCATCGTGTCCTTCGGCGTCGGGTCGGTGCGGGTGGCGCCGTACGCGTTCCACGACCCGTCGACCTGGGGGCCGGTGCTCATGGCGTAGGGAGACGTGACCTTCGGGACGCCGCCCTGGACCCGGGCCCGGAACGCCGCGGCCTCGACGCGCAGGTCGTCGAGCTGCCGCTTCGGACCCGCGGCGTCGGAGGCGTACGTGTCGAGCGCCTTGGCCACCCCGCGCGCCGCGGCTCCGATGGTGTGCGTGTCCGCGACGACCGGGTCCATCAGGGCGAGCACCTGCCCCGACTCCGGCGCCTCGTAGACCCCGGCCAGGGCGTGCCACCGACCGGGGATCTCGTCGGCCACGGTCCGGAGGGAGTCCCCTCCCCCGGAGATGGTGCTCGCCGCGGACGACACGGCCGCGAGGTCGAGGTCGGCGCCCGGGATGCCGTCGGGGTCGACGAGCCCGTGGTCGCCGATCGCGACGCCGCTCACCGGTCGCTCCCGGGCACGCTCGTGCCACCTGGCTCGGCCGCCGAGCGCGCGAGCACCGACAGGTCGTTGGTCTCGTGCGCGGTCGTGCCGGCGCGCTGGACGTCGGCTGCCATCTGCAGATCGCCCTGCTCGTAGGCGCCCAGGGCACCGCGGACGCCCTGCACGCCGCCCACGAGTCGCAGCGTGACCTGCTCGACGTCGTCCGCCACCTGCGCGACGAACGCACCGAGGGCCTCGCCGACGACGGCTCCGGCCCCGCCCGCAGCGTCCGCGACCCCGGTCTGCACCGACCGCAGTGCGGTGGCCGTCCCGTCCAGCGACGTCTGCATGCCGTCGAGCACGCCCCGAACACCGGCGGGATCGATCTTCCAACCCGCTGCATTCATCGAACCTCCCCCGTCCGACCTCCATCGTGACCCGGCACCGGGCCGGGCCGCAACCTGTCACCACGGACCTCCCGGGCCAGGTGGGCCGCGGCACGCCACCGCTCGGGTTCCGCGCCGTCGAACCAGAAGAGCGCTCCGGGGGTCCGCACCGGACCGACGGGACGACCGCCGAGTGCCGCGACGGAGGCCGTCAGGCCCCGCGCCCGCAGGGCGCGCGCCCCGGCGAACACCGCGAGCGGTGTCGCCGGTCCCCGCAGGACCGCGTCGGTGACACCGTCGACGCGACCACGGCTGGTCGAGAACAGGCCGGACTGCGGGTGGCGACCCAGACTCGCCGACCGGAGGCCCGCCTCCAGTCCGTCACGCAGGCCGCCCGGGTCGTCGATCGCGACCACGACACGGAGGGTCTCGAACACCGACCGCGGGCCGCGTTCGACGACGAGCAGCCCGCCGACGCCCCGGTCGGCCCCGCCGACGACGAACGTCGTCGGCGCGGGCGACCGACGTTCGGCGATCTCGGTGACGGAAGCGGCGGTGAGCGGCGCGTCGCCCTCGTGCCGCGACCACGACGGTCGTCGGCCGAGGGCCGCGAGGAAGCGTTCCGACGCGGGACCGAGCAGGGTGCGCGGCGACGGAGCGTGCTCGACCGTCAGGTCGACGTGGAGGAGGTCACCGACCGGCGCGCCCGCGTCCCCCGCTCCCGCCGCCGGCCGCCACCGCCACCCGTGCTCCGCGAGCAGGTGGAGCGCGGGCCACGACAGCACCGCGCCCGGCGCGGTCTCGACGACGCGTTCCCCGTCGTGTCCCAGCCGAGCCGCGAGCGCGGCGTCCGCGCGGACGATCGTCATCGTGCTCTCCCCCGTCGGGCCACCGTCCGTGGTCCCGCCGGCAGCCTACGCAGCCAGCCGTCACCCTCGGACACCCGGACGGGGCTGGTGCCAGGATGGATCCATGAACGACCGCGCCGGCACCCCCGCGACCGCAGACGACCTCGTCGACCTCGACGCCCTCCTGGCCGCGTACCACGAGCGTGTCCCGGACGTGTCGATCCCCGAGCAGAAGGTGGTGTTCGGCACGTCCGGGCACCGCGGTTCCTCGCTCGACACCGCGTTCAACGACACGCACATCGCCGCCATCACGCAGGCGATCGTCGAGTACCGCACGCAGCAGGGCACCGACGGTCCGCTCTTCATCGGCCGCGACACGCACGCGCTCTCGGCCCCCGCCGAGCAGACCGCGCTGCAGGTGCTCGCCGCGAACGGCATCCGCGTACTCGCCGACGACGCCGACGGCTTCGTCCCGACCCCGGCCCTGAGCCACGCGATCATCCGGTACAACCGCGCGGGCAACCCCGACACGGCCGACGGCATCGTGATCACGCCGAGCCACAATCCGCCGCGGGACGGTGGCTTCAAGTACAACCCGCCGCACGGCGGCCCCGCCGACAGCGACGCCACGTCGTGGATCGCCGACCGGGCGAACGCGATCATCGCCGGCGGGAACGCCGAGGTGCGCCGCCAGGAGACCACCGACGCCGAGGGCTACGACTACCTCGGCACGTACGTCGCCGACCTCGAGCACATCATCGACATCGACGCGATCAAGCGCGCCGGCGTGCGGATCGGGGCGGACCCGCTCGGCGGCGCCTCGCTGCCGTACTGGGAGCGCATCCGCGACCACTACGGACTCGACCTGACCGTGGTGAACCCCGAGGTCGACCCGACGTGGGCGTTCATGACGCTCGACTGGGACGGCAAGATCCGGATGGACCCGTCGAGCGCGAGTGCGATGGCGTCCGTCGTGGCCCGCAAGGACGAGTTCGACGTCCTCACCGGCAACGACGCCGACTCCGACCGACACGGCATCGTCACGCCCGACGCCGGGCTGATGAACCCGAACCACTACCTCGCGGTGGCCATCGAGTACCTGTACGCGCACCGACCGGAGTGGCGCGACGACGCCGCCATCGGCAAGACCCTGGTGTCGTCGAGCATCATCGACCGCGTCGCGGAGTCGCTCGGCCGCCGCCTGTGGGAGGTCCCGGTCGGCTTCAAGTGGTTCGTGCCCGGGCTGATCGACGGCTCGGTCGCGTTCGGCGGCGAGGAGTCCGCGGGCGCCTCGTTCCTGCGCAAGGACGGCACCGCCTGGACGACCGACAAGGACGGCATCATCCTGGCGCTCCTGGCGTCGGAGATCACCGCCGTGACTGGCAAGACCCCGTCGCAGCTGTACGCCGAGCTCACCGAGCGGTTCGGCGCGCCGGTCTACCAGCGCGTCGACGCCGCGGCGAGCAAGGAGCAGAAGGCCCGCCTGTCGAAGCTCGACGGTGACGCGATCACCGCCGACACGCTCGCCGGCGACCCGATCACCGCGAAGCTGTCGAAGGCGCCGGGCAACGACGCCGCGGTCGGCGGCGTGAAGGTCGTCACCGACAAGGCCTGGTTCGCGGCCCGGCCCTCCGGTACCGAGGACGTCTACAAGATCTACGCGGAGAGCTTCGTCGGGCAGGAGCACCTCGAGCAGGTGCAGCGCGAGGCGAAGGAGATCGTGGACGCCGCACTCGGCGCCTGATCCCGAGACCGGCCCCACCGCCGGTCAGCACACCACCCACGACGAGACGCCGCCGGTCACCCCGGCGGCGTCTCGTCGTCCGGCGAACGGCACCCGGCACCCGGCACCCGGCACCCGGCACCCGGCGTACGCTCCCGGTCATCTGAGCGACTCCCTGCCGATCCGTTCAGGAAGCCCCTCCCCGTGCGCCGATCAGTTGCGGCGGATGTAACTTTGCAGGACGCGCAAGTTCACCACCTCCTCCAGGAGCCACTCCGCATGACCCAGACGGCGACCGCACCCGCGGCACCCACCACGTCCTCGAACGCGGTGATGAACCACCGGCAGATCCTGCTCGTGATCTACGGCCTCATGGCCGGCATGTTCCTCGGCGCCCTCGACCAGACCATCGTCGGCACCGCGATCCGCACGATCGGCGACGACCTGCACGGGCTCGACCAGCAGGCGTGGGTGACGACCGGGTACCTGATCGCCTCGACCGTCACGACCCCGATCTACGGCAAGCTCTCCGACATCTTCGGCCGCCGGCCCCTGTTCCTCACCGCGATCGGCATCTTCATCGTCGGCTCGTTCGCGGCGTCGTTCTCGACGTCGATGCTCATGCTCGCCGGGTTCCGCGCGCTGCAGGGCCTCGGCGCCGGTGGTCTGATGTCCCTGCCGCTGGCGATCATGGGCGACATGCTCGCCCCCCGCGAGCGCGCCAAGTACCAGGGCTACTTCCTCGCCGTGTTCGGCATCTCGTCCGTCATCGGTCCGCTGGTCGGCGGCCTGTTCGCCGGCGCGTCCCAGATCCTGTTCGTCAGCGGCTGGCGCTGGGTCTTCCTGATCAACGTCCCGATCGGCATCGGCGCGCTCGTCATGGTCCTCACGTTCCTGCACCTGCCGAAGTTCGGCGACCGCAAGAAGCCGCGGATCGACTGGTGGGGCGCGACCCTGGTCATCGTCACCCTCGTCCCGCTGCTCCTCATCGCCGAACAGGGCCGTGAGTGGGGCTGGGACTCCCCCGGCGCGTTCGCCTGCTACGGCATCGGCGCACTCGGGCTGATCGCCTTCGTCATCGTCGAGCGGTCGATGGGTGACGACGCGATCCTGCCGCTCAAGCTCTTCGGCTCGCGCGTCTTCTCGATGGCCGCCGTGCTGAGCGTCCTCGTCGGCTTCGGCATGTTCGGCGCGATGCTCACCATCCCGCTGTACCTGCAGATCGTGAAGGGCGTCACGCCGACCGAGTCGGGCTTCGCGATGCTCCCGATGGTGCTCGGTCTGATGATCTCGTCGATCGCCTCCGGCCAGATCATCTCCCGCACCGGTCGGTACCAGGTGTTCCCGATCACGGGCACGGCCTTCACCGCGATCGGCTTCACCGTCCTGACGTTCCTGACGGCCGACCGACCGCTCTGGTTCCTCATGCTCGGCATGTTCGGCATCGGCCTCGGGCTCGGGCAGCTCATGCAGACGCTCACGCTCGCGGCGCAGAACTCCGTCAGCCCCCGGGACATCGGCGTGGCGACGAGCGCGGCGACGTTCTTCCGCCAGATCGGCGGCACGATGGGCACGGCGGTGCTGCTGTCGGTCCTGTTCTCCCTCATGCCGACGAACATCACCGGCGCGATGCAGGACGAGTCCACGCTCAAGCCCGCACTGAACGCCGCCCTGACACCCTCCGTCGCGAACGCGTCGGACAACAAGGGCGTGATGGACCAGATCTGGTCGAAGATCGTCCGCCCCGTGCAGCAGAACGTGCAGAAGGGCCTCGACCAGGGCGCCGCGGCGGCGAAGCAGGCGGCCGACCAGGCCGTGACGCAGAAGGTCACGTCCGCCGTGCAGCAGCAGGTCGCGTCCGGCGCGATCCCGGCCTCCGCAGCGGACGCCGTCATCGCCCAGCAGGTGGCCGCCGCGAAACCGCAGGCCGAGCAGCAGGCGCTCGAGACGGTCGCCGCGAAGGCGAACGCCGAGGTCGTCGACGGCACGGTCCAGGTCGACTACAGCAACGCCGACCAGCGCCGCGCCGTCGTGGACGAGGTCGCGCCGAAGCTCGTCGACCAGCTGAAGCAGGGCAACACCGCCGCGAGCTCGGGAGCCGGGTCCGCCACGAGCGACACCTCGTTCCTGAACGGCGCCGACCCGCGGCTCACCCGTCCGTTCCTCGTCGGGTTCAGCAGCTCGGCGGTGGTCGTCTACTGGGTCGGCCTCGCCGTGATCCTGCTCGCCTTCGTCCTGACCTGGTTCTTCCGCGTGCCGCCGCTCCGCAAGGTCTCGGCGCTGCAGGAACAGGCCGACGCCGCGAAGGGTGCGCAGCGCGCCGCCGACGACGAGCGGTCCGCCGCGGACCGTCTGGCCGCCGACGCCCAGCGGGCCGCGGCGAACACCGGATCACTCGTGACGCCCGACACCGGCTCGATGCGCACCGTCCCGACCTCACCGGACGTCGCGGCGCAGCCCCGCCCCGCCGGCTCGGCGGTCGGGTCCGGTCGGACGGGAGGCGCGTCCTCCTCCGCCGCTGCGGGTCACGGGACGCGCGACCAGGCCGTCCAGACGACGCACGGCGCGCACGCGGCCCCGGCACCCGTCGACGAGCCGCCCGCGGTCACCGGCGCGCTGCGCACGCACCCGGCGCACGCCGCCGGGACCGAGCCGGGCAGCGCCTCCCGACCGGACGCCGACGAGCACCCGCACGGGCGGCACTCGGCCGAGTAGCCGCACCCGGCGGCCGACGGCCGCCCCCACCAGACGAGCAGGGCGCTCGGCGTGACCACGCCGAGCGCCCTGCTCGTCTGCGTCCCCGGCCGTGCCCGGCCGTCCGGAGCGATCAGGAGTCCGCGGTGGGACCGTCGTCCGAGGTGGCGTGGCACGTGACCGCACCGGGGTGCACGGCGGACGCCTTGCCCGTGCCACCGGCGAAGACCTCGACGGCCTTGCCCGCGTGCAACGCGGTGGGGACGACCACGTCGTGCGGGTCCGTGATGCCGCCGACCTCGGCGTCGACGCGGTACTCGACCGACGCCGAGGCGCAGTCGGTCGTGGGCGTCACCGCGATCGCGACACAGGAGTCGCCGTCGCAGCCGTCCGGCAGGTCGGCGGCGTCGGGGTGTGCGTCGATGTCCTGGGTGGCCGAGACCCGGTCGGCCGCGGCGGCGTCGCCCGAGGTGCAGGACACGTCGCCGATGGTCGAGTCCTCCTCGTCCTGGTACGACACGGCGAGCACGAGCGGCACGTCGGCGGACAACTCGACCGTGCGCTCCTCGACCCGGCTGGGCTCCTCGTCGTCCATGTCGGCGAAGTACCCGATCGTGACGACCGCGAGGCACGACCGGTCCGTGTCGATCTCGTACGGGTCGCAGAGGTCGTCGACGTCGGTCGTGCCGCACGTCGCGTCCCACTCGTCGTCACCGTCCAACCAGGACGCGGTCGTCGACCCGTCGTCGGACGACCACACCTCGACCGGGCCGTCGTCGGAGTACCCGTCCGCGGCCGCGGCCGCTGCGGCGATCGACTCGGCCGTGTGCGCGATCGGCGGCGCGACGGCGAACGAGGCGCCCGCCACGAGCACGAGGCCCGCGACCCCGGCGGTCAGGACGGTCAGCACGCGGTCGACCCGGGCGCTCAGACGGGACGGCGCGCCCTCGTGGAAGGGGTGCGCCGCGGGGACCGACCACGCTGCGGCGTCCCACGCGGCGGACGCCGTGTGCGGGTCGGTTCCGGGGTGCGCGGCACGGGCCCGTTCGGGCAGCTCGATCGCGCGGCGGCGGGCGGCCTCGGCGAGGACCGCGGCGAGGGCGGCCCGCCGACGGTCGGCGAGCCGGACGGCCCCGACGACCCACAGCGCGACCCCCGCGATCAACGGCACGAGGACGGCCAGTGCGGCGACCGCGAGGGCGCCCGTGTCGGCACCGGCGACGACGAGCCCGACGAGCACGCCGAGCGACAGGACGGCCACCCCGGCCCCGACGGTCGTCGCGACGACGAGCGACCGAGGCTGACGCCGGCGGAGCACCCGGGTCGGCACCCAGAACACCCAGCCGCGGGGCGCGGGCGGGACGTCGTCGGCCGGGGTCCACCCGGCGGCGGGCTCGGCGCCCTGGAAGAGCTCGACCCACTCGGCGGACGGCGTCGGCCAGCCGGGCGGGGTGCGGAAGCGCAGGGGGGTGGTGGTGTCGTGCACGTCGTGATGCTAGTGCCGGGCGGGAGCGCTCACAGCCCCACGTTCGGGAGCGCGCGCCCGACCGGTTCCGAGGCCGGGGGCGTACGGTCCCCTGCATGGCAGCACCCGAGGTCCGCAACGACACCGACGCACAGCAGTACTCCCTCGTCGAGGACGGCGCGGTGATCGGCTTCGCGGCGTACGAGGTCGACGGCGACGAGATCCGGTTCACCCACACCGAGGTCGACCCGGCACACCGCGGCGGCGGGCACGCGTCGATCCTCGTGCAGCACGCCCTCGACGACGTCCGCGAGGGCGACCGGCGCGTCGTGCCGCTGTGCAGCTACGTCAAGGCGTGGATCGAGCGGCACCCGGACTACCAGGAGCTCACCACCCGCTGACCGACCCCGGTCAGGCCCGACCGACTGCGCTCAGTACGGCCGGTCGAGCGTCCCGGGCCGTGCCTCGTGCCGCCCGGCCCCGCGGACGGCCGGCACGCGGATGAGCACGGTCCCGCTGAGCAGGTCGTGGTCGTGGTCGGCGGGCGTCGGCGCCTCCCGCGGCAACCGCGACTGCCGTTCGGCCTCGGCCTGTGCCTCGTGCCGCGTCGGCGCGAACACCTCGTCCATCATCGACACGACACCGCCGGATCCGCCGCTCCGGGTGGCCTTGTTCGACAGGTCGATCCACCCCGCGCGATCGGCGATCCCCATCACGACGGCCGCCACGGCCACCGCCCCCAGGAAGATCAACCAGTTCACGGGCACGACGCTACGTCAGGGGCTCGGAGCGGGCCTCCGCCGCGCGGATGATCTCGACGATCCGGCCGGACGAACCTGACCCGAGGCGACCCGGCCGGACGAACCTCGCCCGAGGCGACCCGGCCGGACGATCCCGGCTCAGGGCACCCGCTCGAGCCACTCCCGCGTGTCGAACTTCGTCGCCACGAGCTCCTGCGCCCGGGCCCGCTCGGCCTCGGTCACGTGCCCCTCGTGCGCCCCGTACAGCTTCGTGAAGGTGCCGATCAACCGGTCGATGATCTCGGCGCGGGTGAGCCCGGTCTGCGAGCGCAGCGGGTCGACGCGCTTCGCCGCCGAGGTCGTGCCCTTGTCGCTCATCTTCTCGCGACCGATCCGCAGGACCTCGACCATCTTCTGGCCGTCCATGTCGTAGCTCATCGTGGCGTGGTGCAGCAGTGCACCGGTGCCGAGGCGCTTCTGGGCGGCGCCGCCGATCTTGCCCTTGGTCGAGGTGATGTCGTTGAGCGGCTGGTAGTACGCCTCGATGCCGAGCGACTTGAGTGCCTCGATCACCCACTCGTCCAGGTAGGCGTACGAGTCGGCGAAGGTCATGCCCTGCACGAGGTCGGTCGGCACGTAGAGCGAGTACGAGATGATCGCGCCCGCGTCCATGAACATGGCACCGCCGCCGGAGATCCGACGGACCACCTGCACGCCGTACTTCTCAGCGCCTGCGGGGTCGACCTCGTTCTTCAGCGACTGGAACGACCCGATCACGACGGCGGGCTGGTCCCACTCCCAGATGCGGAGGGTCGGGCCGCGGCGTCCGGCGCCGACCTCCTCGGTCAGGACCTGGTCGAGTGCGAGGTGCTCGTTCGGGCTGATCGGGCCCTCGTGCACGATCTCCCAGTCGTACTCCTGCCACGTCGAGGCCCGCGAGAGCGCCCGGCGCACGGCGACGCCGACGGACTCGGGCGTGAAGCCGAGCAGGACCGCGTCCGCGGGCAGGGCACCGCGGACGGCGGCGGCGATGCCGGCCGCGTCGGTGGTCGCGGGCAGGCCGTTGACGGCCTGGTCGATGAGCGGAAGCGCGTCGTCGGGTTCGAGGAAGAAGTCACCCGCCAACCGGAACTCCTGGATGCTCCCGTCGACGACCTCGAGGTCGACGACGACCAGCTTGCCTCCGGGGACCTTGTACTCACCGTGCACGCGTCGAGCCTACGCCCGCCACGCGGTGGCCCGTCGGCCTGCCGCCGGACGGGAGGACCGTGGCGGGGCCCGCCCCGCGCCTCCCGTCCGCACCCGGGTACCGACGGGAGGCCCGTGGCGGCCCCGCCCCGCGCCTCCCGTCCGCAGCCGGTCGCGTCAGCGACCCACGTGCCCGTCCAGCCACGCGACCAGGTCGGCGACCACCTCGTCCCGGTTCGTCTCGTTGTAGACCTCGTGCCGGGCCCCCTCGTAGACGTGCACCTGCACGTCCGACAGGCCCCCGCGACGGCGGTACGCCTGCGCGAGCCGCTCGATCGACCGCGGACCGCCGAGGGTGTCCTCGGAGCCGACCTGCAGCAGCATCGGCAGGTCGTGCGGGATGCCCCGCCGCGGCACCCCGAGCAGCCGCAGCGTGTCGCGCAGGCCGAAGAGCTTGAGCACGTCCGCGTCGACCGCGAGCGGGTCCGCCTGGATCGTCTCGATGATCGCCCGGTCGCGGCTGATCCACTCGTACCGCGTGGGGCCGGAGCCGGCGTGCCGGGCGTTCAGGTCGCCGCTGTTCATCCAGCCGGGCAGTCGGTAGGCGGTGGCGGAGAGCACGACCCCGTCGTACGCGTCCGACGACGTGTTCACGATCCGCTGCGCCATCAGGGAACCCCAGGAGTGCCCGAGCAGCACGAGCGGCAGCCCCGGGTCCTGTTCGCGGGCGACCGCGGTCATCTGCTCGACGGCGGCGATCGCGGCCCGCAGTCCGCCGGGGCCGAGCCTGCCCAGCCGGGCGTGGTCGCCGTGCCACTGCGCGAGGCCGGTCCGGCCGTGCCCGCGGTGGTCGTTCGCGTGCACGGTCCAGCCGGCGCGGACCAGGTCCTGCGCGAGCGCCTCGTACCGGAGGGAGTGCTCGCCGACACCGTGGGCGATCTGCACGATGCCCCTCGGCCGACCGGCACGCCACGTCGAGTACACGATCTCGACGCCGTGTGCGTCGGTGAACGAGGAGTCCCCTCGGGCTGCGGAGAACGTCGGCATGGCTGCATCCTGGCAGACGGCAGCCCGGCCCAGCGTGTTCATCCGGCGTTCACGCAGCGGGGGCGCAGCGGGCCTACCGTTCCGCGCATGGACGTCCTCGTCACCGTCGTGCTGGTGATCCTGGTGGCCCTCGTGTTCGACTTCACGAACGGCTTCCACGACACCGCGAACGCCATGGCCACCTCGGTCGCCACCGGAGCCCTGAAGCCCCGGACCGCCGTGCTCATCTCCGCCGTCCTCAACCTGGTCGGCGCCTTCCTGTCCACCGAGGTCGCGAAGACCGTCTCGCAGGGGATCATCCGCGAGGGGCAGGACGGCATCCAGATCACCCCGACGATGATCTTCGCGGGCCTCGTCGGGGCCGTCCTCTGGAACCTCGCCACCTGGTACGCCGGTCTCCCGTCCTCGTCCACGCACGCGCTGTTCGGCGGGCTGATCGGGGCGTCGGTGGTCGGCGCCGGGCTGCAGTCCGTCGACTGGGCGACCGTGCTGTCCAAGGTCGTGCTCCCGGCGCTGCTCTCCCCCGTCATCGCCGGGGTGATCGCGCTCGTCGCGACGTACCTCGCGTACACGCTGACGCGGAACGCGACGACGCACGGTGCCGCGACCGGGTTCCGGCACGGACAGACGATCTCGGCGTCGCTCGTCTCGCTCGCACACGGCACGAACGACGCCCAGAAGACGATGGGCGTCATCACGCTGACGCTCGTCGCCGCCGGGTACCAGCCGTCGGGCAGCGGCCCGGCGCTGTGGGTGGTGCTCGCGTGCGGCCTGGCGATCGGCCTCGGCACGTACACGGGCGGCTGGCGGATCATGCAGACCGTCGGCAAGAAGATCTCGGACGTGCAGTCGCCGCAGGGCTTCGCCGCCGAGACGAGCTCCGCCGCGACGATCCTGGTGTCGTCGCACCTCGGCTTCGCCCTGTCCACCACCCACGTCACGAGCGGCTCGGTGGTCGGCTCCGGCCTCGGCAAGAAGCTCGCGGACGTGCACTGGTCGGTCGTCGGGCGGATCGCCGTGGCCTGGGTCGTCACGCTGCCGGCCGCCGCGGTCGTCGGTGCCCTGGCGACGCTCCTGGCCTCGACGAGCACGATCGGGCTCGTCGTCGTCGCCGTCCTGGCCCTGCTCGGCGGTCTGGCCTTCGCCGCCCTGGCCCGACGCCGACCGGTCACCCGCGAGACCGTCAACGACGAACGACCGGCCGCCGAGCCGGTGTCGGCCTAGGGAGGCGCACGTGTCCATCGACCTCAGCAGCATCGGGATCGTCGCGGGCGTCGGCTTCGTGGCCGCCGTCGGCATCGTGCTCGTGTACACGCTCGGCCTGCGCCTCCTCGGGGCCGGGCAGCCCGTCGACGTCGACGGTGAGCGCACCCGCGACGCGGACGAGACCGCACGCACCGGGCGGACCCCGGCGGCCGCGCGCTTCGGTGCCGGCGTGTGCTTCACGGTCTGCGGCGCCGCGGTCCTGTACGGGATCTGGCTCACCGTCCCCCAGTTCCACTGACACGGCGGTGGCTCCGTCCCTGGGCGGAGCCGCCTGCCTGCTGATCCCCCACCACCGCCAGCACCACAGCCACAGCCACAGCCACTGCCACCGCAGCCGCCAAACCAGTTCGTTCGCTGAACTAATGAGGTAGGCTAACGGTCGTGCCCGACACCTCCCTCGCGACCGACCTGCGCATCGCCGTCAACCGGCTCTCGCGGACGCTCCGCGCGCAGAAGGCCGACGCGGCGATGACCGACGCCCAGTTCTCCGCGCTCGCCCGGTTGCACCGCGAGGGCGCGATGACCCTCGCCGAGCTCAGCCGGCAGGACGGCGTCACCCCGCCCTCGATGACGAAGACCGTCGCGGTGCTCGTCGAGCGCGGCCTCGCGACGAAGGGCGACCACGGCGACGACCGCCGCAAGGTCCGGATCTGCGTGACGCCCGCCGGCTCGGCCGTCGTCGAGGAGACCCGTCGCCGCCGTGACGGCTGGCTGTCCCCACGCCTGGGCACGCTCACCCCCGACGAACGCCGCACGCTGGCCGACGCCACCGAGATCTTGAGGAGGCTGGCCCAGCAGTGACCGCCATGTTCCGTTCCCTGGCCGCCCGCAACTACCGCATCTGGTTCGCCGGCGCCCTGGTGTCCAACGTCGGCACCTGGATGCAGCGCACCGCGCAGGACTGGATCGTCCTCACCGAGCTGTCCGACAACGACGCGGTCGCCGTCGGCGTCACGATGGCCCTGCAGTTCGGGCCGCAGCTCCTGCTCCTGCCGCTCACCGGACTGGTCGCCGACCGCTTCGACCGCCGGAAGATGCTCATGCTCACGCAGGGGCTGATGGGCGCGCTCGGCCTCGGACTCGGGCTCATGGTCCTCACGCACACCGCGACGCTCTGGTCGCTCTACGGCTTCGCGCTCGCGCTCGGTGTCGTCGCAGCGTTCGACACCCCGATCCGGCAGACCTTCGTGTCGGACGTCGTCCAGGGTGAGCACGTGTCGAACGCCGTCGCGCTGAACTCGGCGTCGTTCAACGCCGCGCGGCTCGTCGGCCCGGCGGTCGCGGGCGTGCTCATCGCCGCGATCGGCTCCGGGTGGGTCTTCGTCATCAACGCGGCCTCGTTCCTGGCCGTGCTCGTCGCGCTGCGGTTCGTCGACCCGCGACAGCTCGCCGACCGCCCGAGGGCCGGCCGCGGCAAGGGCCAGGTCATCGGCGGCTTCCGCTACGTGCGCACCCGGCCGGACATCCTCGTGGTGCTCTGCATGATCTTCGTCGTCGGCACGTTCGGCGTGAACTTCCCGATCTTCACCTCGACCATGGCCCGCGTCGAGTTCGGCAAGGGTGCCGGCGAGTTCGGCCTGCTCAACTCGGTGATGGCGATCGGCTCGGTGGCGGGCGCACTGCTCTCCGCCCGTCGTGACCGGCCGCGGATGCGCACGCTCGTCGTGGCGTCGGCGGGCTTCGGGATCGCCTGCACCGCCGCGGCGTTCGCCCCCACCTACTGGACGTTCGCCGCCGTCCTGGTGTTCGTCGGGCTCGCCTCCCTGACGTTCATGACGACCGCGAACGCACTCGTGCAGACCACGACCGCGCCGGCGATGCGCGGCCGCGTGATGGCGCTGTACATGGCCGTGTTCGCCGGCGGCACCCCGCTCGGCGCGCCCATCGTCGGCGCCGTCGCCGACGCGTTCGGCCCGCGCTGGGCCATCGGGGTCGGCGCGACCTCGGGCTTCGTGGCGCTCGCGATCGCGCTCGTCTGGCTCGTGCGGTGGCAGCGCCTGCGGCTGCGCTACGACGCCGAGGCGCCGCTGCACCTCGCAGTCACGCACGCGGTGCCCGTGGTCGGGACGCGCGCGTCGCGCGCCGCGCTGCGGCGCGAGCTCGAGCGCGAGGAGGCCGTCGCGGACCGGTCCAGCGCCGTCTGACCCGACCGGCGACGGACGCCAGGCGCGGTGCCGCCCCGCCACGCGCCTCCCGGCCGCCACGCGCGCGGCCGCAGAGCCCGCCGCACCGCGGTCACGCACCTCCGGGTCCGCCACCGTCGGACGGGAGGCACGGTGCCGCCCCGCCACGCGCCTCCCGTCCACCACGCGCACGGCCGCAGGGCCCGCCGCACCGCAGTCACGCGCCTCGCGGCAGCCGGGTGGCGGGCCGGCGCGGACCACCCGGAGACCGGCCGCGCCGGCCCGGTGCGCTCAGCGCACCGGCGCCGGCGCGAAGACGCGAGCGCCGAGCGCGTCGACCACCGCGTCGACGCTGGCGGCCAGGCGGGCGACCGCGGCCCGCAGCGCGTCCTCCGGCCCGCCGACGTCGATCCGGCCGAGTGCCGCACGTGCCCGTCGGAAGCCGTCGACCTCGTCGGCCAGGCACGCCGGCGCCACGTCGTCGAGACAGTCCTCGGCGCGCTGCGCCAGGAACGCGAGCGAGCGGGGACTCGTGGCGTCGTGCAGCAGGAACGACGCGACGTCGGCGGGCCGCGGCGGACGGTGCCCGTGCCCGCGCCGGAACGCCTCGACCGCACCGCACGCGCGCAGCGCCGTCGTCCACGCGTGCGCCGACGGCGCGCGGTCCTGGTGGGTGGTCGGTGCCGGGTCGTCCGGTGCCGCGCCGGCCGACGCACCGGCTCGTCCCGACGTCGACACCGGCTCGGGACGGTCCGGGGCCGGGGGCCCGCCCGGGCCGGTGTGGACGAGCTCGGAGGCGAGCAGGCGTGCGGTCACCGCGCACCGGAGCAACGACCGGCCGAGCGTGAAGAACTCCCAGACCTCGTCGCGGCTGGCGTCCCCCTCGACCACGCCGACGGCGAGGGCGCTCCGCTCCCGGACCCACCCGAGGAACTCGTGCGACCGGTCGAGCGCGACCTTCCGGGGCATCCGGGACCGCGTGGCGTCGAGGCAGTCCCAGAGCTCGGTCGCGACCACCTCGCGGGCACGTCGGGCGTGGTCGCGGGCCACCCCGACCGCGTGCGCGATCGACGCGGGTTCGTGCCGGTCCAGCGCGAGCGCGTCGACCGTGGCCGCGGCACCGGGGTCGCGCTGCCGCCCCTCGGCGCCGAGGACGGAACGCAGCGCGGCGGTGCTCGCGACCCCGTCGGCACCGAGGTCGGCGCGCACGACGTAGACGTCGAGCATCCGGGCCACCACGTCGGCACGCTCGACCGCGCTCCCGACGTGGAACACACTGCCGGCGAGACGGTTCAGCACGTCGGCTCCTGCATGGGGCGAACCTACTGACGGGGCGTTGCGACGGTGTTTCGGGCGGAGGTCCCCGGTGTTGCGGGTGTGTCGCACCAGCCGTTCTCCGCGCACTCGCTAGACAACCTAACTAGAGCGTCTAGCATTGTCCGCATGACGACCGAGGTGACGGACACCACCACGGGCTTCTGGTACGGAACGGATTCCAGGGTCGACGCGGTGGACGTGCTCAACGCGCTCCGGCGGTACCGGAGTGCCGAGAGTGCCGCACAACGACGGGCACGCGAGGCGCTCGGCATCGGCGAGAACGCCCTGCTCGCACTCCGCGTCCTGCTCGACGCCGAGGCCGCGGGCCGCGCCGTCAACGCCAAGGAACTGGCCGACCGGCTCGACATCACGCCGGCGTCCACCTCGGCCCTCGTCGACCGACTGGTCCGCAGCGGTCACGTCGAGCGCCACGCCGACCCCCACGACCGCCGCGGGGTGCTCCTCACGGCGACGGGTGGTTCCATGCGCCAGGTCCTGCAGGTCATCGACGAGCTCGACAACCGCGCGATCGAGGTCGCGGAGCACCTGCCGCCGTCGGACATGGCCGTGGTCGTCGGGTTCCTCGAGCAGATGGCCCGCGTGGTCGGCCGCGACATCGAGTCGGCCGATCCCGCCCGTCGGAGCGCGTAGCCCGGTTCGACCGTGTGCTCGCCGCCGGGTCCCGGGGTGCGCGCGTAGCCTGACGCCATGTCCGCCGACGACGCTCCCCGTACGGCACCGGCGCACGACCCCGAGGACGACATGCCCTACGCGGAGCTCGACGCCCGGGCCCGCGCCGACGCCGCACTCCGGCGCATCCGGGGTGGTGCCGACCCGGCCCGCGAGGCGTTCGACCTCGCCAACACGATGAACGACGAGGCGGTCGGGCGGCTGGCCGGTGCCGTCCGGCGGTGGTTCCGCCGGTCCTGAGTCGCGGGCCCGGGTCACCGTGCCCGCGCGGACGTCGGCACCGCACGCGAGCACGGCACCGACGTCGTCGTCAGAAGGCGGTACCGACCGCGGCGATGTCGTCGTCCCCGTGCCCGGCCGCACTCGCGTCGCGGTAGACCCGGTCGAGTGCGTCGAGCAGCGTCGTCGACACCCCGGTCGAGCGTGCCGCGTCGGTGATGAGGCCGATGTCCTTGCGCAGGCCGTCGAGCGCGAACTGGGCGGGGAACTCCCCCGCGAGCATCGACGCGCCCTTCGTGTGCGCGTAGGCCGAGTCGCTCGCCGATCCCTCGATCGCGTCGAGGAAGAGCTGCGGGTCGACGCCGAGGGCGCGTGCCACCGCGAGGGACTGGCCGGTGGCGGCCGTGATCGCAGCGATCCACGCGTTGGCGGCGAGCTTCACCGCGGTGCCGTCGCCCACACGCTCGCCCGCGCGGACCGTCTTCGCACCGATCGCGTCGAGGACCGGCTGCACGCGGTCCAGCACGTCGGCGGGGCCGGCGGCGAGCATCGTGAGCTTCCCCTGCTCGGCGGGGCCCTTCGTGCCGAGCATCATCGCCTCGACGAGGGTCACGCCGGACTCCTCGGCGAGCCGCACGACGGTCTCGGTCCCGGAGGTCCCGATCGTCGACGCCTGCACCCACACGGCGTCCCGCGGCGCGGCACTCCCGGCCGCCCGCAGCACGTCGACGACGGCGTCCGTGTCGAAGAGCGTGAGCAACACGACCTCGGCCTCGGCGACCGCGCTCGGGGCGTCCTGTGCGACCGTGGCGCCGTCGGACGCGAGCGGGGCGGCCCGTTCGGCGCTGCGGTTCCACACGGTGACGTCGTGGCCCTCGCGGAGGAGTGACCGGGCGACGCCGGCCCCCATCGTCCCTGTTCCCAGCACCGTCACGCGCACGTCGAGTCTCCGTCCCGTGACGGCACCGTGCCGCCACCCGGCCGACCGTACGCGCCGGGTCCGGGGATCGACGGGGCGCACGAGGGATGCGCGAGGGCACGGCTGAACATCGGCGCAGCCGCGGGCTCCCCTGGCCGGGTCACAGCACGCCGCGTGCCGCCAACCAGGGCTCCGGGTCGACGGGGACGCCGCCGACGATGACCTCGAAGTGCAGGTGCGGCCCGGTCGAGACCCCGGTGCTGCCGACCGCGCCGACCTGCTCGCCGGCGGTCACGACCTGCCCGACCCGGACGTCGATGCGGGAGAGGTGTCCGTACCGGGTCCGCGTGCCGTCCGGGTGCTGGAGCAGGACCTGGTTGCCGTAGCCGCCGAGCACCCCGGCCGAGACGACCCGCCCGGACATCGCCGCGAGGGCGGGGCTGCCGCTCGGCGCGGCGAAGTCGAGTCCGTGGTGGTCCGTCGAGCACGCCCCGCAGCCGGCGACGTGTCGACCGCCGAACCCGCCGGCGATCGGGACCACGCCCTCGACCGGTCGGACCACGGTCGAGGTGATCGTCGTGCGCGGCCACCGGTGCCCGTCGTCGTCGACCTCGTACTCGTCGCGGGTGATCGTGGTCGTCGGTGCCGGCGGCGCGGCGAAGTGCTGCGTCGCCAGGCGTCCGGCCGCGGGCGTCGTGGGGACCGCGGTCGCCGTCCGGGCGTCACCGACGGCGACGAACAGGCACGCGGCGAGCACGGCGGCGGTGACGGGGACGAGCTTGGCGGACGCCTTGTGGGCGGCCGCGCTCCGTTCCGTCCGGGCCGGTGCGCCGACGAACGGACGCGCCTGCGGCGTCGCGCCGACGATCGGAGCCGCCCGCCTCGTCGTACCGGGGCGCGGCCCCGCCGACGGCGTCGCGCCCCGGATCGGGGCGGCACGACGGGCGGCGCGACGCGGGGATGAGACCGGGACGGCGGAAGGGGGGACCGCCGCCCCGGTGGTCAGGGGGCGTCCGGCACCGCGTGCGGCACCGGTAGGCGTCGGGGCAGCAGCACGGCGTGCAGCCCGGCGCGGAGAGGAGACCGGAGCGGCGGCAGGGGGGACCGCCGCCCCGGTGGTCGGGGGCCCGGCGACACCGGCTCGCGAGGAGCGACGGCCCGGGGCGACGTGTCGAGCGCCGGCACGTCGTCGCGGGGCGGCGCGCATCGGAAGGAACTCGGTGGCGGACATGATCGGACCGGACGGAGAGCGGTCAGGCGCGGACGACACCGTCGCGGGTGATGCGCTCGAGCTCGTGCACGACCGCGTCGACGACCACGCGGGTCAGGGCGTCGGCGACTGCCTCGACGAGGCCGAACTGCTCCGCACCGACGACGTGCTCGTTCCCGAGCGCCGCGCGCGCCTGCGCCGGGATCGCGTCGATGGCGGTCACGAGTGCGGCGGGCACGAGGGCGGACTGCTGCGGCGGGACCGGTGCAGCGAAGGGAGAGGTCGGCGCGGTGACCGAGGTGACCGACGACACCACCGGGACGGCACGGTCGGCGTCGTCACGCGCGGTGCCCGTGCGTCCGGGGTTCGAGCGACCGGTGTTCGAGCGACCGGTGACCTCCGCGGCGGCGTCCGCCTGGGCGGTGCCGGTGCTGCTGACCGGGCCCCGACGGGAGGCGCGGTCGGCGATGGAGTCGAATAGCGGGGTGGAGGACATGCTGCGTGCCTTCTGATCGAGGTCGGGTGGTCCGGCCCGCCGAGCGTTCGGACGCTCGCGGGCACGTCCCCGATTCAACCACTGATATGCAGAATGTGCAATAGCGTGCTCCAGGATCAGTCCGGTTCGACCGCCTGGGTCGGGTCGTCCCGCCGGAGCACCTGCCGCACGCGCTCGACGATCGTCGACGGCGGGTTGTTGTACGCGTTCGCCGGCTCCTGCCCGCTCAACGCCTGGATCGCCGCCATCACGGCGTCGGTCGCGTGGCGTCGAGCCCGCCCGGACGACGCATCACCGAAGCCGGACAGGTCCATCGGCGCGCCGAACTCGATCGTCACGCGGGCGAGCTTCGGCACCTTCGAGCCGACCGGCTGCACGTCCTCGGTGCCGGTCAGCGCCACCGGTACGACGGGGGCGCCGCTGGTGAGGGCCAGCCAGGCGACCCCGGTCCGACCCTTGTAGAGCCTGCCGTCGAGGGAGCGCGTGCCCTCGGGGTAGATCGCGAACGCCTCCCCCGCCTCGAGCCGTTCCAGCCCCAGGTCGAGGGCCTGCTGCGCCGCCGCACCCGCACCGCGCTCGACGCCGATCGCGCCGATGCCTCCGAAGAACGCCCTCGACACCGCACCGCGGAAGCCCGTGCCCGTGAAGTACTCCTGCTTCGCGAGGAACGAGACCTTCCGCGGCGCCATGAGGGTGATCGCCGGGGAGTCGATGAAGGACCGGTGGTTGCTCGCCAGGATCACGGCGCCGCGCTTCGGCACGTTGCGCCGACCGACGATGCGGGGGCGCCAGAGCATCCGGGCGAGCGGGGTCACCACCGCGCGACTGAGCGTGGTGGTGATCTTCGTCGAACCGGACACCGGGGCCTCCTCGTGGCGGGGTCTCCGAGTGTAGTGAGCGCGCCGGGACCCGCATGCCGCGTGCGGCATGGGTCCGCGGTAGGTGCCCGGGACACCGCGCAGCGGCCCCGGGTCAACGCCCGCCGTGCGCTCCGCGCCGGTCAGTCGGCGTGCGAGGACACCACGTCGAGCACGGCACGGCCGTAGTGCTCGAGCTTCGCCGCACCGACGCCGGAGATCTCGGCGAGCTGGTCCTGGTCGGCGGGACGCACGGCCGCGATGCCGCGCAGGGTCGCGTCGTTGAAGACCACGTACGCCGGGACGCCCTGCTCGCGGGCCTGCGCCGCACGCCAGGCCCGCAGCGCCTCGAACAGGCCCACGGCCTCCTGCGGCATGTCCGTCACGGCCTGCCGCCTGGTCCGGGACGTGCGCGGCGCCTTGACCGGGTCGCGGCGCATGAGCACCCGGACCCGTCCGCTCAGGACGTCGGCGCTCGTGGGGCTGAGCACGATCGTGCCGTAGCCGTCGCCCGACACCGCGGCGTAGCCCTGCGCCAGGACCTGCCGCGCCACCGCGCGCCACTCCCCCTCGCTCAGGTCGCTGCCGATGCCGAACGTCGCCAGCGAGTCGTGCCGGAGCTCCTGCACGCGCGGCGACTGCTTGCCGACGAGGATGTCGACGAGGTGCGCGACGCCGTACCGCTGCCCGCGCTCACGTTCGAGCCGGACGACCGTCGACAGGAGCTTCTGCGCCGCGACGGTGCCGTCCCAGGGCTCGGGCGGCGCGATGCACGTGTCGCAGTTGCCGCACGGCGTGGACTCCTGGCCGAAGTACGCCAGCAGCCGGACCCGGCGGCACTCGATCGTCTCGCACAGGGCGAGCATGGCGTCGAGGTGGGCGCTGAGCTGCCGACGGTGTGCGGCATCGCCCTCGGACTGGTCGATCATCCGGCGCTGCTGCACCACGTCGTTCAGGCCGTACGCGAGCCACGCGGTCGAGGGCAGGCCGTCCCGCCCGGCACGACCGGTCTCCTGGTAGTAGCCCTCGACCGACTTCGGCAGGTCGAGGTGCGCCACGAAGCGGACGTCGGGCTTGTCGATGCCCATGCCGAACGCGATCGTGGCCACCATGACGATGCCGTCCTCGCGGAGGAAACGGGACTGGTTGCGCTCGCGCACCTTGGCGTCGAGACCGGCGTGGTACGGCAGTGCCGGGATGCCCTGGTCGGCGAGCGCCGCGGCCGTGCGCTCGACCGAGTTGCGCGACAGGCAGTAGACGATGCCGGCGTCCCCGCTGTGCTCCGTGCGGATGAACGTGAGCAGCTGCTGCATCGCGCCGGTCTTCGGCTCGATCCGGTACTGGATGTTCGGCCGGTCGAAGTCGGCGACGAAGTGCGCGGCGTCGTCGAGGCCGAGCCGCCCGGAGATCTCACGGTGGGTCTGCGGCGTCGCCGTGGCGGTGAGCGCGACCCGCGGCACGGTCGGCCACCGCTCGTGCAGGATGCTCAGCTCGAGGTAGTCCGGCCGGAAGTCGTGGCCCCACTGGGCGACGCAGTGGGCCTCGTCGATCGCGAACAGGGCGATGCGGGCGCGGTCGAGCAGGGTGCGGGTCGACTCGAGCCGCAGGCGCTCGGGCGCGAGGTAGAGCATGTCGACCTCGCCGGAGACGACGGCACGCTCCACCCGCGAGCGCTCGTCGGGCCCCTGGGTCGAGTTGAGGAACGCCGCGCGCACGCCGTTCGCCGCGAGGGCGTCGACCTGGTCCTGCATGAGGGCGATCAGCGGCGAGACCACGACCCCGACGCCGTCGCGGACGAGTGCCGGGACCTGGTAGCAGAGCGACTTGCCGCCACCGGTCGGCATGAGGACGAGGGCGTCCCCACCGGACACGACCTGGTCGATGATCGCGGCCTGTTCACCCCGGAAGTCGTCGTAGCCCCACACCCGGCGCAGGACGTCGAGCGCCGCCGAGCGTGACGGGGACACCGGCGCGACGGCGGGCGCGGGCGTGGAACTCATGGCACGAGCCTACGGGCGACGGGCGACACCCACCGCGCTGTCCACACCCCGTCCGTCGGAACCGACCCGGTCACCGGAGCCCACCCGCTCACCGGACCCGGTGGGGTCACCCGACCCGGCCACGTCGTCGACACGCGCCGGCGCGTCCGACCAGCCTGCGCCTCCCGGCCGGAACCACCGCGACCCACCCGCGAACCCGGGCGGTGTCCCGCGGAACCGGGGCGCCTCGTGACCGGCGAACCGCCGGTCCAGCCCCCGCCACGTCGCGAGCACCTCGACCATCCCCCAGTAGAGCAGTGACGTGCCGAGCGTGACGAGCCACCCGCCGACCGTGCCCTGTGCGTCCTGCGACGTCAGGTCGATCCGCGACCACCCCGGCGCCTGCAGCACGAAGATCATGATGTTGTTGAAGGCGTGCTGGAGGACCGTCGCCTCCATGCCGCCGGTGCGCAGCACGATGATCGCGGCCACGAGACCGAACGAGCCGACGTCGAGGATGCCCCAGACGTTGTAGCCGTTCGGGATGTGCAGCAGGGCGAACACGACGGTCGAGACGACGACCGCGACGACCGTGCCGACCACGCGGACCGGGATCCACGAGCCGATCGTCTGCATGAGGAAGCCGCGGAAGACGTACTCCTCGGCAGCGCCCTGGAACGGCACGAGCAGCAGGACCAGGACGATCGTCAGCGTGAGCGTGCCCGCCGAGACCGTCGAGTGCCCGATGGCGGCGTGGTCCCACCCGAAGCCGCCGTCGAACGTGAACATGCCGATCGTCTGGACCGAGAACATGATCGCCGCGACGACGAGCGTGGGCAGCAGGCACCACGCGGTCCACCGCCACCGCACCCGGAAGCGCGTCGACGACAGGACGTTCGCGGGACCGAGCTTCGCGAGCTTCACGGCGAGCAGGATCCCGGGCAGCAGCACCACGAGGGACACGAGCGACAGCGACAGGACCAGCGGGTCGGTGGGGTCGAGTGCCCCGCTCGACAGCTCCTGCTGGAAGCGCATCAGCCCCTCGGGACCCTGCGAGGCTCCGATCGGGACGAAGTACGCGACCGCGAGCACGACCTGGGTCGCGACGTACCAGCCGGCCAGGACCGCGAGCGCGACGAACGGGCGCCACCACCGCCAACGGGCGTCGACGCGGGGCAGGCGGTGGTACGGAACGCTCACCCTGCGCAGGCTACCGGGCCGGGCAGGATGGGACCCGTGACCATCGTGCTGCTCGCCCTGACCGGGGCCGTCGTCTACGGCGCCGCCGACTTCCTGGGCGGTGTCGCGGCGAGGCACCTGCGTGCCGTCACGGTCGCGGCGGCCACCGCCGCGGTCGGGCTGGTGCCGCTCCTGGTCGGGGTCCCGCTCGTCGGTGCCGACCTCTCGGGGGCTGCCGTCGGCTGGGGGCTCGTCGCCGGGTGCTCCGGCGGGATCGGCGTCCTGCTCCTGTACCGCGCGCTCGCCGTCGGGCCGATGAGCGTGTTGTCGCCCCTCACGGCCGTGTTCGCGGCCGTCGTGCCCGTGGTGGTCGCCCTGGTGCGGGGCACGGTGCTGTCGCCGACGGGGTGGGCCGCGCTCGTGGTGGCGGTCGTCGCGGTGGTGCTCGTCGCGGCGGTGCGCGACACCTCGGGCGCGCGGGTCACGGCCGTCGGACTGGTCACGGCAGCGGTCGCGGGGTGCGGCTTCGGCGGGATCGTGCTCGCCTACGACGCGACGCCGGACGGGTCCGGGGTCGCGCCGCTGCTCGTCGCGCGCGGGGTGCAGACGGTGCTGCTCGGTGCGGTGGCGGTGGTGGTCGCGGTGCGCACGGGTGGCGCGGGGCGGCCTGGAGGCGCGGTGCCGGCGGGCGGGTCGGCGCGGCCCGGTGCGTCGCTGCGGTCGGGAGGCGCGGTGCCGGTCGGCGGGGCGGGGCGCGTGGGCGGGTGGTCGCGTCGGGTCGTCGCGACGGTCGTCGCGTGCGGCGTGCTGGACGCGTTGGCGAACGTCTGCATCCAGGCGGCGCTGCGCGCCGGGGAGGACCCGTCGACCCTGCCGGTCGTGAGCGTGCTCAACGCGCTGTACCCGATCGGGACGGTCGCGCTCGCGGGGGTGGTGCTGCGCGAGCGGCTCACCGCGGTGCAGTGGAGCGGGGTCGGGCTGGCGTTCGCGGCGGCCGTCGGATTGGCGCTCGTGTGACGTCGGTGGGGCTGCTGGGCCGGGCTCGCTCGCGTGACGTCGGCGGGGCTGCCGCGTCGGGCTCGCTCGCGTGACGTCGGTCAGTCGTCGGCGACGAGGCGCTTGCCCAGGGACACCGCGTGGTCCTCGGCGTACCCGAGCGAGGCGTAGAAGCCGAGCACCTGCTCGTTGCCGGCGCGCACCTGCACGTTGACCTTCGGGCAGCCGCGCTCGAGCAGCAGCCGCTCGAACTCGGCCATGAAGGCACGGCCCAGGCCGGTGCCCTGCTGGTCGGGCCGGACCGCGAGGTAGTTCACCCAGCCGCGGTGCCCGTCGTAGCCGGCCATGCCCGCGCCGAGCAGGGCCGGGGTCCCGTCGTCGTCCGGATCGGTCTGTTCGGCGACCAGGAAGAGCTCGGGCTGCTCGGCGGTCTTGCGGGCGATGTCCCGGTGCGGGTCGTTCCACGGACGGAGGAGTCCGCAGGCGTCCCACAGTGCGACGACCGCGTCGGTGTCGTCCTCGTGGAAGGTCCGGAAGCGGTACGGCACGTCCACAGGCTAGCGCGGCCCACACCGGACGGACGCTCACGTCTGCTATACCTGGTCGACCACCGCATCCGTCGGATCAGGAGCACCGTGACCGCACACGACACCATGCCGTCGCGGCGATCCGCGCGGGGCGAGGACGACACCCGGACCGGTCGACGGCGTCCCCGTCAGACCGTCGGTGGTGCGCTCGTGTCGCTCGTCGCCGAGCTGCTCATCATCGCCGGTGCCGGCACGGGACTGTACGTGCTGTGGACGGCGTGGTGGACGGACGTCGTCGCGGTGAACGAGCAGACCGCCCTCGTGCAGGACCTGGAGCAGACGCCGGTACCGACCGCCGCCGGGACCGAGCACCGGGACGCCGCGCCCGTGCTGCCCGAGCCGCCGGACGTCACCTCGGTCTTCGGCACGATGCAGATCCCCCGCTTCGGCGCCGACTACGTTCGCCCGATCGGCGAGGGCACCGACCGCGAGAAGGTCCTCAACACGATCGGCCTCGGCCACTACCAGGACACCGCGATGCCGGGCGCCGAGGGCAACTTCGCCGTCGCCGGGCACCGCGTCACGTACGGCAAGCCCCTCAACCAGATCGCCGACCTCAAGGACGGCGACTCCGTCGTCGTGCGCGTGACCGACAAGGCGAAGGGCTTCGACGTCTGGTACGTCTACAAGGTCACCGACTCGCAGATCGTCACGCCCGACAAGATCGAGACGATCGCACCGGTGCCGAACCAGCCCGGTGTGGCGCCCTCCGCCGAGGACCGCTGGCTCACGCTGACCGCCTGCCACCCGATGTGGTCCGCGAAGGAGCGGTACGTCACGCACGCCAAGCTCGACTACTGGATGCCCGCCTCGGAGGGCACCCCGAAGGAACTCTCGGAGACCCCGCAGTGATCTTCCCGTTCGTCTGGCGCGTGCTGCCGGGTCCCGTCGTCCTCAAGGTCCTCGAGCTGCTCGTGCTGCTCGCCGCGGTCGTGTGGGTGCTCTTCACCTTCGTGTTCCCGTGGATCGCGGCCGACATCCTGCCGCCGCCCGACGGGACCGTGGACGTCTCGCCGACGCCCTGACCCGCCGGCACGGTGGACGTCACGCCGACGCCCTGACCCGCCGGCACGGTCGGTCCCGGGCGGTGGGGGTCAGACCGTCGTCGTGACGCGGGACCCGCCACCCGGCGCGCGACGGACCGCGATCCGCTCGGGGATCCGCTGCTTGAGCTCCTCGACGTGGCTCACGATGCCGACCTGCCGACCGCCGGCCGTCAGGCGCGAGAGCTGCCCGATGACGTCGTCGAGCGTCTCGGGGTCGAGCGTGCCGAACCCCTCGTCGACGAACAGCGTGCCGAGGGCGACCCCGCCCGCCTCGGCCTGCACGACGTCGGC
Source organism: Curtobacterium sp. MCBA15_004 (assembly GCF_001865055.2). Classification (NCBI taxonomy): domain Bacteria; kingdom Bacillati; phylum Actinomycetota; class Actinomycetes; order Micrococcales; family Microbacteriaceae; genus Curtobacterium; species Curtobacterium sp. MCBA15_004. The sequence goes on along the minus strand of NZ_CP126266.1, from coordinate 742,374 downwards.
CAGCCCGAGCGCGAGGCACAGGGACACCGTGAACGTCTCGCCGCCGGACAGGCTGCCCGGGGCGCGGAGCGTGTCGGTGGTGTGGTCGTGCACCGCCAGTGCGAGGCCGGTGCGTCGGGCGCGTGACCCGGCCTCGCGCTCGTCGGACGTCTCGAGCGTGAAGCGGCCCGCGAGCATCCCCCGCAGCCGGTCGTTCGCGGCGGCGACGACGTCCTCGAAGCGCCGCATGAGCACGTAGGTCCCGAGGGTGATCCCGCTCGGGTTCACCGAGGCGACACCCGAGGCCACGTCGGCGAGCCGCACGACCGCGCGGCTGCGGGCCGAGGTGGCGTCGCGCGACCGGACGGCACGGTCGAGGTCGGCGGCACACGCCGCGGCCGCTCCGGCTCGGTCGGCCGCGGACTGGGCGGTCCGGGTCGCCGTGTCGGCACGGTCGGCGGCCTGCACCCGGGCCTCGTGTGCGGCGTCGACGTCGAGCGGCTCGTCGCCGAGCGCGGCCGCCTCGACGACGTCCGGTGCGGCGAGGCCGGCCTCGACCACGGCCCGCTCGCGCTCGGCGGTCGTCACCTCGGCGCGCAGGCGCTCCTCGTCGGCGGCGGTCAGGCGAGCTGCCCGGGCGTCGGCGACGTCGGCGAGGCCGTGCTGGTCGAGCGCTGCCCGGACGTCGCGCTGCCGGTCCTCGGCGATGCGCTCGGCCGTCGTGACCCCGGCCTCGGCGACGAGGACCGCGTCGAGCTCCGCGACGAGGTGGTCGAGCGCTGCGACCGCCTCGTGGAGGGTCGCTGGACCGTCGGTGGACGGGTGCGCGCTCGACGCCGGACGACCCGTGGGCGCTCCGGTCGGGTGCTGGTCGGGTGTCTGCGCCCCGCCAGTCCGCGGTTCCGCCCGCAGGTGGTCGCGCGCCCGTCCGAGCGCGGCGTCGACGGCGGCGGTGTCGTCCGCGAGCCGTCGGTCCTCGTCCGCGCCGGTGGCGACCAGCACCGCGTGCCGGGACCGGACGGCGTCCCGCTCGCGTTCGAGGGTCGTGGTGCCCTCGTCGTGTGCGTCCCGCTGCCGGTCGAGGTCACGCACCTGGACCGCTGCCTGCTCGGCGGCGGCCACCCGGGCGTCGGCCGCGGCGGCGCGCTCCGCGAGCGTCGCGGCGTCGAGGGCACCGACCGTCTCGTCGAGCCGCTCGAGGAGCGCCCGGGCGACGGCGAGGTCGGCCGCGGCGTCGGAGAGTGCCGTCTCGGCGATCCGGGTCGCCCGGGACGCCGCCTCGACCGCCTCGACCGCGGGGTGGTCGTCCTGCGGTGCCGCGGGGTCCGGGTGCTCGACCGCGCCGCACACCGGGCACGGCGCCCCGGCTTCGAGGGCCGCACCGAGCTCGCCCGCGAGGCCCGCGATCCGCCGCGACCGCACGTCGTGCTCGGCCGCGAGTGCACGCTCGGCCGTGGCCCGCGCGGTCGCGACGGCACGCTCGGCCGTCTCAACCGACCCGCGCGCCAGGTCCCGTGCGGCCAGTTCGGCACGCAGGTGCGCGACCCGCTCGACCTCGAGCCGCGCAGCCTCGGCGTCCGCCGCGCGCTCGGTGGCGGCGCGGAGCCGTTCGACGAGCTCGGCACGCTGGGTCGGACGACCGGCGATCTCCTCGTCGAGCGCCGCCGCGCGGTCGAGCAGCTCCGCCACCCGTCGGCTCGCGTCGGACCGTGCTCGACGTCGGGCTCCCAGGGAGTCCTCGACCGCCACGAGGTGCCGGACGTTGCCCAGGAACGCGGTCAGCGCAGCGCGTCGTCCGGTGGCGTCGGCGTCGGGCCGGAGGCCGATCCGGGCACGGAGCGCCGCAGCAGCCTCGGCCGCCCGGGTCGCACGCTCCCGAGCGGAACCGAGCGCATCGGCGGCGAGCACGACCGGGGTCGCCCTGGCGGCGAGTCCGAGCCGTTCGCGCACGGTGGCGATCCGGGCGGCGCCGTCGTCGAGCGCGCGCTGCCGGTCGAGCAGTGCGGCCCGGCGCTCGCGGGCGGCGACCCGGGCGCGGACCGTCTGCTCCCGGAGCGCCGCAGCCTGTGCCGCGGCGACGGCGGCGTCCCGCGCGGCCGCGGCCTCGTCGGCGGTGGACCGCAGGGCGGCGACCGTCGCGTCGACCTGCTGCTCGTCGGGGTCGTCGACCCCGGCCGCCTGGGCGAAGCGGCTGAGGGCGTCGCGCACGCGGGCGTCGGCGCCCTCGACCTCGGCCTGCACGGCCCGGCGTCGGGCGGCGAGTTCCTCGGCGGTGCGGTCGTAGACCTGCGTGCCGAACAGCGACTGCAGGAGCTTGCGGCGTTCCTCGCCCGGGGACCGCAGGAAGCGCGCGAACTCCCCCTGCGGCAGGACCACGGTCTGCAGGAACTGGACCTTGTCGAGTCCGACGATCCGCGCGACCTCGAGCCCGACCTCGGGGATGCGGGACGAGACCGGCTCGCCCACGGTGTCGGCGGGGTGCGCGAGCCGGAACAGCTGCGCGGACGCCTGCTGCCGCACGGTGCCCGTGCCGCGCTGCTTGGGGCGGTCGTACTGCGGGGTGCGTCGGACCCGGTACACGCCGGCACCCGTCTCGAACACCAGGTCGACGAAGGGCTCGACCCCGGGGTCGGCGTGCTGGCTGTGCAGCCGGTCGGGCGTGGAGGACTCGCCCGCCAGCCCGCCGTACAGGGCGAACACGACGGCGTCGATGATGGTGGACTTGCCCGAGCCGGTCGGGCCCTCGAGCAGGAACACCCCGGACGCCGCGAGCGCGGCGAAGTCGATCGAGACCAGGTCGGGGTAGGGCCCGACGGCTCGCAGGTCGAGTCGGTGCAGGTACATCAGCGGGCCCCGTCGGCGTGCATCGCGAGCAGTGCGGCCTCGTACGCCTCGGTCAGGACGGCGCGGTCGTCCTCGCTCGGTGCCGCGCCGGTGGCGAAGGCGACGAAGTCGGCGGCGACCTCGACGGGGTCGGACGTCGCCGAGACCGCCGTGGCGACCGCACGCTCGGGCCGTTCCGCGGGCTCGTGGGTGATCGCCAGGGCGTGCGGGAAGTGGTCCTTCACGCGGGCGTACATCCGTTCGGGGTGGACGGTGTCGGTCACCGCGACGCGGACCCAGGCGTCGGCGTCGGACGCGTGCGCGCCGGATTCGACGTCGGAGATCGTGGCGCGGACGTCGACGAGCCGGCGCGGCACCGGGGTCGGGAGGAGCTCGACCGTCACCGAGCCGTCGGCGGCGAGGTCGACCACGGTCACGCTCTTGCGCTGGTGCCGCTCGCCGAACGAGAACGCGAGCGGGGAGCCCGCGTACCGGATCCGGTCGTCCGGCCCGACGCGCTGGGGGCCGTGCAGGTGGCCGAGTGCGACGTAGTCGACGCCGTCGAAGACCGAGGCGGACACCACGTCGACCCCGCCGACCCGGATGTCCTGCTCGCTGTCGCTCGGCGCGGCGCCGCCCACGAAGGCGTGTGCGACGACGACGCTCCTGGTGCCCGGCCGGGACGCGAGGTCGGCCCGGACGCGTTCGGTCGCCGCACCGAGGACGGCCTGGTGCGAGCGGGCGAGGGGCTCGTCGGCGACCGCGGCGAGGGCGTGGCGGGTGAGGTCGGGGTGGAGGTAGGGGATGCCGTACACCGCGACCGGTCCGGCGTCGTCGGACAGGAGCACGGGCGTCGCGATGCCCGCCGGCTCGGCGAGGATCCGGACGCGGTCGTGCATCACCCCGGCACCGAAGCCGAGCCGCGCCGCGGAGTCGTGGTTGCCCGGCGTCAGGACCACCGTGGCGGTCTCGGCGAGCCGCTCGAGCGCGCGCGACAGGATCCGGACGGCGTCGACCGGCGGGATCGCGCGGTCGTAGACGTCACCGGCGATGACGACGAGGTCGACCGCCCGCGCACGGACCGTCTCGACGAGGAAGTCGGTGAAGGCGGCCTGGTGCTCGAGCAGGTCCGCACCGAGCAGCGTGCGGCCGAGGTGCCAGTCGCCGGTGTGCAGGATGCGCATGCCGTCACGCTAGCGGGGGCGGACGACATCGACCGTCACCCGGTCGCGCCCTGTGGAACCGTCGTGGCCGACCCACAGGACGGGATGCCCAACGTCGTCGAGATCGTCCAGGCGTTGGTGCTCCCGCTCGTCCAAGCAGTGGTCGTGTCGGTGCTCGCCCGGACCGTCAGGGTCGACGACTTGCGGAGCGTCAGGAGGTCAGTCGGGACCGGTGCTGATCGCGTCACGCCGGTGGTGGGCCGTTGGACCTCCGCCACTACCCGACCATTCTGGTCGACGACCTCGAAGCGGTCGGGCTCCGGCGCCGATGACCCGTCGTACGTCCACCTGAGCTGGAGCGTGCCGAGGAGGGGCGAGGAGCACGCGGTCAGCGTCGGACGCGCGTAGGCGAGGGCGCTCAGGTTCGAGCGGGTCGCGGTGGACCGGGACCAGGGTGCTGCCTCGGCCCCTCCGTGCGGCACCGCGACGAGTCCGGCCGCCAGTACCACCGCCAGCGACATCCCTGCCGCCGCGGACCGACGGCCGTGCCGCCCGCGCGCCGCCCGCCGCCCGTGCACGCGCCCCGCGCCGGACCGGGCCGCGCCGGACCGGACCGACGGGGCGGACGCACCACGCGCCTCCCGGCCGGCCCGACGCAACCCGCCGTCCACCGCGCACAGCGCGAGCAGACCGGCGAGGACGGCCGCGGCACCGGCCACGGCTCCCCACCGCCCCTCGTGCGCCCACGCGACCGGGACGCCGACCCACGGCACCCGGAGGTAGCCGACCCCGTGCACGGCCGACCGGTCGAGCGGGGTGGAGTCGGCCGCCGGGTTCGCGTCGCCCTTCGTGACGAGGGTCCCGTCCTCACGCGCCTCGACGTAGCGGTGCAGGCGGAGGTGACCGGGCTGGTCGGGGTCGTCGGCGAGCAGGACACGCCCCGGGACGACGTCCGGCTCGGGCACGGGGCGCGAGACCACGACGTCGCCCGGCGTGAGCCTCGGGGCCATCGAGCCGGTGACGACCGTCGTGGGCTGCCACCCCAGGACCGCCGGTGCGGCGGCCCACAGCGCGAGCCCGACGACCGTCGCGACGATCGCGCGCGCGGCCGTCCCGACGACGACGCGCGTCCAGTCGAGGGCCTCGAGCACGGCGTCCGGACGGGCGTGGCGGTGCTGCCCGCCCACGCCGGTGCTGTCCATCACGGTGCCCGTCGCGGATCAGCTGTTCTGGGCCTCCCAGGTGAAGCCGATCGACGCGGTCTTCCCCTGCGCGGTGGTCGGGGTGTCCGAGGCGACCGTGTAGGTGAACTTGTACACACGGGTCTGGGACGTGGCACCGCCGGTCGTCGCCCAGGAACCGAGCCCGTTGCCGTAGTTCGTCGCGGTCGACCCGAACTGGGAGAGCAGCCCGGTGAACACGGGCTGGCCGGCGTCGGCGGTGAACCCCGTGCACGAGGACGTGCTGCCGCCGGAGCCCGCCTCGACGAGCAGGTTCGTGTGGGTCGCGAGTTCGCTCGTCGTCTGCGCGCCGGTGCCGTAGAGCTTCACGACGGCGGGCAGGGACCCGGTGGAGGTGACGGCGATGCACTTGGAGCCGGTGGACGAGGGCTTCAGGTTGGTCGCGGTGAAGAGCGCGGTGTCGTTGTCGTCGTCCGTCAGGGCGACGCTGCCCGCGGTCCAGTTGCTGGTCGGGTTCGTGGTGGTGGCCGAGAACGCCGAGTACGAGGCGGTCGAGACGACGACGCCGGACGCGACGATGGCGGCGGGGACGGCGATCCAGGCTGCGATGCGGGCAGCACGAGGCGAGACACGGGACATGGTGGTCCTCCGAGAAGGTGATCTGATCGGTTGCGGTCCCGGACCCGCGGTGGTTGGTCGCGCTGCAGAACCTGGTGGTTGCGCACCACCGTACGACGAACCTGAGGACTCCACAAGGTTTTTCCTGGTACCGGAGATGGGGGTTGCTTGATCGTTCACATTCTTGTTGAATGAGACAGTTCGTCCATCCGGGACGGCACCACCCGAGACGAGACCCGTGACGATCGCCGCCCCCGTCGTGCCCACCCCGACCGACGGCCTGTCGTCCGCCCTCCGAGCCTTCCGGACGCTGCAGACCCAGCACGCCCGCGTCCTCACGCAGGAGAGCGCGGCCCGCGGGCTGCACGCCACGGACCTCCGGTTCGTCCTGGTCGTCGCGGGCACCGAGGGGGCCGGCCTCACGCCCAAGCAGGCGGCCGACCACCTCGAGCTGACGACCGGCGCGATGACCTCGCTGATCGACCGGCTCGAGCGTCGGGGCCACCTCGAACGCCGCCCGAACCCCGGCGACCGGCGGAGCATCCTCGTGCAGCTGACCCCGACCGGGGCGCAGCTCGCCGACGAGGTCGTCGCCGTGTACCGCGAGGCCTTCCGCGACGGCGTCCCGGCGTCGGAGCTCGCCGCGCTCGCGGCGGCGTTCACGGGCGTCGGTGCCGCGCTCCGTCGCCACCGTCCCTGACGGTCGGGCCCCGGCCCGGCCGCGTACGGTCGGGCGCATGACCCCGTCCGAACTCCTCACCGAAGCGTTCTCCCGCATCCCCGAGACCGTCGACCGGTCCCTCGACGGCCTGTCCGCGGACCAGCTCGCGACCCGACCCGCCGCCGGTGCCAACACGCTCGCATGGCTCGCCTGGCACACCGCACGCGGCCAGGACGCGCAGGTCGCGGCCCTCGCCGGCAGCGAGCAGGTCTGGACCGCGGACGGCTGGGTGGAGCGCTTCGGGCTGCCCTTCCCCGCCCAGGCGCTCGGCTACGGCATGTCCCGCGACGACGTCGGTCGGGTGCGTGCGTCCGCCGAGCTGCTCAGCGGGTACCTGCACGCGGTGCACGAGCGCACCGTCGCCTACCTCGGCACGCTCGCGCCCGAGGACCTCGACGAGGTCGTCGACGAGGCGTGGGACCCGCCCGTCACGCGTGGGGCGCGTCTGGTGAGCATCCTCGACGACTGCACGCAGCACGCCGGTCAGGCGGGCTACGTGCGCGGCCTGCTCTTCTTCTCGCGCTGACCCGCGCACGTCGCGGTCCGCGCGGGGTGCGGCACGACGGAACGGGAGGCGCGGTGCCAGCCGGCACCGCGCCTCCCGTTCCGTCGTCCGGTCGCGACTAGCGCGCGGCGAGCTCCGCCACGATGCCGTCGCCGGGGCCCGCCTCGACGAGCTCCGCCTCGATCTCGGCGTTGTCGAGGATGCCCTCGATCTTGCGGCGGCGACCACGGGGGACGATCGTGACGACCGTGCCCTCCTTGCCGGCACGGCCGGTGCGGCCGGAGCGGTGCAGGTACGCCTTGTAGTCGTCCGGGGCGTCCGCCTGCACGACGAGCGAGACGTCGTCGACGTGGATGCCGCGGGCGGCGACGTCGGTCGCGACGAGCACGTTCACCCGGCCGCTCGTGAGCAGCTGCAGGTTGCGGGTCCGGCGGGACTGGTTGAGGTCGCCGTGCAGCGAGGTCGCGCGGATCCCGGCGTCCTCGAACTGGTCGGCGAGGCGCTCGGCGTAGGCACGGGTGCGGGCGAAGACGATGGTCTTGCCCTGGCCGGCCACGAGCTCCTCGAGCACCTGGTCCTTCTGGCGCTGCTCGACCACGAGCACGCGGTGGTCGATCGTCGAGGACGCCTGGTCCTCGCCGGCGACCTCGTGGACGCTCGGCTCGTGCAGGAACTCCGACACGAGCGACGCGACCTGCGCGTCCAGCGTGGCGCTGAACAGGAGCTTCTGGGCGCGGTTGCCCTGCGGGGTGACCTCGGCGGTCGCGGAGAGGATCTCGCGCACGGGCTCGAGGAACCCGAGGTCGCACATGTGGTCGGCCTCGTCGAGCACGGAGACGACGACCTCGCTGAGGTCGAGCTTCCCCTTGTTCATGAGGTCCTGCACGCGACCGGGGGTGCCGACGATGATGTCGACGCCGCGCTCGAGGGCGCCCTCCTGGCGGCCGTACGGGACGCCGCCGTAGATCTGCGTCGTGAACAGGCCGACGGAGCGGGCGATCGGCTGCACGGTGCGGTCGATCTGCAGCGCGAGCTCGCGGGTCGGGGCGAGGATGAGCGCACGCGGGGCGCGGCCCATCTTGCGCTTCGTCCCGCCGCCGTGCTCCATGAGCTTCTCGACGAGCGGGGCGCCGAACGCGATGGTCTTGCCCGAACCGGTGCGACCGCGGCCGAGGACGTCCTTGCCGGCGATCACGTCGGGGATCGTGGCGGCCTGGATCGGGAACGGGCTCGCGGCGCCCATCTCGGCGAGGGTGCGCACGATGTTGCCGCCGATGCCGAGGTCGCCGAAGGTCACGCCCTCGACGTCCGCGGCGACGGTGGACGCCGCCTGGAGCTTCTCGAGCTTGACGTCGTCGGCCGGCACGTACCCGCGGCCGGCGTCGTCGCGGCCGGTCGAGCGCGGGGCACGGTCGTCGCGGTCGGAGCGACGCGGGGCACGGTCGTCACGGTCGAACCGGCGGGGTGCACGGTCGTCCCGGTCGTCACGACGCAGCGCACGGTCGTCACGGTCGAACCGGCGGGGTGCACGGTCGTCCCGGTCGTCACGACGCGGAGCGCGATCGTCGCGGTCGAACCGGCGCGGAGCGCGGTCGTCACGGTCGAACCGGCGGGGTGCACGGTCGTCCCGATCGTCACGACGCGGCGCACGGTCGTCACGGTCGAAGCGGCGCGGCGCACGGTCGTCACGACGCGGGGCACGGTCGTCACGGTCGAACCGACGCGGGGCGTCCCGGTCGTCACGACGCGGGGCACGGTCGTCACGGTCGAACCGGCGCGGCGCACGGTCGTCGCGGTCGAACCGTCGGCCACCGCGCTCGTCGTCACGACGCGGCGCACGGTCGTCACGGTCGGACCCACGCGTCGGGCGTCCCGCGCCGCGGGGCTCCCACTTCGTGCGGGCGGGGTCGCGCGGCTCCCAGTTCGGACGCGCGGGGCGGTCGCCCTGGGCGGCGCGTCCACGACGCTCCTCGGCGTCCCAGCGCTGCTTCTGCCGCGGCGCGGCGGGATCGGCGGCACGGAAGCCGCGGTGCTTGGCCGAACGGGCGGCGGGGGTGCCGTTCGCGTGGCGGACTCGGTCGGAGGCGCGGGAGTTCGCGCCCTTGTCGTACGGGGCCATGACTGCTTTCCGGGGTGCGGACGTGCCACGCAGCCCGGCAGCGACATCGGCGGGGGCGGTACGTGGAGAGGGGGGTTCATCCCGTCGTCGGATCGACGTGATTCCAGCCCTCGAACTACACAACACCCAAAAACGTCCGCGGCGCGCAGCCGCGGTGTCGAAGGCCGACCGAGGGAGTCTACGCGACCCGGCGCCCGAAGGCCAGCCCCGTGGTCACCGGACCGGCGGGACGGAGGCGGGGCGCGCCTCCCGGCCGTCCCGCCGACTCAGGACGCAGCGAGCCGGCGACGCTGCTCGGCCACGTCGAAGTCGGCGGCCGGCCACGTGAGCTGCATGTCCTCGAGGGCGCGGAGCAACAGCTGCTGCACCGCCAGTCGTGCGTACCACTTGCGGTTCGCCGGGACCACGTACCAGGGGGCGCGCGCGGTCGACGTGCGGTCGAACACGACCTGGTACGCCTGCTGGTACTCGTCCCACCGCAGCCGCTCGTCGATGTCGGCCGGGTTGAACTTCCAGTGCTTGTCCGGACGGTCGAGCCGGTCACCGAGCCGTTCGCGCTGCTCGTCCGCCGAGATGTGCAGCATCACCTTGACGATCGTCGTGCCCTGCTCGGCCAGACGGTCCTCGAAGTCGACGATCGCGCCGTAGCGGCGTTCGATCTCCTCCGGGGGCGCCATCGCCCGGACGCGCTGGATGAGGACGTCCTCGTAGTGCGAGCGGTCGAAGACGCCGAGCTGCCCGGCGGACGGCAGCTCGCGCTCGATGCGCCAGAGGAAGTCGTGCGCGCGCTCCTCGGCGGTGGGTGCGCCGAAGCCCGCGTAGTGGACGCCGTTCGGGTCCACCGCACCGACGACGTGCGAGACGATGCCGCCCTTGCCCGCGGTGTCCATCGCCTGCAGGACGAGGAGCACGCGGCGTTCGTCTCCGGCGGTGCTCGCGGCGTGCAGGCGTTCCTGCAGGGCGGCCAGCCGACCGGCCCCGGCGGCGAGCGCCTCGAGCCCGTCGATCTTGCGCCCCGCGAAGCCGGGGGTGCCGTCGGGGTCGACGCGGTCGAGGCGGAACCCCTCCTCGACGCGCAGCAGGGGCTCGGGGTCGGCGTTCCAGGCCTTGCGACGGCTCACGGGGTCCTCCTGACGGGTCGGCCCCCATCCTGGCACCCGGACGGCGGGTGGGTGCTCGGGTGCGTGGCGTCTCCGCCGGACGGTGGGGTGGGGTCGTCCCGTGGGCGGACGTGCCGCGTCGTCGGCCGGGTTACCGTGGACGCGATGAGGTCCGGTCGCCGCACACCGCTCGCGCTCCTCGCCGCGGTCGTGGCGCTGGTGTCGCTCGTGTCGTGCTCTCCCGACCCGGCCGCCGACGGGGACACCACGGTCACCGCGGACCCGGTGATCTACCCGCTGTCGTTGCGCTACCCCGGCATCGACGTCGTCGAGGACGTGCCCTACGGGTCCGACGCCCTGCAACGGCTCGACGTGTGCCTGCCCGCGGACAGTGCGCCGGACACGACCGCGACCCCCACCCCGTCGGGCTCCCCGACGCCGGAGGGCCGCGGCGGACCGCGTGGCGGGTCATCCGGTCGGCCGGCGGTGGTGATGGTCCACGGCGGCAGCTGGTCGCACGGCGACAAGGCCACCGCGGCGTACCGGGCGGTGTGCCAGTACCTGGCGTCCGAGGGCTTCGTGACCGTGAACGTCGACTACCGGCTCGCCCCGACCGACCCGTTCCCGGCGGGCCTGGACGACGTGCGCCGCGCGCTCGACTGGGTGTTCCGACCGACGACCCTGTCGACGTACGACGTCGACCCCGACCGGGTCGGGCTGTTCGGCGGCAGCGCCGGGGGCAACCTCGTCGCGATGACCGCCGTCACGGACCACGAGTCCGCCGCGTACGCCGCGGGCGACCGGGTCCGGGCGGTCGTCGACCTCAGCGGGCCGACCGACCTCACCGAGCGGTCGACCCGCGCCGACGGGGTGTCCGCGTCGTTCCAGCGGAAGCAGCTGCTGTACCTGGGGTGCCGGACGTACACCGACTGCCCGGCGGCGGAGCGGGCATCGCCGGGGTTCCACGTGACGGAGGACACCCCGCCGTTCTTCGTCGGGCACTCGACCGACGAGTTCATCCCGCTGTGGGAGTCCCAGGAGTTCGTGGCGACGCTCCGGTCGCACGACGTGCCGGTGACCTTCGTGGCGGTCCAGGGGTCGGCGCACTCGATCGCGCAGCTCGACCGGGCGATGAGCGAGCGGGTCGTCGGGTTCCTGCGGCGGCAGCTGGACTGAGGGCGGCCGGGCGGTGTTGGCCGGGCTGCGCCTGCGCCGGCCGCCGGTCCCGGGCTGCGCCGGCCGTAGGTCCCGGGCCGCGTCGGCCGCCGGCCCCGGGCCGCGTCGGCCGCCGGTCCCGGGCCGGTTCGGCCGCGCGGTGTCCGTGTCCCCCGGACTCGGGCGTGGCGCTCCGGTCCCGACACGCCCAGACTGCCGGGGTGACCGACACGACGACCCGCCCCGCCCGCACCACCGCCGAGTGGCAGCACCGGGGACCGCTGCGCGTCGCGGTGGAGCTCCTGCTCGGCCTGTCGTTCGTCGCCGCGGTCGCCTTCGGCGGGTACGCGGCGTCGACCGGGCACCTGGCCGTGCTGGCCCAGCTCGCCGCGATGGTGTTCCTCGTGACGCTGACGTGCGTGCTCGTGTCCTGGTTCCGGACGGCCGAGCCCGGGACCGGCGACCGGGGCTGAGCCCGGGCGTCGCGGCCCCGGTCACGACCGGACCCGGCGCGCCCCGGTCACGACCGGATCCCGCGCCCCCGTCACGACCGGATCCCACGCGCCCTGGTCACGATCGGACCCGGCGCGCGCCCCGGTCAGACCGTCGGCGCCTCGGCCTCGCCGTGCGCCGCAGCCCCGGCTCCTGACCCAGACCCAGACCCAGCGCCGGGCTCCGCCCGACGCTCCGCCTCGGCCCGACGGTCGGCCCGCCGCTCGAAGAACCCCTCGACCAGGGCGTAGAGCGCCGGCAGCACCACGAGGGTGAGCAGCGTCGACGACACCAGGCCGCCGATCACCACGAGTGCGAGCGGCTGCGAGATGAACCCGGACTTCCCGGTGAGCCCGATCGCCATCGGCAGCAGCGCGAAGATCGTCGCGAGCGCGGTCATCAGGATCGGTCGGAGGCGTCGGGTGGCGCCCTCGACCAGGGCCTCGTGCACGCGCAGCCCGCGGCGTCGGTACTGGTTCACGAGGTCGATGAGCACGATCGCGTTCGTCACGACGATGCCGACGAGCATGAGCAGGCCGATGAGCGACGCGACGCCGAGCGGGATGCCGGTGACGATCTGCAGCAGGAGCGCCCCGGTGGCGGCGAACGGCACCGACGCCAGGAGCATCACGGGCTGCCGCAGGCTGCGGAAGGTCGCGACCATGATCACGTAGACGATGAGCACCGCGACGAGCACGGCCAGGAGCAGCTGGCTGAACGCGGACGACTGGCTCGACGCGACACCGCCGATCGACGCCGAGGCACCCTTCGGCAGGTCGATCCCGTCGACGGCGGCGGTGACGTTCTGCACCGCTGCCCCGAGGTTCGACGCGTCGGGTGTCACGGTGATCGTCGCCGTGCGCACGGCGTTCGACGTCGTGATCGAGGTCGGCCCCTCGGACTGCTCGACCGTGGCGAGGTCGGACAGCGGCACGGCGCCGGTCGCCGTCGGGATCGAGAGCGACCGCAGCGCGTCGATCGTCGTCGGCGGCGCGGGGTCGGCGATGTAGACGTCGAGCGTCGCGTCGTCGATCTCGACGGAGCCGGTGTCCCGGGGCGAGACGGCCACGGCGACGAGCCCGCCGACCTGCGTCTCGGTGAGACCCCGCTCGGCGGCGGCACGGCGGTCGACCTTCACCGCGAGGTACGGCTCGGCGGCGGCGAGGTTGCTCGTCGCGCTCGTGGTGCCGTCGACGCCGCGCATCTTCGCGAGCACCGTATTCGCGGCGGTCTGCAGCTCGGACTGGGTCGGCGCGGTGACGTCGACCTCGATGTCGCTCGACCCGCCGAACCCGCCGCCGGCCGACGACAGGCTGACCTCGCCGACGCCGTCGATGCGGTCGATCCGCTGCCGGGCGGTCGACTGGATGGTGGTCTGGTCGCGGGCCGAGTCGGTCGTGACGTTGTACTGCACCGAGGCCGACGCCCCGCCGCCGAACGCCGCCTGGATCGACTGCCCGCTCGTGCCGATGGTGGTCTGGACGGTCTCGACGCCGGGGACGTCCTGCAGCACCCGTTCGACCTTGCGCGCGGCGTCCGCCTGCACGTCGAGGCTCGTGCCGGCCGCGAGGTCCTGCGTCACCGTGAAGGTGTTCTGCCCGGAGTCGCCGAGGTAGTTCGTCTTGACGAACGGGACGGCGGCCGCGGTGCCGCCGAGGACGAGCAGCGCGAGCACGAGCACGAGTGCCGGTCGGCCGATCGCCCACCGGAGCACGGGCTGGTACCCGCGGCGCAGGCGGTCGGGGGCGCCGGCGTCGTGCAGGTCCGCGCCCGACGCGAGCGAGCCGGTCGAGCCGGTCGTGGCCGCCCGGCCCGCGGCGTGCGCGTGGCCCTTCGGCGCACGGAGGAACCAGTACGCGAGCACCGGCACGATGGTGAGCGACACGAGCAGGGACGCGATCAGGGCCATCGTGACCGTGAGCGCGAACGGCCGGAACAGCTCGCCGACGAGCTCGGCGACGAACGCCACCGGCAGGAACACCGCGACGGTGGTCAGGGTGGACGCGGTGACGGCGCCGGCGACCTCGCGGACGGCGTCGAGCACGGCCCGGCCGCGGTCGACGCCCGGTTGCAGGTGCCGCTTGATGTTCTCGATGACGACGATCGAGTCGTCGACCACGCGTCCGATCGCGATCGTGAGCGCGGCGAGCGTGATGATGTTCAGCGTGTAGCCGGCGGCCTGCATGCCGATCGCCGCGAGGAGCACCGACGTCGGGATGGAGATGGCGGTGACGATGGTCGAACGGACGGACAGCAGGAACACCAGGATGACGATCACGGCGAACCCGAGGCCGAGCAGCCCCTCCTCGGCCAGGGAGTCGATCGACTGCTGGATGTAGGGCGCCTGGTCGAACACGACGGTGAAGCGCGGGTCGCCGGTGACCTTGGCCTCGATGCCGGGCAGGGCGTCCTTCACGGTCTCGGACACGTCGACCGTGTTGGCCTCCTGCGTCTTCGTGATCGCGATCGTCAGCGCGGTCTTGCCGTCGACCCGGCTGATCGACGTCCGCGGGGACTCCTCGATCTGCACGGTCGCGACGTCCCCGAGCGAGGTCGCCGTGGAGGCCCGGCTCGCGCCCGTCCCGCCCGTCGCGCTGGTCCCGGTGCCGGTCCCACCCGCAGCCGATCCCCCGGCGGTCCCGTCACCGGACGCGGCTGCGCCGCCCGTGGCACCGCCGGTGCCGCCGGCACCGCCGGTGCCGCCGGCACCGCCGGTGCTCGCGGAGGACGACGTGGACGACCCGCCGGACGCCGCCGTCAGCGGCAGCGCCTCGATGTCGGCGATCGACGCGATCCGCTGCCCGGTCTGCACCGAGAGCGTCTTGCCGTCCTGCGTGATGGTGCCGCCCGGGATGAGCGTGCCGTTGTCGTCGAGCGCGTCGGAGATCGACTGCGAGGTGAGCCCCCGCGCCGCGAGCTCGTCCTCGTTCGGGGTGATCACGACGCGGCGCCCGGGGTTGCCGAAGACGTCGGCCTGGCGCACCCCGTCGAGCTTCTCGAGGTCGGGGATCGCCGTGGCGTTCAGCCGGTCGACGAGCTGCTCCTGGTTGCCGGAGGCCGTGACGGCGAGCTGCAGGACCGGCAGGTCGTCGAACGACCCGGTCACGATCTGGGTCTGCACGGTGTCGGGCAGCGAGAGCGCGTTGACCGCGGTCTGGATCTTGTCCTCGGCGCTGGCCAGGTTCGAGCCGTAGTCGAACGACGCGGAGACGACGCTCTGCCCGGTCGACGAGGTCGCGCTCGTCGACTCGAGGTTCGGGACCACCTGGATCGCCTGCTCGATCTTGGTCGAGACGTCGTTCGACACGACCTCCGGAGTCGCCCCGGGGTAGGCGCTGACGATGGCGACCTGGGGGAACTCGACGCTCGGGATGAGCTCCTGCTTGAGGTTCGTCAGTGCGACGCTGCCGAACACCGCGACGACGATCGTGACGAGGGCGATGAGCGCGCGGTTCCGGATGCTGAAGACCGAGAGGAAGTGCACCGTCCGATCCTCCCAGCACTCCCTGCGAGTCGGGACCGCCCGAGGCCGGGCAGCGCGGCCGGGCTGCACGTCCGGGCTGCGCGTCCGGCCGACCCGACCGGGCAACGCGGTGGGCCGGCTCCCGGGACGGCCCGCGGACGGTCAGCCGCCGAGCAGCAGGTACGCGGCCAGCACCCCGGCGGCCCCGACGACCCCGGTCACGAGCGCGACCGTCCGGGCGGTGGTGCTCGGCGCTGTCCACACGGCCACGCCGAGCACGACCATCCCGATGACGACCTGGGCGATCCAGCCCGGCAGCGTCTCGGCGGTCGCGACGCTGTGCAGTGCCCGCACCCCCTCGCCGACGAACACCGCCGCGACGACCCCGAGGGCACCCGCGCGCACCACGGGACCACCGACGCGCAGGGCGACGGCGACCCCACCGGCGAGGAGCCCGGCCGGGACCCCGACCACCACCCAGAAGCCGGTCGGCGACAGGACGTCGGGGTAGCCGCGCAGGTTCGTGGCCGCCCAGTACCCGACGTGCATGAGCTCGAGCAGCACCACGCCGAGCAGCATCGCGAGCGGCAGGGCGACGCGGCCGGTCCGGACCCGTGCGAGCAGGCACAGGAGCACCGCGACGCCGAACCAGGGCGCCGCGGAGTTGGCCGCGACGGCGAACGCCTGGACCGCCTGCCCGAACGAGGTGAGGACCCCGACGAGCAGCGCCGCCGCCAGGGCCATCGTGACGCGTGCAGCGGCGGGGACGGCCGGGACGACCGGAGCGGGGTCACGGTGTGCGGGCGAGATCGGGGTCACGGGGAGCAGCCTGACGGGCGACGGCAGCCCGCCGCGTCACCCTGCCGGGCGACACCGTGCCGGTGACCTCCACCTGTGGGATGACACAGCGGAGCACGCCGGGAGCCCGGACCACCGTCGCGGGCTCGCACCACCGCGACGGCCCCCGACCGCGGCGGCGGGCTCAGACCACCGCCGCGAGCGACCCGCGCGCCCCCGCACCGACCCCGCCGACCCGCGCCCACGCCCGCTCGAGCACGTCGACCATGCGCTCCCGGTCCCCCGCCGACCCGGTGTACGGCACCCGCAGGAACCGCTCGAAGCCGCCGTCGGGGCCGAACACCCCGCCGGAGGCGAGCACCACGCCCTCGGCCCGAGCGGCGAGCACGAGCGCGCTCGACACCGGCCGCCCGAGCCCGACCCACGTCGTCAACCCGCCCGCCGGCGACGGGACGTCCCACTCGGGGAGCCGCGCGCGCAACGCGGCCACGACGTCGTCGCGACCAGCGCGCAGGAAGGTGCGCCGCGCCTCCAGGACGGCCGCCGTGCGCGGGACGAGCTCCCGCACGACCAGCTGGTCGAGCACCGGGGTGCCGAGGTCGCCCGTCGGGCGGGCGAGGAGCAGCCGTTGCAGCAGGTCGGGAGCCGCGCGGACCCAGCCGATCCGGAGCCCGCCCCAGAAGACCTTGGCGGCCGAGCCGATCATCACGACCCGCTCGCCCGCGGGGTCGGCGACGGCCAGGGGCACCGCGGCGGGACCGTCGATCCGCAGCTCGCCCATCGTCTCGTCCGCGACGACCACGGTGCCGGTCGACGCGGCGACGGTCAGCAGGCGGTCCCGGGTCGCGGCGGACATGACCGCCCCGGTCGGGTTGTGCAGGTCGGGCATGACGTAGGCGACGGCGGGTGCGGTCCGACGCAGGGTCGTCTCGAGCGCGGTCTCGTCCCAACCGGCGTGCGCGTCGACCGGCACCCCGACGAGTCGGCCACCGGCCGCGCGGAAGGCCTCGTGCGCGTGCGGGTAGGTCGGCGACTCGACGAGCACGGCGTCGCCGCGGCGCACGAGCACGCGCGCCAGCAGGGCGATCGCGTGCTGCGCGCCGATCGTCACGACGACCTGGGCCGGGTCTGTGGGCAGGCCGCGCTCGGTGTACCGCGCGGCGATCGCGGCCCGCAGGCCCGGGTCGCCGACGGTGTCGTACCCGATCCCGGCGAGCGCCGCGGGCACGTGCCGGACCGCGCGTTCGACGGCCTCGGCGACCTCGGGAGCGGCGTGCAGCGCGGCCTTCCGCAGGTCGAGCAGATCGCCGGGCACGACGCCGCCGAGCTGCTCCGGGTCGGGACGGCCGACCAGGTCGCGCGGCAGGTGGACGACGCTGCCGGAGCCCCGGAGCGACACCAGGAACCCGTCGTCGCGCAGCCGGGCGTAGGCGTTCGCGACCGTCGTGCGCGAGACCCCGAGGGCGTCCGCGAGCCCGCGTTCGGCCGGCAGCCGGACGCCGACCGGGATCCGCCCGTCGATGACGAGCACGCGCAGGGCGTCGGCGAGCGCCTCGTACGCGGGGGCGTCGGAGCCGCCGCGCCAGTCGGTGAGCAGGAGCGCGGCGGCGCGGGCGCCGAGGGGCCGGGGACTGCGGAGGACCGGGGTCACGGGTCCACGGTAGCCGGATTGGCTCTCGACCACCATGCCAATCCCGCGCCACCATCGGCGCATGTCCCGCTCTCCCGCGCTCGTGCTCCGCTCCGTGCAACTGCTCGTCGGGCTGTTCCTCTACGGGGCCGCGACCGCCCTGCAGGTCCGCGCGGTCGTGGGGGTCAGCTCGTGGACGGTGCTCACACAGGGTCTCGAGCACGTCCTCCCGTGGTCCTTCGGCGTGGTCACGGTCGTGTCGAGCGTCGTCATCCTGCTGCTGTGGATCCCGCTCCGGCAGCGCCCGGGCATCGGCACGCTGTGCAACGTGCTCGCGATCGGCCCGTCCGCCGACCTCGTGCTCTGGCTCGTCCCGGAACCGGACGGCATCGTGGCCCGCGTCGCGCTGTTCGTCGCGGGGGTCGCCCTGCTCGCCGTCGCGACGGCCTGCTACATCGGTGCCGGACTCGGCACGGGCGCCCGCGACGGGCTCATGGTCGGCGTGCACGAGCGGTTCGGCTGGCCGCTCTGGCTCGCGCGCACGGTCATCGAGGTCACGGTCGTGGCGGTCGGCTGGCTACTCGGCGGCGACGTCGGCGTGGGCACGGTGGTCGCCGCGTTCGCGATCGGCCCGCTGGTGCAACCGCTCATGCCGCTGTTCCGTCGACTGCCCTGGTCGCCGCTGCAGGTGGTCGCCGACACCGGCCGGGAGGCACGCCCCACCCCCGCCGCGGCACCCGCGCCCGTCCCGTGACGGGGACCGTCCCCACCGGCTTGCTGGGGATGCGCTGAGGTCCGTCGACCACCCCGCACACGCGATGTATCGTGACGGCCAGAACGCGATACAACGCGAGTACCAGGAGGCACCATGGCCCAGGAGAAGTGGCTCGTCGACGAGCCGAAGGTGATCGACACCGGGATCGTCCGCGCCCTGCGCGTCGGACTGGCCGGTGGACAGGTCGACGTCGTCGCGCACGACGAGCCGACCGCCCGCATCGAGGTGCACGGCGTGTCCGGCAAGCAGCTCAAGATCGAGCTGGACGGCGACACGCTCACCATCGACCACCCGCAGATCGGGTGGGAGGACCCGCTCGGCTTCCTCAAGTCCTTCCGCGGTCGTGACTCGGCCGACGTGAGCGTGCTCGTGCCCCGCGACGCCCGCGTGACGATCGGCGTCGTGTCGGCGGGCGCGCTGCTCTCCGGCACGAACCGAGGCGCCTCGGTGAACACGGTCTCGGGCGACGTCGTCGTCGACGGTCTGGCCGGCGACCTCGCGGTCCACGCGGTGTCCGGCACCACGACGGTCCGCGGACTCGACGGCGCCCTCACGGTGCGCACCGTGTCCGGCAACGTCGTCGCGACCGGCGCGATCCCCCGGCTCACGGCCGACGGTGTGAACGCCGACGTGCTGCTCGACCTGCAGGGCACGCCCGACTCCGCGCGGGTGAACACCGTGTCGGGGTCGGTCGACGTCCGACTCGAGGACGGCGTCGCCTACCGCGCGACCGTCAGCACCGCGACCGGCACGCTGCAGTTCGACGACGCCCAGCTGCGCGGCGTGCGCGGCTCGCACGTGCAGCAGTCCGGGGAGCTCTCGGGCCAGTGGCTCGACCTCCGCGTCAACTCGGTGTCCGGTGGCGTCGCCGTCGTGCACGCCCCGCCCGTGACCGACGCCTGGGCGGGCACTCCGTCCACCGAGCCGACCACCGGCACCGACGACCAGCCGACGGAGGCGCCCGCATGAGCCCCGTCTTCGCCCACGGCCACCTGCGCCTGTACCTGCTCGTCCTGCTGGCCGACCGCCCCATGCACGGGTACGAGGTCATCCAGGCCCTCGGCGACCGCTTCGGCGGCACGTACGTGCCGAGCGCCGGCACCGTCTACCCGCGCCTGGCGAAGCTCGAGGCCGAGGGGCTCGTCACCGCGACGACCGACGGCCGCCGCACGGTCTACGCGATCACCGACGCCGGCCGGGCCGAGCTCGACGCCCGCGCCGACGACATCGCCGCGGTCGAGAACGGCGTCGCCGACTCGGTGAAGTCCCTCGCCGACGGCGTCCGCGCCTCGGTGGGCGAGGCGATGCGGTCCCTCCGCGCCGACCTCGCGGCGAGCGCGCAGGCACCGCGCACGAAGCCGACCGCGCCGTCGGCCGGGCAGCCGGAGGACGTCCCGTCCGCGGGCGCCCGGGCACTCCGCGACGTCGAGACGGCCATCGCGTCCTTCCGGCAGCAGGTGGGTGCCGACCTGCGGAGCCGCGCGACGCGCGGCACGCTCACCGACGACGCGGTGACGCGGCTGCGCGACGGACTCGAGGCCCTGCGCCGCTCGCTCTGACCGAGGCGGGCCGACGGACGGGAGGCGTGCCGCGCCTCCCGTCCGTCGCATCCACGGAACGCGGGCCGACGGACCGACGCGGGGCGCGCCTCACGGCGGGCACGGCGGACCGGGGCACCTGTCGATCCGCACAGTGTTGACTCGTCCGGTGAACTGAGTAGGTTTGCCGCTCGTGACGAACGAGGTGCGGTCGCTCAAGGCGCGACTGATCGGGGATCCCCTCCCCTCCGAGAAGCTCGAGGGACAGCTCCTCCCGAAGCACCTGGCACTGCCGATCTTCGCGAGCGACCCGCTGTCGTCCGTGGCGTACGCGCCCCAGGAACTCCTCATGATCCTGCTGCTCGGCGGCATGGCGTTCCTGACGCTCGCGCCGTGGGTCGCCGCGCTCGTGGTGCTGCTGCTCGTCGTGGTCGTCGCGTCCTACCGGCAGCTCATCAAGGCGTACCCGTCCGGCGGCGGCGACTACGAGGTCGCGCACCGCAACCTCGGCGAGAAGGCCGGACTCGTCGTGGCGAGCGCCCTGCTCGTCGACTACGCCATGACGGTCGCGGTGTCGGTCGCGTCGGGCGTCGACAACATCATCTCCGCGCTCCCCGGACTCGACCCGTTCCGCATCGAGGTCGCGGTCGCGTTCGTCGTGCTGCTCGCGGGGGTGAACCTCCGCGGCGTGCGCGAGTCGAGCAAGGCCTTCGCGGTGCCGACCTACCTGTTCGTCGGCTCCGTGTTCGTGATGATCGTCACCGGGCTCGTGCGGGCCGCGCTCGGGCACGCCCCCGTGGCCGAGTCCGCCGGGTGGACCGTGCAGAACGTCGAGCACACCACCCAGGCCGCGTTCGTCCTGCTGCTGCTCCGTGCCTTCGCGTCCGGCTGCTCGGCACTGACCGGCGTCGAGGCGATCGCGAACGGCGTGCAGGCCTTCCGCCGCCCGAAGATCGCGAACGCGCAGAAGACGCTCGTCGCGATGGGGTCGATCGCGATCGTGCTGTTCGTCGGCCTGGTCACGCTCGCCCTGGTCTCCCGCGTGCACTACGCCGAGCGGGCCTGCGACCTGCAGGGGTTCACGGCGTGCGCGACCGCGCCGCAGCGTTCCCTCATCGCGCAGATCGCCGCCGCGACGTTCGGCGACGGGAGCGTCCTGTTCTACGTGGTGCAGGCGACGACCGCTGCCGTGCTGCTCCTCGCCGCGAACACCGCGTTCAACGGCTTCCCGCTGCTCGGGTCGATCCTGGCGCGCGACTCGTACGCGCCGAAGGCCCTCTCCACCCGCGGCGACCGGCTCATCTACTCGAACGGCGTCATCGTCCTGGCGCTCGTCGCCGTCTCGCTGCTCGTCGTGTACCGGGCGAACGTCACGAGCCTGATCCAGCTCTACATCATCGGCGTCTTCGTGTCGTTCACGCTCGGACAGACCGGCATGGTGCGGCACTGGACCCGGCAGCTCCGCGAGGACCGGGACGGCACCCGGGCACTCGCCGGCGAGCCATCGCTCGACCGCGCACAGGTCCGGCGTTCCCTGACGATCAACGCGGTCGGCGCGACGTTCACCGCCGTGGTGCTGGTGATCGTCACGATCACGAAGTTCACGCACGGCGCCTGGCTCGTCTTCGTCATCATGCCGGTGCTGTTCGTCCTCATGCTCGGCGTGAACCGGTACTACCGCGACGTCTCGCACGAGATCGCGGTCGACGCCGAGACCCGGTTCGGTGCGAGCGGCGACCACGCGATCGTCCTCGTCAACAAGCTGCAGAAGCCCGTCCTCAAGGCCGTCGACTACGCCATCGCCGCGCAGCACGCCGGGCTCGAGGCCGTGCACGTCGCGATCGACGACGCCGAGGCCCAACGACTCCGCGAGCAGTGGGCGGAGCACGGCATCGAGGTCCCGCTGACGATCGTGCCGAGCCCGTACCGGGACATCTCGATGCCGCTCATCCACCACATCAAGGCGCGTCGGGCGGTGCACGGCTCCGAGGTCGTCACGGTCTACACGCCGGTGTTCGTCGTCGGCCACTGGTGGGAGTCGATGCTGCACAACCACCGCGGCCGGCGCATCCGCAGGAAGCTCCTGCTCGTGCACGGCGTCACCGTGGCGCTCGTGCCGTGGCTGCTCGACTCCTCCGAGCTGCTGTACGGCCGGCGGTCGCGGCCGCTGCCCGGCCAGGAGCGCCGGGGCGAACCGGTGCGGCCGGCGCTGCGGCGGGCGCCGCACGGGGGCGGGGCGGGGACCGGTGCCGGGACCGGTGCCGCCGCCGGTGCCGGTGCCGGCTTCGGGGGCGGTCCCTCGGGGACGCCGGCCGACCGTCTGCTGCGGTCCGACCGGCGCAACAGCCTGCGGCCGACCTCCGGCGACGACACGGGGCGGCCGACCGGCCCCGCGCGTCGCGCCACCCGCCCCGCCGGTCCCGCGGAGGGCCTCGACCAGTCCCTGTGCACCGGTGAGCTGCGGGTCCTCGTGCCGGTGGTGGCCGGACCTCCGAACGACGGCGGCGACCGGTCGTAGCATCGGTCCTCGACATGACGAACTCCGACCTGCGCACCTACGCGACCTTCGACGGCCACGGCGGCAAGGTGTCGCAGCGCGTCGAGGTGCTCGACCACACGCCGCCCGCCGCCGGCCCGTACGCGGGCCTGGTCCCGGTGCGCGGCGCACACCCGCTCGGAGCGGTCGACGAACGCCCCGCCGACGAGGACGCCGACCTCGCCCGCGGGGTCGCGAGCATCGGCTGGGTCGACCCCGCCACCCTGCGCGACTGGTACCGACCGGACCGCATCGTCGTCTCCCGCCTCGAAGCACGCCGTTCCGGGCTGGAGCCCGGCCGGTACGCCGACTCCCGTGGTCGCGGTCGCGTCCGCATCGACGGCCTGGAGGCGCACCTCGCCGCCGACGGTCGGCCCGCGTTCCGCGCACTGGCCGGCCCCGTCGACGCCCCGGTCGTCGACGTCCCGCTGCCCACCGACCAGGCGGTCCGCCTCGTCGCGGTGCGCGCGGTCGACGAGGGGCTCGAGGTCGTGACCACCCCGGTGTCGCCGTTCCTGGCGCCCGGGCAGCACGCCGTGTACGGGGCCGACGTCGTCGGGCTGCCACCGCGTCCGGCCACCGGGACGGTCGAGGTCCGGGCCGCCGTGCTGCTCGACGGGGACCTGCACGAGGTCGAGCGCATCGACGAGCGGGCGGCGACGATCTGGCTCCGTCGGGACGGGTCGGAGGAGCCGGTCCCGGTGGCGTCGAGCGCCGTGGGGCCGGACCTCGTGCGGTACACGGTCGTCGGGGGCTGAGGCTGACGGACGGGACCGGGGTCCCTGCGCTCCGTTGACCACCGTCCGGGGCCGTGCTGCCGGTCGCCGGCGGCCGTCCGTGGTGCGTTCCCCCCGTGGTCCGTTCCCCGTTGTCCGCTGTCCGGGGGACGCCGTGCTGCGGGTCACCCGCGGTCCCGCGCGTACCGTCACCGCCATGAGTGATGCAGACCGCGCCGAGCAGCAGACCCCCGACGCCGGCCACCAGGGCGAGACCCTCGGCGGCGCACGTCCCGACCCCTCCACCACCGCGAGCAAGGACCCGGAGCAGTGGGTCACCGGTGACGAGCCGATGACCGGCCCGCAGCGCAGCTACCTCGACACCCTCGCCCGCGAGGCCGGCGAGGAGCTCCCCGCCGACCTCACGAAGGCCGAGGCGTCGGAGCACATCGACCGCCTGCAGCAGCAGACCGGGCGCGGCGCCGACTCCTGACCGCGCGCGGACACCCCGTCCGGTCCGGTCCGGACCGTCCCGTGGCGGTCCGGGCGGGCGGGGTGTCCTGCGTTCGGCGGACCGCCGTGCCGCGGTGTCCTGCGTTCGGCGGACCGCCGTGCCGCGGTGTCCTGCGTTCGGCGGACCCCAGCCTGGGGGAACCCTGGTGAAGTCCGGGACGTCCGCCTGGACGGACGGGGTCGGTGACGCGTCACCGTCTACCGTCGGCGGCATGCGAACGACATCGACCTCCATCGGCCTGACCGCGCTCCGCATCGTCCTCGGCGTGGTGTTCATCGCCCACGGCGCCCAGAAGTTCGCGCAGGGCATCCCCGGCGTCGCACAGGCCTTCGCAGGCATGGGCGTCCCGTTCGCCGAGGTCGCGGCGCCCGTCGTCGCCGGCCTCGAGGTCGTCGGCGGCGTCTTCCTCGTCCTCGGCGTCGCCACCCGCGTCGTCGGGGTCCTGCTGGCCCTCGACATGGTGGTGGCCGGGCTGCTGGCCCACGCCGAGGCCGGGTTCTTCGCCCAGGACGGCGGCTTCGAGTACGTCCTCGTGCTCGCGGTGGCCTCGCTCGCGGTCGCCCTGACCAGCCCCGGACGGTTCTCGGTCGACGCGCTCGTGCTCCGATCCGCACGCCGGAAGCGCGGCGTCACCGAGCCGCTCCCTGCCTGAACGCGCCCGACCGCTCGGCGCGACCGAGTCGGAACGGCACAGATGGTAGAGTGGACGCCAGATTTCAAACCACGAATCGTTCGGTTCCCCGGGTCGCCTTCCGCACCCGCCAGGACCGGGCCAGAGCCGATCACGAGGGGGTCACGCATGGGGCGCGGCCGTCAGAAGGCGAAGCACACCAAGGTCGCCCGGGAGCTGAAGTACTTCAGCCCGCAGACGAACTACGGTGAGCTCGAGCGAGAGCTCTCCTCCGGGCACGACTCGGACGAGAACTCGTACATCGACCGATGGGCGGACCAGTACGGTCCGGACCAGTACGTCGAGGACGAGTCGGACGAGCTCGACACCCAGGACCAGAACAAGTCCGCCTGACCCTCGAGGTCTGACACGCCGTGCACCTCCGGGTGCACGGCGTCTCTGCGTGTCCGGCGTCGTCGTGTGCACGGCGTCTCCACGTGTGCGGCGCACCTGTGGCTCCGGCGTCGCTGCGTGTACGGCGTCTCCACGCGCACGACGTCTTCACGCTGCGGAGTCGCGCGCTGGCCCCGTCCGCGTGCACGCACTCGCGCAACGCGTCGAGCCCACCCGCCGAGGTCGCACGACTCGCCGCGCGGGAAGCGTCGAGGTGCCGATGACGGCCCGCTCGGAGCTCGGGGTGCCGAGATCGTGGAACCTCGGGCAGCGCAACGAGCCGCGCCGCGCCCCGCGCTCAGGCCCGGTAGGACCCCACCAGGCGGACGGCTCCCCCGTCGACGCCCTTCGCGCCCTGCTCGAACCCGGTCAGGTCGCGCTGCGCCGTCGACACCGCACCGACCGTCCACGCGGGCAGGCCCGCGGCACCGAGCGCCGCGACGACCGACTCCGCCGCCGACGCCGCGACGACCGCGAACATCCCGATGCCGAGGTTCCAGGTCGACTCGGTGTCCTCGATCGGCGTCCCGGCCATGTCCGTGAGCACCCGGAACACCGCGGGCGGGGTCCAGGTGGCGCGGTCGACCTCGACCGAGGTGCCGACCGGCAGGACGCGCGCCAGGTTCGCGGCGATGCCACCACCGGTGACGTGCGACAGGGAGTGCACGGCGCCCGGCTGCGACCCGAGCAGGTCGAGCAGCGGCGCGGTGTACAGGCGCGTGGGCTCGAGCAGGGCCTCGCCGACGGAGACGCCGGTGCCGAACTCCGGCAGCTGGTCGGCGTAGCCGACGCCCTTCGTCGACAGGATGTGCCGGACGAGCGAGTAGCCGTTCGAGTGCAGGCCGGAGGACTCGATCGCGACGACCACGTCGCCGTCCTCGACCAGGTGTGCACCGAGCTGGCGGTCGGCCTCGACCACCCCGGTCGCGGCGCCCGCGACGTCGTAGTCGTCCGGGCCGAGCAGCCCCGGGTGCTCCGCGGTCTCGCCGCCGACGAGCGCGGTGCCGGTGGCCGAGCAGCCGCGGGCGATCCCGGCGACGATGTCGGCGATGCGCTCCGGGACGACCCGGCCGCAGGCGATGTAGTCCGTCATGAACAGCGGCTTCGCCCCGACCACGACGATGTCGTCGACGACCATGCCGACGAGGTCCTGGCCGATGGTGTCGTGCTTGTCGATCGCCTGTGCGATGGCGACCTTGGTGCCGACGCCGTCGGTCGAGGTCGCGAGGAGCGGCCGCGCGTACTCCCTGAGGAACGACACGTCGTAGAGCCCGGCGAACCCGCCGACCCCTCCGAGCACCGATGCGTTGTGCGTCGCCGAGACGGCGGACTTCATGAGCTCGACGGCCAGGTCACCGGCAGCGGTGTCGACGCCGGCGGCTGCGTACGGGTTCGGCATGCGTTGTCCTCCGCGGGGCATGGCAGACTTGTTCGGTACCACCCGATCCTACGGTCTGGAGCACTCCGCGAATGTGCGGCATCGTCGGCCTCGTTGCGCAGGGGCCCGTCAACCAATCCATCTACGACGCCCTGTTGCTCCTGCAGCACCGGGGCCAGGACTCGACGGGCATCGCCACGGTCGAGGGTCGCGTGCACCACATGCACAAGACACGCGGCCACGTCCGCGAGGGCTTCCGCACCCGTGACATGCGGGCACTGCTCGGGACGATGGGCCTCGGCCACGTCCGGTACGCCACCAAGGGCGTCGCGAGCAACGAGGAAGAGGCCCAGCCCTTCTACGTGAACGCCCCGTACGGCATCGTCCTGGTGCACAACGGCAACCTCACGAACACGCGGGAGCTCACCCGCGAGCTGTTCGACATCGACCGTCGGCACCTCAACACCACGAGCGACACCGAGCTGCTCGTCAACGTCCTGGCGCACGAGCTCCAGGGCCAGGTCCGCGGCAGCGAGCTCGACGCCGGGCAGGTGTTCGACGCGGTCGAGCGCGTGCACGAGCGCGTCGAGGGCTCGTACGCCACGATCGCGACGATCGCGGGCCACGGTCTGCTCGCGTTCCGCGACCCGTACGGCATCCGGCCGCTCATCCTCGGGCACAAGTTCGACGAGGCCGGGCAGCCCGAGTGGGTCGTCGCCTCGGAGTCGCTCGTGCTCGAGTCCGGCGGCTACGACATCGTGCGCGACATCGCCCCCGGCGAGGCCGTCTTCATCGAGATGAACGGCCAGATGCACGCCCGCCAGTGCGCGAAGGACCCGCGTCTCGTGCCGTGCTCCTTCGAGTACGTCTACCTGGCCCGTCCCGACTCGGTCATGAACGGCATCTCGGTCTACGAGGCCCGTCTCCGCCTCGGCAACCGCCTGGCCGACACGATCGCGCAGTACGCCCCCACCGGCGACATCGACGTCGTGATGCCGATCCCCGACTCCTCGCGTCCCGCCGCCATGCAGGTCGCGCAGAAGCTCGGCATCGACTACCGCGAGGGCTTCTTCAAGAACCGCTACGTCGGCCGCACCTTCATCATGCCGGGACAGGCGGAGCGCAAGCGGTCCGTCCGGCAGAAGCTCAACGCGATGTCGTCCGAGTTCAAGGGCAAGAACGTCCTCATCGTCGACGACTCGATCGTGCGCGGCACGACGAGCCGCGAGATCGTCGAGATGGCCCGGGCCGCCGGCGCGAACGAGGTCACGTTCACGAGCGCCGCTCCCCCGGTGCGCTTCCCGCACGTCTACGGCATCAACATGCCGACGCGCATGGAGCTCATCGCGCACGACCGGAAGATCCCCGAGATCAACCGCGTCCTCGGCAGCGACCACCTCATCTACCAGGAGGTCGCGGACATGCGCGACGCGATCATCGAGGGGTCGGACGTCACCGACCTCGAGATGAGCTGCTTCACGGGCGAGTACGTGACCGGCTCGGTCACGCCCGAGTACCTCTCCTGGGTCGAGGCGAACCAGCTCAGCTAGGTCGCGTCACGACGCGACCCACCGGACGGGAGGCGCGGTGCCGGCCGGCACCGCGCCTCCCGTCCGTCGTGTGGTGGCGACCGTCGTGTGGTGGCGACCGTCAGCGGTCGGTGTCCGCCGACGGGTCCGTGTCGGCCCGCGGGGGCTGCGCCGGGGTGCCGTGGTCCTCGATCTCGCCGTCGACGGTGTCGGGGACCGGTTCGACCGCGACGCGCTCCGCGGTCAGGTTGGCGGCCCGACGGGCGAGCACCCGGTCGAGCACGACGGCGACGACCGCACCGACGGCCGCGCCGATGGTGACGCCCCAGAGCGAGAAGTAGCCGACGAGGGTGCCGAAGCTGGCGTCCTGCTGGTCGCCGCGGTCGATGTCCATCGTGACCGACACGACGACGAGCGTGGCGAGGAAGCCGAGCACCGCACCGCCGAGGATGAAGACCCCGAACTTGGGTGCGCGGCGGATGGTGACCTCGTCCGGCGAGGTGACGGCGTTCGGTGCCGGCGCCACGGACGGGCGCTCGTCGGGTCGGTCGGTGTCGCTCACCCGTCCATTGTCCCCCACTGTGGGACGTGCTCCGGCCTGGCGCCCCCGGCCCGTCCGGGAGAGGATGGTCGCTACCCGTCGGTATCCGCGGAACGCACCGGGTCGGGAGGGGACCGTGCCGTCGAGGACGATGTCCGACGGCCGGGTCGGTCCGGTGTCCCGGACACCGACGACGAGCGACACGACGAGCGACCACGAGGGGAGGCGACCGGTGCACGGACGGACCGCTGACGACGCCCGGCGCCCGGGGATCCCCGCGCGCGTGCCGTGGCCGATCGTGCAGCGCCGCGAGGAGGACCGTGCGGTGTCGGTCGTGGCGGAGCACCGCTGGAGCGTCGCACTGGTCGGCGCCCCCGGCCTCGGCAAGACCTCGACCGCCGCCCGGGTCACCGACCGGGTCGCCCGTCGCGACCCCTCCGGCCGCACCGTCGTCGTCCCGATCACCGCCGTCGCCTCGGGGCGCGCGATGCCCTTCGGTGCCGTCGCCGACCGCTTCGGGGAGCTCCCCGAGGCCCTCGCCGAGCTGGTGGACGACGCCGCGGCGGCACAGCGGCTCCGCGAGACGACCGACCTGGCGGACCGCGACGTCCTGCTCCGGGTCGACGACGCGGACCACCTCGACGCGATCTCCGCGCGCTACGTCGCGTGGCTCGTCCGCGACCAGGGTGCCCGGCTCGTCCTGACGTGCCGGGACTTCTCGGCACTGTCCGACCCGCTGCGCGCCCTGTGGCAGGACGACCTGCTCGAGCGCATCGACCTCGCGCCGCTCGACCTGCAGGAGACCGGCGACCTCGTGGCGAGCGCCCTCGGTGCCCAGCTCGAGACCGCGTCGACGGAACGCGTGCACCGCGCGACGGCCGGCAACCCGCTCTACCTGCGCGAGGTGGTCCGCGCCGCCCTCGCGTCGGGCGCCCTCGAGCAGACCGCGTCCGGGTGGTACTGGCGCGGCCGGGTCACGGCGTCGAGGAGCCTGGCGGACATGTACCGCACCGAGCTCGGCGCCCTGCCCGAGGACCTGCGCGACGTGGTCGACATCGTCGCGCTCGCCGACCCGATCCCGCTCGGACGCCTGCTCCGGCTCGTGTCCGGCGGCGACGTCGACCGGGTCGTGGGGCTCGGTCTCGTGACCATCGAGACCGGCGAGGACTGCACGCGGGTCGCGAGGCCCTCGCACCCGCTCGTCGGCGAGGTCGTCCGATCCCTGGTCCCGGTCGCCCGGCGCAGCGCCCTGTTCGCGCGCGCCAACGCCTTCCGCGCCGACCAGTCCGAGGGGGCACCGCCCGCCGCCCGGCTCCGCGCGGCACTGTGGGCCCTCGACTGCGGGATCCTGCCCCCGGTGGCGCAGCTGCTCGACGCGACAGAGATCGCCGTCCGCCTGCAGGAGCAGGAGAGCGCGACGGCGCTGGCGTCGGCCGCGCTCGGCACCGCCCTGACCGCCCGGGAGCGGGTCACCGCGCACGTGCTGCGCTCGATCGCGTTCTCGTACAGCACCGGGCGCGAGGCCGGGCGGGTGGACGCCGAGGCCGCGTGGCGGCTCGCCCGGACCCGACCGGCCGAGGTCGGCGACACGATGGTGGTCGAGGCCTGCGAGACGCTGGCGAACATCCGCCAGTTCCACGACGACGACGTGCTCGCCGCGGTCGCGCTGACCGAGACCGCGGCCGGGCTCGTCGGACCGGAGACCGCCGAGCGCCTGCGTCTGCTCCGCCTGGCACACCTCGGCTGGGGCGGCCGGTTCGAGGCCGTCCGCGACGAGGTCGAGCGCTCGGGCGTCCTCGAGCAGCCCACGGTCCCGGTCGCGTTCCTGTGCGTGGCCCCCTGCGCCGTGATGGCACTCGGCACCGCGGGGCGGCTCGACGACGCCCTCGCACTGGGCCGGCGCGCGCTGGCGACCGCGGTCGAGCACGTCGAGGAGGCGCCGTGGAGCGTCGGCGAGGTCGTGTCGGTCCTGCACCAGGTGCAGGTCTGGCGCGGTGACGTCGCGACGATGCTCACCGAGATCCCCGTCCGGCGTGCGAGCCCGTTCCTGAAGTACGACTTCACCCTCGAACTCATCGGCGTCGGCAACCAGGCGCTCGGCAGCCGGCGGTGGGACGACGCCGTGACCGCCTTCTCGGCCGCGTGCGAGCGGTACGACGTCGCCGACCACGGCGGGTTCGCGGCCTACCCGTGGGCACGCCTGGCGATGGCGCTCGCGTACGCCGGACGCACCGACGAGGCCGCCGTCGCGCTCGACCGTGCCCGGACGACGCCGCTCCGCGCGATGCGCATCACCGGGGAGCAGGTCGCGATGTCGATCGCCTGGACCGAGGCGGTGCTCGGGCTCCCGGCGGGACTGCAGCACGCGGACGACATCATCGAGCGCTCGGCGGCGACCGGCGCCTGGGTGCACGTGATGTACGGGCAGGCGTTGCACTACACGAACGACATGATGAACGGGCGCGACGTGACGGGGTCGCTCGCCCGGATGCGCGCCGCCGCCGCACGGGTGGACGGGCCGCTCGCCGCAGCGATCGTCGAGTACGCCGACGCCGTCCGGTCCCGCGACAAGGGTCGGCTCGTCGCCGCGCAGGCCACCCTCGCGACGCACGGCATGGCGGTCTCGGCGGGACGGTTCAAGCCGCCGCTGACGCACCGGGAGTACGAGGTCGCCCAGCTCGCGGCGCAGGGGCTGAGCAACCGGCGCATCGCGGAGTCGCTCGGCCTGTCGGTCCGGACGATCGACGCCCACGTGTCGCGGGTGTTCTCGAAGTGGGACCTGCACGGGCGGTCGGAGCTCGTCGAGATGCTCGGACCGCGCTGAACGGACATCCGGACGCCCACGAGCCCACGTCCGGGCGCTGCCGACACCTGTCGCAGAGCCAGGATCGTGACGCCTCGTCACGCAAACGGGCGCGCGGAACCTGCGGATCGGTTGCGGATTGCAGCACGACGCGCCGCCACGGTTGACAACACGTGTGACACGTCGCGTACCTTGGACCCTGTCGCCGGGTTCGGACCCGTTCGGGTCGGGTCCGAATCCCGGCGACTTCTCACGTTACGCAACCGGTTACGTGCGGCGCATCGGTAGGACCTACCTAAAGCCGTGAGGCAGGCGAACGACCTCGGCGGGCGAGCGGCCTCAGGCCGCGACGCGCACCGGCAGGAACGCCGCCAGGTCGGCCCGCGAGCCGGAGGCACTGACACGTGCCGTCCCGACCGCGTCGGCCCAGCGCAGGTCGCCGGTCGCCAGGGCGAGCCAGGTCGTCGCGTCCATCTCGACGACGTTCGGCGGCGTCCCGCGGGTGTGCCGGGGACCGGGGACCGCCTGCACGGCCGCGAACGGCGGGACCCGCACCTCGACGCTGTTGCCGGGGACGTCGTCGGCGAGCCGCTGCAACGTCCAGCGGACGGCGGTCGCGACGTCGCTCCGCACGGTCGAGCCCTGCTGCACGGCGGCGAGCGCCGCGCGCCCCTCGGCGTCCTCGATCCTCCGCGGTGGCATGTCCACAGGCTAGCCCCCGCTTCGCGGACGGCGTGTCGCCATCGGTAGGGTGATCGGGTGCGAATCCTCGTCCTCGGTTCCGGTGCCCGCGAGCACGCCATCACGACGGCCCTCCTCGCCGAGCAGGCCGGACACGTCATCACGGTGGCCCCCGGCAACGCCGGCATCGCCGCCGACGTCGAGACCGTGTCCCTCGACCCCACGAACGGCGCGCTCGTCGCCGAGTACGCGATCGAGAACGGCGTCGACCTCGTCGTCGTCGGGCCCGAGGCGCCGCTCATCGCGGGCGTCGCCGATCCCCTGCGCACCCGGGGCATCCCGGTGTTCGGCCCCGGCAAGGCCGCCGCGCAGCTCGAGGGCTCGAAGGCCTTCGCGAAGCGCATCATGGCCGAGGCCGGTGTGCCGACCGGGCGTCCGGTGTACGCCGGCACCGTCGACGAGGCCGTCGCGGCCATCGACGAGCTCGGCGCACCCTACGTCGTCAAGGCGGACGGCCTCGCCGCGGGCAAGGGCGTCCTCGTGACCGAGGACCGCCAGGCCGCCGTCGACCACGCGACCTACTGGTTGCAGCACGGCGGCGTCGTGGTCGAGGAGTTCCTCGACGGCGAAGAGGTCTCGTTGTTCTTCCTCAGCGACGGGCACGACGTCCGCGCGCTGAGCCCCGCGCAGGACCACAAGCGCCTGGGCGACGGCGACACCGGGCCGAACACGGGCGGCATGGGCGCGTACTCGCCGCTGCCGTGGCTGACCGAGCGGTGGGCCTCCGAGCGGGCGTTCGTCGACGAGGTCACCGACCTGGTCGCGCTGCCCACCGTCCGCCGGCTCGAGCACGAGGGCACGCCCTTCGTCGGCCTGCTGTACTGCGGCCTGATCGTCACCGAGCAGGGCGTCCGGGTGATCGAGTTCAACGCACGCTTCGGCGACCCCGAGACCCAGGTGGTCCTCCCCCGCCTCGTGACGCCGCTGAGCGAGCTCTTGT
Organism: Curtobacterium sp. MCBA15_004; assembly: GCF_001865055.2. NCBI lineage: Bacteria > Bacillati > Actinomycetota > Actinomycetes > Micrococcales > Microbacteriaceae > Curtobacterium > Curtobacterium sp. MCBA15_004. Next base: position 709,553 of record NZ_CP126266.1, on the reverse strand, counting down.
CCGCCGCGGCGACCGGGCAGCTCGCGAACGCCCCCGAGCCCGCGTTCCGCGACGACGTCGCCGTGACGGTCGTCCTCGCGAGCGAGGGCTACCCGGAGAACCCGGTGACCGGTCGCGTGATCACCGGTGTCGACGCCGCGAACGCGCGCGAGGGCGTCTCGGTCGCGCACGCCGCCACCGGGGTGCTCGACGACGAGCTCGTCGCGACCGGCGGGCGGGTGCTCAGCGTCGTCGCGACCGGGTCCTCGTTCGCCGAGGCCCGCGAGCGCGCCTACGCCGGGATCGGCGACATCGCGCTCGAGGGCGCGCAGTTCCGCACCGACATCGCCGCGAAGGTCGCCCGGTGACCGCCGCTGCCGGGCTGCCCGGTTGGCGGCACGTCTCCTCGGGCAAGGTCCGCGAGCTCTACGTCCCGGAGGGCACCGCGGACGTGGCGAGCGCCACCGAACTCCTGCTCGTGGCCTCGGACCGGGTGAGCGCCTACGACTTCGCGCTCGAACCCCCGATCCCGGGCAAGGGCGAACTGCTCACCCGGCTCGCGCGCCACTGGTTCGACCTGCTCGCCGACGTCCCGAACCACCTCGTCCCGGACGACGCCGGCGGCACACCCGTGCCCGCCGAGGTCGCCGCGCGGTCGATGCACGTGCTGCCGCTCGACATGTTCCCGGTCGAGTGCGTGGTCCGCGGGTACCTGGTCGGCAGCGGCTGGGCCGAGTACCGCGAGTCCGGCAGCGTCTGCGGCGTCGCACTCCCCCCGGGCCTGTCCGAGGGCGACCGCCTGCCGGAGCCGATCTACACGCCCGCGTACAAGGCGCCGCAGGGCGAGCACGACGAGAACATCTCGTACGAGCAGACCGTCGAGCTCGTCGGCGCCGAGGACGCGGCGACGCTCCGCGACCTGTCGCTGCGGGTCTACGCCGAGGCCGCGGCGATCGCGCTCGAGCACGACGTGGTCATCGCCGACACGAAGTTCGAGTTCGGCCGCGACGCCGACGGGGTCGTCCGGATCGCCGACGAGGTTCTCACGAGCGACTCGAGCCGCTACTGGGACGCCCGCTCCGGGAACCGCACCGACTCGTTCGACAAGCAGATCGTGCGCGACTGGCTCAGCGCGCACTGGGACCGGCAGGGCACCCCGCCGGTGCTGCCCGACGAGATCGTGACGCGGACGGCCCTGCGGTACCGGGAGCTCATCGAGCGCCTGGGCGCCTGACGCGGACCCCGCGCCGCAGGGCGCGGGTCGGGACGGACGGGAGGCCCGTGGCGGGCCCGCCACGGGCCTCCCGTCCGTCCCGGCGCAGCGCAGCGCAGCGTCCGCCGCGGCGCGCGTGGTGCGTGGTGCGCGTGGTGCGCGTGGTGCGCGTGGTGCGCGTGGTGCGCGTGGTGCGCATCAGTCGCGCGCCAGCACCACCACGGTCAGGTCGTCGCCCGGGTCGTGCTCGACGGCACGGGCCCGCACGCGGGCGAGGAACGCGTCGATGTCGGGCTCCTCGCGCCAGAGCGCACCGAGTCGCGACAGCGCGGCGAGCGTCGAGTCCCAGAGCTCGAGCGCGCCGTCGCTCACGACGACGAGCACGTCACCGGGCTCGAGCACGATCGACCCCGACGTCCGCTCGAAGCCGGACGGGTGCAGGCCGATCGGCAGGTCGCTCGACAGGAGGGTCCGCTCGGCACCGTCGGCGCGCATCTGCAGGACCAGCCCGTGGCCGGCGTCGACGAAGTCGAGCTGCCCGGTCGCGGGTGCCAGGCGGGCGTGGAACATCGTCGCGAACGAGCCCGCGCGACCGAGGTCCGGCGCGACCTGCTCGTCGAGGGCGGCGACCACGTGCTCCGGGTCGGCACCGGGCCGCGCGAGGAGGGCACCACGGATCGTCGCGGCGAGAAGTCCCGCGGACATGCCCTTCCCCATCACGTCGGCGACGGTGACGTGCAGGTCGTCCCCGCTCCGGCGCCAGTCGTGCAGGTCGCCGGAGACCACGCCGTGCGGGACGGACATGCCGCCGATGCGGTAGCCGGGCACGCTGATCGGCGTCGGCTGCAGGTTCGCCAGGACGTCGCGGAGCCGGTCCTCGTCGGCGCCCGCGGCGAGCTCGCGCTCCGCCCAGACCCCGAGCTCCTCGAGCAGGGCGAGGTCGTCGGGGTCGAGCGTGCGCGGTGCCGAGTCGACCAGGCAGAGCGTGCCGACCTTGACGGCCTCGTCGCCGACGCGGAGCGGGACACCGGCGTAGAACCGGACGTTGGGGTCGTCGACCACCATGGGCATGTCGGCGTAGCGCTCGTCGGCCCGGGCGTCGGGGACCACGACGGGGCCGGACTCGGACAGCGTGCGCCCGCAGAAGGTGTCGTGCAGCGGGATCGTCGGGCCGAAGAACTGGTCGCTCTGCTGCGAGTGGATCGTCAGGACGTCGGTGCCGGCGAGGTTGAGGAACGAGCCGGAGACGCCGAACGCCTCGCGGGCGATCCGGGTGATGCGGTCGAAGCGCTCCTCGGCGCCGCCCTCGACGACGTCGAGCGCGGCGACGAGGGCCGCGCGTCGCGCGGCCTCGGGCGTGACCGGCGTGGCAGACGCGGTCGGCGTGGCCGGCGCGGCTGGGCCGACCGGCGTGGCCGGCCCGGCTGATCTGTCGGGTTCGGCTGATCCGGCCGGTTCGGCCGATCCGGTTCGTTCGGCTGATCCGGTTCGTTCGGCTGATCCGGTTCGTTCGGCGGAGGTTGGTGAGGTCCCCTGGTGCATGCCGTCAACGGTATCGCGGCGCGGGCGGCGTGCTCGTCCCCAGTCCGGAGGACCCCGCGCTGGGTATCCGCCGAACGCGGGCTGGACCCGGGGAGGAGTCCGGGGTCGGAGTCGGGGCGGCACCGGGCGCGTCCGGGCCCGCACCCGGCCGTCGGGCTGCGCCCCGCGGCGTACGCTGGCCGGGTGTCCCGTGGCCCCTCGTTCCTCCGTCCCGTCCTCGCGGTGACGGTCGTCGCCCTCACCGGGCTGTCGCTCACGGGCTGCGGGGCACACGACTCGACCGGGCAGATCACGGTCACGGTGTCGGCGGACGCCGCGCAGCACCCCTACGAGGTGCAGGTCTACGCGGCGACCGGCAAGCTCTCCGAGCACCAGCGGGTGTTCCCGGGCGGGACCGCCGACTTCGCCGGGGTGCCGCTCGGCGCGGTCACGGTCCGTGCGCGCGACCTGTGCCCGGTCGAGACGACGGTGTCGAACGACGACGTCGCGACGGTCACGCTGGCGACGACGGGCTGCTGACGGCGCGCTGCTGACGCCGGGCCGTCGCGGCTCGCCCGGTCGGGGGCGGTCAGGACGCCGCGGGCTGGGCCGGCTCGAGTGACCACGCCGTCACGCTCACGGTCGTGCGCGCGACCACGTCGAGGTCGACCGGCCAGGACCCGCGACGGTCGCCCGGGAACGAGGCGGCCCACAGCGTGCGGGTGACGAGCGCGTCCGAGGTGCCCCCGGCACCCCAGCCGAGCGTCGTCACGGCGGACGCCCCGGCCGGCAGTTCGAACCGCGTGGGCCCGGGGTCGGCCGCGAGGTACGAGCCCCCGTGCTCCACCGTGACGTCGAGCTCGTGGCCGTTCTGGTCGGCGAACGCCACGTCGGGGTAGCCCTCGACGACGCACGGGGCATCGGTGGAGTTCGTCAGCCGGAGCGTCTGGCTGCGGTGCCCGAGTCCCGCGCCCGGATCGCCGAGCAGGAGCATCGCCTGGTCCTCGGTGCACCACGACGGGTCGCGCTCGGTGTCGGAGCCGGGCGCTGCGGTCGGGACGGGGGTGCCCTCCGCGTACGGGTCGGGCAGGGCGCCGTCCGCCGGGTCGGCGCCCTCGGCACGCGCGGCGTCCTGCACCGAGGCGACCCGTGCAGCCCGCAGCCCGGCCGTGCCCGAGCCCACCACAGCAGCCGCGGCCACGACCGCGACGAGGACGGTGCCGAGGCGCGCGGAGCGGCGACGCGGTCGCCCGGCACCCGCGGCACGGGACGACCGTGCTCCGGTGCCCGACTCGGCGGCGCCCGACCCCGCGGGTGCGACGGCGCGCCGGACGAGCAGCGCCGGCAGCCACCCCTGCACGAGGCCCCACCACGCCCCGGTCGCGGCCTGGGTGCCGAGTCCGTCGGCGACCATGCGGAGTCGGGGTGCCGGCAGGTTGCCGACGATCGTCGCGAGGTCGACGGTGAGGCCCGCGACCGCGGCGGCGACCACGACCGCGAACCAGGCGACGACGAACCGTGCGGTCCGGTCGGTCGAGCGGTCGGCCAGGGGCAGCACGAGCCGGACCACGACGGCCAGGACCAGCGCCGCCAGCACGGTCTCGGCGACGCCCCACCCGACCGGCTGGACCCACGGCGAGAACGGCAGGGTCGCCGGCAGGACCGCGGTGACGCTGCTCGGCAGGAGGCTGTGCCAGGTCAGTGCGACCCCGAGGGCGCCGCTCAGCGTCCACAGGACGGCTGCCGCCACGGGGACTGCGACGAGGGCCGTGCGACCGGAGGCGGTGCCCGGGCTGCGCCGACGTCCGGGGCGGCCGTCCCCCGGCGCGGTCTCGTCCCCCGGTGCTGCCTGGTCCCCCGGTGCTGTCCCGGCGTCGCCACCGTCGTTGCGTGCGTCCACGTGCGTCCCCTCCCGATCGCCGGACGATCCTCGCACAGGTGCGCCGGGTGCCCGTCCGCCGCAGCAGCAGCAGCGAGGGTGGCCGCCGGGCACGCCGTCAGCGCGTCAGCGGGTCAGCGCGTCAGCGGGTCAGCGGGTCAGCGCGTCAGCCGATCTGTGCGTCAGCAGATCAGTGCGTCAGCAGCACCTTCACCGCGCCGATCGCGAACGCGACCGCCGCGAGCACGATGCCGCCCCAGAGCCCGAGGAACGACGGCCGCCGACCGCTGAAGCGCTGCAGGAACACGCCGACGAGCCCGATGCGGACGACGAGGATCACGATCGCCGCGGTCTGCGCCCACTGCGCCGGCAGCCACCCCGCCCACGCGGCGGCGTAGAGGACGGCCGGGATGAGCCCCGAGGTCGCGATCGGGTTCGCGTCGCGCAGGATCGCCCCCACGGTCTCGCGGTGCTCCTCGTCGTCGCCGGTGTCCCCGATCGCGTGCGCGACGACGTGGGACAGCACGTGCGCCAGGTAGGTCAGCACCGCGGTCGCGAGGACCGTGAGCACCGCGGCGCCGTGCTCGATCTGCTCCGGCGAGGCCGCGATCGCGACGGCGAGCACCGTGATGTTGCCGTAGATGTAGGACGACATCCGGTCGCGCAGCCGCTCCACCGGGAACGTCGCGGGGTCCGGCCCTCGGCGACGAGCGGGGTCGGACGGGCGGCGGCTGGGTCGGGGCACGTCCCCATCCTGCCCGCCACGCGGCGCCGTGCGCCGTCGGGACGCCGGGTGCGGTGCCAGGCTGGGTGGGTCGGCGCACGGTCGCGCCGACCAGACGGGAGGCACGACACATGTCCCAGCGACCACTCGCCCTGGTGACCGGGGTCGGCCGTCGCGCCGGCATCGGCGCCGCGATCGCGACGCGACTCGCGTCCGACGGCTGGGACCTCGCCCTGTCCTGGTGGGGTCCGTACGACGCACGCGTGCACGGCGGGGCCGACCCCGACGGGGTGGACGCGGTCGTCGCGGAGGCCGAGCGTGCCGGGGCACGCGTGACGCGCCTCCCGGTCGACCTGGCCGACCCGGAACAGGCGGCCGCGCTCGTGGACCGCACCGAGGCGGAGGCGGGCGCACCCGTGACCGCCGTCGTCATGTCGCACTGCGAGTGCACGGAGTCCGACTACGCGTCGACCACGGTCGAGTCGTTCGACCGGCACCTGGCCGTGAACGTGCGGGCACCGTTCCTCATCGTGCAGGCGTACGCGCGCCGGTTGCGCGAGGGTGCCGACGCACCGGTCGACCGGCGGCGCGTGGTGGCGCTGACGAGCGACCACGTCGGCTACAACCTGCCGTACGGCACGAGCAAGGGCGCGCTCGACCGGCTGATGGTCGGTGCCGCGCAGGAGCTCGGTGACGTGCACGTCAGCGCGAACGCCGTGAACCCGGGGCCGAACGACACGGGGTGGATCACCGACGAGATCCGCGAGGCGGTGGTCGCGCAGACGCCGCTCGGACGTCCCTCGACGCCGGGCGACACGGCGGCGCTGATCAGCTTCCTGCTCGGGCCCGAGGGCGGCTGGGTGAACGGGCAGCTGCTCAAGACGGACGGCGGGTTCAGCGCGCGGTAGGTGCGGGGCCGCGGTGGTCGGGTCCGGACCGCGACAATTTGGTTGACGCGTCAACCAAATCGGCGCACACTGGGGTCATGCACACGCAGGACCTCCTCGCCGCGGACACCGGGATGGGCGCCGTGACGCTCCGGGTCGCCGACCTCGACACGATGGTCGCGTACTACCGCGACGGTGTCGGGCTGCGCGTCCTGACCGAGGACGGCGGCGTCGCGGTGCTCGGCCGCGGCACGACGCCGATCGTGGTCCTCGAGCACGCGCCGGCCATGCGCCACGCGGCCCCGCACGAGGCCGGCCTGTTCCACACCGCGATCCTGTTCGACACCCGGGCCGACCTCGCCGCCGCGCTGTACTCGGTCGCGACGAAGTACCCGCAGACCTTCACGGGCAGCGCCGACCACCTGGTGAGCAACGCCTTCTACTTCCAGGACCCCGAGGGCAACGGCGTCGAGCTGTACTGGGACCGGGACCGGACCGAGTGGTCGTGGACGCACGGCATGGTCGAGATGGACACGATCTACGTCGACCCGAACGCGTTCGTGCAGGAGCACCTGACCTCGGTTGCGCTCGAGTCCGCGGCCGCCCGCCCCGGTCGGGTCGGGCACGTGCACCTGTCCGTCGGGGACGTCGCCACCGCGAAGGCGTTCTACGTCGACCGGTTGGGCTTCGCGACGACCGCGGCGATGGGCGACCAGGCGCTGTTCGTCAGCGCGGGCGGCTACCACCACCACATGGCGATGAACACGTGGAACTCCCGCGGGGCCGGACGGCGACAGCAGGCACTCGGGCTCGGGCTCGTCCGGATCCAGGTGCCCGGGGCGGATGACCTCGGCGCCCTCGTGGCCCGGATGCACGAGGGCGGGGTGCAGACCGCGGACGACGGGCGGACCGTGGCGTTCGAGGACCCGTGGGCGAACCGCATCGAGGTGACCGCGCCCGGCCGGGGCTGAGCGGGCGGGGTTCGGGGGCCGGGGAGTCGGGCGGCCGGGTGTCGGGCGGGCGGGTGTCGGGCGGGCGGCTGTCGGGGGGGGCAGGTGTCGGGCGGGCAGGTGTCGGGCGGGCGGGTGTCGGGCGGACGGGTGTCGGGCGGGCGGGTGTCGGGCGGGCGGGTGTCCGGCGGACGGGTGTCGGGCGGGCGGCTGCCGGGCGTGCAGGTGTCGGGCGGGCGACTGTCATGCGAAAGCGACAGATCCCGCCGCCCAGCCCCCGAGGCTCCCGCAAAAGCGACAGATCCCGCCCGACTGTCGGCGGCGATCTGTCGCTTTCGCGAGGGGCCCACGCGGGAGACGACGGGGCCGGGAACCGCCGGGCAGAACGGGCTGTGGCCCCGGCGCCGCGCAGCCGCACCCGGCAGGATGGGCGCGTGACTGACGACATCCGGTGGGAGGTGGTCGAGGAGAGCGCACTGTCGCTCCCCGACCACGAGGCGATCGCGGCGATGCTGGGGCAGGCGTTCCCCGACTGGTCGCACTGGTACGTGGGCGGCCGGGACTACGCCGGCATGCAGCCCGAGCGACGGGTCGTCGGCCGGGACGCGGACGGGGTCGTGCTCGCCCACCTCGGGATCCGCCGCATGTTCGTCACGGTCGGCGGCGAGGACGTCCTGGTCGGCGACACCGGCATCGTCGCCGTCGCGCCCGGCCTGCAGGGAACCGGGGTCGGCCGCGAACTGCTCGACCGCGCGCACGCCGTGCTCGATGGCCTCCGGGTCCCGTTCGGGCTCCTCGGCGCCGGCGAGGACCGCATCCCCTTCTACGCGCACATGGGCTGGCACGAGGTCGAGGGTGCCGTCGGGACGTTCTCGGCCTTCACGGCCGACGGGGTGGGCGTCACCGAGACCGAGCAGGGCGGGTGGATGATCCGCCCCGTCGCCGCGCGGCTCGAGGACTGGCCGATCGGCGAGATCCTGCTGAACGGACAGCAGGTCTAGCTCGAGGACGGGGCCGACCCGCGTCGCTCTGGACCCGGCGGGACGACGGACGGGAGGCGCGGTGCCAGCCGGCACCGCGCCTCCCGTCCGTCGTGTGGCTGACTACGCCTCGACCGCGACCTGCTCCGGCTGCTCGTTCGAGCCCGGGGCGCTCGGCACCACGGCCGCGCGCACGCGCGCGCCGAGGTCCGGGTCCACGTTCGTCCAGTAGGCGAACACCCGCTCGCGCAGGTCGTCGCGCGTCACCTTCGAGACGTGCCCGGCGATGTTGCCGACCAGGCGCTCACGGGCGGCGTCGTCGAGGACCTCGCGGTAGAGCGTCCCCGCCTGGCCGAAGTCGTCGTCCTCGGGGTGGAGCGTCGCGGCGGAGCGCTGCAGCGCGCCGTCGGACTCCCAGCCCGGCGCCTCGTCCGAGGCACCCTCGGCAGCGTGCGCGCCACCGAGCGAGTTCGGTGCGTACACCGGGACCTCGGACTTCTGGAAGTCGAAGCGCATCGCACCGTCCTTCGAGTACGAGTGCACCTCGTTCTTCGGCGCGTTCACCGGCAGCTGCGCGTGGTTCGTGCCCACGCGGTAGCGGTGGGCGTCCGCGTAGCTGAAGATGCGCGCGAGGAGCATCTTGTCCGGGCTCGCCGCGATGCCGGGCACGAAGTTCGACGGGGCGAAGGTCGCCTGCTCGATCTGCGCGAAGTAGTTCTCCGGGTTGCGGTTGAGCTCCATCGTGCCGACCTCGATGAGCGGGTAGTCCGCGTGCGGCCACACCTTCGTCAGGTCGAACGGGTTGAAGCGGTAGCTCTCAGCGTCCGCGTACGGCATGACCTGCACCTTGAGGGTCCAGCGCGGGAAGTCCTGGCGTTCGATCGCGGCGTGGAGGTCGCGGATGTGGAAGTCGGCGTCCTCACCGGCGATGCGGTCGGCGTCCTCCTGCGTCAGGGTCTTGTGGCCCTGCTCCGTGAGGAAGTGGTACTTCACCCAGAAGCGCTCGCCCTCGGCGTTGATCCACTGGTAGGTGTGCGAGCCGAAGCCGTCCATCTCGCGCCAGCTCGCCGGCAGACCGCGGTCGCCCATGAGCCACGTCACCTGGTGCGCCGACTCCGGCGACAGGGTCCAGAAGTCCCACTGCATGTCGTGGTCGCGCAGGTGCGAACCCGGCAGGCGCTTCTGCGAGCGGATGAAGTCGGGGAACTTGATGCCGTCACGGATGAAGAACACCGGGGTGTTGTTGCCGACGAGGTCGTAGTTGCCCTCGCTCGTGTAGAACTTCAGCGCGAAGCCGCGGGGGTCGCGCCAGGTGTCCGGGGAGCCCTGCTCGCCGGCGACGGACGAGAAGCGGGCGAGCATCTCGGTGGTCTGGCCCGGCTGCAGGAACGCGGCACGGGTGTACTTGCTGACGTCCTGCGTGACGGTGAAGGTGCCGAAGGCACCGCCACCCTTGGCGTGGACGACGCGCTCCGGGACGCGCTCGCGGTTGAACTGCGCGAGCTTCTCGACCAGGTAGTGGTCGTGGAGGGCGAGGGGGCCGTCGGCCCCGACACCCATCGAGTGCTGGTCGCTCGAGACGGGAGCCCCGCTGTTGGTGGTGGTGGTGGGCGTGTTCTGGTCGGACACGGTTCCTCCTCGGAGGGTTGGTTCGGTCAGGGGTGCTCGGGTTGGTCTGTGGAGTACCGCACGCTGCCTCCGTGGGTAGCGGGTGCAGCGGGGTGCGGCCTGGGTACGCGCTGGTCGGTTCCTGCGGATCGGTGCAGCCGGGAGGCCCGGGTGCGGTCCGGCGGTCAGCCTGCGGCGGGCGCGGGGTCGGGTCGGGCGGCGGGGCCGCGGTCGGGGTGCTGGTGGTCGGCCGGGTGCGTCGGCCGCTGGTCGGCCGGGGCCGGCTGTTGCCGGCCGGTGTCGTCCTGGTCTGTGTCGTGCTCGTCGGTTCCGTCGCGCTCGGCGGCGGCGCAGGCCTCGCAGATGCCCCAGTAGGTGACCTCGGCCGTCGTCACGGCGAAGCCGTGCGTCTCGGAGGGCGTCAGGCACGGGGCGTGTCCCACGGCGCAGTCGACGTCCTGCACCGCACCGCACAGGGTGCAGACGACGTGGTGGTGGTTGTCGCCGGTGCGCCGTTCGAAGCGCGCGGGACTGCCCGCCGGTTCGATCCGTCGCACGAGCCCCGCGCCGGTCAGGGCGTTGAGGACCCCGTACACCGCCTGGTGGCTCGTCGTCGGGAGCTCGGCGGACACCGCGGTGAGGACGTCGTCCGCGGTGGCGTGCGGCATGGTCCCGACCGTGCGCAGGACCGCCAGGCGCGGTGCGGTCACACGGAGACCCACACCACGGAGGACGCCCGCGTCGTCGTGCTCGCTCATGACACCTCCGCTTTCCTTGCATCGATCAAGACAACCGTAACCCTAGCGGACCGAGGTCGGAGGGGAGCGAATCGACCCGCGTGTCGGCCGGTCGCCCGCGACCCGCTCCATTCGCTGGCGGACGCGCCACTCGGCGACGCATGCCGACACCGGCATGCGATGTGTAACGGTCCGGACGCGATCGCCTGGGACGGCGGTGGGAGTCGCCGATCGGCCGGTACCGTCCCCCTCATGTCCACGAAGCAGGGTCTGCCGGCACCGGCGACGAGCGCTCAGGACGTCCGGGGGATCATCGCGCAGCGGGACCTGGTCGTCGACCTCATCAGGACGGCCTGCGTCGTCCTCGTCGTCGTCGTGCACATCACGATGGTCGGCGTCGCCGTCGGGCCCGAGGGGGTCGCCGTGACGAGCCCCCTGCAGGAGGCGTCCTGGTACGTCGGGGCCACGTGGGTGGGCCAGGTCATGCCGCTGTTCTTCGTCGTCGGGGGCTTCGCGAGCATCACCGGGTGGCGCAGCACCGTCGCCCGTGGCGGTGGCGCCCGGGACTTCCTCGCCACACGGCTCGTGCGGCTCTACCGTCCCGCGGTCCCCCTGTTCGTCTTCCTCACGCTCGGGCTCGGCATCGCGACGCTGCTCGGCACACCGGGCGACCTGCTCGCCGAGGTCGCGTTCGGGATCGGTTCGCCGCTGTGGTTCCTCGCCGCGTACGGCATCACCCAGTGCTGCATCCCCGTCATGGTCCGCCTGCACGAGCGGGCGCCGTGGTGGACACTCGCCGGGCTCCTCGGGCTCGCCGTCGCGGTCGACGGGCTCCGCTTCGCGACCGGGGTCGCCGAGGTGGGACTCCTCAACCTCGGGCCGGTGTGGCTGTTCGCGCAGCAGCTCGGCTTCCTCTGGGCCGACGGCTGGTTCGCCCGGCGGTCGCGCGTCGGCCTCGCCGTGGTCGCGGTCGCCGGGTACGTCGCGCTCGTCCCGCTCACGTCGGTCGGGCTCTGGGCGCCGGACTTGCTGCAGGACCTCAACCCGCCGATGCTCCCGCTCGCCCTGCTCGCGATCGCGCAGGCGTGTCTCGTGCAGCTCGTGCACGCGCCGCTGACCCGGCTCATGCGGACCCGTGCGGCACAGGGGGCGGTCTTCGTGCTCGGTCGCGACGGCATGACGATCTACCTGTGGCACCTGCCGCTGTACATCGCACTGACCGGGATCGCCCTGCTCGTCGGGGTCCCCTTCCCCGACCCGGGCTCGGGCACCTGGTGGGCGACGCGGCCGATCGCCCTCGTCGTCGTGCTGGCCGCAGCGCTCGGCGTCGCGCGAGCCCTCCGCTGGTTCGACCGACCGCTGGCCCGACTGGCCCCGGGTGCGGACCGACCCGCGTGGCCCGTACTCGTGGTCGCGGCGCTCTGCACGATCGGCCCGGCGTTCGTGGTGATGCAGTTCCACCTGTCGCTCGCCGCAGCACTGCTCGGCGTCGTGGCGATCCCGGTCGGCGTCTGGCTGCTCGGGCGCACCGTGCCGGCGGTCGGCGTGCAGCGCATCTGAACCGATCCTCACCGGTGGGGACCCCGGCGCGGGTCACTCTGGGGCCTCCCGGGCGGAGGATGACGGGGCACCACCCGTCACGCCGCCAGGAGGCACCCCACGCCCGAGCCCACCGAGTTCTGGAGCACGTGGCAGCTCGACCCGCTGGCCCTCGTGCTGCTGCTCGTCGGTGCCGTCGCGTACGGGTCGTGGCTCGTCGGCGCCCGCCGCCGCGGTGCCCGGTGGTCCCCCTGGCGGACCCTGTCGTTCGTCCTGGCCCTCGCCCTGTTCGGCGTGCTGCAGTTCGGGATCGTGGGGCGGTACGACCAGGCCCTCCGCTGGGCGTTCACGCTCCGGCTGGCCCTGCTGTTCTTCGCCGTGCCGACCTTCGCCGCCCTGGCCGCGCCGGTGTCCCTGCTCCGGGTCGGCGGGCCCCCGCGACTCGCACGGGCTGCCGACCGGGTGATGCACTCCCGGCCGGTCCGTGTCGCGGGCAACGCGATCGTCGCGCCCGTCGTGGGACTCGTGCTCTTCGCCGTCCTGCTCACCCCGCTCGCCGCGACCATCCGCGAGTCGTCGGTGTGGGCCGTGGCGATCACCGTCCTCGTGCCCGTCCTGGGCTTCGGCCTGCTCGCGCCGCTGTCCGAGCCGGGTGTGCTGCGGAGCTCGACCTTCGTGACCGTGGAGTTCCTGCTCGCGTTCGTGGAGCTGCTGCTCGACGCCGTCCCGGGCATCGTGCTCCGCGTCTCGAACCACGTGCTGGACGGGTCCCTCGTGCAGGTCGTGGGGCAGCCCTGGTTCCCCACTCCCCTGCGCGACCAGCACCTGGCGGGTGACCTGCTCTGGTTCATCGCCGAGGTCGCCGACGTCCCCGTCCTGGTCATGCTCTTCATCCGGTGGCAGCGGACCGACCGCCGCGAGGCTCGTTCGGTCGACGCCCTGTCCGACGAGGAGATGGACGCCCTGACCCGCGAGCACCTGCAGCGCCGCGGGTAGGGGCCGCGGGGTTGCCGGGCGGGAGCAGGGTCGGGCGACCGCGTCCCGGCGGACGCCGAACGACATCGCGGTCGTCGAACGACAGCGGCGATGACGCATCTCTGCCCCGGGCCACGACTCCCGAGCCACCGACGCCATCCGCGCCGGCTCGAACGACATCGCGGTCGTCGAACGACAGCGGAGATGACGCTCGCGGCACCACCCGGCACCCGCTCAGCGCGCGGCCAGGCGCGTGCGACATCGCGGTCGTCGAACGACAGCGGAGATGACGCTCGCGGCACCACCCGGCACCCGCTCAGCGCGCGGCCAGGCGCGTGCGACATCGCGGTCGTCGAACGACAGCGGAGATGACGCCCGCGGCACCACCCGGCACCCGCTCAGCGCGCGGCCAGGCGCGTGCGACATCGCGGTCGTCGAACGACAGCGGAGATGGCGCGCACTCCCCCTGCGACATCGCTCCCGAGTCACCGTCGCCACCCCCGCCGACGCCGACGCCGCCGCCGAACGACATCGCGGTCGTCGAACGACATCGCGGTCGTCGAACGACAGCGGCGATGACGCTCGCGGCCCCCGGTACCACCCGCGCTCGGACCCCCCGCGAACGACACCGGCCCCGCACCGCCCCACGACGGGGACAGCACGGGGCCGGGGTCAGCAGGGTCGCGGGTCAGGCCTCCGAGTGCCGACCGTGGTGGTCGGTCGCTGCCAGCTCCTCGACCGGGGTCGACGGCGCCGGAGCCGCGGCGTGCGCACCAGCAGCGGCAGGAGCACCAGCAGGGGCACCATCGACAGCGCCGCCCCGCTCGCCCCCGGGCTGCGTCGCCACCGAGCCGGTCCCCTGCCACTGCGTGGTCTGCTTGGGCTTCGCCAGGAACAGCGCCGCGATGATCGCGACGACGAGCACCACGGCCGGCAGCACGAGCGACTGCCCCATCGCCGTGGCGAACGGCTGCTGCAGGAACGCGGGCAGTGCCCCGACCTGCTGCTCGGCCCCGCCACCGGCGCTCGAGCCGGCACCGGACGGGAACTCCGCCGTGATGCGCGCCTCGATCAGGGCCGCGATACCGGCCGAACCGAGCACGGCACCGATCTGCCGGGTGGTGTTGTACACGCCCGAACCGGCACCGGCCAGCGCCGGCGGCAGGTTGCGCGTCGCGGAGACCGAGAGCGGTCCCCACATGCAGGCGTTCGCGAGCCCGAGGAGCGCGCTCGGCAGGAGCGTCCAGCCCCAGCCGGCACCGGAGGTCAGCAGCCCGGCGAACCAGAACAGCCCGCCCGAGAAGCAGGCGAGGCCGAAGGCCCCGACCCACCGCGGGTTCCACTTGTTGAGGTTCTTGCCCACGAGCGGCGCGAGCGCGGCGGACAGCACGGCCTGCGGCACGAGCAGCAGCGCCGCCTGGGTCGGCGAGAAGCGGAGCACGTCCTGCGCCCAGAGCATGATCGGCAGCGCGAACGAGGAGATCGCGACGCCGACCGCGGTGATCGCGATGTTGGCGAGCGTGAAGTTGCGGTCCTTGAAGAGCCCGAGGGGCAGCAGCGGCTCGCCCTTCTGCACGCCCTGCCAGACCACGAAGGCGACGAGCACGACGAGCCCGGTGACGATCAGCGACCAGACCGAGATCGGGCCGGTGATGGTCCCCCAGTCGTAGGTCTCGCCCTCCTGGATGCCGAAGACGAGCAGGAACATGCCCACCGCCGACAGCACGATGCCCAGGTAGTCGAACCGGTGGCCGTGGCGCTCGAACGACGGGACGAAGCGCTGCGCCAGGACGAACGCGACGACACCGACCGGGACGTTGACGAAGAAGATCCACTCCCAGCCGAAGCCGTCGACGAGCAGACCGCCCACGATCGGCCCGACGAGCGAGGCGACACCGGCGACGGCGCCCCACAGGCCCATCGCGGCGCCGCGGTTCTGCGGCGGGAAGATGCGCGTGATGACCGCCATCGTCTGCGGGGTCATCATCGCGGCGCCGAGGCCCTGCACGACGCGGGCGACGATGAGCACCTCGATCGACCCGGCGAGCCCGCACCAGAGGCTGGCGAGCGTGAAGACGACGAGCCCGCCCTGGTACAGCACCTTCGGTCCGAAGCGGTCACCGAGGCGCCCGGTGATGAGCAGTGGCACGGCGTACGCGAGCAGGTAGGCGCTGGTCACCCAGATCACCGAGTTGATGTCGGCGTCGAGCGCCTGCGCGATCGTGGGCGTCGCGACCGAGACGATCGTCGAGTCGACGAGGATCATGAAGAAGCCGACGACGAGGGCCCAGAGCGCGGGCCAGGGCTTCTTCCCGTGCTGGAGGTCGGCTGAAGCTGTTGCGGTCATCGAGCGGGGTCCTGGTCCTTCTGGTGGTCGTGGTCGGGGACGGCGGGGCCGTCCCACGGGATGTCGCCGCCCGCGATGCGGTCGGCGGTGGCGGTCAGCCACTCGATCTGCGCGGTGAGCATGCCACGCACGTACGACACGTCGAGCCAGAAGCGCTCGGCGAGCTGCTTGGCCTGGAGGCCCGTGGCGGCTTCGTCGTACCCCGCGCGCTGGGCGCGCAGTGCGTCGGCGCGTGCCCGCAGGGCGGTCACCGCGTCCGTGGCGGTCAGGTTGTCGACGTGGGAGACCGCGAGCTGGAACTCGGGGTACTCGTCAGCCGGCTCCGCGATCATCCGCCGGAGGCCGGACTCGAGTTCCGCGCGGCCGTGGTCGGTGATCGCGTAGGTGGTGCGCTCGGGGCGGTTGCCCTCGCGCCCGGTGCCGAGGGCCTCGGCGAAGCCGAGGTCCACGAGCCGACCGATCTGGTGGTAGAGCGTGCTCGGCCGGACCTTGACGTTCTGGTCCTCGTGCCGGTGCAGCATCGTCTGGAACATCTCGTAGGGGTGCATGGGCGCCTCGGCGAGGAGGCCGAGCGCGGCGAACGCGAGCGGTGTGAGCGACGCCATCCGTGCCTCCTGTCCGGTGTTCCAACGCGACTATTCGACTTGGAACATACGCCTTGGACCATTTCTCCACAACTGTTCCGGCGCGGCGTGGGCGGACCCTAGACTGGAGCGGTCCCACCCAACCCACCCAAGCGCTGGAGTGAACACGTGCCAACCATCGTCGTCGAGGTCATGCCGAAGGCCGAGATCCTCGACCCCCAGGGCAAGGCGGTGGGCAACGCGCTCGCCCGTCTCGGCCACTCCGACCTGACCGCCGTCCGCATCGGCAAGCGCTTCGAGATCGCGGTCGACGGCCCCGTCGACGACGCCAAGCTCGACGAGGTCCGCGCGATCGCGGTGGACGTCTTCTCGAACGCCGTGATCGAGGACGTCGTCTCCGTGACGGTCGCGGACGCGTGACCCGGATGCGCATCGGCGTCGTCACGTTCCCCGGCTCACTCGACGACCGCGACGCCCAGCGCGCGGTCCGACTGGCCGGCGGCGAGCCCGTCGCCCTCTGGCACGGCGACCACGACCTGCAGGGCGTCGAGGCGATCATCCTCCCCGGCGGGTTCTCGTACGGCGACTACCTCCGCGCCGGTGCGATCGCGGCGAAGGCCCCGATCATGGCCGAGGTCATCGACGCCGCCGACAAGGGCATGCCCGTGCTCGGCATCTGCAACGGCTTCCAGATGCTGGCCGAGGCCCGACTGGTCCCGGGGGCGCACACGCGCAACGCGCACCAGCAGTTCATCCGTCGCGACCAGAAGCTCCGCGTCGAGAACGCCGGCACCGCGTGGACCTCCGGCTTCGACGCCGCGCAGGAGATCACGATCCCGCTCAAGAACGCCGACGGCCGCTTCGTCGCGGACGCCGACGAGATCAAGCGCATCGAGGACAACGGCCAGGTCGTGTTCCGCTACGTCGGCGTGAACCCGAACGGGTCGATCGACGACATCGCGGGCGTCTCGAACGAGCGCGGCAACGTCGTCGGCCTCATGCCGCACCCCGAGCACGCGACGGAAGCCGGGTTCGGACCCGACACCCGCGCGGCGATGGCCTCCGGCACGGACGGCCTCACCTTCTTCACCTCCGTGATCGAGTCGACGCTGGTCAAGTGACCGCGACGCCGACTCCAGTGACAGGGAACGACAACACCGTGACGACCCACGTTCGCCCGAAGCCCGACACCGTCCAGGACGCCGCCGCGACGCCCGACAAGGAACAGCCGTACGAGGCGCTCGGGCTCAAGGCCGACGAGTACGCGAAGATCCGCGAGATCCTCGGCCGCCGCCCCACCTCGGGCGAGCTCGCCATGTACTCGGTGATGTGGTCCGAGCACTGCTCGTACAAGTCGAGCAAGAACTACCTCCGGCAGTTCGGCAAGAAGGTCACGCCGGAGATGACGAAGAACCTCATGGTCGGCATGGGCGAGAACGCCGGTGTCGTCGACGTGGGCAACGGCTGGGCGGTGACCTTCAAGGTCGAGTCGCACAACCACCCCTCGTACGTCGAGCCGTACCAGGGCGCCGCGACCGGCGTCGGCGGCATCGTCCGCGACATCATCTCGATGGGCGCACGTCCGGTCGCCGTGATGGACCAGCTCCGCTTCGGCGCGATCGACCACGACGACACGCAGCGCGTCGTCCACGGCGTCGTCGGCGGCATCTCGTTCTACGGCAACTGCCTCGGCCTGCCGAACATCGGCGGCGAGACCTACTTCGACCCGGTGTACCAGGGCAACCCGCTCGTCAACGCCCTCGCCGTCGGCGTGCTCCGCCACGAGGACCTGCACCTCGCGAACGCCTCCGGCGCGGGCAACAAGGTCGTGCTCTTCGGTGCCCGCACGGGTGGCGACGGCATCGGCGGCGCGTCGATCCTCGCGTCGGACACCTTCACCGAGGGCGGCCCGACCAAGCGCCCGGCCGTCCAGGTGGGCGACCCCTTCGCCGAGAAGGTCCTCATCGAGTGCTGCCTCGAGCTGTTCCAGGACGACCTGGTCGAGGGCATCCAGGACCTCGGTGCGGCGGGCATCTCCTGCGCGACCTCGGAGCTCGCGAGCAACGGCGACGGCGGCATGCACATCTCGCTCGACGACGTCCTGCTCCGTGACCCCACGCTCACCGCCGAGGAGATCCTCATGTCGGAGAGCCAGGAGCGGATGATGGCCGTCGTCCGTCCCGACAAGCTCGACGCGTTCCTCGCGGTCGTCGACAAGTGGGAGGTCGAGACGAGCGTCCTGGGCGAGGTCACCGGCACCGGCCGACTCGTCATCGACTGGCAGGGCCAGGAGATCGTGAACGTCGACCCGCGCACGGTCGCCGTCGACGGCCCGGTGTACGACCGCCCGGTCGCGTACCCGACCTGGATCGATGCACTGCAGGCAGACACCGCCGCGTCGCTCGACCGCCCGGCCGACGGCCCCGCGCTCAAGGCGCAGTTCCTGCAGCTGCTCGGTTCCCCGAACCTGGCGTCGAAGAACTGGGTCACGAACCAGTACGACACCTACGTGCTCGGCAACACCGCGCTGTCCTTCCCCGACGACGGCGGCATGATCCGCGTCGACGAGGAGACCGGGCTCGGCGTCACGGTCGCGACCGACGCCAACGGCCGGTACTGCCAGCTCGACCCGAAGCAGGGCGCGCGCCTGGCCCTGGCCGAGGCCTACCGGAACGTCGCCGTCACCGGTGCCGTCCCCGCCGCGGTCACCGACTGCCTGAACTTCGGCTCCCCTGAGAACCCCGAGGTCATGTGGCAGTTCTCCGAGGCCGTCGAGGGCCTCGCGGACGGCTGCATGGAGCTCGGCATCCCGGTCACCGGCGGCAACGTGTCGTTCTACAACCAGACGGGCACGACCCCGATCCACCCGACGCCCGTCGTCGGCGTGCTCGGGATCATCGAGGACGTCGCCCTGCGCGTCCCGTCCGGGTGGCAGGACGACGGCCACAACATCTACCTGCTCGGCACGACGAGCCTCGAGCTCGACGGCTCCGCGTGGGCCGGCACCGTGCACGGGCACCTCGGCGGTCGTCCCCCGGCGGTCGACCTGCAGAACGAGAAGGCGCTGGCCGACCTCCTGCACGCGGCCTCGTCCGAGCAGCTGCTGACGAGCGCCCACGACCTGGCGGACGGCGGCCTCGGGCAGAGCCTCGCCGAGTCGGTGCTGCGGTTCGGCCTCGGCGCCCGCGTGGTCCTCGACGAGCTCGAGACGCGCGACGGCGTGGACACGGCGACCGCGCTGTTCTCCGAGTCGACGGGCCGGGTCATCGTGACGGTCCGCCGCGAGGACGACGTCCGCTTCCAGGGCCTCTGCGTCGGTCGGGGCTTCCCGGTCCTGCGCATCGGCGTGACGGACGCCGCCTCGGGTTCCCTCGAGGTGCAGGACGCGTTCGAGGTCACCCTCGACGAGCTCCGTGCGACGCACGGCGCGACGCTCCCCGCACGCTTCGGCGACGTCATCACCGAGGACGTCACCGAGGGCTACGTGGGTCGCGGACCGCTCGACTCCGACGGCGCCTTCTCGCCGCGGACCGACAGCTGACGTCAGCGCCCGTCAGCTGACGACCGCACCCGTCGGCTGACGACCACGCCCAGCGGCACGACCACGCCCGACAGCACGAGCGCACCGACGACGAACGGGAGCACCAGCACGTGACGACCGACGACCGCACGCCCTCCGACCAGCCCGACACGCAGGCCGGAGGGCGTGCGGTCGTCGTCACACTCCCCTTCGCCGAACTCGTCGACCGGTTCGGCCCCGTGCCGGACGGGGTCGAACTCGACGTGTGGGACGTCGAGTCGCCGTACGACCGACCGGAAGACGTCGCGGTCACGCTCCTGCCGTTCTACTTCGCCGGTCGGCACCGGTGGCAGTACGTCCACGACCTGCCGAACCTCCGGCTGCTGCAGCTGCCGAGCGCCGGGTACGAGCACGCGGTGCCCCACGTGCCGGGTCACGCCGCCCTGGCGAACGGCCGCGGCATCCACGACGACGAGACCGCCGAGCTCGCGGTCGGGCTCGCGCTGACGTCCCTCCGGGAGATCGCTGCGTTCCAGGCCGACCGTGCGGCCGGGGTGTGGGACGCACGAGAGACCCGTTCCCTCGCCGACCGCCGCGTGACGGTCGTCGGCTACGGCGCGATCGGCTCGGCGATCGCGACCCGGTTCGAGGCGATGCGCTGCCCCGTCACCGTCGTCGCCCGCACCGCGCGGGAGCAGGACGGCCGGCAGGTCCGCGCGTTCACCGACCTGCCCGCCATCGCGCGGGACACGGACGTGCTCGTCCTCATCACCCCGCTCACCGACGAGACCGACCGGCTCGTCGACGCGGGCGTCCTCGGGGCGCTGCCCGACGGCGCGCTCGTGGTGAACGTCGCCCGTGGCCGGGTCGTCGACACCGATGCGCTCGTCGCGGAACTCATGAGCGGTCGGCTGTCGGCGGCGCTCGACGTCACCGATCCCGAGCCGCTCCCGGCCGGGCACCCGCTGTGGACGACGCCGAACACGGTGCTGACGCCGCACGTGGGCGGCAACACGGACCTCAGCATGCCGCGGACCCTCGAGCTGATGCGCCGCCAGGTGGCCGCGCTGGCCGAGGGCCGCCCGTTCGACAACCTCGTCGAGGGCTGACCACCCGCGTCACCGCACCCCGCGCCACCGCGCCGCTCACTCCGGCGGCAGCGCCATCCCGAGGCTCGGCGCGACGTCCTCGAACCCGAGCGACCGGTACAGCCGCTGCCCGGGTGGATCCCCGACGAGGGTGATGTACGCACCCTGCGGTGCCCGCGCCCGGACGTCGGCCACGAGCCACTCGACGACCGCCCGCCCGAGGCCCTGCCGCTGGTGCGCGGGATCGGTCGCGATGTCGGCGATGTGGAAGTACCACCCGCCGTCGCCGATCGTCCGGCCCATCGCCACCGACGTCCCGTCCGCGTCCACCACGTGGCAGGCGGACCAGCTGCCGGCGATCGCTCCCGCGCCCTGCTCCGGCTGCTTCGGCGACAGCCCGGAATCCCGACGCAGGCGCAGGTAGTCATCGAGCGGCGGAGCGCCGACCACGAGCTTGTACGGTGCGGCGACGGACACGGTCAGGACCCCATCGGGACGATGCAGGCGGGGCTGCCGACGGCGATCTGCGCGACCGCCTCGCCGGGCACCCCGTCCTCACCGACGGGCAGGACCGCGATCGCGTCGGACATCTGGTTGGCCACGAGCACGTAGCCGGGCACCTGGGCGAAGTGTCGCGGCCAGACCCCACCCGACGAGGCACTCCCGACGACCGACAGTCCGTCGTCGGCGGTGTCGAGCACGACGAGCAGGTCCCGACCGCGGACGGCCACCAGGACCCGACCGGCCGCGTCGGCCTCGACGTGGCTGAGCAGTGAGTCGCCGACCGGGCCCTCGAACGCTGCGACCGAGGCGACCGGCACGAACGCGCCGCCCTCGTCCCGACGCAACCGGTACACGCGACCGTCGAGCTCCCCCGCGACGATCAGGTCGACACCGCCACCGGCAGCAGCGGCCGCACCGGCAGCAGCACCAGCACCAGCACCAGCACCAGGGCGACCGGCACCGGCGGGCAGCCACGCCATGTGCCGCGGCCCGACCCCGGGTCCGAGGTGGTGCACCCGGACGAGCTCGATCGCCGGCTCCGCGGTCACCCGGAACTCGTGCAGCGCGTCGCCGCCGAGGTCGGCCACGAGCACCGTGCCCTCCGGCGTCGCGATCGACTGGTGGGCGTGCGGCCCCTCCTGGCGGTCCTCGACCGGACCCTCGACGTCGGGCAGGATCCCGGTGACGACGGCGGACTCGGGTACGACGACCCGGTCCCCGCTGCCGTGGACAGCAGCGGACGGAGCAGCGGCGGCGCCAGCACCG
This sequence comes from Curtobacterium sp. MCBA15_004, assembly GCF_001865055.2. NCBI lineage: Bacteria > Bacillati > Actinomycetota > Actinomycetes > Micrococcales > Microbacteriaceae > Curtobacterium > Curtobacterium sp. MCBA15_004. Next base: position 687,753 of record NZ_CP126266.1, on the reverse strand, counting down.
ACGCCACCGGCCATCCCAGCACCAGCGCCAGCACCGGCCCCGCCAGCACCGACAGTGCCGGCTCCGCCGACCCCGCCCGCGCCACCGGACACAGCCGCCTCCGCCGCCTCGAGACCGATCGCCGTGACGGTCCCGGACACGTAGTTCGTGACGACGAGCGCTCCGGACGGGTCGACCCGCACGTGGCACGGCGCATCCCCACCCGCCGAGGCGTCCCACCGGTGCTCGAGCGCACCGTCGGCGTACCGGAATGCGGACACCGTGCCGTCGGCGGTCTCGGCCACGGCGTACACCCGGTCCTCCGACACCGCGAGGAACGACGGGTCGTCCATCACCGCGGCCGTCACGGCCTCGGTGCCGTGCACGACCGAGATGCCCGTCCCGGTGCCGCCGCCCGTGGCCGTGTAGGACCCGACGAGCAGGTGCAGGTCGTCGAGCACCGGCACCGGCACCGGCACCGGCACCGGCACCGGATCATCGACCCCGCGGCCGTCGCTCACTGGGCGCCGCCCGCGATGCGCTCGTGGTGGTGGATGACCTCGGCGACGATGAAGTTCAGGAACTTCTCCGCGAACGCCGGGTCGAGGTGCGCGTCCGCCGCGAGCTGTCGCAACCGCGCCACCTGGACCCGCTCACGCCCCGGGTCCGCCGCCGGCATGCCCGCCTCGGCCTTGAGGTACCCGACACGCTGCGTGTACTTGAAGCGCTCCGCGAGCATGTGGATGACGGCGGCATCGATGTTGTCGATGCTCTGGCGGATGCCCGCGAGCTCCTCGGCAGCGGCGGGATCGACAGCGGGCGTGGACTCGTCGGCGCTCATGCTCCGAGCCTAACGGCGACCCCACCGCCGTCGGCAGCCCCCCGCACCCGACGACCCACCGCCGTCGGCATTCCCCCGCGCCCGGCCCCGCAGCGTGAGCACTCCTCCGGCGGTGGGAGGATGGAGGCCATGTCGGTCCTGCTCGTGATCTCGAGCGTGTGTGCGGTCCTCGCGGGCCTCGTCCACGTGTACGTCTTCGTCCTCGAGTCCGTCGCGTGGAGCAGTCCTCGCGTCCGCCGGGTCTTCGGCATCGCGAACGAGACCGAGGCGCAGGCCACCCGCGCCCTCGCCTTCAACCAGGGCTTCTACAACCTGTTCCTCGCGATCGGCGCGGTCCTCGGTGTCGTGCTCGTCGTCGCGGGCAACGGCGCCACCGGGTGGACCCTCGTGGTGTTCTCGACCGCGAGCATGCTCGGCGCCGCGGTCGTCCTCGCCGGCACCGGGCGTCGGTACCTCAACTCGGCCTTCGTGCAGGGCGCCCTGCCCCTGATCACCCTGCTCTTCGCGTTCCTCGGCTCCACCTTCCCCGCGTCCTAGCCCGCCCCCCGCGCTCGGGCGTCGGTCACGGGCTGCCGTCCGCCACCTGGTCCCGCCCGGCCCTGTGGATTGAGCAGAAGACGTCGAGTCGAACACCCCGACCCGACGTCTTCTGCTCAATCCCGGGAGGGCGGGACCTCCGGGGCGGCGGGACCCCCAAAGACGGCCGTACCCAGTCCGACGCACCCCCGGGACGGACGGGAGGCGCGGTGCCAGCCCGCACCGCGCCTCCCGTCCGGCAGCCGGTCACGCCCGGCCCCCTGGAATGAGCAGAAGACGTCGAGTCGCACACCGCGACCCGACGTCTTCTGCTCAATCCCGGGACGGCCGGCCCCCCGGCCGGACCGGCTCAGCCGACCTTCTTCGCCATCTCGTCCGGCAGGCGGTCGAGCGCCCACTCGATCGCCGCGGTCGTGCCGAGCGAGAACGCCGACGAGACGTCCGCGTCGCTCACCACGATGTCGTGCCCGGCCTGCACCGACGGCACCTTCTGGAAGAGCGGGTCCGCCTCGGCCTTCGACGCGTCGACGTAGATCGGCAGGATCATCGTCAGGTCGGCGTCGAGCAGGTCGAGGTTCTCCTCGGAGAGCTTCACCGAGAACGCGTCACCGGCCTGCTGGTCGATCGCCTTCGGGATGGTGAAGCCGAGGTTCCGCACGAACGTGGAGCGGGAGTCGTTCGACGCGTAGGCGCTGAACCCCTCGGACGTGTACGCGCCGACGACGGCGGTCTTGCCCTGGAACTCCGGGTGGGCCTTCTTCGCCGCCGCGAACGAGTCGTCGAGGTCGGCGAGCAGCTGCTTGCCCTGGGACTGCTTGCCGAGCGCCTTCGCGACGAGGTCGACCTGCTGCTCGGTGGTCGTCAGGTAGTTCTCGCCGCCCTTCGGGATCGCGACCGTCGGCGCGATCGCGGACAGCTTGCTGTAGCGGTCCTTGTCCCCGGAGCCCTTGGTGTCGAGGATCAGGTCCGGCTTGAGCTTGAGGATCTGCTCGTAGCTCGGCTCGAGCGTCTGGATGATCGTCGGCTTCTTCGTGTACTTCCCCTTGAGCCACGGGCCGACGCCGTCGCCACCGAACGCGAGCCAGTCGCTCGCGCCGACCGGCTGCACGCCGAGCTCGAGCGCCGTCTCGGCGTCACCCCAGCCGAGGGCGACGACGCGCTTCGGCTGCGACGGGATCTCGGTCGTGCCGAGTGCGGTCGTGATGGAGACGGGGAACGCGCCGGACGAACCGGTGGCGTCGTCCGAGGCGGAGCCCGTCGACGAGCCGGAGCTGCAGCCGGCGAGGACGAGGGACGCGGCGACGACGGCGCCGGCTGCGGCGAGCACGCGCCGGAAGCGGCGCGACGAGGGGGAGGTACGGGTCACGCAGGTGAGGCTACCCTAAGAAACCGTCGCTGGCCCGGTCGTCCGGTCGACCCGGATAGGCTCCGGACCGTGGAGTACGCAGACCCCGACCGCACCCGGCTGGCCGTCCTCGGCTCCCCCGTCGCGCACTCGCTCTCGCCCACGCTGCACGCAGCGGCCTACGCCGTGCTCGGGGTCCCCTTCACGTACGGGAGGCACGAGGTCGCGTCCGGCGGGCTCGACGCGTTCGTCGCGGGGCTGGGTCCGGACTGGCGCGGGCTCAGCCTGACGATGCCGCTCAAGCGGGACGTGGTCCCGATGCTCGACCGCGCGAGCGCGCTCGTCGACCAGCTCGGCGTCGCGAACACGGTCGCGTTCCGCCAGGAGGGCGACCGGGTCGTCCTCGCCGGCGTGAACACAGACGTCGAGGGCATCGTCCGACCGGTCGAGGCCCTCGGACACCTGCCCGGCGAGGCCACGATCCTCGGCGGCGGCGCGACCGCGACGAGCGCCCTCACCGCGGCGGTCCGGCTCGGCGCGGTCGCCGTTCGGCTGTTCCTGCGCGACCCCGCCAAGGCCACGCCCCTGGTCGAGCTGGCGGTCCGGCTCGGCGTGACACTCGACGTCCTGTCGATCGCCGACCTGCCGGGCACCCGGCACGGGTTCGTCGTGTCGACGCTGCCCGGTGGTGCGGCGGACTCCCTCGAGCTGGTGCCCGCGGGGCCGGACGCGGTGCTGTTCGACGTCGCCTACGAGCCGTGGCCGACCGTGGCCGCGCAGCGCTGGGCCGACGCGGGCGGTCGCGTGCTCAGCGGTCTCGACATGCTCACCGAGCAGGCGATCGGGCAGATCCGGTTCTTCCTGACCGGCGACCCGGACCAGCTGCTGCCCGACGAGGCGGCCGTGCGACGAGCGATGCGTGTCGCGGTCGGGCTGCCGGAGACGATCGGCGCCTGAGCCTGCGGACGACCGGACGTCAGCCGACGACGCCGTCGAGGTAGAACCAGCGGCCCTGCTCGCGGACGAACTCGCTCGTCTCCTCGAGCGTGCCGCGCTCGTCGTCGGAACGCCACCACGCGCGGAACGCGACCGTGCCCCGGGAGTCGAACGGGCCTCCTGACCGGGTGGCGACGACGTCCAACCGCGTCCACCGCTGCGCCGGGTCGAGCTTCAGCTCGTCCGGGCGGGTGCTCGGGTGCCAGCTCAGCAGCAGGTACTCCGGAAGGCCGAGGGCGAACGCGCTGAACCGGGAGCGCATGAGCCGCTCGGCGGTCGGGGCGACGGCACCTGCGTGCAGGGGGCCGCAGCACTCGCCGTAGGGGTTGCCGCTCAGGCAGGGGCAGCGCGTCTCGTCCGTGACCACGACGGCACGGTAGCAGCGGAGCCGTCCTGCACGGCACGGCAGCAGCGCGGCGAACCGGCACGGCTGTCGGTCCCGGCGGGCACACTGGGCGCATGTGTGGAAGGTTCGTCGTCACCGACACCACGGCCGATCTGCTGCCCGAGCTCGTCGGTGAGCTCGCCGCGCGCACCGAGCACGTCGACCAGGCCACGGGCGAGGTGCACACCGGCCTCGCTCCGAGCTGGAACGTCGCTCCGACCGACCCGGTGTACGCCGTCCGGCAGCGCCACGGGGAGCGCGAGCTGCCGCAGATCAGCTGGGGCTTCGTGCCGAGCTGGGCGAAGGACTTCCAGAAGCAGCGACCGAAGCCGATCAATGCCCGGATCGAGACCGTCGCGACGAGCGGCATGTTCAAGCGGGCGTTCGCGACGAACCGGTGCATCGTGCCGGCGCTCGGCTACTACGAGTGGGTGGTCCGAGAGGACGGCAAGGAGCCGCACTTCGTGCACGAGCCCGGCGGCGCCCTGGCGATGGCCGGGGTGGTCAGCGCCTGGCCCGACCCGACCAAGCCCGAGGACGACCCGGACAAGTGGCGGCTGTCCCTGGCGATCATCACCCGCGACGCGCACGTGGCCCCGGGCGAGGTGCACGACCGGATGCCGGCGTTCCTGACCCCTGACGGCTACGACGACTGGCTCGACGGCGGGCTGGCCCCGGACGACCTGCTCGCCCTGCTCGACCACGAGTCGCTCGAGGTCGCCGCGGGCCTGGAGCAGTACGAGGTCGCCCGCACGGTGAACAGCGTCCGGAACGACGGGCCGCACCTGATCGAGCCCGTGGACAGCGGCCCACGGGACGCGACGGCCCCCCGCTCTGGGCACACCTCGGTCCCCCTCTTTGGGGACAGCTCGCACCCCTCCTGAGCCCCAGCTGGACGGTCCTGTCCCCCTATCGTGATGAACGGTCGTGTACCCGACACGACCATGCATGACGAAGGAACACCCGTGCCCTCCTCGCACCGCGCCCGACCGCGCCGCCGAACCCTCCGGCTGGTCGCCGGGACCATCGCAACGACACTCGTCGCCGGGAGCGCAGCGCTCCTGAGCCCGATGACGGCCTCCGCGATGGCCAACCTGCCCGTGTCCGGCCTGTACGCCACCGTGAACGGCGACTCGACCATCTACTCGATCGACCGCGCGAGCGGCGCGGCCGCACCGTTCATCACGTCCCCGGGGAAGGTGACCGGGCTGAACCAGCTCGGCGTCTCCGGTGACGGCGGCACGGCGTTCTTCACCAACGGCTCGAACATCTTCCAGTGGACCGCGTCCACCGAGACGTTCAAGACCATCCCCCGGCCGAGCTCCCCGACGGTCGCGACCCAGATGGGTGGCGTCGACCCCAAGACCGGACGGTTCTACTTCGGCGGTCTGGACACGAACACGAACCTCTTCACGTTCCTGTACTACGACCCGGCGACCGGCCTCGTCGCGTCGAAGGCCGTGTCGGTCAAGCCGACCACGACCCCTCCGGGCGGCGCGGGCGACCTCGCGTTCGACCGCCAGGGCAACATGTACTTCATCTCGAGCGGCACGAAGTCCGCTCAGGTGTACCGCGTGAACGCCGCGGACCTCGGTTCCGACAGCACCAAGGCCACGCCGGTCGGACCGGCGATCGGCACGTCGGTCAACCTCACCTCGTTGGCGTTCGGCGACGACGGCTACATCTACATCAGCGGGTCCGGTGCGAACACCTACATGCAGGTGGACCCGGTCACCGGCGCCGTCAGCCCGGCGAAGTCGATCCGCTCCGGCACCACGGCGCTGAACGTGTACGACCTCGGATCGCGTGCGCTCCCGTCCACCGGCCAGTCGCAGGGCGGCTTCGACGAGGGCCGTGCGAAGCCGAGCGACGAGCTGACCACGACCATCAGCGGCGGGGGCATCCCGACGCCGGTGAGCGGGACCACGACTCCGGGAACCGACACCGTCACCGTCGGCCCGATCATCCTGCTGCCCGGCAAGACCTACACGGTCGACCAGACCCCGGGGAACAGCACGACCGACCCGAACGCCTACGACACGACGTACACGTGCACGGACCTGGTCAGTGGCGCGACCGTCGCACAGGGGACGGGCACCACGGCGACCTTCACCGTCCCCGCGGGCGGCGGCGACGTGCAGTGCGTGTTCTCGAACCCGCCCAAGCCGACCGTCACGAACACCTCGTCGACGGGCAACACCGCCGGCCAGCCGGTGACCGTCGACCCGCTGCAGGGCTCCGTCGGCACCATCGACAAGACCACTGTCACGCTCACCCCGAACACGCCGGGCTCGACCGTGTCGAACGGCGGCAAGCAGCTGACCGTCCCCGGCGAGGGCACGTGGACCGTCGACCCGCAGTCGGGCACGGTCACGTTCACGCCGGCGAGCGGCGCCACGGGGAACCCGACCCCGGTGACCTACACGGTCGCCGACACCCACGGCGCCCAGACGTCCGGCCAGATCGCCGTGACGTACAAGGGCAACGCGCAGCCCGACTCCGCGACGACCACCCAGGGTGCGGCCGTGACGATCGACGTCCTCGCGAACGACCAGGGCAGCACCGTCGCCTCGAGCGTCGTGTTCCCCACGAGTGGCCAGCCGAAGGGCGCGCAGGTCTCCACCGACGGCCGGCAGGTGACGATCCCCGGCCAGGGCACGTCCACGATCGACCGGACGACCGGCAAGGTCACCTTCACCCCGGACCCGTCCTTCCGCGGCACCGCGTCCCCGGTCAGCTACCGGGTCGCCGACGCCGACGGGGCGACGTCCACCGCGACGATCACCGTCCGGGTCGACGCCGTCGGCCCCACGGTCACGAACGAGACCGCCACGACGCAGCAGAACACCCTGACCACGGTCGACGTCGTCCGCGACGCCGCTCCAGGCGTGCAGGGCGGGAGTGCCGTCGACCCGACGAAGGTCACCTTCCCGAGCACCGGACAGCCAGCCGGTGCCACCACGAGCACCGACGGCCGCCAAATGACGGTCCCCGGCCAGGGCACGTACGCCGCTGACCCGACCACCGGGAAGATCACCTTCACCCCGGCGCAGGGCTCCACCGGCGCCACGACGCCCATGACCTACCAGGTCGGTGACACCGGCGGCGCGACCGGCACCGGCACGCTGACCGTCACGGTCACCGCCGTCGCACCGACCGCGACCGCCGACACCGTCACCCTCGCGCAGGGCGACTCGACCACGATCGACGTCCTCCGCAACGACACCGCGGGCAACGCGGCGACCCCGCTCGACCCGACCTCGGTGACGTTCACCGGCACCACCGGAACCGGAGCCAGCACCGGCACCGGCACCGCGGTCAGCACCGGCACCGGCACCGCGATCAGCACCGGCACCGGCACCGGGGCCAGCACCGTCAGCACGGACGGCAAGCAGCTGACCGTCCCCGGCGAGGGCACGTACGTGATCGACCCGAAGACCGGGAAGGTCACGTTCACCCCCGAGCCGACCTTCCGCGGCACGACGACGCCCGTGTCCTACCGGGTCGCCGACGTCGACGGCCACCCGGCGACCGCGACGATCACCGCGACGGTCACCCCGGTCGGCCCGGCGGCGCAGGACGACACCGCCACGACCGAGCAGAACACCCCGGTGTCGATCGACGTCCTCGGCAACGACGTCCCCGGCGTCGCGAAGGGCACCCCGATCGACCCGACCAGCGTGGTGTTCCCCGCTGCCGGCCAGCCCGTCGGCGCCTCGGCGTCGGCCGACGGTCGGACGCTCACGGTCCCCGCGGAGGGCACGTACGTGGTCGACCCGTCCACCGGCTCGGTGACGTTCACCCCCGCACCGGGCAGCGTCGGCACGACCACACCGGTGACCTACCGGGTCGCCGACACCGGGAAGGCGACGGCCACGGCGACCATCGCCGTCACCGTCACGTCGGTCAGCCCGACGGCGCACGACGACTGGGCGACGACCCCGAGCGGCACGACCGTGACGATGTCCGTCCTCGGCAACGACGAGGCGGGCAACGTCGCGACGCCGATCATGCGCACCCGCGTGCTGCTCCTCGACGCCTCTCGGGCCTCGGTCTCCCGCATCGCGGTGCCGCGGGTCGGTACCTGGTCGGTCGACGCCGTCGACGGTGCGGTCTCCTTCGCGCCGGCGGCCGGCTTCTCGGGCCCGACGTCGGGGAACTACCGGATCCAGGACGTCGACGGCCACACCAGCGACGCGGTCATGACCGTCACGGTGGGCACCCCGCCCACCGCCGCAGACGACCACCGTGCCGGCGAGCCCGGCACCGGGATCAACGTCGACGTCCTCGGCAACGACAAGGCGGGCACGACCCCGCTCGACCCGTCGTCGGTCCGACTCGTCGACCCGAGCACCGGCACGCTCGTCGGCACCGTGACGGTCCCGTCCGAGGGCACCTTCACGGTCCGACCCACGGGCACGGTCACCTTCACGCCGGTCGCCGGGTACGTCGGCACCGCGACGGTCGACTACTCGGTCGCCGACCAGGACGGCAGCCGCGCCACCGCGACGCTCGCGGTGACCTTCGCGGCCGTCCCGGGCCTCGCGCAGAACCCGGCACCGGGCGGCGGCGTGGTCGTCACCATGCCGAGCGGCGACCGGTTGGCCTTCACCGGCTCGGACGTGCTGTGGCCGGGCCTGGTCGCCTCGTTCGTGCTCATGGCGATCGGGATCGGCATGGTGCTGCTGCACCGCCGCCGCACCGCGACGGCACCCTGACCCGGACGAGACACCGCCGCCGCCCCGCGACGGCACGCTGACCCGGACGGGACGCAGAACGCCGGAGGGCCGGGGACACGTGATCGTGTCCCCGGCCCTCCGGCGTTGCGTCAGCTGATCACCGGGTCAGCAGTCCAGCGGTTCAGACGAGCGTGCGTCGCACGTCGGGCAGCAGCTCGTGGAGCCGCTCGGCCAGACGGTCCTGGGCTTCGTCGAGCGACCGGAAGTCGCCGACGTACTGCCCGTAGGTGTCCGACACGAAGAAGTGCGCACCCTGCTGGTCCACCACTCCCCCGTAGTAGCCGCCGTAGTTCGCGGCCCACAGGCCACTGTCGGCCTCCGACCACACGACGTGCGCGCGGCTCGGAGCGTCCGCGGAGACGACACCGGCGGCGATGCCGGTGATGACCTCGATGGTCGCCGTGTCCACGGTCATCGCGGACTGCTCGCGGTCGGCGACGATCGTGCTCATGGTACTGCTCCTGCGGTTCGGGGTGTGGCTGGTGGTACGGGTGGTGCGCGCACTGCTGGTGGTGCTGGCACTGCTGGTGGAGATGAGGGTGCTCCTGTCGCGTCCGCCGGGTGGCGGACCGGGATGGTCGCTCGGCATCAGAGCGGGCGGATGACCGCCGGCAGCATCACGTGGAGCTGGTCAGCGAGCTTGGTCTGGGCCTCTTCGAGGGTCGCGAACTCACCCACGACGAGCCCGAAGGTGTCGGAGGCGACGTAACGGCCGTCGCGCTTGTCGACGCTGCCGCCGAAGTAGCCGCCGTACGTGGCGACCCACTCGCCCTGGTCTTCCTGGGTCCACGTGGTCTTGGCACGGGAGGCGCGGCCGGCGTGCTCGGCTTCTGCCTCGAGGATCGCGATGATGTCGACGGTCTCCGTGTCGAGGGTGACCTCAGCGCGGGTGTCGGTGGTGACGGTGGTGCTCATGTCGCTCTCCTTCGCGATCCGGGGTACATCTGCTGACACCTGAAACCTACGAGACCGACCCCGTCCGACGCCAGCGAGGCCCGCCGATTCACGGTTCGCACCAATGCGGCCCGGGGGACAGCCCCGGATTCCCGGGCTTCGCGTGCCCCGAAGCGGGGTACAGCAGGAAAACGGGGTACTCGTTCCGCGGATGAACCATCCGGAGGTCGGCTCGCGCGGTCGTGGGGTCGCCGCGACGGCCGGGAGGCACGGCACAGTACGGTCGGGTCCCGTGACCACTGCGCGGAGGACGACACTCGTGCGGATCGTGCTGTGCGCGGCCGTCGTGCTCGTGGTCGCCCTCCTCCTCGTGCCCGGTGTGTCGGAGACGCTGCGGACCGTCGCCGCGCACGCGGCGGGCGCGCTCCGCGCGCTCGGACACGGCACCCTGGCCGTCGACGAGCGGTTCGCGCTCGCGATGGCGGTGACGGCGGTGACCACCCCGCTGCCGCTGCTGCTGGCGGGGGCGAGCCGCGCCTCCCGGCCGGACCGGGTGCGGCAGCGCGCGGTCGTGAGCGGTCTGCTCGTCCTGGTGCTGGCGGTGCTCGCGGCGGCGCACGCCGACGCGCGGGTCGACCGCTTCCGGTCCGTCCTGGTCGCGGGGCTCGTGGGCGTCGCGGTCGGTGCGCTCCTCGACGCGGCCGTGCACGCGCGCGAGCGGGCCGCGCACGCCTCGGTGCGCAGCAAGCGCGTCGCCTGGACGCTGGCGGCCTGCTACGCGGTCGTGGTGGTCCTGGTGGCGACCGCGGGCTCCCCCGTCGACGGCGGCATCCAGCCGTGGCTGACGCGGGCGATCGCGGCCGGACACCGGCTCGGGGCGCCGACCTGGCTCGGGTACGACGCGGTCGAGTTCACCGCGAACGTGGTCTTCTTCGCGCCGTTCGGGTTCCTGGCCGTGCTGCTGTTGGGTGCCCGGCGCTGGTGGGTGGGCATGGCCGGCGGCTTCGTCGTGAGCGTGTGCATCGAGACCGTGCAGGCGCTGTTCCTGCCGGCGCGGTTCGCGTCGGTCGACGACGTGCTCGCGAACACGTCGGGCGCGGTGCTCGGGGTGCTGGCCGGGATCGTGGTGCTGGGGCGGGTGCGGGACCGGTCGTGACCGGCGGCGCGACCGGTCGTGGTCGCGTGCCCGTCGTGGCCCGGTGTTGCGGGGTGCATCCTGCTGAGGCCGTTCGCAGCCCTGCCCGGCATCGGCACCGGCGGCTGGAGATGTGCTCGGAGCGCACCTGTCGGAAACACACGTGATCTACCGTCAGCGCATGGCCCGACCCGAACGCCGCCCGTACCGACCGCCCTCGATGTTCCCGTGGTGGTTGTGGATCGTCGCGCCGCTGGCGGTGGTCGCCGTCGTGGCGATCGCGTTGGTGGTCGCCTGATCGATCATCGGTGCGGAGCGCGCCGACAACGAGGAAGGACCCCCGGCACCGAGGTGCCGGGGGTCCTTCTCAGTGGAGCGAGGCTCAGACGGTCTCGCGCTGGCGACGGACCGACTTGCGGACGACCAGCAGGCCGCCACCGAGGACGATGGCGCCACCGGCTGCCCAGAGGCCGAGGGTGGAGATGGTGCCACCGGTGAAGGCGAGCTGACCGGGGGTGCCGGAGTTGCCGTTGGCGGCGACCGAGGTCGCGCCGGCCGGGACGATGGTGAAGTTGGCGAAGCCGGTGACACCCGAGGTCGCACCGGTGGCGGTGAGGTTGTAGGTGCCCGAGCCGCCGGCCGGGAAGGTGACGCGCACGGTGAGCGAGCCGTCGGCGTTCGCGGTGTAGTTCCGCGAGGTGGTCGCGACGGGCAGGGCACCGAGGGTGACGTTGCCGGCACCGGTGACCTGGACGCGGACGGCCTCGTTGTTCTGGAACGCACCCTTGGTGAACGCGACGGTGGCGGTGCCGCCGGCGGTGTAGGAACCCGAGACGGACACGTCGGAGTCCGGCGTGTAGCCGGCAGCGTTGGCCGCGGTCGGGACGGCGATGAACGCTGCGCCCGCGAGGACGGCAGCGGCGATGAGCTTCTTCATGAAGTGGTTCCCCTAGTGATCTGATCCTTCAGACCCTGACACCCAGAGCCCGTGCACCGCTCGCAAGCCACGTGGTGAACGCACTTGCTATGGCGAAGTTCCCTCAATCTAGCGGGAATCCTCAGGTTGTTGCCACCAGATCCGAAAGTTCTTCGCCCCGTTACAAAGAGGAAACGCAGCCAGGCGGGCCATAGCCGCTGGACACTCCGTAGTTTGGAACAGAAATCCCAGTTCACGGCGGGCTTCGATCATGCTGATGGTCCGCTGGCCGTCGAGGTCCCGGTTGTCGCAAGTACTCAGATTGCGCGGACACCCCCCATTTTGGGGACGGGGTCGACTGCGTTCTGCGGAGCAACACGCCGAGACTTCGCCGACTGACGACCGGCGGAGTCCTATGGTTCGCGCTAGCCCTGCGGGACCGGCGTGGCGCAGTCGAAGCGCAGCGGCAGCGTCTTCGACTGCTGGACGCCCGGCGTGGACAGCACCTCGGTGCCTGCCTTCGCGTCCTGCACCTCGCCGAGGAACGCGACCCGGAAGGTCGCGCTCTCGCCCGGCGCCAGGACCGTCCGGAGCTGTGCGACCGGGTGGCCGTCGTCGATGGCGGTCTGCGCGCCGACCGCCTTGCCGTCCTGCGAGGCACCGAGGAAGATCGCGTTCTTCGGCGCGTAGACCGCGATGAGCGTCTTGATCTTGCCGGGCTCGGTCCCGAAGGCGCCGCCGCCAGTGACGTAATTCGGCAGGCTCGTCGCCGCGTCGGCCGGGGCCGTGTTCGTGATGGTGACCTCGACCGCGGAGGTCGGGAGTCCGTCCTTGCGACAGACCGACGACCCGACCGAGATCGTCTTCTGCAGGTAGTAGTCCATCTTCGACCCGGTGCCGTCGTTCAAGTAGACGCCGAACTGGCGGGTCTCCCGTGACACCGTCGGCAGCTGGCCTGCCAGCGACGTGCCGGCGATGAGCCGCTCTTCGCCGCTGTCAGCACTCCACAGTCGCAGCCGGTCCTCGCCCGACGCCTTCGTCAGCGCCGCGATGAACTGCTTCGCGTCGAACCCCCCGCTCGAGATCTTCTGGAACACCGAGCTCGCGGCGGAGGCGAAGAACGCGTCCTGCACCGCCGGGTTCGGGTACCGGGCGTACACCTCGTTCAGCAGCAGCGGTACCGCGTTGTCCGAGTTCAGCGTGTCGCCGGTCGGGAGCTGCACCGGGCCCGTGGCTTGCAGCAGGTAGCCGAGCGTAACGGGGTCCATCGCGAGGACACCGTCGACCTCGGTGCCGGTCTCGCGCTTCCACATCTCACGCGCGAGCGTCGCGGACACGTCGAACCGCGGCGTCAGCGTGACGTCCTGCATGTAGCGACCCGTGATGTCCCCGTACAGGCCCTTCGTGCCGTCGTCGAGCGGCAACACGGACTCCGGGTACGGGCCGAAGGAACTGCCGGACCGTTGGTCCTGCAACGCGATGCCGCCGTCCTGCACGTTGAGCAGGGCCACGGCGCCGGGGATCCCGCCTCCGGCACGGAGCTCCGCGTTGTTCTGGAAGAGCAGCAGGTACCGGCGATCACCGTCACGACCGAGCATCGCCGGGGCGAGCTGGACGACCCGGTTCGCGACGTCGACCTGGCTCGACACGGTCTGCAGCGCGTTCCGGAGCTGGTCGACCGCGGACGTGACCGGCGACAGCGTCCCGCTGACGTCGATCGCGTCGGCGTCCTGCTTCGCCTTGTCGATCGTCGTCGCCGCCTGCTGCACCGGTGCCTGGGCACGCACGAGGGGCTCGAGGTCGACCTTGCCGTCCTTCGGCGCGAACGAGTCGGTGCCGACCTCACCGACGACGCCGGAGACCGGCTTGATGGCACCGGTCGCGATGTCGTCGACGACCACGGAGACCTGACGGACGGCACGCAGGTTCGTCCCGAAGAACGGTACGTACTGCGACGCGCCCCAGATCGGATCGGCGGTCAGGGACCGCGCCGCGCCGGCCTCGTCCTGCAGGTGGGAGGCGGTCTTCAGCGCACCGTCGGTGTCGCCGCTGCCGAGTTGCGAGCGGAGCGTGCCGACGTCGGCGACGGCGTTCTCCAGGTGCCCCTTCGCGAGCACCCCGCGCACCCCCACCCAGGCGACGGCGAGGATCAGCAGGAGGACGACGGCCAGGACGATCCACAGCACGGTCCGGGCCCTGTTCCCCCGGGGTGCAGCAGCGCGTCGCGACTCGGGCTGGTCGGACATGGGCTCGATACTACGGGTTCCTCATGTCCGATCAGGGTCACTGGCGGATCGAGTCGGCGTGCGCGTGGAACCAGTCGATCGTGCTCCGCAGGCCGTCCTCGAGCCCGATCTGCGCCGTCCAGCCGGCCTCGGCCAACTTCGACACGTCGAGCAGCTTCTGGGGTGTGCCGTCGGGCTTCGACGAGTCCCACATCGTCTCGCCCTCGAACCCGACGACCTTCGCGATCGTCTCGGCGATCTCGCGGATCGTGACGTCGGAGCCGGTTCCGACGTTCACCTGGTCGGGGCCGTCGTAGTGCTCGATGAGGTGGAAGACCGCAGCGGCCATGTCATCGACGTGCAGGAACTCGCGCCGCGGCGTCCCCGTGCCCCAGTTCTCGACCGTGTCGACGCCGTTCTTCACCGCCTCGTCGTACCGGCGGATCAGCGCGGGCAGGACGTGCGACCCCGTCGGCGAGAAGTTGTCGCCGGGCCCGTAGAGGTTCGTCGGCATCGCGGAGATCCACGGCAGACCGTGCTGACGACGCACCGCCTGCACCTGGAGGATGCCGGCGATCTTCGCGATGGCGTACGCGTCGTTGGTCGGCTCGAGGTGCCCGGTCAACAGGGCGTCCTCGTGGATCGGCTGATCAGCCATCTTCGGGTAGATGCACGAGGACCCGAGGAAGACGAGGCGCTCGACGCCGTGCTCGACCGCGGCGTCCATGACGTTGACCTGGATCTGCAGGTTCTCGCTGAGGAAGTCGTGCGGGTACGTGTTGTTCGCCAGGATGCCGCCGACCTTCGCCGCGGCGAGGACGACGTGCTTCGGCCGCTCGCTCGCGAAGAAGTCGAAGACGGCCCCGCGGTCCTTCAGGTCGAGTTCCGAGGACGTCCGGCCGATCACGTCGGTGAACCCCTCGGCCTCGAGCTTGCGGGTCACCGCCGAGCCGACGAGTCCGCGGTGTCCGGCGACGTAGACCCGGTCAGACCGGTCGAGGGGGCCAGGGGTGAACGTGGTCTCGGGCATCAGGACTCCCAGCTCGCGAGCTTCACGGTGTCGATCCACGGGCGACCCTCGTGCTCGAGCGCCTCGATGTCGGCGTCGACCATGATGCGGGCGAGCTCGGCCGTGTCGACCGTCGCCTCCCACCCGAGCTTCTCCTTGGCCTTCGAGGCGTCACCGACCAGGGCGTCGACCTCGCTCGGACGCAGGTACCGCTCGTCGAACCGCACGTGGTCCTCCCAGTTCAGCCCGGCGTGCGAGAACGCGGTCGACAGGAAGTCCTTGACGGTGAAGTTGCCCCCGGTCGCGAGCACGAAGTCGTCAGGCTCGTCGACCTGCAGCATCCGCCACATGCCCTCGACGTACTCCGCGGCGTAGCCCCAGTCGCGGACGGAGTCGAGGTTGCCGAGGTAGACGTGGTCCTCGAGCCCGGCCTTGATGCGTGCGACGGCACGGGTGATCTTGCGGGTCACGAACGTCTCGCCGCGGCGCGGGGACTCGTGGTTGAAGAGGATGCCGTTGACCGCGAACATGCCGTAGGCCTCGCGGTAGTTCCGGGTCACCCAGTAGCTGTAGACCTTCGCGGCGCCGTACGGCGAACGCGGCCAGAACGGCGTCTCCTCGTGCTGCGGCGGCGGGGTCGCGCCGAACATCTCGGACGACGACGCCTGGTAGAACCGCGTGTGGATGCCCGACATGCGGACCGCCTCGAGCATGCGCATCGAGCCCACACCGGTGACGTCACCGGTGTGCTCGGGCTCGTCGAACGAGACCCGCACGTGCGACTGGGCGGCGAGGTTGTAGACCTCGTCCGGCTTCAGCTCTCCGAGCAGGCTCACCAGGCGTGCACCGTCACCGAGGTCGCCGTAGTGCAGGAACAGCTTGGCATCGGGGTTGTGCGGGTCGACGTACAGGTGGTCGATCCGCGAGGTGTTGAACGTGGACGCACGACGGATGACCCCGTGCACCTCGTACCCCTTGCGGAGGAGCAGCTCGGCCAGGTACGACCCGTCCTGCCCGGTGATGCCCGTGATGAGTGCGCGCTTGGTCAACCGTTCCCCACTTCGTCGGCCGAGCGCGACGACGGTGCACTCGGTGTGAGCACGAGCATACGGAGTGCGCGAGCGTCACTCGAATAAGTGTGAACCCGGGGAGTCGCATCGCGCTCCAGGAGTGGCGACGCCTCCCGAAGCGATGACGTTGTCGTGAGTCTCAAACTGGAGGTCCGAGAGGCCGCGCGCCCTAGTGTGTTCCTTGTCGGATGCTCAGGTATCAGCCGAAGGTGCCGACCGAGACGGGCAAGGGGGCCTGCGATGGCTCGGGTGATGATCGTGCAGCCGTACGTGCCGAAGTACCGTCAGCCGCTCTTCGAAGGGCTTAGCGACCGATTGCGCGAACACGGGCACGAGCTGATCATCGTCTCGGGTCAGCCTCAGCGGGGGCAGGCCGTCCGCGGCGATGCGGTCGGCTTGAGCTCGACAAAGGAGCATCTCTACAAGAGCAGATCGGTGAGATTCGGGGCGTTCACCGTCCGATTGGCCCCGTCCCCGCGTGTGTGGAAGGGAGCAGACGCTGTCATCGTGGAACTCGCTGCTGGGTCTCTCGCCTCGTACAGGGCGTTGCTCGGGCGTCTTCCGGTCGGCGTCTGGGGCCACGTCGGCAGTTACGTCGCGCGCGACCGGACGTTGCTCCGCTGGCTGCGAGCTTGGCAGGTGCGACGAGCAGACCACGTTCTTGCCTACACGGAGACAGGAATCGAAACAGCCGTCGCATACGGCGCACGAGTCGACGATGTGACAGCAGTCATGAACACTGTGGACACGACGTCCCTGCGGCGCGCAGTTCTGGCGGAGCGTGAACGCCCGGAGAACGATGTGAGAGCGGATCTCGGCGATCTCTCCGGCCCCCTCTTCGCGGTGATCGGTGGGCTCGATGAAAGCAAGCGAATCGATCTCCTTGTTTCGACGCTCGACCACCTGTGGGCTTCGAGGTCGAACATCCGATTCGTGGTGGCCGGGAAAGGAGCGCTGGAACATCTCCTGCACCCCGCCAGGGACCGTGGGCAGATCGTCCTGGTCGGGTACGCAGACGATGCCGTCAAGGCTCGGATGGCACGAGTCTGCACGGCGATCTTCAATCCCGGCAGAGTCGGTCTCATCGCAGTTGAAAGCCTCGTCCTCGGTCTACCCATCGTGGCAGGTGCCCAACAAGATCACGCGCCGGAGTTCGAATACCTCCGCCCCGACCAGGATTGCGTGATCGTCGCTCCTGATGCGCCAGCCATGGCAGCCGCACTGGTCGGTCTCACGCTCGATCCAGTCCGGACTTCCAGCCTCGCGCGCGCCGCCGAGGCTCGAGCAGACGAATACCCTCTGGACTTCACGATCTCTGCGATGTTCCTTGCGATCGAGGCGCTCCTGTCGAAGCGCGACCGCCGGGGGACACCGGAAGCTTGACACCTGTACTACGTACGTAGGTCCGTCCATCCAGTCGCGTGACACAGATTTCGAGGAACCACAGATGACACTGGTCGGTCGCATCATCGCTGCTCGACGCGGATCGTTCCACCGACTGATCGTGGAACTACTTGCCGTTTACGGGATCGAGATACCGAAGAGCGTCGAGATCGGACCCGGCTTCCGAGTCATGCACCGCGGGTTCGGGATCGTTCTGCACCCGAAGACGCGGATCGGAGCAAACGTGACGCTCTACCACGGCGTCACCATCGGCAGGGGTGACGTGTGGCGCCCGGAGTGCGAGTCCGCACTGCAGGGCTTTGTCCTGGAGGATGGCGCCATCATCGGAGCCGGCGCGAAGATCCTCTGCAGCGACGGCATCCTGGTGATCGGCGAGGGAGCTGTTGTCGGAGCGAATGCAGTCGTGACACATTCGATCCCGCCTGGCGAGATCTGGGCCGGTGCGCCGGCTGGCAAGGTCGGCATCCGTTGATGCGGAACACACGAGCAGACACGAGGATCGGCCTCAGATCATTCCTTGCTGACGACGCTGACAAGCACCGACCCGAAGTGATCCATGGCGGAAGTTTGGGACAGCAGCCTCCGGTAGTACTCGACGCCTGAACGTCCGAATGTCTCCGCGCGTTCTTCATCGGCCCCGATCTCGACGACCGCCGCGAGCAGCGCACGCTCATCCCCCGCGGGGACACACAGGCCAGCGCCGGAGGCCTCGATCTCCTCAGCAGTTACCCCGCCAGGATCGGTTGCCGCCACGACCGGACGACCAGATGCGAAGTACGAAGTCAGCTTGCTCGGTACCGCCATCCCTGAGACGCCGGGAAGCTCGTTCACGAGGAGCACATCGGCAGCGACGAGGGCGAGCGCGTAGTCCTCGTCCGGGAGCGAGGCTATGAAGTCGAGCGCGGGAACACCCTCGCCGGCAGCCACGAGTCGGTCCCGTTGATTACCTCCACCGAGGAGCACGAAACGTATCTTCGGCCCCTCTTCGTTCACCAGAGCAGCCGCTCGGACGACGGTCTCCAGCCCCTGCTTCACTCCCATGTTCCCGGAGTGCAGAGCAATGATCTCGTCGTCTGCCCAACCAATCCTCCTTCTGGCCTCGGCACGACGATCCGACGAGACAGGCTCGATGTGCGTCCAGTTGCGAACGACGTCCACCTGGTCCGACGGCACTCCGAAGAGCCGTTCCACCGACTGCCTGAAGCGGTCGTGGATGACGACGGTCCTGGCGCCCGCCCGCAGGAGCGCTCCTTCGACCCTCCCCACCAAGCGGGCCGCGGCAGCACCCGATCCCGTCTCGGCGACTCCGAGGGTGTAGAGGTCCTGCACCCAGGTGACGACAGGCGTCCGAGGTCTGAGGAGACGCGCTCGGATCATCGTCAGAGCGCAGGCGAACATGCTCGGAGACACGAGGACGATGACATCCGGCCGCCCCCATCTGGTGAACACGGACCTGAGGCCGAAGGAGAGCTCTGACAGGAGCCGGCGAGCCGCAGTCGGGCGGCGCGGCACGTAGTGGAGCTTGCGGCGCAGTGTCACTCCGGCCCGCTCTTCATCATGAGCCCACTCGCCGTACCCTGGAGCGATGCGCCAGTCGGGGTAGTACGGATGAGCAGTGATCACACGCACCTCGAACCGTCCGCTGGCCACGAGGCCTTCCGCGAGCGAGGTGACGTAGGGAGCGTTCCCGCTCGGTTCAGGTGCGTAGTTCTGTGCGAACATAACGACAGACACTCGGGTCGACACCTGAGGACAGTAACAGTCGCTTCGTTGCTGCACCGACCCAGGGAATCGGAAAATCGTGACACGCCAAGATCCTGCTGCTGAGCCGATACGTGTGATCAACCTGAAGGATGCACCCGGTGAACGCTCCTCGTGGGGCAGGTCCGCAGTGCGGGTCTACCTGTGGGGCGTGGTCGAGCTGTTCCTGGTGACGAACCCGCTTCAGATCAGCTCTCGATTGCGGGTCGCTGCCCTCCGGGCCTTCGGAGCGGTGATCGGCGACGGCGTCATCTTCCGCCCACGAACGCGGGTCCGTTTTCCGTGGAAGCTCGAGATCGGCAACGATTGTTGGATAGGTGAGGGCGTCTGGATCCACAACCAGGACGCGGTGAAGATCGGACGGGACGTCGTCGTTTCTCAGGACAGCTTCATCACTACCGGGAGCCACGCCCATCGCCGAGACATGGGACTCATCACCAAGCCGATCAGCATCGATGACGGCGCCTGGGTCACGGCGCGTTGTGTCGTCCTGGGTGGCGCTCGAATCGGGCGTTCGGCCCTGATCCAGCCGATGTCGGTCGTACGGGGTCTCGTCCCGGACAATGCAGTCGCGGTCGGTAATCCGGCCGAAGTCATCGGACAGCGCTTTGCGTGATCGCTCCGTCCGTCACATCGTGACGCTCGTGTCTGCCGACGGTCGCTTCGGAGGCCCCACCAAGGTGGCTCTCGATCTGTGCGCGGAACAACGCCGCAGAGGACAGGACTCCAGCGTGTACGGCGGAGCCGCCGGCTTCGATGATCTCCCCCGAGAGTTCGGTGGCGTCCCGGTGGTCCTCGCACCGACGTGGTCGCTCGTACCGAAGCTCGGTTTCGCCGCGCTCGTCGCACCGGGCCTGACCCGCATGGCGACCAAGGGTCTGACCGGTCACGAGGTCTTTCACGTCCATCTCGCCCGCGATCTCGTCACCTTGCCGGTGGCGATCGAGCTTCGTCGTCGTGGGCTGCCCTACGTGATTCAGACTCACGGCATGATCGACGCGTCTGAGCGACGACTGGCGGGCCTGATTGATCGCCTCATGACACGACGCGCAGTGTCCGGCGCCACCTCGGCATTCGTCCTCACACATGAGGAGCAGACCGAGATCCGGCGACTCTCACGCGGGCAGACGAATGCCCTGATACTCGAGAACGGGGTACCGGATCCGAGCGGCACTTCGGATGACGTCGATCGGCTGGGCGCGCTCTTCCTCGGGCGCCTCCACCCGAGGAAAGGCGCCGCGCTCTTCGCAGCTGCCGCGGGGCACCTGGCGGCCGATCACCCTGCAGGAACGTTCCGGATCGCGGGGCCCGACGAGGGTGACCTGCAGAATGTACGGCATGCCCTTCGGGGTCGTGCAGGAGGCGAGCGAGTGCATCTGGTCGGACCGGTCCAGCCTGACGCAGTGACCACAGTCATGAACGAAGCTGCCGTCTTCGTGCAACCTGCACATGACGAACCGTTCGGCATGACGATCCTCGAGGCCATGTCCGTCGGAACGCCGCCGATCCTGCACGTCACGTCGGCGTTGGCGCCACTCGTGACCGCAGCGAGAGCAGGGTGGACCTTCGACACCGAGGAGGACCTCACGCGCCTTCTCGCGGATCTCCTGGCCGACGAAACTCGCACCAAGGCCGCCGGTCACAATGCGCGAGAGCTTGTCGCCGAACGGTTCTCTGTTCGCGCAGTTGTCGACCGGCTCGAAGGGCTGTACCCAGTTGTTGCCTGATCACTCGGAGCTGATCCCGCCGAGAACTCGTGTGTCGCGTCGTATCCTCTGGGTCACGAACATCGCCGCGCCCTATCGGGTTCCCGTGTGGGAAGCGTTGTCCGCGAGAGCCGACCTCACCGTCGCCCTGCTCGAGAGCGACGAACAGCGTCGACGCGAAGGGCGGAGGGGCAATGACTGGCGTACGGAACTGCTGACAACGGTCCGCCACCGCACTCTCCGAACGCTGAAGTTCCGGCGCGGCGAAACGAGCCTCTACGCACTCATCGACCCTTGGCCTCTTCTGCGGCGCCGTCCCGATGCCGTGCTCCTCGGGGGTTGGGAATCCCCTGCCTACTGGCAACTCCTCCTCTTGGCGCGGCTGGGTCGAGTACGTGCTGTGGGTTTCTACGAATCGACGTTGCACACGAATCGCTTCCGCCGCGGGGTCGTGGCCGCGGCGCGCGCTTGGTATCTGAGGCAGCTCGACGGCATCGTCGTCCCAGGGATCGCTGCGGAGCAAGCGCTCCTCGCGTTCGGTGTCAGCCCGAACCGCATCTTCCGAGGTTTCAACGCTGTCGATGTCAGCAAGATCGCATCGCGGGCAGAGCGGTCTTGTCGGGAACGCTCGGGACACGGCGGCCACACTTTCCTCTTCGTCGGACAGTTGATCGAAAGGAAGCAGCCCGATGTCCTGCTACGCGCCTTCGCATCGATCAGACAGCCCTCTGACGTCCTGCGATTCGTCGGGGACGGAGAGCTCCGCGCCGAGCTCGAGATCGCGGCGAAACAACTGGGGGTCGCTCACCAGGTGATCTTCTCTGGGGTCCTCGACAACGACGACACGATCGACGCCATGGTTCTCTCGGACACGCTTGTCCTCCCCTCGGTCGAGGAAGTGTGGGGCCTCGTCGTCAACGAGGCTCTCGCGGCAGGAATGCACGTGGTGGTGAGCAAGAACAGCGGCGTTGCTGCGTCCACCGCCACGATGCGCGGCGTCTACATCACCGAACCGAACGAAGTCGACCTGACGGAAGTGATGACGCTCTCGCGTGAGGAGTGGACCGGCCGGATCCGTGACCCTGAGGTACTAGCTCACACACCCGATGCCTTCGCAGACGTATTCCTTCAAGCACTGTCTGAGGGGCGACCCAGGGCTCTGTTCACGTCCAGCTGACGTCGCCGCGCACCACACGAGCAGGATTACCTGCGATCAAGCTGCGCGGCTCAGTCACGCTGCGCGTGACGACCGAGCCCCCGGCGACCACGCAGCCATCTGCGATGTGCACGCCCTTGAAGATCATCGCGCCGCTTCCGATCCAGACCGAATCGCCGATCACGATGGGTCGAGAGCGCACCGCCGAGCCATCGCGGCTCTCGAAGAGGTGCTGATCGTCGTCCAGGATCTGAACGTTCCACCCGATGGCGCAGTTGCGACCGACGGTGAGGCGTTCAGAAACGATCACCTTCGTGTAGGGAGAGAAATACGAGTCGCGCCCGACCTCGAGCACTGCGCCTGGACCGATGTCGAACCTCGCCCCGACGCCGATCGCGACGTGCCCCTCGACTCGCATGGTCCCGCGAAGGCGCAAGATGCCGCGGTCCGCGGACGAAGCAAATCCGTATGACAGCGTGCCCAAGGTGAGACGAGACGCGGACCCCAGGAGTTGTGGCACGCCGACGACCCGGAAACGACGACCGACCAACACACGACGCCCTCGGACGAGATGACGGAGCGTGCCGAACCACGAGATTCGGAACTCTCCGAACAACAAGTCGAGCATTCTCCGCATGCACCGAACTTAGACGTAGGAGCCGCTAGCCACGGGGGCACCCGGTCGAGCTAGAGTAGGGAGGTGCAGGGGGACCGTCGTCGAGGAATCGCGCTCCTGATCGGTGTGCCGCTCACCGCAGTCCTGGCTGCAGCTGTCACGATCAGTCCACGAGCAATCCTCGTGCTGCCCGCTGCGCTAGCGCTGGTTCTCGTTGTCCGCTTCTCTTGGGCGCGAGCGGCCTTCTTCATGCTCGGGGCGTTCCTCGTGTTCCAGACTTCATCGGGACTGAGCACGCCGAAGGTCTTCTACTTCGCGGTAGTCGCACTGTCGGTGTTGGTGAGTCTCGCGAGATTGCGGCGGATCAGCCACGACCCCGTGATCCACAACCTGAAACCTGCCTATCTCGGCGGCCTCGGCATCATCCTCTGGCAGCTCCTCTTCGTTCTGCCTTACTCCGTCGGAGTTCGGGGCGTGAGCGTCGAGAACTGGCTCAGGGACGGAGCAACCTACGTGCTGATCGGATGCGCGGTCATCATCGCGATGGACGCTGTCAGCTCGACGTCTACCCGCCTGGCCCGGGGCCTCGTCATCGCCGTCGGAACCGTCGCTGCCTTCAGCTTTGCCTCTCGCTGGATCTCTGCACGAGGGCTCGTCGGTGCGGCGGACACAGATGGTGACGCCACTCTGCTCTCATCGCTCACCGCTCTGACCCTGGCCGTCGCCCTCGCGTTCACGCTCGCGCTTGCCGGCACCAGGCTCCGGTGGCTCTGGCTGCTGCTCGGAGTGGTCTTCGTACTGGCGATCCTGGTCACCGGGACTCGTACCGGAGTCGTCTTCGGAGCGGTACTCGTCGGGATCGTCGGCTCCCGTGTGAAGATGCGTGCACCGGTACGTCGTGTCCTGGCTGGAGCTGGGATAGGTGTCGCGGCGGTGGCGGCCGCTATCCCGATCACGGCGTCGTTCTTCACGAACGAAGACTTCCTGACGCAACGCCTCACGAGCATCTGGTCAACGATTCAGAACGGCGTCGGTTCGGACCAGTCGGGCGCTATTCGCGGGCGCGCCTATGAGTACTGCTTACAGATCTGGCAACAACACTTGCTGCTCGGCCGCGGCGAGGGTTGGGCGTTCGTGAACCCCACCACCGGTGTCCTCGGATCTGACTTCTCGGTGGACAGCCCTCTGGTGTACCTGGCGAAGTTCGGCATTGTTGGCTGTCTGGTACTCGCGACCTGCTTGGTGTCCATCTTCGTACCGCTGATCCGACGCGGCCGCAGCTCCAACTGGCTCCTCGAGAACACCGCCGTTCGTGGCTGTGCCGCGATCTTGCTCGCGCTTCTCCCGTTCGGCGCGACTCTCGAGGACAAGGGCTTCGGCATCACCATCGCGCTGGCGGTCCTGCTCGTCGGGTCAGCTATGCGCGCCCAACGCAGGGACGTCTCAGACCTGCTTGCGACCAGCGAAGGAAGCCAGCAGACTCTCGCCGCGCCGACGGAGGCCCTCGGCAACGCGGACCGCGCGCCCGTCGTAGACCTTCCCGGTAGAGCCTGACTGTCCCGCGAACACCGGCCGCTCGGGGAATCGAGCGATGTCCACAACACCGATCGCTGACGCACGAGCGACGGAGCCCGCCACGACGTGCTCGAGGAACACTCCCGCCCGCTCGTCGATGTGGCCCACATCGGCAAGCAGAACATCGCGCCACACTGCGACCGAGGCGCCGAGGAAACGCGTGTCTGCGAAGCTCCGGTCCACCGTCATGCGAACCGCCACTTCATGCGGTTCAAGGCGCCGGACGAGCCTTGCTGCGTTCGCGAGCACGAGGCGTCCCGTCGCCTTGTAGACCGTTCGATCCTCTCCGCATTCCAGCGCAACTGCTGCGAGCCCCCGCCTGATCGCATCGACTTCCATCGGGCCCTTGCCGACGTCGTTGATCGGCGGAGGAGCCTGGTACGTCATGACGCGAACCCCCGGCCGCAATGGTCCGGGTACCAGCGTCAAGATCTCATCGGGGTCCACTCCACTCGTCTCGACGACGACCAGTTCGGCCTTCGAGGACCGAACCAGGTCCACCCATCGCGCAATTGCGATCTTGTACTGCTCCAGCCGTACCGCCGGATCACTCTGCGCCACGTGCAACTGCGTGTTCGGCGTCACAGCGGCGGTCAACAGCACGGTACTGGTCATTTCGGAACCCCTGAGGACTGTCTCGCCCGCAAGCGGAAGACGCCGACGCCGAGGGCAATGAAAATGAACAATTGGGCGACGAGAGCGGCGGTCGCAGCGCCGAGCGCCCCCGCGCCACGTGCCAGGACCGCGACGAGCGTGAGCTGTCCGAGCGCGGCGATCAGCATGACCACGGCGACGAACCGGTCGCGGTGCATCGCTTGGAGCACCACGACCAATGGCTGGCAGATGATGGAGGGGATGACGACGAGGGCAAGCACCTGAAGAACTGCGGCTGACCCCGAGTAGGAACCGCCGAGCAGGAGGTCCACAACAGCCGGCGCGGCGAAGAACACCGCGAGCGCGAGCACTATCGCCGCAGCAGGCATCCAGATCGCTCGCCTCACCTCAAGCCACGTAGCGCGCAGGTCCGCGCTCCTCGCAGCGTAGGGCGCGAGTGCGGACGAGAAAGCTGCAGCCAACAGACTCATCGGCTGCGTCCAGCGACTCACGGCTCCGTACACACCCGCGGCAGCGCTGCCTGCGACTGAGGAGAGCAACGTCAGGTCGAGGGCCTGGGAACTCGTTGCCACGACAGTGAGCCCGAAGTAATGCGCTCCTCGCCACGGGAATCGGAAACGTACCCGTGCAGTTCGGCCTCCGTGCTGCGAGAGCCGCCGCCCGAGGATCGCAGCGCCGATCGAGCCGACCGAGAGGGATATCCACAGGGCCGTCGGGGTCGACACGCTGACCGCGAGCAAGACGAAGAAGATCACCGAGGCGAAAACGCGATCGGCGACGATCACCAGGGCGACCAAGTCGCCGCGAGCCGCGCTGCGCAGCTGCACTTGACAGGCCTGATTCGCGACGAGGGCGACCGCGATCGGGCCGGCGATCCAGATGAGCGACCCGGGGACCAAGAGCAGTGTTGCTCCGCACCACACCGCGGCTGCCAGGAGCGCTATGACTATCTTCGAAAGGAGCCGACCGTTGAACTCATCAAGAGCGAGTGTTCCTCTCGCGAGCTCGCGAGTCCAGTGGTTGTTGGTGCCGAAGTCGATGAACCCCGCGGCCGCCGTACCCAGTGCGATACCGGCGACCGTCGAGCCGAATTCTGAAGGGGTGACGCCTCGAGCGGCGAGGAGGTAGAGCACCGCGACGAGCACCTGTGATCCGCC
Organism: Curtobacterium sp. MCBA15_004; assembly: GCF_001865055.2. Taxonomy (NCBI): domain Bacteria; kingdom Bacillati; phylum Actinomycetota; class Actinomycetes; order Micrococcales; family Microbacteriaceae; genus Curtobacterium; species Curtobacterium sp. MCBA15_004. Next base: position 661,692 of record NZ_CP126266.1, on the reverse strand, counting down.
CGTCGCGGCAGCGAGCAGGAGCGCTTGGTGTGCCATCGGCCGTTCGCTCCCGCGCAAGAGCTTCCTCACAGCAGCGCGTCGGTGAAGCCGTCGCTGCCAGTGCGCAGCACCGGCACCGGAGCTGGGAGCGTTGTTGCTCGAGAAAGGCTGTGCCCGAGCGACCCCACTGAAAGGTCTGTCCACTCGCCGAGCCCTTGCAGAGCTGCGAGATCCCTCTGCAAGCTGATCGCTCCCGCCGCGACCACGCGTGTCCCGACCGCGGCTGCCTTGCCGAGCAAGCCGCTCGGACCTTCGTTGGAGTGTGCCAACACAACGCAGTCCGCGGCCCCCACCGCGGCGTCGAGTTCCTCATCGGAGAGCAACCGATCGATGACGACTGCGGATCCGGTCTTCTCGAGCTGGCGGAGACCGGTCCGCACGTCGTTCGAGACATCCGTGTCGATGATCCCTGCGACCAGGAGGCTCCAAGGCGCTTCGACCTGCTGCAATCCGCCGAGGATGACGTCCAGGTTCTTGCGCCCGGAAATCGCACCCAACACCGCGAACCAGTAGCGGTCCTGGCGCAGGCCGTGCGCACCGCGGAACTCTGCGACCTGGCTCGCCTGAGTGCTGACGCGCACTGGGTCGACGGCTGGGGCGAAACGTGATTCGCCGGACCAACCCGCGGACTTCAACACGCGCAGATCGACTCCGCTCATCCCGTTGACTCTTCGGAAGGCAAGAGTTCGCACTCCTGACTTCACCCGGGCGATCGCTCGGGCGGCTCCGCCATCGCCACGCGGTTGAGCGTGTTCCCGCATGATGAGCAGGCTGATCCTCCCGAAGCCGGCCCAAGACCGCCTTCGAGCCAGTTCGAGGGCGAAACGATCACCATCTGGAACGACCGTCCGCGTCGCCCGAACTCGGATCGACAAAGCCGAGACTTCGGTCAGGCCCATGCGCGGTTCCCGCAGGACGTCGACGCGCCCGAGGAGAGGAGCGAGGTGGACAGCCTCAGCACGCGAGTCACCGTCGCTGTGCAGGAGCAGGATGACTGCCGCCCCGCGATCGAGGGCGGCCTGGGCCAGTAGTCGCGCGTAGAAAAGCCTGTGACCGGTCGAGTTCTGTTCGACGATCAGCACGCGGTCCTTTGCCATCAATGAGCCTCGTTCCCCGGCGACAGTACCGCACGGATGGTTCGCCAGAGGATCACGAGATCGCTCGTGATCGACCAGTTCTCCACGTAGTACAGATCCAGCCGGAGGGCGTCCTCCCAGCCGAGTGACGAGCGCCCGCCCACCTGCCACAGGCCGCTCATGCCGGGCTTGAGGAGGAGTCGTCGCTGCGCCGCGGCGTCGTAGAGCGCCACTTCGCCCTCGCGCTGGGGGCGGGGACCCACGAGACTCATCGTTCCGAAGAACACGTTGAACAGCTGCGGGAACTCGTCGAGCGAGTGCTTCCGCAAGAAGTGTCCGATCGGGGTGATGCGCGGATCGTTGTCGAGCTTGAAGAGCGGGGTGTCGCCCTTGCCTTGCGCTGCGAGCAGCGCCGCGAGCTCTGCGTCGGCGTTGACGCGCATCGAGCGGAACTTGAGCATGTCGAAGGGCACGCCGTTCAACCCGATCCGTTCCTGCTTGTAGAGCACCGGCCCGGCACTCGTCAGTTTGACCACGAGGGCGAGCACGATGAGGAGCGGGGAGAGAGCGACGATGAGGGCGGCAGAGCCCACGATGTCGAACGCGCGCTTGGCGAAGAGGGCGGAGCCGTCGTAGCGCGGCATCTCGACGTGGATCAGCGGGAGGCCGGCGACCGGACGGGTGTGGATGCGCGGGCCGTTCACCTCGGTGAGGCTCGGCGCGACGATCAGGTGTTCCCGGCCGCCCTCGAGTTCCCAGCTCAACTCCCGCACTGCTTGTGCGCCGAGATCGTCGGAGCTCGTCACGGCGACGGTGTCCGCGCCGATGCTCCGCAGTGCGACGACCGCGTCGGGAATGCGACCGAGGATCGGGACCCCCGTCGAACCCAGCGCCGAACCGACCGCGCCGGAGGGCACGCACGCTCCGACGACGCGGTACCCCTCCTCGGGGTGCCGCAGGAGCTCACGCGCGATGTGCTCGACCGACGCGGTCGACCCGACCAGCATCACGTGCGCCGAGTACCGCCCGCTGCGCCGCTGTGCGTTCAGCCACTGCCGCCACATCCACCGGGTCAGGACGAGCAGCAGGACACCGAGAGGGAAGGCGATGAAGATGTAGCCGCGCGCGATGTCGAGCTTGAAGGCGTACGCGATGATCGCGACCAACGCGAACAGGCGGATGGCGGAGTCGACGATGCGGCGGTACTCGCCCGCCCCCGTCCCGACGTAGCGTGGGTCCCTGGTGTCGTAGAGCGCCAGGACGACGAGCCATGCGGCGATGAGGACCACTGACACGGTCGTGTAGCCGAGAGCAAGGTCTGCGGGACTTCCCGCGACCCGCCGACTGTCGAAGCCAAACCATGCGATCTGCACACCGAACACGACCCAGACGAGGGCGAGCACGTCCGTGATGACGAGCCGCCGCGAGTAGGTGGCCTCCCAGCCGTCGCGCCGGACGGCAGTCCGCTCGACGACACTCACCACGTCGCGCCCCCGTCGGTCGACACCGCGACCGCGTCCCCCACCCACGTCCACACGTTGACGCCCGCACGGTCGATCGCGATCTGCGCGCCGTCGTCCGCCGGCTCGCAGCCGACGGCCTTGGCGGTGGTCGCAGGCGTCACGCCGACGGCGCTCATGGTCGCGATCTGCACGCCCTGGCACTCCGGCACACCGACGCGGGCGAGCGTGTACGAGGCGTCGTTCACGGCGACCCCGCGGACACCCGCGAGCGGCACCGACACCCACGAGCCGGTCCCAGCACGCCACTGCACGGTGGTGTCGCAGACGACGATCGCCGAGCGGACGCCCTGGAACGCGTCGAGCGGCTCCGCGCAGGGCGCCGGGACCGCGACGCCGTTGAGCAGCAGGCCGTCGGGCGTGATCGCGGCGCCGGCGGCGCCGGCGGTGGCCGCCTTCCAGGTCGCGCCGTCGTCGACGCTGGTGCGTTCGGTCGGCGTGCATCCGTCGCCGACGGCGGCGAGGATCGACAGTCCGCTGGTCGTGGCGCGCATGCCCCACAGGGCACGCACGTCCGGGCCGAGCGCGACGGGTTGCCAGGTGGTCCCCGCGTCGACGGTGTGCTCCAGCACCACGTCCGCAGCGGAACACGACGCACTGGAGGCGCGCCATGCCTCCCGGCCGTCGACGGCGGACAGCAGGTGGCGGGCCGGGATGCTCGACGCACCCTGCGCGGTGCCGCCCGCGCCCGGCGTCGCGGAGGCCGACGGCGTCGGCGACGGTGTCGCCGTCGCGTCGTCGGAGGGCTCGCTCGAGTAGGTGGGCGCCGGACGGGGCGTCCCCGTGGTGGCGGGGTCGGTGCGGCCGAGCGCGAGCGCGACGAGCACCACGTCGATGACGACCAGCGCGACGATCACGACGGCGACGCCGATCAGCGTGTTCCGTCGCAGTGCACCGCCGAGGCTTCGGGTCCCCCGGTCACGAGCCATGTCGTCGTCCCCCGTCTCAGCGGTCGGCGCGGCGCAGCGTGCCGAGCTTCCCGCGGGCCTTCTTCGGCGGCTTCGCGGACGGCTGCGACGGCTGCTCGTCGTCGAGGCCGTACCCGTAGCCGTAGCCGTAGCGCCCGTAGCCGTAGGCCCCCGGGCCACGGACCGGCATCATCGTGATGACGAAGCCGGCGATCGGCGCGCCGACGTTCTCGAGCGACGCGACCGCGGCGGCGAGCTGGCCCTTGTGCGTCTTGCCGGACGCGACCGCGAGGATGGCGCCGGACGCCTTCTTCGACAGGATCGCGGCGTCGGTGACGGGCAGCAGGGGCGGGGCGTCGAACAGCACGTAGTCGAACTGCTGCTCCAGCGTCGCGATGAGCTCCTCCATCGCCTTCGAACCGAGGAGCTCCGACGGGTTCGGCGGGATCTGCCCGGCGGGCAGGACGACGAGGTTGCCGCGACCCCAGGGGTGCGCGACGTCCTCGAGCGTGGCGCGGCCGATGAGCACGTCGGTCAGGCCGGCGGAGCCGTCGACGTCCATGTACTCGCCGACGCGCGGGCGGCGCAGGTCGGCGTCGATGAGGATGACGCGGAAGCCGGCGCTGTCGAGCGCGATCGCCAGGTTCGCGACGGTGGTGCTCTTGCCCTCGGACTGCATCGACGAGGTCATCACGAAGGTGCGCGAGCCGGTGCCGAGGTCGAGGAACTGCAGGTTCGTGCGGAGCGTGCGGAAGGACTCGGCGCGCGGGCTGCGCGGGTCGACCTGCACGATGAGGGGTCGCTCGGCGGCCTTGCCGTCGAACGCGATGCCGCCGACGACGGGCTTGTCGCTGATCTTCTCGACGTCGACCTCGGTGCGGACGCGGTTGTCGAGGGTCTCGCGCAGGACCGCGATGCCGACGCCGAGCGCGAGCCCGACGAGCAGGCCGAGGGCGATGTTCACGGGGACGTTGGGGCTGATCGGCGCGAGCGGCACGTCGGCCTGCTTCACCCGGGTCAGCTTGACGGTGCCCTTGCCGTTCGCGTCGGTGGACTCGATGTCCTGCACGACGTTGGTCAGGCTCGCCGAGACGGCGTTCGCGATCTCGGTGGCCTGCACCGGGTTCGTGTCGGTCACGGTGATCGAGATGAGCGTGGTGCTCGTCGGCGCCGTCGCCGAGACCATCGACGCGAGCTGGTCGGCGTTCATGTCGAGCCGGAGCGACGAGATGACCGGCAGGAGCACGATGGGCGTCTGCACCAGGTTCGAGTAGGTCAGCACGCGCTGCTGCGTGAACGTGTTGCCCTGCGCCAGGTCGCTCGCACTGCCCGAGGTCTCGGTCGAGACGAACACCTGCGCACTCGCCGAGTACACGGGCTTCTTGAGCAGGGAGAACCCGGCCGCCGCGGCGACACCCACGAGGGCGAGCACGACGATCAGCACCCATCCCTTGCGCAGCACTGTGATGTAGTCGCGCAGTTCCACGCGGCCCGCCTTCCCCGATCCTGACCGTTCCTGTGGTCCCGACACAGGGTCTGCAGGGGTTCTCCCAGCAGTCGGCTTGTAAATAGTGCCACACGGATGAGGCCTACTCGCCTGTTGTGGCGGAAGTGACTCGACCGTCCTCTACGCTCGCCCCATGACGACGCAGCCGGACGCGGACACCACCGAGCCCTCGACCGCCCGGCAGCGGGACCTCGTCGCCCTGCTGGTCGCCCTCGTGGTGGCCGTCGTGCTCGCCCGGATCGTGAGCAGCCTGACCCTCCGCGGGGCCATCCAGCCGCCCGCGCTGCAGGTCCTCGCAGGCAACCTGTCGGTGTGGGTGCCGCTCGTGCTCGGCGCGGTGTGGGTGATCGCACGGACGGGCAAGGGCACGCTCGGCCGGTTCCGGATCGAGCTCGGCGACCTGGTGTTCGCGCTCGGGATCGTGATCCTCGCGCGGGTGGTCGACGTCGTGCTCGCGATCGCCCTGACCGGGACCACCGGACTGACCCCGGCACCGTCGCTCGGGGCACCGGACGTGGGGCTGCTCGTCGTCTCTGCCGTCGGCATCGTGATCGTGAGCCCGGTCATCGAGGAGACGTTCTTCCGCGGGCTGTTCCAGCGGACCCTGGCGGCCGAGCTGACACCGCGCACGCAGTGGCTCGCGGTCGTGCTGACGGCGTTCCTGTTCGCCCTGTCCCACCTGTTCCTCGGCGCCGCGACGACCACGATCGCCGGGTTCCAGGTGTTCGTCACGACGTTCGTGCTCGGGCTGCTGACCGGCACCCTCGTCGCGATGACGAACCGGATCGGTGCGGCGGTCGTCGCGCACGTGCTGTTCAACGCCGTGGCGGTCGTCGCGACCTGGCCGCGCTGAGCGGCTCCTCCGGGAGTCGACCGGGCAGCGTCGGCGGCGCCGCTGCCACCGGCGTGGCCGGCTGGACGTGCTCGACCTGCTCGGCCGAGGGCCCGACCCGCCGCCGCTGGCTCGACTCGCCGCCGCCGGTCCGCTCCCCCGTCCCCGGGTGTGGTGGGGTTGCACCATGACCAGCGAGCTCGTGCCGTGGTTGGTCGCCGGGGGGCTCGCGGTCGTCGTGGTCCTCCTGGTGATCGTCCTGCGGCGGAACCAGTCCTCGGCCCGTGCCGCCCTCGCCGACGCCGAACGGCTCCGTGACCACCAGACCGGCACGCTCGAGCGGGAGCACCGCGAGCGCACCGCCGCGGCCGAGGCCGAGCACGTCCGCCAGCTCGCCGCCGCCGACGTCGCACGCCAGCAGGCCCTTGCCGACGCCGAGCAGAGCCGCGACCTCGCCCGCCGCGGCATGCGGTGGGAGGAGGCCTCGCAGCGCACCATCCACGAGGTCTGCCGTGCGGTCGGGGTGAACGGCGCCCTGTTCACCAACGTCGTCTTCGCCCCCGTCGCCCGCGCCGAGCGCGACCGGAGCCGCAGCTTCGTCGCCCAGCTCGACCACGTGCTGGTGCTCGAGTCGGGCCACGTGCTCGTCGTCGAGAACAAGCGGTGGAACGGCATCGTGTTCGACGGCCGCAAGCCGAGCACCGTGCACCACGCCTTCCGGAACCTGCTCGACGAGTCCTCGCTGACCGGCTCCTTCGCGGTGCAGGTGCGCAGCCGCCGGGTGCTCGACCACGCCGACGAGGTCGAGCACTGGTGGCAGGTGCGCGTGCAGGCCGGCGGCGCCTCGCCCGCGCGACAGGTCCGGCAGCAGGCCCGCCGGCTCAAGCACTTCCTGAGTGACGAGGACGGCGGCGGCCCCTCGTGGGTGCACTCGGCCGTGTTCTACTCCGGCGACGCCGCCGCGTACGTCCAGGCCGAGGACCGCGGGGAGAGCGAGACCGGCAGCGGCGGTGCCTCGACCGCGATCGTGACCGACGCCACCGAGCTGCAGAACCTCGTCACGACCCTGGTGCGCCGGAACGCCGTGCCGAACCGGGCCCGCACCGACGCCGTCGTGCGGAAGCTGCTCGGGCAGGGTGCCCACACGGTGACGCTCGGCACCTACCGGCTGCCCGAGCTGCGCGACTGAGCACGGCCCGGGCCACCCCGGCACACGATCCGCGCGCCCCCGCACACGACGACGCCCCCGCTGCAGTGCAGCGGGGGCGTCGTGTCGTCCGGAGGGCGGACCGGCTCAGCGCAGTGCGCGCAGGGCGTCCGCGATCGGCGCGAGTGCGGAGTCGATCTCGTCCGCGACCCGCACGTGCGTCGAGTCGGACCGCCGGTAGGGGTCGTCGACGTCGTCGTCCGCGGGGTCGGCCGGCGGCGGGACGGTCCCCCGCAGCCGGGCGATCCGGTCGACCAGGTCCTGCGCGGGCTCGATCCCGGCGAGGTCGCCCGGCTCGAGCCCGTCGAGCACGCGGGCGAACTGCTTGATCGTGAAGGCCCGCTTGGCCGTCCGGGGCGCGAGCGACACCACGGCGGCACGGTGCGACCGCTCGGCCGTCAGCACGAGGTCCGCCGACGCCGCGATCTGCTCGGTCAGGTAGCGCGAGCGGTGCGTCGACGGGTCGCCGCCGAGCCGCGCGGACTGCGCCGCGGCGGGACCGTCCATCGCGGCACCGTCGTCGGCGATCGTGCCCGCCGACTCGACCGTGAACGCGTGGGCGTCCGGGCCGAGCCGAGCGGTCAGCACCTGGGCGCCGAGCGGGGACCGGCAGATGTTGCCGCTGCAGACGAACAGGATCCGCATCGTCAGAGCGCCGCCCCGAGCAGGTCGTGCCGCACGACGATCGCGTCACGGCCCGGGCCGACGCCGATCGCCGAGATGCGGGCACCCGACATCGCCTCGACCGCGAGCACGTAGTCCTGCGCGTTCTTCGGCAGGTCGTCGAACGAGCGGGCGCCCGTGATGTCCTCGGACCAGCCGGGGAAGTCCTGGTAGATCGGCTTCGCGTGGTGGAAGTCGGACTGGTTGACCGGGACCTCGTCCACGCGCTGCCCGTCGACCTCGTACGCGACGCACACGGGGATGGTCTCGAGGCCGGTCAGGACGTCGAGCTTGGTGAGCACGAAGTCGGTCACGCCGTTGATGCGCGCCGTGTACCGGGCGATCGGGGCGTCGTACCAGCCGCAGCGACGGGGACGACCGGTCGTGGTGCCGAACTCGAAGCCGTTCGCGCGGAGGAACTCCCCCGACTCGTCGAACAGCTCGGTCGGGAACGGACCGGCGCCGACGCGGGTCGTGTACGCCTTGACGATGCCGATGATCCGCTCGAGCTTGCCCGGGCCGATGCCGGAACCGGTCGCGGCACCGCCGGCGGTCGCGGACGACGAGGTCACGAACGGGTAGGTGCCGTGGTCGACGTCGAGCATGGTGGCCTGGCCGGCCTCGAACAGGACGGTCTCGCCCCGCTCGAGCGCCTGGTGGATCTCGAGCGCGGTGTCGGCGACCATCGGGCGCAGGCGGTCGGCGTACGACAGCAGCGACTCGACGACCTCTTCGGCGTCGATCGCGCGACGGTTGAAGACCTTGACGAGTAGGTGGTTCTTCTGGTCGAGGGCCGCTTCGACCTTCTGGCGCAGGATGTTCTCGTCGAAGATGTCCTGGATGCGGATGCCGACGCGGTTGATCTTGTCGGCGTAGGTCGGCCCGATGCCGCGACCGGTCGTGCCGATCTGACGCTTGCCGAGGAAGCGCTCGGTCACCTTGTCGATCGTGCGGTGGTAGTGCGTGATGACGTGCGCGTTCGCCGAGACGCGGAGCTTCGAGACGTCGACCCCGCGGGCCTTGAGCGCGTCGAGCTCCTGGAACAGCACCTCGATGTCGACGACGACGCCGTTGCCGATGACCGGGGTGACGCCGGGCGTGAGGATGCCCGAGGGCAGCAGGTGCAGGGCGTACTTCTCGCCGCCGACGACGACCGTGTGCCCGGCGTTGTTGCCGCCGTTGAACTTCACGACGTAGTCGATGCGGGAGCCGAGGAGGTCTGTTGCCTTCCCCTTGCCCTCGTCACCCCACTGGGCACCGATGATGACTGCTGCGGGCATGGAGGTTCTCCTCACGTTGGCGGAGGACCGCACCGGCGGGCTGGGCCGGTGGTCCACCCGAGTCTATCGACTGGTCACCTCCGCGTCACCCGCCTGTGGAGAGCACGGCCGCACCGCACCGACGATATCGGGGACTCGTCCCGGCCAGGGCCGGGACCCGGGCGGTCACGGCGACCACGCGGGTCCGGCCCGACCACGGACGGACGGGAGGCGCGGTGCCAGCCGGCACCGCGCCTCCCGTCCGTCGTGGGGTGACGTTCCGCGCTCAGATGCGGAAGAAGTCCTGGTAGGACGGGTCGCCGACCGGCTGGGAGTGACCCGGCTCGGCGAGGCGTTCCTCGATCATCGCCTGGATGACGTCCGGCGGCGTGAGGCCGCGACGACGCCACTCCATCGGGTTCGCCCGGAGCTGCATCAGGCTGTTCTGCGTTCGCATGCCTGCAGCGTGTCACCGATTGTCTAGTTTGTCTAACTACATGTCCCCTTGCCGCACTGGGCGCCCGGGCGCGGGGAGGAACCGGACAGCAGGACGCCCCGCCACCGTTCCGTGACGGGGCGTCCTGCTGTCGGCTAGCGGCGCGGAGCCACCGCCGCGGTCTCGGCGGAGGTCGCCGTGCCGTCCTGGTAGCCGGACGCCTTCGCGGTGACCGTCACCTGGAAGCGGTGCCCCGCGTCCGTGGTGCCGAGCGAGTACTGCTGCCCGGTCGCACCCGGCACCGCGACACCGTCACGGAGCCACTGGTACGAGTACGTCACCTTCTTGCCGTCCCACGACCCGTGCTGCGCCTTGAGGGTCTTGCCGACCTTCGGGGTGCCCGAGATCGTGACCGCGCTGCCCGGGCGGAGCGCCAGCGTCGGCGCGGTCTGCGCCGCCGCGAGGGTGTCCGCCTGGTCGCCCACCGCGTTGCCGAGGTGGAGCAGCAGGATGCGCGCGTTCGTGACGTCGGCCGGACGCGTGACCTGCAGCGAGCCCTGGTCCGCGAAGAGCACACCGGTGGTGGTGCCCTGCGCGAAGGTCAGCGCCGGCTTCGTCGGGTCGTACGTCGCCTGGGCGGTCTCGTCGACGACGTTGGAGCCGCTCGTGGCGAGGGCCGGGGCGTACGCCGACTCGGTGAGCACCGAGTAGTCGAACGGACCGGTCGCGCCGATCGTCGACGCCGAGACCGTCAGGACCTTCACGGCGCTGTCGAACGTGTTGACGTCCTGCCCCGCGGTCCCGCCGTTCAGCGGCTGCGAGTCGACGGTCTCGCCCGTCGCCAGGTCCACCGTGGTGGCGAACGTGGCGTCGACCGTCGCCGACTTCGCGTCGTACACCAGGTAGTCCGGCTTGCCGTCGCGGTTCGTGTCGATCATGACCTCGACGTTCGTGACGGCACCGGGGTTCGCGTCGGCGCCGGCGGTCTGCACGCCGAACGCGAGCGTGTCGGACGCCTTGTCGTAGTTCGCACCGTACGAGCGGATGTCCGCCGCCTGGAGCGACTGCTTCGCCGCACCGGCCGGGAACGACTCCTGGCCGTCCGTCCCGCCGAGCACGAACGGCGCGACGACCGAGTGGTACCCGGTCACGGCGTCGCCCTGGTCGACCGCACGCCCGGCGAGCGCGAGGTCGGCCTGCGTCTGGGTGCCCGAGAACGCGATGTCCTTGCCGTGCACCGCGCTGACCGGCTTCGGCGCCACGTACGCACCGAGGCGGAGCGGGTTGAGCGACGTGTCGGTCGGCGTGAAGGCCACGACGCCCGAGGCCGCCGCGACGAACTCACGCTGGTACCCGGACTGCACCGACTCCTGGGTGGGGTCGATGACGCGACGCAGCTTCGACGGGTCGGCGATCGTGAACGTCAGCTTGACCGTCGCGGTGCCGTGGGCCGGAGCCGTGACCCGCTTGGTGCTCAGCGTGAACGCGACGCCCGGCTGGTCGACCTGCGGCTGGTAGGCCACGTCGTAGGTGTGCGCCCGGCCGTCGGTGTTCTGGATCTGCAGCGTGCGGGACTCGGTCGCGGCACCGCTGACCTCCACGACACCGTACGAGGCGGTGACGAGCTGGTCGTTCTCGACGCTGCGGACCGTGGTGCCGGCGGTGACCGCCTGCAGCGCGTCGACGCGGCCGGTGCCCTGGCGGAGCAGCGTGGCCGTGCGGTCGCCCTGCTCCACGTCGTGCGTCGCGGTGTTCATCACGGCGGCCTTGACCTGCGGGGCCGTCCACGACGGGTGCGACTGGAACGTCAGCGCGACGATGCCGGCCACGTGCGGGGTCGCCATCGAGGTGCCGCTCATCGACATGCGGCCGTCACCGGTGCCGTTGGCCGCCGAGATCACGTTGACCCCGGGGCCGGCGACGTCGGGCTTGACGATGTCGTCGAACGAGCCGTGCACACCACGGCTGGTGAACGACGCGAGCGTGTTCACGTTCGCCTGCTCGGTCGCCAGCTGGAAGCCCTTGAGCTCCTGTGCGAACTGCACGTGCAGGGTCCCGGCCCGGGCAGCGGCCTGGAGGCTCGCCACACTGTCCGACGTGAGCTCGGCCCCCGGGATGGTCGCGTTGCCCGCGACGCCCGAGTCGAAGCTCGTCACGGTGCCGGCGAGCAGGACGCCGATGCCGCCCGCTGCCTGCACGTTGGTGAAGCGGACGCCCGAGCCGCACTCGAGTGCGCCGTCGGTCCACTTCAGCCAGACGACCTTGCCCTTCACCTCGGCAGCCTCGTCGGCGCTGAACGCCTGGCAGCCGTCGACGTTGGTGGTCGGCACGACGACGTCGCCCTCGACCGGCAGGGTGCCCTGGTAGTTCTGCGAGTACTGCGACCGGTAGGTCTTCGCGACGTCCGCGGGGGCGGTCGCCTTCACGCCGTCGAACAGGGACTGCCCGGTGGCGCTCGCGGCGACGGTCAGCGCGCCCTCGGCGTTGCCCGGCGAACCACCGATGTCGGTGAAGTCGTCGGCGTTGCCCGAGGCGATGACGGGCAGGACACCGCGGGCGGTGAGCGCGTCGATCTTGGCGTTGTCGGGGTCGTCCGGTGCGCCGTAGTCGGAACCGAGCGACAGGTTGAGGACGTTGATGTCCTTGCCCTCGGTCAGGGCCTTGCCGACCCAGTCGAGCGCGGCGCCGGTGAGGTCGGTCGAACCGCCGCCGTCACCGAACACCTTGAGGGCGTACAGGCCGGCCTGGGGCGCGGTGCCCGGACCGATCCACATGTCCTGGACCTGCTGCGTGGTGAGCTTCGCGTAGTCGCCGCGGAAGGTCTTCTTGTCCGCGGTGAGGCCGAAGCCCGCGGCGGTGCCGGCGACGTGGGTGCCGTGGTCGCCGCCCTTGCCGTCGATCGGGTTGGCGTCGGGCTTCGGGGTCGGGTCGTACGCGGCGCTCTTGGTGTCCGCGTTGTACGTGGGACCGGCGAAGTCGTAGCCGCCGAGGAACTTCGAGCCGTCGTACCAGCTCTTGTCCGGCGCGTTCGTGCTCGCGAGGGCCTGCTGGTACGCGGCGGTGGTGCCCGGTCCGCCGAAGTCCGCCTGCGTGTAGTCGAGGCCGGTGTCGAGCACGGCGACGTTGACACCCTTGCCGGTCCGACCGGTCTGCTGCCAGGCGTCGAGCGCCCGGGTGTAGACGTCGCTCGCCGCGTTCTTCGGGGCGACGCCGTCCGCGCCGGGGGTGAGCAGGTCGGGGTCGACGCCGCTCGGTGCCCGCGAGGCGTCACCCGGGGTCGGGTCGACGATCTTCTTCGGGGTGAGCGGGATGACGCTCTCGACGTCGGACCGCTCGGCGATGCTGCGGAGCGCGTCGACGTCGGCGACGACGGCGACACCCGGGACGGTGTACTCGGTCGAGTACAGCTCGGTCGCCTTCGCGTCGGCCTGCTTGACGGCGGCGCTCACGGCGTCGACGGTCGAGGCGATCGCCTTGACGCGCTGCTCAGCCTGGGCGGAGCGCGACGTCGACTTCGTCAGGTCGCCGCCCTTGGCCTTCGCGTCGACGGCGAGCGCCCCCTCGCCGGTCGTCCGCACGAACGCGGCGATCGTCTTCGAGGGCTTCGCGTCGCGCAGGGGCTGGGCGAGCTTGAGGTCGGCCGACGACAGGCCCGTCGGGGCGGCGTTCGCGGCACCGCCGACGGCGAGTCCACCGCACGTCAGGGCCACGGCGGCGATGCCGGCGGTCAGGACGCGGGTCACGCGGCTGCGCGGCGACCGGCCGTGCTGCGGGTCGGGGGTCGTCCGGGCGGACGGGTCGATGGGGGTGGTGGGTGGGCGTTCGGGTGTTGCACGGTTCACAGGGCGCACTCCTCGGGCTCCGTCCGTGGTGGGAATTCCTGTGAAGTTATGCGTTCGTTCACAGGGGCCGCAGTCGGCACTTCGGGGGACTGACCCTTGTTCGGGGGTACAGCTCCTGCGAACTTGCACACACGTGTGCACGTTATTACGATGGGCTCCATGACCTCCGCCGACCAGCCCGCGCGCGCCACACGGCGGGACGCGACCGAGAACCGGGCCGCCCTGCTCGAGGCGGCGAAGACCACGCTGCAGCAGGACCCGGACGCCTCGCTCGAGACGATCGCCGCCGCCGCGGGACTGTCCCGCCGTGCGGTCTACGGACACTTCCCCTCGCGGGACGACCTCGTGCGCGAGGTCGTGACCGCCGGCGCCGCCCGGATCGCCGCCGCCGTGCCGTCCCCCGCCGTGCTCGCCGACCTGCCCCCCGCCGCCCGGCTCGCCGCGATCGCGGTGACCCTGTGGTCCGAGGTGTCGCACGTGCGCTCGATGGCCCGGGTGGCCGTCCGCAGCCCCTTCGCCGAGTCGGTCGCGCAGGTGTTCGCCCCGCTCCGCGCCCAGGTGCGTGCCGCGTGCGCGCTCGGGATCGCCGACGGGTCGATGCGCGACGACGTCGACGCGGACACCCTCGCCCGCCTGGTCGAGGGTGCCTGCATCGTCGTGCTCGACGAGGCCACGCGGTCCGGTACGAGCGTCGAGGCCGGCCGCCGCACGGTCGTCCTGTCGGCACTCGGGACCGCGGGCATCGACTGGCGCACCGCGCTGCTCTCCGAACCCCCGGCGCCGGTGTCCCCCACCGCGTCCGCGCAGCCCGCCAGCGCGGTGTCCCCCACCGCGTCCGCGCAGCCCACCCCAGCGGTGTCCCCCACCGCGTCGACGTCCCCGACCACCACCACACCCGTCCCGGCCGGCACCACGGCCCCGGAGGACCACGCATGACCCTCGAACTCGACCACGTCGGCATCGGCGAGGAGCCCGGCGCCCCGCTGCCCGTCGTCTCCGCCGTCGCCGCACCCGGACGCCCCGGGGTCGTCGCCGTCGAGACGGAGCAGGCACCCGTGCTCGCGTCCCTCGTCGCCGGCGGCCGGATGCGTCCCGACACCGGGCGTGTGCTGCTCGACGGCCGCGAGGACCCCGCTGCCCTGCGCCGCACCTTCGCCCTCGTCGACACCCCCGGCGTCGCCGAGCCCTTCCCGGTGATGAGCCTGCGCCGGATCGTGCGCGAGGAGCTCGCGTTCGCCGGGCAGCGCCCCTCCCGAGCGCACGTCGACACGGTGCTCGACGAGCTCGGGATGCGGCACCTCGCCGACACGCACGTGCAGCGGGTCCCGACCGAGGTGCGGGTCCGGCTGCTCGTGGAGCTCGCGCTGCTGCGGGACGGGGTCGAGGGCATCGTGCTCACGGCGCCCGAGCGGCACGGGGGCGCCGTGGCGGAGTGGTTCGCGGTGGTGCGCGAGGTCGCACGCCGTGGCGTGACCGTCGTCCTCGTCACCTCGAAGGCCGCGGCCGACGCGGTCGCGGCGCTGCTCGACACCGTCGACGCGACCGACCACGACGCGTCCCCAGGTGACGCGACCGGCCCGGATGAGTCGGGCGCACACGAGACCGGCGCAGCCGGTCCCGCTCCCGTACCTGCGCGGGGCGCCACCGCCCCGACCGAGGGTCCCGCCGACGCGACCCCGGACGGACGAGGCGAGCCGCGCCTCCCGTCCGACACCGACCCCGAAGACCCCGCAACCGTCCCGACGGAGGCACACGCGTGACCATCCCCTCGCTCGTCCGCGCCGAACTGGCGCGCCTCACCGCGACGCCGCTCGCCCGCCTCGCGTTCATCGCCCTCATGGTGGTGCCGCTGCTGTACGGCGGCGCCTACCTGTGGGCGAACCGCGACCCCTACGCGCAGCTCGACCAGATCCCGGCCGCGATCGTCGACCAGGACGCCGGCGCGACCCTCGACGGCGACCACGTCGACTACGGCAAGGACGTCGCGAAGGAGGCGATCGACGGCGCGAAGTTCAAGTGGACCGAGACCTCCGCGGCCGATGCTCGCTCCGGCGTGCGGAACGGCACCTACGACTTCGTCGTCACCATCCCGCACGACTTCTCCGAGTCCCTGGTGTCGGCGCAGGGCGACGACCCCCGACGTGCCGAGCTCGTGATGACCACGGCGGACACGAACTCCTACCTCGCCTCGACCATCGCGGAGCAGGCCGGCAAGACCATGCGCACCGCCGTCGCCGAGCGCGTCGGCAAGCAGGCGGCGAAGACCCTGCTCGTGGGGCTCGCCGACGTACGCGACAGCCTCGGCGACGCCGTCGACGGGGCCGGACAGCTCGCCTCCGGGGCCACCACGGCCGCGGACGGCGCCGGGCAGCTCGCCGACGGCACCGGCAAGCTCGCCGCCGGGGCCACCCAGCTCGCCGACGGGACCGCCGCGCTGCCGTCCCAGACGAAGCAGCTGGACTCGGGCGCGCAGCAGGTGGCGTCCGGGGCGTCGACCCTGGCGTCCGGACTCGCCGACGCACAGCGACAGACCGCCGCGCTGCCGGCACAGACCCAGCAGCTCGCCGACGGGGCGAAGCAGGTGTCGGACGGTCTGACGACCCTGACGCAGCAGACCGACCCGGCGCTCCAGGCGCTGCAGACCGCGTCGCCCGAGACCGTCACGGCGGCGATCACGAAGGCCGCCGCCGACCGCGGGGTCACCCTCACGCCGGAGCAGCAGGCCGTGGTCGCCGCGACCGTGCAGGCCCAGCTCGCGGATGCGACGACGCAGCAGCAGCTCGCCGACGCGAAGACCGCGCTGCAGGGGCTCGACCGGCTCCGGGACGGCTCGCAGCAGGTCTCCGCCGGTGCGTCCCAGCTGGCCACGGCCGCGCCGACCCTGTCGAACGGCATCGCCTCGGCCGCCGACGGTGCGTCGAAGCTGGCGTCCGGTTCGTCGCAGGTCGCCGCGGGCACCTCGAAGCTCGCCGCGGCCGCACCCACGCTGTCGTCCGGCGCGTCCTCGCTCGCCACCGGTGCCACGTCGGCCGACCAGGGCGCGAAGTCCCTCGCCTCCGGCCTGACCGACCTGGAGTCCGGCTCGAAGGAGCTCGCGTCGAAGCTCGACGAGGGCCGCACGAAGATCCCGGCGTCCACCGCCACGCAGCGGAACGAGCAGGCGTCCGTCATCTCCGACCCGGTCAAGGTCGGCGACGACAACATCGCCTCGGCGTCGAACTACGGTGCCGGCCTCGCGCCGTTCTTCATCTCGCTCGCGGCCTGGATCGGCATGTACGCGCTGTTCCTCATCCTCAAGCCGATCTCGAAGCGCGCGATCACCGCGGTGCGCAAGCCGCTGTCGGTCGTGCTCGGCGGCTGGCTCACCCCGGCACTGCTCGGCGTCGTGCAGATGGCGGCGCTGTTCCTGATCGTGCGGTTCGCGCTCGACCTGGACGTGGTGCACACCGGCGCGACGATCGGGATCATGATGCTGGCCTCGGCGACGTTCGCGGCGATCATCATGGCGCTCAACGTGCTGCTCGGGTCGGTCGGGCAGTTCCTCGGCCTGGTGCTCATGCTCGTGCAGCTCGTCACCGCCGGCGGGACGTTCCCGTGGCAGACGCTCCCCGGGCCCCTGGCCGCGCTGCACTTCGCCCTGCCGATGACGTACTCCGTCGACGCGATCCGGCAGACGATGTACGGCGGGTCGGCGGGTGCCGCGTGGTCGGACGCCGGCGTGCTGGCGTGCTGGCTGCTCGGGGCGCTGCTGCTGTCGCTCGTCGTGACCGCGCGGCAGACCCGCTCCCGGACGCTGCGCGACCTGCGCCCGAGCCTGATCGGGTAGCGCGGGGCGGGGGCGCGGGGGGCGGCCCCGCCCCCGCGCGGATGGAGCAGAAGACGTCGAGTTCGGGCCCCCGAACTCGACGTCTTCTGCTCCATCCGCGCACGGGGGCCGGGGCGCGCGGGCGGCCGCCGCTCGTCGATGGAGCAGGAAAGGTCGGGTGGCCGCTTCCGACCCGACGTCTTCTGCTCCATCCGCGGGCACGGGAGCGCGGGCGCGCGGGCGCGCGGGCGCGCGGGCGCACCGGCGCGCGTCACGAGCGTGCACGGAGGAGTGCGGCCAGCTCGGCGAGCGCCGCGCCCCGGTTCGTCGTCAGGTCCTGCCGCGTCCACCGCAGCACGGACCAGCCGAGGGCGGCGAAGGCCCGGTGTCGGCGGAGGTCGTGCTCCCACTGCTGCTGGTCGGTCCGGTGGTGGTCGCCCTCGTACTCGATCACGATGCGTTGTCGTCGGTACGCGAAGTCCACCCGCCCGACGAACCGGCCGGTCGCGTCGGTGATCTCGACCTGCAGCTCGGGCTCCGGCAGCCCGGCGCGCACGATCCCGAGTCGCGCGTTCGTCTCCTGCGGCGAACCGGCTCCGACCCGGACGAGCTCGAGCGCGCGACGGAGCGTCGGTGCGCCGCGGCACGGTCCGCGAGCGGCGAGTGCCGCGCGCAGGTCCTCGACGCTGGTCGCACACGTCCGGCTCGTCACGACGGCGTCGCCGAGCGCCACGAGGTCGTCGAGCCCGAGGAGCGCCCCGCACTCGACCCACGTCGTCGCGGGACTGCTCACCGGCATCCCCCACCGCTGCCGGACGACCGCGTGGGCAGCGGCGGTCCGGTGTCCGCGCACGCCGTGGCGTCGCATCTGCGCGGCGGGCAGGACGCTCGTCACGTGCACCGGGTCGTCGCCGGGGTGCGCCCTCGGCAGCGGGAGCCCCCACAGCACGGCGGCGGAGACGTGACTGACGAACTGCCCCGGCTGCAGGACCGGGCGGAAGGCGCGGATGCGGTCGACCCCGGTGGGTGGCCGCGAGCGGTGCCACCGGAGGGACCGGCTCGGTCGGTCCAGGTCCCCACGGCGCAGTCGTTCCCGGTGCACCCCTTCCCGGTCGGCCGCGGCGACGTCGAACGGACGGGTACGGAGCGCGGGCGGGAGTGCTCGTGGCTGCATGCTCCGAGCCTCCGGGTGCCGGGCGCGACCCAGGGCCGGGCCGCCGCATCTGTGGACACGCGCCACGGGCCTCCCGTCTGTGGAGGAGGCACCCACCCACCGCGGCCCCCACCCGCGGCGGATGGAGCAGAAGACGTCGGGTACCGGGCATCGACCCGACATCTTCTGCTCCATCCCCGGGGAACAGGGACCGGGAGTCCGGGGCCGGGACCCGGGAGGCCGGACCCCGCAGGCCGGACCCAGGCGCCGGGCCGGTAGGGTCGAGGGACACCACGGGAGGTCGAAGGCGATCATGGGAGACGGCAAGCCCGCCACCATCTACGACGTGGCCGCGCGCGCCGGCGTCTCGAAGTCGCTCGTGTCGCTCGTGCTGCAACGCTCGCCCCGTGTGAGCGACCAGCGGCGGCAGGCCGTGCTGCAGGCCATCCAGGAGCTCGACTACCGCCCCTCGACCGCGGCCGTCTCGCTCGCGGGCACCCGCAGCCGCACGGTCGGGGTCGTCCTCGACGACTTCCGGAACCCGTGGTTCGTCGACGTCCTGACCGGCCTGCGCGAGGCCCTCCAGGACCAGGGCCACCGCCTGGTCGTCGCCGACCGGTTCCTCAACACGGGCCTGGACGCCTCCCCCGTCGAGGGCTTCCTGTCCATGCGCGTCGAGGGCATCGTCATCGTGGGCGAGCCGGACACCGACCTCGCGATCCCGGCGAGCATGCCGGTCGTGGTCGCCGGCGGACGCGCCGCCCTCCCCCGCGCCGACACCGTCGCGAACGACGACCGCGCGGGAGGCCGCATGGCCGCCGAGCACCTGCTCGCACTCGGGCACACGCGCATCGGGTTCGTCGGCGCGACGTCGGCCGCCTCGGTGGAGCGGCTCACCGGCCTGGAGGCAGGGCTCGCCGCCGCCACGGACCCCACCGCCGCCCCGGGGTCGGCACCCACCCCCTCGGTCACCGGCGCCCCGTCGGTCGCGACCGCCGCGCCCGCTGCCGCCCCGTCCGTCGCCGGCACCGAGCGCACCGCGGACACCGCGCGCGCCGCCGGCGCCCCGTCGGTCGCCTCGGTCGTGCTGCGCGGGGAGCCCACCGAGGAGGCCGGCGCCCGCGCCCTCGACGAACTCCTCGACACCCACCCCGACGTCACCGCGGTGTTCGCCGCGAACGACGTGATGGCCCTCGGCGCGATGTCGGCCCTGGCCGCGCGGGGTCTCCGCGTGCCCGAGGACGTGTCGGTCATGGGCTACGACGACACACCGCTCGCGGCGACGGCCTACGTCGGGCTGACGAGCATCGACGACCGTAGCGTCGAGATCGGCCGGGGCGCGGGCGAGCGGTTGCTCGCGCGCATCGCCGACCCGACCACCGAGGCACACGAGACCCTCGTCGAACCCCGGCTCGTCGCGCGCCGCACCACCGCCGCCCGCTGACCCGATCGGCGCCCCTCCGCCGGAAGCCGGAAGCCGGAAGCCGGAAGCCGGAAGCCGGAAGCCGGAAGCCGGAAGCCGGAAGCCGGGCAGCACAGCACCGCCGGCACGGAACCCGCCCGCGCCGCACGACCGCAGCCCGCACTCCCGGACCGGCAGCCCCGCCCGTCAGCGCGGCAGCGTCGCGTGCTGGACGACCCAGCTGTGCATGACGATCGCCGCCGCCGCCGAGGCGTTCACGCTCCGCGTCGACCCGAACTGCGTGATCTCCAGGTGTGCGTCCGCGCCGGCGACGGCCTCGTCGGTCAGGCCGGGCCCCTCCTGGCCGAACAGGAACACGCACCGCTCCGGGATCGCGGCGGTCTCGATGCGCTCGGCGCCCGGGGTGTTGTCGATCGCCACGATCGGCCGGCCCTCGGCGCGCATCGCCGCGGTGAACGCCGCGACGTCGGGGTGGTACCGGACGTGCTGGTACCGGTCGGTGACCATCGCGCCGCGCTTGTTCCACCGCCGCCGTCCGATGATGTGCACGGTCCCGGCGAGGAACGCGTTGGCGCTCCGCACGATCGACCCGATGTTCAGGTCGTGCTGCCAGTTCTCGATCGCCACGTCGAACGCGTGCCGGCGGGTGTCGAGGTCCGCGACGATGGCCTCCATCGACCAGTACCGGTAGCGGTCGACGACGTTGCGGGTGTCCCCGGCCGCGAGGAGCTCCGGGTCGAGCCGCGGGTCGTCGGGCCACGGCTCGGGGTGCGGTCCGACGCCGTTCGTGGTCGCCTCGTGGGACGGCGGGAGGACCGGCGGTGCGGCCGCGCCGGCGACCGCCGGGTCGGCGTCGGGTCGGCTCACGTGGGCCGGTGCCGTCGACGGGACCACGGGGTCGGACGGGAGGCGCTCGGTCACGTGACCAGCGTAGGGCGCGTGGGTCGCGCCTCCCGTCCGGCGACCCGGCGGACCCGCCGGTCCCGCGGGCGGAGGCCGGTCCTGCCGGTCCAGCCGGTCCAGCCAGGCCCGACCCGTCCTGCCGGTCCAGCCGGTCCAGCCAGGCCCGACCCGTCCTGCCGGTCCAGCCGGTCCCGGCCCGTCCTGCCGGTCCTGCCGGTCCAGCTGACCCAGCCAGTCGGGCGTCCGCCAGGACCGCCCGCGGCTCAGGAGGTGCCGGGGCGGAGGAAGTCCTCGGGGCCGGGGTCCCGCGTCGTCGCCGTGAAGATGCGCTTCCGGTCGCCCGGCCGCGCCGGGTCGTACAGCACCGTGACGGGCATGCCGACGACGGGTCCCTCGCCGTGCGCGAAGCCCTCGGTCCGTTCCACCCAGCGCCGCACGCCCTGCAGGTCGACGAACGAGAACGTCCACCGCAGCAGGGTGCGCGACGCGTCGGGGCTGGTCCCGCCGCTGACCGCGGTGACCTCGCCGACGACCCCGCGACCGTTCGCGAGCACGTCGGTGAGGCGTGCCCGTCGGTTGCCGCGTCCGAGCCGTGTCACGCCGCCGGCCACGAGGAGCAGCACCGTGACCAGCGTCGCGAGGGCGGGCACCCACCAGACCGTCGCGTACCAGATCCACTCGCCGAGGCCCCAGACCTCGTCGTGCCCGAACGTGGGGTCGACGGCGACCCCGACGCGGTCGGGCGCGGGCCACCGCGACGTCTCCCACCAGAGCATCGCCGTCGCGCCGAGGAACCACGGCTGCAGCGGTCCGACGCCCGCGAAGTCGCTCGTCCGGCCGGACCACCGGTGGTTCCAGCGGGAGTACACGGCCACGGCGACGAGGGTGCCGACGACGGCCCCGGGTGCGGCCCACCAGACCGACTCCGGGTCGGGGCTGTCCGAGAAGACGCTGTTCACCTGCATCATCCGGAAGACCAGGACGAAGCGGGACACCGCGAGGCCCGCGACCGCTCCGGCAGCGGCGACGAGCACGGCGCCGACGACGGTCATCACGAGGGCACGGTTCGTCCCCCGCCAGGCCGCCTCGCGCTCGCGGCGGACCTGCTGGGGGTCGACGGTGCTCACGCGCGGGCGCCCGGTCCGTCCGGCCCGTCGCCCGCGGTGCTGCCTCCCGCAGTGCTGACGGCGTCCGGCCCGTCGCCCGCCGTGCCGGGGGTGCCCGTGCCGTGCGTCCGGACCCGCGCCTCGATGCCGGCCAGCAGCACGTCCAGCCCGAGGGCGAACCGATCGTCGTACGAGTGCTCGCCGAGGATCTCCCCGACGAGTCGGTGCCGTTCCGGGCGTCCGGCGTCGGCGTCGCCCCGGCCGACCTGCACGCCGGCGTGCCCGACGACGAAGTCGTACACGACGAAGAACGCGTACATCGCCTCGCGCTCGGGGAGCCCGGCCTGCTGCAGTGCACCGACGACCTTCGCCACGACGGCGTCGGACTCGGTCGAGGCGAGCGGGGCGCGCTGGCTGTGCGACTCGAGCACGAGCGGGTGCGTCCGCATGAGGTCGCGGAAGGTCGTGGCGAAGGTGCGCACCACCGCCCGCCAGTCCTCGGGCCAGACGAAGGTCGCGGTGAACTCGTCGACCGTGCGGCGGACGAGCTCGGCGTGCAGGTCGTCGAGGCCGCCGATGGTCCGGTGCACGGTCATCGGGGCGACGCCGAGCTTGGCGCCGAGGGCACGGAAGGACAGGCGGTCGAGGCCCTCCTCGTTCGCGATCTCGGTCGCGGCGTCGACGACCTGCTCGCGGGACAGCACGTTCGGACGGCCGCGGCGACGGGCGGGCGGCGCGGGCTCGTCCGACGGCGTCGTCGGGGCGTCCGGTCCGCCGGTGGGGCGGGGTGCGCTGCTCGGGGAGCCTGGGTCGACGAGCACGGGGGTCCTCCTGATCCGGTACGGGTACGAAAATCCTAGGGCAAAGCCGAACGACGGTCGGTGTCCGCCCGGCCAGACCTCGGTGGCCCACCGGCCAGGCGTCCGGACGCACGACCGCCCACCCGCGCAGCCCTGGCGTCCCGCGCGCCCGGCTCCCCGTGGCCGGCGCCCGGTACGGTGGCACCATGGCGACGCGTGACGAGGTCGAGTGCTGGCTGACCGACATGGACGGTGTGCTCGTCCACGAGAACCAGGCCCTGCCGGGAGCCCCCGAGCTCATCCAGCAGTGGCTCGACGAGGGCACCGAGTTCCTCGTCCTGACGAACAACTCGATCTTCACGCCGCGTGACCTCAGCGCACGGCTCCGGAGCTCCGGGCTGCACGTGCCCGAGGAACGCATCTGGACGAGCGCCCTGGCCACCGCCGACTTCTGCCGCTCGCAGATGCCCGGCGGCTCCGCGTTCGTCATCGGCGAGGCCGGCATGACCACGGCCCTGCACGAGGCGGGGTTCATCATGACCGAGACCGCGCCGGACTACGTGGTCGTCGGCGAGACCCGCAACTACTCGTTCGAGGCGATCACCAAGGCCGTCCGGCTCATCCGCGACGGTGCCCGGTTCATCGTGACGAACCCCGACGCCACCGGCCCGAGCGCCGAGGGCGTGCTGCCCGCGACGGGCGCCATCGCCGCGATGATCGAGAAGGCCACCGGCAAGCAGCCCTACGTGGTGGGCAAGCCGAACCCGATGATGTTCCGGTCGGCGATGAACCGGATCGGGGCACACTCCGAGAACACGGGCATGATCGGCGACCGCATGGACACCGACGTGCAGGCCGGCATCGAGGCCGGGCTGCACACCGTCCTCGTCCTGACCGGGATCAGCGACCAGGCCGAGATCGACCGGTACCCGTTCCGTCCGAGCGAGGTCATCAGCGGCGTGCACGAGCTGGTCCGCCCCGAGCCGATCGAGGTCGAGCTCTAGCGCGCCGGAACCGGCTCACTCCACCGTCACGAGCGTCCCGAGCGGCAACGCGTCCAGCGCGGCCACGGCCTCGGCGGACAGCCGCACGCACCCGTGCGACACCGCACCCGAGGTCGTCGCGTTCCAGTGCAGCCCGATCAACCCGCCGTCGTGGCCCCCGTACGGCTCGTCGGCCGCGCTCGAGTGCAGCGAGGTGAGCTGGATCGGGTGCTCCCCGGTGCCCTGCGACGGGTCGGCGTACCGCTCCTCCAGGTAGCCGGTGACCCCGGTCGGCGTCGGGGTGTCCGCCGTCCCGACGCCCGCCGCGAAGTGCTGCTGCACCGCCCCGGTCGACGCGGAGACGATCGACACGGACTGCTCCGTCGTCGAGACCACCACGCGCGCGGTCGGTGCCGCCACGGCGGTCAGCAGGTCGGCCGGCACCCACGCCGCGGTCTGCGCCGCCGCACCCCCGGCACCCGCCGCGGAGGGCAGCTGCCGCCGTGCGGGCGTCAGCACGAGCTCCCAGGGCCCCTGCCGTCGCAGCCCGACGACCGTCGTCGGCTGCTGCAGGAAGTCGGTCTTCGCGAACCGCGCCACGGGGGCGGTCCGACCGTCGCCGAAGAGCGGCGCGTCGGCGGTCAGGTGGAACACGTGGGCCGCGGTGGTCGTCCGGTCCCACGGCAGCAGGCCGTCGACCACGGCGGAGTACTGCGCCTCGGGCAGGGCGGCGAGCGCCGCGGCGTCCACATGCGGCACGCCGGGCACGGGCGTCGAGGACGCGGCTGCCGAGTGGGTCGTCACGGCGGCCGGGGCGGGGCCGCCGGCGGTCAGGAGCGGGACGGCGATCGCGGCCCCCGCGACGGCGGCGGCGACGCCGACGGTGGTCCAGAGGGTGGAGCGCTGCACGAGGAGGACTTCCGGTGTCGGGGTGGCGGTGGGGACGGACGGGAGGCGCGGGGCGGCGGGGCACCGTGCCTCCCGCCCGTCACGGGGCGGCGGACGGGAGGCGCGCTGCGGACCGGCACCGCGCCTCCCCTCCGTCAGGGGTGGCGGACAGGAGGCGCGGTGCGGGCGGGCACCGCGCCTCCCCTCCGTCGGGGGTGGCGGATCAGCCGCTGACGACGGGCAGGTGCACCCCGGCCGGCACGGCGCCGGCTGCGCCGCCACCGCCCGCGGTCGCCACGGCCGTCACCGTGATGCCGAGCGGCGCGGCGAGCGCCGAGGCGCCGGAGGTGTCGACCAGGTCGAGCGTGTGCGTGCCCGCGGGCGTCGTCGCGGGGATCGTGACGGAGCCGGTCGCGGTGCCGTCGGCCGCGACCGTCAGCGTGCCGACCGTCACCGGGTCGGACCGCAGCACGACCCGGAGCGTGGCACCGGCGGGCAGGCCGGTCCCGCGCAGGGCGATCGCGTTGCCGGCCTGGACGGTGGTGCCCTGCGGGGCGGTCAGCACCCCGGAGACGACCGTGGCCGTGCCGCCGGTGGACAGCACCTTCGCGGTGCCGTCGGACGCGATCGCGACCGTGGCGCTCGTCGCGGCGGCCAGGTCGAGGCGCTCCCACGAGCCGGCGGCGGAGCCGGTCTGGTCGAGGGGGTAGCCCGAGTCGATCTCGGTCTGGGCGAGCACGGCGGTGCGCTGCGCGTCGGTCAGCGTCGGGAACGCCGTGCGGAGCAGGTCGGACGCACCGGCCGGCACCGAGGGGGCCTGACCGGCGACGCCCGTGCGGGGGAAGCCGTAGGTCATGCGCTCGCGGTAGACCGTGACGGCCGATGCACGGTCGGTGACGACCTGCGCGGTGCCGCCGGGCATGGCCTGCCCGCCGTAGGGGTCGTCCGTGTAGCGCTTCTCGGCCGCGATGCACGACGCGAGGGTGCCGCCGCACTTCGCCTGCAGGTAGCCGACGAGCTCGGCGCGGGCGGGCTCGAGGACCTGGGTGCGGTACTGCGCGTCCGACCAGCGGGCGGCGAGGGCGGCCTCACCGTCGATGCGACCGCCCATGATGTCGAGCGGGTAGTGCACGCCGAGCACGATGCGGTCGTTGCCGGCCTCGGACGTGCGGGCGAGGATCTCGGGCGCGAGCTCGGGGACGAGCGTCGCGAGCGTGATGCCGGCCTGGTACGCCGTGGTGGCGTGCCCGGACGGGTACGAGCCGCCCTTGCAGATGCCCTGCTGGCCGTACGAGGCGTCGAGCGCGACGTCGTTCGGCGAGAACTCGTGCGTGGTGTCCGTCGTGGCGGGCACCCGCGTGATCGTGAGGTTGCCCTTCGCGTCCGCCCAGGCCTTGCCGACGCGGTTCGCGGTCAGCGAGGACGCGTTGACGGTCGCCGGGTTGCAGTTCACCTGGTCGTCGCCCGCCGGCAGCGTCGCCGTGGGGTCGGTCGGCAGGTAGGGGCGCGGGTAGCTGAAGTGCGCCTTCGCGTCGCCGGTGCCGACGTACGCACCGGACGTGCCGGTCGACGAGTTGATCAGCGCGTTCGTCAGCGGGAGCGCGCCGCTCTGCCGCCCCTGCACGAAGAGCCCGCTGAGCACGTCGCCGAGCCCTTGGGACACCGTGAAGGACTGGTCGTAGGCGGTGTGGGTCGCGTTGTCGTACTCGGCGTCCTGCAGGGCCCGGAACTGCTGCGCGGGCGTCGCGTGCTGGTTGATCCAGCTCGTCAGCTGGTCGTTCGTGGCGAGCGTCGCGGGGTCGTCGACGGTGCCGTGCAGGTCGTTCTTCCCGGCGGACGTCCAGTACTGGTCGTAGCCGTTGAGCAGGGCGATCAGGTTCGGCTTCGCCGAGTCGCTCGGGTACGTCGCCGCCTGGGCGACGAGCGGTGTCCCGAGCACGAGGGCGGTCGCGACCGTCGCGACGGTCACCCCGCTGAGTGCGGTTCTGCGCATGTGTGGTGGTCGCCCGCGGGCGACGCCCCTTTCCTCGATGTACCGGAGTGGAAACACCGTGACGCTAAGGAGGGGCGGTTGCCGGACGGGGAACGTTCCCCCACCGGCGGGTGAACCGGACCGCAGGCTGTGGGGGTTCGCAGGCGGTCAGGCCACGGTCGCCAGGCGCGGCTCGGCACCCTGCCCCGCGTCCACCCCGACGGGTGGCACGTCCCGCCACCGGCGCCGCAGGCGGCGCGGCCGGTCGTCGTGCCACGCGACCATGCCGCCGGCGACGAGCCCGAACGCGAGCACGCCGAACGCCACGAGCCCGATCGCCCCGACGGGCAGCAGGCTCGCCAGGTCCCCGGTGTCCACCGTCGCCGACACCGCGATCGAGCCGAAGTCCCAGAACGCGTGCAGGAGCACGGGCAGCAGCAGGTTGCCGGTCAGCCGCCGGGACAGGTACAGCGTCGAGCCGAACGAGGCCGCGAACACCACCTGGAGCAGGGTCGAGCCGACGGGGGCCCCGGCGAGCACGTTGAGCAGGTGCAGCAGCCCGAAGAGCACGCACGAGGCGATCCACACGCCGAACTCCGGCAACCGGCGGCGGAGCCCGACGAGCAGCACCCCGCGGGTCAGGAGTTCCTCGAAGACGCCGACGAAGAGCACCCCGACGGTCAGCAGCACGAAGTAGTGGCCGGGCAGCGACGACCACCCGACGAAGGGCAGCTTGGCCGCGCACACCACGACGATGAGGACCGGTGCCGTCATCGTCCAGCGCATCGGGGTCCGGCCCGGGTCGACGGTCGCGGTCCGCCACCAGCCGAGGGCCGTCACGTACAGCGCGAGCACGACGACCGCGATGCCCTCGGGCAGGACGAGCGCGTGCACGACGCTGTCGACGGTCCGGCCGAGGGAGTCGTAGTCGTCGCTCGGGCGGGACCGCCACGCGCTCACGGCGGCGAACGCCACGAGCGGGGCGAGTCCGAGCAGCAGGGACGGCGGTACCGGCCAGCGGCGTCCGCGGTCGCCCGTCCCCGTGACGCCCGTCGTAGGCGTGACGGCCGTGGCCCCGCGCCGTCCGTACCATTGAGGCATGCGGCTCCCCTCCCTCAGCACCATGGCAGAGGACTACGTGAAACTCGTGTGGAAGGACGGCGAGCGCGGCGGGACCGGTCTGGCGACGCGGGACATCGCCGCGGCGCTCGGGGTGTCCGCGTCGACCGTGTCGGGCAACCTCCGCAAGCTCGACCGCGACGGCCTGATCGAGCACACCCCGTACTACGGCGTCGTCCTCACGCCCCTCGGCCAGCAGGTCGCGGTGGCGATGGTCCGACGGCACCGGCTCATCGAGACGTTCCTGGTGCAGCGGCTCGGCTACGGCTGGGACGAGGTGCACACCGAGGCCGAGGCGCTCGAGCACGCGGTGTCCGAGACGTTCCTCGACCGCGTGGACGCCGACCTGGGCAACCCGACGCACGACCCGCACGGCGACCCGATCCCGCGCGCGGACGGCACCGTGCCCGACTCCCCCGGCACGCTGCTCGGACAGGTCGCGCCCGGGTCGTGCGGCACCGTCGACCGGGTGTCCGACGACGACCCGTCGCTGCTGCGCTACTTCGACGAGCTCGGCGTCGGGCTCGGGACGCACCTGCGCGTGGAGCAGGTGCGGGACTACGCGGGCGTGATCGCCGTCGCCCGCCGGGGCCCTGGCGGCGAGGAGTCCCTCGTCGACCTGCCGGCCGCGGCCGCGAGCGCGATCTGGCTCGCCCCCGACGCCGACTGACGCTCCCGCACCCCGCGCGCGGGAGCCGAGTGTGCGGAACACGTCGCTCGCACCGACCGAGCGTGACGGATCGTGCCCGCGCGGCGGCCGCCGCACGGCGTGTCCCGCGCGCTCGCGGCGGCCGTCAGCCGGCCGTCGTGCCCCGGCGCAGCGGACCGTCAGCTGCGAGCAGTCCCCGCCCGCCGGAACGGCGCCGCGAGCGTCGGCAGGACCGCCGCGCGCTGCACCCACAGCACCACGAGCGCGACGGCCACGTGCACGCCGCTCAGCACCCACCGCCCGCTCGTGTCGGTGACGACGAACTGCACCGCGAACAGGGCCAGGAGCGCGATCGCCGACCACCGGTGGAACCGCAGCGCGACGATGATCGCCACGCCGAGCACGGTCTGCGACGCGGTGAGCACGAACTCCTCGACCTGCCGGGCGTCGAGCGGCAGCCCGCCCGTCGTCCCGCCGCCGAGCACGTGCGCGATCGGCAGCGAGCCGACGAGCAGCGACCACTGGTTGACCTTCGACGCGATGAGCATCCCGATCGCCGCCCCGCCCATCCCGCGCAGTGCGAAGAGCGCGGCGACGATGAACTCCGGCGCCTCGGTCGCGATCGGTGCGAGCCACTGCACGAGGAAGTAGCTGTCGACGCCGAGCGCGCTGCCGGACTGCACCAGGGCGTCGGCGAACGGCTCGGCCGACGCCAGGATCACCGCGGCCGCGACGACGAACAGCGCGACGACCGTCCAGCGACGGGCCCGCTGCGGCATCGCGGCGATGTTCCCGGCCATGCCGACGAGCTCCTCGTCGTCGTCACCGTCGGGCACCTGCGACGCACGCCACAGGTACGCGGCGAACGCGGCGAGCAGCAGCACCCCGAACCACACCGGGATCGACCCCATGGCCGGGATGAGGAACGCGACGAGGGCGAGCAGCGCGAGGAAGCCGATGTCCAGCCGCGAGGACTGCTCGAGCCGGAGCACCTTCGTCGCCGCTGCCGGGAGCGCCCCGACCCGCACGTACCGCCGGGCGACGAGCAACGAGATCACCACGACGAGCGGCCAGCCGAACCCGAGGAGCAGCCGGTTCGACCCGGTCATGTTGGCGGCGGCGAACTGCTCGTAGGCGGGCTCCGAGCCGGACCGGAACGCGTAGTACAGGTCGACGGCGTACTCGGGCAGCACGGCGATGAGCGCGAGCAGGGCGATCGCGAGCGCACCCGCGATGTCCTTCTGCGCGGCCTCGGCGGCCCACGCGAGCAGGAACGAGGCCGCGACGACGGCCCCGCCGAACACGAGCAGGTCGACGACGGGGTTCGGCGCGAGCCCACCGACGCGGAAGACGACGGCGGGCAGGGCGAGCACGACGCACAGGGCGATGCGCGCCCAGGCGCTGCGCCCCATCCGTCGGGGCGCGCTCGACGTGTCGGTGGTCCGGGTGGACCCGGTGGCGGGCGCGGTGGTGTCGATCACGGGGTGGTCCCTTGGTCGGGCCGCACCGACTTGCGCAGGGGGTGGGAGCGCTTCGGCACGACAGAACGGCCGAAGGTCTCGCTCGCCCGCCGGGTGGGACCGGACGGGTGGTGCACCGGGCCGATCGTCGTGATGGCCAGTGTGTCGATGCACGCGCTGGGAGCTACTCCCCTTCGCCGACCACTCTGCCCGCCGCCGATCGGCACGTGCAAGCCGATCCGCCCTGTTCGGCGGCCCGAATCCGGGTGTTCCCCGGCCCGCCCCGGGCCGCCGGGCGCGGCCGTCCCGTCGCGCGGCGCACGACACGCGCGACCGCGTCCGCTCGGTGGAGCAGGAAGCGTCGGGTCGGCGGGCGCGACCCGACGTCGTCTGCTCCGTCGACGCGGTCAGCGCGACCAGGGGACGGACGGGAGGCGCGGTGCGGGCCCGCCACGGGCCTCCCGTCCGTCAGGGGGTCAGCCGGAGGCGCGCCCGCTGCGTCCCAGGGCCATCTCGCGTCGTGCGCGCTCGACGGCGAGCGCCGAGCCGGCGTCCGGGTCGGCGAGGAGCCGCTCGGTGTCCGCGACGTGCTCGCGGACGGCCTCGCCGCGGCGCGCGGCGGCGTCCGCGAGGACGGGGGCGACGACCTCCTCGCCGAGGGTGACGAGTGCCCGGCTCAGCGCGAGTCGCCGCTCCCGGTCCCCGGTGCCGAGTTCCCGCGCGAGCCGGCGGGCCAGGGCCGGGCGCTCGTCGGCGGGCGCGAGCAGGACCGCGGCGCGCCAGGCTGTCCGGGAGACGCCGGGGTCGGGGTCGCCCAGTGCCTCGGCGACCGCCGGGTACACCGACCCGTCGCGGATCTTCGACAGGGTGTGCAGCGCCTGCGACCGGGCCTGCGCCTCGGGGCGGTCGAGCTGGTCGACCAACCGGGGCACGACCAGAGCGGCCGGGAGCCGCACGAGCGACCACGTCAGCGCCTCGCGCACCTGCAGGTCCGGATCGACCGCGCACCGTTCGAGCAGCACGTCGAGGTCGGCCGGGTCGGCTGCGGTCCCGAGCGCCATCACGGCACGCAGGCGCACCGAGGACCGGGGGTCGGTGAGGGCTTCGAGGGCGGTGGTCATCCGTCGATGCAACACCGCGCACCCGTGCGGCACCGCGACGCGGACCCACCCGGGGACCAGAGCGCGGGCGTAGCGTGGCGCGGTCCGGGCCCGTCCCGGCCACCCCCACGACCACGAAAGGACCCCCGCATGCCCCGCATCGGAACCAGCGACCTCCACGTGTTCCCCCTCGCCCTCGGCGGCAACGTCTTCGGCTGGACCGCCGACGAGCAGACCTCGCACCGCGTGCTCGACGCGTTCACCGGCGCCGGCGGCGACTTCGTCGACTCGGCCGACGTGTACTCCGCCTGGGCGCCCGGCAACGAGGGCGGCGAGTCGGAGCGGGTCATCGGCTCGTGGCTGCGGGCCTCGGGCAAGCGCGACGACGTCGTGATCGCCACGAAGGTGTCGCAGCACCCGCAGTACAGCGGCCTGTCGGCGGCCAACGTCGCCGCGGCGGCCCGGGCCAGCCTGGAGCGCCTCGGCACCGACCGGATCGACCTGTACTACGCGCACTTCGACGACCAGGACACCCCGCTCGAGGAGACCGTCCGCGCGTTCGACCAGCTCGTCCGTGAGGGCCTCGTGCGCTACACGGCCATCTCGAACTACTCGCGCGAGCGGGCCGAGGAGTGGATCCGCATCGCGAAGGCCGAGGGGCTCGCGCTGCCGGTCGCGATCCAGCCGCACTACAACCTCGTCACGCGCGAGCCCTACGAGTCGGAGATCGCGCCGCTCGCCGCCGCGGAGGGCCTGGGCGTCGTACCGTACTTCGCCCTCGCCGCCGGGTTCCTCACCGGCAAGTACCGGACGAAGGAGGACTTCGCGGGCAAGGACCGCGAGGGCCAGGTGTCGGGCTACTTCTCGGACGCGGGGCTGGCCGTGGTCGACACGCTCGACCGCATCGCCGGTGCGCACGATGCCGAGATCGCCTCGGTGGCGCTGGCCTGGCTGCAGGGCCGGCCGGACGTCGTCGCGCCGATCGCGAGCGCGCGGAACACCGAGCAGCTGCCCGCGCTGCTCGCCTCGGCGGAGCTCGAGCTCACCGCCGACGAGGTGCAGGCGCTCGACGACGCGTCGGCGGCGGTGCCCGCGCAGGCGTGAAGCCCCGGGTGTCGCCCCGGGTCGGAGGTCTCCGGCCCGGGGCGGTGCTCCTACTTGCCGGAGGGCGCCAGCGAGCCGGTCAGCATGTCCCCGGAGGACCGCGTCGCGAAGCACGAGATGAACGTGTTGCCCTGGTCCCACGTGGTCTGGTCGGGGGCGTAGGCGCCCTGGACCTGCACGTCGCCGACCTTCGCGGCCGCCGCGGTGTCGATCGCCTGCGCCGTCTGGCACGCCTTCGCCGCCTGTGCCGCGAGGGCGTCCGGCCCGGGCCACTGGCTCGCCTCGACCTGCAGGCGGGCGGTCAGCTGGGCGGTGTGCGGCGTCGAGCAGTCGACGACCGTGTACGAGTCCGCCCAGGCGTTCGTGTACGGCGTCAGGCACTCGCCGCCGGCCAGGTCGGTCCAGGTGTGGACCCCGGGCCCGGCCTGCGTGGTGGCGAACCGGAGCGTCGCCGCGGGCTGCGCGGCGGGCGTGCTGTCCGCAGCCGCCTCGGGCGTCGTCGCCGGGGTCGCGGGCGCCGACGCGGCAGCGCTCGAGGTCACCGCGGGCCGCTGCTCGTCGATCGAGCCGCCGAGGATCCACCGGGTCAGGGCGAAGACCGCGACGAGCAGCAGGACGATGAGCACGATCGAGCCGCCGATGAGGAGCTGCTTGCCGCGCTTGCCCTCGCTCCGGAGCCGAGCGACGCCCTCGTTGATGAAGTTGTCGCGGTCGCCGTCGTCCGCCCGTGCGGACGGGGTCGACCCGTTCCCGCGCGCGGACGCGGCGGAGCCCGGCGCTCCGGCACCGGACGCGTGACCGACGGAGGGCTGTTCGGCGGGGACGGCGCGACGGGCCTGCTGCTCGTCGGGCCGGACGACGGCGGGCATCATCCGCGTGCCGGTCACCTCGGGGTCGTACCCGGTCTCGTCGAGCTGCTGCACGGCCTCGGTGCCGAACAGGTCCTTGATGACGCCGGTGTCGCTCGTCTCGCGGCCGTCCCACTCGGACTGGTCGAGGTCGTCGGGCGCCGTCGCCGGGAGCCGGTCGGGCTCCTCGACAGGGACCTGGTCGGGTTCCCCGGCGGCGCGCTGGTCGGGGTCGGCGGCCCACGGCAGGTGGTCGGCCGGGGTGGCGGCTGGCCGGGGCGCCGGCTCGGGCTCGACGAGCGGCGGGGCGGGTGCGGCGGCGGGCTCAGCAGCAGCGGTCTCGGGGAAGGACGGCTCGGCGGCGGTCGACTCGTCGCTGCCCGGTGCCGCTGCCGCTGGTGCCGCTGCCGAAGCGGGTATGACCGGTCCGAGGGGGAACCCACCGGGAGGGGTGTCGACCTCGCCCGAGACGACGTCGTCGTCGGACTCGTCGGCGAGCGACCAGGACCCGGCGCCGAACGCTGTGGTGTCGAACGAGTCGGTGGTGAGCGTCGCGGGGACCTCGCCGGTCTCGTCGTCGCGGATCGCCCAGTCGAACGGACGCTCCGCAGCGGCGGCCCCGGCGGCCCCGGCGACTCCGGCGGCTCCGCTGCCGTCGTCGGCACCCTGCAGGCGCAGCAGCTCGGTGAAGCTCGGCGGCTCCTGGGCGGACGGCAGGACCTCGGGTCCGGAGGGCAGCACGCCGTGCACGCCGAGCGGCTGTGCGACCGGACCGGTCGGGGTCGGCGGGGCGGCGGCGGCCGTGGGCCCGGGGCCGGTGGCCCGGCCGAGCCAGTCGACGTCGGTGCGGCCCTGGCCGAACGGGTCGGCGCGGCGTCGCTCGTCCTCGACGGCCCGGTTGTCGGCGGCGCGCTGGTCGCGGTGCGTCATCGCGGTCGGCAGGGCGATCGACGACGGGTGCTGCGCGCCCCCGGTCGGCGGGACGGGCGCTGCCGGCGGGATCCGGTCGCTGAGCGTCGCGCGCTCGTGCTCGATGCTCGCCTGCGGGTTCACCGAGGGTTCGCGGAGCTCGGCACCCATGGGGATCGCCTGCGTCGCGCCGGCGTCCAGCGGCTCGGCACCCGCGCGGGGAGCACCTGCGGCAGGCTCAGCAGGCGCAGCGTCAGCGGTGCCGGCACCGGCACCGGCACCGGCACCGGAAGCGGCGTCGGCCGCGAACGGCTCCGGCAGCGGCGCCCCGGTCTCGCGGGCCGCGCGCTCGGCCTCGCGCCGCTCGCGGCGCGAGGGCCACTCGTCGGCCGTCCGCGGCGCACCGAAGATGTCGGCGGCACTGCGGAGACCCGTGAACGGAGCGTCCGAGGCGGGCGCGGGGCGGGCCTCCCGTCCGTCCGCCCCGTCTGCCGGGCCGGCCGTACCGTCGGGCTCGCGCGCGTCGTCCGGACGCTCCCCGGTCACGCGCTCAGCCCCAGGTCGGCCAACCCGATCGCCGCGAAGTACGGGTACCCCGCAGCCTCGATCCGCTCCTTCGCCCCGGTGTCCCGGTCGACGACGACCGCGACCGCGGCGATGACCGCGCCCTCGCGCTCGAGCGCCTCGGCGGCCTTGAGCGGCGACCCACCGGTGGTCGAGGTGTCCTCGAGCACGACGACGCGCTTGCCGCGCACGTCCGGGCCCTCGACCTGGCGGCCGCGACCGTGGTCCTTCGGCTCCTTGCGGACGACGAACGCGTCGTAGGACAGTCCGCGGGCGGCGGCCTGGTGCAGCACCGCGCTCGCGATCGGGTCGGCGCCCATGGTGAGCCCACCGACCGCGTCGACGTCGGGGACCTGCTGCAGCAGGTCCGTCATGACCTGGCCGATGAGCGGCGCGACGCGGTGGTCGAGGCTCACCTTGCGGAGGTCGATGTAGTACGAGGCCTGCTTCCCGCTGGTCAGCGTGAAGTCGCCGTGGAACACGGCATCGTCCGAGATGTGCTGGATCAGCTGTTCGCGCGCGTCGGTCACAGCCCACAAGGGTAGTCGGTCACCCCCGGATCGCGCCCGTCGGCCGCTCCCCGCGCCCGCAGGTGGCGCCCCGGCACCCTCGGTACGCTCCGCAGCATGCCCCACGTCGCGCCCGGAACCAGCGACGGGACGCCGTCCCCGGCGCCGGGTGCGCTGGCGGCGCCACCGGTCCGCCGGCCGTCCCGCCCGGTCTGGTCGACGGTCGGCCGGGAGGCACTGGGCGCGCTGGTCGCGCTGGCCCTGTCCGTCATCGCCCTGCGCCACCTCGTGGCCACCGAGCGGGTCGCCCTGCTCTGGTACGACGGCGACTCCGTCCTGCTGCCGCTCGTCGAGCGGTCGATCCGCCTCGGGCAGCCGTTCGAGTGGGCGATGTCCCCGGCGCTGTTCTTCTTCCCCGAGCTGCCGGTCTACCTGCTCTGCTCCCTCGTCACGGCGACGCCGCAGCAGGCGCTGGCCCTGAACGGCGTCCTCGTCCTGCTCGCCGTGTACGCCCTCGTGCGCGCGGCGGCGAACGAGCTCATGCCGGCGGCCCGTCGGTCGGCGCGGATCGCGGTCTCGGCGGTGGCGCTCGGGTTCGTGACGCTGCTCGTGCTCACCGAGTCGTCGGCCACCGCGAACTCGCTCGAGCTGGCCTCGCTGCTGCTCACGACCACGTACTACTACGGGGCCCTGCTGGCGATGCTCGGCACCGCGGTGCTCGTGCTCCGGGCGGTCCGGACCGGGCGCGCGTCGACGACGGTGCTCGTGGTCCTCGTCGTGCTCGCGGCGTGCACCACGGCGTCGAACCCGCTGTACGTGCCGTGGTCGGCCGGTCCGGTCGTCGTGACCCTGGTCCTCCTCGCGCTCGCACGGCGACTCCCCTGGCGTCCGGTGGTCGGCGTCGCCGCCGCCCTGGCCGTCGGCGCGGTCGTCGGGTACCTGCTCCGGGTGCCGCTCCGGCCGTTCGTGTCGCTCGACCCGTCGACCTACGTGCACCCCGACCGGGCGGGCACGACGGTGTCGTTCTTCGCGGCGCTGACCGACGACCGCGCCGGGTCGGCCTCCGGGGACGCCGGGCTGCTGCTGCTGTTCGTCGGGGTGCTGCTCGCCGCGGGCGGCACCGTCTGGGCGTGGCGGGCACGCACGAGCCGGACCGTCCTCGTCGCGACCGCGCTGCCGCTCGTGACCGTCGTCGCGGTGTCGGTCGGCGTGGTCGTCGCCGGGTCGTCGACGCCGCGGTACCTCGAGCCCGTCGTCACCGCGCCGCTGCTCGCCCTCGTGGCGGTCGCCGAGCTCACCCGCTCGGCGGTCCGGTCGACCCGGGTGCACCAGCCACGTCGCGGGGTGCGCACCGCCCTCGCGGTCGCGGGCGCGGTCGCCCTGGTCGCCGGGATCGCGACCGCACCCGGGACGCTGTCCGCCGTGGCCCACGCGCGGTACGCACCCGCCGCGTGCCTCGACCGGTGGGCCGACGGCCGACGGGTGACCGGGGTCGGACAGTTCTGGACGGTGCGCCCGCTCGCCGCGTACGCCTCGTCGGACGTCGAGCTCCTGCAGGTCCGCGACACCTTCGAGACGTACCCGTGGCTGGTCGACCTCGGGGCCTACCGGGACGCCCGGCCGACCTTCGTGGTGATCGGGGCGAACGACGTCTGGACCACGGCCGTCGAGGACTCGCTCGGCCGTCCGGCGGCGATCACGCACTGCGACGGGTTCGACGTCTACGACTACGCGGGCACCGCCGGCGCGGCCGTCCTGCAGCGCGACGTGGTGGGCAGCGCCGACCGGATCCGGCGCGACCGCGGGTTCTGACACCGCACGGAGTTGTCCACAGCGGCGCGCCACCGCCGCGGGATGCCTGAACGGATGTATAGGCTCGACTCCGTGACTCGTCCCACAAGCCACCGCTCCCCGCGTTCCACCGTGCGCATCCGTCTCGCCGCCACCGCCCTGGCCCTGACCGGTCTGTTCGCGTCGGTGGTGCTGGACGCGCCGAACGCCAGCGCCGCGACGTACCCCTCGTGGGCCGACGTCCTCGCGGCCCGCGGCCAGGAGAGCCAGAAGCAGGAGCAGATCACCCAGATCCAGGGGATCCTGTCCGGCCTCGAGTCCGAGGTCGCCGCGGCCGAGGCCGAGGCCGAGCGCCTCGGTGACGACTTCTACGACGCCCAGAGCAAGGCGCAGGAAGCCGCCGCCAAGGAACAGAAGCTCCGCGCCGACGCCGACGAGCACACGAAGACCGCCGAGCAGAGCGCTGCCCAGGCCGGCCAGTTCGCCGCGCAGATGGCACGCCACGGCGGTGCCGACGTCACGGCGTCGGTCCTGGCCGAGGGCGAGAGCACCCGCGACCTGCTGTACGACCTCGGCGCGCTGAGCAAGCTCTCCGAGCAGGCCGACCGGGTCGAGGCAGCGGCCACCGCCGACGCAGCGGTCGCCCGTTCCCTGACGGCCCAGGCCGACCGTGCCTCCGCGGCACTCGACGAGCTCGCGGCCGAGGCCGAGCGGCGCATGCAGGCTGCCCAGGCCGCGGCGGACCGCGTGCAGACCGCCTACACCGAGCAGCAGGACAACAAGGCCCGGCTCGACGCCCAGCTCGCGACGCTGGTCTCCGGCCGGGTGCGCACGGAAGAGGAGTTCGCCAAGGGCGAGGCCGAGCGCAAGGCGGCCGCCGAGCAGGCGGCGCGCGAGGCCGCGGCGGCGCGACAGCGCGTGCTCGAGCAGCAGGCAGCGGCGGCGGCGAACCGCCCCGGCGGTGGGGGCGGCGCCCCGGCTCCGTCCACCGGGGGCGGCGGCGGTGCCGTGGGCTCCGGGTCCGGCAACGGCTGGGTCCGCCCGGCCGGCGGCTACGTCATCAGCCCGTACGGCTACCGCGTGCACCCGATCACCGGCAACGTCACGAAGCACGACGGCCTCGACCTGACGAGCGGCTGCTCGACGGCGATCGTCGCGGCGTCGGCCGGCACGGTCGACTACGTCGGTCGGTACGGCGGGTACGGCAACTACGTCCGCATCAACCACGGTGGCGGCCTCCAGACCGCCTACGGGCACATCGTCGACGGTGGGTTCCGCGTCGCGAAGGGCCAGCAGGTCTCGGCCGGGCAGCTCATCGCCCTCGTCGGCTCGACGGGCAACTCCACGGGGTGCCACCTGCACTACGAGGTCCACATCGGCGGCGCCACGACCGACCCGGCGCCGTTCATGGCGGCACGGGGCGTCCGCTTCTAGCCAGCAGCTCGTCGGCTCGGCTGCCGTCACGTCGGCACCGGTAGGTTCGATCCCATGCGCGTCGCGACCTGGAACGTCAACTCCGTCCGCACCCGAGTGGGCAGGATCGTGGACTGGTTGGTCCGCGAGGACGTCGACGTCCTCGGCATGCAGGAGATCAAGTGCAAGCCGGAGCAGTTCCCGGTCGAGGCGTTCGAGGCGGCCGGCTACCAGGTCGAGGCGCACGGCCTGAACCAGTGGAACGGCGTGGCCTTCGCGAGCCGTCTGCCGATGGAGGACGTCACCCGCGACTTCCCCGGCCAGCCCGGCTTCCTCAAGGGCCACGAGGGGCCAGACCTCCCCGTCGAGGCCCGCGCGATCGGTGTCACGGTCGAGGACGTCCGGCTCTGGAGCCTCTACGTGCCGAACGGCCGGGAGCTCGGCGACCCGCACTACACGTACAAGCTCGACTGGCTCGCCCGGCTGGCCGACCGCACGACCGAGTGGCTCACGGCGGACCCGTCGCTGAAGCTCGCGCTGATGGGCGACTGGAACGTCGCTCCGTTCGACCGTGACGTGTGGGACGTGCGCGTGTTCGAGGGCGCCACGCACGTGAGCGAGCCGGAGCGTGCCGCGTTCCGTGCCTTCGAGGAGCGCGGCCTGCAGGACGTCGTCCGGCCCATCGTGCCCGAGGGCTACACGTACTGGGACTACAAGTCCCTGCGCTTCCCCCGCAACGAGGGCATGCGCATCGACTTCGTGATGGGGTCGGAGGCGTTCGCCGACGTCGTGACGGACGCGTCGATCCACCGCGACGAGCGCAAGGGCGACGCCCCGAGCGACCACGTGCCGGTGGTCGTGGACCTCGACCTCGAGACCGCGCTCGACGACGACCGCCCGATGATCTTCTGACGCCGGCCGTCGGTCGCCGCGCTCGGCGGGCCCGGCGCGCCCGTCGCGCCCCGCGCGCCCGCGCGCCCGCCGCGCCCGCGCGCCCGCCGGGCCCCGCGCGCCCGCCGCGCCCGTCGCGCCCCGCGCGCCCGGCGCGCCCCGCGCCCGTCGCGCCCCGCGCCCGTCGCGCCCCGCGCCCGTCGCGCCCGGCGACCGGCGCGCCCGGCGACCGGCGGCGCGACGCGCCCCCGCACAACGCGGGGCACGTCGCACCACGGAACTCCGTGGCGCGACGTGCCTTCCGTTGTGCGGCGCGCCCGCCAGCCGCCGACGCGGGCCCGCGCCAGCCGGGCCCGCGCCAGCCGGGCCCGCGCCCGGCGCGCCCCGGCCCGCCTACGGGTGCAGCAGCGCCGCGACGACGACGAGCACCGGCACCGCACCGACCGTCGTGAGCAGCACGACGTCCCGCGCCACCGGGACCGCCGCCCGGTACCGCTGCGCGTAGTTGAACACGTTCTGCGCCGCGGGCAGCGCCCCGAGCGTCGTGAGCACGAACACGTCCTGGTCGTCGAGCCCGAACACGAACCGGGCGACCACGAAGGCCACCGCGGGCATCACCACGAGCTTCAGCCCGGAGGCGACCAGCACGTCGGCCCGGATCGCGGGGTCGCGCAGGGGTGCCGCACCGTGCAGGCTCATGCCGAAGGACAGCAGGACGACGGGCACCGCCGCCGCGCCCACGAGCGAGAACGGCTCGAGCACGGGCGCCGGCAGCTCGACGCGGAACGCCGAGCACAGCAGCCCGACGAGCGAGGCGATGATGATCGGGTTGCGGAACGGCCCGGCGACCCGGCTGCGCCACCCGCCGCCGGAGGCGGTGGCGGCGTCGAGCACGGTCAGGGCCAGGGGCGCGAGCAGCACGAGCTGCAGCAGGATCACCGGCACCACGGCCGTGGCCTGCCCGAGCACGTACACGGCGACCGGCAGCCCGATGTTGTTCGCGTTCACGTAGCCGGAGGCCAGCGCACCGACCGTCGTCGTCGCGACGGAGCGGCGCAGCACCACCCGGAACAGCACCACGGCGACGAGGGCCACGGTCACGGCGCTCACGAGCGACACCCACAGCATCGGGGAGATCAGCGTCTCGATGTGCGCGGTCGCGATGGTGTGGAAGAGCAGGCACGGCATGAGCACGAAGAACGCCAGTCGGCTCATCACGAACTGCGCGTGCGGTCCGAGCAGGCCGGTGCGCCCCACGACGTACCCGGCGGCGATGATCGCGCCGATGATCGCGAACCCGGTCAAGACGCCACCCATCGGGTCCATCCTGACAGGACGTGGCCGGAGCAGGTCCCATGTGAGCGCGCACAGGTCGGAAATGCGCGGGCCGCCCCGGTGGTTCGACGGAGCATGACCGCGACGCCTGCCACGCTCTCCCGTTCGACCGACTCCAGCCAGCCGCTCGTGCCGCTGCTCGAGGAACGCTGGAGCCCCCGTTCCTACGACGAGACCGCGACCATCTCGGACGCGCAGTTCGACGCCGTGCTCGAGGCCGCACGCTGGGCCGCCTCCGCGATGAACCACCAACCGCGCCGCTTCGTCGCCGGCCGCCGGGGCACCGAGACCTTCCGCAAGATCAACGAGAACCTGCTCGGCTTCAACGCCGCCTGGGCGTTCCGCGCGAGCGCACTCGTGGTCGGCATCCTCGAGACCACGACCGAGGACGGCGAGGCACGTCCGTTCGCGCAGTACGACCTCGGCCAGTCGCTCGCCGCCCTCACCGTGCAGGCGCACGCCGAGGGCCTGCACGTGCACCAGATGGCCGGCATCGACGCCGAGGGCCTCCGCGCCGCGTTCGACCTGCCCGAGCGGTTCCTGCCGTACACGGTCACGGCGATCGGCACCGTCGCGGACCCGTCGCAGCTCGACGAGAAGGCCGCCGAGCGCGAGACCGCCCCGCGCACGCGCCTGCCCCTCGACGAGGTCGTGCTCGTCAAGGAGTAGCCGTCACCGGGCAGGCGCCCGCCGGCCAGCCGAGCACCCCGAGCCCGCACCCCGCGGTCGGCTTCCCGCACGCTCCGGAGGCCGACCGCGGGGTACGCGGCCGTCGTGGCAGGATCGAGGGCATGACCACGCCCCGCCTCGTCGCCTTCGACCTCGACGACACCCTCGCCCCGTCGAAGTCCCCGCTCGACCCGCGCATGCTCGAGACCTTCGCGTCGCTGTTGACCGCCGTCCCGGTCGCGGTCATCTCCGGCGGCAACTTCCAGCAGTTCGAGCAGCAGCTCGTCACCCCGCTCCGCGCCCGTGACGACCTGCCGCTCGACGACCTGCACCTCCTGCCGACCTGCGGCACCGCGTACTACCGCTGGTCCGGGTCGGACTGGGCCCTGCAGTACGCCGAGGACCTGACCGACGACGAGAAGTCCCGCGCGCTCACCGCCGTCGAGTCCGTCGCGAAGGCGAACGGGTACTGGGAGTCCGAGACCTGGGGGGACATCCTCGAGGACCGCGGCTCGCAGATCACCTTCTCGGCCCTCGGGCAGTCCGCCCCGGTGGACGTGAAGAAGCAGTGGGACCCGACGGGCGAGAAGAAGGACCACCTGCGTCGCCTGGTCCAGGCCGAGCTGCCCGACCTCGAGGTCCGCTCCGGCGGGTCCACGAGCGTCGACATCACCCGCAAGGGCATCGACAAGGCGTACGGCATGCGCCGCCTCTCCGAGATCACCGGCATCGCGCTCGACGAGATGCTGTTCGTCGGCGACCGCCTCGACCCCGAGGGCAACGACTACCCGGTCAAGGCCCTCGGCGTGCCCTGCCACGCGGTCGAGGGCTGGGAGGACACCGACGCGTTCCTGACGGAGCTCACCCCGACGCTGCGCTGACGCGCACCGGGACGGACGGGAGGCGCGGTGCCAGCCGGCACCGCGCCTCCCGTCCGTCTGCCGGTCACGTCGCGGACGCGACCGGCACGCTCAGGGGATGCTGCGGACCGCCTCGACGAACGAGCGGATCTTCGCGACGTCCTTGACGCCGCGCTCCGACTCGACACCGCTCGAGACGTCGACCCCGTCGGGGTCCAGTGCCTCGACCGCGGCGACGACGTTCGCGGGGGTCAGCCCGCCGGCGAGGATCCAGGCCTCGTCGATCCTGCCGGCGACGGTGGTCGGGTCGACCAGGTGCCCGCTCCCGGGCACGGCGGCGTCGATGAGCAGCAGGTCGTGGTCGTAGGCGGCACGCTGCTCGGTGGTCTCGCGGAGGTAGTCCTCGGCGGCGACCGCACGGATCGTGAAGAAGCCGGCGTCGCGGGCACGGGCGAAGTCGCTCGCCGACTCGCGACCGTGCAGCTGCAGGGTGGTGAGCCCGACCTCGGAGGCGATGCCGACGACCTCGTCGATCGCCTGGTCGCGGAACACCCCGACGGCGTCGATGCCGTCCGGCACCCGCTCGACGAGCTCCTTGGCGAGGTCCGCGGTCACCGTGCGGGGACTGCCCGCGGCGAAGACGAACCCGACCGCGTCGGCACCCGCGTCGATCGCGGCGTCCACGGTCTCGGGCGTGGAGAGCCCGCAGATCTTGATCCAGCGCTGGTCGGTCATGGACCCATCCTGCCAGGGCTGCCGGGGGCTAGTGCAGCGTGCCGGCCACGTACGCGGCGACGCACGCGGCGAGCACCCCGAAGGCCGCGAAGGACCCGACGAGCACGTTCCGGCGACGCCAGCGCCGGACGGCGGTGAACGTGCCGCGCTTGGCGTGCCGACGTGCGGCGCGGTGCAGCTTGTGGGCGTGCTTGTGCTTCTCGCGGTCGGGGCCGAGCGGCACCGGACCGGTGACCTGCGTCGAACCGCCGCGTAGGGCGTTGGCGACGGCCACCGCGGTCGGGCGGCGGGACGGGTCGCGGTGCGTCATCTTGGCGAGCAGGTCGTGCCAGTCCGCGCCGACGCGCTCGGGGACGACGGGGTCGTGCCGGAGGCGAGCGAGAGCCGCCTCGATCAGGGTGCCGGAGTACTCCTGCTTGCCGGTCAGCGACTCGAGGAGCACGAGGCCGAGCGAGTACACGTCGGTCGCGAAGCCGATCGGCTCCCCGGCGACCTGCTCGGGGCTGAGGTACGCCGCCGTGCCGATGATCGTGCCGTCGTTCGTCAGTCGCGAGCCGTCGACGAAGTGCGCGACGCCGAAGTCGGTGAGCTTGACCGACCGGGCGAACCCGGAGGCGCCCTCGTCGTTGATGAGGATGTTCGCCGGCTTGACGTCCCGGTGCACGATGCCGCGCGAGTGCACGTAGGCCAGGGCGTCGGCGAGCTGGGCGCCGAGGTCGGCCACCTCGTAGTTGTGCAGCGCACCGCCCGCGAGCCGCCGGAGCAGCGTCGTGTCCGCGATGAGCTCCATCACGATGTACCGGTGCGGACCGTCCTCGAACTCGTGCGTGCCGGCGTCGTAGAGCGGGACGAGGCCCGGGTGCGACAGCATGCTGAGCAGGCGGATCTCGCGCTCCTGGCGGACCCGGTCGGCGGTCGTCATCGAGTCGGGCGTGGCGAACATCTTCACCGCGACGGCACGGTAGGTGTGCTCGTCGCGTGCCTCGTACACGGAACCCATGCCGCCGGTGCCGATGAGCTTCACCAGGCGGTACCGCCCGGCGAGGACCGTGTCAGCTCGGGCGCTGTCGACCAGGGTCATGGGGCACTTCGATCAGTCGTCGGTCATCGGGGATCCGCGGCAACTGCCGCAAGGTGACCTGTCGCCAACGGTACGCGTCCCACCCGCGTCCCGCAGGGGCGTTACGACATCGTGATGGGGGACAGAACCGCGTCGTTCCGCGGAAGTACGGGGGTACAGTCCGGGCTCACGACCACGCAGGACTACGCAAGGAGGACATCATGGCGCTGTCGAAGGGCGACGAGGTGCACTGGAACACCTCGCAGGGCACCACCACGGGCACCGTCGTCGAGAAGAAGACGAAGGACTTCACGTTCGAGGGGCAGCACTTCACGCCGACGGACGACGACCCGTACTGGATCGTCGAGTCGGAGAAGTCCGGCAACAAGGCCGCCCACAAGGAGTCGGCCCTCACGAAGAAGTGACCCGTCAGTCGTCCGCGGTCGTCGCGCGACGGCGACCGTGGACGGCTGCCGCGGGCTCGTCCTCGCGGCGCTCCGCGGTCGGCTCGTCCCGACCGTCCTGCAGCCCGGCGACGGCCTCGCCCCGCCCCGCCCGCCGGCCGGCACTCACCTCGTCCCGACCGGCTCGCCGCTGGGCCCGTGCCCGGCGGACGCGCCGCACCACGAACGTGACCACGACGACCGCGATCGCGACGTAGAGCACCCGGTCGATCCACTCGGTGTACTGCTCGACCTTGTCGTACTGGGTCCCGAACGCGGCGCCGAGCAGCACGAGGGCACTGTTCCAGATGCCGCTCGCGATGATCGTGAACAGCGAGAACGTGCCGAGGTGCATCCGGTCGGCGCCGGCGGGCAGCGAGATCAGGCTGCGGACGATCGGCACGAACCGGCCGAAGAACACCGCGCTCCGACCGTGCCGGTGGAACCAGTCGGCGGCCTTGCGGAAGTCGTCCTCGTCGACGAGGGGCAGCTTGCCGAGCCAGCGCACCGTCCGCTCGAAGCCGATCACCGCGCCGAGCCAGTAGAGCACGAGCGCTCCGAGGTACGAGCCGAGCGTCGCGAGCAGCAGCACGAGCACCAGGTTCATCCGCCCGGCCCCCGCGAGGAACCCGGCGAGCGGCAGGATCACCTCGGACGGGATCGGCGGGAAGACCGTCTCGACGAAGAGCATGACCGCCACGCCCCACTCCCCCAGGGCGTCGATCACCTGCAGGACGAAGCCGGACAGACCGCCGAGGTCCTCGGTCCCCGTCGCCCCCTGGGCCGCGCGCACGGTCGTGGTGGGCAGGGTCGGCGGCAGCGTGGGGGCGGTCGTCATGGGTCCACTCTGTCTGAGCGTCCTGTCAGATCCCGACACGGGACCTGGACGTGCGCCGAGGAGA
The DNA here is from genome assembly GCF_001865055.2 of Curtobacterium sp. MCBA15_004. Taxonomy (NCBI): domain Bacteria; kingdom Bacillati; phylum Actinomycetota; class Actinomycetes; order Micrococcales; family Microbacteriaceae; genus Curtobacterium; species Curtobacterium sp. MCBA15_004. The sequence continues at coordinate 617,009 of NZ_CP126266.1, read as the reverse complement.
CGAGGGCAGGGACGCCGACGGACCGGCCCGCGTGGCGTCGCGGAGGCGACCACGGACGGACGGGAGGCGCGGTGCCCGCTGGCACCGCGCCTCCCGTCCGTCAGGTGGTGACGACCGTCAGACCGCCGCCGGAGCGCGCTGACCGACCGTCTCGCCGGCCACCGCCGCCTCGTGGGCGGCCGCGGCGTCCGCCGCGGGGGCACGGCGCACCCACTTCTTCAGGGCGACGAGCACCAGCGCGGAGACCACCGTGCCGGCCAGGATCGCGAGCACCCAGACCAGGAACGAGTCGATCGCGAAGAACACGAACACGCCACCGTGCGGGGCCCGCGAGGTCACACCGGCGGCCATCGACAGCGCGCCCGTGACCGCGGCACCGACCATCGACGCCGGGATGACCCGCAGCGGGTCGGCGGCGGCGAACGGGATCGCACCCTCCGAGATGAACGACGCACCGAGCAGCCACGCGGCCTTGCCGTTCTCACGCTCCGGCTTCGTGAAGCCCTTGCGGTACAGGACGGTCGAGGCGAGCGCGAGGGCCAGCGGCGGGACCATGCCCGCGGCCATCACGGCGGCCATGATCTCGAACGGCACGACGTTGGACGCGGTGCCGGCACCGAGCCCGGCGACGGCGAACGAGTAGGCGACCTTGTTCACCGGGCCACCGAGGTCGAACGCCATCATCAGGCCGAGGATGATGCCGAGCAGGACCACCGAGGCGCCGTTGAGCGAGTTGAGCCACGCGGTGAGTTCCGTCATGAGCCAGGCGATCGGGCCGCCGAGCACGAGGAGCATGAGCCCCGAGGCGATGATCGACGCGAACAGCGGGATGATCACGACCGGCATGAGGCCGCGGAGCCAGCGCCAGGTCGGGATGCGCCCGATCCAGTACGCGGCGGCACCGGCGATGAGACCACCGACGAGCCCGCCGAGGAAGCCGGCGTTCATGAACACGGCGATCGAGCCGGCGACGAAGCCGGGCGCGATGCCGGGCCGGTCGGCCATGGCGTACGCGATGTACCCGGCCAGGGCGGCGACGAGGAACCCGAGGGACACCCCGCCGATCTGGAACGCGGCGGCACCGAGGTAGTACGCCAGTCCCTCGGGCGGCAGGTTCAGCAGCGTGTAGTTGGTCAGCGTGTAGACGGCGTTGTTCTGGCCGGAGTCGCCGTGCTGCAGCGCGATGCCGTAGCCGGAGAGCAGGAAGCCGAGCGCGATCAGGAGTCCGCCGCCCGCGACGAACGGGATCATGTAGCTGACGCCGGTCAGCAGCCACCGCTTGAGGGCCTGGCCGAAGTGCTCGTCCGCCGTGTTCGACTCGGCGGTCGTCGCGGCACCGCCCTGCACGCGTGCGGCGTTCGGGTCGTCGGCGGCACGGAGAGCCTCGGCGATCATCTTGTCCGGCTCGTCGACACCGCGCTTGACGGGACCGGAGACGAGCGGCTTGCCGGCGAAGCGTGCGCGGTCGCGGACGTCCACGTCGACCGCGAACACGACGGCGTCGGCACGGGCGATCAGTGCGGGGTCGAGCGGCTCGACCTGCGAGGAGCCCTGCGTCTCGACGTGCATCTCGGCACCGGCGCGCTCGGCCGCGGCGACGAGGGCGTCGGCGGCCATGTACGTGTGCGCGATGCCGGTCGGGCACGCGGTGACGCCGACGATGACCTTGCGGGCACCGGTCCCGGCCGTCGTGGACGTCGGGGCCGCGGCGGCGGGAGCTGCGGGGGCGGCGCCGACGCCGGCCTCGGCGACCTCGCCGCCGACCTCGCGCTGCACCAGGTCCACGACGTCCTGCGGGGTCGCGGCGGCGCGGAGCGCGGCGGTGAAGTCGTCGCGGATGAGCGCCCGGGCGAGGGTCGACAGGACCGTCAGGTGGTCCTTGTCGGCGCCCTCGGGCACGGCGATCATGAAGACGATGTCCGCGTCGCCGTCCGGTGCGCCGAACGGCACCTTCCGGGCCAGGCGGGAGAACGCCAGCGTCGGGCTCGAGACCGAGGCCGACCGGGCGTGCGGGATCGCGATGCCGCCGGGGACGCCGGTGCCGACGCTCGCCTCGCGCTTGATCGCGTCGTCGGCGAGGGCGGCACCGTCGGCCGCGCGGCCGGTGGCGGCGACGCGGTCGGCGAGCACGCGGATGACGTCGGACGACGTCCCGCCGAGGTCCTCGTCGAGGCCGACGAGCTCGGCGCTGATGAGGCGCTGCGTCGTGTCTGCGGACATGGGGTTGCTCCTTTGCAGTGGCGCCGTGGCGCGGGCAGTGCTGGTTCGGGTGGTGCTGACGGGGGTGGTGCTGACGGGGGTGGTGCTGACGGGGGCGGTGCTGCGGTGTCGGTCAGGCGATCGGTTCCGGGACCTGCGACGGGTGCAGGGTCCGGACGGTCACGCTGCCGGGGTCGGTGTGGTCGAGGGCGGGCACGTCGCTGCCGGGGAGCGCCGCAGCGGCGGCTCCGGTGGCGACGGCCTGGGCGAGCCGCTCGGCGGGGGTCGCACCGGCGACCTCGGCGAGCAGGTAGCCGGCGAGCGAGGAGTCCCCCGCGCCGACCGTGGACCGCGCGGTGATGCGCGGTGCCGCGGCGGCGAAGGCCCCCTCGTCCGAGACGAGGACGGCGCCGGCGCTGCCGAGCGTGAGCAGCACGGCGTCGACGTGCTTGTCGCGGAGGCGCTGGGCGGCCACCGCGGCGGCGGCGGGGTCGCGCTCGTAGCCCTTCGGGTCGCCGCCGACGACCTCGGCGAGCTCCTCGGCGTTCGGCTTGACCAGGTCGATGCGCTCACCGGACTGCAGGAGCGCCGTGAAGGGGACGCCCGACGAGTCGACGGCGATGCGGACCTGGTCCCCGTGCCGCCGGCGGACCGCGCGGACGAGGACCGCGAGCGCGTCGTCCGGGAGCCCGGGCGGCAGCGAGCCGGCGAACACCACCCAGCGTGCGGCCGGTCCGGTCGCGGTGGGCCCGGCGGCGTCGGCGACGAGCGCGGCGAGGTCGTCCAGGCGGCCGGCGAGCGAGGGCCCGGGCTCGTTGAGCTTCGTCGTGGTGCCGGTCGGCTCGGTCACGGTCACGTTCGACCGGAGCGGGGTGCCGATCGGCAGCGCGGCGGTCGGGATGCCACGGGTCGCGAGCCCGAGCAGCACGGGGTCGAGCTCGTCCCCGGGCAGGACCGCGAGGGTGTCGCCGCCGCTGGCCACGACGACCCGGGAGACGTTGACGCCCTTGCCGCCGGGCTCGGCCGTCGTGTGCACGGCACGCTGGACGGCACCGCGCTGCAGCTCCCCGGCGAGCTCGATCGTCCGGTCGAGGGACGGGTTGGGCGTCACGGTGACGATGCGGGTGCTGGCGGTGCTGCCGGTGGCAGCGCTGGTCCGGTTCATGCGACCACGACCTCCACGTCGGCGTCGGCGAGCGCCACGGCGAGGTCCGCCGGGGGCTCCTGGTCGGTGACGAGCGTGTCGATCTCGTCGAGGCGGGCGAAGCGCATGAGCGCCTCGACCCCGTGTTTGGCGGCGTCGGCGAGGACCACGCTGCGGCGGGCGGCGAGCACGTAGGCGCCCTTGACGCCGGCCTCGTACTCGTCGGGGGTGCTCAGGCCGAAGCCCGCGGACAGTCCGTTCGTGCCGACGAAGGCGATGTCGGGCCGGAGCGCCCCGATCTGCTCGACCGTGGCGGTGCCGACCGCGGCGCTCGTGACCCCGCGGACGCGGCCGCCGAGCAGGTGCAGCTCGACGTGCTCGCTGTGCTGCAGGGCGGCGGCGATCGGCACGGAGTTCGTGACGACGGTCAGCGTCGCGCCGGGCGTCGCGGGTTCCCAGCGCACGAGCTCGGCGGCGACGGCCGCGCAGGTGGTGCCGGCGTCGAGGGCGATCGAGCCGGTGAAGGTCGGCGGGACCAGGCGCATCGCGGCCCGGGCGATCGCGGTCTTCGCGGTGCCGTGCTGGCCCTCGCGCTCGGCGACGGACAGCTCCACGATGCTCGACCGTCCGACGGGGACGGCTCCCCCGTGCACGCGGCGCAGGACCCCGGCGGTCTCGAGCGCGCCGAGGTCGCGGCGGACGGTCTCGGTGGTGACGTCGAAGTGCTCGGCGAGGTCGGCGACGGACACCCGCCCGGCCGACTGCAGCGCGGCGGCGATGGCGTCCTGCCGCTCCGTTGCGTACATGCCCGAACTCCTTCGTTCCCGTTGGTTTCAGGAACTGTACGTCTGGAAGCCACACGAACGCAACTGTTCCGTCGCAGAACCAACACGAACGCAGGAACGCCCGCCCCACCGGAGCGGGACGGGCGACGGTGCGTGCGGGATCAGGAGTCGAAGGGCACCCGGTCGCTCGACCCGACGCCGGCCCGCTGCCGGTACGACAGGTGCCCGCCGAGGTACCCGCCGACCCCGACGACCGCCAGGCCGGCGAACCCGAGGGCCTTGCCAGCGGCGGTGTTGCCCTTCCGGCGCTGCCACCACGACAGCCCGAAGAACGTGATGCCGACCCAGTTCACGGCCTGGTGCACCCACCCGGTGCGGCGCTGCTCGAGGGACAGCTCGGCCCAGTCGACGTAGCCCGCCATCGAGGCGCTCCCGGCCGAGGCGATCCCGACGCCGGTGAGGGTCTGGGCCGCGCGGGCGTTCCCCTTCCCCCCGATCGTGTCGAGGACGGCCGCCGAGATCCAGGCGCCGAGCGGCACCTGCACCATCAGCGGGTGCAGCGGGTGACCGATCGGCACGCCGTGCAGCAGCTGGCGCAGCGCCTTCGGCTTGGCGATCGCGCGGACGGCGCGGGTGTCGAGGTCGACGGCCTTGTCGAGCACGCTCGCGTGCTCGATGGAGTCGGTGAGGCGACGCAGCAGGGGCAACTCAGGCATGTCCTGGACGGTAGGCCTGGAGGCCCGGTGCCGGTTCCAGGAACCGGCACCGGGCCTCCAGGCGGTCGCGCTGGGCGGACGAGCCCGACCGTCCGCGCGGATCAGACGGCCGCGAGGGCCGACGTCGGCGGGATGCGCGCGGCGCGCGCGGCCGGGTACAGCCCGGACACCCCGCCGATGACGATCGTCGCGCCGAGGCCGCCCGCGACCGCCCAGATCGGCACCGCGACCGGCCAGTGCTGGCTGATCGCGAAGGCGGCGGTCACCGCGACGCCGACGACCACCCCCGCCACACCGCCGAGCGTCGACAGCAGCAGGGACTCCACGAGGAACTGGTCCCGGATGTGCCGTCGCCGCGCGCCGAGCGCCCGCCGGACACCGACCTCGGCGCGTCGTTCGAGGACCGTGATCACCATCGTGTTCGCGACGCCGATGCCGCCGACCAGCAGCGCCACACCGCCGATGCCGACCAGGAGCCCGGTGAACGAGTCGTCGGTCGCGTTCTTCGCGGCCAGGGCGTCCGAGGGCCGGGTGACCCCGACCTCGGTCGGTGCGAGCGGCGAGACAGCACGGGCGAGGCGGTCCCGGACCGCCGCGACCTGCTCGGGGTCGACGCGGGTGTAGACCGCGCTCGGGTGCCCGTCGAAGCCGAGGTCCGCCGCGGTGGCACGCGGCACGAAGACGCTGTTGTCCAGGTCCGGGGCGAGTTCGAGTGGCGCGAGGATCCCGACGACCTGCACCCAGCGTCCGCCCGTCCAGACGCGGGTGTCGGGGTCCACCGCGTCGATGCCGAGCGCCGTCGCGGCCTCGGCACCGAGCACGACCTGGTCGGGGGCGTCGGCGCCCGGGTCGACCCAGCGTCCGTCGGCGAGCTGCCCGCCGAGGACGTCGGGCACGTCGCCCCACGTCGCCATCACCTGGATGCCGCGCGACTCGCCCTCGGGGACGAGGGCGTTGCGGTACACGTGTGCCCCCTTGACCGTGCCGACGCCCGCGGCGCGCTCGACGGCGCGCTGCCGTGCGACCGAGTCCACCGCGGTGGGCGGCAGCGGCGTCGACTCGCCGAAGGACTGCGCCTCGGTGACGGTCAGGACGTTGGTCCCGAGTGCGTCGAGCACCCGGTCCAGCTCGGCCTTGCTCGAGCTCGAGATCCCGACGACCGCGATCATCGCCGCGATGCCGATCGCGATGCCGAGCGCGGACAGGACCACACGGGTCGGACGGGTGCGGAGGCCGAACACGCCGAGGCGGAGCAGGTCGCCGAGCCCGACGCGGGAGCGGACGGCCCCGGCGCGGGACCCGACGGCCCCGGCGCCGGACCCGACGGCCCCGGCGCTGGACCGGACGGCCCCGGCGCTCACCGCGCACCTCCCGCGATCGCGTCGGCCAGGCTCCTGGCGTCCCCGCCCGTGCTGTCCTGCTGCACCTGGCCGTCGCGCATCCGCACCTGCCGGGGCAGGTCGGCGGCGAGGTCCAGGTCGTGGGTGATCACGAGCACGGTGGTGCCCTCCTCGTTGAGCTCGTGGAGCAGGTCGAGGATCGCGCCGCCGGTCGCCGTGTCGAGCGCGCCGGTCGGCTCGTCGGCGAGCAGGATCGTCGGTTCGCCGACGATCGCCCGGGCGATCGCGACCCGCTGCTTCTCGCCGCCCGACAGCTGGCCGGGACGGTGCCCCGCGCGGCGACCGAGGCCGACCCGTTCGAGCGCCCGGACCGCACGCTCGTGCCGCTCGGACCGGGACACCCCGGCGTACAGCAGGCCGTCGGCGACGTTCTCTGCCGCGGTGGCACCGGGCTGCAGGTGGAAGTGCTGGAAGACGAACCCGATGTGGTCGGCCCGGAGCACGGACAGTGCGTCGTCGGACATCCGGTCGACCGCGTTGCCGGCGATCGTCACCGTCCCGGAGGTCGGACGGTCGAGCGTCCCGATGATGTTGAGCATCGTCGACTTGCCCGAGCCGGACGGGCCGACGACCGCGACGAGCTCCCCGTGGTCCACCTCGAGCGACACCCCGCGCAGGGCCTGGACCTCGCCGTAGGACTTGACGACGTCCTGCAGCGACAGGACGGGCGACGGGGCGTGGTCGGCCGCGGACGTGCGCGCCGACGTGCGTGTCGGGTGCCGGTCGGGCCCGGGGGCCGGACGACGGGTGGACGCCATCACGGCACCACCACCCGGTCACCCTCGGCGACGTCGCCCGTCACCGCTGCCCGGCCGGAGGCCACGAACCCGACCCGGACCGGGACGCGCTTCGTGGTGCCGTCGCGCCGCACCACGTCGACGGCGAACGCATCGGCGGTGCTGCCGGCGAGCAGTGCGGACACCGGGACGCTGAGCACGTCCCGCTCGGCCTGCCCCTCGGCCTCGATGCGGGCCGAGGCGGCCGCGGGCAGCTGCCGGTCGCCCGGGTCGAAGCTGATCGTCACCGCGACGCTCGTCGTCCCGTCGTCGCCCTTGGTCGGCTCGTTGTCGACGACCTGCCCCTCGAGCGGATCGCCCGTGCCGTTCACGAGCAGCCGGACCGTCGTGCCGACGACCATCCGCTCGGCGTCACGCTGCGGGACCGTGGCGGTGACGACGCGCTTCGTGCTCGTGACCTGCAGCAGGTCACCCGCCGGCGGCTGACCGAGGACCCCGGTGACGGATTCGACGCGGACGTCGCCGTCGACGAAGACGACGTCGTTCGTCGTGATCGTCCCCGTCACCTCGAGCCCCCGGTCCTTCTGCCACCGCTGCACCGCCCGCTCCGTCCGGGGGCCGAACGTCCGGTCGACGGCGACGTCGTAGCCGAGCGCCGCGAGGTTCTCGTTGAGCTGCTGCACGTCGTCGCCCTTGCGCCCGCGCTCGAGCGTGCGCCACATCGGCGTCGCGCCGACCATCGCCCGGACGGGACGTTCGTCGACCGCGTAGAGCGGCTCGTCGCGGTGGACGACCTGGCCCGGCTTCGGCAGCCAGGTCGGCGTGCCGGACGCCGCACCGGGTACGCCGGTCGGTTTGCCGTACCCGAGCGAGCCCGAGAAGGTCTTCGTGTCGACGAGGTCGCCCTTCGTCACCGGCGCGGTCTCGTGGTGCCGCTGGGCCGTGGACTCCGCCGACGCGGGCGTCGACGACGGCAGGCTCGTGAGTGCCCACCCACCGACCCCGGCGCCGAGGACCGCGACGACGGCCGCCGCGACGACGAGCTTCCGGCTGCTGCGCTGCGCGGTCACTCGCCCTGCTCCTTCTGGTCCTCCGCGGCGATCTCGCTGGAGCACTTGTCCACGGCAGCGTCGGCGGCCGGGTTGCGCTCGAGGATCGGGGCGCGCGCATCGACGTCGTCCGGGAAGTCCGCGATGCCCTCTCGCCGCACGCACGCCGCGACCTCGGCGTCCCACGCGTCGAGCTCGGCGTCGGACCGGGGCTTCGCCGAACCCGCCGCACCGTCGCCGCTGTCGCGCAGGCACTGCTGCAGGTCCTGCTGGAACTGCGCGGCGTCGGCGCCCTTCGGAATCCGCAGTTCGAGGTGCTCCTTCGTGTCCTGGTCCGGGTAGTCGTAGCCCTTCTCCCGCAGGCAGCTCTCGTACCCGCCCGTGCCGGCGGCGTTCGTGCTGCCGCCCGACGGCTGCCCGGCGGTGGAGCACCCGGCCAGGGTGCCCGCGAGCACCAGGAGCCCGGCGGCGGTCGTGGTGCTGGTGGTGGTGCGCTTCGTCATGTCGCTCTCTCTGTTCGTGCGCGTGCGTGCTGTTCGTGCGCGTGCGTGCGGGCTCGGAGCCGGGTCAGCCGACCTGCTGCTGCTTCGTGTCGGACGAGAACTCGGCCAGGCACGCGGACACGGTCTGCTGGAAGCCGTCCTCCGACGACCGGGGGTACGACTGGAAGTCCAGAGCCCCCGGTCGCTGCTCGGGCAGGTCCGGGTAGCCGTGCTCACGGATGCAGTCCGCGACCTCGGCGTACTCCCGTTCCCACCGCTGCTTGTCCGCGGTGCTCGCCCCCGTCACGCCGAGCGACTCGGCGCACTCCTTCGATGCGCGCGCGAACGCCTCCTGGTCGACGCCGTCCGGTGTCGTGACGGCCCCGGACCGGACGGCGTCGTCCTGGGGGTCGGTCACGTCGAACCCGGCGTCCCGCATGCAGGAGCCCCAGCGTTCGCCGAGACCGGCGGCGGAGGAGGAGGACGTGGACGAGGAGGAGGCCGACGGCGTCGCGGTGCAGGCGGCCAGCGGCAGGGCCAGCCCGGCGGTGAGGACGAGGGCGACCGTTCGGAGTGCGGTGGTGTGCTTCATGTCACCCAGTCCAGCGGAGCGGGCGTTTCGTGCCGGGTGTCCGTCAGGTCACGTCGACGAAACACCGACGCGGATGCGCAGACCACCCTCGGCCAGCGCGTCGATCGCCAGGGCCCAGCCGTGCGCCCGGGCGATCGCGGCGACGATCGACAACCCGAGGCCGCTGTGCCGCCGCACGGCGCGGTCGCCCGAGTCGGGGCATCGCCGGAAGGGCTCGGTCAGCTCGGCCACGACCTCGTCCGGCACGACCGGTCCGGTGTTCTCGACCGTGAGTCCCGCGGCGTCCAGGGCGATCCGGACGGTCCCGCCGGCGCGGTTGTACTCGACGGCGTTGTCGACGAGGTTGAGGACGAGCTGCTGCGTGAGCACGGGTTCCGCGGGCACGACGAGCGACGCCGGGGCGTCCACGGACACGAGCACCCGGACGTCGAGCCCGTCCGCCGCCGCGGAGCAGCCCGTGACGACGTCGTCGACGACGGCACCGAGGTCCACCCGCTCGACCCGGCCGTCCAGACCGCGGTCCGCCTCGGCCAGCACGAGCAGGCTCTCCACCAGGTGTTCGGTGCGACGGTTCTGCTCGAGCAGCTCGTCCCGGACGGCGTCGAGCCGGGGGTCCCCCTCGGGCATCCCGATCTGGAGTGCCGCGCGCTGCACGGCCAGCGGGGTCCGGAGCTCGTGCGACGCCTGGGCCACGAAGTGCCGCTGGCTGTCGAACGCCGCCTCGAGCCGGTCGAGCAGTTGGTCGATCGTCCGCGAGAGCCGACGGAGTTCGTCGTCGGGACCGTCCAGGCCGATCCGCTCGTGCAACGTCGACGCCGAGATGCGGTTCGTGCGGTCGGTGATGCGGTCGACGGGCCGGAGCATCCGACGGCTGACCCACCACCCGAGGACACCGGCGATGCAGCCCGACCCGGCGACGCCGATCGCGGACCACTGCCACTGCGCCTGGGCGACGAGCTGGATGGTCGCGCCGCCGACGGCCACCGACGCGTCGCCGCCCTCGGCACCGTCCGTGGGCCCGTCGCCGCCGACCGCGCCCTGCTCGGTCGCTCGGTCCGGGTCCGACGCCGGAGCGTGGTCCTGCCCGCCGTCCCGCCGGCCGTCGTCCCGCTGCTCACCGTCCCCCTGCCCGTCGGGCACCTGCCGGACCGACGCGAACGCCGGCTGGTCCGCGACCGACCACAGCGCCGAGACGTTCACGAACGCGAGTACCCCGGCCGTCAGCGCCATCGACGTGAGCGCGAACACGACCGCGGTGCGGGTCCGGATGCTCCACGAGCGCATCAGAGCGTGTAACCCTGCCCGGGGAGCGTCCGGATCGGGTCCGGCTCCCCGAGCTTCCGCCGGAGCTTCGACATCGTCACGCGGACCGCGGTGGTGAACGGGTCGACGTTCATGTCCCAGACCTTCTCGAGGAGCTCCTCGGCCGAGACGATCCGACCCTCGGCGCGCAGCAGGGTCTCGAGCACGCCGAACTCCTTGGCGGTGAGGTCGAGGTGCCGACCGTCACGCGTCGCGACCCGGCGGTTCGAGTCGAGCAGCAGGCCACCACGCTCGAGCACCGGCGCGACCGGGGCGACCGCCCGACGGCCCAGTGCCCGGACCCTGGCCACGAGCTCCGGGTACTCGAACGGCTTCGCCAGGTAGTCGTCCGCACCGAGTTCGAGTCCGGCGACGCGGTCGGTCAGCGAGGTCGCCGCCGTGAGCATCAGGATCCGGGTCAGCGAGCCACGCGCGGCGATCCGCCGAGCGACCTCGTCCCCGTGCACCCCGGGCAGGTCGCGGTCGAGCACGACCACGTCGTAGTCGTTCACGGTGAGCAGTTCGTCGGCGTGGTCGCCGCGGTAGGCGACGTCCACCGCCATGTGCTGCTGGGTCAGACCCCTCGCCACGAGGTCGGCGAGGGCGATCTCATCGTCGGCAACCAGGACACGCATCGAAACATCACATCAGATGTACCTATGAGTGGGCTTGGATGCTCCCGCCCGTCCGCCGACGCAGTCGACGCCACGCGACGCGACGCGAGCAGGCAGGAGCGGCCGCCTCTCGACGGCACGCGGCCGTGCTGACGGACGGGAGGCGCGGTGCCAGCCGGCACCGCGCCTCCCGTCCGTCCGTGCCCCGTGCGGGCCGCGGCTCACTCCTCGACGATCTCCGCCAGTTCGAACGGCTCGACGGTGAGGCCGTCGCCGCCGTCGGCGACGTCGACGCGCACCGTGTCGCCGTCGCGGACGTCCCCGGCCAGGATCGCGCGTGCCAGCTGGTCGTCGATCTGCCGCTGCATGAGCCGGCGCAGCGGTCGCGCGCCGTACACCGGGTCGTGCCCCCGCTCGGCGAGCCAGGTCCGGGCAGCGGGCGTGACCGCGAGCTCGAGTCGGCGGTCGGACAGCCGCCGCGCGAGCCGGTCGACGTACAGCGAGACGATCTGCCCGAGGTCGTCGGCCGTGAGCGACTGGAACACCACGATGTCGTCGAGACGGTTCACGAACTCGGGTCGGAACGCCTGCTGGACCAGCTCGCGGACCCCCTCCTCGCGCTGCTCGGCGGTGAGCGCCGGGTCGGTCATGAACTGCGACCCGAGGTTCGAGGTCAGCACGAGGATCGTGTTGCGGAAGTCGACCGTCCGGCCCTGCCCGTCCGTCAGGCGGCCGTCGTCGAGCACCTGGAGCAGGACGTCGAACACCTCGGGGTGCGCCTTCTCGACCTCGTCGAGCAGCACGACCGAGTACGGGCGGCGCCGGACGGTCTCGGTGAGCTGGCCGCCGGCCTCGTACCCGACGTAGCCGGGTGGGGCGCCGATGAGCCGCGCGACCGAGTGCTTCTCGCCGTACTCGCTCATGTCGATGCGGACGAGGGCCTTCTCGTCGTCGAACAGGAACTCGGCGAGCGCCTTGGCCAGCTCGGTCTTGCCGACACCGGTGGGGCCGAGGAACAGGAACGAGCCCGTCGGACGGTCCGGGTCGGAGATGCCCGCGCGGGTGCGCCGGACGGCCTCGGACACGGTGCTGACCGCCGCGCGCTGCCCGATGATCCGCCGGCCGAGCTCGGTCTCCAGGTGCAGGAGCTTCTCGGTCTCGCCCTGCAGCAGTCGGCCCATCGGGATGCCGGTCCACTGGGCGATCACGGCGGCGATGTCCTCGTCCGTGACGCTGTCGTTCACCATCCGGTCGGCGCTCTCGGCCTGCTCGGCGGCGGCGAGCTCGGCCTCGATGCGCGGCTTCTCGCCGTACTCGAGCCGCGAGACGGTCTCGTAGTCGGCCTCGCGCTGTGCCCGCTGGCTGCGCATGTTCAGCTCGTCGAGCTCCTGCTTCAGCTCACCGATCCGGTTCAGGCTCGCGCGCTCGGCCTGCCAGCGCCGCTCGAGCTCGTCGAGGCGCTCCTGCCGTCCGGCCAGCTCGTTCCGCAGCGTCTCGAGCCGGGCCTTCGACGCGTCGTCCTTCTCCTGCTTGAGCGCGAACTCCTCGACGCGCAGCCGGTCGACGGAGCGCTTCAGCTCGTCGATCTCGACCGGGCTGGAGTCGATCTCCATGCGCAGACGACTGCCCGCCTCGTCGATCAGGTCGATCGCCTTGTCCGGGAGCTGCCGACCGGAGATGTAGCGGTTCGACAGGCTCGCGGCGGCGACCAGTGCGCTGTCGTTGATGGTCACCTTGTGGTGCGCCTCGTAGCGCTCCTTGAGTCCGCGGAGGATCGCGACCGTGTCCTCGACGCTCGGCTCCCCGACGAACACCTGCTGGAAGCGTCGCTCGAGCGCGGCGTCCTTCTCGATGTACTCGCGGTACTCGTCGAGGGTCGTCGCACCGATGAGCCGCAGCTCGCCGCGGGCCAGCATCGGCTTGAGCATGTTCGAGGCCGCGACCGACCCCTCGCCACCGCCGGCGCCCATGAGCGTGTGCAGCTCGTCGATGAAGGTGATGACCTGCCCGTCGGAGTCGTCGATCTCCTTGAGCACGGCCTTGAGCCGCTCCTCGAACTCGCCGCGGTACTTCGCACCCGCGATGAGCGCCGACATGTCGAGCGACACGAGCCGCTTGTCCTTGAGGGAGTCGGCGACGTCACCGGCGACGATGCGCTGCGCGAGCCCCTCGACGACGGCGGTCTTGCCGACGCCGGGCTCGCCGATGAGCACGGGGTTGTTCTTCGTCCGCCGGGTCAGCACCTGCGACACGCGCCGGATCTCGGCGTCGCGGCCGATCACCGGGTCGAGCTTGCCGCTGCGTGCGATCGCGGTGAGGTCGACGCCGTACTGCTCGAGTGCGGTCTTCTGGCGCTCCTGGGAGTCAGGGGCGCCCTGGAGGTTCGCCATGCGTGTCGTCCTTTCGTCACGTTGTGGTGTGGCCCGGTCGCTCGTCGCGGCCGGACCGGAAGCCATCGGACCCATCCTGAGTCCACCTGACTCAACTTTACCGCCGGGGCCGACATTCCCGCCACCGGGCGCAACTCCGACGAAACACCCCGCACGCTGTGGTGGTGGCATGACCACGACAGCCACGCGACGGGACCACGCCGTCGCTCCCCCACCACACGATCGACCGCGACGGCTGGACGGCCTCGACCTCGCCCGCGGGCTCGCCGTCCTCGGGATGATCACCGCGCACTTCGGACCCTTCACCCCCGAGTTCGCCTGGACGGACCCGGGCACGTGGTCCCGGGTCGTGGACGGACGCTCGGCGGTGCTCTTCGCCCTCTGCGCCGGGGTCTCCCTGACCCTGATGACCCGTCCGCGCCCCGACGAGGGGCCGACGGCACTGGTCGACCACCGCCGACGGGTGCTCCTGCGGGCCGTCGCGCTCTTCGTCGTCGGGGCCCTCCTGACGGCACTGGGCACCCCGGTGCTCGTGATCCTCCCGACGTACAGCGTGTGCTTCGTGGCGACGCTGCCGTTCCTCCGCGCCCGGACGCGGACGGTCGCACTCGTGGCCGCGGGCGCGCTCCTGGTCGGTCCGGTCGTGTGGATCGCCGGACTGCCGAGCATGCTCTTCGCGCCGAGCGACCCGCTCGTCAAGGGCGTGCTCTTCGGCGGCTACCCGGGCATCACCTGGTGGGGCATCGTCCTGGTCGGCCTCCTCGTCGGCCGGCTCCCGCTGCACGCCACCCGGACGCAGGCGGCCCTGGTCGGCACCGGTGGCGTGGCCGCCGCGGTCGGGTACGGCGGAGGTGCGCTCGTCCGCCGGGCGCTGGGGCTCCCGCCGACGAGCGGCCCGGTCGGCAGCAGCAGCGCGGCCGGCAGCAGCGCGGCCGGCAGCAGCGCGGCCGGCAGCAGCGCGTCGGGCGGGAGTGGCGGGTCGTCCGCCGCGACACCGTCGGACGCTCCCGTGCTGCAGCCGCAGGGTGGCGGCACCCTCGAGCACCCCGAGATCGACTGGAGCTTGCTCACCGCGATCGACCCGCACGCCGGCTCGACCCCGGAGGTGCTCGGCGCCCTCGGCGTCGCGGTCGCCGTGCTCGGGCTGTCCCTCCTCGTCGCGGGTCGGGCCGGACGGCTCCTCGCGCCCGTCCGCGCCGTGGGGACCCTGGCGCTGACGGTCTACGCCGCGCACATCGTGGCGTTCGCCGTGCTCGAACGCACCGCCGACGCGTGGCTCGCCGAGGGCTGGATCCCGGCCGTGTCGATCATGGTGGGCGCGATCGTGCTCGCGACGGCCTGGCGGGCCCGACTCGGCACCGGGCCGCTCGAGCGCCTGGTCAGGTGGGCGAGCCGGAGCCTCGACGGTCCGGGTCGACGATCCCGAACCAGCTGACCACCGCACCGGCGACGAGGAGCACCGCCATCACGACCGCCGCCCGGTGCAGGCCGGCGGTGCTCATCGCGCCGCCGAGCACCACCCCGGCGAGCGCGACCGTCACGAGGCCGGCGACCCGGGCCACCGCGTTGTTCACCGCGGAACCGGCGCCGGCCTCGTCCTGCGGCACCGACCCGAGCACGGCACTCGTGAGCGGCGACACCATGAGCGCGATCCCGACGCCCACGAGCACGAGGGCGGGGAACACCGACCACCAGTACGCCGTCGGGTCCGACCCGGCCCCGAGCACCAGCAGCGCTCCGGCCGCCGCCACGAGCGGGCCCGCCGTCATGAACCGGCGCGGGCCGTGCCGCCCGGCCGCCGCACCGACCGTCGTCGACAGTGCCAGCAGCACGACGGTCGGCGGCAGGGTCGCGATCCCGGCGAGCCAGGCGGGGAAGTGCCAGACCTCCTGCAGGAACAGCGTGACGACGAAACCCACCATCCCGAGGGCGCCGTAGACGGACAGCGTGGCGAGGTTCCCCACCGTGAAGTTCCGCGCGCGGAACAGCACGAGGGGCACGAGCGCCGTGCCACCGGCTGCGGTGACCCGGCGCTCCCACGGGACGAACGCGACGAGGGCCGCGCCGCCGAGCACGAGCGCCAGGACCACCACCGGCGACGCCCACCCGAGCCGCTCCTGCTCGATGAGCCCGAGCACGACCCCACCGACCCCGACCACGGTGAGCACCGCACCGACGACGTCGATCCGCGGGCGGGCACCGGACACCACGTCGCCCGTGATGCGCCGGACCAGCACGATGGTCACCGCGATGGGCACCGCGGTGAGCACGAAGATCCACCGCCAGCCGATGCCGTCGACGATCACCCCGCCGAGCACCGGCCCGACGATGACCGCCGCGCTCGACCAGGCCGTCCACGTCCCGATCGCCTTCGCCCGGGCGGCGCCGGAGAACGCGGCGACGATGAGTGCGAGCGCACTGGGCGTCACGAGTGCCCCGCCGACGCCCTGCAGCGCGCGTGCCACCACGAGCAGCTCGCCGTTCGGCGCCACGGCGCACCCCACCGAGGCGAGGCCGAAGACCACGAGCCCCCAGGTCACGATCCGCACGCGGCCGTACAGGTCCGACAGCGCGCCCGCGACGAGGATGAGCGACCCGAGCGTCACGAGGTAGGCGTCCACGATCCACTGCTGCACGACGAGGCCACCACCGAGCTCGGAGCGGACCGCCGGCAGGGCGACGTTCACCACGCTCGAGTCGAGCCCGACGACGAACGACGCCAGGACCGCGACGACGAGCACCACGCGCCGGTCGTCACGGAGCGGCGCGTGCTGCGGCGCCTTCGGGTGCGGAGCGGTCATCCGCCCATCCTGCCCCGGCCCGGACGCCTGCCTCCGGGGCATCACGTCCCCCGGACCCACCACGACGGGCGCCACCGCCCGCACGCCCCCGCGTTGCCCGCACCCACGACGGCGGCACCACCCGCACGGACGGCCCCGGAACGACGACGTCCCCCGCGACCGATGGTCGCGGGGGACTGCCGACAGGACGGGGCTGGGTGTCCTGGTCTGGGTGTCCTGGTGTCGAGGACCAGGCCGACCCGCTACTTGCGCAGGTCGGTGTTCGGCTGCACGGACGGGCCCGGGTTGACCACCGGCTGGCCCGTCTGCTGCGCCGAGACGTCGGGGGCGACCGTGGTGTTCACGGTGCCGTCGACGTTCGTGGTCTTCTTGTCGTCGCTCATCTCCTTCTTGAAGATGTTGATCGACTGTCCGAGGCCCTTGGCGAGGGCCGGGAGCTTGGTGGCTCCGAAGAGCAGGATGACGATCCCGAGGATGATCAGCAGGTGCATCCCACCGAGGCCTTGCAACATGGTGACTCCTTGATCTGGATCCGGGGACCGTCTGCGTCGTCGTCGACGTGGGCGGCGGAAGTCCGTCGTCCCATCATCGTAACCCGGTCCCCCGACGATGCCCACACGAGCGGGCCAACCGACACCGGACGCTCAGCCTGCCGCATCCGGTGTCGGCGTGACCTCAGCGGAGGTGTTCGTCCAGCGTCGTGAGCACCGGCGCGTCCACGACGAGCCGCGCCTGCTCGTCCGTGAGCCCCCGGAGCCGGAAGTCCACGCGCTCCCCGGGCAGCAGGGTCATGAACCCGCGGTCCACCGTCCCGGTCGGGGCGAGCCGGTCCGGCTGCACGAGCAGGTCCCGCACGACGGAGGCCGCCTCGACCGTCAGGTCGTGCCCGTCGCCGTCGGGCGCCGGTGTCACGGTCGCCCGGAACCGTGCGGTCTCCCACTGCACGTCCTTGTCCGGCGCGCCGGTCCAGACGGCACGCCGCCAGTCCATGTCCGCCACGACGAGCTCGCGCGTCGGGTCGTCGAGCACGCCGACCGACTCGGGGAGGGCGACCACCGCGACGCCGGCCGACGACAGCCGGACGGGCAGCGTGGCCTCGGCGAGGATGACGCCGGTGACGCTCATGCGCCGGACCCGGACGACGCTGTCGTGCCCGGTGCGGGTCGAGCGGACGGCGACCTCGATCGGCGAGTGCCCGAACGCCCCGGGCGACACCCCGAGCGAGCGTTCGACCTGGTCGTGAGCCGGCACCTCGAGCGACAGGGTGTCCGACCCGACGCCGGTGTCCCCCGGACCGGACGCGGCGAGCCCCTCCTCGGGGACGTCCGACGAGAGGGTGTCGGCGGGACCGGCCACCCCGGCGGCGGAGGCGGCGGGACCGTCGTGATCCGCGCCTCCAGGCCGGACCGCCGACGTGCCGTCGACGGACGTGCCGTCGACGGACGCGCCGTCGGCCGACGGACCCTCCACCGTGCGGACGCCCACCGCCGGACCGTCCACCGGACGGATCGTCAGCAGCACGTCGTCGTACAGCCGTCGCAGCTCGTGCGCCAGCGGCTTCAGCCGCCCCGCCGAGTCGATCGCCGACCACGAGGACACCGGCCACAGGTCGTTGAGCTGCCAGACCACGACACCGGTGTTGCGCGGCCAGTGCGTGCGCCAGTGCTCGACACCCGTCGCGATCGCCCGGGCCTGCTGCAGCTGCGTCAGGTAGAGCCACCGGTCGAGGTCCGCGGGGTCGACCTCACCGAAGCGCGGCGCGATCCCCCGCGCGAGCTTCGCCATCCCGTCGGCCGCCTTCTGGTGGTGGACCACACCGGGTGAGTCGACGCGCAGCGGCTCGTCCGTCACGGCCTCGCGCAGCGTGCGCCAGGCCGGCGGCGCCTGCCACCCGAACTCGGACACGAAGCGCGGCACCGAGTCCCGGTAGTGGTCGTCGGACAGGCGGTTCCAGACGTCCCAGGAGTGGTGCGTCTCGTGGTCGACGTCGTTCGCGGGGAGCGACTCCGAGCCCGACCACGGCGACGCCACCGTGTAGAAGCGCGACGGGTCGACCGCGTCGACGATCGTCGGCAGCAGGTCGAGGTAGTAGTCGAGGCCCCACCCACGGTCACCGAGCGCCTCCGCCCAGCCGTCGACGTCGTGCAGCCAGATGTTCTCGTTGTTGCCGTTCCACACCACGAGCGAGGGGTGCCGCGCCAACCGGGCGACGTTGTCCCGCGCCTCGGCGACGACCTCGCTCCGGATCGGTTCGATCTCAGGGTACGCGGAGCAGGCGAACGCGAAGTCCTGCCACACGAGCAGGCCGAGTTCGTCGCAGACCTCGTAGAAGTCGCCGGACTCGTAGACGCCGCCGCCCCACACCCGCACCAGGTTCGTGCCGAGCTCGGCGGCCACACGGAGCCGAGCGGACAGCCGGGCACGGTCGACGCGGGACACGATGACGTCGTCGGGGATCCAGTTCACACCGCGCACGTCGATCGGTGTGCCGTTCACCACGATCGTGAAGGGCTTGCCGACCGCGTCGTCGGCGGTGTCGATGCGCGCCGACCGGAAGCCGGTCCGCGACGTCCGGCGGTCGAGCACCTCGCCGTCCACGGTCTGCAGCTCGACGGTCACGTCGTACAGGTGCTGGTCGCCGTACCCGCGCGGCCACCAGCGCTGGACCTCGGGCACGCGCACGGTGACGACGACCTCGTCGTCCTTCGGCGTCAGCTGCGCCCGGGAGCGCTGCCGCGTCGTGCCGCCGTCCGCGGTCGCTCCGCTCACGGTGACGACGAGCACGAGGTCGTCGTCCTCGCCGTCCTGGTCGAGGTCGTTCATGCCGGAGCGCTCGACCGCGACGTGGGCGTCGAGCACGCCCTCGCCCGCGTCGACGTCGACGAGGGGCTTCACCTCGGCGAGCCGCGCCGTCGACCAGCGCTCGATCGCGACCGGGCGCCAGGGACCGCTCGTGACCGCGGTCAGCCCCCAGTCCCAGCCGAAGTTCGACGCCGTCTTGCGCACGTAGGGGAAGGGCTCGTCGTACGGGCCGGGCATCGCACCGGCCTTGGCGGCGACGCGGCCGGCCTCGCGGTACGGCGACTCGAACAGGATCTCGAGCTCCCGCTCCCCCGCGGTCCCGGGCAGGTCGTTGAGGTCGAAGCGGTAGCGCCGGTGCATGTTGCGGGTCGAGCCGACGACCACCCCGTCCAGGCTCAGTTCGGCGACGGTGTCGAGGCCCTCGCACACCAGGTCGACGCGCTCGGCGCCGCGCGGAGCGACGTCGACGGTGCGGCGGTACGTCCAGTCCGCGCGGCCGACCCACTTCGCGGCCTCCTCGTTCCGGTCGAACGTCGGGTCCGGCAGCAGTCCCTCGCGCTCCAGGTCGGTGTGCACCTGCCCCGGGACCGTGGCCCGGATCGAGCGACCGGCGATGTCGGCGGGTGCGCCCTCCGGGAGCTGCTCCCCCGAGATCGCCACGGTCCAGTCGTCGCGGAGTTCCTCGCGCTCGAGGGTCATGCGGGTCCTTTGCTGGGCGGACGGGACGGGCGGACGGGCCGCCGGACAGGTCCTGTCCCGCGGTCCTGACACCGGCCGGCGGTCGTGCCCGTGGCCGGTGGACCGGACGGGAGGCACGGCACCGGTCGCCCAGGCGTCGTCGCGTCCACGCGCGCGGACGACGGGCGCCGCGCGCGGGGGTGCTCGGGAATGCTAGTACGGGCACCTCGCCGGCACCTTCCCGACGGTCCGGGGACCGCGGTCGCGAGCCGGGCCGCGAGGTGGTGTGCCGGTCTGGCCGGCCGCGCCGGCCGGACCGTGCCCCGCCGGCCCGACCGCGCCCCGCCGGCCCGACCGCGCCCCGCCCGCGCCCCGCCCGCGGTGGCAGGCTGGGCCCGTGATCACCGTCGAACTCGCCCGCGCCCTCCGCGACGCCGGACTCCGCTGGCACCCGGACACCGGCGACCGCTTCGTGATCGACAAGGCCGGGGTCGACGACGACGTGTACACCGTCTCCGAGATGACCGTCGAGCGGCACGACCACCCGACGGGCACCGTGCTCGGCTTCAACGGCACGACCGAGTGGGCGCTCGACTCCGTCACCGCGGACGAGTCGCTCTGGCTGCCGCGCGAGGACCAGCTCCGCACGCTCCTCGGGCCGGCGTTCGTGTCGCTCTCCGCGGGGTGCACGGTCACGGCGACGATCGACGGGGAACGCCGGGAGTTCACCGACCCGGACGCCGCCGAGGCGTACGGGGCCGCCCTGCTCGCCTACATCGAGGCGTCGCTCGCCTGACGGACGTCGCAGACCGCCCACCGGGGACGCCGACCGTGATCGCCCGGTCGGCACCGGCGGTCGGCGCAGACCGCCCACCGGGGAGGCCGGACGTGGTCGCCCGGTCGCCCCCGGTGGCCGGTCACGAACTCACCGGCCCGTCGGCCGATCCCGGCGGCCCGCGGTCACCCCCCGGGCGGCGCGCACGTGACGGCCGGTCACGACGGTCCGGCGCAGGCCTGGACGCCCTGCGGACCCGCGAGCGGAGCGCAGCCGGGCCACGGCCACGGCCACACCGAGCAGCAGCAGGACCACCGCTGCGGGCAGCCCGTACCCGAGCACCTCCGACCCGGTGAAGGCCAGTGCGCCGGGTAGCGCCACGACCGGCACACGATCACGGACGGTGGCTGAGCTGACCACCACGCATCGCGCACTCGGCTCCGTCCCGTCGCCCGCGCGGGCGACGTCGCCCTCCACCTGTGAGGTGAACACGACCTCCCCGGCGCGGAGGTCCGCCTCGGTCACGGTGTGGAACGGGCCCGTGCACTCGGTGACGGCACCGGGCTCGAGCACCGTCGCCGCGCAGGTCAGGTCACCGCTCGCCGCGCGCCGCAGGTCGTGCAGCACGAGGTTGCCCGTGTGCCGCACCTCGGCGAGGACGGCCACGCGGTCGCCGGGACGGACCGGAGCGGTCACGGGCACGGTGTCCCCGCCCGCGCCACGCCGCACGACCCGGGTCTGCAGGTCGAGCACGGCGGACGCGCGGAGTCCGACGTGCACCGCGTCCTCCGCCGTGACCTCGACCGCCGACGGCGCGACCGCCGACGCGTGGAGGGTGAACGACACCTGCCCGCGCTCGACGTCGTCCTGGGTGAGGACCAGGTCCGGCACGGTGCAGGTGACCGCCGTGTCCGGAGCGATCGGCGCCTCCGGACAGTCGATCGGCAGCTCCGGGTGCTCGACGAACGAGCCGGAGGGGCCGCGGAGCGTCACGTTGCCGGCGTTCGCCACCGTGACCGTGGACGCGACGTGGTCGCCGGGCCGCGGGAGGTCGTCGTCCGTCCGGCCGAGGTGCGCGGTGACGTGGGCCTCCAGGACCGGGCGGCGCTCGCCGTCCACCCCGGCAGCGGCGCGGGCCGTGACCCGGGCGTCGTCCGCGCCCGTCCCGCCGACGCTGAACCGGACGTCGGACCGCCCCGCGTCGACGTCCTCCTGGGTCAACGGGTACCGGTCCACCTCGCAGTCCACCGATGCGCCGGCCGGGAGCTCGCCCGCCGGACACCGCACGCCCAGGTCCGGCCGGTCGTCGGCCACGGCCGTGACGTCCCGCACGGTGGTGTTGCCCGTGTTCCGCACGACGAGCCCGGGTGCCACGCGGTCGCCGGCACGCGGCGGGCCGTGCCCCTCCGGCGCGAGCTCCGCCGACGCCGTGGCCGACAGCTCGGTCCGCCGTGGGAGCGGGAGGCTCGTCTCGGCGCGGGCCGTCGCGTCGGTACCGTCCGGGGCACGACCGTGGATCGGCGCCGCGAAGTCGACGGCACCCCGGTCGACGTCCGTCCGGGTCAGCGGGTACGTGCCCCGGACCGCGCACGAGGTGGAGGCTCCGGGGGCGAGCGCCACACCGGGGCACGCCACCACCAGGTCCCCGCGCCCGTCGACCGACGCCGTGAGGTCCCGCAGGGTCACGTTGCCGTCGTTGCGCACCGTGAGGTGCAGCGTGACCGGGTCCCCGGCGGTCGGTTCGTGGTCGGGCCGGTCCGCCGTGAGCATCCCGGAGACGGTGGGGGCAGCGGCCGTCGTCGCGACCCTCGCGGAGGCCGTCGCCGTCACGCGCTGTCCGGCCCGCGAGGTCGCCGTTGCGGTCACCGCGTCGTCGATCGCGCCCACGTCGAGGTCCGCCTGCACGACCGGCCGCGGAGCGGACGAGCAGACCGTCGAGGCAGCGGGGGCGAGGTCGGTCGTCCCGCACGTGGTCGGACCTGCAGTGCCGACGACGCGGAGGTCGTGCACGGGTGTGTTCCCTCCGTTCCGCACCGTCGTGGCGAAGGACAGGTCCTCACCCAGGTCCGCGACGGCGTCGGCGCCCGTGAGGACCGGACGTTCGCTGGCCACCAGGGCGTTCTGCTCGGGCAGGAACGTCACCCGCGCGGGCTCCGGCAGATCGACACCTCGGTGCGTGACGACGTCCTCGCGGTCCAGGGTCCCGGTCCCGGCGACGTCCGAGGTCACGTCGAGCGACACCGCGCAGTCGACGGCGTCCGCGGCGAGGTCGCCGCGGACGGTCAGGGTGCCGTCACCCGGACCAGCGGTGACGGTGACGCCCCGGCACGCGCTCTCGACACGGGGTTCAGCGGCGATGCGGACGTCCTCGGGCAGCCGCTCCGAGAACGACCAGCCGGGCTTCGACCCGAGCTCCGACGTGTTCACGACGCGCGCCGTCATCCGCGCGGTCCCGCCCACGACCGGGGTCCCGGCGAAGCTGTTCACCAGTCGCGGGGTCGAGTCGAACACCGAGACCCCGTCGATCGCGCCGTCGTTGCCCTCGGACGCGGTCTGCTGGTTCCGGAGTCGCCAGCGCACTTCCGTGCCGTCGAGGAGCAGGCCACCCGGGGACACGAACGAACCCGCACGGACGACGTCACCACCGGCCGTCCAGGACCGGGCACGGCGGTCCGTGCACGGGTCGATCGCTGCCGCGACCGGGCGTTCCGCGGTCCCCTCGACGAGGCTGAAGGCGAGCAGCGGGTGCGCCAGGTCGCAGGACGCAGCCGCGGCGTCGACGCCGAACGAGACGAACCGGCCGGGCGCGCCGAGGGCGGTCCCCTCGGTGGCCTCGACCTCGACCGCGCTCGCCGGGATCGACCGGTCGAGGGTCCAGGCGCTGACGGCGTGGTTCGTCCGGGGATCCGTGCCGTTGACCTGTCCGAGGACGTCGGACAGGTTGCGCAGGTGTGCGTTCGCGGAGCACCCGACGACGTCGGAACTGATCCGGCTCGTGACGACGCCGTTGCACTGTGCCGGGTCGATCCACGACGGGTCAGCCCGGTACCGCTGTCCCGCGGACCCGACGTACTGGTCGAGCATCCGCGGCGCGGTCCCCGTGCCGTGCTCGAAGTCCTCCGACGCGCGTACCACGGGCGGGGCGTTGGCCGCGGTCGCCTCGGGGGCTGCTCCCCCGAAGGCGGGGAGCCCGGTCGCTCCCGGTTCGGCGCTCGTGTCGCCCCCACGGGGGGCCGCGGCCACAGGACTGTCCGGCACCCACCAACTCCCCGCCGTCGCCGACGCGATCATCACGGTCGCGAGGACGGCGAGCCGGAGTCGACACTCACGTGTCGTTCTGTATGTGAAGTACATACACTCCTCATACCGGCGGAGGGGCGTGGTGTCCGCCCGTTCGCAACCGAGATGCTCGCGGCATCCGGTCCGGTCCGCGCAGGGGGACGCGCCCGGCTGGACGTTCCCGGGAAGCCCGCTGCGCACCGTTTGGTTGCATGGCGTCATGACCGTTCCGAACATCACGCTCAACGACGGCAAGACCATCCCCCAGCTCGGCTTCGGGGTGTTCCAGATCGAGCCGGAGAACACGAAGGAAGCCACCCTCACCGCCCTCGAGGTCGGCTACCGCCACATCGACACCGCCGAGATGTACGGCAACGAGAAGGAGGTCGGCGAGGCCATCGCCGAGTCCGGCATCGACCGCTCGGAGATCTTCGTCACGTCCAAGCTCAACAACGGGTTCCACGACCCCGTGGCGGCGCTCGAGAACGGCAAGAAGTCGGCCGACCTGCTCGGCGGCTACACCGACCTCTTCCTCATCCACTGGCCGCTGCCGACCGTGTCGGACTTCGTGCCCACCTGGAAGGCGATGGAGGAGCTGTACCGCGGCGGCACCGCCCGCTCGATCGGCGTCTCGAACTTCCAGACCCACCACCTCAACCGCCTCGCGAGCGAGACCACGATCACGCCGGCCGTGAACCAGATCGAGGTGCACCCGTACCTCGTCCAGGAGGAGCTCCGCGCCTACGGCCGCGAGCACGGCATCGCGACCGAGGCCTGGTCGCCGATCGCGCAGGGCCTCGTGCTCGACGACGAGACCATCACGCGCATCGCCGGCAACACCGGCAAGACCCCGGCGCAGGTCGTCCTCCGCTGGCACATCCAGCGCGGCGACATCGTGTTCCCGAAGTCGGTCACCCGCTCGCGCGTCGAGGAGAACTTCGCGATCTTCGACTTCGAGCTCTCCGACGACGACATGACCGCGATCACGTCGCTCGACAAGGGACACCGCACCGGGCCCGACCCGGACACGTTCGACTACGTCCCGGCCTGACGGCCGCCGGTCGCGTGACGCGACCAGGGAGACGACGGGAGGCCCGTGGCTGCGCAGCCACGGGCCTCCCGTCCGTCGTCCGGCCCTGCCGGGCTCACGCCCGGCGGGACGCGGTGACCGTGAACTTGTCGGTCCGCACCACCTGCCGCGTCGGCCCGACCGCGCGTTCGAGCGCCGGTCGGTAGCGCAGGTGCGAGTTCCAGACGCACCACAGTTCACCGCCGGCCTGGAGGATCGTGGCCGCGTTCCGGAACATCGCCTCGGCCGCGTCGGTGCTCACGGTCGTGTCCTCGTGGAAGGGCGGGTTGCAGAGCACGAGCTGCGCGGACCCCGCGTCGAGCTCGTCGCCCGCGTCCGACCGCGTCACGCGCACCCGGTCGGCGACGCCGTTCGCCTCGGCCGTCGCGCGCGTCGACAGCACCGCCGCCCGGGACACGTCCGTCGCGACGACCTGGAGGCGCGGACGCCGACGCGCGAGCACGGTCGCGATCACCCCGTTGCCGCAGCCGAGGTCGACCGCGACGCGCGCCGTCGGCACCGCCTGGTCGGCGACACCGAGCAGGACACGGGTGCCCTGGTCGAGCGAGGCGCCGGCGAAGACCCCACCGTGCGCGACGATGGTCATGCCGAGCTCGTCGACGTGCACCGAACGCGGCCAGGGCTGGGTGGTGTCGGCGCGGGTCGCGGCCGCCCGGAGCGGGTCCTGCGCGATGAGCAGCCGGGACTTGCCGCGTCCGCGGGAGGCCGTCACCTCGCCGAAGTAGCGGCGCAGCACGTCGTTCTGCGACAGGTTCATGTGCTTCGAGACGCCACCGCAGAGCAGCACGGCGTCGGGGGCCGCCCACCGTGCGACGGCCCGGGCGACCTCGTCGAGCCGGTCGTTCGACTTCGACAGGCGCAGCAGTACCAGACGGACGTCGCGGAAGGCCTGCTCGAACGACTCCGGGTGGTGGAAGCCCCGCCGACCGAACGTGCCCGCGTTCGCCTCGAGGGCGCGCACCCCCACGAGGGAGTCCTGCACCACCCGGACGTCGGACGCCCCGTGCACGGTGATCGCGCCGATGGTCAGGACGCCGTAGCGGTCGTCGACGACGGCGACCTCACCCGGCTGCCGGAGTGCGTCGCCGTGCACGTGGGGTGCCTCGTCGAGGATGAAGCGGTCGGTGCCGTCGATCGCGATGAGGTCCGCCGCGTCGTCGGGGCGGCGGCGGAACAGGTCGGCGAAGTCGGGTGGCACGGCGCCACCCTACCGACGGGTGCCGTCCGACACGGGGGACGACGTCGGTATATCACACGTCGTCGGAGCGTTCCGCGGTCGTACGCTCGGACCGGTGCGCCTCCGGGAGCGGGGTCGGCACCGACGAGGGGAAGGGGCCGCATGTTCGCGACGGTGGATGCCGAGGGACGCCCCCGGCTGCGCGACCAGGCCCGGGAGCGCCTGCGCGGCGAGATCCTCGACGGTTCCCTGCCGCCCGGTGCACGACTCGACGACGTCGAGCTCGCCGTCCGCCTGCGGTGCTCGCGCACCCCGGTCCGCGAGGCGCTGTCCGACCTCGCGCACGCCGGGCTCGTCGAGTTCCGCCCGAACCGGTACACGCGCGTCACCGTCCCCCGGCGCGAGGAGATCGTCCCGTCGATGCAGGCCCTCGGACTGCTGTTCGGCGGCGTCGCGCGGACGACCGTCCCGGTGCTGAGCGACCGGAGTCGCACGCGGTTGTTCCGCGCCCTCGGCGAGCTGCTCGACCAGATGGGCACGGCACGCGGGTGCAGCCCGCCCGACACCGCCTCACGCCTCTACCGCGACCTCATCGCCGAGTGCCGGAACCCGCTGCTGGCGTCGACGCTGCGCAGTGCTGCGGACGGGCTGACGTTCCGGCTCCGCCACGAGGAGCTCCGCTCGGCACTGCCGTGGGAGCACGTGCGCAACGGGATCGTCGCACTGCGGGTCGCGATCGACTGCCGTGACGGCCGGCTGGCCGAGCGTGCGGTGGCGACGATCCACCTCCTGCCGGACCCGGACCGGGACCGGGACCGAGATCCGGGCCGGGAGCGGGAGCGGTGACACCGCCGGGCACGGGCCACACGCCGCCGTGCGCCCGGGCGGAGGACGTCGTCCCCCGGCCGCCGCGCTGCACGGCCGGGGGCGCGTCACCCCTGCCCTGAACACCGGCCTGCGGCTCCCTGCCCGCGGCACCGGTGCGGCGCCGCGGGCAGGGAGCGTCGGCGCGGACTCAGCCCGCGGTGAGCCGGATCGTCGCGGTCGTGGTGTTGGCACCACGGGACTGGGCGGTCGCGAGCAGCACCTGGTCGCGGAACGGCAGCCCCGAGGTCCGGACGGACCACCGGCCGGCGTCGTCCGCTTCGACCGTGCCGAGGTCGCTGCCCGGCACCCCCTGCTCGGACAGCCGTACCCGTGCGTGCGGCGCGGCCACGCCGGCGATCCGCACGTCCGGGAACGCCGGCGGGATCACGAACCCGTCCCCGGGCGAGGTGATGCGGACCGCGGCCCCGTAGTCGACCACGATCGTGACGGTCTGTGGGTCCTGCCCCGTCACCGTCTGCGTCGCCTCGAGCGTCCGCGCACCGCCTCGGTCCGGCGCGGTGCGCGTCGTGCTCCACGTTCCCTCGGGGTCGGCGACACGGACGGTCGCGACGGCGACGGCGCCCTCCCGCAGCACGACGGTCGCGCCGGGCGTCCCGTGCCCGCCGACGGTGACGGGCTTCGTCACGTCCGCGTCGAAGGTCGCCGCGCCGTCGAAGGCGGGTCGGCCGACCTCGACGTCCACGTCGATCGCGGCGAGCAGGGCCGTGGCCCCGTACGCCTCGACGTGGACCGGGTTCGTGCCGTACGCCAGACCGTCGAGCTCGAGCGACCACGCTCCGTCCTCGACCTTGACGGCCTTCGCTGCGTCCACGCCGTCGCGGCGCCAGGACACGACGACCACGCCCGCTCCGGTCGGCGCGGTGCCGACGAGGGTCGCCGTCCGCCGTGCCGGGTCGACGTCCCGCGGCGTGGCCGTCAACGGCCGACCTGGCTCCGGGACGGTGGTCGTGGTGGTCGCGGTCGTGTCGAAGGTCCCGCCGGTGATCGACCCGCGCAGGTGCCCGGTCAGCGCACCCTGCAGCTCCTGGACGTCCGACGGCGTCTCGATCCGGAGCCCGAAGCGGAACTTCTGGTCCTTCGCCACGTTCCAGTTCCGCTTGCCGAGCGTGAAGGAGTACTTCGTGCCGTCGCCCGACCGGGTGCCGTCCACCAGGCTGTCCCCGCCGAACGAGCGCCACGTCGAACCGTCCAGGTACTCGCCGCGCTGCGCGGTCTGCCCGGTCGCGAAGGTGGTCCCGGACGGCGCCGTGACGTCGAGGGTCCCGGTCGGTGTCGTGAACGCCCGCTTCGCCGTGAAGGTGACGTACGCGGTGGTGGTGCCGCCCCGCTCGAGGACCGCGCTGCCGGTGTCGCCCGTGATCTGGCCCGGCTGCACGGGCTCCGCGATGGTCACGGTCACCGAGGCGGTGTCGCGCCGGACGCCGTCGACGTACTGCTCGAAGGTCAGGACGTTCGCGCCGACCGACAGCCCGGTCACGGTCGCGGACCACTTGCCGACCGTCCCGACCGGCGGCGCGGCGGCGACCTGCACGCCGTTCCGCTTGATGACGGCGTTCGCGGTCGCCTCGCCGGACACCCGGGCGGTGCGGCGGGCGTCGTCCTGCGCGTCGAGGTGCACCGACAGCCCGATCTGCTGGTACGGCCGGGTCACCGGCGTCCCGGAGACCTTCGCGGAGTTCTTGCACAGCGCACCGATGCAGGCGTACGTCCAGAACGTCGGGGTGCGCGTCTGGCCCATCGGCCATGCCGCGAAGGTCGCCTCCGAGGTGCCGCCGTCCCAGTGGTAGTCCCCGCCGACGTCGCCGACGTGGATCTGGCAGGTCGTCTCGAGCAGACCGCACCGCGGCTTCCCGGTGACCCGGTAGGTGCGGGAGTCGATCGGCGTGAGGCTGACGCCCGTCGGGGTGTTCGCGACGACGCGGGGCTCGGGCCGGACGGCGCGGTCGTCCGCGCCCTGGTCTGGGTCGGCAGGAGCCTCGGGGTCGCTCGCAGCGGTGGCATCGGTCGCGGCCGGAGCGCCGGCAGCAGCGTCGCCAGCGGCCGGAGCGACGGCGGCAGCGTCGCCAGCGGCGCGATCGGCCGCAGCGCCGCCGTCGGCTGCCGTCGCCGTCGGAGGCGCGGCGTCCGGTCCGGCCGCCGCGGCGAGCGGGACCGGGCCGAGCACGAGGCCGAGGGTCGTGAGCACCGCGGCGAGCGCGGCGAGGACAGGGGGTCGGGAACGCATGGGATCCTCCGTCGATCGTCGTTCGACTCGGACGAGTCGCGTCAACGGTAGGGATCAGGCCGACCATCTGGTCGAGTGGTACATCACTGTGCCAGGAGGTGCGCGATCGCCCCTCTCGCGCAGCCCGGCCGAGCGCCGGTCAGGGGCGCGGCGGTCGCCAGAGGACGATCTGCGTGTTCCGCTGCGGACGGGACCCGGCCTTGAGCGAGATCGCCGCACCGGTCGTCGTCGCCGCGAACACGCGGGCGCCGGGCCGGTTGATGAGCTGGTCGGCGAGGGCGGTCTCGAGTTCCCGCACGCGCTCACGCAGGGCGCGGTTCTCGTTCTCGAGGTCGAGCACCCGTCGGATGCCCTCGAGCGACACCCCCTCGGACCCGAGCCGGGCGATCTCCCGCAGCTGGGCGATGTCGCGCATGGAGTACCGCCGCGACCCACCGCGGGTCCTGCCGGGCACGACGAGGCCGAGCCGGTCGTACTGCCGCAGCGTCTGCGGGTGCATCTCGGCGAGCTCGGCCGCCGTCGCGATCGCGAAGACGGGCGAGTTCTCGTCCATGTCGGTCATCGATCGCCCCTTCCGTCGTCCGCGTGGTCCGGTTCCCAGCCTGGAGGCGCGGTGCAGGTTCCTGACGGAGCCGCGCCGCGCCTCCTGGCCGGGTCGTGCTGTGTCGTGCGCGCCCGTGGCGCGCACGGTTCGTGCTAGCCGCGCGCCTTCGCGAGGAGGTCCTCGCGGGGGTCCTCGTCCGGCAGGGTCGCGGCGAGGGCCTCGACGGCCTCGCGCTGCTTGTCGGACAGGTGCGACGGCACCGCGACCTGCACGGTCGCGAGCAGGTCGCCCGTGCCGTTCTTGGTCGTGACGCCGCGCCCCTTGACGCGCAGGACCCGACCCGACGGGGTGCCGGGCGCCACCTTCAGCTTGACGGGCTCGCCGCCGAGCGTCGGGACCTGGATCGTCGCGCCGAGCGCCGCCTCGACGAACGTGACCGGGACGTCCACACGGAGGTTGAGCCCGTCGCGCTCGAAGACCGGGTGCTTCCGGACGCTCACCGCGACCACGAGGTCGCCGGCCTCACCGCCGTCGGGCGACGGTTCCCCGCGCCCGCGCAGTCGGATCTTCTGACCGTCCGCGACGCCCGCCGGGATCCGGACGTTGACCGGCCGACCGTTGCCCTGCGACAGCTTGACCGTGTCGCCGGCGATCGCGGTGGCGAAGTCGAGCGTCGTGGACGCCGTGACGTCGCGGCCCTTGGTCGGGCCGCCGAAGCCGCGGTAGCCGCCGGAGTTCTGGCCGAAGCCGCCACCGCCGAACATGCCGCCGAGGATGTCCTCGAACCCGCCGGCGCCACCGCGTCCGCCCTGCTGGCCGAAGCGGACGCGCTGCCCACCCTGCTGGCCGAACATGCCGCCGAAGACGTCCTCGAACCCGCCGCCCTGGCCCGGGCCACCCGCGGTGAAGCGGGCGCCCGAGCCCATGGCGCGGACCTGGTCGTACTCGGCGCGCTGCTCCTTGTCGGAGAGCACCGAGTAGGCCTCGCTGATCTCCTTGAAGCGGGACTCGGCGGCGGCGTCGCCCGGGTTGGAGTCCGGGTGGTACTGCCGCGCGAGCTTCCGGTAGGTCTTCTTCAGCTCAGCGTCGCTCGCCGTCTTGTCGACGCCGAGGACCTTGTAGAAGTCCTTGTCGAACCAGTCCTGACTGGCCATGAATCCCTACCTCCTCCCGGATCTCAGGCCGGGACCGCCACGGCGACCTTGGCCGCACGCAGGACGCGGTCGCCGAGCTTGTAGCCCGGCTCCACGACGTCCGCGACGGTCTGGTCGGTGGCACCCGGCGTGGGCAGCTGGACGATCGCCTCGTGCACGTTCGGGTCGAAGGTCTCGCCCTTCTCGCCGATCTGCACGAGCTTGAACTTCTCGAAGCCGCCGCGGATCTTCTGGCCGATGACCTGCATCGGACCGTCCGCGAGGTCGCCGTGGGCCTCCGCGCGGGTCAGGTCGTCGAGCGCCGGGAGCAGCGCCCGGACGACCTCGGCGATGACGGCGTCGCGGTTGGCCTCGCGGTCACGCTCGACGCGCTTCCGGAAGTTCACCAGCTCGGCCTGTGCTCGGAGCATGTCCGCGCGCATGTCGGCGACGAGGTCACGGTCGTCCTGGGACAGCTTGTCCTCGGCGATGCCGCGCGCGGCGTCGCCGAGCAGGGCCTTGTCCTCGGGCGACAGGTCGTCCGTCACGTCGGCGTCGGGGCCACCGGCGGCGGGGCCGTCCGTGGGGAGTTCCACGTCCGGTCCCTCCGCCTCGATGAGGTCCTCGGGCTCCTGTGCGTTGGTGGCGTCGCCCTCGACCTGGGGCGCCGGGTCTTCAGGAACAGACTCGTTCGGCACGTTGTCCTTGCGGTCCGTCATCGTTACTTCTTGTCCTTGTCGTCCTCGTCGTCCACGACCTCGGCGTCGACGATGTCCTCGTCGTCCTGCTGCGCCTGGTCGCCCGTGGGCTGCTCGCCACCGGCCGCGGCACCCGCGTCCTGCTGGCTGTAGATCGCCTGGCCGAGCTTGCCCTGCGACTCGTTGAGCTTGTCGTAGGCGGCCTTGACCGCGTCGTCGTCCTCACCCGCAAGGGCGGACTTCAGCGCGTCGACGTCACCCTGGACCTCGGACTTGACGTCCGCGGGGAGCTTGTCGTCGTTCTCCTTGATGAGCTTCTCGATCGAGTAGACGAGCTGCTCGGCCTGGTTGCGACGCTCGTTGGCCTCGCGGCGGGCCTTGTCCTCGGCGGCGTGCTCCTCGGCCTCGCGGACCATGCGCTCGATGTCCTCCTTCGGCAGCGACGAGCCGCCGGAGATGACCATCGACTGCTCCTTGCCGGTGCCCTTGTCCTTCGCGGACACGTGCACGATGCCGTTGGCGTCGATGTCGAACGTGACCTCGACCTGCGGGACGCCACGGGGAGCCGGGGCGATGCCGGTCAGCTCGAACGTGCCGAGCGGCTTGTTGTCACGGGTGAACTCGCGCTCGCCCTGGAAGACCTGGATCGCGACCGACGGCTGGTTGTCGTCGGCGGTCGTGAAGGTCTCGCTCCGCTTGGTCGGGATCGCGGTGTTGCGGTCGATGAGCTTCGTCATCAGGCCGCCCTTGGTCTCGATGCCGAGCGACAGCGGCGTGACGTCGATGAGCAGGACGTCCTTGCGCTCGCCCTTGAGGACACCGGCCTGGAGCGCGGCGCCC
The DNA here is from genome assembly GCF_001865055.2 of Curtobacterium sp. MCBA15_004. NCBI lineage: Bacteria > Bacillati > Actinomycetota > Actinomycetes > Micrococcales > Microbacteriaceae > Curtobacterium > Curtobacterium sp. MCBA15_004. Next base: position 584,670 of record NZ_CP126266.1, on the reverse strand, counting down.
ACGGCGACGACCTCGTCCGGGTTGACGCCCTGGTTCGGGGACTTGCCGCCGGTCAGCGACTTGACGACCTCGGCCACGGCCGGCATGCGGGTCGAGCCGCCGACGAGCACCACGTGCGCGATGTCGTTGACCGAGACACCCGCCTCCTTGATGACGTCGTTGAAGGGCTTCTTCGTGCGGTCGAGCAGGTCGGAGGTCATCTGCTCGAACTGCGCGCGGGAGATGGTCTCGTCGAGGTTCAGGGGGCCGTCGGCGGTGAGCGTCAGGTACGGGAGCTGGATGTTCGCCGACATCTGCGACGACAGCTCCTTCTTGGCCTGCTCGGCGGCTTCCTTGAGGCGCTGCTTCGCGATCTTGTCGGTCGACAGGTCGACGCCGTGCTCGTCCTTGAACTTCTTGACGAGGTGGTCGACGATGCGCTGGTCCCAGTCGTCGCCGCCGAGGCGGTTGTCGCCCGAGGTCGCGCGGACCTGGATCGTGGAGAAGTCATCGTCCTTGCCCACCTCGAGCAGGGAGACGTCGAACGTGCCGCCACCGAGGTCGAAGACCAGGATGAGCTCGTCCTCCTTGCCCTTGTCGAGGCCGTACGCCAGCGCGGCGGCGGTCGGCTCGTTGATGATGCGGAGGACGTTGAGGCCGGCGATCTCACCGGCGTCCTTCGTGGCCTGGCGCTCGGCGTCGTTGAAGTACGCCGGGACGGTGATGACCGCGTCGGTGACGTCCTCACCGAGGTACTGCTCGGCGTCGCGCTTGAGCTTGCCCAGGGTGCGGGCCGAGATCTCCTGCGGCGTGTAGCTCTTGCCGTCGATGTCGACCTTCCAGTCGGTACCGATGTGGCGCTTCACGCTCGCGATGGTGCGGTCGACGTTCGTCACGGCCTGGCGCTTCGCGGTCTCGCCGACGAGCACCTCGCCGTCCTTCGTGAACGCCACGATCGAGGGCGTCGTGCGGAGCCCCTCGGCGTTGGCGATGACGGTGGGCTCGCCGCCTTCGAGTACGGAGACGACGGAGTTGGTCGTTCCGAGGTCGATGCCTACTGCACGTCCCATGTGTTGGTGCTCCTTCGATCGGGTGCGTGGTCTTGCTGAAGCCTACGCAGAGTTGCGTCCGCTGCGCTCAAGTCTAGACCTGAGTCGCGTCGTGTCAAGTCACGGGACGAAGGCAGAGCGCTGGGCAGACATTGCGTATGTTATATTTGACGTACAGCATCCGCCGCGGTCACCGCGGCCCGACCTGAAGGATTCCCTCCTCTCATGAAGTCATTCCTCAAAGCCGCGGCCGCGACCGGCGTCGCGGCAGCCACCATCGCCACCGGGCTGAGCTTCGGGCCGGTGGCCACGGCCACACCCGCCGACGACAAGGCGTCCCGCACGATCGCGGACGGAACCGAGTTCCAGCTCATCATCCGCGACGGCGACGGCTACAAGGCGCCGATGCCTCCCTCGTACGGCAACCTGAACCTCGTCCACTTCGACTCGCTCGCGGACGCGCACGACGCGACTCCGACGTTCGTCGCGCACGGCGCCGGCATCATCGGTGGGAGGCAGTTCTGGACCTTCGCGACCGGTGACCGCTGCCTCTCCGCTGCCACCGCATACGACGACAGGCGAGACACCTACGCGACAACTTGTGCGAGGCCGGGTCAGTACCAGGAAATTAAGTGGACGATCGAGAACGGCCTCCCGAGGACCGAGGGTGGCCGATACCTCACGTCAAACCTGAGCCCCCACAACGCGGATCACCTGGCGTGGAGCAAGGAGCGGCCGTCCTCGAAGGACTTCCAGTTCGTCGAGTCGCCGTTCGGGCTCTCGGCGTCCGTCGCCGACGTCGACCTCGAGAACGGGACGGCGAAGCTCGTCGACGGGATCGCACCCGACGAGGCCACCTCCGTCGAGGTCTCCTACTCGAACAAGGACGGCAAGCAGGTCGTCGGCGACCAGGACGTGACCGACGGCAAGTGGGGCCCCGCCGCGCTGCGGAACCTCGCGCTCGGCGAGACGACGGTTCACCTCGCGGCCTACGACGGCGGCGACGTGATCTCCGAGAGCGACGTCACCGTGGACCTCCCGGTGACCCCGCTGGTCGCGACCGGCGCGTTCGGCTCCGCGGTCGACGAGGTCGCGACGATCAGCGGCACGGCGACCCCGGACACGGCGATCAACGTCTACCACGGCGAGAAGCGCATCGCGATGACCACGTCGGCCGACGACGGCACCTACTCGGTCCCCGTGAACGCGCCGAACATGCCCGGCACCTACGACCTCACCGTCACGCAGACGATCCGCGGCGAGGACGCCACCCCGCAGAGCGTGTCGCTCGACTACGGCACCGGGGTCTCGATCACCTCGCCGGCCGACGAGGCCGAGCTCGAGCCGGGTGACCTCCTGACCGTCCGCGGCGCGGCGCAGTCCGGCTCGATGGTGAAGGTCTACGAGAAGGGCCACGCCGACGAGGTGCTCGCCGAGACCGTCGCCGGCACCGGCAGCACCTACCGCGCGGTCGTCCGCGATCTCGAGGACCGTGAGTACCACCTGGTGGTCGAGGCCATCAGCAAGGGCTACAACCGCACGACGGCGGAGCTCACGGTGAACCCCGGCAAGTCGACGGTCGCGGACCCGACCGCGGCGGTGTCGTTCGACGCGGACGTGACCAAGAAGGCGACCGTGGCCGGCACCGGTGTCGACGGCGCCACGATCACGGTCAAGAACGGCACCACGACGCTCGGCACCGCGAAGGTGGGCAGCAACGGCGAGTGGTCCCTGCCGATCGACCCGCTCGGTGCCGGCAAGCACACCCTCACGGTCGAGCAGACCGGCATCGACGGCACGCAGACCACCACCACCGACGCCGACTACGGCGACGCGGTGTCGATCCAGCTCCCGACGACCTTCACCGGTGGTGCACTGACCGTGACCGGGCAGTCCTCGAAGGGCGCCCAGGTCACGATCACCTCCGGTGGGAAGCAGATCGACACCTTCACCGTCGCGAACGATGACGGCTCCTTCACCAGGAACCTGACGGGCCTGGGCTCGGGCACGGTCGAGCTCGTGGCCTCGGCGAAGTCCAAGGGCGCCCTCGTGACCGACACCACCGCATCCTCGACCGCGCCGATCACCGCCGAGTCGGTCCAGATCAGCTCCCACGTCAAGAACGGCACCTTCGTGCCCGGCGAGCAGCTGTTCACCGGCCGCGGAACCGTCGGCGCGACGATCACGTTCAACGTCCACGGGTTCAACAACCCCTCCTACAACCAGACCACCACGGTCGACCAGTGGGGCAACTGGGAGATCCGTCGCGGACTCGCTGACACGACCTACCCGCTGGTGTCCGTGAAGCAGACCGCGCAGCCCGGCGTGACGAACGAGCTGACGAACTGGAACCTCCGCCCCTACGACGGCGTCGGCCAGCCGGGTGACCTGGAGCTGACGAACTTCAAGGACGGCGACTTCTTCAACGCTGGTGACCAGGTCTTCGCCGGCACCGCAACGCCAGGCGCGACGATCGTGTTCAACCCGTTCGGTCTCGACAACCCCGCCGTGGAGTCCTACAACATCACGACCAAGGCTGACGAGAAGACCGGGAAGTGGGAGATCCGACGCGGGCTCGCGAAGGTGAACTACGACCGGATCGCGGTCCGTCAGGAACCCGCAGCCCAGGGCAAGGTCAACCAGATCGACAACATCCGCATCGCACCCTACGGCTGGGTCGGCGCTCCGGCCGACCTGACGGTGACCAGCCCCACCGCTGACAGCACCGCCACCGCCGGGATCCAGACCTTCACCGGCACCGCGACGCCGGGCACGAAGGTCACGATCTACGTCTGGGGCGACAACCCGACGAACCCCACCACCGGGATCGCGAACGCCCGCGGCAAGTGGACCATCAACCGCAACATGGGCGCACTCCCCACCAAGTACAACGTCCGCATCGTCCAGGAGGACGCCGGCGACAAGGTCGACACCGTCCGCGTTCCCCTCACCATCACCCAGTAGCACCCGCGACACACGGCGGCCGGCCGGAGCACCGCTCCGACCGGCCGCCGACCCACGCCCACACACCGGCCCCCACACGCCTCCACGACTCACGAAGGACACTCATGCCGATCCGACGCAGCACCACCGCGCTCCTCACCGTCACCGTCGCCGCGCTCCTCCTCACCGGGTGTTCCGCGCAGCACACCGACCCCACCGCCGAGACGCCGACCCCGACCGCCTCCACCACCGCCCCCGCCTCCGACCCGGGAGCGCCCACCGCGTACGACAACGCATGCGACGGCAAGCAAGCCGTGCTCAGCGGCGAGCACACCACCCGCTCGATCGAGGAGTGCCCCGCCGTCGCGATCACCGCCGCCGGAAGCACGATCACCATCGGCAAGGCCACCACCCTCGTCGTCGAGGGCAGCAACAACACCATCACCGCCGACACCGTCGACTCCGTCCTCCTCCTCGGCTCGAACAACGAAGTCCACGTGAAGACGGGCACCCCCGAGACCGACGACCAAGGCGCCGGCAACACCGTCGACTGACACCCCCCACACACACGCACGAGGGCCACCGGGCAACCGGCTGGCCCTCGTCGTACGCGTAGCACGGCGGGCATTGCCCGTTTCATATTTCACGTGCTAGGATTTGAGTACGAACTCGACGACAGGACCACATGGATCTCCCCGACATCCTCCACGCGCTGCGCCGCCGCTGGCCGGTCGTGCTGAGCGGACTCGCCCTCGGCGTGACCGCCAGTTGCCTGCAGCTCGCACTGACCACCCCGACCTACGACGCAACCGCTCGCCTCTACGTCACCGTTGCCGCTGCCGAGCAGGGATCGGCCACCGACATCGTTCAGGGTGGCAACGCCGCCGAGCAGCGCGTGCGGTCGTACGCCGACATCATCACCACCCCGCGCGTGCTCCAGCGCGCGATCGACGACCTCGGTCTCGACCTCAGCGCACAGGACCTGGCTCAGCGGGTCCGGGCGTCATCGCCCAACGACACCGTGCTGCTGAACCTCACGGTCAACGACACCTCGGCCGATCGCGCCGCGGCGATCGCGAACGCGATCAGTGCGACCTTCACGGCGCTCGTCGCCGACGACCTCGAGCAGGCCAGCGCCGGATCGACCAGCCCCGTGTCCATCCGGACGGTGCAACCCGCCGTCGTGCCCGAGGACCGTGCGACCCCACAGACCACGAAGAGCGTCTTCCTCGGGGTGGCCGGGGGGCTGACCCTCGGCGTGATCGGCGCCATGCTGCGCGAGCTGCTCGACACGAAGATCCGTGGTCGCTCCGAGGTCGAGTCCGTGACCGATCGTCCTGTCCTCGGCGTCATCCCGAGGTGGAACGGACTGCACCGGACCCCGGTGTTCATCCAGGGTGACCGCCGAGGAGTGTTCGCCGAGGCCTTCCGCGCCCTCCGCACGAACCTCCGGTTCCTCGGCCGGAGCGAGAACGGGCGCGTCTTCGTCATCACCTCGGCGAACGCCAGCGAGGGCAAGACGACGACGACGGTGAACCTGGCCGCTGCGCTCATGGAGGGCGGCGCCCGGGTCGCGATCGTCGACTGCGACCTCCGACGTCCGGCCGTCGCCGACCGCCTGGACATCGACAACCACGCCGGACTGACCGACGTCCTGATCGGCCGCGCCGAGCTCGATGACGTCGCTGTCCCGTGGGGGGACACCGGAACCGTCCTGCCCACGGGACCCCTGCCACCGAACCCCGCAGACTTGCTCGCCTCGACGGGCATGACCGAGATACTCGCAACGCTCGCCGCCGACAACGACTACGTCATCATCGACACGCCGCCGCTGCTCCCGGTGACGGATGCTGCGGTCCTGGCCGCGGCCTGCTCCGGAGCGATCGTCGTCACCGCGGCCCGGCGGTCCCACACGCACGAACTCCGCGACGCACTGGCCGTGCTGGAGCGCGCAGACGCCCACACGCTCGGCCTCGCCGTGACGATGGCGAAGGCTCCGCAGCAGCGCTACAGCTACGGCTACCTCGGCGCTCCCGCCGACCTGACCCGGGCAGACCTCCGCCCGGTCCGTGGGACGCGTGTCGCGGACTGACGCGACCACCGCACCGCCGCAGGCCGATGCGGACACGCGCGTCGAGCCTCCAGGCCGGCCGCACCAGCCACCTCAAGCCAGAACGATCCAGTGAAGACAGGACCATCATGACCTTCAACACCGCCTCCCTCGTCGGTTCCCGTGTCCTCGTGACCGGCGGCACCGGTTCCTTCGGCAAGACCGTCACCAAGCGTCTCCTCGCCCGGGGCGTCGGCGAGGTCCGGATCCTCAGCCGCGACGAAGCCAAGCAGGACCAGCTGCGGAACGAGCTCAACGACCCGCGCGCTCGCTTCTACCTCGGCGACGTGCGTGAGCCGGAGAGCGTCAGTCGAGCGGTCCGTGGTGTCGACCACGTCTTCCACGCGGCTGCGCTGAAGCAGGTGCCGTCGTGCGAGTTCTTCCCGCTCGAGGCGGTGCGCACCAACGTGCTGGGCAGCCAGAACGTCGTGGCAGAGGCCGAGGCGGCCGGCGTGCAGTCCGTCGTGTGCCTGAGCACCGACAAGGCCGTGTACCCGGTCAACGCGATGGGGATCAGCAAAGCGCTGATGGAGAAGGTCGCGCTGTCCTTCGGTCTGAACAACCACGAGTCCGGAACGATCGTGTCGTGCGTGCGGTACGGCAACGTGATGTACTCGCGCGGCTCGGTCATCCCGCTCTTCATCGACCAGATCCGCCGCGGCCAGCAGCTCACCGTCACGAACCCCGAGATGACCCGGTTCATGATGTCCCTGGACGACAGCGTCGACCTCGTCGAGCACGCCTTCGTGCACGCCAACCAGGGTGACCTGTTCGTGAAGAAAGCCGCATCGTGCACGATCGGGGACCTCGCACGCGCGCTGGCCAACCTGTTCGGCCTCTCGGGCGAACCGTTCCGCGTGATCGGGACGCGACACGCAGAGAAGCTCTCCGAGGCGCTCGCCAGCCGCGAGGAACTCGCCCGCGCGCAGGACATGGGTGACTACTTCCGCATCCCCGCGGACGTCCGCGACCTGAACTACTCGGCGTACGTCGACGAGGGCGACCCCGCTCAGACCGACCGGATCGCCTACGACTCGCACAGCGTCGAGCGCCTGGACGTGCGCGGTGTCGAGGACCTCCTGCTCTCCCTGCCCGAGGTCCGCGCAGAGCTGGCGCGTGCTGGGCGGGACCTGGTCAGGATCGCCGCGTGATCGCCGTCAGCGGGCGCGGCGGCCTGATCGGATGGCACCTCCGGACGGTGTTGCACGCCGAAGGGCGGCCGTGGATCGACGTCGACCTGCGAACGACGAGCGGTCCTGCAGCGGTCCGGGGCCTCGATGCCGTCGACACCGCGATCCACGTGGCCGGGATCTCCCGGGGCTCCGACCACGACGTCCGCGACGGCAACGTCGAACTCGCTCGTCGGTTCGTGTCCGCCCTGGACGCAGCAGGCGCCCGGCCGCGGTGCCTCGTCTACGCGAACAGCGGCATGCGCGGCACCAACCCCTACACCGAGGGGAAGTCCCGTGCGGCGGAGGTGCTGGCGGCGGCAGCAGCTCGGTGGCAGGCCGAGTTCGTCGACCTCGTGATCCAGAACGTCTTCGGCGAGCACGGGACGCCCTACCACAACGGCGTCACGCAGACCTTCTGCCACCGGATCGCGAGGGGCGAACGACCGACCGTCGACTCCGACGACGTCCGCACCTTCGTGCACGCGCAGGACGTGGCCGAGGCCCTGTCCGGTTCGATCGACCAGGCCGAACTCGACCGTCGAGGAACGACCGTCTCCGTCCCCGACCTGGCCCGACGCATCACGGCGCAGGCGGACGTCTACCGCCACGGCGAGATCCCCGCCCTGGACTCCCAGTTCGAACGAGACCTCTTCAACACGTACCGCTCCTACGCGTCGGCGATCGAGCCGGTGCACCCCCTGACAGCATCGACCGACCACAGGGGCACCTTCACGGAGATCGTCCGCGCACACGGCGGTCCCGGGCAGACCGGTGTATCGACCACTGCTCCGGGTGTCACCCGCGGCGACCACTTCCACCGTCGGAAGGTCGAACGCTTCGTGGTGGTGCAGGGCGAGGCCCGCATCACCCTCCGGCGCGTGCTCACCGACGAACGCCGGACCATCCGGGTGAGCGGAGACCGACCCGTCGCCGTCGACATGCCGACCCTGTGGGCGCACTCCCTCACCAACACCGGCACCACACCGCTCGTGACGCTCTTCTGGACGAACGAGCTCTTCGACCCTGCCCGACCCGACACGATCCAGGACCCCGCATGACCACGAACGCGACCCACCCCCGGACGAAGGTCCTGACCGTCGTCGGCACCCGGCCGGAGCTCATCCGACTGTCCGAGGTCATCCACCTGCTCGAACGGACGTGCGACCACGTCCTCGTCCACACCGGGCAGAACCACGACCGCCAGCTGAACGACGTCTTCTTCGAGGACCTCGGACTGCGCCAGCCCGACCACCAGCTGTCGATCGACACGTCGTCGCTCGGCGCGGTCCTCGGCGACGTCCTGCGCCAGACCGAGCAGGTCCTGCTGGCGGAGCGGCCCGACGCCGTGCTCGTGCTCGGGGACACGAACAGCGCACTGGCCGCGATCATCGCGAAGCGCATGCGCATCCCGGTGTTCCACATGGAGGCCGGCAACCGGTCCTTCGACGAGAACGTCCCGGAGGAGACGAACCGGCGCCTGGTCGACCACGTCGCCGACTACAACCTCGTGTACACCGAGCACGCGCGACGGAACCTGCTGTCGGAGGGGATCCACCCCGCCCGCGTCGTGTTGACCGGGTCACCGCTGTGCGAGGTACTCGCCGCCCACAGCGTGTCCATCGCGGAGAGCGACGCCCTCGAGCAGTACTCACTCGAGCCGGACGGCTACGTCCTGGTCAGCGCGCACCGCGAGGAGAACGTCGACGACCCGGAACGACTCATCGCACTGCTCGATGCGGTCCAGGCCGTCGGGGACGAGCACGACCTGCCGGTCCTGGTGTCCACCCACCCGCGGACGCGCAGGTCCCTGACCGGGATCGACGCGAGCCGTTGGCCGAGGGTGATCCTGCACGAGCCCTTCGGTTTCCACGACTACATCGCGCTGCAGCGCTCGGCGTTCGTGGTGCTGTCGGACTCCGGCACCATCAGCGAGGAGTCCGTCATGCTCGGGTTCCCAGCGGTCACGCTCCGCGAGCGCATCGAGCGTCCGGAGGCGATCGACACCGGTTCGGTGGTGACCGCCGGGGTCGCCACCCGGTCGGTGACCGAAGCGGTTCGCTTCGCTCGCGCCACCGCCACGACACGGCAGTCGGCGCCGGCGGAGTACGCGGTGCCGGACACGGCCCGCCGCGTGGTCGGGTTCATCCTCGGCACCGCGCACGCGCACCACGCCAACCTGGGCATCCGGCGTCGACCGTGAACGCCACGCGATCCGTCGGTCGTCAGCTCGCGCTGCGCTTCCCGACGACGTTCGCCGTCGCTGCTCCGTACGTGCTGCTCTTCCTGCCGACGGCGGTCTGGTACGGCAACCCGGAGACCGACTTCATCATCCGGACGTCGGCGCTCGCGATCGCCGGGGCGTTCGCCGTCGAGGCCGCGGTCGCGTCGATCGCGGTCGCCGAACGCCGCTCCGGCAGGCCGGTCGCGACGTCCCCGCGCAACCCGTCCCCCAGGGTCCCCTCCCCGTCGGCCTGGCACCCGGAGCGTCTCGCCGTGCTCGCGCGCATCGTCAGCGTCGTCGCGATCGCCGCGACCCTCGCCTCCGTCGTGCTGGGTGCGGGGACACTGCGATCGCAGGTCGACGGGGAGCTCCCCTCCGGCGCTGCCGCCGTCCTCACGCCCTTCACCTCGTGGACAGCGGTCGCGCTGGCGCTGCTCATCACGGCCCGGCACACGGGGGGTCTGAGCCGAGCTGGCGCCCTCCGCTGGATCGGTGCGCTCCTGCTGACGCAGATCGTGTCCGCGTCCGTCACCACCATCACGGCGCGCGCGGTCGGGTTCCTGGTGCTCCTGGCCGTCCTGGCGTACCTCACCGAACTCGTGCCGCGGTCGTGGATCGTCGCCGCGATCGGGCTCGTCGCCGTCGTCTGGCCGACCGTCTTCGCCGTCCGGAACCAGCTGCGACTCGCGAACGGCATCGACGTGAGCACCGACCTGACGGCGAGCGACCGGCTCCGCTTCGACGAGCAGATCGGCCGCGCCGCCGACCTGGGGCCCGGTCACGAGCTCGGCCAGCCCGGGTTCGGCGAGGTGATCCGGTACGGCCTCGTGCCCCGGTTCCTCGACCCCGACCGCGGTGCGCTCTCGTCCGGCAATCTGATCAACGAGTACCTCGGCGGCGCACCCTTCTCGTCGTACACGTTCCTCCCGGTGGCGACCGTGTGGTTCTTCTGGGGAGCCTTCGCCGTGGTGCTCCTGTACGCCGGGTACGCGGCGTTCGTGATGACGCTCCGGCCGTGGTCCGGCATCGCGCGGCGTCCGTACGCCCTCATCCTCTTCACGCTCGCTCTCAACGGCCCGCTCTCGTGGTTCGGGACACCGCCCGACTCGACGATCGGCGCGCTGCAGGCGCTCGTCGCGACGCTTCCGGTGTTCGTGGCGCTGCAGGTGTGGGCTCGGCGATCACCCGTCCGGGGGTACCTCCCGACGCGAGCGACTCCCACGTCGACGGTGCGGCAGTCGTGAGGCGCCTGCACGGGTTCGTCCGGAGTCGTGCGGTCGCCGCCCTCACCGCGACGGCGCTCGCGAGCGCCTCCGGGTTGCTCGTCGCGGTCTCGGTCGCGCGGACGTCCTCCGTCGACGACACCGGTCGGTTCGGCGTCGCCGTGGCCGCCCTGGTCCTCCTGACGGCGCTCAGCAAGTCGGCCGTGACCGATCCCCTGGTCGCGGACGCGCACCGTCGTCCCCGCGGGACCAGGATGCTCGGTCGGGCGTCGGTCATGGGGCTCGTCGGGGCGGTCGTACTGCTCGGCGCCGGCGTGGCGACCGGGTCGGCCTACCTGGTCACGGGAGCCGTCGTCGCGCACGGCCTGACGCTCCGTGAGTGCGTCCGGGCGGTCCTGCTCGCGACCGGGGCAGCGTGGCAGGCGGTCGTCCTCGAGACGGTCGTGTGCACGGCGAGCGTGATCGCCCTCGTCGGGACGCTCCTCGGCGCGTGGGACGGCCTCACCGCCTTCGCCCTCTGGGCCGGTGGCGGCGCGCTGATCGGGTACACGGCTGCGGCTGTGACGCGTTCGGACGTGGTCCCGTCGTGGGCGAGGACGCCGGTGACGGACGCACGGTCGATCGCCTTCGCGAGCGACACGGTGATCGGCAGCGGCGTCGTGCAGCTCGTCACCTGGATCGCGACGGCGATCGGCGGCCTGTCGATCGCCGCAGCGCTCCGCGGAGCCGGCACGCTCGCGGGCCCGGTGACCGTTGCGCTGTCCGCCTCCCGCGCGGTGCTCATCCCCCGGGCGGTCCAGCACCTCGGATCGGGATGCGGTCTGCGTCCGTTCGTGATCGACACCGCGGTCCTGTCGGGGCTCGCTCTGCCGGCCCTCGTCCTCCTCGCGTCCGCGCCCGACCGCCTCGGCAGCGCACTGCTCGGTGCGACCTGGAGGACCGTCGAGCCCGTCCTCCTGCTCACCGCCGTCGAGCTGTTCTTCCAGATGGTCGCGGCCGTCCCCGAGGTCGCGCACCGCGCGATCGGCAACGGTCGTCGGATCGTGTCGGTCAGGATCGCCACGGCCGCGGTGCGACTGCCCGCGGTGATCATCGCCGCGTCGCACGGCATCGACGCGATCGTCGCCGCTGCCGCTGTCGTCACCGTCCTCGGCGCCGTCGCGTGGTGGTGGAGTCTCGCGACGCTCGTCGCCCCCTCGTCAGCACCTCGTCCCCGGCCCGGTCCGGGCCTCTCGTGAAGGAGCCGCCCTTGCGCACTCTCGCCATCGTGGTACCCGAGTACCGCACCCCTGAAGCTCGAGGCGGGGGCCTCGCCGCCGTGGCGGACTTCGTGGCATCGGCGTTCGGAGGATGCCACGTCCCCCACGACGAGCGGTGGGCCGTCCGGTTCGTGTCCCCTCGCATGTTCCGCGGCGCTCCGGAACACGCCTCTCCGCTGCGCCCGGCCTCGCTCCTCCGCGGCCCGACGGCCCGATCACGGACGTTCGGTGGCCACGAGGTCTGGGACGTCGGGACGGTGCTTCCCGAGCTCGAGTCGAACCGGTACCGGCCACGCCGTGTCCTGACCGAGGTCATCGACGAGTGTGATGCCGCGCTCGTGATCGCCGGGACCCCGGCCATCGGATCCGTCATGCGGGACGTGCGCATCCCCTGGGTGCTGAAGGTCGCATCCCTCGTCGAGGAGGAACGGTCGGCTCGGCTCGCGGTCACACGCGGAGTCCGCGGTGCGCTGTTGCGCGCGAACACGGCCGCGACGGCGCGGTACGACGCGCGGGCCCTCGACCTGGCCGGGACCATCGTCACGGTCAACGCGTCGATGGCGGACGTCCTGCGGGAGCGCACCGGTCAGATCGTCGAGGTCCTCCCGCTCGGGGTCGACACGGACGTCCACCGGCCAGCCGAGCGCCGCGCCGCGGACGGCCCCGTCGTCATGGCCGGTCGCCTGAACGACCCTCGGAAGGACATCCGGACGCTCCTGCGCGCCTACGCGATCGCTCGACACGAGCACGGCCTGCGGAACCGTCTGGTGCTGGCCGGTCGGCACACCTTGCCCACCGCGGACCTGGAGCTCATCGACGAGCTCGGACTCCGGGACGTCGTCGACGTGCTGAGCTCACCCTCGGACGAGGAACTCGCGACGCTGCTGCGCAGCGCGTCGCTCTTCGCCCTCGCTTCCCGAGAGGAAGGGTTCGGCGTGGTCTTCATCGAGGCGATGGCCTCCGGCCTGCCCGTCGTCACGACCGCGACCCGCGGAGCGACCGAGGCGGTCCCCTCGGACGTCGGCACGCTCGTGCCGTTCGGACCGACGATCGAGGCTGCCTTCGCGGCAGCGCTCGCGGACGGTGTCCGCGACCGCGAGCACGCCGACGCGCGCGGACGCCGCGCGCGTGCACACGTCGAGCGGACCTACGCCCGAGCGGTGGCGGAACGGGCGTGGCGTGCGTCCCTCGCCCGCGCGGTGGAACGCCACTCCGAGCGGGGGGCGGACCGGTGACCGCCGTCCGGGTCCTGGCACCGTACTTCCCGCCCGCTGTCGCCGGCGGCGGACCGATCCGCACGCTCGACGCCCTGACGCGTGCGGCACCGTCTCGGATGCACGTCGAGGTGCTCACCCGTGACCGCGACCTCCAGGCGCGTGTGCGCCTCGACGTCCCTCGGTCGCCGGTCCGCGACGCCCACCGCACCGTCCACTTCCTCGACACCGGCGGGCCGACGGGCACCCTGCGGCTCGCTCGGGCGATCAGGCGTGGTCCTCGTCCCGACCTCACCTACGCCAACAGCGTGTTCGATCCGTTGTTCGGCATCCTCCCATCGCTCCTGGAGCGATGCGCGACACCACGGGGCGGACGGCTGCTCGTCGCGCCCCGTGGCGAGTTCGACCCGGGAGCGCTCGCGCTGCAGCAGGCGAAGAAGCACCGGTACCTCACCCTCGCCCGTCACGCGGGGCTGTTCCGTCGGACCGTCTGGCACGCGTCCACCGAGCTCGAGGCGGCGAACATCCGGGCGGTGGTGGGTGACGACGCCGTGGTCGTCGTGCGGGAGAACGAGACGATGCTGCCCGCGGTCGCGAGGCGCTCGCCGGTCCGGGTGGCCGGTCGACTCGAGTTGGTCACGGTGGGACGGATCAGTCCGAAGAAGCGGACGCACCTGCTGCTCGAGGCACTCGCGGAGGTCTCCGTGCCGGTGCGTCTCGTCGTGGTCGGCCCGGTCGACGATCAGGCGTACGGGCGGAAGTGCGAGGCCCTCGCCCGCGCGCTGCCCGGCCACGTCCGCGTCGAGTTCCGGGGAACGCGGACGCACGACGAGGTGCTCGCCTCGATCGAGGACGCGCACGCCATGGTGACCGCGACGGCCGGTGAGAACTTCGGACACACGATCGTCGAGGCGATGTCGGTCGGGCGCCCGGTCCTGCTCCCCGACACCACGCCGTGGTCCGGACGCGTCGCGGCCGGCGGCGGGGAGGTCGTGCCCGACGACGGATGGGCAGACGTCCTCGAGCAGCTCGCCCGCGAGGACGAGGTGTCCCTGACACGGCGTGCGACGGACGCGGCCGATGCCTACGACGCCTGGCGCTCGGCCCGGCCGGCACCCCACGTCTTCGAGCTGGCACTCGGGCTCTGACGGCCGGACCTCGACACAGTCGGTGTGCGGGGGGGGGGGGGGGGGGGGGGGGGGGGAACGATCTCCCGGGACAACGAGACCTCGGCACGTCATCTGTGCCGGAGAACCCGGTACGACGAGACCCCGGCACGTCGTACCGGGGAACCCGGTACGACGAGACCCCGGCACGTCGTCCGTGCCGGGGTCTCGTCGTGCTCGGGGTCAGACGCTCACGCGCTCGTTCCCCGGATCGACTCCCGTGAAGCGCACCATCGTCGCGTGCCCGGGCGCGGACACGCCGCGTGCCGTCAGGACGGTGCGGACGGTGGCCACGAGGATGCGGACGTCGAGCCGGAACGAGCACCCGTCGACGTAGGCCACGTCGAGGTCGAACCGGGTGTCCCAGTCGGAGTCGTTGCGACCGTTGACCTGTGCGAGTCCGGTCATCCCCGGCCGGACCTCGTGCCGCCTGGCCTGTCGCTCGGAGTAGAGCGGCAGGTAGGACATCAGGAGCGGCCTCGGCCCGATGATGCTCATCTCGCCGCGGGCGACGTTCACGAGGTTCGGGAGCTCGTCGATGCTCGTGGTGCGGAGCAGGCGCCCGAGCCGGGTGATCCGCAGGTGGTCGCCGTCCGTTCCCAGCCGCTCGAGCTCGGCGTCGGGGCGCATGGTCCGGAACTTCACGATCTGGAAGGGGACTCCGTGGAGGCCGGGTCGTGTCTGTCGGTAGATCACCGGTCCGCTCCCCTCGCAGCGGATGGCGACGGCGACGACGATGAACAGCGGTGCGAGCAGGACGAGGAGCGCGACGGCGACGATCTGGTCGAGCAGCCGCTTCCGGTGCGCCCACGAGCGCTCCCGCCGACGACGGGTCATCGGGCTGCCTCCGACAGGATCTGCTCGATGCGGTCGATCGCAGGACCGGGGTGCATCCGCTGTTCGACGACGCGACGAGCGTTCGCCGCCATCCGGTCGCGTTCCGCTCCGACGGTCGAGTGCGCTGCCCGGAAGGCGGCTTCGATCGCGTCGACGTCCGACGGGTCGACGACGAACCCGGCTGCGCCCTCGCGGACGATCTCCGCCGCGTCACCGGAGACCGCAGCGATCACGGGCACCCCGTTGGCGAGCGCGTCCTGGAGCTTGGAGGGGATGGTCATCGGCGACATCGGTGCCACCGCCAACGAGACGATCTCGAAGTCCGCACCCGCGTGCACGCCCGGCATCGCCTCTCTCGCGACCGCTGGTCGGAAGTCGATGTTCGTCGCGCCGATCTCACTCGCGGTGGCTCTGAGGTCGTCGGCAGCCATCCCGTCGCCGACGAAGACGAAGCGCAGGTCGTGCAGATCGCGGCAGCGCGCGGCGGCTCGGATGATCGGGTCCAGACCCTGGTTCGGGCCGAGGTTGCCGGCGTACACGATCGTCGTCGTTCCGTCGCGGTCACGCGCTGCTGGCTCGGGGAGGTGCATCGCCCAGTTGAGCACGACGGACGTGTCCGCGTCCCTGCTCCCCCGCTCGACCAGGAGTCGAGCAGCGCCCGGAGCGATCGCGATGACGTGCGCGGCGCGCCGGTGGAGTCGGCGGAGCCACGCGAGGAGCGCGACCTGTGCCGCCTTCGCGGCTCCCGCGCTCCGGACGAATCCGGACCCCGTGACGGACTCGGGCCAGATGTCCTGCACGTGGAGGACGTACGGCGTGCGGAACAGCAACTGCCACAGCATCGGGCCGATCGCGGCTGTCGGCTGTGCACTGTGCACGTACACGACGTCGGCATGCCGGGCGTCGAGGGTGCGCGTGAGCGAGGACGCGGCGAAGCTGAGGCAGTTCACCATGCGCCGGAGCGCGCTGCTCGAGTGGTCCGGCACGATGGGCACGCGACGGACGGTGACCGCCCCGTCCCGCTCCGCGTGCCGGAACCGCTGCTTCCAACCGGGGAACACCCGGCCGAAGGGGTAGTTGGGGAACGCGGTCACCACGGTGACGTCGTGACCCCGCTCCGCGAGGCCGCGCGCAACGGAGGCGGGGATCCAGCCCTGCATCTCCGGCGGGTAGTACTGCGTCACGATGGTGACTCGAAGGTGCGTCGATCGGGTTGCCATCCCAGAATTTTAATATCTTGTGTCCGGTATGTCCACAGAGGAGCGCCGTCCGGACGCATCCCGCCCCGGTATTGTCGGAGCGTGCGATGGAGTCGAGTGGGCTGGCCCGGTGTCGGGTACGTCTCGTTCGAGGACGTCGAGGGCTACGCCGAACACCTCGCCCGCCTGGTCACCGACGCCCCACCATCGGTCGCGGCCCTCGCCTCCGTGACCTGGAACGAAGCCCGGATCGCCGCGTGGCACGACACCGACCAGCAGACCCCGTCCGGCGCCCAGGACACGGCAGGCATCGACGACGCCCCGACCCGGTCGGTCCGGGCGGTCGTGGTGGTCCGCACCGACGAGGTCCTCGACACCCCGGACGGTCTGTGGCGGCGCTGGAACCACGCGCAGGTCACGCTCGACTTCGAGCGGGCCGTGCTCGAACCGGCCGACACCGCTCCGCTCGCCGTCCTGGCCGGAGACGTGCAGGTCTCGCGCGGTGAGATCGCCCACGTCGACGCCGACGTCTGGGAGCTCCGGCTGCTCCTCTCCCCCACCGGCGAGCTCGCGGTGCACTTCCGGGACGTCGCGATCGCGGTGCGGCCGGTGCACGAGCAGGTGTGGACCGACCTCGGGGAGCGTCCGGCGCACGGCTGGCACGGTCCGGTGCCGGACGGCTGGCTGGAGTGGGCAGCGCCGGCGGTCCGTGCGGCCGGGCACGGTGACGTCGGGGGCCTGTCGCTCGAGCTGGACGGGTTCGGCGTCGACCCGACCGGCATCGACGAGGTCGACCCCCGCTGGGGTTTCGCCCCGCTGCACGCCGCCGCGTGGTTCGACCGACGCGGCACGATCGAGGCGCTCCTGGAACGCGGCGCGGACGTCACGGTGCCGGACGCCGAGGGCCGCACGGCGCTCGACCTCGCGCGCGAGCGCGGTGCGCGCCGGGCCGAGGAGGCGCTGCTCGCCTGGTACGACCGGCCCGCCACCGACGACCCCGCCGTCTGACACCCGGCTCGCGACCCGCGGGGCCGACGGGCGGAACGCGACACGGCCCGCGATGGAGCAGTCGTCGTCGGGTCACGCCGGCGGACCCGACGACGACTGCTCCATCGGGGGCGGGGTCGGGTCCGGGACCGGACGACGGACGGGAGGCGCGGTGCCAGCTGACACCGTCCTCCCTCGCAGGCTCGGTCGGCGCGCCCCGCGCAACGCTCCGCGTCGCCGCAGAGCGGGGCGCGCCCGTCCGTCAGCGGGTCCGCTCGGCGGACCCCCGCGCCGCCGAGCGGGGCGCGCCCGTCCGTCAGCGGGTCCGCTCGGCGGACCCCCGCGCCGCCGAGCGGGGCGCGCCCGTCCGTCACCGGGTCGCGTCAGTCGCGACGCGTCTCGAGCGCGTTCGCCTGCGCGACCTTCCCGTACCAGCGCGCCGAGTCCTTCGGCGTGCGCGCGAAGGTCTCGCGGTCCCACGCCACGAGCCCGAAGGTCGGCCGGTAGCCGGAGGCCCACTCGTAGTTGTCGAGCAGGGACCAGTGCTGGTAGCCGAGGACCTCGATGCCGTCCTCGATGCAGCGGTGGATCCCCTCGAGGGCGCCCTGGGTGTAGGCGACCCGGCGGGAGTCGTCGGCGGTGGCGATGCCGTTCTCGGTGATCATCAGCGGCACGTGGCCGGAGAGCTCCCACGCGCTGCGGAGTCCGTCGGCCGAGGCCTCGGGGTAGAACTCCCACCCGGTCAGGGTCGTCTCGACGTCCTCCGCGACCGGGACCGGCCCGGAGGCGCCGATGAACGTGCGCGTGTAGGCCTGCACGCCGAGGAAGTCGTCGCCGGCGGCCTGCTCGAGGTACCAGTCGTCGCGCGGGTACCCGTACTCGCGGAGCATCTGCTCGGACCCGGGCTCGCCGTTCGCGCGGAACGCCTGCGTCGCGATGGTCCAGCCGGACTGCAGGCCGGAGACCTGCGACAGGACCTCGCGGGAGCGCTTGTGCGAGGCGAGCAGCTGGTCGGCCACGTGCAGGTCCGGGTTGGGGAGCCCGTACGCGACCAGGTTCGCGGCGTCCTCGCCCCCGGCGAGCATCGCGGCGATGTTCGGCTCGTTGATCGTGCAGACGTAGCGGACGCCGTCCTGCACGACGGGGAGCGCGGCCTCGGTGTAGCGGGCGAAGAGGTCGGCGGCGTCGTCGGCGCGCCAGAACCCGTCGCGCTCGAACCAGCGCGGGACGGTGAAGTGCATGAGCGTGACGATCGGTTCGATGCCGGCCTCGTGGCAGGCCTCGACCATGCGGCGGTAGTGGTCGATCTCGGCACGCGAGACGTGGCCGCGCTCGGGCTCGATGCGCGCCCACTCGATGCTGAACCGGTAGGAGTTCAGGCCGAGGTCGGCGGCGATCCGGATGTCCTCGCGGTAGCGGTGGTAGCTGTCCGCGGCGTCGCCGGAGGGTTCGACGATGGTGGTGTCGGGCTCGTGCTCGTGCACCCACCAGTTGCTGTTGACGTTGTTGCCCTCGATCTGGTGGGCGGCGGTGGCGGCGCCCCAGAGGAAGCCGTCGGGGAACTGCAGCGTGGTGATGATGGGTCCTCTCGGTGCGTCGGCGTCAGTGCGCCGACAGGAAGTCGTCGAACAGCGCGATGGTCGCGGTGGGGTTCTCGACGTGGGGTCCGTGGTAGCTCGTGGGGACGACCTCGTAGCGTGCGCCGGTGTCCTCGGCCATCTGCCGCTGCCACGGGATCGGCCAGGCGCCGTCCCACTCGCCGTGCGCCACGAGGACCGGGAGCCCGGTCGCGCGGAGCTCGGCGGAGCTGTCGGTGTGGTCCTCGAGGATGTGGCCGCCGGCGACGACGCTCAGCGGGCTGGTCGCGTCGAAGCGGTCGCGCACCATGCGGACGTCGTCGGGGAGTTCCTCGTCGGGACGGCCGGCCCACAGCGGGTTCGTGGCGTCGAACAGCGTGCGGAGGTCGCCGGCGGTGTCGTGCAGGATCGTCAGCTCGGTGACCTTGCGGTAGGGCCAGCCGTACGGGCCGGAGCAGAACTGCACGACGCTCCGGAACGACCCCGGCGACGCGATGGCGGCCGCGCGGGCGATCACGCCGCCGAGCGAGTGTCCGATCAGGTGGACGGGCGCGCCGTCGTCGAGCAGTGCGGCGACCCGGACGACGTCGGCGGCCTCCTGCTCGAGCGAGTAGTCGCGGGGCGAGGTGGGCGCGGCGGAGTCGGCCTGGCCGCGGCGGCTGATCGCGACCGCGGTCCAGCCGGCCTCGCGGAGGAGCGGCATGAAGGTGCGCCAGTCCTCCTTCGAGCCGGTGTACCCGGGGACGACCAGGACCGTGCCCTTCGACGGCCCGGACGGGACCACGCGGTAGGCGGTGAGCCGCCCGACCGGGAGGTCGACGCCGACGACGTCGACCCCCTCGGGCGTGGGCAGGTGGCCGAAGGGCGGGACGGACGGGAACTCGTGGAGCGTGCTCATGCGAGCAGTGTCCGCCGCGGGTTCGGCACCGCGTCCAGCAGCGCGACCGTGTAGTCGTCCTGCGGGTGCTGCAGCACCTCGGCCGTGCGGCCGCGCTCGACCACGGCGCCGTCGTGCAGCACCATGACGTCGTCGGTGATGAGGCGCGCGCTGAGCAGGTCGTGCGTGATGTAGAGGAGCGAGACGCCCCACTGCTCCCGCAGGTCCTCGAGCAGCGCGAGCACGCCGGCGCGCAGCGTGACGTCGAGCATCGAGACGGGCTCGTCGGCGATGATCACCTGCGGGTCGCTCGCGAGCGCCCGGGCGATGACGACGCGCTGCCGCTGCCCGCCGGAGAGCTGGTGCGGGAGCTTCTGCGCGAACTGCTCGACGGGCGTCAGACCCACGGTCTCGAGGATCTCGAGCATCCGGCGCCGGGCGTCCCGACCGCGGAGCCCGGTGTAGTTCGCGATCGGCCGGGACAGCGTGTACTCGACCGTGTGCAGCGGGTTGAGCGCCGCGTACGGGTCCTGGAACACCATCTGCACCTCGGAGCGCAGGTCCTTCAGGCCGCGCCTGCCGAGCTTCGCCACGTCGGTGTCGCCGAACCGGACCGTGCCGCTGGTGGGCTGCTCGACGCCGGTCAGCATCTTCGCGATCGTCGACTTGCCCGAGCCGGACTGGCCGACGAGGGCGAGCGACTGCCCGGGCTCGAGCGTGAACGACACGTCGCGCACGGCCTGCACGGGCTGCTCGCCCCGACGGGGTGCCGGGTAGGTCTTCACGAGGTGCTCGACCACGATCGGGTTCTTCGCCGCGGAGCGCTCGCGCGACCCGACCGTGCTGAACGACGACGTCGTCTCCTGCCGCGTGGCCGACGGGTCGCGCAGGGAGCGGTCGGGGAAGCCCGGCAGGCTCACGACCTCCGCACGCGGGTCGGCGTAGTGCGACAGGAGCATCTTCGTGTAGTCGTCCTGCGGGTCGCGGAGGACCTCGAGCGAGCGGCCGTCCTCGACGATCCGCCCCTCGTGCATGACGAGCACGCGCTCGGTCGCCTCGAGCACGATGCCGAGGTCGTGACTGATGAGGACCGCGGTGAACCCCTCGGACCGCTGCAGCTCGATGATGGTGTCCATCACGGCGTGCTGCACGAGGACGTCGAGGGCCGTGGTCGGCTCGTCGAACACCATGAGCTGCGGCTCGAGGGACAGCGCGAGGGCGATCGACACGCGCTGGCGCATGCCGCCGGAGAGCTCCCCCGGGTAGCGCGCGAGCATCGACTCCGGCAGCTTCACCTTGCCGACGAGTTCGCGCATCCGGGCGTCCCAGCGCTCCCGCGGCACGTGGCCGTGAGCCTTGAAGACGTCGACGAAGTGGTTCCGGACGGTCCGCACCGGGTTGAGCGCGTTCATGCCGGACTGCAGCACCATCGCGAAGCCGCCCTGGCGCTGCTGGCGCAGCGCCTCGGCGTCGAGGTCGCGGATGTCGCTCCCGGCGAAGACGATGCTGCCGCCGTTCGTGCGCGCCGGCGGCTTCTGCAGCCGGGTGAGCGCGTAGCCGAGGGTCGACTTGCCCGAGCCGGACTCACCGACCAGGCCGACGAACTCGCCCTTGCGCAGGCTGAACGAGACGTGGTCGACGGCCTGGACGGCCGTCTGGCCGGCCGACTCGTAGACGACCGACAGGTCGCGCACGTCGAGCAGGACGTCCTGCGTGGCGTTGGTGGCGTCGGACGGGAGGCGCGTGGCGGCGCCGCCACGGGCCTCCAGGCCGTCGCTGGTCACGTCGGGTGTCTGGCCGCTCATGCTGCTGCCTCCTTCTTGCGGCGCGCGCCCTCGCGCAGTCGCGGGTTGGACACGGCGTCGACGCCGAAGTTGATGAGGGTGAGGCTCATCGCCAGGAGGGCGATGCAGAGACCGGGGGCGAACAGCAGGACCCACTGGCCGGTGAGCAGCGCGTTCGAGTTCTGCGCCCAGTAGAGGATCGTGCCCCAGCTGACGATCGAGGAGTCGCCGAGTCCGAGGAACTCGAGGCCCGCCTCGGCGAGGATCGCGCTCGTCGCGGCGCCGAAGAAGCTGCCGACGATGAGGCTCGTCATGTTCGGCAGGATCTCGCGGAACACGATGCGGGTCGCGCCCTCGCCGGAGAACTGCGCGGCGGTCACGAAGTCACGGCTGCGGAGCGACTGCGTCTGGGAGCGGAGCACGCGTGCACCCCATGCCCAGCCGGTGACGACGATCACCGCGATGATGACCGCGATGCCGCCGTTCTGGAGGTACGCCGCGATCACGATCATCAGGGGCAGGCCCGGGATGACGAGGAACAGGTTCACGACGAACCCGATGACCTCGGCGACCCAGCCGCGGATGTAGCCCCAGCTCAGGCCGATCGCGACGGCGACGAACGTGGACAGGAAGCCCGCGACCGCACCGACGAGCACCGAGACCCGGGCGCCGTAGATGATCTGGGAGAGGACGTCCTCGCCGGCGGCGGTCGTGCCCATCCAGTGCGCCCAGCTGGCGTCGGCGTTGCGGGCGAAGCCGTTCTGGCTCGCGCCGTACGGGGCGAGGAGCGGAGCGGCGATCGCGACCAGGACGAAGAAGCCGAGGATGCAGATGCCGACGCGGGCCTTGGTGTTGCTCCAGACGACGCCGAACTGGCGGCCGACGGACTTCCACCTGGAGGGGGCGGCCTGGTCGTGCTGCTGGTCCGGGTCCTGCTGCTGCTGGGTGCGTACTGCGACGGTTGTGTCGGGTGTGCGCGTGTTGGTCATCGGCGCGTCCTCGGGTGGTTGTCGTCGGCGCAGCACGCCGCCTTCGTGAGGTTGTTGGTCATCGGCGCGTCCTCGGGTCCAGGACGCCGTACAGGACGTCCACGATGAAGTTGGCGATGAGCACCGACACGGTGATCATCAGGAAGAGGGCCTGCATGAGCGGGTAGTCCTGCCCGATCACGGCGTTGAACAGCAGGTAGCCGATGCCCGGGTAGCCGAACACCTGCTCGACCAGGACCGAGCCGCCGACGACACCGCCGAGGGCCAGGCCGAAGCCGGTCAGGTTCGGCAGGATCGCGTTCCGTGCGGCGTACCGGATCGCGACCGTGCGGCCGCGGAGCCCGTTCGCCTCGGCGAAGGTGACGTAGTCGTCGCCGAGGGTGTTGATCATGGCGTTGCGCATGCCGATGATCCAGCCGCCGAGGCTCGTGACCAGGATCGTCACCGCCGGGAGGATCGCGTGCCGGAGCACGTCGCCGACGTACTCGCCGTTCCAACCGGGGGTGCTCGTCGCCGAGGACGCCCCGGTGGTCGGGAACCAGTGCAGGACGTAGCCGAGGAAGAACAGCAGCAGGAGCGCCGTCCAGAAGTACGGGAACGTCGACATGAACGAGCCCGAGAGCGTCGGGAGCGAGTCGAGCCAGGTGCCGCGCTTCCAGGCCGCCGCGACGCCGATCAGCGTGCCGATCACGAACGCGAGGATCGTGACCGTGCCGACGAGGACGAGCGTGTACGGCAGGGCCCGGCCGACGAGGTCACCGACGGGCTGCGGGTAGAACGTGTAGCTCGTGCCGAAGTCGAGGGTGACGACCTGGTGCAGGTAGCTGACGTACTGGTCCCAGAGGTTGCCGCTGGGGACGCCGAGCTGGGCCTCGATGGCCTTCTTGGTCGCGTCGGTGACGGGACCGTTCTGGCTGAGCTTGGCGAGTGCGGCGTCCGAGGGGCTGCCCGGCATGAGGCGCGGGAGCACGAAGTTCAGCGTGACCGCGGCCCACAGGGTGAGGACGAAGAGGACGAGTTTCTGGAGGACGTACTTCACTTGCCTGCCTCCGTCTGCTGCGTCTTCTGGCGCTGTTCGTCGAGGATCGCCTTGCCGGCCGCGCTGTCACGGAGCCGGAGCTTCGTGAAGATGAGCAGCGGGGCGGAGTCGTAGTTCTGCGGCGCCATGTACGGGTCCTCGGCACTCGGCCAGCCGACGAACTTCGCGTCGCTGAACAGTCCCCAGAGCCCGCCGTAGTACATGCCGATCACGAGCAGTTCGTCGTACACGATCCGCTGCAGCTGGTCGAGGATCCGCTGTTGCTCGGCCCGGTCGGTCGTGCCCCGGTACTCGTCGAGGAGCTTCTGGGTGTCCGCGTCGCGGTAGCGCTCGAAGTTGTTCACCGTCGACTTGCCGACCGGTTGGTAGAAGTCGCTCGACAGCAGCGAGTTGTAGGCCTGGAACACGTCGCCGTTGCCCATGCCGCCCATCGCCATGTCGAACTTGCCGTTGTTGATGTTCTGCTGGTACCCGGCGGGCTGCGGCGCCTGCAGGTTGACCTTGATGCCGATCTTCCCGAGGTCGCGCTGGACCTGCTGGGCGGCGCGGAGCCAGTCCGAGTACCCGTTCGCGGTCATCAGGTTGATCTCGAGCTGCTTGCCGTCCTTGACGAGCTTGCCGCCCTGCTGGGTGTAGCCGGACTTCGCGAACTCGGCGAGGGACCGTTCGGTGTCCTGCGTGATCAGGCCCTTGTCCGGGATCGACGGGTCGAGGAACTGCTCCTGGTTCGGCAGGATCAGTCCGGTCTGCCCCGCGGCGCTGAGGTTGCCCTCGGACGCCGTCTCGGCGATGTCGTCGCGGTTCAGCGCGTACGAGATGCCCTTGCGGACGTTGACGTCGTCGTACGGCGCCTTCGTCAGGTTCGGGATGAGGCCGATGACGCCGCCGGCCGGGAACCACCACTTGTTGGTGTCGGCGGCCGCGCCCCAGGTGCCCTTGACGTCGGAGATGAACGAGTACGCCCAGTCGTAGCCGCGTGTGACGGTGTCGAGCTGCGTGTTCGTCGCCGGCAGGACGAGGTGCTCGATCGCGATCTTGTCGGCCTGCCAGTACCGCGGGTTCTTGTCCATCGAGTACTGCTGGTCGGAGTAGTTGCCGAGCACGAACGGGCCGGTGCCGACCGGGTTCGGGTCGCGCCACGTGACGGGGTCCTTCACCCCGCCGTAGTGCCGCTCGCCGAGGATGTACGTCGCGCCGATGATGTTCAGGCTCGGCACGTCCTCGCCCTTGAGGTGGAAGACGACGTGGTCACCGTCCCGCTCGATGCGGTCGATGTGCTGCCAGGCGCCCTTGACGTCCATCGCGGGGAACTTCTTGAGCAGGTCGAACGTGAAGACGACGTCCTTCGCACTGAAGGGCGTGCCGTCGGACCACTCGACACCCTTCCGGATCGTCATGTCGATCGTCCGCGCGTCCGGGAGGTCCCAGGAGCTCGCGAGCCACGGGGTGCCCTTGCCGTCGAGCGGGTTGATCTCGATGAGCGGCTCGTACATCCACTTGCTCGCGGTGCGGGCGTTCGAGATGTACGGGTTGAAGTTGCGGTCGAACAGCGGGTTGCCGCGGTCCGCGTTGATGAGCATCGTGTCCTTGCCGATGCTCGGGTCCGGTTGGGACCGGACCTGGATGCTGCAGCCGGTGGCGGCGAGGGCCACGACGGCGATGCCGGCGAGCGCGGCCGTCAGGCGTCCGCGACGGCGGCGGCGCTGTGGGGGAAGCGTCATTGCTCGGTCGACCTCCGTGTCGAGTGGGTACGTGGTCAATGTATGCGCTTACATCGCCCGATGCAAGCGAGCGCGTTGTTTCCCGGGGCGGCACGGCGCGTGCGGCGCGGACGGCCCTCAGACGGACGGCGGGCAGCTCTCGCGCAGCAGGACCTCGACCGGCAGTCGCACGGCGCGCGGTGGCCCGTCGCGGTGCTCCAGGCGGTCCACGATCGCGCGGACCGCAGCGCGACCGAGCTCGGCCATCGGCTGGTGCACGGTCGTCAGGCGGGGCGAGGAGAACCGTCCCGCGTCGATGCCGTCGAACCCCGTGACGACGAGTTCGTCGGGGACCCGCACGCCCCGCGCCGCCGCCGCGTCGAGCACACCGAGCGCCGACTGGTCGTTCGAGCAGACGATCGCGCGCGGCACCTCGGGTCCGTCGAGCAGACCGACCGCGAGTTCCCGCGCCCGCACCCGTCCGAAGTCACCGTGCACGACGCGCACCGAGGACGCGGGCAGGTCGTGGTCGGCCAGGGCCTGCCGGAAGCCCGCCGACCGCTCGATGTCGTCCGGGGAGTCGATCGGTCCGGCGAGGTAGGCGATCGACCGGATGCCGAGCCGGCCGATGACGTGCGACGCGACCGTGCGCATGCCGGCGGTGTTGTCGACGCTCACCGAGTCGAAGCCGTGCGAACGCCGGTCGTCGGCGAGCACCACGACCGGGATCCGGCGGGCGACGTGGTCGAGCAGCTCGTCCGGCACCGTCTGGGCCATGACCGCGAGCCCGTCGACCCGACCGGCGACGTCGTTCACGACGACGTCGCGGGACGGTCCGCGCCCGGCGGCGACCATGAGCGCCAGCCCGCGCTGCCACGCCTCGACCTCGGCGCCGCGGAGGACCTCGTCGAAGTACAGGGCGGACGCGGTCGGCTGCGTGACGTGCCGCCGGTCGTCGACCACGCGCACGCCGCCGTCGGTGACGAGGTCGGGCCGTTCGTCCGGCACCACGTCGAACCCGGGCAGCAGGAGACCGACCACGCCGGTCCGCTTGCCCGCCAGGGCTCGGGCGTTGCCGGACGGGACGTAGCCGAGCGTGCGGATCGCCGCCTGGACCCGGTCGCGGGTGCCCTCGCGGACCGCGTCGGGCGTGCGGAGCACGCGCGAGACCGTGGCGATCGAGACGCCGGCCTCGGACGCGACGTCGTAGACCGTGGGCGGCGCCGTGCGCTGCGGACCCATGCCGCGCCTCCCGTCCGTCCTCCGTGACCGAGCCGCGCCCCTGCGCGGACGGACCATCCTAGGCACGGCCGCGGCGGCGGCTCCTCCACAGGTGGGCGGGAGCGCCTGCGTCCACAGGTGGCCGGAAGTGCTTGCGCTCCGCGGACAGGGCGCGGCACACTGATGCGACCTCAGTACGTCCCGTGAGGAAGCGCATCAGCAGGCCGGGGGCCTGCACCACCCGATGCCCACGCACACAGGAGGAAACATGTCACAGTCGACGCGTTCCGGCAGCAAGCACGCCATCCGCCTCACCACGGACGAGGCCGAGGTGCGCGACGCGCTGCTCGACCGATCCGACCACGGTGCCGCGTGGGCCGTGGAGGACCTCGAGGGGACGGACTCGGTCAGCGGTCCCTGAGCGACGGCGGGGCCTCCGGGTCGGCTCCCGCCCCGGGAACCGTCTCGGTCTCCAGCGCGGAGCCGATGATCGCCATGCCCGCGCCCCGCAGACGGCGCCGCTCCTGGGCGATGAACGTCAGGAGCCGCTCGTTCGTCCCGGCGACGTGCGCCGCGAGCATCTCGGCGGCACGGTCGGCGTCGCCCGCGCGGACCGCGTCGAGGATCGCGCTGTGCTCCTCCCACGCGGCCTCGCGGGCCTCGGCGGTGCGGACCTCGATCCAGCGCGTGCGCTCGAGCCGCGTGAGCGCGTCGGCGATGGCGTCGGTGACGAACCGGTTGCCGCCCAGCGCGGCGAGGTCGAGGTGGAACGTCGAGCCCATGCGGATGCCGGCCTCGCGGTCCGGTGTGCTGCGGAGCTGGTCGAGGTGCGCGCGGACCTCGTCGAGCTGGTCTGCCGAGGCACGCTCGACCGCCAGACGCGCGGCCGCGGGCTCGAGCACGCCACGGAGTTCGGCGAGGGAGGCGATCTCGTCGAGGTCGATCGGCGTCACCGTCCACGAGCGACCCTCGTGCAGGATGAGTCCCTCGCGCTCGAGCCGCGACAGGGCCGCCCGCACCGGGGTCCGCGAGGCGTGGAAGCGCCCCTCGAGCCCACGCTCGGAGATGCGCTCGCCCGGGGCGATGTCGAGGGTGAGGATGGCCTCGCGCAGGTTGTCGTAGAGCTGGGTCGTCTGGGACACCGGGGCGGCGTCGGACGTCGCCGCGTCGGCCGTCGTTGCATCGGTGTCGGTCACGGCAGACGAGCCTAGTGCGTTCCGCCACGATTGGTATACCGTCGCGGTGTACCGACTGGTACCGCCCCGGAACGACAGGCTGCACCGATGACCACACCCCGCCGCGCGTGGACGATGCTCGCCCTCGGGGTCGCCGCACAGGCCGCGGGCACCCTCGTGGTCTCGGCGCCGGCGCTCCTCATCCCGCACCTGCTCGCGCAGGGCATGCCGCTCGCCTCCGCCGGACTGTTCGCGGCGGCGCCGACGGTCGGCCTCGTGCTCACGCTCATCGCCTGGGGCGCGGTGACCGACCGGGTCGGCGAACGGGTCGTGATCGCCGGCGGCCTCGCGCTGACCACGCTCACCGTCGTGGCCGCCTGGCTGTCCGCGGGCGACCCCGTGCTGCTCGGGGCGGCGTTCCTCGCGGCCGGGATGACGAGCGCGTCCACGAACGCCGCGAGCGGCCGGGTCGTGGTCGGGTGGTTCCCGAAGGAGCGGCGCGGCCTGGCGATGGGCATCCGGCAGATGTCGCAGCCGCTCGGGGTCACCCTCGCGGCGGTCACCGTCCCGCAGCTCGCGGAGGGGTCCGGCATCCGGGCCGCGCTCGTGCTGCCGTTCGTCCTGTGCGCCGTGCTCACCGTGCTGTGCGCCGTGGGGATCGTCGACCCGCCGCGTGCCGCACGAGCCGCGGCACCGGAGCGCCCGCTCGGTGCCGCACCGGTGCGCCCGCTCGGTGCGGGGCCCGGCCTGCGATCGGAGGCGCCGGCGAACCCGTACCGGTCGTCCGGGTTCCTGTGGCGGGTGCACGCGGTGTCGGTGCTGCTCGTGGTGCCCCAGTTCACGCTGTCGACCTACGGGCTGGTGTGGCTCGTCGGGCTCGGGTGGTCGACCCCCGCGGCGGGGCTCCTCGTCGGTGCGTCCCAGTTCGTCGGAGCGGTCGGGCGGATCCTCGTCGGGGCGTGGAGCGACCGTGCGGGCTCACGCGTCGGACCGCTCCGGGTGGTCGCCGTGTCGGCAGCGGTGGTGATGGGGGTGATGGCGCTCGTCGACGTGTCGCACTGGGCAGCGGCGGCCGTGTTCCTGCTCGTCGCCACGAGCGTGACCGTGGCGGACAACGGGTTGGCGTACACCTCCGTCGCCGAGGCGGCCGGTCCTGCGTGGTCGGGCCGGGCGCTCGGGACGCAGAACACCGGGCAGTTCCTCGCGGCGAGCGCTGTGGGCCCGTGCGTCGGCGCGCTCGTCGGAGCGCTCGGGTTCGCGGCGTCGTTCGGGCTCGTCGCCGTGCTGCCCCTGCTCGCGCTGCCGTTGGTGCCGCGCACGGACCGCTCGCACGACTGACGCGCCCGCACCGGCCACCGATCGGACGGGGACGGGCGACCGGGCGACCGGGCAACCGGGCAACCGGGCAACCGGGCAACCGACGAGGGCCGAGTGCGCAGGACATGCCGTCGGCGTCCCGCCGGGCGGGCACGGGCGGTCGCCCGGCGGCGCCGAGTGTGACGGAAACGGCACGCTCGGTGCCGCCGGGCCGGCAGGACAGCGGGGCGGCAGGACAGCGGGCGTCAGGCCGGGACGGCGGGGCCGACCGGCCAGCGCAGGAGCGCAGCGGCCGCGGCACCGCCGGGCAG
This sequence comes from Curtobacterium sp. MCBA15_004, assembly GCF_001865055.2. NCBI lineage: Bacteria > Bacillati > Actinomycetota > Actinomycetes > Micrococcales > Microbacteriaceae > Curtobacterium > Curtobacterium sp. MCBA15_004. The sequence goes on along the minus strand of NZ_CP126266.1, from coordinate 555,321 downwards.
CGACGCCGCGTTCACGAGCACGAGCTCGGCGTCCGTGAGCACCGCCGCCCGCACGAGCGCGCACACGGCGGGCACCGCACCGACCACGGGCGTCCCGGCGGCCTGCTCCGGTGCGGTCGCGACCCACGGGGCGCCGGCGAGCGCCAGGAGCGTGCGGTCCCCGACCGCGACGGCGTCGAGCGCCACGACCGACCCCTGCGCCTGCTGCAGTGCGGACACCACGGAGCCGAGTCCGGTCACCGCGAGGTTGTCGCCGCGGCCGACGTGCGTGCGGAGCAGGTCCTCGAGGTCGTGCCGGCGGGTGGCGATCACCCGGGCGAGGGCGATCTCGACGTGCTCGACGAACGCCTGCCGCGCCGCGTCGTCCGACCGCGGGTCGACGGGCACGGTGGTGACGAGCGCACGCGCCTCGGTGGAGAGCGCCTTGACGAGCAGCTCCCGCGCGGTGACGTCCCCCGCGACGACGACGAGCCCGGGGCGCAGGCGGCGGACGGCCTCGTCCACGGCCCCGGCGACCTCGGCCGAGGTCTGCTTCCAGATCTCCTCGGTGTGGGCCTGCCAGTGCGGCTGCTTCCACCCGGTCCCGGCCTTCGCGTAGTGCAGGGTGTCGGTGCGGCCCTGCACCTGCTGCTCGTCGACGACCGACGGGGCGTGGCCGAGGCGGTAGGCGCGGAGGGTGCCGCCCTCACGGGTGACGTGCACGACCAGGAACGGCAGGTCGATCGGGCGGTGCGCGACGAGCGGCACGAGGTCGGGCACGGCCCCGACACCGATCGCCTCGGCACCGTGCAGGTGCCCGGGGAGCACCTCGCTGAGGACGAGCTCGCCGTCGTGGACGAGCACGTACCGGGCCACCGGCGACGGGACGCCCGGTTCCTGCTCGAACTCGGCGGCGATCGTGTCCACCACGTCGGCGCTCGCGCCCTGGGCACGCAGGGACTCCTCGACCGCCCGGAGCTTCAGGGCCGCCTGCCGCCGCGGGTCCTCGACGTTGCCGGACACGTCGGCGTAGGCCCACGCCCACGTGCCACCGCCCTCCAGCCGCTCCCCCAGGATCCCGTGCAGTTCGCTCGTCGCGTTGGTGGACGTCATGACAGCTCCTCTCGGCGGTGCGCCGGGGCGTCACGAACCCCGACGTGTCGTGTGCGGTCCACCATCCCCCTGCCCGGCCGGGCGTGCCCACGGCTCGGAGCCGACACCCAGCCGAGGCGGCTCCGTGCGACCGCCGACCAGCGACCAGCGACCAGCGACCAGTAACCAGCGACCCGTAACCAGCAACCAGCAACCAGCAACCAGCAACCAGCAACAACCGACCACCGACCACCGACCGGCGCGCCTCCCGCCGCCCCTACCGGCCCAGGTAACGACCAGCCGTGAAAAGCCGTGAACGCCTTCGTGAAAACACAGCGGCGCTCGGTTCCGTGCTCTACTGGCGGAGAACCCGATCCGACGACGAACCGGAGCTCAGGCAATGACGCCAACACCATCTGGACGACAGCTGTCGAGAAGAAACCTGCTCAGCCTCGGGCTCGGCACGGCTGCGGCGGGCTTGCTCGCCGGCTGTGCCGTCCCGGGTTCGACCAACGTGAACAAGGCGGCGGTGATCCCGGCTGCGGCCGGTGGCGAGACCGTGCAGATCACGTACTGGGCGTGGCTCAAGGACCTGCAGAAGGTCTGCGACGTCTGGAACGCGAAGAACCCCCGCATCCAGGTCACCGCGAACTGGATCCCCGGCGGCAACAGCGGCGGGTACCAGAAGATGTACTCCGCGCTCGCGGCCGGCGGCGGTCCGGACATCGGGCAGGTCGAGCTCCGCCAGATCCCCGAGTTCATGCTCGCGAACGGCCTGGTGGACCTGGCCCGCTACGGCGCGAAGGACCTCCGGTCGAAGTACGACGACGCCGCCTGGGCCCAGGTCGAGTTCGTCGACGGCGTCTACGGCATCCCCCAGGACACCGGTCCGATGGGCTTCTACTACCAGACCGCGATCCTCGAGCAGGCCGGCGGCGAACCCCCGACGACGTGGGACGAGTGGAAGGTCCTGGCCGACAAGGTCCGGAAGACCGGCAAGCAGAACTACCTCGAGGTGTTCCCGGTCGCCGATGCGTCGCCGTTCGCCGCGTACGCCCAGCAGGCCGGCGCGCGGTGGTTCAAGGTCGACGGCGACGAGTGGGTGGTCGACATGACCGACGACGCCACGCTGCGAGTCGCCGCGTTCTTCGACGGCTGCATCGACGACGGGCTCGTCGACACCTCGGCCGGCGCCTACACCCCCGGTTGGTACGCCGCGTGCGCGAACGGTCGGATCGCCGCCGTCACGAGCGCGAGCTGGGGCGACGCCCTCATCCAGTCCATCCAGGGCGGCGAGGGCAAGTGGAAGGTCGCGCCGATGCAGAAGTGGGACGCGTCCGGGTTCGGCTCGAGCGCGATCGGCGGCTCGAGCGCCGCGGTCCTGGCGAACGCGAAGCACCCGGAGGAGGCGCTCGAGTTCATCACCTGGATGACCACGTCGAAGGAAGGCATCGACGCGATGATCAAGTACTGCGGCATCGGGTGGTCCCCCGCGAAGGACTACATCGGAGCAGCGCGCCAGCAACCGAGCGCGTGGTTCTCCGGGCAGGACTACAACGAGGAGGTCTTCGCCCCCGCGGCGAAGGAGCAGAACATCGACTGGTCGTGGTCCCCCGTGACCCAGTCGGCGTTCACGAGCCTGCAGAACCAGTTCCGGCGCAAGCTCACCGGCGGCCTGAAGCTGACCGACGCCGTCGAGCTCGCCCAGCGGGAGATCGTCCAGTCCTTCAAGGACAAGGGCCTCAGCGTGAGGACGGCACGATGACCGCCACCCAGCCGCGCTCGGGCTACCGCACGAGCACCAGGGCCACGAGCGCCCAGAAGCGCGCCCCGTGGATCCTCCTCGCCCCGTTCCTCGCGCTGTTCGTCCTGACGTTCATCATCCCGATCATCAGCGCGCTGTTCCAGAGCTTCACCACCGTCGACCGCGAAGGGCTCTTCGGCGAGGACGGCGTCACCGGCCGCTTCGCCGGCTTCGACAACTACGCGATCGCGCTGCAGGACTCCGGGTTCGTCGCGTCGATCGGCCGCATGCTCCTGTTCGGCATCGTGCAGGTGCCGGTCATGATCATCGCGTGCACGATCCTCGCGCTCCTGCTCGAGTCGGCGAGCGCCCGCTGGCCGGCGTTCTTCCGCGCGGTCTACTTCATGCCGTACGGGGTCCCGGGCGTCATCGCGACGATCCTGTGGTCGTTCCTGTACGTGCCCGGCCTGTCCCCGATCATCGACCTGCTCCAGGCGGTGGGGCTCCAGCCGGACTTCCTCGGCGCGAACAGCGTGCTGTGGTCGATCGCGAACATCGTCACGTGGACCTACACGGGCTACAACATGCTCATCATCGTGGCGCAGCTGAAGTCCATCCCCGGTGAGGTCTACGAGGCCGCCAAGATGGACGGCGCCGGCCCCTTCCAGGTCGCCTGGCGGATCCAGATCCCGCTCATCGCCCCGGCGCTCGTCCTCACGACGGTGTTCTCGATCATCGGCACGCTGCAGCTCTTCGCCGAGCCGCAGATCCTGTCCACGGTCGCCCCGGCGATCGACACCGAGTACACGCCGAACTACGCCGCCTACACGAACGCGTTCGCCTTCAACGAGTACGGCGTCGCGAGTGCGCAGGCCGTGATCATCGCGTTGGCCGCGTTCGTCCTGTCGTTCGCGTTCCTCGCCCTGACGAACCGTCCGCCGAAGCACGAACGCGACCAGAACCGTCGCGCGAAGCGTGACGGCCTGGAGGCGCGGCGCGCCCTCCAGACGCGCGGTACCACCGGCGGGCCCTCCCGCCCGGCGACCGGCGTCGCCCACCGCAGCACGACCACGGGAGCCGCCACGGGCCTCCCGGCTGACCGCAAGGGGGCGGAAGCATGACCAGCGAAGCGATCGAGGCACCTGCGACGAAGCAGAACGCCCTCCCCGTCGACACCACGTCGATCACCGCGCACCAGCGGCGCAAGCTCGACCGGACGCCGACCTCGCAGATCGTCGTCACCGCCATCCTGGTGATCGTCGCGGTGTACTTCCTGGTGCCGCTGTACTGGGTCGTGATCGCCGCCACGAAGACGACCGGCGCGCTGTTCGCGACGAACGGGTTCTGGTTCGGCGGCGAGTTCGCCCTGTTCAGCAACATCCAGCAGGTGTTCTCGTACGACGGCGGCATCTTCGTCCGGTGGATCGCGAACAGCGTCCTGTACTCCGGCGTCGGCGCGGTCCTGGCGACCTACTTCGCCGCCGCGGGTGGCTACGCCCTGGCGAAGTACGAGTTCCGCGGCCGACAGCTCGTGTTCGGCACGATCCTCGGCGGCGTGCTCGTGCCGGGCACCGCGACGGCGCTGCCGCTGTTCCTGCTGTTCTCGACCATGGGCCTGACCGACACGTACTGGAGCGTGCTCATCCCGAGCCTGGTGTCGCCGTTCGGCCTGTTCCTGTGCCGGGTGTACGCGGCGGCCTCGGTCGACACGGCGCTCCTCGAGCAGGCGCGCATCGACGGCGCCGGCGAGATGCGGATCTTCCACACGATCGTGCTCCGCCAGCTGACGCCGGCGCTCGTCACGGTGTTCCTGTTCCAGGTGGTCGGGATCTGGAACAACTTCTTCCTGCCGCTCATCATGCTGGCAGACCAGAAGCTGTACCCGATCACACTGGGGTTGAACAACTGGCGCGCACAGGTGGACCGGCTGCCCGAGTTCTACCAGCTCACCACCGGCGGGGTGCTCGTCTCGGTCATCCCGCTCGTCGTCGCCATCATCGTCCTGCAGCGCTTCTGGCGCGGGGGCCTCACGGAAGGATCGGTCAAGGGTTGACCATCGCTGCTCACTCGTCCTCCACCCACGCAGCCCGGGAGGCAGCCGCCTCCGACGCCGCCGCGACCGCGCTCGACGCGCTCGCCTCGACGGCGCCGGGGTCGGAGACCCGGCTCGCCCCGCGGGCGTGGCTCCACACCGACGCCCCGTCCCTGTCGCTCGACGGGGACTGGGACTTCCGGTGGTCGCCGGTCGCCGACGTGCCGGTCCCCGGGGTGGGCCCGGCAGCGTCGGGGGCGCCGTCCGGAGCGTCGTCGGAGGTGGCGGACGAGTGGGGCAGCATCCCCGTCCCGTCGCACTGGGTCCTGCACGGCCACGGTGCGCCGAGCTACACGAACCTGCAGTACCCGTTCCCGATCGACCCGCCGCACCCGCCGGAGGAGAACCCGACCGGCGACCACCGCCGCACGTTCTCGTTGCCGTCGTCCTTCGACGCGGCCGACCGGGTGCTGCTCCGGTTCGACGGGGTCGAGTCGCACGTCCGGGTGTGGCTGAACGGGTCCCTCGTGGGCTGGTCCACCGGATCGCGCCTGGCGACGGAGTTCGACGTGACCGCACTGCTGGTGCCGGGCGAGAACGAGCTGCTCGTCCGCGTGCACCAGTGGAGTGCGGCCTCGTACCTCGAGGACCAGGACCAGTGGTGGCTGCCCGGGATCTTCCGGTCGGTCACGCTGCTCGCCCGGCCGACCGCGGCCGTCGACGACGTCTTCGTGCGCGCCGGCTGGACCGCGACGCTCGGGGACGCCGCGACCGCCGGCACCGCCGCCTCGGGCCGCCCGTCGACGGGGACGGGCACCATCACGTTCCCGACGCTCGACGCGGCGTTCCCGGTGCGCTTCACCGTGCCGTCGCTCGACGTCGACGTCACGTGGGCCACCGCCGACGACGTCGCGCCGATCACGGTCGAGGGCGTCGAGCCGTGGAGCGCCGAGCTCCCGCGGCTGTACGACGCCCAGGTGTCCACCGGCACCGCGGCCGGCGGACGGACGGGCGGTGAGACCGTGTCGCTGCGCCTCGGCTTCCGCACGGTGCAGATCGTCGGCGACCGGTTCCTGGTGAACGGCGAGCGCGTGGTCTTCCACGGCGTCAACCGGCACGAGACCCACCCCGTCCGCGGCCGGGTCTTCGACGAGGAGCACGCCCGCGCCGACATGGCGCTCATGAAGCGGAACAACGTCAACGCGATCCGCACCTCGCACTACCCGCCGCACCCCCGGGTGCTCGACCTGGCCGACGAGCTCGGGTTCTGGGTCGTGCTCGAGTGCGACCTCGAGACGCACGGCTTCCTGTTCACCGACTGGGTCGGCAACCCCTCCGACGACCCCGCGTGGCGCGACGCCTACCTGGACCGGATCGCCCGTACGGTCGAGCGGGACAAGAACCACGCGTCCATCGTCATGTGGTCGCTCGGCAACGAGTCCGGCACCGGACGGAACCTCGCCGCGATGGCGCAGTGGGTGCACGACCGCGACGACGAGCGGCCCGTGCACTACGAGGGCGACTACACGGGCGCCTACACCGACGTGTACTCGCGGATGTACCCGACGCTGCAGGAGACCGAGTCGATCGGCGGCGGCCCCGCTACCCCGCTGCTCGGCTGCGGTCCCGCCGAGGCCGCCCGACAGCGGTCGAAGCCGTTCCTGCACTGCGAGTACGTGCACGCGATGGGCAACGGCCCGGGGCAGATCGCCGAGTACGAGGCGCTCGTCGACAAGTACCCGCGCCTGCACGGCGGCTTCGTGTGGGAGTGGCGCGACCACGGGCTGCTCGCCCGGACCGCGTCCGGCGAGGACTACTACGCGTACGGCGGCGACTTCGGCGAGGTCGTGCACGACGGCAACTTCGTGATGGACGGCCTCGTGCTGCCCGACGACACCCCGACCCCCGGCCTGGCCGAGTTCGCCGCGGTCGTCGCGCCGATCCGGTTCTCGGTGTCGGACACCACGCTGCTCGTCGAGAACCGCTTCCACTCGGCGTCGACCGCCGGACTGCGGTTCTGCTGGACGCTCAGCCGGAACGGCGTCGTGGAGTCGTCGGGCCGGTTCGCGCCCGGCGTGGTCGCCGCCCGGCAGTCGGCCACGGTGCCCGTCCCCGACGAGGTCCTCGCCGCAGCGGCCGACACCGCGGCACTCGCCCCCGGCGACGAACTGTGGTTCGACGTGACCGCGGAACTGGCGGGGCCGACCGCGTGGGCGGACACCGGCCACGTCGTCGCGCGCACCCAGCGGCTCGTCGCGAGCCGACCGGCGGACGTGCCACGGGCCTCCAGCACCGGGTGGCAGGGCGACCGTCTCGGTGACGGGACCTTCACCGCCCGGGGTGACCTGGTGTCCTGGAAGGGCCACGAGGTCGCCGGACCGCGGCTCGAGCTCTGGCGCGCACCGACCGACAACGACGGCCTCGCCTCGCAGGGCGGGTACGAGACGGCCGACCCGGTGCTCACCCACGGCGTCGGTGACCCGACCGCGCCGCCCTCCGCGACGCGCTGGCGGGAGCGGGGCCTCGACCGGCTGACGCACCGGCTCGTCGCGGTGACGCGGACCGAGCACGGGCTCGAGCAGCGCGTGCGGGTGGCCGCCGCGAACAGCGGGTGGGGCGTCGACGTCACCCACCGCTGGACCCTGACCGACGCCGGGCTGCTGCTGCAGACCGACGCGGTGCCGTTCGGCGTGTGGGACGTCACCTGGCCCCGGATCGGCGTGCGGTTCGACCTGCCCGCGGCGCTGCTCGACGGCGAGGCGACCTGGTTCGGCACCGGGCCGGCGGAGTCGTACGCCGACTCGTCGCACGCCGCGCGGGTCGGGCGCTTCTCGGCACCGGTGCGTGCGCTCGGGGTCGAGTACTCGATGCCCCAGGAGACCGGGCACCGGCCGTCCCTGCGTGCGCTGTCGGTGGGACCGTTCACCGTGACGACCGTCGGGGCGCACCGGGCGGGCTTCACGCTCTCGCCGTGGACCGCGCAGCAGCTGACCCGGGCGATGCACCCGTACGAGCTGCCGACGCCGGACCACGCGTACCTGTACCTCGACGCGGCGCAGCACGGGCTGGGGTCGCGGGCGTGCGGGCTCGACGTGCTGCCGGAGCACCAGCTGTGGCCGCAGGCGTTCTCGTGGAGCGTGGTGCTCGGGTAGCGGGGGCGGGCCGCGGGCGCGGGGCCGCGGGCGGTCGCGGGGCCGGGCCGCGCCCGCGGGCGGCGGCCGCGGGCGCGGGGCCGGGCCGCGCCCGCGGGCGGCGGCCGCGCCGTTCCGCGGTTCGGCTTGCTCGCGCACAACGGAAAGCACCTCGCGCCACGGTTCGCCGTGGTGCGAGGTGCTTTCCGTTGTGCGAAGTGCCGCGGCGGGCGCGGCGCGCGACGGCGCAGCCGCCGCGGGCGCGCCGCGCGCCGGGGGCGCGCCCGCGCTACTCCCCCGCGGTGAGCGCGCGCAGCGCCTCGGGGTCGCTCTGGTCGAGGAAGTCCGTCAGCCGCTCGGGCTCGCCCGGCTCGTCGATCGCCTCGGCTGCCCGGCGCAGGGCGAACAGCGCGCGGAGCACGCCGCGGTTCGGCTCGTGCGACCACGGCACCGGCCCGGCACCGCGCCAGCCGGCCCGCCGCAGTGCGTCGAGACCGCGGTGGTACCCGACACGGGCGTAGGCGTAGGACTCCAGGGTCGCGCCGCGCTCCCACGCCTCGTCGGCGAGCAGCGCCCACGCCAGGCTCGAGGACGGGTGCGACACGACGACGCTCGCCACGGGGGCGTCGGCGGCGAGCGCCGCGGTCACCTCCGGCTCCTCGGGCAGCAGGGTCGCGGGGTTCGCGGTCGGGTTCGGCAGCAGGTTCTCCGGCATGCCTCCAGCCTGTCACCTCTTGCCTGCGGCCGGGCCCGCCCGTACGGTGGACGTCACCTCGTCGTCACCGCGGGGCTGCCGGGGCGGGAGACCGACCGACGGCACGGGTGGCGGACACGGGGGTCCCCCGACGGAAGAGCAGCAGTGCAGTCGACCACCGGTACCGCGCAGTCCTCGCGCTGACACCGTGATCGTCGCGCCCCGTCGGGCGCATCCGCGTCGCCGACCCCTCCGGGTCGCCGCGGGTCCGGTGTCGTGCGCCCAGCTCACGATCCGGGAGGCACCTCCATGCCCGCAACGACCCCCTCCGTCGTCCTGCACGACGTCACCTTCACCTGGCCCGACGGTTCCGTCGCGCTCGACCACCTCACCACTGCCTTCGGCCGGGGCCGGACCGGCCTGGTCGGGAGGAACGGGGCCGGCAAGTCCACGCTGGTCCGGCTCGTCACGGGGCAGCTCCACCCCACGTCGGGCAGCATCCGGACGACCGGTCCGGTCGACCTGCTGCCGCAGCGGCTCGCCGCCCGCCCCGGCGACACCGTCGCCGACCTGCTCGGCATCCGTCCGACGCTCACCGCGTTGCGCGCCGTGCTCGCCGGGACGGCGTCAGCCGAGGAGTTCGAGGCGGTCGGCGACGACTGGGACCTCGAGGAGCGTGCGGAGGCCGCGCTCGCCGGCGCCGGCACCGGACTCGACGGCGACGACCTGGACCGGCCGGCGACGACGCTCTCCGGTGGCCAGGCCGTGCTCGCCGCCGTCGCGGGCATCCGGCTCCGCGGTCGTCCGATCGCGTTCCTCGACGAGCCGACGAACAACCTCGACCGTCGGGCACGGGCGGCGCTCCTCGACCTGGTCGACACCTGGGACGGGACCCTCGTGCTCGTCAGCCACGACCGGGAGCTGCTCGAGCACGTCGACGAGACGGTCGAGCTCCGCGGCGGGACGGCGACCGTCTTCGGCGGCACGTTCAGCGCGTTCGAGGAGCACCTCGCCGTGCAGCAGGCCGCGGTCGAGCGCGAGGTCCGCGTCGCCGAGCAGCGGCACCGGGCCGAGCAACGGCAGCGGATCGAGGCGGAGACGACGATCGCGCGCCGGGCGAGGGCGGGCGCGCGTGCCGGCCGGTCGATGCCGAAGATCCTGGCGAACGAGCTGCGGAAGCAGGCCGAGCAGACCGCCGGGCGGCTCCGGGTCGCTCACGCGTCGGCCGAGTCCGGGGCGCTCGCGTCCGTGCGGGAGGCCGAACTCCGCCTCCGCGACGACGAGGCGATCCACGTGGCGCTCCCCGACCCGGACGTGCCCGCCGCACGGCGCATCGCCGCCCTCACGGTGCACGGGCGCGAGACGGTCGTGCAGGGTCCGGAGCGGATCGCGGTCGTCGGGGACAACGGCGTCGGCAAGAGCACGCTCCTCGAGCAGCTCGTCGGGGTGCCCGGCGCTCGGGAGCACCCGCTGCCCGGGACTGCGGCGGTGTCGTTCGTGGACCGGGTGGCGTACCTGCCGCAGCGGAAGGACACGCTCGACGACGGCGCGACCGTGCTCGACAACGTGCGACGGGCGGCACCGCACGTCCCGGATGCCGAGGTCCGCAACCGCCTGGCACGGTTCCTGGTCCGCGGGGACACGGTCGACCGGGTCGCCGGGGCCCTGTCCGGCGGTGAGCGGTTCCGGGTCGCGCTGGCGACACTCGTCCTCGCGGACCCGCCGCCGCAGCTGCTCGTGCTGGACGAACCGACGAACGACCTCGACCTGACGAGCGTCGACCAGCTCGTCGCCGCGCTCCGGGCGTACCGGGGTGCACTCGTGGTCGTCAGCCACGACGAGGCGTTCCTCGACCGGCTCGACCTGACCGGTCGTGTCGCCCTGTCGTGACGCCCGGGCGGCGCTACCGCCGCCGGGTCGGCCGGATCGCGAGCGACTCGATCGTCCCCCGCTCCGGCAGGTCGACGACGGTGCGCACGGCGGCGGCGACGTCCTCGGGCGCCAGGTAGTAGTCGGTGTCGTACTCCTCGCCGAGCTTCTCGACGAGGGCGCGCTGCATGTCCGAGTCGACCCGACCCGGGTGCACGCTCGACACCCGCACGCCGTTCGCCCGTTCTTCCTCGCGCAGGGCGTCGGCGAAGGCCCGCAGCGCGAACTTCGACGCCGCGTACACACCGCCGCCGGGGCCCGCCGTGAAGCCCGACCCGCTGTTGATCGGGACGACGATGCCACGGGCTGCCCGGAGCGCCGGCAGCGCCAGTCGGGTGAGCTCGGCGACGGCGAACACGTTCGTGGCGAAGACCTGCTCCCAGACCGCGCGCGGGGTGTCGCCGACGCGCGTGCCCTGCTCCACACCGGCGGAGTGGACGAGCACGTCGAGCCGCTCAGGGAGCGGGGCGGTCTCCCCCGCGCCGAGGTCGGCCACGAACGGCGAGGCGTCGGGCAGCTCGGCGACCAGGGCGTCGACCGCGTCGGCGGTCCGGCCGCCGACGACGACGTGGTGCGTGCGGCCGAGCTCGATCGCGATGGCCCGGCCGATCCCCCGGGTGGCACCGGTGACGAGTGCGGTCGGACGGCTGGCGGCAGGTGCGGTGTCGGTCATGGCCACGAGCCTACGGACGGCGTGGGACGGACCGGCACCGCGCCTCCAGGCTGTGGACGGCACCACCCGACCTGCCGCCTGTGCAGGAACGACGGAGGGCGGCGCACCCGCGCCGCCCTCCCACCCGACCGGACGGTGGCGCTCCCGCGCCGCCCTCCGACCCGACCGGAAGGCGACGCTCCCGCGCCGCCCTCCGCTCCGACCGCTGCCGGTCAGTCCTTCTCGCGCCCCGCGCTCTCGCGGATCCGGATGCCCTCGAGGACGTCCTTCGCGTGCTGCTCGTCCTGCTTCTCGATCTGCCGGGTGTCGCGCTCGGGGAGCTGGATGTCCTCCTCGGCACGGATGCCGGCCTGCAGCTGGCGCCCACGCTCGAGCTCGGCGTCGAACTCGGCGCCGAACAGCAGCGCGTTGTTCGTGATCCAGATCCACAGCAGGAAGACGATCACGCCACCGAGCGAGCCGTACGTGGCGTTGTAGTTCGAGAAGTTGCCGACGTAGAAGCCGAAGCCGACGCTCGCGACGACCCAGATCGTGATCGCGACGAGCGCGCCACCGCTGACCCACTTGAACTTCGACTGGCGGATGTTCGGCGCCCAGTAGTACAGCACCGCGACGATCACGATCATGATCGCGAGCAGGATCGGCCACTGCACGATCGAGACCACGAGCGCGGCTGCGTCCCCGAGGCCGACGACGTCACCGAACGTGCGCGCCAGGGGCCCGGAGAGCAGCACGAGCAGGCCGACCACGAGCAGCACGACGGTGAACACCGTGACGCCGAGCATGGTCGGGCGGAGCTTCCAGATCGGACGGCCCTCGCGCACGTTGTAGATCCGGTTCATCGCCCGGCCGAAGGCGCCGACGAACCCGGAGGCAGACCACAGCGCACCGAGGAGACCGACGATGAACGTGACCGGGGCCGCGGGCGAACGGACGAGACCCTCGATGGGGTCCTGGAGCAGGTCGGCGACCTGTCCACCGCCGACGTTGCGGACGACGTCGAGGAGCGTCTCGATCGTCTTCTGCGGATCGGACACCAGCCCGAGGATCGAGACGATCGCCAGCAGGCCCGGGAACAGGGCGAGGACCGTGTAGTACGTCAGGCTCGCCGCGAGGTCGGTGCACTGGTCGCCGGTGAACTCGCGGAGCGTCTTCTTCAGCGTGTACGTGAACGACGGCTTCGTCAGGTCGGTCGGGCTGTCCGGCTTGCGCGGGTCGTCCGGCGCCGGCTTGCCCTGGTTGCGGTCCGTGTCGTGGTCCTTGCGCGCCATGGCCCTAGCCCTTCGCCTTCGCGAGGGCCTTCGCCGCCGCCTTCGACCGCTTCGCGGCCTGCTTCCGGTTCGCCGTCGCACGGCGTTGCACCGCCGAGATGCCGGCGCGCTGCTTGACGCGGTTCTTGTGCACCGGGTCGCGCTCGAGCGACTCCTCCGCCGCCTTGCGTCGGGCCTTCCGCCCCTTCCGGCCACCGCGGGCCTGGTCGGGGTCGGGCTCCCCGCGCGCGCCGAAGGGCAGGAGCGCGGTGAACGCCGTCTGCGCCGGCGGCTGGTCGAGGTGGCCGGCCTCGGTCCGACCGATGCGCGCACCGAGCACGATCGCCGCGACGCCCGTCGCCGCGGTCACGGCCATCGCGACGAGCGGGGTCGGGTCACGGTGCCAGCGCTGCCGGGCCTTCGCGACCGCGAGCCGGGTGCGTGCCGGCACGTTCGCGCGCCGCTTGATCTCGGTGACGCTGTCCGTCAACCGCTCGCGCGTGCGCACGTTCGCGAGTTCCAGCTCGGGGAGACTGTCCTTGGCCATGCAATCTGCCTACCAGGACGGGTCCGCGCCGGTGCTCAGCAGGAGCCGTCTAGCGTGCGCCGCATGCTGATCCGGGACGTCGCCGAGGGGATCCACCGCCTCGAGCTCGCACACACCAACACCTACCTCGTCGAGACCGGCGACCGGCTGCTCGTCGTCGACGCCGGGCTGCCCGCCGTCTGGCCGCACCTGCTGCTCGCGGTGCACGAGCTCGGCTACTCGCCCGCCCGCGTCGAGGCGCTCCTGCTCACCCACGGCCACTTCGACCACGTCGGCACGGCCGCCCGGATGCACCGGGAGTGGGGCACGCCCGTGTACGTGCACCCCGGCGACCGCGAGCTCGCCGCGCACCCGTACTCGTACCGCCCGCAGACGAACCGGTTCGGCTTCGTCGCGGTGCACCCGGGCGGGTTCGCCCCGCTCGGCCGGATGCTCGTCGCCGGTGCGCTGACGGTCGACGGGGTCGCGGACACGCTGCCGCTCGCCTCGCGCGCCGAGGTCCCGGGCACCCCGTGGATCATCGAGACGCCCGGGCACACCGACGGGCACGTCGCGCTGCACTTCGCCGACCGTGACGCCGTGGTCGTCGGGGACGCGCTCGTCACCTTCGACCCGTACACGGGCGGGATCGGTCCGCGCGTGGTCGCCCCGGCCGCGACGGTGGACGTCGACACCGCGGTCGCCTCGCTCACCCGCCTGGAGGACACCGAGGCACGCCACGTCCTGCCCGGCCACGGGCCCGCGTGGTCGCGCGGGGTGCGGGCCGCGGTCGCGCAGGCGCGACGGACGGCGGGGGTCGCGTAGCGCGGCAGGCACGCGGCAGGCACGCGGCTGGCGCGGTACGCGGCACGCGGCACGCGGCACGCGGCACGCGGCACGCGGCACGCGGCACGCGGCACGCGGCGGACACGAGCGCGTTCCGGGAGGCGAGCGCGGCCCTGGTGGTGGGCGGCGACGGACGGGAGGCGCGGTGCGGGCCCGCACCGCGCCTCCCGTCCGTCGCCACGCACCCTGGTGCGCGCTCCCACCCGGAGCGCCCGCGACGCCTGGTGGAACCGGGCATCCCTGCCGGAACCGGGCATCCCTGACCGGACGGAACGACCCGGTACGCCCGGTCCCGCCGAGGACGCCGAGCACGCCGGCGGGCCGGGTCGGGCGCGCGCTACTCGGGCAGGACGACGTCCTCCGGGACGCCCGACACCGCCGAGCGACCAGCGGCCTCCATCACGGCGAGGCTGCGCAGGTTGTCGCGCCCGCTCGTCTCCGGTGCCGGGCCGCCCTCGACCGAGCGCGCGAACGCCTGCAGCCCGCCCTGGCGGTCCGTGTGCTGCATGGTCGGCAGCTCGACCGCCTCGGCCTCGGCGTCCTGGTCGGTCCGGAGCGTCACCCGGTCCCCCGCGACCTCGCTCGGCGACCCGTCACGGCTCGTGAACCAGAGCTCGCCGTCCTCGCCCTGGATGCTCCACTCGCCGGCCCACGCGGTGCGCGGCGCCCGGGACAGCCAACTGCCGCGGTAGCTCACGACGAGGCCGCCCTCGAGCTCGATGACCATCGAGGTGATCGCCTCGTCCTGGTACTTGCTGTACGACGGGTAGGAGGAGCGGGCGTAGACGCGCACGGCCTCGCGTCCGGTGATCATCCGCATCAGGTCGAAGTGGTGGATCGCCATGTCGTTGATCATCGGGTGCGGGAACCGGTAGTGCGGGTAGGTCTCCGCGGGCTCGTCGTTGTCCCACTGCCGGAAGTCGACGTCGATCGAGGCGATCTCGCCCACGGCGTCGGCCTCGAGCAGCTCCTGCACCACGCGGGGTGCGGGGTACCAGCGGTAGTTCTGGCTGACCTGGAGCACGAGCCCGAGCTCCTCGGCGCGGCGGACGGCCCGGAGTGCCTCCTCGGTGGAGTTCGCGAAGGGCTTCTCGACGAGGACGTGCTTGCCGGCGTCGAGGGCCTCGAGGGCGAGCGGCACGTGCGTGACGGCCGGCGCGGTGATGAGCACGGCGTCCGCCTCGACCGCGGCGAGCGCCTCGGTGAGGGACGCGAACGCGCTGCCGGCCGGCATGCCGAGGTCGGCGCGGACGGCCTCGAGGGTCGCCGCGCTCGGGTCGACGAGCCCGACCACCTCCACCTCGCTGACCTGCGGGACGGCGGTGCGGGCCCAGTTGCCGCCCCAGCCTCCGAGACCGACGTGGATGATGCGGACCGTCATGCGGGCACTCCTTCGTGACTGCGGTGCGCCACGACTCCCGCGGCACGTCCGACCAGTCTGTCAGGGCCGCGGGTGCCGGGGCGCAGGCGGGACGGGCGCGCCGGGCGTCGGGCGGGTCCGCGGATGGAGCAGAAGACGTCGGGTGCGTGGGGTCGACCCGACGTTTCCTGCTCCATCCGCACCGGGGACGAGCGCGAGCGCCCGGCACGCGGGCGCCCGGCTCAGTGCGTGAAGGCGTAGACGATGAGCGCCATCGTGACGATGAAGCCCGCGAGGTAGTTGATCCAGAGGAAGCGCTTCCACCCCGCGTTCGCCGCCTCGGCCCCGGCGTCGGTGACGTTCCACCACGGCAGCACGTTGAGCGCGTACGGCACCACCACGACGGCGGCGATCGGCCCGGGGAACGCCGAGAACAGCAGCACCACCCCGGCCACCAGGTAGGCGGCGAACGCCAGGCGCACGGTCGCGCGCGCACCGATCACCGTCGCCACGGACCCGATGCCCCCGGCCCGGTCGGCCAGCACGTCCTGCACGGCACCGAACGCGTGCGAGGCCACGCCCCACAGGAAGAACGCGACGCACACGGCGACGAGCTGCCCGGTCCAGTGCGGTCCGGCGAGCGCGAGGCCGTACAGCGCCGGCGACACGAAGTGCGTCGACGAGGTGAGCGAGTCGAGGAAGGGCTTCTCCTTGAACCGCAGGCCCGGCGCCGAGTACGCGACCACCGCGAACACACTGATCGCCAGGACGAACCACGACCACGGACCGTTGCCGCTCAGCGCGCCGAGCACGACGAGCGCGACGAGGAACGGCACGTTCGTCACGACCACGGCCCACAGCGTCGCCCGGTGCACGCTCTTGTCGAGCAGGGCCCCCTCGACGCCGCCCTTGCGCGGGTTGCGCAGGTCGGACTCGTAGTCGAAGACGTCGTTGATCCCGTACATCGCCAGGTTGTAGGGCACGAGGAAGTACACGACGCCGACGAGGAACGCGACGAGTGAGAACCCGCCGCCGCCCGCGACGCCGACCCCGCTGCCGAGCAGGTAGGCGGCACCGAACGGGTAGGCGGTGTTCACCCAGCTGATCGGCCGGGAGGACACGAAGAGCGCGCGCAGCGTCGACGGACGGGAGGCGGTGGTGGCGTTCACTCGGGGTCCTCGGCTCGCGGGGTGGTCGGGTCGGGCGCGGGGCGCCGGTCGGTCCGGTCGTGCGCGCCCGTCCGGTCGCGTGCGGCGGTGCGGTCGTGCGCGCCGGTCCGGTCGAACAGCACCCACAGGCTCGGCAGCAGCACGACCGCGGCGACCGAGTAGGCCAGGTCCTCGACCGGGATCACCCCGATCTTCGCACCCCACACGAGCGACCAGTCGTAGGCCACGACCCGGAGCGCGACGATGACGTTGTCGAACACCATCGTCATCGCGACCAGCACGACGCCGACGACCACCGACGTCACCACGGCCACCCGCGGCCCGGCCGACGACCGTCGTCCCGCTGCCCGGGCGCGACGGGCTGCGACGACCCCGGCGACGACCGCGACGACCACCACGGCGGCGAAGAACGGCAGGGCGAGCAGGGCGTAGGTCGCGGTGCCGGCGCCGCTCACGAGCGACCCCGGGTGGAGGCACCGGGCGCTACCGGGGCCGGTGCGTCCACCGCTGCGCGCTTCCGGGCCGCACGGCGCTCGAGCACCGGCCGCACCGCCCCGACCAGGTCCATCGTCGTCCAGCAGAGCAGCACCAGGAAGAAGAGCTCCTCGAGCGGCACCTCCGGTGCGAGCAGGACGCCGGTCAGCAGGTCCTGCTGGCCGATGAAGAAGATCCCGAGCGCGACCCCGGCCGCGTCCCACACCAGGAAGAACGCGAGGCCGACGGCCATCACCGCGGCCGCGCGCCACGGCGCCCGCCAGAAGAACAGGCGGTGGCGCGCGTCGAGCACGGCCACGCCGACGATCGACACCACGAGCCCGGCGAGGTAGACCCCCGGCATCAGTCCGTGGTCCGCGCCGCACCCACGGGCGACGGCAGCGGGGTCGGCAACGGCTCCGTGCTCGTGTCGCCGTGGATCCGCTTGAGCAGCACCTCGGCGCTGATCAGGCACATCGGCAGCCCGATGCCCGGGGTCGTCGAGGCACCGGCGTAGTACAGGCCGTCGACCTTCTTCGACACGTTCTTCTCGCGGAAGAACGCGCTCTGCGCCAGGGTGTGCGCCGGCCCGAGCATCGAGCCGCTCCAGGCGTTGTAGTCGTCGGCGAAGTCCTGCGGCCCGATCGTGCGGCGGACCCGGATGCGGTCGCGGAGGTCGGGCACACCGGCGCGCTCGGCGATGACGTCGATCGCGCGGTCGGCGATCCGCTCGACCTCGGCGTCGCCAGCCCCGTCGATGCCGCCCTTGCCGATGGACAGGTCGGCGGGGAGCGGGACGAGCACGAACAGGTTGCTCGTGCCCTCGGGCGCGACGGTGTCGTCGGTCAGCGAGGGGGCGCAGACGTAGATCGACGCCGGGTCCGGCACGTGCCGGTCCTTGCCGAAGATCGCGCCGAAGTTCGCCTCCCAGTCCTCGGTGAAGACGAGGGTGTGGTGCAGCAGCCCGGGCACGGGACCGTCGACGCCGAGGTACGCGAGCACGGCGCTCGGCCCCGGGTCGCGCTTCTGCCAGTGCACCTCGGGGTAGCTGCGGTGTTCGGCGTCGAGCAGGTGCAGTTCGGTGTGGTGCAGGTCGGAGGCGCTCACCACGAGGTCGGCCGGCACGGTGTGGCGCTCCCCCGCGGCATCGCGGTGCACGACGCCGGTGACGTGGCCGTCCTCGACGAGGATCCGCTCGACCGGCGACTCCGTGGCGATCGTGACGCCCTCGCGCCGGGCGACGCGCTCGACCGCGGCGATCACCTCGGTGATGCCGCCCTTCGGGTAGAGCACCCCGTCGGCCAGGTCGAGGTGGCTCATCAGGTGGTACATGCTCGGCGCCGCGTACGGGCTCGTGCCGAGGAACACCGCCGGGTAGCCGAGGACCTGCCAGAGCCGCCGGTCCCGGACGGCCTTCGACGCGAAGGTCGACAGCGGCTGGAGCAGCAGTCGGGCGAGCTTCGGGAGCCGCCGCAGCACGTCGGGCGCGGCGAGCTTCGTGAGGTCCTGGAACGTCGTGTACAGGAACCGACGCACGGCCATCGCGTAGGTGTCCTCGGCGGAGTCGAGGTACGCCCGCATCCGCTCGCCGGCGCCGGGCTCGATCGACTCGAACAGCGCGATGTTCGCCTCGCGGTCGGCGAGCAGGTCGATCGGCTCGTCGTGTCCCTCGGAGTACACGCGGTACCCCGGGTCGAGCTTCACGAGGTCCATCTCGGCCGCGGCGGAGGTGCCGAGCAGCTGGAAGAAGTGGTCGAACACCTCGGGCATGAGGTACCAGGACGGCCCGGTGTCGAACCGGAAGCCGTCGCGCTCCCACGAGCCGGCGCGACCGCCGAGCTGGTCGCGCTGCTCGAGCACGGTGACGGCGTAGCCGTCCCGCGCGAGCAGCGCGGCGGACGCCAGTCCGCTGATCCCGCCGCCGATGACGACGACGCGTCGGGCCGGCACCGTGCGTCGACGGGTGGGTGCGGTCGGCCTGGAGGCACGTGGCGGGGTCATCGCGCGCCTCCCGTCCGGTGGTGGGCAGCCCGGGACGCGAGCGGCGCGCGTCCGGCGAGCACCTGCGCGGCCAGCCGCGCCTTGACCGGGTTCGGCACCCGGACCCGGCTGGTGACCAGACGGTCCGCCGGGGTCGCCGCGATGCGGTCGTTGAGCTCCTGGAACAGCGCGTGCGCGAGCCCGACGGCCTTGCGCGCGTCGGCCGGCAGCAGCGGCACGGTCAGGGCGGCGCGGTCGAGGTCGGCCTGCACGTCGGCGACCAGGCGGTGCTTCGTCGCCTCGTCGAACGAGCGGATGTCGACCCCCGGGAAGTACGAGCGACCGAGCACCTCGAAGTCGGCGTGCAGGTCGCGGAGGAAGTTGACCTTCTGGAATGCTGCGCCGAGGGCCCGCGCGCCGTCGACGAGCACGGTGTCGTCGAAGGTCGGTCGTCCGGCACGGTGCACGAACGCGCGGAGGCACATCAGGCCGACGACCTCGGCCGAGCCGTACACGTAGCGGTCGAACGAGGCCTGGTCGTGCTCGGTGCGCTCGAGGTCCATCCGCATCGACGCGAAGAACGGCTGCGTCAGTTCGGGACCGAAGCCCGTGGTGCGGGCGGTCCGGGCGAAGGCGTGCACGACGGGGTTCACCGAGAACCCGTGCGCCATCGCGCGCTCGGTGTCGGTCTCGAGCTCGTCGAGGACCGTGCGGGCGAGGTCGTGGTCGAGCCCGGCCTCGGTCGCGGGGCCGTCGACGACCTCGTCGGCGACGCGCACGAGGGCGTAGACGTTGCGGATGTGCTCCCGCGTGTCCTTGGTGAGCAGGCGGCTGGCCAGGCCGAACGAGGTCGAGTAGCGCTCGATGACGACCCCGGACGCAGCCTCGGCCGTCGCGTCGTAGAGGGGCAGACGCGGTGGTGCGGTCTGGGTCACCGCACGCGCTCCAGCAGTTCGGTCACGAGTGCCTCCAGGCGGTCGGCGAGGTCGTAGGGCAGGGCTGCGAGCTCGGCACGGGCGAGGGCCGCGTGCTCGGCGATCCGGGACTCGGCAGCCGATCGGGCGCCGCAGGTCTCCAGGGTGGCACGGAGTTCGGCGGCGCGCTCCTCGGTGAGGCCCGGGTCGCCGAGGTACGGCGCGATGTCGTCCCAGCAGTCGGTGGTCGCGGCGTACGCGATGAGCATGGTCCGCTTGCCCTCGCGCAGGTCGCCGAGGACGGACTTGCCGGTCGCGGTCTCGTCGCCGTAGACCCCGAGCAGGTCGTCGACGATCTGGTACGCGATGCCGATCTCGCGGCCGAACGCACCGAGGGCCTCGACCACCTCGTCGGAGGCCCCGGCGAGCACGGCGCCGGACTGCAGCGGTGCCTCGAACGAGTACACGCTCGTCTTCGCGCGCTCCATCGCGAGGACCTCGTCGACGGAGGGCATCACGCCGTGCGCGAGGTCGACGTCGGTCATCTCGCCCGCGGCGCTCGCGAACACCGCGTCGTCGAGGATCTCGAGCAGACGGGAGCGTCGCTCCCCGGTGACGCCGGACGCCTCGATGAACCGGGCGGCGGCGACGAGGGCGAGGTCACCGGCGATGACGGCCGCGCTCACCCCGCGGTGCTCGGCGGTCGGCAGGGCCAGGCCACCCGTGGTCCCGGTGTCGCGGAACGCCCCGGCGACGTTCGGCTGCCCACGACGGGACCAGTCGCGGTCGATGACGTCGTCGTGCACCACGAGGGCGGTGTGCAGGAGTTCGTACGCCGCGGCGACGTTGGCCGCGGCGTGGTCGTCGGTGCCGCCGAGGAAGCCGTAGGCGGTCAGCACCATGCGGGGGCGGAACCGCTTGCCGCCCATGCTCGCCTTGCGGAGGACTCGCCAGAGTTCCTCGGACGGTCGGCCGAACCGCTGCGCGCGGGCCGACGACACCGCGAAGAAGCGTTCGATGCAGTCGTCGACCAGCGCGAGGTCGATCTGGGCCACGGTGGCCGCTTCCTCGCTCATTGGCCTAATCTATCGGTGCAGATGAACACTTTCCCGGAAACCGTCGTCCTGTTGGCAGATGACCGTACCCCGGTCGGCACGGCGGACAAGTTCGCGGTGCACACGACCGACACGCCGCTCCACCTCGCGTTCTCGTGCCACGTGCGGAACACCGCGGGTGAGGTCCTCGTGACCCGCCGCGCCCTGAGCAAGAAGACCTGGCCCGGCGTGTGGACCAACACGTTCTGCGGGCACCCAGGCCCGGACGAGGCGTTCGAGGACGCCGTCGCCCGCCGTGCATCCCGTGAGCTCGGCATCACCGTCCGCGACGTCGAGCTCGTCCTGCCCGACTTCCGGTACCGCGCGGTGGACGCCTCCGGCATCGTCGAGAACGAGGTCTGCCCGGTGTTCCGCGCCGTGACCGACGACGTGCCGGCCCCCGCGGACGACGAGGTCGCCGAGTACGCGTGGGTCTCCGAGGAGGCGCTGCGCGAGTCCGTCGCGGGTGCGCCCTTCGCGTGGAGCCCGTGGCTCGGGTGGCAGCTCGCCGAGCTCGAGCGCCAGGGACTGCACGTCACGCGCTGACGACGTCGACGAACGGGAGGGTCGTGGCGGTCCCGCCTCGACCCTCCCGTGCGTGCGCCCCGGGCGCGTCCCGCTGACGGCGTCGGCCGGGGTCGGGTGGCGCGCAGCCGACTCCCGTGCATAATGATCTGGCTCGGAATGTGAACGTGCACATCGAGGTGCCACGGCCCCGAGCGGGAGAGAGCAACGATGGCGTCACCGCGGACACAGCAACCGCGATCGCCCAGCATCCGCGACGTCGCGCGGGTCGCCGGCGTCTCGCACCAGACCGTCTCGCGGGTGCTCAACAACTCCGACGCGATCCGTGCCGAGACCCGGGACAAGGTGCTCGCGGCGATGGAGCAGCTGCAGTACCGGCCGAACCGCGCCGCGCGGGCGCTGGTCACGAGCCGGACGCACACGATCGGCGTCCTCACGGCGCAGCGCTCGCACTACGGCCCGGCCGCGACCATGCAGGCCATCGAGGACGCGGCGGTGTCGCGCGGGTACTCGGTGACCACGTCGAACATCGCCGACGCGACGGACGCCGCGGTCCGGGACGGTCTCGGGCACCTGCTCGACCAGGACGTCGAGGGGATCATCGTCATCGCGCCCCAGCAGCGCGTGTTCGACCTCATCGAGGAACTCGGCATGCGCACGCCGTACGTGGCGCTGCGGACGAGCGTCGGGGACGGCCCGACGACCCTGTTCGTGGACCAGATGGAGGGCGCCCGGCTCGCGACCGCGCACCTGCTCGACCTCGGGCACGAGTACGTCAGGCACATCGCGGGCCCGCGCGACTGGATCGAGGCCGAGGCCCGCATGCAGGGCTTCCTGCGCGAGATGAGCGACCGCGACATGCCCGTCGTCCCACCGATCCTGGGCGACTGGACCGCGGACTTCGGCTACCACGCGGGGCGTGAGCTGCTGCGGTACCGGGACTGCACGGCGATCTTCTGCTCGAACGACGCGATGGCGCTCGGGGTCATGCACGCGGCCCGCTCCTACGGCCTCGACGTCCCGGGCGACCTGTCGGTGGTCGGGTACGACGACATCCCGGAGGCGAAGCACCTCTGGCCGCCGCTCACCACCGTGCAGGTCGACTTCCCCGAGCTCGGCCGTCGCTGCGTCGAGTTGCTGCTCCCCGCGGCGGAGCAGGCGCTCCGGCCCGTGGACCTCGTCCCGCAGCTCGTCGTGCGCGGGTCGACCGGCGCACCGCGCCGCCGCTGACGCGACCGCGCCGGGACGGGAGGCCCGTGGCGGGGCCGCACCGCGCCTCCCGTCCGCCCCGTGGCGGGTCGAGGGACGCGCGACCGGGCCGCGCCGCGCCTCCCGTGCCCCCACCTCGGGGGCCGGACCCGCGCGGCTTCCGCCGGATCGCGCGGGCCGTTACAGAAACGCGACCCAACCGAATTGACAGCCCCCTCGGCGCTGTGCGTAAATTACCTCCGTTCCGCCGATGTGAACGGTCACATGACCGTCACATCCCGGCCCACCGGGCCGGCCAGGGCGGGCACCGGACGCGACAACGGGGTCCACGCAGGTCTCCTGCGCCCCCACTGCCGCTTCCTCACCACCCGAAGGACTGCCGCACTGCAGCGGCAGAAGGAGATGCACCGTGGCGTCAACCCCACAGGGACCGGACCTGGCAACCAGGTCCGTCACCAGCGCCGAGACCCTGCTCGAGATGCGTTCGATCACCAAGGAGTTCCCTGGTGTGAAGGCGCTCTCGGACGTGTCGCTCAGCGTCCGCGCCGGCGAGATCCACGCGATCTGCGGCGAGAACGGCGCCGGCAAGTCGACCCTCATGAAGGTGCTGTCGGGCGTCTACCCGTACGGCACCTACAGCGGCGAGATCGTCTACGAGGGCGACGAGGTCCGCTTCAAGGACATCAAGCAGTCCGAGCAGGCCGGCATCGTCATCATCCACCAGGAGCTCGCGCTCATCCCCGAGCTGTCGATCACCGAGAACCTGTTCCTCGGCAACGAGCCGGGTCGCTTCGGCGTCATCGACTGGACTGCCGCCCAGCTGCGCGCCCAGGACCTGCTCGCCCGCGTCGGCCTCGACGAGGACCCGGACACGCAGATCAAGAACCTCGGTGTCGGCAAGCAGCAGCTCGTCGAGATCGCCAAGGCCCTGCACAAGGACGTCAAGCTCCTCATCCTCGACGAGCCGACCGCGGCCCTGAACGAGAACGACTCGCAGCACCTGCTCGACCTCATCGTCGGCCTGAAGTCCAAGGGCATCGCGAGCATCATCATCAGCCACAAGCTGAACGAGATCGAGCAGATCGCCGACGAGATCACGATCATCCGTGACGGCAAGGCGATCGAGACCCTCAACGTCAAGGGCGAGGGCGTCAACGAGGACCGCATCATCCGCGGGATGGTCGGCCGCTCGCTCGAGAGCCGCTTCCCGGACCGCACGCCGAAGATCGGCGAGGTCTTCTTCGAGGTCAGGAACTGGACCGTCCAGCACCCGCAGGACTCCTCCCGTCTCGTCGCCAAGGGCTCGAACTTCCACGTGCGCCGCGGCGAGATCGTCGGCTTCGCGGGCCTGATGGGCGCCGGCCGCACCGAGCTCGCGATGAGCATCTTCGGTCGCTCGTACGGCACCTTCCTCGACGGCCAGATCATCAAGGACGGCCGCGAGGTCAAGATCACGAACGTCCAGCAGGCGATCGCGAACGGTCTCGCGTACGTCTCCGAGGACCGCAAGGCGCTCGGCCTGAACCTGCTCGACACCGTGAAGCGCTCGACGGTCTCCGCCGACCTGCCGAAGATCTCGAAGGGCGGTGTCGTCGACTCCCTGCAGGAGTACGACGTCGCCGAGAAGTACCGCAAGATGCTCCGCACGAAGGTGCCCTCGGTCGAGGACAACGTCGGCAAGCTCTCCGGCGGGAACCAGCAGAAGGTCGTCCTGTCCAAGTGGATGTTCACGGACCCCGACCTGCTCATCCTCGACGAGCCCACCCGCGGCATCGACGTCGGTGCGAAGTTCGAGATCTACGGCATCATCCAGCAGCTCGCGGCACAGGGGAAGGGCATCATCCTCATCTCCTCCGAGCTCCCCGAACTCCTCGGCCTCTCCGACCGGATCTACACGATCTTCGAGGGCCAGATCAC
Source organism: Curtobacterium sp. MCBA15_004 (assembly GCF_001865055.2). NCBI lineage: Bacteria > Bacillati > Actinomycetota > Actinomycetes > Micrococcales > Microbacteriaceae > Curtobacterium > Curtobacterium sp. MCBA15_004. The sequence goes on along the minus strand of NZ_CP126266.1, from coordinate 530,783 downwards.
GGCTGACGTCCCCGCAGACCAGGCCGATCCAGAAACGCTCATGCGCAGCATGACCTCCGCGCGGAAGGGCGCCACCGTCTCATGAAGAACCTGAAACTGCTGTTCGGCAAGGGCAACAGCATCGGCCAGTACGGCATGATCATCGCGCTCGTCGCGATCCTGGTGATCTTCTCCGTGCTCACGAAGGGGCTCATCCTCGAGCCCACGAACATCATCAACGTGTTCCTGCAGTACTCCTACATCCTCATCCTCGCGCTGGGGATGGTCATGGTGATCATCGCGGGCCACATCGACCTGTCGGTCGGCTCGGTCGCCGCGTTCACGGGCATCATCGTGGCGCAGTCGATGGCGCAGTGGCACTTCCCGGCGTGGGCGGCGATCCTGCTCGGCCTCGCGGTCGGTGCGGCGGTCGGTGCGTGGCAGGGCTTCTGGGTGGCGTTCGTGAAGGTCCCGGCCTTCATCGTGACCCTGGCCGGCCAGCTCATCTTCCGCGGTGCGAACCAGATCATCGGCAACTCGACCTCGCAGCCGGTGCCGGACGACTACGCACAGATCGGCTCGGGCTACCTGCCCGACTTCGGCCCGGACTTCGGGTTCTCGAACGGCACGGTCATCCTCGGCATCATCACGTGCCTCGTGCTCGTCTTCCTCGAGTTCCGCGGCCGCCAGCGTCGCAAGAAGATGCAGGCCGAGGTCGTCCCGCTCTGGGTCTCGATCGTCCGCACGGGCATCCTCGTCGCCGTCACCCTCGTCGCCACGTACCTGTTCGGCCACGGCCCCGCGGGCACGTCGATCCCGATCGTCGCGATCATCCTCGGTGTCCTGACGATCCTGTACGGCTTCCTCACCAAGAACACGATCTTCGGTCGCCAGGTCTACGCCGTCGGTGGCAACGCCAACGCCGCGGTCCTGTCCGGCGTCAGCGCGAAGAAGGTCAACTTCTTCGTCATGATGAACATGTCGATCCTCGCCGCGATCGCCGGCATGGTCTTCGTCGGCTACTCGGGCGCCTCAGGCCCCGCCGACGGCACCGGCTGGGAGCTCGACGCGATCGCCGCCGTGTTCGTCGGTGGCGCCGCGGTCGCGGGTGGTATCGGCACGATCTCCGGGTCGATCATCGGTGGCCTCGTGATGGCGCTCCTGTCCAACGGTCTCTCCCTGGTGGGCCTCGAGTCCAACAAGGTGCAGATCATCCGCGGTCTCGTCCTCCTCGTCGCCGTCGCCTTCGACGTCTACTCGAAGTCGCAGGGCCGTCCGTCCCTGATCGGCGGGATGTTGAAGCAGTTCCAGCGGAAGGACACCGAGCAGAACACGGTGGCCGCCCAGCAGCCGCGGTCCATCGAGGACCAGCCGGAGAAGGTCAACATCCAGTAACGCGTGGCGGTCGGCCACCCCGGTGGCCGGCCGCACGATCCCTCACCACACAGCACCACTCCTCAACGAAGAGAAAGCAATCTCATGCGCAAGAAGCTCATCGCCGGCATCGGTCTGGCACTGGTCGCGGGCCTCGCCCTCAGCGGCTGCTCGGCTCGTGGCAACGACTCCGGTTCCGGCTCGTCCGACGGCGCGTCGAACGTGAAGATCGAGAAGGGCGCCCTCATCGGCGTCGCGCTCCCCGCCAAGACCTCGCAGAACTGGGTCCTCGCAGGTGCCGCGTTCGAGAAGTCGATCAAGGACGCCGGCTTCAAGTCGGACATCCAGTACGCGAACGCCGGCAACCCGGTCCCCGACCAGCAGGCGCAGATCCAGTCGATGGTCACCAAGGGTGCGAAGGCCATCATCATCGGTGCGGCCGACGGCTCGCAGCTCGGCACGCAGGTCGCCGCCGCCAAGAAGTCCGGCGCCGTCGTCATCGCCTGGGACCGCAACATCCTGAACACCGAGAACGTCGACTACTACGTCGCGTTCAACAACTTCAAGGTCGGTCAGCTCCAGGCCCAGGCCCTGCTCGACGGCATGAAGGCCAAGAAGCCGAGCGGCCCGTACAACATCGAGCTCTTCTCCGGCTCGCCCGACGACGCCAACGCGAAGGTCTTCTTCAACGGCGCCATGGACGTGCTCCAGCCGAAGATCGACGACGGCACCGTCAAGGTCGTCTCGGGTCGCACCAGCTTCTCGGAGACCAACACGCAGGGCTGGCTCGCGCAGAACGCCCAGTCGCGCATGACCGACATCCTGACGAAGTCGTACACGAACACCGAGCTCGACGGCGTCCTGTCGCCGAACGACACCCTCGCCCGTGCGATCCTGACCGCGACCGCCGCGGCCGGCAAGCCGAACCCGATCGTCACCGGTCAGGACTCCGAGACCGCCTCGATCCCGCTGATCATGCAGGGCAAGCAGTACTCGACCATCTACAAGAACACCACCGAAGAGGCCCAGGCGGCCATCGACCTGGTGTCCGACCTCGCCGACGGCAAGAAGCCGGAGACGAAGGAGGACAAGAACAACGACAACGGCAAGAAGATCGTGCCGGCCGTCGAGCTCACCCCGGTCCTGGTCACCAAGGAGAACGCTGTCGAGGCCTACAAGGGCAACAGCACCCTCGAGGACCTCGCGAAGCAGGGCTGACACCCGCTCCGCAGCACCGCACCACTGGACGGCCCCGTCTCGCCTCGGCGAGACGGGGCCGTCCCGCGTTCCGCGGGTGGTCCCGTCCGACGGGCGCGCGCGGTCGGTGCAGGGCGGGGCGGACGGGAGGCGCGGGGCCGGGCCGCCACGAGCCTCCTCTCCGTCGGTCCACCGGACGGGAGGCGCGGGGCGGGGCCGCCACGGGCCTCCCGTCCGTCAGCCGGTCGGGTCGGCCCCCGCAGCCGACGCGCAGTGCGCGGCGCGGAGACGTCGCACCGCGTCGCGGAGCGTCGGGACGTCGGTGCGGGCCGTCCCGGAGACGATCGCCGGGGTGGTGTCGAAGTACCGGCGGGTCAGGCGCTCCCCCAGCGAGGCGACGCGCGACCACGGGATCGAGGGCTCGCCGGCCGTGACCGACGGCGGCAGGCTGCGGACGGCCTCGCCGACCTCGACCAGGCGCATCCGCACGGCGTCGTGCACGAGTTCCTCGGGCAGCGTCGGGTCGGCGACGTGTCGCAGGACCGCGTCGCACGCCCGGACGACGTCGTCCAGCCGGTCTGCGAGTTCCCGCGGGACCGCACCGCCAACGTGACCGCGCCTGCTCCTCACAGCGGCACGGCCTCGCGGAGGGCCGAGCCACGCAGCCCGGCGGCGTCCGCGACGTCGACGCGCACGCCGAGCAGGCGCTCCGCGGCGTCCTGGATCCGGAGCAGGCAGAAGATGCCCGAGTCGGGCGGCAGGTCGACCATGAGGTCGACGTCGCTGCCGGGTCCGTCGTCACCGCGCGCGACGCTGCCGAACAGGCGGGGGTTCGACGCCCCGCACTCGGCCACGACGGCCAGCAGGTCGTCCCGGACGGCGGCGATGCGGTCGCGGAGCGAGGGCTCGGCCGGCGCCGGCCGGAGGTCGACCACCGCGTCGAAACCCGCGGCGTGGAGCAGGCGCTGCAGCGCCGCCAGGGAGGGCTCGCGACGCCCGTTCTCGTAGGTGCTGATGACGCTCTGGGTCACCCCGGCCCGCTCGGCGAGCTGCACCTGCGTCAGTCCCGCTCGCCGTCGTGCGTGGCGGAGCAGCTGTGACGCGTCGACCGGGACACGGGATGGAGCTGGGGCCATGCCGCCACCGTACACGGAATGTCACATACGGTGGAATGGTTCGTGCAGCGTCTCCAGATGACGAGGACGCGGGGGTCGCTCGAACCCCGTCCGTGCGGATCCCGCGGTCAGTGGTCGCGCTGCGAGACGTCCGCGCGGTGGAAGTTCATCGCCGACCGGGAGGGGGTCGGCCCGCGCTGCCCCTGGTAGCGCGACTGGTACTCGGCGGAGCCGTAGGGCTTGTCGGCCGGGCTCGACAGCTGGAAGAAGCAGAGCTGCCCGATCTTCATCCCGGGCCAGAGCTTGATCGGCAGCGTCGCGACGTTCGACAGCTCGAGCGTGACGTGGCCGGAGAAGCCCGGGTCGATGAAGCCCGCCGTCGAGTGCGTGAGCAGGCCCAGGCGCCCGAGCGAGCTCTTGCCCTCGAGCCGTGCGGCGATGTCGTCGGGCAGCGTCACGACCTCGAACGTCGAGCCGAGGACGAACTCCCCCGGGTGCAGGACGAACGCCTCGTCCGGGTCGGTCTCGACCAGGCGGGTCAGGTCGGGCTGGTCGACCGCGGGGTCGATGTGCGGGTACTTGTGGTTGTCGAACAGCCGGAAGAACTTGTCGAGCCGGACGTCGATGCTCGACGGCTGCACGAGCGAGCCGTCGTACGGGTCGAGGCCGATCCGGCCTGCAGCGAGCTGGGCGGTGATGTCGCGGTCGGAGAGCAGCACGGGTGGAAGCCTAGCGGCAGGCGGTGCGGCGTCGGTATGGTGGTCGGCTGCCCACCGGGCGGCGGAGGACGGCCGTCCGACCGGCCGACAGCGGGGGCACCATGACCGAGCAGGGAACAGTCGTCGAGGAACTCGTCGTCCCGACGACGATGGACGACGACCCGGAGCGCGTCCGCGCGTTCTGCGACTGGCTGGCCGTCTCCGACGCCGCCGAGGTCGCGGTGCACGGACTCACCGAGCTGTCCTGGAAGCCGGCCGAGTACCTGCCGATGTGCCACGAGCCCGGGTCGCCGAGCCGCCTGTTCGTCGTGCGCGACCCGGACGGCTCGGTCGTCGGGTCGGGCTCGTACGACACGAAGTCCGAGCCCGGCACGACGAACTGCTGGATCGCCGTCGGGGTCCGGCCGGACCGGCAGCGCCGCGGGATCGGGACGCTGCTCGCCGACCACATCGAGGGGATCGCCCGGGCCGAGGGCCGCACGCAGCGCAAGACGTACGCGGTCTCCCGCCAGGTCGGTCCCGCGACGGGCCCGGGGTTCGTCCCGGCGCCGACGGGCTTCGGCGCGGTCCCCGAGGACGAGGCCGGGGTGCGGTTCCTGACCGGCCGCGGCTGGCACTTCGGACAGGTGAACCGGATCAGTCGGCTCGGGCTCCCCGCCGACCGGTCCGTCGTGCGCGCCCTGCACGACCGCGCTGCGGCCGCCGCCGGGCCCGGGTACCGCGTGCACACGTGGACCGACCGCACACCGGACGCGTGGCTCGACGGGGTCGCGGTCCTGCACACCCGGATGAGCACCGACGCCCCCGCAGGCGACATGGCGGAGCCCGAGGACGTCTGGACCGCGGACCGCGTGCGGGAGTCCGAGGAGCAGCTCGCCGACGGGCCCCACGCGATGCTGACGATCGCCGTCGAGCACGTCGCGAGCACCACCCTGGCCGGTTTCAGCCAGCTCAAGGTGCCGCACGACCCGTCCCGAGCCGTCATGCAGTGGGACACGCTCGTGCTGCGCGAGCACCGCGGGCACCGGCTCGGGTGGCTGCTCAAGGTCGTGGGGATCGAGACCGTGGAGCGGGACCACCCCGGTCGGCCGTCGATCATCACGTTCAACGCCGAGGAGAACCGGCCGATGCTCGACGTCAACGAGGCCGTCGGGTTCGTCGGGGTGGGCAGCGAGGGGATCTGGGAGCACCGCGACTGACCACCGGGGCCCGGGTGTGCGACGGCACCCGGACCGGGGGCGGGGTGCCGGTCCAGGGCCGGTGTCGGACCGGGGGCGGGGTGTCAGGTGGGGCACCTACCATTGGACGGTCATGACCGTCACGTCAGCCGCCACGCAGCCCGGGGACACGGCACCGGACCCCGCCCCCGTCACCGCCCGGAACACCACCGTCGCGACGGTCCTCGTCATCGCGATCCCGCTCGCCGTCGCGTGCGCCGTGCTCGGCATGACGCTCACCGGTGCGTTCACCGCCGGCCAGCAGCTCGTCTCGGCGGGTGACCTCGTCGAGTACGGCCTGCCCGTCGCCCGCGTCGTGCACGACACCACGGCCGCGCTCACGATCGGCCTGCTCGTCGTCGCCGCGTTCGCGCTCCCCGCCAAGAAGCAGGACCACGGCGCGATGTCGAGCGTGCAGCACCGCGCCGCCCGCTGGGGTGCCGCCGCCGGTGCGGTCTGGTTCCTCGCCGCGGTCGTCGGCATCGTGCTCACCGGCGCGAACACCCTCGGCGTCCCGCTGACGGACCCGGTGTTCGCCCGGAACTTCCTGCTCTTCGCCTTCCAGGTCGAGATCGGACAGGCACTCGTCGTGTCGGCGGTCGCGATCCTGCTCGCCACGCTCGTCGCCGCGTTCGCCACCCGGGTCACCACCCTGGCGGTCGCGACCGTGCTCGGGCTCTTCGCGCTGCTCCCCCTCGCCCTGTCCGGGCACGCGGCCGGCTCCCTCGAGCACGCGAACGCGGTGAACTCGCTCGCCGTGCACCTCGTCGCGGTCTGCGTGTGGGCCGGCGGACTCGTCGCCGTCGTCGTGCTCCGCACCCGCACCAAGGGCGCCACCGGCCGGGTCGTCGCCCGGTACTCGACGCTCGCCGGGTGGGCGTTCGCCGCGGTCGCGTTCTCGGGCATCGTCAATGCCTCGCTGCGGCTGACCGGGCCGCTCGACCTCGTCACGACGAGCTACGGCTGGCTCATCACCGTCAAGGCCGTCGTGCTCGTCGCGCTCGGCCTGGCGGGTGTCGTGCAGCGCCGCAAGCTCGTGCCCGGGCTCCTGCGCGCCCCGCTCGACCGACGCCTGTTCGTGCGGTTCGCCCTCGCCGAGATCGTGTTCATGGCGGTGGCGATCGGTGTCTCCGTCGCGGTGTCGCGCTCGCAGCCGCCGATCCCCCAGACGCCCGAGACCGGTCAGGACACCCGCTCCGGGCTGCTCGGCTTCCCGTACCCGCCGGCGCAGACCGTGCAGACCTACCTGACGCAGTGGCACATCGACTGGGTCTGGCTCGCGCTGGCCGTGGTCGGCGCCGTCTGGTACCTGCTCGCGGTCCGCACGCTCCGGAAGCGCGGCGACTCCTGGCCGGTCGGCCGCACCATCGCATGGCTGCTCGGGTGCGCCCTGTTCGCCTGGACCACCTCGGCCGGACCGGCCGTCTACGGCATGGTGCACTTCTCGTCGCACATGCTCCAGCACATGCTGCTCATGATGTTCGTGCCGCTGCCGCTCGTGCTCGGCGGCCCGGTGCTGCTCGCCCTCCGCACGCTGCCGGTCCGGAACGACGGGTCCCGCGGCGCCCGCGAGTGGCTGATGCTCTTCACGCACTCCCGCTACATGCAGTTCCTCGCGAAGCCCGCCGTCGCCGGCGTGATCTTCGCGGGCTCGCTCGTGGTGTTCTACTTCACCCCGGCCTACCAGTACGCGATGCAGTCGCACGAGTGGCACGTCGCGATGGTCGTGCACTTCGTGTTCAGCGGCTACCTGTTCTTCTGGGTGTTCGTCGGCGTCGACCCGGGCCCGAAGCGCCCGGCGTACCCGATCCTCATCATCGCCCTGCTCGCGACCCTGGCCTTCCACGCGTTCTTCGGCGTCGCGGTCATGACCTCGCAGTCGGTGTTCGCGATCGACTGGTTCCACGCGCTCGGCCAGACGAACGACGCCGCACTGCTCGACGACCAGCACACCGGCGGCGGCATCGCCTGGGGCGCCTCGGAGCTGCCGATGGTGTTCGTCGCGCTGCTCGTGGTGCGCAACTGGGTGCGGTCGGACAAGCGCGACGCGAAGCGCCTCGACCGCAAGGCCGAGCGCGACGGCGACGCCGACCTCAAGGCGTACAACGACCGCCTCGCCGCGATGCACGACCGCGACTGACCTGCCGGCCGGACCTCAGTCGCCGTGCACGATGCACACGGCGTCGAGGTCCAACGAGGCCTCGAGTGCCGCGTCGATGCCCGGCTCCCCCGCGTCGCCGATCGGCGCGACCGCGTCGACCCACCACAGCGGCGTCGCCATCTCCGGGGCGTCGGGCAGGATCCGCCGGACCTCGTCGAGCGAGTCCACACGACGGACGCCGAGCACCGTGATCACCGGGTGCGTCGCGTCGCGGCACACCTGCAGCACCGGACCGTCGTCGAGGGCCCGGACACCCCAGGCGTCGTCGTGCAACAGCAGCGCCTCCGCCACGTCGCGCGTCTCGACCGGCCCGCGGCACAGCAGCGTCACGTCACGCGGCACCCTGACCGCCCCGCTGCGCCGAGTCCCGGACGCCGGAGCCCGCGTGCGTGCCGCGGTCGTGCCCGTCGAGCGCGCCCTCGTCGTGCGCGGGGTCGAGCGGGGCACCGCCGACGAGCTGCAGGAAGCGGTCCTCGTCGATGCGGTCGAGGAAGGCCTCGAGCGCTTCCCACCCGTCGTCGAAGCGGACCACGAGCCCGCCGGCGCCGAACACCGAGGTGCTCGTCCGGGGCGGGGGCCACTCACCGTCGCGGTCGAGGAACGTGGTCGCCTCGGCACCGACGACGACCGCGAGGGGCGACGGCTCGCCGTGCGCGACGGCCCGGACGAGGTGGTCGGCGTCCCCGCGTCGCTGCATCACGACACCGAACACCGGGTCGACCTCGTCGGCCACACGATGCACCGCGTCGAGCAGCCGGGACGCGAGTGCCGGGTCGGCGCCGTCCTCGGGGATCGTGAGCACGGCGGACATCGTCTCGACGACGACCCCGTCGGTCAGGTGCGCCGTCATCGTCGCCGAGAACCCGTCGCCGACTGCGTACGAGGTCGAGACGTCCGGCGCCTCGTGCTTGGCGTACTGCGTGACGACCCAGCGGTCCCACGGCACGGAGAGCGGTTCGCTGGTGCCCCACCACGCCGGGCAGGACCCGGTGGTGTCGCACAGCGCCTCGATCGCGGCCCCGATGTCGACCGCGCGGTCCGCGTGGTGCCGCAGGGTCAGGTCGATGCTGATCTGCCGGACCGACCCGGTCGAGACCGGGTGCTCCGGCGACGGCGGTCCGAGGAGCTCCGGTCCGTGGTGCACGACGTCCTCGACGCCGGAGGCGGCGACGCCGGTCCTGCCGTCCCGCAGCGATCCGCCGGGGCCGTCCACGAGCCATGCGGCGTTGTGTGCGCCCAGCGCGTGCCGCAGGGCGGGGGTGAGCGCCGCCTCCTGGCCGGTGCGGAGCACGACCGTGCGGCCGGACTCCGACGCCCGTCGCAGCAGTGCGGCGAGGGACTCGGTCAACCAGACGACCGGCGACGCGGACCGCACCACGATGGCGGGGCCGACCACGTCGTCGATGAGGGGATGCCTGACCATCCGGTCCTCCTCGGGTAGGGCGCTCGATCCCCCTGGACGGTACACACGGGCCCCCGGACTGTCCGTGGAGGTGCGCACCTCACAGGGGAGACACGGGGAGGCGCAGAGCGGCGACACGTGTCGCGCACGGTGCCCGCATGGGCCGGCCGGGAGGCGCGGCTCGCGTCCGCCGCGCGACGCGCGGGGTGCACACGGCTGGCGTCCAGCCCGGGATCCGCTAGGCTTGTGGCGTCCCGTTCGGCGGGATGCGCGAGTGTAGTTCAATGGTAGAACTCCAGCTTCCCAAGCTGGTAGCGCGGGTTCGATTCCCGTCACTCGCTCTCTTCTCTCGTTCCGCGCGGTTGTCGTTTCTCGACCTAGATGAGACTGTTCTCGCGCTAGCTGTCGCCTCGCACGTGACTCGGCTCCCTCGCACACGACTCTTCGCTCGACGCGACCAGGGTGGGGCGCGGGTCCGTCTCGCTCCCCGAGCGTGAGGAGTCCGAGTGGCGCGTCCGCCTGACGCACCTTCACTGAGGAGGATTGCGGACCACCCATCTGGGACGAGGGCCTCGGTGGGGCAAGGCGAGCGGAGGCCGCAGCGACGCCGCGATCTCGCCCGCAGCACGAGACTCCGCGTTGTCGACGTCGCCGAGCGCGATGGGCGGCCGGCTATCGGACGCGGGTGCAGACCTCTACTGGAACAGCGCGGCGCGTAGGTGCGGCTCGATGCTGTCGGCAAGAGCCGCGTGCCCGGCGTCGTCAGGGTGCACTCCGTCGGAGCAGAGGAGTGCATCGTTGCGGTTGATCGCTGTTGCGAGTCCCGGAACCAGTCGCAGGCCCACCCGATGCGTCTCTTCTTGCAGGATCTGCCGGACGGCTTTCCATCCGGGCGGGTAGTCGGGAAGGAGCCCAAGCGCCTCGCCGTCGTCAGTTCGGTCCGCGCCCCGGCGTCGCACGAAGCCAACGCCGTTGATCGCGAGATTCAACTCACGCCAGCCGAGACGCTCCGACACGATCGTCGTCCACCTTTTGTTCGGCGAGCTGATCCCTCGCCAACCCGTAACGATGGAGTCCCCGTAAAACACGACCGTCGGCATGCTCAGATCGTAGAACGCTCAGCGTGACGCCTATCGCGCGCACGGGGATGGCCGTTCGGTAGTCGATCGGCTATCGGGCGTTCTGTTTATCGACCCCACGTGGACGTCGCGACGCTATGAGAGTGATCGCGCCGGCGAGGAGCACGGAGCCTCCGGCTGCGATCCAGGTTGCTCGCCAGTCGGTTTCCGGAGACAGGACCGACCGACCAGACTGAGACTCGAACCCGCACGGGGTGCCGAGCGGGACGAGGGTCCGGTGGGCTGTCCGAATGCCCTCCGGAGGGAAGCCGTCTGGCACTTGTCGCGATTGGCAAGCGGCGACACCGACGCCTTGGTGCAGGTCGCTTCCGCAGGCGCAGATGAGTGCGAGGATGAGCAGTGTGGCACCGGTCGCGCCGAGCGCGAGAGTGCGGCCCCGCCGTGAGGGGCGCCGCCTCGGTGCTGCTCGCTCATCCACAGCGGCACTCTAGGGCGCTGACAACACCCCGTACTGATGATCGATCGGCGGCCGGACGCCTCTTCGGGTACGTTGCGGTCGTGCAAATCGTCGAGGGTGTTTGTGTTTGGTGGAGCGATGACGAGGGCTGGGGCGCCCTTCGGTCGACGGCGCTCGAGTCTGACGTCTTTGCGCACTTTTCGGTGCTCGATGGGCCTGGCTTCCTCTCGCTGCAGCCAGGCCAGACCGTGCGGTTCGAGGTCGAGCCCTACCCAAGCGGACAGGACGGGTACTTCTTCCGAGCGCACAGCGTTTCGAGGAGTTGATCGGTAGTCGATCGAGGATCGGTCCGAGGAACGCGTCTTCGAGTCAGGCTCGGCGGATCCTCGACCAGACGTCGCCGAGCGTTCGACGCGATCTGTCGCCGAGCGTGTTGTGGAAATGGTCGAGCTCGGCTCGCTCTTCAGGTGAGGCACGGACTGCTGCGTAGAACTTCTCGATGCTCCGGCGCGTGTGTTTCCACGGCAGAAGGTCGAGCTTCCGCGCCACGGGCGCGTTCCAGTTGCCGGCGATCGCTTCGAAGTCGGCGTCGGCGTGCTGCGCCAGGAGTTCCAGTACGTAGGTTGACGTCCCGTTCTCGAACGACAGTGCGCGACAGACCTCTGCGCTCCCCTTCGTCGCCATCAGAGCAGCGGCGTCCTGGGGAAACGCGGCATGACCAGTCAGGTAGAGCTGCTGCACGAGCGTGCCGTGTGCTGCCTACCAGTACGCAGCAGCACCAGGAAGGCCAGGATCTCCGAGACGATCCGCCCAGTCTGCATACCGTTCGTCCTTCCGGGCTCGAAGCTACCTCCCGTCCGCAAACCGATGGCTCACCGGACGGAAGTTCTCGCGGCGACACGGACCCGGTCACAGCATCAGACGGGCGAGCCACAACAAGGGTGCGGCAGCGCTGCAGGCTGTTCCGAGAATGATGAAAGTAGCTACCATGCGCCGCGCCACGGACAAACGCCGATCACCCGGCGGGATGACCTGGCCGCGCCGGTCGCGCACCTCGAAGTGCGTCAGCGTGGACCGATCGGTGGTGTAGCCCTGCGCGATCTCGCGCAGGAGCGTTCGGCCCATCGCCCAGTAAGCGCCGAAACCGATGACGAGGATCGGGAAGAACGTCGAGACGAACACGACTCCCCAAACCTTCACCTCAGCAGTGCTCTCGCTCGGCTGGAACGCAGGCGCGGTGAACGGAACGGATGCCAGCGCGGTGAGGAACGCGCCGAAGGACACGATCATCACGCGTTGCCAAAACCACACCGTCGGACCCGGCACGAGCTGCCCCACCGGAAGCTGCGCCGCCCGCACGACCGTCATAGTCGCCTCATCTCGTACACACCCAGCCCACCAGCCGGTCAGAACCCCACAGCACCGGTGACGAACTCGGGTACCCCCTCACCACAACCGTGATCCTCCGCCGATCAGGTTCTGACCGCCATGAGGGAGCCCTCCCGATCAGGTGCGGACCTAACGCTCCAGCGAACGTTCCGCTAGCGGCCCGGTGCCGCTCTCTGTACACACGAGTTGCGTGAGGTGCCTCCACGAGTGCCTTGCTGTCGAGTTCATCGCGTCTCGGCAACCGATCGTTCACCGGGCACTCGGCACGCGCCATCGTGCAGGGCGGCTCGTGCGTGCCGCGGGACGTCGTCATGCATCATGAACGGATGTCGGAACCAGGAGCAGAAGCGTGGGCGGAGCTCGCGGGGTTGATTCGGTCCTCCCCTGTGCACAATCAGGTGAGGCCGCCGAGGTCCGAGTCGCTGACCGCGGAAAAGCTGTCGCTCACCGATCGTTCCTACCTCGGAGCCCTCGCCCTGAACACTTCAGGTGTCCTGGTCGACAGTGGATGGCTCCGTCTCCTCGGCGGAAGCTCTGGGGACCAACTCCCCGGGCTGGACGAAGCCAACGCCGACGCTCGTGGCCTGCTCGTCGTCGGGTTCGACATCCTGGGCGGCGTGTTCGCTTTGGATGGAGGTGCGTTGGGAAGCGGGGACGGAACGGTCCACCACTTCTCGGTGGACACGCTCCGGTGGGAGGGCCTAGAGCTGAGCCACTCCGCCTTCGTGTCAGCGATGCTCCGCGGAGCCACCACCGATTTCTACGGTTCGCTGAGGTGGCCAGGGTGGGAGGCCGAAGTTCGGTCGTTGCGGCCGCGGGAGGGGATCTCCGCGTACCCCTTCCCGTTCACCGCCGAAGGCAAGGACGTGGCTGAAGCAAATCGACGCGCGGTGCCGTTCGTGGAATTGATCAGACTCCACAACAACATCGTGCGACAGTTTGACGGGCAGCCTGAGTCTTTGGTCCCCCTGCCGGTCTGGTCCGCGTGACGAGATCCGGGTCCGAACAGACGCGGTGTCGGTTCGCTGTCCGTTAGCCGATCGGCTACTGGGACTACCAGCAGTGCGAGGACTGCGACGATGAGCCGGTGACTGGATCCCTCGAACCCTCGCTCGTCCCCGAACTGCTCGTGGTCGACCTGGAGCAAAGCCTCGAGTTCTGGTGCAACTTGTGTGGCTTTGACGTCGCCTACTCGCGCCCTGAGGAACGCTTCGCGTACATCACGCTCGGTTCCGCGCATCTGATGCTCGAACAAGCGGGCGTGGGTCGTGATTGGGTTACGGGACCTCTTGAGCGCCCGCTCGGCCGCGGGGTGAATTTCCAGATCACGGTGCCGGACTCTGAGACGTTGGCGCAGGTCCTCGGACGGGCTGGCGTCGAACTGTTCATGCAGCCCGAGACGAAGTGGTACGTCGTCGGCGAGGAAGAAGCCGGCGTGCATCAATTCCTTGTCCAGGACCCTGACGGAAACCTCGTGCGGTTCCAGTCCTCACTCGGGCGACGATCAACCGCCCGGTAGCCGATCCCATGGGCAAGGCACTGTCCCTCTGGTGGTCGCTACCGTGACGTTGTGGGGTTGAAGTGGGTACGGGTAGCGCCAGCACGGTGGCGGGTACTGCCAGCCGAGGTCTGGGTGCTCGTCGTCGCCCCTACTGTGAACCGACTCGGAGCGTTCACGCTGCCGTTCCTGACCGTGGTCCTCGTCTCCGACTTCGAAACCCCAGTCGCCACCGCCGGCCTGATCGTCGCGCTGTTCGGCGCCGCGACCATCCCCTCGCGCATCATCGGCGGATACCTCACCGACAAGCTCGGCCTCCGCAACACCATCGTCCTCGGTCTGAGCCTCACCGCCGCATTCCAACTCGCCCTCGCTGCAGCAGCGAACCCTGCCACCGCGGCGGCGGCCGCTGTGCTGATCGGCCTGGCGTTCGAAATCTACAAACCACCCTCGCATGCACTCGTCGCGGACGTCGTGGAGGGCGACCGCGACCGCGCGACCGCCTACGCGCTGTACTCAGCCGCCCTCGCCGGCGCTGGCGTCCTCGCCGGGGTCCTCGCTGCGACTGTCGGCGGGATCGACCTCCGGCTCCTGTTCGTCGTTGACGCCGTGACCGGGCTCGCATGCGCCGTGCTCGTCCTGACCGGGCTACGCGCCCGCGCGTCCGTCGCGCCCAACGCGTTGCCGGTTGACGAGGGACGGGCCGAGCGCAGTCCCTGGCGGGACCCCTGCTGCACGGAATGCTGCTCACCGGGACCGGCTTCGCGGTCCTGTACCTCCAACTCAACGTCGCCCTGCCCCTGACCCTGGCCGCTGACGGTCTGCGCCCCTCCCTCGTCGGGGCGCTGTTCGCGGTGTCCGGAATCACCATCGTCGTCGGGCAACCGCTGGTCATGCGAGGACCGATCAGCCGGATCAGTCACTTCTCTGCTCTCGCAGTCGGGTTCGTCGTACTCGGTGCCGGGTTCGTTCTCACCGGGCTGACGACCACGCTGCCCGGACTGATTGGTGCAACCGTGGTGTGGAGCATCGGTGACCTGCTCCTCCTCGGACACGCCTACGCGCTCGTCGCCGCGATCGCACCCGCCAGCGCTCGGGGCCGGTACATGTCGGTCTACGGCGTGAGCTGGGGCATCGCCGCAACGGTCGGGCCGATCCTCGGCACGCAGCTCATCAGCCACCTACACGTCGCCGGCACCTGGTGGACCCTGGGACCGCTCACCGTCCCCCTGGCCGCAGCACAACCCCTCCTCAAGGCCGCGGCCCGCCGAACCGGACGGCTCCCAACGCCGTCTCGACAGCCGATCGGCCGTTGAGACGGCGTCGCGGTACACCTGGCCCGAGCCCGGACGCGCGAGGGATGCAGATCGCGAAGGCGAAGGGGGCGCGCCGCGGACGCCAGCCCGAGGTCCCACCCAACGTCATCAGCCCCCGCCCGCGATGGGGTAGCGTCGACGCGCCTCGGTCACCACGAGCGCGGCCGGCCTGCGGGGCGGCGCCGGGGCGCACGCGGGGGCGTGCGGCCGCGCGACCACTCCGCCACGGCTGCCCGATCAGAGGCCGTGGCACCGCTGGGGGGCGGACCGTGTCCCTCGGCGTCCACGACCGAGAGGACACCATGCGTCACCACGCATCCCTGGCCGTCGCCGGCATCGCCGTCGTCGCCTTCGCCCTGACCGGCTGCTCGACCGGCGCCGCCGACCGCGCCGACGACGACCGCCCGACCACGACGCGGAGCGCTGCCGCGTCGACGCCCTCCCCGACGCCCGCGGCCACCGGGGACGCGGTCGCCTCCGGCGCCGTCACCGTGACCTCGGACAAGATCGTCGACGACCAGATGGGCCACGAGGTGCAGGCCGACCAGGTCGTGCGGAAGTTCCCGTGGACCTCGGCGCAGTCGGGCCTTGCGGACCGGGACGACGACGAACAGGTGCTCGTGCACGTCGCCGTGACCGCCGGCACGAAGTACTACTCGACGGTCGACTGCGGCACGCTCCGCGTGAAGGCCCACGGGCGCACCGAGTCGTACGCCTCGCAGGGCACGACGACCGTGATCGAGGACGCCATGCGCGACGCCGGGTACCCGCCGCTCGAGAAGGTCGACCAGGGCCAGTCGGGATCGGGCTGGTGCGCATTCTCGGTGACCGACCCCACGCCGACCCTCGACCTGGAGTACGTGCGGGTCGCCGCCTCGGGGAACGACGGCACGCAGGTCACCGCGAAGGACTTCTACGCCGAGATGGTCCCGACGAGCTGAGCCCGTCGAGCTGAGCCCGTCGGCGCTCGGGCACGGCACGGACGGACCCGGGAGGGCCAGGTCGTCCGTGCCGGGGGTCCGCACTACGATCGCGCCATGCCCACGACCGACCCCGCTGCCGTCCACGTCGTCGTCGGCGGCGGGGTGGTCGGTGCGGCGACCGCCGACGCCCTGACCCACCGCGGCGAGCGCGTCCTGCTCGTCGACCAGCACCCGCGCGGACACCACGAGGGCTCGTCGCACGGCGCGACCCGCATCTTCCGGCAGGGCTACACCGACCCGGAGTACGTCGCGCTGACGACCCGCGCGCTCGCGCTGTGGGAGGCGCTCGAGCACGAGACGGGTACGACGCTGCTCGACCGCACCGGCGCCGTCGACCACGGTCGTCCCGAGGTCGTCGACGCGATCGCGCGGGAGCTCGACGACGCCGGCATCCCGAACGAGCGCCTCTCCCCCGCCGAGGCCGCCACGCGCTGGCCGGGCATCGCCTTCGAGGGGCACGTGCTCGCCCACGCGACCGCCGGGCGCATCCGGTCGGCGGTGGCGATCGAGACGTTCCTCGACCGGGCGTCCGCGACCGGCCTCGCCGAACTGCGCTACGGGACGCGGGTCGAGCGGCTCGTCGACTGCGGCGACACCGTCGAGGTGTCGCTCGTCGGCGCAGCCGGCGAGCGCGAGACGGTCCGGACCCGGTCCGTGGTCGCCGCCGTGGGGTCGTGGGCGCCCACGCTGGTGGGCGACGTGCTCGCGGCACGCGGGGCGCGCCTCCCGGCCGTCCGCGTCACCCAGGAGCAGCCCGCCCACTTCCCCAGCCACCTGCCGGACGCGGAGTGGCCGTCGTTCGTGCACTGGGCGGACGGCGACGACGTGTACGGGTTGCTCACCCCCGGCGAGGGCGTGAAGGTCGGGTTCCACGGCACCGGACCGGTCGTCGACCCCGACGACCGGGACCACACGCCTCGGGCGGACGAGGCCGCACGGCTGCAGGAGTACGTCGCCCGGTACGTCCCCGGCGTCGACGCGAGCCGTCCGACCTTCATCAGCTGCCTGTACGACACCACGCCCGACGAGGACTTCGTGCTCGATCGCCGCGGGCCGGTCACGGTCGCGACCGGGTTCTCCGGTCACGGGTTCAAGTTCGCGCCGCTGCTCGGCGAACTCGTCGCCGACCTGGCCACCGGCGGGGCACCGCACCCCCGGTTCGCGCTCCGGTCCCGGTAGCGTGGCGCGGTGCGCATCGTCATCGCTCCCGACTCCTTCAAGGGCACCGCGACCGCGGCCGAGGTCGCCACGGCTGTCCGTGCCGGCTGGCTGACCGAGCGTCCGGGCGACGACGTCCTCGCCGCACCGACGGCCGACGGTGGCGAGGGCACGATCGACGCGTTCGCCGCGGCGTTCCCCGACGCCGAGCGGGTCCCCGTCCGGGTGACCGGTCCCGCCGGCGACCCCGTGGACGCCCACTGGCTGCGCCTGCCGGACGGCCGCGCGGTCGTCGAGCTCGCGGCGACGAGCGGGCTGCCGCTCCTCGGCGGAGACCTGCGGCCGGAGACGGCGACGAGCCGCGGGTTCGGCGAGGCGATCGCCGCGGCGCTCGACGCCGGGGCGACCGGACTCGTGCTCGGGATCGGCGGGAGCGCCTCGACCGACGGGGGACGACCGGTGCTCGAGGCGCTGGGTCTGGACGTCGCCGGATCCGACACTGCCGGGCTCCGTCCGCTCCCGGCCGGTGGCGTCGTCGTGCTCACCGACGTGGTGTCGCCGCTGCTCGGGCCGACGGGTGCCGCGGCCGTGTTCGGTCCGCAGAAGGGCCTGGCGGCCGACCGCGTCGCCGACGCCGAGGCCCGGTTGACCGAGTGGGCCGGCCGGTTCCCGTCGGTCGACCCGGCGACCCCCGGAGCCGGGGCGGCGGGCGGCGTCGGGTTCGGGCTGCTCGTGTGGGGCGCGACGCTCGTGCCCGGGGCGCGTGCGGTCGCGGAGCTGCTCGGGTTGCCCGGGCTGCTCGACGGGGCCGACGTGGTGGTCACCGGCGAGGGACGCTTCGACGCGCAGAGCGCCGCGGGCAAGGTGCCGTCGGTCGTGCTGGCGCTCCGGGCCGAGCGGGCTCCGGCGGCCCGGGCGCTGCTCGTGGCCGGCGAGGTCGACGCCCCGCTCGACGCCTTCGACGCGGCGGCCTCGCTCGTGGTGCTCGCGACGCAGACGACCGGGGAGCCGGACGACGCCCTGCGGGATCCGTTGCGGTTCGCGACGATCGCGGGGGAGCGGCTGGCGCGGCTGGTCAGCTGAGCGGGCGCGGCCGGGGCGGTTCCGGCGGACGCGGCGGACGCGGCGAGCGCGGCGGACGCGGCGGACGCGGCGGACGCGGCGGCTCGCGAAAGCGACAGTTCCCGTCGAACCATCCGCCGGGATCTGTCGCTTCGGCGAGGAAGACCGGCGCGGCCACCCGGGATCTGTCGCTTCGGCGGGCGCAACGCGGACCACGCCGGGCACGCCGCGCCGACGCGACCGACCGCACCTCCCGGCGCGACCGGGCCGCACCACCCGGCGCGACCGACCGCACCGCCCGTGACACGCCCGCCCCGGCACGACAGGGGGACCCCATCGCAACCTCCCTGTCCCCAGGGCGCGCGTCCACACTGGAGCGCGGGCCGCACCCGGCCCGCGAAGCACCACCACGAGGAGACCAATGCGCACCGTCAACGCGTACGCGGCACCGTCGGCCACCGAGCCGCTCGTCAAGACCACCATCACCCGCCGTGACCTCGGCCCGCACGACGTCGAGATCGACATCGCCTACGCCGGCATCTGCCACTCGGACATCCACACCGTCCGTGGCGAGTGGGGGCCCATCCAGTACCCGCAGGTCGTCGGCCACGAGATCGTCGGCCACGTGGTCGCCGTCGGCAGCGAGGTCACGAAGCACCAGGTCGGCGACCGCGTCGGCGTCGGCTGCATGGTCGACTCGTGCGGCGAGTGCGAGCAGTGCCGCGCCGGCCAGGAGCAGTACTGCCTCGAGGGCAACACCGGCACCTACGCGAGCGTCGACCGCGCCGACGGCACGATCACGCAGGGCGGCTACTCGCAGGCCGTCGTCGTCAAGGAGGACTTCGTCCTCCGCGTCCCGGAGTCGCTCGACATCGAGAAGGTCGCGCCGCTGCTCTGCGCCGGCATCACGACCTACTCGCCGCTGCACCACTGGAAGGTCGGCCCCGGCTCGAAGGTCGCCGTCGTCGGCATGGGCGGCCTCGGCCACATGGCCGTGAAGATCGCGGTCGCGCTCGGCGCCGAGGTCACCGTGCTGTCGCAGACGACCTCGAAGCAGGAGGACTCGCTCCGCTACGGCGCGAAGGCCCACTTCGCCACGAAGGACCCCGCCACGTTCGAGCAGCTCGCCGGCTCGTTCGAGCTCATCATCAACACCGTCTCGGCCAAGCTCGACATGCAGGCCTACCTCGGCCTGCTCCAGGTCGACGGCACGCTGGTCAACGTCGGCGCACCGTCCGAGCCGCTCGAGGTCCCGGCCTTCGCGCTCATCCCGCGCCGGCTCAGCTGGGCCGGCTCGGCGATCGGCGGCATCGCGGAGACCCAGGAGATGCTCGACTTCTGCGCCGAGCACGGCATCCTGCCCGAGACCGAGCTCATCAGCGCCGACAAGATCAACGAGGCGTACGAGCGCGTGCTGTCCTCGGACGTCCGGTACCGCTTCGTCATCGACGCGGCCACCCTGGCCTGACCGGCCCGCCGCCGGGTCGCGCCCGGCGGTCCGGTCACGTCCGCGACGTGACCGGGAGACGGACGGGAGGCGCGGTGCGGGCCCGCACCGCGCCTCCCGTCCGTCGGTCCGACCGCTGTCCGCTGTCCGCTGTCCGCGCAACGCGGGCCACCGGCTCCGTCCGTCGCGCCGGGCACTGTCCGCGGACGCGGGCCGGCGGCCCCGTCCGTCGGTCCCGCCGCTGTCCGCGGAACGCGGGTGGCCAGGCCGCCGTACGCGACGCCGTGCGCTCTGCGGCCAGGAGCGGGAGGCTGGACGCATGGAATCAGGACCGAACGGCACGACGAACGAGGGGCCGCGCTCCCTCGTCTCGGTGTCCGGCACGGACACCGACGCCGCCATCGCCGACCTCGCCGGGATGTACGCCGGCAAGACGTGGCACTCCGCACACGTCGACGACGACTTCTGGTACCGCTACGTCGCGATCGGCGACGAGCGCATGAGCATCCGACGCTCGCAGATGCACGGCACCCTGCGCGGCGACGTCGTCGTCGAGGGCCAGGTCGTCGTCCAGTGGATCGACTCCGGCACCGCGACCGTCGACGTCGGCCGGAACGCCGTCCGCATGCAGCCCGGCGTGCCGACCCTGTTCCCGGTCGAGCAGCGGTTCGACATGGACTACCGGGACTGGGACCAGCGGCTCGTGCACCTGGACCGTGCCCTCGTGCTCGACGTGGCCGCCGAGCGGTACCTCGTCGACGGCACGCTCGCCTTCGACCGGTTGACCCCGCCGGAGCCCGCCGCGATCGACCGGTGGCGCGCCGCGGTGTCGGGCTCGGTGCGCGCACTCCGCGAGGAGGGCCAGGACTCCCTCGCCTGGCACGAGTCGCAGCGCGAGGTCGTGCGGTCCCTGCTCGACCTCTACCGCTTCCACGGCGAACCGGCACCGGTCGGCTGGGGCGAGCACCGGCACCACCGGGTGCGGGCGGCCGTCGAGCTCATCCACGCGCGTGCCCACGAGCCGCTCACCGTCTCGGACATCGCCCGTGCGGCAGACCTCAGCGTGCGCGGGCTGCAGGAGTCGTTCCAGCGCGTGCTCGACCGGACGCCGATGCAGTACCTGCGCGAGGTCCGGCTCCGACGCGCGTACGACGACCTGCTGCGCGCCGAGCCCGGACAGGTGTCCGTCGCCGACGTCGCCGCACGGTGGGGGTTCACGCACATGGGACGGTTCTCGGGCGAGTACCTGCGGCGGTTCGGGGAGTACCCGAAGCAGACGTTGCGGCGGTAGCGAGCGGGCCCGCCGGGCCGCGTCGAGTCGCCGCTGCCCGGCCCGCGTTGCGTCGGCGCTGCTCGGCCCGCGTTGCGTCGCCCGTCGCGGTCAGCCGATCTCGTCGCCCGACGGGAGCGCGCCGCACCAGTCGACCGACCCGGCGTCGATGCTCGCCTCGAGCGCCCCGGACGTCGCGTCGACGATGCTGACCAGGTCGCCGGACGCGGAACGCGTCGTGACCGCCAGGAACTGACCGTTCGGCGACGGGCAGACCGCCGTCACGCTCGCGTCCGACGGCACCACCACGGGCAGCCGGGAGGCGCGGCTCCCCTCCACGCGCACGATCCGTTGCGCGAGGGTCCCGTCCGCCCGCACGTCGCCCACCACCCGCACGTAGGTGCGGTCGTCGAGCTGGGCGATCCGGCCGAGGTACGCCGCGTCGGTGCTCGCCGCCGGCGCGACGAGGGGCGTCCGCCTGCCGTCGGTCAGGTCGAGGCGGACGATGCCGGTCCCGGTCTCCACCACCGCCGAGGTGCCGGAGCCGACGAAGCCGTGCAGGTACGTCGCGCTCCCCAGGCGCACCGGCTCCACGCGGCCGCTCACGTCGATCAGCACGAGGTCGTCGGAGCCGGTCCGGACGAGGGCGCTCTCGGTGCGCGGCACGTACGCCCACTGGGCGACCGTGATCGGGGTCGCACCCGCGCGGGCCTTCCCGTCCTCGCCGACCGGGAGCGGCAGGTGCGTGCCCGTCATGTCCACGACGTACAGCCCGACCTCGCGGGACTGCCCGGTCGTGGTGTCGGCGTACTCGAACCCGAACGAGGCGCCGTCGTCGGCCACGTGCAGCGCGGTCACCCGGCCGTCGCGGCTCGGCAGCGTCAGGTGCTCCACGGGGACCGAGTCGTCCTGCACCCCGCCCGCGAGCGGCACGATGTCGACCGCCGAGCTGCCGTCCGTGCCGCTCACCACGACGAGGGAGCGGCCGAGGCGCGCGTACTCGGTGATCCCGGTCGCCTGGTACACGGTCGTGGCGCCGCCGGCGTCGAGCGACCGGCGGACGATCCGGTCCTTCCCGCCGCCCGTCGCGGGGACGAGGGCGAGGACGTCGGTGCTGCCCGTGCGGATCGTGGTCCGGAGCTCCGAGGTCGCGGGCTGGCCCGGTGCCCGGACCCCGTCGACCGCGATCTCGTACGAACGGTCGTACGCCAACGGTCCGGCGAACTCGACGGCGATGGTGTTGCCGCTCGAGGTCACGGTGTGCGGGGCCGACGGCGTCACCGTGACCGCGTCCGCCGCGACCCGCTGCAGTGCCTGGTTCGCGGTGAGGATGACCCGCTGCGCCGGACGGGACACCAGGCCGGACGGATCGTACGACACGTCACGCAGCCGCGGTCCCTGCTGCGAGCCGACGACCGCCGCGACCGCGCCGACGAGTACGAAGACCGTGAGCGAGGCGACGAGCCGCCGGCGGAACCGGTCGCGGGGCCGACGGCGGAGCGGCCCCGCGGCGACGTCAGTACTCATACGGGTCCGCGGGCTGCTCGATGTCCTGCACCTTCGCGGCGCGGACGACGATCCGGGCGTCGGCCGAGGGGTCGGGGTTCGCGGCGAGCTTGCCGGTCACGCGCACCCACTGACCGGAGTCCGGCACGTCACTGCCGGACCCGCCCGCGCCGGACCCGTCGCCGGTGACGACCCCGAGTCCGACCGGCTGGGCGTCGACGGCGCAGCAGCTGATCACGAAGCGGGTCAGGGTGAAGGCGTCACCGCGGCCGGGGACCACGAAGCCGGTGAGCTCGACGGATTTGCCGACGAGCGCCGAGGTGTCCGTGGTCTGGCGGACGAGCGCGGCCCAGTCCTTCACGCCGTACTGCGAGGTGTCCACGCCGGCGCTGCCGAGCAGGGCGACGTCCTGCATCCCGGAGGCGTTCGACAGGGTCGGGCTGTCGACGCTGCGCTGCTGTGCCGTGCGTGCGGACAGGGTCGTCGGGGGCAGGACGAGCATCGCGACCGTGATGCCGACCGTGACGAGGGCCGCGGCGGCGCCGAGCACGGTGCGGGTCGCACGGCGGGCGCTCGCTCGGCTGCGCGCCGGCGCGCGGTGGCCGCGGGCCTGCGCGCTGTCGCCGTGCTCGTGGTCGGACTCGTGGGGATGACCGCCGTCGCCGTGCTCGTGGTCGGGCTCGTGGGTGCGGCCGTGCCCGTCCTCGTCGTCGCCGTGGCTGTGCCCGTGCCCCCGCGCCACGACGACCAGCCCGGCGACCGACGCGGGGACGGCCACGATCGCGAGCACGACCGTGAACAGGTCGTAGCGGGGGTTGATGTACAGGTCGAGGTGCCCGACCGCCGCGAGCCAGAGCGTGCACACCGAGACCGCGAGCACGGACCCGAGCCCCAGGTACGCCGGGGCCTTGTCAGACGAGGACATTCATCACCAACCCGACGGCAGCCGTGAACAGGACGCAGACGACGGCGAGCAGCACCAGGAAGCGTGCGCGGAACGTCGTCCGGAGCAGGGCGATCATCTTGACGTCGATGATCGGCCCGATGAGCAGGAAGGCCGTGATCGACCCCGGCAGGAACGTCGAGGCGAAGGACAGCGCGAAGAAGGCGTCCACGTTCGAGCACAGCGACACGGTCATCGCGAGCAGCATCATCGCGGCGACGGACAGCACCGGGTTCGCGCCGATCGACACGAGCGTGGACCGGGGCACCGCGACCTGGATCGCCGCGGCGAGCCCGGCGCCGACGAACAGCGCGGGCATCATCGTCGCGGTCTCGCCACCGAACTGGGCCGCGCTCTCGCGCCAGCGGTTCCGGGAGCGCGGAGCCCCGACGGCGGCACGGCACCGGGCCTCGAACGCGGGCAGCAGCAGGTCCGCGGGGCGGCGGTGCGCGGCGACGATCCAGCCGACCAGGTTCGCGAGGACGAAGCCGCCGACGATGCGCACGACCAGGATCCAGCCGGACCACCCGAAGGCCTGCGCCGTGCTGATGATGACGAGCGGGTTGAGGATCGGCGCGGCGACCAGGAACGTGACCGCCTCGGCCGGGGTGAAGCCGCGCAGCATCAGTCCGCGGGCGAGCGGGACGTTCCCGCACTCGCAGACCGGGAAGAGCATGCCGATGAGCGAGATCACCGCACGCCGTGGCATCGGTCGCTCGGGCAGCAGCCGTTCGAGGACGCCGACCGGCACCCAC
Source organism: Curtobacterium sp. MCBA15_004 (assembly GCF_001865055.2). Taxonomy (NCBI): domain Bacteria; kingdom Bacillati; phylum Actinomycetota; class Actinomycetes; order Micrococcales; family Microbacteriaceae; genus Curtobacterium; species Curtobacterium sp. MCBA15_004. The sequence continues at coordinate 506,756 of NZ_CP126266.1, read as the reverse complement.
ACCTCGACGACGATCGACAGCACGATGCCGAGCACCACGAACGGGAGCGACTCGACGACGACGCTGATCGCCAGGGTCAGGAAGTCCTGCACGACGTCCGGCAGTCCGGTGCTCCCGACGCTCGGCGAGAACGCGCGCACGCCGAGCAGCACCACGACGGCGAGCAGCACCAGGCCGGGGCCGGTGAGCGTGCGGGTCGGGGTGGGGCGAGTGGGGGCGCTCGTCACCCGGACAGGATAGGCGAGCGCGGGGGCACGGTCCCGTGAGCCGCGCGGACGACGGGCACCCGCCGCGGCGGACGGGCACCGGCCGCGGCAGACCACGGGCACCGGCCGCGCGGCCGGCGTCGGCGGGTGCGGTGCTCGCGGCGACCGGATCCGGCGTCAGCCCGTCGGCAGCCCCGCCAGGTGCCGGTCGAGCAGCTCGATCGCCCACTCGCCCGACTCCCCCGGGGCGAGCCGCGTGACGTGCACCGCGAGACCGTCGACCAGGGCGTGCAGTCGGCAGGCCTCGTCGAGGCGCTGCTCGTCGGGCACACCGACCAGCGCGACGATGCGGTCGCACCACCCGCGCATCTCGGCGACCACGCGGTCGAGGGCCGGCCGGAGCTCGGCGTCGGTCAGCGCGGCGTTCCCGAGCGCCAGGTAGACGTCGAGCTCGACCACGCGCTCGACGTCGAGCGGCAGCAGCTCGACGAGGATCCGCCGCGCGGTCTCGTCGTCGGGCAGCCCGGCCGGGATCGCGTCGACACGCTCCCGGGTGCGGTCGAACACCAGGGTGATCGCGTGCTCGCGCATCGCCGCCTGGGTCGGGAACACGTAGCGGACGGTGCTCGGCGGCAGGCCGGCCTCGGCGGCGACGCCCCGGACGCTGAGGGCCCCGAGGCCGTCCCGCGCGAGCACACGGCAGGCGGCGTCCGACACGTCGAGTCGGCGTTGCTCGAGGTCCTCGCGGGTGGTCACCGGACCATACTCGCACGGTCGTACGAGTCGTGCTACCGTCGCCGAGCAGGAGTCGCACACTCGTGCGACTCACCGGCGGGAACGAACCGGTCGGAACGAAGGGAGTGCACGATGGCATGGGTCGTCCTGGTGCTGTCCGGCGTGCTCGAGGCGGTGTGGGCCACCGCTCTGGGCGCGTCGAACGGCTTCAAGAAGGTTGTCCCGACGATCGTCTTCGTCGCGGGCATGGCACTGAGCATGGTCGGACTGGCGTTCGCGATGAAGGCCATCCCGGTCGGCACCGCGTACGCCGTATGGGTCGGGATCGGGGCGTCGCTCACGGTGGTCGTGGCGATCCTGCGCCGGCAGGAGGCCGCGTCGTTCGCACGCGTCGCGCTCGTGCTCGGCCTGGTCGCGTGCGTCGTCGGCCTCAAGGTGGTGAGCTGACGTGGCGTGGATCGTGTTGTTCGTCAGCGCCGCCCTCGAGACCGTGTGGGCGACCGCGCTCGGACGCAGCGACGGCTTCACGGAGCCTGGTCCGACGGCGGTGTTCGCGGTCACGATCGTCGTCAGCCTGGTGGCGTTCGGCTCCGTCGTGAAGCACATCCCGATCAGCACCGCCTACGCCGTGTGGACCGGCACCGGCGCGGCCCTCACCGTGCTCTGGGGCATGGCGACGGGCGCCGAACCCGTCACGGTCCTGCGACTGCTCTTCATCGCCGGGATCGTCGGCTGCGTGGTCGGCCTGAAGCTCGTGCCGGCCCGCCCCGCGCAACGGGGATCCTCGCGAGCGCGACGGATCCACGCCGACGATCCGCGCTGATCTGTCGCTTCCGCGCTGAACAGTCGCTTCCGCGCCGACCTGTCGTTTCCGCGCCGACTTGTCGCCTCCACGATCTGTCGCTTCCGCGCTGATCGGTCGCTTCCGCGAGTGGGCGCGACCCGTGACGGACGGGAGGCACGGTGCCAGCTAGCACCGTGCCTCCCGTCCGTCACGCGGTCACGCGGTCACGCGAGCGGTCAGACGGACGCGCCCGTGAACTCGTCGACGGCGGCGACGTGGTCGCTGCCGGCCGTGCCCGCTTCGCGGGCCGCGGCGACGCGCTGGGCGTGGCTCGGCGGGTCGGACGGCACGTGGGCCGGGCGGCCCTCCTCGTTGATCCGCCGGAGCTCCGGGACGATGTCCTCGGCCAGGATGTCGATCTGCTCGAGCACCGTCTTGAGCGGCAGCCCCGCGTGGTCGACCAGGAACAGCTGGCGCTGGTAGTGGCCGACGTGGTCCTTCATCGCGGCGTACCGGTCGATGACCTGCTGCGGCGAGCCGACGGTGAGCGGGGTCTGGGCGGTGAAGTCCTCCATCGAGGGGCCGTGGCCGTAGACCGGGGCGTTGTCGAAGTACGGGCGGAACTCGTCCCACGCGTCCTGCGAGTTCTTCCGCGCGAAGAACTGCCCGCCGAGCCCGACGATCGCCTGGTCGGCGGTGCCGTGCCCGTAGTGCTCGAAGCGCTGCCGGTACAGCCCCACCATCTGTTCGGTGTGCTGGATGGGCCAGAAGATGTTGTTGTGCAGGAAGCCGTCTCCGTAGTAGGCGGCCTGCTCGGCGATCTCGGGCGTGCGGATCGAGCCGTGCCAGACGAAGGGCGGGACGCCGTCGAGCGGACGCGGGGTCGACGTGAAGCCCTGCAGCGGGGTGCGGAACTTCCCCTGCCAGTCGACGACGTCGTTCTCCCAGAGCTGGCGGACCAGCGCGTAGTTCTCGATCGCCAGGTTGACGCCCTGGCGGATGTCCTGACCGAACCACGGGTAGACCGGGCCGGTGTTGCCGCGGCCCATCATGAGGTCCATGCGGCCGTCCGAGATGACCTGGAGCATCGCGTACTCCTCGGCGATGCGCACCGGGTCGTTCGTGGTGATGAGCGTCGTGCTCGTCGACAGGGTGATGTGCTTCGTCCGGCCGGCGAGGTACCCGAGCATCGTCGTCGGGCTCGAGGCCACGAACGGCGGGTTGTGGTGCTCACCCGTGGCGAAGACGTCGAGGCCGGCCTGGTCGGCGTGCTCGGCGATCGTCAGGATGTCGCGGACGCGCTGGGTGTCGTCCGGCGTCCGGCCGGTCGTGGGGTCCGTCGTGACGTCGCTGACGGTGAAGATCCCGAACTGCATGGTGCTCGCCTCCTGGCTTGCTGGGTGCGCCGGGCTCGTCCTCGCGAGCGGCGCCGGTCGATACGTTTGCATCGACTTGGTGGGTACAACGTAGCGCAGGGCGGGGCATTCCCGCCAGCCTGGTGCGGGGTCCGAGCGGGCGGGCGGTGGGCTCGGGCGCACGTCGGGCCCGTTCGGGCGGTGGGCTCGACTGCGTCAGGCCCGTGCGAGCGGTGGGCTCGAGCGCGTCAGGCCCGTGCGAGCGGTGCGCTCGGGCGCGTCAGGCCCGTGCGGGCGGTGCGCTCACGTCCGAGCGCGTCACGTGGTGCTGGCCGTCGGCGAGCCACACCACCGCCACGACGGCGAGGACGCTCGCGCTCGAGGCCATCCGGCCCGCGACCAGGATCGCGTCGTGGCCGTCGGAGCCGCCGGTCAGCCCGACGACGAGCGCCACGACACCGACCAGGAACGTCACCGCGGTCGCGCCGAGCAGCAGCACGGTGACGATGCGGCGCGGTCCGCGGTCGCCGTCGCGGTCGCCCCGCTCACCGCGGTCGACCCGCGGCCCGACGAGCCGGACCACGCCGAGCCAGAACAGGGCGATGCCGCACGCCCCCACGATGTCGCTCACCCGGTGCCACCCGTAGACGACGGTCTGGTTCGCGACGAACACGGCGTAGGCCGCACCGACGAGCGTGACGACGGCCCGGAAGCGCCGCGGGGTGACGAGCAGGACGGCGAACAGCGCGGCCAGGGCGATCGTCGCGTGCCCCGACGGGAAGGAGTTCGGCGTCGTCGACTGGGCGATCTCAGGGCGCTCGGCGATACGCTTCACGAGCGTCGACGTCGCCGCCGATGCGAGCACCACGACACCGGCTCCCAGCCCCACCGCGAGCCGTCGTCGTGCGAACGCGACGGCGGCGATCACGACCACCAGCAACAGGATGACCGGCACCGAGATGACGTTGAGCGCAGTGTCCGACCCGAAGAGGTCGGACTCCCGGACACCGCCCAGTGCGGCGTCCTCGACCCGCTGCCCCGTCGACGTCAGGACCGCGGCCGCGTAGACGAGAGGCACGATGACGAACCCGAGACCCGCCAACAGCCCCCACCGCAGCCGTCGCGAGACACTCGGTCCACGCGACTCGGGCGCGTTGCGTTCGGGCGTGCGGGTCACCGGTCTGGTCCTCGTCGGGTTGGCGGTCGTCGGCCTCATCGTGCGCCTGGTTCCTCGGGTGCGATTCGGACGGTCGGGGTCGGACACGATACCGTTGGTCCGCCGGTCCGCGCCTGTGAGCCAGGGAGCAGTTCGCTCGGAGCACGACGGCCGCACCGCACGCGCACCGCGATCGGACGCACCGGCTCCCTCCGCCGGCTGGTCCGGCGCGACCACCCTGTACGACGAGGAGACCGAAGTGGCCATCAAGGAACCGAGCATCGTCGCGTCGCCGAACCGCGGCCTCGCCCTGACCGCGGGCGGCCTGCTCGCGCTCTGGGGCTTCCTCGGCTTCTTCCTGGCAGCCGACGGCGACCCGGGCTTCTTCAGCCGCCACGGCGGGATGCTCTGGAACGCATTCGGCGTGAACCCGGCGATGAGCCTCCTCTGGGTGATGCTCGCCGTCGTCCTGCTCATCACGGGTCTCGGCACCACGATCGGTGCCCGCAACGGCAACCTGCTCGTCGGCATCGTGCTCGTCGTGATGGCCGTGTACGGGTTCGTGCTCGGTGAGACCTCCGCCAACGTCTTCGCCCTGACCTTCGCGGACAACCTGTTCCACGCGATCGTCGGCGTCGTGCTCCTGCTCACCGCGCTCGGTGCCGACAAGGAGAACATCCGCGCGATCCGCGGCGCCGCCCGGACCGTCGAGGCCTGACGCACCGCCCGAACGCCACGACGCCCCGTCCACTCCGGTGGGCGGGGCGTCGTCGTGTCGGGACCGGTGCGACCGCTCGGCGGTCAGACGTCGGTGTCGGGCTTCGCGGCCTCGAGCTGCGTGGCCACGATCCGGGGTGCCTCGGACATGAAGCGCCGCACGTCGAGGTCCACGATGATGTCCTGCGGGCGGAGCGGCCGCGTCAGGTACAGCCCCTCGAGCGACGTCAACCGGGACAGCGCCACGTAGGTCTGCCCCGCGCTGAACACCCGGTTCCCCAGGTCGACCACGGCACGGTCGTACGTCGACCCCTGCGACTTGTGGATCGTCACCGCCCAGGCCAGGCGGAGCGGGAACTGCTGGAACTCCCCGACGGTGTCCTTCTTGAGTTCCTTCTTGTCGGGGTCGTACGAGTACTTGAACTTCTCCCACACCGACGGCTGCACCTCGAAGGACTCCCCGTCGACGTCGACCCAGACCGTGTCGCGGATGGTCGTGACGACGCCGAGGGTGCCGTTCACCCACCGCTGGTCGGGGTCGTTGCGCAGGAACATCACGTGCGCGCCGGGCTTGAGCTCGAGCGCGGCGTCGGCCGGGTAGTTCCGGCCGCCGAAGTCACCGTTCACGTCGGCCTTCGCCGTCCGGAGCTTGCCCGGGAGCCGGTCGAGCGCGGCCTTGTTGATCCGCGCGACGGTGTCGTTGCGCGTGGCGAGGGTGATGGCGTCGTCGGGTGCCGGTCGGGCGCCGGCGGTGTTGAGCTGCCCGGCGATCTCCGCGGTGACCCGCCCGTGCCGGACGGCGGTCAGCATGGCGGCGAAGGCGTCGTCGCGCTGGCGGTGCACGGTCGCGAGCTCGATGATGTTGAGCTCCGCCTCGAGCCAGACCTTCGCGTCGAAGAACCACATCGACCGGTAGTGGTCGGTGAAGTAGGCCCGCTCGTCACCGTCCCCCGGCACCGGCGGCAGCTGGTACGGGTCGCCGAACATCACGACCTGCACGCCGCCGAAGGCCTCGAACTGCCGACCGCGGGCCTTGCGCAGCGAACGGTCCATCGCGTCCAGCAGGTCGGCGTTCACCATCGAGACCTCGTCGATGACGAGCGTGTCGATGGTGTTGAGGAGCTTGCGCGTCTCGGGCCCCTGGCGGAGCTCGGCGTCGGCGATCAGGCCGATCGGCAGCCGGAAGAGCGAGTGGATGGTCTGTCCGCCGACGTTGAGGGCCGCGACCCCCGTCGGCGCGCAGATGACGACCTGCTTCTCGGTGTTCCATGACAGGTGGTTGAGCAGGGTGGACTTGCCGGTGCCCGCCCGGCCGGTGATGAACACGTGGTCGCGGGTGGTCTCGACGTACTCGAAGACCGCGCGCTGTTCGTCGCTCAGTTCGACGCTCACCGGGGGTCTCCCTCGTGCTGCACGACGGCGCGGTGGTGCGCGCCGTCGTCGTCGACCGTGCCCGACCGGTCGTGGCGCAGCCGGAGGACGTCGACGACGACCACCGCGACGAGCAGCAAGACCCCGGCCACGACGAAGACGACGCCGCCGCGCGCCTGGTCGACGAGCGGCTCCGGCCCCCAGGTCCGTCCCATCGCGCCGAACCACGACGCCTGCAGCAGGCCGAGGGCGCCCTGCATCGCGATGCCGAGCGACACCGTGCCCGCCGCGACGACCGCCGCGCCGACCACCCGGACCAGGACCGCGGGGACCGATGCCGTGCGCGCTCCCGCGGCGACCGGCGTCAGGAGGGTCGGCAGCGCGAGCAGCCCGACGAGCAGCAGCGCGACGTCCACCAGGGTGCGCCCGGACGGGTCGCTGACCGACCAGCGGAGCACCTGCGTGCCGTACAGGGCCCACCAGACCCCGGCGAGCAGGACGAATGCCGGGAAGGGCTGCACCAGGTAGCGCACGGTCGCGTTGTCGACGAGGATCCCCGTCCACTCCCGCACGCCCGTGCTGCCGTCCGTGCGGGGGTGCACCGCGCGTCGGACCAGCACGACCGGTGCGGCCGCCCAGAGCAGCGCCGGGACGACGATGCCGAGCAGGACGTGCGCGCCGACGTTCGCCGAGACGAGGAAGCGGTCGTAGGTGTGCAGGGGGCCCGAGGTCGCGACGACCAGGGTGACGAGGGCGATCCCGGCGGCCACCGAGCGGCGGACGGGCCAGGACTCCCCGCGGCGACGCAGCCGGACGACTCCGGCCGTGTACGCCGCCGCGATCAGCAGGGCCGCCATGAGCCAGAACAGGTCGACGTTCCAGGCGGTCAGCCAGCCCCACGCCCCGGGTGCCGCGGGGAGCGGGTCGTCGGTCAGGAGCTCGGCGGGCGACGGATTCGTGGTCTTGCTCGGGGCGACCTGGTCGATCGGGGTCGCCGTCCGTCCGAGCGCCACCGCGAAACCGCTCGCGACGCCCATCACCGCGAGCTCGACGAGCACGAGCGTCCAGAACGGACCGCGACGACCGGGCGCGCGGTCGAGTGCCCGGATCGCGCGTCGACGCTGGACGGCGCCGAGCACGCCGACCACCACGAGCGCAGCGGTCTTCACCAGCACCAGTGCGCCGTAGGGCGTCGCGAGGTTCGAGAAGGCCCCGACGCGGATCTGCGCCGAGGCGACGCCGGAGACCGCGACCAGGACGAAGCACCCGAGCGCGATGCTCGAGTACCGGGCCACGACCAGCGGCAGGCGGTCGCCGGACAGGACGCCGCGCAGCAGCACGAGCAGCACGAGACCGCCGACCCAGAGCGCGGCCCCGACGAGGTGCAGCCCGAGTGCGGTGACCGCGGCGTCGTGGCTCGCCGTGCCCGCCGCGTGCCCCTGCTGTGCGAGCGGGACGAGGCCGATCAGCGCCACGCCCGCCGTGAGCGAGACCATGCCGCGGCCGCGCACGGCGAAGCACAGGACGGTGACCGCGGCGGCGACGAGGACCGTCACGAGCCAGGCGGTCCCGAGGTCGGTCCCGGTGAGGAACACCCCCATCGACTGGCCGAACTGGTCGTCGAGGCTCACCCGGGAGCCGGCGACGCTGAGGAACGTGAAGAAGGTGGTGACCGCGGCGGCGACCGTCCAGACGCCGGCCGCTCCGGCGGTCACGTCGATGGCGCGGTCCCACTCCGGATGCGTGCGGGAGAGCCCGACCGTCGTGAGTGCCAGGCCCCCGATGGTCGCGGCGGCGGACAGGTCCACGACGAGGCGCGCGACGGGGAGTCCGAAGCGTACGAGGGCGCCGGGGTCCGCGATCAGCGCGCGGTCCGCTCCCCCGCCGGCCACGAGGGCGACGAGGAGCGACACGAACCCGACGAGCAACAGCACGGCGGGGCCGGCGATGCGTGCGATCCGATCCACCCGGCAAGCCTAGGCGCTGCCCGGAGCGACCACCCAACCGCGGGCCGGACCTGTGGACGGCGACCCGCGCCTCCCGTCCGGTGCGGGGGCGACCCCGTGCCGGGCGCGGGCGCGGGTGCGACACGAGGATGCGCAGACGGACCCGCAGGGCCGCACCCGGGAACGACGGAAGGGACGGCCGAGGCCGTCCCTTCCGGTGGTGCAGCGGTCTTACTTGACGGCGGCCTTGAGCTTCGAGCCGGCGCTGACCTTGACCGAGTCGCTCGCGGCGATCTCGATGGCGTCACCCGTCTGCGGGTTGCGGCCGGTGCGCGCGGCGCGGTGGGTCTTCTCGAAGGCGATCCAGCCCGGGATCGTCACCTTGGTGCCGTCGGCGACCGACGACGAGACGACGCTGAACAGCGCGTCGACGACGCCGTTGACGGTGGCCTGGCTCTGGCCGGACTCCTGCGCGACGGCAGCGACGAGCTCGGTGCGGTTCAGTGACTTGTCAGCCATGGGTGTCCTCCTCGGACTTCTTGCAGTGTCGGTGGGACGTCCGGGACGCCCGCCCGTCCCGGGCGGGTGCCCTGGACGTGGGGCTCCGGCGGGCGCGGACGTCCGGCGGAACCGTCAGTGAACCTACCAGCCGGACTGCCCGTGGAGGACCGACTCGCCCGGATTTCCGGGGTTGTCGCGGGTCTGGAGGGGCCTGAGTGACCGATGTGACGGCCGTGACGGCCCTCCGGCGCCCTCAGCGACCACGACGGGACCGTCCGGGCCCGGGAACGACGGACGCCCCGCCACCCGGGAGGGGTGACGGGGCGTCGCGCGGAGTGCTGCTTACCAGGAGCTCTTCGTGATGCCGGGGAGCTCGCCACGGTGGGCCATGTCGCGGAAGCGGACACGGCTGATGCCGTACTCACCGAGGTGGCCACGGGGGCGACCGTCGATGGCGTCACGGTTGCGGTAGCGGACCGGCGACGCGTCGCGGGGCAGCTTCTGCAGGCCGACGCGGGCTGCCTCACGGGACTCGTCGGAGCCGTTCGGGTCCACGAGGGCCTTCTTCAGCTCGAGACGACGCTCGGCGTAGCGCGCGATGACCTCGGCGCGCTGGTTGTTCTTCGCGATCTTGCTCTTCTTCGCCATGCTTAGCGCTCCTCACGGAAGTCGACGTGCTTGCGGATCACCGGGTCGTACTTCTTGAGCACGAGACGGTCCGGGTTGTTGCGACGGTTCTTCTTGGTCACGTAGGTGAACCCGGTCCCCGCCGTCGAGCGGAGCTTGATGATCGGACGAACGTCCTGACCCTTCTTGGCCATCAGATCTTCTCCCCACGGGCGAGGAGGTCCTTGACGACGGACTCGATGCCGCGTGCGTCGATGACCTTGATGCCCTTTGCGCTGAGCGTGAGCGTGACGTTACGACGAAGCGAGGGCACGTAGTACGTCTTCTTCTGCACGTTCGGGTCGAAGCGGCGCTTCGTCCGGCGGTGCGAGTGCGAGATGTTGTGTCCGAAGCCGGGGGTGGCTCCGGTCACCTGGCACACTGCTGCCATGGTTTCCTCCTGAGTACCGAGCGACCGGACGGCCGCTCCCAAGGTCACTTGCCTGGTACGCACGCGCTGTCGACCGGTCCGTGACCGGGCTGCCAGCGAGGGGGTTGTGCGCACCGCCCAGGCCCGCGGACCCTGTCGAAGGGCCGAGAGCGCCGCGCGACCGCGGCGTAGGCGACGGTCGGAGGGCTTGGAACAACTGGGTCTGCCACGCGGACGCGGCGGACCAGGGGACAACGTTACGGGACGGCCGCGCGTGTCGCAAGCCCGGGCCGTGCGTCGGTCCGGCCTGGAGGCGCGGTGCGCGTCCGCCGCGCAGGCCCCGGTCCGCCGGGTGCGCCGGCTCCGGCCCGCTCGACGGCCCGCCGAGTGGGCCGGTTCCGGCCCGCTCGACGGCTCGCCGAGTGCGCCGGTTCCGGCCCGCTCGACGGCTCGCGACGACGGCTTCCGCCCGCACGGCGAACGGCCGCGGCATGTCCTGCCCACTCGCGCGGACGCGGCCAGCACCGCCGAGCGCCCGCGCCGCGCCACCCGCTCACTCGCTCGCGCGGACGCGGTCCGCGCCCCGGCCCGCTCCGCGCCGCTGCGCCCTACGGCGCCGCGGTCGGCTCCGGCGCCAACGCCTGCACCACGAGCGCACCGAGCTGCTCCGGCGCGGTGAACATCGGCCAGTGCCCGGTCTCGAGCCCGAGGATCGTCAGGTCCTCGACCGCGACGAGCTCGGTCGTCCAGGCGTGGTGCTCGGCCACCATCGCGGCGAGGTCGGCGGCCGGCACCTCGCACGACACCACGGTCGCGGGGATCCGGTGCCGTGCGGGGTCGGCGTAGTGGAACGGGTCGGTCGTGACCGCGGGCGGCTCCGGGACCGCCCGACGTTCGAACGCCTGCCGGAGCTCCGGCGTCATCCCGCGCACGGTCGCCGGCTCCCACACGTCCCAGGACGGCAGCGGGACGACCCCGTCCACCACGGGCAGTTCGTCGTTGATGCTCGCCCCGTCCGGTCCCGGGAAGGTGTCGACGTACAGCAGGCGCGCCACGAGCGCGGGCCGCTGGTCGGCGGCCATGAGCACCATCGGGCCGGCGCCGGAGTGCCCGGCGAGCACGACCGGCTCGTCCGGCGTGGCGACGTCGTCGAGCACCGCGACGATCCCGGCGACCTGCTCGTCGAGCGTGTCCCCGACGCGGGTGACCGCCTGGACGGAGTGCCCGGCCGCACGGAGCACCGGGACCACCTCGTCCCACGCGCTCGCGTCGAGCCAGAACCCGGGCACCAGGATGACGTGCATGGCGGGGAGGTTACTCGGCGGTCCGTGCCGCCGTGCACACCGCGCACTCGCCGAAGATGTCGACGACGTGGCTGGCGTTCGTGAACCCGTTCGCCGCGGCGACGTCCTGCGCCCACCGCTCGACGGGGTCGGCCTCGATCTCGACCGTCCGGCCGCAGTTCCGGCAGATCAGGTGGTGGTGGTGCGCGTCGGTCGTGCACGCGCGGTACAGCGACTCGCCGTCCTGCTGCAGGGAGTCGGCGTCGCCCTCGGTCGCCAGGTCCGACAGCGCCCGGTACACGGTCGCCAGTCCGATCGTCGACCCGTCGTCCCGCAGGTGCTGGTGGAGCGCCTGCGCGCTGACGAACCCCTCGGTGCTCGAGAGCGCGGTGCGCACCGCCTCACGCTGCCAGGTGTTCCGCTTCGGCTTCTGCACGGCGTTCACGCTGCCACCCCTTCCCTGTCGTCAGCCTGGAGGCGCGGCTCGCCCCCGCCGTCCTGCTCGCGGCCCGCCACGCGGTCGCGTCCACGCCGGTCCCGTCGCGTCCCGACGATCCGGCAGACCACCCAGATGAGGAACGAGATCGTCGTCACGTACGGGCTGATCGGCAGCCCGCCGCCGATCGCGAGCAGGATGCCACCGACGACCGACACCACGGCGAAGACCGTCGACAGCACCGGCACGACGACCGGGTGTGACGTCAGCCGGAGTGCGGCGGCCGCCGGGGTCACGAGCAGCGAGAGCACGAGGAGCGCGCCGACGATCTGCACCGACACCGCGGTCGCGAGCCCGAGGACGAGCATGAACACGAGCGCGAGCGTGCGCACCGGCACCCCGGCCGCCGCGGCGACGTCCGGGTCCACCGACGAGAACATCAGCGGGCGCCAGATCACCAGCAGCGTCACGACGACGATCGCCGAGACCACGACGAGCGAGGTCAGCTGCGGGTTGTCCACCGAGACGATCTGCCCGGTGAGCAGCCCGAACTTGTTCGCCGCGCGTCCCCGGTAGAGCGCGAGGCACAGGATCCCGAGGCCCAGGCCGAACGGCATGAGCACGGCGATGATCGAGTTCCGGTCGCGGGCGCGGGAACCGAGCAGTCCGATGAGCAGCGCCGCCACGACCGAGCCGACCAGCGACCCGGTGACGACGTTCGCGCCGAACAGCAGCGCGGCGCTGGCCCCGGCGAACGACAGCTCGGAGATGCCGTGCACCGCGAACGGCATGTTCCGCGCGACGACGAACGGCCCGATGAGCCCGCCGACGATGCCGAGCACGGCGCCGGCCCAGATCGAGTTCTGCACGAGCACGAGGAGCTCGCCGTAGTCCTGGAACGAGAAGACGGTCGACAGCACGTCCATCAGATCCGCCCTTCGTCCGGTGTCGGTGCGTGCGGGTCGGGGTCGCAGTGGTGGCCGCCGACCTGGTCGTGGGCCTCGTTGCCGCCGACGATGACGATGCGGCCCATCGTGCGGACGACGTCGACGGGGGTGCCGTAGAGGTCGCTGAGGACCTCGGCGCGCAGGACCTCGTCGGGGGTGCCGATGCGGAACCGGCCGCCCGCGATGTAGAGCACCCGGTCGACGACGTCGAGGATCGGGTTCACGTCGTGCGTGACGAAGAGCACCGAGGCGCCCTGCTGCCGCCGCTGCCGGTCGATGAGCTCGGTGACGCCGCGCTGGTGCCGCAGGTCGAGCGAGATGAGGGGCTCGTCGCACAGGAGCAGTGCGGGGTCGGCGGCGATGGCTTGTCCCACGCGGGTGCGCTGCTGCTCGCCGCCGGACAGCTCGGCGACGGGGGCGTCCGCGAACGCCGTCGCGCCGACCTCGTCGAGGATCCGGTCGATCCGGGCGCGCTCCGCCCGGGAGGCGGGGAGCACGCCCCACCGCGAACCGGTGACGCCCTGCGCGATCATGTCCCGCGCCCGGAGCGGCGTGCCGGACTCCATCAGCCGCTGCTGCGGGATGTAGCCGATGCGCCGGTGCCCGCGACGGACGGGCTGGCCGAGGAACGACATCGTGCCGCTGGTCAGCCGCTGCTGGCCGAGCACGGTGCGCAGGAGCGAGGTCTTGCCGGCGCCGTTCGGCCCGAGCACGGCGACGAACTCCCCCGGCGCGACGTCGAGGTCGAGGTGCGACCAGAGCGCGCGCGATCCGTACGACAGCGCGGCGTCGCGGAGCGCGAGCACGGCGGGACCGCCGCGGCCGTCGGCCGCAGCGGTCCGCGAGGGAGCCTGGACGGTGGTCACTTCGTGAGCGCCGCCTGGATCGCGTCGATGTTCGCCTGCTGCCACGAGACGTAATCCTCCCCCTTCGGGAGCGTCTCCGTGACACCGACCACCGGGATGCCGGCCTGGTCGGCGGCCTGCTTCACCTGCTCGGTCTCCGGGCTGGAGGTCTGCTCGTTGTACGCGAGCATCCGCACGGTCTTGTCGCGGAACAGCTGCAGGGTCTCGTTGAGCGCGGCCGGCGGCACGTCGTCGCCCTCCTCGATCGCCTCGGAGAACTTCTCGGGCGTCACGTTGTCGAGGCCCATGGCGTCGAACAGGTAGCCGGGCACGGGCTCGGTGTACGCCACCTTCTCGCCGTCGACCTTGGCCTTCGCGGCGGCGGTCTGCGACTCGAGGTCGTCGAGCTTCGCCGTGAGCGCCTTCGCGTTCGTCTCGAAGGTGTCGGCCTGCGCGGAGTCGAGCTTCGTCAGGCGCTGCTGCACCTCGGCCACGAGCTTCACCATGGTCGGGTAGTCGTAGAAGACGTGCTCGTTGAACTCGCCGCCGTGGTCGAGGCCGGACAGCTCGGCGACGTCGATGGTCGCAGCCTTCGTGCCCGAGGCCTTCGCGAGCGTCGTCATGAAGTCGTCGTAGCCGCCGCCGTTCTCGACGAGCAGGTCGGCCTTCGACACCGCGAGCTGGGTCTTCGCGCTCGACTCGAACGAGTGCGGGTCCTGGGACGGGTCGCTGAGGATGCTCGTCACCTCGACGTCCTTCCCGCCGACGGACTGCACGATCGAGCCGTACACGTTGGTCGATGCCACGACGCGGACGGTCCCGTCGTCGCTCGCGTTCCCGGACGCTGAGGACGTCGCGCATCCCGTCAACGCGAGGGCGGCGGCGCCGGCGATGAGCGGCAGGGCGAGGAGGCGACTGGTCATGACGTCGACGCTACGGCTTCCTGATAACGATTGTCAAAACCGCTCTCATGCAGGTGCACTCAGGGAGGCGGGTGGAGCCGATGCGGGTCGGCCTGCGTCGGTCGGTCCCCACGGACGGACGGGAGGCGCGGTGCCAGCCGGCACCGCGCCTCCCGTCCGCCCTGCGGTCGCGTGGGCGATCAGGCCTTGGTGGCCGCGTCGATCGTGTTCTCGGCGATCGTGTCCTCCTCGCGCCCGGGGGTGCGGAGGTTCCACTTCTTGATCACGAACGAGAACAGGAAGTAGTAGACGACCGCGTACGCCAGGCCGATCGGGATGAGCCAGATCGCCCCCTCGGCCTTGCCGAAGTTCAGGACGTAGTCGATCGCGCCGGCCGAGAACGAGAACCCGTCGCGGATGCCGAGCGCGTTCACGAGGGCGAGCGACGTCCCCGTGAGGAACGCGTGGATGACGTAGAGCGGGAACGCGACGAACATGAACGAGTACTCGAGCGGCTCGGTGATGCCGGTCACGAACGAGGTGAGCGCGGCCGAGATCATGATGCCGCCGACGAGCTTGCGGTTCTGGATCTTCGCGTTCCGCCAGATCGCGAGCGCACCGGCGGGCAGCGCGAACATCATGATCGGGAAGAACCCGGTCTGGAAGATGCCCGCGGTCGGGTCGCCGGCGAGGAAGCGCGCGATGTCGCCGTGGTAGGTCACCCCGCCGCTCGTGAAGCTGCCGAGCTGGAACCACGGGAAGAAGTTGAGCAGCTGGTGCAGCCCGATCGGGATGAGCATGCGGTTGACGAACCCGAACACCCCGCCACCGAGCACGGCGTTGTCGGCGACGGCCTGACCGGCTGCGGTCAGCGCGATGTCGAAGTAGCGGTAGACGAAGGACATCAGCACGGCGATGACGAGGCCGGCGACGGCCGCGAGGATCGGCACGAGGCGGCGGCCCGAGAAGAAGCCGAGGAAGTCGGGCATCTTCGTGCGGTGGAACCGCGTCCAGAGCCCGGCCGAGACGAGGCCCATCACGATGCCGCCGAGGACACCGAAGTTGATCGTCGCCTGGGCGCCGTTGGCGTCCTTGACACCAGCGAGGACGATCGGCGACATGGCCGCGAACACCTGGTACATGACCATGTAGCCGACGACCGCGGCGAGCGCCGTCGTGCCGTCGGACTTCTTCGCCCAGCCGATCGCGATGCCGACCGCGAACAGCAGCGGCAGCCAGGTGAAGACGCCGTTGCCGGCGGCCGCGATGATCGAGGCGCCCTGGGCGAACCCGGGGATCGCGCCGAGCATGTCGCTCTGCCCGAGGCGGAGCAGGATGCCGGCGGCCGGCATCACCGCGATCGGGAGGAGCAGGCTGCGGCCGAGCCGCTGTGCGTTGGCGAAGAGCTTGGACTGCTTCTTCGGGGTCTTCTTCTCCGGCACGTCCGTGGCAGCAGCAGTGCTCATCGGCGTTCCTCTCGTCGTCGGGTGGAGCTGTCGGGGAGTTGAGCGGGTCAGACCACACCGGTACGCTCGGCGTGACGCCGCTCCGGTCCTGTCCGGTCATGACCAGTTCCGTAGTCTGATCCCGAACCGAGTGGGTGTCAACCCGTTCCACGAAGCCGTAACGAGGAGGAAACGATGGCCGAGATCAAGGCAGCCGACATCATCGCCGCACTGGGTGGCGCCGACAACATCGACGAGGTCGAGGGCTGCATCACGCGCCTCCGCGTCGAGGTCGAGGACGGCGACCTCGTCGACAAGGCCGCCCTGCAGGCAGCGGGCGCGCAGGCCGTCGTCGGCGGCGGCACCGGCTGGCAGGTCATCGTCGGCCCGGTCGCGGACAACCTCGCGCAGGACATCCAGGACGAGCTGTGACGGCGGTCCGGACCCCGTTCGCGGGTCCGGTCGTCGCGCTGGCCGACGTGCCGGACCCGGTCTTCGCCGGACAGCTCGTCGGGGCCGGCGTCGCCGTGGACCCGACCGGCGTCGACGGACCGGTCACCGCGGTGGCCCCGGTGGACGGCACGATCGTCAAGCTCCACCCGCACGCGTTCGCGCTGCAGGGCTCGGCCGGGACCGACGTCCTGGTGCACGTCGGCATCGACACCGTGAAGCTCCGGGGCGAGGGCTTCGAGCTGCTCGCGGCCGAGGGCGACACCGTCCGCGCCGGCGACCCGGTCGTGCGCTTCACCCCGACGGCGATCACGGCCGCCGGGTACTCGCCGGTGTGCCCCGTCGTGGTGCTCGGCAGCGCGCCGGACTCGGTCGACCAGGGCACGGTCGGCACCACGGTCGACGAGGGCGCCACGCTCTACACGGTCTGAACCGGGCGGCGCACCACGCGGGAGGTCACGGCGACGTCGCCGTGACCTCCATCTGCACGCGGTAGCGGTCCGAGCGGTACCAGGAGCGGCTGTGCTCGACGGGCCGGTCCCCCGAGTACGACACCCGGTCGAACTCGAGCAGGGGCGCACCCGTCCGCGTGCCGAGCAGCGTCGCGACGTCGTCGGACGCGGGCGTCGCCGCCACGGTCTGCTGCGCGCGGTCGATCGGCCTGCCGTACTCGACCGCCGCGAGCGAGTACACCGACCCGGACAGGTCCTGGTCGAGCAGCCCGGGGAACGCGTCCGCCGAGAACCAGGCGTCGTCGACCGAGACCGGCGCCCCGTCGGCCATCCGGAGGCGCTTCAGGTGGTGGGCCGCGACGTCGCCGTCGAGCCGCAGGGCCGCCGCGGTGTCGGCCGGCGGGACCTTCTCCTCGCGCACGAGCACGACCGTGGTCGGGACGTGGCCGAGCGCGCGCATCTCCTCGGTGAACGAGGCGAGGTGCAGCGTCGACTGCACGGGCCGGTGCGTCACGAAGGTGCCCTTGCCGCGGACCCGCTCCAGGTAGCCCTCGTTGACGAGCTGACCGAGGGCCTCGCGCACGGTGATGCGGGAGACGCCGTACTCGGCGATGAGCTGCCGTTCCGAGGGGATCGCCGCGCCCGGTGCGAGCCGCTTCGTCGCGAGGTCGAGCAGGATGCGCCGCAGCTGCTGGTGCTTCGGTTCGGCACCCTCGGTGATGCGGCTCGTCATCCGGTCCCTCGTGCTCGGTCGCGCGGCATGGTGGTCGTGGAGGTGGTCATGCGCGGACATGACCAGTTGCCCTCACAGTATCGATTCGTCCGGAGAACGCCAACGCCGTGACAAGATGACGCGCGTGACCTCGGTGGTGATCGTCGACGACGAGACGCTCGTCCGCTACGGCTTCGAACTCATCCTCGGTGCCGCGGCGGACATCGACGTGCTCGCCACGAGCGGGGACGTCGACGCCGTCGAGACCGTGCGGCGGCACCGGCCCGACGTCGTCCTGCTCGACGTCCGGATGCCGCGCGTGAACGGCCTCGAGGTGCTCGCCCAGCTGCGCGAGCTCCCGGAACCGCCCGCGGTCGCGATGCTCACCACGTTCGACACCGACACGCAGGTCGTCGCCCGCGCGATGGACTCCGGGGCGTCCGGCTTCCTGCTCAAGGACACCGACCCCGAGTCGCTCGCCGAGTACGTCCGCGCGCTCGCCCGCGGCGGGATCGTCCTGGCGCCCGGTGTGGACCGCACCCGCCTGTTCGCCCAGCACCCCGCGGTCGAGGCGCCGGACCTGTCGCCCCGCGAGCACACCGTCGTCCGGCTCGTCGCCGAGGGCGCGAGCAACCCGGAGATCGGCCAGCGCATCGGCGTCAGCACCGGCACCGTGAAGGAGGACGTCCGCGCCCTCCTCGCCGCGTTCGGCGTCACGACCCGCGTCCAGCTCGCGCTGCGCGCGGCCGAGGCCGGGCTGCTCGATGGCTAGTCCCGTCAGCCGCGTCACCCGGGCACTGTGGCGGGCGGACGGGAGGCTCGAGGGACTCGTCGACGCCGGCCTGCGCTGGGTGCGCACCCGGCGGACACCCTGGTGGCTGGTCGACGCCCTGTTCGTCGCGGCCGCGGTCGTGGACGCCGCGCTCGACATCGCCGGGACGACGACGACCGAGCGCACCCTGTCGCTCGTCGCCGCCGGTGCGCTCGTGCTCCGGCGCCGCCTGCCCGTGCTGACGTTCGCGCTCACGATGCCCGGGCTCTTCATCGGCTCGGGCGTCGTCGCCGCGAGCATCGCGCTCTTCACCCTCGGCGAGCGCACCGACCGGCGGTGGCTCATGCTCCTCGCCGCGGTCGTGCAGTTCGTCGGGTTCAGCGGCTTCGTCGTGGGGCCGCCGCAGCAGCTCGACGAGATCGTCGTCTCGACCGTCTACGCGCTCATCTTCGCGCTCGGCCCGCTCGCCATCGGGATGCTCGTCCGCACCCGTGCGGTGCTCGTGGACCGCATCGCCGAGCTCGGGGCCTCCCGGGTCGAGGAGCGGCGCCGCGGGGCCGAGGTCGCACTGTCCCGCGAGCGTGCCCTGCTCGCCCGCGAGATGCACGACGTCGTGTCGCACCAGGTGACGCTCATCGCGGTGCAGGCCGGGGGTGTGCAGATGGCCGGCCGTGACGCCCGCGAGCGCGACTTCGCCCGGACGATCCGGCAGCTGTGCGTCGTCACGCTGCAGGAGCTCCGCGAGATGGTGCAGGTGCTCCGCGCCTCGGGCGGCACCGACCGCGAGATCGCGCCGCAGCCGGTGCTCGCCGACCTCGACCGGCTCGTCGCCGCGAGCGGCCTGCCGACCGAGGTCGCCGTGGACCTGCCGGACACGCTCCCCCTGCCCGTCCAGCGCGCCGTCTACCGGTTCGTGCAGGAGGGCCTGACGAACGTCCGCAAGCACGCCCCCGGCGCCGCCGTCCGGGTCACCGGTCGGATCGAGGCGGACGAGGTCGTCGTCGACCTCGTCAACGGACCGGCCTGCGCGGACCGCCTCGAGCTGCCCGGATCCGGCCTCGGACTGATCGGGCTCGGCGAGCGGGCGTCGCTGCTCGGCGGCAGCCTGACGTCCGGCCGCGGCGCGGACGGCGGCTTCGCGATCCACCTGCGCCTGCCGGTCGAGCACCTGCCGCTCGCGACGGCCGGCTGACCCGCCGTGCCGCACCTCGTCCTCGAGGCGTGCCCCGAGGGGGACGCCGGGTGGCCGATCGGCCACCCGGGTTCACGCCCCGGTCCGATGCGGGACGACCGCGCCGTCCGGTGTGATGACACCGTGGCACCCGAAACCCTCATCGCACACCTGCGTCGCTCCCCCGTGACCGTCGCCGTCGCCGTCGCAGCGCCGGTGCTCCTCGTCACCGCCCGGATGGCGCACGCCGAGCCGGACTTCCCGCACCACCCGCCGGTCGCGGTCGTCGCACTCGTCGCCGTGGTGTTCGCCGCGGGCCTCGCGGAACGCAGCTTCGGGTCGCTCCGGACCCTGCTGATCGGGGTCGCCGCACCGGTCGCCGCGGTCCTCGTCACGCTGCTCACCGTGACCCTCGGTGCCGCGATGGGCGAGGCGCACGCCGAGTTCGCCGCCGGACAGCCGCTGTTCGCCCCCTCGATGGTCGCGACCGCGCTCCTCGGGGCCGCGTCGGCCGCGATGCCGGTGCAGCGCCGACGCCGGACCCGCACGGTGCTCTGGACCGTGGTGCTCACCCTCGTGCTCTTCGCCGGACACGGCTCCGACCTGGCCCGTGCCCTGGCGACCCTGTTCGGGACCGCGGCCGGCGCGCTCGTCGTGCACCGCGCCTCCCGGTCCGACCGGACCACCCGACCGGCCGCCGACGCCCCCTGGAACCCGCGCACCCTGGTGGTCGCGACGCTCGTCGCCCTCGGTGCCGGCACGCTCGTCACCCTGGTCGTGCCGGAGCCCGACGGCGTGCTGTCGCCGTTCGCCGACGCCATGAGCGACCGCGCCGTGCTCGTCGTCGGTCTGCTGCTGCTCGGCTCGGCGTGGCTCGTGCAGCGCGGCCGTCGTGCCGGCGTCGTCCTGGCCGCCGGGGTCCTCCTCACCCTGACCGCGGTGCTCTCCGACGTGTTCCTCATCGAGCCGATGACCGACGACGCGGTGCAGTGGCAGGGGCTCGGGGTCGACGCCGTCGAGTGGCAGGTCACGCTGCTCGGGGCGTGGATCGTCCCCGCCGTCGTGCTGCTCGCCGTGGTGGCGCTGCGCGGACGGCTCGTGCGGGCCCGCTTCCGGGCGTCGAGCGCGTGCGCCGAGGACTTCCGCGGCATGCTCCGCAGCGGTGACGCCGGATCGCTCGGGCACATGGGCACCTGGCAGGGCAACGCGACCTGGGCCGACCCGGCCGGACGCGGCGCCGTGGCCTACCGGGTCTGCGGCGACGTCGCGCTGACGGTCTCCGACCCCGCCTGCGCCGCCGAGGACCGCGCGGCCGTCATCGACGCGTTCACCGCCTTCTGCGCACGCCAGGGCTGGGTCCCCGCGTTCACCACGGTGCACGAGCCCGTGCGTGAGCTCCTCGCGGCCCAGGGCTGGACCGCGCTGCCCGTCGGCGTCGAGTCGGTGCTCGACGTCACGACGTTCGACCTCCGCGGCAAGAAGCGCCAGGACCTCCGCACGGCCTCGAACCGGGCCGACCGCGAGGGCCTCCGCGACGAGTGGACGACCTTCGGCGCCCTCGACGACGCACAGCGCGCCGAGGTCGAGACGATCTGCGCGCGGTGGGCCGCCGACCGCCGCCTGCCCGAGATGGGCTTCACGCTCGGCGGGCTCCGCGAGCTCGACGACCCGGCCGTCCGGCTGCTCCTCGCGGTCACCGCCGAGGGCCACGTCACGGCCGTCACGAGCTGGCTGCCGGTCTACGAGCACGGTTCGCTCGTGGGCTACACGCTCGACGTCATGCGCCGCGGCGACGACGGGATGCCCGGTGTGATGGAGTTCCTCATCGCCCGGACCGCCCTCCGCGCCCGCGAGGCCGGCCTCACCACGATCAGCCTGTCCGGCACGCCGCTCGCCGTGCACGACGACGCCGGTCCCCTGGTCGCCCGCGGCTCGAAGCTGCTCGCACGCCTGCTCGAGCCCGCGTACGGGTTCCGGTCGCTGCAGCGCTTCAAGGAGAAGTTCGGCGCCCGGCACGAACCGCTCTGGCTCGTCGTCCCGTCCGCGGTCCAGGTCCCCCGCGTCGCCCGCGCCCTGACGAGCGCGTACGTCCCCGGGCTCCGGCCGAAGCACCTCTGGGCGCTCCGCCAGGCCCACACCGCCACCACGACGCAGGCCACGCCGGTGCCCGCCGCACCGCGCCCGTGAGCCCCACCGAGTGGCTGCTCGCGACCCAGCTGCAGGCGCCGTCGAAGCTCGTCCCGATCGACACGGCCTTCGTCGTCCTCGCCCTGGCGGTGCTCCTGCCGGCCGTGCGCCGGTGGCGTGACCGCTCCGCGTGGAAGTCGGTCGGGCTCCGCGCGGCGGTCGCCGCCGGCGGCGCCCTCCTGCTGCTCGTCGCGTGCTTCGTCACCACGCACGTGGTCGACCTGTTCGGCGTCGCGCTGAGCCCGGTCACGCAGATGTGGAGCGCGTTCGCCGGGGCCGGGCTGGCCCTCGCCGTCACCGGCATCGTGCAGGGCGGCGGGTGGCGACGGGCCCTGGCGATCGTGCTCGTCCCGGCCGCGCTGGTCGTGCCCGCCCTCGGCATCAACGTCGAGTTCGCCAAGTACCCGACGCTCGGCACCGTCGTGGAGACGAACCCGTACCCGACCCTCGGAGCCGGTGCCCGTCCCTCGTCCGGCGCGACCCCGAGCCAGGCGTCCGCCCCCGCGACCGCGACCGTGCCCGCGGCGGGCCAGGTCTACACCACGGAGATCCCGGGCACACGGTCCGGGTTCCACGCACGGCCCGCGGTCGTGTACCTGCCGCCGGCAGCCCTCGTCCCGGACCCGGCCCCGCTCCCCGTCGTCCTGGCGTTCTCGGGCCAGCCCGGCTCCCCGAGCGACCTGTTCACGGCCGGCCAGCTCGCCACCCCGCTCGACGAGTACGCGCGCACCCACGGCGGCCGCGCACCGATCGTGGTCTCGGTCGACCAGCTCTCGACGCCCGGCCTGAACACGATGTGCGTCGACTCCCGACTCGGGAACGTCGACACCTACGTCACGCAGGACGTCCCGGCGTGGATCACGACGCACCTGCCCGCGACCACCGACCGGCGGGCGTGGGGCCTGACCGGGTTCTCGCAGGGGGCGACCTGCTCGATGCAGTTCCTCACCGGACACCCCGACCAGTTCGGTGCCGCCCTGGCGGTGTCGAGCGAGCTCCAGCCGATCGACATCTCCGCCCGGCACAGCGCCGACCAGGCCTTCGGCGGGTCCCTCGCGCGGTGGCGGGCGGCCGCCCCGATCGCGCAGATGCAGACGAAGGGGCTCACCGGGCACGCGCTCTGGCTCGCGGCCGGGTCGTCCGACGCCGAGTTCACGAAGAACGCGCAGCAGCTCGGGGACGCCGCGACCGCGGCCGGTGCCCGGGTGACCGTCTCGACGGCACCGGGCAGCGGACACGACTGGAACACGGTGCAGTGGGCGTTCCGGACGGACGTCGCGCCGTTCGCGGACGCGCTGCTGGCGGCGCTGCCGGCACCCACCGGGTGATGACACCTACCGATACATCACACTCTTGCCGATCGGCTCCTCCGCTGCCAGGGTTGTCCTGCTCGCCACCGAGCACACGACACGAGGGGGAACATGCACCACACGATCGCGAAGAGCATCATCGGCCTCGGCCTGACCGCGGCACTCGTCGCCGCCACGGCGACCGCGGCATCGGCCGGTCCGCTGGAGGTCCTGGGGAACGGGACCGAAGCCGGGGGCACCGTCATCACCGATCCGTCGGGAGGTTCCCGCACGATCACCGGGACCGGCGCGCGCAGCGACGGTGGGGGCGGCAGCTTCTGGCAGTGGGGTGTCAGCGGCGGCAGCGCCTGGTCGAACTACTTCCGTGAATCGCGGTGCCACGGAGCCACCGCGATCGGCAAGAAGAGCAAGCGGGTGACCGGCATCCCGGGCGGGCGGTACGCCTACGCGGCGACCCCCAAGGCATCCAGCGGCAACCAGGCCTACTACCACAACTGCTGAGCGGCGGGGCGGGTCCTGCACAGCGGGACCCGTCCTCGTCCGGAACGAGGAGCTCCGATGACCCTCCGCCCAGTCGGGATCGCCTACGCGATCCCCCCGGTCCTGGCGTTCTTGCTCGCCTGCGTCGGTCTCGCCGTCGTGAGCGAGTCGGGCCTCGTCGGGGCGTCGTCGACCGTGACGGCCGTCGCCGGCAGCGCTCCGGCATCGAACGGCCGAGTGGCCGACGCCCTGCGCGAGGCCGCAGATGCGACCGGTTCGACCGTCGTACGGACGATCGCGGACCGGGAACACCCCGAGTCGCGGCGGACCGCGCTCGTCACCGCCGCCCCGGGCTCAGCCGGCCGTGCCTGGCTGCGCGACGGCTACACCGACTTCTGGCCCGGCGTCGCGACCCGCGTCCGGCCCATGACCGCGCTGGTCGACCACGATCCCGTCGGGACCTACGAGGTGTTCGGCGCCCCCGCAGGCCGCACGGCGGTGGCCGCGGCCCTCGCCGACGTCGGGTACGAGACGACCTCCGCGACCACGTCCTTCGCCGACCGCATCGGCCTCGGCGCTGGCCCGGCCGGTACCGCTGGTCTCGTCGCGGCGATGTGCTCCGGCTGCGTCGCCCTGTGCCTGGTGGACACGATCGGTTCGCCACGGCGAGCCGCCGTCAGGCGAACCCACGGTCGGAGCACGATCGCAGTCCTCCGGAGTGAGTTGGTCGAAGCGCGGATCGTCGCGTTCGTGGTGCTCGTCGGCACGCCGGCCGTCCTGCTCGGGCTCTGGCTCACGGGCCGGGCCTCCTGGGCGCCGACCCTGGCGGCGTCCACCGGCCTGCTCGGCGCAGCACTCCTCGCGCCGGTGGTGCTCGCGCACATCGTGGGGACGGTCCTCGCCTGTCGACTCCCGCTGACGACGGCCCTCCGCGGAGCGCGGCCGAGCAGCACGATCGTGGTGCTCGCACACCTCGCTCGCGTTCCCGTCCTGCTCCTGCTCGTCTCCGCGGTCTTCGACCTCTCCGGGTCGGTCGCCGCCCTGCGATCGGGAACCGCCGCACGCGACCTCCGGGCGGCCGGAGCCGCAGTCCAGCTCTGGGTCACGCCCGATCCCCGACCGGTGGAGACGCAGCAGTACTGGGACCGGATCGGCGGGTTCGCCGCGGACGCGCTCCGAGGACACGGCGCCCTGCTGGCCGCGCCCGCGGAGGTCTCGTCGGGGCGTGACGGGACGACGGTCCCCGCGCTCTTCGTCGACCCGGAGTACCTCCGCCTCCAGGACGTGCGCGCGGCCGACGGTTCGCGTCTCACCGACGACGCCGAGGTCGCCGTGTGGCTGCCGCCGCGGAGCGACCTCGATGCAGAGGCACTGGTGGCCGCGCTCGGAGCCTGGGAGCTCCGGGGTGCAGGCGGTGCGGCCGCCCGGACAGCGATCGGGACCCTCCGCTCCGACGAGCTGTACACCTACCCCGGCGACACCTCGTCCCGGGCGTGGCTCCCGAACGCGGTGCTCGTGGTCGTCCGGGACCCAGCCTCGGCCTTCACCGCGGACCAACTCGGCTCGTGGACGTCCACGGGCGACGTCCTGTTCCGGTCCCGGGCGGTCGCCGAACGCGCGATCCGCGACTCGGCCCTCGGGGACGAGTTCAGCGCCGTCGTCGACGTCGGACAGGCGGCTGCCGAGGAGGCCCGCTCCGCCCTGCTCGACACCGGTGTCGGTGCCGCCGCGGTCGCGAGCGACGTCCTCGTCGCCGGCGCGCTCGCCGGGGCAGCCATCGTCGTCACGCGCCGTCGCCACGGTCGCGCCCGGTTCCTGGCCTCGGCCTCCGGCCTGCACCCGCTCCGCGCCGATCGTGCGCTGTTCCTCGCAGAGGCAGGACTCGCCTCCGTCGCCCTCCTCTGCGCCTTCGGGCAGTGGGGCGACCGAGCTCCGGACGGTACCGGCCGCGCCTCCGTGCTCGACCCGGTCGCCGCCGGGACACCGACGGCTGCGGCGCTCGCGGCCGCAGCCGTCCTGGTCGTCGCGTGCGCGAGCTCGACGCTCGTCGTGGTGACGGCCCGCAGGAACGATCGGACTCGAGGGGCGGGAACACGGTGATCCAGGTCCGGAACGTCGAGAAACGGCGCGGGTCCACGATCCTCTGGGGCGGGTTGTCCTTCTCGGTGCGTCCCGGCGAGGTCGTGGCCGTCACCGGTCCGAGCGGCGCCGGCAAGTCGACGCTGCTCGACTGCGTCGGGCACATCGACACGGTCGACTCCGGCTCCGTCGTCATCGACGGGAGGGACGCCGGTCGCAGTGCACGGCGGGCGCGTCTCGTCCGACGTGACGTGCTGGGGTACCTCTTCCAGGACTTCGGCCTCGTTCCCGACCTGACCGTGGCTGCGAACGTGGACCTCGCACGGAATCGTCACGGTGCCGTCGCGTCGGATGGGCCGACGACGGCGGCGGCACTCGCCGCCGTGGGCCTGGACGGGCGTGGAACGGAACGGACCCACCGGCTCAGCGGCGGTGAGCAACAGCGGGCCGCGGTCGCGCGACTCCTCGTCAGACGCCCGAAGGTCGTGCTCGCCGACGAGCCGACGAGTGCGTTGGACGACGAGAACGCAGCGCTCGTCCTCGACCACCTCGAGCGGTTGGCCAGGGGCGGCACGGCGGTCCTGATCGCCACCCACGCGTCCGCCGTCGTCGCGCGGGCGACACGGACCGTCGAGTTGGCGGCACCGACCACTGCGCAGACTCGGCGCTGACCGGGCCGTGCTGACCGATCCGTGCTGACCGGCCTTTGCCGACCCGATCGGTGCTGAGCGGCCGACGCTGCTCGATCGGCGCTGGGCCGCCAGCGAAGAGCGGCCCTCGCCGGCGGGTCAGGCGTTCGCGACGAGCCAGGACCGCTGCGCGGGCGCGAGCGGACGGTCGGCCCAGACCTGCCCCTCGACCCCGGCGGGCACGGTCACCGACGCGGGGCCCTGCCACACGAGGTCGAGCCCGGAGCGCCGGAGCACCGCGGCCGAGGCCGGGTTGTTCGTGAGCACCCGACCGGTCACCGGGACGTCGGGTGCCGTGCGGGCGGCTTCGTCCACCGCGGCACGGGCGAGCTCCACGGCGTACCCGTTGCCCCAGGCCTCCGGGACGAGCCGGTAGCCGAGGTTCCAGACGTGCCCGGCGGTCATGTCGACCCCGCCGACCCCGACGAACGCGCCGTCGGTCGTGCGGACCGCCCACGAGCCGAGCCCGTGGCGCGCGCGGCCACCGATCTTCCGCTGCACCATGTCGACCGTCGACGACCGGTGCGCGTGCCGGCCCGAGGGCAGGTGCGTCCACGTGCGGGCGTCCGAGAAGAGCGCGTGCACCACGTCGATGTCGGCCGGCGTGAGCGGCGTGAGCACCAGGCGACCCGTTCGGATCTCCTGCTGAGGGGTCAGGAGCTGGTGGACCATGCCCCGATCATCGTCCGCGCCACCGACAACCGGGCGGACACCACGCGACGTCCGCGCGATCCGGCCCGAGCGCGCGGCTTCCCGCAACACCCGGGCCGGACCCCGGGGCTCAGTCGAGGAGGAGCGCCGGCTCCTCGAGGACCGAGGCGATGTCGTGCACGAAGCGCGAGGCCACGTCGCCGTCGACCACGCGGTGGTCGAACGAGGCACCGATCGTGGTCACCATGCGCGAGCGGACCTCGCCGTCGACGACCCACGGCTTCGGCTTGATCGTGCCCATCGCGACGATGGCGACCTCGCCCGGGTTGAGGATCGGCGTCCCGGTGTCCATGCCGAACACCCCGATGTTCGTGATCGTCACGGTGCCGTCCGCCATCTGCTTCGGCGTGGTCTTGCCGTCGCGCGCGGTGATGGTGAGCTCCTCGAGCGCCTTCGCGAGCTCGAACAGGGACATGTCCTGCGCGTCCTTGATGTTCGGCACGATGAGCCCGCGGGGGGTCGCCGCGGCGATGCCGAGGTTCACGAAGTGGTGGACGATGATCTCCTGGTCGGTCCAGGTCGAGTTCACCGCACGGTTGCGGCGGACGGCCCAGATCACGGCCTTCGCGAAGACGAGGAGCGGCGAGACCTTGACGCCCGCGAACGTCGGCGACGACTTCAGGCGCTTGACGAACTCCATCGTGCGGGTCGCGTCGACGTCGACGAACAGCGAGACGTGCGGCGCGGTGAACTTCGAGGTCGTCATCGCGGTCGCGATCGCCTTGCGGACGCCCTTCACCGGGATCGTCTCGCGGCGGACGTCGCCCCACTCGGGCGTCTCGATGTTGCGGAACACGCCGGCCTGCTTCGCGTGCCGGATGACGTCGTCGCGCGTGACCTCGCCCGCGAGGCCGGTCGGCACGACCTCGCCGAGGTCGACGTCGAGGTCCTTCGCGAGCTTGCGGATCGGCGGCTTCGCCAGGACCTGCCCGGAGACGACGGCCTTGCGCGGACGGCTGCCCTGCGCGGCGACCGCCTCGGCCGTGGTGTCCTCGCCCGGGTCGGACGCGGCCTCGGCAGCCGCCTGCGCGTCCGCACTGGAGGCGCGGCTCGCCTCGGCCGCGAGCGCTGCGGCCCGGCGTGCGCCCGGCTTGCGACGGGACGGGGACGTGGTCGCGGAGCCGTAGCCGACGAGGACGGCGCCCGACGACTCGTCGGACCCGACGACGGTCGCGTGGTCGGCGACCTCGGGGTCCGCGGCGACGTGGCGCGCCTGCGGCGCGGCCGCTGCGGGCGACGCGGCGGGGGCCGCGGCGGGTGCCGGCGGGGTCTGCGCGACCGGGGCCTGGGCGACCGGGGCCGGTGCGGGAGCCGGGGCGGCGGCGGCGGCGACCACGGGCGATGCCGGAGCGGCGTCGGCGACGGGGGCCGCGCCTCCCGTCGGGGTGCCGGTGGGCGCGCCCGAGGCGACCGACGCGTCGGACTCGACCCGGATGATCGGCTTGCCGACCTCGACCGTGTCGCCCTCGGAGACGAGCAGCCCCGTGACGGTGCCGGCGAACGGCGACGGCAGCTCGACGAGGGACTTCGCGGTCTCGATCTCGACGAGGACCTGGTCCACGGCGATCTCGTCCCCGATCGCGACGCGCCACTGCACGATCTCGGCCTCGGTCAGGCCTTCGCCCACGTCGGGCAGGGGGAATTCGGCGACGGCCACTTCGGCTCCTTCAGCGTCCAGTGTCGGATCGGTCAGTACGCGAGTGCGCGGTCGACGGCCTCGAGGACCCGGTCGGCGTCCGGCAGGTGCAGGTGCTCCAGCTTCGACACCGGGAACGGCACGTCGAACCCGGAGACCCGGAGCGGCGGTGCCTGCAGCGTGTAGTAGCACTGCTCGGCGACCGTCGCGGCGATCTCGCTGCCGACGCTCACGAAGCCCGAGGCCTCCTGCGCGATGACGAGCCGACCGGTCTTGCGCACCGAGGCGAACAGCGGCTCCCAGTCGATCGGCGAGATCGAGCGGAGGTCGATGACCTCGCAGCTGGTGCCCTCGGTCTCGGCGAGCTCGGCCGCCTGCATGAGGGTCGCGACCATCGCACCGTGGCCGACGAGCGTGACCTCGGTGCCGGTGCGGGCGACGCGCGTGGTGTGCATCGGGACGTGGCCGCCGACGAGGTCGACCTCGCCCTTGGGCCAGTAGCGCGACTTCGGCTCGAGGAAGATGACCGGGTCCTTCGACGCGATCGCCTCCTGGATCATCCAGTACGCGTCGTTCGGCGTGCTCGGGCTGACCACGCGGAGGCCCGGGGTGTGCGCGAAGTACGCCTCCGGGGACTCCTGGTGGTGCTCGACGGCACCGATGTGGCCGCCGTAGGGGATGCGGACGACGACCGGCAGCGACATGTGCGCCGGCAGACGGTTCTGCATCTTGGCGAGCTGCGAGGTGATCTGGTCGAAGCCGGGCCACACGAAGCCGTCGAACTGGATCTCGACGACGGGGCGGTAGCCGCGCAGCGCGAGGCCGATCGCGGTGCCGATGATGCCGGCCTCGGCGAGCGGGGTGTCCCGGACGCGCTCGGCGCCGAAGCGCTCCTGCAGTCCCTCGGTGATGCGGAAGACGCCGCCCAGCTGGCCGATGTCCTCGCCCATGAGCAGGACCTTGTCGTCCGCCTCGAGCGCGGCGGCGAGCCCGGCGTTGAGCGCCTTCGCCATCGGCAGGGTGGGGGTGGGGTCGCTCGGGACCTCGCCCGCGCCGGGGTGGGCGCGCAGCGTGTAGTCGAAGAGCTGCTCGGTGGTGCTCATCAGTGGGAGCCCCCTTCGTAGGCGGCCTCGTACCGTTCGAGCCAGGCCTGCTGCTCGGCGACCAGCGGGTGCGGCTCGCGGTACACGTTCCGGAACATGACGTCGACGGGCGGCGGCGTGAGTGCCACCGTGCGACGGCGGACGTCGGCGGCGATGTCCTCGCCCTCCTCGTCGAACGCGGCGAGCTGCTCGTCGGTGACGCCCTTGCTGCGCAGGTACGCGGCCGAGCGGGCGATCGGGTCGCGGCGGACCCACTCCTCGAGCTCGTCGTCACCGCGGTACCGGCTCGGGTCGTCCGAGCTCGTGTGCGCGCCGATGCGGTAGGTGTCGGCCTCGACGAACGCGGGGCCCTGACCGCTGCGGGCGTGCTCGGTCGCGACGACCGAGGCCGTGTAGGACGCGAGGACGTCGTTGCCGTCGACGAGGACGCTCGGGATGCCGAAGCCGCGCGGGCGGTCGACGAGCGGCGTCGGGGACTGCGTGGACACCGGGACCGAGATCGCCCAGTGGTTGTTCTGCAGGAAGAACACGACCGGGGCCTGCGTCGAGGCCGCGAAGACGAACGCCTCGTTGACGTCGCCCTGGCTCGTCGCGCCGTCGCCGAAGTACACGATCGAGCACGCGTCGACGTCGGGGTCGCCCGTGCCGACGACGCCGTCGAGCTTCTGCCCGAGGGCGTAGCCGGTGGCGTGCAGCGTCTGGGAGCCGATCACGAGGGTGGAGACGTGCGTGTTGCCGCGCTCGTCCGGGTCCCACCCGCCGTGGGTCTGCCCGCGGTACATCGCGATGATCTCCATCGGCTCGACACCGCGGTGCGTGGTGACGGCGTGCTCGCGGTACGAGGGGAAGACGTGGTCCTGCGCCCGGAGCGCGAACACGGAGCCGACCTGGGCGGCCTCCTGCCCGTGGCTCGGGACCCACAGGCCGAGCTGGCCCGTGCGCTGCAGGTTGTGGCCGGCGTGGTCGAACCGACGGGTCAGGACCATCCGGCGGTGCATCGCCAGCAGGGTCTCGTCCGGGATCGCCCGCGCTGCGGCGGCGTACTCGGCGTTCTCGTCGGTCTCCACGAACCGGCCCTCGGGGTCGAGGATCCGGACGGTGGTCGTCGCGGGTGCCGCGGCGCGGAATGACATGCGAGCCAGGTTAGTGCCAGCCACTAGTGGGCTGCTTGGAGGTCCGCCACAAGCGACCGTGCCGTTTCGAGGAGCGTTTCCACAGCCTCGTGCTCGCCGATCGAGATGCGGATGCCCTCCCCCGCGAAGGCGCGGACGATGATGCCGGCACGGTCGAACCGCTCGGCGGCGTCGGCGGTGTGCGCTCCGGTCGGGAGCCACACGAAGTTGCCCTGCGCGTCGGGCACCGGCCACCCCTGCTCGCGGAGGGCGGCGACGATGCGGTCGCGGGAACGTGCCAGTTCCGACACGCGTCCGAGCAGCTCGTCCTCGCGTTCGAGGCTCGCGAGCGCCGCGGCCTGCCCCTGCGCGGTGACCGAGAGCGGGATCGCGCAGGCCCGGACGGCGTCGAGCACGTAGACCGGACCGACCGCGTACCCGACCCGCAGCCCGGCCAGGCCGTACGCCTTCGAGAAGGTCCGGAGCACGACGAGGTTCGGGTACCGCCCGAGCAGCGGCGTCCCGCTGACGGCCGTCGGCTCGGTGACGAACTCGGCGTACGCCTCGTCGAGGACGACCAGGACCGACGCCGGCACGCGCGCCATGAACGCCGCGAACTCGGCGTCGGTGACGACCGGGCCGGTCGGGTTGTTCGGCGTGCAGACGATCACCATGCGCGTGCGCTCGGTCACCGCGTCGGCCATCGCGTCGAGGTCGTGGCCGCCGTCCGGCCGGTTCGGCACCTGCACGCTCGTGGCGCCCGCGACGGTCACGACGCCGGGGTAGGCCTCGAAGGAGCGCCACGCGTAGACGACCTCGTCACCGGGGCCGCTCACCGCGCGGGCGAGCTCGTGCAGGATCGCGACGCTGCCGGGTGCGACGTGGACCTCGTCCGGGCCGACGCCGAACCGGTCGGCGAGGACCGTGCGCACGGCGAGCGCGGTCGCGTCCGGGTAGCGGTTGAACGCGGTCTGCGCGTGCACCGCCTCGACGACACCGGGGAGCGGCGGGAACGGGTTCTCGTTGCTCGAGAGCTTGTAGGCGTCGGCAGCGGCCTGGCGGCCCTGCTTGTAGGCGGGGAGGACCGCGATCTCGGGTCTGATGTGCACGCGCGCGTCAGTCACGCAGCCAGCGTAACGGCGGGGAGGACCGCGATGCAGTGCCCGTGGACGCGGGTCTGATGTGCACGCGCGCGTCAGTCACCGACTCAGCGTAACCGCGGGGAGGTGGCGCCACATCGATGCCACGGAGCCTCCCCGAGGGAACCCCGGGCATCATGGCGGCATGCGATTCCTCGTCCGCCTCGTCGTCAACGCCGTCGCGCTCTGGCTCACCACCCTGCTCGTGAGCGGCGTCACCGTGGACCCGTTCGGCACCGGCGACACCACCGCCGTCGTGCTGACGTTCCTGCTCGTCGCGTTCGTGTTCGGCCTGGTGAACGCCGTCGTCGGGACCGTCATCCGGGTCGTGGCCTTCCCCCTCTACGTCCTCACCCTCGGGCTGATCTCGCTCGTCGTGAACGCGGTGCTCCTGCTCATCGTCGCGGGCATCTCGGACGTGATCGGCTTCGGCCTGCAGGTCGAGTCGTTCGGCTGGGGCATCGTGGGCGCGTTCGTGCTCGCCGTGTTCTCGTGGCTGATCGGGCTGTTCGTCCGGCCGGTGCTCGACCGCCGCCGTCGGTGACGGACCCGGCCGAGCCGACCCCGCGTGCGCCCCGCGCCGACGCGACCACCCACGCGGCGACGGCGGTCCCGACGGCCCACGCCGCGCCTCCCGACCGGACCACCGTCGCGGACGGCACCGCCGTCCGCCATGATGAGCACATGACCACGGACGCCGACGCCCCGTTCCGCGTCTCGTTCGTCTGCAGCGGCAACATCTGCCGGTCTCCCATGGCGGGGATCGTGTTCGCGCAGATCGCCGCCGACGCCGGCCTGGCCGACCGCTTCCAGGTGGAGTCCGCCGGGACCGGCGACTGGCACGTCGGCGAACCCGCCGACGAGCGCACGATCGCGGCCCTCGCAGCGCGCGGATACGATGGCAGCAGGCATCGCGCCCGCCAGTTCGACCCGGACCGGTTCCCGGACCTCGACCTGGTGGTCGCACTCGACCGCTCCCACGAACGCGTCCTGCGCTCGTGGGCACCGACCATGGACGACGCCGCCAAGGTGACGCTCCTGTTGCGGTACGACGACGCCTGGCCCCAGCAGGCCGACGTGCCGGACCCGTACTACGCGGACCGGCACGAGTTCGACCGAGTGCTCTCGACCGTCGAACGGGCCTGCCGGGCGCTCTTCCGCCAACTCGAGCCGGCCGTCCGTCAGGGAGCCCCATGACCCCCCTTCCCCCGCAGCCGATCAGCCCGCTCGACGGGCGGTACTACCCGGTCGTGCACACGGTGGGTGAGCACCTCTCCGAGGCCGGCCTCAACCGGGCGCGCATCGTGGTCGAGGTCGAGTGGCTGGTCTTCCTGACCGACCACGCGATGTTCACCACCTCGCCGCTCAGCGTCGACGACAAGGCCGCACTGCGCCGCGTCGTCGAGACCTTCGGCAGCGAGCAGATCGCCGAGCTGGCCGAGATCGAGGCCACCACGCGCCACGACGTCAAGGCCGTCGAGTACTTCGTCCGCCGTCGCCTGTCCGAGCTCGGGCTCGACGCGATCGCCGAGCTCACCCACTTCGCGTGCACGAGCGAGGACGTCAACAACCTGTCCTACGCGCTCACCGTGCGCGACACCGTCGAGAAGGTCTGGCTCCCCGCGTACCGCGGCGTCGTCGCCCGGCTCCGGGAGCTCGCCACGTCGCTGCGCGAGGTGCCGATGCTGTCGCACACGCACGGGCAGCCGGCCACGCCGACGACGCTCGGCAAGGAGCTCGCGGTGGTCGTCTACCGCCTCGAGCGCGTGCTCGCACAGGTCGAGGCGAGCGAGTACCTCGGCAAGTTCTCCGGCGCGACCGGCACCTTCTCGGCACACCTCGCGGCGGACCCCGAGGCCGACTGGCCCGCGCTGTCGAAGGAGTTCGTCGAGGGCCTGGGCCTGACGTGGAACCCGCTGACGACGCAGATCGAGTCGCACGACTGGCAGGCCGAGCTGTACGACCGGGTCCGGCACGCCAACCGCATCCTGCACAACCTCGCGACCGACGTGTGGACCTACATCTCGATGGGGTACTTCACGCAGATCCCGGTGGCCGGCGCCACGGGCTCGTCGACGATGCCGCACAAGATCAACCCGATCCGGTTCGAGAACGCCGAGGCGAACCTCGAGATCTCGTCCGCGCTGTTCTCGACGCTGTCCGAGACCCTCGTCACCTCCCGCCTGCAGCGCGACCTGACCGACTCGACGACGCAGCGGAACATCGGGGTCGCGTTCGCGCACTCGCTGCTCGCGCTCGACAACCTGCGCCGCGGGCTCGGCGAGATCGCCGTGAACGAGACCCGGCTGGCCGACGACCTCGACCGCAACTGGGAGGTCCTGGGCGAGGCGGTCCAGACCGTGATCCGCGCCGAGGTCACCGCCGGGCAGTCGAACATCGAGGACCCGTACGCGATGCTCAAGGAGCTCACGCGCGGCAAGCGCATCGGGCAGGAGGAGCTCGTGGCGTTCGTGAACGGGCTCGACATCTCGTCCGGGGCGAAGGCGCGCCTGACGGCGCTCACCCCGGCGACGTACACGGGGCTGGCGGACGAGCTGGTCGACCACCTGGACGTCTGAGCCGGGTCCCGTCGGGTCCGGACCGTCGCGTTCCGTTCCGGATCGGGTCGGAACGGGAGGCGCGGTGCCGGTCCGGCGCGGACCGCACCGTCTCAGGCGGTGACCGCGCGCGCCTCGGCGACCAGCGCCTCCAGGACGGTCCGGACCGCGGGCCGGACCGCACGGTCCGGCCGCACGAGCGCCTCGATGCGCCGGCCGGCACGCACCTCGGCGAGCTCCGCCAGGTGGAAGCGTCCGGCGGCCCGGGTGCGCGAGGTGTACCGCGGCACGAGGGCGACGCCGTGACCGGCCGCGACGAGGTTCTCGATCACGGGCAGGTGGATCGTGCGGAAGCCGACGTCCGGCGGGGTGTCGGTCGCGCCCGCCGTCGCCGTGAGCACCCGGTCGATCGGGTAGCCCTCGGGCACGCCGATCCAGCTCTCGCCGACGACCTCCTCGATCCGCACGCGCTCCCGTCCGGCGAGCGGGTGGTCGAGCGGCAGGGCGACGTCGAGCGGCTCGCGGAGCAGCGCGATCGTCTCGACCGCACTGCCGTCCGGGCGTCGGGCGCCGTCCGGCCGGTGCCCGATCACGACGTCGTGGTCGGCGGTGAGCGGGGCGAACTCGCCCTCGCTGACGTCGACGTCGGACAGCGCGAGCACGATGCCCGGGTGCTCCCGGACGCGCGTCAGGAGCCCGGGGAGCAGCAGCTCCGCGGCCGAGGGGAACACGGCGAGGTCGACCGTGCCGGTGACGCCC
The DNA here is from genome assembly GCF_001865055.2 of Curtobacterium sp. MCBA15_004. NCBI lineage: Bacteria > Bacillati > Actinomycetota > Actinomycetes > Micrococcales > Microbacteriaceae > Curtobacterium > Curtobacterium sp. MCBA15_004. The sequence goes on along the minus strand of NZ_CP126266.1, from coordinate 471,771 downwards.
GCGAGGTGCTCCGCCCACGATGCCTCGACGGTCGCGAGGGCCGTCGCGACGCCCGTCGCCATGCCCGCGAGCGCCCGGCCGTGCTCGGTCAGGCGGACCCCGCGGCCGACCCGTTCGACGAGCGGCACGCCCGCCTGCCGCTGCAGCGTCCGGAGCTGCTGCGAGACCGCGCTCGGCGTGCGGTGGGTGGCCGCGGCGACGGCGGTGACGCTGCCCCGCTCGGCGAGTTCCCGGAGGACCGGCAGCAGGGCGATGTCGAAGTCGACCATGCAGGGACCCTACAACGACGCTGTCGATCCGTTCGCTGGTGCTACCGCTTCGAGTGCGCGACGATCGACGGGTGCTCATCCGTGACCGTGTCCTCGCCCTGGTCGTCGCCGTCGCGTGGGGCCTGAACTTCCCGGCCACCGCGATCGCGCTCGACCACTGGCCGCCGTTCCTGCTCGCGGCCGTGCGGTTCACGCTGCTCGCCGTCCCGACGGTGCTGTTCGTCCCGCGGCCGAAGGTGCGGTTCCGGTGGATCGTCCTCGTCGGGTCGACCCTCGGCGTGCTGCAGTTCGCGTTCCTGTACCTCGGCATGGCGGCCGGGATGCCCACGGGCCTCGCGTCGCTCGTCATCCAGGCGTCGGCGCCGTTCACGGTCGTGCTCGCCGGTGTCCTGCTCCGCGAGCGCCTGAGCGCCCGGCAGGTCGTCGGCGTCTCGGTCGCCGTCGTCGCCCTCGGGGTCATCGCGGTGCACCGGGCGCAGACCGCGGCGCTGCTGCCCGTGGTGCTCGTGCTGTGCGGCGCGCTGGGCTGGGCGCTCGGCAACGTCGCGACGCGGCGGACCGGTCCGGTCAACCCGCTGCACCTGACGCTGTGGTGGGCGGTCGTCCCGCCGGTGCCGATGCTCGCGCTGTCGCTGCTGGTCGAGGGCCCCGAGCGCGTCGGTCGGGCGTTCGGCACGGCCCTGACGCCCGCGGCACTGCCCGCCGACCTCGGGCTGCTCTACATCGTCGTCGCGGGGAGCCTGGTCGGGTACGGCATCTGGTCGCGGCTGATGGGGAAGTACCCCTCGAGCACGGTCGCGCCGTTCTCGATGCTCGTGCCGGTGATCGGCGTGCTCGCATCGTGGGCGGCGTTCGGCGAGGTCCCCGACGTGGTCGAGGTGGTCGCCGGTGCGGTCGTCGTCGTCGCCGTGCTGTGGTCGTCGCGGACCGCGGGGGTGGTGGGCGCGCCCGAGGTCGGGGCCCCGCTGGTGCACGGCGCACCGACGGTGGACCGCCCGGCCGCTCCCCCGGCGGACGGCCCTGCCGCTCCCCCGGCGGACGACCCGGCGGGCGGCCCGGCACCGGTCAGCCCCGGTGCTCCCGCCGCTCGGCGATGATCCCGGCGAGCGCCCCGCGCAGGTCGGGGTGGCGGAACGCGTAGCCCGCCTCGAGCAGGCGGGTCGGCACCACCCACCGGCTCTTCAGCACGAGCTCGGACTCGGTCCGGATCGCGAACGCCCCGAGCTCGAGCATCCACCGCCACGTCGGCAGGCCGAAACGCCGGCCGACCGACTCGCGGATCGTCGCCATCACGGTGCGGTTGTCGGAGGGCTCCGGGCTCGACACGTTCACCGGGCCGGTGACCTCCTCGTGGTCGCGGACGAACCGGACCACACCGACGACGTCGTCGACGTGCACCCAGCTGAACCGCTGCCGCCCGTGCGTGTGCCGGTCGTGGTGGTACGTCCCGGCTCGCAGCCGCCCGGGCGTCGGGAACCACGGACCGTCGAGCTGCGGGCCCCCGAGCCCGGCCTGCGCCAGGCGGAGCAGGGGGACGAGCGCGCTGCCGTCGCCGAAGACGATCGCCATCCGGAGCGCCACCCGACGCGTGCGCGGCAGGTCGGCCCCGAAGAACGCGGCCTCCCACGCCCGGGCGACCGAGACCGAGAAGCCCTCGCCGAGCTCGCCCGTCGCCTCGTCCTGGGGGCGGTCGTCGGCGTGCCGGTAGATCGTCGCCGTGGAGGCGTTCAGCCACAGGGGCGGCGGGTGCTCGGCCGTGCGGATCGCCTCGGCCAGCTCGAGGGTCGTGTCGACGCGCGACCGCAGGATCTCGGCGCGGTTGCGGCGCCCGTACCGGCAGCCGACGCTCTTGCCGGCCATGTTCACGACGACGGCAGCCCCGTCGACGAGCGCACGGATGCGCAGCGTGTTGCCCCACACCGCGTCGCCGGTCCGGCCGACGGTCACGACCTCGTAGCCGTCGTCGACGAACGCCTGGCGCAGGTGCCGTCCCACGAAGCCGCTCGCCCCCGCGATCACGACCCTCGGTTGCTGCTCGACCACGTGGTACCCCCTCCTGGCGCGGCACCGGCCGCGTCGTCGGGCACGACCGCGTACCGGAACGCGCCCTCGTACCGGTACAGCGTGCCGACCAGCGGTGCCGCCAGCACCAGGGACACGCGCTGCACGTCGGCATCGTCATCGAATCGTTCCACGAGCGTCACACGCGGGGCGACGACGACCGGGAGGCCCCACCCGCGTCCCAGCGCACGGAACGTCACGCGCGTGGAGACGAGGCGCAGGGCGCCCGCGTCCGGCCCGTCCGCGTCGACCTCCGTCCGGAGCAGGGCGCTGACGCGCCCACGGCGACCGAGGTGGTCGACCAGGCCCTCGGGCTCGGCGGTGATGGCGTCGACCATCGTGCGGTCGCCGGAGCGGAAGCGGAAGGTGCGGTGCGCGCGGACCGCGGGGCGGGCCTCCCGGCCGTCGGCCGCACCGCGCCGGACGCGGGCCGGACGGTTCTCGACCGTGAAGGGGACGTCCCGCTCCCACACCGGGAACACGACGCCGTCACGCGCGAACAGTGCGAGCAGGGGCCACAGCCATCGGCGGGGCGTGCCGACGACGGCGAAGACGCCCTCGCCTCGGCCGACGTGGCCCGGCGGGACGGCGCCGAAGTAGGTGCACAGGCGCGGGTGCAGACGGGCCAGCACCTCGGCGGGCGCGCTCAGCTCGTACGGCGACCGGGTCACGTGGCGATCCTGGCACGGCGCCGGGCGTCCACGCGGGCGTCTGCCGTCCTGCCTACGATGGGGCGCATGGGCCACGACCACTCGCACGGGCACGGACACGCGTCGGAACGCGCCCTGCTCGTCGCGTTCTGCATCTCGGCCGGCATCCTGCTCGCCGAGGTCGTGGGGGCGGTCCTGACCGGCTCGCTCGCACTGCTCGTCGACGCCGGGCACATGGTCGTCGACACCGGTGGGCTCGCGATCGGTCTCGTCGCCACACGGCTGGCCCGCCGGTCCCCGACCGCGCAGCGCACGTGGGGCTTCCAGCGTGCCGAGGTGCTCGGGGCGACGGCGCAGGCGGCGGTCCTGCTCGCGGTCGGCGTCTTCGTCCTGGTGTCGGCCGTGCAGCGGTTGTTCGTCCCGGCCGAGGTGCACGCCGGTCCCCTCCTGGTGTTCGGTGTCGTCGGGCTCGTCGGGAACCTCGTCGCCTACGCGGTGCTGCTCCGGGCCTCCGGCGAGACCTTCACGTCGCGTGCGGCACGGCTCGAGGTGCTCAACGACACGCTCGGCTCGGTCGCGGTCATCGCCGCCGCCGTCGTGCTCGCGGTCACCGGTTGGGAGCGCGCCGACTCGATCGCTGCGATCCTGATCGGGCTGCTCATCCTGCCGCGGGCGATCCGCCTGCTGCGGGAGACGGCGAACGTGCTGCTCGAGTCGACGCCGCCCGGGCTCGACCTCGAGGCGGTGCGGGGCCACATCCTCGAGCTCGACCACGTGATCGAGGTGCACGACCTGCACGCGACGCTCGTGGCGACCGGGGTGCCGAACCTCACGGCGCACGTCGTGGTGGACGACCACTGCTTCTCGACGGCGCACGCCCCGCGGATCCTCGACGACCTGCAGCGGTGCGTGGCGGAGCACTTCGACGTGCCGGTCGAGCACTCGACGTTCCAGCTCGAGCCGGTGTCGCACCGGCGACACGAGCACGAGGTGCACGCGTAGGTCGCACCTGCGGGTGCCGGGCGGTCGCCGCCCGTGTCGTGGCGCGGGTGCCGGGTGGGTCAGCAGCCGTCGGTGCGCGTGGGGTAGGCGGTGATCACGCGGTCCGTGGTGGCCGAGACGATGACCTTGACGAACGGGTCGGCGTCAGGACGCGAACCGTCGTCGAACCGGACGGGTGCCGCGTAGCAGACCTTGCCGTCGCCGGCGTCGACCGGGTACCCGGACCGCGGGGACCCGAGGACCGTGCCGACCGCGGTGAGCATGGCGTCGTCCCAGTCACGGCTGCCGTGGCCCGTGACGACGTCCTGCCAGTCCTCGGTGTGCCGGACGCGGATGTGCTCGTAGCCCTGCCCGGAGTCGCCGCACTGGAGCACGACCTCGCCGAGTGCGGCGGTGTCGTAGCGGGCGACGACCCGGCGGGAGTCGGTGTCGCAGCGGGCGAGGACGGAACCGCCCGGCAGGTCCGGGCCCTCGCGGGTGATCGTGACGGTGCCGTCGGGCGAGCCCTGGCCGGTGCCGGAGCCGGTGCCGCCGCCGCCGGTCCCGCTGGTGGCATCGGGGCCGCTGGTGGCGTCGGGGCCCTCGGCGGTCACCGTGGTCGTGACGGCGGGCTCCCCGCCGCCGAGCACGGGGTCGTCACCGCTGCGCTGGGTGGTGAGTGCGATGCCCGCCGCGACGAGTCCGGCCGCGACGACCGCTGCGACGCCGGTGAGGACGGAGCGCTGTCGGGTGCGGGGCATGCGCCCAGTATGGCGGCGGGGCGGAGGCCGGCGTGCCGCGGGGCCTGCGGCCGGGTCGGGTCGGGTCGGGTTCGCCCGGGGCGGACCGGCGGCGGGGTCACCCGGCGCTGACGGCGGTCGGGTCCGCCCGGCGCGGGCCGCCAGCCGGGTTCACTCGGCGCGGGCCGCCAGCCGGGTTCACTCGGCGTGTGCCGCCAGTCGGGTGCCGGCGACGAGAGCGAGCGCGACCACGAACACCACGTAGGCGAGGAGCACCGGCAGCGTCGGGACGACGAGCAGGGCAGCACCCACGGCGACGACCGGCACGGTGAGCCCGGCGTAGGCGATGAGGAACGTCGCGGCGAGGACACCACCGCGCTGCTCGGGCCCGACGAGCGAACCGGCGCGGGCGATCGACGCGCGGAAGAGCAGGCCCACCCCGGCACCGGCGACGACCCCGCCGCCGATGAAGCCGGCGACCTGGAGCACCACCGCGGCGACCGCGAGGACGACCAGCCCGACGACGAGCAGCACCAGCCCGAGCCGGACCTGACGGCGCTGCGACAGCTTCGCGAAGACGATCTGCGAGAGCGCGCTCGCGGCGAAGACCCCGAACGTCGTCGCACCCGCGGCGAGCCGGTCCGTGACGTGGAACGTCGTGCCGAGGAACGTCGGCGCCACCGAGGTGAACAGCCCCTGCACGGCCAGTGCGGCGAAGGCGGCGGCACCCGCGGCCCAGAACGTGCCGGCCTGCCCCTCGGGGGCCTGCACGCGCTGCGGGCGGTAGGGCACCGGCTGCTCGGGACGGTCGACGGTCTCGGGCGCGGCCAGGACGAGCACGAACGCGACGGCCAGGGCGACGACGAACACCACGTACGGCACGACGAGCGGCTGCCCGACGAACTCGGCGAGGGCGCCGCCGACGAGGGCGCCGAGCGACAGACCGCCGAGGTTCACCGCGCCGGCCGCGACGCTCGCGCCCCCGGCGGATGCCGACGAGCCGGTCGCCCGGACGCGGAGCTCCGCGAGGTGCGCCGTCGCGGTGGCGGTGAGGAGTCCGACGCCGAGGCCCGTGACGAGTCGTGCGACGACGAGACCGGCGACGTCGTCCCAGACCAGGAAGAGCACCGCCGCGAGCAGTTCGACGGCCACCGACAGGAGCACGAGCGGCCGTCGACCGTGCACGTCGCTGAGGTGTCCGGCGAGGAACAGCGACGCGACCACGCCGACGCCGTACGCGGCGAAGACGACCGTGGTCGTGAAGGTCGGGAAGCCGTCCCGCGCCTGGTAGATCACGTACAGCGGAGCCGGCACGGTCGCGAAGGCCATCACCGACAGGAACGCGAACGCGACCGCCCAGAAGCCGAAGCCGTGCCGACGGCGGGTGTGCGCACGGTGACCGCGCGGGGCGGTGACGTGCCGGGCCGCACGCACGACGGGTGCGGTCGGGGCGGACGTGGTGACGGGGCCGGTGGTCGAGGACATGCTCCGATGGTGCCGCCCGCGCGGCATCGAGTCCAACGGATGCTCTTGTTGCCCGCCATCGAACTGGTCGATGATGGGGCGATGGAGACCCGGTTGCTCGAACAGTTCGTCGCCGTCGCCGCCGAGGGCAACGTCACGCGTGCGGCCGAGCGGCTGTGGGCGGCGCAGTCGACGGTGTCCGCCGGCATCGCCTCGCTCGAACGGACGCTCGGTGCCCGGTTGTTCGACCGGACCGGGCGCGGGCTCGTGCTCACCGCGACGGGCGAGGACGTGCTCCCCCACGCCCGCGCCGTCCTCGACGGGCTGGACCGGATGCGCGACCTCGCGGTCGTCGACGACGCCGACCTGCGCGGTCGGGTCCGCCTGGGCATCTTCACGAGCATGGACGTCGTCGACCTGACCGGGGTCCTGCGGCGGTTCCGGCAGCGGCACCCGCTCGTGACGGTCGAGCTGATGACGTCACAGTCCGGCACGACCGGGCTCGTGCAGGACCTCGTTGCCGGGCGGCTCGACCTGGCCTACTGCGGCCTGCCGGCGGTCCCGTCCGGGATCCACGTCGAGCCCCTGCGCGAGATGCCGTTCCGGGTCTTCGTCGCACCGGACCACCCGCTCGCCGGGCGCCGCTCGGTGTCGCTCGCGGAGCTGGCGGACGAGCCCTTCGTCGACACCGCGCACGGGTTCGGGAACCGGCTCATCCTCGACGCGGCCCTGGACCGGGCGGGCATCCGGCGCCGGGTCGTCGCCGAGATGAACGACATGCCCGCCGTGGTGCGGTTCGCCTCGGCCGGGCTCGGGGTCGGAGTGGTGCCGGACTCGGGCGTCCGGTACGACGGCGCGGTGCTCGAGCTGGAGGACGACGTCGAACCGCTGCGGATCGGGCTCGCGATGCGGTCGGACACCGAGCCGAACCGGGCGACGCGCACGCTCGCGCGCGACGTCGTCGCGGCCCGGCGCGGCTGACGCGCCACCCAGGGACGTCGGACGGTCCGGGCGCGTCGGAGTGCCGGGGCGTCCGGTCCGGGTCGGGAGGGGCGCGGTCGTCGCGTCCCACCGGCGGACCGGAGGCGCGGGTCGTCGCCGCCACGCGCCTCCCGGGCCGTCAGTCCCCCCAGACCTCCCCGACGACCGCGGGCAGGAGCCCGTTCGTCGGGAAGTTCGACTGGTCCACGGCCAGCCAGGTGTCGCCACGCACGTAGGTCGTCCGTGCCCAGTCCGTTCCGTACGTCGGGTCGGTCCTGGAAGCACGGCAGACGCGGGCTCCGTCGGCGTCGTCCTCGCACGTCGGCGACCACCCGTCGAACGTGCCGCGCTCCAGTTCCGCGATCTGCTCCGGTGTACCCGTGCCCATCGTGAGTTCGAGACCGGTGATGTCCGCGCCCGGGTCCCGCCACTGGCAGGAGAGCGTGGGGGGCGCGCCGACCGGGTCGCGGTGCGGGAGGGCGGACACCTTCCCGTCAGCGACGATCGTCGCCAGCGGCACGTCGCCGAAGAATCGGTCGTAGTCCGACGCCGGCACGACCGACCGGCAGTCCGTCGGGATCGTCGCGGTCGTGCTGGCGGCCGTCCGACTCGGTCGCGGGCTCGGTCGGTCCGTGACGGGTGCCGACGTCGGGGTCGTCGCGGACGGGGCCGGCGCGGGGTCCTCGGTCCGGACCGGTGCGGCGACGGGACGGTCCTGCTGGGACAGGGTCAGGGCGACCGCACCGGTCGCGGTGCCGAGCGCCAGCAGCGCCACGACCCCGACCACGATGCCCGGGCGTCCTCGTCGTCGTCTCGGTCTTGGGGCGGCGCCGTCGAGGACGTTCCGCTTCATCGAGACGAGCATGCGCTGCAGGTCGTCGCCCTGGGGAGGTTCAGTGTCCATCGTGCATCACCTCCTTCTTCAGTCGACGTCGGTTGCGGGAGACCCGCTGCGTGATCGCACCGACGGTGAGGCCGAGCAGGTCCGCCGCCTCGGCGTAGGAGTGGCCCTCGAGCAGGCACAGCTCGCAGATGCGGCGGTCGAGGTCGGGGAGCGCGGCGATCTCGGCACGGACCCAGCGGAGCTGTTCCGCCGCCTCGGTGTGGTCGTCGGGCGCCGCGAGGGTCTCGGGCAGCTCGTCCGCCCGGTGTCGGGAGCGCTTGCGGCCCGCGTTGAAGGCGTGGTTGCGGCACACGACGAGCAGCCACGGGAGCACCGTCTCGGCGGGCAGCTCGAGGGTCGACGAGCGCTGCCAGAGCGTCAGGAACGAGTCCTGCACGACCTCCTCGACGTCCTGCCGGTCGTCGACGAGCGCCCACGCGTAGCGGGTGAGCGTCGGGGCGTAGCGGTCGAAGGCCCGTGCGAGCGCCGTCCGGTCGCCCTCGGCCATCGCCCGGACGATCGCGCCGTCCGTCTCCGTGGTCACGTCCACATCACACCCCCTCCACTGCAGAGGTGTCGGCGCGACCCGCGATCATGACAGGTCCGAGCCGAGATCGTGACCTCGGGCGTGGCGCGGTGGACGGACCGGCGGGTCAGCGGGCCGGCAGTGCAGCGGGTGAGCGGGCCGGCCGTTCAGCGGGCCGTGCCCGGCAGGTGCGGCCGCCGCGGGTCAGTGGTGGTCGTCGCCCTCGGTGCGTTCGGTGGGCGTCTTGTGTCCGCCGAGCATGTCGTTGTCGTCCTGGTCGCTCGACGACGCGAGCTGCAGCATCGCGAGGACGACCACGACGACGATGAAGGCGACACCGAGGAAGACGAGGCTGAGCTCGAACTCACGGGTCGAGAACAGCACGACCAACCCGACGAACACCGCGACGACGGCGGAGATCACGAGCAGTTCGGCGGGGCGCAGACGATCGCGGCGGCTGGGGGTGGTCATGCGTGTGGTGCTCCGTCCGGGGCAGCGGCGGGCGAGGCCGTGCCCCACTTGTGCGAGAGGCCGGCGATCACGTGGAAGACCGCCGCGATGGCGAAGTAGGCGCCGAGCAGGCCGACGAGGACGACGGGCGCGTCGAGGGTGCCGGACACCTTCTCGATGCCGCCGAGCTGCTGCGAGTAGTCGGGCGGGGTCAGCAGGAACGCGACCGCGAGCAGCAGTGTCAGGCCACCGATCGTCGTCCAGTCCCGCGAGAAGGGCGACCGACCCCGGGCACGCAGCCCCTGGGTGAGTTCGAGTGCCCCGGTCAGCACGGCCCACGCCACGATCACCGCGATGAAGGCCGGCAGTCCGAGGCCGCTCGTCGCGAACGCCGCGACGCCGGCGACGACCGACACGGCCGCCTGGACCAGGGTCGTCCGGCGCGACCGGGTGTCGTCCGCCATCCGCTGGAGCCCGGCGAAGCCGAGGACCAGCCCGTCGACCAGCGCGACCACCCCGAACAGCACGAGGCCGTAGCCGGCTGCGTGGTTGGACGAGAAGGTGATGACGAGGGCCATGACCGCGGCTGGGACGGCCCGGAGGACGGGGATCGGCCAGTACCGCGCGCGCTGGCCGGCGTCGTCCAGGGAGTCGGACACGAGACCTCTTTCGGGCATGCGGGTGGTGGGTCGATCCTACCGCCGGCCCCGCTCCGAGCCGACCGGGCGGGGAGCCCCGAGCCTGAGCGGGCTCGAGGTCGCCGTTGCACGGGGCCGCCGGGGGGCTCGGGGCGCGTCCGCTCCGAGCCTCCCGCGGCACGACGACTCCGCCGGTCAGGGAGCGCCGGTCTCCGACACCGCGTCCGCCGTACTCGGACGTCGCCGACGCGCCGCCCACCACACCCCGCCGCCGGTCAGGACACCGACCCCCGCGAGGACGCCCAGGGCGCCGAGGCCGTCCGCGCCCGTGTACGCCAGTGCGCCGCCACGTCCCGTCGACGGGGAGCCGGCCGCCGCTGGTCCCGGGGTGTGCCCGGCTCCGCCCGGTGCCGCCGGGGTGGGCGACGCCGTCTGCCCGGGTCCGCCGCCGTCACCGTCGCCGTCACCGCCCTGTTCGACCCCGATCGGGACCGCCGGCGAGGGGTCCCCGCCGTCGGGGTCGGTCGCCGAGGACGCGGTCGCCACGTTCACGACGTCGGAGCCGTCGCCGCGGTAGTCCGCGTCGAGGACCGCCCGGACGACGAAGTCCCGCCGTCCGCCCGGGGCGAGGTCGTCCGTCGACCGACAGGTCACGAGCTGCCCCGATGCCGTGCAGTCGTCGTCCGAGCCGCTGAACCGCATCGCGGTGGGCAGCTCGTCCGTGGCGCCCACGTCCTCCGCGGTCCCGGGGCCGTCGTTGCGCACCGTGATCCGGTAGGCCACCTCGTCACCCGGGTGGACCCCCGTGGCCGGGCTGACCGACTTCTCGGTCGCGACCTGGGCCTCCGCGACCGGCTCGGGCCCGCCCGTGTCGTCCCGGTCGACCTCGGTGGACACGGTCGAGACGTCGTCGTCCTCGTAGGTGTCCTGGAGACCGCTCGCCGGGGCGATCGTCGCCGTGCTGGTGAGTCGTCCCTGCGCCTCCGCGGGCACGGTGCCGGTGACCGTCACCGTCGCCCCGGCGGCGTGCGGCAGGTCCAGGTCGACGGCCACGTCACCGGTGCCGCTCGCCGCACCGCACGCACCGCCGTCCTCGCCCCGGCAGGTCCACGACACGTCGGTGAGCTCGTCGGGGACGTCGACCGTGAGCGGGCTCGGGTCGGAGTGGCTCAGGGCGGCGTTGTGCGCGGTCACGTCGTACGACACGCGCTCGCCCGGTGTGACGGTCGGCTGGAGCGCCTGGTCGACCGACAGGTCCACGGGGACCCGCACGCGCAGCTCGTCGACCTCGTGCACGTCGACGAACGTGCCGGTGGACGCGGCGAACCCGAGTCGGAGCGTCGACGGCAGCGGGGCCTGGCCGTCACCGTGCAGCGGTACCCGGTCGAGCACGGTGCGGAGCGCGCCGCCCGGGATCTCGACACGGACCGTCAGCGCGAGGTGTCCCGCACCGTCGGGCAGGAGCGTCACGCGGACCGTCCGGGGCGTGGCTCCCTCGGTGGCGGTGCCGAACGGCGCGGCGGCACCGGCGACGTAGCGGTAGCCGGTGGTCCCGTTCCCCGAACCGCGGACCACGACCGCGTCCGGGGCGGCACCGGGCCCGGAGCCGTTCAGCGGCAGCGAGAAGTTGCCGTAGCGGTCGATCGCCACGGCGGCGAACCCGCCCGGCAGGCCCGGCTCGGTGCAGGGGGACTCCGCGCCCTCCGCCGAGGAGTCCTTGCAGGCGTAGCCGAGCGCGGCCCCGGTCGCCCCGACACCCTGCGGTGCCGCGCCGTCGGCGAGGAACAGCAGCAGGCCGTCCGCGCCGACGGTCGGGCCGTCGTGGTGCATGGCGTAGTCGAACTCGATGTCGAGCCCCAGGTCGGACGCGAAGGTGTCGTCGGTCGACCAGGCGCCCGCCTGGCTGGGCACGGCGTCGGTCAGCCGGAGCCGCCCGCCGACGACCTGGGCGTCCCCGGACAGCGTGCCGCCGGCCGCCGTGGAGAAGTCGTCGGTGTACGGGAACGCGAGCGAACCGGCCGAGGACGACGACGCGAGGAACGCGGGGGCGAGCAGGAGTCCGAGCGCGGTCGCGAGACCGACACCGGACAGGACCGGGCGACGACGTGTCAGCCGAGCGGCGGTCGGGGGACGGCGTCCGGGGCGGGACGGGGACGAGGTCGATGGGACGCCGGGGCTGGAGATGAGTGGCTTCATGCCCCGATCGTCGCGACCGGCGCGGCCCCGTCACGGGCCCGGTGGCGCACCTGTGGAGGACCCGACCCGCCACCGCCCGTGTGGAGGAAGGAGCGAGGAACGAGCGCCGAGGATCAGCCCAGCCAGACCGTCGTCTCGCCCGGCAGCATCCCGTCCCCGGCGTCGAGCGGCCCCGACGCCAGCACCACGGTCCCCTCGGGCAGGCGCACCGGCTCCGTCCCGAAGTTCGTCACCGAGCGCCAGCCGTCGTGCCGCGCGAACGCCACGACGTCGGCGCCGGCCTCGACCCACGTGAGGTCCTCGCCCTCCTGCAGACGCCGACGGGCCGCGGTCGCCGCGCGGTACATCGACAGCGTCGAGTCCGGGTCGCCGTCCTCCGCCTCGACCGAGGACGCACCGAAGTCCGCCGGCTGCGGCAGCTGGGGTGCGACGTCGCCGAAGCCGAACGACGGTCCGGAGCGGGTCCACGGGATCGGGACACGGCAGCCGTCCCGCCCCTTGACCGTGTGCCCGGTGCGGAGCCACTTCGGGTCCTGCAGCAGGTCGTGCGGGATGGCCGGCGCCTCGTGCAGGCCGAGCTCCTCGCCCTGGTACACGTACGACGAGCCGGGGAGCGCGAGGACGAGGAGCGTGGCCGCCCGGGCCCGCCGCAGCCCCCGGTCGCGGTCGAGCGGCGGCTCGGTGCCGTCCGTCATCAGCCAGGCATCGGTGTCGGTGCCGTCGGGCAGGCCGTACCGGGTGGCGTGCCGGACGACGTCGTGGTTCGACAGCACCCACGTGCTCGACGCCCCCGACTCGGCCGACGCCGACAGGTTCTGCTCGATGAGCGACCGGAACGACGCGGCGTCGAACGGCGACTCGAGCAGGTCGAAGTTGAAGGCCTGGCCGAGCTCGGTCGGCCGGGCGTACAGGACCCTTCGGGGTGCCGGTGCCCACGCCTCGGCCACGGCGGCACGCGGCGGGTCGTACTCGTCGAGCACCGTGCGCCACCCGGCGAAGATCTCGTGCACCTCGTCGCGGTCGTACAGCGGGTCGGAGCCGTCGAGCGGCAGGTGGTCCTCGTCGGACGGCCGGTACGGCGTGGACAGGTCCTTCGCGAGCCCGTGCGCCACGTCGACCCGGAAGCCGTCGACACCGCGGTCCGACCAGAAGCGCAGCGTCGTCTCGAAGTCGGCCCGCACCTCGGGGTTCGACCAGTCCAGGTCGGGCTGCTCGGGCGCGAACAGGTGCAGGTACCACTGGCCGTCCGGCACGCGGGTCCAGGCGCTGCCGCCGAAGTTCGACACCCAGTCGCTCGGCGGGAGCTCCCCCGACTCGCCCGCACCCTCGCGGAAGACGTAGCGCGCCCGCTCCGGCGACCCGGGCGCGGCGGCGAGCGCGGCCCGGAACCACTCGTGCTGGTCGGACGTGTGGTTCGGCACGATGTCGACGATCACACGGACGTCGTGCTCGTGCGCGGCCCGGACGAGCGCGTCGGCGTCGGCGAGCGTCCCGAGGCGGGGGTCGACGTCGCGGTAGTCGGCGACGTCGTAGCCGCCGTCGGCGAGCGGCGACGGGAAGAACGGGGACAGCCAGATCGCGTCGACCCCGAGCGCCGCCAGGTACGGCACGCGGCTCGTGACCCCGGCGAGGTCGCCCAGGCCGTCGGCGTCGGAGTCCGCGAAGCTGCGCGGGTACACCTGGTAGACGACGGCCTGCCGCCACCAGTCCGGGTCGGTGGTGCGGGGGCTGCTGGCGGGCGTCCGAAGCGTGCTCACCCGGTCAACCTACCGACGCGTCCACCGACGGGGAACAGGGTCCGCGGACGCGGGTCGGGAACACGGACGCCGCCGCGTGCGTTGTCGCGCGGGACACCACAGACGTGACCACCCGGTCACCGAGCGAAGGGATTCCCATGACGAAGGTCCTGGTCCTCGTCGGCAGCCTCCGCGCCGGCTCCATCAACCGCAAGCTCGCCGAGGCGGCCGACCAGCACGCCCCGGACGGCATCGAGCTCACCACGTTCGACGGCATCGTCGACCTGCCGTTCTACAACGAGGACATCGACGGCGACACCCCGCCCGCGGCCGCCGTCGCGTTCCGGGACGCGGTCGCCGCGTCCGACGCCGTGCTGCTCGTGACGCCCGAGTACAACGGCACGATCCCGGCCGTGCTGAAGAACGCCCTCGACTGGGGCTCGCGTCCGTTCGGCGCCTCGCCGCTGTCCGGCAAGCCCCTCGCCGTCATCGGCTCGGCCTTCGGCCAGTACGGCGGCGTCTGGGCGCACGACGACGCCCGCAAGGTCGCCGGGATCGCCGGCGCCCGCGTCCTCGAGGACGTCGCGGTCGCGATCCCGCAGTCGGTCGTCCGGTTCGCAGAGACCCACCCGCGTGAGGACGCCGAGGTCGTCGAGCAGGTCCAGGGCGCGCTGCGCGCGCTCGCCGACGCGGCCGCGGAGCCGGCGGCGGCCTGACCCGCGGGTCGCGCCACCGGTCGCGACGCGACCACGGGACGGACGGGAGGCGCGGTGCCGGCGGGTGCCGCGCCTCCCGTCCGTCGTCCGCGCGCGCGGAGCCGCGGACCGCGGATCACTCCGCGGACCGCGGATCACTAGACGGACGAGATACCAGGCGGGTTACCCTGTGCAGGTGTCGACGCAGGAGATCACCGAGGCGTCGGGGTACTGGTTCCCCGACGACGACGCCACCCGACGCGGCGTCGCCGTGCTGAACGCCCTGCGGCGGTACCGCGCGGCCGAGACCGCGATGCGGCGGCGCACGCGCGACTCGATGGGCATGGGCGAGACCGACCTGCTCGCGGTGCGCTACCTGCTGCAGGCCCAGCGCGCGGACCGCATCGTGAAGCCGAAGGACCTGTCCGCCTACCTGAAGATCTCGTCGGCCTCGACGACGATCCTCATCGACCGCCTCGTGCGGTCCGGGCACGTCCGCCGTGACCCGCACCCCACCGACCGCCGGGCCCTCGTGATCACGCCGACCACCGAGACCGACGACGAGGTCCGCGCCACCCTGGGGGTCATGCACCGCCGGATGATGTCGATCGCCGAGGGCATGTCGGCCGACGAGGCACGGGCCGTCGCGACCTTCCTCGAGCGGATGCGCGGCGCCGTCGACCAGGTCGACCCCGCACCCGCGCACTGACACCGGCCCGCGCCCGCCCGGCGAGTGGTGCACGGCGGCGGCACGGGGGACGCCGACTCCACGTGCTCTGGGAACGTCGACGACCGGACCGCGTAGACCGGAAGGGTCACCGATCCGGAAGGAGCCGATCATGCACGCATCGGACAAGCTCGCTGCAAACCTCCAGAAGGTCCTCGTCGACCTGATCGACCTGCACCTGCAGGGCAAGCAGGCCCACTGGAACATCCTCGGGACCAACTTCCGCGACCTCCACCTGCAGCTCGACGAGATCGTCGACGCCGCCCGTGAGTTCGCCGACGACACCGCCGAGCGCATGCGTGCGCTCTACGCCGTGCCGGACGGCCGCGCCGCGACCGTCGCGCAGTCGACCCACCTCGACGCGTTCCCCGAGGGCGAGGTCGCCACGCACGACGCCATCGACCTCGTGACGCTCCGCCTGTACCAGGCCACCGGCACCATGCGCGACGTGCACGACGAGGTCGACGAGGAGGACCCGACGACCGCGGACCTGCTCCACGGCTTCATCGAGCGCCTCGAGCAGCTCGCCTGGATGGTCTCCGCCGAGAACCGCTCCCCGCGCACGCCGCTCGCCGCCGCGACGAGCCCGGCGACCGCCGAAGCCTCCACCGCCTCCTGACCGTGGACCTCGGGATCCAGGGCAGGACCGCCCTGGTCTTCGGGGGCGACTCCGGCATCGGCTGGAACACGGCTCGCATCCTCCTCGCGGAGGGTGCGACCGTGGTCGTCTCCGACCTCGACCAGAGCCGTCTCGACACCAGCGCCGACCAGCTCGAGGCCCCGCCCGGCAAGCTCTTCGCCTTCGCGGCCGACGTCACCGACGCCGCGAGCCTCGCGACCCTGCACGACCGGGTCCGCGATTCCGTCGGCGAGATCGACATCCTCGTGCAGTCGTCCGGCATCACCGGCGCGCAGGGCATGTTCCACGAGATCGACGAGCAGGGCTGGCTCGACACCATCGACGTCGACCTGATGGGCCCGGTGCGGATCACGCGCGAGTTCATCGGGGAGCTGCGGAACGGCGGCTGGGGACGCATCGTGTACCTCGTGTCCGAGGACGCCTCGCAGCCCTACGACGACGAACTGCCCTACTGCGCCGCCAAGGCCGGTGTGCTGTCGTTCGCCAAGGGCCTCTCGCGCTCGTACGCGTCCGAGGGCTTGCTCGTGAACACCGTCAGCCCCGCCTTCATCCACACGCCGATGACCGACGCGATGATGAAGAAGCGCGCGGAGCAGCAGGGGACCACCGTCGACGAGGCCATCACGAGCTTCCTCGACGAGGAGCGCCCGTACATGGAGCTGGGCCGTCGCGGCGAGCCCGAGGAGGTCGCGAACGTCGTCGCCTTCCTGTGCTCCGACCTCGCGAGCTTCGTCAACGGGTCGAACTACCGGGTCGACTCCGGCTCGGTCGCCACCATCTAGTCCACCCTCACGCCTGGGAGCACCATGACCGACTTCCGCTACCTGATCGTCGGCGGCGGGATGGTCGCCGACGCCGCCGCCCGCGGCATCCGCGAACTCGACACCGACGGCTCGATCGGGGTCCTCAGCGAGGACGTCGACCCGCCCTACGCCCGCCCCGCCCTGTCCAAGAAGCTGTGGACCGACCCGGACTTCAGCTGGGACGAGAAGGTCGACCTGCACACCGAGGAGACCGGCGCGACGCTCCTGCTCGGCTCGCGGGTGACCGGGATCGACCGCGCCGCGAAGACCGTGACGACCGCCGACGGCGCGACGCACGGCTACGAGCGGCTCCTCATCGCCACGGGCGGCAAGCCGCGCAGCCTGCCCGGCCTCGCCCCGTCCGACCGCGTGCTCGACTACCGGAGCGCCGCCGACTACCGGAAGCTCCGGGAGTACGCGGACGCCGGCGCGCACGTCGCGGTCGTCGGCGGCGGGTACATCGGCACCGAGGTCGCGGCCGGCATCGTGCAGAACGGTGCCCGCGTCACGCTCGTCGACCCGGACGAGGTCGTCGGTGCCCGCATGTTCCCCGAGGGGCTCGCACGCGCGTTCCAGCAGCGCTTCGTCGACCACGGCGTCGAGCTCCGGCTCGGTCGTCGCGTCGACGAGGGCACCGAGACGGCGAACGGGGTGACGCTCACGCTCGACGACGGCTCGACCCTCGAGGCCGACGCGGTCGTGGTCGGGCTCGGCATCGAGCCGCAGACGCAGCTCGCCGCCGACGCCGGCCTGACGGTGCACGACGGCATCGTCGTGTCCTCGACCCTGGTCACGGACGACGAGTCGGTGTTCGCCGCGGGCGACGTCGCGGAGTACCCGGACCGCATCCTCGGCACGCGCCGCGTCGAGCACGTCGACAACGCGCAGCAGCAGGGTCGGCAGGCCGGCCGGAACCTCGCGGACGCCGACGAGACCTACGACCACACGCCGATGTTCTACTCGGACGTCTTCGACGCCGGGTACGAGGCGGTGGGGCAGGTCTCGACCTCGCTGCACACAGTCGCGGACTGGCAGGAGCCGAACGTCACGGGCGTCGTCTACTACCTGGACGACGACGACACCGTCCGCGGCGTGCTGCTCTGGAACGTCTGGGACAAGACGGACGAGGCCCGCAAGGTCCTCGCCGAGGCGAGCGCGCTCACGCGCGACGCGCTGCCGGGACGCATCACCCCGTAGCGGCGCGCGGTGCCGCCACGTGCCGTGGTGGTGACCGCCGGGAGGCCCGGTGCCGGTCCGTGGGACCGGCACCGGGCCTCCCGTGCGTGCGTCCACGGCCGTGGGCGGCACCGCCGGCCGGGTCACGTCGCGGACGTGGCCCGGCCCTGGACCGCAACGGTGGCGGGCCGTCAGGAGCGGTCGCGGACCTCCGGCGCGACCTCGTCGACGACCTCGCGGCGGTCCGACGGGTCCACCGGGATGCCGTCGCCGTCGGCCATCGCGACCGCGTGCGCGGACTTTGCCTCCTCGAGGGCCTCGTCGTCGCCGCGCGCCATGCCGAACAGCTCGCGGAACCGTGACTTCAGCACGAGCCAGGCGTCCGCCGGGCCGAGCCGCGCCAGGTCCGACGAGGTCGTGTGGTCGCGGACCCGCTGCAGCGACCCGACCCCGCGGTCGGTGATGCGGCCGTCGACGTGCGCGACCGCGAGCCGGGCGACCGCGTCGGCCTGCGCGTGCATGACCGAGTGCGCGCCGTCGACGACCTCGCGGAGGACCGCGTGCGGGAAGACCCGCGCGAGCGACCGCACCCAGTCGCGCGGCACCATCGCGTCGTGCTCGCCGCGGACGATCAGCGTCCGGGCGCGGACGTCGGCTGCGCGCTCCTCGATCGGGAACGCGATCATGCGCGGCAGGACCCGGCGGAACCAGTGCCAGCCGCAGAGGGCGTAGGCCGTCACGGCGTGCCAGCGGACCGCCGCCGGCTCGTGCAGCGCGGAGCGCAGGAAGCGGAACGCCGACTGCCGGATCGTGCGCGCCGACCGGTCGACGACCGGGCTGATCAGGACGAGGTCGCTGAGGCCGGGGTTGCGGGCCGCGACCTCGGTGACGACCTGCGTGCCCATCGAGTGCCCGACGAGCACCGGGTCCTCGAGTCGCAGCTCGCGCAGGACCTGCTCGACGGCGTCGGCGTACCGCTCGATCGACACTCCGCCGCGGAAGCGCGGGACGCCCGCGAAGCCGGGCAGGTCGAGCGCGTGCACGGGGCCGTGCTCGTTGAGGTGTGGGGCGAGCCGCTCGTAGTAGGTCGACGCGATGCCGAGGCCGGCGACGAGCACGAAGGCCCGGTCGCCGGGTGCGCCGATCGAGCTCACCCGGACGTAGGTGCCGTCGACGGCGATGCGGTCGACGCGGACCGTGACGTCGGCGTCCTCGGCGTCGGAGAGCTCACCGGCGGGGTCGGGGGCCGGCGGGGCTTGGGGTGCCGGCGCGGCGCTCGCCGCGGGGGCGTCGGGTGCCGGCGCGGCGGGTCGTGCTGCGTCCGGGTGGTCCTCGTCGTGCACGTCGGCCTCCTGTGGTGCTGGCGACCGCCCACGATACCGTCCGTTCAGCCGCCGAACGCGGACGCTGAGGAGCCTCGCACCCGCGTCGGCACGGCGAACACCGCCCCGGAGTGCGGCGCCTGCTCGAGTTGCTCCTCGGTCATGTTCTCGCGCGCGGTGCCGATGAAGAGCGTCGACATGTCCGGTCCACCGAAGGCCACCGAGGTCACGTTGGGCGCCGGGACCTCCACGGTCTCGAGGTGCTCCCCCGCGGCGCTCCACCGCTCGACGCGGGCGCTGCCGTACACGGCGGTCCAGAAGCAGTCCTCGTCGTCCCGGACCAGGCCGTCGTGCGCGGCGCCGCTGACGAACGGGACGAGCTCGCCGAGGTCCCCCTCGGGGCCGTAGGAGGCGCGGTAGATCGTGCTCGTGCTCGTGTCGGTGACGTACATCGTGCTGCCGTCGGGCGACCACTCGATGCCGTTCGTCACGCCGAAGCCGCCGCGGAGCACCCGGGTCGTCCCGTCCGGCTCGACGGAGTACAGCGCGCCCGCCGGGTCCTGGTCGGTGAGGTCCATGCTGCCCACGAGGAAGCGCCCGAACGGGTCGCACTTGCCCTCGTTGAACCGCATGCCGGCCGTCGCGTGCTGCACCCGGGTGAGCTCCCGCTCGACGACCCCCTGCTCGTCGGTGAGCACGACGGTGTCGCCGAGCGCCGCGACGAAGCCGCCGCCGACGCGGGGCTGGAAGCTCGCGAGGGGCGGCGGGAGCGGCACGCTCGACTCGACCGTCCCGTCGGCGCGGGCGGTGGTGAGCAGGCCGAGCGTGATGTCGGTCCAGCGCAGGCGCTCGGTGGTCGGGTCCCAGACGATGCTCTCGACGAGCACCGCCTGCTCGTCGCAGAAGACGGTCACGGGTCCGGTCGTCGCGTTGTCCATGCTCCGTCCCTACCGCCGGTCACCTCCGCGCGCGTCCAACATGTTCAGTGCGCGTGGGATCGGTCGGTCATGGACCCCCGGACAGCGCAAGAGCCGGGACCTGGTATACCCCAGCTGCACCGGCTCTGCTTCTCGGTCCCCCCAGCAGGAGGCGAGCGCAGCCAGTATATCAGAGCCGCGCGTACCGCGCCCGGAAGAAGCTGTAGACGCCGTACGCCAGGAACCCCACGCCGACCGCGACGAGCACCGCGGATCCGGCGGGCAGCCCGTGCAGTGCATCGAACGCCCCGTCGAGCCCGGAGGCCTGGTCCGGGTCGCTCCGGAAGCCGGCCACGGCGACGAGCACCCCGACGACCACCACGGCGATGCCCTTGCCGACGTACCCGACGGTGCCGAGCACGGAGACCACCCGGTCGAGCGGCTGTCGCGGGCGGACGAGCTGCTTCCAGAAGGAGCGACGGCCGCCGATCACGACGAGGGCGACCCCGACCACGACCGCGACGGCCGCCACCGCGAGCAGCAGGAACACCCCGCCGGGCGTCGCGAGCGCCGTCGCCGCGGCACTCCGACTCGACCCGCTCGAGCTCTTGCCGGCGCCGAGCGCGAAGGTCACCGCCGAGTACGACACGACACCGTAGACCACGGCCTTCCCGACGGCCTTCGCGCGGGCGGCCCAGCCGCGTGCGGAGTCCGACCGCCCGCCGACGACGGCCTCGACGAGCAGGTGCAGCGTCAGCGCCGCGGTGCCGACGGCGACCACCCAGAGCAGGACGATCCCGCCGGGGACCGCGGCGAGCTGCTGCAGTGCGCCCGACTGGTCGGTCTCGCGGCCGGAGGAGCCGTTGCCGACGCCGAGCAGCACCACGAGGTACCCGAGGAGCAGGTGCACGACCCCGCTCCCGACGAAGCCGGCGCGGGCGGTCAGCTCGAACCACCTGCTGTCGGCAACGCGCCGCGCCTGTCGTCCGGTCTCGCGTGCTGCTCGTTCCGTCTGGTTGCTCACCCGACCAGCGTGCCCGTCGGAGCGACCCGTGTCCGTCGGAGCCCCCCGTGTCCGTGCCGGGCCACCGCCGGCTCCGCCCGGGCCGACCCCGTCCAGACGGGCAGGGCCGGCACCGACGGGCAGGGCCGACCCGGACCCGCCCGTGGCCTCAGTCGCCCTTGACGTTGACGACCTGCCGCAGCGTGTGCCGGATCGCCACCAGGTCGGTCGCGTCCGCCATCACCTGGTCGATCGGCTTGTAGGCGGCCGGGATCTCGTCGAGGAACGCGTCGGTGTCCCGGTACTCGATCCCGACCATCGCCGCGCGGAGCTCGTCGTGCGTGAAGGTCCGCCGCGCCGCCGACCGCGAGTACAGCCGCCCGGCACCGTGCGGCGACGACTCGAGCGACGGCTTGTTCCCGAGGCCCTCGACGACGTACGACGCCGTGCCCATCGACCCGGGGATGAGCCCGGGCTGCCCGGCCCGCGCCTGGATCGCGCCCTTGCGGGACACCCACACGCTCTTGCCCCAGTGCGTCTCACGCTGCGTGAAGTTGTGGTGGCAGTTGATCCGCTCCTGCTCGTCCACGGGGGTGCCGACGACCTCGGACAGCTGCCGGACGACCCGGTCCATCATCTCCTCGCGGTTGAGCAGGGCGAAGTGCTGCGCCCACCGGAGCTCGGCGATGTAGCGGTCGAACTCCGGCGTGCCCTCGACCAGGTACGCCAGGTCGGGGTCCGCGAGCTCGATCCACCAGCGCTGCATCATGCGCTTGGCGACCGCGATGTGCCGCTGCGCGATCTTGTTGCCCACGCCCCGCGACCCGGAGTGCAGGAACAGCCAGACCCGGTCCTGCTCGTCCAGGGACACCTCGATGAAGTGGTTCCCGGAGCCGAGCGTGCCGAGCTGGTTCCGCCAGCCGCCGTGCACGCCGGTCGGGTCGAAGCCGGCCCGCTCGGCCATCGCCTCGAGCTCCGCGATCCGCGGCGCTGCGGTCGCCACGATCTTCCGGTTCGAGGCGCCCGCCGACAGCGGCACGGCCCGCTCGATCTGCTCGCGGAGGGGCTGCAGGTCGGCCGGCAGGTCACCGGCGGTGAACTGCGTGCGGACCGCGATCATGCCGCAGCCGATGTCCACGCCGACGGCCGCGGGCATCACGGCGCCGAGGGTCGGGATGACCGAGCCCACGGTGGCGCCGAGGCCGAGGTGCGCGTCGGGCATGAGCGCCAGGTGCGGGTACACGAACGGCATCCCCGCCGTCGTGCGGGCCTGCTGCTCGGTGTTCTCCTCGAGCATCGAGGCCCAGCTGAGCAATCGGTCGGTGATCTTCTGCATCGTCGTCGCCTTTCGTCGTGACGGTCGACGACGGCCGGACGGCCGTCGTGGTGACGGCGGGAGGCCGTCGTGGTGACGGTCCGGGGCGGACGGGACCCGCGCCTCCAGGCCGGTGCGACAGCACCTGTGGAGGAGACGGGAGGGACGCCCCGGGCCGGGTGGGCACGGGGCGTCGGGAGACGGTCCGTGCCTACGCGGGTTCGCGGAGGGAATCGCTCGCGTACTGCGTGACGGGCAGCGCGACGCGCGCGGCGAGCTGACGCTCGTCGCGGATGTCGAGGTGCTGCACGGCGTGCATCGCGTTCCTTCCGGCGGGTGCCCGGGGCGGGCGCTGCGCGGACGACGTCCGGCAGGAGGACCGACAGTAGTGCGACACGCCCGGCCCGCACAAGACACCCGGGCGTGTCGCGCTGAGGTCGGCGTCGCCGCGCGCCGCGGGACGGCTCCGCGCGGGGTCGGGTCGACCGCGGACGTGGCGGTCCGGCAGGTGCGCAACCGCACGGCCGGGAGGCGCGACCCACCCTGTGCGCGCGGGGTACGCCCGCCTGGGGGTCACCCCGCACCCGCGGGCAGGCTGGAGCCATGACCGAGCGGACGCGAGACACCCCCGACGCGCACGACAACGAGGAGCGCACCGACGGCTTCGTCCCGCTCCGCTCGTACGGCGCGATCGGGGACGGCCGCACGGTCGCGCTCGTCGCGCTGGACGGCCGCATCGACTGGCTGCCGATCCCCGCGATGGACTCACCGCCCGTCTTCGCGAGCATCCTCGACGCCGAGCACGGCGGGCACGTCGCGCTCCGACCGACCGGCGACGCCACGGTCGAGCGCCGCTACCTGCCCGGCACGAACGTGCTCGTCACCACGTGGACGACCGACTCCGGCTCCTGCACGGTCACCGACGCGATGGTCACGGGCGTCGCCGGCCGGCTCCCGTGGGCCGAGGTCGGCCGCTGCGTGCAGGGCGTCGAGGGCTCGGTCGAGATGGAGTGGGCGGTGGTGCCGGGCACGCTGCTGAACACCGCGGAGCCGCGACGCCTGGACACGGCGAACGGCACGGTGATCGGCATCGACGGCATCACGATCGCGATCGTCGAGCAGGGCTTCGAGCCGGTGCACGACGACGGGCCACGGTTCTCCGGCCGGTTCTCGACGAGCGAGGGCTCGAAGTCGATCCTGACGATCGTCGGCACGCAGGACGAACCGATCTTCCTGCCGGAGCCCGAGCGCACCCTCGCCGCGGTCGACCGCACGATCGACAACTGGTCGACGTGGTCCGAGGAGTTCTCGTACGACGGGCCGTGGGCCGAGGCCGTGCAGCGGAGCGCGCTCGCCCTGAAGCTGCTCATCTACTCGCCCACCGGCGCGATCGCGGCGGCCCCGACCACGAGCCTGCCCGAGGACCGCACCGGCGGGAAGAACTGGGACTACCGCTTCGCGTGGGTGCGCGACCTGTCGTACACCGTGCACGCCCTCACCCGCTTCGGCCTGCGCGAGGAGACGCACGCGGCGGTGTCGTGGGTGATGCGCACGATCGGCGAGCACGACGAGACCATGCCGATCTTCTACCGCCTGGACGGCACGAAGACCGACGAGGTCGACGAACGCGACGTCCCCGGCTGGAACGGCATCGGTCCGGTCACCGTCGGCAACCGCGCCGGCGACCAGCTGCAGCTCGGCGTCTGGGGCGACGTCTTCGAGATCATGCGGCAGTACGTCCGGGCCGGGAACGTCCTGGACCGCGCGACGGCCGGCGTGCTCCAGCGCCTGGCGGACGATGCCTGCCACCGCTGGCCCGAGGCGGACTCGGGCATGTGGGAACTGCAGGAGACGCAGCACTACGTGTCGAGCAAGATCGGCTGCTGGCAGGCCCTCGACGCCGCGGTCGAGCTGCACGACGCCGGGATGATCGACGGCCCGCGCGACAAGTGGGTCGAGAACCGCGAGCTCATCGAGCAGTGGGTGTCCGAGCACGGCTGGGACGAGGAACGCGGCCACTACGTGATGTACCCGGGATCGGACGCGCTCGACACCTCGATCCTGCTGCACGCGATGTCGGCGTTCGACCGCGGTCCGCGCATGGAGTCGACGATCCGCGCGGTCGAGGAACAGCTGCAACGCGGTCCCCTGGTCTACCGGTACTCCGGCATGGACCGCGAGGAGTCACCCTTCGTCGCGTGCTCGTTCTGGCTCGCCGCCGCGATGGCGTGCGTCGGCAGGGTCGACGACGCCCGCGAGCTCATGGACGAGATGGTCGAGCAGGCGAACGACGTCGGGCTGTTCAGCGAGATGATCAGCGAGGACGGCGACTTCATGGGCAACCTGCCGCAGGGGCTGTCGCACCTCGCGCTCATCCAGGCCGCGCTCACCATCGAGGAGGTCGCGGCGGAGTCCTGAGCGGCTGTCGTCGGCGCGTTGCATGATGGAGCGACCATGAACGACGTCGACGCCCGGATGGACCGGCTCCGCCGAGCCGCTCGGTACCGGTACCAGCAGCTCGTGGACAGCGAGGTGGAGCGCGGCACGCTCGACCCGGACGAGGTCCGCGAGGAACGCCGGCTGCTCCGCGCGCAGGACGTCGGACCGCTCGCCCGGGCACTCGTGGACGAGGCCGACCGCCGCGGCGTCTTCGAGGGGAACCCCTACCGCGGCAAGCCCCTGCCGGGCAACGACGGGCAGCACGACCCGGACTGGTGGATCAAGGCGAAGATCGAGCGCGAGGACATCCGCGGCATCGCACCGCCCGCCCTGGCCCTGCGCACCGAGGACGCCGAGCTCGACGACCACCTCGACGCGCTGCGTGCCGAGGACGACGTGCGTGCGGTCCTGGTGGACTTCAACGCCCGCGTGAAGGAGGCCAGGCGGCAGCTGCTCGGCGGGCCACCCGTGGTCACGCCGATGCGGGACGTCGACACCGAGGTGGACCGGTGGCGGGAGCGCCGTCGGGAACGGGCCGCGGCCGACGAGCGGGCGGCGGCCGAGCGGCTCGCGGCGGAGCGCGCGGCGCGGCCCCGTCGGTGGTGGCGGCGCGGCTGAGGCTGCTCGCTGCTGCTGGTGTTGCTGCTGGTGCTGGTGGCGGTGCCCGGCTCCGGGCGCGGCGACTGTGTGGCCGCGGACGTGGAACGGCGCCGCTCCCTGGTGGGGGCGGCGCCGTTCGCGTGTCGTGCTGGTGGTGCTGGTGGTGCGGGGTGTTACTTGATCTGGGCGGTGATCGTGGCGGTCCCGACGAGCAGGCCACCCTTGACGGCGTCGGTCTTGAAGGTGCTGTTGAGCAGCTTCGCGGCGTCGTCGGAGACGTGGACCGTGGTGCCGGTCAGGATCGCGTTGTCACCCTCGAGCTGGAGCGGCTTCAGGGTGCCACCGTGCAGCGAGAACAGGTACGCGTTCGACACGGCGACCTGACCGTTGACCAACACGTCACCGTAGAGCTTCGACGAGCCCGGGTTCACGACGAAGTTCTCCAGCGTCACCGTCGTGTCACCGGCGGAGAGCGTCAGCCCCGAGTCGTCGTGGTTCAGCAGGCCCTGCACGTAGGGGCGGTAGTTGCCGTCCGGCGACCAGTACGTCACCGAACCGGCGGTGATCGGGAACGACACCGACCCGTTCTCGAGCTTCGCGTTGCCCGACACACCCGGGGTCAGACCCAGCGAGGTCAGCGCGTCGGTGAAGCCCTTGTCGAGCGCGACCGCGGTGTTGCCACCCTTGACCTCGGGCACCGAAGCGACCGGGCCGGGGATCTTCGACGACGAGGACGAGACCGTGTGGATGCTGCCGTCGGCCTGCGCGGCGGAGACACCGAACGCGGCACCGCCCAGCACGAGCGCACCCGTGGTGGCGAGGGTGATGGAGGTCTTGAGGCTCTTGCGCATGTCTGCGTTCCTTTCGTTGTCGCGCTCGGCGCGAATCCCTGGATGCGCGCCGAACACACCCCGAACAGGGGTGGAGAACCAGCTACCTGCGGCTGGTGAGCGCTCCGGGTGTTTCCCGGCTTGTGCAGGTGATTCGACACCCCCCACCGAACGGTTTGGTCCGACTTCCTGGGCAGTGGCTGTCCCCCGTTCCGTACCGTGGTGCCATGGCTCCTGCACACATCGCGAGCACGGACCGCATCCGTGCGATCGACGCCTGGTGGCGCGCCGCGAACTACCTGACGGTCGGGCAGATCTACCTGCTCGACAACCCGCTCCTGACGCGCCCGATCGACCCGGACGACGTCAAGCCACGACTCCTCGGGCACTGGGGCACGTCCCCGGCGCTCAACCTCGTCTACGCGCACTGCAACGCCCTCATCGCGGAGACCGACCGCGACCTGCTCTACGTGTGCGGCCCGGGGCACGGTGGACCGGCGATGAACGCGAACGCGTACCTCGAGGGCACGTGGGGCGAGCTGTACCCCGACATCACCCCCGACCCCGAGGGGCTGCGGAAGTTCTTCCGGCAGTTCTCGTTCCCGGGCGGCATCCCCTCGCACGCGGCGCCGGAGACGCCCGGTTCGATCAACGAGGGCGGTGAGCTCGGCTACTCCCTCGCGCACGCGTACGGCGCCGCGCTCGACAACCCTGACCTCGTGGTGGCGTGCGTCGTCGGCGACGGCGAGGCCGAGACCGGTCCGCTGTCCGGCTCCTGGCAGGCGCACACGTTCCTCGACCCGGTGTCCGACGGTGCCGTGCTCCCGATCCTCAACCTCAACGGGTGGAAGATCGCGAACCCGACGGTCCTCGCGCGCATCCCCGACGAGGACCTGACCGCCTACTTCCGCGGCCTCGGCTACGACCCGATCGTCGTCGACTCGGCGCGGGTCGACCACGACCCGTTCGCCGTGCACGCCCTGTTCGACGGTGCCCTCCGCCGCGCCCTGGCGTCCATCGACGACATCCAGGCCGCCGCGCGCGCCCAGGCGGCCCGTGCCGCCGCGGGGCAGCCAGCCGGTGCCGCCGACCTGCGCCCGCGCTGGCCGATGATCGTGCTCCGCACCCCGAAGGGCTGGACCGGTCCGCAGGAGGTCGACGGCGAGCGTGTCGAGGGCACCTTCCGCGCCCACCAGGTCCCGCTGCCCGCGGTCCGCGAGGACGCCGGACACCGCGAGCAGCTCGAGGAGTGGATGCGGTCCTACCGCCCCGACGAGCTCTTCGACGCCGACGGGCAACCGATCGGCATCATGACGACCATCCGTCCGACCGGCGAGCACCGCATGAGCGCGACACCGCACGCCAACGGCGGCCGCATCCGCACGCCGCTCGACCGTCCGGCACTCGAGCCGTACGGCGTCGAGGCCGGGACGACGGCCAGCTCGACGGCGACGCTCGGACCGTGGCTCGCCGAGCTCGTCGAGCGCAACGGGTCGTCCTTCCGGCTGTTCGGGCCGGACGAGACGATCTCGAACAAGCTCGACGCGGTGTTCGACGTCACCTCCCGGGTCTGGCGTGCGCGCCGTGGCCCCGGTGACGAGCACCTCGGTGCACAGGGCAGGGTCGTCGAGGTCCTGTCCGAGCACCTGCTCGAGGGCATGCTCGAGGGCTACGTGCTCACCGGGCGGCACGGGCTGCTCAACACGTACGAGGCGTTCGCCCACATCATCGACTCGATGGTCGGCCAGTACGCCAAGTGGCTCGAGTCGTCGACCGACATCGACTGGCGCGCACCGGTGTCGAACCTGTCGATCCTGCTGTCGTCGCACGTGTGGCGGCAGGACCACAACGGGTTCTCGCACCAGGACCCGGGGTTCCTCGACGTCGTCGCCTCGAAGCAGCAGGACCTCGTCCGGATCAAGCTGCCCGCCGACGCGAACACGCTGCTCGCCGTCGCCGCGCACGCCTTCGAGACGACCGACCGGATCGAGGTCATCGTCGCGGGCAAGCACCCGGAGCCGGTGTTCCTGTCGCTCGAGGACGCCGTCGCGCACGCCGACGCGGGCCTCGGCGTGTGGGAGTGGGCCGGGACCGAGCAGCAGGTGGGCCGTGCCGACGTCGTGCTCGCGAGCGCCGGTGACGTGCCGACGGTCGAGGCGATGGCCGCGGCCGACATCATCCGGCACCACGCCCCCGGGGTCGGCGTCCGCTTCGTGAACGTCGTCGACCTGCTGTCCCTCGGCGACCCGCGCAAGCACGAGCACCCGGTGAGCGACGAGCGGTACGACGAGGTGTTCCTGCCGGGCACCCCCGTCGTGTTCGCGTTCCACGGCTACCCGTCGCTCGTGCACCAGCTGACGTACCGCCGGCACGGGCACGACGACCTGCACGTGCACGGGTTCCTCGAGCAGGGCACCACGACCTCCCCGTTCGACATGCTCATGCTCAGCGAGATGGACCGCTTCGCCCTGGCGCACGACGCGCTGACCCGCGTCGACGCCGAGGCGCACGCCGACCTCCTCGCGAAGCTGACCGAGGCGCGGGACGCGGCGCGGACCTTCGCGTACACCCGCGGCGAGGACCACCCCTCGCTCGCCGGGTGGGAGTTCGCCGGCTGGCCGCAGGACGAACCGACCTCCGGCGGGACCGGCGGCGACCCCGGGGCCGGCGAGACCGAGGACGCGGCACCGGGCGCCTGACCCGGTGCCAGGGTGGAGGGGTGCACGACTCCGTGATCCCTCCACCCGAGCGCCCGACCCTGCCGACCACCACGGGCGGCCGGTTCCCGGTCGGGCGCGTGTTCTGCGTCGGCCGGAACTACGCGGCGCACGCACGCGAGATGGGGCACGACCCCGACCGCGAGCCGCCGTTCTTCTTCACCAAGCCGGCGAGCGCCGTCGTGACGGACGGTGCGGACACCCCGTACCCGCCGCAGACCGCGCAGCTCGAGCACGAGGTCGAGCTCGTCGTGGCCCTCGGCGCCGGTGGGCGTGACGTCCCGGTCGACCGCGCGCTCGACCTCGTCTGGGGCTACGGCGTCGGCCTCGACCTGACCCGCCGCGACCTCCAGGCCGAGGCGAAGCGACTGGGGCGGCCGTGGGACCTGGCGAAGGGGTTCGACGCGTCGGCCCCGGTCGGCACGCTCGTCCCGGCCGCGGGCGTCGACCCGACCTCCGGCGCGGTGACGCTGCACGTGGACGGCGAGCTGCGCCAGTCGGGTGACCTCGGCGACCAGCTCTGGTCGGTCGCCGAGACGCTCGCCGAGCTCTCCCGGTCGGTCGCGCTGGCACCAGGGGACCTCCTGTTCACCGGCACCCCGGAGGGCGTCGGACCGCTGCGACGGGGCGACGTCCTGGTGGGGCGCATCGCGGGCGTGGGGAGCGTCGGCACGACGATCACCTGACCGGGCCGGGCCGGCACGACACGACACGACACGACACCGGCCCGGCCCGACTCGACCGGACCGCGCCCGCGACACGCCCGGCTGGGAACCCCCGCAGACCGACGGCGTACCACGGACCCAGGCGTCGGGGACCGGTGACGCCGATCCACCAGGACGACCAGCCGTGGCACGTGCGACGGAGCCCGTCCGGAGCCAGGAGGTGCGCCGTGCGGGAACACGACCTGCTCGCGACGTCCTGGACCTGGGCCGGTGACGCCCCCGTCGCCGACCGGGTCCGTGCCGTCGGGGACGCCGGGTTCGCCGGGCTGTCCCTCTCGCTCGACGACCTGCACGAGGTCCGCGCCACCACCGGGTTCGCGGCACTGCGGCGGGTGCTGGACCGCGCCGGCATCGTCTGGGTGCAGCTCGGACCGCTCGACCGCTGGTGGGCCTCCCCCGACCGCACACCCGACGACGAGGCCGACCGCGGTGTCGTGCTCGAGGCGGCAGCGGCCCTGGGTGCGTGGCAGGTCGTCGCGCACGCCGACGGCCGGGTCCGCCCGCTCTCCCCGACCGCGCTGCTCGACGACTTCGTCGACCTCGCGACCCGGACGGCGACCGTCGGCGCACAGCTCGTGCTCGAACCGGAACCGTGGTCGAACCTGCCGACGGTCGAGCGCGCGTCGCGGTTCGTCCGCGCCGCCGACCACCCCGACGCCGGGCTCCTGCTCGACGCCGCCCACGCGCTCCGCGGCGGCTCCACGCTCGCGTCGATCGCACAGGGCGTGGCCCCCGGGGTCCTCGCGGCGGTCGAGCTGAGCGACGGCCTGCTGCACACCCCGTCCGGCATGACGCTCGCCGAGGAGTCCCGCACGGCCCGGTACCTGCCCGGCGCGGGGGCGTGGGACCTGCCCGGGCTCGTCCGGGTCCTCCGCGGGCTCGGCCACGACGAACCGTGGGGCGTCGAGGTCCGGACGGCCGCCCACCGCGCCATGCCGCTCGCCGACGCCCTGCGCACCGCGGCCGCGGCGACCCGCGCGGTGCTCGACGCGGCCGACGCCGCCGACGAACCGGCCGCCCCGGCCATGCCGTCCACCCCCGCCCCGACGTCCGCCGTCGACTTCGAGCCGACCCCGCACCGGCACGGACACGGGCGCAGCCGCCCCGGCGTACCGTCGGCCCCATGACGGATCACGCAGCAGACGACGCCCTCCTCCGCCGCTCGCAGGAGTCCATCGACGAGGCGAAGGCCGCGGCGGCCGAGGTCGACCTCCCCGAACAGGAGGACCTGATCGACGAGGACCTGCCCGCCGCAGACCACGCAGCTCCGGCGGACGGCCCGGCCCCCGCGGCCTGACCCGCACCCCACCGGACGGACGCCGAGAGCGCCCGGGAGCACCAGCTCCCGGGCGCTCCGTCGTGCCGTCGCCGGGAATCTCCGATCCGGGTGTGACGAATCCCCGGTCCGACTCGTCACACCAGTGAGTTCCGGGACCGTGGGGGTCCCGGCGGCCCGGACCGACGACGTTGCGGGCGACGAGACGCGCCGTGGTCGGCTCCCCCCTGGACGGTCGACCACGGCGCCTCGGCGGCGGCCCGTGCGTCCCCTGATCCGGCGCACGGGCCGTCTTCACGACTCGCGGACCACGTCCCCCGGTGCCTTGTCCGGCCGCCACCCGCGCCACGACGGCTGCCGGAGCCGCCCGTCACCCGTCCACTCGGCGAACACGACCTCGCCGACCCGGTCCGCACGCACCCAGTGCGCGTCACGGGCGTCCGCCCGCGGGACGTCGACGAACGGTGGGGTCTTCCGCTCCCGCGACCGCAGCACCGCGGCGATCGCGTCGAGGTCGCGGTCGCTGAACCCCGTCCCGACCTTGCCGACGTACTCCAGCCCGTCCGGGCCGGGCACCCCGAGCAGCAGGGACCCGACCCCGCCGGCGCGTCGACCGGCCCCGGGCTTCCACCCGCCGACGACGACCTCCTGCGTGCGGTGGTGCTTCACCTTGACCCAGGCCTCGGACCGGCGGCCCTCGGCGTACCGCGAGGACCGCTTCTTCGCGACGACGCCCTCCAGCCCGCGGGCCGCCGACTCCGCGACGGCGGCGGCGAAGTCCCCCGCGGCGGCGGGCGGCACGGCGATCGCACCGCCCGGCTCCACGACGGTCGTCAGGGCGTCACGTCGTGCGTCGTAGCCGAGCCGGGTGAGGTCGTGTCCGTCGGCCTCGAGCACGTCGAAGAGCAGCAGCTGCACGGGTGTGGTCGCGCGGGCCGCTTCGACCTCCCGCCGCCGGGTGAGCCCCATCCGGCCCTGCAGCAGCCCGAAGGACGGGCGGCCCCGGTCGTCGGTGGCCACGACCTCGCCGTCGAACACGCCGTCGACACCGGCCCGCTCGGCGAGCTCCTGCAGCTCCGGGTACTGGTCGGTCAGGTCGTTGTCGTTGCGGCTGCGCAGGGTCACCCGTCCGTCGCGCACGGTCGCGAGGGCGCGCACGCCGTCCCACTTCATCTCGAACGCCCAGTGCGCCGGGTCGAATGTCGGCGTGCCCGTGGCCGGGGACGCGAGCATGGCCCGGCGCTCGGTCGGCTCGCGTCCGGCGTCCGGTCGCGCGGACGGACGGGAGGCGCGGCTCGCGTCCGCCCCGCCGCCACCGTCCGCCGTGCGGTCGGGTTGCTCCTTGGTGCGGTGGATCAGCCAGTTCTTCTCGTCGCCGTCCCGCCCACGACCGCGGGTGTGCAGCAACGCGAGGCGACGGACGCCGTTCGTCCGGCCGTGCAGCGTGACGATGACCTCCTCGCCCTCGCGCCACTTCTCGAGCTCGTACGTGCCGTCGTCCCAGATCGTCACCGTGCCGCCGCCGTACTCGGCGTGCGGGATCGTGCCCTCGAAGCCGCCGTACTCGAGCGGGTGGTCCTCGGTCTGGACCGCGAGGTGGTTCCTCCCCGGGTCGGTCGGTTCACCCTTCGGCAGCGCCCAGCTGACGAGGACGCCCTCGTGCTCCAGCCGGAAGTCGTAGTGGTCCCGGGTCGCGTGGTGTTCCTGGACGACGAACGTCGGCTTCCCGTCCCGCCGGACCGTCGGTGCCTCCTCGGGCACCGGTTCCGGGGTGCGCGACGCGTCGCGCTTCGCGCGGTAGGCGGCCAGCCGGTCGCGACCCGGCTGCTCCGCGGCGTTCGCACGCTGGGTCCGGTCGCCGTCCCGGTGACCGGAGTCGGGCCTCCCGACCGACAGCGAGGCGGACCCGACCGGGTGCAGGAGGTCCCCACGCGCCTCCAGGCGGTCGAGGACCTCGGCCAGCTCCAGCTGGGCGAGCCCCTTCGTCGTCAGCTCGTCCCAGGTGCGCGGTGCCGCGACCGTCGGCCGGTCACGGCCGCGCAGCGAGTACGGCGCGATCGTGGTCTTGTTGCCGTTGTTCTGCGACCAGTCGACGAACACCTTGCCCGCGCGCTCGGCGCGGCTCATCGACGACAGCACGAGGTCGGGCAGGTCCTGCTCGAGCGCCCGCGCGAGCTCGTGCGCGACGTCCGAGACGTGCTGCGCGCTGGCCCGCCCGTCCAGGGCGGCGTACAGGTGGATGCCCTTCGACCCGGACGTCACCGGGTACGGGTCCAGGCCCATGCCGCGCAGGAGCTCGCGGGCGGCGACCGCGACCTCGACGCACTCCGGGAGGCCGACGCCCACGCCGGGGTCCAGGTCGAGCACGAGGCGGTCCGGGTGCTGCTGCGCTCCGCGCGGGCCGAAGCGCCACTGCGGGACGTGCAGCTCGAGGGCGGCCTGCTGCGCCATCCAGACGAGCGTCGGCAGGTCGTCGACGACCGGGTACTCGGTGTCGTGCTCCTTGTGCGCGATCGTGTGGTGCCGCACCCACTCGGGGGCGGAGTCGGGCAGGTTCTTCTCGAAGAAGACCTTGCCGTCGACGCCGTTCGCCCAGCGCTTCCGGGTGACCGGACGGTCCTTGACGTGCGGGATCATCCACGGGGCGACCCGCTCGTAGTAGGCGATCACCTGCCCCTTCGTGGTGCCGGTCGCGGGGTAGAGGACCTTGTCGGTGTTCGACAGCGCGAGCCGACGGTCGCCGACGAGGACCGTGGTGCGGCGGGAGACCGGGCTCACGGGGTGGCCGCCCGGCGGGGGCGGGCCGCGCGGACCCGCGCGGTGCGGGATCGGGCCGCGCGGGCACGCCCGGCGCTCGTCGCGCTCACAGCGCGACCCCGGTCGCTCCCGCCACCGTGAGGGTGCTGCCGGACGTGTACGACGACTCCGGTCCCGCCAGGTACACGTACGCGCTGCCGAGCTCGACCGGCTGCGCGGGACGGCCGAAGGGGGTGTCCTCGCCGTAGTGGGCGATCTCGTCGCCCGGGTAGCTCGTCGGCTGCAGCGGCGTCCACACCGGCCCGGGGACGACCGTGTTCGCCCGGATCCCCTTCGCCGCGAGCTGCCGGGCCAGGCCGTTCGTGTACGTGGTGATCGCGGCCTTGGTCGCCGCGTAGTCGATCATCCGGTCCTGCGGTTGGTGCGCCGAGACCGAACTCGTCGTGACGATCGCGCTGCCCGGCGCCATGTGCGGCACCGCCGCCCGCACCAGCCAGAACAGCGAGTACAGGTTGACCTTCATCGTCCGGTCGAAGTCCTCGGTGGACTGCTGCGTGACGTCCTCGTGCACCTGCTGGTGTCCGGCGACGAGCACCAGGGCGTCGAGGCCGCCGAGCGCGCTCACGGCGTCCCGGACCAGGGTCGCGCAGAACGCCTCGTCGGTCAGGTCGCCCGGCAGCAGCACCGCCCTGCGGCCGAGGTCGCCGACGACGTCGCGGACCTGCTCGAGGTCCTCGAGCTCGTCGGGCAGGGCGTTCAGGACGACGTCCGCGCCCTCCTTCGCCATCGCGATCGCCGCGGCGCGCCCGATGCCGGAGTCGGCGCCCGTGACGAGCACCCGGTAGCCGGGCATCCGGCCCGTGCCGAGGTAGCTCGACTCGCCGTGGTCGGGCGTGGGGTCCATCGCGCTCGCGAGGCCGGCACCCTGCTGCGTCTGCGCCGGGAACGGCGGACGGGGGTGCTGCGAGCGCGGGTCCTGCTTGTCGAGCTGGCTCATGGGCCCATGGTGCTCGCGGTGGCGGGGACGGGTCTCAGGGGTGGTCGGAGGTGCGGTCGGCCTGGTGCGTGGTGTCGGCGTCGCGGCCCCCGTTCGCGGACACGTGTCCGGCGGACGAGCGGACGGGCGCGGCGAGCAGCCGTCCGGCCGCGGCCCGGCCGCCCGGGTCCCCGACGAGCCCGACGGCGGCGATGAGCGCCCACACCAGGGCGAGGCCCCAGTTCTGCGGCGACCCGGTCACGGCCGTCAGCGTCCAGAGCGCAGCGACCACGGCGGACAACCAACCGCTCACGCGGCGCCGTCCCAGGTCGCTCGTCCACTGCTGCACGCGGGGCCGCCAGACGGCTTCGGGTACGTCCGCCGGCACGCTGCCCGCGCGGATCCAGCGTCGGGTCTCGACGACCGCGGCACGGCCACCCCGACGCGACCAGTTCCACACCTGCGACGCCGGGAGCACGACCGCGAGGACGAGCCCGAGCACGACGACGGCCGTCCAGGGCGTCGGGACGTCCAACATCACGAAGAAGACCAGGGGGACGAGCGCGCCGACGAGCGCGAGCCCGACGAGCTGCCACCACCCCGCGGCGTCGATGCGGTCGGCCACGCGGTCCTGCTCCCCCGTGCGGTCCTGCTCGCCAGTGCCGTCCTGCTCCCCCGTCATGAGCGCGAGGCTACGCCCTCCGCCGACCACAGCTGCCGATCCGCCGACAACTGAGCGCCCGTCCGCACCCGCGCGGGCATCATGTGCGCATGAGGTCGATCTGGAAGGGCTCCATCGCGTTCGGGCTCGTCAACGTGCCCATCAAGGTGTACGCGGCGACCGAGACCCACGACGTGTCGCTCCACCAGGTCCACGACGACGACAAGGGCCGCATCCGGTACAAGCGCGTGTGCGAGTTCGGCCACGAGGTCGAGTACGGCGACATCCAGCGCGCCTACGACGACGGCGACAAGACCGTCGTGCTGACCCCGGAGGACTTCAAGCAGCTCCCCCAGGAGCAGTCGCACGAGATCGAGGTCCTGGAGTTCGTGCCCGTCGACCAGGTCGACCCGATGATGTTCGAGAAGACGTACTACCTCGAGCCCGACTCCCGCTCCCCCAAGGCGTACGTCCTGCTGCGGGAGACCCTGGCGAAGACCGACCGGCTCGCGATCGTGCAGTTCACGCTGCGGCAGAAGACCCGGCTCGGGGTCCTCCGCGTGCACGACGACGTCGTCCTGCTCCAGGGGCTGCTCTGGGGCGACGAGGTCCGCGCGCCCGACTTCAAGTCCCTCGATGCGTCGGTCAAGGTCAGCGCGAACGAGCTGAAGATGTCGTCGTCCCTCGTCGACAGCATGTCCACCGACTTCGACCCGGACCGCTACACCGACGCGTACCAGGAGGAGCTGCAGCAGCTCATCGACGCGAAGCTCGAGGCCGGCGACGACGTCGACACCGCGGAGACCTTCGGTGAGCGCTCGGACGACGAGGACGACGACGCGGGTGGGGACGTCATCGACCTGATGGCCGCCCTGCGGGCGTCCGTCGACAAGAAGCGGTCTGGAGGATCGGGGTCGCGTCCGTCGTCCGGCTCACGGGGGCAGGGCGGGTCGGCACGGAAGGCCGGCCAGGAGAAGGCTCCGGAGGAGGCCGGCAGCACGGAGCAGGCGGCGCCCGCGAAGAAGACGACCACGGCGACGAAGAAGACGACGGCAGCGAAGAAGGCGGCAGCGCCGAAGAAGACGACGGCGGCCGCGAAGAAGGCGCCCGCCACGAAGAAGCCAGCGGCGAAGAAGCAGGCCAGCTAGCCGTCCTTGCTCGTCCGCGGAGTGCGAGCGGGATCGACACCCACAGCGCCGCCGTCCCCACGAACACCACCACACTCCCGACGACCCCGCCGACGTCCCCGACCACGACGTCGAACACGAACACGAACAGCACATTGCCCGAGAAGAGCAGCGCGCTCGCCGCTGGTTCCGCTCATGCCCGGAACCTCCCTGCAGCTGTGATCGGGGTGGGGATCACGTCGTGATCCGACCAGTGACGACTATCTTGGACGGTATGGCAACCTCAGAGCTCCAGGCGTTCGAGCGCTCCGTCCGCGCCGACCTCCCCGAGATCGTCGACGAGCTCCGATCGGTGCTCGGCTCGAAGCTCGTCGCCTTCATCGCCGGGGTGAACGAGACCCGCGCGGTGCACCAGTGGGCCGAGGCGGGCGGTCGACGCCCGTCGAGCACGGTCGAGCAGCGCCTCAAGCTCACGTTCCGTGTGGCCGAGCTCATCGCGTCGAACGACGGCGACCGGGTGGCGCAGGCCTGGTTCCAGGGCCTCAACCCGCGACTCGAGGACACCTCACCAGCGCGCGTGCTCCGCGACGGAGACCTCGACGAGGCCGGTCCCCGCGTCCTCGCCGCCGCACGTTCCTTCGTCGGGAACGCCTGACCGCCGCGCATGGGGGCGTTCGCGACGAAGACTCCCGCTGCACCGGTCTGGCGAGTCGGCCGTGCGCCGTCGCCGTGGGCGTGGGTGGACTGGAAGTGGGCGGACGGGGGGACCTTCCCGGGACGGTGGGACGCGCCGAACCGGACATACCGGACGACCTACGCGGCGTCCTCGGCGTACGCGGCCCTGGTCGAGGTCCTCGCGCAGTTCCGTCCGGACCCGGAGCTGCACGAGGCGTTGGCCGGCATCGATGAGGACGAGGTCGACGCGCTCTACCCGACCGTCAGCGCGGGCACGATCCCGGCGTCCTGGTTCCATGCCAGGCGACTCGCTCGAGCGCGACTCCTCGGCGTCTACTGCGACGTCTCCGCCGCCGCGACGATCGCGGAACTGCGCCCGAGGTTCCTCGGGGCTGCTCGGTCCGCAGGACTCCCGGAGTTCGATGCCGCCGCGCTGCAGATCGCGGAGCGCCGTGCACTCACACAGCAGGTCGGCCTCGCCGTCTACACGGAGACGGACGCAGCGGCGAACCCGACGTTCGACGGCGTCCGGTTCCTCTCGCGGCACGGATCCGACCTGGAGCTCTGGACGGTGTTCGAACGTTCGACGGACGGCGAGCGGAGCGCCCTGCTCCGCGACGTCGAGGTCGGGCCGCTCACGAGCCACCATCCCGACGTCGTCGCCGCGATGACCCTGCACGGGCTGACGCTGGACGACTGACCCCGCCGTCACGAACCCGAAACACGCGTCCGGGAGACTGTCCCCATGACTCCACAAGAGCCTGGGAGCCTGCAGTCGTCATCCGTGACCGCCGGCCCGCCCGTCACCGTGTCCATCACCCGTCTCGTCGAACCCGACCGCATCCCCGAGGCCACCGCCTGGGTGCAGTCCGGCGTGAACCTGGCGAACCGCTACCCGGGCTTCCTCGGCTCCGGGTGGGTCCGCTCGCACGCGACCAGCCGCGAGTGGCACATGCTCTACCGCTTCGCCGACCACGAGCAGCTCGCGACGTGGGAGAACTCCGACGACCGCCTCCGCTGGCTCGACCTCGGGCGTGACCTCGTGGTCGAGTCCCGCGTCGAGAAGCGCACCGGCATCGAGGGCTGGTTCGACGCCCCGGCCGACGCCCCGGAGTCGAGCGCCCCGCCGCGGTGGAAGCAGGCGGTGAGCATCTGGCTCGGCTTCTTCCCGGTGAACCTCGCCTTCACCTACCTGATGGCCTGGCTCGTCCCCGCGTTCGCGCACGTCGCGGTCCTGCCCCGAGTACTGGTCACCACGCTCGTGCTGACGCCGATCATGACCTTCTGGGTGCTGCCCTTCGTGACGAAGCTCATCCGCCCCTGGCTGCTCGCCCCGCCGCGCGCCGGCTGACCCCGCCGACCGGGCACCAGCCGCTGCGGCTCACGCCGCCGGACCGTCTCAGCCGAGCACCGACAGCTGGTCGAGCCGCTCCAGGATGACGCCCTCGCGCAACGCCCACGGGCAGATCTCGAGCGCCGGCAGGTCGAAGATGTCCAGGCACGCCTCGGCGACGAGCGCGCCCGGCACGACCTGGTGCGCCCGGCTCGGCGAGACACCGGGCAGCGCGGCCAGCTCGGCGACCGACTTCGTCAGCAGTGACGGCAGCAGGCGCCGCAGCTCGGCGCCGTCGAGCGCGCGCGGGACGAGCGGGCCGGCCGCCGAGGGTGCCGCACCGCAGATGCGCGCGATCGACCGGAAGGTCTTCGACGTCGCGACGGCACGGTCCGGTCGGCCGGAACGCAGCAGCAGCCCGGCGTCGCGGGCGATCGCGACCCGGATCTCGTGCCGGATGCGGCGGACGTCGTCCTCGCTCGGTGTGCCGTCGGCGAAGTAGGTGCGGGCGAGCCGCGCGGCGCCGATCGGCATCGACCACGCGACGTCGGGCGCCTCGTCGCCACCGCCGGCGATCTCGAGCGAACCGCCGCCGATGTCGAACACCGCGAGGCGTCCGGCGGACCACCCGAACCAGCGCCGCACCGCCAGGAACGTCAGGCGCGCCTCGTCCCCGCCCGAGAGCACGGCGAGCTCGACGCCCGTCTCCCCTTCGACGTGCGCGAGCACCGCGTCCGAGTTCACCGCGTCGCGGACGGCCGAGGTCGCGAACGCGAGCATGTCCTCGCACCCGCGGTCCTCGGCGACGCGCACGGACTCGGCGACGAAGGACGTCAGGGCGTCGACGCCGGCGGGGGTCACCGCGCCGGACTCGTCGAGGTGTTCGGCGAGCCGCAGCGGCTGCTTGAACGACGACGCGGGCAGCGGCGCTGCCCCGCCGTGGGCGTCCACCACGAGCAGGTGGCCGGTGTTGGACCCGATGTCGAGGACTCCCACGCGCATGGCACAACGCTAGCGGCCGTGCGGTCCCCGGATGGCCGGGACGGGCGGACGGGAGGCCCGGCTCAGCCCCGCAGGAAGGTCTCCAGTTCCGACGTGGTCGGGTACGAGGCCTGTGCGCCCGGCTTCGTCGCGGCGTACGCCCCGACACCGACCGCGAACCGCGCTGCCTCGACCAGGGAGTCCCCCGCGTCGAGCCGGAGCGCCACCGCACCCATGAACGCGTCGCCGCAGCCCGTGGTGTCGACCGGGTCGACCCGGACGGCCGCGACCTCGACGGGTGCGCTGTCGCCGTCGTGCACGACGCACCCGGCACCGCCGCGCGTGACGATCGACCGCGCGACGCCGTGGTCGCCGAGCTCGGCGGCCTCGTGCTCGTTGACGAGGAGCACGTCGGTCAGGTCGAGCAGCTCCTGCGGCACGGCCCCGAACGGCGACAGGTTCGTCAGCACCGTGGCGCCCGCCGCCCGACCGGCCCGCGCGGCGGCGAGCACGACGTCGATCGAGACCTCGAGGCAGAGGCCGAGCACCCCGGCGCCGTCGAACGCGTCGGCGGGCACGTCGTCCGGCGTGAGCGTGGCGTTCGCGCCGCCCGAGATCACGATGGTGTTCTCGCCCGCGGCGTCGACCGTGATGACGGCGGTGCCCGTGGCGACGCCCTCGCGGGACGCGACCAGCGTCGTGTCGACCCCGGCAGCCGCGACGGAGTCGCGGAGCAGTCGACCGTTCCCGTCGTCGCCGATCGCACCGATCATGCGCACCGTTCCCCCGAGCCTCCCGGCTGCCACCGCCTGGTTGGCGGACTTGCCCCCGGGCAGGACCGCGAGGTCGGACCCGTGCAGGGTCTCCCCGGGCTGCGGGAAGCGCTCGGTGCGGACCACGAGGTCCGCGTTGAGGCTGCCGACGACGACGATGCCGCTCATGCGGTGACTCCTGTCTCGGCCGAGGCCGGGCGCGGGATGAGGAAGGACGTGGCGAGGGCCGCGCAGGTGATCACGGCACCGAGCAGCATGCCACCCGAGTAGCCCGCGGTGCCCGCGGACCCACCGGTGCCGAGGGCGGTCTGCAGCGCCGGCAGGACCGCGAAGCTGATGCCCGCACCGAGGTTGAACGCACCGGCGTTCAGGCCGGGCAGGAACCCGGGGTTCGACGCCGGCGAGAGCACGATGCCGAGGCCGTTGAGGATGATGTTCGCGACACCGGCGTAGGTGATGCCGATCAGGACGGTGGCCGCGACCAGGACGGGCAGCGAGTGCACGCCGACGAGCGCCATCACGACGGTCGCGACGATGCTGCCGACCAGGCCGACGCGGAGCACCGCCCGGTACCCGAGGGTCGGGGCGAGCCGGCCGGCGAACGGTCCGACGATCCACCCGACCAGGGCGTACGGCACGAGGAACGCGAGCGAGGCGAGGTCCGGCTCCATGCCGAACCCGACGTCGGGGTTCTGCGCGAGGCTCGTGACCAGGCCGTTCACCACCGCGAACACGCCCGTCATCGTCAGCAGCGTCGTGACGAGCAGCGCCCACGTGCCGCGACGGCGCAGGTACCGGGTCTCGACGAGCGGCTCCCGGACCCGCGACTCGATCGCCCAGAAGACCCCGAAGGCCACGAGCGCGACGACGATCCCGCCGACGACGAGGGCCCAGTTCGCCGCGCCGAGCTTGCCGGCCTCGTTGCACGCGGTCAACAGCGCGCCGACGCTGACGACGAGCGGCAGGACGCCGACCCAGTCCATCCGGGTGCCCGCCGACGGCCGGGACTCGACGCCCCAGCGAGCGACCATGAGCGCCGCGACCGCCGTCACGACGACGATCACCCAGAAGATGCCGCGGAACCCGAAGTGCGTCGCGATCCAGCCGCCGGCCAGGGCGTCGACGCCGGCGACGCCACCGTTGACCGCGGTGAGCAGGCCGAGGGCGGCGCCGTAGCGCTTGGGGTCCGCGATCTCGTTGCGCAGGACGAGCAGGCCGATCGGCACGACCGGACCGGTGACGCCCTGGATCATCCGGCCGACGAACAGCATCGGCACGTTCACCGCGAGCGCGGCGACGACGCTTCCGACGAGCATCACGAGGAGCATGGCGAGCAGGACCCGCTTGCGCCCGACGATGTCGGACAGGCGGGGCAGGAACAGCGAGAACAGCGCCGCGATCGTGAAGAACAGCGTCTGCGACAGCCCGATGGTGGCGTCGTCGGTGCGGAGTTCGTCGGCCATCGTCGCCAGCGCGGGGCTCAGCATGCTCGCGTTCAGCTGGAACGCGATGCACGCCGCGAGCAGTGCCGCGGTGAGGGCGGCGGTCGACTTCGTCGTCGAGGTGGTGGTCACGGCGCTCAGCGCTCCTGCGCGACGACGGTCACGTCGGTGTCGGTGTCGGTGTCGGTGTCGGCGACCGCCTCGGCGGCCGCACGCGGGGTCCACCCGGTGTCGGGCGTCTCCCCGATGCGCTCGAGCGCGTCGACGACGAGGTCCCAGAAACGCTCGTGGTCGAGCTCCATCGCGGCGCTCGTGCGGCAGTCCTCGGGCGCCGGGGACCGGAAGTCGGCGACGGTCATGCCGAGCGTGTGCGTGCCGTGGGTCTCGATCGTGATCGGGACCTTCACGGCGCGGACGATCGTCGGGTCGATGACGTACGCCACGGCGCAGGGGTCGTGCACGGGCGGCGAGTCGAAGCCCTGCGCGTCCTCGTAGGCCTTGCCGAAGAAGTCGAGCAGCTCCCCGACGAACGCCGCGGGCCCGGTGCCGACGGCGGCGATGCGCGCGGCGACCTCCGGGGTGGCGAGCGCCTGGTGCGTCAGGTCGAGGCCGACCATGACGACGTCCCAGCCGGCGCGGAACACGATGTCGGCGGCCTCGGGGTCGATGACGATGTTGAACTCGGCGACCGCGCTCCAGTTGCCGCCGTGCACGCCGCCGCCCATGAGCACGACCTGCTTGACCCGCTCGACGATGCGCGGCTCCTTGCGGACGGCGAGCGCGATGTTCGTCAGGCCGGCGGTCGGCACGATCGTGACGGTGCCCGGCTCGTGCGCCATCACGGTGTCGATGATGAGGTCGACCGCGTGCCGCTCGTCGAGCGCGAAGGACGGCTCGGGGAGCATCGGCCCGTCGAGGCCGCTCTCGCCGTGGATCTCGGGGGCGACCTCGATCTCGCGGAGCAGCGGTCGGGGGCTGCCTGCGGCGAAGGGCACCCCGGTGATCCCGGCGATGCGCGCGACGGCGAGGGCGTTGCGGGTGACCTTCGGCAGGGTCTGGTTGCCGACGACGGTCGTCACGGCGAGGAGCTCGATCGCGGGGCTCCCGTGTGCGAGCAGCATGGCGACGGCGTCGTCGTGGCCGGGGTCGCAGTCGAGGATGATCTTCTGCTTCGTTGCATCGGGCACCTTGGGCGCTCCACTTCGTCGGGGATCGGGGTCGGACGGCTCGTGTCCGGGTGTCCGCGCTCGGGCGGACGGATGTCTGTGCTTGACGCGGTGGGGTCCGTGACGTGGAGGAACCAACTCCGGCACGGCGCGTCAAGCGTTTGACATCACACCACGTCAAACGCTTGACGTCAACTCGCCGAGCGGTTCTCGCCCTGGTCGGCCGGTCGCGTCGCTAGGCTCGTCGGGTGCCGTCCTCCGCCCTCCCGGCCCGCCGTGTCACCGCGGCGATGGTGGCGGAGCGCGCCGGCACGAGCATCGCGACGGTGTCCCTCGTGGTGAACGGCAAGGAGCGCGGACGGGTCTCGGCACCGATCGCCGCCCGGGTCCGCGAGGCCGTGCAGGACCTCGGCTACGTCGTCGACCACGCCGCGAGCTCCCTGGCCCGCGGCACCGGCGACCTGGTCGTCCTCGTCGCCCCCGACCTGTCGAACCCGTTCTTCGCCGAGGTCATCCGCGGCGTCCGGGACACGCTCGGCGACCGCCACCAGCTCGTGTTGTCCGTCACCGAGCGCGGTGCCCAGCCGTCCGCCGCGGACCTGCGCCGGTTCGAGCGGCTGCGTCCGGCCGG
Source organism: Curtobacterium sp. MCBA15_004 (assembly GCF_001865055.2). Classification (NCBI taxonomy): domain Bacteria; kingdom Bacillati; phylum Actinomycetota; class Actinomycetes; order Micrococcales; family Microbacteriaceae; genus Curtobacterium; species Curtobacterium sp. MCBA15_004. Next base: position 428,489 of record NZ_CP126266.1, on the reverse strand, counting down.
CATCCTCGTGGACGCCCCGGCCGCGGGCGAGGTCCTCGACGCCGCCGTCCCGGTCGTCCTGCTCGACGCCCCGGACGCCCCGGCGGGAGCGGTCGCCGTCGACTACGACCTGACCCTGGGCATCGACGAGCTCGTCGCCCACCTGCGCGAACGGGGACACGAGCGGGTCGCGTACCTCGACGGCACCGCGCGCGTCGCGACGTTCGGCGTCCGGCACCGGCTGTTCGACGAGGCCTGCGCGGCCGCCGGCATCACCGTCTCGGAGCTCGGCGCACGGGCGGACCTGACCGTCGACGCGGCGGCCGCCGCGACCGAGCACGCGATCGAGGCCTGGCACGAGGACGGGGTCACCGCCGTGGTCGCCGCCGCGGACACGCTCGCCTACGGAGTGCTGCGGGTCGCCGGCGCGATGGGGCTGCGGGTGCCCGAGGACCTCGCGGTCGCGGGCTTCGACGACCTGCCGTCCTCCTCGGTCACCGCCCCGGCCCTGACGAGCGTCGCCCTGCCCGGGGCGGAGCTCGGTCGGGCGGCCGCGCTCCGGCTCCTCGCCGCGATCGACGGGACCACACCCGAGCCCGTCGCGCTGCCGACGCGCCTGGTGCGGCGCGCGAGCACCGGCGGCTGACGGGTCGCGGTCCGCACGCTCCTCCCCTGCCGTCGCCGAAGCGACAGATCGCGGGCGGGGCCGGGCCACGTCGGTCAGCCGTCGTCCCCGCGAGGGCGACAGATCCCGTGTCGGGTCGGCCGTCACCCCTGCCGAAGCGACAGATCGCCGCCGACAGTCGGCTGTGATCTGTCGCTTTCGCGAGAGGCCCGCCAGCGGACGGCGGGCGGCGGACAGCGGGTGGCGGGTGGCGGGTGACGGGCGGCGGGTGACGGGACTGGACCGGCGCGGCAGGGGCGGTGGGCGGGTGCGCGGACGGACGGGAGGCGCGGTGCCAGCCGGCACCGCGCCTCCCGTCCGTCACGTGGTCACCGCGACCGCTCGGTGTGGCCGAGCGCGTCAGGCGCGGGGCGCCCCGCGCTCCGCGTCGGCACCGACCTCCGTGTCGGCAGTGCCGTCGGCACTGTCCGGGGCCGCGCTCGTGGCCGCGCCGGGAGCCGTCGCGCCGGCCCGGCCGGCGCGCTGCGCCCGCTCGAGCTCGTCGGCCTCGGCGCCGCCGACGGCCTCGCCACGGGCGACCATGCCGGCCGTGTCCGACAGCGTGATCTGCGGCAGGAACAGGGCGAGCAGGAACGCGATCGCGATGAACGGCAGCAGGTACCAGAACACCGGCGCCAGGGAGTCGGCGTACGCGTTCACGATGCCGTCCTGCACGGCCTCGGGCAGCTTCGCGACCGTCGCCGGGTCGATGCTCCCCGCGGAGGACGCCGCGTCGGTCGCCGAGCCGCCGGCCGAGGTGAACACGTCGGTCAGCGCACTCGTCAACCGGGCGGTGAACAGCGCACCGAAGACCGCGGTGCCGAGGGAGGCGCCGACCTCGCGGAAGTAGTTGTTCGTCGACGTCGCGGTCCCGACCTGGTCGGCGGGGACGGCGTTCTGCGCGACGAGGACGACCACCTGCATGATGAGCCCGAGCCCGGCGCCGAAGACGAACAGGTACGCGCAGATGAGCCAGATCGGGGTGTCCGCGGCGAGCTGCGTCATGGCGAGCATCGCGAGGGCGACGAGCACGGTGCCGACGATCGGGAACAGCCGGTAGCGACCCGTCTTCGTGATGAGGTTGCCGGACGCGATCGAGGTGCCGATGAGGCCGACCATCATCGGGAGCATGAGCAGACCGGAGACCGCGGCCGAGGTGCCCGACGCCATCTGCAGGAACGTCGGGACGAAGCCGATCGCCGCGAACATGCCGATGCCGAGCACGAGGCCGATGCCGGTCGCGAGCAGGAACGTGCGGTTGCGGAAGAACGACATCGGCAGGACCGGGTCCTCGACGCGCGACTCGACGAGCACGAGCAGCGCGGCCGAGACGACGAGTCCCGCGAACCAGGCCCACGTCTCGAGGGCGTCCCAGCCGTGGTCCTTGCTGCCGCCGAACTCCGAGAAGAACACCAGGCAGGTCGTCGCCGCGGACATGAGGACGACGCCGAGCACGTCGATCTTCTTCTCGGCCTTCTTGGTCGGCAGGGTCAGCGCGAACCAGGCGACGAAGAACGCCGCGATGCCGACCGGGATGTTGATGTAGAACGCCCAGTTCCAGGTGAGGTGGTCGACGAAGAAACCGCCGAGCAGCGGGCCACCGATCGCCGAGAGCCCGAAGATCGCGCCGAGCGGACCGAGGTACTTGCCGCGCTCCGAGGCCGGCACGATGTCGGCGATGATCGCCTGCGACAGGATCATCAGGCCGCCGCCGCCGAGGCCCTGCATGGCGCGGAACACCACGAGCTGCGTGAAGTCGCCCGCGAACGCGCACCCGGCCGAGGCGATCGTGAACAGCGCGATCGCGACGAGGAACAGGTTGCGGCGGCCGAGGACGTCGCCGAACTTGCCGTAGATCGGCATCACGATCGTCGAGGCGAGCAGGTACCCGGTCGTCAGCCACGCCTGGTGCGCGACGCCGCCGAGCTCGCCGACGATGGTCGGCATCGCCGTGGAGACGATGGTCTGGTCGAGGCTCGACAGCAGCATGCCGGCGATCAGGGCGGAGAAGATGATCCAGATGCGGCGCTGCGTGAGGAGCAGCGGGCCGTCGGATCCGGGGCGGGCACGCTTCGTGCCCTGCGCGGTCGCGCTCATGCGGTGTGGTCCTGTCCGGTGGTGGTGACGGCCGCCCTGAACTGGCGGAGGTTCTCGGTGAGCAACACGTCGAACGTGGGGCCGGTCGCCTCGTCGTACGCGTCGTCGAAGTAGGTGCCGGCGGTGACCTTGAGCAGGCCGGCGGCGGCCTCGGCGACGAGCTGGGCGCGCCGGTCGTCGGGGTCGGTCCAGCCGAAGCGCTCCCGCACGGCCCGGCCCACCGCGGTGAGCTGGACGTCGGCGGCGGCGAGGAACTTCGCGACCATCACGGGCTCGCGCTCGAAGACCCGGCGGACCAGGGCCTCGTCGGCGCGGTCGAGCCCGACGACGTGCATCTGCTCGATGGCGAGCGCGACGATCGACCCGAGCGGGTCGAGGTCGCCCGGGACGAGCGAGCCCTCGGCGTAGGCGCGGAGCATCTGCTCCGACGCACCCTGCTCGATGCCGAGCACGGCGTCGTCCTTCGACGCGAAGTGGTTGAAGAACGTGCGCCGCGAGACGCCGACGGTCTCGCAGAGCTGCTCGATCGTGAAGCCGTGCAGCCCGTGCTCGATCGTCGCCCGGCGTGCCTCGACGACCATGCGTCGGCGCAGCGCGCGGGTGCGTTCGGTGGTGCTCACCGGGCAAGAATTGCACTCTGGCGCTGAGAGTGCAACAGGAGGACGGGTTACAGGGCCTTCGCGAAGCAGCGCGAGAAGGGCATGGTCGCCGCGTAGGGCTCGTAGATCGGGATCGGCTCCCAGCCGGTCTTCTCGTACAGGGCGACGGCCTCGGGCTGCTTGTCCCCGGTCTGCAGGATCACGCGGGCGACGCCCTGCTCGCGGGCGATCTGCTCGCTCTCGGCCAGGAGCGCGGTCGCGGCGCCCTTGCCCCGCGCGGCGGCGAGCACGATGAGGCGCTTGAGCTCGACCTCGTCGCCGAGCCACCGGACGGCGATGTGCCCGAGGGCGCTGCCGTCCTCGTCGATGGCCAGGACCGAGGAGATCACGGTCGCCGGATCGACGGCGAGCACGCGGTTCCGCTCGGCGTTCACGGCGGGGTCCTCACCGGCGTTGCCGGGCCCGTAGCGCTCGTGCATCTCCTGGTCCATGGTGGCGCGGAGTTCCACGCCACGGGGGTCGTCCCAGCCGACGCGCTCGATCGTGATCACGATCGACCATCCTCGCACGCGCCGGCGCCAGCGCCAGCGCCAGCGCCAGCGCCTCAGCCGAGCTCGGCGATCGGCCCCTCGCCCGCCCGCAGCGCCGCGAGCACGGCAGCCGCGTCGTCGTACACGACCGCGGCCCCGGCGCCCCGCAGCTCGTCGCCGCCGATGCCGCCGGTCATCACACCGATGCACCGCACACCGACCGTGCCGGACGCCTCGACGTCCCACATCGCATCGCCGACCATGACCGCACGCGACGGGTCGACGCCGACCTTGCCCAGCGCGACCTCGACGATGCCGGGCGCGGGCTTGGCCTCGCCGACGTCCTCCGCACTCGTCTCGGCGGTCACCCACGCGGTCGCGTCGAGGAGCTCGCGCAGCACGGACAACTCGGACTCGGGCGCACTCGTGGCGAGGACGACCGCGTGCCCGCGCGCGGCGACCTCCTCGAGCAGCTCGCGCGCCCCGGGCAGCAGGCGCAGCTGCGGCATGTGCTCGGAGTAGTAGGCGGTGTGGAACTGCTTCGCCTGGTCGCGGACCTCGTCGGATGCGTCGGGCAGCAGCTCCTCGAGCAGCCGGCCCGAGTCCATGCCGATCGCGCGGTGGATGCGCCACGCGTCCACCGACTCACCGGCCGCCCGGAAGGCGCGCCACCACGCGTCGATGTGCGCGTAGTTCGAGTCGGCGAGGGTGCCGTCGATGTCGAAGAGGACAGCGGTCGTGGGAGCGTCAGCCATCCGTCCAGCCTGCTCCCCCTCTCACCGGTGCCCGCCCAGGCGCAGGCGACCGACCGGCACCGGGGCACCCGGTTGCGCGCCCGACGCAGCCCGCACCCGCCCGGCGCGCGCCCGCCCGGCCGGCCCGGTCGCTCAGACCTCGATCGACTCCCCCGACGCCAGGATCGTCACCGGCACCGTCCCGAGCATCTCCGGCCCGAGGAACCGCGCGGTCGACTGCTGCCCGACCTCGCTGAGCATCGCCTCGTGGATCTGCACGACACGCTCCGGCGCGACCGCGCGCACGTGGTCGACGGCCTCGGCCATGTGCGTCCACGGACCGCTCGTCGGCATGAGGAGCGTCGACACCGGCACGCCCGGCGCCAGGTACGCGTCGCCGGGGTGGAACACGGCACCGTCGACGAGGTACCCGACGTTCGCGACCACCGGCACGTCCCGGTGGATCACGGCGTGCTCCTCGCCGAACACCCGCACCGCGAACGGCCCGACCGAGAACGAGTCGCCGGCCTCGACCGCGACGACGCGTCCGTCGTGGTCGCCGAGCTGGTCGACGACCGGACGGGGTCCGCGGACGACGAGCGCGGGGTTCGCGGCGAGCCCGGCGCGCACGGCATCGACGTCGAGGTGGTCGAAGTGCTCGTGCGTGACGAGCACCGCGGTGGCGGCACGGACGAGGTCGGCCGCCTCGGGGGTGAACGTCCCGGGGTCGAGCACGATGGTCGCGCCGTCCCGCTCGAGGACGACCGTGGCGTGGTTGTACTTCGTCAGCTGCATGGCACCAGTCAACGCCCGGCCGCGCGACGGCATGCCGTCGCGCTCTGAGGGCCCGTTCAGTCGCGACGCGACCAGGGGACGGACGGGAGGCGCGGTACCGGCTGGCACCGCGCCTCCCGTCCGACCGTGGTCACGGTCGCGGTCGTGGCGACCGTCAGTTGCTGCGCACGTCGTCCGCAGCGCTCTTCGCGTGGTCCTGCACGTCCGACGCGGCGCCCTGCGCCTCGTCCTTGACGGTCTGGGCCGCGTCCTGCGCGGTGCCCTTCAGGTCCTGCGCGTGCTCCTTCGCCACGTCCCCGAGCTGCGAACCGACGTCCTTCGCCTGCTCCTTGACGTCCTCGACGAGGGGTGCGGCGCGGTCCTTCAGCTCACCGACCAGCTCCTCCTCCTTGTCCGTCGTGGGCAGCAGCGACGACACGAGCCACCCGGCACCGAACGCGATCAGGCCGACCGCGAGCGGGTTGCCCTTCGCCTTCGCGACGCCCTGGTGCGCGACGTCCTTCGCCTGCCCGGCGACGCCGGAGGCCGAGTCGGACACGCTCGACGCCGAGCCGGACACGCTCGACCGGGCGGAGTCGGCCGCGCCCATGACGGACTCGCGGACGCCCTGGAAGCGGCTCTTCACCTTCTCGGTCTGGCGGTGCGCGATCGACGACGGGCTGACCTTGTCGGCGAGCGCGTCGACGTCGGAGCCGAGCGTGCCGCGGGTGCGCTCGATGTCGGCGCGGATCTCATCTGGGGTGCTCATCGGTTCCTCCCGGTGTTCGGCTTGAGTGCTTCGGGGACTTCCTTGACGGTCTCGACCGTCTGCGGGGCGCCCTGGATCTCCTTGATCTCCCGGCGGCCGCGGACGGCGAGGACCGCCGCGACGATGCCGTACACGACGGCGATCACGACCGCCGACCACGCGTTGCCGATGAGGTACCCGAGACCCCACCAGGCGGCGATCGACAGGAACAGCAGGGCGAACAGCGCGGTGAGTCCGGCGCCGCCGAACATGCCGCCGGCCTTGCCCGCCTTCTTGGCCGACTGGGTCAGCTCGGCCTTGGCGAGGGCGACCTCCTGACGGAACAGCGTCGACAGGTCCTGGGACACGTCGGACAGCAGCTGGCCGAGCGGGGTCGTGGCCGCGCGCTCCTCGGGTGACGGCTCCGCGGCCGGGAAGCCCCCGGGCGTGCTCTGGCTCATGCGCCGTCCACCGTCCCGTCGGTGTGGTGCTCGGCTTCCTTCTCGTGCTTCACCTCGGCGGTGAGCGCCTTGGTCAGGCGGCCGGCGAGCAGCCCGGCGCCGGCGGCGAGCGCGATGAACGTTCCGGGGCGCTTCGCGGCGAAGGACTTCACCTCGCTGAGGAGCGAACCGGGGTCGCGGTCCTCGAGGTAGCCGGCGACCGAGGTGGCACGGGTCGACAGGTCGCGGACGACCTTCGACGCGACGCCCTGCTCGTCGTCGTTCTCGGCCATCCGACCGAGCTGCTCGCCGAGGCTGCGGAGGCCCCCGGCGGCACGCTGCTGCTGGTCGGCGGCCTGGCCCTTGAGCGTCTCGGACGCCTGGCCGTAGAGCTGCTTGGCGTGGTCACCGACCTCGGATGCGACGTTGGCCGCCTGCTCCTTGGCCGTGCCGGCGACGTCGGCCGCCTTGGCCTTCGCGTCACCGGCGACGTCCTGGGCGGCACCCTTGGCTGCGTCGGCCTTGCCACCGGATCCGGAGCCTGAGTCGCCGCCGGTCGGCCCGCCGGTGCTCGGGACGGAGCCGGTCGTGCCGCCGATGCCGGACGACGGACCGCCGAGCGGGCCGCCGACGGCGTCGTCGAAGCCGCCGCCGGTCGTCGTGCTCGACGTCACGGGGGCAGCGGCGCCCGCGGCGGACGGTGTCGCGGGGAGCTGCTCGTCGGCGGGCAGCGCGTCGAGCGGCTCGACGTCGTCGAAGCCCTCGGGGCGACGGACGGTGTCGTCGAAGGCAGCGTCGTCGAAGGTGCTGTCGCCGGACGGGGTGTCGGTCGAGCCGCCGGCGAAGGACGGGACGAAGACGCCGGGGCGCACCTCGTGGCCCTCGGCCGCTGCCGTCGCGTCGTGGATGGGCGTCCCGGAGTCGTTCCCGGGTGGGTTCGTGGTCATGGTCGGCCTTCCGGTCGGGTCGCCACGGGCAGGTCACCCGGGGCGTTGGAGCCGACCGTGCGCGGACCGCACTGCGGCCTCGCCCAGGAACGCCACGGAGCGCGGATCCGTCCGTGCAACGCGGATCCTGCCGTCCGTCCAGCGCGGCTGCGGCAGGATCGCAGGGGTGCCGAGTGTGACCGTCGTCGTCCCGGTGCTCGACGACGCCGAGCACCTCGCCCGCTGTCTGCGTGCCCTGTCGGCGCAGACCCGACCGCCCGACGAGGTCGTCGTGGTCGACAACGGCAGCACGGACGACAGCGTCGCGGTCGCACGGCGTGCCGGGGCGGTCGTGCTGCACGAACCCGTCCGCGGCATCGCCCGGGCGTCCGCCCGCGGGTACGACCACGCCGCCGGCGACGTCATCGTGCGCCTGGACGCCGACTCGGTCCCGCCGCCCGGGTGGATCGCGACCGCCCTGCGGCTGCTCGAGCGGTCCGACGTCGTCGCGGTCACCGGTCCCGGACGCCCCTACGACGGCGGTCCCGTGGTGCGCCGCGTGTGGGACCTGCTCTACATGGGCCCGTACTTCCTGCTCGTCTGGTCGGCGCTCGGGCGGGCGCCCCTGTTCGGCTCGGCGACGGCCCTGCGGCGCTCGACCTGGACCGCGGCCCGTGGGCGCGTGCACCGGGACGACCCCGAGGTGCACGACGACGTCGACCTGGCGATGGCGTTCGACCCGGCCTGGCGGGTCGTGGTCGACCGTGCGCTCACGGTCGAGGTGTCGGCGCGGCCGTTCTCGGGCATCGGTTCGGCGCTGCTCCGCACGCGGCGGGCGTTCCACACGTTCCGGGTGAACGGGCGGCGAGCGAACCCGGTGCGGCGGTGGGCGCGGCGGTTCCGGGTCGCGTTCCGGCGTCGGGCCGGCGGGCGCTGGACGCACCGCTGACCCGGACGCACGCCGGCCCCGGAAGCACCGCTGGCCCGGACGCACGCCGGCCCCGGAAGCACCGCTGGCCCGGACGCACCGCACCCCCGGTCCACGGCGGGACCGGGGGTGCGGTGACGGCACGGGAGTGCCGACGGGTCAGACCCGCAGCGACACCGTCTCACCGTCGACCGCGACGTGCACGACGTCACCGGCGCGGACCGAGGACGGCAGCTGCACGGTGTCGAGGCCGAGCGCCCCGACCACGTCGGCGCCGAGCTCCCGCCCGTGCTCGTCGGTCACGACGGCGAACCCGTCGGCGCCCGCCACCCGGACGACCGGGCCGGACCAGTCCCGGTGCTCGACCACGGCAGCGAGGCCCTGGTCACCGCGCCGCCCGGAACCCACGACGGTCTCGAGGCGCGCGCCGGTCTCGTCCTCGATCACCACGCCGAACGAGAACGCCGTGGACGCGCGGATCGAGAACACCCCGGAGCCGTCGGCGTCGAGCCACTCCTCGTGGACCGGGGAGTGCGGCAGCGCGGTACGGATGCTCGCCGAGGCGTACGGCGTCCCGCCGCTGACCAGGACGGTGTAGCCGGTCCGGGTGGCGCGGACCGCGTCCACGTGCAGCGCGCTGGCGTGCGCGGACGCCGCGGCGACGGTCGACGGAGCGGTCGGGGTGGGCACCCCTGTCGCGGTCGCCGCGGTGGCGGCGGTCGGTACGACGAGGGCGGCACCGACGCCGAGCACGAGGGCCGTGGTCACCCCGAGGCGGCGGGCGCTCACCGGCCGCCCCCGAGCTGGTAGCCGTACGTCCGGACGACGGACTGCTTCGCGCCGAGGGACTGCGACAGCGCGATCGCGTTCTGCCCGGGGGTGAAGTGCGCCGGGAGTGCCGCGCTGCCGGTGGCGTCGGCCGTCGCCGAGGTCGCGACACCGTTCACCGTGAGGGTGATCGTCGCACCGGGGACACCCGTGACGCGCAGGGTGTGGTCGAGCGACCCGCCCGCGACGGCGCGCGAGATGCGCTGGACCTCGTCGGTGTCGGTGTGGTCGGACGGCGCGTCGAGCGGCAGCCCCGAGAAGTCGACCGTGATCGTGTCGGTGCGCTCGGCGCCGTCGCGGGAGACCACCGTGTAGCGCGCGTGGTCCTGCCCGTCCGGGCGGAGCATGAGCGAGGTCTGCCCGCCGGTCGGCGTGGTGGCGACGAGGCGGCCCTGGTCGTCGCGGACGTCGACCGGGTTCGGGGTGGACAGCCCGAGCGCGACCCGGACCACGACGAGCTGGTCGCGGACGAACGTCTGCTGGGCGAACGAGGTCACGAGCGGACGGTCCGCGGCGGTGCTGGCGGACGCGGGCACGGTCGGGGCGGCGCTGGCGACGGTGGCCGGGGCGACCGCGCACGCGGCGAGCGCGATCACGGTGCCGGCGAGCGCCAGGCGGACGGGACGGGGGGAACGGGGCACGGTGCCTCCTCCGGTCGGGGACAGGGAGGTGCCATCGTCGGGCCCGAGCGCCGAGAACATTCCGAATGTCATGTTCCACGGTGGATCGACGCCGACGCATCGACGCTGCACGACACCGCCGCGCGGCTCCGACCACGTCCGTCCCGGCCCGCGTTCACGCCCCGTCGCTGCGCCCCGGGCGGGACCGCACGTGCGCCCGCTCGCCCTGCGGCCCGTACAGGCAGAGCACCTCGGTGACCTCGTCGCTCGTGTTGCCGACCCAGTGCGGCGTGTGCGTGTCGAACTCGACGACCTCACCCGGCCCGAGGTCGAAGTCGCGGTCGCCGAGGAGCAGCCGCAGCCGTCCGGACAGCACGTAGAGCCACTCGTAGCCCTCGTGCGTGCGCTGCGTGCGGTCGGCCGTCGGGGGCTCGGGCGGGTACAGCTGCTTGAACGACCGGACGCCCCCGGTGCGTCGGGTGAGCGGCACCACCACGCGTCCGCCGTGCTGCTCGGGCTTGAGGTGCACGCGCGGGTCCCCGGTCTGCGGCGCCCCGACCAGGTCGTCGAGCGGCACCTGGTACGCCTTCGCGAGCGGGAGCAGGAGTTCGAGCGTCGGCTTCCGCTGCCCCGACTCGAGCCGGGACAGCGTCGAGACGGAGATGCCGGTGCGCTCGGAGAGCGCGCCCAGCGTGACGTCTCGTCGCGCACGCAGGGCGCGGAGTCGTGGGCCGACCGCCTCGACCACCTGGGCCGTCGTGCGCGTGGCGATCCGTTCCTCCCGGCTGGTGTCCATGCCGCCATGTTGCCAGACCGGCAAGGATGGTTGCCAGCGCGGCACGCACGGCGGGACGGTGTCCGCATGCAGAACCACTTCGACGTCGTCGTCATCGGCGGTGGCCCCGCCGGCCTGTCCGCAGCACTGATCCTCGGCCGGTCGCGCCGGTCCGTCCTGGTCGTCGACTCCGGCGAACCGCGCAACGCGCCCGCGGCGGGCGCACACAACTACCTGGGCCGCGAGGGCGTCGCGCCCCGCGAGCTCCACCGCATCGGTCGGCAGGAGGTCGCCTCCTACGGCGTCGCGGTGACGGACGGGAGGATCGTGGCCGCGTCCGCGACACCCACCGACGGTCCCGACGCGGTCGCGTTCTCGGTCACGCTGGACTCCGGCAGGCGTGTCACCGCCCGTCGGCTGGTCGTCGCCTCCGGCGCCGTCGACGTGCTGCCGGACGTGCCGGGGCTCGCGGAGCAGTGGGGGCGCGGCGTCGTGCACTGCCCGTTCTGCCACGGGTGGGAGGTCCGCGACCAGCGGATCGGTGTGCTCGTGACCTCGCCGACGGGGCCGCACCACGCGCTCATGTTCCGGGCCCTGAGCGACCGGGTGACGGCGTTCGTCGCCGAGCCGGACCTGGTCGACGCGACCGCGCGGGCCGGGTTCGCAGCGCGCGGGATCACCGTGCGCGACGAACGGGTGGCACGGGTCGAGTCGGACGCGGGTCGCCTCACCGGCGTCCGGCTCGGGTCGGGCGAGGTCGTGGCGCTCGACGCCCTGGCCGCGTCGAGCACGGCCGAGCCCCGCGTCGAGCACCTCGACGGGCTCGGGCTGGCGGTCGAGGACTTCGTGGTCGACGGCTTCCGGTTCGGCGGCACGCTCCCCGTCGACGGCACCGGGCAGACGTCGGTGCGCGGGGTCTACGCGGCCGGGAACGTCACCACGCCGATGGCCACCGTGATCGCCTCGGCCGCGGCGGGGACGCAGGCGGGGGCCGCGGCGCACGGGGACCTGGTGCGGGCGGACCTCGCGGCGGCGCTGGCCGCGGTACCGGCGGGTCAGCCGACGCGGTAACCCGGCCTGGGCGGCGGGTCAGCCGACGCGGTAGCCGGCCTGCGCGGCGAGGAGCGGGGCGAGCGCGAAGAGCTGGTCCGAGCCGATCGTCGCGCCGCGCAGGCCCTCCAGCCGCTCGACCCGGTCGAGGTCCGCGCGGCGCAGGTCGACGTGCTCGACCCGGGTCCCGGTGCCCTCGACCGCGCGGATCGTCGACCCCTCGAACGACACCCGCAGCAGCCGGGCGTCGCCGAGGTCGAGCTCGTCGATCACGCAGTCGCGGAACACCACGTCGGTGAGGGCCGAGCCGCGCAGGTTCACGAAGCCGAGCTTCAGGCCGGTGAACACGACGTCGTTGAGCTCCGCGTCGTACAGCTCCGCCGAACCGACGCGACCGCCGCCGATGCGGACGCCGCGCCACGAGCTGCTCGACGCCCGCAGGACCGGGGCGTCGAGGGTCTCGATCGTCGAGTCGCGGACCCGCAGCCCGCGCAGGTCGGTGTCGTCCGCCCGGAGCGTGTCGACGACGCACTCCTCGAGCTCGGCGTCGGGCAGCCGCTCCCCCGCGACGTCGAGGACGCCGATGCGTTTGCCCTCGACCCGGTCGCCCGTCAACAGGTCACCGGGGGCCGGCGTCCAGTCCTCGAGGTCGGTCGGGGCCGTCGCGGTCAGGCGCGGGGCGTCGGTGCCGTCGGGGGACGAGGTTCTGCGGGCCATGCGGTCAGTCTGCCGCGGACGACCGACGCGATGGGACGGGCCGCGGGTCAGGACTCGGTGCGACCCCGGCTGCCGGGCCGCGTCAGGACGCTGTCGAGCGTGTGGTCCTTCGCCGGGCCCGCCACCACCCAGCGCACGGTCCACCGGGTCCGGTCGCCGTCGAGGATCCCCCGGTAGTCGTCCGGCGCGCAGGCGTGCTCGACCGTCGACCCCCAGGTCCACGGGTGGAAGACCCGTCCGTCCGAGAAGTGCACCGTCCACGTGCCGTCCGGGCCACGGCGCACGGTCAGCGTCCGGGACACCGGGGTGGCGCGGCCGCCGAGGGTCATCGTGCCGGACTCGTCCCAGCGCACCTCGTCGGGAGCGGTCGCGGTGAGCGTCGTGGTCCCGGTGACGGTCCCGTGCTGCCCGGCGAGGCGGTCCTCGATCGTCCGGTCGAGGTGCCACTCCCCGAGCAGGTCCGTCGGCGTCAGCACCCGACCAGGGTACGACCCCGGTCAGCCCCGCAGCGGCCCGGACGCCGCGACGTGCGCGCCGTCCGCGAAGCCGTCGACGAGCTCCCGCAGGGCGTCCTCCGCCGAGTGCCGCGGCTCCCACCCGAGCTCGGCCCGGGCGCGGTCGGTGCGCATGATGGGCACCCCGGCGGCGATGTCGACCCACCCGGCGTCCGTCGGCTGCAGGTGGAGCCGCCAGGTCAGCGTGACGAGCCCGCGGACGAGCCGGAGCGGCACCCGGACCGCACCGGGCATGCCGAACGCCCGCGCGATCCGGGGCGGGGTGAGGACGGGGGCCGCGGCGATGTTGAACGCCCCGGCCGCTCGGCGGTCCACCGCACGCCAGTACGCGTCGGCGAGGTCGTCGGCGTGCACGGCCTGGAACACGAACGGGTACGGCAGCGGCAGCACGGCCCAGCGGATCCACCGGACGATCCGCATCGGCACGAGGTGCCCGAGGAACAGCCCGCGGAGCTCGGCGGCCACCCCGCGCTGGAACACCAGGCCGGGCCGCAATCGGGTGACGACGATGTCGGGGTGTTCCCGCTCGAAGTCGTCCATGGCGGCCTCGTTCGCGGCCTTGTGCACCGAGTACGTCGCCGTCGGGATCCCGGTCGCGGGCCACGACTCGTCGACGGGGGTCCGCTTGCCCGCGACGTCGACGCCGCGGTAGGTGCCGACCGACGACGCCACGACGACCTGCCCGACGCCGGCGCGCGCGACGGCCTCGAGGACGTTCGCCGTCCCCGTGACGTTCGTCCGGTGCTGCGCCGGGATGTCGTGCGTCGGCTGGAGCGCCCACGCCAGGTGCACCACGGCGTCGGCATCCCGGAACACCGCGGTGAGGGCGTCGACCGCGTGCGGGTCACCGACGTCCACCCGGTGCCACTCCGCCACGTCGTAGGGCGCGACCCGGGCGTCGGGCAGACGACGGGCGACACCGACGACCTGCAGGCCGTCGGCCTCGCCGGCCCGACCGTCCCCGGCCAGGCGCGCAGCCGCGAGCCGTCGGAGCACGCCAGTACCGACGTTGCCGGTGGCGCCCACCACGACGACGCGCATCAGCGCACCCGCCCGGGTCCGGTCGGGGCCGTCATCAGGCGGCGGCCATCGCGGGGTCGAGCACGACCTTGATGCAGCCGTCCTCCTTCTTCTGGAAGACCGAGTACATGTGCGGCGCGTCCTCGAGCGACACCCGGTGGGTGGTCAGGTCGAGCGTGCCGAGCGGGTCGGCGGAGTCGGACACGAGCGGCATGAGGTCGTCGACCCAGCGGCGGACGTTGCACTGCCCCTCGCGGATCGTGATCTGCTTGTCGAACATCGTCATCATCGGCATCGGGTCGGCCATGCCGCCGTACACGCCCGAGAGCGACACCGTGCCGCCGCGGCGCACCAGGTCGATCGCGGTGTGCACCGCCGCGAGCCGGTCGACGCCGGCCGTCTCGATCGCCTTCTGGGCGAGCTTGTCGGGCAGCAGGCCCGCGGCGCGCTGCGCGAACCCGGCGACCGGGTTGCCGTGCGCCTCCATCCCGACCGCGTCGACGACACCGTCGGGCCCGCGGCCGTCGGTCAGGTCGACGAGCTGCGGGACGAGGTCGTCCGACATGTCGAACACCTCGATGCCGTGCTTCGCGCCGAGGTCGCGGCGGACCTGCTCGGGGTCGACGGCGAGCACCCGGTAGCCGAGGTGCTTGCCGATCCGCGCGGCGAACTGGCCGACCGGGCCGAGGCCGAGCACCGCGAGCGTGCCACCCTCGGGCACGTCGGCGTACTGCACGGCCTGCCAGGCGGTCGGGAGGATGTCGCTCATGAACAGCCACTGGTCGTCGGCACCGGTGTCCGGCACCTTGATGGGGCCGTAGTCGGCGTGCGGCACGCGCAGGTACTCGGCCTGCCCGCCGGGGACCTGGCCGTACATCTTCGTGTAGCCGAACAGCGAGGCGCCGGTGCCGTACTCGGTCACCTGCGTCGTCTCGCACTGCGACTGGAAGCCGTGCTGGCACATCCAGCAGTGGCCGCACGAGATGTTGAAGGGGATGACGACACGGTCGCCGACCTTCAGGTTGGTGACGGCCGAGCCGACCTCCTCGACGATGCCCATGGGCTCGTGCCCGAGGACGTCGCCCTTGTCGATGTACGGGCCGAGGACCCGGTACAGGTGCAGGTCGGAGCCGCAGATCGCGGTCGACGTGATCCGCACGATCGCATCGGTCGGCTCCTGGATGGTCGGGTCGGGGACGGTCTCGACGGACACCTTCTCGGTGCCCTGCCAGGTCAGTGCGCGCACGTGGCATTCCTCTCGTGGAGCTCGGGGCCGGCCTGGAGGCGCGGCCCACGTCACCCTCGTCGGTACGCGCCCGCCCCGTGGTGCGTTCCCAGCCCCGTCCCCGGGCCGCACCGTCGGTGCGGGCCCGCACCGTGGTCCGGTCCCGGTCCCGGTCCCGGCCCCGTCGCCCGACCGCACCGGCGCGGCGGGCCCGCACCGCGCCTCCCGTCCCGTGTCCGACGTCCTGGCCGGTCGGCCAGCGCGGTCTCCGCCCGACCGCCGATGCGCGCCGCACCCCGCGCGCGTCACGCTGGGCGCGATGGACCACAGCACCACGCGCCGGACGCTCCTCGCGAGCGCGACCGGCACCCTCGCCGCCGGGCTCCTCGCGGCCTGCTCACCGGGGTCCGACGGGCCGCGACGCTCCCCGTCGGCGCGGCCGCCCTCCACTCCCACGCACACGGCGACACCGACCCCGACGCCGACGCCGACGCCGACGCGGCCCACGCTGACGAAGGTGCCGCTGCCGCCCGGCACCGTGACCGGGCTCCCCGAGGGCACGCCGGGGATCGCCTGGACGGTCGACGACGGGGCCTCCTCGGACGTCGTCGGCGCCTACGCCCGCTTCGCCGCGGAGACGGGCACGCGCCTGACGTTCTTCGTGAACGGCGTCCGCCCGGCGTGGACCGAGCACGCCGACCTGCTGCGGCCGCTCGTCGCCTCCGGGCAGGTGCAGCTCGGCAACCACACGTGGGACCACCCGGCACTGACGAAGCTCGGTGACCAGGCGGTCCAGGACCAGCTGACACGGAACCACGCGTTCATCCAGGACACCTTCGGCGTCGACGCGAAGCCGTACTTCCGGCCGCCGTTCGGCTACCACGACGCCCGGGTGGACCGGGCCGCTGCGGCCGTCGGCTACACCACGCCCCTGCTCTGGTACGGCACCCTGGCCGACTCGGGCGACATCACCGCGGACCAGATCCTCGGCTTCGCGGAGCAGTGGTTCCAGCCGGCGCACATCGTGATCGGGCACGCGAACCACCCCGGCACGATCGAGGCGCTGCCGCGGCTGCACGCCCTGCTCGAGCAGCGGGGTCTGGCGACGTACACGCTCGACGACGTCTTCGCGCGCTGACGCCGTCCGGCCCGCGTGGCGCGCGAGGGTGCGGGCGGCGCAGCGGCCGGGCGGTCAGCCGCGCAGCCGGTCCCGCTCCGCCGGGGGCAGGTGCTCGGTCGCGGTCGCCCGGGCCGCGGGTGTCAGGAACCGCCCCTGCCGCTCGAGGAACGCGACGAGCGACTCCTCGGACGCCCGCTTCCCGGTCTCGCGGAGCACCCACCCGAGGGCCGACTGCACCGTCTCGGTGCGCTCCCGCACGAGCCGGCCGGCGATCCCGAGCGGGACCTCGGCGTCGCCCTGCTTCGCGAACGCCAGCGTCGCCACGACCGCGATCCGCCGGACCATCGCCACGTCGGACTTCGCGAGCGCGAACAGCGGCCCGGTCGAGCCGCCGACGAGCGGGGCGCCGACGAGTTCCTCGGCTGCCAGGTCGACCAGCGCCGGGTCCTCGAACCGCTCGGCCTTCGCGGCGGCGAGGTACTCGTCGATCAGCTCGGCGTCGGGCCGATCGCGCATCGCCTGCACGAGCAGCAGGACCGCGACGAGCCGAGCCCCGGCGTCCTCGCTCCACAGCAGTGCGGAGCGCTCGCCCGCGTCGAGGTCGGCGAACTGCCGGGCGACCCGGCGGGCCCCCGGGACGTCGCCGGACGTGCGGGCGAGGGCGGCGAGGACCGCCTCGGCGTCACATGGGAGGCGCGTCACCTCACCTCCACCTGACCTTCATTCACTTGCAGCCTGAACGTTTCCCTACTCACCTAACGAAGCCACGAAGGACCAAAGGCAGCGGTCACGCGCGTTTGCTGTTACCGATAGCTCGGAACATCGGATTCGAGTTCGCGAGACAGCTTCTTAATCCGACGCTTGAAGCGCGCCCGCACGTCATCTTCAGACAGCCGGACTGCGCCCGGTTGGTTGAAAATGTCAACAAGTACAATTCGCATTTCCTCAACCGGCATCACATCAAAATCCGGCAGGTATCCCGAACTGTCGTTACGTCGCGATGAGACAACTCGGTAAACTCGAACGAACGACTTGAACCTCATGTCGCCAACACCGAAACGGACGGCCTTCTGTGCTACCAGCTCATCAAGGCGTCTAAGCAATTTCAAATTGCGGATCTGTGAGAAGTACGCCAGCCATCCAACGCGTCGCCCTTCAAGAACGAAGCCACTGATGACCAGATCGAGGTGCCACTGCAGGCGATTGCGGCAGATCGTCTGCCAGCTTTCATCCTTCGGGTTTCTGGCCACAGCATACCGATAGGCCGTGAAGCTTCGCGCTATGCGCCCTTCAAGCTTAGATATCGAACCCTTACGCACCGATATTCTCGGCCACTCGAACGAATAGCCAAGGAAGTCGAAGCCATCAGCGATACTCCCCGACTTGCTTTTTTCTGCATTATGATCGCCGTGGATTTCCAAATCTGCCAACGCCGCGACTTGGCGGATCTGTCCCGTAACGATGCGAAGCTCAGCCAGGCTCTCTCCGAGTAGCACTATGTCGTCAACGAACCTGAAGCCAGCAACATTGGGGCTGGCCGCCACGTGATCGTCCAACAGCTGCATGACTGCTTCGGCCATACCATTCGACACGGCTAGGCCTTGCGGGACGCCGCGTGTACTACTAGTTCGCGGGCGAACCGCCCTCCTCGCGACCGTAGGGGCCTCCACAGCGCTGATGAACAGATCGACTATCTTCTCGTTGCGGAAGATCTGCGTCAGTCGTGCTCGTAGAAACTCGTGAGAGATCGACGGATAGAACTCTTTAACATCCAACTTGACGAAGTGGGACCAGCGATCCTTCTCAAGTTGAGAAATCAGAGCGGCTACCACGTCCTGCGGCAGACGCATCGACGCATCAGGATGCACTTCACGAAGGAAAACTGCCTTCACCCTGAGCGCGATCCTATCGCGAACCGAAGGGAGTGAGACAACCCGCGGATTTTTGCCCGCCCCTTTCGATTTCAGCACCTCAACATATGGCTGGAAGCTGTAATCGAAGTGGCGTAGTCGACGATTGATTAAGCGGATTTCTGTTTTAAGAACGCCCGCAAACTGTTCAGGACTTATCCCATCCCTACCCGACCCGCCGCCACTCTCGATTTTAGTCCAAGCCTCCAGCAGCCGAGCCCTCGTCACCGCCTTCTGCCATCGCCTTTCGCTAACCATCGATCAGCCCTTGCTGAAGATGCCGCCGGCGACTGGAACTAGAGCGGCAAGTGCGGTGATCGCCAACACGACAGGCAACGCGGTTAGCGTTCCACTCGCCAGTCTGGCGCCATAGATATTCACGCGATCCCATCTAGAGGCTTCGAAATGGGACCAGTCACACCTGTTGAATGACGGATGTTCCCTCGAAAAAATGGTCATATTTGCAAAGAAATCTGCGCCCGAGTGGTTGGGAATCATGTCCAGCAATTTCTGGTAGCGCGCATTAAGGTCGTCCGCCGCATGAAGGCGTTCCGCCGTATCATTTGATCTGGACACCACCCTATCAAGATCTACCCATAGGCGCTGCAACTCTCGGTACTCAGTAAAAGCATTTGTGGATCGAACCCGATAATCAGCATTAGTGACCACAAGCGTCACTGCAAGGGTGACGATGCCGATAGACGCCCAGAGCAGGTCGCCTCGTTCGCCATATATCCGTTCATCGCTTAAGAGGGCCACGGCGGCAATGACCGAAACACAACTCAGGACAATGAGCGCCGCGTTCCAAAGCCGGTCGCGTCTCTGCAGGCGCTTAGCCATCGATAGATGTGCATGATAGGTCCGCGCCACACGATTGTGCAGCTTCGAGAGTTCATCTCTAGATACCTCTGACATGGGGCTTCGGCCACTCCGATTCAACGTCGCGAAAGGACTACCTTTCGCACACCATGCTCATCGCCCACCAGTAGTGAGCTCAGCCCCCGCAGGAGCGCGCAGGTGTCACCCTGCATGTTTCACATTCCCAGCCGTAGCCAGGCAGTGACCGAAGCCTTGCCTATGATGACACATCAGGAAGCTTCCATGCGCGACACGGTTGAACGAAGCGATCCAGCGTGGAGGTAGATGTCCTCTAGAGAGTCGATCGGATGACGTGTCTCGACCTTGTTCTCGTCGAACAGCCCGATGTACTTCTGCTTCTTGCCGTTGAACCAGAGCCGCGCGATCGGCTTCCGGTTGTTGTTGTCGAGCAAGATCGCGAAGTACGACTTCTGATCGCGGTGGACGATGCGCTCTGGCTTGACCTCACTGCAGGCGATCGCCTTGACGATCTGGTACCCCTCGAGTTCCTCAGGAGTGGTCTCGATCTCGGTGTCACGGTCGATGTCGTCCTCGACCACCGGTGCGCTCGAGAGAGCTTCGACCGACGCGGCCTGCTCCATCGGCGCCGTGTAGGACGCGCCGAGCGCCGTCTTCAGTCGATCGTTCACCTGTTCGTTGAGGAACTGCTTCGACGCCTTGGCGACGAGCGTCGTGAACTGGCTCCGCGCCTCCTGGGTGAACCTGCCCTCGTAGACACGCGACGCGAACAGCCGGACGAAGTCTTCCTCCGGCTCACGGAACTGTGCGGCGATGGCACGCTTCAGCGCGCCGACGTACTTGAGTTCCTCGGCCGCGCTGATGACCGAGTCGAGGTCGAACACGTCCTTCGTGAGCTTGCTGAGCTCCGGCAGGAGCGTCTCGTCGATGTCGGCGAGGTCGAGCACGAGGAACGGTCGATCGTCCATCTTGTTCGGCGCGTCGAGATCCGTGTAGAAGTTGTAGACCTCACCGTTGGTCAGCACGGCGATGCGAGCGTTCGTGACGGAGAAGTACCGGAACAGCTGCGACGCGTGCTCGATCTTGAGCGGCTCCGTCGATTTCTTGCACTCGATGAGGATCTGGACCTCGCCGTCGCGCATGATCGCGTAGTCGACCTTTTCCCCGCGCTTCACGCCCACGTCGGCCGTGAACTCCGGGACGACCTCCAACGGGTTGAACACGTCGTACCCGAGGATCGTCGAGATGAACGGCATCACGAACGCGTTCTTCGTGGCCTCCTCGGTCTGGATCGCCTGGCGCTGGTTCTGCACCTTCGTGGCCAGCGCTGCGAGACGCTCTTCGAACTCCATCGTCCACTCCTGTCTTCGCACTCAGGATAAGTGACCGCTCGTCAACTCGAGGACCTCGCCGAGCCCCAGAGCGAGGGGCACCTCGGAACGAGCCCTCGATGGACACAGCAATGCGTTACAAGTCGGAAACGAAACGTATACAAAACCGAACGACGATCCGTGATTGTATGCAATCACCGCACTCCTGAGCGTGACTCCACAAGAGTCGCCACGCACACCGCAGCTCCAGGAACACGATGTCCCAGACCTCTTCCCGACGCCGCCGGACACTGCTCGCCGTGCCCGCCGTCGCCCTGGCCGCCACGCTCGCCCTCACCGCCTGCGTCCCGGTCCAACGCTCGAAGGCCGGCGGCTCGACCGCCGGGACCGTCACCACCGTCGCGATCGGTGACCAGCAGGTCCGCGAGGGCGGCGACCTCGTCATGGCCCTCTCCGCGGAACCGGACCGGCTCGACCCGACCACCTCGTCATCGCTCTACACCCGGTACGTCATGGAGACGATGTGCCAGAAACTCTACGACATCGACGCCGAGGGCACCGTCGTCCCGATGCTCGCGACCGAACTGCCGACGGTGTCCGACGGTGGGAAGACCGTGACGTTCCCGGTGCACACCGGCTACCGGTTCGCCGACGGCACCCCGTTCGACGCCGACGCCGTGGTGACGACGCTGGAACGCAACCTGACGAAGGACGACTCGAGCCGGAAGAGCGAGATGGGGCCGGTGACGAGCGTCGAGGCGGTCGACGACCACACCGTGCGGCTGCACTACGCGACGCCGTTCGCGCCGATCACCGCGGCGCTGGCCGACCGCGCCGGCATGGTCATGTCGCCGACGGCACTCGCGCAGGAGGGCGACGGCTTCGGCGACCACCCGGTCTGCGTCGGCCCGTACAAGTTCGTCGAGCGCGTGCCGCAGACCTCGATCACGGTCGAGCGCGACCCGCACTACCACGACCCGGCGAGCGCCCACTTCGACACGATCACCTACCGGATCATCACCGACGCGAGCATCCGCGCGCAGAACCTGAAGTCCGGTGACGTGCAGATGGCCGACACGATCTCGACCCAGGACGTCGACGAGCTGCGGAAGCGCAAGGACCTCAGCGTCCTGCGCACCGGGTCGCTCGGCTACCAGGGCATCACGATCAACCTCGCGAACCAGGACGGCGTCGGCACCGACCCGAAGCCCCTCGGCACTCCGCTCGCCCGGTCGGCGAAGGTCCGGCAGGCCCTGTCGATGTCGATCAACCGCGCCGAGCTCGTGCAGAGCGTGTTCCGCGGCTGGGCCGACGTGGCGTGCTCCCCCATCCCGGACACGAGCGCCTTCGCGACCGACGCCAGCAAGGCCTGCCCGGAGTACGACCCCGAGCGGGCGAAGGAGCTCCTCGAGCAGGCCGGGGTCGAGCAGCCGTTCCCGATCGCGATGGAGGTGACGAACACCCCCGACACGGTCCGGTTCGCCCAGGCGCTGCAGGCCCAGGCCCGTGCCGGTGGCTTCGCGATCACGATCACCCCGGTCGAGTACACGACCCTGCTCGACGACCAGACCCGCGGCGACTTCCAGGCGCTGCAGCTCGGCTGGTCCGGCCGGGTCGACCCGCACGGCAACATCGGCTCGTTCCTCGGCACCGGCGGCGGCAACAACTACCCCGGCTACAGCGACCCCGAGGTCGACGACCTGATCACCCGCGCGGCGCAGGCAACCGACCAGCGGGAGCGCGCCGACCTGTACGGCCAGCTCGTCACGAAGGTGCAGCGGGACGACCCGATCATCTACCTCTACCGGACCCGGAGCATCACCGGCGTGAGCAAGGACGTCGCCGGGGTCTCCACCTACGCCGACGGCGTGGTCCGACTCAGCCAGGCGGCGTTCGTGGAAGGCGGCAGCAAGTGACCCGGTACGTCCTCACCCGGCTCTGGCAGGCGGCGCTGACGCTCGTCCTCGCCTCGGTGGTCGTGTTCTTCGGGGTCCGGCAGCTGCCGGGCGACCCGGCCCTGGCGCTGGCCGGCGAGGAGGCCAGCCCCGAACGGCTCGCCGCCGTCCGCGCCGACCTCGGGCTCGACGACTCCCTGCTCGTGCAGTACTGGCGCTTCGTCGTCAACGCGCTGCAGGGCGACCTCGGCCAGTCCACCCGCACCGGCACACCCGTCACCGAGCTGCTCGGCGCGACGCTCCCGGTCACGCTGTGGCTCGCGTTGTACGCCATCGTCGTCGCGGTCGTCGTCGGCGTCGCGCTCGGCACCCTCGCAGAGCGGTACCGGGGCCGCTGGCCCGAGTGGATCGCGAACGCCGCTGCCCTGGTCGGCCTGAGCGTGCCGAACTTCTGGCTCGGCATCCTCGCGATCGTGTGGCTCGCCGCGGGCCTCGGGTGGTTCCCCGCGTCCGGGTACGTACCGGTGACGAGCGACCCGCTCGGCGCCCTGCACCACCTGACGCTCCCGGCGCTGATCCTCGGCACGTCCCTGGCGGCCGTGATCATGCGGCAGACCCGGGCGTCGATGATCGAGACGATGAAGACCGACTTCGTCCGGACCGCCCGCGCGAAGGGCCTGAGCCGCCCGCGGGTGCTGTTCCGCTACGGCCTGCGCAACTCGATGATCGTCGTCGTGACGATCGTCGGCCTGCAGCTCGGCGGCCTCATCTCGGGCGCGGTCGTCACGGAGCGCATCTTCGCGCTGCCGGGCTTCGGCAAGCTCACGCTCGACGCCGTGTTCACCCGCGACTACCCGGTGATCCAGGCCGTCGTCCTCGTGATCACGCTCGGCTACGTCCTCATCAACTTCGCCGTGGACGTCCTGTACTCGGTCATCAACCCGAAGATCCGCGCGGGAGGTACCGCATGACGACCATCACAGCGCCGTTCGACCTCGGGTCGAGCCGTGGCCGCGTCTGGAGGCAGGTGCGGACCAACCGCCTCGGCATGACGGGCGGGATCATGCTCGCGGTCGTCGTGCTCGCGGGGGTCACCGCGCCGCTCGTCGCGCCGCACGACCCGACGGCGACGCACTTCGACCTGCCGTTCCAGGTCCCGTTCACGGTCGGCTTCGGGCTCGGCACCGACGACCTCGGCCGCGACGTCCTGTCGCGCACGCTGTACGGCATCCAGGTCTCGCTCGTCGTGGGCGTCCTGTCCGTGCTGCTCGCGGTCGTCGTCGGCACCCCGCTCGGCCTGCTCGCCGGCTACTGGCGGTGGCTCGACGCGGTCGTCTCGCGCCTGACCGACGTGGCCCTGGCGTTCCCGTTCCTCATCATCGCGGTGAGCCTGGCGGCGATCAGCGGCCCGAGCCTGACGAACGCGGTGGTCGCGATCGGGATCTCGCACGTTCCCGCGATGATCCGCATCGTCCGCGGTGAGACGCTCCGGATCACGAGCGCCGACTTCGTCACGAGCGCGCGGACCCTCGACGCCGGCGGGGCCCGGATCATCGCGCAGCACGTGCTGCCGAACTGCCTGTCCGCGATCATCGTGCAGGCCACCGTGATCATGCCGGTCGCGGTGATCGGCGAGGCCCTGCTGTCCTTCCTCGGACTCGGCATCCAGCCGCCCACCCCGAGCCTCGGCATCATGCTCTCGGACGCCCAGCAGTACCTCGGCCAGGCACCGTGGGCCGCGGTGGTGCCCGGAGTCGCGATCGCCGTCATCTGCCTCGGCTTCAACCTGTTCGGCGACGCCCTGCGCGACGCCCTCGACCCCACCGCCTCGGACCGGAAGTAGCACCAGCACCATGTCCCACAATCCCGCCTTCACCTCCCCGCCGACCGAGACGACCCGGCCGGACCTGCAGGGCACCTTCGGCATGGCCGCCGCGACGCACTGGACCGCGACCGCGACCGCGCAGTCCGTCCTGGAACGCGGCGGCAACGCCTTCGACGCGGCCGTCGCCGGTGGCTTCGTCCTGCAGGTCGTCGAGCCGCACCTCAACGGTCCCGGTGGCGACCTGACCGCCGTGTTCGCGACGGCCGCCGACCCGACACCGACGGTCCTCGTCGGGCAGGGTCCGGCACCCGCGGGCGCGACGGTCGAGCACTTCCGAGCGGAGGGCCTCGACCTGGTCCCCGGGGCCGGCGCGCTGGCCGCGGCCGTCCCCGGCGCGGTCGACGCATGGCTCCTGCTGCTCCGCGACCACGGCACGTGGGAGCTCGCCGACGTCCTGGCGTACGCCGTCGGCTACGCGCGCGACGGTCACCCGGTCGCACCCCGGGTGGTCGCGACGATCGCGACGGTCCAGGACCTGTTCCGTGACCACTGGCCCACCTCCGCCGACCGTTGGCTGCCGGGAGGCGCGGTGCCGGTCCCCGGGACCGTCCTGCGGAACGAAGCGTGGGCCGCCGTGCTCGACCGGCTCGTGCAGGCCGGGGCCGGTCTCGACGCCGGTGCAGCCGACGACGCGCGCGTCGCGCGCATCGACGCGGCCCGCACCGAGTGGGCCGAGGGCTCCGTCGCGCAGGCGATCGACGCGTTCGTCCGGCGGCCGCACCGGCACGCGTCAGGGACCGACCACGCGGGGGTGCTCACCGCGGACGACCTCGCGGCGTTCCGGGCGTCGACCGAACCCGCGACGACCGCCGAGTTCCGCGGCCACACGATCGCGAAGACCGGCCCGTGGGGCCAGGGTCCGGCGCTGCTCCAGACCCTGCGGCTGCTCGACCCGCTCGACGACGAGCATCTCGACCCGTCGACCGTCCTCGGCGCGCACACGATCGCCGAGGCGCAGAAGCTCGCGATGGCCGACCGCGAGGTGCACTACGGCGAGCGCGACGTCCCGATGGCCGAGCTGCTGTCGGACGACTACTCCGCCGCGCGCCGTGCCCTGATCGAGGACCGCGCCTCGCACGCGTTCCGCCCGGGCACGGTCTCGGTGCCGGGCGGCACGCTCCCGCCGCTCCGCGAGACGTACACGCCGGGCGGCGAGCCGATCGCGGGGGTCGGCGAGCCCACCGTCCCGGGAGCCCACAGCGGCAGCACCCCCGCAGCCGTCGCGGCCCCAGCGGAGGACGCCCCCACCGACGAGGACCGCGGCGAACCGATCGTGATGGCGACCGGCGAGACCCGCGGCGACACGTGCCACATCGACGTCGTCGACCGCTGGGGCAACATCGTCAGCGCCACGCCCTCGGGCGGCTGGCTGCAGTCGTCCCCGACCATCCCCGAGCTCGGCTTCTGCCTCGGTACCCGCCTGCAGATGACCTGGCTCGAGGAGGGCACCGCCTCCACGCTCACGCCCGGGGCCCGCCCGCGCACGACGCTCACCCCGACGCTCGTGCTCAGGGACGGCGAGCCCGTCGTGGCACTCGGCTCCCCCGGCGGCGACCAGCAGGACCAGTGGCAGCTGCTCTTCCTGCTCCGCACGATCGTCGGCGGGTACTCCCCGCAGCAGGCGATCGACGCCCCCGCGCTGCACACCACGTCGTTCCCGGGGTCGTTCTGGCCCCGCACCTGGACCCCCGGCGGCCTCGTCGTCGAGGACCGTCTCGGCGACGAGGTGATCGCCGGGCTCCAGGCCCGCGGCCACGTCGTCACCCGCGCCGGCGACTGGTCGCTCGGCCGCCTGTCGTGCGTCACGCGCGACCCCGCCACCGGCGTCCTGGGCGCCGCCGCCAACCCACGAGGAGCACAGGGCTATGCCGCAGGACGCTGAGGACCGGACCACGCACGACAGCGAGACGACCACCGGGCGCACGCCGCGCCTCCCGGCCGCCCCGACGACCACCGACGCGAGCCGGGGCACGGACGCGGCCGACCTGCTGCTCTCCGTCCGCGACCTGCGGGTCGCGTTCGGCGACCGCGAGGTGCTGCACGGCGTCGACCTCGACGTCCGCCGCGGCGAGCGCGTCGCGATCGTCGGGCAGTCCGGGTCGGGCAAGTCGACGCTCATCGCGGCGCTGCTCCGGCTGCTGCCCGGTGCCGGCCACATCACGGGCGGCGAGATCACGCTCGGCGCCGACGACGTCGCGCACGCCGACGAGCCGCTCATGCGGCGCGTCCGTGGCGGGCGGATCGGCCTGGTGCCGCAGGACCCGTCCACCAACCTCAACCCGTCGATGCGGGTCGGTGCGCAGATCGCGGACGCGCTCCGGGCCGGCGGACTCCGAGGCCGGTCGGCCGTCCGGCGGCGCGTGGTCGAGCTGATGACCGAGGCCGGCATCCCCGAGGCCGCGCGCCGGGCGGACCAGTACCCGCACGAGTTCTCCGGCGGCATGCGGCAGCGCATCCTCATCGCGGTCGCGCTCGCCCGGCAGCCCGAACTGCTCATCGCCGACGAACCGACCAGCGCGCTCGACGTCACGGTGCAGCGGCAGATCCTCGACCACCTGCAGACCCTGGTGGACCAGCACGGCACGACGCTGCTGTTCGTGACGCACGACCTCGGTGTCGCCGCGGACCGGACCGACCGGGTCGTCGTCATGCTCGACGGCGAGATCGTCGAGCAGGGGGCACCCGGGGCGATCCTCCGCGACCCGCAGCACGAGTACACGAAGCGGCTCATCGCGGCGGCGCCCGCGCTGTCCGGGGTCGCCCCGGAGCCGACCACCACGGGCGAGCCGATCCTCGTCGTCTCCGACCTGGTGAAGGAGTACCGGCTCCGCGGTCGGGGCGCCGGGACACTGCGCGCCGTCGACGGGGTGTCGTTCACCGTGCGCCGGGGCACCACGACCGCGGTGGTCGGCGAATCCGGCTCGGGCAAGACGACCGTGGCGCGGATCGTGCTCGGGCTCGAGACGCCGACCTCGGGCAGCGCGCTCGTCGACGGCCACGACGTCGGCACCGCGCGGGGAGCCGAGCGTCGTGCGGTCCGGCGCCGCGTGCAGCCCGTGTTCCAGGACCCGTACGGCTCGCTCGACCCGACGTCCACGATCGAGCGGATCATCGACGAGCCCCTCCGGGTGTTCGGCATCGGCGACCGGGCGTCGCGCACCGAGCGGGTGTGCACGCTGCTCGAGCAGGTCGCCCTCCCCCGCGAGGTCGCCCAGCTGCGGCCGAACGAGCTGTCCGGCGGGCAGCGGCAGCGTGTGGCGATCGCCCGGGCGCTGGCGCTCGAGCCGGAGCTGCTCATCCTCGACGAGGCGGTGTCGGCGCTTGACGTGCTCGTGCAGGAGCAGGTCCTGACGCTGCTCGACGAGCTGCAGGACCGCCTCGGGCTGAGCTACCTGTTCATCACGCACGACCTCGGGGTGGTCCGCCGGATCGCCGACGACGTCGTGGTGATGCGCCGCGGCGAGGTCGTCGAGCGGGGCACGGTCGCGGCGGTGTTCGACGACCCGCAACAGCAGTACACGAAGGACCTGCTCGACGCGATCCCCGGCCGCAGTCTGGCCGAGGCGGCGGCGTGACCCGGAACCCTGCCGCCGGCGACGTCCCGCCCCCTGCCGCCCGCGGGCGGGGTGTGGGACGATCGGCCCCGTGCTGAACGGGACGAGCGTCATCGACGCCATCCGCCACGACATCGTGTCCGGTGCGCTGCAGCCAGGGACCCGGGTGACCGAGGCGTTCCTCGCGGAGCGGTACGGCGTCTCCCGGGTGCCCGTGCGCGAGGCCCTGCGCGGCCTCGAGGGCGAGGGCTTCGTCGTCTCCCGCCCGAACGCCGGGTCCCGGATCGCCGACATCCCGTTCGACGAGGCCGACGACCTGTTCGCCGTCCGCGAGGCCCTCGAGACCGCGACCGCGCGCCGGGCCGCCACTCGCGCCCGGACCCTGTTCGACACGGCGACCCCGCCGGAGGACTGGTGGCGGGTCCGGCGGGAGCTCGGCGAGGTGCTCGACGCGGGCGACGCCGCCGTGGCACACGACGAGCTCGACCTGCTCGTCGACCTCAACGAACGCTTCCACCTGCTCGTCGCCGAGCTGTCGGGCAGCGCGACGCTCGCGACCCTGCTCCGCCAGCTGTCCCGGAAGATCGAGTGGCTGTACGCGCTCGACACCTTCTCGCGCGGCAAGCGGCTGTGGCCCGACCACCGGCGCATCCTCGCCTCGATCGACGCGGGTGCGGTGGACGAGGCCGCCGAGCGGATGGCCTGGCACGTGCGCGAGAGCCGGATCGGGTACGCCGCCCGGTCGTCCCCCGAGCAGGCGGACGCCCTCCGCACGGCCGGCCCCGCGGTCTGACCCGCGCGACAGCCGCTGGCCGCGGGCCCGCCACCCGCCCGCCGCCTACCCACCGCGGATGGAGCAGCAACCGT
The DNA here is from genome assembly GCF_001865055.2 of Curtobacterium sp. MCBA15_004. Lineage (NCBI taxonomy): Bacteria > Bacillati > Actinomycetota > Actinomycetes > Micrococcales > Microbacteriaceae > Curtobacterium > Curtobacterium sp. MCBA15_004. Next base: position 399,921 of record NZ_CP126266.1, on the reverse strand, counting down.
CGGGTGCGCGGGCCCGACCCGACGATTCCTGCTCCATCGACACGACCCTCCTGGCCGGTCTGCGCACCCGTCGCGGGCAGCCTGCGTCTTCCCCGAGAGCCGGTTGCGAGAACGCTCGTTCTCCGATTGACTCTGACTCGGCGCCGGGACCGACGCCACCCCCGCAACGAGAGGAACGGCATGCCCACGCGCACCGCACGCACCGCATGGAACGGCGGCCTGGAGGACGGCTCCGGCCAGGTCGAGCTGTCCAGCTCCAAGGTCGGCACCTACGACGTCTCCTTCCCGAAGCGCGCCGCCGACGAGGCCGGCGGCACCACCAGCCCCGAGGAGCTCATCGCCGCAGCCCACTCCGCCTGCTACGCGATGCAGTTCTCGGCCGTCCTCGGCGAGGCCGGCGGCACCGTCGAGGCCCTCGACGTCAAGGCCGACGTCTCGCTCGGCCCGGACAGCAACGGCGGCTTCAAGCTCACCGGCATCACCCTCACCGTCAGCGGCGAGGTCTCCGGCATCGACGAGGCCACCTTCCTCAAGGCGGCCGACGAGGCCAAGGCGACCTGCCCGGTCAGCAAGGCGCTCACCGGCGTCGACATCACGCTCAAGGCGACCTTCGAGCAGTAGTCCCCACCCGGGGTGACGGACGTCACCCCGTGACGGGCTGGAGGCACGGTGCCGGCTGGCACCGCGCCTCCAGTCCGTCTCCGGGCACCACCAGGACGCGACCCGCCCGGGCACGTCAGCCCGCGTCGAGCAGACGCCCCGCGCCGCCACCGGCGGCGCTCAGCCCGCACCCGGACTCGGCGGACCACGACTGGCACCATGGCGGGATGGCCGAGCAGTTCCTCCCCGGTGTCCCGCGGCCGAGCCGCCCGCCACGACCCCGCGTCCGCGCCCTCGCGCAGCACGACATCCGCGACGCCCGGGCCCGGCTGCGCGGCACCCTGTACGAGGACGTCACGCCCGACACCCGGCCTCGCGAGCAGTACTCGCCGGTGCAGATCGTCGACTTCTGCCTCGACCTCGCCGAGGTCATGCTCGCCTCGGGGGCCGACACCCGCAGCGTCGAGACCGCCGTCGTCGCGGTGTCCACCAAGTGGAACCTCGCGCCGCTCGACCTCGACTTCTCGGGCAGCTCCGTGACCATACAGTACGCCCCGTCCGAGGGCCCGCCGCTCGTCAAGGTCCGGTCGGTGCAGTCCGACGGCTCCGACCTCGACCGGCTGGCCCGCGCGAACCAGATCGTCGACGACCTCGTGCACGGCGAACGGGACATGACCTCGGCCGTGAGCGCCCTCGTCGCCGTGCTCCGCCTGCCGCCGCGGTGGCCGACCTGGCTCGCGGACGTCGGCCTGTCCGTCCTCGGCACGTCGATCGCGATGCAGGCCGGCGGTGGGTGGCGGGCCGGCATCGGCGCGTTCGTCCTCATGCTCGGGATCATCCTGTCCGGCCGGTGGCTGACCGGTCGGGGCTTCCCGCAGTTCTTCGTGTCCGGTGCGCAGGCCGCCGTGGCCTCGGCGCTCGGCACCCTGGCGATCTGGGCCGACGTGCTCACCGCGACGGGAGCGGCCACCATGGTCGCGGCCCTGGTCGTCCTGCTGCTGCCGCACGTGTCGCTCGTGACGTGGGCGCAGGACGCGATCTCGGGGTTCCGGGCGATGGCCGTCGCCCGGGCGTTCTACATCGGCCTGGTCATCGCCGCGATCGTCGTCGGGGTCCCGGCGGGCATCGCGGTGCTGCAGTGGCTCCGGATCGAGGTCGACCCGTCCGGGATCGCCCTGCGCCCGCTGCCGCTCTGGGCATCCCTGTCGCTGACGGTGGTGTCCGCGGCGGCGAACTGCTTCGTGCAGCAGGCCAGCGCGCGCGTGATCCCGGTCGCGGTGGTGTTCTCGGTGGTGTCCGGCACGGCGCTGTGGAGCATGCGACACCTGGGCCTGCCGCTGCTCGGGGCGACGTTCCTCGCATCGGTGGTGCTCGGCGTCCTGTCCACGATCGCGGCCGCACGGATGCGGACGGCGGTGGCGGCGATCGCGGTCCCGGCGTTCTGCGGAGCACTGCTGCCCGGTGTCGCGGTGTCGAGCGCGCTGCTCGACTTCATGTCCGGTTCGTCCGGGTCGGCGATCGACTTCGTCGCCGCGGTGTCGGTCGCGCTCGGCATCGGCGCGGGGCTCGTGCTCGGCGGCCTGCTCGCGACGCCCGGTGCCAGGCGCGCCCTGCGCCGTGCCCGCCGCGTGACGGTGCACTCGGTCCACAACGACACGAGGGCGATCCCGGTCCTGCGCGACACCGGGTACGACCCCGGCAACGGGACCGTCCCCCGGGGTCCGCGGTCGCGCTGACGGCGGTGGGCGGGGCGGTGCCTGCCGACCCCTCGACGACGTCACGCGCTGGGCGACACCTCACGCCCGTGTCGAGCCGTGAGCCGTCGCCCAGCGCGTGAGATCGGACGGCGTCCGCACGGGCGGGGGCGGCGGCGAGCCCCGGGCCCGCCGCCACGCGTGCGTCAGCCCGCGTCGGAGACGGCCTTCGAGACCGCCGTGGGGGCGTCGTAGTCGCCGTCCGGGATGTTCTTCAGGGCGTCCAGGACGTCGCCGTCGGCACCCTCCTGCTCGGCCTTCGACACGATGTCGTCCTTCGACGCCGGGTAGTCGATGCCGCTGAGGTACTTCTGGACCTGGATCGGGTTCGGTGCTGCCATGTCGGCTCCTTCGCTCGGAGACCCACTGAGTACGCGCGCACCCCTGCGCGCCGTCGCGGGCAGCGCGCTCAGCGGCTCAGCGCGCTCAGCGGCTCAGCCGTCCACGGGAGCGCCGACGGCCCATCGCTGGGCCGGTCGCGGGCAGCGCGCTCCCCGGCTCAGATCTCCCAGCTGCCGCCCTCGCGCCATGCCGAGAACCGGGCGGCAGCAGCGGGCTCGTACCGCTCCATCCACCCGCGCTCGAGCCGCGCCACGGCCCGGTCGAACGCGGCGACGAGGTCGAGGTCGGCACGCAGCAGCGCCTGCAGCTGGAGCCCCTCGTACAGGGCGATGAGCTGCTCCGCACCCCGCCGCGGGTCCATCGTGTGCGGGGCTCGACCGACCGCGACGTCGTGCTCCAGCCCACGCTTGATCTGCGCGTAGAACAGCTGGTAGCGCGAGCGCAGGTACGTCGCCATCGGGTGCGCGGGGTTGCCCGCGACGGACAGCAGGGCGACGAGCAGCCGCATGAGGGCGGGGTCCTCGGCGCTCGAGGCCACGATCGCCCGGAGCAGGTCGACGGTCGACCCGTCGCCGACCTCGTGCGTGACCTCGTCCATCCGGGCGCCGTTCCACCGGTCGAGGGCCGCGAGCACGAGGCCGTCCCACGACGGGAAGTGCCGACGGAGCTCCTCGAGCGGGATGTCCATGCGCTCGGCGACCAGTCCGGGGTGCGCCTCGTGGAAGGGCACGTCGCGCAACAGGTCGACCGTCGCCCCGACGATCGTGATCCGCAGGTGCAGGGTGGCGGCCGCGGCGGCTGCCGCCTGCGTGTCCGCGCTGGTGTGTTCGAGCATCGTGCCCTCCGTCGCCGTGGACGTCCTGTCCACCACGTCCATCCAACCGGTTCGGCGAGGGGTCAGCAGCCCCCCGCACGAGTGTCGGCATGTCGGGGGACAACGGGAGTCCTCCCGACGTCCGTGCACCGCGCCGTGCGACCATCGGGACATGACTCCCGAGGACCCGATCGCCCAGGGGCTCGCCACCATGGCCTCGGCCGGCTTCGAGTTCGGCGGCGACGACGAGCAGGTCGCCCACGACGTCCGGACCATGTGGCAGCAGCTCGGTGCACCGACCGGTGCGTTCGCCGCGGCGGCGCGTGCGATCGCGGCGTTGCCCCAGCGTCCCGAGGTCCCGGTCGCCGAGCAGGCCCGGCGACGCGCCTTCGAGCGGGCCGTCGGCATCAACCCGGTCGAGGTGGAGCTCACCGCGGCCATGTCGGCACGCGAACTGCTCGAACGCATGGCCGCACAGGTGGCCGCGGACTCCTGACGGGTCGCGGCCGGCGGACGCGACCCACGGACGGACGGGAGGCGCGGTGCCAGCCGGCACCGCGCCTCCCGTCCGTCCCCACGCGCGTCGCGCGGGTGGTGACGACTACGGCGTCGGCATGCCGCCGTCGACGTGGAGCGTCTCGCCGACCACGTAGGACGACTCGCCGCTCGCGAGGAACACGAACGCGGGGGCGAGCTCGGCCGGCTGTCCCCAGCGACCGAGGTAGGTCTGCTCGCCGGCGGAGGGCAGCGCCTCCGGCGGCTGGCCACCGGCGGGCTGCAGCGGCGTCCAGATCGGGCCCGGGGCGACCGCGTTGACGCGGATGCCCTTCGGCGCGAGCTGGGCGGCGAGGCCCTTGGCCATGTTGTTCACGGTCGCCTTCGTCGCGGCGTAGTGCACGAGGTGCGGCGACGGCGCGTACGCCTGGATCGACGTGGTGTTGATGATCGTCGAGCCCGGCTTCAGGTGCGGGACCGCGGCCTTCGTGATGCGGAACGTGGCGTAGGCGTTCGTCTTGAAGGTCTCGTCGAACTCCTCGTCGGAGATCTTCGTGATGTCGTCGACGTTCTGCTGCTTGCCGGCGTTGTTCACGAGGATGTCGAGCCCGCCGAGCTCGTCGACGGTCTTCTGCACGAGCTCCTCGCAGAAGGCGAGGTCGGTGATGTCCCCCGGGAGCGCGACGGCCTTGCGACCCGCAGCCTCGATGAGCCCGACGATGCGGTCGGCGTCCTCCTGCTCCTCGGGCAGGTACACGATCGCGACGTCGGCGCCCTCGCGTGCGTAGGCGATCGCGACGGCCGCGCCGATGCCCGAGTCGCCGCCGGTCACGAGCGCCTTGCGGCCCTGCAGGCGACCGGAGCCGCGGTAGGTGTCCTCGCCGTGGTCCGCGGGGACGTTCTTCGCCATCTCCTCGTCGGTCCCGGCACCCTCGAGGTACTGCTCGTCGGGCTTCTTGTCGGCGTACATCGCCGTCGGGTCCTGCATCGTGTACTGGTCCACCGCTGCCGCGTCGTTCTGCTGCTCCGTCATGTCCCGCACGCTACGCACGGGCGGACCCCGGCCCGCCCAGGCGGGTGTCCCCCGCGGTCGGGCACGGGCCGTGGGGCGCCCGGGGGGGACGGGTCGTGGGGCGTCCCGGTGCCCGGCCGTGGCGCCCTCGGGTGACGTGTCCTCGAAGATCACGAACGCGTGACGACCAGGACGCGATCCGGTAACACCTGTCGTCCTGCCGGTCGGCGCCCCGTACGGTCGAGTGGTGACCCTCCGGACCAAGCTGGCGCTCGGCGCTGCCCTGCTCGCCCTCACGGCGGGCTCGGTCGGCGTGGACGCCACCGGCATCGGCGGCGTGCCGTCCGCCCGTGCCGGCGAGGAACCGGCCGGTACCACCACGACCTCGACCCCGTCCGTGTCCGTCTCGGCCGGCAAGCTGAAGCGGATCGACACGATCGAGCTCGGTGCCGAGTCGCTCGTGTTCCGCGACGACGACAAGACCGTCGCCGACGTCTCCATGCGCGACGCCGCGTCGACCGTCGACCTGCTCAACCGTCTGCTCGGCACCCCGTCCCGCACCCAGACCGCGGTCGGCGACGGCGGCGCGTGCTTCCCGTCCGGCACCACCTACACGTGGGGCGGGGCCGTGCGCGTCGCAGCCCTCACCACGCCCAGCACGCTCGGCAACGCGGTCGAGATCCGGGTGCTCCGCGACAGCGTCCGCTCGCGCACGGGCGCCGAGGTCGAGCTCACCGGGCCGGACGGCGTCCAGGTCGGCGACGACGTCGGGGACCGGCTGCAGGACGCGCCCCGCTCCGACAAGGTCTCCTTCGGGGACGGTGACGCCCGGGCCTGGCAGCTGCTGCTCGAGGCCGGATGGGCACCGGCCGCCGACGACCGCGCGGCCGAGGGACAGGGCCAGGCGGGCCAGGGCCAGGGCCTGGACGAGAGCCAGGGTCAGGACGCTGGCACGGGTGACGGGCACGACACCGGCGACGACGAGTCCGGCACGAACGGCGTCTCGGCGCTGACGAACGGCACCGTGGTCAGCGTGCTCGGGTCACCGATGCCGGTGCACGCGCAGCGCTCCTGCTGACGCCGGCGTCCGCGCCGTGTCCCCCGCTGACCGCGAGCCCCCGCGGCGGGCCGTGACCCCTCAGACCCGGATGGTCGCGACCACCGGGAAGTGGTCGCTCGCCGCCCACGTCTCCGGCCCGTCGTGGTCGATGCGCACGCGGTCCACGCCGGCCACCCCACGCGTCATGACCCAGTCGATCGGCTCCCCGGAGTCGACCGGCGCGCGCCAGTCGTTGAACGTCGCGGTGCGGTCCCCGGGGTCACCCGCGGCGAGCCAGGCGTCCTGGTAGCCCGCGTCGGTGAACACGTGCCACGCCGGACCCGCGCCGGCCGGCTCGTTGCAGTCCCCGGCGAACACGTGGGGCCCGTCGAGCACGCTGAGCCGCTCGACGACGAGGGCAGCGCTCCGGCGCCGGACGTCGTCGCCGTGGTCGTTCGCCTCGTGGTCGAAGTGCGAGGTCAGGAGCGTGAAGGCCTCCCCCTCGGCGTCGAGGAACCGGGCGTGGTTCGCGATCCGCGGGTACAGGCTGCCCCACGTGTTCGAGACCGGCTCGTCGGGGGTGTCCGACAGCCAGAACGACCCCGTGTCGACCGGGCGCAGTCGGTCCCGCCGGTAGAACACCGCGGCGTGCTCCCCCGCGGTGCCGCCCTCGCGGCCCTGCCCGACGTCGTCGTGGTCGGGCAGCCCGGCGCGGAGGTCGTCCATCTGGTGGGCGAAGGCCTCCTGCACGCACAGCACGTCGGGGTCGTTGCGGCGGATCACGTCGAGGACCAGCGGCAGCCGGGCCGGCCAGTCGTGCCGGGGGTCCGGGTTCTTCACGTTGTAGGTCATCAGGGTGATCGGACGCGCGGCGTGGCTCACCGGTCGAACCTACCGATGGACGTCTGTCAGGGCGTCAGGCAACGGCGGAGGGTCAGGACACCGTCGCGCGCCCGGGTCTTCGCGGTCCCGAGCGGGACGCCGAGCCGCTCGGCGAGCTCCGGGCCGCTGAGCTCGGAGAGGTGGCGCAGCACGACCGCCTCGCGCTGTCGGGGCGGGAGCGTCCGGACCGCGCGATGCAGGGCGATCCGGTCGAGCACGCCCTCGGCACGCTCGACCGAGGCGTGGTCGACGAGCTCGACCGTCCGGGCGCCGATGCGCAGGTCGCGCTGCCGGTCCGCCTGGCTCGTGCGCACCCGGTCGATCGCCCGGCGCTGCGCGATCGTCCGGAGCCAGGCCACCACCGACCACCGCGGGTCGTAGCGGTCGGCGAGCTGCCAGACCTCGAGGAAGACGTCCTGCACGACCTCCTCCGACTGCCACGGGTCGACGAGGTGGTGACGGACCCAGCGCTCGACGAGCGGGCGGAACCGGGCGTGCAGGCGGGTGAAGGCCTGGCGGTCACCGTTCGCGACGGCGGTCATCAGGGCACGCTCTTCGTCGCGGAGCGCGTGGAGTTCGGCGGACACCGTGACATTCCACATTCCGTCGCGCGTCGGTGACGAACCGACGCGCGGTGGGCCCACGGGGTCCCGGGACTTCCCCGGGACCCTGTCGGCGGGCTGTCAGTTGATGCAGACGCCGTCCTTGCCGTAGCTCTGCGCGGCAGCACTCGGTGCGGCGTCCGGACCCGCGGGCGTCTCCGGCTGCGCGGGAGCCGCGGCGGGCGCCGACTCCCCGGTCGCCGGGGTGTCGGACGCGGGGGCGTCGGGCGCGGCGGCCGTCTTGCCGTCGGTGCCGAGCACGAGCGTGACGCCGGTCACCGCGGCGGTGCGGACGGCGACGGCGCCGGGGACGACCGCGGCCACGGCCTTCGCCTGGGCCTCCTGACCCGCGGGGTACTGCACCTGGGTCGTCTGCGTGGTGTCCGACGAGCCGGGGGTCCCGACCTGGAACCCGCGGGCGGTCAGGTTCGCCCCGGCCGCCGCAGCCGCACCCGTGACGCCGCTGCCGTTGCGCACCGTGACGGTCGTCGCGGCGGGCTCGGCGGCGGTCGCCTTCGTGTACTCCTCGGGCTCGCCCACCAGGCCCTGCACGAAGGCGGGCAGACCGACCGTGTCGACCTGGACGATCGACAGCGACGACCCGCCGACCTTGATCGTCGGGGTGCCGAGGATCGGGATGGTCGCCGACTTGATGTTCCCGGGCCGCAGGTTGCGCATCTGCGTCGCGAGCGACACGAGGTCGGTGTCGGTCTGCACCGAGCCGCCGACGGCGCTGAGGATCGCGTTCATCTTGACGGGGTTGAGCAGGGTGCCGGCGGACAGGACCTTGCGGGCCTCCTGCGACAGGAAGTACTGCTGACGGACGCTGCGGTCCAGGTCGCCGTTCGGCAGCCCGTGCCGCTGGCGTACGAAGGACAGCGCCTGCTTCGCGTCGAGCGTCGAGTTGCCCTTCGGTAGGTCGACGCCGGAGTACGGGTCGCGCACGGCGTCGTTCAGGCACACGTCGACGGGACCGAGCTCCTTGACGACCTGGTAGAAGCCGAGCAGCGAGACCCGCACGTAGTGGTCGATGGTCAGACCGCTGAGGTCCTGGATGGTCTGGATGAGGAGCTTCGCGCCACCGGTGTCGCCGCCGCCGTTGAGCGTGCCGTAGTAGAAGGCGCTGTTGAGCTTGCCCTTGCCGACGCCCGGGATCGGGACGTACGAGTCGCGGGGGAACGAGATCATCGTGGCCTGCGAGCCGTCGGCGCTGATGTGCAGCACGATCATCGTGTCGGTGTTCGTCGCCCCGCCGTCGGACTCGGTGCTGAGCTCCGCCATCTCCTCGGGCGTCGCGTTGTCCGGCCGGTGGTCGTCGCCCACGAGCAGGATGTTCTGCGCCCGCCCGTCGACGTCGTCCTCGTCGTCACCGGAGGCCCGCGGGGCGATCGCGTCGATCTTGGTGATGCCGTTCGACAGGCTGGCGTACGCGAACGCCGCGTACCCGCCCGTCAGCGCCAACCCCATCGCGAGGACCCCGGCGACCGCGGGCAGGACGACCCCGCCCCCTCGCTTCTGGCGCCCGTGGCGCGGCGGCACGTGGCCGCGGCGGGCACGGCGCGTCGTCTGCTCCGGTTCGATGCTCACCCGGAAACCATAACGGCCCGTCGCAGAACGGACAGGGAAACCGCTGGGGATCGCCTGGCCGGCGCGACGGGACCACCGACGGACGGGAGGCCCGTGGCGGCGCCGCCACGGGCCTCCCGTCCGTCGGTGTGGTCGCGTCGCGACCCGCGCGTCAGTCGCGCGCCGGCAGCAGGTGGATCGCCTCCATCGCGAGCTCCGCCGCGATCGGGTCGACCGCGAGCACGGCCGCGCGGAGCTTCGCGAGCTCCGGCAGGACCACCTCGGCGGGCACGAGTTCCGCGAGCTCGGGGACCCGCAGCCGGAACGCGAGCCCGTCCGTCGTCGCCCGGCAGAGCTGCGCGAGCGTCGGGTTCCCGCAGGCGTCCGCCCACAGCGCGTAGACGTCGGCGCCCTCGCGTGCGACCTGGTCCGCCTGGTCGCCCTCGACCCGTGCCGTCACGTCGTCGAGCATCGCGACGATCCGGTCGCGCTGGTCGTCGGTGCAGCGCGGCACCGCGAGCCGGACGACGCCGCCGTAGATCACACCGAGCGTGCGGTAGGCGTCGAGCAGCTCCTCCTTGGTCGGCGACGCGACGCGGGTGTAGCGGTTCGGCGCCATCTCGATCAGGCCGGCGCGGGCGAGCTCGGCGAGGGCTTCGCGGATCGGCGTGCGGGAGACCCCGAGCCAGGCGATCAGGTCGTCGTCGTTGAGCCGCTCGCCCGGCTCGAGCGTGCCGTCCATGATCGCGTCACGGATCTTGTCCTGCACGGTGTCGCGGAGGAGCTTCCGCTCGGCGGCCGGCTGCGTGGAGGGTACGGGCATGGGACCAGCGTGTCACATGTCATGGGCCGGACGCGACAGGCGCGACGGCCACCAGGCGCGGCGGTCGAGGTCGTGGACGACGGCGGGGACGAGCAGGGACCGGACCACGACCGTGTCGAGCAGGACGCCGAAGGCCACGATGAACGCGATCTGCACGAGGAACAGGATCGGGATGACGCCGAGGGCCGCGAAGGTCGCCGCGAGGACGATGCCGGCCGACGTGATCACCCCGCCCGTCGCCCCGAGGCCGCGGAGCACGCCCTCGCGCGGGCCGTGCCGGAGCGCTTCCTCGCGCACGCGGGTCATGAGGAAGATGTTGTAGTCGACGCCGAGCGCCACGAGGAACACGAACGAGAACAGCGGGACCGAGGGGTCGGCGCCCGGCAGGTGCAGGACGTGGTCGAAGACGAGCGCGCCGACGCCGAGCGCGGCCGCGAAGGACACGATCACGCTGCCGATGAGCACGAGCGGCGCCACGATGCTCCGCAGCAGCAGCATCAGGATGAGCAGGATCACCACGAGCACCACCGGGATGATCACCGTGCGGTCGCGGATGCCGGTGTCGTTCGTGTCGAGGGCGGTCGCGGTGACGCCGCCGACGAGGGCGTCCGGCGACACCCGTTCGACCGCGGTCCGCAGGTCCCGCACGGTATGCTCCGCCCGCTCGGAGTCCGCGGGCGCGGCGAGCGTGGCCTCGAGGAGGACGTCACCCCGCGACACCGTCGGGTCGACCGACGGCCCGCGGGCACCGGCGGCGTCGCTGCCCACGGGGGTGGTCCCGGACGGACTGTCCTTCGCCGCGGCCACGACACCGTCGACCCCGTCCACGGAGCGGATCGCCGTGACGAGCCGGTCGAGGTCGCGCTCCGGGCCGATCACCTGCGCGGGGCTGCCCGAGCCGCCCGGGAAGTGGTCCGCCAGGACGTCCTGACCGTCCCGCGCCTGCGAGGCCCCGATCACCAGGTCGCTCTGCGGGACACCGTCCGCCCGGAGCCCGACGACGCCCGCGCCCATCGCGAGCAGGGCGACCGTGCAGACCACCCACACCGTGCGGGTCCGACGCGCCACGAGCCGCCCGACCCCCGCCCAGAGGCCCTTCGCGTCCGGGCCGGTGAGCACCCGGTGCGCGCTGCCGTACGCCGGTCGCAGCGGCCAGAACGCGGCACGGCGGAACGCCAGCAGGAGTGCCGGCAGCAGGGTCAGCGCGGCGAGCAGGCTGAACGCGATGCCGATCGCCGCGACCGGTCCGAGCGCCTTGTTCGAGTTGAGGTCGGAGAACAGCAGGCACAGCACGCCGACGATGACGGTGCCGCCCGAAGCGACGATCGGCTCGAACGCACCGCGCAGGGCCGCCTTGGTCGCGTCCCAGCCGGTCCGGTGGTCCCGGAGCGCCTCGCGGTAGCGCGCGGTGTAGAGGAGCGCGTAGTCGGTCGCGGCACCGATCACCAGGATCGACAGGATGCCCTGCACCTGCCCGTTCACCGTGACGACGCCGGCCTCCGCGAGCCAGTACACGACGAGGATCGAGGCACAGAGGGCGAACGTCGCGGTGCCGAGCACGAGCACCGGCAGGAGTGGTGAGCGGTACACGACGACGAGGATCACGAAGACCGCGGCGAGCGCCACCCCGAGCAGGATGCCGTCGATGCCCGCGAACGCCTCGGTCAGGTCGGCCGTGAAGCCCGCCGGGCCCGTGACGTACCCACGGAGCCCCGACGGCAGGGCATCGTCGACGTCCGCGCGGATCGCTGCCACCGCGTCGCCCGTCTCGGCGTCCTGGGTGAGCGTCGCGACGATCTCGACCGCGTCGCCGTCCTCGCTCGGGATGACCGGGCTGACCCCCTGCACGTCGCTCCGGTCGCCGAGCGTGGCCGCGAGCTGCTCGGCCGCGGTCCGGTCGCCGTCGCGGAGTCCGCCGTCCCGGTCGAGCACGATGATCGCCGGGGCGCCCGAGGCCTGCCGGAACGCCGCCGAGCGCTCCTGCACCTTCGTCGCGTCGGCCGAGGCGGGCAGGAAGGACGTCTGGTCGTTCGTGGCGACGTCGGAGATCGTGCCGAAGACCGGGCCACCGACGGAGGCGACGACGAGCCAGACCACGATGACGACGGCGGGCAGCACGATGCGGAGGAAGCGGGACACGACGGCGAGCGTACACCGATCGTCAGCATGCTGACTACTTTGCGGCGCCGGGCGCGGCCGTAGACTCCGAGCATGCACGAGTCCGCCGAGGAGTGGCCGCTCGGACGGCTCCTCTCCGCCGCCGCACGGGCCGTCGAGCGCGACTGGGACGAACGCCTGCGCGCCGTCGGCCTGACGCACGCCGCACTCGTCGCGATCGACATCCTGCTGCGCACAGGGCCCACCGGCGCCGACACCCTCGCCCGGACCGCCCGCGTGCAGCCGCAGACCATGTCCCGCACGCTCGAGCGCGCCGAGCGGGACGGCCTGGTCGAGCGCACGCCGCACCCCGAGGACGGCCGACGGCGGGTCGTCGCGGTCACCGAGGCCGGCAAGCGGGCCTGGGACACCGCGCGGCACATCGAGCGCGAGGTCCTGCCGGACGACCCGGACCTGCGCCGGCGGCTGCTCCAGGTCCTCCGCAGTACGTGACATTCACATATCAGATGCTGTAATCTCCTCGGAGTCGGCGACCCTGCCGGCCCGACCCGAGGAGTCCCGTGTCCGAACGCCGAGCCGCCCGCGCAGCCGAGGCCGCCGCAGCCGCAGCCGCCCGCACCAGCAGGGCGCCCCGGCAGCGACGACGACGTCCGCTCCTCCGCACCCTGGCCGTCGCCGTCGCGTCGCTCGTCGGCGTCGCCGCGGTGCTCGCCGCGGCCGGGGCCGTCTTCGTGGGCGACCTCGTCCGCAGCTACGACGACGGCCGCACCGTGATCGCCGACGCGCTCCCCACCGGCGAGCGCCCCGCGCCGTCCGGCACCGCGGTGAACGTCCTGCTCATCGGGTCGGACTCCCGGGCGTCGGCCCGGGGCGCGGCCTGGGACGGCACGGGCGGCGGCCGCTCGGACGCCCTCATGCTCGCGCACGTGCCGGCCGACCGGCACGACGTCACGGTCGTCTCGGTGCTCCGGGACACCTGGGTCGACGTCCCCGGGCACGGGCGCGCGAAGGTCAACGCCGCGTACTCGTGGGGCGGGGTGCCGTTGACGGTGCAGACCGTCGAGCAGTTCCTGGACGTCCGGATCGACCACGTGGCCGAGATCGACTTCGCCGGGTTCGAGGACGTGACCGACGCCCTCGGCGGGGTGACCGTCGAGTCGCCCAGCGCCTTCCGGTCGCGCGGCCACGACTTCGTCGCCGGACCGAACCGCCTGGACGGCGAGCAGGCGCTCGCCTTCGTCCGCGAGCGGTACGCGTTCCCGGATGCCGACCGCACCCGTGTCCGGAACCAGCAGGCGTTCCTGCGCGGCGTGTTCCAGCAGGCGCTGTCGGCGGGCACGCTCACGAACCCCGCCCGGCTCGGGGACTTCGTGGCGGCGACGAGCGCGCACCTGTCCGTCGACGAGGGCCTGGACGCGCGGACCCTCGCCGACCTCGGGTGGTCGCTCCGCGGGATCGGCAGCGACGACCTGCACACGGTCACGATGCCGACGTCGGGCAGCGGCACGAGCCCGGACGGCCAGGCGTACGTCACCGTGACCGAGGCCGACCGCCAGGCACTGTCCACTGCCCTGCGCGCCGACGACCTCGACACGTGGAGCGCGGGCGTCCGCTGACCTCGCGGGACGGGACCCCGCCCGCACAGCACGAGACCCCCGCGACGCGTGGTCGCGGGGGTCTCGTGTCGGATCGGGAGGTCGATCAGGCGGGGAGCTGGAGCTCCTGGCCGGCGTAGATCAGGTTCGCGTCGTCGATGGTCGGCGTGTTCGCGGCCCACAGCTTCTGGTAGCCGCCGTCGATGCCGAGCTTCGTCGCGATGCTGTCGAGCGTGTCACCCGACTGGATCACGTACGTCTTCCCGCTGGTCGGGACCGCGGCGGGCTTGCTCGGCGCGGTCGCCTTCGGGGCGGCCTGCACGGGCGTGCTCGGGGCGGTGCGCTGCGGGGTCGCCTTCGGGGCGACCTGCTTCGGCGCCGCCTGCTGCGGGGCGGCCGGGGCCGCTGCCTGCGGGGCCGCACCGGCGGTCCCGCTCAGGCCGAGCTTCGCGGAGCAGGCGGGCCATGCGCCCCAGCCCTGCGAGGCGAGGACGCGCTCGGCGACGGCGATCTGGGCCTCGCGGCTGGCCGAGGCCGGGTTGCCGGCGCCGCCGTTCGCCTGCCAGGTGCGGAGGTTGAACTGCAGGCCGCCGTAGTATCCGTTGCCGGTGTTGATGGCCCAGTTGCCGCCGGACTCGCACTGCGCGAGGGCGTCCCAGGTCGATCCGGACGCGGCGTTCGCGGGTGCTGCCGCCAGGCCGACACCGGTCGCGGCGATGCCGGCGAAGGCCAGGCCGCCGACGATGGTGCGGGTACGAGAAAGCTTCTTCATGGTTGATCGCTCCACCGGGACCACGGACACGGGTGCTGCGCACGCGCCGCTCCGGTCGCCACTGCCCGTCCCGACCGATCGCGGTCACGTTGTGGGGGTGCGCCTCCGGGGGCAGTGGTCTCGTGCCGGGGGCGCCTCGGTCGGCAACCATAGGAAACTCGCCGCCGTTATCAAACCGAGACCAAGAGTCGACCCCTCGACCATTGCGTACCCCTCCCGTGTTCCTGTACACACCGATCGCCGCATCCGCGGCGATCGGGCTGTACCCGGGTACACGACCTTGGCAGTTCCCTGGCAATGCGTCGGCCTGGAGGCCCGTGGCGGGCTGGCACCGTGCCTCCCGTCCGTCTCCTGGTCACCTCCTGGTCAGTCCCTGGACAGCAGGGTGACCGCCTCGAGGTGCCCGGTCTGCGGGAACATGTCGAGCACGCGTGCGCGGCGCAGCCGCAGCGACGGCATGCGGGCGAGGTCCTTCGCCAGGGTCACCGGGTTGCAGCTCGAGTACACGACGTGCTGCACGTCGGACTCCTCGAGCCAGGTCGCCAGCGTCTCGCCGATCCCCCGCCGGGGCGGGTTCACGACCACGAGCTCGGGGACCGTGCCCGGGCGGGCGCGCAGGGCGTGCTCGGTGGCGTCGTCGGCGGCGAACCGGACGTCGGCGAGGCCGGCCTCGCGTGCGGACTGCGCGGCCGACCGGATCGCCTCGCGGCTGGTCTCGATGCCGGTCACCGACCGTCCGGGCCGGGCGGCGTGCAGGGCGAACCCGCCGACGCCGCAGTACAGGTCCCACATGCTGGCCGGTGCGACCTCGTCGATCCAGGTCGACGCCTGGTCGTAGAGCTGTGCGGCGACGGACGCGTTCGTCTGGAAGAAGGACTGCGGGCGGAGGTGCATCGTGACGTCGCCGAATCGCATCGGCAGCGTCTCCTGCGCGGTGAGGACGACCTCGCGGTCCCCCTCGGTGACGGCCTTGTGCTCCGGCAGCAGGTTCGCGGTGACGACGACGGCCTGCGGGAGCACCGTGCGCAGCCGGTCGAGGTGGTCGCGGAGCCGCGGCAGCTGCCCCTCGGAGCGGAGGACGAACCGGACCATCAGCTCGCCGTCCGGCGACTCCGTGACGAGGACGAACTTCAGCTCGCCCCGACGCGCGGCGACGTCGTACGGGATCAGCCCGACGTCCGCGACGAACGCGGCGAGGACCGGCAGGGCGCGCTGGATGCCGGGCGTGCAGATGCCGCAGTGCCGCAGGTCGACGCCACGCTGCCGGTGGTCGAGGATGCCCACGGTCGGGTGCTGCACCGAACCGCCGACGACCATCTTCGCCTTGTTCCGGTAGCCGGACTCCGGGCTGGTGATCGCCGGGAGCCAGGTGACCGCTCCGGGCCCGCCGGCGTGCTCGACGGCGTCGTGCAGGAGCTCGCGGGTGCGGAGCTCCTTGTCGAGCACCTGGTCGGCGTAGGGCTGTCCCATCAGGGTGCAGGACCGACACACCCCGCGGTCGAAGTAGTCGCACTGCATGGCCGGGTCAGCCTACGTCAGCGAGCGGTCGCGTCCCGCGTGGTCGTGCGGATGCGGTGGACCGAGGTGGTCGCGGTGACGAAGAGCGTGCGGCCGTCGGCGCCACCGAAGCACAGGTTCGCGACGACCTCGGGCACGGGGACGTCGCCGATCCGGGTGCCGTCCGGCGCGAACACGGACACCCCGCGGTGCGTCGAGGACCAGACGTTGCCGTGCTCGTCCACCCGGATGCCGTCGGGGACGCCCTCGCCCGGGTCGAGCCGGACGAACTCGCGGCCGTTCTTCACGCGCACGCCGTCCCGGTCGTACGCGCGGATCACCGGCCGGTCCCCGGAGGAACTCGCGACGTAGAGCACGCGCTCGTCGGGGGAGAACGCGAGACCGTTCGGCTCCTCGCAGTCGAGCACCACCGGGCGGAGGTCCTCGCCGGCGGGGCCGCACCGGAACACCCAGTGGTCGCCGTACTCCCGCTCGCCGGGGTGCCCCTCGCGCGGGTGCGTGATGCCGTACGCCGGGTCGGTGAACCACACGCTGCCGTCCCGGGCGACCACGACGTCGTTCGGGGAGTTGAACCGGACACCGGCCCAGGCGTCGACGATCGGTGTCACGACCCCGTCCCGGTCCCGCTCGACCCGCCGGCGCCCGTGGGAGCACTGCACGACCGAGCCGTCCCGGTCGAGGACCCGCCCGTTCGTGAACTCGACCCCGGTGGCGTACTCGCTCGTCTCCCCGGTGTCCGCGTGCCACTGCAGGATCCGGTCGCCGGGGATGTCGGACCACCGCAGGGTCCTGGTCTCCGGGATCCAGCACGGCCCCTCGGCCCAGGTGCTGCCCGTCGCGATCCGCTCGAGCGCGGTGGGGTCGGGCACGAGGTCGGTGAGCTGCACGGGTCCTCCTCCGAACGGGTGGCCGAACCGGTGTCGGCCCGCCCAGGCTACGTGCACGGACACGGTCCGGACGCGTGGCCGCCGCGCGGGGCAGAGTGGTGGAGGAGTCGGCTCCGCGGAGCCGGCGGCTGTCCGGCCGTACAGGGAGTTGCCAACCGCCTGCTCGTAGGCTGTGAGGGCCCAGTGAGCCGGACTGCAGCCCGACCCCGAGGAGGTGCCCGATGGTCTCCGTCCTCGTCGCGTTCGCGATCGTCGCCCTGATCGTCCCCGCCCTGACCCCCCTGCTCGGTCGACGCGTCTTCTACGTCGCCGCCCTCGCCCCCGCCGCCGCGGCGGTCCTGACGGTCGTGCAGACGCCCCGCGCCCTCGGTGCCGGTGTCACCAGCAGCTGGGAGTGGATCCCGCAGCTCGACCTCGCGATCGCCCTGCGGATGGACGCCCTGTCGTGGGTGCTCGCCCTCGTGGTGTCCGTCGTCGGTGCCCTCGTGCTCGTCTACTGCGCGTCGTACTTCGGCCGCGACGAGCCCGGCACCGGTCGGTTCGCCGGGGTCCTGACCGCGTTCGCCGGGTCGATGTACGGCCTGGTCGTGGCCGACGACGTCATCGTGCTGTTCGTGCTGTGGGAGGCGACGACGGTCTTCTCCTACCTGCTCATCGGGCACGACGCCGCGAAGCGTGCCAGCCGGGCCGCGGCCATGCAGGCGCTCGTCGTGACGACCGCGGGCGGGCTGGCGATGCTCGCCGGGCTCGTCGCCCTGTCGGTCACCGCCGGCACCACGAGCCTGTCCGGCATCATCGCCCGGGCGCCGGAGCTCGTCGACCGTCCCGGGCCGCTCGTGCCCGTCGCGGTCGTGCTCGTGCTGCTCGGCGCGCTCACGAAGTCGGCGATCGTGCCGTTCCACTTCTGGCTCCCCGCGGCGATGGCGGCGCCCACCCCGGTCAGCGCCTACCTGCACGCCGCCGCGATGGTGAAGGCCGGCATCTACCTCGTCGCCCGTCTGGCACCCGCCTTCGCCCTGCTCACCGGGTGGCGGGAGACGATCACCCTGCTCGGGGTCCTCGGCATGCTCGTCGGCGGGTACCGCGCACTGCGGCAGACCGACGTCAAGCTCCTGCTCGCCTACGGCACCGTCGCCCAGCTCGGCTTCCTCGTGGTCGCCGCCGGGTGGGGTGCCCCCGCGGTGGCGCTCGGCGGCGTGGCGCTGCTCGTCGCGCACGCCACGTTCAAGTCGACGCTCTTCCTGGTCGTCGGGGCCGTCGACCACGTCACCGGGACCCGGGACCTCACCCGGCTCAGCGGGCTCGGCCGCCGGATGCCCTGGCTCGTGGTCGTCAGCGTGCTCGCGCTGGCCTCGATGGCCGGCATCCCGCCGACGATCGGCTTCGTGGCGAAGGAGGCCGTGCTCACCGGCTTCGTCGAGGAACTGCACGGACCGCAGGCCGGGTGGGCGTGGTTCGCCCTCGTCGGCATCACGCTCGGGTCGGTCCTGACCGTGGCGTACTCGCTCCGGTTCCTCTGGGGCACCTTCGCCCGCAAGCCCGGCGTGCCGGACACCGAGGCGCACGGGGTGCACGGCCTCGGCGTCGTGCCGTCCCTCCTCGCCGGCACCGGTCTCGCGCTCGGGCTGCTCACCCCGGTCGTGGCGCACGGCATCGAGCCCGCCGCCCGGGCCGCCGCGCTGGCCGACGGCGAGGTCCCGCACCTGGCGCTGTGGCACGGCCTCGAGCCGGCGCTCGGCATATCCGCCGTCACGCTCGTCGGCGGTGTCGCGCTGTTCCTGCTCCGCCGCCCGGTCGAGGCGTTGCAGCACCGGCTCGCCGGGTCCCCCAGCGCGTCCGGCACCTACCGGCACGTGATGCGCGGGCTCGACCGCTTCGCGACCGGGCTGACCGCGAGCGTCCAGCGCGGTTCGCTGCCGTACTACCTGACCGTGATCCTGTCGGTCTTCGTCGCCGGGGCCCTGGCCAACCTCGTGCTCGGCGGCCCGTGGGCGTTCCACGTCCGGTTCGCCGACTCGTGGGGCCAGGTGCCGGTCGTCGCGGTGATGGCCGTCGCCGCGGTCGCCGTCCTCACCGCGAAGACCCGGTTCGCCGCGGCCGTCCTCGTCGGCGTCACCGGCTACGGCATGTCGGTGCTGTTCGTGCTGCACGGCGCGGTCGACCT
Organism: Curtobacterium sp. MCBA15_004; assembly: GCF_001865055.2. NCBI lineage: Bacteria > Bacillati > Actinomycetota > Actinomycetes > Micrococcales > Microbacteriaceae > Curtobacterium > Curtobacterium sp. MCBA15_004. Next base: position 380,938 of record NZ_CP126266.1, on the reverse strand, counting down.
CGCGCTCACGCAGCTCGTCGTCGAGACGGTCACGCTCATCGCCTTCGTGCTCGTGCTCCGGCGCCTGCCCCCGCGCATCGCGACCGCCAACCCGTCGCGCTTCCGGGTCGTCCGGGCGCTGTTCGCCGCGCTCGCCGGCGTCACGCTCGCGATCGTCGTGGTCGTGGCCGCATCGGCCCGCACCGCCGAGCCGCTCTGGCCCGACCTGCCCGCGCTCACGAGCTCGTTCGGGCACGGCCTGAACGTCGTGAACGTCGCCCTCGTCGACCTGCGCGGCTGGGACACCCTCGGCGAGCTGACGGTGGTCGTCGCCGCGGCCACCGGGGTCGCCAGCCTGATCTTCGTGAACTCCCGCGAGGACACGCTGCCCCGCCTCCGGGACATGCCCGACTCCCCCGACGACCGGCACCGCGACGGCGGGCCCCGCGCGTGGCTGCCGACGAGCGCCGCGATCCCCACCGGCCGTTCGGCCCTGCTCGACGTCGTCGTGCGGCTGCTGTTCCACGGACTCGTCGTGCTGTCGGTCTACCTGCTGTTCGCCGGGCACAACGCCGCCGGCGGCGGGTTCGCGGGCGGGCTCGTCGCGGGCATCGCCCTCGCCGGGCGGTACCTCGCGGGCGGACCGGCCGAGCTCGGCGCCGCCGCCCCGGTGCGTGCCGGTCGACTGCTCGGGCTCGGGGTCGCCACCGCCGCGACCACCGCGATCGTGCCGCTCTTCTTCGGCAAGGACGCCCTGTACTCCGAGTTCTTCGAGGCCACCGTCCCCGTGCTCGGCCACGTCGAGTTCGTCACCGCGACGTTCTTCGACATCGGCGTCTACCTCGTGGTCGTCGGCCTCGTGCTCGACGTCCTGCGCAGCCTCGGCGCCGAGGTCGATCGCCAGCGCCTCGAGGACTCCCGCGCCACCGTGCACGACACCACCGAGGGCGACGTCGACGACACCGCCGCCGCCTCGACCCCGGAAGGGAGCGCAGTGTGACCATCACCCTGGTGCTCGTCATCGCGATGGCGGTGCTGTTCTCGTGCGGGGTCTACCTGCTGCTCGAACGGTCCCTCACGCGCATGTTGCTCGGCTTCCTGCTGCTCGGCAACTCGATCAACCTGCTGCTCCTGATCATGTCCGGTGCGGCCGGCCGGCCCCCGATCGGCAAGACCGCCGAGGGCATCACCGACCCGCTCCCCCAGGCGTTCGCCCTCACCGCGATCGTCATCACCTTCGCCGTGAGCGCGTTCCTGCTCGCGCTCATCCACCGCTCCTGGAAGCTCTCGCGCGCCGACGAGGTCGAGGTCGACGAAGCCGACGCCGCGATCGGCCGGTCCCGCAGCGCCGACCACGACGACGACCCCGAGGCGGACTTCGACCCGAAGTCCCCCGAGGACGCCGACGACCCGCACGACGGTGCACCGCAGCCCACCGAGGAGGCCTCCCGATGACCTGGCTCGTCCCGCTGCTCGTCCTCGTGCCGCTCCTCGGTGCCGCGATCGCGCTCGGCCTGCTGCGGCACCAGAAGTTGCAGCGGGCGATCACCGTCGCGGTGCTCGCGGTCGCGGTCGCCCTCGCCGCGACGCTCATGGTGCTCGTCGACCAGCACGGCACCATCGTCGTGCAGGTCGGCGGGTGGGAGGCCCCGTACGGCATCTCGCTCGTGGTCGACCGGCTGAGCGCGCTCCTGCTCACGGTGAGCGCGAGCGTCCTGTTGCTCGTGCTGCTCTTCTCGATCGGGCAGGGGCTCGCCGCCGACGACGAGGACGCCCCGGTCACGATCTTCTACCCGACGTACCTGGTGCTCGCGGCGGGCGTGCTCGACGCCTTCCTCGCAGGCGACCTGTTCAACCTCTACGTGGCGTTCGAGATGCTGCTCGTGGCGAGCTACGTGCTCATCACCCTCGGCGGCAGCGAGCAGCGCGTCCGGGCCGGCACGACGTACATCGTCACGAGCCTCATCGCGTCGGCGATCTTCCTCGCCGCGATCGGCCTGGTCTACGGCGCGACGGGCACCGTCAACATCGCCCAGATCTCGCAGCGCGTCGCGGAGCTGCCCGAGCACGTGCAGCTGCTGCTCCACACGATGCTGCTCATCGGCTTCGGCATCAAGGCGGCCGTCTTCCCGCTGGCGTTCTGGCTGCCGGACTCGTACCCCACGGCACCGGCCCCGGTCACGGCCGTGTTCGCGGGCCTGCTCACCAAGGTCGGCATCTACGCGATCATCCGGCTCGAGACGATCATCTTCCCCAGGCCGCAGCTCAACGACGTCCTGCTCGTCGTCGCCGTGCTGACGATGGTGGTCGGCGTGCTCGGGGCCGTGTCGCAGACCGACGTGAAACGCCTGCTGTCCTTCACCCTCATCAGCCACATCGGGTTCATGGTGATGGGCATCGGGCTCGGCACGGTCGCGGGCACGGCCGCCGCGGTGTTCTACACGGTGCACCACATCGTCGTGCAGACCACGCTGTTCCTGGTGTCCGGCGTGATGGAGCGCATCGGCGGCACGACGTCGAGCCGCTCGCTCGGCGGCCTGCTCAAGGCCGCACCGCTGCTCGCGGCGCTCTACCTCGTGCCGGCGTTCAACCTGGGCGGCATCCCGCCGTTCTCCGGCTTCATCGGCAAGCTCGGCCTGTTCCGCGCGGCGGCGGAGGACGGTTCCCCGATGGCGTGGGTGACGGTCGCCGCCGGGGTCCTCACGAGCCTCCTGACCCTGTACGCGCTCATGCGCGTCTGGGACGCCGCCTTCTGGCGGCCGAAGCCGGCCGCCGAGGCGGCCGCGCCCCACGTGACCACGGCGGAACCGCACGCGCACCTGCGGTCGCCGGAACCGGCGCCGCTGACCGTCTCCGAGGAGACGGGCGAGGCGTACCACCCTGGAGGCTCGACCACCGTCACCGACGCACCGCACGCGAGCAGCGCCTCCCGTCCGGCGACCGGGTCGACGGCCACCGCAGGCGAGGCGCCGGAACCGGCGCGCCTGCCCCGCATGCTCGTCGCGGTGACGACGGTCGCGGTGCTCGGCTCGGTCGCCCTGACCGTCGTCGCCGGGCCGCTGTACGGCTACGCGACCCGCGCCGCCGAGTCCCTGGAGTCCCCCGACCGCTACGTCCAGGCCGTGCTGGGAGGTGCCCGGTGAGCGACACCCGACGGATCTCGAACGCTCGACGGATCGCCGTCGCGTGGCGCTACGAGGTGCCGCTCGTCGCCGGACTGACCGTGCTCTGGGCGCTGCTCTGGGGCTCGTGGACCGTGCTCACCCTGCTGTGCGGCGTGGTCGTGGCGCTGCTCGTGACACAGGCGCTGCCCCTGCCGCCGGTGCCCCTGTCGAAGCGCTTCTCGGTGCCGCGCGTGCTGCTGTTCCTGGTCGTGTGGGCCGGACTCGTGGTCACCGCGTCGTTCCGCGTCGCCTGGGTCGCGGTCCGACCGCGAGGCGTCCGCCGGAGCTCGATCGTGCTCGTCCAGCTGCACACCACCTCCGAGATGACCTTCACGCTCGCGACGCTGGCGATCTCGCTCGTGCCGGGGTCGTACGTCGCCGACGTGGACCTGCCGCGCCGCCGGCTGCTCCTGCACGTCCTGGACACCGAGCGGATCGAGCAGGTCGAGGCGGCGAAGGCCGAGGCGCACCGGATCGAGGAGCTCGTGATCCGCGCGATCGGCTCCCGCCACGACGTGTCCGAACTGTCCGATCCCCTGCCGGAGGTCACCCGATGAGCGCCGCAGTCGTCGTCATGGCCGTGGGCGTCCTGCTCGTCCTCGCGCTGCTCGGGGCGACCCTGGCGCTGGCCGTCGGACGGATCGTCCGCGGGCCGACGATCCTTGACCGCATGATCGGCTCGGACATCGTCCTGACCACCGCGCTCGTCGTGATCGCGGCCGCGATGGCGATCCGGCAGGACCTGACCGCGGTGCCCGTCCTCGTGGTGATCGCCGCGACGAGCGTGTTCGCCACGATCGCGGTCGCCCGGATCGTCACCCCGTCGTCCGACCCCTCCGACGAGGGCGTCGACGTCACCACGCCGGAGCACGCCGTCGAGGAGGAACGCCCGTGATCGCCATCCTGGAGTCGTTCGTCGCGGGCGCCGGCGTGCGGGCGTGGATCGCCCTCGCGCTGCTGCTCGTCGCCTCGACGCTGTCCCTGTCCGCCGCGATCGGCATCGTCCGGTTCCCGGACCCGCTCGTCCGGCTGCACGCGATGGCGAAGCCGCAGGTGCTCGGTCTGGCCCTCGCGCTGGCGGCGGTCGTCGTCGCGGTGGGGACCTGGACGGCGCTGTGGGTGGTCGTCCCGGTGCTCGTGTTCCAGCTGGTGCTCGTGCCGGTGTCGTCGCACATGATCGCTCGTGCGGGGCTGCGGTCGAACGACTACCGGCACGAGGACCTGCTCGTCGACGACACGGAGGACTGACGCCCCCGGCCGCGCGGACCGCGTCCTCGTCGTCGTCGGAGAGCCCCGCGCCGTGCGGGTGGACGGGCTGCTGCCGTTCCCACGCGAGCGCGTCCGCGAGGGTCTCGGCGAGCGGCCGCCGCGTCAGCCCGGCCGATCGCGCCTGGACCGCCGGTCGGTCGTTCATGCCCTGGTGGTCGTCGTCGGGGATCCACAGCGGCAGCGACCGCTCCCCCGCCCACGGGGCCACGCCGCGCTCGAGGAGCACCGCGTCCGCCAGCGGCACGACCGGGACGTCCGCGGCAGCCACCGTCCGTGCTGCCTCGAGGTGCCGGTCCAACGTGCGGACCTCGCCGGTGACGTCGTGGACGCCCGCTCGTCCGCCCTCGGCCGCGCCGACGAGCCAGGCCGCGAGGTCGCGGACGTCGATCACCGAGGTCGGGCGGTCCGTGCGCGCGGGCACCACCACGGGTCGACCGGTCTCGGCGGCGCGCGCGAACCGCCACGGCCAGTACCCGGAGCGTCCGGTGTGGTCGCCCGGTCCGCCGACGAGTCCGGCGCGTGCGATCGACGCGCGCTCGACCCCGAAGGCGTCGAGGACGGCACGTTCGCACGCCACCTTGGCGCCGCCGTACTCGGCGGGGTCGTCGGACGGCTCGAGCACGGGAGCGCGCTCGTCGGCACCGCGCTCGTCCTGGGACGCGTAGACGCTCACGGTCGACACGAAGACGTACCGGTCGGCGACGGGTTCGAGTGCGGTGACGGCACGTCGGACGTGGTCGGGCGTCCGTGAGACGTCGACGACCGCGTCCCAGCGGGAGCCGTCGAGCACCTCGGCGAGGGCGTCGTCGCGGTCGCGATCGGCCACGACGGACCGGGCGCCCGCGGGGACGTCGGTGCCGCGGGCGAGGCACGTCACCTCGTGGCCGCGGTCGAGGGCGTGCCGGACGACGGTCCGACCGAGCCACGCGGTGCCGCCGAGGACGAGGATGCGCATGACCCCACCCTGCCCGGGTCACCTCCGGGTGCCGTGGGCCAGGGCCGGTGTGCCTAGCGTGCGACCGGGCTCCGACGGTTGAGCAGGACGTTCACGACCGCCGCGACCACGACGAGCGCCGCCGCGTACGCCGGGAACGCCATGGCCGCCCCGGTGCCGGCCCGCTCGGCGACCTCGCCGACGACGGCGGATGCCACGGACTGCCCGACGATGACCGCCGAGCCGAGGATCGTCATCGTGGTGGCGGAGCGGCCGACCGGGGAACGGTCGGACCCGAGGCTGTACTGCGCGACGAGCGTCGGGCCGATGCCGATGCCCATCAGGCCGAGCACGACCGCGACGGCGACCACGGAGTCGGCCGTGGCGAAGGCGATCGCGCCGCCGAGCAGCACGACCCCGAACACGAGCCAGCGCCAGCCGACCCCGAACGCCCGGGGGAACGCCGCCGACCCGAGGGCGAGCGCCGCGGAGCCGATGCCCATCACGCCGTAGAGCAGGCCGGCCTGGGACGACTGGCCGTGCTGCTCCATGAAGGCGGTCAGGGCGGTGAGCGTCGACCCGAAGAACAGTCCGATGCCGAGGATGCCGACCACGACCACGACGAGGCGGGGGCGGAGCAGCTGCCGCGCGGGGGCGGTCTCCTCGTGGTCCCCGCCGCGGACGACGAGCCGCCCGGTCGGGTGCAGCGCGAACGCGGTCACGAAGACGAAGGTCAGGGCGGCCGCACCGGCGACGGCGACCCACGGGGCGATCGCGGTCGCGAGCAGGCCGACCAGGAACGGGCCGACGATGAACACGGTCTCGTCGGCGGCCGACTCGTACGCCATCGTCCCGCTGAGGACCTTCTCGTGGCGGCGAGGGGCCATCCGCTGCCGGATGATCGCGACGAGTCGCGTGCGGGACATCGGGGCCACCTGCGGGGCGGTCGCACCGATGCCGAACGACATCGCGAGCACGGCGAGGTCGGGGGCCGAGCCGGCGACGACGAACGGCAACAGCGCGAGCAGCACGGCGTTCGCCAGGCCGACCGGGACGAGGACGGCCCGCTGGCCGAAGCGGTCGGCGGCGGCACCGACGAGCGGCCCGAACAGCGCCGACCCGATGCCGACGAACGCGGAGTTGATGCCGCCGAGGGCGACCGAGTCGCGGGTGGCGACGACGAGCGTCAGCACGCCGACGACCATCATCGCGAAGGGCAGCCGCGCGACGAAGGCGATCGGGAAGTACCAACGACCGGCGAGGGAGACGAGGGACGCGTCGGAGCGTCGTTCCTGGAGCATGGGGGTGTGCCTTCTCGGCCCACCAGGTGCGAGAGCGGCGGGCCCATCGGGTGCCGCCGCTGTCCGCCGGGGTGCCGGCGGCCGGTAGATACACGGATTGCGTCCTCGATCGTACCAAGCGCTCCTGGTGCCGGACCGGTCGTAGGATCTCGACCATGGTGGAGATCGACGACGGCGGGACCGGATCGTCGAACGCAGCGCCGCCGCGGCCGACCGACCTGCTGTCGATCGGGGAGGTCGTCCGCCGGACCGGCGTCGCGGCCTCGGCGCTGCACTTCTACGAGCGCAAGGGCCTGATCCACCCCGAACGCACCACCGGCGGCACCCGGCTGTACCCGCGGCACGTGGAGCGCCGGATCGCGATCATCCAGGTGGCGAAGCGCCTCGGCATCCCCCTGGGCGAGGTGGCCGAGCAGTTCGCCGCCCTGCCCGCCGACCGGATGCCGTCGCTGCGGGACTGGGACCGGCTCAACGAGCGGTGGCGCGCGCGGCTCCGGGCCCGCCAGCTCGAGCTCGAGCGCCTGCAGCAGGAGATGACGCAGTGCATCGGGTGCGGGTGCGTCTCGCTCAACGCCTGCCTGGTGGTGAACCCCGGGGACGCGCTCGGCGCCGAGGGGCACGGCGCACGTCGGCTCCTGCCGTTCGACGACGACGAGGCAGCCCCGGCCTGACCCCGGGCCGACCGTGCCCTGCTCAGGGGGCGAGGAAGCGCAGCACGGCGAGCACACGCCGGTGGTCGCCCGGCGCCGCCTCGAGCCCGAGCTTCGCGAACACCGCGGTGACGTGCTTCTCGACGGTGCCCCCGGAGAGGAACAGCGCCTCGGCGATCGCCCCGTTCGAGCGCCCCTCGGCCATCAGGCGCAGGACGTCGGTCTCCCGGGCGGTGAGGGTGTCGAGGCGGTCGCGGATCGGTCGGGGTGCCTGCACGAGCGCGGCGGCGACCTCGGGGTCGAGCACGACGTTGCCCGCGGCGACCTGCTGGAGCGAGTCGATGAACGTCGAGACCTCGGCGACCCGGTCCTTGAGCAGGTAGCCGACGCCGACCGTCGCCACGTCGAGGAGCGTGCGCGCCCACCGCACCTCGGCGTACTGCGAGAACAGCAGCACCCCGACGTCCGGCCGGGCGGCCTTGACGCGGACCGCGGCCTGTACGCCCTCGTCCGTGTGGGTCGGCGGCATCCGGATGTCCATCACCACGACGTCGGCCGGCGTCGCGGTGAGTGCGGGGAGCACCGCCTCACCGTCCCCGACGGCCGCGACGACGTCGTGCCCGCGGCCCCGGAGGAGCGCGGCGAGCCCCTCGCGGACGATCGTGTTGTCGTCCGCGATGAGCACCTTCACGTGACGGCTCCCGCAGGCACGACGAGCCGCACCGAGGTCGGTCCACCCGCGGGGCTGTCGACGTGCAGGGACCCGTCGACCGCGCGCAGGCGTTCGAGCAGCCCGGCGAGCCCCGTGCCGTGCCCGTCCTCGGCCGTGAGTGCGACGTGGGCGCCGCCGACGCCGTCGTCCTGCACCGTGGCGACCAGGTCGGTGCCGACCAGTGCGACGTCGACGGTGGCCGAGGTCGCCCCGGCGTGCTTCGACACGTTCGTCAGGAGCTCGAGGACCCCGAAGTACGCGATGCCCTCGACCACCGGCGCCGGGCGGACCGGCAGGTCGGTGCGGAGCGTCACCGGGAACGGCGCACGCGCGCAGGCGGAGGCGAGCGCCGCCTCCAGACCGGCGTCCAGGACCGGCGGGTGGATCCCGCGGGCGAGGGCGCGCAGTTCGACGAGGGCCTCCTTCGTCGCCGCGTGCGCCTGGTCGACCAGCGCCTCGACGCCGGCACCGCCCTGCCCGTGCTGCAGGCGGTCCCGGGCGTCGCCGAGCGTCATGGCGAGGCCGACGAGCCGGGCCTGCGTGCCGTCGTGCAGTTCGCGCTCGATGCGGCGCAGGGTCGCGTCGGCGTCCACGACGGCCGCGTCGCGGGAGGCGGTGACCTGGGCGAGGCGCTCCGCACGGCGGGTGGTCCCGAGCAGCGAGCGGATGACCACGCGCTGGAGCGACCCGAGCCCGTGGTTGACGGCGGGCCACACGGCGAGCAGCAGGACGATCCCGAGCGCGGCGAACGCGAGCTGCATCGGCACGGTGTCGACGAACGTGCCGAGCAGCTGAGCGCCGCGGTGCTCACGGCCGTCGGCGCCGATCTGCGCGGGGAGGTACCGACCCCAGGCGGCGTGCGTCACGGCGCCGAGGGAGGTGACGAGGACGGCCGTCGAGACGGCGAACGAGCACGTCGTGACGACGAACCCGACGAGCAGGTAGGCGAACGCACGCCAGCGCGCCGGGTCGGTCAACCGCGTCGTCGCCCACCCGAGCGGTCCCGGGCGGCGGGCACGGAAGCGGGGCGGCGCGACCTCCTGCTCGAGCAGCGCGGCGGACATCCGTCTGGTCACGGCGGCGAACCAGGCGCCACCTCCCAGGAGGAACGCGGAGACGACGAGCCCGAACCACGTGACCGCGGCGGGGACGCCGACGGCGATCGTCACGGCGAACCAGGCCAGCGCCGCGACGGCGATCGGCAGGTGCGCTGCGTGGAAGGCGAACTGTCGCCAGGTGGTCGCCCGGAACAGCGCGGTGGTGAAGTGGAACCGGGGTGCGACGGGGAACGGCGGGACGGTGGCGGAGCGGGACATGAGACCTCTTCGTGACTCGGGAAGTGTAGTGCTCCTCGAGCCTCGCGGTCCGTGACCTCCGGCAGCACCCGGCGGGCCCTCCGACCGGGTGGGGGCTCCCCCGGGTCCCGGTCAGCGCCGGACCGGCACCGCCGCTCCCTCGCGCGGCCGGAGGAACGGCACCTTCGGCATCACCCAGTCGACCCACACCACGCGCGCTGCCGGCGCGACCGCGAGTGCCCAGAGGATCGAGGCCGCCGCATCGGTCGGGTAGTGCACGGCGTCGATCGACACCGCCAGGAACACGACGACGATCGCCACGACGCCGAGCACCTGCGCCACCCGGTGCCACCGCGTCTCGCGGACGACCCACACGAGCGCGATGACGAACGCCGTGATGTACACGGTGTGCCCGCTCGGGTACCCGGGGTCGGGCTGCACGGGGAACGGGTGCGGCAGGAGCGCGACGTCGGGGCGTGCCCGGTGCACGATCTCCTTGACCGCGGCGGAGGGCAACCACGTGATCGCGATCGTCATCCCGAAGCCCAACGCCGGCCGGATGTCCCGTGCCCGCCACCAGATCAGCCCTGCGACGACGAAGGTCAGCGCGATCGCCGGGACCGGGCTGATGACGTGGTAGACCGCGGTCGTGAAGGCCCCGAGCGCGCCGACGTGCAGCTCGTTGAACGCCTTCGACAGACGGAGGTCGACCGTTCCGAGGAAGAACCCGATGATCGTCAGGACGACCACTGACACGACGGCCACGGCGATCGCGACGAGCGGGTAGGGGTTCGGTTCGAGGATGCCGACGACGTCGGCCGTTCGCCTGCTGCGGCGGAGTTCGGGCGCGTCGGTCATCCGACCATGGTGGCAGGGCGAGGGCGCACGCGACGGTGCACCACCCGAGGAAGCATCAGAGACCACACAGGACCGGCAGACGCCGCACCCCGTCCGCCGGGGTCAGTCCTCGACGTCGAAGACCACGACGCGGGAGCTCGAGCCGCCGATGTGGTCGGCGACCGGGCGGTGCTCCGGGTGCGGCAGGTAGGCCGCGAGCGCGTCCCGGTCGCGGAAGCGCACGACGAGCATCCAGTCGAAGCCGCCCTCGAGCCCCTCGGTGCTCACGCTCGGCCCGGAGCGCACCGACTCGACGCCGTCGATCCGGGGCAGGTGCTCCCGGCACAGCGCGTCGGCTCGCTCGGCGTCACCGCCCCCGCCGTCCCACGCCGCCAGCACCACGTGCGTCACACCGGACATCGTCGCTCCCGTCGTCGTCGCCCACCCTGCCAGCCCCGGACTGGGACACCCCACCGGTGCGGTCGCACCTCCGCGTGGGCGCCCCCTGCGTTCCGCGGCGTCACGTGCCCGAGCGCGTCGGGTCGCGGTCGCGACCGGACGACGGACGGGAGGCGCGGTGCCCGCTGGCACCGTGCCTCCCGTCCGTCCCGTGGTCGCGTCGGACGCGACCTGCGTCGTCCGGTGCCGCGTCGGACGCGACCGGCGTCGTCCGGTGAGCCGCGTCGGACCCGGCTCAGAACGCGGGCGTGCCGCCCGCGATCGTGATCGTCGAGCCGGACTGGTAGCTCGACTCCGGGCTGACGAGGTGGACGTACGCCGCCCCGAGCTCGGCGGGCTGGCCGGGGCGACCGAACGGCGACTGCTCACCGAAGTGCGCGACGGTCTCGGCGTCGTCGGAACCCGGCTGCAGCGGCGTCCACACCGGACCCGGCGCGATGGAGTTGACGCGGATGCCCTTCGGGGCGAGCTGCTGCGCGACGGCCTCGGTGAAGGTCTTCACGGCGCTCTTCGAGATCGCGTAGTCGACCTTGTCGGGCGAGGGCGTCGCCGCCTGGATCGAGCCGGTCGTGACGATCGTCGAGCCGGGCTCGAGGTGCGGCACCGCGGCCTGGGTGAGCCAGAACAGCGAGTAGATGTTCGTCTTGAACGTCGAGTCGAAGTGCTCGGTGGTCAGGGTCAGGATGTCGTCGTTGCTGTCCATCCGACCGGCGACCATGACGAGGGTGTCGAGGCCACCGAGCTCGTCGACGGCGCGCTGCACGAGGTCCCGGCAGTACTGCTCGTCGGAGATGTCGCCCGGCACGAGCACCGCGCGGCGTCCCTCGGACTCGAGGAGGTCGCGGACCTGCTCGGCGTCCTCCTGCTCGTCGGGCAGGTAGGACAGGACCAGGTCGGCGCCCTCGCGGGAGAGGGCGATCGCGGCGGCGCGACCGATGCCGGAGTCGGCGCCGGTGACGATGCCGCGGAAGCCGGTGAGGCGCTCCTTGCCGACGTAGCTGTCCTCGCCGTGGTCGGGCTTCGGGTCCATCTTGTACGCGGCGCCCGGGAGCGACTGCTCCTGCTCGGGGAACGGCGGCTTCGGGTAGAGGGAGTTCGGGTCGCGCTTGTCGTACTGGCTCATGGGGCCATGGTGCTCGGGGGTGGGCGAGCGGGCTGTCAGCAGGCGGGCGGTGGGGCCGTGGTCCGGTGGTCCGGCGCTGGTGGTCCGGTCGTGCGGCGGCCGGCGGCCGCCGGCGGGGGCGGTGTCGACCGCCTGCGGGGGCGGTGTCGGCCGCCTGTCACCCGGCCGCTCAGGTCGCGCCGGGGCGACGGGCGTTGCCTGCCGGGGTCACCGCAACCGAACACGAGGAGCGACATGGCCAAGACCTGGTTCATCACCGGAGCGTCGAAGGGCTTCGGCCGCGAGTGGACGGAGGCCGCCCTGGAGCGCGGCGACTCCGTCGCGGGCACCGCACGGAACACCGACGACGTCCAGGCGCTCGTCGACCAGTACCCCGACACGTTCCTGGCGATCCGCCTCGACGTCACCGACCGCGAGGCCGACGTGGCCGCCGTGCAGCAGGCTGCTGAGCACTTCGGCCGCCTCGACGTGGTCGTGAACAACGCCGGCTTCGGCCACTTCGGCATGGTCGAGGAGCTCACCGAGGACGAGGTCCGCGCGCAGCTCGAGACGAACTTCTTCGGCGCGCTCTGGGTCACGCAGGCCGCGCTGCCGATCATGCGCGAGCAGGGCTCCGGCCACATCGTGCAGGTGTCGAGCATCGGCGGGATCAGCGCCTTCCCGACCGTCGGCGCGTACCACGCGTCGAAGTGGGCGCTCGAGGGCCTGTCGCAGTCGCTGTCCCAGGAGGTCGCGGGCTTCGGGATCCACGTGACCCTCGTCGAACCCGGCGGGTTCTCGACCGACTGGTCGGGTCCGTCGTCGAAGCACAGCGACGAGCTCGACGCGTACGCCGAGGTGCGTGAGGCGGCGTCGAAGCGTCCGTCGGCAGCGGACCCCGGCAAGCCGGAGGCGACGCGGTCCGCGATCCTCAAGGTCGTCGATGCCGAGGAGCCGCCGCTGCGTGTCTTCTTCGGCAAGGCACCGCTGGGCATCGCCGAGCGGGACTACGAGTCGCGGCTGGCGACGTGGCGTGCGTGGCAGCCGGTCGCGGAGGAGGCGCACGGGGCCTGATCCGGGAGGACTGTGGGAGGGGCGCGTCGCTGGTGCGGACCGGCGGCGCGCCCTCCTTGCCTTCTCGAGCCACGTCTCGCGATCGGAGGCGCGGGGCTCGTCCGTCGAACCAGCTAGGACGAACTACTGAGGAGACGCTTCGGCGGGCCGACGCCGCAATCTGCCAACACGGTCCCGGAGTGCCGAAGGAGCAGGGCATCACGGTAGTGCCGATCGACGATGCCCGGAAAAACCATCCCGAGAGGTAGCCGGGCCGCGAAGTCCGACGACCTCCGTCACCCCCATACCACGCCTGCGCCAGCGAATTTGGAACATCGGAACACCCTGTCCCTGCTTTCAACAGATGCCGTTAGGCGGGTGGATCAGGGACGACGCCGACTTGAAGTCGAAATGAGCCTCTTGTCAGTAAGCTACTTGCCGATCTCGTCGAAGTAGTCCGACCAGATTCTGTAGCTGATCCGGGGGCGGGCCGGTACCCGCGCTTCCCGCGTGAGGTCGCGCAACTCCGTCAAGGTGAGCCCTGATCGCGGACTGACGAACTCGACCCGAGGGTCGAGCTTGCATGTCTCGACTGCGTATGCTCCATCGTCATCAATGAAGAGCCACTGGAGATATCGCTGGGAGTTCCGCTTATGCACCGCGATCAAGGGCGCACCTCGAGCACCCAGGATCCTCTGCATCTCCTCATCGGAATGCGCTTCCCAAAGAACTCTGTTGTTCCGGAATGCGCTCCTCAATGCGCTTCTCCTTCCCGCAGCGACTCCAGTGATCGTCACGATCACCGTCGCCCCGATGAAGGCGAAAAATGCGATCAACTCCAACCTTCTACCGTTTCTTGCGTCGTGGGGGGTAAAGCCAAGACTGCCGGTTGCTCACGGACTGATGAATCCATGTTGCCCCTCTTCCGGCTCCGTAAACAAAGTCGGCCGCTTTGTGGGAATTGAACACGTACTTGGCAACACGGGCACCTCTGGCTCGACCGATTGCCGCCGCCTTCCGCGCAACTCTTCCCACCTTCGAAGCCGCTTGAACTCCACGATAGGCCTTGACTCCCGCTTCAAGCCCTCGCCCCACGCCGAAACTTGCTGCTCCCGCTAGATCAAGCCAGCCCGACTTGTCACCCTTTGAAAGCTTGTACACTCCAACACCGACGGCGAGGACGGACGATATGATGCCGCAGACGCCACAGCCGAAAAGTGCGGCCACGCCGAGGCCTGAACTGATGTTGTCTGCCAGGTTGACCCAGTCCCCCACCTTCCACGCTTTGTTACCGTCAAGGTCGAGTCCGTTCAACGGGTCGTTGACGTACGCGTAGGCATTGTCGGTGCCGCCCTCGACGGGGTCGACCTGCAGGAACCGTCCGAGTGCTGCGACGTACTGCCGGGCGCCCATCTCGACCGTGGCGATCGAGCCGAGGTGTTCGCTGAGCTTCTGGTGCTGCCCGAGCCACCCGTAGTCGGCGTTGCCCTGCTGCGTGTCCGGCCCGGACTGGTTCGCCGTCGTCGTACCGAACAGGCCGGTGGCCTGGTCCATGACCTGCCCGAACGGGTCGAACACCGGCAGCACCTGGGATGCGAGCTGCCCTGTACCGTCGGTGGTGGCGACGATGTCCCCGTGGATGTTCGGGTACGACCACACCGCGCTCGTCCCACGAAGCTCTGCGGTCACCCCGCCCGGCAGGGGAAGGTCCCACTCGGTGAGCTTGCTCGCGCCGTCGTAGACGAAGTCCGGGGTGTCACCGTCGCCGGTGAACCCGTACCGGGTGACGGTCTTCGTTCCGTTCGGGGTCTGCTCCGTGCGCTGCACGATCCGGTTCGACGCGTCCCGCACGTACGACACCTTCGACCCGTCCGTCAGTGCGGTCTGGACGTGCCGGTCCTGCCCGTCGTAGACGAGGGTCTCGTCAGCGAGGGTGGTCGTGTTCCCGTGCGCGTCGTAGACCAGCTGCGCACCGGTCAAGGACTGGTTCACCGGCGTCGCTCCCGTGACCGGGTTCGTCACCGTGGTCCCGATGAGCCGGTCCGCTGCGTCGTAGCAGGACGCGACCTGCGTCGCCGCACCCGCCGGGTTGCCCGAGGCGTCGAGGAGCTGGTCCGACGAAGCCGTCCGGTTCCCGTTCTTCCCGGCCGCAGCGACCCCACCCGACTGGGCGCACGTGCTGGCACCGAAGCCGTAGGTCAACCGGTGCCGCGGGATCGACGCGGCCACGAGCCTCCCGGCCGTGTCGTAGGAGTACGTCGACGCGTTCGACGCCGCCCCGAGGGCGGTGGTGTCCTTCAGGACGTCACCGGACTGGGACCGGACCACCTGGTCGGTGACCTGCGGCTGGTTGTTCGGGAACGACCACGCCAACCCGGTCAGTGCACCGGCACCGTCCTTCGTCACCGTGACCGAGGTGCCGTTGCCGGCGTTCCCGGCACCCGCCGGGTACGCCACCGCGGTGACCTCACCCTGCTGGTAGGTGGGGACCGCGACGATCTTCCCGTCCGCGGTGAACTGCGTCACCTTCGAGTCCACGTCGTACGACTGCCCCGTCGAGTGCTGCACACCGTCCGCGGTCACCGCCAGCGTCGAGGTGATCCGACCAGCCTGGTCGTAGGACGTGGTGGTCGTGGTGCCCCAGACGTCGACGTACTTGACGACGCGGCCGAGCAGGTCGGTCTTGGCCGTGGTCGTCGAGCCGTTCGGGGACCCGGACACCGCTCCGTCGGAGACCGCTGCGGTGAGACCGTCGGCGGAGTAGGAGGACGTCGCCGTGGTGCTCGGCTGCCCGTTGAACGCGGCGGTGACCGCCTTCACCGTCCGGCCTCGGGCATCGAAGGTCACGCACGACCAGTCGTCGTCGCCGGTGGTCTTCGTCCCGGCGGTGCGACCCCACACGTCGTACAGGTACGACGTCACGACGGCACTGCCCGTCGCGGGCGTCGGCCCGGTGGTCGACTTGAGCATCCCGTTCTGCGGGGTGGACACGTCCACGCCGCAGATCTGTCCGTCCGTGGTGCCGTAGGCGTCCTTGATCGTCTGCGCGGCTCCGAAGTACGCGTTCGTCGATGCTGCCGCGGCCTGCGCGGGCAGGGTCCGGGTCAGGGAGCGGAGGTAGCCGGCACCGGGAGCCTCTGTGGTGGTCGACGTCTTCAGGGCCAGGCCGGCGGGGTCGACGGTGGTGCCGTCGACGGTGCCGTACCAGGGACGCGAGTACGTCGTGGCCGTCGTGATCGGACTGATCTGGCTGGCCTGCGCGCCCGACGGGACCGCGTCGGCGGTCGTCGACGAGGTACCCAGGTTGTACGCCGGGGACAGCATCGACGCGGGCACCACGTCCGCTGCGGTGTACGTGCTCGGTGTGTTGCCGGTCGTCATGGCCAACGCCAACCGGGCGGTGCCGACCTGCTGCAGGTAGTTGAGCCTGATCCGCATGCTCTGCCCTGCGACGACGGTGAACGGCTTGTTCGCCGCGGCGATGTGCGGGGCGCCACCGTTCCAGTCGTTGATGACGAGCTGGTCGTTGACCCACAGTTTCGTGCCGTCGTCGGCCCACGTGTAGAACCGGTACGTCCCAGCGGTCGGGAAGGTGATCAGGCCCGTGAAGGACGCGGTCCACTTCGCGCCTGCTGCGCCGCCGATGACGGTCCCGTTGGGTGCGGTGAGCGGGCTGACTGCGTTGGTGCCGGAGGACCAGTCGTAGTTGACCGCGCCGTCGGTCTGCCCGCCGGTCCCGCCGGCTGGCGCCGGGATGCCGAGCGTCATCGCGTCGGGAGCGCCGGAGAGCGTCGGATTGTTGTACCAGGACGCTGCCAGGCCGCGGAGGTTCCCGTCGATCGCGGTCGTCGTCTGCGCCACCGGGGTCCCGGTGCCTGCGCAGACCCCGCCCGTGGGCAGCGGACCGTTGGCGTTCTGGATCGCGGTCGCGGGCTGCACCTGGCCGAAGCACGATGCCGGTGCGGGGCCGTAGGAGGCGACCGCGCGGTCCTGCTGGTCGTAGACGGTGCTCGCCTCACGACCCTGCGGGTCGATCGAGGCGAGCTTGTTGTCGCGACTGTTCCAGATCGCGGTGCTGGTCAGCCCGGACGCGGACGCCGCCGACGTCTGCCGCAGCGCGGCATCCATCGTCACCGTCGATGCGTGCCCGTTCGGGACCGTGATCCCGGCGACGTCGACCGTGCTGGTGCGGTTCCCGTTCGTGTCCGGGGCGCCGTAGCCGTACGTCTTCTGCGGACGGGAGGCGCTGGTCACCCCGTCCGGGGCGGGAAGCGTCACCGAGGTGGCGCGGTCGGTCCCGTCGTAGCGGATGTCGGTCGTCACCGGCCCGGCAACGTTCCGGCTGCTGTCCGCAGCCAGCCAGTCGTTGGTGAGGGAGTTCCGGATCGTCGACAGCAGGTAGGTCCCGCTGCTCGAGCTCAGCGTGTACCCGAAGTCGGTGACCTCGTTGCCGGGGTCCACGACCCGGGCGAGCTGTCCGGTGGTGTCGTAGTACAGCTGCGTGGTGGAGCCGTCCGGGTACAGGATCTGGCACAGCATCCCGGCGTCGGACTGCGACCCCGGTGCGGTCGTGGTGACCGCGGTCGGGTACGCGGACCCGGACGGCGGCGCGCACGCACCCGCGGCCCGGTTCGCGCCGTTCGTCGCGCTCGAGCCGATCGTGGTGTTCGACAGGTACGAGAACCGCACCTGACGCGCGTAGGCCAGGGACGTGCCGGACCCGGACGCCGAGAGCGGGTCCGAGATCGACGTCAGCTGTCGGCTGCTGTTGTACGCCGGGACCGGGTTCGCCGGCTTCGACCCGAGGTCCGCCGCCGGGGTCACGGACGTGACCATCCCGGCAGTGTCGAACTGGTAGACGGTGCCGCCCTCGTCGGTGAGGACCAGGTTGCCGGCTTCGTCGGACGCCAGCACTCCCTGCTCGCCCGGAGGCGGGGTGTACCCGCCGGCAGCGGTCCGGGCGTAGGTGTGCGTGCCGCCGTCGGTGTCGGTGACGATCACCGAACCGCCCTGCTTCGACGCCGAGACGTACGCTCCCGCGTCACCCATGATCGCTGCGGACGATGCCCAGCCGGACGGCAGCAGCGTCGGGGACTTCGTGAACCAGTTCGACGGGACGACCTGCGTGTTCGCCCACGAGGACCCGGACTGCTGTTGGACCTCGAGGTACACGTTCGAGGATCCGCCGCGCTGGTAGTAGTCCACCGTGATCGGGATCGGCAGCTGGCCCGACTGCGAACCGATCGACCACTGCGACCCGTTCACGGTCAAGACCTGGTTCGCGGCAGTCTCCATGCGAGGCGAGGTCTGGTGCTGATCCCCCCACTGGTCGGTGATGATCCCGGTGGTCCCCAGCTGCAGGGCGACCCCGTCATCAGCGAGGAACCCGAACGAGTAGGTCCCGGACGGGGGCGTCATGTACCCGGTCCACTTGGCCTGGAAGTACGACTGCGAGACGGCGTCGTCCGGCGCTGCGCTCCCCCAGTCGAAGCTCACACCCGAGTCGGTGCGGACCAGCGTCTGCACGGCGTTCGGGGTCATCGAATCGCCCCGGCCGAACGTCGCGGTGTTGGCCGGGACGTTCCAGTACGTGCCGACGAGACCGCGGTTCGATGCGATACGCGAGTTGTAGGAGAAGTTCATCCCCATGTCCCCACCGAGCGTGCGCACGGTCGGCGAGGAGAACGACGCGGCAACGTTGCCGTTGCCGAGGTTCACCGTCACGGGGCCTGCAGCGTCCGTCGATGCCGGGCCGGGATCGGTGACGCGCGAGTTCACCGTCAACCGGTTCACGCCCGTGGTCGAGTTCGCCGTGTAGAGGTAGTCACCGAACGTGTCGTTGACGACCTGCACCCACGTGTAGGACCCGCCGTCCTGCAGGACCGCGTCGGGCACCTTCCACGACATCGACCCGTCCGCGTTGATCCAGCACGCGCTGCCGGTCGGGGCGCACAGCGGCGACTGGGCGATCTGGCCCGACGTGCCGTCGGCACCACTGGTGACGCGGATCTCGTACTTGAGCGGCTGCCCGTTCGTCGACACCGCCGGCGGCGCCGTCAACGTCGGAGTCGTCGTCGCGACGACCGAACCGTCAGCAGGTGTGAACGATCCGCTGGCACCGACCGTCGGCAGCGACGTCGTCACCATCGGGTAGGCCGGGGTCCACGCCCGCACTCCGTAGGGATCCTGCACGACGACGTTCCACCAGTACTGCGTCCCTGGCTGCAGCACCCCTTGCGGAACCGTCGCCTGGAACGTCGGGCTCTGCCCGCTCGGCGCGTTCGTCCAATCGGTGTTCCACACCCGCGAGCCCCACGGATCGGTCGTGGTCCCGACGAAGAACTGGTAGATCAGCGGGTAGGTCTGTTCACCGTCCTGCGTCGCCTTGACCGCCAGCGTCGGCGTCGACGACGACGTCACCGGCGAGGAAGCGGCTCCGCCGGACGTCGTTGCACCTGGGGAGGTCTGCTGATCCGGGAACCCGGGGTTCGGGTCCCGCATGCTCGACACCGACCCGGCGACGGTGGGCTTGTCCTCCCACTGCAGGTAGAGGGACACGTCGAGCTTCTTGTAGGTGTAGGCACCGGCGTTCTCGTCGCCGATGAGGCAGAAGGACCCGCCGGCCGAGCTCGCGTCGGTCCACTGCTGGACCTGTCCGGTCACGTCGAACGACGCCGTTCCGGTGTACCCGGCCGTGAAGTTCGTGCGGGATGCGTTGCGGACACCGCAGTTCCACGCGTAGGCCGACGCCCACCCAGCGACCGACGTGGTCGCGGTCGCGGTCCCGGAGTTGGCCTGTGTCTCCGCCAGCTGTGCGGAGAGGATCTGCTTGCCGTAGAGCTGCTCGTACGGGAACTTCAGCACGGTCCGCCAGACGCTCGGTGCGTTGTTGATCCGCGAGTTGCCGATGCTCGCGTACGACGCCGTCGCAGCCACGCTCTGACCGCTGTTCGTCGACATGTACGACTGCAGCGCGGACGGACCGTTCCAGATCGACGGGTCCAACGACACCGGGTACACCCGGGCATCGTCGCGGAGCCACTCGGCGTCGGGCGTCAGGGTGATCCGCCAGTCGTCCCCGGACAGGTGGTCGATGCTCACCGGGATCGTCGCGACCGCGTTGTCGGACTTGCCCGAGACACCGGACGAGTCCGTCATCAGCGGCGTCGGCGTCGAGAACACGGTCTTGCCGTCGTCGTCGACGAACTTGATCGATCCGACCGGGCCGTCCTCCACCGACAGGCCCGGAGCGTGCACCTTCCAGCTGTAGGACGGCTTCGCGGCCTTCGGAGCACGCTCGAGGATCAGCGCCTCCTTCACCCCGCCAGCATCGACCTGGTACGACATGTCGGTCCCGGGCAGCACGTCGTCGTAGGCAACACCGTGCGATGCCTTGGCGTCCGGCTGGTCCGATGCCGCGAGCTGGCTCTTCGTCGGCACGTGCGCGTCGGCGTCCCGTTCGCCCTCGAGCTCGAACGACACCCGGTCCCCCGTGGACGACGACGTGACCGTGTAGTCCGGACCGTCCTCCCCGGTCGACGCGGCGAACTCCGGCTGCAACGGGTGGTCATCGACTGCGAAGCCACCGCCGTCGGTCTCCTCGACCTTCGTCGAGATCGGCACCCAGTCCCCGGAGCCGTCCTTCACGTTCAGCGGCACGCGTGACATCTGCGTCACCTTGGTGCCGTTCGGGTTGGTCCACGTGTTCTGGTAGGTCGACCGGGACGTCAGGTCCGCGCCCTTCGCGATGCCCGTGGCCGAGGCCCCTGCCGCCGGGTCCTTGCTGGCGGGAGCCTGGTCGCTCGGGTCTCCGGTCTTCGTCGCCTTCGTCAGCAACGATCCGGGCGCCTGCAGACCGTTCCCGGCCAGTGCCGAGCCCGCGTGGAGGTCGTCTCCCTGCGACGACGGCAGCGCCGGCAGATCCGTCGGTGACGTCGCCGTGACCGGATCGGCGTGCGCCGGCACGCCCACCAGCAGCCCAGCGACCAAGGCACTCGACGTGATGACCCCAGCGAGCACACCGGCTCGCAAAGAACGCCCCGACATGGGACTCCCCTACTGCTGCAACGGGACGAACCCGAGAACGCTCCGCCCTCCCCTGGAGAGCACGGGCCTGAGCGTAGGGAAAGCAGGTCACAGGAAATTCTTCGCCCGTGGCCCCCGTTCGGGGCCGCTCGCCGGGCAGGGGTACGTCGACATCCGGGAGCACTGCTGCCGGTGTCGGCCCGGGATCGAACGATTCCGCAGTGGTACTGCTTTCGGGGTACAGCCCCATGCTGAAGTTCGGCACAGGATCGCCCAAGGGGTCCTCCCGGGAGGCACGCGCGCCGCAGCGGCGACTCCTGACGGCGTGGAGGCGCGGTGCCAGCTGGCACCGCGCCTCCAGGATGCGGTCGACGGACCGCCCGCGTCAGAGCCCGGCCGTGGACCGGATCCAGGACGACGACTGCGACAGCAGCGCGTAGTTCGAGCCGGCCTGCGTGTTCGCGCCCGGGTCGGCGCTGTCGCCGGTCGAGCACACCGCGACGACCCGGCCGTTCACGAGGAGCGGGCCGCCCGAGTCGCCGTGGTTCGAGGCGCCGGTGACGCCGGTGACGTGCTGGGCCTTGCCGCTGTAGGCGTCACGCGAGGCACCGGTCAGCGAGACCGTCGCCTGGTACAGGCCGTCGGACTGCTGCGCGTTCGCCCGCAGGCCGTAGCCCTCGACGACACCGGTGCCGGACGACTTGGCGGCCGCGGTCAGGTCGAGGGGCGCGTACGTCGACAAGCTGTAGGAGCTGCGCAGGTGCACGAGCGCGATGTCCCCGGCGGGCGCGGCGGTGACGCGGTCGACGGCGACCGGGGTGCCGCGGTTCACGGTGGAGTTCGAGTGGTACACGTTCATCGAGCCGATGCCGTCGATGCAGTGGCGGGCAGTGAGCACCCACGAGGCGCTGATCTGCTCGCCGGTGCAACCGGTGACGTAGCCGGACGGGATGGTGCCGCCGGACGCCTCGAGCTGGACGGCCCAGGTGGTGGTCGGGGCCTTCTCGCCGCCGACGACCTCGGTGCCGGCGGGCAGGGCGGAGGCGGGGGTGGCGACGGTCAGACCGCCGGCGACGACGGCCACGGCGGCGAACGCCACGGCGAGGGTGTGCTTCATGGTGACTCCTCGATCAGGACCCTGCAGCGTTGCAGGGTGCAACTTGAAGTCGATCCTGTCCCTCGTCCTGGGGGCGCACCAGTCCGCACTTCCACCGACACGGCGCGGGTCCGCTCGCCGGCGCGCCCAGCTAGCGCACCGGGTCGGTCGCGCCGAGCCGGGCGCGCACCCGGGCCGCGGCGCCGAGGGCCACGGCGTCCGCGCCGAGCACCGACCGCGCGAGTCGGATCGGTGCCCCGCTGACCGGCGGCTCGGCGGCGATCGCAGCCTCGACCGCGGGCGCCAGGAGGTCCCACGACCGGGTGATGCCACCGCCGAGCACGACCGTCGTCACGTCGAGGATCCCCGCGGTCAGCAGTGCAGCGCGGGCGATCCCCCACCCGGCGGTGCGGAACACCTCGGCGGCGTGGGGGTCCCCGGCGCGTGCGGCGTCGGCGATCTCGCGGGCGGACACCCGGTGCCCGGACCGCTCGGCGTACCGGTCGGCGATGCCCCGGGCACCGGCGATCGTCTCGAGGTGGCCGACCTGGCCGCAGGTGCACCGGGCGTCGCCGAACCCGGGCACGTGCCCGATCTCGCCCGCCGCGCCACGGGGCCCGGCGAAGAGCGCACCGCCGAGGACGAGTGCGCCCCCGACCCCGGTGCCGAGCGTCATGCCGAGCACGTCGGTCTCACCGGCGACGGCACCGGTCGCGAGTTCGCCGAGCAGGAACGCGTTCACGTCGTTGTCGAGCGTCGCGGGGACCCCGAGCGCCCCGGTCACCGCGTCGGTGACGCCGAAGCCGGCCCAGCCCGTGAAGGAGTTGCCCGTCACCAGGACCGTGCCGGTGGTGGTGTCGACCACCCCGGCGGCCCCGACCCCGACACCGGTCAGGGTCGCGCCGTGCCGGTCGAGCAGCACCGTCACCGCGTCGAGCGCCGCCGCCGTGATCTCGGCGCCGCCGTCGTGCGCGGGTGTCGGCAGGTCGACGCGGTCGAGCACGTCGAGGCCCTCGGTCGTCAGCACCACCTTCGTGTTCGTACCGCCCACGTCGACGCCGGCGATCGCGGCGGTCACCCGGCCACCGCGGCGAGGGTCGCCAGGCGCTCCGTCCGGCGCCGCCGTTGCAGCACCGGGTCGGGGACGGGCACCGCGGCGAGCAGGCGCCGCGTGTAGTCGGTCGTCGGGTGCAGCAGGGTGGTGTCGGTGGTGCCCTGCTCCTCGACGACCCCGCGGCGCATCACGACGACCCGCTCCGCGAAGTGCTGCACGACGGCGAGGTCGTGCGACACGAACAGGCAGGCGAACCCGAGGTCGGCCTGGAGGTCGGTGAGGACCTCGAGCACGGCCTCCTGCACGCTGACGTCGAGCGCCGAGGTCGGTTCGTCGGCGACGAGCAGCCGCGGGTCCAGCACGAGCGCCCGCGCCAGGCTGACGCGTTGCCGCTGTCCGCCCGAGAGCTCGCGGGGAGCCCGGTCGGCCAGTGCACTCGGCAGCCGGACGGCGTCGAGCACCTCGGCCACCCGACGGCAGCGGTCGGCGGCGGAGGTGCCGCGGCGGTGCACGGCGAGCGGTTCGGCGATGCACTCGCCGACCGACATCCGGGCGTCGAGCGACGCGACCGGGTCCTGCAGCACGACGCCGATCCCCGAGCGCAGGGACCGTCGGTCGCGACGGGGTGTCCGGCGCAGGTCCTGCCCGAACAGCGCGACCGTGCCCGAGGTGGGCGCGACCAGGCCGAGTGCGACCCGCGCGGCCGTGGACTTGCCGGAGCCGGACTCGCCGACCAGGCCGACCGTCTCGCCGGCGTGCACCGCGACGTCGACCCCGCGGAGCGCGTGCACCGCGCGCGCCCCGCGCCCGAACGTCACCGAGACGTCCCGCAGGTCGACCACCGGGGCCGCACCGGGCCTCCCGGCCGCACCGGGGGAAGCCGGACCGGACGGAGCCGCACCGGGCGGAACCGTACCGGACGGAACCGTACCGGACGGAACCGCACCGGACGCGACCGGACCCGACGGAGCCGCACCGGGCGCACCCGGCGCCCCCGGTGCTGCGACCCGCTCCCGCACCGCGAGCGACTCCGGGGTGTCGAGCCGCGGCACCGCGGCGAGCAGCCGCTTCGTGTACTCGTGCTGCGGACGGAGCAGGACGTCCTCGACGCTCCCGGTCTCGACGACCTCGCCCTGCAGCATCACCGCGACCCGGTCGGCGAAGTCCGCGACGACGCCCATGTTGTGCGTGACGAGGAGCACGCCGGTGCCGGTGTCGGCGGCGAGCGCCCGGAGCAGTTCGAGGATCTCGGCCTGCACCGTCACGTCGAGCGCCGTCGTCGGCTCGTCGGCGATGAGGAGCTGCGGCGCGTTCGCGATCGCCATCGCGATGACGACGCGCTGTCGCTGCCCGCCGGACAGCTGGAACGGGAACGACCGCGCTCGCTCGGCGGGGTCGGGGATGCCGACCCGGTCGAGGAGGGCGACGGCCTCGGCGCGGGCCTCGGCGGCGGACACCTGCCGGTGGTTCCGGACGACCTCGGCGATCTGCGCGCCGACCCGGGTGAGCGGGTCGAGTGCGGTCGCGGGCTCCTGGAACACCATCGACACCGTGCTGCCGCGCAGTGCGCGCAGGGTGGGTTCGTCGGCGCCGACGACCTGGTGGCCGGCGACCTCGACGCTGCCGGTGGCGGTCGCGTTGCCGGACAGCAGCCCCATCGCGGCGAGCGCCACGGTGGACTTGCCCGAGCCGGACTCGCCGACGAGCGCGAGGGTCTCCCCCGGGGCGACGGTCAGCGAGACGCCGCGGACGGCGTCGACCGGTCCGGACTCGGTGGTGAACACGACCCCGAGGTCGGTGGTCTGCAGCAGGTGGGTCATCCCCGTCCCCTCACGTCGAAGGCGTCCCGGAGCCCGTCGCCGACCGCGTTGAACGCGCAGACGACCAGGATCACGGCGAGACCCGGCGGCACGATCAGCCACCACCGTCCCGAGTACGCGGCGGTGAGCCCCGCCGAGAGCATCCCACCCCAGTCCGTCGCGGGCGGCTGCACCCCGAGGCCCAGGTAGGACACGTAGGCGACGAGCAGGATCGCGTCGGCCACCTGGAACGTCGCGGCGACGACGATCGTCGACACCGAGTTCGGCAGCAGGTGCTTGCCGATCGCGCGGGCGTGGGAGCCGCCGATCGCGCGCAGGGTGAGCACGTAGTCGCGGTTCTTCAGCGTCAGGGTCTCGGCGCGGACGAGCCGGGACGGCACGAGCCAGGACACCAGGCCGAGGATGACGATGAGGCCGCCGACCCCCGGCGTGGTGATCGCCGAGATGACGAGCAGGATGAAGAGCGCCGGGATCGCGATGCCGGCGTCGACGACGCGCATCATGACGGCGTCGACCCACCCGCCGACGTAGCCGGCGACCGAGCCCCACAGCGTGCCGACGACGGTGGCGAGGACGCCCGCCGCGATGCCGACCGTGAGCGACACCTTGCCGCCGTACATCAGTCGGCCGAGCACGTCGTGGCCGACGGCGTCGGTGCCGAGCCAGTGGGCGGCGCTCGGGGCCTGGTTCGCCTGCTCGAGCATCGTGTGCGTCTGGTCGGTCGGGTACAGGAACGGGCCGACGAAGCAGAACAGCACGATCACGACGATGACGGCGAGGCCGACCACGGCGAGGGTGTTGTGGCGGAACCGGCGCGCGGCGAGGCGGAACCCGGTGGCGGCGACCGCGACGGGAGCGCCGGGGGCCTCGGGGGCGATCTGGACGGTGGTCATGCGCGACCTGCCTTCACGGTGCGGGATCGGGGCGCGCCGGTCGCGCGCGACCGGCGGGTGCGGGATCGGGGCGTGCCGGTCATGCGCGACCTGCCTTCACCCGGGGGTCGATGAGCGTCTGCGCGACGTCGGCCAGCAACGACCCCACGACCGTCGCGATCGAGATCACGAGCACGCAGCCGAGCAGCGTCGGGTAGTCCGAGGACTGCGCCGCGTTCCAGAACAGCAGCCCCATGCCCGGGTAGTTGAACAGCTGCTCGGTGACGAGCGCCCCGCCGAACAGCACCGGCAGGTAGTAGCCGAGCATCGCGACCACGGGCGTCAGCGAGTTCCGGAGGACGTGCCGCCGCAGGATCGTCGTCGTCGACGCCCCGCCGGCTCGGGCGGTGCGGACGTAGTCCTCCTGCAGGTTCTCGAGCGTCGCGGCGCGCATGTACCGGCTGAACACGGCGATCATCGCGAGGGCGCCGGTCAGCACGGGCAGGACGAGCCCGGCGGGGTCCTGGAACACCTCGGCGAGGGTCGTGCCGGTGGGCGCCTGCGACGGCAGCCACGGCAGCTGCTGGGTGAACACGACGATGAGGACGAGGCCGAGGAAGAACGCCGGCGTCGAGTAGAAGACGAAGGCGAGCGCCGTGACCGTGTAGTCCACCGCTCCGTTGCGGCGGGCCGCCTGCCACATCCCGACCGGGATCGCGACCGCGAGGCCGACGACGGCGGACAGGCCGGTGAGGACGAGCGTCTTCGGCAGCCGCTCACGGATGAGCTGCGCGACCGGCTCGTTCAGGGTGAAGGAGGTCCCGAGGTCGCCGCTGAGCAGCCGTCCGAGGAACCGCAGGTACTGGACGGGCAGCGCCTGGTCGAGGCCCTGTGCCTGGTTGAACGCGGCGATCTGCGCGGGGGTCGCGGAGACGCCGAGGACCCCGCGGGCGGGTCCGCCCGGCAGCGCGTGCAGCAGACAGAACACGACGATGGTGACGATGAGGACCACGACGAGTGCCTGGAGCACCCGCCTGGCCAGGTAGAGGACTGTGGTCATGCGGCTTCCGTCATCGGGGTGGATGGTGAGGACCCGGGAGGCGCGGTGCGGGTCGGACCCGCACCGCGCCTCCAGGCCGTGGTCGCGTCAGCGACCGTCCGGTCGCGTCAGCGACCTACTTGCTCCACTTCCACTGGGCCGGGTGGAAGTTCGCGAGGGAGTCCTGCTCGAACCCGGTCAGGCCCTGCTTGACGACCGAGATCTGGTAGTCCGGGCTCGGCAGCCAGATCACCGGCAGGTCCTTCGCGACGGCGGCGCTGTAGTCCTGCACCGCACCCGCGTCGGTCGACGTGGTCGTCGCGTCGATGAGGGCGTCGACCTGCTTGTTCGAGTACGAACCGAAGTTCGCCGAGCCGCCGGTCTGGAAGAGCGACTCACCCGTCGGGTAGGCCGGGAAGTACCAGCTGCCCGCCGTGCCGAAGAACGACAGGTCCCAGTCGCAGCTGGCCTCGTCCTTCGTGCAGGTCGGGGTCTGCGACAGCACGCTCGACACGGGGGCGGTCTTGATCGTGAAGCCGATGCCGGTCTTCTGCAGCGACGACTGGATGGCGCTCATCATGTTGTCGGTGACGGTCGAGCCGGACTGCGACAGGACCGACATCGTGAACTTCGTGCCCGCCGCGACGCCCGCGCCGCACTGGTCGTCGCCGGAGCCGGCGTCGGTGCAGACCATCGTGCCGCCCTGCTCGGTCCAGCCGTGGCTGGTGAGGAGCGCCTTCGCCTTCGACGTGCTGAAGGGGTACGGGTTGTCCTTCTGCGTGCTCGACACGTAGTCGGACGCCTGCGCCTGCGGGATCGGCCCGTAGGTCGAGGTGGCGGTGCCGTTGAAGACGACCTTGGACAGGCTGGTCTGGTCGATCGACATCTGGACGGCCTGACGGGCGTAGAGCTGCTGGAAGACCGGGCCCATCGTCGGGTTGTTGAAGTTGTAGGGCATGTAGGTGATCGCCCACCCGGTCCACGGCTTCACGTCGTAGCCCTTCGACGTGAAGGAGTCCTTCTGGTCGAGGTCCGTGGCGTTGATGTAGCCGTAGTCGACGGCCCCCGACCGGACGGCGTTCGTCTCGGCGTCGGTGGTCGTGAAGGGCAGCAGGTTGACGGTCGTGATCGACGGCTTCTCGCCCCCGTCGTACTGCTTGTTCGCGGTGAGCTGCACCTTGCCGGCGGTCGTGAACGCGGTGACGCCGTACGGGCCGGAGATGGTCTTCCACAGGTCGTCGGTCGCGTAGTCGGCGATCTTGCCGGCGGCGGTGTTGAGGTACTTCCAGACGGCCTTCGCCCCGTCGGCCGAGCGGTCCGCGTCGCCGACCGTCCCGCTGGCACTCGTCTTGTCCCAGGCGTGCTGCGGCAGCGGGATGATGTGGCTCAGCTGGTTGGCGAGCATCCAGTCGCTGTTGTACGCCTTGTCGAAGGTGATCGTGAAGTGCGTGTCGTCGACGGCCGTGAACGAGGTCCAGTTGTCCGGCGCCTTGCCCTCGGAGTAGGAGCCCCACTGGTCCTTGTTCGCCTTGATCAGGTTGAACCAGAACTCGACGTCGCGGCTCGTGATCGGCTTGCCGTCCGACCAGTGCCGGTCGCCGAGCGTCATCGTGACGCTCTTCCCGTCGCTGGCGAAGTCCGCTGCGGTGGCGACCGAGCCCGCCTTGTTCCAGGCGATCTTGCCGGTGGAGCCGTCGTAGGCGACGAGCGGCTCGTACAGCGACTGCGCGATCGAGCCGTTGTTCGTGTTGAGGTGCGCCGCCGTGCCGATCGGGAGGATCCAGTTCGGCGTGAAGTTCGCCGGCAGGGCGTAGTTGATCGCGTCGGACTTCGTGTTCGTGGCGGCGGAACCGCCCCCGGAACATCCGGCGAGCAGGGCGCTGACCGCGAGTGCGGCTCCGGTGAGCAGTGCCCAGCGACGGGGCTTCATCATGTGGACTCCTTGAGCGGGGACGTCGGTCGGGCGAGGACGTCGAGGTGCGCACAGTCAATGGCCAAAGTCGTTGGAGAAACAATTGTTCTCGTGTAAATAGTCTGTTTCTGCCGAACGGACGAAAGCGAAAGCGCGGCGAATCCTCCTAGAGTTCCTGGCAGGCGGCCGGATCGGTCGTGCTTCGTGCCTGATTGGAGAAAGTCGTGGCCGACCTCAGCTCACGGGTGTTGGAACTCGTCGCCTCGGGCCAGGCGTCCAGCCGGACCGAGATCGCGCAGCTGCTCGGCGCCGCGCCGTCGACCGTCTCGCACGTCGTCGCGCAGCTCATCAGCCACGGCATCCTGGCCGAGGAGGGCACCGACGTCTCGACGGGCGGGCGCCCCCGCAAGGTGCTCCGGATCGGCGGCGTCGACGAGTACGCGGTCGCCGCCGACGTCGGCGGCGGGCACGCGCGCATCGGCGTCGTCCTGCCGGGAGGCGCGCTCGAGTCGGTCGCGGACGTCCCGTTCGCGCTCTCCGACGGCCCGGTGTCGGCACTGCAGCGCCTGGCGGCGCTGCTCGAGGACCTCGCCGAGACCCGTGGGCGCTCCGGTCTGCACGGCGTCGGGCTGAGCCTGCCCGGCCCGGTCGACGTCGAGGCCGGGGTCGTCGACCTGCCGAGCCGGATGCCCGGGTGGAACGGCTTCCCGGTGGCCTCGTGGCTCGAGGAGCGCTTCGGGGTGCCGGCCGCGGTGGACAACGACGCCAACTGCATGGCCGCGGGCGAGCAGACCGTGCAGGACCCGAGCCGACGGCAGGCGATCACGGTCAAGGCCGGGTCGGCGATCGGTGCCGGGATCGTCATCGACGGGCGGCTGTACCGCGGGTCGACGGGGGCCGCGGGCGACATCACCCACGTGCGGATCGACGCCGCCGGGGACACCCCGTGCTCGTGCGGCAACACCGGCTGCCTGGAGACCGTGGCGTCCGGGGCGGCGCTCGTGCGGATCCTGTCCACCGCCGGTGCTCCCGTGACCAGCACCGCCGACGTCGTCCGGCTCGCATCGGACGCCGATCCCGAGGCGACCCGCGCGGTCCGCCTGGCCGGGCGCTACCTCGGCGAGGTCCTCGCCGCGAACGTGAACTTCTTCAACCCGGACGCCGTCTACCTGGGCGGCATCCTCTCCACGCTCGACCCGTTCGTCGCGGCCGTGCGGAGCCAGCTGTACGAGAGCTGCCACCCGCTGATGACCGAGCACCTCGCCATCGAGCGTGTCTCGCTCAGCGCGGACGCGGGACTCGTCGGGGCCGGACAGTTCGCCCTGCAGCGCGGGCTGGCCGCGACGCTGCAGGAGCTGTCCGCCCCGATCCCCCAGTCGACCACCAGGAACAGGAGCGTCCGTGTCTGACACGACCACGAGCAACGCGTCGCCCGACGCGACGACCACCACCTCGGCGGAGGGCGCGTCGACTGCGTCGGCGGGGGCCGCGTCGGCCGCGTCGCCGGGGGCCGCGTCGGCCGCATCAGCCGCGTCGGCAGACGGCGCGCCGACGCGTCGGCCGGTGGTCGCGATCGCCGGGCTGGCGATCGAGACGTCGACCTTCACGCCGACCAGGACCCTGGCGCCGGCGTTCCACCCGGACCGCGGCGACGAGGTCGTCGCGCGGTACCCGTTCCTGGCGGACCTGGCCGACCGCGCCGCGTTCCGTGGCGCGCTGATCGGGCACGCGCTGCCCGGTGGGGTCGTCGCGCGTGAGGCGTACGAGGCGCTGGCGGGCGAGATCGTCGAGCGGCTGCGCGCGATCGTGGCAGCCGAGCACGTCGACGGGCTCTGGTACGACATCCACGGCGCGATGGTCGTCGAGGGGCTCGACGACGCCGAGACCGACCTGCTCGGACGGATCCGCGCGGTGGTCGGCCCGGACGTGGTGGTGTCGGCGTCCATGGACCTGCACGGCAACGTCACGGCCGAGCTCGCGCACCAGGTCGACCTGGTCACCTGCTACCGGATGGCACCCCACGAGGACACCCTCGAGACCAAGGAGCGCGCGGTCCGCAACCTGGTCGACGTGCTCACGACCCGGCCCGTCGGGTCGCAGCGACCCGTGAAGGCCTGGGTGCCGATCCCCGTCCTGCTCCCCGGCGAGCAGACCTCGACGCGCATCGAGCCCGCGGCGTCGCTGTACGCGCAGGTGCCGCTCGTCGAGCAGACCGAGGGCGTGCTCGACGCCGCGATCTGGGTCGGCTACGCGTGGGCCGACCAGCCCCGCGACCGCGCCGTCACGGTCGTCACCGGGTGGGACGAGGCCGCGGTGGCCGCGGGCGCCGAACGGCTCGCGCAGGCGTTCTGGGACGTCCGCGAGGACTTCGTGTTCGTCGCGCCGACCGGGTCGTTCGACGCGTGCCTCGACGCCGTGCTCGCCCCCGGTGCCGCGCGGCCGTACTTCGTCTCCGACTCCGGCGACAACCCGACCGCGGGCGGCTCGGGCGACATGACGTGGGGGTTGACCCGTGTCCTGGAGCGCCCGGAGTTCGCCGACCCCGCCGGCCCGGTCGTCGTCTACGCGAGCGTGCCCGGGCCCGCAGCCGTCGCGACCGCCGTCGCCGCGGGGGTCGGCGCGACCGTCACCGTCACGGCCGGGGCGGCCGTCGACGCCGTGCACGCGGGGCCGATCACGATGACCGGCCGCGTGCACGCGATCAAGCACGGGGACCGCGACGCCGGGACCGAGGTCGTGCTGCAGGTCGGCAGCGTCTTCGCGATCCTCACGGAGCGCCGCAAGCCGTACCACCACGAGCACGACTTCACCGACCTCGACCTGGCCCCGCGCGAGGCCGACGTCGTGGTCGTGAAGATCGGGTACCTCGAGCCGGAGCTCTTCGCGATGGCCGCCGACTGGATGCTCGCGCTGACGCCGGGCGGGGTCGACCAGGACCTCGAACGGCTCGGGCACCACCGGATCGTCCGACCGATGTTCCCCTACGATCGGGAGTTCCCCGAGGCGCCGGACCTGCGCGCCCGGATCATCCCGCCGTCGAACGAACCCCTCGGAGCCATCGCGTGACCACTGCCCCCGCGGACGCCCCGGCCACGCACGCCCGACCCGCCGGAGGACCGGTGGCGCTCGAGATCGCCGTCACCGCTCCGGCCGGGGCGCTCGTCGCGCGTGACGCCGGGGCCGACCGTGTCGAGCTGTGCACCGGGCTCGAGCTCGGCGGCCTCACCCCGTCGCAGGCGCTCGTCGAGACCGTGCACGAGACCGGCATCCCAGCGCACGCGCTCGTGCGCTGCCGTCCTGGCGGCTTCGTGCACGAGCCCGGCGAGGTCGCGCTCATGGAACGCGAGGTCCGCACCGTCCTGCGGTCCGGCGCCGCCGGTGTCGTCGTCGGTGCGCTCCGCCCCGACCGCACCCTCGACGAGGACACGCTCCGCCGCTTCGTCGATGCCGCCCGGTCGGTGAGCGCCGCCGCCGAGGTCACGCTCCACCGCGCGGTCGACCACGCGGTGGACCCGGTCGCGGCGGCCGCGGCGCTCGCAGCCCTCGGCTTCACGCGCGTCCTGACCTCGGGCGGCGCGGCGAGTGCCCGTGCCGGGTCTGCGACCATCGCCCGCATGGTCGAGGCCGCCGGACCGGTCCAGGTGATGGCGGGCGCCGGTGTCACGCCCGGTGACGTCCCCGTGCTCGTGGCCGCGGGGGTCGCCGCCGTGCACCTGTCGGCGAAGCGATCGTCGGGCGGCGGACACGACGGCGTGCCGATGGGCACCGGGGACGACGGCTCGGCGCACTTCGTGACGGACGCGGGCGTGGTGGCGGCGGCGCGGGCGGCGCTCGACTCTCTCGTATGACAACTTTCAATATCGATTGCGGCCCTCTCGTTCGACCGACACGCTGGTCAGGCCGGCACTCCGCCGACACGAGAGGACGTCATGAAGGCCACGCGAGCAGTACTCCGGATCCTGGGCCTCGCGCTCTCCTGCGTCGGCGTCGCATTGAGCATCACCGCGTTCGTCACCGCCGACAGCCCAGGCTCCCGGCCGCTCACCGCGGTGGCCTCGGCGACCGTCACGCTGGGGCTCGCCTGCCTGGTCGTCGCACTCGGGCTCGGACGGCAGGGCGAACGGCACGGCCGGTAGTCGAGCCCGTCGCTCCGTCACCCTGACGTCAGCCCAGTGTCACGACCCGGTCCGCCGCCGCGACGGCGACCGGGCCGTGCGCCGCGTGCACGACGACGACACCCCGCGCGGCCTCGTCGGCCAGCGCCGCCACGCGGCACCCCGTGGGGCTGGCGTCACATGAGATCGCGAGCAGACGTCGGCATCCGGAGGAACGGCCGATCAGCTCGATCCATCGCGACCGCGACTTCGAAACCACGCTGCGCTGTCAACTCACCGTTTGCCACGAGTTCCTCGATCACCGCGCGACTGTCCCTCGCCACGATCCCCATGGTCTTTGCCACGCGCAGTGCCCCTCTGTCCTCACTCATCCACACACTCCCGGCGTACTGGGGCCGGGTGCGGAGGAGATGCAGTGTCTGGCTCTCGCCGAGGTGCTCGAGCGGGCGGTCTTCCTCGCCACCAAAACGATACTTTCGTATGCTTTCAATTGCTCGTTGATCCACCTCATCGACGAAGTCGATCGGCTCCCCGAACCAGTCGGCCACCGGCAACTTCGTCAGGTTCGGCACACGGTGCATCGAACGCTCGATCTCGTACCGAACCGCCTCGACGATCTTTCCCGCACCGTGGATGCTCGCCTGGAGGAGTTCGAGCTCGTCGACCGCTGCGAAGTTGCAGATCAACGAGTTGTCGGGAAACCAGTGGATCGCCATGTTCAGACCTGAGGCGCTTCCGGCGTGGCACCCTTCGTCTCGACGTCCTCGAGCGCGAAGAAGTCCTCGACGTCCTTGACACCCCAGCCGAGCAACTTCGCCACCGGTTTCGCGGTGATGTCGCCGTTCCGATACGCGTCGACGTAAGCGTTCACGATCGGCCAAGCGGGTCGAGGCTCCTGCGATGCCGTCGAGAGCTCCACGTACTCAGCAGGTTTTCCGAGATTCATGTAGACGGAACGAGCGCTGACCCCTCGGAGCTGCTCGCAGGTGTTGTCATCGATGAATCTCTCGTTCAGCAGACGCCAGGCCATCGCGTCCGGCGAGAGTTGGAAGTGCTCGACCAGCGAGGGGAACACGTCTTCCGCTGCCTGCCCGGCAAGGACGTTCTTGATCTCGTGCGCAGGCGCGAGGAACGCTGCGGCGAAGCTGTTCGCGCGCTTCTCCTCGTTGGTCTTCGTTTCCCACATGCGTTCTTCGAGAACACCCTGACGGGCGTCCCCGAACGCAATGTGCGCCACCTCGTGAGCGAGCGTGAAACGTTGACGAAGTGGTTGGTTCGTCGGAGCGAGGACGATGATGCGTGCATCATCGTCCTCGTAGGACAGACCATCGATACCCGCGGGCAGCTCCGCCACCTGTACTACGACACCGAAATGCTGTTCCACGGCCGCCATCATCTGGCTGGTCGAGAGCGCACCGAGGGGCTGATCGATCTGCGCGACGTACGAGGCCGCCATCCGAGAGGCCTCCACCGTGTACCAACTCGATCGCGAGTCGAGGCGCGGAAGGACCGGTAGCGCGAAGGGCCTCCCCAACTCGTTGAGACCTCTGACGGCCGAAACGAGGCGCTCGACGACCTGGCTACCAGCCGAGTCCTCGACTCCCACCGCACGCGTTCGTCGGGCCAGCACCGGGCGGAACGGTGGTCGCCCCGTGATCAGCCAATCGACGCTCCGCCGGCCGACCTCCGCGATTCGCGCCAGTTCGAGGGACGAGAAGCGTCGGCGCCCGGACAGCGACTTCGACAGCTTGCTCGCGTCGAGGCCGATGGCCTCCGCGAAGTCGGACTTGGCCAGCCCTGATTCAGCAACGACCGCTGCAACCCGCTGCTCGATGGTCTCGCCCATGGAGAGATTCTACCGCACTTGCGATAATCGCAACAGGCAATCGTTGCGTGCCCGTCAGCAGAGAGTCACGATACGGCCGGCGGCTGCGATCGCAGTCTGGTCGTGCGCCGCGTGCACGACGACGACACCCCGCGCGGCCTCGTCGGCCAGCGCCGCCACGACGAGTGCGGCCGACGCCGCGTCGACCCCGGCGGTCGGCTCGTCGACGAGCAGGACGGACGCCTGCTGCGCCAGACCGAGGGCCACGAACGTACGCTGACGCTGCCCGCCGGACAGCTCGTCGAGGGGACGGTCGGCCAGGTCGGCGATCCGCAGCCGGTCGAGCTGCTCGTCGACGACGGCGCGATCGGCGCGGGTCGACGGCCGCCACCAGGGGCGGGCACGCCAGCGGCCCATCGCGACGGTCGCGCGGACGGTCAGCGGCAGGGCGGTCGGCGGGACGGCCTGCGTCACGTACGCCGCACCGGAGGACGGGAGGCCCGTCACAGCCCCGGCGGACGGCGTCACCACCCCGGCGAGCGCGTCGAGCAGGGTCGACTTGCCGGAGCCGTTGGGGCCGGTCAGCGCGGTGACGACGCCGGCGGGGAAGGTCGCGTCGAGGGCGTCGAGCACGGTCCGGTCACCGCGCCGGACGACGAGCCCGCGGACCGCGACGGCCCGGTCGGCACCGGTGGCGACACGGGCGTCGGCCGGCGTCACGGTACGGGTGTCGGGGGCTGTGGGCACCTGTGGAGCCTATCAGTATCGATAGTCATTTTCATGTAGCGTCGTCGACCGTGACCTGGCTGACCGATCCGTTCTCCGTCGACTTCATGCTGCGGGCCCTCGCCGGCGGTGCCCTCGCCGCGGTGCTCTGCGCGGTCGTCGGGACCTGGGTGCTCGTGCGCGGGATGGCGTTCCTCGGCGAGGCGCTCGCCCACGGCATGCTGCCGGGCGTCGCGGTCGCCACGCTCGCCGGCTTCCCGCCCGTCCTCGGTGCCGCGGTCAGCGCAGGCGTCATGGTGCTCGGCGTCGGGGCGCTCCGTCGTCGTGCACGCCTGTCGTACGACACCTCGATCGGCCTGCTGTTCGTCGGCATGCTCGCGCTCGGGGTGATCGTCGTCTCGTCGTCACGGTCCTTCGCCACCGACGTCACGGCGATCCTGTTCGGCGACGTGCTCGCGGTCACCCGCACCGACCTCGGCGGACTGGCCGTCGCGGTCGCGGTGGCGCTCGTCGTCGCTGCGGTCTTCCACCGGCCCTTCACCGCCACGGCCTTCGACTCCCGCAAGGCGGCGACGCTCGGTCTCCGCCCACGGCTGGCGGAGGTCGTGCTCGTCGCCCTCGTCACGCTCGCGGTCGTCGCGTCGTACCGGGCGGTGGGGACGCTGCTCGTCGTCGGGCTGCTCCTCGCCCCGGCCGCGGCGGCACGGGCGTGGACCCGGCACGTCGGCTCGACGATGCTCCTCGCCGCCCTCGTCGGCACGGCCGCGGTGGCCGTCGGCCTGCTCGTGTCCTGGCACCTCGGCACCGCGGCCGGCGCGAGCATCGCGGGCGTCGCGGTCGCCGGGGTCGCCGTGTCGCAGGGCGCCGCAGCCCTGGTGCGCCGCACACCACGACGACGCAGCACCGAGCCGATCCCCGTCTGACACGACCACACCCACCCGACCACCACGAGAGACGACCACGAGAGGCACCATGCGCCATCCGACCACCACCCCACGGACCCGCCGGCCCGCAGCCCGCGCCCTGCCCACCACCGCGGCCACGATCGGCCTCGCGCTCGGACTCGCCGCGTGCTCGACCACCGACGCCGGCTCCGGCACCGGACCCGGCTCCGGCTCCGGCTCCGGCTCCGGCTCCGGCTCCACGAGCAGCAGCACCGCGAAGCCGCACGGCTACGTCGCGGGTGCGAGCGAGGCCCAGGAGCCGCAGGTCCGCCTGCTCGCCGTCGGGTCGGACGGCGCGTCCGCCGTGCACGACCTGCTCAGCGGCGAGGCGACCGGACTCGACCGCGTCGACGCCCCGACGCACTCGGCGACCGACGGACGGTTCCTCGTCACGACCACCGCGGAGCGCACCACGGTCCTGGACGGCGGCGCGTGGACGGTCGACCACGGGGACCACACGCACTACTACGCCGCCGAGCCCCGGGTCGTCGGGACCCTCGCGGGCGGCGGCCCGGTCGAGGTGCACTCCTCCGAGACGACCACCACGATCACGTGGCCGGAGCGGGGCGAGGCCGTCGCACTCGACCGCGCAGCGCTCGGCCAGGGTGACGTCGTCGAGACCGCCCGCGTCGCGGCCACGGTCCTGCTCCCGACCGCCGACGGACTCGTCGCCGGGACCCCCGAGGGCGTGCAGCTGCTCGACGCCGAGGGCGCACCGACCGGCACCCCACAGGCCTGCGCGGACCCGGCCGGCGGCATCGTCACCCGGGCCGGTGCGGTCGTCGGCTGCGCGGACGGCGCGGTGGTCGTGGGCGAGGACGGGTCCACGAGGACCGTGGCGCTGCCCGCGGGTGCCGAGCGCCCGACCGCCTTCGCCGCCCGCGCCGGCCGCCCCACGGTCGCCGGCCTCGCCGGGACGACCGGCTTCTGGCTGCTCGACAGCCGTGAGGGCACCTGGCAGCTCGTGCCGACCGAGCGGCCGCTGCGTGCCGTGTCCGCGGTGGACGACGAGGACGGGCACGTGGTCGCGGTGGACGACGCCGGACGCGTGGTCGTCGTGACGGCGTCCACCGGTGCGGTGGCCACGACGGCGCCGCTCGTCGACCCCGCCGCCGGCCCGGTGCTGCAACTCGACGCCCAGCGCGCCTACGTGGCCGACGCGTCCGGGGCACGGGTGCACGAGGTCGACTTCGCCGACGGCGCCCGGGTCACCCGCACGATCGACCTGCCCGTCGCCCCGACCGCCCTCGCCGAGGTCGGGCTGTGACGCGCCGGTCCCGCGCGCTCGTCGCGGTCGCGGTCACCCTCGGGCTCGTGGGCGGCACGGCGGGGTGCAGCTCCCCCGGCTCCGACCGCCCGCTCGTCGCGGTGACGACGAACGTCCTCGGCGACGTCGTGACCGAGGTCGTCGGCGACGCGGCCGAGGTGATGGTGCTCATGCCCGCCGGCGCCGATCCGCACTCCTTCGAGGTCTCGGCGCAGGAGGCCGCGCGGCTCCGCTCCGCCGACCTCGTGGTCGAGAACGGCCTGGGGCTCGAGGAGGGCGTGTCCCGCCACGTCGAGGCCGCAGAGCAGGACGGGGTCCCGGTCACCACGGCCGGGGACGCGGTCGAGGCCCTGGAGTGGACGACCGAGGACGCGAGCGGTCCGGACCCGCACATCTGGACGGACCCGACCCGGATGGCCGACGTCGTGCGCGCGCTCGACACCGACCTGCGCGAGGTGGGCATCGAGCCGACCGGCACGGACGCGTACCTCGACGAGCTCGCCGCCCTCGACGACGAGATGACCGAGGCCTTCGCGACGATCCCGCAGGAGCGCCGGGCACTCGTGACGAACCACCACGTGTTCGGCTACCTGGCCGACCGGTACGGCTTCCGGGTGGTCGGCGCGGTGATCCCGAGCGGCACCACCCTGGCCTCGCCGAGCGCGGCGGACCTCCGCGACCTCGCCGACGCGATCGAGCAGGCCGGGGTACCGACGATCTTCGCCGACCTCTCGCAGCCCGCACGCCTGGCCGAGGTCCTCGCGGAGGAGGCCGACGTCCACGTCGAGATCCGCTCCCTCGCCACCGAGTCCCTGACCGCCGACGGTGCGGCCGCGACGTACCTCGGCATGATGCGGGCCAACACCGCGTCGATCGTCGCCGGCCTGTCCGTTTCCAAATGAGAATGAGAATCAGTACAGTGAGAGGCATGACCACGTTCCGCACCGCACTCGCACCCGCCGTCCTGCTCGGCGCCGCCGCCCTCGTCCTGACCGGCTGCTCGGCCGGCTCCACCGACGCCGGCTCCGACACCGACCGCCAGGACCGGTCCGCGCCGGCCGACGGCGACCGTGTCGTCCTGACCTACGACGGCGGCCTGCTCACCCTGGACCGCGACCTCCGCGTCGTGTCGGACGACCCGATCGAGGGCTTCACCCGCGTCAACCCCGCGGGCGACGGTCGGCACGTGCTCGTCACGGTGCCCGCCGGCTTCCGGGTCCTCGACACCGCCGCGGAGCCCGCGCTCACCGACGCGGTCTTCCCCGCGGACACCGGCGGCCACGCGGTCGTGCACGGCGACACGACGGCGCTCTTCGCCGACGGCTCCGGCGACGTGACGGTCTTCGAGCACGACGAACTCGACGGCGACACCCTGCCCGACGTCGAGACCACGACGTCCGAGGCCCCGCACCACGGCGTCGCCATCCAGCTCGAGGACGGGACCCTCCTCACCACGATCGGCACCGAGGAGTCGCGCTCCGGCGTCCGCGCGCTCGACGCCGACGGCACCGAGACCGCCCGCTCCGAGGAGTGCCCGGGCGTCCACGGCGAGGGGGCCGTGCGCGACGAGGTCGCCGTCTTCGGCTGCACCGACGGCGCCCTCGTGTACCGGGACGGCGCGTTCTCGAAGATCGACGCACCCACCCCGTACGGCCGCACCGGCAACCTGTTCACGACCGCAACGAGCTCGGTCGCGGTCGGCGACTACAACGACGACCCGGACAGCGAGGGCTACCTGCTCGACCAGGTCGCGATGATCGACGCCGAGTCGGGCGAGTACCGCGTCGTCGACATGCCGGAGGGCGTCGGCTTCACGTTCCGCGACCTCGCCCGTGGTCCGAGCGACGAGGCCGTCGTGCTCGGCTCGGACGGCGCGCTGCACACCTTCGACACCGAGACCGGTGCGGCGCTCGACACGATCGACGTCATCGCCGCGTGGGAGGGACCGGCCGAGTGGCAGGACGCGCACCCCGCGCTGAAGGTGGTCGGCGACGTCGCCTACGTCACCGACCCGGCCACGAAGCGGGTGCACGCGGTGGACCTCACCTCGGGCGAGGTGGTCGCCTCGAGCGACACCCTGCCCGGCGTGCCCAACGAGATCGCGGTCGCCTAGCGTCCGACGCGACCACCGGACGGACGGGAGGCGCGGTGCGGGCCCGCACCGCGCCTCCCGTCCGTCGTGTGGTCGCGACCCGGTCGCGCACGTCGCGTCAGCGCCGGCGACGGATCTGCGCCACCGACGCGTCAGCGCCGACGTCGCGTCAGCGCCAGCTGCTGCGCTCCGCGTCGAGCCGCGCCCGCGCACGGGCGATCAGCCCGCGCACGGTGGACGCGGGGAGCCCGACGACCTCGGCGACGTCCCGGTAGCAGAGCCCGTCGACGTGCCGCAGCTCCCAGCACCGCCGCTGCAGGGGCGGCATCGCGGCGAGTGCCCGCCGGGCCGCGGCGACCAGCGAGGCGCGCTCGACCACGGCCTCCGGGCGGTGGTCGACGGGGGCGACGGACTCCTCCGGCGCCTCGCCCCGACGGCGGTGCGCGGCGGCGCGGAGCCGGTCGACGCTCCGTCGCCGGGCGGTCGTCACGAGCCACCCGGCGATCGCGTCGCCCTCGACGACGTCGGCGAGGTGGAGCCAGGCCGCGACGAAGGTGTCCTGCACCACGTCGTCCACGTCGCACGAGCCGTCGAGCATGCCCGCCGCGACCGCGCGGACCAGACCGTGGTGCCGTCGGACGAGCTCGGCGAAGGCCCGGTCGTCGCCGGCCGCGACCCGACCGACGAGGCGCCCGTCGTCGGTGGTCGCCGGTGTCGAGGGCGGGACGCGCGTCGCGGGCGGCGCGTCGAGGGTCGTCGTGCGGGACGGCAGGGTGGTCCGGGTGGGGTCCGGGAGGGTCGCGAGCATGGTGCCCCCTGATCAGCGGCTGTGGTTGCCGGTGATTCGGAGGCGGGGCCGGTCCGGGTGCCTCGCCGACGACCCCCAGAAGGCGGGTGGAACGGCGGCGCGAGGGTGGGCGTACGCCTGCCGGTCCGGGTCGCCGCTCGCGGTTCAGGACACCGCCGGACGCCACATCGACACCGGGGCCGCGGTGCCGAGACCGGTGATCGGCGCGCCCTCGCCGAACCCGTGCCGCCGGTAGAGCCGACGGTTCAGCGGGGTCGACGACTCCAGGTACGCGTGCCGACGCTGCCCGTCGACGCGGTCGAGCGCGTGCTCGAGCAGCAGGCCGCCGACGCCCTGCCCGCGAGCCGCTGCGGACACCCCGATCTCGGCGAGGTACCAGTGCGGTGCGTCCGGACGGGCGCGGTCCATCCGACGCAGGTGCCGGAGGGCACGGAGGGCACCCCCGACACCGAGGACTCCGAGCAACGCGGGTGCCTGCCGGAGGAAGGCGAGCACACTGCCCGGGTGCGGACGCGGGGCTTCCCAGAACGCCGCGCCCACCACACCCCCTGAGGTGGTGTCGACCGCGACGTCGACGGCGCGGCAGCGCTCCGGGACCGAGCGGATCAGCGCTGCGAACAGTCCGGTGAGCACGGCGGTGCGGTCCTCGCCCGGGCGCGCGGGGCGGAACGCGTGCAGCACCGGATCGTCGGCGAAGGCCTCGGCCAGGACGGTGGCGACTGCCGGGAGCTCGTGCGCGGCGGCGGGTCGGACGATGATCGGCATCGGGTCTCCTCCTTGATTCGGCCGTGTGGCCAGATCGAGTTTCCCGTCCGCTCCTGGGCACGGGCCGTACGCTGCCTGTGATGCCCCCTGGACCCGGACCCCGCGCCTACCGCAGCCGCGCCGCGCGCCGCGACGAGCTGCTCGACGCCGCTGCGCTGGTCGTGCGCGACGGGGGCCTCGACGCGCTCACGACCCGTGCCGTCGCCGAGCGGGCCGGGGTCGCGCACGGTGTCGTGCACTACGCCTTCGGGGCGCGGCGGAACCTCGTCGTCGCGCTGCTCGACCGGCAGGCACGCGACGTCCTCCCCCGGGTGCTCGCGGCCGCCGACGCCCATGCCGACCTCGCCGGGGCGCTCGACGCAGCCGTCGCCGCGTGGCTCGAGCTCGTCCGCGCCGAACCCGAGCGCTTCCTGCTGCTCGAGGCGGTCAGCGGGCCGGCACTCGCGGACGACGACGTCCTGGTCGCCGAGGAACGACGGGTCTGGCGCGAGGGCGTCGCCGCCGGGGTCGAACGGTGGACGACCCGGACCGGCGTGCGCCTGACCGAACCCGCCGAGGTGGTGGCGGACGCCGTGCTCGCCCTGGTCGACGGTCTCGGCCGCGCGGCGTGGAGCGACCCGGACGGCGTCGCGACCGAACGGGCTCGCACGGTGCTCGTGCGCGGGCTCGCGGCGGCCCTCACCGTCTGACCGCCCGACCGTCCGACCGCCGCGACGTCGTCGGCTGCCGGTAGGGTGCGGGGACCATCACGACGAGGGGATCACGATGAGCGACGACGACCGACGACCGACCACGCCCGAGCAGCAGGCCTGGCAGCAGACCGCGGGGACGCAGCAGCAGGGGCAGCAGCAGCACGGCCAGCAGTTCGGCCAGCAGCAGTACGGTCAGCCGTACGGGCAGCAGGTCGTCGTGAACGCGTACCAGCCCGCTCCGCCGCGCGGCCTGAGCATCACGAGCATGGTGCTCGGCCTGGTGTCGATCGTCGCGGGGTTCACGCTGATCGTCCCGGTGATCGGGCTGGTCCTCGGCTTCGTCGGCATCCGGAAGGAGCCGGCCGGTCGAGGGATGGCCATCACCGGGATCATCCTGAACGGCATCATCGTGGCCGGGTGGGCCGTGCTGCTCGTGGTCATGCTCGTCTTCGGGTTCGGCCTGTTCGGGGCGGCGGCGACGAGCGGCACGACCAGCCCCTAGCCACGACGGACGCAGCCGGCACGACGGGCCCAGCCGGCACGACGGGCCCAGCCGGCTCGACGGACGCGACCCGCACGACGGACGCGACCGGCGCCTCCCGCGCGACCCACGACGTGACGGGAGGCACGGTGCCAGCCGGCACCGTGCCTCCCGTCCGCGTCAGCGCGTCAGCGCGTCAGCGCGTCAGCGCGTCAGCGCTTCAGCGCTTCAGCCCTTGACCGGGATCGACTGCGCCTTGAGCGCCGCGATCGTCTTCGACTGCCCGTTCTCGAGCGCCTCGGTGAGCGTGCCCTGCCCGGACGCGGCCTGGCCGAAGCCGTCCGACACGTCCGCGTAGGTCTGCGTCATCGTGGGGCCCCAGGTGAAGGGCTGGATGTCCTTCGCGGCCGAGGCGAACTCCTCGTAGATCTTCTGGTTGCCGTAGAAGGGCAGGCCCTCGGTGAGCGCCGGCAGGTCGGCACCGGTCGAGGACGCCGGGTAGAGGTTCGCCTCCTTGTTCAGGGCGGACAGCGCCTCGGTCGAGGTGTTCAGCCAGACGAGGAACTTCGACGCCTCGGCCGGGTGCTTGCCACCCGCGAACACGACGTTGGACGAGCCGCCCCACGCGGCCGACTTGCTGTCACCCGACTTCCACTGCGGCATCGGGGCGACGGCCCACTTGCCCGAGGTCGACGGCGCACCGCTCGAGATGGTGTTGGCGCCCCAGACCGCGGAGACCCAGGTCCAGTCCTGGCCGCTGTCGTACGCGGCGTTCCACTGGTCGGTGAAGCTCGGGACGGTGTTGACGAGCTTCTTGTCGATGAGGTCCTGCCAGTAGTCGGCGACCTTCTTCGACGCGCTGTCGGTCAGGTTGACGTCCCACTGGTCGCCCGTGTTCGAGAACCACTGGCCGCCGGCCTGCGAGACGAGCCCGGCGAACTGGTTGACGTCGCCCTTGGCGAAGTTCGTGATGTTGCCGCCCTTGGCCTTGATCTCCTCGGCGGCCTTGGCGTACTCGTCCCACGTCGTCGGGACGGGGATGCCGGCCTGCTCGAACAGGTCCTTGCGGTAGTACAGCGCCATCGGCCCGGAGTCCTGCGGCACGGCGTAGACCGACTTCGACTCACCGAAGGTGACCTGGTTCCAGAGGCCCTCGGAGAAGTCCTTCTTCGCGGCGGCGACCCCGGCGCACGCGCCGATGTCCTGCAGGCCGCCCTGCACGCGGAAGGCCGGCAGCGAGTCGTACTCGACCTGGCCGATGTCCGGCGCCTGCTTGGCCTTCAGCTGGTTGAAGAAGTTCTGGTACGTGCCGCTGTTGCCGTTCGCGACGATGGAGACCTTGACCTGGATGTCCGGGTTCTCCTTGTTCCAGATCTCGACGACCTTGTCCATGTTCGGCACCCACGTCGTGAAGTCGAGGGTGACCTTGCCGCCCGAGGGCTTGCAGCTCGAGGCCGCGGAGTCGGAGCCGCTGCTGCCGGAGCCGCCGGCGCTGCAGCCGGCGAGGGCGACGGTCGCCGCGACGGCGATCGCGGCTGCACTGAGGAACTTCGTTGTCTTCATGCTGTTTCCGTTCGGATGTGAGGGGTGGTGCGTCGGGAGGGTCTTGAGCCGGTCCGGGTGCCCCGGGCCAGCGGCGGGGGCCGGGGGCCGGGGCCGGGGGCCGGGGCCGGGGGCCGGTTCGGGCTACTTCAGGCCGCCGGCGCCGAGGCCGGACCGCCAGAAGCGCTGCAGGGAGAGGAAGGCGACGAGCAGCGGGATGATCGAGACGAACGACCCGATGAGCACGAGCGTGCGCAGGTCCGGGTACTGGTTCACGCTCGAGTTCCACGTGTAGAGGCCGAGGGTGACCGGGAACAGCGACGTGTCCCGGAGCATCACGAGCGGCAGGAAGAAGTTGTTCCACACGGCGACGAACTGGAACAGGAAGATCGTCACGAGCGCGGGCGACATGAGCCGCACCGCCACGGTGAAGAACGTCCGGATCTCGCCCGACCCGTCGATGCGCGCGGCCTCGATGATCTCGTCCGGGACGCTCGACGCCGCGAACAGCCGGGACAGGTACACGCCGAACGGGCTGACGATGCTCGGCAGGAACACCGACCAGAACGTGTCGGTCAGGTCGACCTGGCTGAAGATGAGGAACAGCGGCAGGGCCAGCGCGGTCGCCGGCACGAGCACGCCGCCGAGGAACACGTTGAACAGGGCCTCGCGGCCGCGGAACCGGTACTTCGCGAGGGCGTAGCCGCACATCGCCGACAGCACGGTCCCGAGCAGTCCGGCGACCCCGGCGTACGCGATGCTGTTGGCCATCCAGCGCAGGTAGACGCCGTCCTGCCGGGTGAACAGCTCGACGAGGTTGCCGAGGAAGTCCTGCACCGAGGTCGCGCTGAACCACAGCGAGAACGTCGTGTTGAAGTTCGCGGCCGTCTTGGTCGACGACACCAGCAGCCAGAAGATCGGCAGCAGGAAGTACAGGGTGAAGACGCCCATCACGAGCATCGCGGCGCTGCGCGAGATGACGCTCTCGCGGGGACCGCGCGCTCCGCGCTGGTGCGGACGGGAGGCGCGGTTCGGCTCGAGCGGTCGGCCCGC
Organism: Curtobacterium sp. MCBA15_004; assembly: GCF_001865055.2. Classification (NCBI taxonomy): domain Bacteria; kingdom Bacillati; phylum Actinomycetota; class Actinomycetes; order Micrococcales; family Microbacteriaceae; genus Curtobacterium; species Curtobacterium sp. MCBA15_004. Next base: position 336,055 of record NZ_CP126266.1, on the reverse strand, counting down.
GTCGGCGACGAGGTCGCGTCGGGAGGGTGCGTTGACGGTCATTCGGCGGCCTTTCGCTGGGTCAGTCGGAGGAACCCGATCGACAGGACGAACGTGGCGAGGGCGAGGACGACCGAGAACGCCGCCGCGAGGTTGAAGTTCGGCACCGACGAGGTCGAGTAGACGAGCATGTTCGGGGTGAACGTCGACGTGATCGTCGAGGTGAACTGGCGGAACACGGTCGGCTCGGTCAGGAGCTGCAGGGTCCCGATCACCGAGAACACGGCGGTGAGGATGATCGCCGGGACCACCATCGGGATCTTGATCGACAGGGCGATGCGCAGCTGGGACGCGCCGTCGAGCTTCGCCGCCTCGTAGATCTCGGTCGGGATCGCCAGGAGCGACGAGTAGATGATGAGCATGTTGTAGCCGACGTAGACCCAGGTCACGACGTTGGCGACCGCCCAGAGCACGGTGCTCGCCGAGAGCAGGTCGACGTTCGAGGTCAGGAACGAGAACGGCGACAGGTCGGGGGCGTAGAGGTAGCCCCACATGATCGCGGCGATGACGCCCGGCACCGCGTACGGCGCGAAGAACGCCAGGCGGAAGAACCGCTTGCCGCGCAGCAGCGGGGAGTCGAGCAGCAGGGCGAACAGCAGCGCGAGCCCGAGCATCACCGGGACCTGCACGACACCGAACAGCAGCACGCGGAGGACCGAACCCCAGAACTCGGTGTCCTGGAACACGAGCACGTACTGGCTCAGGCCGCCGAACACCTGCGTCGGGGCGCCGAACGTGCCCTGGCGCTCGATCTTCTGCAGCGACTCCCACACGGCGTAGAGGATCGGTGCCAGGTAGAACGCGGCGAAGAGCACCGCGAAGGGGAGCACGAAGATCGCGATCGCGCCGCGGTACCGCGAGCTCCCGCCGGTTCGACGCCGACGCTCGGTCGACCCGCCTGGGGTCGGCCGGGCCGCGCGGCGCGACTGGGTGGTGGTGGTCATGAGCGGGCTCCGGGGGTGTGCTCGGTACGGATGATCTGGGTGCCGCCCGGGGCGACGACGGTGGTGCCGTCGACCGGCCGGTCGGCGACGAGCTCGTGGCCCGCCACGGTGTGCGCGACCTCGCGGTCGGAGTGGTTGAGCAGGAAGACCCACTCGTGCCGGTCGTCGCGGCGACGGACGACCTCGAGGCCGGGCTCGGCCTGCGGGTCGGGGGCGACGCCGGCCTCCGCGGTGACCCGGCGGAGCAGTTCGGCCCGCGCGGCGTCCTCGAGCACGGTGGACACGTACCAGGCGCTGCCCGCTCCGTGCGTGTTGCGGGTGACGGCGGGGGAACCGGCGAGGGGGCCCTCGGCGTAGGACGTCACCGTCTCGGCGCCGCGCAGCGCCACGGGCTCCGACCAGGTGCTCGCCCGGGTGCCGTCCGACAGCGCCAGGGTCTGCCCGGCGGCGAGCGGGCGGAACTCCTCGACGCGGACGCCGAGCAGGTCGCGGAACGCCCCGGGGTACCCGCCGGTACGAGCCCGGTCGGTCTCGTCGACGATGCCGCTGAAGAACGTCACGACGACGTGTCCGCCGCGCTCGACGTGCTCGGCGATCGCGGCGGCGTGCTCGTCACGCACGAGGTAGAGCTCGGGGACGACCACGACGCCGTAGCCGCCGAGCGGCGCACCCGGCGCGACGACGTCGACGGTGAGCCCGAGGTCGGTCAGCGAGGCGTGGAACGCGTGGACCTGCTCGAGGTAGCGGAGCGCGGTGGTGGGGTGCGCCTCCGTGTCGGCGGCCCACTGGACCTCCCAGCTGAAGACGACCGCGACGTCGGCGACGACGCGGGAACCGCGGAGTTCACCGAGGCGCTCCACGACGGCGCCGAGCGCGACGACGTCGCGCCAGACCTGCGAGTCGGTCCCGGCGTGCGGGAGCAGTGCCGAGTGGAACTTCTCGCTCCCCTGCACCGACTGGCGCCACTGGAAGAAGCAGACGCCGTCGGCCCCGCGGGCGATGTGCGTCGCGGTGTCGCGGAGCATCTGCCCCGGGTCCTTCGCGACGTTGTGCGGCTGCCAGTTCACCGCGCCGGTCGAGTGCTCCATGAGCAGCCAGGGGCCGCCCTTCGCGAGACCGCGCGTGGTGTCCGCGGCGAACGCGAGCTCGGCGTGCGGGCGGGGCAGGCGGTGGTCGAGGTAGTGGTCGTTCGCGATGACGTCCATGTCGTCGGCCCAGGACCAGTAGTCGAGCGCCGTGATGTGCGCGGCGACCATGAAGTTCGTCGTCACGGGCTTGTCGCTCAGCTCGCGCAGGACCGCGGCCTCGGCACGGTGGTGGGCGAGGAGTTCGTCGGACGAGAACCGGTCGAAGTCGAGCGTCTGCCCGGGGTTCGTGAACGAGAGGGTCGCGCGGGGCGGCAGGACCTGCTCCCAGGCGGAGTAGCGCTGGCTCCAGAACGAGGTGCCCCACGCGGCGTTGAGGGCGTCGAGCGTGCCGTAGCGGTTCCGGAGCCAGTCGCGGAAGGCGTCGGCGGAGACGTCGCAGAAGCAGTGTGCGTTGTGGCAGCCGAGCTCGTTCGACACGTGCCAGAGCTGCACCGCGGGGTGGTCGCCGTAGCGCTCGGCGGTGGCGCGGACCAGGGCGAGGGCGTGCTCGCGGTAGACCGGGGAGCTCGGGCAGAACGCCTGGCGGCCACCGGGCCAGCGGGTGGTGCCGTCGGCGACCACCGGCAGGACCTCGGGGTGGGCGGTCGTGAGCCACGGTGGGGTCGAGGCGGTGCCGGTGCCGAGGTCGACGCCGATGCCCGCGCCGTGCAGCAGCTCGATCACGCGGTCGAGGGCGGCGAAGTCGTACGCGCCCTGGTGCGGCTCGACGTGCGACCAGCCGAAGATGTTGATCGCGACGAGGTTCACGCCGGCCTCGCGCATCAGGCGGACGTCCTCGACCCAGACCTCGGGGTCCCACTGCTCGGGGTTGTAGTCGCAGCCGAACGCGAGTCCGGTCGAGCCGAGCCCGAGCGCCGTGGTGGCGGGTGCCGGGAGGGTGGTGGTCACGGTGGTCCTCGCTGGTCGTGGCGGTCTGCGCCGTCCGGTCGCGATGGACCCCTTCGACGGCGAAGGTACTGCTGTGTGGGAGCGCTCCCAGACTGCGCCGACCGATCGGGATCGGAGGGTTCTGGGAGCGCTCCCAGAGTGAACACCAGATCGCGGTGGCTGTCAACACGGCACCGCTCGGAGCCGGCCGGGCGCGGTGCTGCGCCGCCACGCCGTGGTGCGAGTTGCTCCCGCACAACCGGGAGCACGTCGCGCCACGGCGAACCACGGCGCGAGGTGCTTCCGGTTGTGCGCAGGGCGCTCAGGCAGGGCGCGGGGCGCGGAGCCGCGGGACCCCCGCTCCGCACGGCACCACACGGCGCCACCCCGCGGTGCGGGGTGCTCCCGCACAACCGGAAGCACGTCGCGCCACGGCGAACCACGGCGCGAGGTGCTTCCGGTTGTGCGCAGGGCACCGAGGCAGGGCGTGGCGCAGGCCCCGGCCGGGGCCCCGGCGGCCCCGCACCCGGCCGCGCCGCGCGCGCCGATACGCTTGCGGGATGACCGACGTCCGAGCCGCGCGCTCCCGTGCGACGATCCAGGACGTCGCGGACGAGGCCGGGCTCTCCCGCGGCACCGTCTCCCGGGTCCTCAACGACGAGCCCTACGTCTCCGCCGAGGCACGCGAGGCCGTCCAGGCAGCCGTCCGCCGGGTGGGCTACGTCCGCAGTGCCGCGGCCCGCAGCCTGGTCACCCGTCGCTCCGGTGCGGTCGCGCTCATCGTGCACGAGCCGAGCGTCCAGGTGCTCGACGACCCGAACATCGGCAACATCCTCATCGGCACGAACGCCGTCCTGTCCGAGGCCGACCAGCAGCTCGTCACGATCATGGTCGACTCGGCCCGGGACAACGAGCGCGTGGTCGAGTACCTGCGCGGCGGGTTCGTCGACGGCGCGATCGTGCTCTCCGCCCGCGACGGCGACCCCGTGACCCGGGCGATCGAGGAGATCGGGCTGCCCGCGTGCTTCGTCGGGCACCCGTCCGACGCCGCGAACACCTCGTACATCGCGATCGACAACCGCGCCGCCGCCGAGGCCATCACCCGACGCCTGGTCGACACCGGCCGACGGCGCATCGGCATGCTCGCGTCCGGCCTCGACCGCGACTCCGGGCAGGACCGCCTGGAGGGCTTCACCGCCGCCCTCGGCGACCGCTTCGACCCCGACCTGGTCGCACGCAATCCCCTGTTCAGCTACACCGCCGGGGTCGAGGGCATGCGCGAGCTACTCGACCGCGCGCCCGACGTCGACGGCGTGTTCGCAGCATCGGACGCCGTGGCCGCCGGGGCGATGGACGTCCTGCAGCGCGCCGGTCGCTCGGTCCCCGGAGACGTCGGCGTGGTCGGCTTCGACGACAGCGCCTGGGCCCTCCGCTGCGACCCGCCGCTGTCGACCGTGCGCCAGCCGGCCCGCACCCTGGGCGAGCACGCCGCACGCCAGGTGCTCGAGCAGATCGCCGGGACCGACGACGGACCGCGGGGCCTGATCCTGCCGACCGAGGTCGTCTGGCGCGCGAGCGCGTAGCCCCGCGAACGGCCGGTCACCGCCAGGTCGGCGCGAGCGGGCAGCCCCGACGCCGCCGGTCACCGCCAGGTCCGCGCGACCACCCACCCGTCCCCCTCGGGCACGATGTCGACGACGACCGCGTCCCGGTCCGCGCTCACCTGGAACCGCCACCCCACGGTCCGCTCGGGCGCGTGCGTCATCGCGGAGGGCAGGAACTCGGCCGTCGCGGTCAGCCGCGTCGGGCTGTCGCTCACCCGCCAGCGCCGCTCGCGCCACACCATCCGGTCCGGCACACCGCGCTCCCACCACACCGTGGCGACCTCGTGCGTCAGCATCATCTCGACCTCCCGTTCGAACGTGTGTTCGAATGGTACGCGACGGCGCGGACATCGGCACCCGTCGGCGTGCCCCGGACAGGACGGCGGACGGGAGGCCCGTGGCGGCGCCGCCACGGGCCTCCCGTCCGCCCCCTCGTCGCGCCGTCAGCCGCCCTGCGCGACCCGGGACGCGCTCACCGGAACAGGCCGACGACGCGCGTCGTCGGACGCGGTCAGGGCCGCCGCGAGACCGGGGCGTCCGGCGGGCCGGACGACGAACGACCCCGCCGGGTGCGGGGCACGAGCATCGCCCCGCCCACCGTCACGGCCAGCGGGAGCAGCACCGCGAGCACGCCCTCCACCTGCCACAGGACCGGACGCGCGTCGAGGGCGGCGTCGAAGACCGCACGGGCGAGGATGCCGACCAGACCGAGGCCGACGATGGCCGCCGCGGGGGCCACGAGCAGGAGCCAGGCGACCGGCGGAGCGCGGTGCACCAGCAGCCACGCGGCGAGGAGCGCGGCGCAGCCGAGGCTCCCGCCGACGAGCCAGGCCACCCCGTCGAGGAACAGGCCGACCACCAGGACCGTGCTCGCGAGGGTCGCGAGACCGAGCGCCACCGCACGTCCCACCGCGTCGGTCGGCACCCGCGACAGCGCCACGAGCACGAGCACGAGCGGCACCACGAACCCGAGGACGCCCATCACGACCTCGCCGGTGCGGAGCTGCAGCTCGCTCGTCACGACGAAGAAGACCCGCTGCAGCACCGCCGCGAGGAGCACGGACAGCACGGCACCGGCCAGGAGCAGCCGGGCCTCGTCCGTCCGGCGCGCAGGACGGGGCGGCGCCGAGCGTGCGCGGAGGGAGTCGGTCATGGCGGGAACCTACCGCGAGATCGCTCCTCCGACCGGCGGACCCCGGGTTCGTCCGCACGGTGGACCCCGGTCATCCGCCCGAGGCTCACCCCGGCGACGACTCAAGGACGAGGCTCGGAGGACAGGGGCGGGACGCCCGCCCACGACGAGAGGAACGACCGTGACCGACCACGCCCATCCCCTGCCCACCGACCCGTACGCCCCCGTGCCGCGCGTCGACCGGACGAGTTCGCTCGCGATCGCGGGCTTCGTCCTCGCGTTCGTCGCGAACGTCGTCGGGCTCGTCGTCTCGATCGTCGCCCTCGTGCGTATCCACCGGACGGGCGAGCACGGCCGCGGCCTCGCGATCGCCGGCATCGCCGTCGGGGGTGCCTGGATCGCCCTGTTCGCGGTCGCCCTGCTCGCACACGCGCTCGTCGTCACCGTCGGGCACTGACTCGTCGTCACCGTCGGGCACTGACGCGTCGTCACGGTCGGCCACTGAACCGGCCCCTCGGAGGAGCAGCGCGGGCCCCGGGGTACGCCGGTCGCGCGGGAGCACAGTCGCCCACCACTAGAAGGGCATGATGACCACTTCCTCCCGTACCCCGCTCGGCGTCACGCTCGTCGACGGCGGCGCCAACGTCGCGCTCTTCTCCAGCACCGCAGAGCGGGTGGAGTTCTGCCAGTTCGACGAGGACGGCACCGAGCACCGCACCGAGCTGCGGAACCGCACCGGGTACACCTTCCACGACGTGGTCCCCGACGTGGCGGTCGGCACCCGCTACGGCTTCCGCGTGCACGGCGCGTGGGACCCGGCGAACGGCCTGCGCCACAACGCCGCCAAGCTCCTGCTCGACCCCTACGCCACCGCGATCGACGGCGAGTACACGTGGGGCCAGGCGCTCTTCGGGCACGACATGGAGTCGCCCGAGCAGATCGACGAGACCGACTCGGCAAGCGCCATGCCGAAGTCCGTCGTCGCCGACCGCGACTTCGACTGGGACGGCGACACGCAGCTCCGCACCCCGTACGCCGACACCGTCGTCTACGAGGTGCACGTGAAGGGCTTCACGAAGCAGCACCCCGACGTCCCCGAGGAGATCCGCGGCACCTACGCGGGCCTCGCGCACCCGGCGGCGATCAAGCACCTGACCGACCTCGGCGTCACCGCCGTCGAGCTGCTGCCGACGCACCAGTTCGTGCAGGACTCCACCCTCGCCGACAAGGGCCTCCGCAACTACTGGGGCTACAACTCCATCGGCTTCTTCGCCCCGCACGACGAGTACGCGTCCTCGGGCACGGCCGGCCAGCAGGTCGCCGAGTTCAAGGAGATGGTCAAGGCCCTGCACGCCGCCGGGCTCGAGGTCATCATGGACGTCGTCTACAACCACACCGCCGAGGGCAACCACATGGGCCCGACGCTGTCCTTCAAGGGCATCGACAACGCCTCGTACTACCGCCTGGTCGAGGGCGACGAGGCGAACTACTTCGACACCACCGGCACGGGCAACAGCCTCAACGTGTCGCACCCGTCGGCGCTCGGGCTCATCACCGACTCGCTCCGCTACTGGGTCGAGGAGATGCACGTCGACGGCTTCCGCTTCGACCTCGCCACGACGCTGACCCGCCAGGACGGCGAGGCCGAGAAGCACTCCGCGTTCCTCGACATCATCCACCAGGACCCGGTGCTCCGCGAGGTCAAGATGATCGCCGAGCCGTGGGACACCGCGGGCTACCAGGTGGGCGGCTTCCCGGCCGACTGGTCCGAGTGGAACGGCAAGTACCGCGACGACCTGCGCGCGTTCTGGCGCGGCGACGAGGGCACCCTGGGCGACGCCGTCCAGCGCGTCCTCGGCTCGCCGGACGTGTACGAGGGCTCGCGCCGCTCCCCGCTCTGCTCGGTCGACTTCGTCACCGCGCACGACGGCTTCACGCTCGCCGACCTGACGATGTACGCCGAGAAGCACAACGAGGCGAACGGCGAGGACAACAACGACGGCGAGAGCAACAACACCTCGTTCAACGGCGGCATCGAGGGCCCGACCGACGACGGTGCGATGAACGACTACCGCGACCGCCAGCGCCGGAACTTCCTCGGCACGCTGCTGCTGTCGGCCGGCGTCCCGATGATCCTCGGCGGCGACGAGATCGCCCGTTCGCAGGGCGGCAACAACAACGCCTACTGCCAGGACGACGAGATCTCGTGGTTCGACTGGGCTGCCGCCGACCAGGACCTGCTCGCCTTCACGACGGCCGCGATCGCCTTCCGTGCCGCGCACTCGGCGCTCCGGCCGGAGTGGTACCGCACCGCGCCCGGCGACTCGGCGTCGACCGTCTCGGTGCTCCGCGCCGACGCGAACGGCTTCGAGGACGGCGACTGGGCCGACGGCGGCAACCGCGCGGTGATCCTCGTGCTCGCGCAGGGCGACGACACCGTGGCCGTGCTGCTGAACGCGTCCGAGACCACGGTGGAGTTCACGCTGCCGGAGAAGCCGGGCGGCGGTGCGTGGGAGCTCGGCCTGTCGAGCGACCACGACCAGGCCGTCGAGGAGGGCGCGACCACGCTGCTCGTCCGCGACGCGTCCTTCACGGCACTCGTCTGACCCGCAGAGCCGGCCGACGGACGGCGGCCCGGCCCGACAGCGGTCGCCGGACGGCGGCCGGCCCGACAGCGGTCGCCGGACGGCGGCCCGGCCCGACAGCGGTCGCCGGACGGCGGCCGGCCCGACGGTGGGCAGCCCCGTCGGACCGCCCACGGCCCGCGAGGTGACCGGATGACGGACAGGAGGCGCGGTGCCGACCGGCACCGCGCCTCCCGTCCGTCCGCCCCTACTGCAGGTGGATGCTGTCCAGCTCGGCGTAGCCCGTGCCGCCGGCGTAGTTCGGCGAACCCTTCGCGAGTCGGATCACGTCGTACCCGGCCCGGAGCTGCACCGTGACGTCGACGCTGCCGGTGGGGTTGCCCCAACCGGACGTGGTCGGCGGGTAGCTCACCGTCGAGAAGGCTCCGCCGTCGGAGGCGAGTCCCTGCGTGGCGGTCGCACCGGTGGCGTTCGCGTACTTGATGGTCATCGTGTACGACCTGGCGGTCGGCACGTCGACCAGGAAGTCCACGAAGCTGTCCGTCCGCGCGTCACCGTTCCCGTCGATGCGGCCGACGTACCCGACGTTCGACGCCGTGGACGAGGACAGCCGGCTCGCGTTGACGACGGTCGCGTTCTCCGCCTCGTAGGTCTGCTGGTACGTCGGCGTCCCGGACGTCGGGGTGATGAGCAGCTGGTACGCCGCGACGGCGTCCATGTTCGACACCGGGACCGAGATCGACCCGTTGACGACGGGGTAGGTCGTCGTCGACAGCAGGTTCGGCGCGGCCTGGTTCGTCGTGCGACCCGTGGTGTTCGTCGACGAGAGCTGCACCGAGACCTGGCTGCCGAGCCCGGCGAGCCCGTTCACCTTGACGGTGTTCGTGCCGCCGTCACCGCCGAAGACGACGTTCACCTGCTTCCGGCTCGCGTCGTACGAGGCGACGCCGTCGAGGTACGACTGGGGGACGGTCTGGACGACGTTGCCGGACTGGTCGCCGTACCACTTGTACGCCCAGTAGGACGCCGTCGGCAGGTTGTTGTACAGCAGCCCGTCCATCGTGCCGGCCTCGTACCAGTAGGCACGCTCGGCGTCGTGGATGCCGGCCCGCTCGAACGCGGCCATGTAGTGCACGCCGATGCTCGGCTCGTCGACCTGCCCGGGCGAGGCGTACTCGTTGATCGAGATCGGGATGTGCGGCAGCCCGAGGGAGTCCTCGATGCCGCGGAAGTCCGTGACGTGCGCCTGGACGTCCTGGTAGCTGAAGTCGCCCAGCTCGTGCCACACCGCGACGGAGGGCAGCGTGCCGGTGTTCTTCGCGTTCGTCATGAAGCCGAGCATGAAGTCGTGGCTGTAGCTGCTGGCGCCCGGTCCGATGATCGGCGTGAGGGTGTCGACCGCGCGGATGTCACGGTAGGTCCGCGTCCACATGTCGAGGTAGCTGCCGGCGTTCGGGTCGTTCTTCGTGCTGGCCGCCCAGTTCGCGTCCGGCTCGTTCCAGATCTCGTACCCGGCGATGTTGGTCGTGCTGGTCGCGTCCACGCGGGCCGAGATCATCGTCCCGATCTTCGACTCCCAGTCCGGCCAACTCACCCAGTTGTACGGGAAGGTGCTGAAGACGTCGGGCAGCCGGAGGTACTGCTGTCCGCCCGCGTCGGTGATCTTCCCGGCCACCTGGAGGCCGTCGCAGCAGGGGTGCGTGGCACCGTTGCCGAGCTGCTGCGTGCCGGGCGGCGGCTGCGTGAAGGTGTTCACGTGCAGCGGGTAGAGCTGGCTCAGCGGCGGGGTGCTGCCGGTGTCGACGCCGTACAGGCCACCGGCGGCGACGTGCGTGACGGGGCGGACGGTCGTGCCCACGTTCACCGTCAGGGTGTTGCCGTCGGCGTAGGCGGGCGCCGTGGACCCGAACCCGAAGGCCGCCGTCCCCGCGACCACGAGTGCGGAGAGGACCGCTGCGGCCCGTCGGGGTCGACCCCGACGGCGTCCGGGTCGGACCGGTGTTCGAAGATGCGTCATTGCTTCCTCCTCGTCGTGTTCCGGGTGGTCCCGGAACGCTGGTGGGTCACTCCGCCGCGTCGGCGGGGTGCTTGTGGAGCCGGCCGAGCCGCTCGGCCTCGGCGTTCCGCTCGTAGCCCAGGTACGCGATGACCGCGAGCACGCGGTGGCGGTTCGCCGGGCGCACGGTCTCCGGGCAGTTCAGGACGCGCGAGACCGTCTGGTGGGACACGCCCGCCACGAACGCGACGTCGTAGATGGTCGGCTTGTCGGTGCGGTCGAGCGTCATCGCTCCTCCTCTCGGTCCGCCCGGCAGGCGGTCGGGCGGACGGCCCGCCGGTCGGACGGTCGGCCCGCCGGTCAGGCGGTCTGTCCGCCCGGTAGGCGGTCTGTCCGCCCGGTAGGCGGTCTGTCCGCCCGGCAGGCGGTCTGTCCGCCCGGCAGGCGGTCGCCGTGGTGCGGACGGGAGGCGCGGTGCGGCTCCCGTCCGCGGCTCCCCTACCCGACGGGCAGGAAGACCCGCATGGTCGACGGTCCGCGGTTGCCCCACGTCGCGTAGGGGACGAGTCGGACCTCGCGCGGCTCGTCGGTCGCCACGGCGCCGTCGCCGTCCCCGTACGGCAGGCCGGTCGGCTCGGGCACCGCCACGGTGCGGACCGCGAGCCGGACGTCGTCCGCGCCGTGGTCGACGGGTTCGGCGCCCGCCGGGACGAGCAGGTCGCGGACGTCCGAGCCCGCGTCGATCGACTCGACCGCGTACACGAGCGGGCCGCGCTCGACCGCGACGGTGCCGCGGACCGCGTCGATGCGGGGGTCCGGGACCGTGGTGCGCGCCTGCACGGGGACGTCGAGGACGATCCGGTCGCCCGCGGCGAAGACCCGGCGTACGGTGACGGTGTCGCCCTCCACGGGCACCGCCTGGCCCGCCACGTCGAGCGTGGCACCCGAGGACCAGGACGGCACCCGCAGCCGGAGGGCGACGGGGGCGTCGCCGCCGACGGTGGCGACCACCTCCACCCGTCCGGAGCGTGGCCAGTCCGACCGGACCGAGAACGCCGCGCGGGTCCCGTCACCGAGCACGGTGTCGACCTCGAAGTCGCCGTACTGGTGCAGCTGCAAGCCGTCGTCGCTCACCGTGGCGAACACGGTCTGCACGCTCGCGAGCGTCCGGGACAGGTTCGTCGGGCAGCACGAGACCTCGAACCAGGGGGCACGGAGGCTCGACAGGGCGCGACGGCTGACCTCGTCCTCGGGCGGGACGGTCCCCTCGACCCGCTGGTGCATGGTGTTCGCGTAGAAGAAGGCGCGGCCGTCCTCGCGCGGGGCGACCATCACGGCGTTGTACAGCGTGCGTTCGATGAGGTCCGCGTACTTCGACTCGCCCGTCTCGAGCAGCAGCCGCCACGAGAGCATGTTCGAGGCGATCGCGGCGCAGGTCTCGCCGTACTCGCGGTCCGGCGGCAGCTCGAAGTCGGCCCCGAACGCCTCGTCCTGGTGGTGCGCGCCCATCGCACCGGTCAGGTAGGTGCGCTTCGCGACGGTGTTCGTCCACTGGGTCTCGACCGCCCGCAGGAGTCCGACGTCGCCGGTCTCGACCGCGACGTCGACCGCACCCGCGGCCAGGTAGAGAGCGCGGACGGCGTGCCCGCGCAGGACCTCGGCGTCGCGGACCGGGACGTCGTCCTGGAAGTACTCCTGGCCGTACTCGATCGGCGCGAGCAGGCCGTGGCCGCGGCGCTCGACGAACGTCCGCGCCAGCTCGACGTACCGGTGGTCGCCGGTCGCCCGGCCGAGCTCCACGAGGGCCGGCTCGATCTCCGGGTGCCCGCACACCGCCTCCCGTCCGCCCTCCCCGAACACGTCGACCAGGTGGTCTGCGACGCGGACCGCCACGTCGACGAGCCGTCCGCCGCCCGCGGTGCGCAGCCGCGCGACCGCGGCCTGCAGGAGGTGCCCCATCGAGTAGAGCTCGTGCCCCCACTCCAGGTCCGACCACCGGGGCCGCTGCCACGGACGGCCGAAGCTGGTGTGCAGGTAGCCGTCGGCGTCCTGCGCCCCCGCGACCCGCTCGACCAGCCGCTCGTACCGCGCGGCGAGGTCGTCGTCGGGCTGCACGCCGAGCTGCCAGGCCATCGCCTCGAGGAGCTTGTAGACCTCGGAGTCGACGAACTCGATCCCGGCGTGCTCGAACGGCTGCCCGGTGGCCGCGGCGTCGAAGTTCCCGGTCCAGCCGATCCGCTCCATCCAGGTCTCGCAGTGGCGGATCACGGTGTCGGCGTTCCGCTGCTGCCAGTCGGCCCAGTAGCCGCCGGTCAGGCGCAGGTCACCGAGCGGGAGCGGTCGGAGCGCACCCGTGGACGGGACGACGGGCCCGGCCGGGACGGTGGTGTGGGTGATGGTCACGATGTCCTCCTCGGACGTGGGGAACGGGTGCGTCAGTCCTTGACCGCGCCGGCGGTGACACCGGCGGCGACGTAGCGCTGGGCGAGGACGAGGAGCACCGCGGCGGGGATCGACGCGACCACGGCGGTGGCCATGATCGAGTTCCACTCCTGGTTGTTGTTGCCGATGTAGGCGTAGATGCCGAGCGTGATGGGCTTCGCGTCGCCACCGCCGTCGAGCGTGTTGGCGAACAGGAAGTCGGACCAGGCCCAGAGGAAGCTGAAGAGCGACACCGTCACGACCGAGTTCCGGCTCACCGGCATCACGACGGCGGTGAAGGTGCGCCAGGTGCTCGCCCCGTCGATCCGGGCGGCGTTGAGCAGCTCGTCCGGGATCCCACGCATGAACGCGGTGAAGATGAGCACGCCGAAGGGCACCGCGATCGTCGAGTCGGCGAGGATCAGCCCCCACACGGTGTCGAGGATCCCGAGCTGCACGTAGATCGTGTAGAAGCCCATCGCCATGATGATCGCGGGGATCATCTGCGCGATGAGGAGCACGAAGCTCATCGCTCCCCCGCCCCGCGGCCGGAGCTTGGCGAGGGAGTACGCCGCCGGTGCCGACAGCACGAGGGTGAGGACGACGGTGCCGAGCCCGACGAGCAGGCTCGTGCCGAGGAACGGCAGCTGCTGGCCGAGCACCGTGCTGTAGCCGTGCAGGGTGCCGTCGATCGGGATGAGGTTCGGCGGGCTCTTCCGCATGTCCTGGTCGCGGGTGAGCGAGACGTTCACCATCCAGTAGACGGGGAACAGCATCACCGCCGTGAAGACGACGCCGAGCACGGTCCGCCACCACCGCTTCGCAGCGGGCCCGGTCGCGGTGGCGCCCTGCCGTCCGCCGCGGGCGTTCCGGGTCGTGACGGCTCGGGTGACGGTCGTGGTGGCCATCTCACACCTCCAGGCGGCGCTGCACGCGCGCGTAGACGAGTCCGACGACCAGGGCGATGACGATGAGCACGTTCCCCACGGTCGCGGCGGAGCTGAAGTCGGGCAGCAGCGAGCCGAAGCCCAGCTGGTAGGACCAGATCGCGAGCGTCGTGGACGAGCCCGACGGGCCGCCCTTCGTCATGATCCAGATGATGTCGAACACCTTGAGCGTGTAGACGAAGCCGAGCAGCAGGGTGATCGCCGTGACCGGGCGGAGCAGCGGGAAGGTGATCCGCCAGAAGCGCTGCCAGCCGTTCGCGCCGTCGAGGGATGCCGCCTCGTACAGCTCGCCCGGGATGCCCTGCAGCCCGGAGTACATGATCACGAGGTTGAACGGGATGCCGATCCAGATGTTCGCGACGAGCACGGCGAACAGGGACCAGGTCGGCGAGGTCAGCCAGTTGATCTGCCCGATGCCGACCGACTCGAGGAAGGCGTTCACGATCCCGGAGTCGCTGTTCATCATCCAGGACCAGGTGCTGGCCGACACGAGCAGCGGCAGGAGCCACGGCACGAGGAACAGCGCCCGGAGGAGTCCGGACAGCGGGAAGTGGTTGTGGAAGAACACCGCGAGGGCGAGTCCGAGTGCGAACTGCACGAGGATCGACACGAGGACGAAGACCGTGGTGTTCCAGATCGCCGGGGCGAAGGTCGCACTCGAGAACACCGAGACGAAGTTCTGCAGGCCGACGAACGGGGCGTTGCCGGAGACGAACGACGTCACCGTGTAGTGCCGGAGGCTCAGCTCGACGTTCTTGTAGAGCGGGTACGCGTAGAAGAGCAGCAGGTAGAGGGCCACCGGGGCGAGGAACGCCCAGGCCGTGAGCTGTGCTCTCCGCTGCGCGTGGGCGCGGCGGGCCCGGGCCGAGGCAGGGGTGCCCTCGGCCCGGGGACGCGCAGCCGACGGTCGCAGTGACGTCGTGTCGGTCGTCATGGTCGTGTCGACTTCCGTTTCCGTGGTGGTGCGGTGGGTGGTGTCCGCGTGGTGCGGTCGTGCGGTCGGGCGGTCGGGCGCCTACTTGGTGAGCTTCGCGTCGACCGCCTGCTGGGCCGCCTGCAGCGCGTCGGACGGCGATGCGGAACCGGACTCGGCCTTCTGCACCGCGGTCCAGAGCTGCTCCGAGATGACCGGGTACTTCACGCCGAGGTCGTCGCCGGTGCGTGCCCGCGCGGCCTTGACCGCGTCGACCCAGGTGGACAGGTCCTTGTTCGCGGCGAGCTGCTGCTGCTGCAGGCTGGACGACGCGGCGATGTAGTTGAGCGTGTTGTCGGTCTTCACGACGTTGTCGCCCGACGACAGGCACGAGACGATCTTCTTCGTCGTCGCGTAGCGGGCGTCGTCCTTCTGCACCGGGACCGTGAAGAACTCGCCACCGGTCGGCACCGGCGCGGCGCCGCCGTCCTTCGCCGGGATCGTGATGACGCCGGCGCCCATCTGCTTCGCCGCGTCCTTCTGCCAGGTGCCGTTCTCGCCGAACGCGAAGTCACCGGACTGGAACTCCTGCCAGCTGGTGGTCTGGGTGTTCTGGATCACCGAGTTCGGCGCGTAGCCCTTGTCGATCCAGTCCTTCCACAGGTTCAGCGCGGATTCGGCCTTCGACGAGTCGAGCTTGGTCAGGTCGGCGTCGGCGCCCCAGAACCACGGGAGGAACTGGAACGAGCCCTCCTCGGTGTTGATCCCGGAGAAGGTGATGCCCTTCTTGCCGGCGGCCTTCACCTTCGCGAGGGCCGCGGTCAGCGAGTCCCAGTCCTTGATCATGGAGACGTCGACCCCGGCGGCCTCGAGCACCTTCGGGTTGTAGTACAGCGCCAGGGTGTTCGCGCCGATCGGGACGCCGTACGTCTTGCCGTCGATGACGCCCGCGCCGAGGATGTTCTTGGAGATCGACCCGGTCTGCAGGCCGTTCGTCCCGGTGTCGGTCAGGATCCCGGCCTGGGCCAGGGTCGAGACGACGGGGTTGTCGACGAGCAGGACGTCGGGCGACTTGCCCTGCTGGCCGGCGAGCAGCGCCTTGTTCGTCAGGTCGGAGGTGTCGTAGCCGGTGCGCTTGACGGTGACACCGGCGTCGGTGCCGCACTTCGCGACGAGCTTGCCCCACGCGGAGGACGCGTCGTACTGGGGGTACGGGTCCCAGAACGTGTAGGTGCCCTTCGCGGCGTCCGACGAGCCGGAGGACTGGGCCGAACAGCCGGTGAGACCGGCGACGACGCTGGCTGCTGCCACCAGCGCGCCGATGCGGATTGCGGTCTTGGTGCGCATGATCACGGGTTCCTCTCTGAATGCGACGTGATCGCAGGTTCGGGTCCGGCAACGGTCCCCTCGGCGACGCTGCCTCGCCGTCGAGGGAACCGAAACCGGTTTCGGGAGGAATCTACGATCCGCCCTACCGAGGTGTCAAGGAAATTCGTAAACTAGTTTCGGAGGCACCATGAGCGACGACGACAGCGGCACCGACACCACGGCGACGACCGTCACCCTGGCCGACGTGGCACGGGCAGCGGGGGTCTCCGTCGCGACCGCGTCCAAGGCGCTGAACGGGAAGGCGCACGTCAGCGCGCGGGCACGCGAGGCCGTGACGGCCGCGGCGTCCGCCCTCGCGTTCGTCCCGAACCCGTTCGCCCGAGCCCTGAACCGTGCGCCCACCAACACCATCGGCATGCTCACGAGCGACCTCGACAACCGGTTCGTCCTGCCGATCCTGCTCGGGGCGGAGGACGCGTTCGGTGCCGGGTCGCTGAGCGTCCTGCTCGCGGACGCGCGGGACAGCGTGCTCCGCGAGCAGCTCCAGCTGCAGTCCCTGCTCACCAGGCGGGTCGACGGCGTCCTGGTCGTCGGCCGCACCACGAACCCCCGCCCGCCGATGCAGTCGAAGCCGAACGTCCCCGTCGTCTACGTCTACGCGCCGTCGACCGACGACCAGGACCTGTCGTTCGAGCCGGACAACGAGCTCGCCGGGCGCCTGGCCGTCGACCACCTCGTCGCCGTCGGTCGCCGACGCATCGCGATCGTCAACGGCGAGGACACCTACGCCGCCGCCCGGGACCGCCTCCGGGGGGCAGCCGCCGCGACCGAGGACCACGGACTCGAACTCGTCGGCACCCCGGGTCTGGTGTTCGGCAGCTG
Organism: Curtobacterium sp. MCBA15_004; assembly: GCF_001865055.2. NCBI lineage: Bacteria > Bacillati > Actinomycetota > Actinomycetes > Micrococcales > Microbacteriaceae > Curtobacterium > Curtobacterium sp. MCBA15_004. Next base: position 319,248 of record NZ_CP126266.1, on the reverse strand, counting down.
GAACGAAGCGTGGGGACGCCAGGCGACCGTCCGGCTCCTCGAGGCGCACCCCGACGTCGACGCGATCGTCGCCGGCAGCGACCACATCGCCCGCGGGGTCATGGACGCCGTCCGCGAGTCGGGGCGGCGGATCCCGGACGACGTGGCGGTCGTCGGCTTCGACAACTGGGACATCCTGGTCGAGGGCGCCCGCCCGCACCTGACCAGCGTGGACATGAACCTGCAGGAACTCGGACGCCTGGCCGCCGAGGCCCTCGTCGACACCATCGACGGGAACGTCCGGCGCGGCCGGGTCCGCAACCCGGTGCAGCTGGTGGTGCGGGGGTCGAGCGCTCCCGCGCGGGAGCCGGGCGCGGACTGACCCCGGGCGACGCTCCGGCGTCGGGGTCGATCCGGTGGGAGCCCGGTCTGCACCCCCGTCGGACGGACGCACGCGCGCACGACCGCGGGCGGTCCGCCAGGCCGCCCGGGGCGGCGGCCACGATCGGCCGACCCCGTCGGCCGGCTACGCTCCGTGGCCGGCCCGCCCCGTCGGGCCGGCCACGGCCGTCGACGCGACCGGTCGACGGACGGGAGGCGCGGTGCGGGCCGGAACCGCGCCTCCTGTCCGTCACGTCCCGCGCCACGGCGCCCGCCCGCTCCGCCGCGCCCGTCCCGGCTGGTGGCAGGATCGGTGCCGTGCGACACGTGTTGACCGCTGACCACGCAATCCCGGCACGGGCCCCGCTGGTGGTGCGGCCCGGCGAGGTCGTCCAGGTCGGGGACCGGGACACCGAGTGGCCCGCGTTCGTGTTCGTGACCACAGCACACGGAACGGGATGGGTGCCGGCGCGGCACATCGACGTCGACGGCCCGTCGGGCGTCGTGCGGGTCGGGTACGACACCACGGAGCTCCCCGCCGAGGCCGGCGAGGTCGTCGAGGTCGTCGAGGACGACCCGGAGAGCGGTTGGGCCTGGTGCCGGAACGCGGACGGCCGTGCGGGGTGGATCCCGCACCGTGTGCTCGCTCCCCGGTGAGGGGTCCGCACCTCCGGGCGCGCAGCGGCCGCCTGCCGGCCCTGGTGGATCGGCGGCCGACGCGGCAGGCTCGTGGTCGATGACCCCCACCACACCGCCGACCCGGATCCGACGTGCGACGCCCGACGACGTCCCCGCCCTGACCCGGTGGACCAGCGACGACCCCGTGGCACGGATCGACGCCGACCGCCTCACCGCGGAACTCCGCACGGGCAACTACCGGCCGGAGTGGTCCTGGCTCGCGGAACAGCACGGGCGGCCCGTCGGCCGAGCGCTCTGGTGGGGCCGGTCCGACGGAGACCGCCCCGTCACCCTGGACTGCCTCAGCACCAGCACAGGAGGCCCGGCGGCGGTCGAGATCGGTGCCGCGTTGGTCCGCGCGGGACTGGACGCCTTCGGTGCCGGCGCGCCGCTCGAGTTCATCGTCGACGCCGCCCCGACCTGGGCGAGCGATCCGGCAGCGGTGGAGGCGGTCCGGTGGCGTCACGAAGCCGCACATCTCGGCGGTTTCACCCGGACCACCGAACGCGTCAGCTTCGCGCGCACCGCGACGGATGCGAAGCCGCCGCGCCCGACCCGCCTGCGGTTCGCCCCCGCGGACGACGAGACCTTCCGGGCGCTGTTCGCCGCCGTCGCGACCGGCTCCCTCGACGCGCACACGAACGACGTGGTCGCCCGCGACGGGATCGACGCACTCGCCGACGACGACCTCGACTTCTACCGCTCACTGCCCGGCGACCGGCAGGCCTGGCGGACCGCGCACCTCCCTGACGGGACGACGGTGGGGTTCATCATCCCCACCAGGACGGCGTACGACGCGAGCATCAGCTACCTCGGCGTGGTCCCCGAGCACCGTGGACACGGGTACGTCCACGACCTGCTCGCGGAGATGACCCACGTCCACCACGACGACGGTCAGGCCCGGGTCGTCGGCACGACCGACGCGGCCAACACCCCCATGCGGGCGGCGTTCGAGCGCGCAGGGTTCACCGTCACCCGTGTGCGCATCGTGCACGCGCAGTGACGGCGGTCACGGGTCGGCCGACGCGCCGCCAGGTGGCCCGGCCCGTCAGACGGGCCACGGTCACGGACCTGACCGCGTCGCTCGTGCAGGATGGCGGGATGCGGAAGCCGGTGCGTGAGCGTGACGAGTGGCTCGTCCGGGTCTTCGTCGACCACGGTGACAGCCCGGTCTGGTACCGCGGGCCCCGCGACCACGACGAGATGCACCTGTCGCCCGACCTCGATCGGGACCTCCGGGCGTTCGACGCCTGGTTCTCCGAGGCCGGAGATCCTCGGGACCCGTACGCGGTCCGTGCCGACGTCCGACGGGCCTTCGAGCGCGAGGGCGAACGGCTCGCGCAGGCGCTCGCGGTCGAGCTCGGGACACCGTTCACCGTGCAGGTGCTCCACCCCGGGCGGTCGGGGTCGCGCACCTACCGGTCGACGTCGCCCGCCACGAACGAGCGGGCCCACGAGGCGTTCGTCGCGATCCACGACGAGGACCGCTGAGGGCTACCGGCTACCGCGCGGCGGGACGGGAGGAACGCTGCCGGGTCAGCGCCATGTCGTCGAGTCGAGCGGATCGAGGTCTCGGGCAGCAGCACCGGAGCGGTGCTGCTGCCCGAGAGCCCGTCAGCGCTCAGAAGGGGATGTCGAGCCACTTCCACCTCGGCGACGCGCGGCTGCGACGACGACGCAGGCGACGAGTGCCACGATCCCGACGCCGAGGAGCCAGAGGCCGACCTGGAAGCCTCCGACGATGCCGTCGGGCGTGTACCCGGGTTCCACGCCGGTCGCTTCCTGCATGCGGTAGTCGACGCCCATCGCGACGAGGAACCCGATTGCCGTGAGCGCTCCGACTCCCGCTGCGGCAGCGGAAGCGATCATCCACTTCTTCATGCGCTTCTCTCCGATCGGTCGTGCAACGGTCACCAGTTGCAGCGGTGGGAGGCAACTCCTGCGACCCAGTTCGAGCGGTTCGCCCGGTACCGCTCGAGGTTGTAGTCCTGCGTGAACGGCAGCCCGTACACGCTCGCCGCGACGTGGCAGTTGTACTGCTGCTGCAGCGTGGCCTTGTTCGTGATCGCTGGCCACTTGGCCTTCCACTCATCCCAGCCCGCACCGCGGAACACGGCCTGTCCGGCTGCGTACCCGCCCACTCCGCCACCCCCGCTGAGGACCAGTGCGCCGGGACCGGTCACCCAGGCGCTGTAGCGGTGGTCGCCGTGGTAGGTGTCGCGCTTGAAGCTCTTGAAGAGCGTGATCCCGAGCCACGGGTCGGCGACGACCGGGTACTGGGTGCCCGGAGCATGCTCCACCACCTGCGTCAGGGTGTTGCCCTGCACCTCGTAGTGGGTTCCGATCGGCGCCCCCGTCGCGTCCTTCGCCCAAGCCGGTGCCACGGTGCCGGCGAAACCGCCGTCGCGATCGGAGATGATGACGACGCCGTCCTCGCGGATAGTCATCTGTCCACCGCTGGGGACCGACAGGTCGTAGTCGTACCGGGTGGGCGCGCTGGCATCGTCGATGATCGTGAGGATCTGCAGACTGCCGTCCTCTCGTGCGATCGGCGCGGTCGTCGACGAGTTCTGGTTGTCGAACGTCGTCAGTCCCCCGCCGACGTCCACGGCAGTTGCCGCCTGGTTCGCGAACGGCAGCGACACGGTGAGCTCGTGGTTCCCGGCCTGCAGGACGGCGCCGTCGCCGGCATCCTTCGGGACGGTGATGTCGACGCCGCTGGCGACGTACGTCGAGGCGTCACCGTCGGCACTGTCGGGCGACGCGACACCTTCCAGGACCTCCGGCGCGATCCCCTCGACAGCGGCCATCGCGTCGACCTGTTCGGTGTCGTCGGCGAACGCGACCGTGGACGTCCCCGCCATGGCGGCGACGCACAGCAGTCCGACCCCCGCGAGCCCGAAGGCTCTTCCCGTCAACAGCATTGATTCCCCCATCTGATGCGGCAGGGGCCCCTCGCCCCGGCACACACCCGAATCTATGAGAGCACTCAGGAATCACCCTCATCCGATCGGATGAGGTTCGCGCGCGGGCAGCTGGCCAGCAGGCCATCGAGCGTGCGTGCGCTCGTGATCGAGCGACGACGAGACCCGGGATGTGACCGCCGCGCTCGGCTCAGTCGCGGGTCGATCGCGTCGCGCGCACCGAGAGCCCCACGAACACCACCGCGACGAGCAGCGCCACGCCCGCGAGCGCCAGCAGCGGACCGGACCGGGACGCGTCCCACACGAACGCGAGGACCAGGCCGACGACGCCGAAGCCCGTCGCGACGAGACCGAGGGCGAGACCGTTGCGCACGACACCACGCTCGCGTGGATGCCGAGGTCCTGTCAACCCGGCTCCCGCGGAGCCCCGATGCGCCGACCTCAGTCGAGGAGCGCGCGCAGCCGCCGGATCGCACGGGCGTTGAACGGGGCGTCACCGTGGTACCCGCGCACCCCCGGCGGCCGACGACCGCTGAGCAGGTACCCGACGACCTGCGGCCCCGACATCCCGAGCGACCGGAGGTGTTCCACCGCCTCGCGCGCACGGCGCACCGACCGCTCGTCGGGCAGTCCTCCGCGGGTCGCGTCGAGGAGGCGGACGAACCCGTCCTCGACGGCATCGCCCACGTCGAGACCCTGGACCTCGCCGCTGTCCAGGTCGAGCGCTCCGACGAACTGCGCCCACCCGGAGAGCGGCTCAGCCGGGTCCTCGGCCACGACGACGACGCAGTCCGCTCCGAGCCGGAGGCCGGCGAGCAGCTCGTAACTCGGCCGGACCACCGCCACCGCGGTCCGGTCGGGGATCGCGGTGCGGGTCCGGAGGGTGCGGTGGGGCCAGGACGACAACAGGTCCGGCACGAGTGCCTTCTCGTTCGCGACGACCAGACCGCCGAGGTCGCGGTCCTGCCGGAGCTCGATCGCGGTCCGCGCCGCGCGGTCGACGCTGGACGGCCCCCACGGGACGAACAGCACTGCAGGGGGCGCGACGGTCACCGGCACCTCGTGGACCTCACTCGTCATCGGTCACTCCTGCCCGCGGACCGCGCATCGTCCGCGCGGCCCAGCCACGCAGCGCGCGTCCGGTCGCCGACTCGTTCCAGGAGGCGGTGCTGGCGCCGGACGCAGCGCGGTGCGACCCGCCGTGGCCGTCCGGCTCCCCGCAGCGCCAGCGGTCGAAGACGCTCGTGCAGAAGGCGACGACCGCCGCGTCGATGCCGGGTGCGGCGCCACCGGTCGGGGGCGCTGCCTGCGGGGTGGACCCGTCGGGTACGTCGTTCGTGTCGTGGTCCATCTCACCGTGAAGACGTGCGCACGAGGCGGAACGTCACAGATCCACGGGTGACACGCCGTTCGGGCGGCGCTCGACCGCGCGGTGCATGCTCGGAGGTCCGACCGGTCCGCGTCGGGACGGCCGAGCGACGGGTGGGGATGAGCGACGACGACCCGCTCGCGAGAGCCGCTGACGCGACGCTCGTGGTCCGCGCCGCGGACGGCGACGTCCTCGCCTTCGAGGTGCTCGCTCGACGGCACGGGCCGCTGATGCGGGTCTACGCCGAGCAGGTCCTCGCGTCGAACGTCGAGTCCGACGACGTCGTGCAGGAGTCCTTCCTCACCGCGTGGCGGAAGCTCTCCGAGCTCGAGGAGCCGGCACGCTTCCGCGCCTGGGTGCTGCAGATCACCACCCGGAAGGCCCTCGACCGGCTCCGCCGTCAGCGGCACCACGACGACGTCGACGAGGTCGCACACCCCGCCGATGCCGTCCGGACGCCGGAGCGTATCGTCGAGACACGGCAGCAGACCGACGCCCTGTGGGCAGCCCTCGACCGTCTGCCCACCGACCAGCGCCGGTGCTGGCTCCTGCGCGAGACCGCGGGCATGTCCTACCAGGAGATCGCCGAGGAACTCGAGCTGTCCCCCTCGACCGTGCGGGGGCTCCTGGCCCGTGCGCGACGGTTCCTCGCAGTGGAGATGGAGGGGTGGCGATGAGCGACGACGTGACCGTGCACGACGGCGACGACCTCGACGGCCACACGATCGAGGAGCTCGCGGAGTACCTCGACCGCGGTCGCACCCCCGTCGACCCGTCGATCGAGCGATCGGCCGGGTGCCGCCTCGCCCTGTCCAACCTGCAGCGACTCCGCGAGCTGTCGACGGACGCGCTGCTCCGTCGCGCCGACGACGACGCCGACCGCGAGACCGGGTGGATCGACCGGCTGCTCGACGCCATCCGCTCCGAGGTGCGCTCCGGCCGGGACGTCCCCGTCCCGCACCCCGACCCCCGACTCCGGCTCGCCGTGACCGAGGCGGCCGTCCGCGGCATCGTCCGGCGTGCCGGCGACGGGATGCGGACGGTCCTGATGGGCCGGTGCTCGCTCGACGGCGACATCGGCACGCCCGACGCCCCCGTCCGCGTCGACATCACCGCGGGCCTGCTCTACGGCGCCTCGGCCGACGAGACCGCCGACGAACTCCGCGCGGTCGTGCAGCGCGCCCTCGAACGCCACACCGCACTGCGGATCGAGTCGATCGACGTCCGCTTCGACGACGTCTTCCGGCCGTGAGGAGCACCCTGTGAACGACGACGAGCTCTCCCGGACCCTCACCACGGCCGTGCGCGGGGTCCCCGGCGTGGTCGCCGTGCACCCGCCGCGACCGATCGCACACGCGGCCGCCGAGATCGCGGCGGCGGCCTTCGCGCTCCACGAGCCGGACGCGGTCGTCGACGTCCAGCGACACGGCTCCGCGCTGCGGATCGTGACCGGCATCGCCGTCGCCGACGAGCGGCCCGCCACGGACACCGTCCGCGAGGTCGGCGAGCGCCTGCGCGACGTCGTCGACGGGCTCGGCGGCACGCGCGCCGACGTGATCGACGTCCGGGTGCGGCTCGTCGAGGGCGTCTAGACCGCCTTCCGGACACCAGCTCGACATCGTCGGCCCAGCGGGGCGCTCCGCCGTGGGGAGACCGACTGGTCTCCGCTCGTGACGTGTTCGGGAACGTGAACCTGGTCGTCACCGTCGTCGTGCTCGTCGCCGTGGTGGCGCTCGTCTCGTGGGGCGTGCAGTCGCTCGTCGCGCGTCGGCGTCGCTCGCTCGACACCCGCCGGGAGGATTGAGGTCCTCGGCGGTCGGGGCATCCGTGCGCTGCACCACGCCGCGGCCCGGCGCGCGGCCGTGGACAGCGAGCACGGCACGCTCGACGCGCCGGTGCAGCTCGCCCAGCCGGTCTAGACCGCCCGCTCCCCCAACGTCGCCGCGACGTCCGCCGCCAGCTCGTCCCGCGTGGGCGGGTCCGCGCCCGGCCGCGACACCGTGACCGCCGCGCACGCCAGCGCGAGGGCCGCGAGCCGCCCGAGCTCGTCCTCGTCGAGGTCGACCGGGGCCGTCCCCGTCGCGAGGACGCCGGCGAGCAGCCCGGACATGAACGAGTCGCCCGCACCGATGGTGTCCGCGACGTCGACCGTGGGCGCCGGCAGCGTGCGTCGCGCACGAGCGGTGGCGATCGCGCAGCCCGAGCCGCCGAGGGTCACGGCGGCGAGGCCGGCCCCGTGCTCGAGCAGGCCGTCGAGCACCGCGTCGACGTCCCGGTCCGGCCAGAGCCAGGCCGCGTCCTCGTCGCTGCACTTCACGACGTCGGCCTCGGCGAGCAGTGGCGCGAGGGTCGCGAGCACGCCGTCGCGGTCCGGCGTGATGGTCGGTCGCACGTTCGGGTCGACCGACACCAGGGCACCGGTCGGGCGGGAGCGGACGGCGTCGAGCACCACCTGCGCGCCCGGCTGCAGCACCGCGCCGATCGAACCGACGTGCACGAGCGGGGTGCCCGCGGGGACGTCGACGGCGTCGAGCCGCCAGTCGAGGTCGAACTCGTACGAGGCACCGCCGTCCTCGCCGATGGTCGCGACCGCCGTCGAGGTCCGGTCGATCGCGGTCGCGTCCACCTGCACGTCGCTCGCACCGACGTGGTCGCGGACGGACGCGCCGCGGGCGTCGTCGCCGAGGGCACAGACGAGCCGTGCGGGCCGGCCGAGCCGCGCGAGGCCGACGGCGACGTTCATCGGGCTGCCGCCCGGGTGCTCGACCCGCCCCTCGGGGCGGTCGACGACGTCGACCAGGGCTTCTCCGATGACGATGACGGTGTCCATGCCGCCCACCCTGGCAGAGTGCGCGCGGGTTCCGCAGCGTCCCACGGGGCGGACGGGAGGCACGGTGCGGGCCCGCCCCGCGCCTCCCGTCCGCGCCCGCGCGCGCGTCGCGTCGTCCGGGGCACGCGCTCACCAGGCTGCTGGCCGGTGCCCAGGAGTTGACTGCTGGGACCCGACCCGACCGTCGAGATGGAGTCCCGATGCTGTCCCTGATCTACTCGAGCGTCGCGACGCGTCCGCTCGGTGACGACGACCTGGCCCACCTGCTCGAGCAGAGCCGACGGGCGAACGCCGAGAACGACATCACCGGCGTGCTGCTGTTCCGGAACGGGTACTTCCTGCAGCTGCTCGAGGGGCCGGACCGGGCGGTGCGCACGAAGATGGAGACCATCAAGCACGACGACCGGCACACCAAGGTGACCGTCCTGCTCGAGGACGTCGTCGAGGAGCGGCAGTTCCCCGAGTGGACGATGGGCTACCCGGCCGAGGACACCGACGTCGAGCAGGCGCCCGGCTACCGGACCACGTTCGACGACCTCGACGGCGGCGCCCAGGTGGCGTCCCTGCCGGCGCTCCGCGAGCTCATCCGGTGGTTCCGGCCCCGCGGGGACTGACGGGGCAGGGTCAGTCCGTGGTCAGGGCGCGGTGCAGGTACGCCAGGCGTGCGCCTGACCGGACGGCCGGGAGGCGCCCGCCGTTCTCGAGGGTCGCCAGCCCGTGGACCGCGGCCCAGGCGACCTCGGCAGCCGTCCCGTCGGATCCGGGGAACGCTGCCTCGATCGCGGCGAACGCGCGCTGCAACGGCCCGGCCCCGGCACCGGTGCCGAACTCCAGGCCCGACGGCATCGAGAACATCGCTTCGTAGACACGCGGCTGGTCGGCCGCGAACGCCAGGTATGCCGTCGTGGTCGGTGTTCGGCGACGACGACCGGAACATCCCGGTCGCGTCGCACCGCTGGATGGCCGAGCGCGCCGGGTTCGTCGGCGTCACCGAGCTCGCGGGCGCATCGCACGCGATCGCGGTGTCGCAGCCGGACGCCGTCGCCGCCGCGGTGCTCGCCGCGGTCCGCCACGGCGCCTGACCGGGAGACCGATGGACGAGCCGCAGGACGCCGAGCACCCGGACACCGGGTACACCGGCGAGCGCCCCGGCGAGGACCGCTGGACCCGGCACACCACCGGGCACACCGGCGAGCACCCCGAGACACGGCACGCCACCGGGCACCCGGAGGCCCGGCACTCCGCCGCGCACCTGCCGGACCGCACGAGCGCGTTCTTCTCGGCGCTCCTCAACGAGCAGTTCGTCCTCGAGTCGGCGAGGAACGCGACCGTGTCGGAGTCGGGCACGAGGGCGTCGATCTACCTGACGACGCTCTCGAGCAGCCTCGTCGCGTTCGGGTTCCTCGCCGACACGCCCTTCGCCGTGGTGTTCCTCGCCGCGGTGCTGCCGATCGTGTTCCTGCTCGGGGTGTTCACGTACGTCCGCCTCGTCGAGACCTCGCTCGAGGACGTCGCCGCCCTCGCCGCCCTGCAGCAGATCCGTCGGTACCACCGGCGGCTCCTGCCCGGCGCCGAGCGGTACTTCCCGATGCCGGTGCGCGGGCACGCCCCGAACGAGATGCTCGACATCGGCGGGACGGCGTCGTGGCGGCGGGTGTTCTCGACGCTGTCGTCGGCGATCGGCGCGGTGAACTCGATGGTCGCCGGTGCCGGGGTCGTGGCGCTCGTGGTCCGGTTCGCACCGGTCCCGGTGTCGGTCGGCGTCGGGGTCGCAGCCGTGCTCGTGCTGTTCGTCCTGCACGGGCTGTACCAGGAGCGCCGGTACGCGGCGCTGCCGCGGATCGTGCGTGCGGCGCGGGCGGCGGCGGAGCCGCCGGTCACGGACTGAGCAGGCGCGGTCCGGGCGGGTCGGCCACCGCCGGGTGCGCACGCACCGGACGGGAGGCGCGGGTCGGCCCGGCACCGCGCCTCCCGTCCTGTGGACCTGCCGGACCGGAGGTGCGGGTCGGCCCGGCACCGCGCCTCCCGTCCCGTGGACCTGCCGGACCGGAGGGGCGGGTCGGCCCGGCACCGCGCCTCCCGTCCGGCTGCCGGCTGCCGGCTGCCGCGGTCACCAGGGCACGCGACTCCCGTCCCACGACCAGAGCGCACCCGTCGGACCGTCGTCCGGCAGGAACGCGAGCCGGAGCGCGCCCGCGGCGGCCTCGGCCGGCGCACCACCCACGTCCATGCCCGCGACGAGGTTCGTCCGACGCAGGCCGGGCGCGAGCGCGTTCACCTTGACGCCGTCGCCGACCGCCTGGGCGGTGAGCACGGTGACGGCGTTGACGGCGGTCTTCGAGCTCCGGTAGGCCAGGCCGCCGCCCCGCGTGCGCTCCCGGTCGAACTGCGGGTTCGGGCCACCGGTCCACGCCAGGGACCCGGTACCGCTCGACACGTTCACGATGCGCGGGTGCGCGGACTCGCGCAGTGCAGGGAGGAACGCCTGGGTCACGGCGACGAGGCCGAAGACGTTCGTCTCGTAGGCCGTCCGCAGTTGGTCGAGCGACGTCCCCGTGACGTCCTCACCACCGGGGTTGACCCCGGCGTTGTTCACCAGGACGTCCACCGCTCCGACGTGTGCCGCGGCGGCTGCCACCGACGCGGGGTCCGTCACGTCGAGCTGGACCACGCGCGCTCCGGCGCCGAGCTCGGCAGCGGCGCGTCGCCCCCGCTCCGCGTCGCGCGCGCCCATCCACACGGTCACCCCGTGCTCGAGCAGCTGGCGCGCGGTCTCGAGCCCGATGCCGCTGTTCGCACCGGTGACGACGGCGATCGTCCCGGGTCCGGGCAGCTGGAGTGCCTCCGGCAGGTGGTCTGGTCCGTGCATGGGTGTTCCCCTTCTCCAACTCCAACGGTGTGGTTGGAGAATACGCCTCCTCGTGCCGATCGCCAACCGCCGCGTCGGTACCCTGGTCCGGTGGCATGGGACGTCGAGGGGACACAGCGTCGGCTGCGCGAGGCCGCACGCACGGAGTTCGCCGCGCACGGGTTCGAGGGGACGACCGTCGCCGCCGTCGCCGCTCGGGCCGGGGTGAACAAGGAGCGGCTCTACAGCTACTTCGGCGACAAGCGAGCACTCTGGGACCTCGTGCTCACCGGCGAACTCGAGCGACTCGCCGCCGCGGTGGGTCTGTCCGGCGCCGGACTGGACGACATCGGCGAGTTCGCGGGCGCGACGTTCGACTACCACGCGGAGCACCCGGAACTCGGCCGGCTGCTGCAGTGGGAGGGCCTGCAGAGCGGCCCGCCCGCCGGTGCCGAGGTCCGCACGCAGCACTACCAGGAGAAGGTCGCGCGCTTCGCCGAGGCCCAGCGTCGCGGCGTGCTCGACCCGTCCGTCGACGCGGGACACCTCGTGTTCGCGCTGATCGCGCTGGCCGCCTGGTGGCAGACCGTTCCGCAGCTCGCGGCGATGATCACCGGTGCCGGGGCGGACGACCAGGAGGAACGCGCCGCCCGCCGACGCTTCGTGGTCGAGGCCGCGCGGCGGATCGCGTCACCGGACCACGGCTGATCGCGGAGCGGGGCCGGGTCGCCGGGGGACCTGCGCCACCGGCCGGCGCGGGGCGACGCTCGCCCGTCAGGCGTCGAGGACGGGCCGCTCGTCGTGGATCGCCTGCCCTGCTCCCCGGGGCGTCGGAGGCGTCGGTACGGTCGGTGCATGGAGTTAACGTTCCGCGCGACGGACCTCACACAGGAGACGGACCGGGAGTGGTTGACCACGTTCCTGACGTCGAACCGGTTCCCGTTCCACGTCAGGACCACGCCGACCCGCGAGTGGGTCGAACGGCGGATCGCCGACGGCGCCTACGCCGGCCCGGACCACGCGCTCCTCAGCGTCGGGATCGACGGGGTCGCCGAGGGCCTGGTGGTGCTCGACGACCTCGACGACGACGCACCGCTGATCGACGTCCGCCTCGCGGAACGCGCCCGGGGGCGGGGTCACGGCGCGCCGCTCCTGCGCGCGCTGGCGACGTACGTCTTCGCGTCGTTCCCGGAGGTCGACCGGATCGAAGCGCAGACCCGGGACGACAACGTCGCGATGCGTCGCGTCCTCGTGCGGAACGGGTGGGTGAAGGAAGCGCACTACCGGCGGACCTGGCCCGTGGACGAGGGCGAGGCTCGGGACTCGGTCGCGTACGCCCTCCTGCGCGACGATCACCGGACCGGGCGGGTGACGCCCTTCCGCAACGAGGCGACCCCCGAGCGCTGAGCGCTGCGTCGAGCGCCCGGACCAGGAGGTCCGCTGCCGTGAGCGCCGATCGGTGAGCGCCCTCGCTTCCACCGATCGACTCGACGATGTCGATGTCGATGTCGACGTCGACGTCGACGTCGACGTCGACGCCGTCGTGCTCGGACGAGACCCACTGCCCACGAACAGCAGAAGGGCCCGCCGAGCGTCGCTCGGCGGGCCCTTCCCTGTCGCGCTCGGGGTCAGTTCCGCCCGAGCCGGGTCCGCCGGACCAGGAGGAGCACCACGCCGGCGAGGAGCAGCGCGACCGCGAGTGCGGTGCCGGTCCAGAGCGCGATGGTCGAGCCCGTGAAGGCCAGACCGTGGACATCAGCCGCAGCGTGCGCAGCCGCCGAGGACGACGGTGTCGCGCCGGGCGCGGCGGTCGTCGGGGCGGGCGTCGGGGCAGGCGTGCTCGGGACGGTCACGACGACCGCGTCCTGCACGGTCACGACGAGCTCGTCCGAGGTCGACGCGGCGTACGCGGAATCACCGGAGTACACGGCGACGATGCGGTGGCGTCCGGACGCGAGCGACGCGACCTCGCAGCTGGAGTCCGGGAGCGTGACGGTGCAGAGCACCCGGCCGGCCTCACGGAACTCGACCGTGCCGGTCGGAGCGGGGCCGCTGCTCCGCGGGACGATCCCGCCGACCCGGAGGGTCACCGGGGCACCGGCGGCCACGGGCTGCGCGGCGTCCGGGGACGTCGCGGTGACGGCGGTCGGGAGCTTCGACACGAGGAGCGTGCCCGTGCCCTGGGCGGTCGCGTGGTCGGCGTCGCCGAGGTACGTCGCGGTGACCGCGGTGGTGCCAGCGCCCGGTGCGGTCAGCGTGCACGACGCCACACCGGCGGTGAGCGTCGCGTCGCAGAGCGCCGCTCCGGTCGTCGTCGCGGTGAACCGGACGGTGCCGGTCGGCACGGTGGCCCCGGTGGTCTCGGACGAGGCGACCGTCGCACGGAGCGTCGCGTCGTCGCCGACGGAGACGGATGTGTCGTCGACCGCGACCGTCGCGGCCTGCGGGGCGACCGTGACGCTGCCGGTGACCGTGACCGCCTCGGCGTCGATGGACGAGACGATCGTCGAGACCGTGGCGGTGCGGGCGGCGCCCGTCACCGTGAACGGGATCGTCAGCGTCGGCAGGTCGGTGCCCGCCGTGCGGGCGGCCGCGGCCTGCTCGCACGAGGCGACCTGGCCGGAGACGGAGCAGGTCCAGCCGTCACCGGACGCGCCGTCGGCCGACGGCGTGACGCCGGCCGGGAAGGTGGTCGTGGTGCGGACGGCGCGCGTCTCGGAACCGCCGTCGGCGGAGACCGTCGGGGTGACCGTCACGGTGCCGGAACCAGCGTGGGCGACGCTGGTCGCGCCTCCCGTCCGTGCCGTGAGCACCGGGACCGCGCCGGCGGCGGTCGTCGCGACGAGGTCGGTGACCTCGTGCACGTCGGTCGCACCACCGGTGCCGGCCGTGAAGCCGTAGGTGAGCTTGTAGGGGTAGCCGGTGGCCGGGTCGACCCACGACGGGTCGACACCGGCGACGTTGCCGTTCGGGTCCAGCTTCGGCAGGGCGCCCGTGACGACCTGCTGCCCGGCGCCACGGCTCGTGAAGATGACGGCGTACTGCCCGGCCGGCACCGACACGCTCGGGTTCTTCCGCGCCGACAGCGCCGACGTCGTCGGGTTGACGACGACCTCGACCGGCACGGCGACCACGCTGCGGTCGGTGGAGACGGAGCCGCGGAGCGAGCCGGCAGCGGGCGTGACGGAGGCCACGCAGTAGCCGGAGTACCCGTTGCCCGCGCCGCGGACGGTCACGGAGTTGCTCGCGCCGCCGCGGCTCTGGTCACCGACGCAGCCGGTGTAGTTGCCCGCGAAGCCGCCGTAGGTGTCGAACCCGACACCGAGGTAGGCGTGCTGCAGTCCCTCGGCCCCGCCTGCCGGGTACGCGGCGTAACCGAGCGAACCGCCGGTGTACCCGGTCCGCGTGGGGACGGCGGGGTTGTACGGGTCGGTCGCCGCCAGGTAGAAGACCATGCCGTCCGCGCCGCTGCCGTTGTACTGGTAGGTCGTGAACGACGCGTCGAGGCCCTTGTCCGTGGGGACCGCCTGCTTCGCGCCGACCGCGCCGATCTGCGCCTGTGCCGTCGAGGTGAGCCGGAGCGCGCCGGCGCCGGCCGCCTGGACCGCGCCGCAGCCGGGGATGGGCGACGAGGCCCGCGGCGCGGCGGTCAGGCACGCGCTGTTGCCGTTCGCCGCTGCCGGCGTCGACGGGAGGACCCAGCCGGTCCCGGCATCGGTACCTCGGAAGGTCTGATCGGTGAAGGTCGTCTGGGCCGGGGCGGCGGCACCGGCCGCGGTGACGTCGGCGCCGACGATCGCGAGTCCGGCGAGACCCGCCACGGCGAAGCCGGCGAGGATGGTGCGGACGCGCACGACGGCGCGCCTCTGAGGGCGTTGACGCAAGGGAGGCCTGTTCGGGTCAGGAGGGGTGACGACGAGGAGCACCAGCCCGGCTCGTCGACTCGGGTCCTCACACCGTAGAGCGGTTCCGGGCGGCGCCGAGCACCGGAGCTGTGCAGCACCCCCGTCCTGGGGTGGTGAACGGGGCTGCGTGTCCCGACGGAGCCCTCGTTCGTGAGTGATCTTCGTGGAGCACGTGGAGCACGTGGTGCCTGTCAGACCCAGTGCGGCTGCGCGAACGCCCCGTCCGGGTCGGCCAGTTCGGCGATGCGGTGCAGGCGGGAGGTGTTCACGTCGAAGTACGCGGACGGGTCGGTGATCGCCGCGTCGCAGTAGTTCGCGTAGGCGGCGTCGCCCCACGCGGGGCGCATCACCGACCGGAAGCCCCGCACGTACCGGTCGAACGGTGCCGAGTCGGTGCCGTCGGTGAAGACCGCCGTGTACTGCACCGTGCACAGCGCGGAGCGCCACGGGAACGGGGTGTCGGTCCGTCCGATGTCGGACACCGCACCGCCGAGGGCGTCGAGGGAGACACCGCCCTCGACCATGCCGGCCACCGATCCGGCTCGCTCGGCCTGCTGCACCAGGACCGCGATCTGCGCAGCGGTGAGCGCGGCGGTGCCGATCGACGACGTCGCCGCCTCGGACACCCGCACGGGCTTGCCGGCGAGCCGCCGCATCGCCTCGCCGTACGTCGTCTCGTCCGCGGTGTGCTGTGTCGGGGTCACACCGGTCGCGGCGATGAACCCGTCGACGGAGGCGTCCGCTCCGGACTCCGGCCCGGTCCACACGCCGGAGACCGCGACCGACGGCCCTCCGGTGTGCCGCGCACCGCCCAGGAGCTTCAGCGTCGACCACAACCGCCGGTCCGCCGTCGGCGCCCAGTCCTGCCACGCGCGCACGACCGCAGCTGCGGCGGACCACGGGAAGGTGATCCGGAACAGCAGGACGGGAGGCGCGGGCTGGGTCCGGAAGGTCAGTGACGTGACGACGCCGGCCGTGCCTCCACCGCCACCGCGGCACGCCCAGAACAGGTCCGGTTCACGGGTCGCGGAGACCTCGTGCACGGTCCCGTCCGCCGTGACGATGGTGGCCCCGGTGAGCTGGTCCGAGGTCAGACCGAACGAGCGGACCAGCACGCCGACACCGCCGCCGAGGGTCAGGCCGCCGATGCCCACGGTCGGACAGGACCCCGCCCCGATGGCCCGACCGGCCCGGTCGAGGGTGGCGTAGACGTCGGCGAGTCGCGCGCCGGGGCCGATCGTGACCGACTCACCGGACACCCGGACGTCGTCGAGCCCCGCGGTGCTGATGACGAGCGAGCGTGGGACCTCCGTCCCTGCGGCGCCACCGGCCGACCACCCGGTGTACGAGTGCCCGCCGGACCGCAGCGCGACCGGGGTGTGCGTGTTCCGCGCGAAGGCGAGCCCGGCGACGACGTCGTCGGTGTCCGCGACACGGAGGATCCCGCGAGGGTCCGCGTCGTCGAACCGTGGGTTCTCCAGCACCCGTGCCGCATCCCAGCCGCGGACGCCGGGCCGGAGCAGCGCCCCGGTGGTCGCCGCGGCCAGGGCGTCCCAGCTGTCCGGGCCGGCACCCGTCACAGGTGCACTGCTCCCCGGCGTCGCCGAGCCGCTCTCCCCGGGGGTCCGCGTCGGGGACGGCGTCGGCGCTGGTGTCCCGCCGCTGCACGCTGCGAGGATCCCGGCGAGGCCGATTCCCACGCCGCCGGCGATGAGTCCCCTGCGTGTGGTCGAGTTGGCCATTCGTTCCCCTCACCGCCTGCCGAGCGCAGGTGTCGCGAGCGACGGGGCAGCGGTTCCCTCGTCGTCCTCCCGCGAAGCGTCCCAGGTTCCTGACCACGCTGCAGTTCCCCCGCGCTGATCTGTCTACTCGGAGCAAGCCCCGAGCGCATGGGCATCGGCGAGGGTCCCTGATCGACGCCTCGCTGACTCTCCCCTGGGACGGACACGGCCTCGTTGCCGAACATCGTCTACGCCTCGATGATGCTCGACCAGGAAGCAACGCCGCGCGGGGCCATGGCCGGCTGGGTGCAGCGAGTGCAGGGGTTCGCCGACGGGCTCGCCGGCGAGGTCGAACGATCGAAAGACCAGCGTCGGCGTTGCGCGCAGACATTCACGGAAGTCTCCAGCGCCCGCCCAGCGCCCGCGGCTCGGGCGCACCGAGGCCGCGTTGCCGGAGCGCCCAGTTGATGAGCGCGTGGTCAAGCATGAACAGTCGGTTGCCTTCGTCTCGCCCATCAGGTGAGATCCGTGACACGACCCATTCGACAGCCGAGATCCCGCCGTAGTGCTCCGAGGCCGTGAAGCAGCGCTCGACCTGCCCGATCTCGGCCAGGGCCGTCATCGCGTACGCGAACGGGTAGGGGCGGTTGGCACGTCCGGCAGGATCGCTCTCGAGGTAGCGGAACGCTCGGACCATCCGGTCGACCATCTCGTCGGTGACGAGGTCCCGTCGCCCGGTCATCAACGCGGTCTGCACGAGGTACGTGTAGGAGATCCCGGACAGGAAGTAGTCGGCTCCCGGATCGATGCGATGGTGCGATCCGAGCAGGTCCTCGATGAAGGCGTCGAGGTCCGGCGCAACCAGGGCGGTACGGCCTGCTCCGTGCGCGGCGAGCAGCAAGTAGAGCCCCATGTGCGTGCGCTCCTCGGTGCCGAGGCGACCGTACAGGGCCACCGCCTCGGCGAACCGGGCGTCGACGTCCCCGCGGTCCCACCCGGACACCGCGATGCTGTTGAGCATCGTGACGAGAGGGTAGATGCGCGGGAATGCGGGTGACATCGGGCTCGGGAACGAGGGTTCGACGCCGATCTCGTCGGCTCGGTCGAGGACCTCGAGGACCTCGGTCACGACCGGGGCCGCGCGCTCGGCGTGACCGAGCACGGAGACGGCCGACAGCAGGACCGAGCCGCCTCGACCCCGGAAGAACGGGGACGGCACACCAGCGATCAGGGTGAGCGCCTCCCCGATGTGGTCCCGGTCCTCGGTGACGAGTCGGTCGCCGAGCCCGAGGTGCCAGAAGGCGAGGAAGGCCGCGGAGGACGCGGACAACCGTTCGTAGTCGCCGTGGCGTCCGGCGTTCTCGTCGGCGATCCCGTCGGGACGGATGTCGTCCACCATCGCGAGCACCTCGTCGGCGACGTCCGCGTACCCGGGTGTCGGGCGGACGAGGGCGTCCGGGCCGACGACGAGGCGGGAGAGCCCGCACTTCGCCGCGGCCTCGATCGTGATGCAGCCGGCCATCAAGCGGTAGTAGGCGTTCTCCTCTGCCCGCCCGGCCTCGAGTGCCCGGGTGAACCCCGCGGCGAGGGTCCGGTCGTCGGCGGGGTCGCTCGGGTCGCAAGCGCGGAGCACGACGTCGGACAGCAGGTGCGCGAACGCCGTGTAGTCGGTCGCGGCGGGGACCCGCTGTCGCAGCAGGTCGAACGTCCGGCGGATGCGTGCCGCGTCCGCCGGGTCGTACTGCTGGGGACGCTGGCCGAGGCCGATGCCGCGGACGATCCTGCTCCACGGGGTGGCGATGAGACGCGACTCGATGCCGAGCGGTCCGAGCGTTGCGGACCGGTTTCGTGGCTCCAGGCCGGCGGTGGCGTTCATCGCGCGCCCTCCTCGTCCACGGACACGGACGCGGATGCAGGCGAGACCGACGCGGCCGACGCGACCGCGTCCGACGCGGCCGCCACCGGCGGCATCGGCACCCCGAGGAACTCGGTCCTCGTCCTCTCGAGCAGTTCCACGGCCGCGTTCAACCACTTGATCCCCTCCGCGTAGATCGCGACTGGCCGGCGCTGGCTCAGCGGCGAGTCGATGAGCGTGCCGTCGATCTCGGGCAGGAAGTGGAACGGCGGCATGGCGGTGAAGTGGGTGCCCATCGTGAACACGAACCGGACGAGCCACCACGGGTCGTCGGGGATGGTCGGGTCGCCGTGCTCGTCGAACCCGTGGACGGCACCCATCACCTGCGGGAAGTAGTCGGCCATGCCACGGTAGGCGCGCTCGTACGGGTTCCCCTCGTGGAACCGGACGTCGACGGTCGGACTGCCGTCCGCAGCGGTGGCGACCTCGAGGTCGAACTGCTCGTAGTGCATCTCGTCGTACCGGCCGATCGAGTTGTGCCACGGCTTGTTGTCGTACATCGGGTCGTCCCGCGTCGAGCCGCCGTCGCTCCGGAACCCGATCGCGCGGGGGTCGAGGAACATCACGCCGATCGTCTCCGGGGTGATCTCCGCCAGTGCCCGGTCGATCGCCGCCTGGTCGGCGCCGCCCTCGATGAGCGCCTGCGCGCGCCGGAGTGGTGCGGTGTCGGCGAGCTTGACGTTCTCGGTGTTCGTGTCGCCCATGACCAGCGCGTGGACCCGGGGTTCGAGCACGGCGAGCCAGTCCGGGCGCTCGCGCAGCGCGGCGAGCAGCGGACCGACGTTCCGGAGCCGCTGGCCGTCGACGACGATGTGGTCGCTGTCGAGCAGCCCGGGTCCGAAGGTCGACGGCGCGGTCCGCCGGCACAGCGCGAGGCGGTCCTCGATCTTCCGGAGGTACTGCTCCTCGACGGTGTCGCCAGGTGCGGGCACCCGCCCGACCGAGTGGACGTCACGGTGCAGCACCCCGATGATCGCCTCGTACACGCGGGCCACGACCTGGACCGGCGGGCTGGTCCGTTCGACCCACCGGCTCACCTCCTCACCGGGGACGTAGGTCATCTCGTAGATCACCTCGCGGAACGCGTCCGTGTCCGTTCGCAGGTGAGCGGGGACGGGCAGCTCGCGCGCCACGACGTCGCCGACCGACGGGAACACCCGGCTGAGCGTCGGCGGCAGGGCCTGCAGGTACTCGGCCTGCTTCTGCGCCTTCGCGAACGGCGGGAGCATCACACCGGTGCCGGAGGGGTCCCAGCTCACGGTGCTGAGCGCGTCGGACAGCACCTTCCGGACCCGGCGGCCCGGGGCGTCGTCGCGTTCGATGAACATCGTCATGGACTCGCTGCCACCGGCACCGAAGCCGACGACGGTCTCGCCGGGCTCGATGTACGCGTTCACCGTGCTGCTGAGGATCTTGCGGTGCTGTGCGTAGCGGAGGACCTGCTCGTGCTCGGCGGAGCGGGTCAGCGCGGCGCGCTCCTCGGCGTCGTCGAGCGCGGGGTTCTCGCCCCGTCGCCAGAGCTCGCCGGCACTCCGCACGGAGACGACGTCGGCGCGGTGCGGCACGGTGCGGACCCGCCAGGACGGGAGGGTCGACCCCAGCGAGACGACGAGGCACACGCCGTTCAGCTGGATGCGACGCTCGGGTGCGTCGAGCGCGCCGTCGACGATCACGGCCCGGGTCGCGTCGAGGAGTTCGCGCCGTGTCGTCAGCGGGATGCCGTCCGGTGAGAGCACCGGGGTGGTCGCGCCGACGAGTCGGTCGGCGAGGACGGCCAGGTCCGCCGCGAGCGCGTCCTGGTCGCGGCCCTCCGGGTCCCGGAGGGAGCGTGCGACGAGCGGGACGACGTCGGCCGCCGGGACAGCGCCCGAAACGGCGAGCGCGATCAACCAGCCCGGCCGGTCGCTGCCCGCGAGGTGGTGGTCGGTCTGAGCGAGGAGCGCGGGACGGAAGGTGCGGACCAGTTCGAAGAGCGCGACGCGGTGCGCGACGAGCGCGAGGGCTGCTGTGTTCCAGGGGCCGGTGGACGGCCGGGAGGCACGGCCCACCTCCGGAGCGGACGTCGCCACCGCGCGTACCAGGTCGGCGTGGACGCGTTCCGCGAGCGGTTGCGCGCGCACGAGCCGCCGGAGGGTACGCGTGAGGTCCTCGGGCCCGGTGTCGAGCGGGCGTTCGAAGTGGAACACGAGTGACTCCGCGTGCGACGGGCCGTCGAGGTGGCGGACCGAGGACCCACCGGCGGCGTCGAGCACCTCGAGTTCGGTCCGGGCGTGCCCGAGCCGATCCGCGTTCCCCGTCAGGCGCTTCTTGACCCGGGCGCGGAGCACGAGTTCACCGGCGGCGACGTCGATGTCGTTGCGGTGCGCGTGGGTGGCGCGGAAGACCTCGAGGAAGCGCCGGAGGCCCGCCAGCCCGTCGTTCCGCGGACGGTCGGCGACGCTGTCCATCGTGGAGCCGATGACCCGGCGGATCCAGCGGTCGTGCAAGTCTGAGCCGGCGGCGGTGCGGAAGAGGGTTCGAAGGAGGTCGAACTCCGCGGCGCCGGGTCGCCCACCGGCTTCGGAGAGACGCCGGACCGTGGCGCGCAGCTGTCCGGACAGGGTGATCGCGGCCAGGAGTTCCTCGGCGGGGCCACCGGTCCAGGCCGCGGCGGGGGTCTCGGCGGCGTTCTGCGCGAGGAGGTCGAGGGACTTCCCGCCGGGACCGATCTCGAGCACCATGTCGGCGTCGAGCGTCCGGATCCGGGCGACCGTGGCCTCCGAGTCCATCACCCGGTCGGTCATCGCGAGCACGGCGTCGCGGACGTCCTCGGCGGTGCGGAGCATCCCGTCCCGGTGGTTCGCGACCACGGGGACCCGGGGGGCGTGGAAGCGGATGTCCTGCTCCGTCATCCAGGAGGACAGCGCGTCCCGGACGACGTGCATGCGGCTCGCGTGGGCGAGGAACGTCGTCGGTTCCTTGCGCTGCTCCGCCTCGATGAAGGGGTGCTCCTCGAGCAGCCGATGGAAGCGGTCGGTGTAGCCCTCCCGGACGTACACGTTGACCTGGCGCCAGGAGTAGCGCTTGTGCACCTCGACGTCGGTGGTCGGGACCGCTGCGGCCAGGTGGTCGAGCAGGTCCGCGAGCTGGTCGGCATCCCCGGTCAGGGCGATGACGTGCGCCGGCTCCCGGACCGGGCGGGTCCCGGGCGCGAACCGGGGGAGGTGTCGGCGGAGGCCGGACAGGAACGCGTCGTCGGCCTCGGCGGGCGGGGCATCGACCTCGGACGCCAGGAGCATGAGCGGCGTGAACGCCTCGGCGATGCGCACCCCGTCGCGCAGTCCGAGCGAGCCGGCTGCCACCGCGGCGACGAGGATCCCGAAGCTCTCCCCTGTGACGGCGGCGAACTCCAGGTCCGTGTCCTGCGCGGCCGCGGACTCCTGGAGCTGCCGGTGGAGGGCGATCGACTGCGCGAGGAACGCCGCACCCACCCATCCCTGTCGACGGAGACGGTCCCGCGGTGGCTCGGCTGACGAGCGCACACCGTCGCCCGGTCGTGGGTCGTGCAACGCGGACCCGGCCTCGTCGAGCACGTCCCGGACCGCGGGGCTGGTCATGGTGAAGGGGTCGTGCTCGCGGAACGCCGACCGGCTCCCCAGGCCCGGGAAGAACCCCACGATGCGAGCGGTGTGCTCCGCGCGCGGGCCGGCTCCGGCGGTGGTGGTGACGGTCTCCGATGTCGTCTCGATGCCCATGTGCTGCCTCCCCTGGTCGACGCGAGGCGAGCGTGCCTCACGTGCAGTTGAACAAAACAGGCTGACCGGATTGTTTGTCAAACTCGGTCGTCATCGTTCACTCGCTCGTTACGGGCCGGAAACACGGCATTTCCTGCGCCTGAACAGGCTGACAGCAATGCGACTTCCCTCGACACGACCGCTTGACAAAACCGGCTGCAAGGCTTGTTAAATACATCCGACCCTGATTGGAAGGACCCTCAACATGCCCCTAGGACTGATCGCACTCGCGCTCGGCGGGTTCGGCATCGGCCTCACGGAGTTCGGCATCGTCGGGCTCCTGCCCGAGGTGGCTGCCGACACCGGCGTCACCGAGCCCGTGGCCGGCTACCTCGTGTCGGGCTACGCGCTCGGCGTGGCGCTGGGAGCCATCGCCCTCACCGCCCTCGTCTACCGACTCGAACGCCGGAAGGTCCTGCTCGGACTCATGGTCCTGTTCGTCCTCGGCAACCTGCTCTCCGCCATCGCACCCGACTACTCGGTCCTGCTCATCGGACGTGTCGTCGCGGCGCTGTGCCATGGGGCCTTCTTCGGCATCGGGGCGGTGGTCGCGGCCGACATGGTCGCCGAGGACAAGAAGGCCGGGGCGATCTCCCTCATGTTCGCCGGACTGACGGCCGCGAACGTGCTCGGTGTCCCGCTCGGGACGTTCCTCGGGCAGCAGCTGGGCTGGCGCTCGACCTTCTGGGCGATCACGGTCATCGGCGTCGTCGCGCTCATCGGCATCCGGCTGCTCGTCCCGGTGACCCCGGGGCCGAGTGGTTCGACGCTCCGAGCCGAGTTCTCGGTGTTCCGGCGTCCCCAGGTCTGGGTGTCAGCGATCGCCAGCGTCTTCGCGTTCGGCGCCGTCGTCGGTGCCTTCACCTACATCGCCTTCACCCTCACCGAGGTGACGGGCTTCAGCACCGGAGCCGTGCCCTGGCTGCTCGTCCTGTTCGGCGCCGGGACCTTCGTCGGCAACTTCGTGGGCGGCAAGCTCGCCGACCGCGCGTTGAACCCGGCACTCATCTCGATCCTCCTCGTCCTCGCGGTCGTCCTCGTGGTGTTCGCGCTCACCGCCGCGAACCCGATCGCCACGGTCGTGCTGCTGCTCCTGCTCGGCACGGTCGGGCTCTCGACGGCACCGGGCCTGCAGCTGCGCACCATGGCACACGCGGGCGACGCCCCGACGGTCGCCTCCGGTGCGAACATCGCGGCGTTCAACGTGGGCAACGCGATCGGTGCGTGGCTCGGCGGCGTCACCATCGCGGCCGGCCTCGGCTTCACGTCGCCGCTCTGGGCAGGCGCCGCGCTCGCGGGCGTGGGTGCGCTCGTCCTCGTCGGCGGCTCGCTCCGACGCCGGAGCACCGCGCCGGCGACGACCGCCCCCGTGCCCGTCGTGCAGTGAGCCCCGCGCTCCTGCGCTGACCACACCCAGCAACGGCGCTGCCCCGGTCATCCCGGAGCAGCGCCGTTGCTCGTCCCGCTCACCGAACTGAACCCGACCGGAGGAGACCCGACGTGTCCGCCACCCTCGTAGCTCCTGCCCTTGCTCCTGCTCCCGCCCTGACCCACGCGCAGCTCGTCCCTGGTCACCTCGTACACCGGCGGTGGCTGTCCGACGTGCTCGTGACCGAGGCCTACTCCACCGGCCGGGAGACCTTCCTCGCCGGCGCGCAGTGGCCGCGGAACCACCGCCTGCTCGGGCGCACCCGGCAGGTCGATCCGGCGCTCGTCGCAGAGATCGTCCGGCAGCTCGCGATCTACCTGGCCCACACCGCGTTCGGCGTGCCGCTCGATGCTGCGTTCCTGATGCCGTCGATGCGCCTGAGCACCGCTGCCCGCACGGTGCAGACCGGCGAGGCGATCTCGATCCACGCGCGCGTCGTCGACGTCCGACGGTCCGCGCGCGGCGTCAGTGCCTTCACCCTGGAAGCGACGTTCGAGGACGGGGACGGCGCGGTCGGTCAGGCCGTCGCCGCCGCGCGGATCATCGATCGACGCACCTACCAGCGGACCCGGAACGGTCGGACGCCCGTCACGCCACGCGTCGACGGCCCGTCCCGTCGTGGCGGGCTCGACCTCCTCGCCCCGACCGACCGGGCAGGCGTCTCCCTCCTCGTCGTTGACACCGGGGAGCCCGCCTGGTTCGACCACCCGCTGGACCACGTGCCGGGCATGCTGCTCCTCAGCGCCGCGCAACAGGCGGTGTCGGCGGCGGGCGGCCCCGGAGACCTCTCGACGATGGAGCTCGTCTACGACGCCGTCGTCGAGCTCGACGAGCCGTGCACGGTGACGGTGACGGACGACGGCGACACGTGGCGGGTGTCCTTCGAGCAGTCCGGCGCGGTGAGCACGAGCGCGGTGCTCCGTGGGCGGTCCGAACCGTCACGGCGGGTCACGCCGACCCACGTCACGGCCGGATGACCGCCAACAGTGCGAGGCAGGCGTCGAGCCGCTCGGGCACGACGACGCCCGGGAGCAGGATGTCCCACATCTCCCGCACCCGTTCGAACAGGTCCTGCCGATCGTGCAGCGTGTCCGAGACCAGCTGCACCCCGGTGTACGCCGGGATGACGAACCGGGCGAACCGGGCAGCGTCGAGGTCCGGCCGGAAGTCGCCCTGCTCGACGGCGAGCCCGGCGAGGTTCTCGAAGGTGGCCATCCAGTCGCGGTACGGCGTCACGTTGGACAGCGACGCGGCGGACCCGTCGGTCGTCAGCCGGATCCCTGCGCTGACCACACCGTCGCTGACGAGCTGGCGGGCGAGACCGGCGGACATGAGCAGCATCGCCTCGACCGCGGACGACGCCTTGGCCATCGCGGTCTCCGCGTCGACGCGGGCGATCCGGTGCTGCTCGGTGATCACGGCGTTCGCGATCTCGTCCTTCGAACGGAAGTGGAAGTACATCGCGCCGCGCGTGACGCCGGCCTCGTCCGCGATGAGATCGAGCGACGCCCCGGCATACCCACGCCGCTCGAACACCACGGCGGCGCCGCGAACGACAGCGGCGCGTGTCTGGAGTGCACGCTCTTGCACCGGCTCGGACCTGGGGGACATCGGATGACCAGCGTAGTCGACAGCCGTTGCGCTCACCCGATCTCGCCGACCGGAACCTTCATCACCGTGACCGGCGGCTCCGGCTACATCGGCAGCCATGTGGTCGCCGCGCTCGAAGCCAGCGGGGCGACCGTCCGCACAGTGGGGCGTTCGGAGCTCAGAGACCCAGCATCGACGACCAGGGCGATGGCTGGCGCGTCCGCCGTCGTCCACTGCGTCTCCGCGGTCTCCGGGACGCCGGAGGATCTCCGTCGTTCGAATGTCGAGGTCGCCGCAACTGTCGCGAGAGCAGCGCAGGCCGCCGGAGTCGAACGCCTGATCGCCGTCTCGACCGCGTCGGTCACCGGGAGGGGGCCGCATCGCGGTGCGGCCGCCCCTCCGACGAACCCCGCATCAGCCGTCAGCGCCAGCCGTGCGGAGGGCGAGGAGGTACTGCTCGGGGCAGGAGCGATCATCATCAGGCCGAACCTCGTCTGGGGTGCAGGCGACCGCTGGGTCGTACCAACCCTCGCGAGCTCATTCGTCGGCCAGGGCACGGCCCGGTCATGGCGGGCACGCGTGTCAGCGGTCAACGTGCGGGATCTCGCGAGCGGCATAAGCAGACTCGCGTCCACTTCCTCAGAGGCGCTCGGCACTCAGAGGGTGCTGCACGCCGACGCTCCCGGCCCCTTCCTCGTAGCCGAGATCGGTCAGTGGATCTCCGACCGACTCCTTCCACGAGTCCGACCGCTCACCGCCACGACGCTCACGCCCCACCAGCAGTCGATGCTGGAGATCGACAACTGGTTCGACAGCGCCCAGTTCTGGGAGCTCGCCGGAGTCCGCCCTGGACTTCCCTTCTCGCCGTCCGTCGCCGATCTGGAGTGGTACGCCGACTACCTGTCCGTCAGCACGAACTAGGTCGCTCACCATCTGCGGGAGGGTCGCGGTGAGCGGTATCTCGAGCGCGATCGCCATACGGATCCAGCCGAGCCGGCGCATCCTCCGACACGAAGCGAGGGATCTCCTCGCGGGCAGGACAGGGCGCTTCGCCGTCGTGGAAGGGGCACGAACAACACGATCCGGCCGTGCCGTCAGCTACGTCGTCCACGCCGGAGCAGACGTCCTGCGCGCAGGTGCAGAACGTCAGTGGGTCCTTCAATGCGTCCCCTGGAGCTGCGTGGTCATGAGTTCGTTTCCTCTCGTCAGGACCCCTGTGCGCGGACGCCCGCGCCTGGCGGAGAGCAGCACCCGCGAGGGTGAGGTACAGCCGGCGTACCTCACGGGCACGCAGCACGCTGCCGCTGCTCGAACAAGAACGCGCCACGCGGCGACACGCGCTCGCGTTGGCCCGTGAGCGGACACACCGCCAGGGTGAATCGAACGCGGGGAGACACGGGATGGCCTTGTACGTGAACGATTTCGAAGTCACTGCAACGATCAATGGCTTGCGTCGCAGGTGGTCGCACCTCGGTACGTCTCCGCGCTCGCTCTCGGAGCCGTCTCCGTCGACTACGTCGAGGTACAAGCGGTATCGGATAGCAAGAAGGTCGCTGCGGCAGAAGCTGCGCTACGGCAGCAAGGTGTGGTTCGACACGTATCGGGCCGACCCATGCACGGGATCGCCGCACAACAGTTCGCCCTCGCGCTCTTCGCTGTCGCCTCGAACATGCGACGCATCATCCAGTTCGAACACGACGGCCACGAATCGGAACGACGAGCCGGCGCGGGCCGCTCACCCCAGCCGCGGAAGCAGCCCGACGACTCCCTCGAGCGTGCCCCGGACCGCATCGGCGAGACCCGCTACGTGCGGAACCCGCCGCCGCGGAGCCTGGTGCCCTGGGAACCATCAGAGCTAGCCTCGGCACCTGCGTGATGAGCTGGCACGCACCGGCAGAACCGGCAGAACCATGCAAGACCAGCAGCACCCCGACGCTCCGTCATGCCCGAGAACGGGCGAGGAGCATCCGGGGTGCTTCAGCGTGCCCGGAAGCGAGCTGCGGACGGCGCACCGAGCGCTCGAGCAGCCACGAATACGTGAGCGACCCGTGGAATCGAGCACCAAACAGCTCCAGAGAACCAGAAGAGCCCCCGGCCGAAGCCGGGGGCTCTTCTGTCGGGTCACACCTGCAAACGCTGGAGACCAGACGTGCAATCAACCCTGTGGCGGTACCGGTGGGATTTGAACCCATCGCTGCGTGTTCGTGCCTTCACGGGCGCGCCCCCGATCGCCGGATTCATGGGGAAGTTGCCGACGGGTCGGGCCAGTCGGAGCCGTTCCCGGACAGGTGGTAGTGCACCAAATTGCACCACAGCGCTGCTGGGGGACGCCTGTGAGGAGCTTCGCTCCGTGTCGTCCTTCTGACTTCGCTCTGTGTCGTGATCACGTCCCGGTAGACGATGGTTGAACGGGCGTCGACAAGTGGGCCACCTGGTGCCTACGATGGCGATGGGCGGCGGGGTGCCGGCTCGATAGGGAGTGTGTCTCCCGGGTGGGTGGGCTCCTTTCTTGGAGCCGTCGTGAATGGTTCGTACCGCATCGTCGTTACCGACCGGGCGTTCGTCACCGGACTGATCGCGGTCATGCTCTCCGCGATCGCACTCGGGATGGTGCCTCTGGTTCTGATCCTCGCTTCTCCAGCGGGGTCACTCGCGACCGCCGCAGTCGCCGCGGGAGCGTTCGGGATCGGTAACGCGCTCGGTGTTCCAGCCCAAGGTGCACTCCTCGCGCGGTTCCCCGTTCGGGCGGTACTCGGTGCCAGCGGATGCGCCTGCTGCGCGCTCCTTGTGGGTGCGGCAGCCATGACAGGCGCGGCGGCATCGCAGGCGGTAGTGCTCTTCTGTGCCGGTGCTGCGTTCCCAGCCATCACGGCTGCCTTCCGCGCCTGGGTTCCTCAACGGTTCACCACCCAAACCGTGAGGACGAGCGCTTACGCGCTGCTCTCGGTTGCGTTCCAGGCCGGATTAGCGGCCGGTCCGGTCCTCGCCGCGATGGCCATGGCATCGGCGCTTCGTCCGTACAGCGTGTCGGTGGTCGCAGTGCTCGCGGCAGGTGCAACCCTTTCGTTCACCGCTTCGCGCGGCACGATCGCGGGCGCCACGCCGAAGCGGCCTGCAAGCACGGCGACCCGGGCCGGAGTCCCAAAGGTGCTTCGTCTCGTGGTCATCGGAGCCCTGGTGAGCGTGGGGACAGGGGCACTGACCGCTGTCGTTCCGGCTGCGGCTGTTGCATCGGGAGCTCGCAGCAGCGCCGGCTTGATCTTGGCGTGCCTGGCAGTCGGGGAAGCGGTTGGAGCGCTGGTATTCGGTGCGATGCGCCTGCCGGGGTCAGAACGACGGCATCTCGTCGTCGCGTTGTCTCTGATCTTGGTCGGCTACCTGTCACTCTCGATGCTCCTCGGCGCGCTCCCGGCGATAGCGGGTGGAGTGTTCGTCATCGGGGCGCTCTCGAGCCCGGTCACGATCGTCCTGTCATCGATGCTCGATGACCTGCTTCCGCCAGCGCTCATCGCCGGCGCGTACGGCGCTGTGGTCGCTGCCGCGGTTGCGGGCGCGGCCATGGGCACGGGAACAGCGGGGCTGCTGCTCGGAAGCCCGCTCGGTATCACTGGTGCGGTTGGCGCAGCCGCTGTAGGTGTCTGCCTCGCGATCACACTCAGCATCCGGCGGATTTCACCACCAGATGAACCTGGCTCCGCCCGGTAGCTGATCCACTACCGGGCATTGGGAGAGCGCTCTGTCAGTGCTTTTTGGGGTCGGTGCCGGCGAAGACAGAGGGGTAGTCGTCGAGCCAAGCCCACCGCTTCACAGGCCAGGTGATGACGACTGCGCGACCGACGACATCGTCTTCTGGCACGAACCCCTTCGATGGCAAGCCCTGGTGATAGCGCGAGTCTCCAGACTCGTATCGGTTGTCGCCCATCACCCACAGCTTCCCTGTCGGTACCGTCACGTCGAACGGGGTTCCGGACGCGGCCTGGCCTGCTTGCTTCCGCACGTACGGCTCCGAGATTGGGACACCGTTGACCTCCATTTGACCGAGCGCGTTGCAGCACTGCACGTGATCGCCAGGCAGGCCGATGATGCGCTTGATGAGGTGATCGTCGCCGTCGGCGCCGAGACCAACCGTGCTGAGGGCCTTCGACAGTGCACTCCGCGACTGAGTCGTTTGGCCCTCGATGGACTGTCCGGCTTCGAGCCACCCGCCAGGATCGCGGAAGACGACAACGTCGCCACGGTGCAGTGCCGCGCGCTCGTTGACGATCACCCGGTCGTTGATCTGCAACGTGTTTTTCATCGACCCTGACGGTATGTAGAACGAACGGACCAGGAACGTCTTCACGAGGAACGACACCAGGAGCGCTGCAAGCACGATGATGAGGAGGTCGCGAGCGAAACGCCAACCACTCGACTTCAGTTGGACGTGTCCCGCTGTTCGTTCCCCCACGACTGCAGCCTAGGTCAGGTCGACGATGCATCACCGGTCCCGTGGGCTGACAAAGCCCGATGCGGACCGGCGCCCGGTTGCGGATGGGCTACCGAACGCCCCCTCGGTCGCTCGTGGTCGCCCCGGTAGGGGATCGGCTACCGGACATTGTCACGCCGTCTTCTCAAACTGGTGACGAAGGGACCCGGTCTTCCGGGTCCCTTCGTCTGCGTGTGGTCAGCGGACTCAGACGCGGCCGAGCATCGCCTCGTTGAGGATGGTGCCGCCGAGCATCCAACCGCCGTCGGCGACCTCGTCGAGGATGACGAGGGTGGTGGGGCGTGCTCGCTCCCCGTAGGCGTCGACGATGGCGTCAGTGACGGCGTCCTGCAGCTTCTTCTTCGACTCGGCGGTCAGGGTGTCAGCGGGGACCTTGATGTTGGCAAAGGGCATGGTGTTCCTCTCGGTGGGGTTTCCCGGGCGGTCCGGGGGTCAAAGTGCGGCGTTGGAGGAGAGCAGGTCCTCGATGCCGACGCGGTGGTAGAACTCGGACCGGATGCGGTCCGCCACCGCTGAGACGACCTCGCTGCCGTCGTGCGAGGGGTCGACGTGGGTCCGGTACGGGCGGGTTCCTTCTGGGAGGCTGACCACGCGGACGATCTCGTCGGCGACGTCCTGCACGTCGGCGTCCACCGGGACGATCGCGGCGAGGCGGTCGGTGAGGTCCTGCCGGAGCGCCCCGTACTCCTCGTCGTGTGCAGCGACTCGGGCGGCGTCTGTCGGGACCGCAGCGTTCGTGAAGTGGTTCGTTCCCGAGGTGAAGGCTCCCGGGACCACGATGGTGGTGTCGATGCCGAAGCGGACGAGCTCCGCTGCGTAGCTCTCGGCCAGGGCGTCCATGCCGGCCTTCGCCGCGAAGTACGGCGCGAGGAACGGCGGGTGCCCGCCGCGGGTCGATGAGCTGCCGACCCACACGACCAGTCCTGAGCGGCTGACGCGCATGTGCGGCAGGACGGCGCGGGCGACGCGTTGTGCGCCGACGACGTTGACGTCGTAGAGGGCCGTGAACTGCTCGGGCGTGAACGCTTCGGCCGGGCCGTAGGCCATGTGGCCGGCGTTCTGCACGAGGACGTCGATCCGCCCGTGCGAACGGACGACCGAGCCGACGGCGTCATCGACGGACTGTTGTGACTGGACGTCGAGCTCGACGGCGCTGAGCTGCAAGCCCTCGCGGATGGCGAGATCCTCGAGCTCGGTGCGAGCCGTCGCGTTCCGACGGTCGATCGCGCGCATCCCCGCGATGACCACGTTGCCCGCCCGCGCGAGCGCCTCAGCCGTCAGCCGACCGAAGCCGCTGGACGCACCCGTGACGAGGACGACCCGTGGAGCGGTCATCAGACCATCCCGCCGTTGGCGCGGATGGTCTGGCCGTTGACCCAGTGGCCGTCGGGTCCGGCGAGGAACGCGACGACCGCCGCGATGTCCTCCGGCGTGCCGAGCCGCTCGAGGGGCGGGACCTTCGACAGCGTATCGATCTGCTCCTGGGTCTTGCCGTCGAGGAACAGCTCCGTTGCCGTCGGTCCTGGGGCCACCACGTTCGCCGTGACGTCCCGGCCGCGGAGCTCCTTAGCCAGGATCAGCGTCATGCCTTCGACGGCGCTCTTGCTCGCGACGTAGGCGCCGTAAGTCGGGAATTGCGTCCCGACCACCGAGGTTGACATGCCGACGAACGTGCCGCCGGCCCGGAGCCTGCGCGCCGCCTGCTGCGCGACGACGAAGGTCCCGCGGATGTTCGTCCGGTGCAGTGCGTCGAGGACGTCGAGGTCCTGGTCGGCGATCGTTGACAGTGCGAGTCGTCCGGCGGAGTGCACGACGACGTCGACGCCGCCGTGGTCGGCCTCGACCCGATCGAACATCGCGGCGACTGCGTGCTCGTCCGCGACGTCGGCCTGCACGGCGACGGCGCGACCGCCTGCTTCCTGAATCTGCTCGACGGTGGCGGCGGCCGCGGCCGTCCCGCTGGCGTGGTTCACGATGACCGTGAAGCCGTCGGCCGCCAGCCGGGTCGACACCGCGCGGCCGATGCCGCGTGAGCCCCCCGTGACGACTGCGACGCGTTGTGGCGTGCTGCTCATCGTGCTTCCTTTCACTGATATGCACCGAGCATTTCGACGCTACGCAGAAGCTAGCACAGATACGATCACCGATACCAACTGCGCTACCATTGCTCTATGGCTCGATCTGATAAAGCACTCCGGAGCGCGCTGCTCCGCGCGGCAGAGGAGCAGCTCGTCGCAGCTCCCGACGGCGACATCGCCACCCGTGCTGTATGCGAAGCAGTCGGCGTCACCCAGCCCGTGCTCTACCGCGTCTTCGGCGACAAGCGCGGGCTGCTCGACGCCCTCGCTGATGTAGGTCTCGAGCGGTACGCGGCCAGGAAGGCCGAGCTCGAGGTGTCCGACGACCCGTCGGCGGACCTGCGACGCGGCTGGGATGACCACCTCGCATTCGCGCGCGAGCACGCCGCGCTCTACCGACTGATGTTCGCTCCTCGGCCGTGGGCCAGCAGTTCGGCGCGCGACGGCGTGACCGCGCTCCTCGAGCGGACGCTCACCCGCTGTGCAGCCGCCGGCATGCTCCGTGTCGACGTCAGGGTCGCGGCGACGATGCTGCTCGCCGCGAACGTCGGGCTCGCACTGGATGGGATGAGCGCCAACCGCCAGGACGACGCCGACGAGGTCGCCGACACGCTCCGGGACGCGGTCCTCGGCGCCGTCCTCGTGCAGCCGCCCAGCCCGGGACGCGGTGACGTCGACGCGGCCTCCCGTCATCAGCTCCGCGCGCGACTCGAAGCAGGCAGAGCGAGCCCGTTGCTCCCAGAGGAGTCGGCACTCATGCGGGTGTGGCTCGACCGACTCGACCACCACGCCGACCACGACCAAGACGGCTCCGAATGATCTCCACCTTCCTCATCGAACACGCACCCCTGGCCCGTGCGGCATTCTGGGTGGCACTCGCCGCCGCCGCCGTGCTCGCTTGGTTGCTCCACCGCCTGCGGCTCCGCGGCATCCTGCTGGGCCTGTCCGGGGTGTCGCTCGTCGCGGTGCTCGTGCTCACTCTGCTCCCCGACG
The DNA here is from genome assembly GCF_001865055.2 of Curtobacterium sp. MCBA15_004. Lineage (NCBI taxonomy): Bacteria > Bacillati > Actinomycetota > Actinomycetes > Micrococcales > Microbacteriaceae > Curtobacterium > Curtobacterium sp. MCBA15_004. The sequence continues at coordinate 286,349 of NZ_CP126266.1, read as the reverse complement.
GCACGCGCCCGGGCGGCGTCACCTGCACCGTACAGTTCTCCGTCCCGTTCCAGGGCCTCGAGACGCTCGCCAACGTCGCACTCCTGCTGCCGCTCGTGCTCTTCCTCGGAACCGCGACGAACCGACCGCTCACGATCCTTGCCGGCGCGGTGGCGCTCTCCGTCGCCATCGAGGTCGTACAGGCCCTCGCGCCGGCACTCGGTCGTCGGTGCGACACGAACGACTGGTTCATGAACACAGTGGGAGCGCTCCTGGGCGCCGTCGTCGCTCTCGTCGTTTGCATGATCGAACGACGTCGGACGACCGCCGCCGTCGCCGGGTGACCGACGGGCGGAACGCGGAGGACGAAGAGCTCGACACCCTGCGCGGTCGCTGCTGGTGAGGGCGCGATGTGCGCGTGCTCGCCGCCCCGCGAGGAGGGGCGCGAAACGGTCGTCCCGACGCGTCTCGTAAGCCGGTCGTCCACCGGTACAGGTGAGGACGGTGCGGGACGAAGAGCAGAACCCAGCTGTGAGCAGCCTCGCTCTGTGTCGTCGTTTTCGCTGCGATCGGTGTCGGGTCAGGTGGTGCCGATGACGAGGGTGCTGCGGGCGGCCTCGACGACGTCGTTGGTGATGACGTCGAGTTCGTTGATCTTCAGGACGCGTTGGATCTGAGGGAGGAGGCGCTCAAGGAGGCGGAAGTTGCCGCGGGTGATGCGTTCGACGGCGGCGATGGCTTGCGCGTCGGTGAAGTCGTCGGGGTCGAGCGTCTTGCCGAGCTTGCGCCATTGACGTTCGAGGACGAAGAGCAGCTCGTCGTGGCCGAGCGGACGGTACTGGTGGGCGAAACCGAGGCGGCTGTAGAGCTGCGGGTAGTGGCTGAACTGCTTCTCGATGCCGGGCATGCCGATGAGGATCATCGCTATGCCGGTGCGGTCGTACTGGTCGCGGAGCCACTCGATGGCGTTGCCGGTGAGGCGTTCGGACTCGTCGATGATGATCAGCTCGAGCAGGGACGGGTTGGGGCCGTGTGCGTGGTCGAAGTGGCGACCCTGGAGCAGGAGGTGTTCCTCGATGCAGCGTTCGGTGCGGAGCATGTCGTGCCGGAGGTCGTCCTGCAGGGCGCGCATCGTGGCGGAGACCTCGGGCGTGTAGAAGACGGTGCGGGCTCGGTGGGCGGCGGCGTAGATCTTCGTGTCGTCTTCGCTGCGTGCGGCCCATCTGGCGATGAACGGGCCGATGCTGTCCCAGTGGGCGTAGCGGCGTGCGGAGAGGGTCTTGCCGACGCCAGCGGGGCCGAAGCAGACGCCGATGGTGTTCTGCTTCCGGACGGCGTCGGCGAACTCCGCGAACCGACGGTGTTCCTTCGTGATGATGAACTGGCTCGTCATGACCGGTCCTCCTCGTAGGTCATCAGTCGCGGTTGATCCGGTGCCGGTGCGGGTGCTGGTGGGGTGTGATCATCGGGTGTGGGGCGGATGATCGCGATGCGTTCGCGGATCTGCCCGCGCAGGGCTCTTCGTTGCGCGTTCCGGGCGGCCTGGATCTGCTTGAGACTGATGGTCTCGGTCTGATGCGCGGTACTGATCGCGGTGCACAGGAACGCGTCGCGGTGAAAGACACGGATCTCGGTGACGTCGCGGGGGTCGTACCGGACGCTGACGGTGCTGCCCACGAAGGGTGCGAGAGTGGTTGCGGTGTAGCGGAGCCCTTCGAAGTGGATGCCGTCTCGTTGCACGACACGCGTGGTCGGGACGGTGAGCAGGAACCCGTCGAGCTGTTCGAGGGAGTCCGGCATTCGTGGCAGCCACCCGTCTGCGATCCACGCTTCCAGTGGGCTCTTCCGGAGCTCGCGGTGGATGCGGGCGTTGTAGCGGCGGATGAACGTGTTGATGGCACTGTCGACACCGGCGAGATCCAGCGCCGGCGTCGGCGCCGGCGCCGAGGATCCGGGTGCGAGGTGGCCGGGGAGCGTTGGGAGCAGCTCGGTGTTGATGGTGCCGAAGAACCGCTCGATCTTCCCGCGGCCCTGGGGGCGAGCGACCTGCGAGTGGATGATGCGGAGGTGCAGCACGGCGGCGGTGTCGCCGATTCGGTGGCTGGTGAAGTCGGACCCGTGGTCTGTGTAGAGCACGTCTGGGATCCCGCAGACAGGCCAGTCCGGTTCCGGCTTGTGCCAGATCGCTTGCCGGAGCGCGAGCGCGGTGTTCGCGGCGGATGGGGCGCCGAGGAACACCATGTACCCGCAGACCGCGCGGGAGTAGTCGTCGAGGATCACCGTCAACCACGGCCGTTCGGGCTTGCCGTCGGGTCCGACGATGAGCAGATCGAGCATCGTGTGGTCCGCCTGCCAGATCGCGTTGGGGCGATCCGCACGACGTCGGAGCAGCAGTTCGTGCTTGTCCCGATATGACGCGGGCCCCTCAAGCGCGAGCGTCACCATCCCGGGATCAAGCCCGTTCACGATCGACCGCACAACGGAGTACGACGGCGCTGAGAGACCTCGTTTGGTGCAGTAATTGTCGACCTGGCGGTGAATCGTGGCGATCGAAGGTCGTGGCTTGGTGAGTGCGAGCCCCTCAATCAGGCGCACCAGTTCCGGTGCCGTCCGTCGGGCGCCGTGATCGGTGCGGGTGCCGTCGGCGAGAGCCGGGTATCCGCCGGTTCGGTAGCGGGCCAACCAGCGTTGCAGGGTGCGCTCAGCGACGCCCGTGGTGCGGGCCAGGGTGGCGAGCGGGATGGCGTCCTCGACGTGCAGTCGAAGGATGCCCCACCGCTCGCTCGCGTCCATAGCCAGCTACATCGTTGGGGAAGGCTTGGTTCGTCGCGCCGCGACGGGCTCGGCGTGCTTCGCGAGTGCACGGTAGATGGTGGTGCGGCTAACGCCGAGCACGTCGCCGATCTGCGCGACGGTCATGTCCTGCTGTTCGTAGAGCCGGCGTGCGGTGCGCACCTGGTCCGCGGAGAGCCGAGATGGTCGGCCGCCGGTGCGGCCGCGGGCTCGAGCGGCGGCGAGGCCGGCGTTGGTGCGTTCCTTGATGAGGTCCCGTTCGAACTCCGCCAACGCGGCGAAGACGTGGAACACGAGCCGGCCGCCGGGCGAGGTGGTGTCGATGGTCTCCTGCAGGGACCGGAACCCGATGCCGCGCTCGGCGAGAGCGTGCAGCTGATCGATGAGGTGCCGGATGGACCGGCCGAGCCGGTCGAGTCGCCAGACGACGAGAGTGTCGCCGGGGCGGAGCTGGTCGAGGAGCTTGTCGAGCTCGGGCCGGTGTTGGAGCGACCCGGACATGGTGTCGACGAACACGCGGTAGCAGCCAGCGGCGTTGAGCGCGTCGATCTGCAGCGACGCGTCCTGGTCTGTGGTGGACACGCGCGCATACCCGAGAAGGTGACCCATGAAGAGAACGTAGCGAAACTCGACCAGGAGGGGTAGTGGCGGCACGTAGATTCTGGGACTGGGTTCCGCTACAAGACACGGCGCCTCGCACCCGGACTGAGCGCCGGTACGGATAGTTGTAGCGGAATCGTTCGTATTTGTTACGTCTGCCGCGCTCGCGCGGCGAGCCGGAGTGCTTGCACGGAACGGAGGTGTTGTTCCGATCGGTGGCGGCCGTTGGCGGGAGACGGATGTGGTGCTGCGATGACCGGAAGGAGTCGGGGGTGCTCGTCCAGGGTGAAGTGTCGCATGACGCCGTCGAGGGCAACGGCCCCGTACGTGACGATCGCAGTGAGAGCGGGGAGGGCCGCGAGCAGTGTGGCGAGGGCATGCCGCCCCTCGTCGATGTCCTCGAGTCGCACGCGGTCGGGCAGTTCCCATGGGACAAGGTTCCAGCGGACGTACTCGCCGCGTGCGAGTCCGGACTCGATACGGGCTGCTCGGAACGCGGCCGCGGTCGGGCCCGGGTTGTCCTCGCTGCAGATCGCTGCGTGCGCTGCGGCGATGGTCTGGGGGCCAGGCGACTGCATCAGGACCAGGACACGGCTGAATCTGCCGCCGGATCGTGGGTCGAAGCTCGGGACGAACCGTTGGCTGCCGTCGGGCGCGGTCCGCCACGTCTCCGCGAGACCGTTCAGCGATCGAACGTCAGCGAGTTCCTCGGGGGTACTCATGCCGGCTGTGGCGGTGCCAGCAGGGTGCCACGGATGACGGATCCGTGAAAGGTGCGAAGGGCAACGGTGATCCATGCGGCGACGAGGCCGGCGTAGTAGATGACGGCGAGGACGGCAACGACGGTCAGGCCTGAGTGCAGGGCGAGCCCGTTCAGGCCGGTGACGCAGGTCCCGACGGGGAACGTGAAGGACCACCAAGTCAGGCTGAACGGCAAGTGTTCGCGGGCAGTGCGGATGGTGATCGCGAGGGCGATGACGGTCCACAGCAGCGCGAAGCCGAGCATCGCGAACCCGTACACCAGCGCCACGACCAGCAGGGCATGCGCGGTACTCGCATCGACAACGGTGGGGGCGTTCGATGCGAGGAGGTTCACCGCGGTGATCGACTGTCCGACCGGCCCGAGGACGATCCACAGAGTCGGGACCATGCCGGCGGCCCCGACCTTGTGCTGCGCGAGACGGTTCCAGATCAGCGTGATCACGACCAGCGACGTGATGAGGCTGAGGCCGAAGAAGCCGTAGCAGGACCACAGCAGCGTCTCCCGCGCCTGCCCGGCGGGGGCGTACGGCAGCAGGAGCGCACCGGTGGAGGCGGACACCATCGGCGGGACGATCGGCATCAGCCAGCCGCCGAACGCGGAGTCGGGCTTGTTCTCGTGGCGGGTGAACGCCAGGTACGGCACGAGCACTGCCGTGAGCAGTCCTCCGATGGTGCCGATGGTCCACAGGACCCAGTCGATGGTGACGGCGGCGGGCAGGCCGACCCAGTCCTTGCCGAGCAGGAGTGTCCCGGCGCCGACGGTGAGGAACGCCATCGGTGGTGCGCCGTAGAAGTGCGAGATCACCGGGTTGAGCTGGTGCCCGGCTGCAGTGCTCCGGTAGCGGATCCAGTGCAGCACCGTCGCGGTCGTGAGGGCGACGAGGAGCACCGCGGCGATCGCCCACACGACCGTCGCCGCGAGGCGCAGCCCGGGGAACTGCAGCGGCAGTGACGCAGCTGCGACAGCGACGATCCCCGTGCCCATGATCGACGCGAACCAGTTCGGTGTGAGATTCGACACGATCAGGCCTGGCCGCTCCAGGTCACGGAACAACGCCGTCTGCGGCCGTTGGGGCAGCTGGCTACCGTTCGCGGGTGCAGGGTCCGTGCGGAGCGTTGTCATGGGCCAAGCCTGCGCGAATCCTGCCTCTGGCGGTACCCGGAACCTCTTGGCAGGGCACAATCAATGATTGTGGCACTACGGCGACTCACGGACCGAACCCTCGACCTCGACACACTCGACGTGCTCGCACGCGTCGCCGAGACCGGCTCCCTCTCCGCTGCCGCTGGAGCGCTCGGCGTCACGCAACAGGCAGTGTCTGCTCGGATCCGGGTCGCCGAGCGCATGGTCGGTCACTTGTTGGTGCACCGCTCGACCACGGGGTCGGTGCTGACCGAGACCGGCAGGCTCGTCGTCGGGCTGGCCGGACCGGTCCTCGACGCGTCTCGCCACCTCGAAGCAGGAGTGGCTGCGCTGCGGACTCCCACGGGTTCGCTCGTCGTCGCAGCGTCACAGACGATCGCGGAGCTGCTGCTGCCGGGCTGGCTGCTCGAATTCCGCCGCCGCGAACCCGACGTGCGGGTGCGCCTGATCGCGGGCAACTCCGCCGCGGTGACGGACCTCGTGCAGTCGGGTGGCGCGAACCTCGGGTTCACGGAGACCCCGGTGACGGCGGCAGGTGTGTCCGCGCAGGTGATCGCGGACGATGAGCTCGCGGTCGTCGTTGCGCCGGAACATCCCTGGGCTCGGTCGACCGGGATCACTGCGGAGGTCCTGGCGGCGACGGCTCTGCTCCTGCGGGAAGAAGGTTCCGGAACTCGCGCGACCCTCGCCGCATGGCTCAGGGAGGCCGGTTTGAGCATGTCGGTTCCGGCCGCGGTGCTGGAGACCACGAGCATCATCCGGGCGAACGCGCAGGCTGGAATTGCACCGGCGGTGATGAGCCTTCGCACGGTCGCCGCCGACATCAACGACGGGTCGCTGGTGCGGGTCCCGCTCGCTGGGCCGCCACTTGCCCGGCCGTTGCGGGCGATCTGGTCGGGAGAGCCTCAGCCAGCTGGTTCTGCTTTCCTGCGCGTCGCCCACGAGGTGACCGGTCGGGGTCAGCGCAGCCCGTAGGGCAGCTCCGGATTGTTCTCCGCGATCTCGGTGAGCCGGTTGTACTTGGCGACGCGTTCTCCGCGGGCGGGTGCGCCGGACTTGATCTGTCCGGTTCCGGTGCCGACGACGAGGTCCGCGATGAACGTGTCGGTGGTCTCGCCGGACCGGTGCGACACCATGCTCCGCATCCCGAGCGAGCGTGCGACGCCGATCGCGTCGAGGGTCTGGGAGACGGTGCCGATCTGGTTCGGCTTGATGAGCGCCGCGTTCGAGAGCCCGTCCTTCCCACCGTCGCGGATGCGCTGCGGATCGGTGACGTAGAGATCATCGCCGACGATCTGGAGCATGTCGCCGAGCGCGAACGACATCGCCTTCCAGCCGCCGTGGTCATCTTCGGAGAAGCCGTCTTCGATGCTCCGGATCGGATACCGGCTGATGAGGTCGCGGTAGTAGTCGACCATGCCTGCGCGGTCGAGCCGGCGGTCCACGACCCGGTAGCTACCGTCACCGAGCGCGAACTCGTTCGCCGCCGGGTCGAGTGCGATCGCGACGGTGTCCACGCCGGGCTCGTAACCGGCGGCACTGATCGCGGCGACGAGGAGGTCGAGGGCCTCCTCGGGCGCGGCGATCGACGGGGCGAAGCCGCCTTCGTCCCCGAGACCGAGACTGCCGAACCGTTCCCGGACCAGTGCCGCCAGCGCGTGGTAGACGTCCGATCCGATCCGAACCGCGTCGGTCATGGTCTCGGCGTTCACCGGGGCGATCATGAACTCCTGGAAGTCGAGCGCGTTCGCTGCGTGCGCTCCGCCGTTGAGCACGTTGAAGTGCGGGACGGGCAGGCGGGGCGTGCTGCCGGTGACGTCTGCGATCCAACGCCAGAGCGGCAGCTCCGCTGCGGCGGCGAGAGCGCGTGCCATCGCGATCGAGGTCGCGACGACACTGTTCGCGCCGAGCCGGCGGTGGTTCGGGGTGCCGTCGAGGGCAGCGAGGGCGGCGTCGGCCTGCCCGATCGAGGTCCACGACTGGCCGGTGATCATCGGTGCGACGTCCGTCGTGATGAGGTGCAGTGCCTGGCTCACGTCGCGGCCGCCGTAGCTGCTGCCGCCGTCGCGAAGCTCGACAGCCTCATGCGCGCCAGTGGATGCGCCTGCGGGGGCGTCACCGGTGACGACGGTGCCGTCCTCGAGCTCGAGACGCACCTGGATCGTCGGGTAGCCGCGGGAGTCGAGGATCCGGGAGCCGTGCAGGCTGCTGATGGTGACGGGGCGGCTGGTGTGGGTCACGTACTCGCCCTGATGGTGGGTGGTGTGGTGGACGTTGCTGATGTAGTCGTTCACGGCGGTTGTCGCCTTTCGGGTTGGTCGTGCGGGTGTGGGCCGCGGGGAGGCGGAGGGACGACCTCCTGGCGATCACTGGGCGCCAGTTGCCTCCCCACGGCGGTTCAGGGCGCGCACTGGATGGTGTCGGGTGCGCGGGTGCCGGTCAGGGGTGCGGGGTGAACCGTTCCTGTGCGGCGCGGATGATGGCTTCGGCGTCGACACGGTTCGCCCACCCGTTGGTGGTGACGTGCTTGCCGTGCTCGATCTCCTTGTAGTGGGCGAAGAAGTGCTCGATCTCCGCCAGGACCGGCTCGGCGACGTCGGAGATGTCCTGGACGTGGTCGAAGCGGACGTCTCCGGCGGGGACGGTGAGGATCTTGTCATCGCCGCCGTTCTCGTCGACCATGCGGAGCATCCCGACCGGGCGGACGTCGATGACGACGCCGGGGAACGTGGGCCGGGGCAGCAGCACGAGCGCGTCGAGGGGGTCGCCGTCATCGCCGAGAGTGTCGTCGATCGAGCCGTAGTCCTGCGGGAACACCATGCTGGTGAACACCGCCCGGTCCAGGCGGATCCGTCCGGTGGCGTGGTCGACCTCGTACTTGTTGCCGCTGCCGCGGGGGATCTCGATCGTGATGTCGAAGTGCATGAGCTGTTCGTCTCCCAGTCGGATGGTCAAGTGAGGGTGCCGAGGGTGACGCCCCCGGCGGCTGCGGCGACGGAGACGACGAGCATCCCGAGCCCGTTCACGGCAGCCGCGGTGGTGCGGCCAGTGCGTGCGAGGCGGACGGTCTCGAAGCTGGCGGTGCTGAACGTGGTGTAGCCACCCATGAGCCCTGTTCCGAGCACCGCGACGGGGGTGGCGCCGAGGTGACCGGCGGCGCCGGTGATCAAGCCCAGCAGGAACGAGCCGGTGATGTTGATCGTCAGCGTCCCGACCGGGAGCCGGAACTGCCGACCCCGGTTGATCGCACCATCCACGAAGAACCGTGCGGCCGCGCCGACACCGCCAGCGACCGCGACGCTGAGGAAGGCCAGGGCGCTCATGATGTGGCCCCGTTCGGTCGGACCAAACCCGCGATCGCGAGGCCGCTACCGGTGGCGATCGCGCCGGCGAGGACCGTCAGGAGCGCGTACCCGGTGCCGGCCAACCCGCGGCCAGCGAGGAACAACACCGCGGTGCTGGTCGCGAGGGTGCTGTAGGTGGTGAACCCGCCGAGGACACCGGTTCCCAGAAGCAGGCGCAGTGTCCGGCGGCGACCCTCGTCAGGTCCGCGATGCGCGAGGTGTTCCAGCAGCACACCCAGTAGGAGCGCGCCGGCGATGTTGATCCAGAAGATCGCCCAGGACACCTCCTGCTGAGCGGGGAACGCGGTGCTGAGTCCGTCGCGTGCGGCGGTACCGATGGCGCCGCCGAGTGCGACGACACCGAGGTACCGCCACCGCAGATGCACTGGCCGGTCGATACGTTCCGGGTCGTTGGCGTCGATGTCTGGGTCGGGCGGGAGCTGCCCATCGGGCAGGTGCGTGTCCGTTCGGGAGGTCATGTTCCACCTTCCGCAGCGACCGCTGCCGCTGCTGCTCGTGCTGCCGGATGCAGGTACTCCCCACCCCGCGGACAGAACCCACCGTCGCCGTCGAACCGGTAGATCAGGGGTTCGCCCGTGGGGAGGTTCAGGTCCGCGAGCTCACCGTCAGTTAGGCCGTCCATGCAGGCACACAGTGCCCGCAGTGAGTTGCCGTGCGCGACGACGAGCACTGTCTGCCCGTCGCGGAGTGCCGGGGTGATGCTGTGCGACAGGACGGGTTGGACCCGGCGGATGACGTCGGAGAGTGTTTCGGTTCGACGAAGTGCCGCCCACGGCAGTCCACGAAGCGCCGGCGTCCGCCGGAGCGCCAGCCACGCGCGGATCGACATGCGTGGTGGCCGTCCCGTGCGGGTCCGACGAACAGCGAAGAACTGCTCCGCCCCCAACGCCGCTTGCGCATTCTGCTTGGACATGCCGGTGAGGGCGCCGTAGTTCCGCTCGTTCAACCGCCACGTCGACTCGATCGGCGCATCACGTCCGAGGACGTCGGTGACGAGCTCCGCCGTGTGGAGCGCCCGCTCGAGCGTCGACGTGAGCACGAGGTCCGGTCGGATGCCGGCATGCAGAAGTAGCAACCCAGCCCGATTCGCTTCGGCGCTGCCCTGTTCGGTCAGCGCGACGTCTCGCAAGCCGGTGAAGGTACCGGCAGCGTTCGCAGTGCTCTGTCCGTGGCGGAGCAGAACAAGCTGGCCGGTCACGGGGTGTCCCACGGCAGTGGGGCATCGAACCCGACCGGATCAACGGGCACTACGAGCACTGAACGGTGCTGCTGATGGGTCAGCCGTACCGCGACCGACCCCGTGAAGAACTCCGCGATTCGACCCGCTCCCGTCCTGGCCCCGACGACCAGCATCGCCGCGTCGCGGTCTTCGGCCACTTGCGACAGTGCCCGGCTCGGATCCCCGACACCCGGGACGAACGTGACGTCGACGCCGTAGGTCGTTGCGGCAGCACGTACTGCCGCCTTGTCACTGTCCGACAAGCCCTGCGGTGTCGTGTCAGCGGTGTCAGGGTCGATCGGTTCCACCATCACCGACCCGTCCGAGCGCGTACCGGCATCGAAGAGCGATGCATCCACGCTGACGCACACCAGCGTCGTACCGAAGCGCCGCGCGATAGACGACGCAACCTCGATGACCCCCGGAGCGAGGCCGGGCAGGACGCCGACGACGACCGGTCCGGAACCGATTGGTGCTGTCATGACACTCCCTACCTCAGGCGCGCAGAAGCGCGACCAGCTGAGATAGGGACTGTTGTCGACAACTGTCGAGGTTGGGTCCGGCAAGCCCCACTACCGGGTCCGAAGACACCACCATTATGCACCCGAACCCCAAGTCACGCGGGCCGTCTCGCGCACCCGCGACGTCCCGACACCGAAGGAAGCGATTCCGACGACACGGAGCGAAGCTGCCCACACTCAGGGAGTTGCTGGGTTCCGTCTCTCAGCCCGGGGCCTCCGAGCCTGTACCGGTGAACGACCGACTATCGGACGGTCGTTTGCGCATTCCGCGGCAGTATCCGTTTGCGTGACGAGCACGGCGAGACGAGCGATGTTGTGCGCGTTCGTCGACGAGGAGTGGAACGATCCGTCCCCCGAATGACGACGCGAGGACATCGGACCGACAAGATGGTTCGATGGCCTCGCAGTCGAACACGTCAACCGTCGGGCAACGTCTCGGCGCGCTGGCAGTATTCGTTGCGGTCATCCTCGTCCTCGCAGGTGTCGCGGCCGGTGGCGCGTACTGGGGTGTGTCGGCGCTGACCAACGGGCTCAAGGAAGCAGCCACGCCAGCGCAAGCCGGCGCGTACGGAGCGTGCGACGAACACTCCCCGTGGTCCTGCCGAGCGGTGCCACAACGCACCGTCGAGAACCGGTTCGGGCAGACCGTGCCCGACGACTGGACAGTCCTCACCGCGGAAGCAGAGCCCATAGCAGCCGTGAGCGGCACCCCACAGATCCAAGTGTTGCTGGAAGCGCCTGCCGGCTCTGACGTCAGCTCCTGGCTGGCACTCGTCGATGACGTTCACACCACTGCCACCACTTCAGAGGCACCACCTCTGAAGGACCTTGGCATGACTTCCGTCCGCGGTGGGACGAGGGACTTCACGAAGGTGTACTCCGGCGACTACGACGACCACATCTACGTCTGGGCATACAAGCACCTGTAGTGCGGCTCCGCCGCATACCCTGCCGGCATGTCCCCGCTTCTCGAGTCGAGGCTGCAGGGCTGCCAATCCCGCTCGGAGAACTCTGGCGCGCTGGATGTCACGCCGAGCGCGGAAGTCCTTCGTTGTGTCGATAGCCGATCGGCTACCGGGCGGTCCTCGTCTGGACGAACAGGGAGAGGCCGAACACAAGCACTCCCAGCCCGAGCGGGGCAAGGATGACCAGGAACGGCGCCCCCGCTCCTTCGGCAGCGAGCATCATCGCGACCCAGAAGAACGCGATGATGCCCGTTCCCGCGCTCACCGCCCCGAAAGTGATCGCAGTGCCCCATCGCGACGCGTCCGAAGACAACGGGACGACCAGCAGACTGCAGACGAGTGCTCCGACGATGCCCGGCACGATGCAGGACCAGAACGCAGCGTCCGCCGAAGCCCACTGGTCAGGGCCTGCTCCCGTCCAATGCACGGGCACGCGAGAAGGAGGGTCTGTCCATGCCAGGCGGAGAGCGATCACTGACGCTGGAGCAAGCCAGGCCAGCAGCGCAGCCATGACAAGCGCAGCACTCACGCGCGACCGTGGCTTGATGACGCCAGAACTCGACACTCCTGCACGGTATCGCTGCCAGACGTGCCCGGTAGCCGATCGTCAAGCGGACGGGCCGGCCTGAGGGACGAGACCTCTTCTCTGCGGTCGCGAGATCGCATGAGCACCTCGTTGCCGTCGTGCGGGTCGCGCGGATCACCGACGGGCATGAGCTGTCCGTCCGGAGCACGCAGAGCCTCCGCTGGGCGCAGGCATTAGCTTCGAGTGGTGGACGAGATCCTCAAGGTGTCAGAAGTCATCGCCCTGCTGCGGCCGATGTTCCAGGTCATGCTCACGACCCCTGAACTCGCGACGCTCACGCTGGAGATCGTGCCGATCGACGACGTCACCGGCTCAGCGCTGGACGGGGACGATCTCGTCGAGCAGAACAGTGCCGTGGTCCGCTGGCGCATCATGCGCGAACGCGGTTGGTCCGGCGGTTTGTGGGTCGAGGACGGTCTCGACGCCCTCGTTCGCAATGTGCAGAGTGATCTCCAGGACTTCATCGCGGAGAGCCGATTCGGATGGGGTCAGCTCAGAGGGCCTCACGACCTCCCGTGATGTCGACCTGGTCGACGAAGTAGCCCAGTCAGGACGCCCGGTGTTCGACCGGTTATCGCTGCTGCTGCCCCCGAGTGAGAGCGATCCGTGAGCGCACGGCCTCGACGCACTGCTCCAGCGAGTCTCGGTCGGTGTGCAGCGTCAGGTCAGCTTCGATTCGAGGCAGCTCATCCCCCCAGCGGTCGTAGACCGCGCGCAAGTGATCCTCTTGACGCGAAACTCCGCGGCTCGGATCGGCCAATGCTCGCTTGAAGGCGACTTCGAACGGTGTGGTCGTCGCGATCGTCAGCGATGGCACTCCGTCTGGTGCTTGCCGGAGCAGTTTCCGCACCTTCTCGCTCGTTCCGACGCCTTCGACGATGACGCAGCTCATCCCCGCGCGGAGCCACAGCCCCACGACTGTCTCAGTAATGCGATGGGCAACTTCCCAATCCGCGAGCGTAGGTAGCGCCATCGACGCGATCAGGTCCAGCTCAACCGCGGCAACTTGCTCGCCCTGCGCGCGAAGCGCATCGCTGAGAGCGGAGCTGAGAGCGCTCTTCCCTGACGCTTGTGGCCCCGCGATCACCACGTAAACAAGGGGTCGAGTACATGTCGTCATCCCGGCAGCGTGCTCGACAGACGCCAGGCCCGCAAGAGTCTCGACAACCGATCGGCTATCGGACACCGAATCGGGCCCAGGAGTCGGCGGGTAGCTCCGGCTGGCCTGGGACGGCGTGGTGCTCGAACGTGCACGTCGGGTCGATTTCGGTCGCGACCGTGCGCCAGAACTTCGCTGCTACTTCGTTGCGGTCCTGGTAGGCCACCGCCCATCTCCCCGGGTGCACCGCGGTCAGTTCCGTCACGGCGGCACGTCCGATGCGAGAGCGTCGTGCTCCGTGCGCGATGAAGAAGCTACTGATGATGTGTTCCTCTTCGTCGAGTCCGCGGAGGACCGCGAGTCCGACCGGGTGCGGTCCGAGGTGGAATACGTGTGCCGACCAGCCCGGCTCCGCAAGGCCGGCGTCGAGTCGTTCTTGGCGGAAGCGGCCGCGCTCATCGGGGAGCGTGCCGGTGAACGCGGACATCTCGTGCCGGAACATGGTCCAGAGCTGTTCGAGCTGATGGCGGTGTCGTTCGTCGGCGGTGGTGATGGTCAGGGGCGTTGGGGTGCTCATACAAGAAAACCTCCGCCGTGGTCGGCGGAGGTTTCGTCGCTGACAGTATATCGCCCCGTCCGGCACCCGATCGGCTACCGGGACGCGATCACGACACAGAGCGAAGCGAGAAGGACGACACAGAGCGAAGCTGCTCACAGGGACGCCCGCTCCCGAGAGCGGCGCGGAGACGCAGCACCCGCCCCCGGATGGGCGTCCGGATAGCGCCCCGCCATCGCGACTGTCTGCGGACCACCTATGTGAGACAGATGGTGAGCGCTGCGTGCGACCGCGATGACTCGTACGCCGGAGGACCGGCTACTGAGACGTCACGGAAAAGGCCGCCTTTTCGGATATGGATGCGGGACGGCGACGATCGGCGTGGCGTCGCGATGGACGGTGCGCCCGGCTGATCCTGGTGTCAGCTGCACCCGGGAACCTCGTAATGCTCGCGAACATCGAGGCACAGCGCCAAGATCTCGCGGAGATCCGGGCCGTCGGCAGGGAACGGCGATCGTGCGCCAGGGTTGAGGGTCGCTTCATAGCAGGGCAATCGTGCCCTCCCAGATTGCTACTGTCGACACGAGTCGAGAGGGCATCATGAAGCGCTACGAGTACGTCACTATCAATGTGTCTGGCGATGAGCCGAAGCATGTCGCGGCCTTCAACGAGACCATCAACCGTTACGCGGCAGAGGGATGGACGGTCGCGCAGATGGTTCGCCCGTCCGTCGTCGGTCCACTTGGGGTGCTCTTCGAGCGAGACGAAGCTTAAGGTGGCTCGCACAGAACGCCCTACCCAGGCGATGTACGCCGCGATTGGACGCACGGCGGCGGAGTCGGCCCGGGTCGAGCAGAACCTGCGCGAGTTGTTCGCGCTCTTGATCGAGTCGCCTTACGGCCGGGTGCTCGCGGCGGGCGAGGACATCTCCCGGCTTCAGCAGATGTGCCTACGAGTCGCCCGCTACAACAAGAAGATCACCGAGGCGCAGCTGGAACAGCTGATCGCGATTGACAGGGCGATCACCGCGGCTCGGCCGCAGCGCAACTTCCTCGTGCACTCGGTCTGGTACCGGATGAAGACGCCCGGTGAGCACTATGGTGAGCGGAGCAGCCGGCCCGCCACCTCCCGAAACGGTGCATCGACGTCAGAGCACGCCGTTTGGACACTCGATGACGCGAGGGAAGTCGCGAACTACTACGAGAAGATCGCGGGGTATTTGGAGCGGTTCATAGACCAGACATTCGAGGGCGTTCGCATTCCGCTGGTGATGAGTCGCGCCCAGGAAGAGAACATCCGGGAGCGTTGGGAGAAGCTCATGGGCGATGCCTGGCAGCTGCCGAGCGACTAAATCAGGTCCTCAGCCTTCGCTCGGCGGCGGCCTGGATGCCCGAGAGAGCCATTCGACGACGGTGGCGAGCGCGACCAGGGCTGATCGCTGCGCACTGGTCGATGCGTTCTCGAACGAGTGTGTCCGAGAGCGGATGCCTGGGCGGACGGTTCTGCGGTCTACAACCCCTTGCGCTTGTTGGTCTCCCAGTAGCCGAGTACCACGTCATCCTCCGGCAGCTCTCGTTCGACGAGCAGCAGCAGACGACGTCCTTGGCGTTCGTGGGAGCGCGCAGCCGCCTCAGTCGGCCAGCCAATTTCGATGCCGTAGTTCTCGTTGAAGTCGCGAGCCCATTCGAGAATCTCGCGCTGAAGTTGGGGCGAGAACGACGGCGTGCCAGCGTCGCAAGGGCCGTCGTCGTCCCACAGCGGCCAGTCGACGCTGTACTCGTTCATCAGCCGGTAGCGCATACCCGCAGGATCGCACAGCAGGCAAAACGCCGTCCGGTGGCCGATCGATCACAGGACAGCTCTGGCGCCGGTTGGAGAGGGCTGGGCGAATCGCTGTCAGCGATGATCGTCTCCGATCTGGGCGACGACGTGGAGATCAACACGGTTGCGACCGGCCCACTGCTGGACGTCGTTTGGTCGTCGGGCGACCAGGAGCTCCTGTACGTGCACGTCGTGAGCTGCGAGGTCGCGCCGGACCCGCGCACCGAATCGGCCGAAGCGCACGATCGTCGCGACCGTCACTGCGCCCGACCCGATGATCAGGACCGGGAAGATCCAGGTCGGACCGATATGCATGAGCCCGAGGGCCCAAGCCAGCGCCCAGATCGTGAGTTGCGCGGGGAACGCGATGGCGAAAGAGAGCTTCCTGCGCGCGATCTCGACGGCGTAGCGATTGCCGAGCAGCGGACGCCACGGTGCGGCGAGACGCTGGATTGCGCCCTTTGGTTGCTGGTATGACACGATGCTCACGCGCGCGGTGTGGCCGGTGGCTTATCGGCCGCTACGATCCGGCGCTCGGAGAGCGCGCATGCTGCGGAACACCCAGATGTACGCAACGACGATGACTGCCGACAGGAGCACGATCACCACCGTCCAGATGAGCCAGTCGGAACGGTCCGGGTCGCCGAGCGCCCCGGAGACGAGCGTGCTGATCGCCATCGCGGGAAACAGCAGGCTGACCCAGATGAAGACCCAGCCCTTGGCGCGCTTCGACATCGTTGCCACACAGCTACAGTCCCATTCGCCTCGGTAGCTGTCGATTCGACGATACTCAGGGTGATGCTGGCGGTCCCGATGAACCATGGGCCACCGGTCGCCTCGCTGGTCAAGCGGGATTACGTTGCTGATCGTCAAGGCGCCTGTGACGCGGTCGAGGTATCCGTCTCATGCATTCGACTGATCTGAGGTAAGCGGTCACTCGTTCGCATCGCCTGGCTAGTTCGGAGCGGGCGTCCGTCGACAGGTGGTGAAGCTGGAGTGCGTCAGGCCGTCAGCGGACGGCCTGATCTGATCGTCCGCTGCGATGAGCGTGACTCGAATCTGAACACGGGTCGGGCGCAATCGGCATGGCCGACGCCGTACTGGTCCTCGTCACCAGCGGCTGCAGGCTGATCGCTGCGAGGTCGTTGCCAGAAGGATCTTTTGCGAGGTAATCGTTCCCGTGTCGACATCGCGCTAAGGAGCTGACATCGCCCCGCGCGTTTGGGCACCGCGATGACAGTTCCAGCCACCGGTGCGTCTCCTCGGCCCGCGCATGAGGGACACCCGTTGGATGTGCCTCCGGGAGCGGCGCGTACGGTACAGGAGCGTCGTTGGACTGGGCGCGTCGGGGATGATTTTCACGGTCGCCGTCTTCTCAATCCCGCCTTGTCCCGCGGCGAGAGCGGTTGATCGTGCAGTACCTCCATTACGGGCATACCCGCATCCTCGTCACCGACATGGTCGGCAAAGCGGTGCTGGCCTACAGCGCCTCGTTGGCGCAAGCCGCGGTCGCTGACACCGTCGCAGTGCCGACCGTTGATGATGCTGGACTACCGGTGACGGTGCAGGTCATGCTCGCTCCGGCGATCCCGATCCTGTTGGAGCCGGCGCCGGAGGACGCCCTCGAGGACGCAGGCGACCTCGCCGCGCAAGACTTCCTCACGGATGCGCGCTGGAGAATCAGCGCCCTTCCCCCAACCGGTCCCGATGCCCGGGACCGCAGATGAGTAGGCACACCAGAGGTGCCACGAAGAGCTGTAGCGGCTCCCGGGGGACCAGCAAGAAGCCTGTGCACCGTCAGCCCTCGTCTCGTACCGCGCGGTGACGTGACGGTGGTGAACAGCCGATTGCGCGCACCGGCGCTCAGGCGGTCCACTTGCGCGCGCCTGATACGGAGCCGAGCTGCATCGTTGTGCCCGCTGGGCAGGTCATTGGGCAGAGCCCGAGCGGATTGCTGCACATCGGAGATCGGAAGGCCCATGGAAGCTGAGCCGGGAGGAAGCCCGGCCGAGACGATGGCGTTCGTGGTCGGTGCTCTGCGGGCACGAGGTCATGTCGTCGATGCGGACACCACTGACCGCATTGCACGGATCCTCGCCGGCGACCTGACCGCAGAGCGGGCGCGGGCCGAGATCGCTGCGAAGTATCGTCAGCGGTGAACGGCCCGTCAGACCGCCGATCCGAGCCGGTTGTCGCCGTGATGTGGATGGCTGCCGGTTAGGTGCTGGTGGTCCAGCGGTGCCAGGCGTCGATTTGGTCTTGTGCGGCTTCGAGCGAGTGGTGGGTGCCGTGAACGGAGCCATCGAAGGTCACCGCTGTGTAGTCGCCTGCGGCGATGCCGGAGCCGACGACCGCTCCGGCATCGTCCGTCGCAGTCCACAGCTCCGTGTCATGTGAGCTCCAGTGCAACAGTGAGATCCGTTTTCCGCTCACGTCAGTGGATCCGCATCTGCGCGACCATCGGGCAGAAGAACGGGTCGCGGGCGCTGAGACCCACCCGGTTGAGGTACCGCACGACGATCCCGTACGAGCGCAGCAGCGTGGTCTCGGTGTACGGCACGTCGAGGGTGTCGCAGTGGTCCCGCACCAGCAGCCGCGCCTGCCGGAGCGCCGGCCGTGGCATCGAGGGGAACAGGTGGTGCTCGACCTGGAAGTTCAGGCCACCCATCAGGGACGACACCCACCACCCGCCGCGGATGTTGCGCGAGGTCCGGACCTGGCGCGAGAAGAAGTCGACCTTCGCGTCGTGCGCGATCGTCGGCATGCCCTTGTGGTTCGGCGCGAACGAGGCGCCCATCATCACGCCGAACACGGCCAGCTGCACACCCAGGAACGCGCACGCCATCCCGAACGGCAGGAACCAGAACACCACCGTCAGGTAGATGCCGAAGCGGGCGAGGAGCAGGACGCCCTCGAGCCAGCGGTGTCGGACGTCCGCCTTGGTGCCGGTGCCCGTCAGGACCGAGGTCACGGCGTACCGGTGCAGGTTGACGCCCTCGAGCGTCAGCAGCGGGAAGAACAGCCATCCCTGGAAGCGCAGGAACGTCCGCATCAGCGGGCCCTTCGCCGCGGCGGCGTCATCGGGCAGGAAACGGATGCCGTCGGGGGCGATGTCCGGGTCCTTGCCCACGGTGTTCGGGTTGCCGTGGTGACGGGTGTGCTTGTTCATCCACCACGAGTAGCTCAAGCCCACCAGGAAGGTCCCGACCCAGCGGCCCGCGTGGTCGTTCCACTTCTGCGACGCGAACACCTGGCGGTGCGCGGCCTCGTGCGACAAGAACGCGAACTGCGTGAACAGCACGCCAAGCACCCCCGCGACGATCAGCTGGAACCACGAGTCGCCGAGGAACGAGAACGCGACCCACGCCAGGGCGAGGGTGGCGACGAGGCCGCCGAACAGCGACCAGTAGAAGCCGGTGCGGCGACGCAGGAGACCGTGGTCCTTGACCTGCGCGAGCAGCACCGAGTAGGTGGAGGTGCCGGAGCGGCCGCCGTTCCCGGGACGGGTGCGGGTGAAACCGGGGGCGAGCGGGATCGTCGTCATCGAGGACCGACCTTCTGGTGCTGAGCGATCCTTCGACCGGTCCGGAGAGTTCACGCATCCGCGCTTGCCGTCACGCTACGGCGCCGGGATGCATACCACCCGTGAGTCGGCAGGAACCTCCGCCCTCAAGCTGCGGTCTGCTGTCTCCACGGCAGCGGCTGCGCGGCTCCTGCTATCGAACAGGCCCAGGAGCCGGACGACACCGTCTTCCTGATGAGCCAACGCCCGAAATCCATCCCGCTGCGGCCGAACTCGGCCAACCGGATTCCCGACCTCGCCGATCGGCCATCCCCATCGGCCGCGTGCACAGAGTCGTGTGGTCATCCCCTGACCCTCCTCGTACGCAGATGGCCGGCAACAGAGGAACCGCCGGACGCGTCCGTCTGCAACCTGCATGCTGCGACCAACCGGCAGGAGGAGACTCATCTCAGACGGTTCCGACCACGATGCTCGCCGAAGCGCACGCATCCTGGCGGTCACCACCGTCAACGGAAGCAGTCATCATGACCGGCCCATCCACAACCGCTGACCAGCACCTCGCCCTGACCAGCGTCGTCGCATCCGGCCTGCCGGCATCGCTCGGCACCGACGCCGCCGAACGGTTCTACGACGTCCCCGCAGTCTTCAACCGACGACCCAATCCTGAAGAGATCGCAGCGCTGGAAGGCTCCGGAAGTCACCATTCGTTACAGCGCGCCGGCTACCCGGATGTGACGCTCGCTGTGCACGACCGGCGTCTGATCATCGGCAACACCAACCTCGGCCAACTCGAACGGGGCCTCTCGACCACCATCGCGAACCTGGTGCACCAGATCAGCAGCAACGCCCTCGCCACGATCCGCCAGTCACGAGCTGACGCGCAGACCGCGCAAGATGCACAACTCGCTCGCGCCCAAGACACCACCCGCGCAGCCGAACGCATCCACTTCACCCCCGACACGTCCATCACGCCTGACAACGGCGCGCCGAACACGGTCGCAGAGCCGAAGCCGGCAACCCGGTGAGCCAGCCTTCCCCGGCAGTGACGGTCTCTGCGGAACCGTCCAGGATGCGGCTCCGTCCGGATGGGCTGATCACCACCGGTTTGACGGCGGCGACGAAGGAGAACAGCATGCCGGATCACGCAACCCACGTCACGCTCGACCCCGCCGGAGTACTGCGAACCCTCGTCCTCCAAGAGCCCGACCACCCAGACATCACCCTCACTCTCCGCGGAACCGCCCCAAAAACGCTGCAGTACAACGGGCGGATCTGGGCAGCCACCCACCACCGGCTCCATCGACCAATGGCCCGCAACGGCTACCAGTACACGCTCCTGCAACCCCCGAAAGCTTCCCCGGAACACCCCTGACAGCTCCGTCGCAGACCGCCGAATCACCGGAAGGCGTGAAACGGTTCCAGCCGCGAGCAACGATGTCGGCGGTTGGCGGCATACTGACTCGCGGATGCCGTCGGACAACCTGCCCCCAGTCGCCGTCGACCGCCGAGGTACGAATGTCGACGAAGCGGTCGCGTTCTACGAAGACGTCTACGCGAGCCAGGACATTCACATCGGCAAGCCCACCGCCGACGGATTCACATGGCGGTACCGCGCCGTCGGCGACGACGACGAGCTCACGCTGGGCACATCCGCTGTCGACGCGAACCGCTGGGGCACCATCGGCCAACACGGCACTTACATCCTCGCCTGGACCACCACCCCGGGCATCGTCCTCGACGTCGACACGCGAGACGCGATCGCGATGCCACCGAACGTGCCCGTGATGTACCCATCGGGGCGCCCGTTCGAGTTCAACGCTGCGCCAGGTACCCAGCACATGATCCGCTTCGACGGCACCTTCCTCGAGAACGTCGCCGCAGCCCAGCTCGGCGCAATCCCCGGTCCGCTGCAGTTCCGGAACCTTCCCGACCCGGAACAACTCGAACGCCTCAGACAGGTGATCCGTGCGGCAGCACCCGAGCTGCTGCACTCCGGAACGGGCCGGTGGCGACGAGCAGCTGTGAACATGCTTGTCGCAGAAGCAACAGTCGACGCTTTCCACGCCACCCCCGACGTCGACATCGTCTTCCACGACGGCCCAGCGACGATGCGCTTTGCGCAGGAGTGGATGGTCGCTAACGCTCATCGACACATCACCAGCACTGACGTCGCCCAGGCGGCCGGCATCAACGCCCGCGCCCTGCAAGCAGCCTTCCAACGCCACGCGGACACCACCCCCATGGCTTTCCTCCGCCAGATCCGGCTCCACCGGGTCCGTGCACAGCTCGTCGCCGGCGAAGCCCCAACGACCGTCATCGCAGACGTCGCACGAGGCTGGGGCTTCGGACACCTCGGACGATTCGCCAGCTACTACGCCGACACCTTCGGAGAACGACCATCCGACACGCTCCGCAGACCGTCACGGTGACTCAGCAGCAACACAGAATTGGGTCCCGATAGCCGATTGGCTATCGGGACTGCTGAGCGCTATCGAGGAATGCCATGACGGCGGGCCCCGGGTGGCCGGTCCAGATTGCGCGCAGCGATCGGATCAGTGGCGGGCCGAGCAGCGGTGCCCGGACGAGGGCACCGTCGGAGAGGTCGCTGCCGACGGTGCGGAGACTCATCACCGCGGGCGCGATGCCCGCCCGCGCGTTGGCGCGGATGATGCCCGTCGTCTCCAGCACCGCCGCTGGGACGACCAGGCGGAGCCCAGCACGGTCGAGCCACGCCTCGACCGTGGCGCGGGTGCCGGACCCTTCCTCTCGGAGTAGCAGCGGCGTCTCCGCGAGGTCATCCGCGGTGATGCCCGACGCGCTTGCCCACGGATGGTGCGGAGCGACGACGACGACGAGTTCGTCTTCGTCGACCACCAGCGAGGACAGGTCAGGTGGCGCAGCAGGGGTCTCCGTGAATCCGAGATCGGCAGCGCCGGAGCGAACGAGGTCGATCACGGCGGCGGAGTTCCCCGCGATCAGGCGCACCGACGCATCCGGCGCGATAGCCCGGTGGGCGAGCAACCATCCGGGCAGCAGCAGCTCGGCGATCGTCTGCGACGCTGCGACCACGAGGGATCCCGCGGGTTCTCGAAGCGCGGCGACTCCTGCTTCGAGCCGCCGGGAGGCCTCCAACACCGGGACGGCCAGGCCGAGCACCACTCGGCCTGCGTCGGTCAGCGCGGTCCCTGATGCCGTCCGGTGCGCCAGCGGCTGGCCGATTGCCTGTTCCGCGGCACGCAAGCGCGCTGACACCGCCTGCTGTGTCACCCCCAACACGTCGGCCGCTCGGGTCAACGAACCGGTCTCCGCGACGCGGACGAGGACCTCGAGGGTGTCGAGGTCCAGAGTCCGGTCCGTCAGCCGCCGCAGTGCCACAAGCAACCATTGTGCCCTGCCAACGAGTTCGCCGTTCCAGAACCACGGGGCACACGCGCACGCTGGGTGCATGTCCGCTCACCTCGCCCACGCACCCGCGACGTCCGAGCATGGTGTGCGCGATCGGCGGTTGTTCCGGGAGTTGGAGCGGCCTGGTCTGATCGTGTCGAATCTGACCCCGAACTGGTTCGCGTCGATCATGGGCACCGGGATCGTCGCCGTCGCGGCCGCATCGCTGCCGCTGCAGTTCCCCGGTGTCCGGACGGCGGCGACGATCGTGTGGGCGATCGCGGCGGCCCTCCTGGTCGCCCTCACCATCGCGACGGCCCTGCACTGGGTCCGCTACCGGAGCACCGCAGCGAAGCACCACCTCAACCCGGTCATCTCCCACTTCTACGGGGCACCGCCGATGGCGTTCCTCACCGTCGGCGCCGGCACGATCCTCCTCGGTAAGGATTGGATCGGCCTTCCCGCCGCCGTCACCGTCGACTGGGTCCTCTGGAGCATCGGTACCGTCGGCGGACTGTTCACGGCGGTCCTGGTGCCGTACCTGGCGTTCACCCGTCACGAGAACACGCCCGATTCCGCGTTTGGCGGTTGGCTGATGCCGATCGTCCCGCCGATGGTGTCCGCCTCCACCGGCGCGCTCCTGCTGCCGTACGCGCCCGCCGGGCAGGCGCGGGAGACACTGCTGTGGTCCTGCTACGGCTTCTTCGGCCTCAGCCTCATCACGTCCCTGGTCGTGATCACACTGATCTGGAACCGGCTCGCGCAGCACAAGGTCGGCGCCGCAGGCATGGTCCCGACTTTGTGGATCGTGCTCGGACCGGTCGGGCAGTCGATCACCGCAGTGAACCTCCTCGCCTCAAACGCCCCCACCGTCGTCGACGCCTCCACCGCCCACGCACTGCTGGTCGTGGCGTTGGTGTACGGGTTCGCGATGCTCGGCTTCGCGCTGCTGTGGACCGTCATCGCCCTTGCCATCACCATCCGGACCGCCCGCGAGCACCTGCCGTTCAGCCTGACGTGGTGGTCGTTCACGTTCCCCGTCGGTACCTGCGTCACCGGCCTGAACGGCCTGGCCCTGCACTCCGGACTCACTGTCGTCGCCGTGCTCGCAGTCGTCTACTACGCCGGCCTCGTCGCCGCATGGATCACCGTCGCCGTCCGCACCTTCCACGGCTCCGTCATCCGCGGCACACTCCTCGCACCACCCAAGACAGCGTGACGACCCTGGCGCGGATCAGCCTTGCGACCAGCCATAGGGCGTTACCAGGATCCATGACCGCGTCTCGGTAGCCGATGGCTGGCCGGACACCGCTGGGACCAGCTCCTACAGCGTACGTCCGGCATTGGCGGTGAGCCACGGGATCGGGTCGATGGGTGTGGTGCCGCCGGGCATGACCTGCAGGTGCAGGTGCGCACCGGTGCTCGCGCCGGTGTTGCCGACGAGGCCAACGAGCTGCCCGACGGCGACGGTGTCACCTGGGCGGAGCGGCGAGGAGCCGAAGATCATGTGCGCGTACAAGGTGGACACAAGCCGACCGTCGATCTGATGGTCGATGATGACGTACTGCCCGTACTCGGGGTGCGTTGTCGACACTCGGACAGTACCGGCAGCGACAGCTCCGATGGGGGTGCCGGCGCCGGGGGTAAGGTCCGCGCCCTGGTGAATCGACGAGCAGGTCGCACACGGGGCGCTTCGCGGGCCGAACGGTGAGCTGACGGTGATGGTTCCGGCGACGGGCCAGCGGATGTCGCCGGTGCCGGTGTTGACAATCGTGCCGCCCGTGGTCGTGGGAACGCTCTGCTTCGTCGAGGCCGGTGCGCCCCCCGTTGACGCGGCCTGCGAGGCGGGTGCGGTCTTGGTGATGACGGGCTTCGGGGCCGGCTTGGTGATCGTGTACCCGTCGCGGTCGACCGCGAGAGCCAACCCGGACGCGGTGAAGCTCTGCTCGGCGGTGGCAGGAGCGACACCGGGCACGACTGCCGCGGGGCCGGTCGTTGCCTGCGCGGGCAGCGCTGCGGCAGCGGTGAACAGCGCCATCGCGGCCGTGGCACCAGTGATCGGGACCGCGGCGAGAACGCGTGACCGCAGTGAGCGGACCGGTGTTGCGGGTGCAGTCGCGACGGTCGGCAGCGGCCGCAGTGCCGGCTGAGTAGCGGCAGTGATCGTCGCGGTTCGGGTGCGGCTGGCGGTCGGGGCTGCGGCGGCGCGTTCGGCGGCGAGGGCTTCGCGGCGCGTCCGGGGTGCGGGAGTCGTGGGGGTCTGGGGGTGCTGCTGAGGCACGGGCAGGCTCCAAGAGGGGTGGTGGCCGGCAGGCCGAAACGTGGGGTGGCCCGAACGCGGGTCGAGCGGGAAGGGGAGGGTGGGGCCGGTCGTGGGCCGCGGCAGGAAGGGGGGAGCCTGCCGCGACCCACGCCGGGGTTTAGAGGGACGCGAGCATGTCCTGCATCTGGGTGATCTGCTCGGTCTGGCTCGACACGATCGACTTCGCCATCGCGATGGCGTCGGTGTTCTTGCCCTTGTCGACTTCGGTCTTGGCCATGTCGACGGCGCCCTTGTGGTGCTGGACCATCTGCTCGAGGTAGAGCTTCGCGGCGTCCTTCGCGGACGCCTGGTCGAGGTCGCTCATGTCGGAGTCGGACATCATCCCGGACATGGAGTGCCCCATCCCGGAGTGCTCCGACTCGGTCGGCTCACCCCAGCCCTGCAGCCAGCTGGTGAGCTGCTTGATCTCCGGGGACTGCTCGGCCTTGATCTGCTTCGCGAGGGTGGTGACGTCGGTGTCGACGCCGGAGCCCTTGGCGAGGAGCATGTCGCTCATCTCGACGGCCTGCTTGTGGTGCGGCAGCATCATCTGCGCGAACATCACGTCCTGGTCGTTGTGCGCCGACGCCGCCGACGTCGACGAGGACGACGAGCCCGTGTCGGAGCCGCTGTTGCCGGTCGAACAGCCGGCGAGGGTGAGGCCGAGGGTGAGTGCAGCAGCGATTGCGAGTGTGCGCGTGGTGGTGGTGTGCATGGTTGGTCCGTTCCCGTGGATGCGTCAGGTGGTCCGGGCAGGCGGACGCCTCCCGGATCTGGGCATGCGGGAGCCACCCTTCGGGGGTGGGGTCCCGCAGGGGCGGATCAGATGCGGATGATCTGCAGCGCCGTCAGCGACGGCGGTTTCGGTGCCGCGATGCGGCGCGGCAGCCGGTCGGCCAGCGCGAGCAGCCGCGCGATCAGGTGGAGGACACCGCCGGTCCGTGCACGTAGCAGCGCCCACGTGAACAGCGCGATCGTCAGCGCGCACGCCATCCCCATCAGCGAGCACATCAGCGCACACAGGCCGCTGTCGCAACCCGCGTCGGTGAGGACGGTCATCACCGCAGTCGCAGGAGCTACGTGCTCGGAGTGGCCGGCGGCCGCGACATGGCCGTGCTCGGCCGCGGCAGCGGGAGCCGCCATCGGATGCTCGTGGTCGGCGGTGTGCCCGGCCATCGTGTGCATCAGGACCGTGAACCCGACCAGCAGCAGCAATGCCAGCGTCGCCGTGGCCTGCAATAGCAGTCGGCGACGCGGGGTGGCGGTGGTGGTGAGCATCAGTCTTTCGAGCAGACGGGTGGAGTGAGCGTTTCTATGGTGCGGTACCCCGCGGGCGGCGGCAACCTGGTGTCCGGATTCACACCGAACCCGCCGCGACCGGACGAATCGGGAACACGGCGGAAGGTTCAGCGTTACAGCGCATGGTACCCCCCAGGGGTATACGTGAACTGTTGGCGTCAGCGGCGTCGGATCGGAGCAGCATGGACACGCACGAGCACCACCAGATGAGCGGGAACGAGCACGCCGGCCACGGCGGTGGTCACGGGGCGACGACGTGGTCGATGGCGGCGCAAGCGACGCTGCACTGCTTGACCGGCTGCGCAATCGGCGAGGTCCTCGGCATGGTGATCGGTACCGCTGCCGGCTTCCACAACGCCGGCACGATCGTCCTGTCGATCGTCCTCGCGTTCATCTTCGGCTACGCCCTCACCATGCGCGGCGTCATCAAGTCGGGCCTGACCCTGGGAGCCGCGTTCAAGGTCGCTCTCGCCGCGGACACCGTATCGATCGCCGTCATGGAGCTGATCGACAACACCGTCATCGTTGCGATCCCCGGTGCGATGGACGCGCAACTCAGCGACTGGCTGTTCTGGACGGCGCTGCTGTTCTCCCTCGCGATCGCGTTCGTGATCACCACGCCCGTGAACCGGTGGATGATCAGCCGCGGTCTCGGCCACGCCGTCGTCCACGGCCACCACTGACCGGTCCGCGGGTTAGCTCGATCGCGGCATGCTGTCAGGCGTGTGAGTGCTCGTGTGCGGCGTGGTCGTGGCCACCGTCGTCGGGTGCGCCCTTCATCATTCGCAGCATCGACCAGGAGCCGCTGCGGATGAACACGACGAGCAAGAACGCGGCGATCAGCAGGAACACGATGTTGAGCCAGGTCGTGTAGTTCCAGCTGATCGAGGTCGTCACGATGCTCAGATGCCGATTCGTCGGGATCAGGCTTAGCGGGGTGAACAGCAGCTCGACGGCGTAGCCGGCGAGGACCATCGCCCCGTAGAAGATCCCGGTGATGCGGAGGGCTGCCTTCCAGCCGTAGTACTTCCGGTAGATGACGATGATCGGGATGATGATCAGGTCCGCGAAGATGAAGCTGATCACCCCACCGAAGCTGATCCCGCCGTTCCACAGCACCGCGGCGAGGGGCACGTTCCCGACGGAGCAGACGAAGCTCACCATCGCCAGCACCGGGCCGATGATCGGGTCGATGATGAACGCCAACGTCGGATGCCCCTCGAAGAACACCGCCTGCAGCCACGCGTTCGGCACCCACGCGTCGAACGCGCCGGCGATGAGCAGACCGATGATGATGTCGCGGAGCACGGACGCCCAGTCCATGACGAAGTACTGCGACACGCTCGTCAGCCCAGGCTTCGAGAACAGCCGTCGCCAGAACCCCTGATCGCCCTGCACGGACATGTCCATCGCCGCGTGCCCCTCCATCGATCCGGCGAGGCCCTTGTCGGCCTGCTCACGGGCGGCGTCGAGGATCTTGCTGCGCATCCAGAGCCGGAACCCGAGGGCGATGAGGATGATCATGATCGGCCCGCCGACGAACTCT
Organism: Curtobacterium sp. MCBA15_004; assembly: GCF_001865055.2. Lineage (NCBI taxonomy): Bacteria > Bacillati > Actinomycetota > Actinomycetes > Micrococcales > Microbacteriaceae > Curtobacterium > Curtobacterium sp. MCBA15_004. The sequence continues at coordinate 258,885 of NZ_CP126266.1, read as the reverse complement.
GCGATGGTGAACTGCCACCCCATCACGAACGCCAGGATCAGCCCGAGCTCGACGACGAGGTTCGTCGACGCCACCTCGAACGCCATCGCGGATGACAGGCTCGCGCCCTTCCGGAACAGGGCACGCGCGAGCGCGACCGCGGCGTAGGAGCACGACGATGACAGCGCGCCGAGCCCGGTCGCGACGCTGATCGCGCGTGGCGAGTCGTCGCGCATCAGCTTGGTGATCTGGTCAGTCCGGACGACGGCCTGGATGATGCCGGACAGGGTGAAGCCGAGTACGAGGGGCCAGAGGATCTCCCACCCCATCGAGCCAGCCGCAGCCAACGCGTCACCAATCGCCTGCAGCACGAACACCGCTACCTCCTCCATCGGTGTTCGAGCTTGCTCCGCCGTAAGGAATTGGGTGTCACAGCAAGCATGTGAGGTCACACACGATAAGCCCGGGCCACTGTCTCAATAGACGGTCGTTCACCGAGACGGAGCGTCGTCTGTCTCCGTTCACGTACTTCCGGGGCTCCGACTGTCTCAGATAGCTGGTCCGAAACTGATTCCGGCAAGGTGCCCTATGCGAGACGGTGTCCTGCAATGGGGCTCGGGCATCAAGACGGATGAGGTCGCGCCCGCGGACGCGGCCGCCACCACGACCACGACCACGAGCACGACCACCGCTACAGCTGTTCCGCTCGTTGCCGGCTCAACGCGGAGGTAACGTTGTCCAGATCGTCGGGGAACAGCGCCGCGTAGGTGTCAAGAGTCACCTTCGCCGACTTGTGGCCCAGCATCCGCTGTACGACTTTGACGTTGGCACCAGCGCTGATCGCGAGTGACGCAGCGGTATGCCGGAGGTCATGTGGTGTGACTCGACGGAAGCTTGCGTCGGCCGCCATCGTCCGCTGGACGGCCTTCGCGAACCATCCCTGACTGGAGTGCCCTGGCCGGAGGAAACCTCCGGCCGAAGACGACCAGAGACGATCGTCGGGGTGCTTGTCTCGACAGGCCGCGGCAACAGCCGAGTCGAGGAAGTCAGGAAATGCGACGGAGCGCCGCTCATGCGACTTCACACTGCCCAGGACGTGTTGACCGTTCACCTCCGTCACTCCCTCGCGGATGTTCAGACGACGTCGACCGGGGTCAACGCTACGAACCCGCAAGGCAGTCGCCTCGCCCCATCGGAGCCCGGTGTACGCAAGTAGCCGGACAAGCTCGCCATACCTGGCCTCCGAAGCCAGCGCCTCGACCTGCCGATGCGTCAGGAACACCTCGTCGGGGATCGGTTTCTTCTTGACTGTGAGGCCGCGCGCAGGATTCTTCACCACCCGGTTCTCCTCGACGGCTTCATCGAGGATGCCAGCGAGCAGGTCTCGTGCCCTCGCCACCGAGGTGTGCGAGAGCGAATGCCCGAGTTCGTTCAGCCACGTTTGGACGTCTCGCTTGGTGACTCGGCCTACGGCGTACCCGCCCCACTTTGGTTCGACATGCACGCGCCAGCAGCTTTCAACGGAGTGGAAGCTACTTTGGGTGAGCTTGAACCGGTGCATCTCGAGCCAGGCTCTCCCGAGCTCGCCGATGGTCACTCGCGCATCCGTTGGATCGACGTAGGAACCTCGCAACTTCGACACCTCGACAGTGTTGAGGTAGTTGAAGGCATCGGTCTTGCGGCGGAAGCCGCGGTCATGACCGCGAGTCCCATCAGGTTTGGTGTACCAGACCTCGTAAAGCTTGCCCCGCGTCTTCGTCTCGTAGGACTTGACTGTTCCCATCGATCAGCGCAGTTCGTCGGCGGTGCTGGCGTACTCCTGCTCGAGAAGCCATGCCTCGACGGCTTCCGGACGGTAGAGCGGGAATCGTCCGACTCGAACGAATCGCGGGCCTGCCCCAGTGACACGCCACTGGCGCAAGTTGCGGGTCGTCACGTGGAGCCGAGCAGCAAGGGCGTCCGGAGTGAGCAAGTCGCCGGTCTGAACTGAAGGACTAAGGGCGGCCTTAGACATGGGTACTCCTCGAAAGTCGATGCTTTCGAGGAGGCCGTTTAGCCGAACCTGTTAACGGTTGCTTGGCGTACCTGCTCGTCGAGCCGTCAATGGCTCTGGCCCTTTTCAATCATTCAGACCTGCAGCAGACCATACACGTCCAGCCAGTTGGTGACAAACGTACGCGGATGAAGCAGCTGACGATGCCCCTCGGACGCGTCTGAGGCTGCGACAGCGCGCCCGCGACCAACCAGCTTCTAAGCCAAGGGCTTCGCCGGAGGTCACTGAGCACGCGTGAGACGCCCGCTCTGGGTTCAGATCCGACTGCACTGAAATCATTTCCGAAATCATTCAGCGGATCGTGTCGGCCAGCGCCAGGAGCACCGACGCACCATTGCCCGTTCCGGGTCCACGCCTCGCAAGAGCGTGGTCAGCCGACGGTGTCCGTAGGGGAGCGGAGCGGAGGGGCGGCACCGACGGAAGGCACCCAAGGACGCCCCCGATGGGGCGTCGGAGGGCAAGGAGCGTAGCGACGCAGTAAGGGCCACGAGGAGCGCAGCGACGAGTGGTGAGGGGGCCCCGGAGACCGAGCGCAGCGAGATTCTCAGGGGCTCCCGGAGAGGTGTCGGCTGCGCCGACCGACGAGCAAGGTTCCAGGTCGCGAAGCGGACTGGAAACGCAGCTCGGCGTCACCTCCCCTTATGCCCTTTTCTTCTCCTACTCGCATCCGGAGCTCCAGCGACGGATCGAGGTCACGATTGCTGCTGTGATCGGGGGAAACGGATGGATCAGCCTCATCTTGATCACCACCAGATCCGAAGGATCAAGCCTGGTGGTGGTGATCAAGTGGCATCCGTTTGCCCCGGAAAGTCGGGGTTTGGGTTGATCCACGGTTCTGGGCGTCGTGACGCCGGGGATCAACCCATGGAGCGCAGCGACGCCAGGGGCTGAGGAGCCTGCGGATCAGCACCTGATCAACCCCGACGCAGACGCGGGCACGCGGCTGCCTTCGCCCTCGCAAGCAGCGCAGGTCGGAGCATCGCGGAGACCTCTCGCGTAGCGCCGTAACCTCATCGTCGCGGGGGAGGAACGACGCCATGACGGGCCTCGCTGCCGCCGCTTCAGCGGCGCCCTGCGGTTCTCCTTTCGCCCCATCGGGCACGACTGCGGAGTGGACGTGAACGAGGCTCGTGACAACAGGTCAGGCTCAGATCCAGCCACGCGACCGGGCGCCCTCACGATGGGAGCCTCAGCCGATGCGTTCAGCACCGAGCTTCTGTGCCCCGTACCTGGCCACGGCTGATCCAATTGTGGGCAAATGCTGCCCAGGGGTGGCCTGCTCTGGGCCGCGAGGCGACCGCCGAAGCTCCCTCGACGGCAAATGGAAGGAAAAGAGGGCCACCCGGACGCGTTCAGCGTCGGATGGCCATGCTGTGACCGGTTGGCGGTCATGTGTGGGTCAGCAGGTGGGCGGATCGGTCCGCAGCGACCAGCGAGCGACAGCGAGAGGGAGCGTTGCGGCCCCGCTACGGCCACATATGGCCCACAGTCGGCCGCGCCGTGACCGACCAGTGCCGGCGGCCCCCAGTCGGTACGCTGCGGCCGAGAGCCCAGCGCACGCATCCGACTCCCTCGCTCAGCGCGACGCCGAGCCGCTGATCATCGCCGCGATCGCGGCGCACGTTGGGATGCTGCTGGCGCCGGCGCGCGTCGAGTTCGACGACGGTGTCCGTGTCGAGCTCGACGGAGCACCCTAGGACCGGAGGGTCCTCGTCGAGGCGTACGCGCACATCGGCGCGCTTCGAGGCGGGCAGCCGAAAAAGCTCCCGACGGACGCCTTCAAGCTCCTCTGGGCTGGCCGGAAGCTCGAGGCGGCGCGGCTCGTCATCGCGGTCATCGACGTCGAGGTCGAGCAGTACCTGTTGCGGCCGAAGGCGTGGCTGACCGCGGCACTTCGTGACAGCGGCGTCGAGGTCGTCCGAGTCGCGATCGACGACGAAGCGCACGCGCGCGTCGAGGCGGCGCAGGGGCTGCAGTTCATGGAATCTTCCACATCGCGAGGACTGGGCGAGTCATCCGCTGCTGACAGACCGAGGGCGGCAAGTCCACCTTGACGCGCTCACCCGCCAACGGCGGCCAGAGCAACGGGACACGTCACCATGGGGTGGCGCGCCCAGCCCGTGCGAACACGCCGTGCCGGCGTCGACCACACAAACCAACCCACGATGAGCGCCTGCTCCCCGGGGGATTCTTCCTCGTACCGGTTTGTACCGGATTTCTCGGTACACGCTCGCGCTCGACGACGCAACGAAAAGCCCAGTTCAGGCGGCGAGTCCTGGCCGCCTCACCGGTCCTGGGCTCGCGGTGTTCCACTTCGCGTACCCGACGCAGGACGGCCTGAAACCGGATCTGATCAGGGGAAAGCACGCCCTGTACCAGCTGTACCGCTTTTTCGAGGGAACTCTATGCGTGTGCGTGTGCGTGTGCGTGTGCGCGCATGCGCGCATGCGCGCGTAGAGGTCCGCAGAAACCGGTACAACCGGTACAAACTGCCTCTCTACCCTTCTACTTCCTTGAGAAATCAGGGAAGTAGGGCTCACGGGGGGTACCGGTTCTCGAAAATCACGGCTCAGAACTGGTACACGACTCACACCTGCACGAGCCCTCAAAAGCCGGTTTGACCTGGGGAAAGCTGCCTCGTGGGCCTGTACCGGTTTCTGAACGCAAAAGTGGTACACCCGGTCCGTGCAGACCCTCGAGTAGGTCGAACTGACCGGCGAGCCTGAGCGCCGGTGCCCGACGAAGGCCGCGGCGCCCCGCTGCAGCGATTCAGTGCCACCGAGTCGCAGGTGACCCGACGGCCTGCGCTGCGCGGACGCCGAGCTTCGCCCTCCGCATTCGATTGACATGCCTTGAAACAGACATGTCGACTATTCATTTCCCATAGTGATCAGTCATCTGACATCATGAGAGCGCAATAGCCCCGCAATAGGAGAATCACCATGGCGCAGAAAGTCATCACCACCCTCGTCGACGACCTGACGAACGAAGAGCTGCAGGACGGTGCCGGCACCACGGTGCACTTCGGCTTCGACGGCAACAACTACGAGATCGACCTGTCGAACGACAACGCGGACAAGTTCCGCGAGGCGTTCTCCGACTACATCGCAGCAGCCCGCAAGGTCGGCGCGCGTGCTTCTCGCCCCGCTTCTTCCGGCGCTGCCTCAAAGCCCCGCGGCAACGCGGACGAGCTCGCGAAGATCCGCGAGTGGGCCAACGCAAACGGCCACGAGGTCTCCACCCGCGGTCGCATCGCACAGAGCGTCCGCGACGCCTACGACGCGGCGCACTGATCTCGAGCGGGGCCAGGAGTGCTCACGTAGCACTGGCCCCACGAGCCTCGTTCAGCGCTCCCTCCCTGCGCGGGTCACCGCGCCCCTCCAGACCCACACCCGGTACGTCGAGCCGTCGCGCCTGGAGACCTCCACCCGCACGGCGCGGTCCGTGTAGCCGGTGACGACCGCCCGCTCCTGCACGCGCACCTCGACGAACCTGAGCCAGACGTCCACGGTGTCCCCGTCGACGACGTCGACGACCGGCATCGGGCCGATCTCGTCTTCAGACAGCGAGACCGGCGAAGGCCTCGTCAGGAACTCGTTGATCGCGCTCCGCGAGACGTCCGTTCCGTGCCTGCGGTTCTGTCCCATCGCCCCATCATCGCACTCAATCGAACATACGTTCGATCAGAGTTCGCGGCGCTGCTTCTGGACGGCCGCGATCGCCTCGGCATCCGCTTCGATGCTCGCGATCCGCTGGGCCTCCGGGTGTCCACCTCGGATCTCCCTGTCGTAGTCACGCACCAGCCGTCTGCGCCGCGCGGCAAGCTCCTCGACGGTGAGCCACTGCAGGGCCTCACGCTCGTCGTCGTTCACACCGCTGACGGTAGGCCCCGAGCGTCCACGAGCGTCCCCGACAGCAGGAGCATCCGTCTCCGGACGCGCGACATCTTGGGCTGCCAAGCGGGCGATCCCGGCCCGCACTCGGCCGCAACAGCTCAGCCTCATGTCACTTCAAGGGGTCGGATCCAAGCCGACGAGAATCACAGTTATCGCACCTATTCGATCGACGACGCCGGCCGCGGCACGGACCGCACTGTCGACTCAGCCGTCCTCGCGAGCCGACAAGCGCGCCTCGCGGATGATCGCCCGAACGTCTCACCAGGGAGCCTGGGCGTTTTTCTCTCGTATACGAGCAATTCAGCAAAACCCCAGGTGAGAGGCATCCTTGGCGCGCTGGACAGCACCCGGTTCGAGGGTGCAAGCTGCGGGCTATGCACGGTCCTCCACAGCCACCTGCCGCTCCTTCTCGCCGGCCAACGAACGAGGTGATCGATCGTTTCGCGCAGGCCGTCGCTCGGCTCGAGGTCGACGGCGACTGGCTGGTCGAAGCGCTGACGCAGCACATGCGGTCGATGCCGTCAACAGATCCATCTCTGTCCGCCGACGACCGGAAGCTCCTCCTCGCGGATGTGGCGTCCAGCTTGGGGATGCCGATCGATCGAGAAGCAAGTGCAATCGGCCGGGGTGACCTCCACTTGAAGATCGTGAGGACGTGGCTCAACTCGGTCTGCGCCACGCTCTCCGTTGATGAGACGAAAACCTTCCTCCAAATCGATGACGAGGAGCTTGTCCGCCGAGTCGCAAGTCGACACCTGGTTCCTGTCAAGCTGAACGGTCAGCTCCGCTTCCCCGATTGGCAGTTCGACCCTCGCAATTCGCCGATGAAGACGATTCGCAACCTCCCAGATATCTTTGAGTCCCTCGAGGCTGACGGAGCTGGTTGGCAGAGTGACGCGGCGTTCATGGCGACCCCTCAAGACTCGTTGCGGGCAGTGGTCGCTACGACCCCTTATCAATGGTTACAAGCGGGCGGAGCGGTCTCCGCAGTCCTGGACCTCATCGACGGCAGGGATACCTTGTGAGCGCATCGCTCAGCTCCGGAGAGAACGACTTTCATCGAGTTCACGCCCAAGAGACCGCTCGAGTAGTCACAGGGCATCTGAGTCAATCCGGCAGAGCGACTTTCGGTTCTTGGGAGCACCTGACCGATGAGGAGCGGGGCAACATCACCGATTGGGTTGAACTCGTCTTTCTGTCACAGATCGAGGCGTACGGGCCCGCTCTTAGGCGCCTGGGCATCGACGACATCGGCGACTAAGCAGAGACCGCGAAGCGGTTCCCAGTAGCCGGCGCCTCCTCTGTGATCGGCTTCCATAATGATGACAGCGATTTCCGGGAAGCAACACCGATGGACTTGGAAGATGAAACCGATGCTGAATTTGATGACGACGACTTCGAGTACGGGTTGGACAGCGCACTTGATGAAGTGCTGGTGCCTCGGGGATGGCTTTCGCTACGACGCGGCCACCTAGGCAAAGCGCAGGTGTGGGACATGTGGTACTTCGAACTCCCTTCTGGTGCCGCGATGTTCCTTTCTCCCGTCGAGAAAGGCGGCTACCTTGTGATCCACCGCGTGGGCTCGGCAATTCAGGAGCCAAGGTTCTACTCGATCTCCCGGGAACGCCTGATCGAGCAGTTGAACCGCCTCGAGACCCAGGGAACGCTCGCGTGGCCCACACTCTTGTCCTAAGAAATCGTCTGTGAGTCTGGCAGATGGCCGGCGAAAGCGGCCTACGCCGTTGCACACGACGAACGACCCTGATCGATCTCGGCGGCAACGCCCTCCGCCGCGGCTCTTACCGCCCGAGATGCCAGCCCGAAGCAGGATCAGTCCGGCCCGTCGGTTCGACGTCTGCCAGCCGGAACGGGAGACTGAGAGGCGAGCCCCGATCGGAACAGGACATGATGGCGAAGATGGAAGCTGCGGACGGCACGTCCGAGCGCAAGCGGATCTCGATCCCGAAGGTCGACACTTCAGTGCTCGACTGGTGGGAGCGTCAGCATGATGCGGGCATGTCCATCAGACTCCTCATCCGACGAGAGATCGAGCGGTCTGGCTACACAGACATCGTCCACGGCCGAGTAGAACAACGGCTTCGGAACGACGAGGTGTGATGTGGTCGTCGTCGCGCCGAGCTTGACAGGACCTTGCTGGACGAGCCCGACCGACGCTCGCGCTACGTCTCATGGGAGGACGTTACGACTGGGCTCGCTGGCCCGGGGCGGATGGGACGGCCGCCTTGGAAGGTGTCCAGCCGTCGTACGCATTGCGCAGATCGCGCGCGATGCGTAGGACGCAGCGCACTGAGCACCTTCCGGGAGCGAGCACCCACCCGTACCGCCGCCCGTCTCGCGAACCCCGACTCAGCGCGAGCACACAGGATGCGTCCGCAGACCCTGATCGACCAGGAACGCCGCGACTGGGAGTGCGCAGCGCGCGCAAGCGCGTTCGCCCGGTCCCGGCGGCCTGGGAGGCAAGGGGGCCGGCGGCATGGCGGGGAGCTAGCGCCACGAGCTGCCCGCGAGCGAGCCAGGTCCGCGCCGGTAGTCAGTGCTCGACGTCTTGCTCCCGCCGTCGACACGGCCCGTCCCGCGCTCCGACGCCCGCCGCATGACCTCCGCACGCTGCTCTGGCGTCAGCGGCTCGCGAACGCTGCCCCTCGTGAACCAGAAACGCTTCGCGCCGCGGCGCTTCTGCTCATGCCGGGACACCAGGCTCGGCCGCTGCATCGCGCCCAGCATGGCGATCACAGCCGCTCGCAGGGATCCCCCGGGTGCGTCTGGTGTGGCGAGCCCTACGGCGTCGCCGAACCGTGTGACCAGCTGAGCGAGCAGGTCGTTCGAGCGGACGCGCTCGTCCTTCGCAATCGGTCGGATCACCTCCGACCAAAGGAACCAGCGCCAGCGCTCGCCCGAGACCCGCGTACCAATCGGGTCCTCGCCGGCAAGCCACGCCGGCCACTCCCCCAGCACCGCCATCGCGGCAGCCCGCTCGCTGCTCGCCAACCACGCCTCGTGATCGCGCTCCCGCGCCACCTCGATCTGGTTTCGCGCCGCTTGTCGAGCGGCCTCCTCGGCGGCCCGCCTGGCAGCGGCCGCGGCCTCACGGGCCAGATGCGCGAGAGTGGCGTCCCTGAGCTCGACGAGCTCCCGCGTAAACATTCCGTCCTCGAGGAGCCGCCACTGCGCCAGCGGCACGACGCGAAGCTCGCCCTCCTCCTGCGCCAGGATGGTCGCCCGCACGGGCGACCACGCCCTGCTCGTCGCGTACGCGACCTCCTCCGTGAGCGGATTGATCCACAGCACCGGCGCCCCTGACGCCGCGATCTCCCGCTGGGTGGCGTTGAGGTACATCACCCCATCGCGCCACCGCGACTGCGCGCCGGCGTGACCGAAGAGCCACACGTCGACGATGCCGTTCCGCCGATAGGACTCGTGCCGTTCCCGCCACGCCTCAACGCTGAGCGCGGAGTACTGCACCTCGAGCGCGAACTGCGGCCCATCGGGCAACGTCACAATGACGTCAGCGATCCGCTCGCGGGTCTCGTTCGATGGATGTTCCTCGATCGCGGTGGCTCCGGGCATCGCCCATCGCGCCCACCGCGCCAGGAGCCCCTTCGCAAGCACATGATGCATCCGCTCGGCGCCGTGATCGGGACCTTTGCCAGATGCCGGTACCCGTCCCGTCGGCCCGCCCTGCTCCGGTCGACCGTGGTGAGGTCCGGCATCGGGCATCTTGGCACCGGACACATCAGTCCGCTCTTAGTCGGTGCCCGACGGTCCTCGGCTGCACCCTCGGGAAGAAGCACGAGCCCACGTGCGCCGTCACGCCGCGCGGCGTAGATGAACCGCCGCTCGCCCTCGTGCGCGAAGGCGGCATGGCGCAGCGCGTCTTCCTCGGACATCCCCACTCGCGCATCGTAGATCGCGGCGCCGACGATGTCGCCGGTAGCCGGTTCACGGCTCTTCCCAGTTGAGGGTGTAGTTGGCGGGCATGTGGCGCGGGCGGCAGTCAGCGCGTCGGGGCACGGGTAGAGGTCGAGGCCTTCCGAGGAAGAAAGTTCTCACACAGCCGTCCAGGAAGACCTCGACGTGCTTGATGCTACCTTCGCGACCCCTGACCTGACGACGTTCTTCCATCTCGACGAGCTCGGTCTCGTCGTCGTTGGGCAGAAGCTGGAGCCGGACCGGGCGGTACTCGCCTGCCGGGTCGCCGAAGACCCGACCGGGCTGAATCGGTAGTGCCGGCACTGCGGCTGCGAAGGCCGACCGCGTGACACCGTGACGCGGGAGCTGGCGCACGAGCCGTCGGGTCGGCGCCCGACGACGCTGCTGGTCACGATCCGCCGCTACAAGTGCACCGGCTGCGGCCACGCCTGGCGCCAAGACACCACCCGCGCCGCCGAGCCGCGCGTCAAGCGGTCCCGGACCGCCCTGCGGTGGGCGCTGAACGGGCTGGTTTGCCAGCAACTGAGCGTCGCCCGCCTCGCGGAGGCCCTCGCGGTGTCATGGGACACCGCGAACGCCGCCGTCCTAGCTGAGGGCAAGCGCGTCCTGATCGAGGACCCCGACCGCTTCGACGGCGTCACAGTCATCGGCGTCGACGAGCACGTCTGACGCCACCCGCCGCGGTGACAAGTTCGTCACCGTCGTCATCGACCTCACCCCAGTGCGCGACAAGACAGGTTTGTCGCGCTGCTTGACATGGTCGAGGGCCGCTCCAAGCAGGCGTTCAAGACCTGGCTCTGCGAGCGGCCGAAAGCTTGGCGCGACGGTCTCGAGGTTGTCGCCATGGACGGGTTCACCGGCTTCAAGACCGCCACCACCGAAGAGCCGCCCGACGCCGTGGCAGTGATGGACCCGTTCCACGTCGTCCGCCTGGCCGACGCCCTGGACCGCTGCCGGCGCCGCGTCCAGCAGGACCTACACGGTCACCGGGGCCGCAAAGAGGGTCCGCTCTACCGCGCCCGCCGGACCCTGCACACGGGCGCAGGCCTGCTCACCGACCGCCAACACCAGCGACTGACCGCGCTGTTCGGGGTCGAGGACCACGTCCAGGTGGAGGCAACCTGGGGCATCTACCAGCGCATGATCGGCGCCTACCGTGACCCCGACCAGGCCCAGGGCAAGCAACTCATGACGAAGCTGATCGAGTCGGTCACCACCGGCGTCCCGGCCGCGCTGGTCGAGCTCCGCACGCTCGGGCGGACCCTCAAACAGCGAGCCCAGGACGTCCCTGCCTACTTCGACCGACCCGGCACGAGCAACGGACCCACCGAGGCCATGAACGGCCGCCTCGAACACCTCCGCGGCTCCGCGCTCGGCTTTTCGGAACCTGACCCACTACATCGCCAGAAGCCTGCTCGAGACCGGCGGCTTCAGACCCCGACTACACCCTCGATCGGGATGAGCCCCATTTCGGCGCGCTTGAAGGACAGCCGCATCGGCGGTCGGTGACCCACTCGGCGGGGCGTAGCCGGCGGCGGTCGCCCGCGTTCAGCCCGCGCCCTAGTCGAGAAGACGCACTCGTGCTGCTCGCGGCCCTTTCGCCCCCGAGACGCGGTCAAAGGCAAGTATCGACTCGTCTGCGACCCTATGCCACTGGTTGCGCGACAGGAAATCGTTTCGATGCGCAAAACGCGATTCCTTGATGTCGTTGAGGAATATAAAATCGCTTTCTGGCCTGGGTAGCTTGACGCTAGCAATCCCACGCTCGAGTAGCTGTGGATCGACGATGCGTACACGCTGCTCAAGTTTTGTCTGAAACTCGCCCGCCCGTCGACTGAGGTAATCATCAGACTGCGCGGCATTCACGACGTGGCTGGTCCAATGAGCGGCCGAGAGCAGCCAGTCGACGAGCTCGGTCGAATATTGCTCAACCGGTAGCGCGTAAGCGAAGTCTGTCGCGAGTTCAGCGAGTTCGACAGCCGAGCCAACTCGGCCGTTCCACAGTTCGCGGATGAGGCCATAACTGACAGCACGGAATGCAAGCAAAGCGACATCCTCGAACTGAGCTTTAGTTAGCGCCTTTTCAACAATGCTCCGACAAGTGGTCACGGTATCGGCGTAGTTGGTAAGCTGCAGATGCGCACGGGAAATGCCGAGCAACACATCTGGGGTGGGTTCTGTGCGCGCCGCGCGCCGAAAAAGTTCCAGGGCACGTTCAGCTTGGCCCGACTGATCGAGAATGTAAGTGCCGAAATGATAGCAGACCAGCGCTTCCGACGGGCCGGACTCAACGGCCTCTACCGCCCTTTCGTAGGCGGCCTCAGCCAGTCCATCGTCATGTCGGAGGCTTTGCACGAACCCTTCAATTCGCCAAGATTCGTGGTACGACGGGGAGAACTTTTGCGCCTCGTGACACAAGCTCACTGCATGGTCAAGGCGACCTTGATCGGCAGACTTCAGCGCATCCCGGAGGATCCTCGCGGTTGGCACGTCCTGGGGTCCACGAATGTCGAGCGTTCTCGCCTCATAGCGATTCAACCTCTGCTCGCCAGTCATCCTGCTCCCCAGTTCGCCGAGACGCTCCGCTCTGTCGAGTACTAGACGTCGCATCCCCTGGTCAGTAGGCTTCTTCCGCGCAAGATATGCCGATGCGAAATCGCCTACCGCGTATGCACTCTCCAGTTTGTCGATAGCGCTACGAGTCATCGAAACGAAGTTGGTGGCGAGCAGCTCCAGAAGCGCCGTCTGGATCTGTCGCGCAGAGAACTCATTCAAATACGCAAGTTCCGCTTGCATGCGCGAGCCACGCATGACCTGCATCGATTGCAGCACCTGCCGCGAATCTATTGAGAGCTTGTCGTAGACATTGGACATGCAGTAGTCAAGAAGAGCATCATCATTCGCAACGATCTCCGATGGGCGTTTACCGAATTGAACACCTGCAACAAGCCACTTGATGTAAAGCGGATGTCCCCTCAATTTCCCGACCAGCTTGTCAAGCCCCTCTGCGTCGAGGTTCTTCAGCACCGGTACATTGCGTCCGTGCGCGAGTGCCATCAGAAGTTGTCGAGACTCGCCGTCGGTGAGCGGGTCAAGTTTGACCGGATTCTCCATTTGGAACCCGATACGGGATGTAATAAGAACCTTGCTTCCACGCGGTAGATCTCTTAAAAAGTCCCGCAGGCGCTGATCCATGACGGTTTCCATATTGTCCAGGATAAGCAGCACCTTGAAGGCTTCGAGATAATCTAGGAGTTCCGCCACGGGGTCCGCGGCAGCGCTATTTCCACCCAGCTGCTTTGCGGCCTCTGCAAATAAACCGACAGAGTCGAGAATGGCGCCATTGATGCGCTGAACCTCGTGGGTAGTGAGCGTGCTGGACTTCGCAGTGACCCACACGACCGCGTCAAACTCGTCCGTATGGTTGTCGAGAATATCGTAAGCAACCTTGAGAGCAATGGACGTTTTCCCAATACCTCCGTCGCCCAAGATGGATACTGCTGGCCATGGGCCGAGGACGTGCTTCGTTATTTGCCGCAACGCACTTCCGCGCCCCATGAAGCCCGTCTCGTCGAAGTCGGGCACTGGGAGGTTGTGAAAAGGCTCTTCAACTGGGTCCGTGCGGAGCTGGATCGTTAACCCGAGAACGTATGAGGGGTCCTCCTGCAGGTGTTTCCACGTGTCAGCTGTTGCAACCCATCGGCTGCCGCGCACATTTGCCAGCTTCTGGCAGATGTCGGAAAGTGTCGGCAAATCTTCGATCTCGAGAGGGCGGTTGTGAGCGACTCGATTTCGGATGGCAATGAGGCGCTCCGACTGCTCCTTGAGTAGATCCAGAACCTCTGAACTCACTAGCTGCTGCGCAATAGCCTTGTTCTTGAATAGAATTTGCGAGACGTCAGGAAAATCCAAGTATTGGACAAGGTCCGTGCGAGACGGCGTCCGAGACCCATTATCTCGCGCGAAGCGGCCTTGCGCATTCTCCTCGGCGACCTTCGGCCATGAAGCCGGGGTTCCGTGTTCATCGAGGTGAAGGATCAAGTCGCGCCCGTCAGTCTCCATAGCGGAGACGATCGCGAAGCAGGTGAGACGGGATGCATTGAACGTCGACACGGAACCTCCTGAGTTCTTGCTCAAGCTACCGGGAACACTCGACATGGCAAAGCCTCGTTTCTGGGATAACGTTGCGCACGTCGACGACGCTGACCGTGACGCTGTAGTTCGCCTTAGTGCCACGGGCGCCGACGGTTCGAGCATGTGGCTCTCGCTGAACATCTGCCCGCTGATCCAGTTCTTGCGCAGCGCGAGGCAGGGCTCAGCTCGACTTAGCTAACGACTGGCGTGTAGGTCGAGAGCTCCGGACCGGGCAGCCCGCTTGATCAGCGCAGGACCCGACTTCGACGTGAGGTCAGACATCCTCTGCTGTACTTGCCCGCGAGCGCGCGGCGCCGAGCGATCCCGAGCGAGATCTGCACCACGGACGCACCACGAGCACTCCACGAAAGAAGAAAACCCCCGCGTGAACGGGGGTTTTCTGTGGCGGGCCGTTTGCGTTTCTTTAAAAGCCCAGTTCAGGTGAGGGTAGCCCTGGTGCTGAACCTGGGTTTCCCCCGAGCGGGACGCTGTTTTCCCGTGATCTGTGTTCGTAGCCGAGCGCCTCGTGGGTCGCGGAGATTTTTCAGGATTCGGCAGACGGCCGGGCCGTGCTGGTGTCCGGGTCTCCGTCGCCGAGCGCTGTCGCGTCTGTCAGCGGGAGGCCCAGTCCAAGAGGTGCTGCAGGGAAAAGTCCGCCGCCTTGGCGTCCGGGTCGACCTGTGTGGCGGCAGCTCGGATTGCGCTGACCGGCAGCCAGGTGGGCGCCTCGCGGTATATACGTGTGAAGCCCGTTGTCTGCCAGGTCTGCCGATCCAATTGCTCCGACCATTGAGCGCACGCGATGAGGATTGGACGGACGAGCTCCGGTCGGGCAGCGAGGAGACCCGTGATCCGAGCCGCGACGGTGTCGACGCTCGTGAGCGCGGCGATTTCGTTGAATGTCCTTGGACCGCCGAGGAGTTCATCCGCCCAAGTTCGCGGGTCCTCCCAGTCAGTTCTGCCCAGCAGATCGAGCGCCCGGTTGCGTGCCGCTTCGATCACCTCCGTTGGTGCGTCATTGCGGCGTGCGGTGGCGAACAGCAACGCCACGGCGGCGGCGAGAGGTTCCCTGGTGGCGTCTTCGTCTAGGAGGCGGAGCTGTTCGGAGAGGTCAGCGTTCCTGCTGACTGCGACTGCGAGATCGGCGGTCGCATCCACGTCGACCGCGATGGACGACACCGTGCGAGGAAGTGTCATCGCGTAGGCGGTCGCGGCTGCGAGTCGATTGCGGAGATCCGGGTCGTACGGGCGATTGTCGACGCGGTGGTGAGGGCGTCCTTCCTGCAGCAATGCCCGATGTTCGGCATACGCGTCTGCCTCTTCCGCCTGCGGCTCATCAGGCGGCGGTTCGGGGGCGGTGACTGCCTCACCTCGTGCCCTCTTGAGCAATCCACCGATCGACGTCTCGACGTCGGCGAGCGCCTGATCGAAAGCATCATCGTCGCCAGGGTCGGACCCGCCCTGCCAGACCGCGGCGCCCTGCTGTAAGCCGACCAAGTGCCGTCCAAGGTCGTCGCACCAGGCTTGCAGCTGCGGACGCGCAGCGCGCGCCGCTGCGAGCTCGACACGTGCCCCCTCCACTTTCGGCGTGAGTTCTTCGGCAGCGGCGGCAAGCGTCGCCACAATGCGGCGTTTGATCGGTTCCACTTCGACGGTGGCTGGTTCCACAACCACGTCGTTGCCTTCGTCATCCCATACGGGGAAGCCGGCTTGCGTCCGTTTGCGAAGGTCTTGCCACGACGTAACCGCGGCGTGGGTGACGGTCCGGTTGCGTTGGGCGGTGAGACGGACCGCTTCGACCTGACGCACCAACTCAAGCGTTGACCATACGGGCTCGTCTTCCGACAGCGCGAGCACCTCCTCTGCTTCGTTGTCGGTCAGGGGCCAGCTGTGGATTTGGTCGTATTCGCGTATCTGCGCCGCCTTCCACTCCCGGAGCATCTCTGCAGGGAACCGGTCGGGGAAGTCGTCGATTTCGTAAGAGTGCTGCGTGCACAGCAACAAGAGGTTGTCGAAGTCGCGGTTCTCCTCCGGGGGCATCTCGATCCAGCGAGGTCCGCCGCGACGCCGGGCATGGATGTGGGCGACGCGGCTGTTCAGGACGCGGTCGCCGCTTTCACCATCGACGTTGTACAGGGGCCGCCGGCAGTCGGGATGTGCGCACCGGTATGCCGCGCCGTACAGGCTGCGGATCGTCGATGCCGTCACGGGTGGGTACTCGTCGGAGGCCATGCACCAATTGTGGTTGTCGCCGGTACCGACCGCACCGCTTCTTCCGCGTCGTGAGACGCAGAACGCGCACCGTCGGTCGATCCGCCTGAGTTCTGATGATGGACATCCACAGCTTGAAGGCTGGGACCCCGGCTACTCGCCACTGCCCAAGCACGTGCACGTACAGCAGTTACGGGGATGTCCGTGGCAAGGAAAGGGCAGAACCGTCGACGCTTCAAACGCGCTTATCGTGCCCCTACGTTTACGCCTACTGCTGAGTGAACACCGGAAGCGGGACGTGTCCTTCGTCTGGGCCGTCCCCCTCGCCGTCGGCGATGAGGTCGAGGAGGTAGAGGAAGGCAGCTCGAGCGACGCCGAGGGAAGCGTGCGACGCGTCGATGAGCTCACTCGCTTCGACAAGGACATGCGTGTCGGTCGCTTCCTGTTCGGATTTGTCCCAGGTCAGGTTGACGAGGCGGTGGGTGCCGGCGTGCCGCAACGCTTGCGCAGCGGCGTACATGCCGTCTGGTCCCGCGTCGTGGGCGAGTTCAGCAAGACCGAGAGCCGCGAGCGGCCCGGTTTCGCCCGGCACCGGGAGCGAGCTGCGCAGCGCGGGCGGGTTGCCGGTCGTCCAAAACGAGCGGAATGTGATTTTCCCTGGCTCGTCCCCGACGGAGAAGTGCTCGTTGACGGCGACGGCGACCTTGTCGAGCAGGTCCAGGGTCGCGCGTTGCGCGAGAACGAGTGCCGAGGACGCTTCGCCGTACACGGACATGTCCAGAGTGTCGACGTAGATCCCTGGGTCGTCGGCGGCTTGCCCGAACGGCGTGCGGCGGAGCCTCGTCTCCCCGGTGAACGCAAGACGACGAGCGACTAGGTACTCGGCCTTCAGCACGTTGACCGATGCAAACACTGGCGGCATCTCAACGCTGACGGTTTGAAGTGAATCGATGCTTGCCGAATCCCATTGGATGTCGTCGGAGCCGAGACCTTCGATAGCTGTCGCCAACGCGAACCGATGCTCCGCAATCCACTGCTGGTACTCATCTGTCAGGTCTCCGCGATGTTCGCGGTGTCCTTCGCCACCGAATCGGGGCGCGGCGTCCCAGCGTTGCGCAACTTCCTCCCCAGCAAGCTCAACCGTCCGTTCACGGTGCGCGACAGCATGTTCAGCGAGTTCGTCATGAACCACGGCGTAGTGGCCGGTTGCTCCACGGCCCGCGAAGATCCGGCGCCGAAGCAGCTCAGCAGCGTTCCCGGATGCGTTCCCGTTCGTCGGGTCTGCTCGCAACGCATCTCGGTAAGTCTGGTACGCCTCAACCCATCGACCGGAGTCGTCGAGCAGGTTCGCGAGGTTACACAACGCCTGTCCGCGGAGGAACCCGGCTACGCTGCGGTCGTAGCCGACCTCGGCGAAGAGCAGTCGAGCGTCGCGGAGCTGGTCGCGGTCGACAAGGCGAGCATTCAGCCTCGCTCGGCGAGTGCTGGTGTCGAACTGCAGCTGGTGCCGGGTACTTCGCCCGTTCCCGGCGTTGTACTCCAAGTTTCGACGGAGGTTGTGCTGAATCTGGAGCGACCGACCCCAGTCCGCGATGTCGATTCCAAGGTTCGCCGCGCGACGTTCGCCCCTCATGCCGGCGAAATTCACCACCGCCGACGAAGCACTGAAAGCCGCAGTGGCGTATTCGTCAGCGGCCGACGGGTCTGCGGTATGCAACTCCTGCAGCTGGTTGAACAATTGCTTCGCCGCGCTCACGCAAGCAGAATGTCCGTTCGCACTTGCGGACAGGATCGTCTGTACCTGATCCATCAGCCGGCGCCGCACGTGCAACTCTCCTCATCGAACCGACGATTTGACCGCCGGCCAAGGATGAACAAGTATCGACACTCCCCGTAGGGAAGCCCGGTGGCCAAGGAGCCGGCGAGTTCATGCAGGATTTCGGTCGCGTCGCAACTCTTCAGGTCGGGTCGCCGCCGTGCTACTCCACCCAGCGGGTGAACCGGGCGCTCGAGTAGGCGAAGACCACGAACGCTTGATCGCCGGTGAGGTATCCGATCTCGATGTCGAGGTCTTCGCTCTGAGACGCAGTGTCGGGTCGCAGTGGTTCCGGGAGATACCGGACGACAATTCCCGGCGCGCCATCGGCTGGATACTCCCGGTTTTTCAGCATGGGCTTCCACTGCACGAGTTCGCCCGGTTCGAAACGCTCATCCTCGCTGCTGTATGCCGCGAAAGCGTTCCGGAGATCCGCCGGATATTGCTCATCCGAAATAGCATCGGCGTACCACTGGCGGCGTTGCTCGGGTTCGTTAAGGCGTTCGAGGAGCTGCAGCATCCCGGTGATGCCGAGCCCTAAACCCTCCGGAAGCTCCGGCAACTCGTCAGACCGTTCGGGCGTCGAATCCGGAGTGCTCATACGCCTCCCTCGCGATCAGCGTTCGCGACATACCCGAGGCGCGCAACGTCCGGATAGGTGAAGCCAGTCAGCTTCGGGATGTGAATCGCGCTGGCGCGCCCGAGATTGCTGGGCACGCTGATCGTGTAATCCGTTCCGACAGCAATGAGCGAACTCAGGAGACCCAGCAGATTCTTTTGCCCGCTGACGGGCACGGGCGTCGCCCCTCGAAGCTGCGACAGCCTCGAGGCCGACAACGCAATCACACGTTGCTCAACACTTTGAAGGAACACGTCATTTGTTGGCGCAAACTTCGCGCGAGTAGCACGCCTTGCTACAGAGTGCAGACGCTGCTCGTCGTACCGTTCCCGGTAGTACAACGCTCGCGTCATAAGATGCTCATAGTCGTTGTGCTGAACGAGGGCGCGGAAAATCGCAAAGTATGCGTCTGCGTCGCCGTGCGAGAGCTCTTGCTTGTCGAAAAGAGCTGCTTTGAGCAGCGCAGTAACGTCTGTGATCGGTTCGCTTATCAACTCGTTCAATTGCGCACGCGAGCCGGTGGTCCAGGCGAAACCCATCCGCTCAGTTCGGTTCCACCGGCCAACCTCTCGTTGAAACTGCGTGAGGCTGCTCGTCGCTGCGCGACTGATTCTGCGCAGTTCCGCGATGACCGTGCGGCCAACAAGCCACACGATCTCACCCGGGTGGATCAGCACTTGTTCCGCTGGTGGAATTTGTACGGCGAATCGGAGGTCGTCGTGTCCAATCTGTCGGAGCGACTCTTCTGTCCACGATGGCGCTTCGGCGATGAAGAACTCGTCCCCCCGCTGCACGATCGGATCAGCGGTCACGAGTTGGGCTTGGTTACCGTTGAGGTCCGTGTCGAACCCGACGATGCGGTACTCACTCATCGTTCGTCCTTCCCAGATCTTCCATCATAGAGACGTACGGGCTGTCGACCTCTACGCTCACAGCGTTCACGAACTCCTCATGCGGCGGAATCTCGCTCGGTCCGAGCGGCGGTTTGTCTTCAAACCAGTCCCAGTACCCTTCTAGCGCACCGTGCTTGAGGTACACCCTGCGGACGGTGAGTGGCATCGGAGCGTAGTCCTGCGCGAGGATCCGCCCCTCCCATGTCCACCCTCGGTCGTCGGTGTCGTCCGTGAGCACGATGGCTGCCACTGGGGACTCCCGTGGTCGGCTATGCCGCTTGTCAAGCCGGTAGTCTCCTGGCGGGTATGCGCCGCTGATCCACTCATTGAGTGCCGCTTGATGCGTCTCCGCCGGAACGTTCGCACCGTTGACCACATCTGCGGGCGTTGGAGAACCGGGCCGGAGGTGGATGTGCTCTTGAGCGAGCCCGCCGGTATCAAACGGCGTGGTGATCGCACCGTGCGCGCCGCTGGAGATGATGGGGTCGAACATGGCGATGGTCTTACCGAATGCTGGCGAGTTACGCCCGACGCCGTAGTAGACGCTTCGAGGAAGCCCAAGCAACGCTTCGGAGTCGAGCGTCGTACCGCTGCTGATATACAGGCTGAACAGTCCCGTCAGCCGGCAAAACAGCAGCTTTTGCCACTCCATGGAGGTCTTCGTCCCGGGCGGAAGGTCGCGGGAACCTTGGATCCACGGCCGCACGAGCGGTGAGGACTGCTCAGTGGGTGACATCAGGCCGAGCGTATCGGTCGGACGAGGGAGACGGTCGTCCCCACTTCAGGTCACCAGGACCAGCTTGTGTTCTGTGCTGGCGGTGGCGAGGGCGCCGGCTCGAACTCGGAGACGATATACGCAAGTGCGCTGCCCATGAGGTTCACGACGAGCGCCGCTTCCGCATGGCTGATCCGCACAGTCTCATGCTGCCCGTGTCGGGCTCCGGGGAGGGTGCTCGCGTAGCCGTAGAGACTCTTCAAACCACTCCGCAACGCCTTCTCGTGAGGGGCATTACGGTCGCGGAACAGCACGTCCAGCGCACCCCCGAACGACGCCGACGGGGCTTGGGCGAGTATCTTCGCCGCAGCTTCGAGAGCGTTCACCGATTCCCGGACCGCGCCAGGACGGTCCGCTGGTCGCGCATGAAGGGCCTGCAGCGCCCGCCCGTACTGATCCCCCGCCGGGGTGAGAGCACCACCACTGAGCAGGCCGAGCGTTTCGGATGCGAGCTTGTCGATGTTGAGCTCGGCAACGGCAGGGTCGTACGCCTCGAACTCGCCACCTATGAACGTGTAAGCCAAACCTTCACGGCTGAGCAGTTCCTCGAGGCGTCGACCGTACTGTTCTGCATCGTGATGACCGGCGGGCGTCAGCGCCTCCAGCAGATCGAACACCTGGACCCAGGTGGCTGATCGAACTTCTTCTCGAAGGGAGTCCTCGATATAGGAGGCCGTCCAGTCGTCGCGAGGCTCCACACCCAACGCGTCACACACCCAGCGATAACCGCCCTTCAGCCCGTGGCGCTCCTTCGCCGTGTCGCGGAGGAACGTCCGAAGGGAAGGCGGGGCGACCTCTACGCGGGTGCGGTCCGGCGGGGTCGCACCCGCGTTGTGCAGGTCCCGAATACTCACGCGGTTGAGCGTAGCTGGCCGTGCGCGGAACCTGAGTGCTGCGGACGGTCGCAGGCATGCTCATCGAGCGTGGTTGCGCTGGAACACTCCTCTGATCGCGCATTGGGGCGGTTGGAATGGGCGGGCGGAACGGGCGGCCGCTCCGACGATTCCAGACCTAGTCTCCGGCTGACACCGCTACATGTCCGCTTCCCCGGCCGCAGCCCACCACGCGAGCGACCCGATGCCGGCGTCGGGCCGGCGCCGAGACAAAGACACTGGCTTTCGCGTGGCGATCATCGCAGCCCCCTTGCGGCAGCGAAAGAAGCGGCGTAGTCACGCACGATCACCGTGAGAAGGAACGTCATCACGCGATCAGTCCTACCGGTGCTGACTCACCGCAGCAGCGGAAATCCCCTCGTTTCTGGCACAAGAGCACCGGATCCGTCGGCGCAGACATGACCCGCGGATACTGCTCCGGTTGCGACCTCTGACAAGCTGGAGTCCCTGCCTGCGAGCGAATGGTAGGCGTCTAGACGCTCCGGAAGAACATTCGCCCAGCATGCGCGATGTCGCTTGGAAGCGCGGTGATCACTTGGTGCAGCATGTTGTCGGCGCCGGGGTGTAGCAGGATTTGGCCGTCGGCGAGGAGGTCTCCGCTGACGGCGAGGCCATGCTGCCGCACCCATCCGAACTCCCAGGTGCGTTGTGCGATTCGCACGGCTAGCGGTGAAGTGACGGCGAATTCGGCTGGGAAAGATGGTGCGGCAGCAGTTGGGGTGAAACGAAACGGTTCCCACGTTGCTGCACGGTACCGCTTGGTCATCAGTTCCGACGCTCGCACCCATGCGTCGATTTCCGGGAATGTGAGCTGCTCACGCGGTGGGACGCGCAGCGGGTATGGGATGAATCGTTGCAGCGTGCGGAGAGCGCGCACGACTTGAATCGTCTTCTGTAGCGCCGTCAGCCGTTCGTCGTTTGGGTGTTCCGCGTCAGGTTCGGCCCTCATGTCGAGCATCACTGGGCCATCAGGCACAGTCAGGACGACTGTGCCCGCGCTCAAGGAAACGCGCAGCAGCGCGAGCGCAGCATCAGCGTCAACTGGCGTCATCCCCTCAATGGAGAAGGGTTCGACTGCTACGCCGTGGCGTGTTTTGTCGGCGTTGCCGTACGCCGAGAAACGGGCGGTGCCGCCCACGGTGCCGGTCCAACTCCACCCTTGCCCTGCCGGCCCGAACACTCTCGAACTCATCTCTGCTCTCGCTTCGAGGGGCTCTTCTCCTGCAACTGTGACTGTGAGTTCATGCACTCCGCTGTGCTCGCCCTCGTAGTCGGGGAGCGAGGAGATCGTGGTCGGTCCTGTCGGACCTAGACCTGAGATCGTTCCCGTGACCTTCGCGGGCATGTTGGCCAGGGGCAACCCGAACTCCTCATAGTCCCGGAGCGCTTGTCGTTGGTCGCCGGTCACAGGCTCGGGGACGACGTCGAGCTGTAGCGGGCTGTCTTCCACCGCGAGGTCGTACCGCCGATACACCTCCGTGATGACTTCTACGTTGTCGCGGACGGCTGATGCTCGCCAGACGAGGTCGACGGGTACCTGTTCGAACTTGCGCTCAGGGTAATGACGCTCGGCTCGCACCGAGTATTCGTACCGGAAGTGCGGATCTCGTGCGTTGACTGTTCGGAAGAGTCCGGCAAGACCTTCTTCGACGTCGCCCTGCTCGAGGAACGAGTCAGTACCGTCGCTGAGCAGGCGTGCCGCCTTCAACGCCCGCAGGGCGTACTCCTCGGCTTCCAACCGTCCGCCGTTGAGGTAGTAGTCCACAACTTCGGGGTACTTCGTCGTCCAGGCATCTAGATTGCTTCGACCTAACCACCGTGCTGTGACGCCGCTTCCTGCGGTGAGGTCTTCCAGCCAGTTTTCGTCTCCGTCGGTCGCATCGCGGGGTCGGACCACCCACCAGTTGCGGAGGGTCACGTTGCGTGCTTCCACGTGGTCCCGCAGGCGAGACCACGACTTGGTGATCGACCGCTTGTGGTCGCTGTTCAGCGCTTCGGTGTAGCGCTTCACCTGGTAGACGGTCAAGGTTGCGTCATCGTTCCGGACAAGCACGTCGATGCCATGATCGCCCTGCGCTGGCAGGCGTCGGATAGCATGCGGGTTATCTCGCATCAGGAACAGCGCGGCGACTGCCTCGACGTCATCGCCGTCGTATCGTTCCCATGGGACTCGTCCTGGCATCCTCTCATTCTGCTGCTTCTGTTCGGGTCCTGGTGGCAATGACTCAACCAGCACCGTCAAAGCGCAGCACGACAACGCCGTTTGAGGGCCCTCCCACGGGGGGATGCGAGGGCGTCGCCCCGGACGAGAAGGACCGATCGCCGTGTCGGCGGTCACACTGCAACCTCAGCAGCTCACTGGCTGCTTCACGCTTCGGATCCGCAGTGCGAGCAGTACCCCGTCGTCTCCGGCCATGACGGCCCGCAGCGCGCTACCGGAGCCCGCTGGTTGCTTATCACTGAGAAATACTCTACGCTGACGATGCTTCTCCCTTTCTGAGGTGATTCAAACGCCTGGCGTCGCCGGGCAATTCGGCTCACCCAAGAAGGAAGGAGGTGAACTATGTCTCAGCCAAAGTTTTCGAAACTTAGCGGACCACAGCGCTTGATGCTTGTCTTAAGCGCAGCCAATTTGATAGTTGGGCTGGTTCGATTAGCGCTAGTACTATTCACCTGATGAGGCATCCGGCCGCAAGACCGGATGCCTCATCGGCATACCTTGCCCCACCGAGCATTGTCATGGTAACAAGCGTGGTATTTGATCACCAGTCGGCTGAAGGCAGAGAGTCAAATTGACGGCGTGCGCACTGCTCTGGCACGTCGAAGGCGTAGCCACAACCGCCCTCGCGACGCGCGCGGCTGCGATAAGCGCGACTACCGCGCAGCTGTGGCCGCAGAGGAAACCCGCACGCCTGCTCGATAGGTGGAATCCTGCGCCATACGAGATGCTCGCATCTGCTTCGACGTCGTTCTAAGTGCACGCGGCGGTCTCTGGTTCCTCGTGCGGCGTGTGCGGAGTGCAGCCCAGTCCCGGCGGGCGTCATGTGCTGCTTTCGCGAAGGCTTGCATCTGAACACAGCGGGCGCTCCAGACGATGGACCAGCGGGACCGCGCCGGCACCGCCAGCAGCACCAGCGGTCCCCATCCAGCCAAGACCAGCGCGCCGCGAACCGGCCAGACAAGCGGACCGTCCTCTTGGAGCACCGCGAATAGCACCGGAACTACCGACGAGGGCAGCAGCATGATGACAGCGCCTCCGAGCAGACGGCGCTTGTTCGTTTTGGTTGACGCGGCGGAGCGTGTCGCGAGGAGTGCGCCCGCAACAACGACCGCCACGGCAG
Source organism: Curtobacterium sp. MCBA15_004 (assembly GCF_001865055.2). Taxonomy (NCBI): domain Bacteria; kingdom Bacillati; phylum Actinomycetota; class Actinomycetes; order Micrococcales; family Microbacteriaceae; genus Curtobacterium; species Curtobacterium sp. MCBA15_004. The sequence continues at coordinate 234,324 of NZ_CP126266.1, read as the reverse complement.
CCACGACGGCGAACCGCCCGTAGGTGGTGAGCGCGTCGAGTGACGTTGCAAGCTGCTGGAACGTCGCTCCCGAAGCACACGCCAACATCACAGTCACGAGCAGCATCGTCAGCACGGCAGCGACGGTCGGCATCAGGACCAGCCACCATCCCGCGCCCCGGATGGTCCTGCCAACAGCCGGTCGGTACCGTCGTACTAAGCGGCTCCACGCACGCATGTCAGCTCGGGCGCTCGCCCGGAGCCGACGCCGAGTCGCGAGCGCATCGTTACCCAACCAGCACGCCAACGCACTGATGAACAGCGTCGCAACCACCAACAGCCACAGGCGGTTCGCCGTGGCCTGATGTCCGATCGAACCGACGACGGAGAGCAGCAATGCACTCAGTACAACACCGGTGACGACGATGGAGATCAGCGCGATGATTCGGCGCTCCACGGAATGTCGTTTCGGACTGCTTGATCGGCTGACGAAGAACACCGCCGCGACGAGGGACAGCACAACGGGCCATGCGATCGCGATCAGGGCGCTGCTGTCGACAGCGACTTGTCGCCCAAGGTTTTGCAGCCGTTCAAAGGCATACGTGAATGCCCCCTCGGTCACTCCGACAGTCATCATCACCCAGTAGACCGTGATGTAAGTGACTGCAGCGCCGACAAACGCTATAGACAACGGCACGGACAGATAGGTTTTCAGACGGCGACTCTTCGGCCGACGCGCTCGCCAGGAGGACATGCCGAGAGTGTACGAAGTACCGCGGACACCTCAGGCGGGAGGACCGCGCACAAGCGTTCGCGCAGCCCTAGGAGGTCAGCACCCAGCTCGTGGGTCATTGACGGGCACACGGCCGCACAGATCTCATCGAGGACCCAGACGTCGACAAGAAGCTGCTCGCGCCACAGATGATCCGCGCCATCAGCCTCGGTGCCCGAACAAGCGCATCGGAGCCCGCGCAATCCACCTGTTCGACTCGCTGCCCGCGCGAGGACACGAACTCACCTCGTTGTCGTTCGACCGGGTACTCGCAGCTCACTGACGCTGTCCACGAAGCGCTCCCCCCGCAACTATCTCCCCGAAGTCGGCGGAACAGTCGAAACAGAACACCTGAGGTCGCGGTCGGAACGGTCCCGCAGCCACCGGCTGTGAAACGCTCGGAGGGTTCGTAGAGATGACCGAGGATAAGCTCACGCGGAAGGTATTGAACATCATGCGGAAGGTATTGAACAGCATGCGGAAGCGACTTGCAGGCGAATGGTCCGGGTGGGACGGCGAAACGCTCGTCACGCTCTTCGATGGCTCTCGCTGGCAGCAGGACGAATACTACTACGAGTACCGGTACTCGTTCATGCCGTGGGCCACGATCGAACACGGGAAGATGCTGGTGGACGGCATGAACCGAGCGGTCCGAGTGCGGCGCATCGACTGACCACTTCGTCGCATCGGCCCGCTGCTACTTACGCACCAAATCCGGATTCCGTGGTACGACGGACCAGGTAATGCTGCTGTCAGCAGGTGCTTCCATCCGGTGTGACAGGCGGCTGTCGGCACGACGACGGGACGTGGGTCGCACCGGTGACTGGACTCCGCTGGGGCGAGAGATATGTCGCGCCCCATGTGTTTCAGACGCCTTCGCCGTTCGTCGCGGCGTCGACGATGACTTCGAGGAGTTGGTAAACGTCGTCCAGTGCTTCTGCGAGGCCGTAGAAGTCTACGGTTCGCGCTGGGAACTTGAAGAACGCCCGCATATCTGAAACCAGTGCCCCGTCGCCCATCGCTGCCAAAAGTTGCAGGACGCGCGCAATGGATTCGGGGAGCTCTTCAAGCTTCAGCGCACTGCTGTGTTCACCGAGCTCGTGCACCAGCTTGGTTAGCTTGTGACCAACCTTCTGAGGATTCTTGAGGCGGGCATTGACGGCTTCCCGCTTGAGGTCGGCGTCGCCCTCTCCGTCCCGACGTCGAATTGTCGCCAGGTCCCGGATATTTGCCTTCAGCTCAAGTTCGATCGCTTGTCGCCAGAGGAAGAGGAACGGAAGCAGCATGACGTCGTCCCACGGCTGGTTCGTGAAGCTGGCGCGCAGCCGTCGAGCCGCGTCCGCGTAGCCGACTGCGACGAGACGTTCATTCATGAGGAACTCGTTGTACTGAATAAGACCCGAGCGAGCTGTTGCGGGATGTTCGGTGAATAGCGTCTCGTCAGACTCTGTCATGCGTCGTTCTGCTCCTCGATTTGACATGTGTTCTTGCGATCGAAGGCTGCTTGCTAGTTTTTGCGCTGAGGTCGAACGCAGTGGGCGCTAGCGAGTGTTGCCGCGTCGTGGTGCGGGACGTTGGCCGTTACCCGTTGCGCCTTTCGTTCCTTTGGCTGGTGACGGCACCTGTTGCAGGCGCGCCGCTCGTGTGGCGCGGCGAGGAACGCGCCGTTCACCTGTTGACCCGCCTGTCCGCCCGCGGCGACAAGAATGAGTTCCGCGGTCGCTCCCCACATTGCGGTCCATGCGTCCGTGTGGTCGGCGTTGGCCGATCCGTGGTGCGGTGCTGTGGCTAGGGCTACACGCTCGATCGGGAGGTGGAGTCGGCTCTCGGCCGTCCATTCGCCTGACGAGTCGCTCCACACCATTGCCTTATTCGAACCGACGCACCAGCATGTCCAGAGGAGACTTGTGAGGGCTCGACGGTTCTGGATTGTCAGCGTATAGAGCATGGCCAGGTGTTGCACAGTCGCCGGCGTTGTCAACGATTTCGGCTCGACTTCGCGCCCGTTTGGGATCGTGATGAGACCAGCAGATCCTTCTGAGCGCCATGGCTGCGGTTCGGGGTTGCGCATGGCGTGTTCTATCGAGAACAGCTTCACGGTCGTCGGCGACTGGTGCGCTTCTTGGACGATCTGCAGGATCTTCCTCACGCTGTCGACCGCTCGTTTTGCGACCGCTTCCCTCGTGCCGATGCCTTCGAACTTCTTTGTTCGCGGGGCGAGAAGCGCCTCGACCTGCTCTTCGAGCTCCTTCGATTCGTTCAACGCGGTCACGCGTTCGTAGGCGGTGTTCCAGTCGATGGTGTCAAGAACAGATTCGCTTCGAACGTTTCCGCCGTCGTCGTCGCCTTGCGTGGCGACCATCGTCCAGTTGTCGAGCCCGAGCTCCTCAATCACAGTCTCGGACGTGACGCGTTGCCGCCGCGTGGTGGCGACCATTCGGGCTGGTGTTGCTGCCGCAATCGCGAGGGCTGCCCACTCGTACGGAAGCCAGATTTGCTCCGGCCAGTGCTGCTGACGGTCCGCTTCCGCCGCGAACCCGCTCCAACCGCCGATGTGGTCGTCGTCGTCGTGCGTCAGCAGCAGGATCTGTGGGTGCTGCGCTGCAACGTGTTCACCGGTAACCGCACCCGCGCCAAGGTCGATCGCGGCAACAGTTCCGTCCACGCTCCAAAGAATTGCTTCCCCTGGCCACTTCCCTCCTTCGGCTAGGGCAATGAACTCTGCGCCAGGAATGTTCATACGGGTACCGTCCTTCCATCATGCTCCCCCACAGGGGCTCGCTCGTGAGTCAAACGGAGTGCTTGCGCGCAGCCTAATGATCGCATCGGCTGGCGCCATTTCAGTACAGGTAAAGGTAGGCCTTCATCACAGCGTTCCCCTTGAAGGGTGCGGAATTCGTGTCGATTCCCCGGGTGGCGTGTTGATCCAGGTCAACCGTTCGGAATTGTGGAGTGCCCACGGAGACCGTGCTTGCCTCGATTCGTCAGACTGACAGCACGCGAGGCGCCCAGCTGCGCTTCTGCCTTCCTCACGTCGACGGGCCGGCGGCCGCGTGAGAGCAGCAGTCGGGCGACTCAGCGCCGCTGGTGCGGCGTAGTGCGAAAGTTTGAGTCGCCTCTGGTTCGAACGCAGTAGATCCGTGGACAGCGCGTCAGCGGACGCTGCCATCGGTGGGGATCAGGACACCGAGTTTGGTGTCGACACTGTGGAGATAGTGGAGCCGGTCGAACTCGTGGAGTAGGTCGGCGAAGGACTGCAGTCCCTCGTGTTCGGCGCCGCAGGCCACAGCGAACCAGCATGCGGGGTCGAAGATCGGCAATTTGACTGCCTGACACAACTTCTGATCCTCGTCCTCGTACTCGATGATCGTGAAGTCGGCCGCCGCAGTCAGTGATTCGTCCGTGCAGACATGTCGTGCACTGACGAGGATAGAAGACGGTCGTACTGCGACAGTGGGAAGGAAGTGCGCCGTCGAGTGGTCCGTTCGAGCGCAGAAGAAGACCGCCCACCGTTCGCCGTCGCGGACGGTGACGACGGTCCCGTGAGGGAGCGAAGAGAGGCTCTCCGATGGAAGTGGACGGTATCGCTGGGTACTCATGCACTGCCCTATGCGGCGAAAGGATCATCGGGGGCCAGCCTTGAGCTTGTCACCCGCCCATTCCTTCTCCTTGTCGCCGAAAGCGTCCAGGAAGGCCGGCTTAAGGCAGTACGTCCAGATCCCGTCACCTGGGTGCGCGTACCAGTCAGGGCAGGACACGGCGCCGACGAAGCGGAGCGCAATGACCCGGACGTCGTCGATGAGGATCTCAGTCAGCTGCCGGGCGGCGAGCTTGAAGACGCGTTCCGCGGCTGCTCGCGCAATCGCCTCAGTGGCACCAGTGAAGAGGTCCGCGGCAAGCTGCCGTACAGCGACCGTCGCGAGGTCGTCGAGCGCCGTGCCGAGCGTGTCGTACGCCTCGAGCAGAGCGACGCTAAGCACGCAAATAAGATGACCTGCGACATGGGCACGGATGCGCTCGCGGTCATTGTCCGTGAGACCTGCGCTGGCTGCAAGCGCATCCACGAAGATGCGGTTCGCCGGTGCGACGCTGTCAGCAAACGCCAGCACCAATCGGTTCGTTTCGTCATCGGACCACATCGTTTCAACGGGCCAAAGCGCGAGTTTCGCGGCGAGGTAGTCTGTGGTCTCGGCGGTCCTCGCGCCGTCGCTGCTCTGCAGCATGTCGAACGCGGCGCCGATGACTGCCGGCTGGTGCACAATCACGTGCTGCCGGCCTTCGATAAGTGGCGCGAAACGATGGCTGCCGCGCCACCCATGTAATTTCTTGTCGCAACCATTGCAGTCGCAATGCTTCGCGATTGAATTTGCGCACAGTTGGGTATGCATGTTCTGTCCTTCGTAGTCGTGGTCTCGTCCACGTCAGCTCGCTGACGACTTTCTGGGATGACGGACGCGGATTTTGCGCCGCCTCAGCGCTCCCGGTCGGCTCTGGCGGTGCGTCGGCGAGCACTCTGTCCGCGAACTGCTCCGCCTATCGTTTGCCACAACTCGACGAGCGGTCCGAAGTAGTATTCGCGACCGGGAGTGCCAGCGACCCGTCGCGCATCGTTGCGTCGCCGCATCCGCTCGTGAAGCAACCCGGTCATCCCCAGGAATATCAGTGCGACGACGAGGAAGGAACCGGCTGTGATCTGCTGCGACGCCGCGTCCTGCGTGGTGTGTTCGTGTCCCGCCGCTATGAACGCGCCGATGGCGACCGCGACAAAGAGCACGGTGTATGCCGGCATCAGCACTCGGGCGAAGTCGAGGCCGACGGGAGTGGGGTTCTGCTTTGCGTAGGACGCAGCGTTCTCGCGGACGATTCTGCTGAGTTCGCTTCGTAGTTCATCTTCGTCGGACGGTGTCATGAGACGGGTTCCGACTGCGTGGCCGTTTGGAAGCGACCGGAGGCCGTCAAGGAGCGAGGACGCTCCCTGCGCCCGTTCGACGTGGCGACGCATGCCCGACACCCGTACCGTGGTGACCGTGCTGGCGATACCGCCGACTGTTCCGAGGATTCCGAACGTTCCGGTGATAACAGTGAATGGATCGGTCATGCGCTGCTCCTGTGCGGTGGGCGGCTCGGGCCGCCAGTGGTGGGCGGGTGTTCGGGCATCACAGCGATCCGTACCGGCTCGCGTGGTGCTCCAGTTGCCGCATGTGCTCGATCGACTGCGCATGCGGGCTTCTTCTGCTGTCCGCGCATAGGGTCAGCGCCGACGCCAGATGCGGATGTCGGTGGGATGTGTTGCGATGAACGCGACACCGAGAGGAGGAACGTCATGACCACGCCGCTGCTTCGAGTTCGGCACACGAGTGCTCCCACCCCTGATGGTTGCCGCTGGTGCGGTGTTCCCCGCTCATCGCACGCTCATTCGTATGCCCGATCCGTGCGGGGCCACTACTGGGAGTCTCCAACCTCGGCGCAGCGTCTTGCTCGGATGCGGGCCCGCCGGCTCAGTTCGCGCGCGTGAGCATCTCCTCGAATGCGGCGACGAGCTGATCGGGGACTTCGCTGGGTTCCCGGAGGCTCAACGCGAGATCACGGAGCGCCTCTGGCTTCCCGGATGGTGCAGAAGAGGATCCGAATTTCAGCATGGCGAGAACGTCGCTGCTGAACTTCTTGCCCCGATGTGCAGCGAAGTCTTCAGCACCCCACACGTCGGAAGGTTCCTGTTCGCCGTCACGGGGCCAAAGTACGTTTGCCGCGGCCGCCCACTGCTCGTTGGAGAAGACGTCCTCGATTTCGTTTTTGTCGCCGATGTAGTGGCTGTGCTTTGCCGGATTGAGTCCTTCTTTCTTCAGCTTCTCGTCGCTGAAGACGTGTTTTGCGTTCGTCCGCGAGTCGGCGTCGACGACGAACATCACGTTTCGGTTGTGGCGGACGAGGAACTTGGCGAACTTGACGGCGCCTTCGTTGTTGTCGCAGGGCCAGATGGCGATACCGCACGATTCAAGGTGCCGTCCCATCGCGAGACGGAAGAGGACCGGTAGCGCACGAGCTTCCGAGTCCCCTTCGACGCCAACGAACAGTCGTTCGTGGAGCAGGACTGTGTTGCGGAGACCGACGCTCGCGGCGATCGCCCCGAGGTGGTCGCCTACGCCCGCGTCCTCGGTGAGGCGTTCGACCACGGTCCGGTGTCCGACGTGCTTGATGTGCGCGACGTCGGAGATGTCGGTGCCGTCGATGAGGTTCATCGAGTGGGAGGCGATGATGACGGTGACGTTCGGGTTTTTTGTCTGCTCGTGGATGAGTCGCATCAGCTCACGCTGATGCCCGTAGTCGAGGTGCGTGTCGGGCTCGTCATATAGCAGAACGATGTCCTCGGTGGCGTCGGCGAGCAGCGTTGCGTTGTACTCCCAGACCGCCAGGGCGATACGTCGTGCGCGGCCGGCACCGGAGAGCCGCAGGTCGATCGCTTCGCCGCGGGAGTTCTGCACTGTGATCTGGGTGGCCTTCAACCCGTTGCCGTTGCCGAGGTTCACGAGCGGTCGGATTGTCACCTCTCCAACATCGGTGACCTTGTCGGTGATGTGTTCACGGATCGCTTGCGCATCGGCGACGAGCTTCTGCTCGAGACTCTCCTCGATGGCGCGAAGGTTCCCGCTGAACTCGTCCGACTCGAGGTGCGCCCTGAACTTAGTCTGGAGCGTCGATTGGATTGCCGCTTCTGCGTCGACGGCGCTACTCGCATCGAACCGCTTCACCGTCGGGAGTGCCCGATCGACGCTGGTAGGCGCACCAACCCAAAGTTTCTCTTTCGGCGCCGCACTGGCAGCGTCATTGAGGCGCTCGATGAGTTCCGGCTTCAACCCGGTTTGCGGCAAGTCGAGCGTAGCCAGACGGTCCCGCAGCGCTAGTACCGTCAGGCTTTCGTAGTCCCGCAGTCGAGCGTCAACTGGCGCCATCGTCAGCTGTTCGAGTTTTGCGGCATCACCTTCGAACGAGATGCGACGAAGTCGCAGTGTCGCCGCCCCGAAAGTGACGGCCTCATCGTCGGACAACGAGAACGTGGCGTCGACGAAGGTCTCCGCGACCCGGTCCGCCGCGTCCCTGGTCTCACCTTCCTCGGCATCTACGGCGGCAGCGTCGGCGTTCAAGTAGGTCCGGTCCGAGTCGGTGAGCTTGTAGGCGCCGAGGAGGTACAGGATCGCGTCGATGATGGTCGACTTCCCTGCATCGTTGTGCCCGGCAAGGACGAGCGGGGATCCGATACGGAGATCGTTGAGGTGCTCGATGGACCGGAATCCGGCGATCGATACGTTCTGAAGCTTCATCTCTCCCTGAGATTCGTGATGAGGGGATGCACGTAACACCGTCCGTTGACACACCCCGGAGCGGAAGGATCCACTGGTGGCAGCGTTGGTGAGGATGGCGGTGTCGAACTTGGGTGTTCAACCTACTACGGAATGAAACGGCGGTAGCGGTAGCTCGGGACGGCGTGCCGAGCCGTCGACGGAACGACTCAGCGACGCCCTCGAATTGGGCTACTTCTGCAGTCGCTTCCGCATGGTTCGCAGTTGGCCGGCGAACGCTCGATCACAAGGCCATGACGATGCCAGCCTGCCATCGACGCGCCAGGGGCAGGGTCGGCGGCGGCAGATCGAGTGCAACTTATCAACGCAAAGCTCCGACGCATGGGCCCTCCGACAGCAGGCGCCCCTTGAGTCGATCGAGACGCCGGCTCAACCGCCCGCGTTAGTAGCGCTGTGCCGCAGCCGTCACGAGGTTGCGGCGGCAGCGTACTGCGGGGGACGGCGATCGTAGAGGACGTCTAAGGGCGACCCGTCACTCCACATCCCTTGAAAGTCCAGCATCTCACTCGTGGCGAGTTGCAGGTCATCGTCAAAGGTGCCCGCCAGCGCGAGCGCCGCACAGTGCTGTCCGACTCCGGCGATGATGTCCGCGACCTGGATTCGCGAATCGGTTCGAGAGTCAGTTTGGCGGATTGCTTGCAGGTCTGCGGCTGGCAGCAATCGCCCGGTCACGGTGATTTCCTCACGTGCGGTTGAGACGATCGACGCGATGAGCGACTCGGTCAGGGACGAGTACCTGTCGACGAGCAGCTCGAACGGCACGTCGCCGAGGCGTATCCTCCAGTTCGCCGCCACGGCACGGAGCGTACTGAACATGGGGTCCATCTCACGCAGCTCCCCCAAGCGCGCTCCTTCGTAGTCGAACGCGAAGAAGCGCGCCGACCACAAGTCATTGAGCACCTCCTGCACGCTTGGGTCCCTGGAGCGTGCACGAGCTTCGGCAAGGATGGAAAAGAACTTTTCCGAGCTTGGTGGGACGGCGTTCGCTCTCGCGTACACCCGAATCAGGTCGTTGTAGCGCCGCAGAAGTTGCCGCCAGAAGGTTGCTCCGAGATCGACGGGAGCGAGGTTGAATAGCACGGACGCGTAGAATCGTCCGTAGCCGGTGCGTTCAATGTCGATGCCCCGCGCTTCTTGAGCGGCGGCCGTGAGCAGGGCAACCAACTTGGACGACACGTAGTAGGCCTTCTCGACGAGGTTGATGTTCACCCGTGGCGCGAGCGGCTCGAGCACCCGAAGAAGGCCCCCGCGATGGCGCGCGTCGAGAACGATCCCTGATTTCACTTCGTCCCGCGCCGAACCGGTGATTGTCCGCAGTTGTGTCATGACGTCGGCGGCCTCCTCCGTGTCGAGATGCACGCTGGCATGCACGAACACCGGATGCCGAGCGCGCATGAGGTTCTCACCCTCCGACCCCGACTCGTCACACGCAATCGTGACTGGCTCCGCAACTCGCACTGTCCGCCGCTCCCCTCCCGTTAGGCCTTTGACCACGGCGACGGGGTCGGGCCGGCCCGTTCCGGTACTGATCCGCCACGGTACGTCGACCGATGACGTACCGCCTGATCGTGACACATCGAACACCGAGGCAGACCCGCCCGACCCTCCACGGCGGAAGCAACCTCCACCATCGGCAAAACTATGTCGTTCAGCCAACTTTGTCGAGAGAGTCTTCCCAATGATGTCCCGGACGTGCAGGCCGCTGACGTCACCGGCGGTGAGGGAGTCTTGAACTCCGCGAAGGTGGGTGGCTAACAACGAGGACGGATGTGAGCCCTACCAGCGGTGCGGCAAAAGCGGTTGCAGTCCGGCGACGCCCGCCTGCGCCGGGACGGCGCTAGCGAGTTGACCTAGGCCGCTGTCGTGATGCGGCTGTCCGCGATGGTCAGGACACGGTCAGCCAACCGGTCAACGTATTCGCGCTCGTGACTGGTGAACACGATCGTCGTCCCCGCTTCCGCGGCCGCCTGGAGGCGGGCGGCAAGGGCCTCAGCGGACTCGGCGTCGAGGGCATTGAAGGGTTCATCAAGGATGAGTACCTCTGGCGACTCCATGAAGGCCTGGCAGAGTGAAAGCTTCTGCTTCATGCCGAGTGAGTAGTTCCGCACCCGTTGACGGGCTTCGGGGTCGAGCCCGAACGAGCGCATGGTGGTCGCGATGTCGTCGTCGCTGATCCGCTTACGGATTCTCGCGAGGGCTCGCAGGTTGTCCATGCCGGAGAGGTGGGCCAGCGCGCCGGGGCGGTCGATGATGACGCCGAAGTTGTCGGGGAAGGTGCGCCCGGAGTTCAGGTACCGGGGGTTGATCTCGACAGTTCCGGTGTCGGGGCGGAGGAACCCACAGAGCAGTCGGAACATCACCGACTTCCCTGATCCGTTGGGTCCGACGAGCGCGTGTGTTTGGCCCTGCTCGATGGTGAGGGTGACGTCGGTGTAGAGCGGTCGGCCTTGGTAAGCCTTTGAGACGTTGGTCAAGCTGATGACAGACACGATGATTTTCCTCCTGAATCAGCGGAAGGCTGCGGGGGTAGATGAACTGGCGACGAGGCGTGTGACTGCCAGGAGAACGACGGCCGCAACGGCTGGCGCTGTGGCGGCGGACAGCTGCACTCCGGGAACACCCGGGTTGATGCCGAGGCCGGCGAAGATGTTGAGTTGGCCGAGGTCAACGACGAACGGGTAACCGAGCACGAGCGACCCACCAACGGCGATCGGCCAGGCGACGTCAACCGGTGTGACCCAGAACAGGAAGAGGGCGAGAGCGCAGTAGAACAGCGTCTGCGCGGCGACGAGGCCCGCGACTGCTCCAATTGTGCGGAGTGAGCGCTGGTCTTGCTGATGTACAAGGAGGATGAGTGCTGCGCTGCCGGCTGCGACGCCTGTGAACGCGAGGCCGCGGGCGGCGGCGGCGGACACCCACCGGCCATACGTGCCTCGCCGGATCAGGTCGTACGTGAGAAATTCGCTGGTGCGGGCGGCGAGCCAGGCATAGAACACGGTCGCTGTTCCGATCGGTAGAAGCAGCGTGCGCGCATAGCCGTCCACGGACCCGTACGGTCCTGGGAGCAGCGAGGGCAGGATCGTGCTCACCCCGCCCGTGGCGATGAGCGCAGGGGCCATGGTGACCAACGCGCAACCGATTACGACGACGACGCCCCAGCGAGATGACAGCCATCCGATGAGTCCGGTCGTGTTCCGGTCGGCTCTGAGTACCAAGAGAAGTGAGCCGCCGACCATGACTGCGGCTGCGACGACCGCGCCCATCAACCGCTGCCAGCCAAGCGCCCATGCGAGGTTGAACAGCGGTGTCGGATCAAGCAGCGGAACGTTCGTGAGAACGCCGAAGCTTGCTATGGCGGTGAGACCGGCAAACGCGAACAGGAAGACTCCTGCGAGCCGCGGCGCTCTGATCGCGATTGCGTGATGCGCGATCGCGATGACGAGCAACCCGATGAGCAGGTGTCCGCTCTGCAGTATGGCTGCGAGAAGCGGTGCATCGACCGTGCCTGCCAATGTGGTTGGACCGATCACGAGTATCGGTTCTGCGTGCTGCACGGTCTGCAGAGTCACTGGACTCCACGACCAGCTGACTCCGGAGGGAAGTGCGATCACCACGTAGGCGATGTTGGCGAGCAAGATCGCCGCGGCAGCCGCACCCCCAACCTCTCGTAGGTGGGCTGCTGCTCCAGCAGCATGCGACCCGTACCGCATCAGCGCGTCTGGTCGACGAACTGCTGCAGATCCTCGAAGGAGGACGACGGTCCAGACGACGAGCGTCGCCATTCCCACAATCTGTGTGTTGGACGCTTCTACGAGATACAGGTCCCACATGTTCGCGCCACGCGAGGGAGGTCGCACGGCTGCATCTGCGAGCCCGATGAGCACGGCAACGGCTGTGAGCCCGACTACGGCCGGAGAGAGCAGCGCCCTCCCGAACGACTGAATCATGCGAACCGTTGGTTCGTCGGCGACCGGGCTATGAGGACGGTCGCAACTGCCACTGCACCGATCGCCAGGACGACGGTCGCGGCGGACGCAGCAACGATTGATAGGTGCTGAAGTCCGGTGGGGTACACCGCGGTCACCAAGAACGAATACTGCGATTGGCCAGCGATCTGCGCGACAACGCTCTGACCGAGGTACAACGCCACCGGCATCATGAGGGCGATCACGCGGCGGCGGATCAGTAACGCGCTGACGAAGGCCAGAGCGGCGAAGACGGCACCGTTGATGGCAAGCCACGAAGCCGCGGCGAGCCCGAACACCCAGTGGCCGCTGCTGAGGAAACGAGCGAGCGGGTCCGAAGCCTGGACCGCTGTCTGCACCGCCGCAGTGGATCTGCCGAATCCCGACGGGTCAACTGCGTGTGGCCAGGCGGACGGCGCAACGTATTCAGCGACGACGAACCAGACGATGCCGACAATGAAGAACGCGAGCGCAGCGGCGCCGATGCCGCTCAGCGCGCGGTGCGCAAGATGAGTGCGGATTGATCGTCGGGTTCTGCTTGACACGATCCAACGGTCGTGCAGCTCAGCAGCAACTTGCCACCCTCCAAGAAGGGAGGCTGCGATCGGAAGCAGAAGGCGAGTGGGGCCGTTGGCAAACTGGCCGTAGAGCCCAGCGAAGCTACTCACCTGGCTGGAGGCGATACTTGTCGCGCCACTCCAAAGGGTGAGACCTAGTATGACCACTGCGACAAGGACTGCGGCAAGAACATTCTTCATGACGTGCTTCCTGGGCGAGACCGGGCCGCGACGATCCTGCGTCGCGGCCCGGTGAAGGTGACTCAGTTGGTCTTGAACCAACCGGAGATAGCGACATCCACGACAACCCAGGCGTTGTTCGTGACGATCAGCCGGGTCCGCTGTCCCGACTTGGTCTTGTCCTCGATGGCGTAGGTGTAAGCCTCGCCAAGGCCCTTCTTTTCCGTGTACTGCGTGCCCGTCGTCACGTTCTGCGCCTTCACGTTGGCGCTCGAGTCGCCGCCCAGACCGCTGAAGCGAATCGACGCGTTCGCGCCTGTGTTCGCCTTCGTCTGCGTCGCGAAGTACCGCGACTGCTGATACGAGTTCATGATGCCGCCGAAGTCGGTCTGCGACGTGGAGGCTGATGCCGCGGTCGCACCCCCCGCGACAAGGATCCCTGCCAGCGCTACCCCTGCAAGCACGTTCCGAGTCTTGACCATATGAAATCCCCTCTGGTTCCAAAGTTGGGCGAACGCCCAACAGCAGTCTGGTGATCCTTCCGAGAGGTGTCAACCACGTGAGAGACCGAACGTGAGCAGCCCCCTTCCTCCGCTGAGCGAGCGGCTGGTCGACACACCCGTCTGACGTCAGCAGAGGAACGCGGTCACCCTCAGGGAGCGGCTTGCGTCCGCACCCAGCCGTCGGAAATCGGAGACAGGTAGAAGGGCTCGACGGTGTGCTGCGAGAAGGCCGCTTCGGAGAAGCCGGCCATGCACGTGCGGCAGCGGGAGTTACGTGACGACGTTCGCGGTAGCCGCAGGTACGGCGGAGTGTCGAGTGTTGCGCGTCGGTTGTGCTGCCCGCGAGCAGACATTCACCGCGCCGCCGTCTGCAACGCTATGAGTTCGCACCGGTCGCAGGGCCGATCCTCAAATAGCACCGCGCGGAGCGCTCCGTCGACTCTGTTTCGACGCCGGCGGCACCGAGGACAAAAGTAGGCGCCTTACGAAGGGTTCGGGAATCATGCCCGGATGGATCCACTCCGCGGCGCGGCGGGTTGCTTTGAGATACCGATTCCCCAGAAGTCGGCGGTGTCCATGCTGCTAGAGACGCCAAGCATGCTGAGCGCGTTTCGCGACACTCCTCTGTACTTGAGTGTCTCGTAGGCTTGCTCGACGGTCCTGACCGCTGTCGGGAGCGGCCGGCTCGCTGCACGAAAGGGCTGCCGCACGAGGTTCAGAACAGGTTCGGGGTCGATCTCAGCCGCGTGGACGACACCCGGCCGGTGTCCCCTGCCGATGAGGTCCGTCACCCCCACCGCTAATCGCTGCACGCTGATTGCAGCGACGGCAATGTCTGGGCCGCCAAGCCAGGCGTTCTCCGCGAGCATGAACTGCACAAGCGGTGGAACAACCCACCGGTCGCCCGGCCCGTGAATCACGTGCGGTCGAATGACGGTCCCGCCAGCCTCAAGGACGACGTCCTCGGCGGCGGCCCGAGCGACGGACAACGCCGAAGATGGGTTTCGCGGCATCCAACTCGGGTTGCCGAACCTTCCAGATGCTTGGCCGTACACACCGGTGGTGCTGATGTAGACAACCGGCGTATCAGTTCGATTCGCCGCCGCTGTCAGCCGATGCGTCGCACAGACGTTGCCATCCCACAGCAACTCGAGCGGCCCCGCCGTCGTCGACGCAGCGTGCACAACGACCTCGTACCCTTCGAGACCCCTGAGATCATCGTGTCGGAGGTCGGCGACGACAGCCGACGGGAAGGCCCGATTTCGCCTTCGGAACACCGGCGTAACTTCGTGTCCCGCCGCTTCAAGGGCAGTAAGCAGCTGTGCACCGATGAAGCCGCTGGCTCCGGTGAGAAGTGCCCTCATGCGCGCAGCCCAGCGGCCACGACGGTGGGACCGATACGCTCGCTACAACGGTTCAGCGGAAGGATGCACGGATGCCAGACGAACGAGCCCCGCAACAGGAGCGCTCGTTGGCGCGTCGCGCCGCGATTCTGGACTCTGCTGCGTCGGTTTTTGACCGGGTCGGTTATGGCACGGCCAGCTTGTCCCAGATCGCTAATGATGCACGCGTCGGTCAGGGTCTGATCTACTTCTACTTCCGCACCAAGGAAGCGATCGCGCTGGCCGTCATCGAAGAGCAGAACGCCCGAACCTTCGCCGTGATGCGTGAACATGCTGATACGGAGTCTCCACTGTCGATGCTGGTCCGCGCGTCGCGCGGCATCGGGCAGTTGCTTCTGGACGATGCCATCGTCCGAGCCGGCATCAGGTTGTCGCTGGAGCAGGGAATCTTCGCCGATCCGACTTCTGACTTCTACGACCAGTGGATCCAGGGAGTCATTGATGCGTTCGCTGCCGCCGATGCTGCCGGGGAGTTGGATACCGCTCTCTCTCCTGAGCGGCTCGGTGCGAATGTCGTCGCAACCTTTACCGGCGTGCAGCTGGTATCGAACGTCCGCACCGAGCGACGAGATCTGATGAGCTCGCTGGAGACGATGTGGACCGTCTTGGTGCACGGACTTGCAGCGGCGTCGAGCCAGGACCGGCTCAACGCTGTCGTTCGAGAAACCTTCAGCACTGCGAGCGGTATTCATGACCCGGTAGCCAAGGACGCGGTGACCTGAACTCCGAAGACGTCCTCAGCAAGAACATCTGCAGTGCCGACCGCGCGGCCACCCAACATGACGCTTCGGCGATTCTGCAACTGCAAATCAACGACGCTGGCTGACTGTGGGCGCGGCGTGTGCCGGACGAACCGTGCGCGGCGCATCCACATGTTGCCGCTGCGGTCACGCGCTTTCGGGTCACCACCGTAGAGCGCAACTTGCGACATCTGCGCCGTGAGCATCATCGCTTCGAGAAACGACATCAGCGAAGGCTCCGTCGCGCGCCGGGCGTAGGTGCACTGCACCCGGCAGTCCGCGTTAAGACGGATGTCGGAGGCTTCGCCGGGCCCCCAACCTTCGTCAACGATGGGCACTTCGGCCGCCCGGGCGAGCCGCGACTCAACCTTGAGCGTCCCAATCCTGTGCTGCAGGACAAGCTCGTCCTGCTCAGGAGCGAGCGCGACCACCGTGTGCACCGGGACAGCGCCAAGCTGTTCCCAGGGCCGAGCACCCGCGCGCACTGTCAGCGACCGTTCGTCGGCGAACTCCGCAAACGACCCGTGTCTCGTGAGAGACGCGCGAACCTTCCCGGCGACACGGATGGCGTCGACAGTACTGAGGTGCGGAGTGCGTTCAACGCCCGCTTTCTGCGACCAGTCCTCGGGATAAGTCATTCGCGCCGTGCATGTGAACTCGAGTGCTCGCTCCTGGGCGGGCTCGGACATCTGAAGCGCCACGCGACGGTGCCCGCTTCCCAGGTACCTGTTATGAGCCGCACCGAGGTAGGCGTCAAACCCCCGCTGAGGCTCATCGACGTGCTGAACCGTGGATTCAAAAAGTGACAAGGGAGCGCCTTTCAGGTGATCAAGCGTTAGTTGGTCGACCACCTGAATTTAGGGCAGCTCTAAACTTGGTTGAACACCCAGGAATGGGACTTGCGACGAAGGTGCTGTGGCGAGCGCGGCGACTCGGGGCGGGCATCACCCCCCCCCTCCGATGCCGTCATCCGTCGCGCTAGGCCGAGCGGGACGCCATGGCGCGGTCGGATA
Organism: Curtobacterium sp. MCBA15_004; assembly: GCF_001865055.2. NCBI lineage: Bacteria > Bacillati > Actinomycetota > Actinomycetes > Micrococcales > Microbacteriaceae > Curtobacterium > Curtobacterium sp. MCBA15_004. The sequence goes on along the minus strand of NZ_CP126266.1, from coordinate 217,854 downwards.
ACCGCGGCTCTATCGCCTCCGAGACGGGTCTGTTCACGATCGTCACGCACGACGTCGCATGCCGACGTACAGACAGCTGCAGACGGCGGCGAGATACCACCTCTGCGAGAAGACCGCCACGAGCTGGAGGCCTCACTGGCCAGAGTTCACGACAAGCCAGACGCACCCAAATTCGCCCTTCACTCCACGCTTGGCCCTCCCGTTGCCCCGCTCTACACGCTTCGTCATAAGTTGGTCGTTCACACAACTATGCTCTGACGAAGGAAGGCCGCGATGGACTGGCGTCGGGGGGGGGGGGGGGGGGGGGGGAGGCCGCATCGCCAAGCGCCGACGGCGCGATGGCCTCGAACGCGACAGGTGCGCTCGAAGCGCAAGGCGTTGCAGGACCCACCCGTGCAAAGCCCCTTCCCTCGAGCTGGTCTGAGCACTGACCAACCGCTCTTCGTCACGCATCGCAGCACGACCCGGACCAGACCGGAAGGGTCGGCATGAACGGTGAACGTCGAGGCGCCCGCCGGAACATCGGAACGGGCCCTCTTCGTGGAAACAGTTCGCTCAGAGCGTCGCGCTCCTCCTGCACCACCCACAACTATTCGCAACCCTGAAAGAGGCACCATGTACGTCCCCTATCTGTATGGCCGCCAAGAGGAACTCCGAGCATTGGCAGACCTCGCGCCGGGATTGGCACAACACGGCCGAGTGATCCCGATGATTGAACCCACGGAGAACCGGTCGCTCCTGCACTCAAAGATCGCGGAGTCGCGCGGGGTCGGTGCTGAAATGATGATCGTGGCGAACCCGACCCGCGGAGATCTTGCCAACCCAGCCGCTGCTGCTGCAGTCCTTACAAGCCTTGCACCGGATCTCGCAGACGCCGCGCACGTGCGTCCAGTGTTCCGAGAGAGCCCGGGGCAAGGGGTCCCGGAACTCGCGGTGTTCCTCACCCAGTACCCGAACCGACCGGTAGGCATCGTGCTGACGTCCAACGCCATCGCCCCCGCGGCGCTCGCAACGGTGCTCGCCAGCAGTGACTACCTTGTTTTCTTCGCTCCGGAGATGGACCCGGCGCCGTACAACGCTTCGATACCAGCAGGGCGAAGCATCGTGATCAGCAACAACTTCCCGGGTCGAACGCGAAACATCGACTACACGGCGACGCTCGACGAGTACTTCAGCGACGAACTCATCGCTTGGCGAGGCGCTGGCTGGGCCGGTTTCTCAGACTTCACGGTCCTGCCGCCCGAGTCGTTCGCATCGTCGGGCGGTCCGGCATTGGCCCTCGCTATCCATCTCTCCTATATGGATGGGCAGCAGATGCGAGTCCGACACTTCGTTTCCGGCGCCGGAGCGCGCGGCCAAAATGCGCCAAAGTGGGCTGTCGTCCTCCCAGATCTGCAGGCCGTTGTGTCCACAAACCCCACCATGTTTGAGGACACCGCGGGCCTTCGAGCGTTCCTCGGCCAGGCCGGCGGAGCCTACACAAGTCCTGGAACCAGCAAGCGGCAGCAGATCGGTCACCACGTGGAGAGCGTCGCCGCGAACATGACACCCTGACGCGTGGCTCTTGCGGTTTGCTGCATGCATCCGCTTAAGCCATCCGGCCGCCGAGATGCTCGCCGAGTGCACCGTCCCGAGCATCTCGGCGGCCGTCGTGTCCATCGCCGCATAGCAGCGGTTGATGAACGAACTTCGCTACACGACTACACTCCCGGACGTGGATGGGACTCCGAATCGAACGCAGGGTGCCCTCCTGGCGTCCGTGTTCTCACCGGTCACCCTGCGAGAACTCAGCCGTGAGCAATTCGGAGGTCACGCCCGAAGGTTGGCAATCCTAGGTGAACTCGTTCGGTCGCGTCCGGAAGCTACGCTAGCTGATGCCTTCGACGCAGCGCGGGACCTTCTTGCTCGTGGCTACCGCAGCGAGTACGTGTTCAAAAACGACATAGTATCCCGCGCTGTGTTCGGTAGGCACAGTCCTCGAACAGCTTCGGCGCTGATCGAACAGCCCATGGGGGGTTCCATCGCGGATGTTGTCGTGCTCAATGGCACGACCACTATTTACGAGGTGAAGACTGACCTCGACGATTTCACTCGACTCCCGGCTCAGTTGCGGGACTACCGCTCCCGAGCGGAGCACGTGTACGTCGTGACATCCGTTGGGAGGGCCGCAGAAGCAGCAGCCATCGCGCCGGACGATGTTGGTGTGCTCGCGCTACGTCGACGGGGCAACCTCAGCACGATTCGTCAAGCATCGTCCAATATTGGGCGCTTAGTTCCGCAGCACCTCTTCGAGCTCTTGCGGACCCCCGAACGGCAAGACGCACTGCGCATCACCCACGGATACACTCCGAACCCACATCAGGGTCACGGGTGGGATGAGATGCAACACCTTTTCGCCGAACTCTCACCTCAGATTGCGCATGATCGCGCGCTTGAGCAGCTCCGGAAGCGCGCAAAGAACGTCGAACACCTAGTCAACTCGCCAACGTTCCCAGCGAGCCTCCGAGCGCTTGCATACGCCGCACCAACATCCGCTATCGGCGCGAGACGGATTGAACACCGGCTATCACAGCCGGCGGCGACCTTTCGATTGGTCGCGTAAGAACGCGTGCACGTGGGCCCTGCTCCTACCGGCGGCCGATATGGGCAAGTTGATTAGACGAATCGACCGCTCGGTCACCAGTCGACAATCTGTACGGGTTTTGCCCGGATCGGCGCGCCGGGTGCCGTGGAGAATAGCTGCTGGTGTCACAAATACAAGGAGCAGCAGGCGCCGTCACTCGACACCCTCGAGAATCTCCGATAACTGCCGAAGCGCCGGTCCAGGATCGCGCACCCTGCGGGTGCTTCGTTAAGACAACGAAGGCCATCGTATGCCACGCTGGGAGGAGTCCCCAACAGATTGGAGCCATCATGGCACAGAAGGTCACCACCCACCTCGTCGACGATCTCTCCGGCGACGTCATCGAACCCGGCAAGGGAAGCACTGTCCAGTTTGCCTTCGACGGCAGCAATTACGAAATCGATCTCACCGACGACAACGCCGATAACCTCCGCGAGGCGTTCTCCGACTACATCGCCGCGGCGCGCAAGGTCACCGGCCGAAGCGGCCGTTCGACGTCCGCGACCTCGTCCGCGAAGGGCCGCAGCAACCCGGACGAGCTGGCGAAGATCCGCGAGTGGGCTGCAGCGAACGGCCACGAGGTCGCCGCCCGCGGCCGCATCAGCCAGCAGGTCCGCGACGCGTACGCCGCGGCAAACTGACCGCCGCCGCTACGCTGAGTTCCGGCTCGCCATACTCGAGCCGAACGACCGGGTCGCCTCCCCCCAAGGCGTCCCGGTCGTTTCTCTTTCACGCTGCGAGGTACTCCCCCGTGTCGGCGTTTCGCCGCTGAGTACGGGTACGTCTGGTCCAGGCGTCCTTGAGCGCTCGCCGCCGCGATTGATTGGCGCAGTCCGGGCAGCCGCTCGGGCTGCCCATGTCGAGGTGGTTCGTGGGCCGCTGTGTGAACGCGCCGTGCGTTCGGCAAAGGATGGTGACCTCCGTGTGTTGGTCTACGAACTCGACTGCCGAGTAGTCGTACCGGTCGCCGTGCATTGCGGCGGCTTGAGTCTCGAACCGTGCACCGCGCACCGTCGCCTTTGAGTTGCGGCGGCCGGAGCAGTCGGGGCAGCGCTGCCCGCGCTTGTGCTCGTTGGGCTCCTGGTCGAAGTCGCCGTGGTCGGGGCAGCCGATGGTGACCTTCGTGTGCGCGTTGACGAACATGGCGGGCACCTGCTCGTAGTCGTACCTTCCGTCATGCCTGACAGTTGCAGCGTCGAGGAAGGCTTGAAGACGGACGTCCCGGGAGTGGGTGGGCATGGGCGGGTGCTCCTTCTGATGTGAGGTACCTGCCCTATGCGCGGTAGCGGGGGTGAGTTGTGCGAACTACTCGCGTCGTAATCGGTACGGTCGTTGCCGTGCATGAGAAGATCGCTCCGTTCCAGCCCGCTCGCCTCCGAGAGGTCTGGCGCTTGGCGTGGGTGAAGGCGGTAGCAACGAGTCCTAGCCAACAGGGCACAGCAGGTGCGGCCCGACGTCACAGACGCGGTGCTCGCAGAACGCAGCGCGAGCTTCGAGGCACCGGTGGAGCAAGACCCGTTCGTCATCGACGCGACTTCCAGGAGCGACCCAGCGACCATCGCAACCACCGCCGAGGCAATCGCGGCCGCCACCGTCCGGTAGGCGATCCTTGGGCCCCCAACCGGGACGCCCCTCCGGATATGTGCTCACGTATGCGGTGTGGAGTCCTTCTTCCGTAGAAGAAGGCCGAGCGGCGCGGTGATGAGGACGGCCAGCGTGAGTGTCATGAGGGATGCGACGTTTGCCTGGCGCGCAGCTTCTGCAGTACCTGCAGCAGTCACGTACTGCGTCCGGGTGAACAGCCTGAAGCAGATGTCCAGCGAGAGTGTGACGAGTAACGCAGTCAGGGGGAGGGCCCACGGCAGCCATGCCGCCGGCGGGCGCGACCAATGCAGGAGAAGACACGCCGCAAGACTGATGGCAATCAGGATCGCGAACGTCACGAACCAGCCCCACCCGAAGTAAGCGAACGCAGTTCGTGTAGCCGCGTTCGACCAGGATGCTTGTTCCGTGGGCCAGTAGCGAACGAGCAGGAGATTACCCAGGACCGTCGCGGCCAGCCAAGACAGAGCGACGACGATCCCGAGCGGCGCTGACCGACGGTCGCTAAACCGTCGAGTGTGCGCGACTGCGCGTGTTCGACTGGTCACGTCGCACATGGTCCCATGACCTCCGCAGATTGAAGAGCAACGCGAATCGCTTGGCAAGAGCATCCTGCCGCTGGGCCAAGTCTTCGAGGAACGCCTCCGCGATGAGTACCCTTGTGGTTTAGCGTCGCATCATGAGCGAGTTCTTCGTCGCAGGCAGCTGGCGGAATCGAGCAGCGGTCCTCACCGTCGTGGAAGCCTTGGAGAGCATCGGGGTGTCGTCCTACTCCTTCGTTCGGACTGAGTGCGACGAGGACGCGGCAGCACTGGCCGCTCCAGGAGGAGCAGATAACGCTGCGCTGGACTCGACGGAGGTGCGGAAGCTCTTCGAGCAAGACCTCGCCGCGCTTCGAGCGGCTGAGCACTTTGTGCTCGTGCTTCCGGCTGGCGCAGCGGCGCATATTGAAGCAGGGATTGCGTTCGGCCTGGGCAAGCGGTGCTGGGCCGTAGGTCCTGTTGATCGATCCGAGACTCTCTACCGATTCTTTGAAGCGATGCCTGCTCACGCGGTCGGTCTGGTCAAACACATCGCGGCTCTGTCAGCAGTCCGGTAGCCGATCCCGATGCGGTTAAGCGGAAGGATCATCTGCCCTCTGCAGCTCGCAGCGCGCGCAGGTGCACCGTGGCCCAGGAGCGATACGGCTTCCACGCCTCGGTGATCTCATCGAAGGAGCGATCGGTTCCGTATCGTCTCGTGATTTCGTCGCTCAGCTTGCCTTCGTGGTGTGGCAGCACGTCGGGGAAGTTCGCGCCGCGGATCACCACGAGCTCGGCCGAGAACGGTCCCATCCCCAGGATGCCCTGCACCTGCACGAACGCCTCAGCCGACGGCATCGATCGGAGGAACGAGCCGGAGAGTCTGCCGTCGAGCGCGGCCTCGGCGATCGCGTGCAGGTACTCCGCCTTGCGTCCGGGCAGGACCAGTGATTCCGCGAACAGCGCGGCAGGAGACGGGAAGGCTCCGTCGTCGCCGAGCTGCTGTGTGAGCCGTGTCTTGATCGCGGCCGCCTGCCGGATTTGCAGGCGTTGCGACAGCACCGACCAGACGGCGGCCTCGTAGGGCGAGAAGAAGCCGCACGGACGGAAGCCACGGAGCTGCGCCTGCGCCTCCGCGATGACCCCGTCGCGCATCGCGACGTCGGGCCAGCTGCGTCCGTCGATGTCGATCGACAGCAGCCGGCGGACCTGGTCGGTCGCGGCATCCAGATCCCCGGTGCCATCGACCACGATGCGGACGGACGGCCCGTCTTGGGTGATGACGGCGTCCACCCGCTGCCAGTCGGTGTCGCACAGGAAGGTGGTCTGGATGCCCGCTGCCTGCGTCTGGGACGCGAGCCTGCCGGGGGTGAAGCCCTCCCAGAACCGCCTGCTGGTGGCGAGCGACCAGGGCCCGACGACGTCGTGGACCGTCTCGAGTCGCGACACGGCGCTCAGTGCACGTACACCGCTGCCTCGGTGTCGGACACCTGGGGCAGCAGCTCGGACTTCGAACCACGGATGAACACGGCCGCGATGATCGACGCGAGCACCAGTCCGATCGCCGCAGCGAGGAACGCCACGGAGTAGCCGCTGGTGAGCGCGTCGAGTCTCGACCCGCCGCCGACGTCAGCCACGCGTGCGGCGTAGAGGGCGGTGAACACCGACAGCCCGATCGACCCGCCGATCTGCAACGCCGAGTTCAGCGTGGCCGAGGCAGCGCCGGCGTCGTGCGGCTCGACACCCGTCAGCGCGAGGTTCTGCAGTGGGACGAACACGAACGCCATGCCGAGCCCCAGCACGATCAACGCAGGCAAGACCTGCGCCAGGTACGAGCCGTCGGCAGTGACGCGGCTGAGGTAGGCGAGGCCGACGGCGGAGACCAGGGGTCCGCCGATCATCATGGGACGCGGGCCGATGGTGGACAGCAGCTTCGTCGCGATCGGCACCATGACCATGATGCTCAGCGTGATCGGCAGCGTCGCAAGGCCGGCGAGCAGCGGGTCCATCCCGAGCACGATCTGCAGGTGGAACGAGACGTAGAGCAGTGCCCCGATCATGACGCTGCCGACGATCATCTGGACCAGGAATGCGCCTCCTCGAACCCGGTCGGTGACGACCCGGAGCGGCAGCAACGGCTGCGCCACGCGGCTCTCGACCACCACGAAGAGCACCAGCAGACCGGCGCCGAGTGCGAGGAACCCGACCGTCTGGATCTGGCCCCAGCCGTGCTCGGCGAGGCTGAACCCGTACACCAGCGAACCCAGTCCGAGCGTGACAGTGACAGCCCCGACCAGGTCGTAGCGGTTGTTGCCCTCGGTCTTGGACTCCTGCACCAGCAGCATCCCGCCGATGAGTCCCACGACCACGAAGAACACGTTCACGAGCAAGCACCACCGCCAGTCGGCGAACTCGGTCAGCACGCCGCCAAGCACCAGTCCGACCGCCGCGCCGGCGCCGGCAACGGCTCCGAACACCGCGAAGGCAGTGTTGCGCTCGCGACCGCTCGGGAAGGTCACGGTCAGCAGCGCCAGTGCCGCCGGGGCCAGCAACGCGGCGAACACACCCTGCAGACCGCGAGCGACGATCAGCTCGGTGCCGTTCTGGGCGAGGCCGCCGAACGCGGAGGCCGCACCGAAGCCGAGCATGCCGACCAAGAAGGTGCGCTTGCGCCCCCAGTAGTCAGCGACTCGACCGCCCAGGAGCAACAGGGCACCGAACGCGAGGGCATAGGCGGTCACGACCCACTGACGTTCCAGGTCAGTGAGGCCGAGTTCCTGCTGCGCCTGCGGCAGCGCGATGGTGACGATCGTGCCATCGAGCACCACGACGAGTTGGGTGAGCGCAAGGACGACGAGCGCCCACCAACGCTTGGGAGAAGCGGATGTGCTGAGCGCGGTCCGCGACGACGTCGACATGGGAAGACCTCCGGGCTTCGATTGGGAACGCCGGAGGTTTTCAGCCCCGGATCGCCTGTGCTGATGCACGAGGTCGACCACACCGATGGGAATCGGTCAGAGCGCCACGATATCCCACATCCGACCCGGCCGCCTCACCTGGAGACCACTTCGTCAGCGATACGATCGACGCGTTCACCTTCGTGAAGCGGTCGTCCTGCAAGGGCGGTCCGGGGCTGGAAACCCTCGCATCCAGCCCCGTTGACCCCGCGTCGACCGACGTCGCGAGAGGTGGCTGGCGTGCGTTCCAAGCACAGGAAGCAGCCATACGCATGCACACCCACCACTCGTTCCCCGCCGCTCCGCTGACCGACCGGGTCGTCATCATCACCGGAGGCTCGAAGGGTCTCGGTGCAGCGATCAGCGCCAGCTGCGCGGCAGCAGGAGCCCGCGTCGTCCTTGTCGGCCGCAATGGTCAGGCACTGCGTGAGCACGCCGCGACGCTGGGGCAGGCTGCCAGCTGGATCCAGGCAGACCTGAACGACCCGGCGGCACCGACCGAGGTCCTCGCACAGACCCTGGAACGCCATGGACGGGTCGACGGGTTGGTCAACAACGCGGGCACCGCGCACTTCGCACCGATCGAGCGGATCAGCGCGAGTGACATCGACGCGACGATGTCACTCGACGTCCGCGCACCGCTGCTGCTGTCCGGCGCGGCCGCACCGGTAATGCGTGACGGCGGGAGCATCGTCAACGTCTCGTCCACGCTGTCTGCTGTCGGCAGCCCGGCAACGGCGCTCTACGCGGCAGCGAAGGGAGCACTCGACGCGGCCACTCGCGCGTTGGCAGCAGAGCTCGGCCCCCGCAACATCCGTGTGAACGGTGTCCGGCCCGGTCTGACCCGCACCGAGGCGACCGAAATCGCCCACAGCGACGGCGTCCTGTTCGAGACGTACCGAGCAACGGTTCCCCTGGGCCGCACCGGGACCGGCGACGAGGTCGGCGACGCAGTGGTGTTCCTCCTGAGCTCGGCCGCCGCGTTCATCACCGGGCAGACACTGGCTGTCGACGGAGGGCACACCACCTCCAACCTCGCCGTCCGCCCATCGGCCGATCGGCACTAGAGCAATCCAGAACAGGCCCCTCGCCCGCGTCGTTCAACCGAGCGACCGGTGAGGGCTCGGCCATGGGCCGAGCAGATCACAGGCGCCGCCCGGTGTTCTTGGACGTCTCGATAGACGTTCGTCTATCGAGACTGGCCCTCTCCGCGGTGCGCGGGCTTCAGGGTGCTGAGGTGGCGCTCGATGCGCGATGGATTGTGACGGCTTCGCAAATCAGGACGAACCGCCGATGCAGGGGTTCTGGAGAGCTAATCGCCGCTGAGGCGAGTACCGCGCCAAGCAGCAGCGCAACGACGTCACTGGTGTCAACGTCGTCGCGGAGCGTCCCGTCGACCCGTCCTGCTGTGAGGATGGCGTCGATTACGGCGGTGACTCGTTCTCTCGCTGACGGCACGCCACCAGCCTCAGTGGTCGCCGCGACCACGAGGACGTCCCGAATCTCCCTCTTGGCGAAGACGAGATCGGCATATCGTCGCGCCCACGCCACAAGAGCATCCGCGGCGGAACTCTTCTCGAGGAGGCCGGCCGCTGAGCTGGTGACCGCGTCCAGTTCCTCGCTGTAAACAGCGACGACGAGAGCCTCCCGAGTTGGAAAGTGTCGGTACAGCGTGCCGATTCCGACGTTCGCCTCGCGGGCGATCCGCTCAAGTGACACCACCTCTCCTGCCGTGAAGGCTGCCCGCGCGACAGTGATCAACCGTGCCCTGTTCTGGATGGCGTGCGCTCGCACCGGCAACCCACCAACAGGGCGTCGGACTGGACGTGACAAGGCCATAACGGAGGTCCCTCCGGTAGTGCTACGGTCGTGTTACCGGAGTGCCCTCCGATAACCCTATGGTAGATGAAGGCGGCGTTTCATGACTGGCACGAACACACCCTCACGCAGCGATGCAACGAAGCGGCCGGGAGGGGTCGGCAGCCTCGGTGGCCGCGCTGTTGCTCGGATCGGTTACGGCGCGATGGAACTCGCCCGGCTTACAGAAGATCGCGCCCAGGGTGTCGCGCTCGTTCGGCGTGCGATCGAGCTGGGCGTCGACCATGTCGACACCGCGGAGTTCTACGGCGGCGGAGCCGTGAACCAGATCCTGCACGACGCCATCCGTCCGTCCGACGGTGTCCTTATCGCCAGCAAGATCGGCGCCGACCCGAACCCCGCCGGTGGAATGGTGCTGGCGCAGCAGCCGAACCAGATCACGGCCAGCGTGGAGACACAACTCACCACGTTGGGAGTCGAGCAGATCGGTGTGATGAACCTCCGCCGACCTGGGGTCAATCCGGAGGTCCCCGCGGAACAACGAGTGGATCTCGATGCGCAGCTTGCTGCACTGCGCGATCTCCGGGACGCTGGCAAGATCGGTGCGATCGGACTGAGCAACGTCACGTTCGACGAGTTGCAGCACGCCCTCCCTCTCGGTATTGCTTGCGTTCAGAACTCCTACAGCCTGCTCGAACGTAGGGACGAGCCGATGCTCGAACTCTGTCGCGACGAAGGCGTCGCATGGGTGCCGTTTTTCCCGCTCGGAAATCGCCACCCAGGCCAACCGCGAGTCACCGACCAGCAGGTTGTACGGGCTATCGCAGAGGCGTCGGGATGGTCACCCGCTCAGATCGGCCTGGCGTGGCTGCTGCACCACGCACCCAACACCTTCGTGATCTCTGGCACAGCGAACCCCGCACATCTCGAAGCAAACCTCGCCGTGAGCGACGTCGTCCTTGACCGAGCGAGCATGGCGGCACTGGATCGCGCCTCCTGAACGACGCCGCCCGGTAGCGGATCGGCTACTTAACGAGAGTCATGAGCGACAGCGCACACTGTCGAGAGATTCAGCTGGCGAGGTGCTCCCGGAAGAAGACGTCGAGGGTCTCGGCGGCTTCGTTGACGTACTTGGGCTCGTCGTACATCTCGTAGTGGCCTGCCCTGTCGATGACGTGGAAGTTCTTGGCTCGGGCGCTTTCTCCCAGAGGGCGAGGCCGTCGGAGTGGGAGAACGTCGTTCCGAGGCGGCCGCCGACGTGCTGGACACGTTGCGCAGCGTCACCGCTTCTCTGGCCATGCCGGCAGATGTCGTCCAGGAGATTCGGGACAAAACCGAGGAGGACGGACGATTCCGCGGGTCGGATCGGGCACTCGATTGGGCGCTGAGAAACGGGCACATCGCAGAACTAGACTCTCGTTCAGGGGTCGATCCTGACGTGGACCGCTACGTCTCCGCGATCCTCGGAATGCCTCACGAACGCCAGCCAGCCCGCGCGAAGGACATCGGCGAACGGATGGTCATCGCTCACGCTCTGGCGCGGCGGAATCGCGGGGAGCGGGTGATCGTCCTCATCGACGACGGAGGAGGTCAGCTCCTTGCTCGTCAGCACGGATTCAAACCGAGGGGCACGCTGCACGTGCTGCACCGCGCAGCACGGCTTGGGTTAGTAGCTGACTGGCCCGAGATACGAGAAATCTACTTGCGCCTGCGCCCGGAACCGGGCTCATCGCAGGCGCCGAAGGATCACGGTCTGCTCCCGCTGACCGATTCGGACGTGCAGCGCGCCCTGCGTGACAAACGCATCTACGGCCGTGGCGCCGGCGCGGCCTAACAGGTCGGCCTCGAATCACCACGACCAAGTTGTCTTCGGTGGACTCGCAGCGGGCGCCGGCTGGAACTCGCAGGCGAGGACCTCCACTCCGGGTTTCGCGGCGCCCTTCCGCGCCCGACGGTGATCCTCGCTTGCGCACCGATGTGGTAGCGGTCGGGGAAGCAGAGCCAGCCGATTTCGTCCGCCTTTTCAAAGGATGCGGCGCTCTTGTGTCAGCCGAAGAACGTCCGTGAAAGCAAAGTGAGCCCGAGCGCTCCTAGAATCACCGAGGGCAGCACCCACCACCAGCGCAATCCGCCGGCTCCGGAACGGAGAGCGACTGCCCCCGCGACGCAGGGCAGGAACGTCAGCGGCATCGCAGACCAAACGAGTTCCGGATCGCGGGCTGAGCCGACAAGCAGCCCCGCAAACATCGCTTCGATCGCGGCCAGCGGAGCCAGGGATACCAGAACCGCGCACATCACCACCAGCGCCGAGCCGGGATCCCTCGCCGCGCACCGACCGGCGCGCGGCCTGGCATCACGAGCTGGAAGGCGCGCCGCCTGTTCTCTCAGGTCAGCGTCGGGCGTTAAGGGACGCTCGTCGAAGAGGGCGAGATGATTTGTCACAGTTCATTCATATGCGGCGGACGGCAGTGGCGATCCGCGTCTACTGTCGCGTTTCATCGTCCGGATACGCCGTGCCTGCTCCGCGATCATGGAGGATGGTGAGCGCTTCGGTGAGCGCAGCGACAACGTCGACGGTGTCGTCGTAGTCGAGTGTGGCGGTCCCGGTGCAGCTGACGATGGTGACGGTGGGTCGTTCGTTGATGCGCACTTCGAGGTCGTCGGTGATCGTTGCGATCTCCGTCCCGTCCGCGGCGGAAGCAAAGCGTGTCGAGTTCATCATCGGTCCGTTCTGCCGGAGCAGGGTGCGGCGGCGTCGACCGTATGCGCGGATCGATCCGGTTTCAGTGGAAGACGCTGGGGCTTGGAGACGACGGCGAGAATCGCGCAACTCCCTCTAGACACCCCCGTGAACGCTCGTTACTATGAGCGTCTGGCGGCGAGATGCAGTGGGCTCCGCCGCTTCGTGGTTAGGAGGCGTTTCGATGACCGATGAAGCTGACCCTGCCGGCGCCGAGAGCCAGAGAACCTCGGGACGAACAGTCCAGCGCGTGCCACTGTCATCTTTCCGGCACGAAGTTCCGCCGCACCTTCGGGAATTCTTCGTCGAGGTCCAAGCCGACGAAGCATTCATCGCAGGTCTGAAGATGGGGGTCGGCGCTCTCACGGTGCAGCGGTGGGACCCGTCTTATGCCGCCGCCGGTTGGACCCTCTACGGCGCGGACCTCACTCTCGACCAGGGTCATCCCTTCGGATCAATGTTCTACCGCAACAACACCGACGGCCGAGTCCTCCGCGTCGGGGTGAAGTGGCATCCGCCCGTGCAGCAGCTCGAGTTCCCCGCGCTGCACCCGTCGAAGCCGGAGCTGACGTCCGACTGCACTGCTGAGGAGGTCACCGCGGTGGCGTTGGATGCGCGGAGTCGGATAGGGACTCTTGTCGCGGTCAATGCGCAGATCGGGTCGTTCGTCGCTACCGAGGAGTCCGAGAACGCGATCCTCGACGCATCCGGGCTCGGGCTGGAGCGGCTGTCGGAGGACGACCCACAGTTGGCTGGCGATGGGTGAGCGTGGGGCGCCGCAGTTCGAGCCGGTGCCGTTGCGGCTGCTGTCGTTGTCGGCGCAGTTCGACGCTGTCATCTGGCCCACGTTGGCGGGGATGACGTTCACGAACTCCACCGGACCAGAGATCCTGCAACGGACCGTCAACGTCCGCACAACAGAGGACGGGTCGGCGTTCACGCTGCTCAACGGAGCACCGTTGACGGACCCTACGGACCCACTCCTGGAAGCAGCGACGCAGGTGCTCGCGGTGCTTTCCGAGCTGCGCGCCGTGGGCCGTGGACCGGAAGCGGTTGGGCCGGCTGATGTCTGACCGGCGATGGGTGCAGAACATCCGCCACGAGCAGACGATCCTGTCGTTGCCGTTCGGGCTTGCCTACACGATTGACGTCACCCAGACGCTCACAGCTCTCGCTGCTGCCGGTATGCCGGCCCGCATCGAAGCGTTCGACCGGCTCCGATTCGACGACGGCCGGACGGCGTTCCTCGCCACCCCGGACCCGACCACCACCGTCATTGACGGCGGTGCTGGCGGGCGTGTTGACGATGTGATCCTGCTGCCTGGCGGGTCCGAGGGTGGAGTGCTGTCGCTGGTGCGCCGATACCCGGACCTGGTGGTGGTGAACGGCAAACGGGGGTGGGTCTGGGCGGACGGCCGGCAGGTGCACGGCACGTCGATGCAGCGGGAAGCGACCCCAGGTTGGAAGACTGTGTTCGCGATCGCCCGCAGCATCGTCATGCACGGCGGCGGCACGCGCGCTATCGCGGACCGCACCGGCATCTCAATGGGCGAGGTCCGCACCGCGCTGCCGACCCTCGGTTCGCACGTGTTCGATACGCCCATCGGATGGGAAGCCACGGATGGGCCCGCGCTGGTCGACTGGGCACTCGCGGCGTATCCGGGGTATGGCGGGGTCCGGACCTGCTGGCGGCGTGACGACACCATCGACCAGCAGGCGGACCAGCTGATCGGGGTGGGTGGGGTGATGTCGGACCGGTGGGCGGCTCAGCAGTCCGGGGCGCTCGTTCCCCCGGACCGGTTGACTGCGTTCTTCGCCGAGCATCCGGACATGCAGGCGCTCGGCTACGAGCCTGCGTCGGCGGATCACGCAACGGTGTCGGTCGTCATCCCGCAGGACACCACGATCCTCACCGGCGCGGAGGGGTGCTGCACAGACGACTTCATCACCGCGCACGTCCTCTACGAGGACAGCTGGGTGACCGCGAACACGGATGCGGTCACCGGGCTGCGGCAGCTGCTGCACTTCCGATCCGACCTCGCCCACGACCTCCGCTGGCACCCCGGCAGCGATAACGGCAGCGGTAGCGGTGAGGGCGGGGTGGGCTGATGCTGCAGCTGCTGTCGCTGACGTTGGCGTACGACGACACCCGGTTCTTCGGCTCCGTCATGTTCACCGACCCCGACCACCCCGACGCGCCACCGTCCACGGTCCTCATCGATCATGCCGACGAGCCGCCCTGGTTCCGGCTCACCAACGTCGACCCGGACGGTCAGGACCCGACGTGGCCGGCGATGGTCGAAGCGGACCGGATCATGCGGTTCCTCCTCCGCTACACACCGGAACGTATCGGCCGCACGTCCACTGACTTTCCGCAGCTCTGATCCGCTCTGCTCACGCCCGACCTTTGGAGGTAGTTGCTGATGATGCGTCTGGTGTCCATGCACCTGTCGAACGACCGGATCCTCTGGGGGCACGTGCTCCTCGAGGACACCGAGAACTCGGACGCGCACCTGGCGCAGATCCTCGTCCGCCCCATCGACGTCGAGCCCGGGTACGAGCTCTACGACAAAACCAACACGGTCCTGTCGGACCTAAACGTGCCGGCGGTGCGGGAAGCGAACCGTATCGTGCAGACCCTCCTCATCCCCGCATCCGAGATCGCGAAGCGGGAGAAAGCCGTCCGGGCGGTGATCCACTCCGGCTACTTGGAAGGGTTCCCGGACGACATGCCGTGGCAGTCGCAGTTGTGGATGTACGCCCGCGGTGAAGTCACCCGCGAACAGCTGTCCGCGTACGCCGACGAAGGCCGACAGATCCCCCGCCAACCCGACCACAGCGCTGTTGGTCCGGCGGACGTGCCTGAGGACTGGTGGCAGACCACGCAGGCCCGCATCCGCCGGAACCTCCTCAACACAACTCTCACCGAGCCAGAAGTCGCCGCCGCGCTGCAGGTGAGCATTGAGGAGGTCGGTGAGCTGTTCGAGGCGAACCGGCTGACGAGCTTCGACCTCGGGGGCGAAGAACGCATCCCCGACTGGCAACTCGTCAAGCCCGTGCTCCCCGAGTTCGGCGACCCGTCATCGCTGCTGCCAGGCCTCGACGTCCTCTACGCGGCGGCACCGCAGCCGCTGCTCGACGCGGCGGCGATGACCGAGTTCATGACCACACCCCGCCGCTTCCTCACCATCGAGGATGAGCCGCTGACACCGTTGACCTGGATGTTGCAGGGCCGGCCGCTCGCGACGATCGTCGCCCTGTTCCGCGGACGGCGGTGGCGGCAGTGACCCGCCGGCCGGACCTGTTCCTCATCAGCGTCGCCTTCGACATGCACGGCGTCCACGGGCATCTCTTTTTCCGCGACACATCCGAGGCTGAACTGCGACGGGTCATCGTGTCCGGCTCAGGCGACGCCGCCACGTACCGGGTCGAACCCGCGCACGGGGACCCTCGGGACGGGTGGGAACCGTTCCTCACCGAAGCCAGTTGGTTGATGGCGCTCATCCGACCCGACACGCGGGAGGAACGCAGCTGATGGGGCCCGCTCTCGAATGGGTCACTGCCGCCTACGCCGGCCGGCCGCAGATCACGATGCCGTACGGGCTCGGCGACACCACCGACCTCACTGGCGCTCTCGCGGTCCTGAAGCTTGCTGGCCTGCCCGCGGTCGTGGAGTCGCAGGACACGATCCGCCTCGCCGACGGTCGCCGCGCACGTTTCCCAACGCTGACGCAACGACCACGCGCCGAGGCAGAAGCAGCCGTGGAGTTGCTGCTGCTGGCGCCACGGACGGTGACGACGACGCAGATCGCTCTCGCGGAGCAGACCGAGACCGTGCTGCTCGTCGACGTGAACCGGCGGCGGGTGTGGGTCGACGGAAAGCAGGTCCTGGGTGTGCTCGAGCGGTGGAAGGACGCCGCGCCGATCTACGTCACCTTCGCGGTCGCACGAATACTCGCCGTCAACGGCGCCACGTTCGACAAGATGGTTCGCGCCGGACTCACCGCGGGGCAGGTCGATGACGCGCTCGCACGCCTCGGGAAACGCGTTCACCGCACAGACATCGGATGGGAATCACGGAAGGTCGGCGGCCTCGTCGACTTCGCCATCGCCTGCTACCCCGGACCAGGCGGCGTCCGCACCCAGTGGACATCCGACCTGCCACTTCCTGAACAGGCAGAGCGGCTCATCAGTGCCGGGTGCCGTATCTCCGGACGCGCCATCTCGGAACTGCCCGGCTACCCGCTCATCACCAAGCGGGACATGCCGTATCGGCTCGTCGCCTTCACCGAACACGAACTCGACATGGCGACCCTCGGGTTCGAACCCGACACCGTCGGCTACTCCGGCACCGAACTGATCCTCCCCGCCGACCCCACCATCAGCCTCACAGCCACCCACGCCGGCTACAGCGACCGAACCGACGACATCATCACCGCCAACACGCTCCTCCGCGCCGACATGCGCAACGACGACGACACGAAAGCGCTGGAAGAAGTCCGGAGCCAGCTGTGGTTCTTGGCCGACACCGGGTACGACCTCCGATGGAATCTGCCGAACTGAGAATGGGGAATGAGAAGTCGAATCCAACATTGTTGCTTGCGCTCGCGCCGAGGGCGAACTGATCGTCTCCTCTACCGTGAACCGTGAACCGTGAACCGTGAACCGTGACGAGCGCAGTACGCCTTGGAGAGCTGGCGTGGTCGATGCCGGGAACGTCGACACCCGCGGCTTGAAGCGCTTCCACCAGACAACGTCCGTCCGGTAACGTCGTCTCTAGCTGCGCCCAGCATGCGTACTTTTAGGCCTAGTTCAGCGGCTGCAGCGGGCCTGGTTCGCGCCCCTGCCGCCGGACTGCTGCGTAAGTACACCCCACCCACCACTTCCCGGCCCAAACAAGTGTCTGGAAGCGGGTGCTTGTGTACACGTTCAGGCTGGCGCCGGCCTCTCTCGAACAGCACGTCTCTCGGTGCACCCCGAGCAAGTGCCCCGCCTCAACGACGTTCCCGGTCGACCATCCGAACCACGGCAGGAACCAGCGCAACAGCATTCGCGTATCTTTTGAAACATCGAGGCGTTGAGGAGATTTTGATGAAAATTGGTGTCATTGGGGCTGGCTCTGTCGGTGCCGCTACCATCTCGGCTCTGGTCCGAACAGGCGGGGTCAGCCCCGACGTCGTGATCGTCGACCGGGACGAGAAGAAAGCTGCGGGTCTGGCGGAGGACATGACCTATGTTGCAGCGTTGTCGTCTCTGTCGAGCGTCCGGGCAGGCGGCTACGACCAACTTGAGGGTGCGTCTCTGGTGATCGTGACCGCAGGAGTGAACGAGAAGAACGGGGGCGCGACGGATCGCAACGACCCGAAGGGACGGCTCAATCTGATTCCAGTGAACGCGAAGGCGTATCGGGAAATGATCCCGGCCGCGACGCATGCGGCCCCGGAGGCGACGCTGCTCGTCGTGACAGATCCGCCCGACCCGCTGGCGGATCTTGCCCGGGCGTTGGCGCCGACGACGAACATCGTGTCTGCGGGAACCGTCATCGACTCGTTGCGCCTTCGTCATCACATCGCGTTGCACCTCGGGGTACATGCCCGGGACGTGCAGGCAAGCGTCGTGGGAGAGCACGGCACCTCAAGCGTGGTGCTGTGGTCCACCGCAACCGTCGGCGGCGCACCTGTCTTGGACGAATTCCGCCGGCTCGGGGGCGTGCCGAAAGCGATCCAGAACCAGATCGAGTCCGATGTCCGTTTCGGCAACATCACCATCATCGAGGGCATCGGCGCGAGCCAACACGGCATCGGCGCCGTCGTTGGGCGCCTCGCCGAAGCGATCGTCACGGACGAGAACGCGGTCTTCCCCGTCGCTTCCTACCAGTCCGACTACGACGTCACGTTGGCACTGCCCTCGATCCTCGGCGCCGGAGGCGTTGTGCGGACGATCCTGCCCCGGTTCACCGACGAGGAGCTCGCCGGACTCCATCACAGCGCCGCCGTCCTCCGAGACGCGCGCGACATCGCTCTCGGTACCGCCCACTCCTGACCCAAAAACAGATACTGACCTGGCGCGCCGGAGCGGATTGCTCCGCTCCGGCCGCCCCGACTTGTCCCCGCGCGGACGCTCACTCCTGACCGCACCCCGAGACCTTCCAGCGCTCGAAAGACGAAACCTGAGCTCGGCTGCAGTGCCGCTTGTGCCGCTATCAGCACGTGAGGAACCGGCGGCGGTCCACATGTCAGCAATCGATGGCGTCAGCGACCCCAAGGTCGCCTCGTTCCACCGTGGAGGCGCGGAACCCGCCGGTGCGCGCCTCCAGCCCGTCACCGGGCCGCATCCGACGCTCGGCGGTCGCGTCAGCCCTTGACCGCCCCGCCGAGCCCTGCCGAGTTGAGGAACATCCGCTGGAACCCGAGGAACAGCACCACCGGGATGAGCGTTGAGATCGCCAGCGCCGCCAGGAAGACGTCGAGCTCGGTCGTGGACTGGATGCTCGGCAACCGCACCGACAGCGGCTGCATTGCCGGGTTCGGTAGGACGAGCAACGGCCAGAGGAAGTCCTTCCACGAGTTGATGACCGCGAATACGGACACCACTCCGAGGATCGGCTTCGACATCGGGAGCACCATCGACCAGAACATCCGGAAGGGTCCGGCGCCGTCGGTCGACGCGGCCTCGAAGACCTCACGCGGGAGGGCGTCGAAGAACCGCTTGACGAGCAAGATGTTGAAGGCGTTCGCCCCGGCCGGCAGCCAGACCGCCCAGTACGTGTTGATCAGCGACGTTCCGATCACCGGCGGGTGCAGGATCGTCAGGTAGAGGGGGACCAGGAGCACCACGGACGGGATGAACAGGGTTGAGAGCACCATGCCCTCGAGCACGCGGGAGTACGCCGGCCGCAGGATCGAGAGCACGTAGCCGCCGGTCGTGGCGACCAGGATCTGCATCACCCAGGCCCCGACCGCCAGAACGAGCGTGTTCCCGAAGTACAGGCTGATGTGGACGTCGTTCCACGCCGCGGAGACGTTCGCCCAGTCAACCCCGTTCGGGAACAGCGCGAGCGGCGTCCGGAGCGTGTCCTGGGTCGGCGTGATCGCGGACTTCGCGAGCCAGAGCATCGGCCCGAGTCCGAGACCGACCAGGCCGATGAGCAGGAGCCCGTTCAGCGAGAACAGCGACGCCCGAACCGACCGTCGACCGCGGTCGGCACGGGCGACGATCCCGCGCGTTGTGCTGTCCATCTGCCCGGACGAGAGGCGAACGGGCCGCCGGGGGCTCCGTCGCACTGGTGCGACGCTCGCGCCGGCGGGGTCGTCGGAGCCGAGGACCGGGGCGGAGGGAACCGTCGAGGTCATCAGACGCTCCACTTCTTCGTGAGTCGGAAGTACAGGATGCTGAGCGCCGCGAGCACGACCGCGAGCATGATGCTGAGCGCCGTCGCCGAACCGTAGTCGCCGCCGGTCGAGTTGGCGAACGCGTAGTCGTAAATCATCAGCAGGATCGTGGTGGTGGAGTTGTTCGGCCCGCCTCCAGTGAACAGGTAAGGCTCAAGGAACACCTGCGCGGTCCCGATCACCTGCAGGATGAGCGTCACGAACAACACGCCGCGCAACTGCGGCAGCGTGACGTGCCAGATCTTCCGCCAGACACGGGCGCCGTCCACCTCGGCGGCGTCGTAGAGCTCCGGCGGTACCGACAGCAGCGCCGCCAAGTAGATGATCACGGTGCCGCCAGCCGCTGCCCACGTCGCCTCGAGCACCAAAGACGGCATCGCCGTCCCGGCGTTCTGCAGCCACGGCTGCGGCGGGATGCCGACGAACCCCAGGATCGTGTTGAACACCCCGGTCGCGGAGCCGTCATAGAAGAACTTCCAGAGCAACACCGCGACCACCGGCGGCACGACCACCGGCAGGTACACCAGGGCGCTGAAGAAGCCCTTGGCCCGGCGGAGCTCGCTCATGAGCACCGCCATCACGAGCGGCAGCGGGTAGCCGAACACCAGGGCCAGCACCGCGAACCACACGGTGTTGCCCATGGCCGTCGGCAGAAGCGGGTCGTGCAGAACGTTGACGAAGTTGTCCCAACCGACGAACGTCGGCGCGGTCACCAGGTTCGTCTGCTGGAAGGACATCACCGTCGCGCGGACGATGGGCCACCATGAGAACAGTCCGAAGACGAGGATCAGCGGGAGGGCGAAGACGAGCGTCGAGAGCCCACCCCGACGCAACCAGGTCGCAGGAGTGCGCCGCCGGTCCCGAGGACCGTCACGGTCCGGACGGGAGGCTCGGCCCGGGTCCTGCAACCCGGTTGCGTTGGTCGTCATCTCACTTGGCCGAATCGAGCTTGGCCTGGATCTGCGTCTGCGCGTCCGACAGCAGCTTGGCCGGGTCCGCGGAATTGTCCGTGAGGACAGCCTGGACCACCGGGTCGAGCAGGCCGTAGAGCTCCTGCGTGTTCTTCGCCGGCTCCGGGACGATCGTCTGGTCGAACTGCTGCTCGGTGTACGGCTTCATCTGGTCGAGCGGGACGTTGATCCACTCCTTCGTCCACTCGAGGGTCTTGTCGTAGGTCGCCTTGTCGAACACCGGCACCTGCGGGGCGCCGACCGGCTGGTCGGAGGCGGCGAGGGTCTTCGCGTCGCGCTGGGCGTCAGCCTTCGTGAAGAGCTTCTGCATGTAGTAGAAGTCGATCCACTTGACCGCTGCCGCCTGCTGCTCGGCGGTCGACTTGGCGCTGACCGCGGCAAGGGTCCCGCCGCCGAGGGCTCCGGCGTCCTTCCCGCTGAGCGGCACGACCGTCTCACCGTACGACTTGGGGTCGATCTGGTTCTGCGAGATGAGCGAGCCGTAGTTGCCGCCGCCGGAGACGTACATGCCGACCTGACCGGAGGCGAAGGCCTGGTTGATGGCGTTCCAGTCGTAGAGGAAGTTGCCGCCCATGGAGTCGTCCTTCCACCGCATGTCCTTCATCAGCGTCAGGGCCTTCTCGAACGCTGCGCTGTCCACCGTCGCCTTCGTCTTCGCACCGGTTCCGGTCTCCGCACGGCCGCCCATCGCATAGGCGAGGGACGTGAGGATCCAGCCGCCCGTGTTGCCCTGCGTCATCGTCGCGTAGCCGGCTTTGCCGGTCTTGTCCGCGATCTGCTTCGCGTCGGCGCGCACCTCGGCCCACGTGGTCGGCGGGGAGTCAGGGTCCAGTCCGGCCTGGGTGAACAGGTCGCGGTTGTAGTGCAGCGCCTGGCCGTACGCCGCGATCGGGAGGGCTTCGATGTCGCCGTCCGCGTTCTCGCCGTTCTTCACGACATTCGGGTTGAACTTCTCCGCGTACGGCAGCTTCGAGACCAGGCCGGAGATGTCCGCGATCTGGTTCTGCTGGATGAGCGACTTACCGTCCGTGAACGGGATAGTGAACACGTCCGGCAGAGTGCCGCCGGCGAGCTCGGCGGCGAACGTCGTACCAGTCCACGTGTACTCACGGCTCGTCACCGTGATCTTCGGGTTCGCCTTCTCGAACGCCTTCACCTGGTTTTGGAAGGCGACCTTGGCGGGCTTCTCGAGGCCAGCGTCGACGGCGACGACGATCTTCGTCTTCCCGTCGGAGCTGGCGTCCGAGCCGGTGCTGCACCCGGCGAGCAGGCCAATGGCTGCGGTGGTGGCGATCGCGGCAAACGCGATCCTGCTACGTGACTTCATCGTCGGGTCCTCTTGTGTCGGGGTGTTCGGGTTCAGACGGAGTGGACGGCGAGCCAGACGCTCGTGTCCGGGGGGAGGGTGTGGTCGGTGAGGGGGCCGCTGGCGAGCACGACGTCGGCGTCGTCGGGCAGCGGCACATTGGTCGTCCCGCAGTTCGTGAGGTGGAGCAGTGCGCCCCGGCGGAACGCGATCACGTCGGACGTGTCATCCTGCCAAGAGAACGCGCCGTGCTGGAGGTCGTCGCCCCGGCGGAGTTCGAGCATCCGGCGGTACAGCGTGAGCGTTGACGTCGGGTCGTCCTGCTGCGCGGTCACCGAGTACCTCGCCCAGTCCGCGGGCTGCGGGAGCCAGGGCGCGGCATCTGTTCCGTCAGGGCTGAACCCTGCATTGGCGGCATCGTTCGTCCACGGAATCGGGACCCGGCAGCCATCACGGCCGGGGTCGACACCGCCGGACCGGAAGTGCATCGGGTCCTCGAGGCGGTCGAGCGGAATGTCCTCGACTTCGGGCAGGCCGAGCTCGTCCCCCTGGTAGACGTACAGCGCACCAGGGAGTGCGGCGACGAGCATCGCAGCAGCACGTGCACGGCGGGCGCCCACGACGAGGTCGCTCAGTGTTCCGAACCGCTTCGCATCGAACGCGAAGGCGCTGTCCGCCCGCCCGAACCGGGTCACCGGGCGGGTGACGTCATGGTTCGAGAGAACCCAGGTCGCCGGGGCCCCGACCGGCTCGTGCGCGGCGAGCGTCTCCGCGATCGCGGCACGGAACCCATCGGCGCCCCAGGGACGCGACATGAAGTCGAAGTTGAACGCCATGTGGATCTCGTCGGGCCGGAGGTACAGTGCGAACCGCTCGAGGTCCGCGAGCCAGATCTCCCCGACGAGCACACCGCTGTAGTCCTCGGCGATGGTGCGCCACCCGCGGTAGATCTCGTGCAGGTCGTCGCGGTCGAGGTTCGGGTGCTGCCCTGCGGCGTACTCACCGTCGATCTCCGGGAGCTCCGGGTCCTTCGCCACGAGGGCAGCCGAGTCGATCCGGACACCGGCAACGCCGCGGTCGAACCAGAAGCGCAGGACGTCCTCGTGTTCCCGGCGGACATCGGGATGGCCCCAGTTCAGGTCGGGCTGCTCGGGTGTGAAGAGGTGCAGGTACCACTGCCCCGGAGTCCCGTCGGGGTTCATGGTGCGCGTCCACGTGCTGCCCGAGAAGCTCGACGGCCAGTTCCCCGGGGGGAGGTCACCGTTCGGCCCCTTGCCGTCGCGGAACCAGAACCGCGCCCGAGCGTCGCTGCCGGGTTCGCTGGCGAGGGCCTCGCGGAACCACGCGTGCTGGTCGGAGACGTGGTTCGGCACGACGTCGACGATGGACCTGATGCCGAGCGCCGCGGCCTCGCTGATCAGCGCCTCGGCCTCGGCGACCGTCCCGAAGTCGGGGTGGATCGCACGGTAGTCCTCGACGTCGTACCCTCCATCTGCAAGGGGCGACCGGTACCACGGGGTGAACCAGATCGCGTCGATCCCGAGACTCGCGAGGTATCCGAGGCGGGACCGGACGCCGGCGAGATCACCGATGCCGTCGCCGTTGCCATCGGCGAAGCTGCGGACGTAGACCTGGTAGATCGCAGCGGTACGCCACCACTCTCGGTCCGTGACCGGCGTGGAGGCGGCTCGTGCCTCCAGGCCAGTGCGGGCCGCGGCGGGTCCACCGGGCGTGACCTCGGAGTCACGGGTCGGGCTGAGCGTCATCGTCCGGTCCTTCCGACGGTCGGGCGACGTCGCCTCGACCGGATTTGGTTTAGCGCTATACTTGGCGCTGGAGTGACAATATGGTGCTCCGATCTTCGATGTCAACTCCCACCCGAAACAGGATCGAACTGCCCGTGCCCGTCACCCTGAAGGACATCGCCGCCGAGGCCGGCGTCAGCCTCATGACGGTCTCGAACGTCGTCAACGGCAACCACGACAAGGTGTCCACCGGCACCATCGAACGTATTCGAGCAATTGTTGACCGCCGCGGATACGTGACGAACGCGTCCGCACGGAGCCTCGCCGCCAAGTCCTCGCGGCTCATCGGTCTGCTCGTGCCTTCGTCCGAGCACGACATCCTCGTACTCAGTCCGCACAACGTCGCAGTGTTCGGGTTCCTCGAGCGTCAGCTGCGCGATCGCGGGTACCACCTGCTGTTCCGCGGGGTGAGCGAGAAGGCGGAGGTCGACGTCGCCCTCCGGTCCTGGAACCTCGACGGCGCCGTGGTGCTCGGTTTCCTCGACGAGGAGGTCGACGATTTCCGGCCGACCGACGGCACGCCGATCCTCGCGCTCGACAGCTACTCGTCGAACCCACGGACCACCGGGGTGCGCTCGGACGACCATGAGGGCGGACGCCTGGCCGCCGCCCACCTGCTGTCGCTCGGGCACCGGCGGATCGCGTTCGCGGGCCCGAAGTTCTCCGACGTCGGCCTGGTCCGGCAGCGCTTCGAGGGGTTCCTGCAGGCGCACGCCGACGCCGGCGTGGAATGGGGCCCGGCCGACCGGATCGCCGTCGACCCGACGTGGGAGTTCGGGGTCGAGGGCGGGCGCTCGCTCGCGACGTCGCACCCGGCTGTCACAGCGGTGTTCGCGACCGCGGACATCCTGGCCGTGGGGTTCATGGAAGGTATCCGTCAGAGCGGACGATCGGTCCCGGGGAATGTCTCGGTTGTCGGGTTCGACGACATCGACGTGGCGCACTACGTCACGCCGAAGCTCACCACTGTGCGGCAGGACGTCGCGGCCAAGGGGTCGATCGCAGCGAGCATGCTGCTCGACGAGGTGCGCGGCGGCGGCGCCCCGGGAGACCCGGTCGTGATCCCTGTCGAGCTCGTGGTGCGAGAGTCGACCGCTCGGCCCTGACATCCGGGGCGTTGCTGCCGACCCTGCGGTCTGCTCTGGCGTGGGTCTTGCGGAAATGGTTCCAGCCCGTTTAGTTTAGCGCTCAACCGCAACGACGCGGTCCTGATTGAACGGAAAAGCACCGTGCGCAGACCCCCCACCACCACAGTCGGCCGAGCACTCGCCGGATCGCTCGCCGGAGCCGTCGCCGCTGCCTCAGCGTTGGCCCTGAGTCTCGGCGTCGCAGCCCCCGCGGCAGCCGCCACCACCACTCGCTACGAAGCCGAGTCTGCGAGCCTTTCCGGCGGCGCCGTCTCCACCTCAGACCACACCGGGTACAGCGGTGCCGGGTTCGTTGGTGGGTACACCGACGACAACAAGGGCTCCGCCGCCACGGCATTCCGGGTCACTGCAGCAGCAGCGGGCAGCGAGACGTTCGCGATCCGCTACGCGAACGGCAATGGGTCGGCAAAGACCCTGTCGTTCCGGATTGACTCCGGCGCCGTGCAGCAGGTGTCCCTGCCTGCCACCGCCAACTGGAACACCTGGGCCGCAGCCACGCTCACGAGCACGCTCACCGCTGGGACGCACACCATCACGGTCTCGTTCGGGTCCGGCGACACCGGCAACGTCAACCTCGACGCCCTCGACCTCACCCCGGCGACGACCGGCGCAGGTTCTTCCACCGGACCGCAGTTCGAGGCGGAGTCCGCCACGCTCACCGGGGGTGTGGTCGTCGGCACGGACCACACCGGGTTCACCGGCTCCGGGTTCGCCAGCGGGTTCACCGACGGCAACAAGGGCGCCGCGCAGGTCGCGTTCGCGGTGTCCAGGGCGGGCGCGGGGAGCACGGATTTGACGCTCCGGTACGCGAATGGCACCGGGTCCGCGAAGACGCTCTCGCTCGTCGTTGACGGAGGCGCCGCACAGCAGATCAGCCTCCCCGCCACGACCGACTGGAACACATGGGGCACCATCACCACGGCCGTGTCACTCGCGGCCGGCAACCACACGATCGCCTACCGTTTCGGCACCGCCGACACCGGGAATGTGAACATCGACGCGCTCACCGTCGCGACGACCTCGACGCCGACAGATCCGGGTTCACCCGGATCTGGCGGGTCGGCCGCGTCGCCCGCCGACGCCGAGTCGGCCTTCCGCTCGGGCGGCGCCACCGTCACCACGAGTACCACTGGGTACACCGGCACCGGCGCCGTGAACGGCTTCGGAACCGCCGGCGCCCGGATCATCCGCACCCTGACGATGCCCACGGCCGGGACAGCCACAACCACCCTCCGTTTCCAGAACACCAGCGGCACGACACGTACCCTCGCGCTGACCGTCAATGGCCGAGCGGCGGGCACGATCGCCCTCACCTCCGGCTCTGGATGGCGGACCGCAACCGCGAGCCTGCCGTTCACGGCCGGGATCAACACCGTCCAGCTCGCCGCGACCACCGCCGGCAGCGACGTCGCGATCGACAGCCTCGACGTCGCCGGAGTCGGTACGCTCGCGGTCCGCGGAGCCACCGTTCCGTACACCGAGTACGAAGCGGAGGCTGGGACCACGACCGGTACCGTCCTCGCCGCCGATCGCACGTTCGGCACCATCCAGGCCGAGTCGAGTGGCCGTCGCGCAGTGCGCCTCGACCAGACCGGGCAGAAGGTCTCCGTGACCCTGACGCAGCCGGCGAACGCGCTCACGATCCGCGCCTCGATCCCGGACACCGCTAACGGCGCCGGACAGACCGCGCCGCTCGCCCTCTACGCCAACGGCACCAAAGTCAAGGACGTGACCCTCAGCTCCGTCTACAGCTGGGTCTACGGCGCCTACCCGTACAACAACAACCCGTCCGGCGGCGGAGCGCACCGCTTCTACGACGACACCCGCGTCCAGATCGGATCGTTCCCGAAGGGCACCGTCCTCACCCTGCAGAAAGACGCGTCATCCACGGCCGCCTCGTACACGATCGACCTCATCGACGCCGAGACCGTGCCCGACGCGCTGACCGCCCCGACCGGTGCCCTGAGCATCACGAGCTACGGCGCGAAGTCGGACGGATCAGACTCGACCACCGCGATCACGAACGCCGTCGCCGCTGCCAAGGCGCAGGGCATGCCAGTGTGGATCCCGACTGGCACCTTCCGGATCACCTCGCGCATCAACGTTCAGGGCGTCACGATCCTTGGCGCAGGCGAGTGGTACTCCAACGTTCAGGGCACCAGCGGCAAGGGCGGGTTCTTCGCCACGGGCAGCAACGTCACGATCGCGAACCTCTCGATCCTCGGAGACGTCCGGTACCGCGACGACGCGGCCTTCGACGCCGCCCTCGAAGGCAACTTCGGAACCGGCTCGCTCCTGCAGGACATCTGGATCGAGCACACCAAGGTCGGACTCTGGGCAGACTCGGGCACGAACGGTCTCGACGTCGTCGGACTGCGCATCCGCGACACCTTCGCGGACGGCGTCAACCTGCACGCCAATGTCGTGAACGCCGTCGTCGAGCAGACCGTCGTCCGGAACACCGGCGACGACGCACTCGCGATGTTCTCCGACGGAGCGCCCGTCACCGACTCGGCCTTCCGGTTCGACACCGTCCAGGTCCCCGTGCTCGCCAACGGCATCGGCATCTACGGCGGCACGCGGAACTCGGCGACGGACTCGATCGTCAGCGACACCGTGACGAGCGCCTCGGGCATCGCCGTCGGCACACGATTCAACCCGGTGCCGCTCGCCGGCACGACCACCATCGCCCGCAACACCCTCGTCCGGACCGGCAGCCGCGAACCGAACTGGGCCACAAACCTCGGCGCGCTCTGGATCTACGCCGACACCGCGGAGATCACCACCCCTATCGTCGTGACGGACATGACGATCACCGACAGCACCTACCAAGCGGTGCTGCTCAGCTATCAGAAGACGATCTCGAACCTGTCCTTCGACAAGGTCACGATCAGTGGTGCGGGCACGTACGGGTTCGACCTGAACGCGGCCGGCAGCGCTGCAGTGTCGAACACCAGCGTCACTGGTGCGACCTCCGGTGGGCTCCTGAACGAAACCGGGTACACGCTGGTGCGAGGGGCGGGCAACAGCGGGTTCTGACCTGATTCGACTCCCGGCGGCTCCGGTCCTCCAGCGCTCACGCGTGGGGGCCGGAGCCGCCGCCGTGCGACCCGGCAGCGGATGAATGCGGGCGCAGCCGCGCGGTGAACGTGGCCCAGATCGACCACTCCGACCGAAACTCGACGGACTACTCCGCACCGCACTGCCCGCCAGACCCCGGCAGAAGCTTTCGAACGGTTGCTCTCGGACTCGAACCAACTACCCGTTCCAACGACCCCTTGGAACCGCCGATTCCTCGGCAGCTACCGCGACTGTGCGAGCAGCCGTTCCGATGCGTCCCAGAGCCAATCTGCTGCAACGGGGTCCAGTGCGTGCGGGAGAACTCCGTGGACTCCTCCCTGGATCGCTGCGACGACCTTGGCCGGATGGCAGTCCTCGTAGTAGGCGGGAGTCCCTGGCCCCAGTTCAGCGCGCGTTGCGACGTAGACGCTCGTCGCAGCACCTTGCTGGACGGTTTTGGTGCGGTACCGCCGCTTCATGCCTATAAGCACGGCAGGGTCCCAGTGGCGTTGCAGGTTGGTCCAGATGCCGCCGGGCATGACCGCTGATCCTGCGATTCCGTCGTCTTCCCACCGTCGGGTCGCCTCCAGGGCGAAGAGCACATTCGCTGTCTTGGATTGCCCGTAGGCGAGACCCGGGTCGTAGGGGTCTCTGTCGAAGAACAGATCGTCGAATCGGATGCCCGAGGATGCGTGCCCACTGGAACTCAGCGACACGATCTTCGCACCACCGGCCGAGCGCATCGCCGGGTGCAGACCTTGCGCGAGGGCGAAATGGCCGAGGTGATTTACGGCGAAATGCATCTCCCAGCCCTCGGGGGTCCGCTGCTCGGGTAGGTCCATGACGCCGGCGTTGTTCACCAGCAGGTGGAGTGGTCCCGACCACGAGCTCGCGAACGATCGGACGGATCCAACATCGGCCAAGTCGACGAACGCAGCACGGACGGCGTCGTTGCCAGTGCTCGCACGGATGTCTGCCGCGACTCGGTCCCCTGTCGCGACGTCGCGGACGGCGAGGGTGACCGCTGCACCGGCCGCAGCCAGGGCACGGGCCGTTTCAATACCGATGCCGGATCCTGCACCGGTTACGACTGCTGTTCTGTGGTGAAGGTCGATTCCGTCGATGACTTCGAGTGCGGTCGACTCGGCTCCGAACGGTTCTCGCAGGTCGGGCATCAGCCGAGCCGCGTGTTGGCGATTCCGCCGTCGACGTCGATGATCGTGCCGTGGAGGAACGAGGCCTCGTCCGAGACAGCGAACCGGACGGCGTAGGCGATATCGACGGGCCGTACCGGGCGCCCTGCGACTGTCACGGCAGTCATCGCCGCGAGAACTTCTTCGCTCTCAGCGTTGCCGGGAGTGCTCGTGGCCCCGGGAGCGATCGTGTTCACGTGAACCCCTTGAGGCCCGTATTCGGCCGCCCAGGTGCGCGTCATCTGCTCGAGTGCCGCCTTCGACCCGGTGTACATGGCTCCGAAGGGCAGGCCGACTCGGGCCATCCACGATCCGATGTTGACGATCGATCCGCGGCCGCGCTCCGCCATGGCTGGCGCGAGGGCCGCCACGAGGACGTGTGGGGCACGGATGTTGATGGCGAGGACCGCGTCGAGGTCGTCGTCAGCGAGATCGGCGGTCGCGGTCGCCGGGTAGATCCCGGCGTTGTTCACCAGGATGTCGATCTGGCCACCGGCGAGGGCCGAGGCTTCAGCGGCGAACCGGCGGACATCGGAGGCCGATGTACCGAGATCGGCGACGAGCGGTGACGCTTTGCCGCCCGCACGTTCGATCGTGGTGACGACAGCCTGCGTGCGCTCGGCATCGCGACCGTTGACGATGACATGGGCACCGGACGCGGCGAGTACTCGGGCGATCGCTTCGCCGATACCGCTGCTCGAGCCGGTGACGAGTGCGGTCTGACCGGAGAGTCGGTCATCGGATACCAGAGAGACGAGTTCTTCTTCGTTGGACTGCATGGCCCAGTCCTACCACGGACTGGACCGCATGGTCCAGCGGCGTACGCTGAACTCATGCAAGGGGCCAACATCACGGAACGCGGTCGCGCTACTCGCCAGCGCATCATCGAGGCGACGGGTCGGGAGATTCTCGCTTCCGGCATCGGCGGCACCACTCTTGACACCGTCCGTGCGGCGACGCTCACGAGCAAGAGCCAGCTCTTCCACTACTTCCCCGGCGGCAAAGCTGAACTCGTCCGTGAAGTCGCCATCTGGGAGGGCGGCGAGCTCCTCGCTGCGCAGAAACCGTACATCGACGACCTCTCGAGCTGGGAGTCGTGGCACGCCTGGCGCGATGCCTTGGTCGATTACTACATCGGGCTTGGCCGGTGGGCCTGCCCGATCGGTTCAATGGCGACACAGGCAGCCATGACAGATCCCGAATTGGCTCAGATCATCACGGACAGCATGACGAACTGGCGGCTGTCGCTTGCCTCCGGGGTTGCCAAGATGCAGAGCGCCGGCGAGGTCGAATCCGATGCCGACCCGCAACGGATCGCCGTCGCCATCCTCGCCGCCCTCCAAGGGGGTCTCATCTTGAGCCAGCCGGAGAGATCACCCTGGCCCCTAGAAGCCGCCATCGATGCCGCGCTCGACGTCCTGCACAAGGTCGCCCACGAACGCTGACCCCGCCATTACTTCCGATACTCCGAGCCGGGGTAACGATCCTCTTGCTGCTTTCGTGCTCAAAGGGTGCCGCCGTGGAAAAGGAACGGTGTGTGTGTCAGTCGATCTTGTGACTGACCGCGCATGGTTCATTCGCGGACTCCGTCGCCGATCAGATTGACGGGGTGAATCTGTCCGTCGACGACGCTGGTCGGACGGGGTCTCGCCATGCCTCGAGAGCTGCGCCTGAGAGGAATGGCCGGTCTCGCGCGGCCGTTCTCACCGTGCCGAGCGTCTTGCGCCTGTCCGGCAACTCGCCTCGCGACAGTGGTGTCCACGCCGACTGCACAGCTGCTACGTCACGGCAGGGTCCAGCTAGGGCCGTTGGGGGCGCTCCACCGGGCTCTGTCTCATGAGCCGATCCCCTGTTCACCGAGAGCGTCGCCTCGGTTCCTGTCGTGCCAGGGAACGCGGCAGTCGCGAACGTGGCCGGGATGGCGGGCTGGCGCACGTCGAAATCGCCGGTGGAGAAGCTCAGCGTCGACGAGTCACGCAGAAGCCACTTGACGGACGGTGAGAACGACCGCCGGGCCGCCTCCGCGGACCGGTAGGGTGAAGGGATGCGGGTATTGGTATCAGTCGACATGGAAGGTACCGCCGGGGTTGTCGACCGGTCGGATATCACCCCGGGCACTCCCGGGTGGGAACGCGCACGCGAATTCATGACAGACGAAGCATCTGCCGCAGTGCGTGGAGTGTTCGCTGAAGGCGGTGGGGCCGAGGTCACGGTGTGTGATTCTCACGCAAAAGGATTGAACATCCTTCCGGGAAGGCTGGACCCGCGTGCGCGTCTGATTCGCGGCACCCCTCGCCCCTTAGACATGGTCGCAGGCGTGGATCGTGGTTTCGACGCACTGCTCCTGCTGGGATATCACGGCCGAGCAGGCCTGACGGACGCCGTACTTCCGCACACCCTCAGCGGCCGCACCATCGATTCTGTTCGGATTAACGGAATGGTCCTGGGTGAGATCGGGCTGAGCGCGGCAGTGGCGAGATCGTATGGTGCGCCGACGGCGCTCGTGACCGGCGACGACGGAGCAGCAAGGGAGGCCGCGGACGTTCTGCCTGGTGTGGTAACGGTGACGGTGAAGCGAGCACTCGGTGTCAGGGCAGCGGACAGCGTCCATCCGGAAGTGGCGTGTTCGCTCATCGAAGACGCGGTACCGAAAGCTCTGGCATCCGTCGACCTGACCAGCCAGCTTGCCTTTCCTGCTTCGATAGACCTCGAAGTAGATTTGCGCATGGCGGAAATGATGGAACGAATTCTATTGATCCCAGGATCGGAACGTCGCGGCGCTCGGACTTTCGGCTATCCCGACATCGCCTTGCCCGCCGCTTACGGCTTGGTCGGCCTCGTGGCGGACATCGCGGAGATCAGCTGAGCCAAGACCCCATTTCTCCTCGCCGCCCGTCGAGCGTGAAGAGCGAGCTGGCCAGGTGTTCGTACCTCCTCGAGCACGAGGGATGACGTGGTCGATGGTGTTGCCGTGCTTGAAGCAGTAGGCACACGTGTAGTCGTACATCTCGAGCACAGCGCGCCGGGTCATCGGCACGGATCGACGAGGCACCCGGATGAACTGCCGCAGAAGCACAAACTCGGGCTCTGCGTACTTGCCCACCACGCTGTGCACGATCCGATCGCTCTCGACGAGGACAGACGCCTTCTCGTTGAGGACCAGGAGAAGAGCTCGCCGAGACGAGACGACCGCCATTGGTTCGTAGCTTGCATTGAGGACCAGGGTTCGACGCTCGCTGCGCTTCATGCGGTCACCTCCATGCCCTTCCCCATGCGACGGAGGGCAACGAGAGTGAACAGCGAGAGCAGTGCCGGTAGTTCAGAAAACAGGCACGAAGCGCTTCCGAAGGTCGGCCGAACACGTCGAGCATCTGACAGGCCGCACTGGCGGGGCAGCGGAACGACTTTACTGACTACCCGCAGTCAGCGGCCGACCGGCACGGCCTTCATCGGTGCGTGCCGGTAGCCGATTGCTCACCGCACGCCTGTTGCGCCCTGAATCGCGCCTCGCCGCCATCAACGCTCGGCGACCAACCTGACTGCAGCGGTCTGAAGACGTTCCTCGTCCGCGGCGGCACTGTCGCTCTGACCCTGCACCTCAGCTCCTCATGGCTTCAGTAGAGCGTTGCAGATGCGCCTGAAGGGCGGTGTCAAAGCTGTCGGCGTCCTCATTGCGCAGGAGGACGAGGAGTCCATCGTGCTCCTTCAGGATCTCGTCGAGGCGTTCAGCGACCGCAACGACACCACGAGTGATGAGCAACGCTTGCCGGTCGCGAAGACGGTCGTAGAACCCTGTCAGCAAGGGGTTGCCGGCCGCATCGACGAAGCCACGGTGAAACGCGATGTCCGATTCGACGAAGGCCGCCACGTCACCGGCCAGAGCTGCTTCACGTTGATTAGCTAGCACCGGCTCAAGGCTGTCCGCCAGCCTGCGGAGATCGACCGCCCGTCGGGCTCCGAGTGCTTCCAACGCGTGCCGAGCGTCAGCCAAGTCTTCCGCCTCTCTTGCTCCGATCTCTCGAACCAGGGCTCCCCGCTTCGGGTACACCGTGATCCAGCCTTCGTCCTGCAAGCGCGAAAGTGCAGTGCGAATAGGCGTGCGACTCATCGCCAGGCGCGTCGCGAGGTCTGACTCACTCAGCATCGCACCTGCTTCGAACTCGCCACCCGCGATGGCAGCTCTGATTCCCCGATGAGCGCGATCAGCCGCACTCTCGGCCTTCCCGGCGAACTCGTCCATCCGCAGCACCTCCGTGGCCATCTTCCCAGAACCTCTTGAACAACTCGGATACAAGTTGTATCCTACAATCTCATCGCGGAAGGAACCATCATGACGACCACCAAGCTCTCCTACGACGAGTTGATGCTGAGTACTGCCGAGGCGGTTGCACAGTCCGACGACCGGACTGCGGCCCGCTCCGAAGCAGACTGCGTCGCCATCCTGCGGAACGGCAGCCTCGGGAACGACCGGGTCCTGCGGATCCCGACCATCGACGGCCGACGCCCCTCCCACATCCTGATCGGCGACCAGCCTGACGGCGCTGTGGGGTGGACGCTCCTCGACGACTCCGGTATCTCCGCCGTGTACGAGCACCGCGCGCCGAGGCTGCTGATGGCGGGCGACACCGCCTCGCACCGGTGAGCCGCACGATCACAGTCCACGGTGCGCGCCGGCATTCGCTCGCGCGACCGCTTCGAACATGGCGCTCTGGCGTTCCCGCAATCGCGGTGATGGCGTGGGGAGGCAACCACTTCACGCCGTTGCTCCCGATGTACGAACGCCAGTTCGGCTATTCGACTGAGGCTGTGGACGAGATGCTCGCCGTGTACGTGCTCGGGCTCATACCGGGGTTCCTCGTCGCCGGCCCGGTGTCCGACCGATACGGCCGGAAGCGACTCATCGCGTTCGGCCTTGGGTGCGGTGCAGCGGCGAGCTTGGTGCTGATGACGTTCCCGAGCAGCCTCGCTCTGATGGCTGTCGGACGTTTCCTCGCCGGTGTCAGCGTCGCGATCGCGATGGTGGTCGGGACGAGCTGGATCAAGGAGCTGTCACCTGAGACCGGCACCCCCGGGCTCGCAGCCCGCCGAGCCACACTCACGCTGACCGTCGGCCTTGGAGTCGGAGCGGGGGTGTCGGCAGCGCTTGCGCAGTGGGCGCCGCTCCCCTCGGTTCTTCCGTACGTCGCCCACCTTGCCGTCACACTCGTCGCCAGCGTGGTGCTGCTCCGAGCGCCACGCTCACGGCCATACGACGCAGGGGTCCGTTCTCTGATCGCCGACCTTCGCATCCCAGCCGTGAGCCGTCGCGTCTTCTGGCGCTCGATCGTGCCAGTCGCTCCGTGGGTCTTCGGAGCAGCCGCAATCGCGTACGCGGTGATCCCGTCGACCGTTGAAGCCGAGGTCGGCTCCGACGCGATCTTGTACGCCGGAGCGCTGACCGTGATCACGCTCGGTTCCGGAGCGATCGCGCAAACCGTCGTTCCCCGTCTCGCCGTGTGGACTCACGGTCATCAGTCCACCGTGGGACTCTCCGCGACCATCATCGGCACGCTCCTCGCGGCACTCGTCGCCGCCCGGCCGTCGGTGGCGCTCGGCGCCTTCGCCGCGACCGTGCTCGGCATCGGTTACGGCATCTTGATGGTCTCGGGCCTCAGCCGGATACAGTCACTCGCGAACGGGAACGACCTCGGCGGGCTGACCGGCGTCTACTACTCCTTGGCGTACAGCGGCTTCGTGCTCCCCACCGTCATCGCCTCGACGTCGGTCATCGCGCCGACATCCGCAATCCTGATCGTCATCGCGGTGATCATCGCTGCCTGCCTCGTCATTTCTTCCCGACCCGCTCCGCCGGAGCTCTGACCGAGGCTTCAATCCGGTATCGGACCCAAAGACGTCACGTCCGTCCTACTGTCATCGACAGAACACCTCCCGGTAGTGCGCGATCGATGGGTGTCTACCGCGCCAAACCCAGGCCGGTGAGAAATTCCATCCTCAGATCGAGCTCAGTCGGCAGACCCCATCACGCTCGAGATGCCAGGAGCCGTTGCCTGACGCTCTCGCCACGCCCCAGGACGCCCTGCCGCTGCCGCTCCCCCAAGCGAGATCCTCCATTCGGATGCCTCTGCCAGTACGAGCGGTCTCAGACCAGGTCACTAAGTCGCGTCGCGCAGACAGCGGAAACCCCGATGCCTGTAGACCCCAACACTTATCAGGCGATCGCGACAACCACCGATGCCCTGAGGTCTGAAAGTGCGACGAGCGATCACTCAGCGGGAAAGCTGGTGGCGCTGCCGGCCGACACTCGCATGAGAGTCTCCGACGAGTTCATGAACCCCGTCATGGGCGACGCGCTCATCTTCATCGACGGCCGTACCCACTTTCAGCCCCACAGACCTCAGCGGGGCACAGTTCTCCCGTCCGTTCCATGGTGATCCGAACGCATCATCACTATATGGCTCGTCGCCTCCTCAATCGCTCCGCTACCGGTCCGAAGGGTGGGCGATCGCGGACGCTGCGGCAACGAGCTGCGCATTGGACGCCGCCGGTGAACCGTCCTCGAGTACGAGGGTGTCCTCAAGTCCAGTCCTGATGCTGTGCCCATTGCTGACCGCGCGTCGCATGATCGTCCACGACGCGAGTCCGACACCGTGATGCAGCTCGGGCAGGCTCACTTCCGCCGCTCGGAGTTCGGATTCCATCTGTTCCGCGAGGGCCACCGCGTCTTCCGCGACGGGTTCTAGCGGTTCGACCACCAGCCGAGCGAAGCGCGACCAGGACCCGCGGCGCAGAAACGTGCGGACATCGTCGACGCTCAGGACACACGCCTCGATCCCGACGCCTCGCCCCGAGAGCAACGCGCTCACATCGTCGATACCCTCCTCCCCTTGATTCGCAGCGATGAGATCTGGCAGCACCGTCCATCCATCGATGAGGCGAAGACGATGAACGGGGTCGGAAACAATGGAGGCGAAGGTCGTCACGTTGATCGCGACGCCCGGACACGCAGCGCGGACCGCAGTGAGCATCCGGCCCACCGGCTCAGCTTCGAGAGTCTCCTGACCATCATCGTCGAACGCATGCAGGTGCAGGAGAGTCGCCCCAGCCTCGACACAGGCCGCCGCGTCTGCGGCAATTTCCAATGCGGTCTGTGGCATCGCAGGATGGTCGACATCGCCATTGGCCGCTAGTTGCAGATCAGTCACGGCACTGACGTTACGCCGCTCTCGTCGCCTGAACGGTGACCGAAGCTCCGGCTCGAATACGAACTTGGTCTCATGCGGACCAGGCGCATTGGACACGTTCAAGTGGTCTGTGCTCCGGTACCGAAGAGGAGACGTCCGGCGATCAGCCGTAGGCGGCGGTCCTACACAGGTGGTGATGCTGCCGCCGACAAGACGCCGACGACGTGAGCGGGGCCTACTTGCTGCGTGGAGCCGGGGGGTGCGGTGTGGCCATGCGATTGGTAATGAGGACGTCGATGACGACGAACGCGAGGAGGGAAACGCCGAGCGCGGGCAGGAACGCGCCAATGACGATCGCGCCGACCGCGACGAGCCCGGACCCCCACCACGGCGCGCGCGTCAGCGCGCCTGCGGCCGGTGACTTCCCGAAGCGCTTGCCGGTCGGGCGGCGCTTCCACCACATGGCATAGCCGAAGACGACCATTGCGGCGATCCCGAGCGCGGTGATGAAGAGCAGGATCTGGTTCGGTAGCCCCCACATCGTTCCCATGTGGGTGTCAATGCCCCATTGGGCGAGCTTGGCGGGGATCGAGAAGGTGTCGAAGTTCGTCTCGGACAGCACGCTCATGTCACGTGGGTCGATCGCGACGGAGTTCACTGCCGTCGGGTAGGACCGCTTGATCTCCGCGACCGTCCAGGCCTGATCCGCGGCCGCCGGTGGGCTGATCTGCAGCTCCGACGAGTGGATGTTCGCAGCCTTTGCCGCGCCGAGAACTTCGTCAAACAGCGCAGGCGTGATGGTCGCTGGTTCCGCATCGGTCCCTGGTGCGGGGCTCCCGTGGTGGAGAGCATGCTCGCCGCCGTCAGGAGCGGCATCGGGGCCGGTGAGGGTGGTGGCGAGTGCGGGGGTGCCCCAGCTGAGGGCGGAGCGCAGCTGGTCGACGTTGCCGCCGCCGTAATGGGACCAGGTGATTCCGGTCGCGGAAAGGAACAACGCGCCGAGGAGCAGCCACACCCCGGTGGAGGCGTGCCAGGAGAAGATCCGCCGGTAGCCGCGAACGCCACGTGCGGGGCGGACCATGTCGCGCTTGGCACGGGCCTTCCTGATCCGGATCACCCACAGGCCAAGACCGGCGAGTGCGACGACGCCGAGCCAGGACGCAGCGGTTTCACTGTAGAGCCGGCCGATGTCGCCGAGGAACAGGGACCGGTGGAACGTGTCCACCCAGGTGCGGAACGGCAGCGCCCCGGACGTGCCGTAGACGAGTAGGTCGCCGCGGACCTGGGCGGTGCCAGGATCGATGAACACCGCACGGTTCTGCGACTCCATCAGCCCAGCCTCGGAGTACATCACCCGTGTCGTGGAGCCCTGCTCGGGTGCGGGGCGGACGGCGGCGAGGGTGTCTTCGGGGTGGTGCTGGTCCACGTAGGCCTGGGCGGCGTCGATCTGCTCGGCCAACGGCTTCGCGGCCGCGGTGGACGGTGCGGTGAGTTCGTGCCGGTACATGCCCTGCTCGATCGTTGGACCAAGCGCGTACACGGCGCCGGAGAGCGCGGCGATGAGGATGAACGGTCCGATGAAGAGCCCGGCGTAGAAGTGCAGTCGCAGCAGGAACTGTCCGAACCAGCCACGCTGTGTGTTCCGTGGCGGCCGTGCCGTCGCCGGCTCGGCCGCGGGCGCAGTGGTGGGGCGGTTGTCGGTTGCGGTCATGACGGTGGCCCTCAGCTCGTGGGAATGAATGCGAGCGCCATGCCGGCACTCATCAGCAGCAGGAGCACGCCATCCAGGCGCGCCAGGGGGTGTTGCCGGACGTGAGCGGAGGCGATCAGCCGCCCCAGCATCCAGACGGTCGCGGCCGCGAACACGACGACGAGGATCCAGGAGATTGACGTCCACCCGGACCAGGAGGCGTGCATGCTGTGTCCGCTGCCGGTCATGTTCATCCCCGGCATCGACATCGAAGCCCCACCAGCCATCGGCAGCATCATCACGCCCATGACGACCATCGCCGCCATCATCACCACGTGGTAGCCCAGCACCAGCCGGCCGGAGCCGCCAGGTCCGTGGTGCGCGTGGCCGCCGTACCGAGTGCTACCGAGCGTGAGGACGAGGTAGAACAGCGTCGCGACGGCGAACACGATGATCTGCAGCGTCGGCGGCGCGAGGGTCATCCCCCAGGCCCACGGCATCGCCAGCATTGCGACGCTCATCAGCACATGAAAGACATCACTCACCCGAGACACTCCGTCGCTGCCGGGTCGAAACGCGAAGCCGAGGTACCCCGCGGCCGTCACGGTGAACAGCACTGTGAGGAGAACGGACAGCGTCAGGCTGTGTGACACGAAGGGAACCTCTCGTCGAGAACGGGTCGGGCGGCGCCACTCTACAAGTTGTAGAAGCAGGTTTCTACTTGATGTAGAGTCAGCGCATGGTCGACACAGTCGGAGGACGCCGATGAGTCCGCGCCGTGCGCACGGGTCCCTCGAGGCGAACGTGCTGCAACTCCTCTGGGCGCGCGACGCTGCGCAAAACGGGCGACAGATCCGCGACGCCCTCGCCGACAACGGCGACCCGCTGGCCTCCACGACAGTGCTGACCGTCCTCGCCCGGCTCGAGAAAAAGGGCCTCGTCGAGCGGGACCCGGTATCTAGGGCGTACTGCGCCACGAAAGCCGACCCTGCCGAGACAGCCGATTCGATGGCGGAGGTCCTCGGTAGATCCAGCGATCGCAGGGCGGTACTGCAGCGTTTCACCGGCGCGCTCCGCGCGGAGGACCTGCACGTGCTGCGCGCCGCCCTCGACGGCTCCGGGAACAACGAGTCCGGGATCGACCGCACGACGGGAGAATCGGTGGCGTGATCACCGTTCTCGCCCTCGTGGCGCTCGCGGTCGTCGTCACGCTGCTCGCGCCAGTCATCCTCACCCGCGGCACCTGGTGGCTGCACCGCCCACAGCTCGCCCTCCGCTTGTGGCTCAGCGCGCTGACGATCGCTGCGATCTCACTGCTGCTGAGCGTCGGCATCGCTGCAGTCATCGTCGCAACGAACACGCACGCGCACGGGATCGGATCTCCCGCTGCCGGCCTCTTCGCCTGGTGCGGGCTCGGCATCGCAGGCGGTGTCGCCGCGCTCCTCGCCGCAAACGCGGAACCGATCTCGGCCGCGAAGCGACGCACCGACGTCGCGGTGACACTGCTTGTCGCCCGCTCCACCGCCCGGACAGAACACATCGGCGGCCAAGAGGTCGCCTATCTGCAGACAGCGGACCCCATTGCCTGCTCTACCG
Organism: Curtobacterium sp. MCBA15_004; assembly: GCF_001865055.2. Classification (NCBI taxonomy): domain Bacteria; kingdom Bacillati; phylum Actinomycetota; class Actinomycetes; order Micrococcales; family Microbacteriaceae; genus Curtobacterium; species Curtobacterium sp. MCBA15_004. The sequence goes on along the minus strand of NZ_CP126266.1, from coordinate 178,252 downwards.
CCGACGGTCGTGTGCTGATCTCGACCGGCGTCGAAGACGCGATGCCGCCAGCCTGCGTCCGGGCGGTGATCGAGCACGAACGAGCGCACGTGCTCGGACGGCACGATTTCATCGGCCGCGTCGCGGCACTGAACGCTGCTGCATTCCCGCGGCTTCGGACCGCCCGGGAGTTCCGCCGAACGGTCGCACTGCTGATCGAGCTCGTCGCAGACGACGCAGCCGCCCGCGTTTGCGGGCCCGCAACCGTCTGCAATGCATTGACCCTGATGGACCACGTTGACCCGAACCCTGCCCTCGAGCTCCGAGCCGCGCGACTGGCGTCCTCTCCCGTGAAGAGCTGGCCGCACCGACGCCACCTGGCCCCGATCCTGCGGTCCCGCTGACCAAGCCTCTCCGGCATGGCTCGCATCTCCTTCTACGTTTTGTAGAATGCGGGTATGGAGCGATTCGAGTACCACGTCGTCGGGATGACCTGCGAGCACTGCGAACGCCGCGTCACGGGTGAACTCGAAGCGATCGCGGGCGTCGAATCCGTCACCGCGGACGCCGCAACCGGCCTCGTCATCATCACCTCACCGACCCAGCCGGATGCGGCCGCGGTCGCCGAAGCCGTCGACGAGGCAGGCTACGAGCTCGCCAGTGCCTGACACCACCCGGGCCACCCTCGACCGGCCGGCAGTAGTTGTCGCTGCGGAACGTTCGGGCGCAGTGGTGCGCGCGCTTCCGTGGGCGGGCGCTGTCGTCGCAGTCGTCATCGTCGTGGTCGTGGTCGCGGTCGCGGTCGCGGTCGCGGTCGCGGTCGAGATGCTAGGCGCTTCCTCGTACGACCGGCTGAGCCGCGGCTACCCGGGCATGCTCACCTCGATGCTGAGCGCCCTGCTCCGACTCACCGCCGACATCACCGGCGGCCTCACCGTCGGTGGCCTTGCCGCCGCCGCATTCCTGACGCCGCGCCGCTCCCGCACACTCATCGACAACCGCCGCGACCTCAGCATCGTCCGCCCCGCCGCCACCGCTTGGCTGATCGCCGCGGTACTGCTCATCCCGGTTGACGCTGCCGACGCCAATGGACAGCCGTTGACGAAGCTCCTCACCCCGGGCGCGATCGGCTACCTGGTGCAGGCCAGCTACCTTCCCGGTGCGTGGATCGTCGTCTCCTGTGTCGCGGTGACGATCCTCGTCGCCGCCTACCTCGTGCGCAGCTGGGTCAGCACGCTGCTCCTCGCTGGCATCGGCGTCATCGGGCTACTCGCACCGGTTCTGGTGACGCAGGTCCTCGTCGGCCCGAACCACGACTTCGGCGGCGACGCCGCCATATTCGCCACCCCCGCCCTCGGCATCTGGATCGGCGCCACCGCAGCCCTCGCCCGACGGTGGCGGGCAAGCCGGCCCGGCATCACCACCATCCGCCGGCACCGCGTTCTCGCGCTCGCTGCCTGGATCACATGGACCCTTGGGTCGGTCATCATCGCCGCCGTTGAACTCGCCGGCACGACGCTGTGGGCAGCGCCGACGGGGATCCTGTTCGCCGTTCAGATCCTCCTCGTCGCCGCAGTCGCTGGACCGATCCTGCTCCGCCGGCCTTGGTTCGCCACCCGCACTGCACCGTCTGTGCTCCTGTCAGTGCTCCTGATCGCGGCAGGGATCGGTGTTGTGATGGCCCGAATCCCGCCGCCGGTGTACTTCGTCCCCACCGACGGGCAGCAGCTCTTCCTCGGCTACCAGGTCAACACCCCACTCACCCCGATCACCCTCTGGACCGCGGGCCGGGTGAACATCCTGTTCCTCGTCATCGCGATCGCCGGGATAGCCTCGTACGCGGCTGCCGTCGTCCGGCTCCGGATACGCGGAGACCACTGGTCGAACGGCCGCACCAGCGCGTGGATGCTCGGCTGGGCTTCCGTGATCATCACCACCTCATCCGGGGTCGGCCCGTACTCGTCGGCGTCGTTCGCTGTCCACATGGGCCTGCACATGAGCCTGAACATGCTGTGCCCGCTGCTGCTCGTGCTCGGTGGTCCCCTCACCCTGTTCCTCCGCGCCACCACCGCGCACCGCCGCGACGGGTTCGCTGGCCCCCATGAGTGGCTTGCCGCGCTGACCCACTCGAAGCTGTTGCGCGTCACCTATAACCCGATGTACGTCCTCGCCGTGTTCGTGGGTTCGTACTACGCGATCTACCTCACTCCGTTCTTCGACTGGGCGATGCGGTACCACTGGGCGCACCAGGCGATGACGCTGCACTACCTCGCCATCGGATACGTCTTCTACGCCCTCATCATCGGCGTCGATGCGCCGCCGCGTCCGTTGCCGCACATCGGCAAGCTCGGGCTGGTGCTCGCAGCGATGCCCTTCCACGCGTTCTTCGGCGTCGTCGTCATGACCAGTACCGACCTGCTTGCGGGCACCTACTTCCAGTACCTCGACATCCCGTGGATCGGCAGCCTCGCACACGACCAGTACGTTGCCGGCGGCGTCGCGTGGGCCGCCGGAGAGCTGCCGTTGATCGTCGTCGTCATCGCCCTCGTCACCCAGTGGGCGAAGCAGGACTCCCGTCAGGCGAAGCGCATCGACCGGCACGCAGACCGGGGCCTCGACGACGACTACGAGCAGTACAACGCCATGCTCGGCAAACTCACCACCCGCGACACCGGTACGGCCATCGCGCAGCCGCGCGAAGTATCCGCGCCGGGCGAGCACCAGACCACCGATCGGGCAGGCGTGGGCGACCGGCCGACCCTGACCGTCACCGATCATCGGAAGCAACTGTGACCACCACCACACCGTCTCGCACGACGCCGCAGCTCGAGCAGCGGCTTGAGCTCGACATCGGCGGGATGACGTGTTCCGCCTGCGCGAACGCCATCGAGCGCAAGCTCGGCAAGCTCGACGGCGTCACCGCGTCGGTGAACTTCGCCACGGAACGCGCCACCGTCGCAGGTCTCGGACCCGATGACGCCGATACCGCCATCGCTCAGGTCGAACGAGCCGGCTACACTGCCGCCGTCCACACTCCAGGCGATGATGCTTGGAGTGCCCGCGCCGCCGAGACCCGCACCACGACCCTCCGCCGCCGCCTCGCCGTCGCGGCACTGCTCACGATCCCGCTGTGCGACATCACCATCATCCTGGCGCTTGTTCCTGCCTGGCGGTTCCCCGGCTGGCAGGCGCTCTGCGTCCTCCTCGCCTTCCCCATCGTCACCTGGGCAGCGTGGCCGTTCCACAAGGCCACGCTCCGCGGGCTGCGACACCGCAGCACCAGCATGGACACCCTCGTCTCCCTCGGCGTCGTCGTGTCCTTCGGATGGGCGCTCTGGACACTTCTCGTCGATCCCGCCACCGCCCCCGGGTACTGGCTCGGCTTCGGAAAGACCCCCGCCGGGGCGGACTCGATCTACCTCGACGTCGCCGCTGGCATGGTCACCTTCCAGCTCGCCGGACGCTACTTCGAAAGCCGCAGCCGGCGCCGCGCCGCCGACGTCCTCGAGGCCATCGGCGACCTCGGCGTCACCGAAGCGCAGATCGTCACCGACGGTACCGAGCGCACTGTTCCGCTCAGTTCCGTCCGCGTCGGAAACGTTGTCGTCGTCCGCCCCGGCGGCCGAATCCCCGTCGACGGCACCGTCACCGACGGCGCCGCCACGCTCGACATGTCCGCGATGACCGGAGAGTCCGTCCCCGTCGAGGCCACCGCTGGAGCCGCCGTCATCGGCGGCACCCTCGTCCAGGGCGGTCGGCTCATCATCCGCGCTGACGCCGTGGGCACGCGCACGCGCTTGGCGCAGATGGCCGCGGTCGCCGACGACGCCCAACGCCGCAAGGCCGCGGTGCAGCGAACCGTCGACCGCGTTACCAGCGTCTTCGTGCCTGTCGTGATCGGCGTCGCGATCCTCGTCGCCGCGGTCTGGCTCATCAGCGGCGCCGCCGCAGGCACCGCGATCGCGAACGGTGTCGCCGTGCTCATCATCGCCTGTCCCTGCGCCCTCGGCTTGGCGACTCCGACAGCGCTCGTGGTCGGCGTCGGTCGCGGCGGTCAGCTCGGTGTCCTCATCAAGGGACCCGACGCACTCGAAGCAAGCGGCCGCATCGACACCGTCGTCCTCGACAAGACCGGCACCCTCACCACTGGGCGGATGACCCTCACCGCCATCGACACCTTCACCACCGACGCCGACACCGCCCTGACACTCGCTGGCGCCCTCGAAGCAGCGTCTGAGCATCCAATCGGCACGGCGATCACCACCGCAGCCCACACCCGGTTCGGCTCGCTGGAACGGGTGTCGGACTTCACCGCACACACCGGTCTCGGCGCCGCCGGCAGGATCGGCCGCCGCCGCTGTGTGATCGGCCGCCGCGAGCTCCTCAAGCAATCAGGCGTTGCCGTTGACGAGCGTGTGGCCGCGGTCATCGAGCAGCGCGAAGCGTTCGGTGCGACCGTGGTGCTGCTCGCCATTGACGGGGAAGTCGGCGCAGTGCTCACCGTCCAGGACACGCTGCGTCCCGGCGCGATCGAAGCAGTCGCGCAGCTGCGCGCCCTCGGTCTCCGCACCGTCCTGCTCTCCGGGGACTCAGAGTCCGCGGCCACTGCAATCGGTACGGAAGTCGGCGTCGACGAGGTCATCGCCCGCGTCCTGCCCGACGAGAAGGCCGAAAGGATCGCCCAGCTCCAAGCAGCCGGACACCACGTCGCGATGGTCGGCGACGGTGTCAACGACTCCGCCGCACTGGCGACCGCCACCCTCGGCGTCGCCGTCGTGCAGGGCACCGACATCGCCATGAAAGCCGCCGACGTCATCATCGTCCGCGAGGACCTTCGCGCCGTCGTCGACGCAGTCCAGCTCTCCCGTGCGACCCTGCGTACTATCCGGATGAACCTCGTGTGGGCGTTCGGCTACAACATCGCCGCCATCCCACTCGCCGCGGCTGGCCTTCTCAACCCCCTCATCGCCGCCGCCGCGATGGCGCTGTCCTCAACGCTGGTCGTCTCGAACAGTCTCCGACTCCGCTCCTACGGAGGGCATTAGGAGCTGGTGGGTGTGCCGACAAACCAGGAAGCACCCGCTGAGGCGAAGGAAGCCGCGATGATGCCGCCGCTCTTCGGTGCCCCTTCGCGAGCACGTCGACCACGGCGTGGACTTTGATACGTCTGGCAGGTGGCCGTGCCCGCAGGGGCCCATCGACGCTCTCCTCGAGAAGGCAGAGGAGCTGGCTGGAGACCGCAATGGGCCCCATCGGACTCTTGTCCGCATGAAGGCCGGCGGTGACCACGGCCAGCCCGGGAAGCGGCACTGCTCAAAATCGACCTCTCGTCGCTGACTTACATTCCCTGACAGATAAGTGGGCTCGATGCCTGTGGGGGACTTTGACGTCGCCCCTCGCCGTTGGCCCCTGATCAGCAGGCGGGCGGCTGCAGTTCAGAACCTGTCACCATCCGGACTCCTGGGTCTGGAGGGAGGGCTGCGTCGAAAGTTTCGGATCCTCCGGTCGGTGACGGCGACCAGCGGGCCGACGAGGCAGACAACCGCGCAGCTGATGAGCACCGGTGTTCGTCCCACTGCTTCGGCAGCTGGACCGATCAGCGCGATCCCGACCGGGGCCAGACCGTACGAGACCAAGAAGTCGAGGGAGGACACACGTGCTCGAAGTGGTGGCGGGACCTCTCGTTGGATCGCCGTGTACCAGGGGACGTTGAACAGTTCGACGCCGATGCCGGCCAGCACGTAGGCGGCGAGTACTGGGAAACGCTCAGTCGACACCGCAAGTGCCAGCGGCACACCGGCGTATAGCGCCAGACCGAGCATGGCGATCAAGCCGGGATGGCGAGGGTGCCACTTGGCCAGGAGCAGTGCTCCGAGGAGGGCACCGACAGTGAACGATGTGAGCGCAGTCGCAAGCATTCCGGTACCGCCGAATCGGTCTCGGCTGATCAGCGGCAGCAGTACGGACGTTGCGGCATAGCCGGTGGCGAGCTGCGTGGCCAGCACCGCAAGGACCGGGAAGAACCAGCGGTGCCGCCGTGCCTCTCGCACTCCGAGGATGAAGTCCGAGAACATTCGGGTCCGTCGCACGGTGGCCTCCGGTCGGTCGGTCAGGGCAGGGGGCGTCATGGCGGGGGCAGCGAGAGCAATGAGCCAGAGGGCAGAGCTCGCGGCGAGTACTGGTCGAGCACCGATCCAAGCCGTCAAGCCTGCGGCGATAGCGGGTGCCAGAACGGCGCTTCCGCGTGCGCCGAGCGTCGAGAGCGCATTTGCTGCCTGGTGCTGACCCTCCGCGACGACGTCGGCGAGTGCAGCTTGGTACGTCGGCCGGTATGAGCCCTGCCCGGCGCCAGCTAAGAGTGCAGCAGCAAGCACGAGCGAGCTGGCGCCGTCGACGGTCACAGCAAGAACGAACGTGCCCGTCGCCGCGGCCATCGAAGCCGCCTGGATCATTCGTCGTCGTGGTAGGCGGTCGGCGAGCACGCCCGCGACTGGCGTCAGGGCGACGTATCCCACGGTGCGCGCCGCGATGGCCAAGCCGAGCAACGTCACAGATCCACCGCGACCAAGTACAGCAAGCGCAAGAAGCACCGGGAGCGCAGCCGTCGCGGTACCGGCCGCCGTGTTGCCCAGCCACAACCGCACGAAGACAGGGTCTCGGAAGGGAGTCATGTAACTGAAGTTATACCGATAGACAGTTACGAAGCTATGGGACACTATCGATGTGGATGAACCTGGTCACTTCGGCGGTTTGGTCGCCGCGGCCATCGACCTCGCCAACGCCGCTGGTCCCGAATCGGCTTGGGGCCGCCCCCACCGCGCGCCGACGGGCAAGCCAGCGCAGAAAGCAGTCGGGAACGCCCTGGCCCTTATCCCCGCCAGCCAGCACGCTCTGGCGCCCGCCGACGTCGAGCAACTGCTCAGTACGGGCCAGCACCTCTGGCGTGCCATGTTCATCGCGGCCGCAGGCGACCTTCCCGCGGCGGCTGGACTTGTCAACGAGATGCTCTCGAGAGTCTCGACCCAGCCTCACTTGACCCAGCATGGAACGCAGCCCTGGCATCTCCACTTCGCCCCTCCAGGGAGCGGTCCAGGGCGGGAATGGTCGGCTGAACTCGTCGTCGCGGTGGCAAGCCTGTTCGGAACAAGGATGACCGACCGGCTTCGGAGCTGCGCGGCACACCAGTGCGATCGCGTCCTGGTGGACGAAACACGCAACCACACTCAACGCTATTGCTCCGTCAGCTGCCAGAACCGAACCAAGGTCGCAGCATTCCGAGCTCGCACCGGGCACGCCGCAAGCAACGAGTGAACTCGGTTCAAAGGGCTTGACAGACAGCTCGGAGAAAATCGGCGACCCGCGCGAACGCGATCTGGCGAACGCCGTTCAACCGGGACCGCAGGGCGCCGAAGGTGGGACTGTTCGAGCAGATGACGAGCGGGAGCGGCCCGGACGGCATCACCCTCAACTCAGAGGCAGCCTCGTCCAGCGCACGACGTCTGCGTCTGCGTCTGGATCTTCGACAAGCTCGGCGATCTCGTCCTCAAAATCACCACACCACACGCGTCGCCTACCGGCCGGACCCCGGAACGCTCTACTTCGCCGAGTCGCACAGCGATACGGTAAACACCACACCCATCCGAGTTGCCGGCAGCTTCATCTGACGCGCTCTGTCAGCGCCTGCTGGCGCGGTCCGAGGACGGCGGATACCAGAGATGCAGCGGACGGGAGGAAAAGGTCCGGCCCGACCAGCGCCTCCCGTCCGTCGGTCGCCCGGCACGCCTGTTGGCGGCGTCAGACATCGTCAAGACCCAGCGGGTGCTACGTCACGTCCGGAACAGCATGATCCGCCACAACTGACAAGACCTAGCGAAGGCCGCACGGTTCCCGCGCGGCCTTCGTGTTGACCTCGCGCACTCACGCGGTGGTGAGCTCCACTTCGGGCTCCGCAGCGACGCTGACGGTGACCGAGCGCAAGTTCGAACCGGCGATGTACTCGGCCAGTCGGACGACCTGAGCGCTGTAGCCGAACTCGTTGTCGTACCAGACGTACACGACGGCGGAGCGACCGCCGGGGGCTATCGTCGCCAGCCCGTCGACGACGCCGGCGTGCCGCGAGCCCAGCATGTCGGTAGACACGGCTTCCGGCGACTCGACGTAGTCGATCTGACGGCGCAGCGGAGACGCGAGTGAGGCCATGCGAAGGTGGTGGTTGAGTGCCGTGCGCGTGACGTCCCGATCGAACTGCAGGTTCAGCACCGCGAGGGAGACATCGGGCGTCGGCACGCGGATGGCATTGCCGGTCAGTTTGCCGGCGAGTTCTGGGAGTGCCTTCGCGACCGCGCTCGCGGCACCGGTCGCGGTGAGCACCATGTTCAGCGTCGCCGCTCGACCACGGCGGTCGCCCTTGTGGAAGTTGTCTGTGAGGTTCTGGTCGTTGGTGAACGAGTGCACCGTCTCGACGTGACCCGACACGACCCCGTACTCGTCGTGGAGCACCTTGAGGACCGGGGTGATGGCGTTCGTCGTGCACGAGGCAGCCGTGACGATCCGGTCGTCGTCGGTGATGACGTGGTGATTGATACCGAAGACGACGTTCTGCAGGTCTCCCTTGCCGGGCGCGGTGAGGATCACACGATCGACGCCCTGCGCGCGGAGGTGCTGTTCGAGGCCGTCCCGGTCTCGCCACTTCCCCGTGTTGTCGATGACGATCGCACGGTCGATGCCGAACACCGTGTAGTCGATCTCCGCCGGGTCGCTGGCGTAGATCACCTGGATGACGGTGCCGTTGGCGGTGATCGTCTGCGCGTCCTCGTCGATCGAGATCGTGCCATCGAAGGCGCCGTGCACGGAGTCACGACGGAGCAGGCTGGCGCGCTTGCGGAGATCACCGGCCGAGCCGGGGCGCAGCACGATCGCACGTAAGCGGGAGCCACGGGCGCCGGAGTCGTGCTCGATGAGCAGCCTCGCGACGAGCCGACCGATGCGACCGAAGCCGTAGAGGACGATGTCGCGGGCGCCCCCCTCGGCGTGTGCGGCCAGCAGGTCGGTGTCGTCGCGGAGGAACTCGGCGGCGGTCTTCTTGCCGCCGCCGGCGCGGTGCCGGTAGTAGTCGTAAGCAAGCTGGCCGACGTCCACCGACACCTGGCGGGGCTTCAGCTGTGCGACGGCGGCGATGATCGGCATCGACTCCGCCAGCGCCAGCACACGCTCGTCGGTGTGACGGGCGAAGCGGTGCGCCTTGAGGATGTCGATCGCGGACTTGTGCACGAGCGACCGGCCGTGAACGTTCAGCACCACGCCCTGGTCGCGGTGTAGCGCGCCGATCGTCGGGATTAGGCCTTCAGCAAGGGCTTCCGCGCGTCGCCAATGGCGGGTGTGCAGACCTGGGTCCTGGGTGCTCACTGTGTTCTCCTTTGAACGTCTGTTGCCGCGACAGGTCGGGTCAGGGCAGCGCGGCGCCGGTCTCCGCCGCGAGCTTCTCGAGGTCTTCCCACGTGTTCTCCGGGAGCTCGACACCGCCGGCGGCGATGTTCGCGGCCGCAGTGCGATCCTCGATCTCGCCGGGATAGAAAATCTCGTCGTACCCGACTGCGAGCGGCGTCGATTTGACCTCGTCGATCATCTGCCCAACGCGCTCCGCGAAGCCATCGGCGTCGCCGAGCGCGTTCACGTCGATGGCGAGGAACAGGTGGCCGGCACCACTGCGAGCGGTCGGTTCATACGGCCCGTGGACGCTCTTCCCGACCGCCGATCCAGTGAGCGCCCCGGACAAGACGTCCATCATGAAGCTGATCGCATACCCTTTGTGTCCGGCCATCGGCAGGATCACACCGTGGACGGCCTCGGCGGCGTCCGTCGTGGAGTGGCCGTCCTCGGTCAGCGCCCAGTTCTCGGGGATCGGCTGCTCCTTCTGCCGGGCGAGGTAGATCTTCCCGCGGGCGACCGCGGTGTTCGCGATGTCCAACGCGACGACCTTGTCCTCCCATGGGGCGGCGATCGACCACGGGTTCGTGCCCACGGCCTTCTCGCGGCCACCCCACGGCGCCATCGCCGGGGAAGCATTCGTGGTGAGGATCGAGACGCATCCGTCCGCTGCGGCGCGGCGGGTGTAGTACATCGCGGTACCGAAGTGGTTCGAGTTCCGCACCCCGACCGCGCCGATCCCGTGCTCACGAGCGCGCTGCACGGCTTCGACCCGAGCATGCTCCGTGAGCACCTGGCCGATGCCGTCGTGCCCGTCGAGGAGGAGCAAGGAGCCCGTGTCGATCAGCGTCTCCGGTCGGGCGTCGGCACGCATCGCGCCGGAGCGGATCCGCGCCACGTACCACGGCAGGCGCAGCAGCCCGTGCGACTGGTGCCCCCACAGGTCGGCCTGGAGCAAGCTGTTCGCGATGAGCGCCGCGTCGGCCGCTGCGACGTCGGAGCGGCGAAGGACGTCAGCCGCGAACGCCTCGAGTACGTCTGCGCTGACACGATTCCGGGTGATGGTTGGTCCAACCATGGGTGTAAGCCTTTCGATCACGAGCGACGTCGCTCGGTCCTGTACACCTTAGGGTATACCCGTTCGGACTAAGGAGGAAGTATGTACAGCGTTTGGGTCACCGTCGAGGTCGTTCCGGGGCGAGAGAACGCGTTCTTGGAGGCGATCAAGGCGAACGCCGCCGCGACCGTTGCTGACGAACCCGGGTGCTCGTCGTTCGACGTCGTCGAGCTGGAGCCTGGTCGTCGCTACGGCTTTTACGAGGTGTACGACGACGAGGAGGCGTTCACGGTCGCGCATCGGTCGGCGCCGCACTACGCCGCGTGGCGACGCGCGGTCGACGAGACAATCGCCCCCGGCACGCAGATCGTCACGCGTGGCCCACGGATCGTCGCGGAGCGGTAGCGCCGACGCCGGCGCCACCGAAGACTGGCCGATCGGCTGGTTGCTCAGGTCAGAGGTCGACGATCGCTTGGTCCATCCGAGAGGATGCCAGGAGCGCGTTGAAGATGGCTTGGTCGACGTGGAAGAGGTGGTGGGTGCATGCGGCGGCCGCCCGTTCGGCGTCGCCCGACTCAATCGCCCTGCACATCTCGATGTGTTCCCGGATCGACTCCGACAGCCGGCCGATGTCCTGATGCGCGATGTGCCGCAGGCGTGCGGTGTGCGGGCGAAGTTCGTGGATCGCCTGCGAGAGGTACTCGTTCGGCGTCAGCTCCACCACGTTGTCGTCGAACCGTGCCGTCAGTTCCGAGAACCGGTCCGCGAAGGCCTCGGAGTACTCCTGGATGCTGAGGTCCTCGAAGTCCGCGGCGATGCCGGCGAAGAGATGTCCGATGCGGGGCTCGCGTGTTGCACGCCCTACGACCTCGCGCATCGCCGCCGGTTCGAGGATCCGCCGGAAGTCGAACAGCGCCCGTGCGCCCGCCAGCGAGAGCCTGGTCACCATCGGGGCGCGACGTGGCTGGATCTCGACGAGGCCGTCCGCGGCGAGGCGTCGGAGTGCCTCCCGTACCGGCGTCCGCGACATGCCCGTGTGTTCCACGAGCATCACCTCGGGCAGGATCTGCCCGGGTCGGAAGGTGCCGTTCTGGATGTCGTGCTTGAGCTGCTCGTAGACCCGCTCGGTCTTGCCCATCCGGACGCCGTTCAACTCGACGGCTTGCGATGCCGGAACCATCTGCATGTCGCTCATACCAACAGTCTACGTTTGCGGCCAGGTATACCTGTGTGCATACTGTTCACACGTCGCGCATGGCGGCGTTCTGGTTCGTCCTGAGCAAGGGAGCAACGATGCTCGTGATACTCGGCTTCTGCATGATCGCCGTCTTCATGGTCCTGGTGATGGCCAAACGGATGACGCCAATCGCGGCGCTCATCATCGTTCCGATCATCTTCGGACTCTTCGCCGGCCACGGCCTCGACATGGGTGACATGGTCATCGAGTCGCTGCTGAAGCTGGCGCCGACCGCCGGTCTGCTGTTCTTCGCCATCATCTTCTTCGGCACCATGATCGATGTTGGGCTGTTCGACCCGCTGATCCGTCTCATCCTCCGGTTCGTCAAGGACGACCCGGTGCGCCTGGTCGTCGGGACGGCGCTGCTGACCACGATCGTGTCGCTGGACGGTGACGGTTCGACGACGTTCATCATCGTCACCTCCGCGCTGCTGCCGATCTACATGCGACTTGGGATGAACCCGGTCACCCTGACGGTGGTCGCGGCGATGTCGAACGGTGTCCTCAACACCGTCCCATGGGGCGGATCGACCGCCCGCGCGTCGGCGGCGCTGAACGTCTCGCCGATCGACATCTTCGTGCCGATGGTGCCGGCCATCGCGGCTGGTCTAGTGACGGTCCTCGTGCTCGGCTACTTCATGGGCATCCAGGAGCGGAACCGTCTCGGCAAGCTGGAACTGCAGGCCTCTCCCGGCTTCCTCCGGAAGGCGCGCGTCGGTGAGCCGGAGATCATCGGCGCCGACAACGGTCGCAGTTTCACCCGTGCCGTCTACTCGGAGCGCACCGCCACCGGGTCTATCGGCACCCCGCGGACCGGGTCCTCGGTGGTCATCAGCAACAACTTCGCCGCTGAGCTCGACGGCGTCAAGGGCATCCTCGACCGCCCGAACGCTCGGCCGAAGCTGATCTGGTTCAACCTGATCCTGACGCTCGCCGTCATGGTTACCCTCGTGGTCGACGTCACCGAGCCGGTCGTGATCTTCATGATCGCCGCGTCGGTAGCGCTGGTGATCAACTTCCCGCGCATCAAGCAACAGTCCGAGCAGCTCAAAGCACACGCCGACAGCGTCATCAGCGTCGTCGGCATGGTCTTCGCCGCATCCGTGCTCACCGGCGTCCTTGACGGTACCGGCATGGTCGACGCGATGGCGAAGTGGCTCGTAGGCATCGTGCCCGACCAGATGGGGCCGTTCATGGCACTCATCGCCGGCGCGCTCTCCGTCCCGCTGACCTTCATCATGACGAACGACGCGTTCTACTTCGGCGTCCTGCCGATCCTCGCCCAGACCGCGGAACACTTCGGGATCGGCGGCGTCGAGATGGCTCGCGCGTCGCTGGTCGGGCAGGCGCTGCACCAGTCCAGCCCGCTCGTCGCCTCGTTCCTGCTGCTCATCGGCCTCGCCAACGTCAACCTCGCCGACCACTTCAAGAAGGTCATCTGGCGCGGCGCCATCGTCGCCGGCGTGATGCTCCTCGTCGGCGGTCTGACCCTCGCCTACCCACTCTTCTGACGGCTGCGTCCGCAGAGAACTAAAAGGAGAACCATGATCACCTCGGTGGATCCCCGCAACGGGGCCCAGCTCGCCACGTACGACAACACTCCGGCGACGGAGGTCGACATCATCCTCGATGACGCGATCACCGCGCAGCGCGCTTGGCGACGAACCCCCATCGGCGAGCGGTCCGCGCTGCTGCATCGTGCGGCGGCAGTGCTCCGTGCGGGCGTGCCGCGCTTCGCCCACACCATCACCGCGGAGATGGGCAAGCCGATCGTCGAGGCGGAGGCGGAGATCGAGAAGTGCGCGCTCACTCTCGACTTCTACGCCGACCACGCGGCGGAGTTCCTCGCCGACACCCCCGTCGCGTCGTCCGCAGCGGACAGTCGCGTGCTCTACGAGCCGCTCGGAGTGGTGCTGGCGATCATGCCGTGGAACTACCCGTTCTGGCAGTTCTTCCGCTTCATCGCTCCCGCACTCGCCGCCGGTAACGGCGCGATCCTCAAGCACGCCAACAACGTCCCCGCCGCAGCGCTCGCGGTCGAGGAGGTCATTCGCGAGGCGGGCGCCCCCGCCGGACTCTTCAAGAGCGTGCTGATCAACTCGTCCGAGGTCGCAGGACTCATCGCTGACGACCGGATCGCGGCGGTCACGCTCACCGGTTCCACCGAGGTCGGGGCGATCGTCGCCAGCCAGGCGGGGACCGCGCTGAAGAAGCAGGTACTCGAGCTGGGCGGCTCGGACCCGTTCATCGTCCTCGCCGACGCGGACGTCCCCGCAGCTGCGAAGGCGGCGGTGAAGGCGCGCTACACCAACAACGGGCAGTCGTGCGTGAACGCGAAGCGGTTCATCGTCGAGGAGTCCATTGCGGACGAGTTCGTTGCGGAGTTCAAGGCGAACGTCGAGGCGCTCAAGCTCGGCGACCCGTTCGAACGCGACACCAACATCGGGCCGATGGCGCGGGGGAACCTCCGTGACGAGTTGCACGACCAGGTCACGCGCACCCTCGACGCAGGCGGAGTCCTCGTCACCGGTGGCGTACCGGTGGAGGGCCCCGGGTTCTACTACCCGGCGACGATCATCGACCACGTCACCCCGAAGCACGCGGCATTCGTGGAGGAGACCTTCGGGCCGGTCGCCGCCGTCATCCGCGCGAAGGACGCGACCGAGGCCGTCGAGCTGGCGAACGACACCGAGTTCGGGCTCGGCGCGGCGGTCTGGTCGGCCGACCTCTCCAAGGCGGAGGACCTGGCTCGGCAGATCGACGCCGGCGCCGTGTTCGTCAACAGCGTCGTCGCGTCGGACCCGCGTCTGCCGTTCGGCGGTATCAAGCGTTCCGGGTACGGCCGTGAACTCGGCGTCAACGGCATCCGCGAGTTCGTCAACGTGAAGACCTTGTCGATCGGCACGACCGCAGCGCCGAAGCCGGTCGCGGCTACGGTCACCGAAGCCACGGAGTGATGGACATGCGAGACACAACGTCGATCAGCTCGTGGGAACCGGTCATCTTCCGACCGGACGAGCTCCCGACCATCGACCGCGGCAACGGTGCACGCACCACGCCCATGGTCACCTCGGCACGCGGTGGCACCGGGTTCCTGAACGGGGTCACGACGTTCGAGCCTGGCGCCGCCATCGGGCTGCACACGCACAACTGCGTGGAGTCGGTAATGATCATCGAGGGTGACGCAATCGTTGACATCAACGGCGAGGAGACGCCGTTGACGTTGCACGACACCACGTTCGTTCCCGCGAACATCCCCCACCGGTTCAAAAACGCGTCGGACACGAACCGGATGCGGATCCTCTGGACCTACGCCTCCTTGGACGCGACCCGGACGCTGATCGCGTCCGGCGAGACCGGACGGATCGATGCGGAGCAGGCCCTCGACACGGAGGGACGGTCAGCATGAGTGTCACCGAGATCGCCGAGATCAACATCCTCGACGGCACCACGAACCGATTCGAGGCCGCGGCTGCGGAAGCCGCCGCGCACTTCCAGACCGCGCCAGGATGCCGCACGTTCGAGCTGCGTCGATCGGTCGAACACCCCAACCGATATCGGTTGTTCGTCGGCTGGGACAGCGTCGAGGCGCACACGATCGACTTCCGTCAGTCCGAGGGATTCGCCGCGTGGCGCGCACTCGTCCACACCTTCTTCGCAGAACCGCCCCGGGTCGAGCACGTCAGCACCGTGCTCAAGGCTTTCTGACCGGGAGCACCGACCGCCCTGGCCGGGTCGTGACACACCCGGCCAGGGCATCAACAAAGGGAACACCCGTGAGCGAGACAGCAGACGTCGTCCTGATCGGCGGCGGAGTGATGAGCGCCACCCTCGGCGCGATGCTGAGTCGGCTCGAGCCGACCTGGACCATCCATATCTACGAGAGCGGCCCCAAGCTCGCACTGGAGAGCAGCGGACCGTGGCGGAACGCCGGGACAGGACACAGCGGCCTCTGCGAACCCAACTACATGCCCGAGGGGCCGCACGGCGAGCTCGACGGCACGAAAGCGACCACCATCAACGCCCAGTTCCAGCTGAGCCGTGAGTTCTGGTCCACCTTGGTCCGGGAAGCGACGCTGCCGGAACCCCACACGTTCATCAACTCCGTGCCCCACATGACCTTCGTGCGCGGCGACGACGACGTCGACTACCTGCGCCGGCGCTTCGAGATCTTGCGGACGCGTCCACTCTTCGCGGAGATGGAGCACACCACCGACACCGCGCAGATCGCCGAGTGGGCGCCGCTGCTCACCCAAGAACGTGGTACCGAACCGATCGCCGCGACCCGGTCGACAGCCGGCACGGACGTCGACTTCGGGAGGCTCACAGAGGCTCTCGTGACCGACATCGAGCACCGCGGCGGCGTCGTCCGAACCAACGCGAAAATTGTCGGTCTACGGCGACCGCAGCACGGTCCCTGGTCGGTGACGGTCCGCGCGGCGGGCGAGGCCACACGGAGCGTCTCAGCACGGTTCGTGTTCGTCGGCGCGGGCGGGGCATCGCTCAGCCTTCTGCAGCAAACGGGAATTCCCGAGATCCGGGGGTACGGCGGATTTCCCATCTCAGGCCTGTTCCTGAAGACCACGGCGCCCGCCATCGTCGAACAGCACCACGCGAAGGTGTACGGCAAGGCCGCGGTCGGTGCTCCGCCGATGTCCGTTCCCCACCTCGACACCCGCGTCGTCAACGGCCAGCGTTCCCTGCTGTTCGGCCCGTACGCCGGATTCAGTCCCAAGTTCCTCATCGGCGGCCGCGTCACCGACCTACCCGGATCGATCAGGGGGCACAACCTCGGCCCGCTGCTCTCCGTCGCTGCCGGCAACCCCGGCCTCCTCAAGTACCTCGTAGGAGAGATCCTCGCCAGCCGGCGCAAACGCGACGGTGCCCTCCGTGACTTCGTCCCGAACCTGCAGGCCGACGACTGGGAGCTGATCACCGCCGGTCAACGCGTCCAAGTCATCAAGCCCGACTCACGCGGCCGCGGATCCCTTCAATTCGGCACCGAAGTCGTCGTTGGCGGCAATGGCAGCATCGCCGGCCTGCTCGGGGCCTCACCTGGAGCGTCGACCGCAGTCGCGATCATGCTCGACCTGCTCCGACGGTGCTTCCCCGGGCGCTGGGACGGCTGGCAGCCGACACTCGACGCCCTCATCCCCTCGCACCGCCACGACCTCACCACCGACGCCGCTCGCGCCGAAGCCTCCATCGCCACCACCGCTGACACGCTCAAGCTCACTCCGGTCTGGCACCGTAACGGAAGGACTGCCCCATGACCATCACCCCGCCCTCCGACACCGTCACCCCGGCAGACGTCCGCGCCGATATCGCCGACTGGGTCGACGAAGTCGCGGGTCTCACCCAGCCGAGCGACATCCGATGGTTCGACGGTTCCGACCAGCAGCGCGACGTCATCGCCGACGAGATGGTCGCCGCCGGCACCCTCATCCGGCTGAACGAGGACCTCCGCCCGAACAGCTTCCTCGCACGCTCTGCACCGGAGGACGTCGCACGGGTCGAGGAACGGACATTCATCTGCTCCTTGGACCGGGACGACGCAGGCCCGACGAACAACTGGCGAGCCCCCGCGGCGATGAAGGACGAGCTCCGCAGCCTGTTCGACGGCAGCATGCGCGGTCGGACCATGTGGGTCGTGCCGTTCTCCATGGGCCCCGTCGGGGGAGCGATCTCGCAGATCGGGATCCAAATCACCGACTCCCCATACGCGGTGCTCAGCATGGCGCTGATGACGCGCGCCGGATCCGAAGCGCTCGAGGCGATCGGCCACGACACCGAGTGGGTCCCGGCCCTGCACAGCGTCGGCTACCCGCTCGAGACCGAAGGTGGCATCGCCCGACCGGACGTCGCCTGGCCGCACAACCCGGTGAAGTACATCTCGCACTTCCCGGAGACGCGCGAGATCTGGTCGTTCGGATCCGGGTACGGCGGAAACGCGCTGCTCGGCAAGAAATGCTTCTCGTTGCGCATCGCGTCGGCGATGGCACGCGACGACGGCTGGCTCGCCGAGCACATGCTCCTGATCAAGGTGACCACTCCCGAGGACGCGGTGTTCCACGTCGCCGCAGCGTTCCCGTCCGCCTGCGGCAAGACGAACCTCGCGATGATGACCCCGTCGATCCCCGGCTGGAAGGTCGAAACCATCGGCGACGACATCGCGTGGATGCGTCCCGGAACCGACGGCCGCCTCCGCGCCATCAACCCGGAACGAGGATTCTTCGGCGTCGCACCCGGCACCGGATACACCACGAACCCGACCGCGGTGCACACGCTCTGGGGAAACGCGATCTTCACCAACGTGGCACTCACCGACGACGGCGACATCTGGTGGGAAGGTCTCACCGATGAGGCGCCCGCGCACCTGATCGACTGGCAGGGCAACGACTGGACGCCGAACGCCGGTCGCCCCGCGGCGCACCCCAACGCACGATTCACTGTCGCAGCCGACCAGTGCCCCTCGATCGCGAACGACTGGGACGCGGCAGACGGCGTGCCCGTCGATGCGATCCTCTTCGGCGGACGTCGGGCAACCAACGTGCCGCTCGTAATGCAGGCCCGCGATTGGGACCACGGCGTCTTCATGGGTGCGACGATCTCATCGGAGCAGACCGCCGCCGCAGAAGGCACGGTCGGAGAGCTCCGCCACGACCCATTCGCGATGCTGCCGTTCTGCGGGTACAACATGGCCGACTACTGGGCGCACTGGATCAAGATGCGGGATGTCCTGAACGGGAACACACCCGAGGTCTTCCAGGTGAATTGGTTCCGGAAGGACGCGCGCGGCAAGTTCCTATGGCCGGGCTTCGCCGAAAACTCGCGGGTGATCGAGTGGATCATCCGACGCCTCGAGGGGAAGGTTGCCGGCGTCGTAGACGCCATCGGCCTGCTGCCGCGTCCGGACCAGATCGACACCGACGGCATCGACGTCTCACGGCGACAGCTTGAGCAGCTGTTCGAGATCGACCCGACATCGTGGCTCGAGGAGTGCGACCAGCTGGACCGGCTATTCGACCGATTCGGCCACCGCGTGCCGACGCAGCTGCGCACTCAGCTTGAACTGAATCGGTCCAACCTCCGTCACGCGCAGGACGACGCAGCGCCGTCTCTCCGCGGCCCTAGGTGAAGGTGATTCCGCGGTGTTGCAAGGAGGAGGTCATTGTCGTGCTTTCTGTTCGGGACGTTCAGTGAGATAAGGCGGCGGCATCACGCCACGCGGCGAGTGTGCCCATCAGCAGCGGAGCCAATCGCGCTCCGGATGGAGGACGACACGGATTGCCCTGGTGCCGCTAGTGGCACAGGGCATTGTGCGGCCGCAGTCGTCGCTGGTGAGGCCGACGAGGGATCCGGTCGTGATGCCGCCGACCGTGCCGATCGCGTTCGCGATGATCACTGCCGCGAGCGGGTTGTGCAGGGCGCTTAAGGGTCCCGGAACCCACCAAGGGGGCTATGCTCGTTCTTATGAGCAATCGGGGATCGGACCCGAGACGGACGGACGGACGCTCCGCAGTAGGGGTCTCCTGGCCGACGAACGTAACCATCCCCTCCGGTGTGGCGGTCTGGGCACGGGAGCAAGCGGGACGGTTGACCATCAGCGGACGCGGGTCGGATGCGTCAGCGTTTCGGGTGGTCGACCTCAAGACGTGGGAATCCGTTTCGGACTTCTTCGGCGACCTCGTCGAGCGAGGCGCTCTCGATCGACTTCTCGAGGAGCTCGCCGGGGACCGCTTGCGCGATGCGTCGCGGCGTCGGCAGTCGATGCAGCCTGTGGCCCGGATGGATCCGAACGACCTTGCCACGTGGTCCCCGATGCAGATACTCGCCGCGACGACCGCTGCCCGTTGGTCGTTGCCGGAAGCGTTGGGCGGAACGCCGGAGGAGATCCGCAGGGTGAATCGCGCCTTCCTCACCGTCGTTTGGGGGCTCTAATGAGCCTCGCGTCCAGGCCACAGTTCGGCGTCCAGGCCAGCTTCGAGCCGCGCAATGGTCGCCAGGTCCGGCCACGCCTTCCCCGCGAGCACCGTGAGCAGGGTTACGTTACCCATGCCGACCTCGGCGGCGACAGACCGAACGCTCCGGCCGTTCATCGCCGCGCGGAGGTTGACGACGAACTGCCGCGCCACCTCAGCGAGTGGGTCGGTCGCGGGGACTTCCGGCCAGGGCTCGCCGGCGAGCTCTACCGGCAGTTGCCGCATCGGACGTCCCATAGACCCAGCGTATTGGGCGCCACCGCCACGACACGTCGTTCCCGCTCGTGCGATGAGGTCACGGCCTGCAAAACGGAGCGGCGATGGTGAGAGAAGTCTCCGCGACCGCCTACCGGCCGAAGCTGCCCGCCGATGACTGGGCAGCGATCGAGGAGTACGTGCGCAGCGTCATCCACCGCGTCGAACCGGAGGTCGTTTACTCCGCGCGAGAGCTGTATCCGGCGGTCACACAACTCGTGCACTTCACTCGCACCTCATCAGCCCCGGTCGAAGACGACGTCGTGTTCGACCCGGTACACATCGGCCGGTTCATCAACCACCACCTTGCGTCCTACAACCGGGCGAGTCGGAACACCATCCGCGCACGGCTCCGTCGCGTCTCCGAAACGCTCCTCGGCGACGGCGCCGCAGGAAAGTTCAAGGCGCTAGGGAAGGCTGACGCCTCCAGGCCGTATGTCCGGGCAGAACTCGCCGTCCTCGACGCATGGGCATGGCAGCAGCGGACGATAGAGCGGCGCACCTCGGCGGGTGCACTGCTCGCGTTAGGGCTCGGCGCCGGATTGACCGGAGCGGAGATCATCGCAGCGCGCACGTCCGACATCACTGATGATGGGACGAGCGTCAGCGTGCACGGCGCCGCTTCGCGGACTGTGCCGTTGCTCCCCGAGTGGACCGCCCGCATGCGGGAACGGACGGACTTCATCGGCTCCGACGGGTGGGTGTTCCGCGCGGAACAACGAGGTGGGAACGTCAACCTCATCACCGACTTCGCCTCCCGGAAAGGCCCGACGGTCCAGCTCCAGGCGCGACGTATGCGCGCGACGTGGCTCGCGCATCACCTCGAAACCGGAACACCGCTGAAACAACTGCTGCGCGTCGCCGGACTGCGATCCGCGGAAGCACTCGATCGAGTACTGCCGTTCGTGGATGAGTGAGCGCCCCATCGCCGTCGACGAGTACCGCAAAGCACGTCCATCGGGATGGGTGTGTCTCTACTCGCGTGTTGAGTACTACTGCTGTGGCGTATTGGGAACACTGCAACACGCGACAAACGTCCTGTATCCGGAACACACTGCGATCGAAGTCTTCCGTGACAGACGATGAGGCACGGTCATGGAACTCCCCATCGCCCAGGGGGTTCGAAGCGAGCCAGATGGATCGCGAAGTACGGCGACCTTCGACACTTTACGGCGCGTCAGGCCTCGTCCACCCTCGCCGCCGGCGTCTTCTGGTCATCGATTGGAAGCCACGATCTACACTTTGGCATCACGCCGTTCGTTGATCGTCCAGCTGCGGGACCCCGGGCCATCCCCCGACGGCAAGATGGTCCGAGCTGTCGGAAGAGAAACCCAACCCCGTCAGGTGATCGTGGATCTGCTCGGCTCGACGCGGCGAAGCCATCACAGCTCCGTAGAAACTCCATCGAACGTCCTCTGCCCAATCTGCGTTGGTCGTGCTTGACGTGAGGACGGGGCCCGCTGCCACGAGCGGATCTCCGTCGCGCCCGAAGTCCCACGCTCGAAGCACATCTCGATACGCCCGGAATTCTCGGAGGCCGAGACGAGTGCAGGTGCCAGTGGGAAGGATGAACTCCGAGCCAAACAGGTCCGGAACCATCGCCCAGTCGCGGTACCAGCCCACACTCGTCAACCGACGCTCGAGGACTTTGCTCAGTACGGCCGAAAGCGTCCCCGGCCCGGGCTCGCGGGCATCGAGTGCGACAGCGACCGGACGACCAGCGGCACCCCGGCAGACCTGTCGCCAGAGGTCGTACCAGACGCCTCCCGGCGCGACCGCCGGAATTGCATGAACCGCGATTGAGGCACCGCTCGGATGCGCGTATCGGCGGCGCTGGACAATGAGTTCGTTGCCGTTGGTACGCAGCCACGATGTGCGCGACACGTCAACAGGACTCGGTGTGGTCATACCGACCGATATGCGGCGAAGACGCTACTCCGCGGGCCGGAGCGCTGGAGGCCACAAGCTCTCGGCGTTCTCTTGCTTGCCAGGGTGAACTGGACAGAGGACACCGTTACGGCACGGACCCGTGGCGGTGGGGATTCCGCACTTCTTCTGCATGGCCACGACTCTACGGGGCTGGGACCTGACCCCGCCAAGGACACGATGCTGAGCGTCGGTGCCGACATCGACGTCTGCCACGCGCGCACGCCGCCGCCGTATCGATCGCTCGCGGATGCCGGAAAAGGTGGGGGATCCCGGTCTGTCAGGTCAGAGGTTGGTACGACACGCGTCAACACGACACGCCCGAGCCGCATGCCCCGAAGTGATCTCTGATCTGGCATTTCTTTCGTAAGATCCAGCCGGTTCCGACGTCCGCGCATACAACGGTCATGCAGAACCCGACCGATACCTCAGCAGCAAGCCCTTCCCTTGCGCCCACTTCTGTAGCACACTCTGCTCCAAGAAACGAGCACAACACGCGGGTGCGGGAGGCTCTGATGCGATATCGCCCCGTCCACGTCGCGCCCGCGGACTGGCTCGCCGTCCGGCAGTTCGTCATCGACGCGGTCCTCACCTACGGCCCTACCGATGCTCGAATCGCTATCGAGCTCGTCTCTACCGTCGGACAGTACGTGCTCTGGGCGACGAACGAGCAGCACGCTCCGTTAGATAGAAATGACCTGTTCTACCCGTCGATGATGAATCGCTTCATCCGCAGCCGAACCGGCGCGGAGAGCACGCGAACGATGCTGCGTTCGCGGCTCTACCGTGTTGCGAACGCTGTCGCCGGTGTCGAACGTCACCGCGGTGGTGTGGGTGGCCGCCCGACGACCCCGCTCACCCCGTACTCGCGTCGTGAGCTCGCGGAGCTGGAGTCGTGGGCACGCACCGTCCGCAACCGCCAGAAGCGGCGCGCGGCGCACATCGCGCTCGCTTTCGCCGGCGGCGCCGGCCTGACCACCGGGGAACTGCTCGACCTGCGCGGTGAGGATGCCTTCCGGACCGCGCGCGGCATCTCCGTTCGGGTCGCCAGTGGGCCCCACCAACGGACGGTGCCCGTCCGAGCCGACTGGACGCATTACCTCGACGAGTACGTCCACATGTTCCCCGACGACGAACTGTTGCTCTACCCGACGAATACCGGCAAAGGCCGCCCGAGCGCCTTCAAAACCGTCTACATGGGAGGGCACCCCGCACCGAACCTCCAGCGGCTCCGCGACTCGTGGCTGATGGACGTCATCAACCGGTTCCCTCTCCCCATCGTTCTGGCTGTCGCCGGTGGTGGTCTCAGTTCGCTGCAGCGCTACCTCGACGCGGTGTCCCTCGACAACGTCGGCGAGTACGAGACGGCACTCCGCACGCCACCCCAAGACGCCTCCACCCACACACCCGAATCGAACACGTCACCGGCCCGCGCGCGCACCCACACCACGCAGTCGGCCACCAGCAGTGCAGGCGACTCCCGATGAGCGCCTACGAATCTGGGAACGCTTGGGACACGCAGGTCGCAGCGAGCTTGCCTCCGCAGCGGGTATCCACCGGCGACTCGGTCACGGACCGGGAGGTGAAAGCCGGTGCGGGTGCGCAATCCCTCATCGACGCGGACTTGGTGCTGACCTGGCTCAGCCGGGTGCACATGTCGAAGGTGGTTCCGCGCATCCAAGGATGGCGTGCTGGAGACCGTGCCGCCTCCGGGGCCGCCCCCGGGGGGCGCAAAGCACACATCGACGACACCGTCATCCTCACCATCGCACTCATCCTCGTCATCGAGAACTCCACCGTCCGTGTCCGCGACATGGGCCGCGTGCTCGAGTCGCGTCTCACCCCAGAAGCCCGCGAAGCACTCGGTATCAGCCACCTCTATGACGGCAAGTACCGCGACTGGTACTTCCTGGCGTTCCGCGCACTGCACCGCCTCATCGACACGTTCGACGGGTGGAACCGCAAGCACTGGGCATCGATGACGTACGCCGAGCGCACCGAGTGGGAGAAGAACCTCGACCTGGACCACGTCGACAAGATGCGTGCCCGCGGCGAGTGGTTCACCAACGCGCTCATCGAGATGACGCTCATGCAGCAGCCGCGGAAGTGGCGTCGGAAGCGGACCGCGCTCTCCGTCGACCAGACGACCATGCGAGCCGGCAGCCAGCAGTCCCGGTGGGCACGCGACCGCTACACCAAGCAAGAACTGCCGATGCAGAACCAGTACACCGGCAAGGAAGTCGACAGGCCAGTCCTCGAACTGGAAGCGGACCTCTTCCCACGGAAGAAGAGCCGGAAGAATCGCGACCCCGCAGCCGAAGGCGACACCATCAAAGCTTCGGACTGGGAGATGGTGTTCATGGGGAACATCATCATGGACGTCCACGAAGACCCCGACGCGGACAAGGAAGGCGCTCCACCGCCCCTCATCCGCGCGGCGAGCCTCAGCACCCCGAACAAGCGAATCGGTGAGCACACGATCGCCCTCGTCGACTCACTCCTCGACCGTGGGTACGACATCACCCGGCTCGTCTTCGACCGTGGCTACAGCCAGCTCACGACCGAGCAGTTCCACCAGCCCCTCGCCGACCGCAACATCGACGTCGTCAAGGACTACAAGGGCGGCAAGCACGGCTCGCAGCTCGGCATCAGCAACGGCGTCGGCGGTGCGCCCTTCGCGGACGACCGTTTCTTCTGCGCCGGCACCCCGAAGAACCTGCTCGAGACCGGGAAGAACTTCGACGAAGGAACCATCACCGAAGAACAGCACCGGAAGGAACTCGCTCAGCGCGAAGACTACGAGCTGCGCCTGCACGACCGCGCGAAGGACGGTTCGAAGATGCGGTTCGCATGCCCTGCTCTGGGACCGTCACCGACGGTCGACTGCCCGCTGCGCGAACTGCACGCCAAGGCGAAACCGTCCGAGGAAGCCGACCGGCCGAACATCTACAAGCGAGACATGCCACAGCTTGTGGAGGAGAACCGGGTCTGCTGCCAGAGCACCATCACGGTGAAGGCGAGCGACAACGTCAAGAACCGGCAGAAGCTCCGCTGGCACAGCAAGGAATGGTGGCGGACCTACCGGGTCGGCCGAAACACCATGGAGAGCCTCAACGACACTGTCAAGGACGACATCGAGCTCGACAAGTCTTCCCACCGCCCCATGCGCGGCATGGCCGCGCAGCAGTTCGCCTTCGCGCTCCTCATGGTCGCGACGAACATGAAACGCATCATCGAGTTCGAGCACCAGCTCTACATCCTCGACAAGCGCACCCGGGAAGGTCGTCCGCCCCAGCGTCGCAAGCAGAAGCACGAGCTCCTGCAGCGTCGCCGCGACCGGCTCGGGCGCTCCAACTACAAGGCCAACCCCGACCCCGTGAAGCTCATCCCACTGCAGCGCACGTAAGCCGACACCCCGCCCCGAACCGAACAAGCACCACCAGCACCCCGGACGCATTACCGCGCCCAGAAACGCACCAGAGGCGCCCGGGGTGCTTCAGCGCGCCAGAAAACTCGAGCGCGGAGCCCTTCGGCGGCACGACACGACCCAGACCGCCCCTCCGACGTCCCCTATCGTCCGACAGAAGACCCCGAGAACAAGAAGAACCCCCGGCCGGAGCCGGGGGTTCTTCTTTTGAGCCGAGTTTCGCAAACCGTTGAGGTCAGAAACACAAACGGCCCTGTGGCGGTACCGGTGGGATTTGAACCCACGGTGGAGTTGCCCCCACACATGTTTTCGAGACATGATCCTTCGGCCGCTCGGACACGGTACCGGGAAAGAGTTTACACGATCCGGGAGGCACGTCGAACCACCGCGGGTCGGCCTCCCCTCCACAGGTGGTGCTGTCAGCACGCTCCTCCACAGACGGCCAGCGGCAGGGCCGGGCCCGAGCCGGTCCGCGTACCGTCCTCGGCATGAAGAACCGCACCCTCGTCGCACTGCTCACCTCGGTCCTCGGCGGCGCCGTCGTCATCGGCGGCGGCGCGTTCGGTGCGCGGGCGGGCGTCCGCGGGCAACGGGCGGCCTCGCAGCGGGTCGTCGACATGCTCCCGGTGCACGCCGACTGGTGGCGCGAGCGGCTGCAGCACGAGGGTCAGCTGACCTACCTGGCGATCGGTGACTCCGCCGCCCAGGGAGTAGGAGCGACGGCACCGGCACGGGGTTACGTCGGGCTCCTCGCACGACGGATCCGTCACCGGTCCCGCATGTCGGTCCGCGTCGTGAACCTCAGCGTGTCCGGGTCGACGACGTGGGGCGCGAAGCGGGACCAGCTGCCGAAGCTCCGGAACTACACGCCCGACGTCTGCACCGTGTCGATCGGCGCGAACGACATCGCGGACTTCCACCCGGACAAGTTCGAGCGGAACATCCGGGCGATCTACGGCGCGGTGCCGTCGCACGCGATCGTCGCGGAGCTGCCGTGCATGTGGGTGCCGGACCGGGAGCGCAAGGTGGCGGTCGCGAACGAGATCGTGCACCGGGTCGCCGAGGAGTACGGGTTGACCGTGGCCCCGCTGCACGTGATCACGAAGCGGGTCGGGCTGCGGCGCACGTTCTTCAACAGCTACGGGGACCTGTTCCACCCGAACGACCGCGGGTACGAGATCTGGGCGAGTGCCTTCGAGCCTGCGGTGGACGCGCGAGTCGACACGGTGGCAGCGATCCGGCACTACCTGTCCGCGCGGGAAGCCGAGGACCTCGGCGCCGAGGCCGCTGCGGTCGCCGCCGCCCGCGCGGACCAGGACAACGAGCACGCGGCGGGGTTGGAGCACGCCGCGGCGCTCGAGCACGCCGACCGTCCGACCCGTGCCGAACGGTTCCGGCAGCGCATGACCGGATCGATCCCCCTGCCGCACCACGGTGGTGTCGCACCCGCACCCACCGACGACGAACAGACCGACGTCGACGAACAGACCCGCGTCGAGGACGCCGACGGCAGCACCTCGGACCGGCGTCCCGGTGATGTCGGCGGGGACGCCTAGCCTCGACGCATGGCCCGCACCCAGTCCCTCTACCGCTGCACCGAGTGCGGGTGGACCAGCATCAAGTGGGTCGGCCGCTGCGGCGAGTGCCAGGCGTGGGGCACCGTCGAGGACACCACGGCGGCGGCGGCGAGCTCACGCGGTACCGCAGCGGTCGCGGTCGCCGGTGACCGCACGGCCCGTCCGATCACCCAAGCGCGCGGCACCGCGGTCCAGCGCTGGAACACCGGCATCGGCGAGTTCGACCGCGTGCTCGGCGGCGGCATCGTCCCCGGCGCGGCCGTGCTGCTCTCCGGCGAACCCGGCGTGGGCAAGTCGACCCTCCTGCTCGAGGTCGCCTCGCGCGCCGCGGCGACGGGCAAGCGCGTCCTCTACGTCAGCGCCGAGGAGTCCGTCGACCAGGTGCGACTCCGCGCCGAGCGCACGAACGCCATGCACGACCAGCTGTACCTCGCGAGCGAGGTCGACCTCGGCGTCATCCTCGGTCAGATCGACCAGGTGCAGCCCGACCTCGTGATCGCCGACTCCGTGCAGACGATCTCGTCGAGTTCGGTGGACGGGATCGCGGGCGGCACGTCCCAGGTCCGCGAGGTCGCGTCGACGCTCATCCGGGTGGCGAAGGACCGCGGACTGCCGGTCCTCATCGTCGGCCACGTGACGAAGGACGGCACGATCGCCGGGCCCCGACTGCTCGAACACCTCGTCGACGTCGTGTGCCACTTCGAGGGTGACCGGCAGACCGCCCTCCGCTTCGTCCGGGCGTTGAAGAACCGCTTCGGCCCGACCGACGAGGTCGGCTGCTTCGACATGGCCGGCGACGGCATCCACGAGGTGCCCGACCCCAGCGGGCTGTTCATGTCGCGCAACGGCACGCCCGTGTCCGGCACGTGCGTGACCGTCGCGCTCGAGGGCCGACGCGCGCTCCCCGTCGAGGTGCAGGCCCTCGTCGTGCCGAGCTCGGCGCCGCAGCCGCGCCGGGTCGTGAACGGTGTCGACGCGTCGCGCGTGGCGATGCTGCTCGCCGTCCTCGAACGCCGTGCCGGTCTGAAGCTGTCCGACGCGGACGTCTACGTATCGACGGTCGGCGGCATGAAGCTCACCGAGCCCGGCGCCGACCTCGCGATCGCCCTCGCGCTGGCCAGTGCGGCACGCGACCGCCCGTACCCGCACACCCTCGCGGCGATCGGTGAGATCAGCCTCGCCGGCGAGATCCGTCCCGCGAACGGCGCGAAGCAACGCGCGAGCGAGGCTGCTCGGCTCGGGTTCACGACGGTCCTCGGGGCGGGCTCCGAGCACCTGCGCGAGGCGCTCCGCGTCGCGTTCTCGCTCACCCAGTCGGCGCGCGAGCGGGAACTCGACCGCGCGTTCTGACCGGCCCGATCCGCGCAGTGGCGGGCCGGACGCACGGGGCGGAGGCGAGCCGCGCCTCCAGGCCGGCTACGCGCGCAGCGCGGCCAACAGCTCGGCGGGCGACGACTGCATCGTGTGCGGCCCCGCGATGTCGAAGAACACACCCTCGAGCGAATCGAGGTGCGCGGCGAGGAACTCCTCGAGCCGCGGCGCGTCGTAGACCATGACCTGCCGGATCTTCTCGTCGGGCACCATCGCCGTGTAGGCGTCCGCCGACGAGAACAGCAGCAGGATGCGTTTGTCCGACCCCTCACGGCCGAACACCCGGACCTGCATGTCCTTCTTCCCCGTGACGAGCCGGGGGACGATCACGATGTCGTTGCGCAGGGCGAACGCGACCGCGGCCACGTCCTGCTTCGCGAGGGCCTCCTCGAGCTGCTCGCTCCGGAAGCGCTGTTCCTTGTCTGCCATCGCCCCTAGTCCACCAGATCTCGCCGGTCCGCGCGGACAGCCGGACCGGACGCCGGGAGGCGGTCGTCCTCGACCCCGAGGCCCGCGACGGCGTTCGCGAAGCCGCGGCGGTCCCGCGTCGCGATCAGGCCGACGACGGCGGCGACGGCCAGGGCCGTCCCGACGAGGCCGGAGAACGGGAACGTCACGGCGCCGGCGAACGACCAGCCGCCGGATCCGAGTGCCCACCTCGCGAGTCGGCGGCCGGGGTCGGGCACCGGGGTCGGTCGGAGCCGGACGACGTGCTCGCCCAGCGTCCGGCCGGTGACCAGCACGACCACGAGCTGGCCGAGGGGCGCGACGAGTGACGCCGCGGTGACGGTGCCGGTCGCCAGGAGCGACCGCTCGTCCACCTCCAGGAGCGCGAGTGTGATCGCGGCACCCGAGGAGAGCAGGCCGGTCGTGAACACGACGGCCAGCAGGTCCGCCAGCATGCCGAACGCACGCCGGAGGAACGTGACCGGTCTGGGTGCGGACGCGTCGGACGGGCGGTCCGAACCGGCGAGCACCGCGACGAGGGGCGCGGCGAACGTCCCGAGTGCGGCTCCGGTGGTGTTCGCGAGCAGGTCGTCGACGTCGAACAGCCGGTAGGCGCACTCGTAGAGGAACCAGTCGCCGGTGAGCTGGGTGGTCTCGACGAGCAGCGACACGACGAACCCGACGGCCGCGCCGACCAGGAGACCGGTGAACCAGCGGTGCCGCAGGACCGCGTGCCGGACGAGCGCGCCGAGCGGCACGAACAGGACCACGTTCAGCAGGACCTGTGCCGCGGCGGGGTTGGCGAGCAGGGACCGCGGGCCGCTGATGCCGCCCTCGCGGGCGATGTCCTGCAGGAAGGTGAACGGCACGAGCTGCGGCGAGGGGCTCGGGCACAGGGATGCGGGGTCGTCCGGGAGCGGCAGGAGGGTGTACGTCACGAGGGCCAGCGCGTACACGAGCGTCCCGAACGCGACCACGCCACGCCGGAACCCGAGGACTCCGTGGCGCCGGTACTCGAGCGCCGCCCAGGGTACGAGCGCGGCGACCGCGAGGGCCGTCCCGGCAACGAAGGCGATCACTCCCGGCAGCACACTTCCCACGTCGGACAGGGTACGCAAGTCAGATTCTCGGGACGGATCTCGCCAGGGGACTCCCGCAGAGGCCACTCGGCACTGTAGGTTGGTCTCAACCGCTCCGGCGGGAGTCCATCGTTCTTCTGGTGCTCTGCACCTTCGAGCGCCAACGGTCACTGACCTTCCCAGGTCGCCTGGCCCCGAACCCGTTCCGCCGGCCCATGCCCGCGGGGCGCATCGATCTACGACATCCGTCGGTGGATCGGCGGCAGTACGTGCCGCCTCGCAAGACAGGCAGCGATATCTCGCCTGGCAAGAAAGTAAGGAAACGCCATCATGGCAACTGGCACCGTCAAGTGGTTCAACAACGAAAAGGGCTTCGGCTTCATCGCTCCGGACGACGGCAGCGCCGACGTCTTCGCGCACTTCTCCGCGATCGGTGGCAACGGCTACAAGTCGCTCGAGGAGAACCAGAAGGTGGAGTTCGAGATCACCGAGGGCCGCAAGGGCCCGCAGGCGGAGAACATCACCGTCATCGGCTGATCACCGCATCTGCTCGAACGGGCTCGTCGTCTTCGGACGGCGGGCCCGTTCTGCGTCTGCGGGGAGCGACCGGAGCGCAACGTCGCGCCCCCGCACCCCGCGCCCCCGCGCCCCCGCGCCCCCGCGCCCTAGTTCAGGACGAACTGCGCCGCCTTCGCCGACTGCAGCTCCCCCACCGCCACGGTCAGGTGGTAGCTCGCCCCGCCACCGGTGACCGCCGGCCGCGAGCTGTCGCACGTGGTCGTCGACGAGCGCGTCCGGTCCCAGGTGATCGACGGCGTCGTGAGGGTCTGCCCCGCCTTGATCGTCACGTCCTGGCTGGTGCCGTTCGTCTGGCAGTCCTTCGACGACCAGTACTGCTCGTCGCCGGAGCTGATCGTGAGCACCTGCTGCGCCGACCCGAGGTCCATGTGGCACGTGGTCGATCCGGTGTTCGTGATCGACATGGCGATCTTCGGGTCCTCGGTGGGGCCGTACGAGCTCTTGTCGAGGACCGGCTTCAGTGCGATGTCGTCCTTCGTGCAGGTGTCCCCGTCGCCGGCGGCCGCGGCCGATGCCGACGGGGACGGCGACGCTGCGTCAGCAGCGCCGGCTGCGTCGGACTTCGCCGATGACGCGGCCGGCGACGCGGATGCCGACGGTGACGCCGACGGACCGGTCGCCGACGTCGCTCCGCTCCCCCGGCCCACGACGATCAGCACGACCACCACGACCACGAGGAGCAGGACCCCGAGCACGAGCGCCCGGCGGCGCCAGTAGACACGGGAGGACTCGGGTCCGACGGGGTGGCGCAGGGAGGACATGCGCACAGGGTAGGGCGAACGCGCCGCACCCCGGGGAGCGACGCCGGGGCACCGCGGAAAGCGTCAGAGGATCTTCAGCATGCGGGTGTTGCCGAGGGTGTTCGGCTTGACCCGGGCGAGGTCGAGGAACTCCGCGACCCCCTCGTCGGACGACCGCACGAGCTCGGCGTAGACGTCGGGGTCGACGACCTGCTCGCCGATCTCGAGGTAGCCGTGCTTCGTGAAGAAGTCGACCTCGAAGGTCAGGCAGAAGATCCGGGCGACCCCGAGCTCGCGGGCGTCGTGCTCGAGCGCCTCGAGCATGCGGTGGCCGACGCGCTTGTGGATCCACGCCTCGTCGAGGGCGAGTGTGCGCACCTCGGCGATGTCGTCCCAGAACACCGCGAGCGCACCGCAGCCGATCGGCACACCGTCCGGACCCTCGGCGATCCGGAACTGCTGGATCGAGCCGTAGAGGGCGACGTTCTCCTTGCCGAGGAGGATCCGCCGGTCGACGTACGGGGCGATGAGCCGCTGGATGTGCGGCACGTCCGACGCGAGTGCGGGTCGCACGCGGATGCCGTGCTCGTCCCGCTCGTCGAACGCGTGCTTCCCGTGTGCAGTCATCCTCCCGAGCATAGGACGGCGGAGCGTGCACCGCCGCAACGCGCCAGCACCCACGCTCCGCGCCGCCCGAGGGGGACACCGCCCTGGACCCCGTCCAGCCGCACCCGCCTACCGTCCCAGGTGCAGGCAACACGCCACGAACACCCCAGTACGACGAAACGAAGGAGCGGCCGTGCCCCAGATCATCGAGACCGTCGACGTCAACGTCCCCGTCCGCCAGGCCTACGACCAGTGGACCCGGTTCGAGGAGTTCCCGCACTTCCTCGACGAGGTCGAGAAGATCGTCCAGGTCGACGACACCACCACCGACTGGACCGTGAAGGTGGCCGGCCAGGAGCGTCAGTTCCGTGCCGTCATCACCGAGCAGCACCCGGACGAGCGTGTCGCGTGGACCGTCAAGGACGGCGACACCGACCACGCGGGCGTCGTCACGTTCCACAAGCTCGCGGACGCCGAGACCCGCGTCACCGTGCAGATCGACTGGGAGCCCTCCGGCATCCTCGAGAAGCTCGGTTCCGCCGTCGGCGTCGGCGGCCACGCCGTCAAGAAGGACCTCCAGAACTACAAGGAGCGCGTCGAGAACGCCCCGACCGAGCCGGGTTGGCGCGGCGACGTCCAGGCCTGACGCCCGGGCGTCCTGAAGCAAGGACCCACAGACGGGAGGCGCGGTGCCAGCTGGCACCGCGCCTCCCGTCCGTCGTGTGGTCGCGGCAGACCGCCGACCGCACCGCCGCGCACATCGCACGCTGGCAGAGTGGCTGGCATGAAGCTCCTGCGCACCGCACTCACCGGCACCGCGATCGCCACCGCGGGGAGCGTCGCGCTCGGCGCCGCTGCCGCGCGACGCCTGCTCCACCCCGCGCCGTTCACGCCGCCGGAGTCCGAGCTCGTGTGGACGACGGCCGACGAGGTCCCGGGCACCGAACCGGACGGCATCGCCGAGACGCACGTCGTGCACGTCCACGGGCAGTCGATCGGGCCGCAGCAGGTCCTCCGCGGGCTGCGGGTGTGGCGGGAGCTCGGCGCCTCGAACCAGGTCGTGGACACGTCGGGGCTGCCGCTGCGGTCCCTCGACCCGACCGCGGTCGACCGGATCGCCGCCGCCGCACACGCTGCCCGGGCACGGGGCGCCCGCCGGGTCGTGCTGCAGGGCTGGTCCGCCGGGGCCCTCGCGGCGTCCGCAGCCGCCGCACGGACGCCCGTGGACGGCATCGTCGGTGTCGCGCCGTTGCTCGACGTCCGGTCGGCCCTCCGCGGCGCCGTGACCGCGTCCCGGTTCCCCGCGGCCGTCGGGACCGTGGCGGTGCGTGTGGCGACCACCTCGGGCCTGAGCCGGCTCGCCGGTGTGCCGTACCCGCTCAGCGTCACCCGGTGGCAGGACGAGGGCACACCGACCCTGCTGCTGCACTCGGCGGCCGACCCGCTCGTCGACCCGGACGACGTCGCCACCCGGCGTGCGCACGGGGCCGAGGTCGTGACGTTCGCCACGGCGCGGCACACGCTCGAGTGGAACGAGGACCCGGAGCGCTGGGAGCAGGCCGTCCGCACGTTCGCCGCTGCCCTGCCCGCCTGAGCCCGCCTGGACGGGACCGGGCCGGGCCGCCGGGCCGGGCCCGCGCACGGATGGAGCAGACAACGTCGCCCGGACCGGGCCGACCCGACGTCTGCTGCTCCATCCCGGAGCGTGCATGACGGCGGGGGACCCCCGAACGCGTAAGTGGCCCCGATCCGAAGGGACCGGGGCCACTGACGTCCAGCCAGTTGGGGGGAACAGCCGGACATCGTGCACGAGGCGTTGGGGGGAACCCCTCGCACAGGGACAACGGTACCCCCGGACGAGGGTCAGGTCCGGCTCCGACGCGAAGTCATCCCGTATCCGCACTCCGGACGGACGGAAGGCGCAGCACCCGGGGGTGCTGCGCCTTCCGTGCCGGACCCGGGGGTCGGCCTGGGCCGGAGGGGCCTAGGACTCGATCTCGCCCTGCGGGGTCTCGGGTGCCTTCTCGAGCGACGGGGCCCCGGCGAGGACCTCCTCACGACCCGGCTGACGCCCGGTCTCGAACTGGAACGCGCCGTCGGCGAAGTCGACCTTCACGTGGTCGCCGGCCGTGAGCTCACCCTGCAGGATGTGCTCGGACAGCTGGTCCTCGACCTCGTGCTGCATCGCGCGACGCAGCGGGCGTGCACCGAGTGCCGGGTCGAACCCGACCTTGATGAGCTGCTCCTTGGCCGGGAGCGTGAGCTCGACGGTCATGTCGCGGTCGAGCAGACGGTCGGCCAGACGCTTCACGAACAGGTCCACGATCTGCAGCAGCTCGGGCTGCGACAGCTGCGGGAACACGATCGTGTCGTCGACGCGGTTCAGGAACTCGGGCTTGAAGTGCTTCTTGAGCTCCTCGTTCACCTTCGAGCGCATGCGGTCGTAGCCGACGGCCGAGTCGCCCTCGACCTGGAAGCCCACCGGGCCACCGGCGATGCCCTGCGAACCGAGGTTCGTGGTCATGATGATGACGGTGTTCTTGAAGTCGACCACGCGGCCCTGGCCATCGGTCAGACGACCCTCTTCGAGGACCTGCAGCAGCGAGTTGAAGATGTCCGGGTGGGCCTTCTCGATCTCGTCGAACAGGACCACGGAGAACGGCTTGCGGCGCACCTTCTCGGTGAGCTGGCCGCCCTCCTCGAACCCGACGAACCCGGGAGGGGCACCGAACAGGCGCGAGACCGTGTGCTTCTCGCCGAACTCCGACATGTCGAGGGAGATCAGTGCGCCCTCGTCGTCGAACAGGAACTCGGCCAGGGCCTTGGCGAGCTCGGTCTTCCCGACGCCCGTGGGGCCGGCGAAGATGAACGAGCCGGAGGGACGGTTCGGGTCCTTCAGGCCGGCGCGGGTGCGGCGGATGGTCTTGGAGAGCGCCGAGATGGCTTCTTCTTGACCGATGACGCGCTCGTGCAGGGCCTTCTCCATGAAGACGAGACGCGAGGTCTCCTCTTCCGTGAGCTTGAAGACCGGGATGCCCGTGGCCTGCGCCAGGACCTCGGCGATGATGCCCTCGTCGACGGTGCCGGACGCGGCGACGTCACCCGCACGCCACTGCTTCTCGAGGCGGAGACGCTCGCCGAGGAGCTTCTTCTCCTCGTCGCGCAGGCTCGCGGCCTTCTCGAAGTCCTGCTCCTCGATCGCGGCTTCCTTGGACCCGCGGACCGTCGAGATCTTCTCGTCGAACTCGCGGAGCTCCGGTGGCGCCGACAGGATCGACAGGCGGAGGCGTGCGCCGGCCTCGTCGATCAGGTCGATGGCCTTGTCCGGCAGGAAGCGGTCCTGCACGTAGCGGTCGGCCAGGTTCGCCGCGGCGACGATCGCGCCGTCGGTGATGGACACCTTGTGGAACGCCTCGTACTTGTCGCGGAGGCCCTTGAGGATGTTGATCGCGTGCGGCAGCGACGGCTCGTTGACCTGCACCGGCTGGAAGCGGCGCTCGAGTGCGGCGTCCTTCTCGAAGTGCTTGCGGTACTCGTCGAGCGTGGTGGCGCCGACGGTCTGCAGCTCACCGCGGGCGAGCAGCGGCTTGAGGATCGAGGCCGCGTCGATCGCGCCCTCGGCGGCACCGGCACCCACGAGGGTGTGGATCTCGTCGATGAAGACGATGATGTCGCCGCGGGTGCGGATCTCCTTCGTGACCTTCTTCAGGCGCTCCTCGAAGTCACCGCGGTAGCGGGAACCGGCGATGAGCGAACCGAGGTCGAGCGAGTAGAGCTGCTTGTCCTTGAGCGTCTCCGGGACGTCGCCCTTGACGATCGCCT
This sequence comes from Curtobacterium sp. MCBA15_004, assembly GCF_001865055.2. NCBI lineage: Bacteria > Bacillati > Actinomycetota > Actinomycetes > Micrococcales > Microbacteriaceae > Curtobacterium > Curtobacterium sp. MCBA15_004. The sequence continues at coordinate 142,742 of NZ_CP126266.1, read as the reverse complement.
GGGCGAGGCCCTCGACGACCGCGGTCTTGCCGACGCCGGGCTCACCGATCAGGACGGGGTTGTTCTTGGAACGGCGGGAGAGGATCTGCATGACCCGCTCCATCTCCTTCTCGCGCCCGATGACCGGGTCGAGCTTGCCGTCACGCGCGGCCTGGGTGAGGTTCCGACCGAACTGGTCGAGGACCTGCGAACCCTGCTGGGCGTTCTGCTGCGTCTCGCCACCGACGGCGACCGCTTCCTTGCCCTGGTACCCGGACAGGAGCTGGATGACCTGCTGGCGGACGCGGTTGAGGTCCGCACCGAGCTTGACGAGCACCTGTGCGGCGACGCCCTCGCCCTCGCGGATGAGGCCGAGCAGGATGTGCTCGGTCCCGATGTAGTTGTGACCGAGCTGCAGCGCCTCGCGCAGGGACAGCTCGAGCACCTTCTTGGCGCGCGGCGTGAACGGGATGTGCCCGGTCGGCTGCTGCTGCCCCTGCCCGATGATGTCCTGGACCTGCTCGCGGACGGCATCGAGCGAGATGCCGAGCGACTCCAGCGCCTTGGCGGCGACGCCCTCGCCCTCGTGGATGAGGCCGAGGAGGATGTGCTCGGTGCCGATGTAGTTGTGGTTGAGCATCTTCGCTTCTTCTTGAGCGAGGACGACAACACGACGGGCTCGGTCGGTGAATCTCTCGAACATGTGCTCTCCCTTGCCGGACCGGTGGAGGCCCGGTGACGTACGTCGAGACTAACCAGCGCACCCCCGGAGGGCTGCCCCTGTTCGCCGTGGGCGTGACCTCGCTTCGCACCGTGCGCAGACCGGTCCTCCCGGCGGCCGCTGGGTACGCTCGGGGCATGGAGCAGCCCGTCGTCGGCCTCGTGGTCCACCCGACCAAGAACGTGCAGGAGTCCGTCCGGACACTGCAGCGCTGGAAGGGGTCCGGGCAGGGTCGGCTGATCGCCCGACGTGCGGACGCGCAGCGCATCGGCGGCGAGGTCGAGGTGCTCGACGACGACGACTTCACCGAGCGGGTCGACCTGGTCGTGGCACTCGGCGGCGACGGCACGATGCTCGGCGCCATGCGGCTCGTGGCGAAGCGCCCGGTGCCGGTGCTCGGCGTGAACTACGGCAACGTCGGGTTCCTCGTGGAGATCGAGCCGCCGGACCTCGAGGCCGCCCTCGACCGACTGTCCGCCGGCGACTACCAGCTCGAACCGCACCACGCGCTCGAGGCCCGACTGTCCTGGAGCGGGGCCCGCACCGACTACCTCGCGTTCAACGACCTGACCGTCGTGCGGCGTCCCGGCGCGGGTCAGGTCTCGGCGGACCTCAGCGTCGGCGGACTCGGCTACGGCTACTACCGCGCGGACGCCATCGTCGCCTCGACGCCGGCGGGCTCCACCGCGTACAACTACGCCGCGGGCGGACCGGTGCTCTCCCCCGCGCTGTCGGGCTCCGTCGTGACGCCGGTCGCCCCGATGGCCGGCATCGACCGCTCGGTGGTGCTCGCGGCGCGGGAGCGCTACCGGCTCGACATCGCCGAGGGCACCCGGAGCGCCGCGCTCGAGGTCGACGGGCTCGTCGTCGGCGAGGTCGCGACCGGGGCGCAGATCGACGTCCGGCTGCGCAAGGACGCCGGGAGCGTGGTGCGACTCGACGCCGAGCGGCACGGGCGCACCGGACGCGTGAAGCTCAGCCTGCTCGACCTGCCGGTCCGTCCGGACCAGCTCATCGAGCTCATCCCGCACGACCTGCGGCAGCGCCTGAACCGCGACGTCGAGGACTGACCGGAGCGGTCCGCCGACCGGGCCGACGAGACGACCGACCGGCACGGACCACCACCCGCGCAGGGGGGACCCGGACCCGGCCCCGGACAGACGAGTGGCCCGCCCAGGCAGTGCCTGGACGGGCCGTCCCATCACCCCACCGGACCGCCTTCCCACGGAACGGCCCGGTTCCCCGTGCCGACGCTCACACGTCGGCCGAAGCCTGCTGACCTCAGTCGGTCAGGTACAGCTGCATGTCCTGGCTCACGGCCTTCGCGAACAGGCGCAGCTTCGCACGCGACTCGACGCGGCTGACCGCCTGGCGCGTGGTGTGCACGATCTTCGAGATCTCGTCGAGCGTCATCGGCTTGTCGTCGTCGAGGCCGTAGCGCATGCGGATGACGTTGGCCTCGTCGCTCGGCAGCTCGGCGACGATGGAGCGGATGTCGCGGTGGAGCAGCGTCGTCTCGGTCAGCTCGTTCGGGCTGGCGGCGTCCTCGTCCTCGATGAAGTCACCCAGCTCGCTGTCGTCGGAGTCACCGACGACGGTGTGGATGGACACGGGCTCGTGCGAACGGCCCTTGAGGTCGGTCAGCTCGTCGACGCTCATGCTGAGCTCCGCGGCGACCTCGTCGGGCATCGGCGCACGGCCGAGGTCGACGGTCAGGTCGCGCTCGGTGCGCGAGATCTTGTTGATCAGCTCGACAGTGTGCACCGGGATGCGGATCGTGCGTGCCTTGTCGGCGAGCCCACGCGAGATGGCCTGGCGGATCCACCAGGTCGCGTAGGTGGAGAACTTGTAGCCCTGCGTGAAGTCGAACTTCTCGACCGCGCGGACGAGCCCGAGGTTGCCCTCCTGGATGACGTCCATGAACGGCAGGCCACGCTGCGAGTAGCGCTTCGCGATGCTCACGACCAGGCGGAGGTTCGACGTGATCATGCGCTCCTTGGCGCGCTCACCGTCGCGGACGAGCCAGCGGAGTTCACGCTGCAGGGTCTTGTCGAGCCCGGCCTCGGTGTTCAGCTTCTCCTCGGCGAAGAGACCGACCTCGATGCGGCGGGCGATGTCGGCTTCTTCCTCGGCGGTGAGGAGGGACAGCCGGCCGATGTGGCGGAGGTAGTCACCGACCTGGTCGACCGAGGCGCCACGGACACCCGCGAGCTGCTCGTCGGCTTCGACCTCGGTGTCGAGCGTGGTGGTCTCGACCGTCGGGTCGACGGTCTTGAGGGAGGCGGGCTTCTTGGTGCGGCGCGCGGTGGTGGCGCTGGTCGTCGTCTTCGGTGCTGCTGTGGTGATCGTCATGGTGACGCTCCCTGTGTTCGACGGTGATGGCCTCGTGAGGGGGGTGTTCATGAGTAAAGCGGTCACGATGCGTACCCCACAAACCCGCGGGATCGATTCCCAGGTGACTTCGTGCTTCACCCCTCCGGACGTCCCCCGTGGGGTACGTCCCGGTCGCCAGCATGGCCCGTCCCGACACCCGCACACAAGGGGATTGCGCCGAGTTTCCGGTGTTTCACGGGTGTTTCGAGTCCCCCGCCGAGGGTGTACCCCGGTCGACCGCGCTCCCTGGACACGAGAACGGGGTACGTCGATCCGGATCGTCGCGATCCGGTCGGCGTACCCCGTTGCGGGTGACGAGGTGGGTGTCACCAGGACGGTTCGAGCCAGCCCTCCCGGCGCTTGGAGGTCTCGAGGTCGGCGTCGCGGTCGAACTCGTCGTACTCGCTCTCGATGTCACCGACGAGGCTGCGGCCGGTGAAGAGGTTCGTGATGGACATGCGCACCACCCTCGCTCGGTCGCGCGACGACACGACGACGGAACGGTGAACGGCGGGTGACCGTCGCCGGGCGCTCAGACGTCCTGGTCGTCCTCGTCGCCGTCCGTCCACACCGCGTCCCGGACGGGGTCGGGCAGCGCGGGGTGCCCGAAGGCGTCCTCGGGGTCGGTCTCCGCCGGATCGGGGTCGATCGGTCGCGCGTGCACGGGGCGAGTCCACCAGCCCGGGGTGAACGGACGGTGACGCGGGAGCCGCGACCTGCGGCGGTGGCTACTCCGCGGAGGTCGGCGCGGGGGCGGGTCGGCCGTGCTCGCGCTCGAACCGCGCACGCTCCTCGGCCTCGACCTTCGCGTACGCCGAGCGCTCGGTCCGGTCGGCGCGCATGATCGCGCGCATCACGAACCAGAAGATCAGGCCGACGACGACCGTCGGCGTCACGGCGAAGACGATCCCGGTCACGACTCCATCAGGCACCGGAGCATCGTACCTCGCTCCGTCGGGACGCACGGTGCGAGACGGACGCACACCGTGCCTCCAGGCCGCCGGTCACGACGGGGGACGGACGGGAGGCGCGGTGCGGGTCGGACCCGCACCGCGCCTCCCGGGGTGGTCACTTGACCAGCGGGAACAGGATCGTCTCACGGATGCCGAGCCCGGTGATCGCCATGAGCAGGCGGTCGACGCCCATGCCCATGCCGCCCGACGGCGGCATGGCGTGCTCGAGGGCCCGCAGGAACTCCTCGTCGACCCGCATCGCCTCGGGGTCGCCGCCCGCGGCGAGCTTCGCCTGCTCGACGAAGCGCTCACGCTGCACGACCGGGTCGACGAGCTCCGAGTACGCCGTCGCGAGCTCGAAGCCGCGCACGTACAGGTCCCACTTCTCGACCACACCGGGGCGGGTGCGGTGCTGGCGCGTGAGCGGCGAGGTGTCCACCGGGAAGTTCATCACGAACGTCGGGGCGTGCAGCTCGTCCGAGTTGAAGTGCTCCCAGAGCTCCTCGACGTACTTGCCGTGCGTCGCGTGCGCGACCTCGACGCCCTCGGCGTCGGCGAGCGCCTGCAGCTCGGACAGCGGGGTCTCCGGCGTGATCTCGTGGCCGGACGCCTCGGACAGCGACTCGTACATGTCCATGCGTGCCCACTCGCCGCCGAGGTCGTAGTCGGTGCCGTCCGGCAGCGTGACCACGAGCGAGCCACCGGTCACGGCGCGCGTGGCGTTCTGCACGAGCTCCTGCGTCAGGTCGGCCATCTGCTCGTAGTCGCCGTACGCCTGGTAGGCCTCGACCATCGCGAACTCGGGCGAGTGCGACGAGTCGGCGCCCTCGTTCCGGAAGTTGCGGTTGATCTCGAACACGCGGTCGATGCCGCCGACGACCGCGCGCTTGAGGAAGAGCTCGGGCGCGATGCGGAGGTACAGCTCGGTGTCGAACGCGTTCGAGTGCGTCACGAAGGGACGGGCCGAGGCGCCGCCGTGCTGGGTCTGCAGCATCGGGGTCTCGACCTCGAGGTACTCGTGCCCGGTGAAGGTGCTGCGCAGCGAGGCCATCACGGCGGCGCGGGCACGGACGGTGGCGCGGGCCTGGTCGCGGACGATGAGGTCGAGGTACCGCTGGCGGACCCGGGTCTCCTCGTTGAGCTCGTTGTGCAGGTTCGGCAGCGGCAGGATCGCCTTCGCCGCGATCGCCCAGTCGTCGACCATGATCGACAGCTCGCCGCGGCGCGAGGAGATCACGCGGCCGTGCACGAAGACGTGGTCGCCGAGGTCGACGAACTCCTTCCAGCGGGCGAGCGACTCGTCGCCCACCTCGGCCAACGACACCATCGCCTGGATGCGGGAGCCGTCGCCGGACTGCAGCGAGGCGAAGCAGAGCTTGCCCGTGTTGCGCGAGAACACGATGCGGCCGGCGATGCCGACGACGTCCTGGGTCTCCTCGCCGGTCCCGAGGTGCTCGTACTGCGCGCGGACGGCGGGGATCGTCGTCGTGATCGGGAGCTCGGCGGGGTAGGCGTCGATCCCGGCCTCGAGGAGCTTCGCCCGCTTGTCGAGCCGGACCTGTCGCTGCTCGCTGGTCTCGGCGGCCTCGATTTCGGCGGCGGAGGGCTCCGTGGCGGGTGCGGTCTCGTCGGTCATGCTGGTGCGGCTCCGATGGGGTCGTGGGGGATGCACCGATGGTACCGGCCGGGACGGCCCGCCCGACGACGTCCCGTGGCCGCGCCGACTACAGCGCAGCCTGCCCGTCCGCCGCCGCGAGCGCGTTGTCGACCGCCGAGCGCACGAGCGCACCGAGCACCCGCCCCGGCCGCTCGACCCCGATGCCGGCGAGGGTCCCCGCCGACTGGTCGACGATCGCGGTCGAGAACGACACCGCGGCCCGCACGGCGTCGGCGTACGCGGGGCGGTCCTCCTCGGCGACCACGAACGGCTCCGCGCCCATCTCGACGACGAGCGCCTGCGCGATCGGCAGCACCGGCGACGGCGCGGTCACGGCGCAGTAGGCGTCGCGCAGGCGTGTCAGGTCGACGCTGGTGCCGGTGAACGCCATCGCGGGGTGGATCGCGAGCGGGATGGCCCCGGCCGCGCGTGCGGGCGCGAGGACCTCGACGCCGTGGTCCGGGCTCGTGTGCACGACGAGCTGTCCGGGCTGCCAGATGCCCGCCTCCGCCAGACCCCGCACGAGTTCGGCGAGCTGGTCGTCGGGCACCGCGAGCAGCACGAGTTCACTCCGCTCGACGAGCTCCGGCGTCGTCAGCACGGGGGCTCCTGGCAGCATCGCGCCGGCTCGGTCGCGGCCGGCCTCGGACACGGCGGTCACCCCGACCACGGCGTGCTCCGCGTTGGCCAGCGCGGCGCCGAGCACGGGTCCGACCCGTCCGGCGCCGACGATGCCGACGCCGAGTCGTCCCGCCCTCACCGTGCAGCTCCGGGCGGCGGGACGTCGGACCACGGGGCGGTCGGGGGGACGTCGGGCCACCGGCCTGGAGGCGCGGCTCGCGTCCCCGCGTCGGCCTGCGCCGGTCCGCGGGTCGCGTCACCGAGCGGGTCGGCCTGCGTCGGTCTGCCGGTCGCGTCACCGGACGGACCCGCCTGCGCCGGTCCGCCGGTCCCGTCACCGAGCGGACCTGCCGGCGCCCACGGCGCCGTGGACCCGACCGGCTGCGGCACCGCGGCCTGCGTGGCGGCGGCGTCCCGGGCCTCCCGTTCGCGCCACCGGTGGGACGTGTCCGCGGCGGCCGCCTCGACCGCCCGCCGGGCGGTCCCCGACCACAGGCGCTGCGCGTCCTGCGCGTCGAGCGCCCCGATGCGCGCCGAGACGGGACCGGACACGGTGTGCACGTGCACCGAGGCCACCCGCAGCCAGCGCTCGACCGGGCCCTGCTCGACCCGCACGCTCTGCACGCGGGGCAGCGGGACGATGACGAGCGACCGCCAGACCGCGCCGAGGCGCAGCAGCACGGCCCCCTGCACGAAGCGGTACCCGTTACGGCGGAACGACAGCGGGCGGAGCCACGCACCCCGACCCGGCGAGTGCACGAAGCCGCCGCGGTCACCCGTCGTGGTGAGGCTGTCGTCGACCACGTCGACCGCCTCGGACGACCCCTCGCGGAGCTCCTCGCGGGAGGCGTCCGGGCCGGCGACGGCCGAACCGACCAGGCCCGGCAGGATGATGTCGAGGACCTCGCGGACGTCGGCGGCCCGGCCGACGGGCAGCACGATCGACGACACCTGCTGGTTGCTCGAGGCCCCGTTGCCGGCGTTCGTCGCACGGTTGATCCGGACGTCCCACCAGCCGAACGGACGCCACAGCAGCGGCTGCGCGACGCTCACCGCGTGGATGCGCCCGGGCGGGAGCGTCTCGTTCGAGGTGGACACGAGTCCGAAGCCGATCCGGATGCCGTCGCGGGTGTCGGCGATCGTGTACTGCAGCGAGCGCGAGAACTTGCGGACGTAGTAGCCGCCGGCACCGATCACGGCCGGGAACAGGCCGAACAGGATCCCGGACTCGCCGGTGAGCGCCACGCTGACCACCATCGCGGCGATGGCCAGCAGGATGAACACCGTCGTCCCGGACAGCAGCATGGAGGCGATGAGCCGCCCCGGGTGCACCTTGACGATCCGGGTCGCGTGCACCGCGGCGGGGTCGAGCTCGGGCGAGAACAGCTCGTCGACGCGGTCCTGCAGCACACCGTCGGACCGGCGCACGGCACGGGGGTCGTCGTCCTTCGCGCCGGACGCGAGCACGAGGATGCGCTGCCGCAGGTCGTCGGCGGCACGCGCCCCGAGGTACGCGAGCTGCACGTTCGCGTCGTTGCCGGCCTGCGCGATCTCGAGCTTCGCGGTCCCGAGCACCCTGGCGACGAGGGGCCGCGAGATGTTGATGCCCTGGATCCGGTCGAGCCGCGCCCGGCGGTTGGTCCGGAAGAGCACGCCCGAGCGCACCTCGACGATCTCGCCGGTCACGCGGAACTCGTGCATCCGCCAGGACAGCCAGAACAGCCCGGTGAGCACGACGAGCAGCACGACCACGCCGAGCACCACCCAGCCGACCACGCCGTGCTCCCACACGTAGCGCACCGGGTCGCCGCTGTCCTGCGGGCCGGTGCCGGGGATGAAGAACTCGACGAGCTGGTCCCGCAGGTTGTTGAGCACGTACCCGAGCACCACGATGAGCACGATGCCGCCCTTGAGCAGCGGCGTGAGCGGGTGCAGACGGTGCCACTCGCCGTCGGTGAGCGGAGCGGCTGCGGCGGCGTCGCCCTTCGTGGGCGGGGCGGGCGGCGGTGGTCCGGGGCGGAACGTCACGCGGTCCCCCTAGAGCCCGGCGCGGCGGGACTCGGCGAGCTCGACGAGCCGGTCGCGCAGCACGTCGGCGTCCGCCGCGACGATCCCGGGGATGCGCACGTTGGTCGAGGCGGCGGCGGTCACGAACTTCAGCTCGCTGAGCCCGAGGACCCGGTCGAGCGGCCCGCGGTTCACGTCGACGAGCTGCATGCGGCCGTACGGCACCGCGGTGAACCGCTGCCACATCAGCCCGCGGCGCAGCACGAGGTCGTCGTCACGCAGGGCGTAGCCGATCGCCCGCACCCGACGCGGGGTGAGCACGGCCGTGACGATCGCGGAGACGGCCACCACGACGGACACGAGGACCCAGACGAGGCCCGCGGTGCTGCCCGTCCCGTCGTTCAGCACGGCGAAGAGCACGCACCCGGCGGTGATGACGAGGCCGACCACGACGGTCGTCACGAGCTCCGTCCAGACGAGCTTCGGCGACACCCGCGTCCACGTGGTCCCGGTCAGGCCGAGGCCCGGCTCGTCGAGTCGTTCCAGCGGCATCGCGGCCTCCTGCGGTCGTCGGTCAGGTCGCCGACGTGCCACCCCTCGGCAGGTCGTCATCGTCGTCGCCGGGCGGCGGGGCGATGCACATGCGCTCGGCGACGATCGCGCACACCACGAGCACGGCACCGCCCCCGAGCGCCACGGCGTTCGGCAGGACCGAGCCTAGCGGCGGCAGGGCGGATCGGGTCAGGAGGTACACGAGCAGGCCCCCACCGAACCCGCCGAACAGCGCTCCCGCGATGCTCGAGGCCTTCGCGAGCACCACCACGCGGGTCGCGTAGAGCGGGTCGACCGGGCGCTGCCGGGTCGCGCCGTCCCGCGCGTGCCGACGCACCGGACGGGCCATCGCGACGATCGCGACGCCGATCAGGGCCAGGGTCGCCCCGAGCGGCGTGGAGAGGAACAGCGTCGGCGCCTGGCGGGACGCCAGGACGGCGTCGAGGGCGAAGCCCGCCACCGCGGCGACGAACGCGACGCTGACCAGGGTGGAGGCGCGGGTCGGCTTCACGGGGTCGGCCCGGTCGTCGGGGTCGGGCCGCTCGTCGAGGTCGGCCCGGTCGTCGGGGTCGGGCCGCTCGTCGAGGTCGGCCCGGTCGTCGGGGTCGGCGTCCGGGTCGGCCCCGGGACCGTTCCGGTCGCCGGTGTCGGCTCGGTCACCCGGGTGGGCTCCGGATCCGGTCGGGAGGCGCGGGTCGCCCCGTCGAACAGGCGCGGCTCCTCGACGCGCTCGGTGTCGTCGCCCAGCGCGGCCAGCAGGTCGGCCACCGGTCCGGCACCCGGCAGCACGGCGTCCGGGTCGGCATCGAGCCACGGCGCGAGCACGAACGCCCGCTCCCCCGCGCGCGGGTGCGGCACCGTCAGGGTCGCGGTGTCGAGCCGCAGGTCGTCGATCGCCACGACGTCGAGGTCGAGCGTCCGGTCGCCCCACCGCACCTCGCGGGTGCGGCCGTGGGCGTCCTCGATGCCGTGCAGCGCTTCGAGCAGCTCCTGCGGCGCCAGGTCGGTGTCCACGACGACGACACCGTTGCGGTAGCGCGGCTTCGTCTCGTCGAGCCCGTCCAGGGTCAGGGCGACCGACTCGACCTCGCGGCTCGACGCCACCGGGCGCACGCCGGGGAGCGCGGCGATCGCGTGGGCCGCGGCGCGCAGGGTGCTCCCCCGGTCGCCGAGGTTCGCACCGAGGGCGACGACCGCCCGGCTCACTCTTCCTCCTCGTGCACCGCGGAGGCACCGCGGGTGCGACGGATCGTGATCGAGACGTCGGAGAACGGCACCGTGATCGGGGCCTGCGGCTTGTGCACGGTCACCTCGGTCGCACGGGCCGCACGGTGGGTCAGGACGGCCGCGGCGATGCGCTCGGCGACGGTCTCGATGAGATCCACCGGGTCCCGCTCGATCTCGGCGACGACCTGCTCGGCCAGCACGCCGTAGTGCACGGTGTCGGCCAGGTCGTCACTGCCGGAGGCGGTCCGGGCGTCGAGCTCGACCGCGACGTCGACGACGAAGTCCTGGCCGTCCTCGCGCTCGTGGTCGAACACGCCGTGGTGGCCCCGGGCACGGACCCCGGTCAGTCGGATGGTGTCGTTCATGTGCGCGCTGCCCTCCAGGCATCCCAGACGTCGAGCACGGCACGCGTCGGTGCCGGGTCGTGCACGCGGACGCCCCACGCGCCGCGCTCGGCGGCGAGGAGGCTGATCGCGGCGGTGGCGAGGTCGCGGTCGGCGGGCGGGGCGCCGGCTGCGCTGCCGACCCCGTCCAGGAACCGCTTGCGTGAGGCGGCGACGAGCACCGGCAGACCGAGCGAGGCGAAGCGCTCGTACCCGGCCAGGATCTCCCAGTTCTGGGCACCCTGCTTCGCGAAGCCCAGGCCCGGGTCGATGACGACCTGTTCCTGGCGGACCCCGAGCACGATGAGCTCGGCGACCCGCATCTCGACCTCACGGCGGACCTCGTCGACGGCGTGCGTGTACTCGGCGTTCCGGTACATCCGGTCGCTGTGCCCGCGCCAGTGCATGACGACGAAGCCGGCCCCGGTGTCCCGGACCACGCGGGCCATGTCCGGGTCGGCCAGGCCACCGGACACGTCGTTGACGATCACGGCACCGGCCTCGACCGCGCGCTCGGCGGTCTCGGCGTTCATGGTGTCGACGCTCACCGGGATGCCCTCGGCGACGAGGCTCCGGACCACGGGCAGCACGCGCTCCTGCTCGACCGCGAGCGGCACGCGGTCGGCGCCCGGCCGGGTGGACTCGCCACCGACGTCGACCAGGTCGGCGCCGGCCGCGACGAGCGCCCGGGCGTGCGCGACCGCGGCGTCGTGGGCCTGGTGCAGGCCGCCGTCGCTGAACGAGTCGGGCGTGACGTTGAGGATGCCCATCACGCGGGTCCGCTCGGGCGACGCACCCTGGTCGGGCGAGCGGTCACGCCGGCGGCCGGTCACGATTTCCGGCACCGGTGCTGGTGCACGGAGGTCGATCGCGACCGTCGGCGGTTCCGCTGCGGCGGTGCGGGCCTCGGTCTCGGCGGCCCGGGCACGGTCGGCCTCGGCGAGCCGGCGTTCGCGCCTCGTCGGGAGGTCGGTCATGCCGGCCTAGGCGGGGGCGATACCGGGGTTGCCGAACGGACGACGACGGGGCTTCGACGACGACTCGGGGTCGCCCTGCTCCGCTGCGGTCGACGCGGCCTTGCCCGGGAACTCGATCGCCGGCAGGTTCGAGACCGGCCGCTTGTCGCTCGAGAGCCACTGCGGGCGCTCGGGCAGCTTGCGGACGTCCTTGAAGATCTCGACGAGCTCCGGGGCGTCCAGCGTCTCCTTCTCGAGGAGCTCGCCGGCCAGCCGGTCGAGGATGTCGCGGTTCGCGTTGAGGACCTGGTAGGCCTCGTCGTGCGCGGACTCGAGCAGGGCGCGGGTCTCGGCGTCGACCGTCTCGGCGATGTTCTCCGAGTAGTCGCGGCCGGTGCCGCCGCTCATGTCACGGCCGACGAACGGCTCGCTCGAGCCCGACCCGAGCTTGACGGACCCGACCGCACGGCTCATGCCGTACTCGGTGACCATCTTGCGTGCGGTCGACGTGGCCTTCTCGATGTCGTTCGACGCACCCGTGGTCGGGTCGTGGAAGACGATCTCCTCGGCAACGCGGCCACCCATCGCGTAGGTGAGCTGGTCGAGCAGTTCGTTGCGCGTGACCGAGTACTTGTCCTCGAGCGGGAGCACCATCGTGTAGCCGAGGGCACGTCCGCGCGGCAGGATCGTGATCTTCGTGACCGGGTCGGTGTGCCGCATCGCCGCTGCCGCCAGGGCGTGGCCGCCCTCGTGGTACGCGGTGATGAGCTTCTCCTGGTCGGACATGATCCGGGTCCGACGCTGCGGACCCGCCATCACGCGGTCGACGGCCTCGTCCAGCGCGCGGTTGTCGATGAGCTGTGCGTTCGAGCGGGCGGTGAGCAGTGCGGCCTCGTTGAGGACGTTCGCCAGGTCCGCGCCGGTGAAGCCCGGCGTCTTGCGGGCCAGCAGTTCGAGGTCGACGCTCGCGGCGAGCGGCTTGCCCTTCGCGTGCACCTCGAGGATCTGCTTGCGGCCCTGCAGGCCCGGGGCGTCGACGCCGATCTGGCGGTCGAAGCGGCCCGGACGCAGGAGCGCGGGGTCGAGCACGTCGGGACGGTTCGTCGCGGCGATGAGGATGACGTTCGTCTTGCCGTCGAAGCCGTCCATCTCGACGAGGAGCTGGTTCAGCGTCTGCTCGCGCTCGTCGTTGCCGCCACCGATGCCGGCGCCGCGGTGACGACCCACGGCGTCGATCTCGTCGATGAAGACGATCGCGGGGGCGTTCTGCTTGGCCTGCTCGAAGAGGTCGCGGACACGGCTCGCACCGACACCCACGAACATCTCGACGAAGTCCGAACCGGAGATCGAGTAGAACGGCACGCCGGCCTCACCGGCGACGGCGCGGGCGAGCAGGGTCTTGCCGGTGCCGGGAGGGCCGTACAGCAGCACGCCCTTCGGGATCTTGGCGCCGACGGCCTGGAACTTCGCGGGCTCCTGCAGGAACTCCTTGATCTCGTGGAGCTCCTCGATCGCCTCGTCCGAGCCGGCGACGTCGGCGAAGGAGACCTGCGGGTTCTCCTTGTTGTTCATCTTCGCGCGCGACTTGCCGAACTGCATGACCTTCGAGCCGCCGCCCTGGGCGCTCGACATCAGGAACCAGAACAGGCCACCGATGATGAGGAACGGCAGGACGATGCTGAGCAGCGAGAGGAACCAGTTCCCCTGCTGGACGGTGTCGTTGTAGCCCTTCGGCAGGTTGGCGTCGTTGACGGCCTGCACGACCTCTTCACCGCGCGGCGTGGAGTAGTAGAACTGCTCCTTCGCGTTGCCGTCCTTGAGGGTGAGGTCGACGCGCTGCTCGGTCGAGTTCACCACGACCGACGAGACCTTGCCGTCGGCGAGCTGTTCGAGGCCCTTCTGGGTGTCGATCTGCTGCGTGCCCGACTGGCTGATCACGCTCCAGCCGATGAAGATGCCCGCCAGCGCGATCAGCACGTAGAGGTACGGGCCGCGGAAGATGCGCTTGAAGTTCATGTGATCCGGGCGCGATGGCCCGACACCTTTCTCTGCCGGAGTTGCGTGGGGTCAGCATACGGCTGGGACTCTGTGGCGAGAATGGGTGTCCTCTGCGGGCGAACTCCACCCGCGCCCGGAGACGACCGGGAGCCCCCCAGCCGGTCGTCCCGGGAACTCCGTCAGGAGTAGACGTGCGGCGCCAGGACGCCGATGCCGCGCAGGTTGCGGTAGCGCTCGTCGAAGTCCAGGCCGTAGCCGACCACGAAGGCGTCCGGGATCTCGAAGCCGGCGTACTTGACGTCGACCTCGACCTTGGCGGCCTCGGGCTTGCGGAGCAGGGCGACGATCTCGACGCTCGCGGCACCGCGGGACTCGAGGTTCTGCTTGAGCCACGACAGCGTCAGCCCGGAGTCGATGATGTCCTCGACGATGATGACGTCGCGCCCGTGCAGGTCGGTGTCGAGGTCCTTGAGGATCCGCACCACGCCCGACGACTTCGTGCCGGAGCCGTAGGACGACACCGCCATCCAGTCCATGCGCGCCTGCATCTTGAGGTGTCGCGAGAAATCGGCCATCACCATGACGGCACCCTTCAGGACACCGACGAGCAGCGGGTCCCTGCCCGCGTAGTCGCGGTCGACCGCCGCGGCGAGGTCGGCGAGCTTCTCGTCGATCTGCTCGGGCGTGAAGAGCACTTCGGACAGGTCTGCCTGGACGTCGGAGAGTTCCACCGGTCCAGGGTAACCGTCACGACGCGGCGCTGAACGCCAGCCGGTCGCCGTCCCGCGAGGCCGTCACGCCCGGCAGGTCGATCGGCCCCTGACCGTGCCAGTCGGTGACGAGCCGGCACACCTCGAGCGTCTGGGTGCGCGACAGCGTCACGCCGAACTCCCCCTCGACCGCGAGTCGGACGAGCCGCTGCCGGAGTGCCGCCGGGTTCGCCAGCAGTCCCGCGACCGACAGCGAGATGCCGGCCTCCGAGTGCTCGGCGAGGTCCTCGGCCAGCTCCTCGGCGAAGTGGTCGAGCGCCTCGGCGTCCTCCCGCAGCTGCTCGGCGGTCCGGGCGAGCGCCTCGGGCACCCCCGCACCGAGCTCGCGCTCGAGCACGGGCAGCAGTGCGGTGCGCACCCGGACGCGGGCGAACGCCGGGTCGTCGTTCTGCGGGTCGTCCCACGGGGCGGTCCCGGCGGCGACGCACGCCTGTCGGGTGGTGTGCCGGCGGACGCCGAGCAGCGGCCGGCCGTAGGCGGGTCCCGACGACCGCCGCGTCAGCGGCGTCATGCCGGACAGCGCGTCCGGGCCGCTGCCCCGCAGCAGCCCGAGCAGGACCGTCTCGGCCTGGTCGTCCAGTGTGTGCCCGAACAGCACCAGGGGTGACCCGGTGGCGGCGGCGACCTCTGCGACGGCCGCGTGACGCGCCTCCCGTGCGGCCGCCTCCGGACCGCCGTCGGAGCCGACCGCGACCCGACGGACGGTCACCGGGTCGAGTCCCAGCGCGGACGCCTGCCGGGAGGCGCGGCCCGCCACCGCCTCGCTGCCCGCCTGGAGCGCGTGGTCGACGACCACCGCGCCGGCCCGCAGGTCCTGCTTCGGCGCCTCGAACGCGGTCGCCGCGGCGAGCGCGAGCGAGTCCGCGCCGCCGCTCAGCGCGACGGTGACCAGGTCCCCCGGTCGGAGGACAGCGTCGGCCAGGGCCTGCGCGAGCAGGCCGCGCACGGCGCGACGGGTCTCGGCGACGGCGGGGTCGAGCCGGGGGCGCGGAGCGTTCACCCGGTAACGTTAGCCGCGCTTTCGGAACCACCGACAGCCCGATCGACAAACCAGGAGTGCAGACATGGCCGCGTACGACGTCGTCGTCGAGATCCCCAAGGGCAGCCGCAACAAGTACGAGGTCGACCACGAGACCGGTCGCGTCTACCTCGACCGCGTGCTGTTCACGTCGTTCGTCTACCCGACCGACTACGGCTTCTTCGAGAAGACCCTGGCCGACGACGGTGACCCGGTGGACGCACTGCTCCTGCTCGAGTACCCGACCTTCCCGGGCGTGGGCGTCAAGGTCCGCCCGGTCGGCGTCTTCAAGATGAGCGACGAGGCCGGCAACGACGCGAAGGTGCTCGTCGTCCCGGCGAAGGACCCGCGCTGGGCCCACGTCCAGGACATCTCGGACGTCGACGACCAGACGAAGGCCGAGATCGCGCACTTCTTCGAGCGCTACAAGGACCTCGAGCCGAACAAGTGGGTCAAGGCCGAGGGCTGGGGTGACGCCGCCGAGGCCGAGGCCATCGTGCAGGCCGGCCAGGCAGCGTTCGTGCCCGCCGGTCACTGACCGCCAGCACCACGCACGACGGCGCCCGCGCTCCCCGAGGGGAGGGCGGGCGCCGTTCTCGTGGGCGCTGCGCCCTCGTAGCGCGTCGCCCCGCTCGCTCGGCTAGAGCGAGCCGCTCGGGCGGGCGACGTACGGCAGGAGTTCGCCCGGCGTCCAGACCGCGCGCTCGAGCACGCCGCGCTGCGGGTTGGCCGCCTCGACCATGCGACCGCCGCCGGTGTAGATCGCGTCGTGGTACGCCCCGCTGGCCGTGCCGGTCTTCGAGTAGAACAGGATGTCGCCGGGCTGCCGCTGCGACATCGGGACGAGTCGGCCGATCGACTGGAAGTAGTTGTACTGCCAGACGACGTTGTGCCCGCCGGTCGCGATGCCCTGCGAGTTGTAGGCCATCATCACCAGGCCGGAGCAGTCCCACGTGTTCGGCCCGGCGCCGCCCATGACGTACGCGTCCCCGATCTGCGCGCGCGCGAAGGCGATGGCGCCGGCGGCCTTCGACGGGCTGCTCTGGACGGGAGCCGGGGCCGGTGCTGGTGCCGGTGCGGGAGCCGGCTTCGGGGCGGGCGCGGGAGCCGGTGCCGGAGCCGGAGCCGGGTTGGCTGCGGGCTGCGACGGGGTGCTCGTGGAGGGCTTCGACTGCGCGGGCGTCTGGTTCGAGCCGCCACCCGTGCTCGGTGCGGTGCCGCCCTGGTTGCCGCCGGAGCTGTTCTGGTTGGCGGGTGCCTGGTTGCCGGATGCCTGGTTGCCGGATGCCTGGTTGCCGGATGCCTTGTTGCCGGATGCCTTGTTGCCGCCGGAGGAGGCTGCCGGCGTGCTGCCGCCGCGGCTCGACTGGGCGGCGAGCTGCTGCTCGGCACGCTTGGCCTGCTGGTCGTTCCAGTAGGCGGTCTCGGTCGCGACGCTCGTGTCCTTGAGGAACGCCAGCTGCTCGAGCACCTCGGCCTGCTTCGCCTGCTCGCGGTCGACGCGGTCGCGGGCAGCGGCGGTGACGTCGTTCGCCTGCTCGAGGGCACGCTCGGACTTCGCGGTGGCCTCGGCGAGGGCCTTGGTCGCGGCGGACTGCTGTGCGGCGAGGGAGTCGACCGTGTTCTGGTCGGCCTGGGCCGTGGCGAGGACCGTCGCGGAACGGGAGGACAGGTGCGACATGGTGCCGACCCGGTAGAGCAGGTCCTTCGAGTCCGACGCGTCGACGAGCATCGAGGTCGACAGGTCGCCGCCGCCCGTGCGGGACAGCTCGACCACGAGGCCGGCGACCTGCGCCGCGGACTCGTCGGCGCGCTGCTGTGCCCGCTTCGCCTGCGCCGTGAGGTCGTCGAGCGTGCTCTTCGCCTCCTGCTGCAACGACGCGGCCATCGCGTAGTCCTGGCCCGCCTCGAGCTCGGCCACCTGGGCGGAGTCGGCGGCGTCCTGCAGCGTCTGCATGCGCGTCGAGAGCTCGTCGACGGTCTGCTGCACGTCGGCGGCGTCGGACTTCGCCTGACGTACCTCGTCCCACGTGGGGGCGGACGGGGCTGCCTGTGCGGGTCCGGCGAGCATGACGGACAGGCCGACGCCGAGGACGGCGACCATCGCGGTGCAGCCGGACAGCTTCCGGGTGGAGGGCTTCATGGTTCCTCGGTGTCTCTCGACGGCGCGCTCGTTCACACCGAGATCCCCCGCGCTGCCATGAAGGGGACCGGGTCGACGGCGGAGCCGTTCACCCGGGTCTCGAAGTGGAGGTGGCAGCCCGTCGACCAGCCGGTGGACCCGACCATCGCGATCTGCTGCCCGGCCTGGACCTGCTGGCCGACCGACACGAGGATGCCCCCGTTGACGATGTGGCCGTACGCGGTCGAGATACCGCCGCCGTTGTCGAGGATCACCTCGTTGCCGTAGCCGCCGCCGTTCGCCGCGAAGGTCACCCGACCCGCGTGGGCTGCGTAGATCGGCGCGGAGCACGCGGGAGCCAGGTCGACACCCGCGTGGAGTGCCTCACGGTGCGTGTACGGGTCGACACGCATGCCGAACGGGCTCGTCTGGTACCCGCCGGCGGGGCGGACCCACCCGGAGCTGCTCGGGGCACCGCCACCGCTGCCGCCGCTCCCGTTGCCGCCGCCCTGGTTCCCGGCGGCCTGCGCTGCCTCCTGCGCCGCCTTCGCCGCGGCCGCGGCGGCCGCTGCCTGGCGGGCCTTCTCGGCGGCGACGCCCTTCTCGTAGTCGGCCTCGACGCCCTGCTCGTTCGTGGTGAGCAGCACGAGCTGCGCCTGGAGGCGGGCCTCGTTGTCGTTCTGTGCCTGGACGGCGGACTGCGCTTCGTCGGCTGCGCGCTGCGCGGCCTGCATCGACGACTGCGCCTGCTGGGCGAGCGCGCCGAGCGCCTGCTTCGCCGACTGCGCCTTGTCCGCGAGGCCCTGGGCGACCCCGCGGTCCTGCGAGGCGTCGGCGTAGATGCCGTCCGCCTGCTCGGTGAGCTTCGACATCGCGCCGAGCTCGTAGAGCAGGTCGCCCGAGCCCGACGGGTGGGTGAGGATGTCGGTCGTCACGTCCTGCGAGCTCGCGCGGCCGAGCTGCGCAGCGAGGGCGCCGGCCTGGGCCTCGGAGCGCTTCGCCGTCTTCTCGGCTTCGTCCGCCTGCGCCTGCAGCGTCTGCTGGGCGAGGGTCGCCTCGTCGTACTTCGTCTGTGCCGTCTGGTAGGCCGCACCCGCTGCGTCGGCCTGCTGCTGGGCCGCGGACGCCTTCGTGCCGAGGTCGGCGATCAGGCCCTTGATCTCGGTCACCTTCGCCTGCTGCGCGGCCTGCGAGGCCTTGGCCTGCTGCACGTCGGACCAGCTCGGGTAGCTCTCCGCCGAGGCGCTCGTCACCGGCGCGAGGGCCGCGAGGGTCCCGCCCGCGAGGGCGACGGCGACCGCCGCGGCGAGGGTGCGACGGCGGTGGAGGGCGAACCGGAGGGTGTGGGGCAAAGTGTCTCGATCTCGTAACAGCGTGGCGAGGCTCACGCGAGTAACACTGACAACAGGTGCAACAGTAACAACACGCCGAACACTCGGGACACCCCCGAGTGAGGGGTCGGGGCCCAGCGCACGCTCGAATGCGGGGATTCGTGGGTGCGGAAGGCCTTCGTCGCTGGCGCTGTCTCGCGTTCCCGCCGGGTGCGACACGCCGGGAGATCCGCGGATCGGGCACTCGATTTGCAGGACCGCCCACCCGTCCGTATGCTTGTCAACCGGTAGCGCACGGCGCAGCTTGCGGCCCTATCGTTTAGTGGCCTAGGACACCGCCCTTTCACGGCGGCAGCACGGGTTCGAATCCCGTTGGGGTCACTCCACGTGAGTGAGCAAGCAAGCCGAGCACCACCGAAACAGCACAACCACAACAACACATGGCCCTGTAGCGCAGTTGGTTAGCGTGCCGCCCTGTCACGGCGGAGGTCGCGGGTTCAAGTCCCGTCAGGGTCGCCACGGCTGGATAGCTCAGTTGGTAGAGCGTTCGACTGAAAATCGAAAGGTCCACGGATCGATGCCGTGTCCAGCCACGGTGAAGAGCCCCTCACGAGAGTGAGGGGCTCTTTTGCGTTGCCGGGGGCGGTCGCCGTTCCCGGGGCGTGTGGCAGGTGCTGCCTGCTCCGGGCGCTTCCGTGGTGTGACGTGTCCCCGCACAACGGGAAGCACCTCGCGCCACGAGGTTGCGTGGCGCGAGGTGCTTCCCGTTGTGCGAACCGCGGTCGTCGGGGACGACGGCTCGTCGCCGCGGACGATCAGCCCGCGGCCGTCCCGACGGGCGCCTAGGTGTAGTTCCCCGTGAGGTTGTGAACGCGATCTGATGGGGTTTGGCCGCCGAGGCCGGTGTGTGGTCGGTGGTGATTGTAGTGATGCAGCCAGTCCGCGTAAGTCGCGGTTCTGGCTGCATCACTTTCGTAGTGGCAGGCGTAGGCCCACTCGGCTGCGAGGGTCCGGTTGAACCGCTCGACCTTGCCGTTGGTCTGTGGCCGGTAGGGGCGGGTGAAGCGGTGCTTCGCCTGACCGAGCGCGGCGGCGAAGTCCCGGGACCGGTAGCAGGCGCCGTTGTCCGTCATGACCGCCTCGACCCGGATCCCAGCAGCGGCGAAGAACGTGTTCGCGCGCTCCCAAAACCCGGCAGCGGTGGTCCCGCGTTCGTCATCGAGGACCTCTGAATACGCCAATCGGGAGTGGTCATCGACGGCGTGGTGGAGGAACCTGAACCCGCGAGAACCACGCGCACCACCTCGGGCAGCACGATCGCGAGCGGACCCCGCTGATCGGTCCTGCGCAGA
The DNA here is from genome assembly GCF_001865055.2 of Curtobacterium sp. MCBA15_004. NCBI lineage: Bacteria > Bacillati > Actinomycetota > Actinomycetes > Micrococcales > Microbacteriaceae > Curtobacterium > Curtobacterium sp. MCBA15_004. Next base: position 122,722 of record NZ_CP126266.1, on the reverse strand, counting down.
CCCGCGGCCATGGAAACGCCACCCGCCACCGTCCGGGATACGGCCTTGTTTTCGGACCGGTATCGGCCGGCGGACGGGCAGCCCTGTTGCTTGGTCAATGTTTGCGCAGTAACGGCATCCGAAACCGTGTCAGGACTCGACCGACGGTTGAGCGCGCCAGGTGCAGGTGAAACGCGATCCGGTGCGGACCCCAACGCCTTGTCACGCGCAACGCGATGATGCGGCGCTCCAGCCGTGTGGGCAGTCGTTTCGGACTGGTCAACGGTCGTGATGACCGATCTTGCATCGAGGTTCCAGCCCGGTATCGGGCCGCCCATCTGGCAGCAGTCGCGGGCGAGCACTGGAACCGTTCCGCAGCGCGACGAACGGGCCAACCATCTTCGACAATCAGCCGAGCAAGACGTTCCCTGCCGGTCGGGGTGAACGGGGCGTTAGCGTGAGTCACGAAGACCTCCGGTGCGACGTGTTGGTGTGGTAACCCACATCGTCCCGGAGGTCTTCTTCTACGTCACCCGTTCACAACGTCCCGAGGAACTACACCTAGGCCTCGCGGGTCTTCGGGCTGCTGTCATTCGTCTTCGCCGGGTCACGCTCGACGACCGACCCGAGGGCGTCGTCGATGCGGGACATCAGCTCGGCGGGGATCGCGACCCCCGCAGCGCCGGCGTTGTCGTGCACCTGCTCCGGTCGCGACGCACCGATGATCGCCGAGGCGACGTTCGGGTTCTGCAGCACCCACGCCACGGCGAGCTGCGCCATGGACAGGTCGAGCTCCTTCGCGATCGGCTCGAGCTCCTGCACGGCGGACAACACCTCGTCGCGCATGAACCGCTTGATCATGTCCGCGCCGCCCTTGTCGTCGGTCGCACGCGACCCCTCGGGCAGCGGCTGGCCCGGCTTGTACTTGCCGGTCAGCACCCCCTGGGCGATCGGCGACCAGACGATCTGCGAGATGCCGAGTTCCTGCGACGTCGGCACGACCTCACCCTCGATCACCCGCCAGAGCGCCGAGTACTGCGGCTGGTTCGAGATGAGCTGGAAGCCGAGGTCCTTCGCGAGCGCGTGACCGGCGCGGAGCTGGTCGGCCGTCCACTCCGAGACGCCGACGTACAGGACCTTGCCCTGACGCACCACGTCGGCGAACGCCTGCATGGTCTCCTCGAGGGGCGTCTCGTGGTCGTAGCGGTGCGCCTGGTACAGGTCGACGTAGTCGGTCTGCAGCCGCTCGAGCGAGCCGTCGATCGACTCGAGGATGTGCTTGCGGGACAGCCCGGTGTCGTTGTGGCCCTTCGGACCGGTCGGGCCGAAGACCTTCGTCGCGATCTCGAGCGACTGCCGACGCTCCCCCTTGAGGGCTTCGCCGAGGACGGTCTCGGCGCCGGTGTTCGCGTAGACGTCGGCGGTGTCGAACGTCGAGATGCCGACGTCGAGCGCTGCCCGGACGCAGGCGATCGCCGCGTCGTTCTCGACCTGGGAGGCGTGGGTCAGCCAGTTGCCGTAGGTGATCTCGGAGACCTTGAGGCCCGAGTCGCCGAGGTAGCGGTACTCCATGTGCGTGTCACTCCTGTCGTGGAGCGCGGCGGTGCGCTCCGAGCGGGACGGTAGTCCACAGGTTCTCGGGACGGGCCGATCCAGCGGTGGTACGTGGTGTATCAGTAGGGGGTATGAGCGCTCAGACACCGAACCGATCCCGCCCGTTGTCCGTCGTCGTCGCGTGCTGCGCACTGCTCCTGTCGCTCACCGCGTGCTCGGGCCCCGGCAACTCCGCGCACACGTCCGCCTCGGCCACCGCGGCCACCACCGCCCCGTCGGCCCCGAGTGGGACCGCGCGCTCCGCGGCCATCCGGTCGGTCGTCGCCCTGGTCGTCGAGCGACTGGGCACCGCTCCGCAGGTCGCCGCGGCGAAGTTCCACTCCGGCCAGGCGGTCGACGATCCCGCACGCGAGCGGGTCGTCCTCGACGCCGCACGGTCGGCCGCCGAGCAGGCCGGGGTCGACCCGGACTGGGTCGAGGCCGTCTTCGCCGACCAGGTCGCCGCGAACAAGGTCGCGCAGTACACGCTGCTCGCGTCGTGGACGCGGGACCCCGACCGGGCGCCGGCGACGGCTCCCGACCTGGGTGCCACGGTCCGCCCGGTGCTCGACCGCATCACCCCCGAGCTGGTGTCGGGACTGGCGTCGGCCCGGGCGGCACGGTCGAGTCCGCGGTGCGGAGCGGACGTGCGTGCAGCCGTGGCCGGATCGGACGTCGACGAGTCGGCGGTGCGCGACGCCCTCTCCACGGCGGTGGCGCACCTGTGCGGAGCCGGTCGGGCCTCGGGAACCCACGGCAGGGGCGCTCGGGAATGACCGCGCCGCCCGGGCGAGGGTGGTCGGGGATGACCGCCACGCCCCGGCGAGCGCGACGCACTGTCGACGGCCCCAGCCCGTGCGGGGCAGGATCGCAGGGGCGCGGTGCACGGGAGCACCGCCGGGAGCGAAGGAGCATCCATGTCGGGACCGAGCGTGCTGTTCATCGGCGGCAGCGGCATCATCAGCGCCGCGTGCGTCCGCGAAGCCGTCGAGCAGGGGTTCGACGTGACCGTGCTCAACCGGGGCGAGACGGACAAGCGGCCGATCCCGGAGGCCGTGACGCGCCTCCAGGCCGACGTGTCGGACCGGACCGCGCTGGAAGGCGCGCTCGGAGACGGACGCTGGGACGTCGTCGTCGACTTCGTGGCGTTCACACCCGACCAGGTGCAGCGCGACGTCGAGGTGTTCACCGGACGGACGCAGCAGTACGTCTTCATCTCGTCGGCCTCGGCGTACCAGACGCCCGCGACCCACCTGCCGATCACCGAGTCGACGCCGTTGAAGAACCCGTTCTGGCAGTACTCGCGGGACAAGATCGCGTGCGAGGACCTGCTCGTGCGGGCCTACCGGGAGGACGACTTCCCGATGACGATCATCCGGCCGTCGCACACGTACGACGAGACCCTGGTGCCGTTCTCCGGCGGGTGGACCGTGCTCGGGCGGATGCGCGCTGGCAAGCCGGTCGTGGTGTGCGGCGACGGCAGCTCGCTGTGGACGATCACGCACGCGCGGGACTTCGCGGTCGGGTTCGTCGGACTGCTCGACCGTGCCGAGGCGATCGGCGAGGCGTTCCACATCACGGGCGACGAGGCGCCGACCTGGGACCGGATCGCGCACGAGCTCGCCGCGGCGGCCGGGGTCGAGGACCTCGAGATCGTGCACGTGCCGAGCGACGCGATCGACGCCCTCGACGCGGAGTGGGGCGCGAGCCTGCTCGGGGACAAGGCGAACACGTCGGTGTTCGACAACACGAAGGTGCAGACCCTCGTGCCGGAGTTCGCGCAGACCACGTCGATCCGGCAGGGCGCGCGGGAGATCGTCGCGTGGTTCGACGCCGACCCGTCGCGGCAGGTCGTGGACGAGCGGCTCGACGGGCTGATGGACCAGCTCGTCGAGCGGTGGCGCGTGCGCTGACGCAGCGCAGGGGCACCTCGCGGAGGTGCGGTCGCGGGAGCCGGCGGGCGCCGGCGCGCGCCGGCGCGACGCGCTCGCGCACAACCGGAGGCACGTCGCACCACGGAATCACGTGGTGCGACGTGCTTTCCCTTGTGCGGGACGCACGACGAAGCGGGCGAGGCGAGGCGGGCAGGGCGAGACGGGCAGGGCGACGCTACGCGACGCGACGCCCGCCACACGCAGCGACGGCCGGGAGGCGCGGTGCGGGTCCGACCCGCACCGCGCCTCCCGGCCGTGGTCGCGACTACCGCGCGGCGAGCACCTCGCCGAGGGTCCCGATCGCCAGGCGCACCTCGTCGTCGGTGACGACGAGCGGCGGCGCGAAGCGGATCGTCGACCCGTGCGTGTCCTTCACGAGCACGCCCCGGTCGGCCAGGTCGTGCGCGATCTCCTTGCCGGTGCCGAGCGCCGGGTCGATGTCGATCCCCGCCCAGAGCCCGGCCACGCGGTGCGCGACGACCCCGCGACCGACGAGGTCGTCGAGCAGCCCGCGCAGCAGCGGCTCCCCGGCGAGGGAGCGCTCCTGGAAGGTCCCCTCGGCGAGCATCGCCACGACCTCGGACCCGACGGCCGCCGCGAGCGGGTTGCCGCCGAACGTGGAGCCGTGCTCCCCCGGGCGCAGGACGCCGAGCACGTCCGCACGACCGACGACGGCCGAGACGGGGACGATCCCGCCGCCGAGCGCCTTGCCGAGCGTGACGAGGTCCGGCGTCACGCCGACCCGCTGCACCGCCAGGGTGTGGCCGGTGCGGCCGAGCCCGGACTGGATCTCGTCGGCGACGAACAGCGCGCCGAACTCGTCGCAGACCGCGCGGACCGCCGGCAGGTAGTCGGCGGGCGGGATGACCACGCCGCCCTCGCCCTGGATCGGCTCGAGCAGCACGGCCACGACGGTGTCGTCCATCGCGGCGCGCAGGGCCTCGGCGTCGCCGTACGGCACCGTGCGGAAGCCCGGCGTGTACGGCCCGAAGTCCTCGCGGGCGGAGGGGTCGTCGGAGAACGACACGATCGTCGTGGTGCGGCCGTGGAAGTTCCCGGACGCGACGACGATCGTGGCACGGCCGGCCGGGACGCCCTTCACGCGGTAGCCCCAGGCGCGGGAGACCTTGATCGCGGACTCGACGGCCTCGGCACCGGTGTTCATCGGGAGCACGAGGTCGGTGTCCGTCAGGGACGCGAGCGCCGCGGCGAACGGGCCGAGCCGGTCGTTGACGAACGCGCGGCTCGTCAGGGTCACCCGGTCGAGCTGGGCACGCGCGGCGTCGAGCAGGCGGGGGTTGCCGTGGCCGAAGTTCACCGCGGAGTACGCGGCGAGCCCGTCGAGGTAGCGCTTGCCCTCGACGTCGGTCACCCAGGCGCCGTCCCCGGACGCGATGACGACCGGGAGCGGGCTGTAGTTGTGGGCGAGGGAACGGTCCTCGACGGCGAGCGCGGCGGCGGTGGCGTCGCCGGACGCGCCGGTGCCCGCGCGGGCACCGGCTCCGGTCGCGGTGGTCATCAGGACCGCGCGACCGAGGTGCCGGTGCCGACGGGGTGCAGGTCGAGCGTGCAGCACTTCACGCCGCCGCCGCCGAGCAGGAGCTCGGACAGGTCGACGCCGATCGGGTTGTAGCCCTTCTCGCGCAGCTGCTCGGCGAACCGGACGGCGCGGGACGCGATCACGACGTTGTAGCCGTCGGAGTAGGAGTTCAGGCCGAGGATCGCGGCGTCCTCCTCGGTGGCGATGATCGCGTCCGGGAAGCGCTCGCGCAGGATCGTCAGCGACGCCTCGTCGAAGGCGCTCTCGAGGTACGCGATGTTCGAGGTGCCGTCGGCCGCGGGCTCCGGGTCGAGCACGGCGATCGCGGTGTCGAGGTGGTAGAAGCTCGGGTTGATGAGCTTCAGGGTGACGACCTCGCGGCCGGTGATGCGCGCGAGCTCCTCGTGCGAGGTGCTGTCGGAGCGGAAGCCGGTCCCGGCGAAGATGGTGTCGCCGACGAGCAGGAAGTCGCCCTCGCCCTCGTTGGTCTCCTCCGGCTCGGCGACGGTCAGGCCGGCCTGGCGGAACCAGTCCATGTACGCGGGACCCTCGGGCTGGCGCTCGGGGTACTGGAACTTCGCGCCGTACGCGACACCGTCGAGCACGAACCCGCCGTTCGCCGCGTAGACCATGTCCGGCAGGCCCTCGATCGGCTCGATGTACGCGATGTCGAAGCCGAGCTGCTCGTAGACGTCGACGAGCGACTGCCACTGCTCGACCGCCTTCGAGGTGTCGGTCGGCTCCTCCGGGTGCATCCACGGGTTGATCCGGTAGCTCACCGTGTAGTACGTCGGCTTGCACATCAGGATCGAGCGCTTGGTGGCGACACGCGCCGGTGCTGCGGTCGGTTCGGTTGCGGTGTTCGACATCAGTCCTCCTGGGACCGGGGCCCGAGCCTGCCAGGAACCACCACGGGTGAAGCACTCCGGCGAGACGCAGGCTCACTCACCGCAGCGGACCAGGTCGACGCCGGCTCGATCCTCGCACGAACCGTCCGCCCCGTGCAGCAACAGTTCGGTCACGGGCGCCCCGCAGCGGAACAGCACCACCACGAGCTCCGACGCCGGTCCCGACCGGAACCGTCCGCCCCGTGCAGCAACGGTTCGGTCACGAGCCTCGCCCTGCCACCCGTTCTGGGCACGCAGGAATCGTGCGTGGGACCCACCGGACTCGCACGGAACCGCGCGTACGATGGTCGTACATGGACACGCTCGACCACCGCATCCTGGACCAACTCCGGGAGAACGCCCGCGCCGGGTACGGCGACATCGGGTCGGTGGTCGGACTCTCGGCCTCGGCGGTCAAGCGCCGGGTCGACCGACTCGTCGCCGACGGGGTCATCCAGGGGTTCACGATCAAGGTCGACCCCGCCGTCGAGGACCGCGGCACCGAGGCCTGGGTCGAGCTCTACTGCCGCGGAACCGTGTCGCCCGACGAGCTCCGCGCGCTGCTCGACACCGTCCCCGAGGTGGTCGACGCCGGCACCGTCACGGGCAGCGCCGACGCGGTCGTGCACATGCGGTCGCGGGACCTGCCCGCCCTCGAGCTCGCGCTCGACCGGGTGCGGCTCGCACCCCAGGTCGACCACACCCGCAGTGCGATCGTGCTGTCGAAGCTCGTCTCGCGCGAATCCGCGTAGGGTCGCGTCCGTGGGACGCAGGACGACAGCCGGGAGGCGCGTGGAGCCTCCCGTCCGGCCGCTCGCGGCCCGCCGTCTGGTCACCGCAGCGGCCGTCGCCTACCTGGTCAACTGCCTCTGGGGCACCGCCGTGGCGGTGCGGCTCATCCGGACGAAGAAGCTCCGGGTCGTGCACCACGGGCTGTTCGTCGTGACCGCGACGCTGACCGGCGTCGCCGCGACGACCCCGGTGTGGTCGCGCGACCGGTCCGCCCTGTTCCTGCTCCCCGCGCTCGTGCCGCTCGCGGTCGCACCGCGCACGAACCCGCGGTCGCGAGCACACTGGAGAGTCGCGGTCGCCGCGGCACCGTCCTACCTGGGGGCGCTGCTCGCACGCGGGCGACCAGGAGGGTGATCCGTGGAGCTGTTCGAGGCGATCCGACGCCGACGCACGACGAACGGGGCGTTCCTGCCCGACCCGGTCTCCGAGGAGCACCAGCGCTTGCTCGTCGAACTGGCCGGTCGCGCGCCCTCGCAGCTGAACAGCCAGCCGTGGCGGTTCGTGCTCGTCGAGGAGCGGGACACGATCGACCGGGTCGCCGAGATCAGCGGCCGGTCGATGACGCGGACGATGGCCGAGGGCACGTTCTTCCAGCGGTACAAGCCGTACTTCCGGTTCTCGCAGGCCGAGATGGACGAGCGGCGCGACGGGATGCTGTTCGACAAGCTCCCCGGGCCGCTCAAGCCCTTCACGAAGCAGGTGTTCACGAAGCGCGGCCAGCTGCTCATGAACACGCTCCGGGTGCCGCAGACCCTCGGTGAGGAGAACCGGAAGCTCGTCGCCGGGTCGCCGCTGCTGCTCGGCGTGATGCTCGACCGGCACGAGTACCGCAAGGAGGAGCTGTCCGGCTTCTACTCGGTGTTCAGCATGGGTGCGGCGATGGAGAACGTCTGGCTCGCGACCACCGCGCTCGGGCTCGGCATCCAGTTCGTGTCGTTCCCGATGGAGACCCCGGGCGCGTGGGCCGAGATCGAGGGGCTGCTCCGGGTGCCGGAGGACCTCGAGCTGATGGCCGTGTACCGGATCGGGTACCTGCCGCCCGAGCGCCGCCGACCCGCGATCGACTGGACGTCGAGCGAGCGGAAGCGCCCGTCGCAGTACGTGTTCCGCGGGACCTGCGACACCCCGCAGCAGGGGTGGGACGACGCACCGGCGGCGACCCACCTCGACGACGGGAGCGCGTCGTGACCGCTGGCCGGTCCGCCGGGGCCGAGCCGGGCCTCCCGCCCGTCGCCGCCGTGGCGCCGCCGCTGCGGGGGCGACCGTGGATCTCGCAGGACTGGCTCGACGTCGTGTTCGTGCACTGGCGGGTCGACGTGTCGGCGGTCGCGCCGCTGCTGCCGGCCGGTGCGCGACCGGACACCATGGCCCCGGACGGCACCGACGACGGCGTGACGACGTGGGTCGGGCTGATCGGCTTCCGGTTCACCGACACCCGGTTCCCGCCGCTCGGTCCGCTCGGCCGGGCCGGCAGCGTCGGCGACTTCGTCGAGGTGAACGTGCGGGTCTACACGCGTGACGACCAAGGTCGACGCGGGGTCGCCTTCCTGTCGCTCGACGCGGGCAAGCTCCTGCCGACCATCGGCGCCCGGGTGGCGACCGCGCTGCCCTACTGGTGGGCGCACGCCGACGTGCGCACGGGCGGCGGCCGTGTCGGGTACGCGATGCGGCGGCACGGGACGCACCTGCGGTCGACGTTCGAGGTGGAGGTCGGCGCGGCCGTCGACGAGCCGAGCGCCCTCGAGACCTTCCTGACGGCGCGCTGGGGCATGCACGTGCGTCGGGCCGGGGCGACCCGGTACTGGCCGAACGAGCACGAGGCGTGGCCGCTGCACCGGGCGACGCTCCGGACGCTGCGGGACGACCTCGTGGCCGCGGCGGGGCTGCCGTTCGGGCTCGCGGGGCTGGAGCCGGACTCGGTGCTGTACTCGCCCGGGGTGACGACGCGGTTCGGGCGGGGGCGGTGACGCGGGTGCCGGGCGCGCGGCGCGCACGGCGCGAGCATTCGCGATCGCGATCGCGCTCGCGCTCGCGCTCGCGCTGAGCGGCGTGCCCGGCGGGCGTGAGTAGCGTCCGACCGGTGAACGACAGCACGCACCAGCAGGACGTCCGACGCCGTGCGGGATGGCTCCCGCAGGACCAGTCCGGGCTCGAGGGGTGGCTCCGCGGCCGCCGCGAGCGCCTCGACGAGCGCGACCCGGACCGGGTCCTGCACCCCGCCGTGGCAGCGCTCCGCGACCTGGTCGAGGGCGATCCCCTGCTGCGGATGCAGGCCGCCGAGATGATCGCGCAGGTGCCGCAGGGCCGTGCGTACGAGGAACGGCACCTGCGGAGCTTCGACGAGCTGCTCATGCTCGTCGACGACGTCGTCACGACCGCCCCCGAGTACAGCGACGAGCAGATGGTGATGACCCCGCTCGACGGCGTGCTCGACTGGACGAAGGCCACGCCGGCCGGGTTCGCCTTCTACCGCGACCCCCGGGTCAACGAGGCGATCCGAGGCATCCTGCAGGGCTGGTGCACGTTCCTCGACAGCGAGAACTCCCTCATGGTCCTGGTCGACGAGCCCTCGGGCTGGTTGAGCGACGGCGCACGTCGGGCCGTCGGCATGGACCAGTTCGTGCACGACCCGGACGCCGAGCACTGGGGCTTCACGTCGTGGAACGCGTTCTTCACCCGGGAGTTCCGCGACGGCGAGCGCCCCGTGGCGTCGCCGGACGACGACGCCGTGGTCGTCAGCCCGTGCGAGGCGTCCCCGTACCGGATCGCCAGCGGCGTGCACCGCCGCGACGACTTCTGGATCAAGGCCGAGCCGTACTCGGTCGAGGACCTGCTCGCCGGTGACGAGTCGGTCGACCTGTTCGTCGACGGCACGGTGTGGCAGGCGTTCCTCAGCGCGCTCGAGTACCACCGCTGGCACAGCCCGGTCGCGGGGACCGTCGTGCGCGCCTGGGTGGAACCGGGCACCTACTACTCCGAGGCGGACTCGCAGGGCACCGACGCCGCCGAACCCCAGCTGTCGCAGGGGTACCTCGCGCACGTTGCGACGCGGGCGATCGTGCTGATCGACGCGGACGACCCGGCGATCGGCACCGTGGCGGTCGTGTTCGTCGGGATGTCCGACGTGTCGTCGTGCGTGATCGGCGACGGCGTCGAGGCCGGTGCCCGGATCGGCAAGGGCGACGAGCTCGGGTGGTTCCAGTTCGGTGGGTCGAGCGTCTGCGTGCTGTTCGGTCCCGGCGTCGTCGAGTCGTTCTCCCTCGGGGCGATCCCGCAGGCACCCGACGAGCAGCCGTCGCTCCTGCGCGTCCGGTCGCACCTCGCGACCGCGACCCGCGCCACGGCACCCGGGGCCCGGGGTACGGCCGCTGGGTGACCGCACGCCGCGCGGTGCGTACAAGGGGGACATGACGCGCGTGGCTGTGGTGACCGGTGGATCGGCTGGACTGGGACGGGCGACCGTCCGCGAGCTGGCGGCGCGGGGGTGGGACGTCGCGGTCCTCGCCCGCGGCCGGGACGGCGTCGAGGCCGCGGTCGCCGAGGTCGAGGCCGCCGGACGCCGGGGCCTCGCGCTCGTCGCCGACGTGGCCGACCGCCAGGCCGTCGAGGACGCGGCGACCCGGGTCGAGGCCGAGCTCGGCCCGATCGACCTGTGGGTGAACGGCGTCATGGTCGGCGTGTTCGGCACGTTCATGGAGACCGCCCCCGAGGACTTCGAACGGGCCCTCGACGTCACCTACCTCGGCGTCGTGAACGGCACGCGCGCTGCCCTGTCCCGCATGGTCCCGCGCGACTCCGGGCACGTGATCCAGGTGGGTTCGGCCCTCGGCTTCCGCGGCATCCCGCTGCAGGCCGCCTACTGCGGCGCGAAGCACGCGATCGTCGGGTTCACCGAGTCAGTGGTGTCCGAGCTGCTCGAACAGGGCAGCAGGGTGCGGGTCTCCCGCGTCGACATGCCGGCGCTCAACACGATCCAGTTCCAGTGGGTGCAGTCGACGCTCCCGCACATGGCGCAGCCCGTCGCCCCGATCTACCAGCCGGAGGTCGGCGCCCGGGCGATCGCGGCCACCGCGGAGCGCCCCCGACGCCGCACCTGGGTCGGCGAGTCCACGGTGTACACGATCCTCGGCAACCGGATCAGCGGACGCTTCGCCGACTGGTACGCCGCGAAGACCCTCGTCTCCGGCCAGCAGGCCCCGCAGAAGGACGGCGAACAGCTCGGCGTCAACCTGTACGAACCGGTCCCGGGCGACCACGGCGCGCACGGCGTCTTCGACGACTCGGCGCACTCGTGGTCCCCGCAGACCTGGTGGGTCGAGCACCGTCGGCTCGGCAACGGCATCATCGGCGCGGTCCTCGGCGCTGCCGGTGCCGTCGCGATCGCCGCGGGACGACGCCGGTGAGCCGCTCGGCAGCCGCCACGGTCCGCCGCGGGGTCGAGGGCGTCCGGGTGGCCGTCGGCCTCGTGCACCTCGTGCTGGCCGGGCGACGCGGCGCCGTCCACCGCGGACTGCACGGCGTCCTCGCGGTCCGGCAGCTCGGCCAGGCGACGGTCGTGGCGCGGGTCGGCTCGCCCGAGGCCCACACCGCCAGCGCGGTCGTCGACGTGCTGCACGGCGCGACGATGGTCCCGCTCGCGATCGCTCCCGGGTACCGCCGCTTCGCGGTCGGCCAGGCCGTGCTCGCCGTGGTGCTCGCGGTCGCCGAGGTGGCGGCGGTGGGTCGCGGGCGTCGCTGACCCGACCCGAACGGCGCGATGCGCCGCAGCACGCCCACGTCATCGATGCCCGACCCCCAGATATCCGACATGATGGGCTGATGGTGGGGCGCATCGACGTGAGCGGGTGGGAGCACGTCCGCGTCGAACCGCGAGGCGCGACGAAGAAGGAATGGCTCCGCCATCCGGAGGCGAGCTCCAATGATCCCGCATCCGACTGGCTCTTCAAGGCAGTCGTCGACCATGCGGATGGTTCGCGTCAGGCCGGCGACTTCACGGAGGTCATCGCAGCGCGCGTCGCATCGCATCTCGGCCTCCCCGTCGCGGAGACCGAACTCGCACGTCGTGATCGGGTCGACGGCGTCATCGTCCGGAACGTCCAGCCCATCGGCTTCGACATGATCACCGGTCGGCTCGCCATGCTCGACGCACTTGGGGTCACTGCGCGGGGCTCCGACCGCGACCGGACTGCAACCCGAGGGCACAGTTTGGACAACGTCATCGAGACGCTCGCCGAGTACGACGTGCCACCCGGCGCCGTCTCCTGGGATGGTTGTTCAGCGCAGGACGTCATGGTCGCCTACTTGCTCCTCGACGCGTTGATCGGGAACACAGACCGACACGAGCACAACTGGTCCGTGCTCAGGAATCGAGACCCCTCTGGGCGAGATCACTTGGCTGCCCTCTACGACCTCGGCGCATCGATGGGTTTCCAGCTCACCGACGAGCGCCGAGCTTCGATACTGAGCGCGCCCGAAGGCATCTCTCGGTTCGTCGAGCGTGGACGCGCCGGGCGATTCGACGGTGACCGAAGAACAACACTCCTGGATCTTGCCGTCCGTGCGTCCCATCGTTGCTCCTCCACTGGCCGAGACCGGCTTCTTGCCATGGTCGATTCGATCGCTTCAATGGATCTCGACAGTGGGGTTCTGGACCTGGACGGCATGTCAGAGGTAGCTCGTACGTTTGCCTCGGCAGTATTGAGCACCAACAGAGGGAGGATCAGCCATGCTCCGTGGACATGACGGTGTTCCGACTTCGACGCTCCTCGTCCTCTGGCAGAAACCGGAGAACAGGGCAATGGTGCCGGTGGCCAAGCTCTCGTACGACGCGGACCGCTACTTCTTCGACTATCTGCCCGCAGCGAAGACCGAGGCGAGCTTCAGGCCCTTGATGGGGTTCCGGGACCTCGACGAGCACTACGAGAGTGACGAACTGTTCCCGCTGTTCCACGAGCGCGTGATGGACCCGGCGCGCGACGATTTTCGGAGAGTCGTCGAAGGACTCGACCTCGACCCGGACAGCGCTACGCCCTGGGAACAGCTTTCGCGTTCCGGCGGCGGTTCTGAGGGCGACACTCTCCAGGTGACGCCGATCCCGCACGAAACCGCAGAGGGTTGGGCGTGTCGAACGCTCCTGTCCGGCCTGCGGTACTTCGAGAAGAAGTCCGTTCAGACCCAACAAGGGCGAACGAACCCGTACTCGTCATCCGATCACGAGAAGGTGCTCGCCAGCATCCGGCCCGGTGACCACCTTCGACTCAGGCGTGAGATCGGCAACAGCTACAACCCGAGCGCAGTGCTCGTGTTCACCGAGGACGACCACGTAGTGGGTTACCTGCCCGACTGGCTCGCCCGCTTCGTCGGTCCCGTGCTCGATGAAGAGATCATCACAGCGCAAGTCGACCGGGTGAACCCGAGTCGAGCAGGCTGGCATCTTCGCCTGCTGGTCACCGTCGCCAGCACCGAATCCTTCGACGTAGCCCTGGATCGACTTCGAGGTGGGGCCGCCCTTCAGTACTGACGGGGTCCGGTTCGTTCGCCGGGTGGGAAGGTTCGGGATGGACGGAACTGCGCAGACCGCACAGGCACCGTCCGCTCCCACGCCCGCGGCGTAGCGTCCGTGCCATGAGCAACGACGACGAGAACGTCCAGACCGGCCCCGTCATGGACGGTGCCGACGAGGCGACGAACCACGAGAAGCTGCGCGGACTCATCGAGCAGGTCGACCACGACCACCGCGGCGAGGGCGCCGCGGCGATGTCCGACCACCTCCGCGACCGCATGGACGAGACCGGGGTCGAGGACGAGGACGGCGCGGCCACCGAGGACTGACGCCGGTCGCCGGACGGGAGGCGCGACTCACGTCACCGGCGCGCGGAACGTGCGCAGGGCCTCCAGTCCGGCGTCGTCCACGCCGCAGCGCGCGGTGAACGCAGGCAGGTCGAAGCCGTCGAGGGCGGCGCGGAACGCGCCCTCGACCGTGGTCCCGTGGGCGGCGCAGAGCGCCTCGATGCGCCCCTCCGGGTCCGGGACGCCGACGCTGGCCCACAGGGCCGGCGCGTTCGCGACGGTGGCGAGGTGGTCGGCGACGATCGCCTCCGGCTCGACGTCGGCGAGGGACAGCAGCACGAGCGCGACGATGCCCGTGCGGTCGCGACCACCGGCGCAGTGGAAGAGCACGCCGCCCGGTGGTGCCTCGACGATCGCCCGGAGCACGGCGCCGGTCCGCTCGGGCAACTGCGCCAGGTGCTGCCCGTAGTACAGCGGGGTGCCCACGATCCCGGACTCCCAGAACGGCTCCCAGAAACCGGGCTCGTCGTCGAGGCCGTCGTGGTCGACCGTCACGGTCGTGAGCCAGGACGGGCGGGCACCGCTGTCCTTCGCGGTCTCGGACGGCGCGCGCAGGTCGACCACGGTCCGGATGCCGAGGTCGTGCACCGCCCGCCATCCGTCGGACGTGACCCGGTCGACGCTCTCCGAGCGGAACAGGCGGCCCGAGGGCGTCGTGGACCCGTCGCGGCGGGGCAGCCCGCCGAGGTCCCGGGCGTTGACCAGGCCCTCGACGGCGACGTCCCGCGCCCGGTCGGACGACGGGCCGGGGCCGGGCAGGTCGTGGTCCACGTCAGACCCGCAGCGCCGCCACGTCCGGGTCGAGGTCGCCGAAGCGGTGCGCCGTGATCGACACCGTCTGCTCGCGAAGGTACGGCAGCATCTCGACGAAGCCCGACTCCACCACGGGTCCGTCGTGCACGGTGACGTCGACGCTCGCGCCGAGGGCTTCCTCGAGCGGGAGCGGGTCACCGCCGACGAGCCGGATCCGCGCGCCCGGGCCACCGAACGCCGACGAGGACGGGCGGTCCTGCCCCGACGCGAGCACGAGGTCGATCGCGTCCTGCGGTGCCTCGTCGCCGTCCCAGTCGCGCTGGAACACGGCACCGGACGCGGCGCGGCGCAGGAACTCGTCGTCGGACTCGACGAGGTGGTCCACGACGTCGAGCGGTGAGCGCGCCGAGGCGAGCAGCTGCGTCAGGGGACCCGGCAGCGGCCGTGCGGTGCTCAGCAGGACGTGGGCGTGCGCGGCGGTCGCGGCCACGAGCGTGCGGACCAGGTCACCGGTCGGCGACCCCTCGGCGTGCCGGACGACCACCGACTGCGGGCGCCACCGGATCACGTTGCGCTCCACCACCAGCCCGGCGGTGTCGCGGGAGGTCCCGAAGACGGCCTCGCGGGCGCGCACGTCGCTGCGGGCGCCGGCGCGGACGCGGTCGAACTCCTCGAAGGACAGGCCGCTCCGGGAGGCCTCGACGACGGCCGTCACGCGCGAGGACAGCCCGGTGAGCTGGATGCTCTTGTGCACCGTGCGGGGCGTCGGCTCCCACCGGCCGAGGGCGGCGAGGGCGAGGGGGCCGTCGGGCGGCGTGCCCGGGCCGACCGCCGAGGCCTTCCACCCGCCGAGCGGCTGCCGACGCACCTTGGCGCCGGTGGTCGGTCGGTTGACGAACAGCGCGCCGGCCTGGACGTTCGCGGTCCACTCGGCGATCTCGTCCGGGTCGAGGGCCTGCAGCCCGGCGGCGAGCCCGTGGTCGGTGCCGTTCTGCACCGCGATCGCCTGGGCGAGGGTCTCGGTGCGCACGATGCCGAGCACGGGGACCGGCGCCGCGGTCTGGTGCAGGTCGCTGCCCGGGCGGACGCCGTCGCGGATGCCGGGCGACCAGAGCCTCCCGGTGTCGTCGAGCGGGGCGGGCTGGACGAGCCAGGACTCCCCCGGGCCGAGCTCGGTGAGGTGCCGACGGGCCGCTCCGTCGGGTTCGGCCACGAGCGGACCGACCTGGGCGGACGGGTCCGTCGGCCAGGCCACGCGGAGCGTGCGGGTCGCGTCGACGAGCTGACGACGGAAGCGCTCGCTGTCGCCGACCGAGCCGACGAGGACGACGAGCGACGCCGACGTCCGGCGCTGCCCGGCACGACCGAAGGCCGACGTGACGACGTCCTGCACGGCCTGGTCGAGGTCGGCCGTCGGTGTGACGACGATGCTGCTCGTCGCCGTGGTCTCGGCGCTCAGCGGCAGGCCGGCCCGCCACCAGCGGAAGGAGCGCGCGGTGTCGGTGGTGCCGGTGAGGAGCACGCGGTCGACCGCGGGGTGCGCGACGAGGTCGCGTCCGAGCTGGTCCTCGTCGATGGCGACGAGCTGGAGCAGCGAGTGCGGGACGCCCGCGTCCCACAGCACGTCGGCGAGCACCGCGCCCGTCCGACCCGCGCGCGGTGCCGGCTTGAGGACGACCCCGCTGCCCGCGGCGATCGCTGCGAGGACGCCGCCGGCGGGCGACGAGACGGGCGACTCCCACGACGGCAGGACCACGGTCAGCCGGGGCGGGACGAACCGTCCGCCGTCGCCGTCGAGCTCCGCGAGCCGTCGGGCACCGTCGGCGTGGTGGTGTGCCAGGTCGACCGCGCGGCTGACGTCGGCGTCGGCCTCGGCCAGGGTGGCCGCGGTCTCGGCGACGGCGACCTCGACGAGCGCGGTGCGCCGGGACTCGAGCGCGTGGGCGATGAGGTCGAGCAGCTCGGCACGGTCGGACGGGTCCTGCCGACCCCAGTTCGCACCGGCCAGCGCGGTGCGGGCGACGATCCGCTCGAGCTTCGACCGATCGGCGGTGCGGGCCGCGCGGAGCGTCTGGACGCCGAGCGGAGACCGCGGCACCCGGGCGAGCAGGTCGGCCGCCCACGCACGGTTGCCCGCGGTCGACGGATCGGTGTCGGGGACGTTCGCGAAGGTCGCCTGCCACCGGGGCGCCCCGGGGTCGGCACGGCGGTCCTGCGTCCGGTGGCTCGCGGGGACGGTCGCGGCCGCGGCGGCGACGAGGTCCCGGAGTCGATCGGCATCGGAACCGGCGTCGGCGTCGCCGTGACCGTCGGGTGCCGTCGCGAGGTCGCGCAGGCGTCGGGCGAGGGTCGGGACCGCGGCGTCGAACCGCTCGGGGTCGACCACGGGGACGCAGACGACGACGTCCCCGACGTCGGCCCGGACGGCGTCGACGGCGGGGCCCGGGGTGCCGAGGAGGGTCGACACGTGCACCCCGTCGGTCACCCCGCGGCGCTGGGCCAGGACCCACGCGGCGGCGGTCAGCAGCGGGTCGTCGGCACCGAGACCGATCCGGACGGCGTCGACCCGCTCGGGGTCGAGCGCCGCGTCGACCAGGCGGAGCCACGCCGCGTCGGTGTCGCGCGCGCTGCTCCAGGTCGCCTGCGGCTGGTCGTGGAGGACGGCGTCGACGTGCTCCCGCGGGCCGTCCGCGCCCCGGACGATCCGCACGGTGACGGGCGCACCCCCGCGAGCACGACGCCCCTGGGCCCAGGCGGTGACCGCGTCGAGCGCGCCCGCCGAGTCGGGCAGCGAGGTCGGCAGCACGAGGGTCCCGCCGAGCCCGGCGAACTCGTCACGGTCGAGCACGGCGCGGAAGACCGCGACGGTGAGGGCGAGGTCGCGGTGTTCGCCGACCTCGAGCGTCACGCCGGACCCCGGGCGGCCGGACGAGGTGGTGGACACGGCGGTGCGGTACAGCGGCACGAGGCGGTCGACGGCGCGGGCCACGGTCTCGTCGAACGCCCACGCCGACAGCTGCGGCACGACGACGCGGACGGCCGTGGTGACCTGGTCGACGTCGTCGCGGGCGAGCAGCTCCGACAGCGCCTGGAGCCGTCGGTCGCTCTCCGCGGTGCCGAGCACGGCGTCGCCGAGCGGTGTGACGTCGAGTCGCGCACCGGGCCCGGCTGCCTTCGCGAGCACGCCCCCGAGCTTGGCGGGAGCCGCGTCCACGACGAGGTGTCCCGCGAGACGCCGGAGGATGCGTCGCGCGGTCGGCACCACGGCCCACGGCGCCATCGTCGCGAAGCCGCCGCCGAGCGTCACCGCACCGCGCAGGTACCAGGCGAGCGGCTCCGGGACGTCCTGGCTGAGCTGCTCGAGCGTCCGGGCGGCGACCCGGGGGTCCTCCGGTCGGACGACGCGGTCGAGGAACGCCCGCGTGAAGTGGAGCCCACGCTCGTCACGCAGGACCTCGGCCAGGCGCAGGGCACGCGGGTCGGTCTTGCGAGCAGCGGACGCCGCAGTCCACCGTCGCGCGAGGGCGACGGCGTCGTCGGTGCAGTCCTGCAGTCGCGCGCTCGGCATGCCCCTGATCGTATGCCGCCCCTCCGACCCCACCTCGGAGGCTCCTGGACGAGCCGTCCGGGTCGTCCGAGCGGATGATCCTGGTGAGCACCGCTCGGCTGGTGGATACGCTGATCGGCATGTCGACGGAGGGCAGCGGCGGCCACGACTGGGCCACCTGGGACGCGTACCACGATGCTTGGCGACGACTCGACCGGGCGCTCGACCACGCCGTGCAGGAGGGCGCCGGGATCTCGGTCCCGGAGTTCGAGATCCTGATCGGCCTGCACCGCGCACCCGACCACAAGCTGCGGGTGCGCGACATCTCGAGCGGGATCGGCTGGGAGAAGTCGCGCGTGAGCCACCAGGTCACGCGCATGGTCGCGCGCGGGCTCGTCGTCCGGGCCGACTGTCCGCACGACGGTCGCGGCAGCTGGGTGGAGATGACCCCGGACGGCCGGCGCGCGGTGCTCGCCGGCATCCGCGCGCACACCGAGGCGCTCGGGGAGCTGTTCTGGAGGCCCGTGGGGACGGACGCGGACACGCTGCGGTCCGTCAGTGCGCGCCTCGAGGACGCGATCGGCCCGGACGAGCACGAGGCCGTCGCGGGCTGACCGGTCGACCGGTCAGCGCGAGGATGCGCTCCGCGCGCGAGTCCGGTCCACGCGCGGCTCCGGTCCGCCCGCGAGTCCGGTCCGCGCGGGTCAGAGGGAGACGCCGGCGAGGGCGCCCTGCTCCCCGCGCAGCCGGACCTGGACGCTCCTGATGTCGTCGCGCGGGATGTCGGTCGACGCGGACAGCCCGCGTGCCTCGGCGCCGGCGGCGGACCACGTCGCCACGGTCTGCGTCGTCCCGTCGGACCGCACGACCACGAGGTCGTACATGACCGAGCCGTCCGCCGACCACTCCTTGCCGCCGTACGAGCACCCCCAGTCGAAGCGCGTTCCCCACTGCTCCCCGCTCACCGCGAGGTCGACGTCGAGCCCCTGCGAACCGGTCATCGTGTAGCGGTCCCCCGGTCCGGTCGCGGTGGGCGACGCGGCCGCACGC
The DNA here is from genome assembly GCF_001865055.2 of Curtobacterium sp. MCBA15_004. NCBI lineage: Bacteria > Bacillati > Actinomycetota > Actinomycetes > Micrococcales > Microbacteriaceae > Curtobacterium > Curtobacterium sp. MCBA15_004. Next base: position 103,798 of record NZ_CP126266.1, on the reverse strand, counting down.
ACCGTACCGGTGCGGTCCCCGGCGGTGCCGACGGCGAGGCCGCCGAGCACGGCGGCGACGACCGCGAGCCCCGCGGTCGCGGCGACCCAGACCCGGCGACGCCGCCGACGGTGGCGGACGCGGTGCGCGACGGCGGCGAGGCTGCTCTCGGGGAGCGGGTCGGGCCTCCCGTCCGGCTCCGCGATCTCGACCGCCTGGTCGGCGGGGAGCTTGGCGAGGAGGCCGGGCAGGCCGACCAACTCGGCGACGGCGGCGGTGCAGCGCACGCACGTCTCGAGGTGCCGCTCGTACTCCAGCCGCTCGTCGGCTGGCAGCGAGCCGAGCACGTAGGCGGCGTCCCACTCGGCGTAGCGGTCGTGCGCGGTCGGGTCCACGCTCATCGGGTCACTCCTCGTTCCTGCAGTGCGAGCCGGAGTGCTCGCAGCCCGTAGTGCAGCCGCGACTTCGCGGTGCCCTCGGGGATGTCGTGCCGTCGTGCGATCTCGGGGACGGTGTGTCCCAGCCAGTAGGCGTCGACCACCACGCGACGGTGGTCCGGGGTCAGCGAGGCGAGGGCGTCCGCGACCACGATCCGGTCGAGCACGGCGTCCGTCCGGTCGGCCTCGGCGCGGTCGACCGGGTGCTCGGTGCCGTGCTCGCGGCGGTTCCGGGCGGACCGGGCGTCGTCGACGACGAGGTTCCTCGCGACCGTGAACAGCCAGGCGCGGGCGCTGTCGGGGGCCCGTTCGAGCACCGCCGGCCGCTGCCACGCTCGGACCATCGTCTCCTGGACGACGTCCTCGACGATCGAGCCGTCCCGCGTCAGGTGCCGGACGTACCGGGTGAGCGCGTCGCCGTGCTCCCGGTACAGGGTCGCCAGCAGCTCGTCCGCGGAACGGCTCGTCATCGTCACTTCGCCAGGTCGAGGGAGAACTCGACGGAGCCCTTCCCGTCCACGGTCACGAACCCGAGCGACGGGGCCTGGACGCCGTAGTCGGCGAAGGTGATCGGCACGGAACCGACGACCTGGACCGTCCCGCCCTTCGCGACGGCGACCTTCGCGTCGGCCGTGACGGGCTGCTGGACGCCGTGCAGGTCCATCGTCCCGGTCAGGGTGACGTCCTGCGCGGTGCCGTCGAGCGCCTTCGAGACGTCGACGGGCTTCGTCAGCGTGAACGTGGCGGTGGGGAACTTGCTCGTCTCGAGCGCCTTGTCGCGGAAGTACGCGTCGCGGGCCGCCTCGGGCGTGCTGATCTCGCCGACCTGCACCGTGACGGTCGCCTTGGTCAGCGAACCACCGGCGACCTCCGCCGTGCCCTCGACGTCCTTCGTGCGACCGACCACGTTCACATCATTCCCCTGCAGGACCTCGTGCACCCGGTAGCCGGCGTACGACGAGCCCTGGCTCTTCCAGGTGCCGTCCGCCTGGTCGGACGCGAGGGAGCCGGCCGACCCGGAGGCGGCGGCGCTGAGCGTGGGCGCGGCCGCGGCCTGCCCGTTGACGGTGTTCGCGTAGATGACCGGGCCGGCGATGGCGGCGGCGGCGCCGATGACGACGACACCGGAGGCGATGCCGATGATGACCTTCGTGCGTGTGCGGAGTCCCATACCCAGACGACGAGACGGGTGGGCGGATCGTTCACCGTCGTCCCGACGAGCGGGTGCGCGAGCGTGTCGCGACCAGGGTGGGCGCCGTTCCGTGGCCGCATCGCGTGGACGTGGAACGGCGCCGCTCCCTGATCGGGGGCGGCGCCGTTCGCGTGTCGTGCTGGTGGTGCTGGTGGTGCGGGGTGTTACTTGATCTGGGCGGTGATCGTGGCGGTCCCGACGAGCAGGCCACCCTTGACGGCGTCGGTCTTGAAGGTGCTGTTGAGCAGCTTCGCGGCGTCGTCGGAGACGTGGACCGTGGTGCCGGTCAGGATCGCGTTGTCACCCTCGAGCTGGAGCGGCTTCAGGGTGCCACCGTGCAGCGAGAACAGGTACGCGTTCGACACGGCGACCTGACCGTTGACCAACACGTCACCGTAGAGCTTCGACGAGCCCGGGTTCACGACGAAGTTCTCCAGCGTCACCGTCGTGTCACCGGCGGAGAGCGTCAGCCCCGAGTCGTCGTGGTTCAGCAGGCCCTGCACGTAGGGGCGGTAGTTGCCGTCCGGCGACCAGTACGTCACCGAACCGGCGGTGATCGGGAACGACACCGACCCGTTCTCGAGCTTCGCGTTGCCCGACACACCCGGGGTCAGACCCAGCGAGGTCAGCGCGTCGGTGAAGCCCTTGTCGAGCGCGACCGCGGTGTTGCCACCCTTGACCTCGGGCACCGAAGCGACCGGGCCGGGGATCTTCGACGACGAGGACGAGACCGTGTGGATGCTGCCGTCGGCCTGCGCGGCGGAGACACCGAACGCGGCACCGCCCAGCACGAGCGCACCCGTGGTGGCGAGGGTGATGGAGGTCTTGAGGCTCTTGCGCATGTCTGCGTTCCTTTCGTTGTCGCGCTCGGCGCGAATCCCTGGATGCGCGCCGAACACACCCCGAACAGGGGTGGAGAACCAGCTACCTGCGGCTGGTGAGCGCTCCGGGTGTTTCCCGGCTTGTGCAGGTGATTCGACACCCCCCACCGAACGGTTTGGACGGATTCCTGGTCGTTACCGTTCTGTGACAAACCCGGGGGACGAGGGTCCGATCACCGCGCGTCGAGACACGCTCGGCGCCCCGCACGCGGGGGACACGGACGGGCGGGCGACGGTCCCGACTGCGGCGCGGACCGGCTCCACCACGTCCCGGTGCCGGACGGCGACCGCGCAGGGGAAGCAGAGCAGGTCGCCCGCACGCACGTCCGCGGGGACGGCGACCCGCTGCGTGCCCGGCGTCCGGCCCGGGCTCGAGACCTCGACCCCGACGACCGGCGCGCAGCTCACCCGTCCGACGAGCCGGACGACCTCGAGCACGGCGCACGCCGGGACCACGGCGTCGAGCGCTCACGGACCGGTGGCGGTGGCCCTGACCGTGACGCGGACGCTCAGGGGCCGGGAACGGTGACGCGGACGGCGCTGATCCGCCCGGCACGCGTCGTCGCGGTCGTGGCCGGGTCGTAGCTGTCGGCCGTGGCGAGGTACAGCGTCCGGCCGTCCTCCCCGCCGAGCGCGCAGTCGATCGCGCAGCGCCCCGGGGCGTCGATCCGGTCGGTGACCGTGCCGCCCTCGACCACGCGGAGGAACTCGCCCGTGTCCACCGAGCAGACCCAGACCGCACCCTCGGCGTCGACCGTGCTGCCGTCGGGCGTGACGCCGTCCGGGAGTGCGGCCCACGCACGCCGGCCGGTCAACGAGCCGTCCGGTTCGATGTCGAACGCCGTCAGCCGACCGCCCCAGGTCTCGCTCACCACGAGGGTCCGCGTGCCGGGCAGCACGTTCGCGCTGTTCGGGAAGACCAGTCCGTCGGCCGCGCGCCGGGCGGAGCCGTCCGGCTCGACGACGTACAGCGGGCCGGGCCGCAGCTCCTCGCCGCCGTACAGGTCGTAGCCGAACGCCCCGACGTAGGTCCGGCCGGTCTGCTCGTCGACCACCAGGTCGTTGAGGAGCGAGGGCTCGACGGCGGACAGGTCGGCGAACACCGACGTCGAGCCGTCCGGTGCGGCGGCGACGAGGGTCCGTGACTCCATCGAGCTGATGACGAGTCGGCCGTCCGACAGCCAGCCGAGCCCCGAGGACTGCCCCTCGACGACGGCCTCGACCCGGGGCGCCTCGGACGAGGCGGGGTCCACCGAGAAGACCTCGCCCGTGTGCATGTCGGAGTACCAGAGCCGTCCGCCGTGCCACCGGTTGCCCTCGGGGAACCGGATGCCGGTGACGATGTCGGTCGCGGAGTCGAGCGTCGTGTGCACGGACCCAGCCTGCCAGCGGCACCCGTCGGCGGCCCGGGAGTGGTCCGCTGCCAGGTGGTCAGACCGTCGCCTCGGTCCCCCGCACCTTGCCGACGACCACGTCGACGATGCCCGCGAGGAGCGCGACCGCCACGAAGCCGAGGGACACCCCGAGCGCGAGCGGCAGCCCGGTCGAGTAGTCGCCGCGGGAGTCGGCGAGCGCCGAGTAGAAGACGCTGCCGACCGCGGCGATGCCGATGGCCGACCCGACGCGCGCGCCGACCTGGATCAGCCCGCCGGCCGAACCACCTTGCTCGACCGGGACCTCGGACAACGTCAGGGTCTGGTTCGGCGAGATGGTGAGCCCCGACCCGACGCCGGCGACCAGGAGCGGCACGACGAGCCACCAGCCGAGGTCCGACTCGTAGTGGTTCGCGACGACCCAGATCACGCCACCCAGTCCGATGAGCACGAGGATCGTCCCGATCACGATCAACTGCCGACCGAACCGGTGCACGATCCGCCCGCCGATCGTCGACGCCACCCCGGACCCGATCGCGAACGCCACCGAGGACAGGCCCGCGAGCAGCGCCGAGTAGTGCAGCCCGGACTGCAGCGCGAGCGTCAGGACGAAGAACAGCGGCGTGAAGCCCGCGAAGTACACCGTGGCGAGGCCGACGCCGAGCGAGAACGACCGGCGGCGGAAGAGCGCGAGGTCGATCACGGGCTCCTTGGTGCGGGCGTAGCGCCGTTCCCAGAGGACGAACAGGACCGCGAAGACGACGGCGGCCACGACGAGCCACCACTTCGCGTTGCTCTTCCACTGCTCGGACTGCACGAACGGCAGCAGCAGCGCGACGACCGCGGCGCCGAGCAGGGCGATGCCCACCGGGTCGAAGTCGTGCTTCCGACCCCGGGCCGACCCGTCGGCCTGCGGCAGGTACTTGAAGGCCAGGAGGATCGTGACGAGTCCGACGGGCAGGTTCACGAAGAAGACGAACCGCCACCCGTTCTCGGTGCCGAACGCCGTGATGAGCAGGCCGCCGACGAGCGGGCCGATCGCCGTGGCGATGCCGACCGTCGCGCCGAAGAGGCCGAACGCGGTACCGCGCTCCTTGCCGCGGAACAGCTGCTGGATGAGCGCGGTCACCTGCGGGGTGAGGAGACCACCGGCCAGGCCCTGCACGAGCCGGGCGACCACCAGGACGATGCCGTTCGGCGCGAAGCCGCACAGCGCACTCGCGACCGTGAAGAGCCCGACGCCGATCACGAACATCCGGCGCCGGCCGGAGGCGTCCCCGAGTCGACCGCCGGGCACGAGGAGCAGACCGAACGCCAGCGCGTAGCCGGACAGGATCCACTGCACCGCCTCGGGCGACGCACCGGGGAGGCCACTCGAGATCGACTGCAGCGCGACGTTCACGATCGACACGTCGAGCAGCACGATCCCCCCGCCGAGCAGGCAGATGACGAGTGCCTTCCACCGGTTCGGGTCGGGCTGGTCGCCCCCGTGCTCGTCCCGCTGCTCGCGAGCGGGCGGAGCGTCCTGCTCGCGAGCCGGGTGCGCGTCGGGGGCAGGCCCGGCGACCTCGGCGGTCGCTGCGTGGTGGGCGTCGTGGTGCGCGACGGTGGGAGCCGCGTCGGGCTCGGCGGACTTGCGGTGTTCGGCTGTCATGACCACTTCACGCTAGGCGCGGGTGGCTGCCGGGATCGCAGACGCGGTTCGCTTCCTGTCCCCCGGACGTGAGCACCTGTACAGCCGAGGGGGTGCGAGGGCGGCCGTCGTGGGTTCGGGTCCGGGACGGACGCCCTCGCGCTACGGCGCCGTCGGGTTCGACGCTGAGGGTCTGGACGAGGCCGACCCGGGAACAGGGATCCGGGCCCCCGCAGCAGGGTCTACGGGGTAGCCCGGCAGACGTTACCTCCGCGCCGCACCGGTACTCCCAGCGGATGCCCGGGCCAGGAGTGCGGCCCCGCGTCCGCTCGAGCCCTCCCCAGCCGCCCGTGCCACGCTCGACCCGTGCACTCCCTCCCCACCGTCGTCATCGCCGGCTGCGGCGACCTCGGCACCGAGACCGGCCTGCGCTTCGCCGCGCAGGGTCACCCGGTCGTCGGCCTCCGCCGCAGCGCCGACCGCGTCCCCGCCCCGCTGACCGGCCGTGCGGTCGACCTCCGCCGCGAGGTCCCGACCATCCCGGACGACACCGGCGTGGTCGTCGTGGCCTTCGCCGCCGGGTCCCGCGACGTCGACGAGTACCGCGCGACCTACGTCGACGGGCTCCGCAACGTGCTCGACGGCATCGCCGCGTCGGCCGCCGACCCGCGCCTGCTCGTCGTGTCCTCCACGGCGGTGTACGACGTCGCCGACGGCAGCGTCGTGACCGAGGCGACCCCGGCGCGCGGTGGTACCCCGACGGCCGCCGTCCTCGTCGAGGCCGAGGCGCTCCTGCGCGAGCGCGCACCCGGTGCCGTGCTCGTCCGTCTGTCCGGCATCTACGGGCCCGGGCGGGAGCGGCTGATCACGCAGGTGCGCGAGGGGGCGGCACGGCTCGCGCCGGGCACGTCGCCGCACACGAACCGGATCCACCGGGACGACGCGGCCGCCGCGATCGTGCACCTGGCGTCCGTGCCGGATCCGGCGCCCACGTACCTCGGCACGGACGACGAACCGAGCCGCCTGGACGACGTCCTGCGGTTCCTCGCCGCCGAGCTCGGACTCCCGGAGCCGACGGTCGGCGAAGGCGACGCGCGACAGGCCGGCGGCGACAAGCGCCTGTCGAACGCGCTGCTGCGGTCGACCGGGTGGGAGCCCCGGTACCCGACCTTCCGCGAGGGCTACCGCGCGGTGCTGGCCGGCGAGGGCGTCCGGCACCCGTAGGGCGCCCGCGCGACCCGACGACGGACGGGAGGCCCGTGGCGGGCCCGCCACGCGCCTCCCGTCCGTCGGGTGGTCGGCTCAGCGACGCTCAGTGCTCGTCGTAGTGGTCCTCGTGGCGAGCGTGCCGGTGGCCGTCGTGCACGAAGTCGACGTGGTCGCCGTGCTCGACGGTCTCGTGCTCGCCGCCGTCCTGCTCGTGGTCGTGGTCGGCGACGTCGTGCTCGGCGACGCGGTGCTCCTCGGCCTCGGCGGCGGGGGTGGTGTCCGGGTTCGACATGGTTCCTCCTTCGTGAGATCAGTTCTCAACAGAAGGCTACGGGAGCGGACCGGGACTGTCCGCGTCGACGCCTGATGAGGCGCACAGCACCGGTCGACGGACCGGGCGGTGTCAGTGCCAGCGGTGGTCCTGGATCGTCATGCGCGGCCCGAACGTCGGCTTCCGGAAGCCCGAGCCCCCGATCAGGCGCACGACCCGTTCCCGGTGCCCGCGCCACGGCTCGAGCAGCTCGAGCATGCCGTCGTCGTCCACCGGGGCGCCCGCCAGCGCCCACCCGACGAGCGCGGGCACGTGGTAGTCCCCGACGCTCGGCGAGTCCGGGTCGCCGTGCGCGCGCTGCGCCGTCTCCGCCGCGGTCCACCGCCCGATGCCGGGGACCGACTGGAGCCGCTGCGCGACCACCGCGCCACCGCGGCCGAGCGCCAGCGTGCGCTCGAGTGCCGGGGCGACCTTGACCGCCCGCATCACCGTCGCCGAACGGCCGGGCTCGATGCCGGCCCGGTGCCACTCCCAGCTCGGGACCCGTGCCCACTGCTCGGGGGTCGGTGGGACGAACATCTCCGCGGGTGCCGGACCGGGTGCCGGCTCACCGAAGCGCCGCAGCAGGTACCGCCAGGCGCGCCAGGCCTGTCGCGAGGTCACCTTCTGCTCCATGATCGCCGGCACGAGCATCGCCACGACCGTGTTCGTCCGGAGCAGGCGCAGCCCCGGTTGGCGGTGCCGCGCCTCGGCCAGGAAGGCGTGGGCGCCCACGTCGAGGTCGGACCAGTCGTCGCCGCGGCCGAGCAGGTCCGGCGCGTGGGTCACCGCCCAGGCGGCACCGTCGCCCCACGCCGACACCGCGACGGCGTCGCTGCCCGCACGGCGGACGAGCACCGAGGCCGCCCCGGCCGGCGTGCGGAGCGCGAGCCACGTGTCGGACCCGACCACCCGGAAGGCGGGGTCACCGGAGCCGCGCTGCAGGGGCCGGAGGGTCGCGCGGACGTCCACCGCGCCTCCAGGCCGGTACACCGTGTCGACCCGCTCGGCCGCGGCGGACCCGCCGGACGGGCCGGGGGCGACGGGGGACGGCAGGGACACACGGGGATGGTAATGCCCCACCACCGTCAGACATGATGGGGAGGTCCCCGCAACCCGACGACGTTGGAGTCTCCGTGCGCATCGGCATCCTCACCTCCGGAGGCGACTGCCCCGGACTCAACGCGGTCATCCGCGCCATCGTGCTCAAGGGCATCGCGATCCACGGCCACGAGTTCGTCGGGTTCCGGGACGGCTGGCGCGGGGTGGTCGACGGGGACATCGTGCCCCTCGGTCGCAAGGACATCCAGGGCATCGCCAAGCAGGGCGGGACGATCCTCGGCACGAGCCGCACGAACCCCTTCGAGGGACCGAACGGCGGCGTCGAGAACATCACGAAGACCCTCGAGCGGCACGGCATCGACGCGATCGTGGCGATCGGCGGCGAGGGCACCCTGGCCGCCGCGAAGCGCCTCACCGACGGCGGCCTGCGGATCGTCGGTGTCCCGAAGACCGTCGACAACGACCTCGGCGCCACCGACTACACGTTCGGCTTCGACACCGCCGTCGCGATCGCGACCGAGGCGATGGACCGCCTCCGCACGACCGGTGAGTCGCACTCGCGGTGCATGGTCGCCGAGGTGATGGGCCGGCACGTTGGCTGGATCGCGCTGCACTCCGGCATGGCCGCGGGCGCGCACGCGATCCTCATCCCCGAGCAGAAGACGAGCATGGAGCAGATCGCGACGTGGGTGCGCGCCGCCTACGACCGCGGTCGCGCACCGCTCGTCGTGGTCGCCGAGGGCTTCGTCCCGGACCACGAGGACACCGCGCACACCGAGCGGGGACTCGACGCGTTCGGGCGACCGCGGCTCGGCGGCATCGGCGAGCGCCTGGCGCCGATGATCGAGGAGATGACCGGCATCGAGACGCGTGCGACGACGCTGGGGCACATCCAGCGGGGCGGCACCCCGACGGCCTACGACCGGGTGCTGTCGACCCGGCTCGGCCTGGCGGCCATCGACTCGGTGGTCGAGGGGCGCTGGGGCCGGATGGTCGCGCTCAAGGGGACCGAGATCGTGCACGTCTCGTTCGAGGACGCGCTGGGCGAGCTGAAGACCGTGCCGCAGGCCCGGTTCGACGAGGCCGCCATCATGTTCGGCTAGGCACGTCCCCCCCCGGGGGCGGCGTCCACCGGTGGTGGTCGCGTCCACCGCTGGTGGACGGGCGGCCGGGAGGCGCGGGTAGCGTCCGACGCATGACGCGCGCAGTCCTCGTCTCCCGTTCCGCACCGCCCACGGTCACGCAGGTCGACCTGGCCGAGCCCGCCGAGGGCGAGGTCCTCGTCGACGTGACGTGCTCGAGCGTCAACTACAAGGACGGCCTGGCCCTGGCCGGCAACCCCGGCGTCGCCCGGGTCGACCCGCTCGTGCCGGGCATCGACGTCGTCGGCACCGTCTCGGCGCTCGGCCCGGGCGTGCACGACGTGGCGATCGGCGACCGGGTCGTGTGCAACGGCGCAGGGCTCGGCGAGACGCGCCACGGCGGCTGGGCGGACCAGGCGGTGGTCCCGAGCGGGTCGCTCGTCGTGCTGCCGGACGGCGTGCAGGACTCCTTCGCGGCGGCGGTCGGCACGGCGGGCTTCACGGCGATGCTGTCGGTCCTGGCCCTGGAGCGGTCGGTGTCGCCCGACGACGGTCCGGTGCTCGTCACGGGCGCGTCCGGCGGCGTCGGCACGGTCGCGATCGCGCTGCTCGCGGCACGCGGGTACCGGGTGACGGCGTCGACCGGCCGACGTGAGCACGAGCGATCCCTGCGGACCCTCGGGGCGACCGACGTGGTCGACCGTGCCACCATCGCCGATCTCGGCAAGCCCCTGCAGCGGGCGACCTGGGCGGGCGCGGTCGACAGCGTCGGCGGTGCCACGCTCGCGAACGTGCTGGCGTCGACGCGCTGGGGCGGTGCGGTCACGGCGTGCGGCCTGGCGCAGGACTCGGCCCTGCCGACGACCGTGATGCCGTTCATCCTGCGTGCCGTGTCCCTGCTCGGCATCAACTCGGTCGAGGCCCCGCTCGCCCTCCGGCAGCAGGCGTGGGACCGCATCGCGACCGACCTCGACCCGGCCCTGCTCGCCGACGTCACGCGCACGGTGGACCTCGAGCGCGCGGTCACGGTCGGCGCCGAGGTCGTCGCGGGGCGGGTGCACGGCCGGACGGTGGTCGACCTCCGCGGCTGACCACCCCCGCAGGCCGACCTCCCGCGGCTGATCTTTCACATCACTGGTGTTTTCACAAACGTTTGCGTATTTCACGCTAGGTTGGGCGGCGGACCACCCGGAACCCACTGGAGGAGCAGCGCATGCCCGTGCCCAAGTCGACCGTCGAGAACTCGCCCCGCAAGCTGCTGCGCGACGTCGTGCTCGAGAAGATGCTCGCCGCGATCCAGGACGGCACGCTCCAGGCCGGTGAACGCCTCAACGACGACGAGCTGGTCGCCTGGCTCGGGGTCAGTCGCACGCCCATCCGCGAGGCGATCGCGAAGCTCGTCGACTTCGGCCTGGTCGAGATGGAGGCGAACCGCTACACCCGGGTCGCCTCCCCCACGCGCGAGCAGTACGACGACGCCTTCCAGCTGCTCTTCGGGTTCGCCGAGCTCGCCGCGCGCTGGGCGATCCCGACCCTCGACGACGCCGCGCTCAAGCAGCTCGGCAAGCTCCTCGACGGCGCCCGGGCACACGCCGACGCCGAGGACCGCAAGCTCAACGACGACATCGACGCGCTGATCGCGTTCCTCGTCGCGCACTCGGGCAACGAGCTGCTCGTGAAGACCGCCGAGGGCATCGTCAACCGCGCGAAGTTCGTGCGGATCGGCCAGCCCGAGTTCGTGTTCTGGGACGTCAAGCACGGACTCGACTCCTTCCGTGCAGCGGCGAAGGGCCGCGACGGCGAGGCAGCCGGCGCCGTGATCCGCGGCATGTCCCGCGCGATGGCCGAGCACCTCGCCGAGGTCCGCGCCGCGAAGGCCTGACCCGGGAACGGGCGCGGGTCCGGCAGCATGGAGCGGTGACCGAACCACGCATCGCAGCCGCCGGACTCCGCGTGACCCGCTCCGGCCGGGACCTGCTGCACGACGTCGACCTCACCGTCCGCAGCGGGGAGCACTGGGCCCTGCTCGGACCGAACGGCGCCGGGAAGTCCACGCTGCTCGCGGTCCTCGGCGCCACGAGCCACCCGACGGCGGGCACCGTCGAGGTGCTCGGTCGGCGACTCGGCCGGACCGACGTCCGCGCGCTCCGCGAGCACATCGGGCACGTGGACCCACGGCACCGGGTCCTCTCGCCCCTGACCGTGCTCGAGGTCGTCCTCACCGGCCTGACCGGGACGACCGACCTCATGCTGCGCTGGGAGCCCACGGCCGAGCAGCTCGACGCCGCACACCGGCTCGTGGCCGACGTCGGGCTCGCCGCACGCACCGACGCGCGCTGGCCGGTCCTCTCGCAGGGGGAACGCGGACGGGCACTCATCGCCCGGGCCCTCGTGGCGGAGCCCGACCTGCTGCTGCTCGACGAACCCGCGACCGGGCTCGACGTCGCCGCGCGGGAGCACCTGCTCGAGACCGTCGACGCCCTGCGCACGCGACGCCCCGACCTGTCGAGCGTGATGGTCACCCACCACCTCGAGGACCTGCCGGCCTCGACCTCGCACGCGCTGCTGCTCCGCGACGGGGCCGTCGTGGCGCAGGGGCCCGCGGACGCGGTCGTCACGTCGTCCGCGGTGTCCGCAGCCTTCGCGTTCCCGCTCACCGTCGACCGTGTCGGTGGGCGCTGGCACGCACGCCGGGCGCCGGGGGCGACCCGCGCCTCCCGGCAGTCGTCCTGACCACGGGGACACCGGGACGGACGGGCCGGACACGGCGACGCGCGGACCGACCGGGCAGGCGGCCCGACCGGCCCGATCGCCCGACCGGGGCGACCGGGCCGACCCGCCCTGCGGGCTACGCCGTCGCGGCGGCCGCGGCCCTCGCGGCGGCGGGCAGCGCGTCGAGCACCCGGCCGACGGCCCGGTCGTCGTGCGCCGCGGTGACGAACCACGCCTCGAACACGCTCGGCGGCAGGGTGACCCCGGCGTCGAGCATCGCGTGGAAGAACGGCGCGTACCGGAACGCCTCCTGCGCTCGGACGTCGTCGTAGTTCCGCGGGGCCTCGTCGAGGAACGCGAACGAGAACAGGTTCCCGGCGTGCTGCACGGTGTGCGCGACCCCCTCGGCGGACAGCGCTGCGCTGGTCGCCTCGGCGATCGTCGCCGCGGTGCGGTCGAGGTGCGCGTACACCTCGGGTGTCGCCGCACGGAGCGTCGCGGTGCCGGCGGCGACGGCGAGCGGGTTCCCGGACAGCGTGCCCGCCTGGTACACCGGCCCGAGCGGGGCGAGGAAGTCCATCACCTCGCGGCGACCGCCGAGCGCGGCGAGGGGCATGCCGCCGCCGATCACCTTGCCGAACGTGACGAGGTCGGGCTTCCACCCGGTGCCCTCGGGGACGGTGCCGTCGGCCTCGAGCCCCCACCACCCCGCCGGGCCGACGCGGAAGCCGGTGAGGACCTCGTCGACGATGAGCAGCGCACCCTGCGCACGCGTGATCTCCGCGAGCGCACGGTTGAAGCCGGGCTCCGGCGCGAGCACGCCCATGTTCGCGGCGGCCGACTCGACGATCACCGCGGCGATGCGCTCCGCGTGCTCGTCGAACGCGGCACGGACGGCGTCGAGGTCGTTGTACGGCAGCACGAGGGTCTGCGCCGCGGTCTCGGCGGTGATGCCGGCGCTGCCCGGGAGGGCGAGCGTCGCGACACCCGAGCCGGCCTCGGCCAGCAGGGAGTCCGAGTGGCCGTGGTAGTGCCCGGCGAACTTCACGAGCAGGTCGCGACCGGTGTACCCGCGGGCCAGCCGGATCGCGGTCATCGTCGCCTCGGTGCCGGTCGACACCATGCGGAGCTTCTCGATCGGCCCGTCGCCGGCGACCTGCACGCGCTCCCGCACGAGCTCGGCGAGCTCGGTCTCGCCCGGGGTGGACGCCCCGAACGACAGCCCGCGGGCGGCGGCCTGCTGCACGGCCTCGACCGTGCCCGGGTGCGCGTGCCCGAGGATCGCGGGGCCCCACGATGCGACGAGGTCGACGTACTCGCGCCCCTCGGCGTCGGTCACGTACGCGCCCTTCGCGGCGGTGAGGAACCGCGGGGTCCCGCCGACCGAGCCGTACGCGCGGACCGGGGAGTTCACGCCCCCGGGGATGCTCGCCTTCGCGCGACCGAACAGCTCGTCGTTCGTCGTGGCGGTGCTGGTGCTGGTGCTGGTGGTCATTCGGGGGCCTTCCCGGTCGAGGCGACGCCGGACACCGCCGCGGTGCTGCCGGACGTGCGCAGGCCGGCCTCCTGGTTGAGCTTCCGCGCGATGTCCACCGCGAAGTAGGTGAGGATGGCGTCCGCACCGGCACGCTTGATGCCGACGAGGGCCTCCATCGCCGCGGCGTCGCGGTCGATCCAGCCGTTCTGCGCCGCCGCGGTGATCATCGCGTACTCGCCCGAGATCTGGTACGCCCACACGGGGACCTCGGAGACGTCGGCGGTTCGGGCGAGCACGTCGAGGTAGCTCATCGCGGGCTTCACCATGACGATGTCGGCGCCCTCCTCGATGTCGAGCAGGACCTCGCGGAGACCCTGCCGTCCGTCGGCGGCGTCGATCTGGTACGTGCGGCGGTCGCCCTGCAGCGTGGACGCGACGGCCTCGCGGAAGGGGCCGTAGAACGCCGACGCGTACTTGGCGGAGTACGCGAGCAGTGCGGTGCCGCTGTGCCCGGCGGTGTCGAGGGCGTCGCGGGCGGCGGCGATCTGACCGTCCATCATGCCGCTCATGCAGACGAGCTCGGCGCCGGCCTCGGCCTGGGCGACGGCCATGTCCCGGTAGCGCAGGAGCGTGCCGTCGTTGTCGACCGAGCCGTCGGCCGCCAGGACACCGCAGTGGCCGTGGTCGGTGAACTCGTCGAGGCACAGGTCGGACTGCACGACGAGGGCGTCGCCGACCTCTTCCTTCGCGATCCGGATCGCGACGTTGAGGATGCCGTCCGGGTCGGTCGCGCCGGAGCCCACTGCGTCCTTCGCGGTGGGCACGCCGAACAGGTTCACGCCACCGACGCCCTGCTCCGCGGCCTCGGTGAGCGCTCGGCGGAACGAGTCGAGGGAGTGCTGCTGCACGCCCGGCATGCTCGAGATGTCGATCGCGTCGGTCGCCCCCTCGCGGATGAACATCGGCAGCACGAGCTCCGCGGGGTGGAGCCGCGTCTCGGCGACCAGCCGCCGCATGGCGGGGGTGGCGCGGAGCCGACGGGGGCGGACCTGGGGGAAGCGTCCGGTCACGATGACCTTCCTGTTCTGGGGTTCGGGTGGAGGGTCTCGACGACGGCGTCGAGGAGGGCTTCGGCGGACCGGCTGCGGGCGACGACGTGCACGGGCAGTCCGGCGGCACGCGCGGCGTCGGCGGTGGACGGTCCGATGCACGCGATGCGCGTGCGCGGGTCGAGGGGGGTCATCCGGCGGACGACCTGGTCGGCGACGCTCCCGCTCGTCACGAGCACGGCGTCCGGTGGTGGGGTGAGGACGAGCGGGTCGTCCCCCGTCCCCACGGTACGGTACGCGACCACCTCCGACACGGCGAGGCCGCGGGCGCGCAGGCCGTCGACGAGCGTCGGCGCGGCGATCTCCGACCGGGGGGTCAGGACGGGTCCGGCGTCGGCGGGGAACGCGGCGACGAGGCCGGCCGCGGACTCGTCCTCGGGCACCAGGTCGACGGGCCAGCCCGCCGCGCGGGCGGCCCGTGCGGTCGCCGCGCCGACGCAGGCCACGCGGACCCCGGCCGGGAGGCGCGGCACGCGTCCGGCGACCACGCGCACGGCCGTCGCGCTGGTCACCACGAGCCAGGGGGCACCGGTGGCGACCCTGTCGGGTCCGCTGCGGTCCGTGGGTGGCGCGTCGCGCCTCCCGGCCGGGTCGTCGCGCGGTCCGTCAGCGCGCTGTCCGCTGGCCTCGCCAGCGGGCGCGGCCGGTACTGCCCCGAGGCGGGCGAGCGCCGCGTCGAGCGCTGCCGGGTCGGCGGGCGGTGCGTCGGTGATGAGCGGGACGACGACCGGCTCGAGTCCGCGGGACCGGGCGGCCTGAGCCACCGACTCGCCCCACGCACCGCCGCGCGGGACGAGGACGACCGGTGGCCGTGCCTCGTCCGCGACGCGAGCGGTGTCGTCCGTGGTGCTCCCCTACTCGGCGGGTGTCGCCAGGCCGGGGCCCGCCGAGTGCTCGCCGTCGGCGGGGGCGTCGGACACCGTGGATGCCAGGTCCGCGAGCTCGGCGGCGCCGTTCTCGAGCAGCTCGGCCGCCACGCGTCCGGCGACGGCGAGGGCCTCGTCGAGGCGGTCCTGCGCGGAGCCGTCGAGGTGCGCGGCGTGCGACGCGGTGCGGTACTCGGCGCCGTCGGGGCGGTAGACCGTCGCGGAGACGAGCAGGAGCTCGGCGTCCACGACCGCGGTCGCACCGATCGGAGCGGAGCAGCCCGCCTCGAGCTTGGCGAGGACCTCGCGCTCGGCCGTCACCGTGAGGCGCGTCGGGGCGTGGTCGAGCTTCCGGAGCGCCGCGAGGAGCCCCTTGTCGGTCTCGTCGCTGCGGATCTCGACCGCGAGCGCGCCCTGACCGGGGGCGCTCGGCCAGAAGCCCAGGTCGAGCAGCTCGGTCGCGGCGTCGAGCCGGTCGATCCGGCCGAGACCGGCGGCGGCGAGCACGACCGCGTCGAGGTCGTCGTCCACCCGACCGAGCCGGGTGTCGATGTTGCCGCGCATGTCGACGACGTCGAGGTCGGGACGCTTCGCCCTGAGCTGCGCGACCCGGCGCGGTGAACCGGTGCCGACCTTCGCGCCCTCGGGGAGCGTGTCGATCGTCCCGGCGTTCCGCGCGACGAGGACGTCACGGGCGTCGGCGCGCTTCGGCACCGACGCGATCGTCAGCCCCTCGTACGGCGCGGTCGGGAGGTCCTTGAGCGAGTGCACGAGCACGTCGACCTCGCCCGCGACGAGCGCCTCGCGCAGGGCACTGGCGAACACGCCCGTCCCGCCGAGGCTCGCGAGCGACGCACGGTTCACGTCGCCCTCGCTCGTCACGGTCACGAGCTCGACCGGACGGCCGGCCGCCTTCGCCAGGCGGTCGGCGACGTCCTGCGACTGCGCGACCGCGAGCCGGCTGGCACGGGTGCCGAGCCGGATCGGCACCGGGCCGTCGGCGGGCGTGGCGACGGGCTCGGGCGCTGTGCGGTCCGGGTCCGTCACGGGGCGACGCCGGCCGCGGCGGGCTTGAACCCGGCGCGGACGTTCTCGCAGCAGCCCGGACGGCACACGTCGTACCAGGGGCCGATGTCGGTCAGGTGCGGGCGCTCGCTCTTCGGCGTCCCGTTCACGCGCTCGAGCACCAGGTCGACGAGCCCCGACACGTACGCCGGGTCGACGCCGGGCGTCTGCGTGCGGAGCGACCAGAAGCCGAGCTCGCCGGCGGTCTCGGTGGCTTCCTCGTCGAGGTCCCACATGACCTCCATGTGGTCGCTCACGAAGCCGAGCGGGACGATGAGCACGGCGCGGGTCGGGCCGCCCTTGAGCTCCTCGTTCATGTAGTCGTTGATGTCCGGCTCGAGCCACGGCTGCGTCGGGGGGCCCGAACGCGACTGGTAGACGAGCTTCCAGCCGGGCTTGGACGTGCCGCGCAGGTGGGCGTGCTCGGGCTGCTCGAGCAGCTCGTTCCACGCCTGCTCGAGGACGACCTCGCCCACCGCGAGGTGCTGCGCCTCGTACGCGCCGTGCTCGTCGAAGCCGCGGTGGTCCGGGCCGGACTTCGCGGCGTCGGTCGACGGGATCGAGTGCGTCGAGAACAGGATGCGGAGCTCGGTCGCGACGTCGAGCCCCTCGTTCTCGGCGATCGCGCGGGCCATGCCGTCGCGCACGCCGTCGACGAACGGACGGACGAAGCCCGGGTGGTCGAAGAACTGCCGGACCTTGTCGACCTGGATCGTGTCGATCAGGCCGGTCTCGGTGAGCACCCGCGCGTAGTCCTCGCGGTACTGGCGGCAGCTCGAGAACGACGAGTACGCGCTCGTTGCGATCGCGACGAGCTTCGTGTACCCCTTGTCGGCGGCCTCGGTGAAGGCCTCCTCGAGGTAGGGCGCCCAGTTGCGGTTGCCCCACAGCACCGGCATGTCGATGCCGCGCTTCGCCAGCTCGGCCTCGAGCGCCGCCTTGAGCGCACGGTTCTGCGCGTTGATCGGGCTGACGCCGCCGAAGTGGCGGTAGTGGTGCGCGACCTCCTCCAGCCGCTCGTCCGGGATGCCCCGGCCGCGGGTGACGTTGCGCAGGAACGGGATGACGTCGTCCTGGCCCTCCGGTCCGCCGAAGCCGGCGAGCAGGATGGCGTCGTACGCGGTCGGGACCTCGACGTGCTCGGGTCCGTCGGCCGCGGCGGGCGTCGCGGCGAGGACCGTGCCCCGCCCGTTCGAGATCTGGCTGGTGTCGGTCACGACAGCACCTCCGGCAGTTCGGCGGTCGTCACGCGACGACCGGTGAAGAAGGGGACCTCCTCGCGCACGTGCAGGCGCGCCTCGGTGTAGCGCAGGTCGCGCATGAGGTCGACGAGGTCGACGAGTTCGGGGCTCTCGAGCGGCAGGATCCACTCGTAGTCGCTCAGGGCGAAGGTCGCGATGGTGTTCGTCAGCACGCGGCGGTACTTCGCGCCGGCGATGCCGTGGTCGCGGAGCATCTTCGAGCGTTCTTCCTCCGGCAGGAGGTACCACTCGAAGGACCGGACGAACGGGTACACCGTGATCCAGGCCTCGGGGTCCTTGCCGCGCAGGAAGGCGGGGGTGTGGCGCTTGTTGAACTCGGCCTCGCGGTGCATGGCCATCACGTGCCAGACCGGCTCGGCGTCCTGGAACAGCCCCGTTCGGCGGACCTCGCGCAGCACGGCCTGGATCGCCTGGGCGTCGTCGCCGTGCAGCCACACCATGACGTCGGCGTCGGCGCGGAAGCCGGAGACGTCGTAGAAGCCGCGGACGGTGACCCCTCGCTCGGCGGCACGGGCAACGACCGCGTCCAGCTCGGCCACGGCGTCGTCACCGACGCGGTGCACCGGGCCGAGCGGCCGGCGGAACACCGCCCAGAGGGCGTACGCCGTGAGGAGGTTCGGGTCGATGCCCGAAGCGGGGTCGGTCTCGTGCGCGGGTTCGTGCGACGCGGTCTCGTGCGTCGACTGGTGCACGTCGGAGCTCATGGTTCCTCGTCCTGTCGGTTGCCTGGGTCGTGGCTGGGCTGCCGCGGACGGAGGACCACCGATGGGCGGTCTACCGCCGTCGGAGCACCACTGCGACGATACTCCCGACCACCGCCACCCCGGCTGCGAGGCCGGCCAGGTAGGGCACCGGCTTCTCGTCGATGCCCTGCTTGACCTTCGACGCGGCGATGCCGAGCTGCTTCGGGACGTTGAGCTTGTCCTCGATGGCGTCGAGCGTCTCGAAGAGCTGGGTTCGCGTCGCGGCGACGCGGTGCTCCAGGTCGTCGTGGTGGTCGGTCACGGTTCCTCCGTCGGTGGTGCTGGTCGGGGTGCTCGGGACCGCGTGCGGTCGACGGCGTCGGAGACCGCGGTCGCGGTCGGCGGGCGGGAGCGCCTGCGGTCCGCGGTCAGGACCGCTTGCGGTCGGCGGCCGCGGGCTTGTTGCCGAGGCCCTTCACCGCGTTGACGTCGTCCTTCACGCTGTCGATCGTGCGCTTCGGCGTCAGGGGCAGCGCCTTCTGGAACCGCTTCCAGCCGACGAAGCCGAGGATCCCGGCGACGATCAGCATCACGACGGCGAG
This sequence comes from Curtobacterium sp. MCBA15_004, assembly GCF_001865055.2. NCBI lineage: Bacteria > Bacillati > Actinomycetota > Actinomycetes > Micrococcales > Microbacteriaceae > Curtobacterium > Curtobacterium sp. MCBA15_004. Next base: position 84,864 of record NZ_CP126266.1, on the reverse strand, counting down.
CAGCAGCGCCGCCAGCCACGCGGGCATCACGGTCGCCAGACCCATCACGGCGGCGGTCAGGAGCACGCCGATCGCGTACAGGACGATGACGAGTGCGCCGATGAGCAGACCCGCTGCGAGCCCGATGATCTTCGCCTTGCCGATGAGCTCGGCCTTGAGCAGGTCGATCTCACCCTTGACGAGGTTCTTGACCAGCTTCGGGACGTCCCCCACCAGACCGAACAGCGAGCGCGACCGGCGGTCGCGGGTGTCGGTCATGAGGTCTTGCTGTCCTTCTTCTGGGCGACCTTGCGGACGACCTTCTTGGTCTGCTCGCCGACGAACTCGGCGACGTCCGGGGTCTTGTCCTGGATGAAGTCCTCGGCGACGTGCACGCCCTTCTGGACTCCGTCGCTGTTCCAGACCTTGCCGCTGACGGTCTTGATCTGCTCGTACCGCGCCCGTCCGGCTCGCGATCCCAGGACGTACCCGAGTGCGGCGCCGGCGACGAAAAGGAGCTTGCCTCGCATGTGCGGTTCCTCCGAGGTTTCGGTGTGCGGTGTCATGCGCCGATCGGAATACGTCCGGCGTCCCACCACAGTAGCCCTCGGCCGGTCTCCGGTCCGCTCAGGAATCCAGGAGGCTCGCAGCGGACGCCCGGGCCGCCTGCACGATGCCCGCGAGCCCGCGGCCGGAGGTCGTCTCGCCGATGCCGACGACCCCCTCGGCGAGGCCCGCCGCGGTGAGGTCCGGTCCGTACCAGCGGACGCGCGCTGCGCCGAGCACGCGGTCCGGCGTGACGGGCACGCCGAGCAGGGCAGTGGCGTCGCGGGTGGCGCGGGTGCCGGTCGCGTCCGTGGGGTCGACCGGGAGGCTCGTCCCCGGCTCGGGCGCGCCGGTCCCGCCCGCCGTCTCCTCGCCACGGGCACCGGGTGCGGTCTCCGGAGCGGTCGCGTAGCTGAGTCGGAGCACGTGGCGCCCGGCGGCGGCCTCGGCCAGCCACGGCCACTTCACGGTCGCGTGGGTGAGGGCCTTGGCGGCGACGTCGCGGGCCTCGGGGTGGACGAGCATCCCGGTGCCGCGCGGTCCGGCGTCGAGCTCGGGCTGGTCGACCACGAGCGTGACGAGTTCGATCCCGGTGCGGTCCGGCGCGGCCGTGCGCGCGGGGTCGGCGGTCGAGGACAGCACGTGCTGCGCGGGGAGGCGCTCGCGGGTGCCGTCGGGCCCGACCACCTCGACGGCGTTCCGCTCGACGGCGACCGCCCGGGTGTGCAGACGGACCTCGATGCCGTACGTCCCGGTGTCGGCCACGAGCTCGTCGACCAGGCGGACGATGCCGCCGCGGATGCCCTGCACGGCCGAGCCCGCCGTCGCCTTGGCCCGCATGGCGAGGACGGCGCGGGCGAGCGACCCCTCGCGTTGCAGGGCGGACCGGAGCCCGGGGGCGACACGGTCGGGGTCGAGCTGGTCCGGGTGCGTCGAGTAGACCCCGCCGGCCACGGGCACGACCAGGTCGTCGAGCACGCGGTCGCCCATCCGCCGGCGCACGAGCTCGCCGAGCGAGGACGCCTTCGCACCGACCGGCGAGGGCAGGAGCGCGTCCATCTGGGCACGCAGCCCCCCGCGCTGGCCGACCACGGCGAGCACGTCGGCGGCCATCGGCGTGCCGGGGATGCCGAGGAACCCGGTCTGCGGGATCGGGGCGGTCCGGCCGTCGCGGGTCATCAGCCACGCACCGCGCGGGTCCGGCGACACGACGTCGTTCCCGAGGCCGAGCTCGGTCGCGAGCCGCGCGACGGCGTCGGTCCGGGTCGCGAACGACTCCGCGCCCATGTCGAGGTCGAGCCCCGCGACGGTGTGCCGGCGGAGCATCCCGCCGAGCCGGTCCCCGGCCTCGACGAGCACCACGTGCGCGCCGCCCTTCGCGAGGTCCCTCGCGACCACGAGGCCGGCGACCCCGCCGCCGACCACCACGACGTCGGTCACGCTGCGGCCCCCTCCGTGGTGCCGAGCTCCGTGCCGTCGCCCAGCCCCGTGCCGTCACCGAGGGAGTGCAGCAGCTCGACGACGCGCGTGAGCACGGTCGGGTCGGTCTCCGGGGGCACACCGTGCCCGAGGTTGACGACGTGCGCTCGTGCCGCCCCGCCGCGGCGCACGACGTCGCGCACGTGGGCCTCGAGCACCGCCCACGGTGCCGACAGCATCGCCGGGTCGATGTTGCCCTGCACGGTGACGCCCGGGCCGACGCGGCGGACGGCGTCGTCGAGCGGGATGCGCCAGTCGACCCCGACGGCGTCCACCGCGACCGTGTCGGACGGGTCGCCGAGGGTGGTCATCTCGTGCAGGACCTCGCCGCTGCCGACCCCGAAGTGGATCCGCGGGACGCCGAGGTCGGCCACGTGCCCGAGGGCCGTCGCCGAGTGCGGGGCGACCGACGCGACGTAGTCGGCGCGCGAGAGCGACCCGACCCACGAGTCGAACAGCTGCGCGGCCGAGGCGCCGGCGGTGACCTGCGCGCGGAGGAAGGCCCCGGAGACGCCGGCGGCCCAGTCGAGCAGGCGCGCCCAGGTCTCCGGGTCGGCGTGCATGAGCGTGCGGGCGCGGATGTGGTCCTTCGACGGGCCGCCCTCGACGAGGTATGCAGCGAGGGTGAAGGGCGCGCCCGCGAAGCCGATCAGCGGGGTGTCGCCGAGCTGCTCGACGGTGCGCTGCACGGCCTCGGTGATCGGCGCGAGGGCGTCCGGCTCGAGCGGTGCGAGGGCGGCCACGTCGGCGGCCGTGCGGATCGGAGACCCGAGCACCGGACCGCGGCCGGGGACGATCTCGACGTCGACACCCGCGAGCTTGATCGGCACGACGATGTCGCTGAAGAAGATGCCCGCGTCGACCCCGTGCCGCCGGACCGGCTGGAGCGTGATCTCGGAGGCCAGCGCCGGGTCGAGGCACGCGTCGAGCATCGCGGTGCCGACGCGCAGGTCGCGGTACTCCGGCAGCGACCGACCGGCCTGGCGCATGAACCACACCGGCAGCGTCTCCGGCCGGTCCCCGCGCAGCGCCCGGACGAGCGGCGACTGCGCGGTCCGACCGGTCACGAGCGGGTGGGTGTCGGGCAGGGCGGAGGTCGGCGCGTCGGTCACCGGACGATTCTCCCATCGGAGGCGAGGGTGTCCATGAGCACGCGGTCAGCGAACAGCCCGTGGAGCGATCGCGGGTTACGATGGAAGACGTGCTCATCTGTCTCACGGCGTCGCACCGCAACGCCAGCTTCGACCTCCTGGAGCGACTGAGCATCGGCGCACCGACCGCCGCGAGCCGTCTCGTGACGGACTCCGACGTGCTCGACGGGGCCGTCGTCCTCGCCACCTGCAACCGCTTCGAGGCCTACCTCGACATCGCGGGGGACGACCGCGACTCCGCCGTGTCGGCCACCGTCGACGCCGTCGCCACCGCCAGCGACCTCGTGCCCGCCGAGGTCGCGGGCTCCGTCCAGGTGCTCGGGGGCAAGGACCTCGTGCAGCACCTGTTCGCGGTGTCGAGCGGCCTCGAGTCGGTCGTCGTCGGCGAGACCGAGATCTCCGGCCAGGTCCGCCGCGCGCTCGAGGACGCTCGCGCGAACGGCACCACCACCTCGGAGCTCGAGCGGCTCTTCCAGGAGGCCGCGCACACGTCCCGGGGCGTCAAGACCCGCACCCGCATCGGTGCCGCCGGGCGCTCGCTCGTGCGCCTCGGCCTCGAGCTCGCCTCGTCCCGGATCACCGACTGGGCGCGCACCCGGGTGCTGCTCGTCGGCACCGGCAGCTACGCCGCCACGACCATCGCCGCCCTGCGCGACCGCGGCGCCGTGCATATCCAGGTCTTCTCACCGTCGGGCCGCGCGCCGTGGTTCGCCGCGAAGCACGACCTCGTCGCCGCGACCGACCTGCGCCAGGCGATCGCCGCGAGCGACGTCGTCATCACGTGCACGTCGAGCGAGGTCCCGGTCGTCGAACCCGCCGACCTCGACGACGGCGTGCGCCGCATCGTCATCGACCTCGGGCTCCCCCGCAACGTCGACCCCGACGCCGCTGCGGTCGACGGCGTCGAGCTCCTCGACCTCGAGACGATCAGCATCCACGCGCCCATCGCCGAGCTGAACGCCGAGTCCGAGGCCCGCGCGATGGTCGACGACGCCGTGTCCCGCTTCCGCGCCCAAGCCCTGGAACAGTCGACCACCCCCGCGCTCGTGGCCTTCCGCAAGCACGTGTTCGACATCCTCGACGACGAGATCGAGCGGGCGAAGCGCCGGGACACCGACCCGGAGTCGCTCGAGCAGACCGAGCGCGCGCTCCGGCACCTCGTCGGCGTCCTGCTGCACCGCCCCTCGGTCCGCGCCCGAGAGCTCGGCCGCGCCGGACGCGGCGAGGAGTTCGTCGGCGCGCTCGACGCCCTCTACGGTGTGCGCCCCGAGCCCGAGGCGGAGGTGCCGTCCCCCGTCGTGCCGCTCGCGGAGCGCACCGCGCCCGAGCGGGCCGCGTCGGACCGTAACGACGAGGCGGACGCGAGCTGAGCCTCCAGGCCGGTCCGCCCACGCTGCGCGTGAGCGCGGTGCTGCTGGTCCGCGACCGACGCGTGCTCATGGTGCGCGCGCGGGCGCGCGACGTGCTCTACCTGCCCGGCGGCAAGGCGGAGCCGCACGAGAGCGACGTGCAGGCCGCGCTGCGCGAGGCCCACGAGGAGACCGGCCTGCGCCTGGAGCCGTCCGACGTCGAGCCGTTCGGCACCGTCACCGAACCCGCGCACGGGCAGGCGCCCGGCACGATGGTCGCGATGGCGCTCTTCCTGGTCCGGCCCGGAGGCGCGACCGACTCCGCCTCGCCCGTCGCCTCCGCAGAGGTCGACGAGGTGGAGTGGGTCACCTCAGCAGACGCGGACCGGTGCCCGCCGGCGGGCGTCGAGACGCTCCGCCGGCTGGTCGCCGCCGGCCTGGTGGACTGAACTCCTCGGTCCGAGGAGTCCGGCTGCTACTGGTCCTTGTCGACGTAGTGGCCGGTCTCGCCCGACGGCGTGGGCTCGGCCTCGCCGGGGATGTCCGACTCGACGTACTCGCCCGCGTCGGCGCCGCCCGCACCCTCGGGACGGTCGTCCCCGGGGATGTCGCTCGAGACGAACTCGCCGGCGGGCTCCGTCGAGGTGACGTGCTCGTCGCCCGGGATGACGCTGTCCGTGTAGGCGCCGGCGTGGGTCTCGACCCCGTCCGCCCGGCCCTCGTCGCCGCGTGCCTGCTCGTGCTTGCCTGCCATGTCCGACCTCCGTCGCTCGTGGTGCTGGCTGGTGTTCCCCGCGAGCATCCTCGGCGCGGCTGGACGCTCACCGAGACGTGTCCCCCGGGGCGGGTGTTGCGTGGGGCCATGCGTCACGGGATCGTCCAGCACACCGCCCTCGCAGCCGTGGGGCTGCTCGCCGTCGTCGGTCTGGCCGGGTGCTCGGCCGACACCACGCCGCCGGTCGGCACGGTCAGCCCGTCGAGCAGCCCCAGGGCCTCGGGTGACCCGTCGTCCGCCGTCCCCACGTCGAACGCGGGCTCCGCGGCCGCGACGCCCGCGAGCGGGGCGGGCGGGGGCAGCGCCGCCGGGGACGGTCGGTGCACGACTGCGTCGCTCGCCGGCGGGACCGCGGCGGGCAGCGGCGGGGCCGCGGGCAGCACGATCATCCACCTGACCCTGCGGAACACCGGCTCCGCGGCGTGCACCCTGCAGGGCTGGCCGGGCGTCTCCTTCGTCGGGGACGGCGACGGCGCCCAGATCGGTGCCGCCGCAGGACAGGACCGGTCCTCGGCGCACCCCACGGTCACCCTGCAGCCCGGGCAGACGGCCGTGGCGCCGCTGAAGATCGCGAACGCGCAGGACTACCCGCCGTCGGAGTGCACGCCGACCGCCGCAGACGGGTTCCGCGTGTACCCGCCCGGGTCGACGGCGTCGCTGTTCGTGCCGGCCAGCGGGTACACGGCGTGCGCGTCGGCGTCGGCGGCCCTGCTGCAGGTGCAGGCGCTCGTGCCCGAGGGGCAGGCGACCGACTGACCCGAGTGGCCCCGGCGGCCGGACGGAGCGCTGCGTCACGGGGTCGCGCCGGGCGACGCCGCGTGGGCGCACCGGGCCCGCGCCGCGTGGTCCCGGAGGAGCGCGTCAGCGGTACGACGGGGCGTGCACGGCCTCGAGCACCTCGGTGCCCATCGTCCGCAGGGCCTCGACCACCGCGAGGCGCCGCTGCAGCGAGGCGTCGTCGAACGTGACCGCGACGGCGTAGCTCACCGACGACCCCGGCCCGCGGAGGATGCCCGCCTCCGCCCGGACACCGGTCGACGAACCGGTCACCACGACCGCCTGCAGCCCGTGGTCGAGCGCGCGGTGCGCCAGCGGGTCGAGTCCGAAGGAGCCCGCGACGAGTGACAGGTCGCTCGCGAGGGACAGCCACCCGAGCACCCGGTTCGAGACCGCCTCGTCGACGACCTCGCCGAGCGCGAGCCCCCGCATCAGCCAGCTCAGCTCACCCGTCGGGGCCACCGAGGCGTCCGGGGCGTCGTCCGGTCCGCGGCGGTCGCGGACCCGGTCGATCAGGGCGGTCCGCTCGATGCCCAGCGCCTCGGCACGACGACGGACGGCGTCGATGCCGACGGTGGACAGCAGCGCGTTCATCGCCCACGAGTCCGCCGTCGCACCGACGAGGGTCGCCAGGTCCGGGACCTGCATCGTCGGCTCCTGCAGGAACTGCCACAGACCGGCGCCGGTCGCGGTGTCCCTGGCCATGCGCTGCAACCGGTCGCCGTGCAGGCGGCCGTCCTCGAGCTGCACCGCGGTCTCGATGAGCAGCAGCACGCGGCCCAGGCTCGCCGCCGGCAGCACGAGCGTGTCGTCGACCGCCAGCAGCGCGCGGCCCGTCGAGGTGTCGATCACGGAGGCGCTGACGGACGCACCCTCACGTGCGATCGTGCCCAGCGCCTCCAGGGTGGCCCCGAAGCGCTCGTCCACGCCGCCGCGGTGCCGTCCGCCGCGCGCACGCGCGCCGTCCGCGTCGCCGACCTGGTGTCGGCGACGCGGACGGCGTGGTGCGACCGGGCCCGGGGCGGCCGAGGGGTCGGACCGGTGTCCGGGCTGGTCGGCGTGCTCGGGGGCGGGCGGCCCGTCGGGCTCGGTCATCACCAGATGGCGACGCGCTCGGCGGGGTCGAGGTACATCGCGTCCTGCTCCGTGACGCCGAAGGCCTCGTAGAAGCCGTCGATGTTGCGGACGACCTGGTTGCAACGGAACTCCGTCGGCGAGTGCGGGTCGATCGAGAGCAGGCGCGCGGCCTCCTCCGGACGGATCGCCATGCGCCAGGCCTGCGCCCAGCTGAGGAAGAAGCGCTCGGCACCGCTCAGGCCGTCGACGACCGGCGGCTCCTGGCCGTCGAGCGAGAGCAGGTACGCCTTCCACGCGATCGACAGGCCGCCGAGGTCGCCGATGTTCTCGCCGATCGTCAGGGCACCGTTGACGTGACCGTCGGGCACCTCGGTCGGGACGAGGGCGTCGTACTGCGCGATCAGGGCCTTCGTGCGCTCCTCGAACGCGGCGCGGTCGGCCTCGGTCCACCAGTTCTCGAGCCGGCCGTCGCCGTCGTACTGCGAGCCCTGGTCGTCGAAGCCGTGGCCGATCTCGTGCCCGATGACCGCACCGATGGCCCCGTAGTTCGCGGCGGCGTCGCGGTCGGCGTCGAAGAACGGGAACTGCAGGATCGCCGCGGGGAACACGATCTCGTTGAAGCCCGGGTTGTAGTACGCGTTGATCGTCTGCGGCGTCATGAACCACTCGTCGCGGTCGATCGGCTTGCCGATCTTGCCGAGCTCGCGGTCCACCTGGAACGACGCGACCGCCCGGACGTTGCCGAGCAGGTCCTCCGGGTCGACGGTCAGGGCGGAGCAGTCGCGCCACCGCACGGGGTACCCGATCTTCGGCGTGAACTTGTCGAGCTTGTCGAGCGCACGGGCACGGGTCTCGTCGGTCATCCAGTCGAGGGCCGTGATGCTCTGGCGGTAGGCCTCGACGAGGTTGGCGACGAGGTCGTCCATCTTCGCCTTCGAGGTCTCGTCGAAGTGCTCCTGCACGTAGATCCGACCGACGGCCTCGCCCATCGCGCCCTCGACGAGCGAGACGCCGCGCTTCCACCGCTCGCGCTGCTTCGGGGCGCCGGTGAGGGCCGTCCCGTAGAACGAGAAGTTCGTCGCCGAGAGGGCGGTCGTCAGGTAGGCCGCGGAACCGCGGATGACCTGCCAGCGCAGCCAGTTCTTCCAGGCCGACACCGGCTGCGAGCGCAGGAGCTCGGCGAGGCCGGTCACGAAGGACGGCTCGCGGACCACGACGGTCTCGAACGCGCCGGCCGGGGCGCCGATCGCCTCCCACCAGAGGTGCAGGTCGGCGCCCTCGGCGAGCACCGCGACGTCGTGCCACGGCAGCTTGTTGTAGGTCTTCTGGCTGTCCCGGGTCGCGACGTTGTCCCAGTGCACCGCGGCGAGCGCCTTCTCGAGCGCGATCACGTCGTCGGTGCGGTCCGCGCCGTCGGCGAACCCGGCGAGCGGGAACATCGCGGCGACGAACTCCCGGTACTTCGCGCGGATGTCGGCGAAGCGCTCCTCGCGGTAGTAGGACTCGTCGGGCAGGCCGAGGCCGGACTGCTCGAGGAAGACGACGTACGACTCGGGGTCGCCCGGGTCGTTGTCGACGAAGAGCTGCACGAAGCCGGGCAGCCCGAGCCGCTCGAAGCGACCCACCAGGCGGATGACGTCGTCGGGCGTCTCGACCGCGTCGACCTCGCCGAGCAGCGGGTCGATCGGGCCGGTGCCGAGCTCCTCGAGGCGGTGCTCGTCCATGAAGGACGTGTAGAGGTCGCCGACCTTGCGCTCCTCGGTGCCCGGGGCGGCCTGCTGCGAGCGCTCGACGATCGCGCGGACGGCTTCCTCGGCGGCCTCGGCGAGGACCGTGAACGAGCCGTACCGGGCCTTGTCGTCGGGGATCGGTGTCGCGGCGATCCACGAGCCGTTGACGTGGCGGTAGAGGTCGTCCTGCGGGCGGACCGCGGTGTCGAGTTCGTCGGTGTGGATCCCGGAGCTACGTGCGACGTCGGTCATGCGTTCCACGATAGTCACGGTGCGTCCACGGGTGCGGAGCGAGCCGTGCTCGCGCGGGGTCGCGCGGGGTCGCGGTGTCGGCGGCGGGGTGGGCGTCGGTCGCCGGGGTCCGGCCGCCAGCCGGGGTCAGCGTCGCCCCGGCCGGCGTCGGCGGGCGCGGGCGACCACGAGTCCGCCGGTCCCGAGCGCGAGGAGCGCCACGGCCAGGGCGGTGGGCACGCCGGGCTCCGCTCCGGTCCACGCGAGGGCGTCGAGCGGATGCGCGCCGTGCCGGAGCCGCCCCGTCGCGCCGTGCACCTTCCCCGGGGTCGGCCCGCCGGGCACCACCGCGCCGGGGTCGGGCGACGGGTGGCCGGGGACGCGCGGCAGGACCAGCCGCAGGGAGCCCTGCTCGACGTCGTCCACACGCTGCTGCACGACGACGGCCTCGGCGGGCAGGGCGGACCGGGGCACCACGAGCTCCCACGCGCGACCGATCCGCGCCGAGTACGGCGTCCCGTCCGGGTCGGTGAGCGCGCGGCCGTCGTCGTCGAGCAGCGCCACCGTGCCGCCGGTCTGCCCCGTCCCGGCGATCCGCACCGAGCCGTCCGCCGACGTGGCCGCCTCGGCCGTGACCGGTGCGACGACGGTCACCTCCCGGATCGTCGAACCGACGGGTCGGTCGTCCTCGAGCGCGGTCACCGTGACGGGCAGGGTCCCGGCGCGGTCGCCGAGCGGGAACGCCACGCGCCAGGACGGGTCGTCGCCCGTCGTCACGCGGAGCGGACGTCCGTCGGCGTCGGTCACGGGCCCGTCCTGGTCCCGGACCGTCAGCGTCGTGTCGACCGGGGCACGTCCGCTCAGGAGCACGGTGCCGGTCTGCCGCGAGGCCGTGGCAGTGGTGACCTCCGGCGTCGCGTCGATCGTCTGCTCGCCGAACCACGAGCCGTTGTGCTCGCCGTCGTAGTACTGCGCCCCGGTGAACAGGTGCGACCCTGAGGCCAACCCGGTGAAGTCGAACGCGACGACGCCGTCGGCACCCGCCGTGGCACTGCCCGCGGGCTCGCCGTCGCGCGTGAACTCCCACCGCGCGCCGGGCTTCGCGGGCTTGATCTCGACGTGGGTGGTGCGGCGGAACCGGTCGGTGTCGAGCTTGCCGACGGGCTGCAGGTTCGTGTTGTCGATCGCCACCGGGACCTCGATGCGCTGGCCGGTCACCTGCGAGGTCGCGACGAGCACGGTCCCGGCGCGGGGGACGTGCACCGTCGCGCGCCAGGTACCGGAGGCGTCGGCCTCGGTCCAGCTGGGCTCGACCCCCTCGCCCGTGATCGCCACGCTGCCACCGACGGGCCCCGTGCCGACCATCCGCACGCGCTGCAGGCCGTGGTTGATGGTCTCGACCCCGGCGGTGAACCCCGCGTTGGGCAGAGCCCCGGCGGTGGGCAGAGCCCCGGCGGTGGCCCGGGCCGCGACTTCCGCCGAGCCGTGCGACCGCGGCGCGGCGGACGCCGACTCGACGACCGCGGCCGGGGCGACGACGGCTGCCGACACGACCAGGGCGGTGACGGCAGTGCGGCGCAGCCGTGCGACGGGGACTCGGGGACGGGTGGTGCGGCGAGGGGGCATGGCGACTCCTGACTGGTACGTGGCACACCATATACGAGTCGAGGGGTTGTCCACAGGTGCGCGCACGACCTGTGGCGGAGGGCGCGCAGCCGGTACGGTCATCGCATGGGAATGGGCTGGAAGCTGCACGGGGACGGCGCGACCGTCTCCGCATCGACGATCGTGGCGCCTGACGAGCGCCTCACCTGGGGTCGTACGATCGGCCTCGGTGTGCAGCACGTCGTCGCGATGTTCGGCGCCACGTTCCTCGTCCCGCTGCTGACCGGGTTCCCGCCGTCGACGACGCTGCTCTTCAGCGGTGTCGGGACGATCCTGTTCCTGCTGATCACCGGCAACCGGCTGCCGAGCTACCTCGGGTCGTCGTTCGCGTTCATCGCCCCGATCGCCGCCGCGACGAAGATCGGGGGCATCCCGCTCGCGCTGTCCGGGATCATCCTGGTCGGTGCCCTGCTCGCGCTCGTCGGCCTGGTCGTGCACCTGGCCGGCGCCGGCTGGATCGACCGGCTCATGCCGCCCGTGGTGTCCGGCGCGATCGTGGCGCTCATCGGGTTCAACCTCGCGCCGGCCGCGCGTGACAACTTCACGAAGGCGCCCCTGACCGCGGTGATCACGCTCGCGACGATCATCCTCGTGACCGTCCTGTTCAAGGGGCTCGTCGGTCGGCTGTCGATCGTGATCGGTGTCGTCGTGGGCTACCTCGTGGCGATGCTCTCGGGCGAGGTCGACCTGTCCGCCGTCGCCGCCGCGCCGTGGGTCGGGCTGCCGACCTTCACGGCGCCGTCGTTCGACCCCGGACAGCTCGCCGTCTACCTCGGGTTCGTCCCCGTGGTGCTCGCGCTCGTCGCCGAGAACGTCGGGCACGTCAAGGGCGTCGGGCAGCTCACCGGACGCGACCTCACCCCGCTGACCGGACGCGCCCTCATGGCGGACGGGCTCTCGACGGTCCTCGCCGGTGCCGGCGGCGGCTCCGCGACGACGACCTACGGCGAGAACATCGGCGTGATGGCCGCGACGCGCGTCTTCTCGACCGCCGCGTACTGGGTCGCCGGCATCGTGGCGATCCTGCTCGGCCTGTCGCCGAGGGTCGGCACGGTCATCTCCTCGGTGCCCGCCGGGGTGCTCGGCGGCGCGACCACGGCGCTGTACGGCCTCATCGGGGTCATCGGCATCCGGATCTGGGTCGAGAACAAGGTCGACTTCGCCAAGCCGAAGAACCAGCTCACCGCCGGCATCGCCCTCATCATGGGCATCGCCGACTTCACCTTCGCGTTCGGCGGAGCCACCTTCGGCGGCATCATCGTCGGCACGGTCGCGGCCATCGTCGTCTACCACGTGATGGACCTGATCGGACGGGCACGCGGCACGGAGCCCGCCGCCCCGAAGGCGTCGGACGAGGCGCACGCTGCGACCGGTGCGGTCCCGGCAGAGCCGCGCGTCGACTGACGCACCCAGGCGACGGACGGGAGGCGCGTGGCGGCGACCGGCAGCCCGGTGGCCGAGCGGCTACCGGGACGTCCTCCGACGCCGTACGGTCAGCGGATGGGAGCGATCCGTCTGAGGGGCCAGCTGGTGTGCGTGACCGAGGAGGAAGCGCAACGAGTTCGCGAGCACCTGCCGGAGCACACCCGACTCACGCGGAGCGAGCCGGGATGCGTCGCCTTCGAGGTCGTTCCCACCGAGGATCCCCTGCGGTGGTCGGTCGAGGAACGATTCGACGACCGCGTCGCGTTCGACGCCCACCAGGAGCGCGTCAGGTCCAGCACGTGGGGCAGAGCCACTGCCGGCATCCAGCGTCGCTACTCGGTCACCGAAGCTGCCCACTGAGCCATCGGCTGTCGGACGCTCGAGGCCGCGCGGCTGCGCGCCATGTCGGGATCAGGGAACACGCCATGTTCTCCGTACCCTGGCACCATGACCGACGACCCGATGCGTGACCTCCTCGAGGAGGCAACCACCACCGTCGCGACCGGCGGCGACGTGCGGCGGGCGGTCGGCCTCGTCAGCCTCCTCTCCCTCGTCACCACGAGCGTCGCCGCGGTCACGGCCGCCGTCATCGCCCTCGTCGTGTTCCTCTTCGTGCTGTCGCCGTTCGCCTTCATCCTCGGCTTCGGACTCCTGCTCGGCTGATCAGCCCGGAACGGGCTGACGTGGCCCTGTACGGATCGGTGCTTGCTGCGAGAGAGGGTGTACGCCACTCCTGATCCGTCACCGAACTGACGATCGGTCTTGCTACTCGCACCACGGCGCCCGTCCTGCTGACCGAAGGCGCGCCGACCGGTTGCCGTTCGGTCATCGGACGGCAACTGCTGTCGCAACCGCGCCACCGATGCGTCCGACTCGTCGTCATGGGTGGAAGCGATGGTCGCCTGGCTCCACGGAGCTGGGCGTTCTTCTGGTTCTTGGCTGGCGTTCTTCTCGTCGTCGGTCTGACGCTCCTGGGTGGTGCAGTGGTCGCAGCCCAGGGGCGCCTCATCGGCGGCGACGATGGAGCTGACTGTGTCACGAACCCGACTGCTGTCGGCGCAACGTCCCCCGAGGACATCCGGGTCAGCGTGACCCCGTCGTACTGGCCGCTCGGCACTGACTGCACGCTTTCGAGTTCGTCTGGCCAACGCATGACGTTGCCCGAAACCGATTGGGCGCTGACCGTCGTCGCGTTGACAGGACTCGCGCTCGTCATCACACCCATCGCGCTCCTCCCGCGTCCATGGCGACGCGTCTCCCGTCTGACCGCCCGGTAGCCGCTGGCGAACCGGAACACCGACGGGACATCGGTGAGACGAGGCACCACCGCATCAGGCTCCGCCGCTCCCCGCTGGGGTCGCGCCCCGCCCGCCCTATGCTGTGCCCGTGAACGCAGCGCAGGAAACCGGGCCGTTCTACCACGGCACGACCGCAGACCTCCACATCGGGGATCTGCTCTCCCCTGGGTTCCGGTCGAACTACCGACCCGACGTGATCATGAACCACATCTACTTCACCGCACTCCGCGACGGCGCAGGACTCGCAGCCGAACTCGCCGCCGAGCTCGCACCCGACCGCCGCACCCCCAGGGTCTACCGCGTCGAACCGACCGGCGCCTACGAAGACGACCCGAACGTCACCGACAAGAAGTTCCCCGGCAACCCGACCCGCTCCTACCGCAGCACCGAGCCACTCCGCGTGCTCGACGAGATCACCGACTGGACCAGGCTCACCCCCGACGCCCTCCAACGGTGGCGCGAGACCCTCACGAGCCTCCCTCCCGAACGACGCGGCGAGATCATCAACTGACGTCCACGTCCCTCTGCCTGCCGACTCATGGGCATGTACCAGCTTCGGACGCTCGGACAGCGGTGACCGGGCAGTGCGCCGACCTCGATGGCAGCCCTCCCCACGGCGACTCGAACGACGCGTCGTCGTGAGCGCTGCAGGTGCCGGCGGTGGTCAGAGGCCGTCGCGTCGTGTTGATCTCCACCGGCGGTGGCGGCGGGCCAGGGCGTCGCGTTCGGCCCGCGTCGGGAGGATCACGTCGGCGCCGCCGTCGTAGGGGGCGTAGACCCAGGACAGGTCGTGTCCTCCGATGACGACGTTCGCACCACCATCTGCGACGTCGCGGAGCAGGCCGCCGAGGTCCTGCAATGGGGACGATCGGACCCAGTAGAAGGAGCCGACCGCCGCCAGCTCGTCCGTGACCGCGAAGTCGTGGCTTCGCCGCCACGGCCACCGTCCGAGGATCGCGTCGCGGGTCCATCCGCTCTCGATGGTGCGCCCGTCCCAGTCTTCGGCGATCACCCACACGGGTGTGTCCTCGGCGAGGGTACGGAGGACCGTCGAATGCCGGCGGAGGACCTCGACGTACTCGGCTTCGGTGTCGGCGTACCGTTTCGCTCCCGGGAGGCTCCAGAACCGGACCCACCGGTCCCGGTGAACATCGCGCAGCACATGTCCGAGCGGTTCCTCAGCCCAGTGCTCATCCCATGAACGAGAGAGCGCGATCGCCCGTCGGCTCGCTTCGCCACGGCGGAACGTGGCCCGTCCGTCCAGCGCGCGGCGCAGGATCCGGACGGAGAGGGCGAGGGACATGCCTGCACCGTAGCGCTGGGCTGGTCAGCCACACCACCCGCACCCGATGCGGCCAGCAGACGACGTCCGGGACGCTGCGCTGACGCGCCCAGGAGACGGACTGGAGGCGCGTGGCGGCCCCGCCACGCGCCTCCCGTCCGTCGTCACCCCACCGTCGCGCGCGGCCCACGGTGCGGACGCGACGATCCGTCGCGGCGGGCGCGCGTCAGGCGCGTCAGGGCAGGCCGGCGAGGCCGACCACGAGCTGGACCGCCGCCAGCACGACCAGCACCAGGACGAGTCCCACACTCCCCCACCGCTCGATGCCCGTCCGCAGGGCGGCCAGCGGTCGAGAGGCCCGCGGGCCGGCGACCACCGCAACCAGCACGGGCACCGCGACCGTCGAGGCCGCGAGCGCCACGAACAGGGTCGCGGCGAGCACGGCCTCCACCGGGGACGGCTCCGCGTCGCCGAACGCGAGCCCGGCTGTCAGCGCCAGGACGAGCGCCTTCGGGTTGCAGAACAGCAGCACCCCGAGCCCGAAGCCGTGTCGGGCTCCGAGCCGCTCCACCGCCTCGGACCACCGGGCACTCGACGGCCGCCCGTCCGGGAGCCGCCGGGTCACCCACTGCCAGACCGCGAGGCCGGCGAGCAGCACGGCGGCGGCGAGCGCCACGAGCGCCTGGACGGACGAGCCGCCGGCGGTCTCGAGCGGGAGCCGCTCACCCACGAGCACGGCGGCCACGAGCGCCAGGAGGACCGCCGTGGCCCACCCGAGAAGGCATGCGACCGCGGCGCCGTACCCCCGACGGTGCCCGAGCAGGAACACGACCGCGGCGATCGGGAGCGGGCTCAGGGCGATCCCGACGGCGCCGGGGACGAGGGCGGTCAGGTCCACGCTCGGAGCGTACCGCCGCCACAATGGTGCGGTGCCCCCTCCTCCCGTGTCACCCGTGCGCGCCGAACAGCGCGCCGTCGACCGGGACATCGTCCGGCTCGCGGTCCCCGCGCTCGGCGCGCTGGTGGTCGAGCCGCTGTTCCTGCTCACCGACACCGCGCTCGTCGGGCACCTCGGCGCGACCGCCCTCGCCGCCGTCGGCATCGCGAGCGCCGTGCTCACGACGGTCACCGGGCTGCTCGTCTTCCTGGCCTACTCGACGACGCCCGCGGTGGCCCGTGCCCTCGGCGGCGGCGACCGTCGCGCCGCGGTGCACGCCGGCATCGACGGGATGTGGCTGGCCCTCGTGCTGGGCGTCGTGCTCGCGCTCGTGGGGTGGCCGCTCGCCGGACCGCTCGTCGGGCTCTTCGGGGCCTCGCCCGCGGTGTCGGCGGCGGCGACCGCGTACCTGACGGTGTCGCTGATCGGGCTGCCCGGGATCCTCGTCGTGACCGCGTCGACCGGGTTGCTCCGCGGGCTGCAGGACACCAGGACCCCGCTCGTCGTCGCGACGGTCGGGTTCGTGGCGAACGGCCTGCTCGACGCCGTGCTCATCTACGGCGCGGGCTGGGGTGTCGAGGGATCGGCAGCCGGCACGGTGATCGTGCAGTGGGCGATGGCCGCGGTCTACGTCGGCATCGCGGTCCGCGCCGCCCGGGCGTCCGGTGCACCGCTGCGGCCCGGTGCGTCCGGGGTCGCCCGCGCACTGCGGTCGGGCGCGTGGCTGTTCCTGCGCACGGCCTCGCTGCGGGTGGCGATGCTCGCGACGGTGGCGACCGCGACGGGCCTCGGGACGACGGGCCTCGCGACGACGCAGGTCGGGCTGACGGTGTTCTCGACCCTGGCCTTCGCCCTCGACGCGCTGGCGATCGCCGGGCAGGCACTCGTCGGGCACGGCCTCGGCGCGCGGGACCCCGACCGGGTCCGGCTCGTCACGCGGCGCCTGGTGCTGCTCGGGATCGCGGGCGGCGTGCTGCTCGGGCTCCTGACCGCAGGCGTCAGCGGGCTGCTCGGCCCGGTGTTCTCGGACTCCCCCGCGGTGCAGGACGCGCTCCCCACCGTGCTCGTCCTCGTCGCGGTCGGGATGCCGATCGCCGGCTACGTCTTCGTGCTCGACGGCGTGCTCATCGGCGCCGGTGACGCCCGGTACCTCGCGGTCGCCGGCGGGGTGAACCTCGTCGTGTACCTCCCGCTGCTCTGGTGGGTCGGGGGGACGCTCGCGGGGCTCTGGGCGGCGTTCGCCCTCGGGTACATCGGCATCCGGGCGGTGACGCTCGGGGTCCGGGCGCACCGGGCCGGCTGGGTCGACCAGGCGATGGCGCGGTGAGCGGGACCGAGGAACGCGCGGCGACGCCCGGGGTCGCGTCGTCGGCGGTGCTCGCCACGGTCGGCATCGGCGTGCAGGGCGTCGCGAAGCTGCTCGTGACCGTCGTGGTCGGACGGGTGTTCGGCACCGAGACCCTCGGGCAGGTGACGGCGCTGCTGTCGCTCTCCGTCTTCGCTGCGCTGCTCTGGCCGAACGCGGCCGGCAACACCGCCTCGCGGTACCTCGCGATCGCCCTGCGCGGCCGTCGGTCGGACGCGGCAGTGAACCGGCTGCTCGGCGCGACCACGGTGGTCTCGAGCGTCGTGCTCGCCGCGGTCACGGTGCCGGTCGCCCTCGCGTGGGGCAACGGACCCGGCGCGGTCGTCGGCGGGGTCGCCGTGGTCGTCGGGTACGGCCTGTACTGCACCGCCCGCGGCGCCCAGCTGGGCTACGGCCGCGCGCCGCGGGTCGCGTTCTGGGACACCGTCACGAGCATCCTCGCGCTCGTCCTGCTCGTGCTCGCCTGCGTCGGCGACCTCGAGCCGCTCGTGCTGCTGCCGCTCGCCGTCGGGTACACGGTGTTCGCGATCGCCTGCTGGCCGCGGGGGAACGGCTTCACCGAGCCCGTCGAGCCCACGACCGGGGTGCTCGGGTTCGCCGCGTGGAACGTGCTCGCGGTCGTCACGTCGAACGGCCTGCTGCAGCTGACGATGATCTCGGCGCAGGTGTCGTCGTCCGCGCGGGAGGCCGGGGTGTACGCCGCGGCCTTCACCCTGGCGACGCCGGCGTCGATGCTCGGCCAGGCCCTCGGGCAGGTGCTCGTCCCCGCGTTCGCGCACCGCACCGACGGCGGCTCGCTCCGGTCGCGCGGGGCCCTGACGCTCGTGGGCGGGTTCGCCGCCGCGACCGCGGTGGTGTTCGGGCTCGTCGCGCTGCTCGCCGGGTGGTTCCTGCCGCTGGTCTACCCCGCCGAGGGTGCGGCCGCCGTCGCGGACCTGCGGTACCTGATGGTCGGCGTGTGGGTGTTCACGGTGGGGCTCGTGCCCGCGGCGCTCCTGCTCGCTGCTGGTCGGTCGCGGCAGGTCGCACTCGCCTCGGTCGCGGGCTTCGTCGTCGGTGCGGTGCTCATGGTGGTGCTCGCGCCGGCGGTCGGGGTCGCCGGCGGGACGACGGGGTTCCTCGTGGGGAGCGCCGTGAACCTGGTCGCGGTGGTCGCGCTCGGACTGCGGCGGGGCTGACCCTGGGACCGGTCCCGGGTCACCGGCGCACCCGACCCGGTCAGGGTGCCGCGTCGAGCGGCGTCGAGCCGGAGCGAACCGGCCCCGTGGTGTCGCCGATGCGCAGCTCCGAGGTGAAGGCCGCCGGACGCGGTTCCTCGCCCTCGAGCATCGCGAGCGCCGCACGCGCAGCGGCCCGCCCCTTCTGCTCGAACGGCTGCACCAGGGTGGTCAGCTGCCGGATCGGTGAGCGGTGCAGCAGGCTGTCGTCGACCGTGATGCCGTCGAAGCCCACGACGCTGACGTCCTCGGGCACGCGGAGCCCGGCGTCGAGCGCGGCCGAGACCACCCCGACGGCGAGCAGGTCGCTCTGCGCCACGACCGCGGTCGGGGCCGCGGCACCGGCGGCGAACAGGGACTCCCCCGCGATGCGGCCCTCCTCGACCGCGCTCCCGGCGGCCTCGAGGGCGGGAGCGTCCGGGTAGACCTCGCGGACCCCGCGCAGCCGCTCGAGCGTCGTGTGGGCGACGCCGGCCGCCTCGCGCGCGGCGTCGACCGGGCCGCGACGGCGTGCGGCGTCGAGCGGCAGGGTGACGACGGTCACGGCCGTGTGCCCGAGGTCCCGGAGGTACGCGGCGGCCCGGCGGGAGGCGTCGCGGTTGTCCAGGTGGATCGGGACGGCACCCTCGATCTCGTCCGCCTCGATGGCGACGACGGGGATCTGCCGCCGCCGGAGCACGGCGACCGCCGGGTCGATCCGCACGTTGCACCCGACCAGGACGACCGCGTCCATCGGGGCGTCGACGATCGGCCCGGTCCCGCGGTCGTCGTCGAGCGGGCTGCGGACGAGCAGGAGGGACGCTCCGGCCTCACCGGCGACGGCCGCGATGCCGTCCAGCGTCAGGACGTTGACCGGGTCGCGGAAGGCGTCGCTGAGCCGTTCGTCCATCACGACGCCGAGCACGCCGGAGCGACCGCGGCGGAGCGAACGCGCCCGGGGGTCGGGTCCGCCGTAGCCGAGCTCGGCAGCGGCGGCCAGCACCCGGGCCTTGGCGTCCTCGGACACCGGCCCGGCGCCGCTGAACGCGAGCGAGGCGGTGGACGGCGCCACCCCGGCGGCACGTGCCACCGCGGCCAGGGTCGGGCGCACGGCCCGACGCTCCGGGTCGCCGAGACCGCGGTCGCGCCCGCGGGCCAGCGGCGGTCGCGACGCGCCGGTTCCTGTTGCCGGTTCGTCCATCGCCCGTTAGCGTAGCCACCGAACGTGGTCGAATCGATTCGACCAGCCGCGACACGCAGGCCGCCGAGCCTGTTCGAGCACGATCGGAACCACCCATGACGACCACCGCCGCCCCGACGACCCGGACCTGGATCGTCGCCGTGTTCGCGGCCTTCACGGTGTCCGGGCTCGCGATCGCGACCTGGCTCGGACGCATCCCGAGCGTGCGGGACTCGCTCGGGGCGTCGACGTTCGAGATGGGCCTGCTCGTGCTCGGCATGGCGGTCGGCTCGATCGGCGGCCTGACGTTCGCCGGGCACGTCGTCGCCAAGGTCGGCGCCAGGCGCGGCGTCCAGGTGGCGGCCGTCTGCCTGGCCGTCGGGGTCGTCCTCGCGGGCGTCGCGGTCACCGCGGGCTGGGGCTTCGCGGCGATCTGGGTCGCCCTGGTCGCCTTCGGGTTCGGCAACGGGCTCTGCGACGTCTCGATGAACGTGTCCGGGGCCGCGGCCGAGAAGGCCGGCGGGCGCACCATCATGCCGCTGTTCCACGCCGCGTTCA
The DNA here is from genome assembly GCF_001865055.2 of Curtobacterium sp. MCBA15_004. Lineage (NCBI taxonomy): Bacteria > Bacillati > Actinomycetota > Actinomycetes > Micrococcales > Microbacteriaceae > Curtobacterium > Curtobacterium sp. MCBA15_004. The sequence goes on along the minus strand of NZ_CP126266.1, from coordinate 64,863 downwards.
GCGTCGGCACCCTCGCCGGTGCGGGCCTCGGCGCCCTCGCCGAACGGTTCGCGGTCCCGGTCGTGCTGCACTTCGCCGTGCTCGGCGTGGTCGTCGCCCTCGTCCTGCTCGCCGCGGCGTCGCGCTTCGGCGACGAGCACCGGTTCACGGAGCACGAGGCCACCGACACGAGCCCCGTCCCGACGCAGCTCACCCGTCGCCAGGTCTGGACGCAGCCGTCCACGCTGCTCATCGGCGTGATCGTGCTCGGCATGGCGCTGGCCGAGGGCTCCGCCAACGACTGGCTCCCGCTCGCGATGATCGACGGACACGGGCTCGACAACGCCGCCGGCGCCGGGGTGCTCACGGTGTTCCTCGCCGCGATGACCGTCGGCCGCGTCGCCGGCAGCCCGCTCATCGACCGGTTCGGCCGCGTCCCGGTGCTGCGGGTCAGCGCCGTCGTCGCGGTGGTCGGGCTCGGGCTCCTCATCTTCGTCGACGTCATCCCGATCGCGATCGTCGGCGTCGTGCTCTGGGGCCTCGGCGCGAGCCTCGGCTTCCCGATGGGCATGTCGGCCGCGGCGGACGATCCCCGGTCGGCCGCGCTCAAGGTCAGCGCCGTCGCCACCATCGGGTACGTGGCGTTCCTCGCGGGCCCGCCGCTGATCGGCTTCCTGGGCGAGCACGTCGGCCTGCTCGGCGCCCTGCTCGTGGTGTTCGTGTTCATCATCGCCGCGGGGCTGGCCTCGGGTGCCGCGCGCGAGACGGGCGCGGCGGCCGAGACGATGCGGCAGCGCCGTGCCGGGCGGGACCAGCCGACGGACCGGACGGGCACCGCCGGGGGCGAGCCGCGCCTCCAGACCGAGCAGCAGGAGAGCGCGACGCGCGACCCCCGTTAGGATCACCGGGTGCGTCTCGTCATCGCCCGCTGCTCCGTCGACTACGCCGGACGCCTCTCGGCCCACCTGCCGCTCGCGACCCGGCTGCTCATGCTGAAGGCCGACGGCTCCCTGCTCGTGCACTCCGACGGCGGCAGCTACAAGCCGCTCAACTGGATGAGCCCGCCGTGCTCGATCGAGATGGGCGAGCCCTCCGCGGAGCAGGCCGAGGCCGGCATCACGCAGGTCTGGACCGTCACGCAGAAGAAGACGCAGGACCAGCTCATCGTGAGCCTGTACGAGGTCGTCGCCGACGAGACCCACGACCTCGGGGTCGACCCGGGCCTGGTCAAGGACGGGGTCGAGGCGCACCTGCAGCAGCTCCTGGCCGAGCAGATCGAGCTCCTCGGCGAGGGGCACACCCTGGTCCGCCGCGAGTACATGACCGCGATCGGCCCGGTCGACATCCTGGCGCGGGACGACGCCGGTGCGAGCGTCGCGGTCGAGATGAAGCGCAACGCCAACATCGACGCCGTCGAGCAGCTCACGCGCTACCTCGAGCTGATGAACCGCGACCCGCACCTGCGGCCGGTCCAGGGCGTGCTCGCCGCGCAGACCGTCGCGCCGCAGGCCCGCACCCTCGCCGAGGACCGCGGCATCCGCGTCCTGGTGCTCGACTACGACGCGATGCGCGGCATCGAGGGCGGGCACACCCGCCTGTTCTGAGCGACGCGCGCCGCGCAGGGGCGCACGTCACCTCCACGACCGGGTCGGACGGGAGGCGCGGCGCGGCTCCGACCGCGCCCTGCGGCCCGGCTCCGGGTCGCGTCCACCGCCGCGACTAGGGTGGGCAGGACATGACGCGCCCGTACACCGCCATCCTGTTCGACCTCGACGGCACCATCAGCGACTCCGCTCCGGGGATCCTCGAGAGCATGACGCACACCTTCCGCACGGTCGGCGTGCCCGTCCCGGACACCGCGACGCTGATGTCCTTCGTCGGACCGCCGATCATGGACACCTTCCGCATCGCCATGGGCATGGACGAGGAGCAGGCGGACCACACGCTGGCCGTGTACCGCGAGCACTACCTGTCGCACGGTGCGCTCGACTCCGCGATGTTCCCGGACGTCGACGTCGTCCTCCGCACCCTGCACGAGGCCGGTCTGCCGATCTCGACCGCGACGAGCAAGCCCGAGACGCCGGCGACGCTCATCCTCGACCACTACGGCCTGCTCCCCTGGATCGACGTCGTGACCGGCGCGAGCGACGACGAGGTGCGCAGTGCCAAGGCCGACGTCGTCGAGGAGGCCCTCCGCCGCCTGGCCGCCCGCGGCGACGACGTCAGCCGTCCGGTGCTCGTCGGCGACCGGATGCACGACGTCGAGGGCGCGCAGGTGCACGGCGTCCCGGTCGTGTTCGCCGCGTGGGGCTACGGCGCCCCGGAGGAGGCCACCGGCACCGTCGCGCAGGCCGCGACGCCGCTCGACCTGCTGCCGATCCTGCTGCCGGACGACCGAGCACCGCGATGACCACCGCCGTCCGTCGAGGGGTGCAGGGGGCCGCCTGGGTGCTGCCGGCCGCGATCGTCCTCATCGCCCTGAACTTCCGCGGGCCGATCGTCGCGCCCGCGCCCGTGATCGGGGAGATCCGCCTCGACCTCGGCCTGACCGCGACGGTCGCGGGGCTGCTGACGACGATCCCGGTGCTGTGCTTCTCGCTCGCGACGCCGTTCGCGAGCTGGCTCATCGCCAAGGCCGACCCGGAGCGGGCGGTCTCGCTGTCGCTCGTCATCGTGCTCGTCGGCACGGTACTGCGCTCGGTGCCCTCGGCGACGGCGCTGCTCGTCGGCACCGCGGTGATCGGCATCGGCATCACGATCGGCAACGTCGTGGTCCCGGTCGTGATCCGACGGGACACCTCGCCGGAACGCGTGGGCCTGGTCACCGGGGTGTACACGTCCGCGCTCAACGTCGGGTCGATGACGACGTCGCTCGGCACCGCCCCGATCGCCGCCGTGTGGGGCTGGCCGGTCGCGATCGCGGTGTGGGCCGGGTTCGCGCTCGTCGCCGGCGTCGCGTGGTCGTTCGCCGTCGGACCGCGCGCCGCGTGGCGCCGTCCGGAGCGGGTCGAGCCGGTCGTCGAGACCGGTCCGGTCGAGCTGCTCTCGACCGTCACGACCGACACGGGGAGCGTGCACACGGTCGACGCCCGGGCCCCGCGGACGACGACGCCCGAGCCGGTGCGGCCGGCCCGACGGCTCATCACGTGGGGACTCACGCTGGCCTTCGGTGGCCAGGCGTTCTCGTACTACGCGCTCACGGCGTGGATCCCGACGCTGCTGCACGACGAGATCGGGTTCTCGGCGGAGTCCTCCGGCGCGAGCTCGTCGGTGTTCCAGATCCTCGCGGTCGTCGGTGCGCTCGGCGTCCCGGTGCTCGCGTCCCGGTGGCGGCCGCGGGCGATCATCGCCCTCGTCGCGTTCCTGTGGCTCGCGATGCCGCTCGGGCTGCTGTTCGCCCCGCAGCTGTGGCTGCTCTGGTCGGTACTCGGCGGGGCGGCCCAGGGCGGTGGGATCACGGTCGTGTTCATCATCATCGTGCGGATCGTCACGAGCGGCGACGACGCCCGCCGGATGTCGGCGTTCGTGCAGGGCGGCGGGTACCTGATCGGCTCCGCGGGACCGCTCGTCGCCGGGTCCCTGCACGGGGCGACCGGGGACTGGACGGTGCCGCTGCTCGTCGTGCTCGCGTCGGTGCTGATGCTCGGCGTCGCGGGGACCCTGGCCGCCCGCCGGGTGCCCTGACGCCCGACGCGACCGCCCCTGCACCGCACCTGGCCTGCCGGACGCACCCCGCGCCTCCCGGCCGCCCCGTCGCGGGCCGCACCCGGCCTGCCGGACGCACCCCGCGCCTCCCGTCCGCCGATGGAGCAGCAACTGTCGGGTCGGGGCCCGCCACCCGACGTCTTCTGCTCAATCCATGGTGCCCGGCCCGGCGGCGGACGCGCGGCGACCCCGCGCGCGTCCCCCACGCCGCGTCAGCCTGCGGCCAGCACCTCGCGCAGGGTCATCGGCCGCCGCCCGGTCACCCGCTCGACGTCGCCCGACACCCGGGCGAGCGCGCCCTCGGCGATCGCCGTGTACGTGCTCACCCACGCGTCCGCCTGCCACGGCGCCGGTTCCCACCGCGCCCGGGAGGCGTAGGCCTCCTCGAGCGTCTCCGGGCGGTACGAGACCTCGCGCCCGCGCACCTCGGCGACGATCGCCGCCGCCTGCGCGAGGGTGATCGCCGCCGGCCCGGTCAGCTCGTACGTGCGGTCGAGGTGCGCCGACGGGTGCAGCAGCACCTCGGTGGCGACCCGTGCGACGTCCGCCCGGGCGACCGCGGCCATCGCACCGTCCGCAGCCGGACCGCGGATCACGCCGTCCTCGCCGACCAGGTCCTCGACGAAGTCGAGGTAGAACGAGTCCCGCAGGAACGTGTGCGCCATCGAGGTCGCGCGGATCGCCTCCTCGGTCGCCCAGTGATCGCGCCCGAGGGTGAAGGTCGCGTCGGGCGCGGCCCCGACGAACGACGTGTACACGACGTGCCGGACGCCCGCGGTCGCCGCGGCCCCGACGAAGGCGCGGTGCTGGGCGAGGCGGTCCTCGGCCTCGGCGCCGGAGACCATGAGCAGCAGGTCGACGCCCTCGAGGGCGGCCCGGCTCGCGTCGACGTCGGCGAACGACGCGACGGCGACCTCGGTCCCGGGCAGCTCCGGTGCGCGGGCGGGGTCGCGCACGAGCATCCGGAAGGGCGTGCCGGCTGCGGCGAGCGCGCGGGCGACGGCGCCGCCGATGTTGCCGGTCGCGCCGGTGATGGCGATGGTCATGGTCGGTCCCGTCGGTCGTGTGGTGCGGTGGTGGTCGGGTCAGATCAGGTCAGGTCAGGTCGGGTCGGTCGCGCCGGTTCCGGTCACGTCAGGACCGTCCTGGAGGCGCGGTGCAGCCCCGCCACGACCCTCGCGGCGTTCACGCCGTCGACCTCGACCGCCCAGGCACGGGCCGACTCCGGGTCGCGTCCGTGCCGGACGTGCCGTCCGACCAGTCGGTCGACGCGGACGTCGTCGGCGACGACGCACGCCCACGTCTCGGTGAACAGCGTCGCCAGCGCCGACCACGGCTCGTCCTCGTCGAGCAGGTAGTTGCCCTCGGTGACGACGAGGCGTGCGGCCCGCGGCACGGCGATGCTGCCGGCGACCGGATCGTCGACCGTCCGGTCGAAGTCCGGCGCCCAGACGACGGGCTCGTCGGCGGCGACCAGGCGGCGGACGAGCGCGACGTAGCCGGCGCCGTCGAAGGTGTCGACCGCACCCTTGCGGTCGCGGCGTCCGAGGGCGTCGAGTGCGCGGTTCGCCAGGTGGAACCCGTCCATCGGCACCTGGACGGCGGTGCCCGGTCCGTGCTGCGCGTCGACCGCGGCGACGATCCGGCGGGCCAGGGTCGACTTGCCCGCACCCGGGGCACCGACGATGCCGAGCACGACACGGCCACCGGCACCGGCGAGCTCCACGGCACGGGCGACGGCGTCGTCGGTCGAGCTCTCGGCGGTCACGCGGTCATCCTCGCAGACGCGGTGTCGGGCGGCCCGGGCGGAGTCAGTCGCGGTCGCCGAACAGGCCGAGTCCGTGCTCGGTCAGCACGTCGTAGGCGTCGCCGAAGGTCTCGGGCACGGGGGCGCCGGGCTCGTACTTGGCCAGGAGCAGGCCGAGCAGCCCCTTCCCCGGTGCCGTGACCGGACGGTCGCGCTCGGCACCGCGGGGACGACGGCGGCGGGCGGCGGCCTCGGGGTTCGTCGGGACGTAGGGCGCGGTGACCTCCGGCCAGAGCTGCGGCTGCCGCGGGACGCGCCGGTTCAGGACGTTGTGGATGCCCTCGGCGTCGGCGTCCCGGTGCGTGAGCGGCTCGAGGCCGTGCTGCTGGCAGAGCGTGTGCGCGATCGAGCCGTGGTGCATCGGGGTGTTCACGATCGTGCCGGGCTCGGTGTACGCCGACACGACGAAGGTGGGGACGCGGCCGCCCAGCCGGTCGAACCCGAAGCCCATCTCCCCCGGCTCCGCGGTGCCCGTCGGCGGGGTGGCGGTGGGCGGCGGGACGTGGTCGTAGATCCCGCCGTGCTCGTCGAAGGTCACGACCAGCGCGGTGTTCACGGCGTTCGAGCCCGTGGTCGAGCGGCTGGCCCGGATCGCGCCGTACACCTCGGCGAGCAGGGCCTCGGCGGCACGGACGTCGCTCATCGCGCTGTCGAACGTCGCGCCGTCGGCCTCCGGTACCACCTTCGGGCGGGAGACCGGCGGGTGCATGTCGTTGTGGTCGAACATCATCCGGGGCTCGACGAACGCGTAGTCGGGCAGGTTCCCGTTCGCCGCGTCCTCGTGGAACTGCGCCATGCTCCGGAAGTTGGTCTTCCAGTACCGCTCGATCGAGGGGGCGTGCAGGAAGCCGGTGAGCGAGACGACCTGGTCGGCGTCGAAGTAGACACGCCAGCTCTTGCCGGCCTCCTCGAGCCGGGTGAAGAGCGTCGGGACGTCCGGGGCGTCCAGCCACTTGGCGGGTCCGTCCGGCTGACCGTTCGTGACGAAGCCGTGCGACGTGCCGGCATGGAAGAACGACCGGTTGCAGAACGTCTGCGACGGCACCGCGCAGAACCAGTGGTCGTAGACCGCGAACGACTTCGCCAGGGTCGAGAAGACCGGGAGCATCGCGGGCGAGAAGCCCCCCATCACGCGCTCGTACTCGTCGCGCGTGGGCTCGACGCCGCGCTCGAGCCGGTAGTTCACCACGTAGTCCCGGACGAAGCCGGACATCGTCGGGCGGCTCGTGTCGGCCGGTGCGTTGTACGGCGGCGCGTACCCGTTCCGGCCGGGATCGGCGTTGCCGGGCGGGTCGACCGTGCCGAACCACTGCGTGTTGACGTGCGGGTAGAACTCGCCGGGGTCGGGGTCCGGCTGGCTCATCACGTGGTCGGTGCTGCCCTCGTAGACGTGTGCCGCGACGACCGTGCCGTCCGGGGCGGTGTTCTCGTGCGTGCCGCGCTGCAGCCCGGCGAAGGACTGCCCGGGTCGGAGCTCGGCGTCGGTGTACAGCCGGCCGAACACGTGGTCGAAGCTGCGGTTCTCGAACATGAGCACGACGACGTGGTCGAACCCGGGCTCGGCGCGTTCGGGGAGCGGCGCGAAGCCGTAGCGCTCGTCGGACCCGCGTGCCGCCGCGACCCCCGCACCGACCGCACCCGCACCGACCGCGGCACCGGCGGCCCCGATGCCCGCCCGCCGGAGGAACGACCGTCGGCTCTGGTGCGGTCCGTCCGCGGCGCGCCCGTCGCCGCGGTGCTCGTCAGCTGCCATGGCACGTTCCTACCACCGGGCGGTGCGGACGTGGCGTGCAGCCGCCGGGCCGGCTCCGGGAGGGCACTCGGTGTGCGGCCGGGCCGTCGGTGTGCGGCGGGGCGCCGTCGGTGGTTGCCTGGTGCGGTGATCGACGCGACGAAGGCGTTCAGCGGGTTCTCGGTGCGGGACGTGCCGACGGCCCGGAGGTTCTACGAGGGGGTCCTCGGGGTCCCGGTGCGCGAGGAGCACGGCATGCTGTCGCTGCTGCTCGGCGACGGACACCGCGTGCTCCTGTACCCGAAGGGCGACGCCCACGAGCCGGCGTCCGCCACGGTGCTGAACTTCCCGGTGCCGGACGTGGACGCCGCGGTCGACGAGCTCACCGCCGCCGGCGTCGCGTTCCTCCGCTACGAGGGCCTCACCGACGAGCGCGGGGTGAACCGGCACGGCGGACCGCTCATCGCGTGGTTCACCGACCCGTCGGGCAACGTGCTCAGCGTCGTCGAGGAGTGACGTCGAGGCGCTCCCACTCGTCCCGCAGGGGTCCGGGGGGCAGCGCCGCGGTCACCTCGGCCGCGAGGCGGTCGAGCGCGGCCACGTGTCCGGGGAGGAGCAGGTCCCACGGTGGCGGGGCGACCGCGGCGAGCGCCGCCAGGGCGTCCGGGTCGGCATCGTCGGTGCTGCCGGGCGCTTCCGTGCCGCCGGCTGCGAGCGCGCTGCCGGGCAGGTGTGTGCCGTCGGGGTGACCGAGGGCGTCGCGCCGGTCGGGCTGTGCGGCGCCCCACCGGGCCGCGAGGGCGTGCACCAGGACGTCCCGCTCCAGGCGCAGCGCACGGAGCCGCTCGAACAGCGCCGGGACGACGTCCGCGCGGTCGGCGTCGTCGACGAGCTGCGCGAGCACCGCCCGCTCGTCCCAGAGCCGGGCGGACAGGTCGGTCGCCTCGCCGTGCACGTCCGCTCCTCTCGCTCGACGTCGTGGCACGACGCTACCGACGGACCGTGGACGCCGCCCGGTTTCCCGCTCCGTCCGTGCCCGGGTGTCCCCACAGCGACGACGCCACCGGCCGGGACCGGCACGGGCCGGGCTCAGCGTCCGAGCACGCCCGCCCACCCGAGGGCGATCGGCACGAGCAGCCCGTGCCGTCGGTGGGGCAGCTCGGCGATCGGGACCCAGGCGGCCTCGTCGGTGGTGCCGTCCGCCTCGTGGCGCAGCGAACCGCCCGTGACCGACGCCCGGAACACGACCTGGACGGCCTTCATGGGCCGACCGGTGGCGTGCAGTCGCCGCTCGACGGGCACGATGTGGTGCCGCACCCCGAGGAGCGCGCCGCAGGTCGCCTCGTAGCCGGTCTCCTCGCGGATCTCCCGCACGACGGCCTGCTCGACGCTCTCCTCGAACTCGACCCCGCCGCCGGGCAGCGTCCACGTGCCCCGCTCGGCGATGCGCAGGCGGGCGAGGAGCACGCGGTCGCCGTCCGTGACGACGCCGTAGGCGGCGAGCCGGGTGTCGTAGTCCGTGTACTCCATCCGCCGACCCTGCCACCGTGACCAGGGGGCGGAGGCGAGCCGCGCCGCCGGACCGGCACCGCGCCTCCCGTCCGTCCCGCAGCACCGCGCCCGCCGTCCCCTGCTGCCGCACCGCGCCTCCCGTCCGGTCTCCGCGGCGCCTGCGACCGCCTGCCGCCGCATCGGCCGCGCGACCCCTTCCGATCAGCCGACCGGACAGTCTCCGGCCGTCGGCCGGCCACCTCGGTGCGGGATGACTCAGGATCAGCATGGAAGGCACCCCGGAACGGCCGTTCCGGCCCCCGCAGGACACCTCCGCTCGCTACGGTGCCGAACAGTACGCCGAAGCCGCGCTCCGCGGACACCACACCCCCAGGACCCTCGTGACGACCCTCCCCCTGCTCTCCGCCCACCTCCTGCTCCCGCTCTACGCGGTCACCGTCGTGGCGGCCCTCGGCGTCGTCCTCGCAGTCCGGCGGGCCTGGCGACCGCTCGCGGTCGCGCTCGTGGCCGGTGCAGTGCTCGGCGCGCTGCTCTCCTGGTTCCTCGGCGACGTCCTCGACGTGCTCGGCATCGCCCCGACGTGGGTCGACCGGATCTGGACGGGCGTCGTCTGCGCGCTCCTCGGTGTGGCGGTCGTCGGCCTCGTGCGCGGACGGACGCGCACCCGCGTGGTGGCCGCGGTCCTCGTGCCGCTCGCCGTCCTGTCCGGCGCGCTCGCGATCAACCGTGACGCGGGTCTGTTCCCCACCGTCGCCGACGCCCTGGGTGAGTCCCACGTGCCCGCCCTGGCGCTGCCGGACGATCCCTCCCCGTCCACCCGGGCCGCGGACGCCGCCGCGTGGCAGCCGCCGTCGGACATGCCCACGCACGGACGGTACGGCTCGGTCCGGATCCCGGGCGACACCTCGCACTTCCGGGCACGTCCCGCCATCGTGTACCTGCCGCCCGCGGCGCTCGTCGAGCACGCCCCCGTGCTGCCCGTCGTCGTCATGCTCTCCGGGCAGGGGCCGGGAGCAGCGCCCGCCAACATCGTCGAGGCCGGCCGGATGGTCGCACGACTCGACGCCCTGGCGGCGGCACACCACGGGCTCGCCCCGATCGTCGTGATGCCGGACCAGCTCGGAGCCGCGACGAACAACCCGATGTGCGTCGACGGTCCGCTCGGCAACAGCGCGACCTACCTGACCGAGGACGTCCCCGCGTGGGTGCACCGACACCTCCACGCCGCGGAGTCCGCCGACCGGTGGGCGATCGGCGGCTTCTCGCAGGGCGGCACCTGCGCGGTGCAGCTCGGCGCCGCGTTCCCGCACCGCTTCGGGTCCTGGATCGACGTCTCGGGGCAGCGCGGACCGACGCTCGGTGACCAGGATGAGACCGTCCGACGGGGTTTCCGTGGTGACCGGGCAGCGTTCGAGGCCGCACAGCCCGTCCGACTGCTCCAGGACCACGCGCCGTACCGGTCCTCGGCGGCCTTCATCGCCGCGGGGGCCGACGACAGCCGGTACGGGCCGGTCGTCCCGGTCATCGCCGACGCGGCACGGGCGGCGGGGACCGACGTGACCGTCCGGATGATCGAGGGCGGCGGGCACGACTGGCACACCGCCGGCGTCGCCCTGGCCGAGGGCGTGGAGTGGTTCATGCGCCGCACCCACCTCGTGCGCTGACACCGTGCCCTTCACCGTGAGCCACGCCGTCGTCGCCCTCGGCGCGCGGCGACTCCCCGTCCCGGTCGCCGCCGTCGCCGTCGGGTCGATGGCCCCGGACACCGTGCTGTTCGCTCCGTTCCTGCCCCGGTACGAGGACGCGCGCTCCTGGTGGGGCATCCCGACGATCGACCTCGCCGTCTCGCTCGTCGTGCTCGGCGTGTGGTGGCTGCTCGTCCGTCCGGCGTGGGCTCCGGTCGTCCCGGGTGTCCGGGCGCGCGTCCCGCTGTCGTGGACGACGCCGCGGCCCGTCCGGATGTGCTCCCCGCAGGCGCGGAGGGTCGGGGGCCCCGACGCACTGCCGGTCCGCATCCGGCGCGCACTGCTGGTCACGGTCCGGCGCGTGCTGCCGGTCCTGGTCGGGTGCGTGCTCGGCAGCGTGACCCACGTCGTCTGGGACGGCTTCACGCACGGCCACGGGTTCGTGGTCCAGGCCTGGCCGGCGCTCCGCGAGGGCACGGTGGGCGGGTACCCGCTCCCGTTCTTCCTGCAGGACACGTCGTCGGCGCTCGGGCTGCTCGCGTTGCTCGTGGCCGCCGTGGTGTGGTGGCGGCGCACGGCACCCCGGGCGGAGCGGACGCCGAGCGCGGGTGAGCGTCGTGTCGCCGTGGTGGTCGCCGGTGCGGCCGTGGTGCTGTCCGTCGCGGTCGGCGGCGCGGCGCTGCTGGCCGGGCGCGGGCTCGGCGGTGCGGTCACGGCGCTGGCGTTCCGCGTGCCGGTGGTGGTCGCGGTCGGGCTCGTCGGCGGGGCGGTGCTGCTGCTCGTGGTGCGGCGGCACGGGTCCCGCACCGAGGGACCGCCGGGACGCTGACCGGCACGGGCCGACACCCGAGCCGCCCACTCACCGGCCCTCGGACTGGGGCGCGGTCGCCGCCGGGTTCCGTGTGAGCATGACCTGTGCCCGAACAGCTCCGCCCCGTCCCGACCGTCCACGCCTCCGCACCGGGCGTCGTCGAGGCACGGCTGGCGTTCGGCGTGGGCTCCTGTGACGAGCCGGTCACCCTCGCCGGGATCACCCACCTCGTGGAGCACCTCGCGGTCCGTGGGGCGCTCCCGATCACCACGTGGCACAACGCCACCACGCACGACCACGTCACCTTCTTCGAGGTCACCACCGAGACCACCGACGAGGCATTGGCACTCCTCGGGCGGTTCGCGGCCTCGGTCTCGGCCCTCGCCGAGACCACCGACGACACGGTCGTGCGGGAACGCAGGGTGCTCGAGAAGGAAGACCGGCTGCGCTTCCACGAGCAGGTCGCCTCGGTGCACACGGCACGCTTCGGACCGGCCGGCCCTGGTCGCTCGGGAGCGGGATCGGCCGCGGTCGCGGGCATCACCGCCGAGGAGGTCCGGAACTGGGTCGCGGAGCGCTTCGTCGCCGAGAACGCGGTGGTGATCGTCCGTGGGGGCACCGCTCCGCCCGAGGTGATCGACCTCCCGCTGCCCGCCGGCCGTCCGGGCCGCCCGAGCACCCGCATCGAGCGGTGGACCGGACCGATGCGCCGCGGCGCCCTGGTCGAGTCGGCCCTCGGCGGCACGGCCGCCTCGGTCGTCGTCCCGGCGGAGGTCGCGCCGCTGGCCGACGCGGTGATCGAACACGAGGTCTTCGACGCGCTCCGCATCGAGGCGGCGCTCGCGTACGACGTCAGCTCGCACACGCTCGACCTGGACGCGGACACGAGCGTCGTCGCCGTGACGGCCGACGGGGACGACTCCGACGTCGAGGAGACCACCGCCGCCGTCGTCGGGGTGTTCCGGCGTCTGGCGGAGCACGGACCGAGTGCCGCCACGATCGCCAGGATCGACGCCTCCCGAGCGCTCAACGCGCTGTATCCCTCCTCCGGCCCCGACGTGACGATCTGGGCGACGATGCTGCGACGACTCCGCGGGATCGGCCTGGCCCCGAGCGCCGACTCCCCCGTCTCCCCCGCCGAGCTCGCGCAGCTGCGGGAAGCCCTCGAGGACGCGTTCCCGACGCTGCTCGTCTGCGTCGACCGCGACGCCGACGTCGACTTCGCGGCACTCGCGCGGCGGCACGGTCTGGAGCACGACGACGCGAAGATCGGCAGGCCGGTCCCCCCTCGTGTGTGGTTCCCGGCGCGCCCCGGACGCGGCCGGAGCACGCACCGCGACCGGCTCCTGAGCGGACTGGCGACGATGCACGCCGAGATCGTCGACCACCGCCTGGTCCTCCGGCCGCGTGGAGAGGAGTCCCGCGAAGTCGACCTGGCGCAGGCGGCCGTCGTCGGCAGACGCGGCAGCGAGGGCGTGACCATCGTCGACACGCAGGGTGACTCGTTCCACATCCGGGCCGCGGAGTGGTGGCGGGGCCGACGGTTCGTCGCGGCGGTGCTCGCTGCGACGCCGGACCACCTGGTGCGCGACTTCTCGTCCTGATCCCGTCGCCGGCGACCGGCCGATCTGACCGACGTGCCGGCACCTGCGCCCTCGTGCGCGGGTGCCGGCACCGATCCCCGGTCGCTCAGGACCGACCGCGCTGCCTCCGGGTCCTCGCGGCGAGCGCCGCCCCCACCACCAGGAGCACCACGGCGAGCACGATCGGCAGGCGCACGTCGGCTCCCGTCCAGGCGAGCGCCCCGGTGCCCGGCGTCCCGGCACCCGCACGATCGCCAGCGCCGGACCCGCCGTCGGCTCCTCGGCCACCACTCGAGGGTCCGGACCCACCGTCCGGGCCGCCGGGCTCGCCCGGTCCGTCGGGCCCACCCGGTCCGTCCGGCCCACCGGGCTCGCCGGGCTCGTCGACGACCAGCCCGGCGTCGACCGTGTCGTCGCGACGGACCCCGGTGAGGGCACCGGCAGCGTCGGTCTCGCGTCCGAGCTCGACCGGGTCGGTCTGCCCGTCCGGGCCCGCGTCGGAGTCGACCGCCCGGTCGTCCCCGACGTGCGGTGTCGTGAAGGCCGAGTCGTCCGGCGCGGAGAACACCACCGTGTAGCGGCCCGGGCGCAGACCGTCGAACCGGTAGGTGCCGTCCGCGCGGGACGTCGTCCGCTCGGTCACCTCGGCACCACGGTCGTCGGTCCCCCGCAGGGCCACCGCGACGTCGGCGACCCCCGGCTCGCCGTGGTCCTGCACGCCGTCGTGGTCACGGTCGTCCCACACGCGGTCACCGACCGCACCGGACACGACCCGGACCGTCGCGGGGTTCGACCGCACCGGCAGCGCGAGGCTCGACGACCGGAGCCCGAAGCGGTTCGTGTAGGAGTCACCGTCGTGGGCTCCGACGCCGTGGACGGCGACCCGGTGCCGGACGGACTCCCCGACCCCGATCGGTGCCGTGCGCTGGATCCGGACCGCGGTCACGTCGGTCAGGGTCGCCGGGCACCCGTCGGTCCCAAACGCGGTCTCGGCGCACCACGTGGTCGAACCGCCCGGCCGGTTCGACGGGTGGCCACCGTCGAGGTCGACGTCCGTCGGACGAGCGCGCGTGTAGGTGACCTGCTCGCCGCCGTCGGTGTCGACCGGCACGGGCCCGGCCAGCGCGACCGAGCCGTGGAAGGCCGAGCCCTGGTCGTCCCCGCGGTGGGGCAGGACGTCGATCACGTCCACGCCGTCGACCGGAGTGGTGTCGGTGTTCGTGGACACGAGGTCCCACCGGAGGTCGTCCCCGACGAGCACGACGGGGTCGACGGCGGCCTTCAGCACGCTGACGCCACCGCCGCGCACGACCTGCACCGCTCGCGACGCCTGTCGGTACTGCGCGTCCGATGCGTCGGTGGGCGAGGACGCTGAGGCCGTGTTCGTGATCGGGCCGGGCGGCGCCGTGTCGGCGACGGCAGCGGTGTAGGTCAGGGGCTCGATCGGGGCGTTCGGCCGGACGGCGGGCAGGGTCCACGTCAGGCGCTGGTGTCCCTCGCCGCCCGCATCGGTCACGGTGTCCACGACGGGCGGTGCCGAGGCACTGCCGTCGACGTAGCGGGTGTGCTGCGGCAGGACGTCCTGGACCGTCACCTCGGCCGGCTGCCCCGTGGTCTTGCCGTTCGTGAACGTCGGGTAGAGCGCGTACTCGACCGTGGCACCGGCGGTCGTCGAGGTCGTCTCGTCCGGGGTGTCGGCCGCGTCGTGCCCGGGGTCGACGACCTTCTTCGTGATCCGTGCCAGGTCCTCGGTGAGGACGACGCTGTCCGCGAGCGGTCCGGCGGCGAGCCCCGGGTCCGGCGAGGCGTCGTGCACCCACGTCGTCGCCCGGTCGCCGAACCACACGTGCCCGAAGTCACGCGCGCGGGTGCCGTTCGGCGCGTCCTCGGTCGTGACGTACGAGTGGAGGGACGGCTGCTCGCCGCCGAGGACGTCACCCGTCGCCCGCACGGCGCCGACCGCTCCGGCGCCGCCGGGGACGTCCTCGGGACGGTCGTACCACGGCCCGTCGCCGTCGTCGCACGTCGCTGTCCGCCCGGCTTCCGGGGAGGACATGGTGAACGCGGCGTACTGCACCCGGGCACCACCCAGCCGCGAGGTCCAGGCGGTCACCCGGTCGAGCGTGGTCAGGCGCTGCGTCGCACGGTCGAAGGTGTCGCAGAGCACCACACCGCGGAGGGTCGTCAGCCCGGCGTTGCTCGCGGAGACATCGCTGCGGAGCAGGGTCCCGGGCGTCGCCCACGGATCGCCGCGCTTCTCGGAACCGATGTCGACCGCCGCGCCGCCGTCGCGCACGCGGTAGAGCTGCTTCGACGCGTTGCCGGGGCCGTACTCGACGATCGTCCGGCGCGAGGCGTTGTCCGCCGTCGGTTCGGTGCTGCCGGGGAAGTTCGGGGCACCGGTCACCGACGTCGTCTGCAACGCCGAGTAGGTGTTGGTCGACTGCACCGACGTGCCCGCCGGCGGGGTCGGCATCCACAGGCTGAGGTACCCGCTGACGACGTACGGCTTCTGGCCGCCGACGATCGGTCCGCCCGCGATGTTCCTGGTCGGGATGCGGTCCGGGTCCGTGACCGTGCCGTCGATGCGGACGTCGACCGGGCGACCGGGACCCGCCTGCGAGCAGGAGAGCTCCCCCGAGTCGGCGACGGCACGCTCGCCCCCGCCGGCGCCGCCGGGGAGTCCGGTCAGGCGTGGTTCCGCCGCGCCGTTCGGCCCGCACGCGGGAGCGCCCCCGTTCCAGAGCACCGCCTGCGACGGCAGGTCACCGAGGATCTGCGACAGGTCGTCCGTGAAGGTCATCGGACCCGTGCTCGCCGCGAAGCCGAGCAGCCCCTGCCCGGGGACGACCGGCTGCCAGTCCACCGCGATCGGGTAGACGAGCTGGATCCCCCGGGTCACGCCGTCCGGACCGGGGACCCCGGTGCGGAGGACCGAGCCCTGCACGTCCTTGCTCAGGTTGTAGCGGGCCGCCGCCGACACCGTCGTCGCCGGCGAGGAGGCCGTCACGGTCCCGTTCGCCGCGGCGTCGGCCGTACCGGTGGCGGCGACCTCGAGCCGGTCCCCGTCCCGTCGCTCTGCGGAGACCTGCAGCACGACGGGCACGACGACGGCCCGGCCCTCGTCGACGGTGCCGAGGTTGCACGTGAGGTCCTGACCGGTCACGGCCGACCCGGCGCCCGTGCACCGACCCGGCACCCCGGCCCAGCTCGTCCCCGTCGGAGCGGTCAGCGTGAAGCGCTCGTTCGAGCTCGCTCCGCCCGTGGAGGTCATGGTCACGCGGTACGTGATCGCGTCGCGGGTGCGGACGATCCCGTTCGTCGCACTCGCGTCGGCGCCGGGACCCTCGGTCGGGGTGAACGGGCCGTTGCCGTCCTGGGCGACCTCGAGGGCGAGGTCGACGGCCCCGCCGGGCGCCGCCGACGGTACCGACCCCGTCGCGGACTGCGCCGCACCGACGGGTGCCGCGGTCGCGAGCACGAAACCGAGCACCACGGACGACACGGATGCCGTCGCGGCAGCCCTGGCGATGGGTGACCTGCGCATGTCCATGGACCTCCTGTCGCGGTGGACGACGGAGGGTGTCGTCCACATCAGGAGGCAACGTACTGATGTTCCACGTTCCGGTCACGCTCTCGGTATGTACGGCACATCACCCCACGACGGACGCTGCCCGGCCCCGACCCCGGGCCCGGAGAGACCCAGGCTCGGAGAGACCCAGCCCGCCCCCGCCTCACCCCCGGTCGAACACGATCGTCTCGTCGTCCGGCACGGACACCCGCCCGGTCCGCGCGAACCCCGCCCACACCGCACGGAGCGCCCGCCCCCGCCGCTCGACCGCCGGCCACTCCCGCGCGGGCACGAGGCGACTGCCGACCCAGGCCTCCCGCCCACCGAGCAGCATCGGCACGTCGCTCATGTGCACGGCCCCGGTCGGCGCCGCGGTCGCCCCGCGCAGCAGCCGGTAGCCGACGGCGTTCCCCCCGGCGGCCCGGTGCCGCGCGACGAACCGGCGGACGTCGCGCCCGTAGATCACCTCGGAGAGCGGCCGCACGACGAGCCAGCGCAGGAGCGACCGGGTCGGCCGGTACCGGGCGAGGGTCCGGACCCCGGGGATCATCGGCACGTACATGCCGGTCTCGTCGGACCCCGACCCGATCAGGACGTCCACCTCGGGTGCCGCGGCGCGCCAGGCCCGGTCGGTGTCGCGCTCAGCGGGGAGCGGTGCGTGGCCGTACTGGGTCCCGAAGGGCATGCCGCCGGCGAGTCCGAACCGGAGGGCGACCCGTTCGGCCCGCTCCTGACGGTCGAGGACCTCGTCGAGCGGCGTGTCGGGGTGCACGACGCCGACCGCCCGGACCAGCGCGCGGCTCATCCGCGCGCGGCCGCGGGAGAGCCCGAGCGGCGCGCTCTGCACGATCGCCCGGCGGAACAGCCCGCGGGCGCCGTCGCTGATCAGCAGGTGCGCGATCGCGTCACCGCCGGCCGACTGCCCGAACAGCGTCACCGTGTCGGGGTCGCCGCCGAACGCGGTGATGTTCCGCTGCACCCAGCGCAGCGCCTCGAGCAGGTCGAGCAACCCGAGGTTCGCGGGCACCGTCCTGCCGTCGCCGAGGAACCCCAGGACGCCGAGCCGGTAGGTCACCGACACGACGACCACCCGCTGCTCGGTCACCAGGTCGCGGGCGTCGTGGATGGGCAGGTCGCCACCACCGATGACGTACGACCCGCCGTGCACCCACACCATCACGGGCAGGAGTTCGTCCGGGCGGACGTCGCTCGGCAGCGTGACGGTGAGGCGCTGGCAGTGCTCGTCGACCTGCAGGTCCATCGGCGGCAGCAGCTGCTCCATCGCCGGCGACGTGCGCTGCGGCGCGACGGGGGCCGGCGTGGTCGCCGGGTACGGCTCGGCGGAGTCCGGGTACGGCTCCGGCGGCGCGAAGCGGTCGGCACGGGCGTACGGGACACCGAGGGCGCGGGTCACCGCGCCGTCGACGACGGTGGTGACCGTCCCGGCGGGGGTGTCGAAGGGACGGGTTGCGGGGGTCGGCACCGGCTCACGGTACCGACGTGACCCCGGGACGGACGGGAGGCGCGGTGCGGGCCGGCACCGCGCCTCCCGTCCGTCGTCGGGTCGCGTGTCGCGACGGGCGCTACCGGACCCGCTTGATGGGGATGACCACCAGGGCGCCCACCAGGGCGACCGCTCCGGCGGCCCAGCACATGAGCTCGTAGTTGTCGGCGTGCGTGCTGCCGACGGACAGGAAGAACAGCGAGATGGCGGGGGCGAGCGACTGCGGCAGCGCGTTCGCGATGTTGATCACCCCGAGGTCCTTGCCCGGCCGGTCCGCGTTCGGCAGCACGTCGACGACCAGGGCGGTGTCGATCGCCGAGTAGATGCCGTAGGCGAAGCCCATGACCACCTCGGCGACGTAGAAGCCCGTCACGGTGTCGGCGTGGGCGAGCACGACGAGACCGACGGCGAACAGCGCGGTCGAGCCGCCGACGAACACCTTGCGGCGGCCGAGCCGGTCGGACGCCCAGCCGGAGACCGCCGCGCTGACGAGCAGCGCGATCGTGTAGAGCAGGACACCGAACGCGACGGCCTTGGTGGCGTCCGCGAGCTTCTCGATCCCCAGGTGCTCCTGCATGTACAGCAGCCGGTAGGTCGTGAACATGAAGGTCGCGAGGATGATGAGGAAGCGCGACCACCACGCGAACGCGAAGTCGGGGTTCTTGATCGGGTTCGTCCAGAACGACGACACCAGGTTGCGCCACGTGAACTTCTTGAGCGGGTACGTCGGCAGGTCGTCGCGGGCGACCACCGCGTACACGACGACGAGCACCACGGCCAGGACGCCGGGGGCGATGAACAGCACCGGCAGGTTCGCGACGAAGAACACCGACAGGTAGGTGCCGGCGAGCACGGCGGTGTTCTGCGCGAGCGCGATGATGCTCGACGATCGGCCGCGCTGTGCCTGCGGGACGTTGTCCGCGAAGCTCGCGAGGAGCGTCGCGAGCGTCGCGTTGGCGGCGACCTGCGCGAGCAGCCACGCGAGCGTCAGGTTGAACACGTCCGGTGCGGAGGCGATCCAGGCCAGGGCGACGAGGAAGACCACGACGCCGCCGAGCAGCCAGGGACGCCGCCGACCCCACCGCGTGCGGGTCCGGTCCGAGAGCGCGCCGGCGAGGGGGTTCATGAGCAGTGCGCCGAACGCGCCGATCGGCAGCACGGAGCCGATCACGGTGGCGGCGTCCTCGCCCACGAGCGCCTGCGCCTTGATCTGCATGCTCACGTAGACCGGGGCCATGAGCGCCACGAAGAGGCCGAACTGTCCGAGGAAGAGCGCGACCTGGTAGCCCACCCCCACCCGCATGGTGCTGACCGGTTGGGTGATGCCCTCTTCCGGGTTCAGCAGGGCCGGACCGCCGGGTTCGGGTGTGCTCATGACGCCTCCTCGAGTCGATGCAGAAACCTTGTCGTACATGGTTTCTGGTGGGGAGCCTACATCGATCGCCGGGATGCGCGACACATGTCGTGGTGTGGAGCGGTGCCCGACGCGCGGTGGAACGGCCGGGACGTCGCCTGGCGCAGAAAACTACACAGCGGGTGGTTTTTGCGGTAGCGTCGTCTTCGATCTCGCCGTGGAGCATCGCTCCTCGACGGGCGCGACACCCAGTCAGGACCGAAGGAGCCTCTGCCATGCCCACCACCTCTGTGCAGCTGTACTCACTGCGCGACGCCATCGCCGAAGACCTCGACAAGGCGATCGCCCGCGTGCGGGAGATCGGCTACGAGAACGTCGAGCCGTACGCGTTCGTCGAGCGTGCAGCCGACCTCGAGAAGGCCTTCGCGGCCACCGGCCTGCAGGCCCCGTCGGGTCACGTCGCCGTGATCGACGCCGAGGACACCGCGCCGATCTGGGACGCCGCCGAGCGCCTCGGCATCCGGACGGTCATCGACCCGTTCATCCCGACCGACCGCTGGCAGACCGCCGACGACGTCGCGAAGATCGCCGAGCGCGTCAACGTCCTGACCGCCGAGGCAGCCGCGCGCGGCCTGCAGTTCGGGTACCACAACCACCAGTGGGAGTTCACGAACAAGGTGGACGGCAAGACCGTCTACGAGCACTTCGTGTCGCAGCTCTCCCCCGAGACCGTCCTGGAGGTCGACACCTTCTGGGCGACCGTCGGCGGTGCGGACGCCCCGGCCGTGCTCCGCTCGCTCGGTGACCGCGTCGTCGCGATCCACGTCAAGGACGGCAAGGTCGACGGTGACATCCTCACCGCGCTGCCGTCGTCGGAGAGCGCCCTCGTCGTGCCCGAGGCCCTGCAGCGCGCCTTCGAGAACCAGACCCCGGCCGGCCAGGGCGACGTCGACGTGGCGGGGATCCTCGCCGCGGCACCGCAGGCCATCCGTGTCGTCGAGTTCGACGCCTACTCGGGCGACGTCTTCCAGGGCATCACCGAGTCCCTCGCGTGGCTCCGCGCCAACGACACCGCCGGGAGCGCCGCGTGAGCCGCGTCGGGATCGGCATCATCGGTGCCGGCAACATCTCCACCCAGTACCTGACGAACCTCACGCAGTTCGCCGACGTCGAGGTCCGCTTCGTCGCCGACGTCCTGCAGGACCGCGCCGCCGCGCAGGCAGCCGAGTACGGGGTCGCGGCGTCCGGTTCGGTCGAGGAGCTCCTCGCCCGCGACGACATCTCGATCGTCATCAACCTGACGATCCCCGCCGCGCACGCCGAGGTCGACCAGCAGATCATCGACGCCGGCAAGCACGTCTGGAGCGAGAAGCCGATCGCGACCGACCACGAGTCGGCCGCTGCGGTGCTCGCGTCGGCGAAGGCGAAGGGCCTGCGCGTCGCGACGGCGCCGGACACCGTGCTCGGCGCGGGCATCCAGACGGCGCTCCGGGCCATCGCCCGCGGGGACATCGGCGAACCGCTCACCGCGACGACACTGTTCCACGTGCCCGGGCCCGAGGCGTGGCACCCGAACCCGGACTTCCTGTTCGCCACCGGTGCCGGCCCGCTGTTCGACATGGGTCCGTACTACGTGACGACGCTCGTCCACGCGTTCGGTGCCGCCTCGCGCGTACAGGCCGTGTCGTCGAAGTCGCTCGACCGCCGCACCATCGCCTCGGGCGACCGCGCCGGCGAGACCTTCCCCGTCGAGGTCCCCACGCACCACGCCGCGCTCATCGAGTTCGCCGGCGGGCAGTCCGCCCAGTCGACGTTCTCGTTCCAGCACGCACTCCCCCGCATGGGCTTCGTCGAGATCAACGGCACGCTCGGCACCATCTCGCTGCCCGACCCGAACACGTTCGAGGGCTCGTCGCAGCTGTGGCGCTACGGCCAGGAGGAGCCCGAGACCCTCGAGGCCGTCGGGTCCACCTGGGGCCGCGGCACCGGCGTCGTCGAGATGGCCCGTGCCATCGCCGAGGACCGTCCGGAGCGCGCCTCGGGCGAGGTCGCGCTGCACGTCCTCGACGTGCTGCTCGGCATCCGCGACGCCGCCGAGTCCGGTTCGGCGGTGACGATCGAGTCGTCCGTCGAGCGCGTGGCCCCGCTGCCCGAGGACTTCGACCCCGCCGCCGCGGTGCTCACGGCGGGCGTCGACGCGTAGTCGACCGCACCACCGTGGAACGGCCGGCCCCACTCGGGGCCGGCCGTTCGTGTGTGCTGCACCGTCACCGTCACCGTCGCTCCTTGAAGTAGCGCAGCAACGAGCGCTCACGCACGCACGAGACCCCCACGGTGATGCCACCCAGCGCGGCCGCCGCAGCAGCCGCGGTCCGCACGACCACCTCCGCGATGATCGGCCACCGGTCTCCCGCGCTCAGCGGACCGGTCACGAGGAGCGTGGCCAGCACGATGACCACCGCGCCTGAGAGGATCCAGGTGACCCCCTGTGCCAATTGCGTCGCGAGCTGCGCGCTGCGGGTCACTCCGACGTGACGGTCGCTCGCGAGCGCGAGGCGGCGCCGGAGCACGATCGTGCATCCCAGGACCGCGGCGACGGCGGCGGCGAAGGACCCGACTGACGACGGAACCACTCCGTCCGCTCGTCGGGTGGCCGAGAAGGTGCCCCCGAACGTCCCGTTGAGTTGACGGAGCGTCGGCGGCTCGCCGTCGCCGACCTTCGGCAGCAGTGTGGCGCTGAGCGCAGCCACCGACGCTTCGTCCTCGGGCCAGATCGTGGCCCAGCACTCGTCGAAGGGACGGCCGTCGAGCGGCGCCACGCCGACCGCGGCCCAGGACAGGGGACTCACACGTCCGTCTTCGGGGTGGTCGTAGACGGCGGCGACCGGCACCGGTGCATCCGCCGTGGCGAGGTCTTCGCCCGCGCCGACCCCGAGTGCACCAGCGAGACCGCGCGGGAGGAGCACGCCAGGACTCCCTGAGCGTCCCGGTGCGACGCCGAGCACGCGCTCGAAGCCCGGGGACACCTCGAAGAGCGGGACCGGCGACCGAGGGGTCACGGCGGGCACGAGCTCGGCCTCGGTCCGGCGGACGGCTCCCGCGGCGACGACGTTGGGTAGCTCGACCAGGCGGGAACACGACCGGCCGTCGATCCGTCCGTCCGATCGCTCGATCGAGGTGGCTGCACCAGCTGCGACGAAGCGCTCTGCCTGCCGGACGTCAGCAGCCCGCTGCCCAGCAGCAGCGACGAGGAGCCCACCGACGAGAAGGACGAACACCGCGGCCGCTGCGGCCGTCGCCCCCGCCCCACTCCGAACGTCCCGGGACGCCTCGTCCACGATCGAACGCAAGCGCACCTCAGCCCACCTGACCGAGCTCGTGGACGGTGTCGCACGATGCTCGCGTCGACGGGTCGTGCGTCGCGACGACCACGGCGAACCCGTTCCCGGCGAGTTCTCGCACGGCACGGTCGACCTGCGACGCCGTCGAGCGGTCGAGCTGCGCGGTCGGCTCGTCGACCAGGAGCACGTCCGGAGCGGAGGCGACCGCCCGGGCGAGCATGAGTCGTTGCGCTTCGCCACCGGACAGGTCGCGGAAGCGGGCACCCACCCGACTGCCCAACCCGAACCGGTGCAGGAGCGCCTCCGCTCGGAGTTCCGCTTCGGGACGGCGCGCACCGCTGGCCAGGTACGGAAGGGCCACGTGGTCGACCACGCTGCGACGCGCGACGCCGTGCGGGTTCTGGAACACCCATCCGACCCTGATGCCGTCGTCACGCTCCACGTGGCCACACGTGGGCTCGACCATGCCCGCGATGATGCCGAGGAGCGTCGACTTGCCGCTCCCGCTCGGGCCGACGAGCGCGTGCACGACACCGCGTTCCAGGCGTGCGTCGACACCACGGAACAGCCAGCGACCGTCGCGGAACCGGTGGCCGACGCCGCGGAGCGTCACCGGCACCGTCGACCCGCGTCAGGGTGCAGCAAGACCGAGGAGAATCCCCCGCTCGGTGCCCGCACGTACGACTGACCGAGCTCGGATCCCACGACGGCGACCAGCACCGCCTCACGGCGGCGAGGAACCTGCACACACGCCTGGTCGTCGCGGAGGTCGTAGAGCGCCGCGGGTGGTACGACGAGGACGGTCTCCGGCTCGTGGAGACGCCAGTCGGCAGGGATGCTCGCAGTCCCGTCCTCGACCGTGGCGGAGGCGTACTCGGGTGTCGACGCGATCGCAGCGAGCGCAGCGCGGTCGCGGACGACCCCATCCGGATCGACTGGCGCGGTCACCTGACCGACGCGCACCTCGCGTGCACCCGGCGTTGCACCTGCCGGCGGCGCGACCGTGGCCCCGACCAGGTCGACCGGTAGTGACACCAGAGGCGCTCCCCGCTCGGTCGGAGTGCCGACCGTCCCGTCGCACGCCCTGGCAGGGACGGCATCCGCCGGGATCCACGCGAACCGGTCGAGCGGGACCCCGGCGGTGAGCCGGAGACCAGAGCCCGCTGACCGGAGCAGGCGTTGTGCTGCACGGACCGTCCGAGGCCCGACCCTCCCGTCGTCGGCGACGGGGAAACCGAGCGCGCTCAGCGACCGTTGGAAGCCCCGGACGTCCGAACCCTCCGTACCGACCTCGAGGTCGCGCCACAGGGGCTCGTCAGTCGCCAGCGCGATGACCACCTCGCCGTCCACGGTCGCGATGACCGACCCGGAGCGCACGGGCTCTCCGGAGGCGCACGAGAGGCTCGTGAGCACGCCGGACCGAGGCGCCGCGACCGTTCGTGGCCCGCCTGCGACGAGTGAGAGTCGGAGGAGACGAGCGTCGTCGTCGCTGCGTTCCTCGACCGGCACCGCATCGACGGGACGCGCGGACCGAAGCGCCTCTGGTTCGTCCAACGCGGCACCCAGCAGCGCGGCCGACGCCCCGAACGCTCCGGCCGCCACGAGGGCGAGCACACCGGTGGACCAGTGCGTCGACACCGCGCTGCGCCTCATCGTCGGTACCAGCGGCCGAGCGGGTCGAGTCGGCACGCCTCGGCCGCGGGGTCGAGGGCGTCGAACGACCAGTCGTCGCGCGCGTTCTCCTCGTTCCAACGGTCGTCCGTGTAGGACCCGTCGACGAGGCCAGCGGCGCGGAGGCAGCGCACCGCGATGGCGGCTTCGTCGAGCTGCTCCGGGTTCCGGCGAACCTGCTCGTACAGGAAGCGGATCGAGCCGTCCCAACGACGTTCGCAGGTCTGCAGCACCGGGTCCGAGTGCTCGAAGAAGTCGTCCGGGTACGAGCCGTCCTCCGAGCCCAGTTCGAACCCGCCCGTCGCGTCGTAGGTGATCTTGTACCCAGCATCGGCGAGGCACGACGCCACGTGCGACCGTGTCTGTTCGTACTCGGCGACGGACACCGCGCCGTCCCGGAGGACGTCACGCTCGTACGCGCTGTGGGCACCCGCGTACGCGGTCTCGAACTGCGCTGCCCACGGGCCCTCGAAACCGCGGGGCCCTCCCCTGGCCGCGTCGGTCGGTGTGGCCGTGGCGGAACACCCGACGACCGATCCGGACACGAGGAACGCGATCACGACCGAGCGGACCGTGCGCTCCACGTCAGCCCCTGAGCGAGTAGCCGTAGGACACGACGTTGCCCCAGCAGGCGGACTGCTTCGACCACTGACGGGCGTTGGCCCAGTTGCCGTACTTCGACGCCGCGTTCCTGATCGCGTCCCAGTGGCGCGCCGGGACGCCCGAGCACTCGTTGTAGGCCTGCCACGTGGTCACCCTGTTGACACACGGCACCGCGCCCGCGGGCTCTGCGTGCACCGTGACGGCGACGAGCCCTCCGCCCACGAGTGTCGCAGCGATGGCCAACACCGAGATCGACTTCACGTCATTCCCCCTTTGTATCCAACGTTCCACACGAAGATATATCTCCGCTCCGGTCTCGTCAATCGAGCCAGACCGCGCGGACGTGCACCAGGATGGGACCGTGACCGGGGACCAGCACGACCAGCCGCACGTCGTCGCGGTGAGCAGGGACGACGAACACCGCTTCAGCAAGCCCGTGGTGGACGAGGTGCGCCTCGTCGCCGGGTGGGGCGTGGACGGGGACGCCCACGCCGGCACCACCGTGCAGCACCGCTCCCGGGTCGCGCGGGACCCGTCGCAGCCGAACCTGCGGCAAGTGCACCTCGTGCACGCCGAGCTCTTCGACGAGCTCGCTCCGACCGGGCACCACGTCGAGCCCGGGGAACTCGGCGAGAACGTCACGACCCGGGGCGTCGACCTCCTTTCCCTGCCGGTCGGCACGGTCCTGCGGCTCGGCGCCGACGCCAGCGTGCAGGTCACGGGACTGCGCAACCCGTGTCAGCAGATCAACGACCACGACCCGGGACTGCTCAAGCAGGTGCTCGGTCGCGCCGAGGACGGCAGCGTCGAGCGCCGGGGCGGCGTGATGGGCGTCGTCCTGACCGATGGGGTCGTGCGGGCCGGCGACCGGATCACGGTCGAGCTGCCCGTCGGCGAACGGCAGCCGCTCCAGCCCGTCTGACCGCTCGGGACGGCAGGGGCTCCGGGACGGAGGACGTCAGGACCGGGGCGGGACGAGCGACTCGAGCAGCCGCAGGACCCGCTCGCCGTCCACTGCGTCGGGGTCGAGCAGCCACTGCACCTGCAGACCGTCGGACGCCGCGATGCACAGGCTCGCCAGGTCGGCCGGGTCGAGGTCCGCGCGGATGCGCCCGGCGGCCTGGTCGGCGGTGATGAGCTCGGCGAGGTCGGCCCGCAGGCGCGTGAACCGCTCGCGCATGAAGTCCCGCGTGGTCGGATGGCCCTCCTGCACGGCGTCGGCGGCGAGCGTCGTGTAGAGCTGCACGAGCCCGGGGACCGCACGGTTGCGCGTCGCGCTCTCCCGCATGTCCCCGATCGCCGACTTCATCCGGTCCGGTGCACCCTGCTCACGCACCTCGTGCTCGCGGTACACGGCGAGCAGCAGTTCGTCGCGGCTCGGGAAGTAGTGCCGGAGCGCCGCGTGCGTGATGCCGAGCGAGTCGGCGACCGACCGGAGCGACGACGCGTCGACCCCCTGTGCGGCGACCATGCGGATCATCTCGTCGAGGATCTGCGCCCGGCGTTCGGCACCCTTGCGGTACCCACCGCGCCGGGGTGGGGTCGCGTCGTCGTCGACCTCGTTCGTCATCCCCCCAACTTACCGCTGGAAGGTTTTCGCGCCACCCCCGGTGGGCCCGCGATCAGGAGTCGATCGGCTCCGACGCCCCGTCCGGGTCGACCGTGTACTCGTCGACGGGCGTGGGCGCACCGCCGACGAGCGCCTCGGTGACCTGGTCGAGGCACCGCGCGAGCACGGCGTTGTCCTCGGTGGACAGGTGGTCCATCACCCCGACCACGGCCTCGTGGAAGCGGGCGTACGACGAGTCGATCTTCTCGGCCGCCTGCACGGTCGGCTCGAGCACCTGCGCGCGTCGGTCGGTCGGGTGCGGCGACCGCACGATGTCTCCCTTCGCGACGAGGCCGTCGACGATCTTCGTCACCGAGGCGTTCGACACGTTGAGCATGACGGCGAGGTCCTTCGGCCCCATCGCCCGCCCGTCCCGGTGCGCCTGGAGCAGGTACCGCACGGCGAGGAACTCGTTCTTCGTCAGGCTGCTCTCGGTCCGGGCCTGCTCGAGCTGCTGCTCCTGGGCGTGCTGCAGTCGGAGGAGGGCATCCACGGCGGCCTTCGCGGCTCGGGCCCGGGGCTCCCGGGCGTACAGGTGCATGTGCTCTCGGCGGACGACGGTCAGCGGCATCGGGTACGACGGTCTCTCTGTACGACGGGCTCGGCGGGGCGTCGGGGTCAGACGCTCGCAGCCGTGAAGAAGTCAGCGTACGACGGTTCGCTGCGCCGGGACAGGAGCGACGGGTCCTGGACGCGGCGCTCGACGTAGGCGTCGATGACCGCCGGGTCGGTGAGTCCCACGCGGGTGTGCGAGGCGCCGATCCGCGCTCGCTGCGGCATCCCGGTGTACGTGCTGTGCATAGCGATCCCGCCTTCCTGCGTCGTGGTGTCCTGGTCGGACGACAGAACTGTTCCACGGCGTGAACAGTTCGTGCAACGAACGGTTCGCGTTCTGTACGGTTCGCGCACCGGCCCGTCCCGGACGCTGCGCCAGGGTGGGTCGGGCCAGGATGGGAGCCATGGCCTACACCGCTGCGGACGACCGCTACGACTCGATGCCCTACCGCCGGACGGGCCGCTCCGGCCTCGACCTGCCGCTGCTCTCGCTGGGCTACTGGCACAACTTCGGCGACGACAAGCCGTTCGAGACGCAGCGGGCGATCAGCCGCCGCGCGTTCGACCTCGGCATCACGCACCACGACCTGGCGAACAACTACGGCCCGCCGTACGGTGCCGCCGAGGTCAACTTCGGCCGGCTCATGCGCGAGGACTTCCGGCCCTACCGCGACGAGATGGTCATCTCGACCAAGGCGGGCTGGGACATGTGGCCCGGGCCGTACGGGCAGGGCGGCGGGTCCCGCAAGTACGTCCTCGCCTCGCTCGACCAGTCGCTCGAGCGCACGGGCCTCGACTACGTCGACGTCTTCTACTCGCACCGCCTCGACGCGTCGACCCCGCTCGAGGAGACCATGGGTGCGCTGCACACCGCGGTGCAGCAGGGCAAGGCGCTGTACGTGGGGATCTCGTCGTACGACGCCGACCGTGCGCGCCAGGCCGCCGCGATCCTGCAGGACCTCGGCACGCCGCTCCTCATCCACCAGCCCTCGTACTCGATGCTCAACCGCTGGATCGAGACCGAGGGGCTGCTCGACGCGGCCGGCGACCTCGGGTTCGGTGTCATCGGGTTCACCGCGCTCGCGCAGGGCCTGTTGACCGGGCGCTACCTCGACGGCGTCCCGGAGGACTCCCGTGCCGCGGCGGGCAAGTCCCTCGACGCCGGCTCCCTGACCCCCGAGGTCGTCGAGCACCTGCGCGCGCTGAACGGCATCGCCGAGGAGCGCGGCCAGAGCCTGGCGCAGCTCGCCCTGGCGTGGGCGCTGCGCGACGAGCGGGTCACGTCGCTCGTGATCGGTGCCTCGCGCGTCGAGCAGCTCGAGCAGAACGTCGCCGCGCTCGGGAACCTGTCGTTCACCGAGGACGAGCTCGCGCGGATCGACGAGCACTCGGTCGGCGTCCTCGACGTCGACCTGTGGTCGGGCGCCCGTTCCGGCCAGGTGAGCTGACCGCCACCCGACGAGACGCAGGTGGGCGGTCGCCCGCGGCGACGTACCGCTGCAGGCGACCGCCCACACGACGGCGTCAGGCCAGCCCGAGCCTCGCGTCGAGCACCTCGAGCAACCGCTCCCGGAACGGCACCGACGACCAGCCGTGGTCCGCGCCGTCGACGACGGTCAGCGTCGCACCCGGCAGGAGCTCGGCGTACCGGCGCCCGTACGACACCGGCACGATCGTGTCCTCGGTGCCGTGCACCACGTCGACCGGACCGGTGTACCCGGCGACCGGCCCGTAGACGTCCAGGTCGGCGCGGACGTCCTCGATGAACGCGGCGCCGAGCACCATGCCGCCGAAGTCGAACCAACCACGCTCCCGCACCGGGGCGAGCGGCTGACCCTGGATGACGTCGTCGACCGTGATGTCGTCCACGACCACACCGGCCGGCGACCACAGGGTCAGCGTCCGGACCAGCTCGGGGACGCGGGCTGCGGCCAGCGCCGACTCGACCGCGCCGAGGCTGTGCGCGACGACGTGCACGCCCTGGCCCCGGTCGGCCGCGCGGATCATCGCGACGACCTGGTCGACCTCGTCCCGGATGGTGATGTCGGCGAACTCGCCGTCGCTCACGCCCTGACCGAGCCGGTCGTGGCTCCGGACGACGGCACCGCGGGCGACGAGGTGCCGCGCGGTCTGCACGAAGAGCTGTCGCCCACCGGTCGCGCTGTCGCTGAACCCGTGCACGAGCAGCACGACGGGCGCGTCGGCAGCGGACGCGCCGGCACCGGAGGCACCGGACGCGCCGGCACCGGACGCACCGGACGCAGGGTCAGCCGGCTCCCACTGCCACCCGCGGATCGTCCGTCCGTGGTGGTCGAGCGTCGTCGGCGAGACCCGCGGGTCGGCGGCCTGCAGCGGCACGGCGCCCATCAGTCGGTCCGGTCCGCCCAGCCGGCGGGCAGGTCGCCCGGGGCGGTGTCGATCACCGACTCGTCGTCCGCGCCGACGTGCTCGAACAGCGTGATGTGCGCGAACTCGGGGACGACGTAGATCGGGTAGGTCGGCCCCTCGTCGCGGAAGCGCTGCATCTCGTCGAGGTGGTCGTTCTGGAACAGGACCGTCTTCGACCCGTCGAGCTCGATCCAGCGCGGGAAGAAGATCGTGCCGTGCAGGACGCGCTGCTCGGGCAGGACGTTGACGACGACGCTCGTGCCGGTCGGCTCGTTCCACGACACCTTGTAGACGCCCGCGGCGAGCGCCACGAGGTCGACGGTCTGGTCCTTCACCCAGCGGCCGCCGACGTGACCGGTGTGGATGCGGTAGTCGATCGTCGTCGCGTTCTTGACGTACATCTCGTACTGCCAGCCGTTGGCGTAGGTGTAGACGAACCGGTGTCCGACGATGCCGGAGAGGTCCTGGGGCGGTTCGGGGTGTTCGACGGAGGTGGTGGTGGTCATGTCCCCAGCCTGCTCCCGGAATGGTTTTGTTGCAAACAAAACTGGCTGATAGGTTGCCCAGCATGGCGGGTACGGACGACGACACGGCGCGCATCGCCCGCCGGCTCAGCGACCGGGTCGGACCGTTCCGGCGCACACTCCTCCGTACCTCGCGGGCGGTGGCGGGTCTGCCGGACATCCCGGAGGCCCAGATCGAGGTCCTCCGCGCGCTCGGCACCGACCCGCAGATCGGCACGGCGCCCTCCGCCCTCGCCGCGCGCCTCGGCCTCGCCCGGTCCACCGTGAGCAACCTCGTCTCGGCGATGGAGCAGTCCGGCCTCGTCGAGCGCCGGGTCGTCGGTGGGGACGGGCGCCGTGCCACCGTGCACCTGACCCCGCTCGCGACGGACCGCCTCCGGACCTACGACGACGCCGCGACCTCCGTCCTCGTCGACGCCCTCGACCGGCTCTCCGACGCCGACCGGCACGCCCTCGCGCAGGCGCTCCCGGCCCTCGAACGCCTGCACCACGAGGTCGCCGGGCGCCCCGAGGACTGACGGCCCCGCGGCCGGCCCGACGGCCCACAGGTGACGAGACCGGCCGGTCCGATCGTTCCCAGCGACCTCTGAGCCTGCTCTTGGCACTCCTGAGGCGAGAGTGCTAGAACTCTGGTCGTCGGGTCGCGGGGACCCGACGAGGACCACGAAGGAGTTGATCTCGATGACGATGCAGTACGACCCGTTCCGCGAGCTCGACCGACTCGCCGGCACCCTGCTCGGAGCCGGCACGGGCGCACCCCGGTCGATGCCGATGGACCTCTACCGCAGCGGCGACCACTACGTCCTCGACGTCGACCTGCCGGGCATCGACCCGGGGTCGGTGGACGTCGACGTCGACGGGTCCGTCCTCACCCTGCGCGCGGAGCGCACGCTCGGCGCCCCCGAGGGATCGCAGTGGATCACCCGGGAGCGTCAGCCCGGCACGTTCGTCCGGCAGCTCACCCTCGGCGACCACCTGGACACGGCACGCATCAGCGCCGCCTACGACAACGGCGTGCTCAGCGTCACGATCCCGGTCAAGGAGTCGTCGAAGCCGCGCAAGGTCACGGTCACCACCGGCGGCGGCGCCCAGCAGCTCGCGGTCGGCGGCTCCGACGGCCGCGGCACGGACGCCGACGGCGGCAGCTCGGCGACGAGCGCCCTGACCGGCGCAACCAGCACGACCGGCGCAACCAGCACGACCGGTGCAGCCAGCACGACCGGTGCGGCCGGCACGACGAGCGGTGCGGCCGGCACGACCAGCGCCTGACGGAGGCACGGTGGCAGCACTCATCAACGCCCTGTTCGCCGTCGCCGTCACCACCACGGCCCTGACGGCCACGAGCCTCGACCGCCGTACCGCCGCGCTCCTCGGCGCGACCGGTGGCACGGTCGGGAACTTCCTCGTCTGGGTGGTCGCCCCGGGCGCGTGGGCCGACGGGTGGCTGCTCCCGTGGATCGCGGCCGTCGTCGGCACGGTCGCCCTGATCGCCGGGTGGAGCGCGACGCGCGCCTACGCCGGGATCACGCGACCGGCGCGCAGCGAACCGGTGGACGACACGACGACCCTCACCACCCTGCGGGGCTGAGACGACGACGGACGGGAGGCGCGGTGCCAGCCGGCACCGCGCCTCCCGTCCGTCTGCCGGTCGCGTCCGCGACCGCGACCGGCGTGACCACTACTCCTTGTGCAGGGTGTCCTGCACGAGCCCCGCGGTCTTCTCGACCACGTTCGGCAGCTCGGTCGTGCCGTACAGCCGCACGTCCGGGTGCGTGGGCGGGGGCATCGGCACCGACGAGGTGGGGCCGTCGTGGTACGAGTACTCGCCCTTGCCGTCGAACGAGGGGCCGCTCGCCCACGGCCCGTCGGCAGCCGCGGCACCGTCGGAGAAGTTGAGGTACTGGTAGCTGAACTCCGACGCCTCCTTCGCCTGCGGGAAGTTGCTCGGCACGGGGAAGCCCTCCACGCCCTTCTCGCGCAGCTCGGCCGCGGCGGTCGCCCACATGTTCTGGTGCATGGTGTCGCGGGCGATGAGGAACGAGAGCAGGT
The DNA here is from genome assembly GCF_001865055.2 of Curtobacterium sp. MCBA15_004. Classification (NCBI taxonomy): domain Bacteria; kingdom Bacillati; phylum Actinomycetota; class Actinomycetes; order Micrococcales; family Microbacteriaceae; genus Curtobacterium; species Curtobacterium sp. MCBA15_004. The sequence continues at coordinate 32,880 of NZ_CP126266.1, read as the reverse complement.
CCCGCACGCCGTGGTCGTCGGTCATGTGGTACAGCCGTGCGGCCTGGACGCGGCCCTGCATCTCGGCGTTCTCGTTCGCGGTGAAGTCGGCGAGCAGGTTGCCCGAGGCCGTGATGTACGAGCCCTGCCACGGGTTGCCGTTGCTGTCGACCGGGCGCGCTCCGGCGCCGGCGACGATGGCGTGCTGCACGTCGGTGCCGCCCACGATCGCGGCGACGGTCGGGTCGTCCTGCAGCGCGTCCTCGGTGATGCCGAGCGGGCTCTTCTCGAGCAGCTGCGCGATCATCGTCGCGAGCATCTCGACGTGCCCCATCTCCTCGGCACCGATGCCGAAGACCATGTCTCGGTACTTGCCCGGGATGTGCATGTTCCACGCCTGGAACTGGTACTGCAGGGCGACGGAGATCTCGCCGTACTGGCCGCCGAGCACCTCCTGGAGCTTCCGCGCGTAGACGGCGTCCGGCTTGTCCGGGGTGGCCTTGAACTGGAGTTCCTGCTTGTGGAAGTACAAATCGTGCTCCTTCGCGTGCTGGGTTCGGTCGGTCAGAGGATGGGTGTGCCGCCGGTGACGGCGACCCGGGCACCGGAGACGTAGCTGCCGTCGTCGCTGGCGAGCAGCACGTACACCGGGGCGAGTTCGGCGGGCTGGCCCGCGCGGCCGAGCGGCGTCTGCGTGCCGAACTGCTCGACCTCCTCAGGCGGCATCGTCGAGGGGATGAGCGGCGTCCAGATCGGGCCGGGCGCGACGCTGTTGACGCGGATGCCCCGCGGGCCGAGCAGCTGCGCGAGCGCTGCCGACAGGTTCGCGACGCCGGCCTTCGTGACGTCGTACGGCGCCAGGTCGGGCTTCGGGTTGTCGGAGTTCACCGAGCTCGACCCGATGATCGACGACCCCGGTCCGAGGTGCGGCAGCGCGGCCTTCACGAGGTGGAAGTAGGCGCTGAGGTTCGTCGCGAGGGTGTGGTCCCACTCCTCGTCGCTGATCTCCTCGATCGTCTCGTGGGTCATCTGGTACGCCGCGTTGTTCACGAGGACGTCCAGGCCGCCGAGCTCGTCGACCGCGGTCGCGACGACGGACCGGCAGTACGCCGGGTCGCTCACGTCGCCGGGGAACAGGACGGCCTTCCGACCGGCCTCCTCGATCCAGCGCTTCGTGTCCTGCGCGTCGTCCTCTTCCTCGGGTAGGTAGCTGACGAGCACGTCGGCGCCCTCGCGGGCGAAGGCGATCGCGACGGCCTTGCCGATGCCGCTGTCGCCGCCGGTGATCACCGCGCGCTTCCCGGTGAGCTTGCCCGAGCCACGGTAGGACTGCTCGCCGTGGTCGGCGGTCGGCGTGAGCTCCCGGTCACTGCCCGGGGGCCGCTGCTGGTCGGGCTGCTGCTGGTCGGTCATGCGCGCTCCCTGTCGTCGTCCGGACGGTGTCGGTCCACCGGTGCCGTCGTGTGCTGTCCGCGACGTCCGGCGGTGGCCGCGGCGTCCGTTCGGTCCGCCACCGGGGCCGTCGTGGGCGATGGTCGGCGGGCCGGACTGGGCAGCCGTCCAAGGTGGACGGATCGCGCGGATCGGGTGGCCGGATCGCGCGGGAGACGCCCCGGCCACGCGGGACGGTGCTCCGACGCCGCAGCCGTCAGCACGCCGGACAGCGCACCGGACGGCACGCAGCACCGCGGCCTACCGTGGCGCGCATGGACCTCGAACTCACCGGCCGGACCGCCCTCGTCGTCGGCGGTCGCGGGTACATCGGCAGCGTCGTCGCCGAGACCCTCCGTCGCGAGGGCGCGCACGTCGTCGTCGCCTCCCGCACCGCCGACGGCCCCGACGACGTCCGCATGGACACCGCGTCGCAGGAGTCGGTCGACGCCGCGGTCGCGCGGGTGCTCGACCAGCACGGACGCATCGACGTCCTCGTGGTCACCGCGGCGCCCGCGGCGGGCACGCTCGACCCCGACCGGGCATCCGACCCCGAGCAGGTCGCCGCCGCGATCGACGGCAAGGCGCTCGGCTTCCTCCGCGTCGCGAACGCCGTGCTCCCCGCGCAGCGTGCCGCCGGCTTCGGCCGCGTCGTCGTGGTGAGCGGGCAGAACGCCTACCTCGCGGGGAACATCACGACCTCGCTCCGGAACGCGGCGACGAACGTCATCGCGAAGAACCTCGCCGACCAGGTCGCCGGTACCGGTGTGGCCGTGAACGTCGTGAACCCGGGCACGGTGACGGACGAGCCGGCAGCGCAGGTGCAGCGCGGCGCCGGTGGCGAGTCGAGCCCGCAGCAGATCGCGGACCTCGTCGCGTTCCTCGCCTCACCGCGGTCCGCCGTGAGCGGCGAGTCCGTCTCGATCGCACACCGCGTGCTCGGACAGCTCACGATCTGAGACGCGAGCGACGGGCGGCCGGGAGGCGCGTGGCGGCGCCGCCACGCGCCTCCCGGCCGCCGGTCGGTCACCGTCACCGCGCGCCGTGCGCCGTGCGCGAGCCGTTCCGGCCCGGGCCGAGATCCGGGCCGACCGGTCGGCCGTCGTCCGGTGACGCGGTCACGCGTGGTCACGCGGTCACGCGGTCACGCGGTCACGCGGTCACGCGGTCACGCGGTCACGACCAGGGTGACGGCTCAGCCCAGTCCGTCGAGGACCACGAGGATCACCCGCAGCGGGAAGACCGCCACCCGGTGCCACCAGCGCTCCGGACGGTCCGGCACCACGGTCGCTCGGTCCAGGAGCGCGGTCGGTACCGTCGCGGAGCACGGGTCCGCACCCTCGGGCGCACCGGTGTGGTCCCGCTCGGACCGGCAGGCGGCACACTCGGTGCCGCTCCCGTCCGAGGGCGCACCGGGATGCCCCGCCCACGGGTGTGCACAGGCGCGGCAGACCGTGTCGCGCAGACGGCGCCGCAGCACGCGCCCGAGCACGGTGGGTGCAGGGGCCGTGGGGGCGGTTCCGGCTCCCCCGGCGGGCTCGGTACGGGACACGTGCTGATCCTGCCGCATCCGCGCACCCGCGTGGGCGCTCCGACCCTCCCGGGCTCCGGACCGCAGGACGACCGGGTTCGTCCTTCCGGACGACGGCGCTCGTCCCTCCGCCCGATGCCCCGCGCCGCCTCCTCCGCGAGGCTCGTCAGCATGGAGACCTCGACCAAGCACGTGATCGCAACCCTCGCGACCTGCGCCGCGATCATCGCCGTCACGGCGGTCGCCCTGATCGCGATGTCCCCGATCCCGTGAACCCCGCCACGCCCGAGCGCCGTGCGATGATCGATCCGTGAGGGGCGGTCAGGGGTTCACCAGGGTCCTCCCTCGCCGATCCCTCGTCGTCGACCTGACGTGGGCCGCGCTCGCCTGCCTCGTCTTCCTCGCACCGATCGACCTCGAGCTCGAACGGGCGAGCGCCCTCGCCGTCACGGCCGCGACCGTCGCGATCGCCCTCCGTCGGCTCAGCCCGTCCGGGGCGATGCTCGCCGCGGTCGCCCTCGGCGTCGTCCAGGTGTGGAACGGGGAGCGTCCCTCACTCGTCGACGTCGCGCTCTTCGTCGTGGTCGGCAGCGTCGCGATCGTCGGCACGAAGATCGAGGTCGTCCTCGCCGGTCTGCTCTCCCTCGGCGCCGGAGTCCTCGCCTCCCTGTACCTCTCCAAGACCGGTTACCGGTACGCACTGCTGCTGAACGGGCCCTCGGAGCAGGTCGCGATCGTCCTCGCGGCGCCGACCCTCGCGCTCGTCTCGGTCTGGGCGGGCGGGCTCGCCACCCGGGCCGTCCGCTCCCAGAACGCCGAGGCCGTCCGCCGCATCGACGCCGAGGCCGCGGCCACGCGCGCCGAGGCGGTCGCGAACCGGGCCGAGGCCGTCGCCACCCGCGCCGTGGACGAAGCCGAGTCCGAGCGCATCCGCGCCGACATCGCCCGCGACGTGCACGACGTCGTCGGCCACTCCCTCGCCGTGATCATCGCGCAGGCCGACTCCGTGCCGTTCCTCGACGACGAGGCACGCGTGCGCGAGGTCAGCGCCACCATCGCGAGCACCGCCCGGAGCTCCCTGGTCGAGGTGCGCCAGGTCCTCGGCCACATCGACGGGTCCGACGCCACCGTCGACCCGGCCTCCTTCGAGGAGATCGTCCGCGGCATCCGCGACGCCGGTGTCACGGTCGAGCACACCGTCCGGGGTGCCTCCCGACCGCTCGGCCCGGTGCACGGGACCGCGGCCCGCCGGGTGCTGCAGGAGATGCTGACGAACGCGCTCCGACACGGCGTGCCCGGCGGTGCCGTCGACGTCCGCGAGACCTGGCGGTCGGCGGACCTCGTGCTCGAGGTCGAGAACGCCGTGCGCTCCGCCTCGCTCCCGGTCGGCGAGGAGCTCGGCATCGACGAACTCGCCGCCCACCCGCGCGGATCCGGCCGCGGACTCACCGGCATGCAGACCCGACTCACCACGATCGGCGGGTCCTTCGACGCCGCCGTGCTCGACGACGTGTTCACCGCACGCGCGCGCATCCCGTACGACGTCCGAGGGGGGACGAACCGATGACCGAGCCACACAGCGGCGCACGCACCGGCACCGAACGGGGTGCCGAGCCGCCGACCGGCCCCGCCGCGGCCCCGATCCGCATCCTGCTCACCGACGACCAGGCACTGTTCCGCGCCGGCCTGCGGGTCGTCCTCGACGCCCAGCCCGACATGCAGGTCGTCGGCGAGGCGTCGGACGGCGCCGAGGCCCTCGACCGCATCCGCGAACTGCGCCCCGACGTGGTGCTGCTCGACATGCGGATGGCCGGCATGGACGGCGTCGAGACCGTCCGACAGCTCTACTCCGGTGCCGTGGGCGAGCCGCTCCCCCGCGTCGTCGTGCTGACCACGTTCGGCCTCGACCCCGCGGCGGCGACCGCGATCCGCCTGGGCGCGAGCGGATTCCTGCTCAAGGACACCACGCCGCCGTTCCTGTTCGCCGCGGTCCGGGCCGTGCACGAGGGCAGCTCGGTGATCGCGCCGAACGACGTCTCGCAGCTGTTCGGCGCCGACGTCGAGCGCGCGCCGAAGCCCCAGCCCGCCGCGTTCCAGACCCTGACCGACCGGGAGCGGATCGTGTTCGGGTGGGCTTCGCGCGGGCTGTCGAACGCCGAGATCGCGGCGAAGGAGTTCGTCACCGAGTCGACCGTGAAGACGCAGATCTCGAGCATCCTCGGCAAGCTCTCGCTCCGCGACCGGGTCCAGCTCGTCGTGTACGCCCACGACCACGGGCTCGCCGGGACCCGCGAGGGCGGCCGGTCCGCGACCTGACCGTCGGGCCGCGCACACCGCCCGGTATTCTGTACTCGTGTTCCTGCTCGTCGTCGCCGCGGTCTTCCTCATCGCCTACCTGGTCTGCCGCCGTCGCGACCCGAGGATGCTGCGGAACGGCGTCTTCCTCACCACCGCCGTCGTGTTCGGCGTGCTCGGCGGACTGGTCGTCGCCGCCGACTGGTCGCTGCCCGCGGTCGTCGCCCTCGGGCTGCTCGCACTCGCGCTCCCGATCAGCGTCGTGGTGTTCGGCGTCGCCCTCGTCGCCAACGGTGTGACCATGCTCCGCAAGGAGGGGCGGAGCCTCGGCAACCAGCTCTCCCTGCTCGCCGGTGTCGCCGTGCTCGTCCTGCCGGTCGTCGCCGTCGTGCTCGTCGTCCGGTTCGGCGTCGTGGGCGTGACCGTCGCGGCACTGCTCGCCCTCGTCTCCGCGTACGCGAGTGCCGCCTTCGTCTCGTTCGCCCTCTACTCGGTGGTGTACGGGCGGATGCGCCACGGCGTCGCCCCGACCGCGGTCGTCGTGCACGGGGCGGGCCTGCGCGCGGACGGCACGGTGACCCCGCTCCTGCGCGGCCGACTCGACCGGGGCGTCCAGGCGTGGCGTGCCGAGGTGGCGCGGGGCAACCGCCCGCTCCTCGTGCCGTCCGGCGGACAGGGGTCGGACGAGGTCCGGGCCGAGGCGACCGCGATGCGCGAGTACCTGCTCGACCAGGGCGTCCCCGCCGAGGACCGGTCGACCACGACCCGCGAGAACATCGAGCGCTCGGTCGAGCTGCTGCGCGACGCCGGTCGGACCGGACCGCTGCTGCTCGTGACGAGCGACTACCACGTCCTCCGCACCGCCTCCCTCGCCCGCCGACTCGGCGCGGACGCCCAGGTCGTCGGCTCCCGGACCGCCCGCTACTACGTCCCGAGCGCGTTCCTGCGCGAGTTCGTCGCGCTGCTCGTGGAGCACCGGTGGGTGAGCGTCGTCGCCCTGGGACCCTTCGTGGCGCTGGCGGCCGCGATCGCCGTGGGCGAGCTCACCGGCCTGGCCCACTGATCGACCTCCGGGCTACCGTGTCGGGGTGGGGAACGAGGACGGGGAACACCAGGTCGCTGCCGACGCGTGGGGGCGCGCCGGCCTGACCCCGGCGCAGCAGACGTTCGTCCGGTCGGTGCTGCCGGACGTCGAACTCGTCGCCGACCACTCCTGGGGGCTGCTCGACACCGTCGTGCTCCACGTGCGGTCGGGCGGACGCGACCTCGTCGTCAAGGCGTGCGGGCCGCAGAACACCCACTTCCCCCGCGAGCTCACGGCGCACCGCGGGTGGACCGACGTGCTCGTCGCGCGCGGCGACGCCGGAGCCCTGGTCGCGGCGGACGAGGACACCCGGGTCCTCGTGCTCGACCGGGTCCCGGGCCGTCTCGCGCTCGGCACCCCGGACGAACACGACCCCGCGGTGCACCGGCAGGCGGGCGCCCTGCTCCGACGCCTCCACGACCAGACGGCGCGGACCGACCCGACCTACGCCGAGCAGGAGCAGGCGAAGACCACGGCTCAGCTCGACCGGCGGCACCGGATCCCGGCCGAGCGGGTCGAGGCCGTCCGCGCCGTGCTCGCCCGGTTCCGTCCGACCCCGGTGACCGTCGTGCCGACGCACGGCGACTGGCAGCCCCGCAACTGGGTGGTCGATGACGGCCGCCTCCGCGCGATCGACCTCGGACGCTTCGCGTTCCGTCCGCGACGGACCTCACACGGCTCGCCGTCCTGCACTGGCAGCACGACCCGGCGCTCGAGACCGCCTTCATCGACGGGTACGGGGGCGATCCCCGGACCCCGGACGCGTGGCGCTGGATCCAGCTCCGCGAGGCCGTCGGCACCGCGGTGTGGGCACACGAGGTGGGTGACGCCGGCTTCGAGGAGCAGGGGCACCGGATGCTCGACGACGCCCTCGCTGCCTTCGCGGGCTGACGGGCCGGGGCAGCGGACGTCCCGGGGCAGCGGACGTCCCGGGGCAGCAGACTCCCGGAAACGCGGAACGGCCCCCGGATTCCTCCGGGGGCCGTTCCTCACCTGGTGCGCGAGGGGGGACTTGAACCCCCACGCCGTTTCCAGCACACGGACCTGAACCGTGCGCGTCTACCAATTCCGCCACTCGCGCCAGCCCGGCAACATTAGCACGGCGCCGAGGGGCCCCGTGACCACTGTCAGACGGGCCCGGGTGCCACCCACTACCATGCAGTGGTCCGTGACCGACGACACTGGAGACACATGGGCCTCTTGGACAGCTTCGAGCGAGGGTTGGAGCGCGCCGTCAACGGTGCATTCGCGAAGACCTTCCGCTCCGGCGTGCAGCCCGTGGAGATCTCGAGCGCCCTGCGCCGCGAGCTCGACACCAAGGCCGCCGTGGTGTCGCGGGAGCGCATCCTCGTGCCGAACGAGTTCACCGTCCGGCTCGCACCGCCGGACTTCACGCGCATGAACGACGTGGGACGGCCGCTCATCGACGAGCTGACCTCGATGGTGCAGCAGCACGCCGTGGCGCAGAACTACTCGTTCTCGGGCCCGGTGACGATCCGGTTGCAGCAGGACGGCACGCTCTCGACCGGGATCCTTCAGGTGGACTCGAGCACCGTGCAGCGCGACGTCGCGTGGGTCGCGGTCCTCGACATCGGCTCCCAGCGGCACCGGCTGCAGCGCGGACGCACCGTGATCGGCCGCGGGACGGACGCCGACATCACCGTCGCCGACACCGGCACGAGCCGCAAGCACGTCGAGGTGATCTGGGACGGCAAGCACGCCCAGGCCAACGACCTGGGGTCGACGAACGGCTCGAAACTCGACGGTCAGCGCTTCCAGCAGGCCATCGTGGAGCCGGACTCGACGATCGAGATCGGTCGTACCCGTATGGTGTTCCGGGTGATCCCCGAGAGCGACGGAGGTGCTCGATGACCACAGGGCTGACCCTGCTCGTCCTGCGCTTCGCGTTCCTCGCGGTGCTGTGGCTGTTCGTGTTCGTGATCGTCTTCGCCCTGCGGAGCGACCTGTTCGGCCAGCGCGTGCGCACGATCCCCACCGATCCGAAGGCCGCACCGTCCGGCCCGACGACCCCCGTGGTCCCCGCTGCGGCTGCTCCGGCGGCCGCGTCGGGTGGCGCGTTCACCGAGCTGATCGGGCAGTCCTCCGGACCGACGCCGCAGCAGACCGCGAGCGGCGTCCCGACGCGGCTCGTCATCACCGAGGGCGCACGTGAGGGTCTCGAGATGCCGCTCGGCGGCGGACCGATCACCATCGGCCGCTCGAGCGAGTCCAACGTCGTGATCCGCGACGACTACACGTCCACCCACCACGCCCGCCTGGAACTCCGGGCGTCGGGGTGGGTCCTCACCGACCTCGAGTCCACGAACGGCACCTTCGTCGACGGTCAGAAGGTGACCACCCCCGTGACCATCGCGGAGCGGACACCGATCACGATCGGGACGACGACGTTCGAGCTGCGGCGGTAACCCGGACATGACCGCTCGCACGCTGAGCGCCGCTGTGTCCCACGTGGGGCGCATCCGCGCCAACAACCAGGACTCCGGCTACGCCGGCACCCACCTCTTCGCCGTCGCCGACGGCATGGGCGGCCACGCGGGCGGCGACGTCGCCTCCGCGATCGCCATCCGTCGGATCCGCGAGGTGGACCGCGAGTTCCCCTCCGCGCACGACGCCGAGTTCGCCCTGCAGTCGGCCCTCATCGCCGCCAACCAGCTCATCACCGAGACGGTCTTCGAGCACCAGGAACTCACCGGCATGGGCACCACGGTGTCCGCGCTCATCCGGGTCGGCGAGCAGATCGCCATCGCCCACATCGGCGACTCGCGCATCTACCGGATGCGCGACGGTGAGCTGCAGCAGATCACCTCCGACCACACGTTCGTGCAGCGGCTCGTCGACAGCGGTCGCATCACACCGGAGGAAGCAGCGGTCCACCCGCGCCGCTCGGTGCTCATGCGGGTGCTCGGCGACGTCGACGCGGCACCCGAGGTCGACACTGCCGTCATGGACATCCAGGCCGGCGATCGCTGGCTCCTCTGCTCCGACGGCCTGTCCTCGTACCTCGCCGAGGAGCGCATCCGACACGCCCTGGCGTCGACGATGGACGCCAACCAGGTCACCCAGCGCCTGGTCAAGGAGACGCTCGACCACGGCGCCCCCGACAACGTCACCGTCGTCGTGATGGACGTGACCGACGGCGACGTGGTCGACGACGACGAGGCCGCCACCACGGTCGGGTCCGCCGCAGCACCCCTGACCTTCGAGGCGTCGACCGGCCGCAAGCCGATCCGCCTCCCCACGATCCTGCTGCACCCCCTCAAGGTCAGCGCCGCGCCCGAGGACTCGCACTTCGAGCCCGAGTCGGACCAGTACTTCGCCGAGCTCATCGCCGAGGACCGTCGTCGCCGGGTGCGCCGACGGATCGGTTGGACGATCGCGCTCGTCGCGGCGGTCGGGCTGCTCGTCGGCGCCGTGTTCCTGGGCTGGCGGATCACGCAGGACCACTACTACGTGGGCACCGACCGCGGCACCGTCGCGATCTACAAGGGCGTCCAGCAGTCGATCGGTCCGATCGCGCTGTCCGACGTGTACGAGGACACCGACATCAGCACCGCGTCGCTGCCGGAGTACACCCGCGAGAACGTCCGCTCGACGATCAACGCGACGTCGTTGTCCGACGCTCGGGACATCGTCGACCGCCTGCGCAAGGCCGCGGAGACCGGACAGGACCAGGCCGGGACCGGTGGCGACGGGACCCCGTCGTCCTCGCCGACGCCCACCCCGTCCGACTCCCCGACCGAGGCGCCGGCAGCACCGGCGGCACCGGCGGCAGCGGGAACGCCCTCGCCCGGGGCGGAGGCGCTGTGATGAGCACCGCCACCGCACAGTCCTTCACCCAGGCGATCACGATCAAGCTCCGCGAACCCGCGCGCGCCCGCAACCTCGAGCTCGTGCTGCTCGTCATCGCTTGCGGCATCTGCGCCGGGGCGATGGTGCTCGTCCAGCTCGGCACCAAGGGCCGCCTGTTCGACACGGGCGTGCTGTGGGTCGGGGGCGGGATCCTCGGGCTCGCGCTCGTCATGCACTGCGTGCTCCGGGTCGTCGCGAAGAACGCCGACCCGTTCATCCTGCCGGTCGCCCTCGTGCTCAACGGCATCGGGATCGCCGAGATCTACCGCATCGACGTCCACAACGGCCTGACCGGCTGGGACGCGATCGGCGTGAAGCAGATCGTCTGGACGATGCTCGCGATGGTGCTCGCGACGATCACCGTCGTGGTGGTCCGCAACCACCGGTTCCTGCAGCGCTACCGCTACATCTTCATGGCGCTGACGATCTTCCTGCTCCTCATGCCGATGCTGCCGGGGATCGGCGAGAACATCGGCGGCGCACGCGTCTGGATCCGGATCGGCCCGTTCTCGTTCCAGCCGGGTGAGCTCGCGAAGATCACCATGGCGCTGTTCTTCGCCGGGTACCTCGTCACCGCCCGCGACTCGCTGTCGATCGTCGGCAAGAAGTTCCTCGGCATGACGTTCCCGCGAGCACGTGACCTCGGCCCGATCCTGGTGATGTGGGGCGCCGCGATGGCCGTCCTCGTCTTCCAGCGCGACCTCGGCACGGCGCTGCTGTACTTCGGCCTGTTCCTCGTGATGATCTACGTCGCCACGGGACGGCTCAGCTGGGTCGCGATCGGCCTGACGCTGTTCATCGGTGGTGCGATCGTCGCCCAGGCCGCCCTCGTGTACGTGCGCGGCCGGTTCGAGCAGTGGCTCGACCCGTTCGACCAGGCGATCTTCTCGCGACAGACGCAGGGCAGCTACCAGCTCGTGCAGGGCCTGTTCGGGTTCGCGAACGGCGGCATCACCGGGACCGGCCTCGGGCAGGGCCGGCCGTACATCACCCCGGTGGCGAACGCCGACTACATCGTCGCGTCCCTCGGTGAGGAACTCGGGCTCATCGGTGTCTTCGCGATCCTGGCACTGTTCATCGTGCTGGCCTCCCGCGGCCTGCGGGTGGCCTTCATGGCCCAGGACGACTTCGGCAAGCTCCTCGGGGTCGGCTTCGGCTTCACGATCGCCCTGCAGGTGTTCGTCGTCGTCGGCGGCATCACCCGCATCATCCCGGTGACCGGTCTGACCACGCCCTTCATGGCGGCCGGTGGGTCCTCCCTGATCGCCAACTGGATCATCGCGGCGATGCTGCTGCGACTGACCGACGCGATCCCCGCAGAACAGCGCGTCCAGCAGGGCGCTATCCCGGCCGCGCGCGGGAAGGCTCCGCGCACGAAGGCCGCGACCAGGAAGGAGCACAGCCGGTGAACCGACAGCTCCGCGGTGTCTCGACCGTCATCGTGCTCATGTTCGTCGCACTGTTCGTGTCGACGACCTCGATCCAGTTCTTCGCGTCCGACTCCCTGCGCGCCGACTCGCGCAACTCCCGGACCATCCTGGACAGCTACTCCACCAAGCGGGGCGCGATCCTCGTCAACGGCAGCCCGATCGCCGAGTCGACCCCGGTGGACGACCAGTACCAGTACCAGCGCTCCTACACGAACGGTGCGCTCTACTCGGCCGTCACGGGGTACTTCACGATCGGCCAGGGCAACACCGGCATCGAGGGCGCCGAGAACTCGGTCCTGTCGGGCAACTCCGACGCCTCGTTCTTCCAGAACCTCAACGCGATCCTCACCGGGCAGGACATCCAGGGCGACAACGTCAACCTGACGATCGACCCCGACGTGCAGCAGGCCGCGTACGACGCCCTCGGGTCGAACTCCGGCGCCGTCGTCGCGATCCAGCCGAAGACCGGCAAGATCCTCGCGATGGTGTCCAAGCCCGAGTACGACCCGAACGCGCTCACCTCGCACGACACCGCGAAGGTCAAGGCCGAGTACGACGCCCTCCTCGCGCAGAAGCCCACCCCCTTGCAGAACCGCGCCATCGGCGGCGACCTCTACACGCCGGGATCGGTCTTCAAGCTCGTCGTCGCGTCGGCCGCGCTCAAGGACGGCAAGTACGACCTCGACTCCGAGTTCCCGAACCCGGCCCGGCTCCAGCTCCCCGGCACGAACACGTTCATCAACAACGCCGAGGGCGGGTCCTGCGGCGGTGGCGAGACGGTGAAGCTGCGCACGGCGATCCAGTACTCGTGCAACATCCCGTTCGCGGAGCTCGGCCAGAAGCTCGGGTACGACGAGATCAAGTCCGTCGCCGACGAGTACGGGTTCGGCGACGCCATCGAGGTGCCGATGCGCGCCACGGCGAGCCAGTACCCCGACGTCGACTCGACCGCCCAGCTCATGCTGAGCGCCTTCGGCCAGGCCAGCGTGCGCGTGTCGCCGCTGCAGATCGCGATGGTGTCGGCCGGTATCGCCAACGGTGGCAAGGTCATGCAGCCGTCGCTCGTCGACTCGATCACGACGAGCGACCTGAAGACCGTCGAGTCGTTCTCGCCGCGCCAGTACAGCGACCCGCTGTCCGGCTCCGAGGCGGCCGACCTGACCGAGGCGATGCAGAGCGTCGTCAACGACGGCACCGGTACCAATGCCAAGATCGACGGTGTCGACGTCGCCGGCAAGACCGGCACGGCGGAAGGCGGTACGGGCGATCCGTACACGCTCTGGTTCACGGGGTTCGCCCCGGCCAAGGACCCGGAGGTGGCCGTCGCGGTCGTCGTCGGGAACGGTGGCGGACGCGGACAGTCCGGCGTCGGCAACACGGTCGCGGCCCCGGTCGCGAAGAAAGTCATGGAGGCGGTGCTGAACAAATGAGACCCACCAGCGGACTCACCTTCGGTGGGCGGTACCAGCTCTCCTCCCGTGTCGCGATCGGCGGCATGGGCGAGGTCTGGCAGGCCACCGACCTCGTCATCGGACGGACCGTCGCACTCAAGATCCTCAAGGACGAGTACCTCGGCGACCCGGGCTTCCTCGAGCGCTTCCGCGCCGAGGCCCGGCACGCCGCGCTCGTCAACCACGAGGGCATCGCCAACGTCTTCGACTACGGCGAGGAGGACGGCAGCGCCTACCTCGTGATGGAGCTCGTCCCCGGCGAGGCCCTGTCGACCATGATCGAACGCGAGCACACGCTCCCGGTCGACAAGGTGCTCGACATCGTCGCGCAGACCGCGAACGCACTGCAGGCCGCGCACGCCGTGGGCCTCGTGCACCGCGACATCAAGCCGGGCAACCTGCTCATCACCCCGGACGGCCGCGTCAAGATCACCGACTTCGGGATCGCGCGCATCGCCGACCAGGTGCCGCTCACGGCGACCGGGCAGGTGATGGGCACGGTCCAGTACCTGTCGCCCGAGCAGGCGAGCGGTCACCCGGCCTCGCCGTCCACCGACGTCTACTCGCTCGGCATCGTCGCGTACGAGGCCCTCGCCGGCCGGCGCCCGTTCACGGGTGAGTCGCAGGTCGCGATCGCGATGGCGCACATCAACGAGCAGCCCCCCGCGCTGCCGTCCGACGTGCCGGAGCCCGTGGCCGCACTCGTGCTGTCCTGCATCGCGAAGAAGCCCGCCGACCGTCCCGCGACCGCGGCGAACCTGGCGCGTGCCGCCCAGGCGCTCCGCCGTGGCGACGTCGCGGCCGCCACCGTCGCGGTCCCCGCCGTCGGCGGTGCCGGCACCGTCGCGTTCAACCCTCCGGCGGACCGCGGCGACGACCAGGCGACCGCACTCATCGGCACCCAGGCCGGCGCCCTCGCCGGTCCGCCGACCACGCCGGGATCGCCCGCCTCGCCCGACGAGGACGAGCCGAAGAAGCGTGCCTGGATCTGGTGGGTCGTCGGTGGGGTCGCCCTCCTGGCGATCATCGGCGCGGTCGTCGCGTTCGCGCTCAACGGCGGTGGGAACGGCGACGGCGGGAAGACCCCGGCGTCCCAGTCGCCCAGCGCCTCGGCGCGGCCGAGCAACACGCCGTCCCCGACCCCGTCGCAGCCGGCCCGGCAGTTCATCGACAAGAGCCAGTACGTCGGCCGTGCCACCGACGACGTCCGCAACGCCCTCCAGGAGCTCGGCTTCGAGGTGGACGTGCAGGACGGCAGCCCCGCGCCGACCGCTGCACAGGCGAACACCGTCGCCGACCTGACCCCCACGGGCAGCGTCATGGACGGCACGACCATCACGGTCACGCAGTACACGACCCCGCCGACGGCCAACAAGCCGAACACCCCGAACGCGTCGTCGGTGTCGAGCACGGGGTCGGTCACCTTCAGCTGGTCGGCCGCCACCTGCCCGGACGGCTACTCGGTGTCGAAGTACTCGTGGAAGGTCACCGGTGGGAAGGACGCCTCCGGTGCGACCTCGGGTGACACCAGCTCGACCGCGGTGACGATCCAGGCCGACGCCGCCGGCACCCCGGTGTCGTTCAGCTACAACGTGACGTGCGGCTCGCTCGCGCCCTCCGAGGACTCGGACCCCGCCACGGCCACCTGGACGTCGAGCCCCTCGCCGACCTCCACGCCCCCGGCGAACGGAGCGGGAACGGGCACCGGTACGGGTACCTCGAAGACCGGCTGAGCGTCACCCGGACGGGGGCTTCCGACACCGTTGCGTAACGGTTGGTCGGGAGCCTCCGCCGTCAGCCGGCTGCCAGTGAACGCTGCCGTACACTGTCCCGGACGGACATTCGGAGGAGTACGTGCCTGAAGGTGTGACCGCGGGGATCGCGCTCCTCGCCAACCGCTACGAGATCGGCGACGTCATCGGTCGCGGTGGGATGGCGACGGTGCACGTGGGCACCGACACCCGACTCGGACGCAAGGTCGCGGTGAAGCTGCTCAAGCCGAGCCTCGCCAACGACCCTGCGTTCCGCATCCGCTTCCGCCAGGAAGCCCAGGCGGCTGCGCGCATGGCGCACCCCACCATCGTCCGCGTCTACGACGCCGGCGAGGAAACCGTCACCGAGACCTCGGGCGCCGAGGTGCAGGTGCCCTACATCGTCATGGAGTACGTCGAGGGCCGTGCGCTCTCGGACATCGTCGCCGAGGGCCCGCTCGACCCGTCCGAGGCCGTGCGCATCACCGAGGGCATCCTCACCGCGCTCGAGTACTCGCACCGCGCCGGGGTCGTCCACCGCGACATCAAGCCCGCGAACGTGATGGTCGCCCACAACGGCCAGGTCAAGGTCATGGACTTCGGCATCGCCCGGGCCATCACCGACACCTCGGCGACCGTCGCGCAGACGACGTCGATCCTCGGGACCGCCTCGTACTTCTCGCCGGAGCAGGCCCGCGGCGAGACGGTCGACGCGCGCACCGACATCTACTCCACGGGCGTCGTGCTCTTCGAGCTCCTCACCGGCCGGGCACCGTTCATCGGTGACTCGCCCGTCGCGGTCGCGTACCAGCACGTGAGCGAGCAGCCGGTGGCCCCGTCGACGATCGCCCACGCCGTGTCGCCGGCCCTCGACGCCGTGACGCTGCACGCGCTCGTGAAGGACCGCACCCGACGCTTCCAGAACGCCGCCGAGTTCCGCTCCGACCTGCAGCAGGCCGCAGCGGGCAAGGTGCCGGTGTCGACCCGCAAGCTCCAACAGAACGCCGCGAACGACGCGTCGACGATGCTGTTCGGGGTCAACCCGCGCACGACGTCGAACCCCGCGGT
The DNA here is from genome assembly GCF_001865055.2 of Curtobacterium sp. MCBA15_004. Lineage (NCBI taxonomy): Bacteria > Bacillati > Actinomycetota > Actinomycetes > Micrococcales > Microbacteriaceae > Curtobacterium > Curtobacterium sp. MCBA15_004. The sequence continues at coordinate 16,990 of NZ_CP126266.1, read as the reverse complement.
CGCGTTCCGCGAGCTCGACGACGACACCGCCGAGCACCGCCCGCAGCGGACCCAGAACCGCCCGCCGGTGGCGTGGATCTGGGTGGGCATCATCTTGACCATCGCCGTGATCGCCGGCGTCGGCTTCTTCGTCGCGAACCTGCAGCCCGGCAAGGCGCCGGTGTCGTCCTCGGTCTCCGTCCCGAACGTCGTCGGCGGCACGTGGGACTCGGCGAAGTCCGCGCTCGAACAGCGCGACCTCAGCCCGGTCGAGGTCGGCGAGAACTCCGACGACGTCCCGAAGGACTCCGTCATCCGCACCGAGCCCGGTTCCGGCACGAACGTCGCGCGCAAGCAGAGCATCCGGGTCATCGTGTCGCTCGGCCCTGAGCAGGTGGCGGTCCCCGACCTGGCGGGGCAGACCCAGGACGCCGCACAACAGGCACTGAAGGCGGCCGGCTTCCAGGTCGGTGCGATCAACTCCGACTACTCGAACGACATCCCCGAGGGCACCGTCATCGACTCCGACCCAGCAGCGACGACGCAGCTCACCAAGGGCTCGGTCGTGAACCTGCGGGTCTCGAACGGCAAGGTCCGCCTGCCGAACGTCACGCAGCAGCCCTTCGGGACCGCGAACCAGACCCTCGTCTCGCTCGGCCTGACCGTGGTCCCCGTGGCCTCGAACTCCTGCACCGGCGGCCTCGTCGTGCAGCAGAGCGCACCGGAGGGTGACATCGCACAGGGCAGCTCGGTGACGCTGGTCTACTGCGCTGCTTCGGACAAGCCCACGCAGCAGCCGTCGTCGCCGGCGAACGGTGGCCAGCAGCAGGGCGGCACGCCGCCGTCCCCCGGCCAGTAGCGACCGCCGACGCGGGCGACCGCCGAGGCGGACGGGCGATCGTGACGGCGTAGCGCCTTCCTCGCGACGCGCGTCGCCTCGCGTCGCGTCGCGTCGCGTCGCGTTCAGCGCATCCCGCAGCGACGGGACGGTCGCGACCCGCGGGGACGCCTCGCACCGGTCTGGAGGCACGCCCCACGTCCGTCGGACTGCTCGGCGGGCCACATGGCTGGCTCCAGAGCCCGCCACCCGCGGCCGCCCCGACGGCGGCGGGCAGTCCGCGCGGTCGATTCAGCCGCGCTGTGCGGCGATGAGCGGGTTCAGCGCCGCGGCCCGCTCGGCCGCACCGGTCAGGCCGGTCGTCTCGAGCCAGTTGCCGACCATCCGGTACCCGCCCTCGGTGAGGACGGACTCCGGGTGGAACTGCACGCCGTACACGGGGTGGTCGCGGTGCTGGACACCCATGATGACGCCGCCACCGGTCCGCGCGGTGACGGTGAGCTCGTCCGGCACCGTGCCGTCGACGATCGCCAGCGAGTGGTAGCGCGTCGCGGTGAAGGGGTGCGGGACGCCGGTGAACAGGACGCTGTCGTCGTGGTCGACCTGCGAGGTCTTCCCGTGCATGAGTTCCTCGGCGTGCGTGACGGTCGCGCCGAGGGCCTCCGCGATGGCCTGGTGGCCGAGGCACACCCCGAGCAGCGGCGTCTCGGCCTGGATCGCGGCGCGCACCGTCGGGATGGAGACCCCGGCGTCGGCGGGCGTCCCCGGGCCGGGGGAGAGCAGCACGCCGTCGTAGTCGGCGAGGCGCTCGGCGATCTCGGACTCGGGGAAGGCGTCGTTGCGGACGACGTCGGTCTCGGCTCCGAGCTGCTGCACGTACCCGTTCAGCGTGTAGACGAAGCTGTCGTAGTTGTCGACGACGAGGATCTTGGTCATGGTCGCATCACCGTACCTGTGGGGGTGTGTGCGGCTCCTGGGGGCCGTGCCGCACACGCGGTCACGGTAGGATACCGGCCATGGCCAAGGACAAGGACCGCACCAAGCCCGCCCGGAGGACCCGAGCCGACTCGGTCGACACGGCCGGCGACCAGCCGAACCCCGTGTGGTTCAAGCCCGTCATGTTCGGCTTCATGCTGGTCGGGCTGGCGTGGGTCATCGTCTTCTACATCTCGAACACGACGCTGCCCGTGCCGTCGCTCGGGTCGTGGAACATCCTCATCGGCTTCGGCATCATGTTCGTCGGCTTCCTCATGACCACACGCTGGCGCTAGCCACCTCCGCTGTTCCGACGCCCGTCGCACCCCTCGGTGCGGCGGGCGTCGTCGTGTACCCGGGGTCGAAGCTGCCCGGAGCAACGTGGTGCTCGGTTGCGTGAACGCACTCCGGTCTGTCCACAAGCTCGGCCGGCCGTCGGCGCCGCTCTCCACACCACGGGCGGAGTTCTCCCCAGTTCTCCACACTTTCCCCAGCGTCATCCACACCCACGCCCCGGAGTTATCCACATGTGCATCCACAGTGGGGATAATCACACGCGTGTAACTCACCGAGTTGTCCCCAGTTGTGGAGAACTCCGTGCAGAGGTGTGGAAAACGACGACGTCCTGCGCTCCGCGGGCCCGTCACATCCGCGCCACTGGCCGTCACATCCGCTTCGAGGGCGCGGGAACGACGAACGCCCCACCGCGCACTGCGGTGGGGCGTTCGACGAACCAGGCCGGGATCAGCCGATCGTGACGGCGTACCCGACGTAGATCAGGGCGATCGCCGCGACAGCCTCGGCCACGAGCAGGGCGATCTGCAACGGCCGACGGCGGATGTTCCGCGTCTGGGCGAACACCAGGCCGGTGAGGAAGCCGCCCACGATGCCGCCGACGTGCGCCTGCCACGAGATGTTCGTCCCGGGCAGGAACCCGATCACGAGGTTGAGGCCGATGATCACCAGGAGCTGCACGGCGTTGATCCCCAGGCTCCGCTGGATGACGAAGAACGCCGCGAAGAGCCCGAAGATCGCCCCCGAGGCACCGAGCACACCGGTGCCGGGCGCCAGGACGGTGACCGCCAGGGTGCCGAAGATCCCGGAGATGAAGTACAGCGCCAGGAAGCGCCACGTCCCGAGCAGGTTCTCGAGCATGCGCCCGAACACCCACAGCGCCCACATGTTGAAGGCGATGTGGAAGAAGCCCGAGTGCACGAACAGCGACGTGACGATCCGCCACGGCTGCGTGGGCAGCAGCAGCGAGTTGTACGCAAGGAGTGCCGTCAGGTACCGGCCGGTCACCTGGTCGAGCAGCCAGATCGCCACCGAGACGACCACGAGCACGAACGTGCCCTTCTGGTCGAGCATGGCGAACCGGCGCCGAGCGACGGTCAGGCCGCTCGGCGCTCCGGATGCCTTCCGGTTCGCCGCGAACTGTGCCCGCTGTTCACGGACGCACTCCGGGCAGTGCACCCCGACCGCAGCCGGCGTCTGGCACTCGGTGCAGATCGTCCGTCCGCAGCGCTGGCAGAGGATGAAGCTCTGCCGGTCCGGGTGTCGGTAGCAGAAGTTGCCCGGGTTCGCAGCGTGGTCCGTCACCTGGACTCAGACGTCCTCGACGTCGATGCTCTGGATGACGACGTCCTCGAGCGGCTTGTCGCGACCGTCGGTCGGGACGGCCTCGATCGCGTCGACGACCGCGCGCGACTCGTCGTCCGCGACCTCACCGAAAATGGTGTGCTTGCCCTGGAGCCAGGGGGTGGCGACCGTGGTGATGAAGAACTGCGAACCGTTCGTGCCCCGGCCGCCCTGGATGCCGGCGTTCGCCATGGCGAAGATGTACGGCTTCTGGAAGGTGAGCTCGGGGGAGATCTCGTCGTCGAAGCGGTAGCCCGGGCCACCGATGCCCTGACCGAGCGGGTCGCCGCCCTGGATCATGAAGTCCTTGATGATGCGGTGGAAGATCACGCCGTCGTAGAGCTTGTCGGTCGAGACCTTGCCCGTGCCCGGGTGGGTCCACTCCTGCTTGCCGGTCGCGAGGTCGACGAAGTTCTTGACGGTCTTCGGAGCGTGGTTGCCGAACAGGTTGACGCGGACGTCGCCCTTGTTCGTGTGGATCGTTGCGACAGCGGTGTGCAGAGACATGTTCCGATTCTCGCATGTACTCCCGGTGCAGACACGGATTGCACAGCTGAGGCTCCGTGACCTGTCAGCCGCCCCGGTGGCAGGATGGGGTCACGCCGTTCCGATGGAGGTACCAGATGACGACGATCGAGATCCCGCGCAAGCGTCGGAAGCAGATCAAGAAGCTCAAGGGCAAGACCGCCTCGCTCCTCGGCGAGCAGCGCAAGGTCCTGGAGCACGCGAACGCGATCCTCGCCGAGGCTCGCTCGCACGCCGCAGACGCAGCTCGCAAGGACATCGCACCCCGCGTGCAGAACGCGATCGACAACGGGATCCGTCCCGCTGTCGCCACGAGCGTCCACGCAGCCACCTCGGCCGCGCAGAACGCCTCGCACCGCTTCCAGACCGAGGTCGTCCCGGGGCTCGTCGCCACCGCTGGCTCGGTCCTGAGCGTCAAGGACCTCGCCAAGGACCCGCGCGTCAAGAAGATCGTGAAGGACGCCCAGAAGAAGGGCGCCAAGGCGAAGAAGGCCGCGGCGAAGTACACGCCCGGTCACCAGAAGAAGGGCCTCGGCTTCGGTGGGGTCGCCCTCATCGTGGTCGGTGTCGTCGCCGTCGCCGGTGCTGCCTACGCGGCGTACCAGACGCTCCGCGCCGACGACGACCTGTGGGTCGCCGACGACGCTGACTCGGCGGAGAAGAAGTCCGCCTGACCTCCCGGTTCGTTCGAAGGGCCCCGGCACTGCGCCGGGGCCCTTCGTCGTCCCTGGCACGGGAGGTCGACGGCGCTGGGCCCCGTTGAGCGCGCACGATCTGTCACGCTCGTCGGCCCACGGCGACGAACACCGCCCACCCGCCGTCCTCCCCGCGGCGCGTCCTGCCCGATCGCCGGTGGGGTGCGCGAGCGGCGTGCGACCCTGGGCGACCGGCGCGCCCATGGGCAAGCGGCGTGCGCCCGTCAGCAAGCGGCGTGCGCCCGTCAGCAAGCGGCGTGCGCCCGTCAGCAAGCGGCGTGCGCCCGTCGGCAAGCGGCGTGCGCCCGTCGGCAAGCGGCGTGCGTCGGTACTGCTGGTCGGCAGCGCGGACTGGAGGCGCGCTGCCAGCCCGCCCCGCGCCTCCCGTCCGGTGCGCACCCTGCTCACGCGACGGCCCCGCCGTTCCGTCACGTCGTAGATCGTCGCGTTGTGCCCGGCCGCAGTCCGGCGTGTGCGCCACACCGAGGTGACACGACTCGCCTCGCGCCACACGTCGAGGTGTCGGAACTCCCCGCGCCCAGCACGTCGAGGTGTCGATGACCGCGCCCAGCGCCGGCGAGATGCCGCAATTCCGGCACCTCGGCGCGCACCCCCGAACGCCGCGCACACGCACACGCACACGCACGCGCACACGCACACGCACACCCGGGAACGACGAAGCCCCTGCGACGCCAGAGGCGACCAGGGGCTGTTCGGAGTGGAGCCTGGGAGAATCGAACTCCCGACATCCTGCTTGCAAAGCAGGCGCTCTACCAACTGAGCTAAGGCCCCGTACGGTACCGAGGTACCGACCGGATGTCGTACGTGGTGGGGCTACAAGGACTTGAACCTTGGACCTCTTCGTTATCAGCGAAGCGCTCTAACCGCCTGAGCTATAGCCCCTCAGACCGGATGAAAGCCTACCGCACCGATCCCGCAGAACGAAATCGAGTGGATCGACCCACCCAGCCCGGGTGTGTCAGTTGTTCGTGAACCCGACGAGCAAGCCGCCGGTGATCCGCACACTGAGGTTGTAGAGCACGCTCACGATCGCGCCGAGCACGGTGCCCACGACGACGTTGAGGATGCCGACCACGACCGAGAACCCGAGGACCTGGCCCAGCGAGAACTGGTCCATGATCGAGTACCCGCTCTGCCCGGTCACGTCCTTGAGCAGGGCGTCGATCTGCGTGAAGACACCGGTCTGGTTGAGGATGATCCACACCAGGGCGGTCGCCACGACGATCACGATCGAGCCGGCCAGGGCGATCAGGAAGGACAGCTTGACCATCGACCAGAAGTCGAGGTACACGAGCCGCAGTCGCACCTGACGGGTGCCGACGGGCCGCTTCGCCTTCTTCTGGAGCTTCTCGGCGACACTACTCATTGGTTGACTGGTCCTCTCCGGCCACGGGCTCGGTCGGTTCGGGGGCCGCTTCGTCAGGGCTGACCGTCTCCACCGGGCCTGCGGGCTCGATCTCGGCGTCGTCCTGGTCGTCCAGGTTCCGCTCACTGTTCCGGGCCACCGCGATGATCCGGTCGTTCTCCGCGAACCTCGCGAAGACCACACCCATCGTGTCGCGACCCTTGGCGGGCACCTCGGACACGGCAGACCTTACCACCTTGCCCGATTGCAGCACGACGAGCACCTCGTCGTCGCCGCCCACGATGAGCGCTCCCACGAGGTCGCCCCGGTCGGCCGCCAACTTGGCGACCTTGATGCCGAGACCACCACGGCCCTGCACCCGGTACTGGTCGACCGAGGTCCGCTTGGCGTAGCCGCCCTCGGTCATCACCCAGACGTACCCGTCGTCGGACACGACCCGCGCCGCGAGCAGCGAGTCGTCCCCGCGGAACGACATGCCCTTCACGCCGGAGGTCGAGCGCCCCATCGGACGGAGGCTGTCGTTCGTCGCGGTGAAGCGCAGCGACATGCCGTGCTTCGAGACGAGGAGCAGGTCGTCGGTCTCGTCGACGAGCAACGCCTGGCGGAGCTTGTCGCCCTCGCGCAGGTTGATCGCGATGATGCCACCGGTGCGGTTCGTGTCGTACTCGGTGAGCGCGGTCTTCTTGACGAGACCCTGCTCGGTGGCGAGCACGAGGTACTGCGCGGCCTCGTAGTCGCGGATGTCGAGCACCTGCTGGATCTGCTCGTCGGGCTGCATCGCGAGGAGGTTCGCGACGTGCTGGCCCTTGGCGTCGCGGCTGGCTTCCTGGAGCTCGTACGCCTTGGCGCGGTAGACCCGGCCCTGGTCGGTGAGGAACAGCAGCCAGTGGTGCGTCGTCGTGACGAAGAAGTGCTCGACGATGTCGTCGGCCCGGAGCTGGGCACCCTTGACGCCACGGCCACCGCGGTGCTGCGAGCGGTAGTTGTCGCTGCGCGTGCGCTTGACGTACCCGCCGCGGGTGATGGTGACGACCATCTCCTCCTCGGGGATGAGGTCCTCGATGGACATGTCGCCGTCGTAGCCGAGCAGGATCTCGCTGCGGCGGTCGTCGCCGAAGCGGTCGACGATCTCGGCGAGCTCGTCGCTGATGATGCTGCGCTGCCGGGTCTCCGAGCCCAGGATGTCCTGGAAGTCGGCGATCTTGCGCTCGAGCTCGTCGGCCTCGTCGTGGATCTTCTGGCGCTCGAGGGCGGCCAGGCGACGGAGCTGCAGTTCGAGGATCGCGCGCGCCTGGATCTCGTCGACGCTGAGCAGGTCCATGAGGCCCGTGCGCGCTTCTTCCACGTCGGGCGAGCGACGGATGAGCGCGATGACCTCGTCGAGGGCGTCGAGTGCCGCGAGGTAGCCGCGCAGGATGTGCGCGCGCTTCTCGGCCTCGCGCAGCCGGTACTGCGTGCGGCGGACGATGACGTCGATCTGGTGGTCGACCCACGCCGAGATGAAGCCGTCGAGCGCGAGCGTGCGCGGCACGCCGTCGACGATCGCGAGCATGTTCGCGCCGAAGTTCTCCTGCAGCTGCGTGTGCTTGTACAGGTTGTTCAGCACGACCTTCGCTACGGCGTCGCGCTTCAGCACGATGACCAGGCGCTGGCCGGTGCGGCCGGAGGTCTCGTCGCGGATGTCCGCGATGCCGGCGAGCTTGCCGTCCTTGACGCCCTCGGCGATGCGGATCGCGAGGTTGTCCGGGTTGACCTGGTACGGCAGCTCGGTGACGACCAGGCACGTGCGGCCCTGGATCTCCTCGACGTTCACGACGGCACGCATCGTGATCGACCCGCGGCCCGTGCGGTACGCGTCCTGGATGCCCTTGGTGCCGAGGATCTGCGCACCGGTCGGGAAGTCCGGGCCCTTGATCCGCTGCATGAGCGCCCCGAGGAGCTCCTCACGCGTCGCGTCCGGGTGCTCGAGCGCCCACTGCGCACCGGCCGCGACCTCGCGCAGGTTGTGCGGCGGGATGTTCGTCGCCATGCCGACCGCGATGCCGACGGAGCCGTTCACGAGCAGGTTCGGGAAGCGGGCCGGCAGGATCGCGGGCTCCTGCGTGCGGCCGTCGTAGTTGTCCTGGAAGTCGACGGTGTCCTCGTCGATGTCCCGGACCATCTCCATGGCGAGCGGCGCCATCTTGGTCTCGGTGTACCGGGGGGCTGCGGCGCCGTCGTTGCCGGGCGAACCGAAGTTGCCCTGGCCGAGCGCGAGCGGGTACCGGAGCGACCACGGCTGCACCAGGCGGACGAGTGCGTCGTAGATCGCGCTGTCGCCGTGCGGGTGGAACTGCCCCATGACGTCGCCGACGACGCGCGAGCACTTCGAGAACGCGCGGTCCGGGCGGTAGCCGCCGTCGAACATCGCGTAGATGACGCGACGGTGCACCGGCTTCAGCCCGTCCCGGACCTCCGGCAGGGCGCGGCCGACGATGACCGACATCGCGTAGTCCAGGTAGGAGCGCTGCATCTCGAGCTGCAGGTCGACCTGCGAGATGCGGTCTCCGGAGACGACGATGTCGCCGGAGTCGCCGTGCACGATCTCGGGCTGCTCGTCGTTCGTCTCGTTGTCGTCAGCCATGTGGCCTGGTCACCTTTCTGCACTGCCTGGAGGCAGGGGTTCCGTTCGTCGCGCCGGGCGCGACCACAGGTGGTCGGGACTGGTCGACGCGGCTGGCACCGCGCCTCCAGACCGGGTCTAGATGTCGAGGAACCGGACGTCCTTGGCGTTCTGCTGGATGAACTGGCGACGGGACTCGACGTCCTCGCCCATCAGCGTCGCGAAGACGCTGTCCACCGCGGCGGCGTCCTCGAGGGTGACCTGCAGGAGCGTGCGGGTGTCCGGGTTCATCGTGGTGTCCCAGAGCTCCTTGTAGTCCATCTCGCCGAGGCCCTTGTAGCGCTGGATGCCGTTGTCCTTCGGGATGCGCTTGCCGGAGGCGAGACCCGCGGTCATCATCGCGTCGCGCTCCCGGTCGCTGAACACGTACTCGTGTGCGGCGTTCGACCACTTCAGGCGGTACAGCGGCGGCTGTGCGAGGTACACGTAGCCGCGCTCGATGAGCGGGCGCATGTACCGGAACAGCAGCGTCAGCAGCAGCGTCGTGATGTGCTGCCCGTCGACGTCGGCATCGGCCATCAGCACGATCTTGTGGTACCGGGCCTTGTCCGGGTCGAAGTCCTCCCCGATGCCGGCGCCGAACGCCGTGATCATCGACTGGATCTCCTGGTTGGCGAGCGCACGGTCGAGCCGGGCCTTCTCGACGTTCAGGATCTTGCCGCGCAGCGGCAGGATCGCCTGCGTCATCGGGTTGCGGCCCTGCACGGCGGAACCGCCGGCGGAGTCGCCCTCGACCATGAAGATCTCGGAGACCGTCGGGTCCTTCGACTGGCAGTCCTTGAGCTTGCCGGGCATGCCACCCGACTCGAGGAGCCCCTTGCGCCGGGTCGTCTCGCGCGCCTTGCGGGCGGCGAGACGGGCCTGCGACGCCTGGATCGCCTTGCGGATGACGTCACGCGCCTGCGTCGGGTTGCTCTCGAACCAGTGGCTGAGCTCGCTGCCGACGACGCGCTGCACGAAGCCCTTCGCCTCGGTGTTGCCGAGCTTCGTCTTCGTCTGGCCCTCGAACTGCGGTTCGCCGAGCTTCACGGAGATGACGGCCGTCAACCCTTCGCGGATGTCGTCACCCGTGAGGTTGTCGTCCTTGTCCTTGAGGATCTTCGTGTCCTTGGCGTACTTGTTCACCAGGGAGGTCAGCGCGGCACGGAAGCCCTCTTCGTGGGTGCCGCCCTCGTGCGTGTTGATCGTGTTCGCGAAGGTGTGGACGCTCTCCTGGTACGAGGTGTTCCACTGCATCGCGATCTCGAGCGCGATCTTGCGCTCGGTGTCCTCGGCCTCGATGGCGATGACGTCCGGGTGGACGAGATCGGCCTTCTTCTGCGCGTTGAGGTACTCGACGTAGTCGGGCAGCCCGCGCTCGTAGCGGAAGGAGTCGCCGCGCGACTCCTCGCCCTCGTCGGGGGTCCGCTCGTCGCGCAGCGTGATCCGCAGGCCCTTGTTGAGGAAGGCCATCTGCTGGAAGCGCGTGCGCAGGGTCTCGTAGTCGAACTCGACGGTCTCGAAGATCTCGGCGTTCGGCCAGAACGTGATCGTCGTGCCGGTCTCGTCGGTCGCTTCGCCCTGGGCGACCGGGGCGACCGGGACGCCGTCGGTGTAGCTCTGACGCCAGACGTGGCCTTGGCGGCGCACCTCGACGTCGAGCTCGGAGCTCAGGGCGTTCACGACGGAGGAGCCGACGCCGTGCAGACCACCGGAGACCGCGTAGCCGCCGCCACCGAACTTGCCGCCGGCGTGCAGGACGGTCAGGACGACCTGGAGCGTCGAGACGCCCTCGGCCGCGTGCACGTCGACCGGGATGCCACGGCCGTTGTCGACCACGCGGACGCCGCCGTCCTCGCGGATGGTGACGTCGATGGTGTCGCAGTAGCCGGCGAGGGCTTCGTCGACGGAGTTGTCGACGATCTCCTGCACGAGGTGGTGGAGCCCGCGCGGACCGGTCGAGCCGATGTACATGCCGGGGCGCTTGCGGACCGCTTCGAGCCCTTCCAGCACCTGAATCTGGTCTGCGCCGTACGATGGTTCCGGCTGCGGGGCCTGCTCGGTCTCGCCCTGCGGGATCGTCTGGTCGTCGTCAGATTCTGCTGTCATCTCGAAGTGGCTCCTGCCTGCGCGCGGAACGGCCGCACACTGCACCCCGAGTCTACCGTAGGGACCCCCGCATCCGAGGCCGTGTTCGGCCCACAGACGGGGTTTTTTCGTCCGGTAGGACGATTTCGTCGGCCTAGCCGTAGGTGTCGCGCGGGCCGCGCCCCTGGACGGTCCTGGGACCGCGTTTCCAGGTGGGGACGTCCGGCCCGGAAACCCGGATGGACTGGACCCCGGCCTCGGGGTGCCGCTCGGCGATCGTCGTGGTGACCGTGGCGCGCATGAGCCGGAGCTGCGTCGCCCACGCGGTCGAGTCGCACCGGATGACCAGCGCACCGTCGTCGATCGTCATCGGTCGCGAGTGCTTCGCGAGCTCCTCGCCGACCACCGCGGGCCAGTCGACGAACAGCTCGGAGCGCGCGAGCGGCTCCGTCCAGCCGAGCTCGGCGGCGAGGGAGCCGACGACGTCGCCGAGACCCCGGGGTTCGCGGCCGCGACCGTACGGCACCGAGTCGGCGTCGAGTTCGCGGGCACGACGGCGACGGGCGTCGACGGTCCGGAGGGAGGGGTCGCCGTACACCGCGCGGAGGTGGCGGTAGACCCGGCTCGGCTCGGTGGGCTTCCAGGGCTTCGGCATCAGGCGTCCGCCCCGGTCGTCGTCGCCGCGGGTGCCGCCGCGGGGGTGACGGTCGCGCCGGACAGGTCGGTCTCGCCGGACAGGTCGGTCGCGTCGGTCGCGTCGGACGGGTCAGTTGCTTCGGACGCGCCGGTCGCGTGGTCGGCGGTCGGACGGGAGGTACTGCTCGCGTCCGCCTCGTCGGTCACGATCGTCCCGGCCTCGATCCGCACGGTGTGCGCCGCGAGCTGGGCCGGCACGTCCCCGTGCACGGCGGCGGTGATGAGGACCTGCTCGTAGTCGGCGACCGCCCCGGCCAGGCGTTCCCTGCGGGACTCGTCGAGCTCGGCGAACACGTCGTCGAGGATGATGATCGGGTCGCCGAGGGTCGACTCCGCGCGCAGGACAGCGGCACTGGCGAGCTTGACCGCGAGCGCGAACGACCACGACTCCCCGTGACTCGCGTACCCACGGGCGGGTAACCCGTTCAGCTGGAAGAGCACGTCGTCCCGGTGGGGTCCGACGAGCGTCAGGCCACGGTCGAGCTCGTCGCGGCGACGGCGCTCGAGCGCGGCCCGGAAGGCATCGGCGGCGGCCGCCACGGAGACCGGTTCCTCCGGGGTGCCGAGCACCGGGTCGGTCGCCGCGGCGTCCTCGGGGTCGCCGCCCCGCACGCTGAGCACACCCGTGATCGTGGCCTCGTGCCGTTCACCGGCGACGGTCGCGTACGCCTCGGTGACGAAGGGCGCCAACCGGCGGGTGAGGTGGTCGCGCGCGGCGATGACCTCGGACCCGAAGGCCACGAGTCGCTCGTCCCAGACGTCGAGCGTCGCGAGGGAGCCAGCGCGGGACCCGGTCGCGCGCGCCGACTTCAGCAGGGTGTTCCGCTGGCGGAGCGTGCGGTCGTAGTCGGCGAGGACGCCCTGCATCCGCGGCGCGATCTGGCCGAGCAGCTCGTCGAGCATGCGGCGCCGGCCGGCCGGTTCGCCGCGGACCAGCGCGAGGTCCTCGGGTGCGAACAGGACGCTCGTGCAGTAGCGCGGGAGCTCGCGCGGCTTGATCGCCGCCCGGTTCACCTGCGCACGGTTCGACCCGGTCCGGTTGATCTGGACCTCGGCGAGGATGCTGCGGTCGTCGTGGGCGAGACGTGCGCGGACGATCGCGGCGTCGCAGCCCTGGCGGACGAGTGCCGCATCGGTCGGGACGCGGTGCGATCCGAGGGTGGACAGGTAGCCGATCGCCTCGACGAGGTTGGTCTTGCCCTGCCCGTTGCGCCCGACGAACAGGTTCGGCCCGCGTGCGAGGACCACCTCCGCCTCCCGGTAGTTCCGGAAGTCGGTGAGTTGCAGGTGGTCGACGTGCACGCGGGCCGAGGGTCCGGGTGGGTACCCGGGCTACGCCTTCTTGACGGCGTGGCCGCCGAACTGGTTGCGGAGCGCCGCGACGGCCTTCATCGTCGGGGACTGGCTGCCCTGACGCGAGACGAAGCGGGCGAACATCGCGGCCGAGAGCGCGGGCATCGGCACCGCGAGCTCGATCGCCTCTTCGAGGGTCCAGCGACCCTCGCCCGAGTCGTCGACGTAGCCCTCGAGCTCGTCGAGCTTCGGGTCCTCGTTGATCGCGAGGACGAGCAGGTCGAGCAGCCAGGAACGGACGACCGTCCCGCGCTGCCACCCGGCGAAGACGGCGGGCACGTCGTGGACGATGTCCTTCGCCTCGAGGAGCTCGTAGCCCTCGCCGTACGCCTGCATGATCGCGTACTCGATGCCGTTGTGGACCATCTTCGCGTAGTGGCCCGCGCCGACGCCGCCGGCGTGCGAGAAGCCCTCCTCGCGGGGGCCCTCGGGACGCAGCGCGTCGAAGACCGGCATCGCGAACTCGACGTCCTCGGCGGCACCGCCGACCATGAGGCCGTAGCCGTTGTCCTTGCCCCAGACGCCGCCCGAGACGCCGGCGTCCATGTAGCGGATGCCCTTGGCGTCGAGCTGCTTGGCGTGCACCTCGTCGTCGAGCCACTTCGAGTTGCCGCCGTCGATGACCAGGTCGCCCTCGCCGAGGACCTCGGCCAGGTCGGAGATCACGTCGTCCGTGATCTTGCCGTGCGGGACCATGACCCAGACGAGCTTCTTGCCCTCGGGCAGTGCGGCGGCGAGTGCGCCGAGGTCGGCGACGTCGGAGACGGCGGGGTTCGCGTCGTACCCGGTGACCTCGATGCCTGCGTTGCGGAGACGGGCACGCATGTTGTTGCCCATGCGACCGAGGCCGACAAGACCGATGTGCATGATTTCCTCTTCTGTTCGTCGTCGCGCTGATGCACGGTTGGCGCGTCAGCGCAGTGTTCGGCTGTTGCGCTTACCGCAGCAGGAGATTGGGCTGCAGCAGGTACCGGTATCCGTCCGTCGCCGGGGCCTCCTGGGAGGTCTGGCCGGTGATGAGCACCGGGCCCGGCTTGTTGGGGTTCTCCGTCTTGGTGAAGGAGATCCGGACGAACTCGGAGTGCACCGCGTTCAACCCGTCCAGGAGGAAGGCGGGCTTCAGCGAGACCACCGTTTCCTCACCGGTCAGCAACGCACTGATCGACTCTGACGCCTGCGCTTGTTCGGAACCGATCGCCTCGAGCGTGAGCCCGTCGACCGAGAAGGAGAACCGGAGGGCGGCTTCGCGCTCCAGGACGAGGGAGACCCGTCGGACGGCCTCGACCAGTTCCGCGGTGTTGATCACCGCGTGGTCCTGGACCGTCTCGGGGAAGAGCCGGCGGACCGGCGGGTAGTTGCCCTTGATGAGCAGCGACGTGACCGTCTTGTCGTCGGCGTGGAACGCGATGAGCTCGCGGTCCGAGCTGCCGCTGATCGACACCGACACCGTGGACGCCGAGCCGAAGGTGCGGCCGACCTCCTGCAGGGTGCGGGCGGGGACGAGTGCGTGCAGGGGCTCGGAGCCGACGCGGCCGGAGTCCCACGCGATCGTGCGGATCGCGACGCGGTAGCGGTCGGTCGCGGTGAGCGACAGGTCGTTGTCGCCGACCTCGAGCTGCACGCCCGTGATCACCGGGGTGACGTCGTCACGACTCGCGGCGACGGCGACCTGGGACACGGCCTCCGAGAAGGCGTCGCCCGGGATGACACCGGTCTGCTCGCCGATCTCGGGGAGGGTCGGGTACTCCTCGACCGGCATCGACAGCAGCGTGAAGTGCGCCGGGCCGCAGGCGACCGAGATCCGGGACTCCTCGGTCGTGAAGGTGACCGGGGCGTTCGGCAGGCGGCTGGCGATGTCGTTCAGGAGCCGGCCGGAGACGAGCACCGTGCCGGACTCGTCGACCTGGGCCGTGATCGACGTCTGCGCCGAGACTTCGTAGTCGAACGACGAGAGCGTCAGCCGGTCGCCCTCTGCGTGGATCAGGACGCCGGAGAGGATCGGGAGGGTCGTGCGCTGTGGGAGGAGCTTCACCGCGAAGGAGACGGCTTCGGAGAAGACGTCCCGGTTGACCTCGAACTTCACAGCTGGGACCCCTGTCGATCGGTTGACTGTCCGGCCGCCCCATTGTGGCACAGCGGAGGGAGCGCCGGATTTCTTGTCGTTCGGCCCTCCACAAGGTTGGCCTCTGGAGTGATCTAGATGACAAGGAGTAATGGTCTTAACGCCTGTGCACACTGTGGACAACTCTGTGCATCCCAGTTCTCCACAGGGAACTACACACGTGTGAGTTGTGAGTGGGGTGTTGACGGCTTCTGGATGAGCAAAAGTCACTTATCCACTTCCATCCCCAGTCTCCACAGGTGGGTGTGGATCTGTGTACAACCGGACCGCGTGTCCTCCACAGTTATCCACAGGCTTTCCACACTGTGGGAATCTCGGCCCATGGAACCGTCTCAGATGGTGGATGGGCGCTGAGGCGGGCCGATCCGGGGAGGTGATCCGTGCCTCCAGGCCGGGTTGGGGGCGCGACGACGGAACCGGGCCCGCAGGGTCGGCGGGGGGCGCGTCGGACGTCCCGGGGGCAGCGGATGGACAGCGTCGCGCGGATCAGCGGGAGCGGCGGTCCTGCTTGATGCGGCTCGCGGTCCTGCTCGGTGCGGCTGCCGGAGATGGGTGCGGTCTCGGTGACCTGGTGGTGGAGCCGGGCTCAGCGGTACCGGCGGTCCTGCTTGATGCGGCTCGTCAGCTCGGTGACCTGGTTGTAGATCGACCGCCGCTCCTTCATCAGCTCGGTGATCTTCTTGTTCGCGTACATGACCGTGGTGTGGTCGCGGTTGCCGAACAGCTGCCCGATCTTCGGCAGGGACAGGCTCGTCATCTCGCGGCACAGGTACATCGCGATCTGCCGAGCGGTGGCGATCGCCTGCGACCGGGAGGACCCGTAGAGGTCGTCGACGGAGAGCTTGAAGTACTCCGCGGTGTGGTTGATGATGTCCGTCGGCGCGATCACGTTGTCGTCGTCGAGGGTGATCAGGTCCTTGAGCACCGTCTGCACCAGGGCCATGTCGACGGCCGTCCGGTTGAGGCTCGCGAACGCCGTGACGCGGATGAGCGTCCCCTCGAGCTCCCGGATGTTGCTCGACACCTTCGAGGCCATGAACTCGAGGATGTCGTCCGGCACCTGCAGGTGGTCGGACTGCGCCTTCTTGCGGAGGATCGCGATGCGGGTCTCGAGGTCGGGTGCCTGCACGTCGGTGATCAGGCCCCACTCGAAGCGGGAGCGCATCCGGTCCTCGAAGCCGGTGAGGTGCTTCGGCGCGACGTCCGACGTGATGACGACCTGCTTGTTGTGGTCGTGCAGCGTGTTGAACGTGTGGAAGAAGGCCTCCTGCGTGGAGTCCTTCCCCTGCAGGAACTGGATGTCGTCGATCAGCAGGATGTCGATGTCGCGGTACCGCTGCTGGAACTGGTTCGCGCGGTTGTTCGCGATCGAGTTGATGAAGTCGTTGGTGAACTCCTCGCTCGACACGTACCGGACGCGGATCCCCGGGTAGAGGCTCTCGGCGTAGTGGCCGATCGCGTGGAGCAGGTGCGTCTTGCCGAGCCCGGAGTCGCCGTAGATGAAGAGCGGGTTGTAGGCCTTGGCCGGGGCCTCGGCGACCGCGACGGCTGCGGCGTGGGCGAACCGGTTCGAGGACCCGATGACGAAGTTGTCGAAGTTGTACTTCGGGTTGAGCCGGGACTCCGGGCGCCCGCTCGTGCCCGGTGCGTCGATCTGGCTCGGGACGAACGGCGCCTCGATGTACTGCCGCGGTGCCGCGCTCTGCTCGACGGGCTGCTGCACGGGCTCGGCGTACTCGGGCACGTGCGACGAGACGACCGGGTCGACCCGCGGCTCGGAGGCCATGTCGGGGTTGACCGTGATCGCGAAGTTCGCGACCGAGTCGTCGCCGACCCGGGAGACCGCCTCGGTGATCGGGATCCGGATCCGCTGTTCGAGCATGCCGCGGGTCAGGTCGTTCGGGACCTCGAGGTAGAGGGTGCCGGCGAGGACGCCCTTCGGTTCGACCAGGTTGAGGAAGCCGTGCAGCTGCGGCGTGATGCGGTCGTCCTCCGACAGGAGGCCCAGGACGGAGGACCAGAGGTCCTCGACGGGATCGGCCGGCATCGTCAT